>NZ_CP142030.1:1325000-3285000 GCF_035666335.1 Pseudoalteromonas sp. CuT4-3
ATTCGTATGAATAACAGTGTTATTTGTACAGAGTTTTCAAAAGTAAAAAAGAATGATAGCAGTATCATTCAGTGCCAATTTAATCATTCATGATTAATTGGTATCTACTTTAGTATTCAATATTAACTTCTGGCGAAGTTAAACTGTCACATAACAAAGACCCGTTTGGGTTGTATGGTTAAGTGACTAAGCGTACACGGTGGATGCCTTGGCAGTTGGAGGCGATGAAGGACGTATTAACTTGCGATAAGCCTAGTCAAGCTAGTAAAAAGCGCTTGAGACTAGGATTTCCGAATGGGGAAACCCACCTGCTTGCAGGTATCGTTAACTGAATACATAGGTTAACGAGGCGAACGCGGAGAACTGAAACATCTAAGTACCCGTAGGAAAAGAAATCAACCGAGATTCCGATAGTAGCGGCGAGCGAAATCGGAACAGCCCTTAAGCTTATTATGTGTTAATGGAAGGCTCTGGAAAGTGCCACGATACAGGGTGATAGTCCCGTACATGAAAAGACATTTTAAGTGAAATCGAGTAGGTCGGAGCACGTGAAACTTTGACTGAATATAGGTGGACCATCATCTAAGGCTAAATACTCCCAACTGACCGATAGTGAACCAGTACCGTGAGGGAAAGGCGAAAAGAACCCCTGTGAGGGGAGTGAAATAGAACCTGAAACCGTGTACGTACAAGCAGTAGGAGCCTACTTGTTAGGTGACTGCGTACCTTTTGTATAATGGGTCAGCGACTTATATTTTGTAGCGAGGTTAACCGATTAGGGTAGCCGTAGGGAAACCGAGTCTTAACTGGGCGAATAGTTGCAAGGTATAGACCCGAAACCCGGTGATCTAGCCATGGGCAGGTTGAAGGTTGAGTAACATCAACTGGAGGACCGAACCCACTAACGTTGAAAAGTTAGGGGATGACCTGTGGCTAGGAGTGAAAGGCTAATCAAACCGGGAGATAGCTGGTTCTCCCCGAAATCTATTTAGGTAGAGCCTCGGACGAATACTTACGGGGGTAGAGCACTGTTAAGGCTAGGGGGTCATCCCGACTTACCAACCCTTTGCAAACTCCGAATACCGTAAAGTACTATCCGGGAGACACACGGCGGGTGCTAACGTCCGTCGTGAAGAGGGAAACAACCCAGACCGCCAGCTAAGGTCCCAAAGTCATAGTTAAGTGGGAAACGATGTGGAAAGGCCCAGACAGCCAGGAGGTTGGCTTAGAAGCAGCCATCCTTTAAAGAAAGCGTAATAGCTCACTGGTCGAGTCGGTCTGCGCGGAAGATGTAACGGGGCTAAACTATGCACCGAAGCTGCGGATTCATCTTAGGATGAGTGGTAGGGGAGCGTTCTGTAAGCGGTTGAAGGTGTACCGGGAGGTATGCTGGACGTATCAGAAGTGCGAATGCTGACATGAGTAACGATAATGCGGGTGAAAAACCCGCACGCCGGAAGACCAAGGGTTCCTATCCCATGTTAATCAGGGTAGGGTAAGTCGACCCCTAAGGCGAGGCCGAAAGGCGTAGTCGATGGGAAACGGATTAATATTTCCGTACTTGGTATAATTGCGATGGGGGGACGGAGAAGGCTAAGCAAGCATGGCGATGGTTGTCCATGTGAAAGTGAGTAGGCTAGTGACTTAGGTAAATCCGGGTTGCTGTTAGGCTGAGACACGAGACGAGCACCCAAGGGTGTGAAGTTGCTGATGCCATACTTCCAGGAAAAGCCTCTAAGCTTCAGATTATACCGAATCGTACCCCAAACCGACACAGGTGGTCAGGTAGAGAATACTAAGGCGCTTGAGAGAACTCGGGTGAAGGAACTAGGCAAAATCGTACCGTAACTTCGGGAGAAGGTACGCTCCTATCTGTGATGAGATTTACTCTCTAAGCGGACGGGAGCCGCAGTGACCAGGTGGCTGGGACTGTTTATTAAAAACACAGCACTGTGCAAAATCGCAAGATGACGTATACGGTGTGACACCTGCCCGGTGCCGGAAGGTTAATTGATGGGGTTAGTTTTCGGACGAAGCTCTTGATCGAAGCCCCGGTAAACGGCGGCCGTAACTATAACGGTCCTAAGGTAGCGAAATTCCTTGTCGGGTAAGTTCCGACCTGCACGAATGGTGTAACCATGGCCACGCTGTCTCCACCCGAGACTCAGTGAAATTGAAATCGCAGTGAAGATGCTGTGTACCCGCGGCTAGACGGAAAGACCCCGTGAACCTTTACTACAGCTTGGCACTGAACATTGAACCTACATGTGTAGGATAGGTGGGAGACTTTGAAGCAGCGACGCTAGTTGTTGTGGAGTCGTCCTTGAAATACCACCCTTGTAGTTTTGATGTTCTAACGTTGGCCCCTGAATCGGGGTTACGGACAGTGCCTGGTGGGTAGTTTGACTGGGGCGGTCTCCTCCCAAAGAGTAACGGAGGAGCACGAAGGTTGGCTAAGTACGGTCGGACATCGTACGGTTAGTGTAATGGTAGAAGCCAGCTTAACTGCGAGACAGACACGTCGAGCAGGTACGAAAGTAGGTCATAGTGATCCGGTGGTTCTGAATGGAAGGGCCATCGCTCAACGGATAAAAGGTACTCCGGGGATAACAGGCTGATACCGCCCAAGAGTTCATATCGACGGCGGTGTTTGGCACCTCGATGTCGGCTCATCACATCCTGGGGCTGAAGTCGGTCCCAAGGGTATGGCTGTTCGCCATTTAAAGTGGTACGCGAGCTGGGTTTAGAACGTCGTGAGACAGTTCGGTCCCTATCTGCCGTGGGCGTTTGAGAATTGAGAGGGGTTGCTCCTAGTACGAGAGGACCGGAGTGAACGAACCGCTGGTGTTCGGGTTGTCATGCCAATGGCATTGCCCGGTAGCTACGTTCGGAACTGATAAGCGCTGAAAGCATCTAAGCGCGAAGCAGGCCTCGAGATGATTTCTCACTAGACTTTTAAAGTCTCTGAAGGGCCGTTGAAGACTACAACGTTGATAGGCAAGATGTGGAAGTGGTGTGAGCCATTAAGCTAACTTGTACTAATTACCCGTGAGGCTTAACCATACAACGCCAAACGCGTTTTGTGACAGAAACAAGCGACAGAAGTTAATAGCTAAAGTAGATAAATACTTAGACTTAAAAAATATTATCAGAATTTTCCAAATTTATGAGGTGACTCTTAGCGCGTAGCGTTAACATTGAGGCACCTTGCGCAAAGGAAAAAGTAGCACTACGTGCTTGTCCTTAATCCTTTGCACCTAATTTGCTTGGTAACCATAGCGTTTTGGACCCACCTGACCCCATGCCGAACTCAGTAGTGAAACGAAACAGCGCCGATGATAGTGTAGCATTTGCTATGTGAAAGTAGGACATTGCCAGGCTCCAAATAAGAGAAACCCGTTGCAGAAATGTAACGGGTTTTTTGCTATCTGGGTTTTAATAAATAGCCGAACTCAGTAGTGAAACGAAACAGCTCGAAGGCGAGCCCTACGAAAGGCCGCCCCGAGACAATGATAATGTGCATTTGCTATGTGACTCTCTACCGCTGTGGGCACTACGACATCGCTAGGCTCCAAATACAAGAAAGCCCGACTCGAAAGAGCTGGGCTTTTTTACGTCTGCAGAAAAGTAAAAATACATTCCAGATATTATTCTCACAATCTCCACCACCTCCGTAGCGTGGGTTGAGTATCACGAAACCCGCGGATAAGGCTCACCCCACCAATCACAACCCATTTTACATATAGCTAAGTAGCAGTTTGTTTCTGTATTTAAGCTTTAAGATAAACAATATTTATTCAACATAGCTAGATTACAAATATAATTTTGCTTTGTTACTGGCTTTGATTTAGGATCAAAATAGTTTAAAACCAAGAACTAATAGCCAGTGTATAGATTATTAATTAGTGCCATATCATTTATATTTTGTTTCTCTGTGTCGGCAGTTGAAGTAACTGATCTGTATCAAGATATATTAAAAGTCGATGATAAAAGTCGAGACACGCGTTTAGCCGCTAGCCGCAAAGCATTACTCAATGTTTTAGTAAAGGTAAGCGGGGATGAATCTGCTGATCAAAATAAGCTTGCTCAACAACGCACCAAAAACATTTCAGATTACATGCTCAAGTTTGAATACGACGAAAAAGCAAATGGACAGCTTAATCTAGTTGTTAAATTTGAAGCGCGTAAAATAAATGAATTAATTAAAGAATTAAATTTACCTCTTTGGGGCGTCCAGCGCCCATTAGTTGCTATTTGGTTAGGTATTGAAGATAACTGGCGTAGAGAGCTTGTTACACAAGAAAGCTATCCTCAGTTAGAGCAGCTTATATATGACAAAGCGGGTCGACGTGGTTTACCCGTTGTAGTGCCACTATTAGATTTACAAGACAGACGTTTGGTTGGTATTCCTGAAGTATGGGGTAATTTTTCAGAGCCTGTTGAAGAGGCGTCGCGCCGTTATAGTGCAGAGCGAAGCATTACAGCAAGAATGTATCAAGAACCCGACAGCGAAACCTGGATTTTAGACTGGCGTTTTACTAATGACGATTTATTTGATTCGAACCGCCTTGAAGGTGATAAACAACAAATAGTAGGCCAGATGATAGACAGCTTAGCGTTGGGATTAGCCAATGAATACGCTATCGACCCTAACGCGTATTATGAACAGGCTGCGGCTAGGCTCACCTTAAAAGGCACTCAAAGCTTTGTCGATATTGAACTTGCAAAGCGTCGTCTACAAAGTTTGAGTGTAGTGACGCAAGCAACAATAATGCGCAAAACCGCAGAATTTGTTGAGTTTAAGCTTAACCACACCGGCAGTGTGGGCGATCTTAAAAAAGGCCTTGGCCTTGATAGTGCCTTTAGAGATTATGTTGACCCTCGCGCATTTTACCATGTTGTAGACAAAAACAGTCTTGAGTATCAGTGGGTCGGTGAGTAATGCTAAGTGCTGAGCCTATGCAAATGGCACTTCCAGTCACCTTACCTGATGATGAAACATTTGCTTCTTATTTTGGTGGGGAAGACTCTTTAGAGGTAAACCACCTTAAAGCGAGCTTTTCAAAGCTTGCCAACAAATTTCAGTACACTTATTTGTGCGGCTTAGGCGATTCTGGCAAATCTCACTTATTGTACGCAACCTGCATACAAGCCCAAGAGCGTGGCTTGTCAAACATGCTGTTGTCTATGCGTGAAGTTATCGACTTTGGCCCTATGGTTTTAGATGGTTTAGAAGCACTTGATGTATTATGTATTGATGATGTGCACTTAGTCGCTGGCAATGACGCATGGGAAAAAGCTCTTTTTAACTTTTTCAATCGCTTTAACGAGCCCGGAAAAATGCTAGTGGTTACGGCCGATTTGCTCCCTGACATGCTTAATATCACCTTGCCCGACTTAGAGTCTAGGCTAAAGTGGGGAACCACCTTTCAAATTCGATCAATGAGTGATGATGATAAAGCACAAGCACTGGTTAAGCGAGCCCATATGCGTGGGCTTGAACTAAGCGATGAATGCGCGCGCTTTTTATTGACTCGCTTGAGTCGTGATATGCGTGCTTTATTAGACGTATTAGACAAATTAGATCACGCATCAATGGCCGCTCAACGAAAATTAACAATTCCCTTCATAAAATCAACGTTAAAGCTGTAGTAGGTCTAGAATCTAGACCCTGCTTTCAGTTATCATTAGTCAACAAAATTGTAATCACCTTCTGTGAAAGATCAGGTATCGAATGAACTTAGAAAATATTTTAGCGCAAGCACTTGAGGCAGTTGCCAGTGCCAGTGAAATCGCGCAACTAGAAGAGATCAGGGTTAATTACCTTGGTAAAAAAGGCGAAATCACAAGCTTACTTAAAACACTGGGTAAAATTGCTCCTGAAGAACGCAAAGAAGCAGGCCAAGTAATTAACCAAGCTAAGCAAGATGTACAAGCAGCAATTAACGAAAAGCGTGAGCTTTTAGCAAGTAAAGCGCTTGAAGAAAAGCTAGCAGCTGAAACAATTGATGTAACTTTACCAGGGCGCGTAATGCCTACGGGTGGCCTTCATCCGGTAACACGCACAATCGAGCGTATAGAAAGCTTTTTTGGCGAGCTAGGTTTTGAAGTTAAATCAGGCCCAGAAGTAGAAGATGATTTTCATAACTTTGATGCGCTAAATATTCCTGAGCATCACCCAGCGCGTGCTGATCACGATACCTTTTATTTTAATCCTAAGTTAGTACTGCGTACCCAAACAAGTGGTGTGCAAATTCGTACTATGGAAACAGAACAACCGCCACTGCGAATTATTTCGCCAGGTCGAGTATATCGTAATGACTACGACCAAACGCATACTCCGATGTTTCATCAGGTAGAAGGTTTAATGGTTGATACTGATGTAAGCTTCACAGAGCTTAAAGGTATTTTACACGACTTCTTACGTAACTTTTTTGAAGAAGACATGGAAATTCGTTTCCGTCCTTCATTCTTCCCATTTACAGAGCCTTCAGCTGAAGTAGATGTTATGGGTAAAGACGGTAAATGGCTTGAAGTATTAGGTTGTGGCATGGTTCACCCTAACGTACTTAAGTCAGTAGGTATTGACCCAGAAAAATACACTGGTTTTGCTTTTGGTATGGGCGTAGAGCGCTTAACCATGCTGCGCTATGGCGTAAACGACTTACGTGCATTTTTTGAAAATGACTTAAAATTCCTAAACCAGTTCCGTTAAGAGTGAAAATATAAAATGAAATTTAGTGAAAAGTGGTTAAGAGAGTGGGTAAATCCTGCTATTGATACGCAAGCTCTTTCGGAACAGCTTTCTATGGCTGGCCTTGAGGTTGACGCAGTTGAGAGCGCGGCAGCGGATTTTAACGGCGTAGTAGTTGGTGAAGTGGTTGAGTGCGCACAGCACCCAGATGCAGATAAACTTCGCGTTACTAAAATCAATGTAGGTGGCGATGAGCTACTTGATATTGTGTGTGGTGCGCCAAACTGTCGCCAAGGCATTAAAGTCGCTGTTGCAACAGTGGGCGCTGTTTTACCGGGCGACTTTAAAATTAAAAAAGCCAAATTACGCGGTCAGCCATCACACGGTATGCTGTGTGCCTTTGTTGAGCTAGGTATTAGCGAAGAAGGCGACGGCATCATGGAATTGCCAAGCGATGCGCCAATTGGTACAGACCTGCGCGAATACTTAGGCCTTGATGACAACATAATTGATGTTGATTTAACGCCAAACCGTGGTGATTGCTTGGGTATAAAAGGCCTTGCACGCGAAGTAGGTGTATTAAACAGCGTTGATGTAAACGAGCTACAAATTCCAGCAGTTAGCGGCACTATTGACGATGAAGTATCTATCGAGCTTGTTAATTCTGATGCGTGTCCGCGTTACTTAGGGCGTGTAATCAAAGGCATTAGCCTTGATGCAGAAACACCGCTTTGGATGGTTGAAAAGCTTCGCCGAAGTGGGATTCGCTCAATTGACCCTGTTGTTGATGTTACTAACTATGTATTACTAGAACTTGGCCACCCAATGCATGCATTTGATTTAAATGCAATAGAAGGCGGCATTAAGGTTCGCAGCGCCAATGCAGGCGAAGAGTTAGTATTGCTTGATGGCAATACTGCAAAACTGAACGAATCAACACTTGTGATAGCCGATCATAATAAAGCACTTGCAATTGCCGGTATTTTTGGCGGTGAGCAATCAGGTGTTACAGAAAAAACGTCTGATATTTTATTAGAAAGCGCGTTTTTTAACCCAGTCGCAATTGCAGGTCAAGCCCGTAGTTACGGCTTACATACCGATGCATCACACCGCTATGAGCGTGGCGTAGATTTTACCCTGCAACACGATGCAATGGAACGCGCAACTGCTTTATTACTTGATATTGTTGGTGGCGAAGCAGGCCCTGTTGTAGAAGCTGTGGCTGCTGATAAACTGCCAAAGGTGACAGAAGTACGCCTACGTCGTGCGCGTTTAGACCGAGTAATTGGTCATCATATTGACGATGAGAAAGTGACTGATATTCTGACTCGTTTAGGGTTAGACGTTAAGTTTGAAAACGACAGCTGGAGCGCTGATATTCCAAGCTACCGCTTTGATATTCGTATTGAAGAAGACTTAATTGAAGAAGTTGCTCGTGTTTATGGTTACAACAGTATTCCAAATGTTGCGCCAACCGCAAAATTAAAAATGACTACACATGACGAGTCAACAATTGCGCTAAGTAAGTTTCGCAATACGTTAGTGACACGTGGCTACCAAGAAGCAATTACGTACAGCTTTGTAGACCCTAAAGCACAAGCTATTATACACCCACAAAGTAATCCGCTTATACTGCCGCACCCAATTTCAATTGAAATGTCGGCTATGCGTGTAAGCTTAATGCCAGGGCTTTTAGCATCGGTTGCGTATAATCAAAACCGTCAACAACCACGTATTCGTTTATTTGAGCATGGTCTTAAATTTATCAGCGACGACAGCGCAGAAAATGGCCTGCAGCAAGTCCCTGTCATTGGCGGTGTGATCACTGGCCTTGCACACGGCGAGCATTGGGTTGAGCAAAAACGCAACGTTGATTTTTACGACCTAAAAGGTGATGTTGAAGCCTTATTAGCAATCACCAACGATACAAGCCGTTTTGAAATTAAAGCAGAGCAGTCAGACGGTTTACACCCAGGCCAATCAGCAGTTATTTATGTTGAAGGTAAAAAGGTAGGATTTTTTGGTGCTCTTCATCCTCAAGTGCAAAAATCGTTAGATATCAATAACGCAACTTTTGTATTTGAAATAGAAATGTCTGCAATAGAAAAAAGAAATTTACCGCAAGCTGTAGGGGTTTCAAAATTCCCTTCAAATCGCCGCGACATCGCGATTTTAGTGGCTGACAGCGTTAATTCAGGTGATATTTTAAGCACAATAGAAAAAGTTGGCGGAAATCAATTGGTTGACCTAAACTTATTCGATGTGTATAAGGGCAAAGGTATTGAGCCAAATTATAAGAGTTTGGCGATTGCTCTAACACTGCAGGCGGTTGATAGAACACTCGAAGAGAAAGATATCAATCTGGTAGTTGATAACGTGGTGGCCACATTGGCCGAAAAGTTTAATGCATCGTTGAGGGACTAGATATGGCGCTTACTAAAGCCGACATAGCTGAACACCTATTTGAAAAGCTCGGGATCAATAAAAAAGATGCCAAAGATTTAGTTGAAGCGTTTTTTGAAGAAATCCGCTCAGCGCTTGAAAAAGGCGAGCAGGTTAAGCTCTCTGGATTTGGTAACTTTGATCTTCGTGATAAAAAAGAAAGACCAGGCCGTAACCCGAAAACAGGAGAAGACATTCCTATTTCGGCGCGCCGCGTGGTGACCTTTAGACCAGGTCAAAAGCTTAAAACCCGTGTAGAAGTGGGCACAAGCAAAGCAAAATAAAAAAGGGCAGCGTAAGCTGCCTTTTTTATTTAAAAAACCATCTGGCATCATGTTTTAAAACACATTTATTGCCAGGGGGTTTTGCTTACCTAAAATTCTCGCGGCGATACAAACTCACCGTTTTGTATTTGTTCATACGTTTGTTGAGCAAGGGCATCGAGCGCATCTAAATTTTTACCATCGCTCATCAGTTGGTGCTCAATGGGTAGTAAATCTATATTCTCAATGCCAGCGCTTTGCGCCACTTTCGAAAAAATGTAAGCGTGCTTATATTTATCATGTTTATAAAATAAGCTGATTAACGAGGTATACACTTCAGGATTTGGCTGTTGGCCTTGTTTATTTAGCTCAAGGGTTTTATATAGCAAATCAATTGTTTTTTCATCGTCAAACTTAATGTAATAAGAGGCTAGATAAAACTGCATTTCTGCACTGTTGGTTACGCTTTCATCATTTTCCATTGCAAGTAAACGAGTCAGCGCACTTTGCTCATTGTTACGTGACCAATGATAGTAAAGCAAACCTGGGTGGTTAGTGTTTTTTGTGTCTTGATAAAGTCGGGTCATCTCTTTAATGCTAGTAAGCTGACCTTCAATACGCGATGTTGTTTTAGACTTTAGTTTAATATGTTCTATTTTTGCGGCTAAAGTAATACATTGATTATACGACTCAAACCCCTTAAGCAATTGGTATTTGTTTTCATCTGTGGGTTTTTTATATTCTATATAGCGTTTTAAAATAACCTCAGAGCGCTCATTTTTACAATGGCTATCTTTATTTAAATCACTACAAAAGCCAGGTGTTTCTTTACAAACCTGAGCGAGAGTCAGTGGTTCTTCGCATCCTGTTAACGCTAGCATTGTTAGTATTGCGCTTGCTCTTAAAACCATCCCTTAACCTCAAATGAATATATACATTACTATTCTAGCGCAATCATTTGTGCGCTAACAGTAGAGAATAACTTTAGATTAACTTAGAATAGCCCTGCCTGAAGTGCATTACTCTCAAAATCTAATGCATTTTTAAAGGCTATCCGTTCAAAATGATTAAATTAGGTAAATAAAATGACCTCATCTCACGAATTAGAATATACAAATAGTTGGCAAGAACGCCAAGATTACGCTGAAAGCATGCAACCTATCATTGGTAAGCTTTATCGTAACCGTGGCATAGAAATCGCTGTATATGGCCGTCCTCTCGTTAATGCCAGTACTATCGATATTATCAAATCACACAAAACTGTAGCGCAATTTGAAGGCACTAAATTACGTTTACGCGAAAGCTTTCCGTTTTTAGAAGCCATTAGTAAAATGGAGCTAAACTCAGCACGTATTGATATTGGTAAACTTGCTTATAGCTATTTGTACAGCGATGCTGCTAATGGCCGCACAGTTGATGAATTTGTTAAAGACGAATTAGCCGAAATTGCAGACTCACCAGCCAAAGAGCCGCGTGATGTTGTATTGTATGGCTTTGGTCGTATAGGGCGTTTGTTAGCACGTTTACTAATCGAAAAATCAGGCCCTTATGCCGACTTACGTTTACGCGCAATTGTTGTACGTGGCGGTAAAGAAGGCGACCTTGAGAAACGTGCAAGCTTACTGCGTCGCGATTCAATTCATGGTCCATTTAATGGCTCAATCACAATTGACACGCAGCGTAATGCAATTAAAGCGAATGGCAGCTACATCCAAGTGATTTATGCTAACTCGCCAAGTGAAGTTGATTACACCGCTTACGGTATCGAAAATGCACTCGTAGTTGATAACACTGGTATTTGGAAAGACGAAGCAGGCCTTGGTCAGCACTTAGAGTCTAAAGGGGCTGCAAAAGTACTATTAACAGCACCGGCTAAAGGCAACATTAAAAACATTGTTTATGGTGTAAATAACCAAGACATTAAGCCTGAAGATAAAATCGTGTGTGCAGCAAGCTGTACCACCAATGCGATTACGCCAACCCTTAAAGCATTAAACGATAAGTTTGGTATTAATAACGGCCACGTAGAAACCGTACACTCTTACACAAACGATCAAAACCTTATTGATAACTACCACAAAGCAGAGCGTCGTGGACGTGCTGCTGCACTTAATATGGTAATTACCGAAACAGGCGCAGCTAAAGCGGTATCTAAAGCGCTTCCTGAGCTTGAAGGTAAGCTAACAGGTAATGCGATTCGTGTGCCTACACCTAATGTGTCGCTTGCTATATTAAACTTAAACCTTAATAGCAGCACGTCTGTTGAAGAGCTAAATGCGTTTTTACGCGAAACAGCACTGCATTCAGAGCTGCGCGACCAAATTGACTACACCGCATCAACCGAAATCGTATCTACCGATTTAGTCGGTAGCCGCTATGCAGGTGTTGTAGACTCGCAAGCAACAATTGTTGAAGGTAACCGCGTTGTTTTATACGTATGGTACGACAATGAATTTGGCTACAGCTGCCAAGTAGTTCGTTGTATGCGTGATATGGCTGAAGTTGCTTTCCCAAGCTTACCTCGCTAATTTAAACGCAATTATACTAAGCCAGCTTTTTTGCTGGCTTTTTTAGTCGCGTTATATTTTTAAAGTGTACCCTGTGTGGTAGGCTTTAATTATTGAAATGCTTATTTGATTTCATTCAATAATGCATTTTACTATTTAACCTGCATTCTGCTTGAGATAACTTAATTATCCACAGTACAGGTTTTTAAATAGTGTCAGTTCTGCACTTTTAGGCCGCTCTTTTTTGTAATTTAGTGACCAAAAATAGAGTCAATTTAATCCAAAATATCAACGTGCCTAACAAAGCAGATAAACTTATTCTACCTTAAGGTTTTTTCATGAAAATCAGCAGCAATTTTGATAGTGGTAACATAAAGGTTATCGAAGCCAACGATCCGTTAAATATTCAATTAGAGATAAACAACGATCACCAGTCTGAATTTTACCAGTGGTTTCACTTTCGTCTAGAAACAACGCCTTATCAACTGCATAAGTTAAACATTAATAATTTAGAAAACTCTGCCTACCCAGATGGATGGGAGGGCTACCAAGCTGTTGCCTCATACGACCGTCAAACATGGTTCCGTGTGCCTTCAAATTACGAAAATGGCACGCTTACCTTTGAACTAGAGCCTGAATGCCCCAGTGTATATTTTGCTTACTTTGCGCCATATAGCTACGACCGTCATTTAGATTTATTAGCCTGGGCGCAAAGCGAAGAGCTTTGCCAATTACAAACATTAGGTGAAACACTCGATGGCCGTGATATGAGCGTGCTTAAAATTGGTCAGCCTAGTGAAGATAAAAAAACAATCTGGATCACAGCGCGCCAACACCCAGGCGAAACTATGGCAGAATGGTTTGTAGAAGGGCTATTACACAAACTACTAGATGATGAAGACCCGCATGCCGCTGCTCTTTTATCAAAAGCTGTATTTTATGTAGTACCAAACATGAACCCAGATGGCAGCGTACGTGGTCACCTTCGTACTAACGCAAAAGGCGTTAACTTAAATCGTGAATGGCAAACGCCTAGCATGGAAAATAGCCCAGAAGTGTATTTAGTCCTGAATAAAATGCGCGAAACTGGCCTCGATATGCATTTAGATATACACGGTGATGAAGCTATTCCTTATAACTTTGTGGCAGGCAGTGAAGGTATTCCAAGCTACGATGACCGCTTAAAAGACTTAGAAGATAGCTTTAAAGCAGCGCTACTTACTATAACGCCAGAGTTTCAAGATGAGCACGGTTACGATAAAGACGAGCCGGGCAAAGCTAATTTAACAGTTGGCTCATCTGCAACGGCAGAAGAATTTAAAGCACTTACTTACACAATTGAGATGCCTTTTAAAGACAATAACGACTTACCAGACCCAGATTACGGCTGGTCAGACCGCCGCTCGTATCAATTTGGTCAAGATACTTTAGCGGCAATCGTAAATGTCGTTGATAAATTAAGATAAATTAGTATAAGGTAAGGGCAACATTAAAATGTTGCCCTTTTTTGTTTGCCCAGCGAAGCTGGCAAACCCGATAGGCTGAAAGATGCCTTATCACCCCGACTAAGGGGAAGATAATCTGAATGGCAAGGGCGTCACTGGCCAACGGTGGGGTCTGAAGGAAGCCATAAGAAGTTAGAGGTACACAACTAACCGTAACCTGTTTCGGCAGTATTGGTGGGTCAGCGTGCAAAATAGCGCAACGCCCTATACTTAGTCAGACCAATGCTGTGCTTGAGGGTGGAATTTCTAACAGGGAGCCAGTGCAGTAACTGGGGAAGCCTGGCATCTAAACTTAGTGTAAATAAGTGGCCTAAACTCAAGGGGAAACCCAAGGTTTAACGTCGGTGTGAGGTGGCAGATGAACCCGTAGTAGTGAATAAGGCTAGGCCGATGAAAGCCAGTAATGGTGTGGAGGACAAAACCAAGCCGACTATCAGCAGAATGTTTGATAGGGTCAATTTCAACCAAAAGTTTTAATTGATTGCGAAGGGGGGAAGTATTCTTTAAGTGTATGAAAATCAGGAATATCGGCGTATAGGCTCACATGTATTTCGACGGAAATAGGCAAAAGATGACGGCTAAGCAGGAATGTGGACGCTGAGAATTGAAGGCCGAGCACGGGAGTAATGACTGACCACTTAGGCAGATTGCCATTCGGCTAGCACACCTAATGTCATCATGAAGAACCCGACTATACATCAATGTGAAACGACAGACATACCGCAAGCAAAGGCAATTGATGACAGTTTACTACAGCTTGTATGGGCAATTATTAGATATTAATAACCTGTACAAGGGATTCAAAAAAGTGAAAGCAGCGAAAGGAGCAGCCGGAATAGATGGGCAGTCCATAGCCACGTTCGCCTTGAATTTAGAAGAAAACTTGAAACAACTGCAACGTGAACTGCACACCAAGCAGTATCGGGCGCAGCCAGTCAAACGGATAGAAATACCGAAAGGCGATGGCGGCGTGAGATTGCTGGGTATACCAACAGTTCGCGACCGCATAGTACAACAGACACTATTGAACATTCTCCAGCCGATCTTCGACATCGACTTTCATCCATCAAGTTATGGGTACAGGCCGACACGAAGCTGCCATGATGCCATCAGTAAAGCGACGGTATTTATTCGTAAATATCACCGTGAGTGGGTGGTTGATATGGATCTGTCGAAGTGCTTTGACCTACTTGATCACGATTTGATTATTAGCAGCGTCAAACGCAAAGTGACAGACGGTAGCCTTTTAAAGCTGCTCGATCAGTTCTTAAAAAGTGGGGTAATGATAGGTAATCACTGGGAAGCGAGTGAGCAAGGAAGTCCACAAGGTGGGGTTATCAGTCCATTGTTGGCGAATATCTACCTAGATGCGTTTGATCAAGAAATGAAAAAGCGACATCACAGAATAGTGAGGTACGCCGACGACATTTTGATCTTATGCTGCACAGAAACAGCAGCCAAGAATGCACTCACTGTAGCAACCCATCTACTTGAAAAAGACTTGAAGTTAACAGTCAACCAAAAGAAAACCCATATAGCGCATAGCAGTGAAGGGGTAAAGTTTTTGGGAGTGGAGATAGGCAGTAATTGGACACGGATCCAAGCCTCAAAACTCAAAGGCTTCAAACAAAAAGTTAAACGATTAACAAAACGAAATAGCGGCATGAACTTAGTTGAAGTAATAAAAAGACTAAACCCAGTGGTGCGTGGTTTTGTAAATTATTTCAGTATAGCCAATTGTAAACGGGTGCTAGAGGTGTTGGCGAGGTGGGTGAGACGACGATTAAGGGCAATTCAGTTAAGGTTGTGGAAAAATCCAGCGAGGTTGCATAAACGACTAAAACAGTTAGGGAAAAAGCCGCCATTTAAGTTCATCAAAATGAACTCATGGCGAAACTCTCTAAGTCCATTATCGAGTGTAGCGATGCCAAACCAATGGTTTGAAGAGCAAGGTTTATATTCAATGGAAAAAGTAAGTACAGGGTGGCTTGCTCAATCGGCGTTTAGAAAATAAGCCGAAGGAATAAAAGAATACAGGAGCCGTATACGAGGCCCGTACGTACGGTTCTGTGAGAGGGATGAGGCAAAAGCCTCACCCTACTCGATATTACAAAATTAACAAATAATAAAAGTGCGCAATAGCTTAGTTATCGTATTACCTAGCTCTGAGTAAGTAATAAACAATCAACAGTCTCAAATAAAATAATAAGAGGTATTTAGCGTGGATGCATTCGGACAACTTTTAGATAGCCTAGATGGCATGTTAGGGGGCGCAGTTTGGTTTCCCTATGTGCTGCTAGGAGTCGGTCTATTTTTTACTATTTATTTAAAGTTCCCACAAATTCGTTATTTCAAACATGCGTGTAAAGTAGTTACAGGCAAATTTGATAAAAAAGGCACCGAGGGTGACACAACCCATTTTCAAGCACTGGCTACTGCGCTCTCTGGTACGGTAGGTACAGGTAACATTGGTGGGGTAGCCTTGGCTATTTCTATTGGTGGCCCCGCGGCATTATTTTGGATGTGGATGACGGCATTTTTTGGTATGACCACCAAATTTGTAGAAGTTACGCTTTCACATAAATACCGCGAAAAAACCCAAGATGGCACCATGGCGGGTGGCCCTATGTATTACATGGATAAACGCCTAAACATGAAGTGGCTTGCTATTTTGTTTGCTGTTGCCACTGTAATTAGCTCTTTTGGTACGGGCAGTTTGCCACAAATTAACAACATAGCGCAGGGTATGGAAGCCACATTTGGTTTTGCACCTATGGCAACCGGTGCTGTGTTATCTATTTTACTTGCGTTGGTTATTTTAGGTGGTATTCGTCGTATTGCTGCTATTACATCACGTGTTGTGCCCATTATGGCCGTGATTTATATCATAGGTGCGTTAGGTGTTATTTTTTATAACATTGAAAACATCGGCCCTTCATTTGCGTCAATATTTGTTGATGCATTTACAGGCTCTGCTGCAGCCGGTGGCTTTTTAGGTGCCTCTTTTGCGTATGCATTTAACAGAGGTGTAAACCGTGGCTTGTTCTCAAATGAGGCCGGTCAAGGTTCTGCACCCATTGCCCACGCATCGGCAAAAGCTGATGAACCTGTGTCTGAAGGAATGGTTTCAATTTTAGAGCCGTTTATCGATACCATTATTATTTGTACATTAACAGGCTTAGTTATTTTATCGTCGGGTGTGTGGAATGAAAAATTCGAAACACATTTTGAACGATCGTCAATGAGCATTATTAAAGGTGACTACTCAGAAACCAACGAAGCGCAGCGCCAAGAGCTATACAATTACCTAAACGGTAACGATAGCAAGGTAGAGCTATTCAACGGCAACATTGATGTAGTTAATGGCGAGCCAACAAGTAATGGCTTTACCGTATTACATTCACGCTCAATTGGTGAAGATATACGTTTTGGTATTACCGACAAACATAAGTACACAGGTATTGTTGAAGTTAAAAACGGCATGCCAACCGACGACAGCATTAGTTTAATAGGTAAATCGTTAGTGCACTCAGCAGAGCTGACAACCAAAGCGTTTACCCGAGGCTTTTTTGGCGATAGCGGCCAATATATAGTATCGATAGGCTTATTGTTATTCGCATTTTCTACTGCCATTGCGTGGTCGTACTACGGTGACCGTGCCATGATTTACTTACTTGGTAATCGCTCAGTTATGCCGTATCGCGTATTTTATGTTGCTGCGTTCTTTTGGGCTTCGTTTGCCGATACCACTTTAGTATGGAAATTAGCAGCCGTTGCAATTGTCGTTATGACCTTGCCTAACTTATTTGGCATTATGTTATTGCGCAAAGAAATGAAACAATCCGTAGATGACTACTGGGTTAAATTCAAAAAAGACAACGAGCAATAAAACAAGTACAATAAAAGGCGCCGCAAGGCGCTTTTTTTATGCGTAGTATGGAGAGTAGTATGGCGATTATTCATTGCCCCAAATGTGCAAAATCAATTTCAGATAAACATCAGCAGTGTCCGCATTGCAATAGTAACATTGGCGCGCTTAACTCTGAGCAGGTACAACAGCTTCAGCGCGAACAGCGAATTAAAAAACAGCAAATGTTTATGAACCATTCTTTCTTGGCGCTCATACTATTTTTAGGTGGCTTTTTTTGCTTATACTTTTTACAACCCGCAAAAGAAACCCTGCAATGGTACGCGTATACAGTAGCGATTGGTGTTGGCTGTATTTGGTACTTAGTAAACCGCGTTATTTTAGTGACTCTAAAAAAGAAAAGATGACATGAATATTGACAACCTTGTACAAAATATAACCCCAGAATTATTTGAGCGTTTACAGTACGGTGCTTCAACCGGCAAATGGCCCGATGGCACGCCGCTCTCTGATGAGCAAAAGCAACAAACGGTGCAACTTGTTATGCTTTACCAAGCTAAAATAGCGCAATCAAACGAGCAATTTACCATTGGCGCTAATGGCGAAATGATCCAAAAGACAAAAGCACAACTACAAAAAGAATTTAAATCAGAAAACGAAATAGCTAGGTTTAGTGAACATGATCTTTAAACACCTTTTTACACCTAAGTGGAAACACCCAAAGCAGCAAGTTCGTCTAGACGCAATTGAAAAACTTGATGTAGAGCGCGACGCATCAATTTTAAGCACATTAGCGCTGGAAGATAACTCAGCCGAAATACGCCGCAAAGCATTACAAAAAGTAAATAACTTACCACTGTGGTGGAAAGCCTATAAACAAGATCACGCGCTAAAAGATGTAGCCGAAATACAAATTTCAAACGCAGTGTTAAACAACGAAAGCGCACTGAGCACGCAAATTAAAAGTGAGTATATAGACCGTTTTGCACCGGTTAAAACATTAGAAAAACTCGCCTTTGCAGAGAAAGAACTGCAAGTACGCGTTAAACTTTTAAAGCGCTTAGCTAATCCTAAATTAATTGAAAAAGCGTTTAAAGAGGGCAGCGAAGAGCTTCAAAGCCAACTTGTAGAGCTCGTTATAACGCATCAACTTATTAAGCCATTAGTAAAGCATGCTAAAGGCGATGCTAAGCAGCAGCTTGAGCAACACATTGAAAACGAACGCTTAGCGATTGAAATGCCCGCTCAGGTAGAAAGCGCAACACGCGTTATTTTAGCTAAGCTAAACGCTCTGAGAGATAAAAACGATTACGCTATAGTAAACCCACAAGCCGGCGAGCTAATGGCGCAGTGGCAAGCACTTGAGCTTAAATGGTTAAGCGAAGAGCACGTTAAAGAGCTAGATAAAAAATACATCAGCATTACCGATAAACTCGATGCGCATATTGCTACGTTAAAAGCTCAGCACGAGCAACAACAGCAGCGTTTAGCCGAGCAACAACGCCAATTATTAGCCCTGGCAACACTTGAGGCATTGAGCGAAGAAATAGAAAACGCGTTGCAATTAGGCTTAGAAACCCCAGAGCAAATTCAGCAAGATTGGTTAGAGGCTAAAGTAGCGCAAGCTAAGCAAACGTTAACCGATGCCCAACACGGCGATAACGCACAAACTAAGCAAGTTATTACAAAGCTTGAAAAACTATTCAATCAGGTGGCTAAACTACCAGAGCTTAGTAGCGCAATTGCACAGTATAAAATTGCTTTTGAACAGCTTAAAGCAATTGAACCTGCGCAGCAGCTAGCTGATTACGATGATGTTTTAACTCGTTTTAATAACGCATTTAAACAAACTCGTAGCCATTTAAATGTGGTTGATGGGGCATTGCAGCAAAACTTTAAATCGCAATTAAATGCGCATAAAAAGCAGTTTTTAGCGCAAATGAGTGAGCTGACAAAACCGCTTGAAAAAAACCAAAGCACAGCCAAACGTAAAGCACGCGATGTGAAACGCCTTATTGAGCAAGGCCGCTTTAATGTTGCTTTTGGTGTATTTAAAGGCTTTGAAGAGTTGTTTGATAAGTTAACACCGCAATTTCAGCAGCCACTAGTAAACTTAAAGGCCGATTTAGAAGCACAACTTGCAGAAGCAAAAGATTGGCAAAAATACGCAGCCGCGCCAAAACGCGAAGCCTTACTTGAAGAAGTGGCAGGGTTAGTCGACCAACCGTGTGACGACCCACAACAGCGTGCTGAGCAAGTTAAAGCGTTTCGTAAGCGTTGGAACGAGCTTGGCCGTTTAGATACAGAGCAAGAAAAGCAACAAGGTGAGCAGTTTGATAGCAACATAGAGCTGTTGTTTGCACCGTGTCGTAGTTACTTTGCCGAGCAAGAAGTGGCGCGCGAAGCTGCAAAAGCCCAGCGTGAAGTACTGATAAACGATATGCAAGCACTAAGCGAGCAAGACACCGCTATTGAAAGCTTTGATTGGAAGCAGTTTGAAAGTCAATACAACCGTTTAAATAAAGCCTGGCGTAGCGTGGGTAAAGTTGACCCTAAAACATACCGCGTATTAAACGAAAGCTTTAAAACACAGCAGCAGAGCGTTCTTGCTATATTAAATGCATACCATAAAGGTAACGCAGCACAAAAAAATGCCTTAGTGGAGCGCGCCTCAGCGCTTTCGCAAAGTGAAGATTTAGCTGCAGCATGCCAAGAGTTAAAGCAATTACAACAGCAATGGCAAAGTATAGGTTTTGCAGGTTTAAAAGCCGAAAATGCGCTGTGGCAAAAGTTTCGCCAGTATAACGATGAAACCTTTAGCAAACGTAGCAGTGAGTTTGAGCAGCAAAAGCTGGCTCAAAACGAAACAGATAAACAAGCTGCAATAGAACTGGCTGAGCTAGAAAGTGCCCTTGAGCAAGTAAATCAAAAAGCCCAATTGCATGACCTAGAAACCAAAGTAAAAGGCTACGCACAATATAAATCGCTTGCGTCAAAAGTGGCAGCATTATTAAGTGCTATTGACGAAAAGCTAGCTTTACTAACAAGCCAAGCGCAGCATGCGCAATTTGAAGCGCTGATCACTGCACTTGAAAACAACGATGTAGTGCCAAGTCAATTTCAAGCACCGTTAGCAACGTCGCTTAGTAGTGAACAACTTATTACAAGAATGGAAATTCTTGCCAATGTAAGCTCGCAAAACGCAGCGCTTAGAATGGCAGAGCAAGTGGCCATGCTTGATGATAAACACCGTGGTGAGCATGCTGATTTAAACTATTATTTAAAGCAGCTATTAGCGCTCAGTAAGGGTTCAGTTGAGCCTGACACACTAGCTAAAATTAAAGCTATTTTTACAGCATAATATGTAATTAACTTGTATGAACTACAGGTATTGCATAATAAAAGCCGCTGTTTAAGCGGCTTTTTTATAATTACAACGAGGATAAAGGTTAGCATGAGAATTTTATTACTGTTTTTAACCACACTATTTTTAAGCGCATGTAATTCTACACAAGGCGTGTCTGTTTACTCATTTACCAGCTCAGAAGTAGAAAGTGTGCTAGGTAAACAGTTGCCTAAGTTAAGCGAAAAGGTGAGCTTAATGGGGCTGCCAGTGCAGTTTGATGTAAACGATTTAAGTGTAAATATTGGTCCAGATAGCCGTGATGTAGTAGTACTTGGTGCAGACTCAAGTGCAGAAATAAATGCATTTGCACTAAAATACCCAGTACGCTTAAAGCTGCAAATTGAAGGCAGCCCGTTTTACGACAGTGAAAAAAAAGCCGTGTTTTTACGCAATGTTAAACTACTAGATTCAAGTGTGGATGCTGGTGGCTTTAAAGGTAATTTAGCGGCGCTTGATAATGAAGCGATGGAAGTAATTAATGCTTTTTTAGCCCTCAACCCTGTTTATACGTTAAATATGGACGACCCTAAAATGATGCTGCTAAGCAAATTACCCCTTGATATGAAAGTGGTTGAAGGGGCAATTAAATTAGTACCGCGCCTTTAATGTACAGCACACTGCTTGCGATAGTTTTATTACCCAAACGTTTGGTTAATTAGATCGAGCCCAGTAAAATATACGTATTAATTAGCCTGTTTCTCAGGCTAATTAGGTTTTTACAATGGCAGCTTCGCGCAGCATACCTACCTCAAGACTCTCTCGATTTGCAAAGCTTGGCTCCTTAGCCGGTGGTGTTGCATCCAACATGCTTATAGATGGCACTAAAAGTGCGCTCTCGGGTAATGGTTGGAATAATAAAGCTTTACTCTTACAACCTAAAAACATAGAAAAACTAGCTGTTCAGCTTGCACACCTTCGTGGTGCTGCCATGAACTAGGGCAATTATTGTCTATGGATGTTGGCGAGCTATTAAGTCCTGAACTTACTCAATTACTCGCATTGCTTCGCGCTGATGCAAACCCAATGCCGCACAATCAATTAGTTAAGGTACTTAAAAGTGAATGGGGTGAAGACTGGCTTAATCGTTTTTCGCATATTGAACTTAGGCCATTTGCAGCGGCGTCTATTGGCCAAGTGCACTTAGCTTATCAAGAAAATGGTGAAAAGCTGGCGGTAAAAATTCAATACCCAGGTATAGCGCAAAGTGTACATAGCGATGTAGACAATGTTATTGCACTATTAAACATTGCGCGGTTAATCCCTAAAGAGCTTGATATACAGCCACTCATAAATGAGGCTAAAGCGCAGCTACTTGCCGAGGCTGATTATGAACGCGAAGCACACTACCTTAAAAGATACGGTGAGTTGCTAAGCCAGCACGTTAATTTTAAAGTGCCTAAAGTATATGGTGTTCACAACACTAAACGCATTTTGGCAATGGAGTATGTACAAGCAACGCCTATAGAAGCGCTTAGCAATTTACCCCAAGGTGAGCAAAATAACATTGCAGCTAGGCTCATAGATTTATTTTTTAAAGAAATGTTTGAGTTTAAGCTAATTCAAACCGATCCTAACTTTGCTAATTTTCATTATCAGACCCAGAGTAAGCAAATTGTGTTATTTGACTTTGGGGCAACCCGAGAGATCTCGAGTAAATTGAGCAAGGCTTACCTGTCACTATTTATTGCAGGCACTGAAAACAATAGGGCGGGCGTGTTAAGCGCAGCTCGCGAAATAGGTTATTTTAAAGATACCCTACTAGATTCTTACAAAAGCCATGTTATTGATTTGTTTTTAATGGCGTGTGAGCCGCTAAGAACCACTGGCGAGTTTGATTTTAAAAACAGTCCCTTAGCAACGAATATTAAAAATGCAGGGCTAGAGCTGAGCGCACAGTCGCAGCAATGGCATACACCGCCCGTTGATGCGTTGTTTATTCATCGTAAGCTAGCTGGGCTTTATGTAATTGCGGCAAAGTTAAATGCAAAAATAGATATTAACGCTTTATTTAAGCCTTATATTTAAGCCTTATATTAAAGGCCACTTTATTTAACTGTTTAGCGCGTCACTTTATGGCATAATAATCGTGGTATTTCGCGAGGATGATGCAATGATAAAACAATTTTTAAATGACCCCAAACTTTTACTTAATGCGGTAGGAGAGGGCATTTACGGCTTTGATTTATCGGGCAATGCGGTGTTTGTTAACCCAGCCGCTGAACGTATGACTGGCTGGCAAGCCCAAGAATTGTTGGGCAAAAAAATACACCAGTATCATCATCACAGCCACGCCGACGGCTCTCCTTATCCAGCCGATGAATGCCAAATATATTGCACCATGTTTGATGGCAAACGCCGCGAGGTTAAAAACGAAGTATTTTGGCGCAAAGACGGCACCTCGTTTGCAGTAGAATACACATCAACCCCCGTTTACAGGCAAGGTGAGTTAATTGGTGCGGTCGCGGTATTTCGCGATATATCGGC
Organism: Pseudoalteromonas sp. CuT4-3; assembly: GCF_035666335.1. Taxonomy (NCBI): domain Bacteria; kingdom Pseudomonadati; phylum Pseudomonadota; class Gammaproteobacteria; order Alteromonadales; family Pseudoalteromonadaceae; genus Pseudoalteromonas; species Pseudoalteromonas sp. CuT4-3. The sequence goes on from NZ_CP142030.1 coordinate 1,348,170, forward strand.
GCAGCAGCAAACCCAAAACGAACTTAAGCAAGCGCTTGAGCAAGTTAAGCATTTAAGTGAGCAGCTGCAAGATGAAAATAACTACCTAATTGCAGAGCTTAACGAAGACTGGCAAGACTCAGGTTTAGTTGGCCAAAGCCATGTTTTTCAAGCTATGTTGGCGCAAATTCAACTCGTTAGCGAAACCGACAGCACAGTATTAATTTTAGGTGAAAATGGAACAGGCAAAGAGCTGGTGGCGCGTAACTTACACCGGTTAAGTAAACGCAGTAATCAAGCTTTTATAAAAGTGAACTGCTCAGCGTTTACGCCAAGCTTGTTAGAGTCTGAATTATTTGGCCACGAGCGCGGTGCGTTTACCGGTGCAAACGAGCGACGTAAAGGCCGCTTTGAACTGGCCGACAAAGGCACACTGTTTTTAGACGAAGTTGCTGAGCTGCCATTAGAAGCGCAAAGTAAATTGCTACGGGTATTACAAGAGCAAGAGTTTGAACGGGTTGGCGGTAGTACTACGCTTAAGGTAAATATTAGAGTATTGGCAGCAACCAATCGCGATTTATGGCAAATGGTGCAAAAAGGCACCTTTCGAATTGATTTATATTACCGCCTTAATGTGTTTCCTATTAAAGTGCCTGCGCTTAAAGAGCGCAAAGAAGACATTCCTTATTTATGCACCAATTTAATTACTCAACTAAATAAACGCTTAGCAAAGCAAATAAAAGGGGTGAGTAAAAAAGCGATTAGCCAACTACAAGCTTATGATTGGCCTGGTAATATTCGCGAGTTACAAAACGTACTAGAGCGCGAAGCTATTTTAACTAAACATACTGTCCTTAAACTGAGTCAGCCATTGCATGGCGATGCAAGCACAGCTGTAAATACATCACTTACGCTTGCAGAGGCGCAAAAACAGCACATTATTGCGGTGCTTGAATTATCACAGTGGCAAATATCTGGCGATAAAGGCGCTGCTTGCAAATTAGGCTTGCCCGAGAGCACTTTGCGCTCAAAAATGCGTAAACTAGGAATAAGCAAAAAAACGTGATATATCGCGTTATTCGTTAAATATCGCGAATAAATTTTATTGATAATTTATAAATGTGTTTAATATCAATTATTTAAGTGAGGTTTCAGCTTGGTCTGAAAGTTGCAAAAGTAGCATTAATACCGTCACTATTAAGTAGCTACTATGAAGTTTGATATTAAAGAAGAAGATATGATAATCAAGCCCTATAACACACCAGGGCCTATTTATATTCGTGAGCAAAAAGGCTTTTTCCAACAAATACGCCGTAATCTTGGTTGGTTACTTATGCTTATGTTTATTGCCATTCCTTGGATTCAATACAAAGGTGAGCAAGCCGTGCTACTTGATGTAGCCACGCAAAAGTTTACTATTTTTGGTTTAACCTTACTGCCGCAAGACTTTATGATTTTAGCGCTGCTATTTATGGTAGGCGCGTTTGCTTTGTTTTTTGTCACGAATTGGCTTGGCCGCGTGTGGTGTGGTTATACCTGCCCCCAAACAATCTGGATGTTAATGTTTAGTTGGGTTGAGCAACGTATAGAAGGTACTCGTAATCAGCGTATAAAGTTAGATAAATCGCCATGGAGTGCATTAAAGTGGCGTAAAAAAATAACAAAACATGCTGCGTGGCTTGTTATATCGCTGCTTACTGCAACGTCGTTTATGGCGTATTTTATACCCGCTAAAAGTTTATACCTTGAAATGTTTACCTTACAGTGGTCGGGCATTACCAGCTTTTGGGTGTTTTTATTTGCATTTTGTACTTATGGAAATGCCGGCTTTTTACGCGAAAAAATGTGTAACGTGGCGTGTCCGTATTCTCGCTTTCAATCGGTGATGTTTGATAAAGATACATTGGTAGTGAGCTACGATGCAAAGCGCGGCGAAAACCGAGGCCCTCGTAAACGTAAAGCTGATCCTAAAGCCCTTAATTTAGGCGACTGCGTTGATTGTAATTTATGTGTAGAGGTATGCCCCGCGGGCATAGATATTCGTAACGGCTTGCAATACGAGTGTATAAATTGTGGCTTATGTATTGATGCCTGTGACGACACTATGGATAAATTTGGCTATCAAAAAGGGTTAATTAAATACGCCAGCGAAAAACAGCTAGAAGGTAAAAAAACCAATCCATTTAGGCTTAAATTAGTGGGGTATGGTGTATTAACAGGGGTATTAATTATTTCTATGGTTGCGTGGGTATTACAACGTACGCCAATAGAGGCATCGGTACTGCGCGACAGAAACGCTTTATACCGTGTAAATTATGAAGGCTTGGTAGAAAACCCATACACACTCACTATTATTAATAAAACCCAGCAGTCATTGCACTACGGCGTAGCCATTGAAGGCCTACCTGTGGCCACACTTAGTGCGCCAAGCTCTATTTTGGTATTGCCAGGAGTGATGAAAAAAATTCCGGTGACAGTCACCGCCGATGGCTACGACATAGCAACAAAAGTGACCCCAGTTAGCTTTGTGATTACCGCCGTAGAAAACCCTGACATAGCGATTACTAAAACAAGTCAGTTTTATAAAAACTAGCAATGGCTTGGGCTAAAGTTAGCTCACGCCATTATTTAATTGCGATGAAATAAAACGTTTTGCAGCATCTAGGTTATCAAATAAACATTGGTTAAAATCTACATCGCGTTTAGCGTTTTGCATTATTCGCTGCATTTGGCTTATAGCAATAGGGGAGGTGAGGACAAATGCACTTATCAAGCAGTTAGTGTGCTGCATATGTGTGCTTATGGCGACCATTTCTTGCTCTGCATCGGGCGTAGCGGCAAGTACACACGATGAGTCGCTTATGTAACCCCATTGTTTACCTTCAAATTCAGCCACTTTATCAAAAAGGGCGGCTTTGAAGTTGGCCAATAGCTCTAGGTCTAAATTTCCGCTAAATTGGGCAATAATTATATTGCCCTCAACGGATAAAGTTACCTCGGCATGTTTATTTTTATACTTCATCGTAGGTTCCTAATTTAAATTAGTTTATAACTTATACCAATTTGCTTAATTAAGTTAGCTATCTTGAGGCTAGAAAAACGTGTTGATAGCTTGTCAAAAAATCCGCTATTCAGTTGTTCTTGGCAATTGCTCCTGCATTGCTCTCCCTTCTGCATCCATGCAGTCTTAAATGAAAGTTTTTTAACGAAGGTAGCGACACGTTTAGCCCCAAATAATGATTAAGTATTATTGCACATGGGTATTTAAAGCCCCTAAAGTGACTTTAAATAATCTAACGCGCCGGTAATAACAGCAACTTGCGCTTGAGTACACTGCTCATCTGAGGCAGTTGGGCTATCTGGGTATACTTCGGTTGTAGTTACATAAGGGGCATTGGTAAAGCCCATGCATAAGCCCAATTCGCGTGCTGCGTAATTGATAACGCCAAATTGTTCCTGCGGTACACCAATTAATTGATTGTTTTCGTCACTGGGGGCAATGTGCGTCACCTTCTCAACACTATTTAAAATGGCTTTTTGAAACTCAGGTGCTGGTTTTTTGCTATCAGCCACTAAATAAAAACCATCTGGTATGTTCCAGTTGGTGTTAATTTTACCATCGCGAGCCGCCAAAGCAGGTCTAAATTCACTGTTGTCTGTGTCTGTGGTTTCGTGCAGATCAATATGCGCAACTAACTCAGTGTTTAGCGAGGCTACATATTTCATAATAGCTGCAGATTCTTGAGCAGGGCTGTTATCGTAAAAAGAGCGATTTGGATCAATAGCTTCTGGGTTCCAGCGATTTATGGTTTCAAAACCCCACGGGCTAATACAAGGTGCAATAATAAAGTTAAAACGCGTTGTATAAGGTGCAACAGCGGTTTGAGCAAATGCCAGCGCACCCATAACGCCACTTGTTTCGTAGCCGTGCACACCCCCAGTAATTAACACGGTAGGGCGATCACTTTGCCAATTTTTACTTTTAAATAAATAAAGTGCAAAGCTAAGCGGCGAATAATTTAGCTCGCCGTACTGCTCTACACCTAAAAACTCGTTAGGCTGGGTAATTTTACTGACTACGAGCTGGTTATAATCGCGCTTTTTTTGTTGAAGTTGTAACCATGCTGCTTTATCACTGTCGTTCCATGGTTTATTAGGGGTACCAATTGGGTATAAAGTGTCGCTCATTGTGTGCCTTTAACTTGTCGCTTTATAAAGGCGTTAGCTTATCGCTGCAATTACAAGCCTGCAACTAGAAATGCTCGGTTACACCTGCCGTGTTTTCGTACAAGGTGGCGTTTTCACGTTTATGTTTTTCAAATAAATACTCACGTAATGCCTCTTTACCACTTTTGATACTGACAATTTTTGCGGCATAGCCTAAATTAGTTTTACGGACTAAATCTATAAGCAGAGTGACTTTTTTCTTATTGGGTAGTTTAAACGTAATATGTTGCGCGTGAGTAAGGCTATAGCGATGATCGCGCGGCTTTAATAGCACGCCACTGCTTGAGAGCGAAAGCACATAAAAGCGCTCGCTTTGTAAATGCAGGTCTGAATAACGCCAGCTTCTGTCTACACCTTCGGTATCTATTACCTCAGGCGCACTCAGTACGGGGTTTAAGTAGCCCTCATCGTTGAGCTTAAACTCAAGCGGAAACCACAACTGATAATGGCCCACCTCAGCTAACATGGTTAATTTAGCGTGAGACAACAAACCTTTTAGTGTATCTGGCAAAGCCGTTTTTAAGCTAAGCTGCGAGTTATCGTTTGTATTGTCCTTGTTACTGCCTACAACAGACGAAATAAAACTTAACTCTTCCTTAGTTAAATCCATATTATTTCTCGTTTAATAAAAGCTTCACATTAAACTAATACAGTGATTTGTTCAATATTCAAGCTGAAAAATTAAACTAATATAAACACCTGTTTAGAGTAAATACTTAAAGCCTGTTGATTGTTTTAGATGGAGTTTACCGCAGTATAAACACCCAATGTACACAGCCTATGGGCTCTTTATAAGGCCTGCTTGTACTTGCTTTGGTTAACCACGCAGCCACTTTTAAGGCGGGGCGCGCCTTGGCGTTTAAACTGTGATAAAATTTATTTTTAATTTTAGTCTATTCAAGGTTTTATGGCGCAGTTTATTGCCACTCCAAGCTGGTTAGGACGTTTTTTTACGCGTATTAACACCGTTACTATTAAGCAAAGTTCACTCGTTATACATTTTAAAAATACTACTTCACGCGCCTATTTAATTAGCGACTTTACTAATTTTACACAATTTAAAAAAGGCCTGTTTAGCGGGAAAATAACCCTCAATCATAGTACAAAAACGGTAATTAGCTTTTTAAATAAACAGCAGGCTCAAACGCTTAGTGAGCAGCTAAACAGTGTTTTTGCCAATCACCTAGAAGAAAAAGTGAATACAGCAAAAACGCTTGTAAAACGTTATGCAACAAACGAGTATCTTCGCGACTCAAACGTGCCGTTATTAAAATCGGCGGTGTTTTCACTGGCACAGCAGTACGGCGCAATACCTGCACTATGGCAGCAGCATTTATCGGCCATTAATATTAAGTTTTTAACTATTTTAAGTAGTTCACCAACAGTAGCGCATGCCACAGAGCAGCTACGTAAAAGTTATGAGCAAAAAACACTAATGGCAAGAGCCGACTTTTATAATGTGGTTGAATCAAACCCGCTCACACATGAGCAACGCCTTGCTGTTATACGCAATAATGACAAAAATTTAGTGCTAGCGGCCGCAGGCACTGGCAAAACTTCAGTAATGGTTGCAAAGGCACTGGATTTAATTGCTTACGGTGGTGTAAAACCTGAGCAAATATTGATACTTGCTTATAATAAAAATGCGGCAAACGAATTAAATCAACGCTTTAATTTAAGGGCGCAGCAAGCAAATTTAAACGTTACGCCGCCTACTATTTTAACCTTTCATGCGCTGGGGCTTAAGTTACTGCAAAGCGCTAATAAAACATGTAGCTTATCGCCTTTTGCAAACGATGCTATGGCGCTTAATAAATGGTTTACACAGTGGCTTAGTAATACCCTAAAAACAGACTCACGTTTTTGTAAAACTTTTGTTGAGACCCTGTATGAACCTACTGATAGCTTCAATACCGAAACTAGAACCGCAACTAAAACCGCCTTAAAAGCACAAACCTATCACACCCTATCGGGGCTAAAAGTAAGCAGTTATCAGCACTTATTAATTGCCAACTGGCTTTATATGTATGGTATTGAACACACTTACCAAAATGATGACACCGCCGATTTTTTCTTGCCACAGCACCAGGTTTACTTGGCGCATTTTGTGACAGATAGGCAAGGTAATTCAGTGCAGCATGCACCTAACTTACACAATAGCGAGCATATTAAATATGTACGCGCGCACCATAAAAAACATGGCCATGCATTGGTGCAAACATTTCATTATAACTGGCAAGAAGGTCAGCTTGAGCAGCGTTTAAAAGCACAACTACAAAAACATAAAGTGAACATTAACCCCGTAGATAACCACGCAGTGTACGAGCGTTTATCTGCAACAGGGCTGTTAAAGCAAAATATAAATAAGTACTTAAACTGCCTAAGCGCAATACGGGGTGAGCAACTATCTAACACTCAAATAGCAGCGCGAATAGCTAAAAGTGGCATTATAAATCATAAAAGTTATGCAACATTATTGGTGGCAATGCAGCGTGCATACTACGAAAAATTAAAAGAGCAAGATGCTATTGATTTTGACGACATGATTGCAAGCGCAGCTCAGGCGGTTAAGTCGGGGGAGGTAAGTGTACCTTGGCGCCACATTTTAGTTGATGAATTTCAAGATATTTCATGCGCACGCATGGCGTTTTTAAATACGTTAATAAAGAGTGGTCCGCAACCTTGTTTCACTGCGGTTGGCGATGATTGGCAGGCTATTTATCGGTTTTCAGGCGGTAATTTGGCGCTCATCACACAGTTTAACGATTTAATAGGCAGTCACTCACTCACGTTATTGCAAAAAACGTTTAGATATAACAACAGTATTAGTGAGGTAGCGGGGCGCTTTGTAATGCAAAACCCTGAACAATATAAAAAGCACATCACCACACATACGCAAGTAAGCACCCCTCAAGTTGTGTTACTTGACGATTTACACCAAGGAAAAAAGTCAGTAGCACTAAAAGTGCAGCAAACTATAGCCACAATTAATAAAAATAATAGCACGGCCAGTATTTCTGTATTGAGCCGTTATCGGTTTATGCTTAATGAGGTAGAGCAGCACTTAGCAGGTAACAACTTTGCTAACCCACTGCATTTTTGGACACTGCATGGCTCAAAAGGACTCGAAGCCGATTACTGTATTATTATAGGTTTTGAGCAGGGCAAGTTAGGTTTTCCAAGCAATAATCCGGGCAATTTACTTGTTGAGGCATTATTGCCCGCACAAGATACCTTTAATCATTCAGAGGAGCGACGTTTATTGTACGTAGGGATCACGCGCGCTAAGCATAAAAGCTATTTAATTGCTCCGCCATCTGCGTGTTCTGAGTTTATTAGCGAGCTAATAAATGATAATTACCCTATTGATATAGCCTCTAATTTGTTTGTAAAACAGAGTAAGCATAATAAGTAAGATTAATGGTTAAATGTAAGAGTATTGGCTGCGTAAAACGCACATCGCGCTTTTTTAACTAGCAGTCAAACTTGCTTTATACACTAATGCCATGTGTCGCCATCATTGAGACCCACATTTACTATTTAGCCTGCCATTACATGCTGTTAAACTTAACGCCTATTTAGATCATTTTTGAGAGCGTTATGCGTACCCGTGCTTTTTTTACTAAGCGAGTGAGCTTTATATTCGTTTTATTTACTTTATTTTCATTTAAAGGGGCTGCCCAGCAGCAAGAGCAAACCCTTATTTTAGCCGGTAGTACAATTAATAGCTGCAGTGCTAATACGGCGCAAAGTTGCAATACGCAAAATAACTCAAAGTCACAAAGTGTGTTTAAGGTAACCAATACTAATATTGAGCAAATAAAATTAAATTGGCCCACTAACAATACAAATAACCAAGCAAATGTTTTAAATACCTTACGTGCCCTTAGTAGCAAAAATGCAAACGCGGTCTCTAAAAGTGAGCTGCTTTGGCAATGGCGAGATATAAACAACGAGCAACTCAATAGCCTAACAAAGAAAGAGTTTAGTTTTGTATTTGATATGCTCGAACAACCTCATGCAAACACCACCTCAAAAACTGAGCCACCAAGCAACGGCATATTGCAATTTATAGCGGGGAGCTTAAAGGTTGCTGACCCAACACCCACTTTATTAATTATTAACGCAGCCCAGCGTGACCCATACGCACAGGTAGAGGCGCTTAAAACGCTTTTACCAAAAGGTGTAACCAGCCAATGGTTGCCGCTTACACCTGCACTTGCTAAAGCAATTACTAACAATACCTGTAGTGATTTACCGGCGCTGCGTCACTCACAAATGAACCTGTATAATCGCAGCAATGTATACCCCGAGCTCACAAAGGCTGAGCAAACACTTTGTAATAATGGGGTTGAGGCGTTAGTTAATTTAATAAACACCAGTACCGGTGTTTTATTTAGCGACGGCACGGCTAAAAATGCTTTAAAAGCACTGTATGATGAAAATAATACTGCCTACCCCTGGACGAACGCGCTTAAAACTCGCCCAGTTATTGTAGGGCTAGGTGCAGGAAGCAAAATACAAAGTGAAAACGTCTATCTCTCACAGCACCAAAGCGAAGCGGTATTAAAAGAAAAGCTTGCTCCACAGCCTAATGCACTTAACGGGTTAAACACGTTTACCTATGGCCCACTGAGCACCCGCTTTAGTGAGCAAAATCAAACGTTAAACCTAGCGGGTACATTAAATACCGCAAAGCAAAAAAACGGTGATATTAAGCACGGTTTTGGTATTGATGAAAACACAGCCCTTGTTGTTATTAAATCCAACAAAGGAAATTTAATGACCGTAATAGGGCAAAGTGGCGTTGCGTATTTAAGTACGCAGCAAAAAGCAAGTAGCTATAACTACTCGTACTGGCCTGCTCGCAGTGTAATAGATATTACTAATGCCGGGTTTGAACTTAGCGAGCGCACCATTAGCCAAGCATTAGCGCCTGTTAAAATACCGCCTTTACCGGTGCAGCGTTTTGCCAATATTTTAACCGATTCAAAACTACGCTCGCTTACGCAAGCTATGTGCCTAAGCCAAGAGCAAAGTGCGGTAGGGCAACAAGATGACCTTTTAATAAATTTAACTGCCACAAAAAATACGGATTATTACCGCATTAATACCCAGCCGTATGGTTGCGCATTAAGTAATTTGTCACTGAATGTAGAGCGCTTTTAACCTTAAGCGCTAGTACTAAATATACTTAATAACCCGATACAAAGGTTTATGTTTATTTTAATGGGCTATAAAATAGCGCCCAAGTAATTTATACCTATTCGCTTAATTTAGTGGTTACGTTTTGCGAATAGGCATTAACCAAGCAGATTTTACAAAGAGCAATTTATGAATAACGAGCACGACATAATCGACAACCTAGCAGAGCTAGAGAACTTTTTAGTAATGGTAGAAAACGGCGGCTTAGGCTTAAAAGGTGTATCGGGTGTAGGTATGGCTACAAGCAATAAAGACGGCAGCCATTTTGTTGCAGTATTTGACGACAAACAACAGTTATTACTGGCGCGTGGCATAACAGCCGAGGTATTTGAAAACGGTAAAGACATGGTGCGTAATGGTGTAGGGCGTACACACTAATAAAAACTAAAAAGCGCCGTATGGCGCTTTTAACTGCTTAAAACTAACTCTAAAATATTTAAAGCCTGTCGACTTGTTTTGAACTAATACTGGTCACAATATTATTTTCAAAACGGATCAATACAATGTACATCCCACCAATTGAGCCTTTTAGTTTATAAGTAAACTCTTCTGTTTTAACTAATTTGTCGCCATTACCAATATCAACAGCTTCATTAAGCACATCTTTATAAAGTGGTGCGCCTACTACAGCTACAATGTCAGATTTAGTTTTACCCACACTTAAAAGATTTCCGTTTTTAAGTCAAAACTACCTTGGGCAAACGCAAAGCTTGAAATAAAAAGAGATAAAAGCAGAGGAAACAAAATACGTTTTTTCATAAGTCATCCTTAAACACATAGTATTTAATGCTAGGTATACAAGGTAATACAGAAAAATGACAGTGAAAAAGAAATAAAGAGGAGGTTAAATGGTCGGTATGGCAGGATTTGAACCTGCGACCCCTGACACCCCATGACAGTGCGCTACCAAGCTGCGCTACATACCGACGTTGTTTGCAATAGTACGTATATTTTATTAAAAATCAATAAGTGATTGTTTGTTTGCGTGTTTATTGTGCAAATGAGCTAAAAAACTTTAAGCTAAGGGCGTATCGCCCTTAGTAAGCACATGCCGTGCAGCGCATGTTAAGCCACCAAAGAACAAGGCGGGCTAATCTTTATTTAGCCATTGGTTGATCGAGTCATACATTTCATCGCGTATCAGCAGTTGTGCTTCTTTATTTGGATGTAATTGATCTCTTTGCATTAAGTTTGGCTTATCTGCCACATTAAGCATAAAAAAGTTAAGTAAATGAGCATTTGTTTTTTCACTTACTTGTGTAAAACTGTCAGTGAACATTTTACTGTAACGCGGCCCGTAATTAGGGGGAATGTAAATTTCCATTAACGCGACCATGGCATTTTCAGCTTGGCTTTTTTCGATTAAATCCGTTAAGTTGGCCTGCATTTTTGTTACCGGAAAACCACGTAAACCATCATTAGCACCAAGCTCAATAAGTACATGGCTTGGTTGGTATTGCGCTAGTAAGGCATCTAGCCTGCGTAAAGCGCCACCGGTAGTTTCGCCACTAATACTGGCATTAATTAGCTCTATATTACGCTGCTCTGCATCGTATTTATCTTGTAACAATTTAACCCAGCCTTGCTCTTGTTTAAGCCCATAGGCTGCACTTAAACTGTCTCCAAGTATTAAAATCGTGTTGTCGGCCGCCGCACTAAGTGGTTTGATAACTAAAAATAAAACGAATACAAAACGTAGGATTGAATGAGTCATATGTCAGCGCTTTCTCAATTAAATATTATTCAAGTAAATGGTTTGTCTAAAGTAGTTTCTACCTTCGAAGGTGAGTTGCCCATCCTCAGCGACATCAGCTTTAATGTCAAGCATGGCGAGTCAGTAGCTATTGTTGGCACCTCTGGCTCAGGAAAATCCACGTTATTAAGTTTATTAGCGGGGCTAGATACCGCAAGCAGTGGTGAAATTACCCTTGATGGCGAGCCGCTACATAAATTAGATGAAGAGCAACGCGCGGCATTGCGTGCAGAAAAAGTAGGTTTTGTATTTCAATCTTTTATGTTGGTACAAAGCTTAACGGCACTTGAAAACGTGATGCTGCCGGCAGAGCTTGCTGGCGAAAGCGATGCCAAAGAGCAAGCTCTTGCCCTATTAGAAAAAGTGGGGCTGAGCCATCGTATTGACCATTACCCATCGCAACTCTCTGGTGGTGAGCAGCAACGTGTAGCCATTGCCCGTGCCTTTATAGGCACACCTAAAATTTTATTTGCCGATGAGCCTTCTGCAAATTTAGACAGTAAAAACGGCAAAATGGTGGAGTCACTATTATTTGATTTAAACCAGCAGCACGGCACAACGCTAATTTTAGTAACTCACGATGAAGCACTCGCGCAAAAGTGCCAGCATATTGTACAAATTGAAGCGGGCTGCTTAGTTAAAAACTCAAAAGAGGACGTAGCGAATGTGGGCTAAGTTAGCACTTAAATTATTTGCGCGTGAATTTCGCCGCGGCGAACTAACGGTAATTAGTGCCGCCATTGCGCTGGCGGTATTAACGGTGCTTACACTGTCTATGGTCACTGAGCGAATAGCACAAAGCATAGCGCAAAAAAGTAGCGCGTTTATTGCCGCAGATAGAGTATTGGCAAGCGCCCATGAGCTAGATACGGCGTTTATTAGCAAGGCCAAACAAGAAAACTTACAAACTGCGCAAATGATCTACTTTGACACTATGTTATTTGCCAACGACGAGATGCAATTTACCTCGGTAAAAGCGGCGTCTAACGAATACCCGTTAAAAGGCGAGTTAAAAGTAAAATCATCATTGCTTGGCGAAACACAAGTAGCGCAGGCCGGCCCAAAGCCTGGCAATGTGTGGCTAAGCGAATCGGTTTTTTACAGCTTAAATATTGATATTGGCAGCCAAGTAGAGCTAGGCGCAGCAGTATTTAATGTAGAAAAAGTGGTGGTTGAAGAGCCAGATGCGCCGTTTAATGTATTTTCGAGCAGCCGCAGAGTGCTTATAAATATTGCTGATGTAGCAAAAACTGAGGTTATTCAACCTGGCAGCCGAGTAAATTATCGCCAGCTCTACGCAGGCGATGAATCAGATATAACGCGGTTTTATGAATGGTTAAAGCCGCAAATGGCTGAAAATCAACGTTGGTATGGCGTAAAAGATAGGCAGTCACCTATATCAAATAGCTTAAACCGTGCAGAAAGCTTTTTATTACTGGCCGGTTTGCTGGGCATTATTTTGGCTACGGTTGCTATTGCTGTGTCGGCAAAGCGTTATTGTGAGCGCCAATACGACCCCGTAGCAATGATGAAAACACTTGGCGGAAGCCGTGCATTAATTCGTAAAATATATTTTATGCACTTACTCATGGTGTGTGCTTTAGCGGTTATTGTGGGTTTAGCCATAGGCTACGGTTTACAAGAAATAGCCACTGGTTATTTAGCAAAAAGCATGGATATGAGCTTACCTGCCGCCGGGTTTAAACCTTGGCTGGTGGCCATTAGCACAGGTGTTATATGTGCAGTTATGTTCTCTATTAAGCCACTGCTTGATTTATTTGATATTCCACCGCTTAGAGTATTGCGCCGTAATTTAGGCGACAGACTAGCGGTAAGCCGTGTGCACTTAGGTTTAAGCGCGCTTACGGTGTTTTTATTAATGTGGTTATTTAGTAACAACATTAAAATAACGCTTATTTTATTTGTCTCCACGCTTGCTTTGATTGCGGTTTTGTTTGTTATTTCAAAATTAATATTTGGCGGTGGCCGTAAATTAGGTTTAAAACCAGGCAATAGTTGGTCGTTAGCCATTGCCTCTATACAAAAGCGTGCCAACGTAAATGCGGTGCAGCTTATTAGCTTTTCATTGGCGATAAAATTGCTATTGTTTTTGATTGTGCTTAAAAATGACATGATCTCAGATTGGCAGTCTCAATTACCCGCCGATGCGCCTAATGCATTTTTAGTTAATATTACGCAAAACGAACTTGAGCCTGTAAATAATTACCTAGCAGAGAACGATATTTTAGTTTCGGATTTTTATCCAACCATTCGTGGGCGAGTAAATGCGGTAAATGGCGAGCTTGTGGCGCGTAAAGTGTCGTTGCAAGATAACGAGAAAAAAAATGAAGAAGCGCGTTCAGGCATTGGCCGTGAGCTTAATCTAACCTGGCTTGATAATGTGCCTGCTCAAAACGAAATTGTGCAAGGGCAGTGGTTTGGCGAAGGCGCAGTGGGTGAGGCATCGGTTGAGGAGTCTATGTTGGAGCGCCTAGACGTAGAAATAGGCGACACCTTAACATTTTTAATTGGTGCGCAATCATTTGACGCCAAAATTACCAGTGTGCGTAAAGTAAATTGGGCGACGCTAAAACCTAACTTTTTTATTATTTTAAGCCCCGACGTGCTAAAAGATTTTCCGGCAACGTATATTTCATCTGTGCGTATAGAGCCAGAGCAAAAGAAAGCGTTTAGCCAGTTACTGCGCACTTATCCAACCATTACCGCCATCGATGTAGATAACTTTGTTAAGCAAATACAATCAACCATTGAGCAGGTGTCGTTAGCTATTGGCTTTGTGCTTGCTATTGTGGTTTTGTGTGGCGCATTAGTGCTTATATCTCAGGTGCAAGCGAGCCTTGGCGAGCGAATGCAAGAAATAGTAATACTGCGAACGTTAGGCGCCAAAGGGCGGCTAATAAAAAATGCGACGCTTTATGAGTTTTTGCTATTAGGTGGCTTAGCCGGGTTTGTAGCTGCATTATTTAGTGATGTAGCCTTGCTGATTGTTCAGCAGCAAATGTTTGACTTAGCCGGTAAGTTGCACCCAACAATTTGGCTAATAGGGCCAGTGTCGGGCGGGGTGTTTGTAGCCGCGCTTGGCTACTTTATGATTGCCCGTAAACTTAAACAAAATACCCAAGGCTTAGTACGTGCTTTAGCCTAAGCTATACTTTTAACGCTAAACGCCCGCACTAAGTTGCGGGCGTTTTTGTTTTACTCGCCACTGGTAATTTATACAGTGCTCTGGCATTATTACCGTTATTGAAAAATAACAATAATGAGTGTGCTGTTTGGCCATTATTTTAGGGATAGACCCAGGTTCGCGTTTAACCGGTTATGGTGTGGTTGCGCATCAAGGCGCTAAATTTACCTATTTAGGAAGCGGGTGTATTAAATTAGCCGAGCATGAGTTCCCCATACGATTAAAAATGATCTACCAAGGGATCACGCAAATAATAGAGCAGTTCTCCCCCGAAACCTTTGCCATAGAAAAAGTATTTATGGCGCATAACCCGGATGCCGCGCTAAAACTTGGCCAAGCCCGAGGAGCCGCCATAGTGGGAGCCTCTATGGCCGACTTACCCGTATTTGAATACTCAGCACGGCAAATTAAACAAGCCGTGGTAGGCAATGGCGGCGCCGATAAATCGCAAGTGCAACACATGGTAAAAAATATTTTAAAATTACCTGGCACACCGCAAGCCGATGCGGCCGATGCGCTTGCCATTGCAATTTGCCATGCGCACTCAGAACAAAATTTAATAAAACTAGCGGGTAGCGCAAGCAAAACCGTTAGAGGACGTTTAAGGAAATAAATATGATTGGCCGTTTAAATGGCATTTTAGTTGAAAAGCAGCCGCCCGAAATTTTATTAGAAGTAAGCGGCGTAGGCTACGAAGTACAAATGCCCATGATCTGTTTTTACGACTTACCCAATATTGGCGAAAACGCCATAGTGTACACACACTTTGTAGTACGCGAAGACGCACAACTATTATTTGGCTTTAATAATAAAACCGAGCGCGCGCTTTTTAGAGAACTATTAAAAGCAAATGGTGTGGGTCCTAAACTAGGCCTAGCAATATTGTCGGGCATGTCGGCGCAACAATTTGTTAGTTGCGTAAACAACGAAGATGCCACAACATTGGTTAAATTACCGGGTGTGGGTAAAAAAACCGCTGAGCGTTTAGTGCTTGAAATGAAAGACCGCTTAAAAGATTGGGGTAACGATTTATTTACGCCATTTAGCGATAATGCCGTTATAGAGCCTCCTAGCGATGCAACGATAGCCAATAATGCTGCAGACGATGCCGTATCGGCACTTGTTGCGCTTGGTTATAAATTGCCACAGGCGCAAAAAGCAGTAAAATCGGTAAGTAAACCCGATATGTCTACTGAGGTTCTTATTAAAGAATCTTTAAAATCAATGTTGTGAGTAACCCATGATTGAAGCTGATCGTTTAATTGACGCGAGCGAAAAAACCAACGAAGACACCATAGACCGCGCAATAAGGCCCAAGCTTTTAGCCGACTACAAAGGTCAGCCGCATGTTAAGCAGCAAATGGAAATATTTATAGAGGCAGCGCGCAGCCGCGGTGAAGCGCTCGATCATTTATTAATATTTGGCCCGCCGGGCTTAGGTAAAACCACGCTTGCTAATATTGTTGCCAATGAGCTTAATGTAAGTATTAAAACCACTTCAGGCCCAGTACTTGAAAAAGCCGGCGACCTTGCTGCATTACTCACCAACCTTGAAGAAGGCGATGTGCTGTTTATTGATGAAATACACAGACTCAGCCCACAAGTTGAAGAAATACTTTACCCCGCAATGGAAGATTACCAACTCGATATTATGATTGGTGAAGGCCCCGCTGCACGCTCTATTAAATTAGACTTACCACCGTTTACGCTTATTGGCGCGACAACACGCGCAGGCTCACTTACCTCACCACTTAGAGACCGTTTTGGCATAGTGCAGCGCTTAGAGTTTTACTCGGTAGCTGACCTATCGCATATAGTGGGGCGATCTGCACATTACCTAGATTTACAAATGTGCGACGATGGCGCTACCGAAATTGCAAAACGCTCACGAGGCACACCGCGTATAGCTAACCGCTTATTGCGCCGTGTGCGCGATTACACGCAAGTAAAATCAGATGGTACAGTAAATGCCTCCGTTGCCGAGCTTGCCCTTGATATGATTGACGTAGATAAAAGCGGGTTTGATTACATGGACCGTAAATACCTACTTGCCATTATCGAAAAATTTATGGGGGGGCCTGTAGGGCTAGATAATTTAGCCGCCGCCATAGGCGAAGAAAAAGAAACCATTGAAGATGTGATTGAGCCGTTTTTAATTCAACAAGGTTTTATACAGCGCACACCACGCGGGCGAATTGTGTCAGACAATGCGTATCATCACTTTGGTTTACTCCCCAAACAAGATTAACCCCTCTTTAGCCTGTTACAGAAAATGTAGCGGGCTACTTCCTCTGTTAAATGTAATACCAATTTGCAATAACACTTAATCATGTTGCGAGGCAAACGTATCGCTACCTGCGTTTAATAACTCTAATTTACGACTGCATGCAGAAGGTATAGCAGTGCAGGAGCAATTGCCAAGAACAACGAAATAGCGAATTTTTTGCCTAACCATCAACACGTTTTTCTAACCTCAACATAGCTCACTTAATTAAGAAAATTAGTATAGTTTTTTAAAACTTACTCAGCTTTCATCCACTTTGTTGCAAATGTAACCAATAAATTAAAATCGTTTTGTAATTCACTTAACGTTAAGACTGGCGTGGCTATGCTGCGTACCATTAAAACCAGTTAGCTTTAAAACAGTAGCAACATAAGAGACTAGATGCGGCGCTAATTGTGTTAATAAGTTTTACCTTGTAATAAACATGCTTTTTACTGAAAGTAGATAATTCAAAGATACGAGCGGGTAAAAAAAGATAGTAAATACACCGTTGGCAATTAAACAGATTGTGTAATTTATACTTATTGTATGCCAAGTTGGCGGTAAAATTTAGGCAAAAAAAAGCCCGCATATAATGCGGGCAAACAACAAGTTGAAGGAAGTAATCCAGGGAACTACGTTTTACTTAATCAGGTTTTATCCAAAAAGAGTAAAACAATGTAATACGACTAAAAATCCTATTACTAAGAACTTGGCTTAATGAAAAATGTTTCATTCAGTGCGTAAGCTCGGTATGGGAGAATAATACGGAATAAGCATTTTTTGTTCAAACTAGAAAATTTAAAATTTCAGATGAGAAAAACTAATCTGATGAATTTTTTTGTTGTTAGAATCTTGTACGTTAATTATTCGTTAACTTTATAAGTGGCTGAAAATTAATAAATAACTGGTCTTAGCTGTATTGTTACAGTATTAGTTATATTAGTACATGCAAAGTGGCGTGAATTACTTTTGCGTGCTTATGCACTTTTTATGAATAAACGGTGCGTTTTATTAAGTTTACTGCGTATATTTACGCACTTTTGTAGTATTAAGTTGTGTTTTACTAAACGCGGTAGTCGCGTTTTAGAAACAAACAAGCGATTAAGCGTATGTTTAACGTTTTTTGTTGCCAATTCATAGCAATATCGTTGTCAGTAAACCCTTGACTCGATACACTAGATGCAACTTATGGCCGTTACAATGGTCTTATTTACACAAAATAACCAAATTGACGTTTTTTGAAATTATTTAGGAGTTTAACGTGGGATCAGGGCTTAATTTTTTAGATCTAATTCTAGAAGCCAGTTTGCTTGTGCAGTTAGTAATGCTAGCGCTAGTAGCAATGTCTGTTATGTCATGGGCAATTATTTTTCAGCGCAAAAAAGCAATTAGCGACGCCTTGTCTGATGCAAAAAAATTCGAACAAAAATTTTGGTCAGGTATCGACTTAAGCAAACTATACAACGAAATCTCATCACGTAGCGGTCAATCTCATGGTATTGAAGCGTTATTTACATCAGGCTTTAAAGAGTTTGCACGCCATAAAAAGAACACCTTTCAAAGTGCAGGCATTGTAATGGAAGGTACGCATCGCTCAATGCGTGTGGCACTGTCGCGTGAAATCGAAAAACTAGAATCGAGCTTATCGTTTTTAGCGACAGTGGGTTCGATTAGTCCGTATATCGGCTTATTCGGTACGGTGTGGGGTATTATGAATGCCTTTATTGCACTTGGTGAAGTGAAGCAAGCAACATTACAAATGGTAGCGCCAGGTATTGCTGAGGCACTTATTGCAACGGCAATGGGCTTATTTGCGGCTATTCCGGCTGTTATTGCGTATAACCGCTTTGCTAATAAAGTTGAAAAACTAGAATCACACTACATCAACTTTATGGAAGAATTTGCCAATATTTTACACCGTCAAGCAGCTACCCAAATAGAGGCTAAAGCGAATGTATCAGCGTAAGAAGCGCCGTCCGGTCGCAGAAATTAATGTAGTACCTTACATTGATGTAATGTTGGTATTGCTAATTATATTTATGGCAACAGCACCGCTTATTACTCACGGTGTGAAAGTTGATTTACCAAAAATGGAAGAGTCGGATTTAGTTGATACTAAAGACACGCCACCCATTATTGCCTCAATTGACTCGGCAGGTAAGTACTATGTAAGCATAGGCACTGATCCAGAGGAGCCAATGGAAGCACTTGATGTGGCCGCGGTTATTAAGCTTCAGCTAATGAAAAACCCTGATGTACCAGTAATGATTAAAGGCTCTGGTAAGGTTTCTTACCAAGAAGTGTTGTTATTAATGGACTTTTTAAAGAATGCTGGCGTACCATCTGTGGGTTTAATGACAGAATCCTTTGAGGGGACACAGTAGTAACATGAATAGTTCTATAATCAAGTCAGTACTTTTACATTTAGGTTTAGGGGGTTTTTTGTGGGCAACTGCAAATATACACCCACCGGCACCTAAAGTAATGGAAGTGACTCTTAATTCGGCTATTCCTGAGCCTGATAATGCGGTTTCGGCGGTCACTGTTGATCAAAAACAAGTTGAGCAAAAAATTGCTGAGCTACAAAAAAAAGAAGATGCTAAAAAACGCGCTGAAGATAAACGCATTCGCGACTTAGAACGCAGAGCCGCCAATGCGCGTAAACAGCGTGAAGCTGAAGCGCGTAATATTAAAAAGCTAGAGCAACAGCGCAAAGCAAAAGAGAAAGAAAAAGCACAAGCTGAGGCTGAAGCTAAAAAAGCGCGCGAAATTGAACAAAAAGAGCGTGCTAAAGCAAAACAAGCTGAAAAGCAAAAGCAAGAGGCTGAAAACGCCGCTAAAGCTGCTGCAGATAAACGCAAAGCAGAAGAAGAGGCACTGAAAAAAGCCGAAGCAGAGCGTAAAAAGCGTGAAGCAGAAGCTAAAGAACGTGCAAAAGAAGCCGAGCGTAAACGTCAGCAAGCGCTGCAAGAGCAAATGTTACAAGAACAACTTGCTAAAGAGCAGGCTGCACGTAGTAAAATACGCCAACAGCAAGTAGTGAGCGAAGTTGATAAGTATCGTGCTTTAATTATGGCGCGCATTCAGCAAAACTTACTGATTGATGAAAAAATGAAAAATCAACAGTGTCGAGTAAATATTCGTCTTGGGTTTAATGGTCTAGTAACGCAAGTTAAATCGTTAGGGGGTGATAAGCTAGTGTGTGAAGCTGCACTTAGAGCTGTGCGCATGGCCGATACATTACCTGTATCTAAAGACAAAGACGTATTCGAGCAACTTAAGAATATTAATTTAACAATCAAGCCAGAATTTTAAAGGAATGATATGTTCAGCAAAATTAAAATAGCCTTTGTAGTTATATTATTAGGGTTTCAGGGTGTAGCAAATGCGGCACTTGAAATTGTAATAACTGAAGGTGTAGACGGCGCACGTCCTATTGCCATCGTGCCTTTTAAATACAACGGTGTTGGCCCAATTCCACAAAAATTGAGCGATGTTATCGCTGCCGATTTAATGCGCAGTGGTAAATTTAAACCAGTAGATGTAGCACAAATGCCACAGCTTCCTAATAAAGACGGCGACATTGACTACGCAGCATGGGTAAACCAAGGTGTAGAAGCGGTTGTAGTAGGCGAGGTAGAGCAACAAACTGATGGGCGTTACTTAGTACGCTACGAATTAGTTGATGTTATTCGTGGGCAAATTACCGGTGGCCAAACTCAAATGATGAGCAGCGGTAAACTAGTAAAAAGCCAAGATCATATTTTAGAAGCACGCGAAAGCGTAATTGGTGAAAGTGGCTTTCGCCGTTATTCACACCGCATAAGCGATGTAGTATATGAAAAGCTAACCGGTGAAAAAGGCGCGTTTTTGACTAAAATTGCTTATGTAATCGTACGTGAAGACCAACCTAAGCCATACCAATTAGTGGTTGCCGATTACGATGGCTTTAACGAGCAAGTATTATTGCGCTCAAAAGAGCCGTTAATGTCGCCAGCTTGGTCACCAGATGGTACTAAGCTTGCGTATGTTACGTTTGAAAACCGCCAAAGCCAAATTTACATTCAAGACCTATACTCAGGTAAGCGTGAGCTGATCACTAGTTACCGTGGTATTAACGGTGCACCGCAGTTTTCACCAGATGGCAAAAAAATGTTATTGGTGCTTTCTAAAGATAAAACAGGTGCAACCGAAGTTTACGTTTTAGATTTAGCAACCCGTAAAGAAACACGCCTTACACGCCACCGTAGTATAGATACTGAACCATCTTGGTATCCAAATGGCCAGGATATTGTGTTTACATCTGAAAGGGGTGGTAATGCCCAGATTTATAAGTTAAATTTAAGAACTGGTAGGTCACAACGATTGACCTTCGACGGCGATATGAACCTAGCGGGTTCTATAACGCCAGACAGTAAAGAATTAGTGATGGTTAACCGTACCAACGGGCAGTACCATCTTGCTAAGAAAGAGCTGGCTACAGGCGCGTTTCAAGTATTAACGCGAACTCGCCTTGATGAATCACCGAGCATAGCGCCAAACGGTTCGATGATCATTTATAGCACGCTTCATAATAATAAACAGGTACTCGCGCTGGTATCGATGGACGGTCGCTTTAAAGCACGTTTACCCGTGCTAGACGGACAAGTAAAGGCACCAGCTTGGTCGCCATATTTACAGTAATATTTGCTGGTTTACTCAAAAATAGGAATCTACTCAATGCAACTTAACAAAGTACTTAAAGGCCTGCTAATCGCTGTGCCAGTAATGACATTAGCCGCTTGTAGCTCATCTTCAGATATTGATGAAGGCGCAGCTAACCAATCAAATCAAAGTGCAGTTGAGCAATCAACAAACACGGATACAGTTGAAGTAGCAACAATTTCACCTGAACAACAAGCAGAAGAGCAACTTCGTCAAAAGTATGAAGCGCTTCGTCAAGAACAAATTATTTACTTTGACTTCGACAAAGCAACTGTTGAGAACAAGTACGCAGAATTACTTCGTGCACATGCTGAGTTTTTAGTTCAGAACCCTTCAGTAAAAGTATTAATTGAAGGTCACGCTGATGAGCGCGGTACGCCTGAGTACAACATTGCACTAGGTGAGCACCGTGGCCAAGCTGTAGAAAAATACCTACAAAGCTTAGGTGTTTCTGCTAGCCAAATGTCAGTAGTTAGCTACGGTGAAGAGAAACCAATGGTTAAATCTCGCACTGAGTCAGCTTTCGCTAAAAACCGCCGTGCGGTACTAGTTTACTAAGATAAGAGATATTATGAAGCCGAAAATTATTTTGGCAGCCATGATATTGAGCGGGAGCATCCAAGTTTTGGCTGCTCCCGCTCCTGTTTCAGAAGCTGCAAGTTCACAGTCGAGCATAGAGAAGCGTTTAGCGTCACTAGAAAACATGATGCAGTCGCGAAACTTATTACAAGTTGAATTACAGCAACAACTTAATCTACTTCAAGATGAAGTAAGCCAAATTCGCGGTGTTACTGAAGAGCAAAGTTATAAACTTGAAAAAGTACTTCAGCGCCAGCGTGAGCTTTATCAAGAAATAGAAAACCGCGTTAGCCAAGCGTATACACAACCCGCTGCTGCGCCTGCAACCGATTACACGCAATCGAGTGACGCACAAACCTATAGCAGTGACTTATCTGAAAACGAAGCGTATGAGCGTGCAGTAGCGCTAATAATGAAAGATAAACGCTACGACCAAGCTATTCCTGAGTTTCAAACATTTTTAACAACCTATCCTAATTCTGTGTATGCCTCTAATGCACATTATTGGCTTGGGCAGTTGCTGACTATTAAAAATGATGGTGTAAAAGCAAGTGAGCACTTTAAAGTTGTGGTTAATGAGTTTCCTAACTCAAATAAACGACCAGATGCCATGTTAAAGTTAGGCACGCTTTTACAAGAGCAAGGTCTGAATCAAGAGGCACAAAAAATATTGGGTGATCTAATTAACCAATATCCAAGTACAACTGCTGCAAAACTTGCAACCGAGCGTCTAGCTAATTAGGACGCATTTAAGCGGTGTATTTAAAGCTCAAACTACATAGAAATACTCGGCGAATCTTGTATTTGCATGTAGTTTGAGCACAAACGCTTTAATTTTGCTCACCTAGGCATAAAAACTGAAAAAAAGAGACATTTTCGGTTGCACTCATTTTATAAATAAGTATTATAAGCGCCCGCAGCAAACGAATGGTTACCCCACTCAAAATGCGGCAAAAAGAGCGGGTCATTAGCTCAGTTGGTAGAGCAGTGGACTTTTAATCCATTGGTCGATGGTTCAAGTCCATCATGACCCACCATTCTTTATTTAGGTAAAGATTGGTTCAATCGGCGGATTTACGCAGCTCACTTAAATAGTAAGCACACAGAGCGGGTCATTAGCTCAGTTGGTAGAGCAGTGGACTTTTAATCCATTGGTCGATGGTTCAAGTCCATCATGACCCACCATTCTTTATTAAAATAAAGTTTGGTTCAATCGGCGGATTTACGCAGCTCACTTAGATAGTAAGCACACAGAGCGGGTCATTAGCTCAGTTGGTAGAGCAGTGGACTTTTAATCCATTGGTCGATGGTTCAAGTCCATCATGACCCACCATTCTTTATTAAGGTAAAGATTGGTTCAATCGGCGGATTTACGCAGCTCACTTAAATAGTAAGCACAGAGCGGGTCATTAGCTCAGTTGGTAGAGCAGTGGACTTTTAATCCATTGGTCGATGGTTCAAGTCCATCATGACCCACCATTCTTTATTAAGGTAAAGTTTGGTTCAATCGGCGGATTTACGCAGCTCACTTAATAGTAAGCACACAGAGCGGGTCATTAGCTCAGTTGGTAGAGCAGTGGACTTTTAATCCATTGGTCGATGGTTCAAGTCCATCATGACCCACCATTCTTTATTTAGATAAAGTTTGGTCAATCGGCGGATTTACGCAGCTATCTTAAACAGTAGCACACAGAGCGGGTCATTAGCTCAGTTGGTAGAGCAGTGGACTTTTAATCCATTGGTCGATGGTTCAAGTCCATCATGACCCACCATTCTTTATTTAGATAAAGTTTGGTTTAATCGGCGGATTTACGCAGCGTGTTAATTCTACAAAGAATTTAGAGCGGGTCATTAGCTCAGTTGGTAGAGCAGTGGACTTTTAATCCATTGGTCGATGGTTCAAGTCCATCATGACCCACCATTCTTTATTAAAATAAAGTTTGGTTTAATCGGCGGATTTACGCGGCGTGTTAATTCTACACAGAATTTAGAGCGGGTCATTAGCTCAGTTGGTAGAGCAGTGGACTTTTAATCCATTGGTCGATGGTTCAAGTCCATCATGACCCACCACTTCTAAAAAATCTCAACTCTTCCCTTATTTTATTTAAATCAGTTTCTTATTTTTATTTATAAACAGCATGCCCAGATAGCTGTTATTTGCCCGTGTATTCTCGTATAATTTGCCGTAATTAATGCACTGTAGATGAAGTGGTCGAGAACATGAGTCTAGCTCAAACTATTATGCCTGAAGGTTATATCTTTCCTCCTAAGCCTGCGCCGTTAACTAAAGACGAGCAAGGCGAGTATAAAGCACGTATTAAACAACTACTGCAAGATAAAAATGCAGTGCTGGTAGCCCATTACTACACAGATCCTGAAATTCAGGCGCTTGCCGAAGAAACAGGGGGCTGTGTTGCCGACTCATTAGAAATGGCACGTTTTGGTGCTCGCCACGATGCAGACATGATCATCGTTGCAGGCGTACGTTTTATGGGTGAAACCGCTAAAATTCTAACGCCAAACAAAACAGTTGTTATGCCAACGCTAGAAGCAACGTGTTCGTTAGATATTGGTTGCCCTATTGATGAGTTTTCAGCGTTTTGCGATCAGCACCCTGATCGTAAAGTTGTAGTGTATGCAAATACCTCTACAGCGGTTAAAGCCCGTGCAGATTGGATTGTAACCTCATCGTGCGCGCTTGAAATTGTAGAGCACCTAGATGAGCAAGGTGAAAAAATTATTTGGGGCCCAGATAAACACCTTGGTAGCTACATTCAAAAAAATACTGGCGCCGATATGATCATGTGGAACGGCGCATGTATCGTACACGATGAATTTAAAACAAAAGCGCTTAAAGATATGAAAGCCCTGCACCCAGACGCGGGTGTATTGGTGCACCCAGAGTCACCTGCAGAAATAGTGGCACTGGCAGATGCGGTTGGCTCAACCAGTCAACTAATAAAAGCTGCGCAAACAATGGATAACGATAAGTTTATTGTAGCGACAGACCGCGGTATTTTTTACAAAATGCAGCAGCTATGCCCAGAAAAAGAGTTTTTTGCAGCCCCAACAGCGGGTGAAGGCGCGTCATGTAAAAGTTGTGCACATTGCCCGTGGATGGCAATGAACGGCTTAAAAGCGATAGAAGAAGCCTTGATAGACCCTCGCGGTAAAGAAGTGTTTGTAGATATGGACTTACGCGAAGGCGCGCTCAAGTCACTTAATCGCATGTTAGACTTTACAGCTAGCATGGCTAAGTAATTAGCCTAATGCATAAAAACGGTTAAACCTTAAGGTTTAGCCGTTTTTTTATGCCTAAAGTAAATTGCTGATTGATTATTAGACACTTAACAGCACAAATTTAAAAAGACCTTGCACCTGTGTAACCTATTTCATACTATAACGCGCTGTTGCTAAGCAACACCGTGGAGGAATGGCTGAGTGGCTGAAGGCGCACGCCTGGAAAGTGTGTTTAGGTTAATCCCTAACGAGGGTTCGAATCCCTCTTCCTCCACCATTATTCAATATCAGGACGTCTCAGGACGTCCTTTTTTGTGTCTGTAAATAATTAAAATCAATGACTTAGGGTGTCACTCTGTCCCAGGCTGTTTCATCCAAGCTCAAAGCTTTAGTATCTAAAATGGTATTCCTTGAATAAGCTGTCATAATAAAAGAATACTAAATTTGAGTGAGGTTCATTTTTTATGGCAAGATCAGCCAAGCAGCTTACTGATACAGCGTTAAAAAAAGTAAAAGCAGAAGATAAAGATATAATTTTATCCGATGGTAACGGCCTACAAGTAAAAGTCAGAAAGAGTGGCTCTAAGCTCTGGAACTTTAACTACTACCATCCAATTACAAAAAAGCGTGTCAACATGGGATTAGGCAAGTACCCCGATGTATCTATTGTAAATGCCAGAAAGTTAGCGCAACAAGCCAGAGAACTAGTTGCTTTAGGGACTGATCCAAAAGAGCATAGAGATGAAACCTTAGCTTTTAAACGGGCTCAAGAAGAGTTAACACTAAATAAAGTAGCTTTAGAGTGGTTTGAGGTTAAAAAGCCAGATTTTACGCAAGCTCATGGCGAAGATATTTGGCGATCGTTAATTAACCATATACTGCCGGTTATTGGTAAATATCCTATTGGCAAAATTAACGCACCACAAGTAATAAAAATATTAAGGCCTATAGAGGCTAAAGGTACTCTAGAAACAGTTAAGCGTTTAAGCCAACGATTAAACCAAGTTATGACCTACGCAGTTAATAGTGGTTATATTCAAGCTAATCCGCTTGCTGGAATAAAAGAAACATTTAAAAAGCCGCAAAAACAAAATATGCCTTCGTTAAAACCAGAAGAGCTGCCTGAATTGATGCAAACGCTTGCTACGGCGTCAATTAAACGAGTAACCCGCTTTTTGATTGAATGGCAGTTACATACTCTCACCCGCCCAGGTGAAGCGGCCGGTACGCGTTGGGATGAAATTGATTTTGAGAATAAACTATGGATTATCCCAGCTGAACGAATGAAAAAGCGCAGAGAGCATGCCATTCCTCTATCAAATCAAGCTATAGAGTTATTAGAATCAATAAAACCAATTTCAGGGCATAGAGACTTTGTTTTTCCGTCAGACAGAAACCCGAGAACTCATATCAACAATGAGACAGCTAATATGGCTCTAAAACGCATGGGGTTTGAGGGCCGTTTAGTAAGCCATGGCTTACGTTCGCTTGGAAGTACAACATTAATCGAGCATGAGTTTAATCCCGATATAATAGAAGCCGCACTGGCACATGTAGATAAAAACCAAGTTCGTTCTGCTTATAATAGAGCTGAATATATAGAAAAACGTAGAGAGTTGATGAACTGGTGGAGTGAGCATATAGCAAAGGCATCTCAAGGTTCATTGTCGGTATCAGGACATAAGCACCTTTGAAAAGTTGGTTAGAAGATAAAATAAGGATATAAAATGGCTTTAACGCAAATGCAAATCATTCAGTCGCTGGGTGAGGCAATGAGCTGGTTAGAAAGGGAGTTAAGTTGGGATGTACCTGCAACAGAGCTTAGACATTTAACAGGTAGAATTGGGGAGCTGTACGCCGCACTTATAACAAATGGACGCATGGCAACAGAGGTTAACCAGGCGGGGTACGATGTTGTATCAAGTAGTGGCGAGCGTATATCAGTCAAAACAACAGGTAGAATGCATACAGGTGGCCATATAAGCTTTAATACTAATACGCTAAACTTGGTCGATCGTATAATTATTTTAAGAATCAATACAGATGAGATGCAAGTTGAAACTTTACTAGATGCGCCCGTTGAAGAAGCTAAAAAACTAATGAGTGATGCAGTAACGGGAAAAAGCTGTATTACAATGAGTAAGTTAATAAACGCACCAGTTAAGCCACGTATATTATTAAATGTAAAAGAAGTTATATGGAATAACTACAAATTGGTGGAGCTTGAAAACGGCACTATTGAAGTGTTTTTAAATAACGAGCTTGTAGCACCCAGTAAGCCTTACCTGCGTAATATTGCTAAAGAATTAGGGATTTCAATTTTAAATGGCAACGGGAATCCGTTTAATACACGCCAGCTGGGTTCTGTGTTGATTAAAGAGTTATTAAATTAAAGCTACTGTTGTTTATACACCGTAGCTTAAAGGCAAGAAATAAGGCCTCTAATCCACTGAGCTTAAACAAGTTTCATTAACTATGTAATTTATGTATTATTCAGATTCCTCATACAAAAGGATCGTTGATGAAGAATGTACTACTAATAGTTACCGGTGCAAGCCCACAAGTATTAACCGAAACACTTTTTGCGCTTTATCAGCAGGGTAAGCCTATGCCTGAAGAGATTTTTGTTATTACAACAAAAAGCACCAAGGCTATGCTCACCGATGGATTATTTAAGCAAGGTCATTTAGCTAAACTAATAGCAGATTATCATTTTGCTGTTATTAAATTCCTACACATACTGCTACTCAACTCTCCAAACCGAGAAGCCTTTTCTGGCGAACTATAACGCTATTTCAAAAAATAATAACAAGGATGTTAAATGACCCAAGGTAAATTAAATAAAAACATAGCTGACACTCAGTTTTTAAAGCAGGCCGCTTATTTAGCACGTAAAGGATATATAAAATGCAGGCACAAGTAAAACGCATGAACGAAGTGGGTGATACGGTATTTTTAACACCTACGCCATTACTCAGCTACGAAAAATTGGTGTTAAAAAGCTTAGGCTCAAATACCTATCGTGGCTTTCATCGTAAAAGTAATAATTGCTTAGGCGCATCACATACCTTTAGAGATGTATTAACTAAAAAGAAGGATTATTTAATACACGCACTCAATAATCTTACTTCTGAAATAGAGTTAAACGCGCTTGCAAACGAGTTATGTAGCGAGCTTAAAATTGAACTGAGTAAAAACATTAAACCTTTGCAGTTGCAGTCGTTTAATAAAGTACGAAAGCCCGTTGATATTGTATTTGAGCACTTTATAGCAATGGGGGAAGATTTCGCACCAGCAAGAAAAACCGCCACACCATGGCTATTTTTACCCCTTGATAGCCAAATTTTTCAGTCAGAATTTATATTTACCACTGAAGAAGCGAAGGCTTTAGGCATCAAACGCCGCTTTACATATAAAGACATTGAAACAGCCCAGCACTACGCAGAAATACAAAACTTTTTAAAAAATAAAGCGGCAAATGTAGGTTTAAACCACCGTATATATTTCGATTTGGTTTGGAACAAACGCTTTGAAAGCAACGGCACCAACTTATTTTTAACCAACCCAAGCAGAAAATGATAAATATTTAGCAGCTTTATTATAGCGGTTATAGAAGATTAAAATTTTAATTATTAACGGCCGTACACCGAGTTATTTATTAATGTTGGATAAGCCGAAGGTGTCATCCAACGTTATTGGTTGTGCATTATAAATGTAATACGGCTTGAGGTGATGTTGCTTTGTTGGGTGGCGTGACTCCGTCACTTAACCAACCTACGTATTTAAACCAATCATGTAGGTTGGATAAGCCGAAGGTGTCATCCAACGTTATTGGTTGTACAATATAAATGTAATTCGGCTTGGGGTGTTGTTGGTTTGTTGGGTGGCGTGACTTCGTCACTTAACCAACCTACGTGTATTGATCTTACGTAGGTTGGATAAGCCGAAGGCGTCATCCGACATTATTGGTTGTGCATTATAAATGTAATACGGCTTGAGGTGATGTTGCTTTGTTGGCTGGCGTGACTCCGTCACTTAACCAACCTACGTATTTAAACCAATCATGTAGGTTGGATAAGCCGAAGGCGTCATCCGACATTATTGGTTGTGCATTGTAAATGTAATACGGCTTGGGATGTTGTTGCTTTGTTGGGTGGCGTGACTCCGTCACTTAACCAACCTACATTTTTTACATGGAGGTTTTATGAGGTATCGTCGAAATTATCAAGCTGGAGGGACGTATTTTTTCACAGTTAATTTGCTTGAGCGAAATAAATCATTATTGGTTGATCACATTGATTTACTACGTGAGTCGGTACGATGGGTTAAACGACATAAACCTTTCCATATTGATGCGTGGGTTGTGTTACCCGATCATCTTCATGCGGTGCTAACATTACCCGAAGAGGATTTTGACTACTCTGGCCGATGGCGTGAAATAAAAAAGCGCTTTTCTAAAGGGTTACCTAAAAGAGAATACCTATCTGAGGCACGCATGAATAAAAATGAACGAGGCATATGGCAACGTCGCTTTTGGGAGCATACCATTCGTGATGAGCAAGATTATTGGCATCATGTAAATTATGTGCACTTCAATCCACTTAAACATGGTTTAGTAAAAAGAGTGAGTGACTGGCCTTATTCAAGTTTTCACAAAGCGGTTGCAGCAGGGATCTATAGCCGCAATTGGTGTGGGGAATAATAAAATGTTGCTTTGTCTAAGCGCTTCAAACGCACTCAATAAATACCTAAAAGCTGATTTACCTCGCTTGCCACATGAACCTGGTAAACAAGCTGGGGTAAATACCCTGATCAGTGACAGCGATAATTTTAACTGGCAATTACAGATAATTGATAACAGCTATAAATCTCGTGAAAAAACAATCATTGTTTGTGAAGCGAATAGCCGTTTTACATTTTTTATACCGGTTAGTTTAAAGCTATCGCAAGAAGAATTAACTCAGCGCTTAGAGTATGAATGGCAGCTAATGATGGCTGAAACGCTTGAGGTGTATCAGTTAATACCACGCAGCGACATAGCGGTGCTGTTGAGTGAACTATCTAAAACAGAGTTTACTCCACACTGGATTAAAAATACCGATTTGAGTATAAGTGGGCATATTAGCGACGCTGCACTTTGGGTTACTCAAACACTACAAGAAGAGGGACTTTATGATTTACCTAAAGAGCTTGCCATTGAGTTAGCTATTCACTTAAACACCCAACCTAAACGTATTACTAATAAAGCAACTCGCCGCAAAGAGAAGTTTATACCCATAGAACGTTTATTATATTATTGCCAAACGTTGATCACCTCAGAGCAGCGAGGGAATAAAGCATCAACGGACATAGCTGGTAATAACAATATAATTAATTTTAGAGATTACCTGCACAGGTAAATATTAATAACAAGGAAGGTTAAATAAGTAGTACTATCTCTCCTGAAATTCAATCTATTGCAACATTATTTGCGAGTGATTTAGTTATTCCAGATTATCAGCGGCCATACCGTTGGAATGAACATAATGTGGCTCAATTAATAGTAGATATAAAAAGTAATTATTTAATTAGCGGTGCAGAGTATCGATTGGGTACAGTTGTTCTACATACTGCAACTAGTGGCAATAAACTTGAAATAGTTGATGGTCAGCAACGCACAATTACTTTGTGTATTCTGCTTACAGCTATAGCTACTAAATTAAATATAACGGATAAACCTGCACTTTTAACCACCATTGCCATTAATCATCCCGAGTCGCAACAACAAGTTCGGCACAACAGTGCATTGATTAACATGCAGCTTGAGCAAATGGATGAGCAAGAGTTAATTAATTTATATACTTTTATTTTATCGAACTGCTCGCTTGTTGTTATTAAACTAAGCGATATAAGTGAGGCGTTTCAATTTTTTGATAGCCAGAATGCACGAGGTAAAGCCCTTGAACCCCATGATCTTTTAAAAGCATATCACTTACGCGAAATGGGTCACGAAACTCAGCAAACAAAATTAAACACTATTAAGCACTGGGAACAAGAAGCCACAAGCTCGGGTAATTTAAAACCAATATTTGCTAATTACTTATACAGAATTAGACGATGGCTTAAAGGTGAACATGGGAGATATTTTACCAATAAACATATTGATGTTTTTAAAGGGGTAAACCTGAATAATAAAGAGGTACCGCATTACATTGAGACTGCTTTAAGAGCTCATATTTACACCACTCAATACAATCACTCTTTGGATCGAATAGCTGATAAAAACGAATTAAAGTACCCACATCAGATAGGTCAAATTATACTTAACGGCTCACGTTTTTTTGAATTTGTAGCTCATTATATTGAACAGCAAAAATACTTAGAAAAGCATACTGAGTTAGCACCTTATTTAAAAAGTTACAATGGCTCGCATAGGGCAGGTGATAATTATGCGCGTAATTTATTTTTAGCTGTTGTAATGCTTTACCATGATAAATTCAAAGAGCAGCATTTTAAGCAAGCTATCCGTTTATGCTTTTGTTGGGCTTATAAGCTAAGAGTGGAAAACTCGCGAGTATTAATGGCTAGTATTGATAATTATGCAAAAAATAGCAGTAGTTTATTAAATGTCATTGCGCATGCGTTAGGTGCCAATGAAGTATTGCGCTATGTGGTAATTAAAAATGAAGAGGCTGTTAGCAGTAATAAAACCAAAGGGTTAGAAGCATTACACGGACTATATTTAGGTAAGGGTACAAATAATGAGCAATAATGACGTCCAAGCGCTGACTATCGAAGAGTTATTTTTTGGTAATGCTATTTATACCATTCCTAGCTATCAACGAAATTATGCCTGGGGGCAAGCACAAGTTGAACAACTGGTTACAAGGTCTATACCTTGACCATTTTGGTGAAGCGTTGGCAAATTGCTTCTCCTAATACTTCGTCGTCTTCAACTGCTAAAATTCTCATTAAGCACACCCGCAAAGTCGCAATTAAAAAATATAATTTTAAGTTGTGCAAGACACTAAACAATTACTACAACGTTTACAATACGCAAATACCTTCGTTTATAGCAAGATAAGCTATAGTTTTAATTTAATAGCCAAAAAATACAATTGCCTAAAGTGTAATTATCTTGTGACAGGTTTGTGATAGGTTTGTGACAGATTTGCCGTGTAAATTGCAACATGAATAAACTGATACACACTACACACAACTATAAATTTAATTAAACAAGGTAGCGGAGACAACTATGGCTCAACGGTTCTCTAAAATATTTGCAGTAACAGGCGCAGTATTAACTTGTGTTTCTATTCCTTCGTACGCTTCTTTTAATGGGCTTACAGAGCAAGACGAATTTAATATTAAGCTAAGGTCAATTTACTTTGACCGCGATTACGATAACGACGCCAGCGACGACTCAACGTTTGCACAAGGCATAGAGCTCAATTATCAATCGGGCTATTTTAATGACTTAATTAGCATGGGTGTCTCTACTTATACCGTACTTAATTACAACTCAACCGGCAGCGCACAAAATAATATTTTACCCGCTGGGGATGAAAAGGGCGGCGTTGACGATAGTTTTTCTAAATTTGGTCAATATTTTATCGACGTTAAACTTGGCGACAATGGCCATGTAAAAATAGGCGGGCAAAAAACCAAAAGCATGCTGTTAAAAAGCTCAGGCAGCCGCGCAATTCCCAATACTTTTCGAGGCGTATTTGGTGACTACAAGTTTGGTAATACCAAAGTATATGGTTACGCCTACGATAAATGGAGCCGCCGCCACGACGACAAGTGGGAAGATTTTTCTACCGACCAGTCAGATAACGGCGCAATTAGTGTTATTTGGGGTGTGGGCGCAAGCTACAAAAAAGATGCGCTAAAAATAGACGCAGAATATTTAAATTCTCATGACTACTTATCAAAGCTTGGACTTAAAGGCAGCTACGCTATAAAGCTCGATCAAAGTAAGTTAACCCTTTCAAGTGGCGTATTTACCTCACAAGACGATGGCGATTTATTTGTAACCGGCGCAGAGGGTGGCGATTTAGATGATGAAGATGCACTCGATGCGGTTTCAGGCGTTACTAAAAGTGAAAACGATGGTTTTGCCTATTACCTAGATGCCAATTGGAAAAAAGATATTTGGACACTAGGCGCCGCATTTACCAAAGTGAACGATGCTTGGATTGAAGATAACTTTAGTGGCGATCACGGGACTATGATCTGACTCCATAAAAGTAGACACCTATTTAGGAGTCAGTTCTCATGAAAGTAAAAGCGTTTCGTAAACATACAGAGGAATTTAAAAGAAAAGTGGTGCAGGAGTCATTAGACTCACACGGTACCGTTAAAATGACCGCTAATAAATACGGTATTCATCCCGATATGCTGTCAAGTTGGAGAAGTAAAATGACCTCAAGAAAAGAGCCTAAGCCACTTAAAAACCATGGTCCAGAAAAGTCATATAAAGACCTTGAACGTCAAGTTCGTAACCTTGAAAAGCAGCTTGAGGACGTACAGTTGGAGAACGACGTACTAAAAAAGGCGAGGGCCTACTTCGACAGTCTAAAAGAATAAGGTTTCAATATATTCATAAGACCACGACGGTGAAGAAAACAGTAAGCAAGTTATGTAAGTTATTATCTGTTTCTAAGGCTGGGTATTACAAATGGTTGAAACAGTCGTCGAATCCAGTTGAAAGAAAAAATGATTTTTTACTTCAGTTTTTAATAAAAAGAAGTAATGAAGAGCACTGCATACCTGGTTACAGAAAATTGTGGCAAGCCGCCATAGCCGACGGATATGATTGCAGTAAAGGCCGAGTGCAGCGTTTATTACAAAGCGTAGGTTATCGCTCTAAATCAGGTAAGCGTCGCTACACCAGTGGTAATAAAAAGCAGGGTTTTATAACGACAGAGAATCTACTTGCTCGTCAATTTGATGTTGAAGAGCCTAATAGTGTATGGGTATCGGATATAACTCAGGTGCGCTGTAAAGAAGGCTGGCAGTACTTATGTGTCATTTTAGATTTATACTCACGCAAAGTTGTGGGCTGGGCAACAAGTCGAATTAATAATGCGGTTTTAGTGATTAAAACACTAAAGAAGGCTTGGAATGTGCGCAAGCCGAACGGACAACGTTTACTGTTTCATTCAGATCAAGGGAGCCAGTATCGAGCTAAAGAGACTATATCGTGGTTGAACAAGCGAGGTGTAACGATTAGCATGTCGAGAAAGGGGAACTGCTGGGATAATGCCTGTTCAGAAAGTTTTTTTGCTCAGTACAAAAAAGAATGGATGAGTAATCTAAATGAACTGAGTCGTAGCGAAATGACAATACAAAGTCGTTTTTATATTGAGAATTACTACAACTCAGTGCGAATGCATGGGACGATTGGAAATGTTAGCCCCAAACAATATGAATCAATGAATTAAAACCCCGTGTCTACTTTATCGGGGTCAGATCACTAACCCGTTTCCAACTCGCTCATTAATTGGTGCCGATTTAACAAACCAAAATGAGTCAACTTGGCAGGCTCGCTTAGGTGTTGACCTAAAAGCAGTGGCACCCGGTTTAACCACAAAGTTTTATTACACCAGCGGCAGCGATGCAGAAAATTCAAGCTTAGGTAAAGCAGGTGGCACAGCCGATGAAAAATATTGGGCCATTGATACACGCTACAAAGTAGCGGCTGTAAAAGGCTTAAGCCTACGTTGGTTATTTTTAGATTACACCACAGATGAAACTGGCAGTGTTGATGGTGTAAAAGGAGATAGAGCAGATCACCGTGTATATGTAGATTACACCATCAAATTTTAAGAACTACACCTTATTAAAATTTCAAAAGTAGAGATAAAGTTACACTATTAAAAATGCGGCTAAGTTGTATTCGTTTAAGCCGCATTTAAAACTGCCCCTAAATTAATACTTTCTCTTTTTAGGAATTTTTAACTGGCTTTCAAATTCATCAGGAAAAAGCACCGTGCCGTCGTCCTCTTCGGTAGGGAACACCGCAATCAGTAGGTCGTCTTCTTCAAGGCCGGGTGTCCAGCGGCTAAACCAATCTTTTGTCGGAATGGCTTTTGGTGTACAGCCTTCCCATTCGCCCGTGGCCCAAGCTTGTGCAAAATCGCGGGTTGGCCACACAGGTACACAGTCGTCATCTTCGTTGGCAAGCATTACGCAGCCATCATCGTCGTTTAAAATCCATACTTGTTTGTACTGTTGTACGGTTTCAAACATAAAAGCGAGTCGTTTTTTTGCCCCTAGCCCTAAAATTACGGTTTGTTCTTCAGTCGCATTTGCAGTTGTCATAATTGGCTCACTCTTTATTGCTTCAAATTTGAATTTTACTGTTACAAGTATATCGAGTTATGTGACAGTGTGTTGAAAAATTATTATTTAACCTGAACTTTGGGTAATAAATCTATCTCTAGCAGCTATTTTAAGCGCTAACTGTGTTGAATTTACTGAAAATCTCTGGCTAGAGAAAATAAGCTTAACTATCATCATGATAAAATATGTTAGTAAATCTCTTAACCGAGTTCAGGTTATTTAATTTTGTAATTCAGATCTGTTTTGGTACTCCCTAAGTATATTTTGAGCGAGCATTCTAAACTGCCCTTGAATGTTGTTAAAAAGGCCGCATCTCATATGTATACTCTTACTGAAGGATTTAACAATGACCACAGATTTACTGGCCCCGTATAAATTAAACGACTCACTTGAACTTAAAAATCGCGTTTTTATGGCGCCTTTAACCCGTTGTATGGCTGATGATAATTTAGTACCTACGCAAGATATGGTCGAATATTATGCGCGCCGTGCCGATGCCGGTTTAATTATTAGCGAAGCCACTATTATTCGCCCAGATGCTCAGGGCTACCCAAATACACCGGGGTTATTTACCAGCGAGCAAATTCAAGGTTGGAAAAAAGTAACTGACGCCGTACACGCCAACGGCGGTAAAATGTTTGCACAGCTTTGGCATGTTGGCCGTGTTGCTCACCCTCACTTTTTTGACGGCGAAGTATTAGCGCCATCGGCAATTGGTGTTGAAGGCTCTGTACCACGTATGCGCGAGCTGACGTACATTACGCCAAAAGCGGCCACTAAAGAGGATATTAATTCACTGATAGCCGACTTTGCTAAAGCGGCCGAAAACGCCATTGAAGCTGGTTTTGATGGTGTAGAAATTCATGGCGCAAATGGTTATTTAATTGATCAGTTTTTACATTACGCTGCAAATGAGCGCACAGATGAATATGGCCAAACACCTGAAAATATGGCGCGTTTTGCAATAGAAGTGACCGATGCGGTTGTTAATGCAGTAGGTAATGAGCGTACGGCAATTAGGTTATCGCCAGGTGCTTATTTTAATATGGAAGAAGATAAGCGTGATAAAGCGGTATTTGATTATTTATTAGCGCAGCTAGATGACAAAAAACTGGCTTACATTCATGGCGGTATTTTTGATGACAGCACTCAATTTGACTCTTTAGAAGGTAAGACAACCTCGCAGTATTTGCGCGCTAACACTAAAACCAGCCTTGTAGGGGTAGGTAGCTATAGTTTTTATGATGCAAAACAAGCAATAAACAATGACCAGTTTGATTTAATTGCGATTGGTCGTCCATTTATTGCTAATCCAGATTACATTAGTAAAGTGGCTAATAATGAAGAGCTTGTTGCTTATAGTGACGAGGTGTTAGCTAAACTATTCTAATGAATTAGTATTCATATATAAATCAGCCTAGGTTTTTGTACTTAGGCTGACTTACAAATGACATAACAAAGCCATAAAAACCCCACATTTTTTTAACACCC
Source organism: Pseudoalteromonas sp. CuT4-3 (assembly GCF_035666335.1). Lineage (NCBI taxonomy): Bacteria > Pseudomonadati > Pseudomonadota > Gammaproteobacteria > Alteromonadales > Pseudoalteromonadaceae > Pseudoalteromonas > Pseudoalteromonas sp. CuT4-3. Next base: position 1,385,145 of record NZ_CP142030.1, read on the forward strand.
CTGTAAATAAACTTCATTTTTGTTGTCATAATTCGAAATCATACTGTGCCCGCTTTCATAATTACTTTAGATAATTAAAACCAAACGGGATCACAATGTACGCTTTAACTAATAAATCGATTTTGAGCATGGCAATTGCTATGGTTGTATCAACGTCAGCTTATGCAAATGGCAACGAAATAGAAGAAATAACCGTTACTGCAAAACCAACCAGTTACGCAAATAATGTGATTGAGCCTGCAATGCTTGATCAACAAACAACGGTTTCGAGTGTGTTATCGGTTATCGACAACTTACCTGGCATTAGCATAAACGAAGGCGATGCATTTGGTGGCGATGACTGGTCTACCACAATTACTATGCGTGGTTTTAGTATTGACTCAAACCAGCAGCAATTAGGGATGACCGTTGATGGTATTCCTAACGGTGGCTCAAACTATGGTGGGGGCGCTAAAGCAAACCGTTACCTAGACACTGAAAATTTAGCCACTGTAGAAGTAGGCCAAGGCACCTCAGATATTAAATCGGCATCGCTTGAGGCACTAGGCGGTACATTTAACTTTGTAAGTAAAGCGCCAAGTCTTGATAGCAGCACCACTTTTGCTTACACCTCGGGTAGTCACGATGCGACCCGCTTTTACGTTAAGCACGAAACGGGTACTTTATTTGATAATACACAAGCGTATGTAAGTTACTCGCAAACTGATACTAGCCGCTGGATTGGCTCGGGTAGCAATGGTGGAAAAGATAACCAACACGCAGAGCTTAAATTTGTAACAACGCTTGCTGATTTAACAATTACAGGGCGTTTATCTTACGATGATGTAAGCGAGACTAACTACAACAGTGTAAGTCTTGCGCAATTTGAACAAACGCCAGAGTGGGATCAGTTAACGTGGAACTGGACAGGCGTTCCACATTACGACCAAATGTTTGCTGAGGGCTGGGGTACACTGCGTGAAAATACACTAGCGTATTTAAAGTTTGAGTATGCGCTTTCGCCAACATCGCTTATTACAGTGAGCCCTTATTATCATAAAAACTCGGGCCGTGGCGATTGGATCCCACCGTATTTAACAACTCCAGTAGATGAAAACGGCAACCCAACCACAGAGGGCGGCACTAACGCAGGCTCTTACGGTTTTGTAGATAGCGCAGGTAACGCACTGGCACCAAACGAAGGTTGTACGGCAAGTTTAAGCTGGCCGTGGGAGTCGGGTCCTGGTTTAAACCCAGCATGTTACGATGATACGGCAATACCTGTAATGTCGTATCGTCATACGCATTACAAAAAAGACCGCTTAGGGGTTACTGCCAACTACCAAGCTACGTTTGGCATGCACGATATAGAAGCCGGTTTTTGGTATGAGCAAAGCGACCGTGACGAGTCTCGCGATTGGCACAAAGTAATTAATGCCAGCATTTACCACCACTTTGATAGCACGCCATACTGGACCCAGTATAAAAACACCTTTGAGACCGATACACTTAAATGGTATGCGCAGGATTCAATGGCACTTGGCGATTTCACGCTTAACGTAGGTGTTAAAAAGTACCTTGTTGATATTGAAAAGTACGACTATTATCAAAATGCCACAACTGCTAAAGTTAATAGCGACTCTGATGTGTTATTTAGTGGTGGTATTTTGTATCAGCTAAATAACTCAACCGAGCTATTTACCAGCTATAGCGAAAACTTTGCAGCCATAAAAGACGGTGTACTTGAGCGCGACAGCTCTGATTTATCAGCCATTGAAGCTGAAACCGCTGAAAACATCGATTTAGGTGTACGTTATCAAAATGACGCGTTAAACCTGACCGCAACAGCGTATTCAATTGAATTTGATAACCGTATTACGTTCATTGCCCCAGGTAGTGACACTGGCGGTATTGATTACACCATAGGTACTAATGGCTCTTACTTAAATGTAGGGGGTATTGAATCGCAAGGTTTAGAGCTGTCGGCAAGTTACATGCTAAGCCCACAATGGAGTGTATATAGCTCGTACACGAATAATGACTCAGAGTACAAAGGCGATGCACCCGGGTTTGAAGCCGGTGAAAAAGTAATAGACTCAGTAGATGACTTATTTGTCCTATCGACCGATTACTTTAGCGGTGATTTCCGCTTTGGTTTATCGGCTAAATACACCGGTGAGCGTGGCGAAGTTGATGGCTATACCGTGGTTGATTTAAACGCAGGTTACGCAACCGATATAAACGCAGGACCATTTAAAGCTATTGATGTTGCCTTTGTTGTTTATAACGTTACCGATAAAAGCTATTTAGCGGGTGGTACGGGCAATGGCAGCACTTACTTTATTGGTGCACCACGTACAGCAGCACTGACGTTATCGGCTACGTTTTAATAGCCATAATGTACAGTAAATAATTAAAAGCCCATCTTTGATGGGCTTTTAATTAAAGGTACACAGTTATTAGGTACACAGTAATTATGAACTCAATTATAAAAGCCACGGTATTTAGTATCATTGCATTAATCAGCAATACCGCAAGCGCAGCGCAAAATGTAGTGCTAGTGACCCTTGATGGTGTGCGCTGGCAAGAGGTGTTTAGCGGGGCAGATAAAAACCTCATTAATAATGCCGATTTTGTTAAAAACCCAACGCAATTAAATAAGCAATTTTGGGCGCCTACCGCCAATAAGCGCCAGCAATTACTCATGCCATTTTTAACTCAGCATGTGGCTAAAAAGGGCGTAATTGTAGGTGATAGAGCAAAGGGCTCTAATATGTCGGTGAGCAACCCTTGGTATTTTTCATACCCTGGGTATAACGAAATTCTCACCGGCGAAGTAGATGAAAAAATTAATAGCAACAATAAAGTATTAAACGCCAATAAAACCATTTTAGAGCGCCTAGATGAGCGTGCAGACTTTAAAGGTAAAACCGCTTTGTTTGGGAGCTGGGATGTATTTCCTTACATTGTGAATACTCAGCGTAGTAACGTGTATGTGAATGCGGGTTTTATGCCCATAGAAAACGATTTATTTGCCGATGCTAAGCTTTTAAACGCATTGCAAAATGAAATTCCAAGCCCATGGGAAAAAGTACGCTTAGACAGTTTTACTTACCGATTTGCCAAAGCGTATATGCTGGCAAAAACGCCGCGCTTATTAGTCATTAGCTTAGGTGAAACCGACGACTTTGCGCACGATGGCCATTACGACCAGTATTTAAAATCTGCAAGGCAAAGCGATGCGTTTTTAAAAGACTTATGGAACACAATTCAAACTACACCGGGCTATAAAAACAATACAACGCTTATTGTTACCACCGACCACGGCCGCGGGAGCAGTGCAAGCGACTGGCAACACCATAGCTCTAAACGTGCGTTGGCTGAGCTGCATTTAGCGGGTAATAAATTTCCTGAGGGCATTGTCGGCTCTGAGCATATTTGGCTTGCTGCCATTGGCCCTGCAATAAAAGGGCACGGCTTAATTAAAACACAAAATGAGCTTAAACAAGCGCAGGTTGCAGCCACTGTTTTAAGCGCATTGGGTATAAACCCAAAACACCTAAATTCAAACATGGCACCGCCAATAAGTGAGATTTTAAAATGAAGCAGTTAGTAAAACCTATTACACACGCCGTATTAGCATTAGGGTTAGCGTTTAGCGCAAATACTATGGCAGCAGCCCCTTCAAAAATTTTATTTGGCTCGTGTGGGCATCAAGATAAAGACATGCCAATATTTGACACCATTAATAAAGAGCAGGGCGATTTATTTATATTTTTAGGTGACAATATTTACGGCGACACCAACGATATGGCGGTACTTGCCAATAAATACCAAAAGTTAGGTGCTAAACCAGGCTTTAAAACACTAAAAGCGAATACGCCAATCATTGCGATGTGGGACGATCACGACTTTGGTCAAAACGATATTGGTAAAGACTACCCACATAAAGAGCAGTCTCGCCAAATTATGCTCGATTTTTGGGGCGAGCCTAAAAGCTCTCCTAGGCGCACCCGCACGGATGGCATTTACACGTCGTATATGTATGGTGAGGATGAGCAAGCTGTACACGTAATAATGCCCGATTTACGCTGGAACCGTGATGCACTTAACCACGTAAGCGAGCTTGAATATTACACTAAGCGTAAGCTTAATAACCAAGGCCCGTATAGCCCAACAGAAGTGAAAGGCGCCTCTATGCTAGGTGAGGCGCAGTGGCAATGGCTTGAGCAAGAGCTTAAAAAGCCTGCGGCTATAAAGCTAATTGCCTCAAGCTTGCAGTTATTACCCGATTTTACAGGGTGGGAGTCGTGGGCTAATTTCCTAGAGGATCGTAACCGTTTATTTGCGTTAATTAAAAAGCATCAAGTGAATGGGGTTATTATCATCAGTGGCGATACACACTGGGGCGAAATATCAAAGTATCAACAAAACCTTGATTACCCTTTAATAGAAATGACCAGCTCAGGCCTCACTGAAAAGTGGAAAGACGTAAGCCCAAATAAACACCGTGTAGGTGATTACACTCACAATGTGAATTACGGCGATTTAAGCATAGATTGGCAACAAGCAGATCCATCCATCTCACTTAAGCTTAAAGGGATAGATGCTAAAGTGATTATGCAAAGCGCATTTAGCTTATCAAGCATTAGCCCTTATAAATAAAATGGCCTGACCAATAAAACGCACAGTGATTAAAATTAACGCTGTGCGTTTAAACTCCCTGCTAACCCGCTGATTTATTAGTGCCAATTTGCTGATTGCGCTACCCCTATAAATGAAAATATCTTAAACTGGTTTTACTTCAAGTAAGGACTCCAGTTGTATGCTCAATATTATTCAATCAAACCGTATGGAAGCGCTGCAGGCTCAGTTTAATCAGCTATTAAAAGTAAACCCGCTGCAAAGCCCATTCGATAAAGAAGTGGTATTAGTGCAGTCGCCGGGTATGTCGCAGTGGCTTAAAATTGGTTTAAGCGAAAACCTAGGATTAGCCGCGCAGGTCGATTTTCCGCTGCCATCGAGCTTTATATGGCAGTTGTATCAGCAGTTACTGCCCAATGTGCCTAAAGAGTCGGCATTTAATAAGCCTAACCTTGCTTGGAAATTATTTGCAATACTGCCCAGCTGTATTGATGAACCGCTTTATTTGCCCTTAAAAACCTATTTAGAGGGCGACCTAGACGGGCAAAAAACCTTTGCCCTGTGTGAAAAAATTGCCGATGTGTACGACCAATATTTAATGTACCGCCCGCATTGGATTGCCACTTGGGATAGCGGCAAAGACGAACTTGACGATGTTGATGTAAGCATTGCCCCGTGGCAAAGCTATTTATGGCGAAAGCTGGTGGCGCACAGTAAAGCGCTTGGGCAAAGCCAATTTCATCGTGCCAATATGCAAGGGCAGCTACTCGGTGCGCTTGAGAATATGGATAATAGCTTACTACCTAAGCGCATTAGTTTATTTGGTATATCGGCGATTGCGAGCTCGCAGCTTGAGGTGTTTGAAGCGCTGAGCAAAAAAACAGAGGTGTTTTTATTCTTTTTTAATCCTAGCGAGCATTATTGGGGCGATGTGGTTGATGAAAAAACAGCAGCCAAAATAAATGCCAAATACGCCAAAATGCCGCTTTTAGAAGCGCAGCAAAAAAAACAAACTAACCCTGATGAAGAATACTACTTTATAGGTAACCCGCTTTTATCGTCATGGGGAAAACTAGGACGCGACTACTTTGAGCAACTCGTACAACTTGATGCGCGTTGGATTGATGGCTTTATAGATGCGTTTGACGATAGCTTGCTGGGTCAAATTCAAAGCGAGATTTACCAACTGGCATTTAAAGGTGAGTCGCTTACCGATAATAAGCAATGGTTTATAAATGATGAGGGCAAATTGCCCATTAGCGACACCGATACCAGTATTACCCTAAGCGATTGCCACACACCGCTTAGAGAAGTTGAGCGCTTGCACGACTATTTACTTACTTTGTTTAATCAAAACCCGTCGCTCACTCCTAAAGACATTATTGTAATGATGCCTGATGTAGGTACGTACAGCCCGTATATTGAAGCGGTATTTGGCGGCGCGCAAAACACCAGTCGCTTTATTCCTTATGCATTGGCCGATTTAGCCATAGAGCAAGAAAAACCGGTGCTGAGCTCGTTTGCCAGCTTAGCCAATTTGCCGTTTTCGCGTTTTGGTGTTTCGGATATTCTTGATTTATTGCAAGTAACACAAATTGCCGAAAAATTTGCGCTAGAGGCGCACGAGTACGAACAAATTCAATATTGGCTTGAGCGTGTAGGGGTTAAATGGGGTATAAATGCTGAGCACAAAAGTAGCTTTGATTTACCCGCAATAGATTTAAATACCTGGCAGCATGGTTTAAACCGTTTACTGCTAGGCATAGCCCAGCGCGATGAGCAATGCCCGTTTAACGGCATTTATAGTGCCGATGAAGTAGAGGGCATGGCGCTTGATACCCTTAATAAACTGGTGCATTTTATTGATGTACTGCAGCGCTTTAAAGATGAGCTAACCCCTGATGATACCCTTAGCAATAAAGCGGATATTTTATCTGAGCTAATAAATGCTATTTATTTCAATGAAGGCGAAGACAGCTGGGATTTACTGGTACTGCAAAATGTTTTAGAGGAGCTTAAAAAGCACCACGATAATGGTGATTACGATAAACATGTATCGCAACGAATTGTAAGCTACCTGATAAAACAAGGCATTCAAGAAAAAGGCGTAGGGCAGCGCTTTTTAGTGGGGCAAGTTAACTTTTGTACACTAATGCCTATGCGCGCCGTGCCGTTTAAAGTGGTGTGTATGCTTGGCTTAAACGATGCCGATTACCCACGTACGGTGCAGCCAATAGGATTTGACTTAGTGCCGTATTCTAAAAAACAAAAAGGTGACCGTTCACGTAAATTAGATGACCGTTACTTATTTTTAGAAGCCCTCCTGAGTGCCCGCGAAAATTTATACATAAGTTACATTGGCCGCTCGTGTTTTGACAATCAACCGCGTATGCCCTCGACCTTAGTAAGTGAGCTTTTAGAGTACATAGGCCGCAGCTTTACGTTAGCAAATAACAGCGAAAAAACGCTGCCTGAGTGTTTAATTAATCAACAGCACTTACAGCCTTTTAATAGTGCGTATTACACAGCAGACACTGAAGCGGATGAACAGTTGAGTAATCACAGTTTTAATCCTATTTGGCTGCCAAGCGAGCGTATAGACGCGCAGCCGCTAACAGCCATTGATGTAACAGCGCCCGCGCAATTAGAGCTTGATGTATTTATTCGCAGTGTGTGCAACGCACAAGAGAGCTTTTACCAGCAAACATTAGGTTTACGCCTACCTGAATTTAACGAAGTCGCAAAAGATGAAGAGCCTTTTAGCCTAGATGCGCTGCGCCGCTACTTTTATTTAGACGAAATACTGCAAGCCAACATTAATGAGCAACCTTTAAGTACAGAGCAAATATTGCAACGGGGAGAGCTGCCACAAGCCAATGTGGGCAATTTAGTGTATGAGAGCATGGCACACCGAGTAGATGCACTAGCCGGGCAAGTAAAAGAGCATATTAAAAGCGGCAAAACCGACCCGCTTGAGGTGTCTTTGCGCATAGAAAACACCACCATTGAGGGCTGGCTTAATCATATTTACCTTCAAAAACAAGTGTTTTACCGAAGTGCCAGTATAAAGGCCAAAGATTTAATTAAGGGCTTTATATATCATCTTGTTGCACAAAGTATGGAGCAAAATGTAGAAACCCTATTACTGGGGCTTGATAAGCAAATTAGCTTTGCACCACTGAGTAAAAATGAGGCCGATGCCTTACTCAGTGATTGGTTTTCGCTATACCAAGCCTTGCGCAAAGAGCCTGTGGCATTTTATCCGGTAAGTGGCTATGAATACGTTAAAAGTGGTGGCGATATTGGTAAAGCCATTAGCAAGTTTAACCCACAATACATAGGGCGCGGCGAGGGCGAAAACCCGTATATTCGTTTAACGGTGCAATCGCTCAATGACTGCCAAGAAGAGTTTATTAAGTGGAGCGAAAAATTACTCTCCCCATTACATGCACATGCAAAGGAGAGTGACCATGCAAGCGCTTAATCCGCTAACAATGCCGTTAAAAGGGCAAAGTTTAATAGAAGCCAGTGCGGGTACAGGTAAAACCTACACCATTACCGGGCTTTATTTACGTTATTTATTAGGCTTGCAAATACCAGGGGAGATAAACACCCCGTTAAGCGTTGAGCAAATACTTGTGGTTACCTTTACCGATGCCGCTACGCAAGAAATTAAAGACCGCGTACGCAGCCGTATTATTGCTGCGCGCGATGCATTACTTGGCCAAAACCCAAATGATGAATTAATAGAAGGTGTAATAGCCGCAGTAGATGATAAACACCGCGCCTTTGATTTACTCGATGCCGCCGCTAAATCTATGGACGAAGCCGCTATATTTACCATTCATGGTTTTTGCCAACGCATGTTAAAGCAGCATGCGTTTGAATCGGGCGTTGCTTTTAACCTTGAATTTATTTTAGATGAGCGCGACATACTGCTCGACACAATTAAGGATTTTTGGCGCGCCTTTGTATACCCACTTAATAAAGAACGCACTGATGCTATTTTAGAGGTGTTTGCAGCCCCTGAATCGCTATTTAGCCAAGTCAGTAGTGTGCTAAATAAAGCCAATGCGAACATAGTGCCGCAAATAAACTTAGATGACGTATTTAAAGCTCGCGATGAGTACATTGCTAAAGTACCCGCTTTTAAAAAAGCAGTGCTGGAGCAAGAGTTTATAGCTGCAATAAAGGGCTCGGGTTTAAGTGGCTCTAAAACACCTGGCCGAAAAGGCAGTTTAACGGCCCTTGAAGGATTTTGTTTAGGTGATGAGTTATTTTTTGAATTTGGCACCAATAAATACTCGTTTGAGGTGTGGAGCAGCGAAAACTTAAGTGATGCCAGTAATTATAAAAAAAATCAGCCATTATTTAGCCACCCTCTGCTTAGCTTGTTTGATGAGCTCAGTGCACTTAATACTAAAATTAATCAGGGCCTTAAAATTGCCGTTGTACAAACCGCAGCTCGGTGGGTTAAACAGGCAATTGTAAAACGCAAGCAAGAGCAAAGTGTGATCACCCCTGATGATTTACTGACTAATTTACACAGTGCTTTAAATGCCGAGCAGGGCGAGGCTTTATCGCAAAAAATAGCGCAGCTATTTCCTGTTGCCATGATTGATGAGTTTCAAGATACCGATCCGATTCAGTACGGCATTTTTAGCAAAATATACGGCCAAGAAAAAACGACGCTTGCCATGATAGGCGACCCAAAACAGGCTATTTATGGCTTTAGGGGCGCTGATATTTTTACCTATATTGGCGCAAAAGAGTCGGTAGAGCCTGAGCAGCAATTTACTTTAGGTACTAATTTTCGCTCAAGCACCGATATAGTAAGCAGTGTAAACAGCTTGTTTTCTAAACATGCCAATAGCTTTATTTATAACGATGCCATACCGTTTAACGCAGTAGCAGCAAAAGGCAAAAAAGCCGATGAAACATTTACAATAGATGGCAAACCTGCCACCGCGTTTGAATTTAATGTATTTGTAGATGAAGCTGCAGATGAAAAAAACAAACCCACCAGCAAAGGCGTTGGGCAAGGGCATTTGGCCAGTTATTTTGCCAATAAAATAGTGACATTGCTTGAGCAAGCCGAGCAAGGGCGAGCGTGCATTGGTAAGCATAAGGTGACCGCTGCCGATATTTGTATATTGGTGCGCGACCGTGTAGAAGCGCAAATAATGAAAAAAGCACTGAGCAATGCCAATATTGCTAGCGTGTATTTATCGCGCGACAGTGTTTTTAGCCAAGAGCTTAGCCACCATTTACTTAATTTTTTAACGGCATTGCATGGGCAATACAACGAGTCGTTACTGCGCGGCGTATTAGCCGGGCCATTATTTTGTTTAAGCTACAACGAAATTTACGCCCTTGCTGATGATGAAAATAAATGGCAAGAGCATTTAAACTTTTTTGCTCAACTTAGCCATATTTGGAACAAGCAAGGTGCAATGGCGATGCTTGAGCGTTTGTTAAGCCATAATCAGCTGAGCGCTAAGTGGCAAGGACTTGGCTATAACGTTGAGCGCTGGTTAACCGACTTTAGACACTTAGGTGAAATACTGCAGCAAAAGCAAATAGAGCTAGAAGGCACTTTGCGCTTGCTACGTTGGTTTGCACAAAAAGTAAGCCAGCAAGATGGCGAAACCGTGCAAGTACGCCTAGAGAGTGACGCCAACTTAGTTAAAATTGTGACTATGCATGCCTCAAAAGGGCTCGAGTATCCGCTGGTATTTATGCCTTTTGCCAGTGGCTATCGCGAAACTAAAGAAGCGCTTTATCATCAAAACGGCCAGCTAGTTTACGATTTAAGTAAAAACGAAGACGCCTTAGCACAAGCTGAGCAAGAACGCCTAGCTGAAGACTTACGCTTACTTTATGTTGCCCTTACCCGTGCGGTACATTTTTGTGCACTTGGGGTGTATAACATAGGGCAGGGGCAAAGTAGCCGTTTGGCTATACAAAGTAGTGCATTAGGGCATGTGTTATTTGCAGGGCTTGAGCTTACAAGTAGCCAAACGTGGCGCACCCACTTAAGTGAATTTTGCGACGATCACACCGAAATGCATTATCAGCAATTTACGGCTGAGCAATTGGCCGAACAAGGCCAATTAACACTTAATAGCGCAGTGCAGCAAAGCCAAGCGTTAAGAGTTAATACGGTTACAGCCAACATAGAGCGAGATTGGCGAGCAACCAGCTTTAGCGCGCTGAGCTTTAAAAAGCACACCGATCATATTGAGCCTGGGCGCAGTGATGAAGATCATGAAAAAGATGAATTTGCTAACAGCCAAGATGAAATACCATCGCCTTACAGTTTTCCCAAGGGGGCGAAGCCTGGAAGCTGTTTGCATGAAATATTTGAGCAAATAGACTTTACCAGTGCGCAAGTACACCCTACAAATCCAGAGCAAAATTTAGCAGAGGTAGTAAAACATACGCTGGATAAATACCATATTAGCGAAAGCTGGCAACACGTGACCGAGCAGTGGGTGCTTGATTCGTTAACCTGCCCCTTAAACAATGAGGGATTAAGCTTAAGCCAATTAGCCCCGACAGACTGCCTAGTCGAAATGGAATTTAATTTACCTTTAGATAGTTTGAGCGCGCCTCAATTAAACGAAATACTGGTTAAGCATTTTGGTTTTACCCAAAGCAAACTCGAGTTTGCTCATGTAAAAGGCCTGTTAAAGGGATTTATAGATTTAATTTTTTGCTATCAAGGGAAGTATTATATTTTAGATTATAAGTCTAATTACTTAGGTAATACGCCCGCTGACTATGAAAGCGACCTGCTAGAGCAAGCCATGAATAGCCATCAGTATCATTTACAGTATTTAATTTATAGCGTTGCGCTGCACCGATTACTCAAACAACGCATCAGTGATTATGCAATAGAAACCCATTTAGGCGGGGTTTATTATACTTTTTTACGTGGCATGCCGGCGGGCAAAGGGGTGTATTTTAATAAGCTTAGCGCAGAGCAAATCACACTATTAGATGGCTTATTTAGCCAAGGAGCCATGTTATGAGTGACTACCCTATGCAGCAAAGCTTGTTTGATGAGCCGCCAGCACCTGCCCAACCGTTAAATGCGGTGGAGCTGCTTGACTACTTATTAGATGAAAAACGCATAAGAATGGTAGATGTAAAGCTTGCCTTAATGCTGTGCGATAACCAGCAAAACGACGTGTTTTATATAGTGTTATTGCTGTGTTTAGCACAGCAAAGCCAGCATAGCTGTTTAACATTAAAAGAAGTCGACTGGCAAAACCCGTTTAATTTACGCCAAAGCGACTTTACTAAAACCGAGGGCAATGTACCAAATATTACATCGCCTTTTAACGAAGCCTTTAACTACCTCGATGCGCTTAGCTGTTTAAGTGCCCATAACAGTGTGGGCGAAGCCAAACCCTTACAGTTATTTAACGAACGGCTTTATTTTGCGCGCCTTGCTGATTATGAGCACACCTTAGCTACACGTTTACTTGCGATGAGTGAGCGCCATTTAAATATAAATACCCAGTTACTCAGCCAATTATTAAATGACTACTTTGTTGATAATTCAGCGCTTGCGATTGATTGGCAAAAAGTAGCCTGCGCTATTGCCGCAACAAAAGGCTTTAGCGTTATTACGGGCGGGCCAGGAACTGGTAAAACCACCACCGTGACTAAGCTATTAGCTATTTTACAGTCGCTTTATAAAAGTGCACCTTTAAGCATTAAACTGGTGGCGCCTACAGGTAAAGCCGCAGCCCGTTTAAGTGAATCAATTTTAGGGGCAAAAGAGCAACTTAAAAATATTCCTGAGGATATAAAGGCCTTAATTCCCGATAGCGCGCAAACTATTCACCGGCTTTTAGGGGTTAAACCCTTTACTAATAAATTTAAGCATAACAGCACCAACCCGCTGCATTTAGATGTACTTATTATTGATGAAGCCAGCATGGTTGATTTATCGCTCATGGCTAAATTAATAGAAGCACTGCCTGCGCATGCGCGTTTAATATTGCTTGGCGATAAAGACCAACTTGCCTCGGTAGATACCGGCAGTGTAATGAGTGATTTATGCCAAGGGTTAGCATTGGGTGAAACGCCTAATTACTCGCAAGCACGATGTGATGAGCTCAATACTTTATGTTTTAAAGGAGAGGCTAAATTAGCGGCGCCTGGGCATAGCGAATTTAAACTAGCTGATTGCATTGCGTTTTTACAACACAGCTACCGGTTTGATGCACAAAGTGGCATTGGCCAGCTTGCGCTGGCGGTTAATACTAACCATAACGGTATTTTAAAATACGTAGAGCAGCAAAGCACACAAGGGAAATTTAACGATGTTATTTTAGATTATGACTTTGTTGCAAAACCCATAGAAAAATTAATAAACAGTGCTGCTAAGCATTACGCTCAATATTTAAATTTAATCGCACAGGGGGCAAGTGTTGCAGATGTTCACGCGGCGTTTTCTCAATATCAACTATTAGCGGCCGTGCGTGAGGGGGATTACGGCGTAAATAGCTTAAACAGCCGCATTGAGCGCGCACTTGTGCAACAAGGGTTAATATCGGTAAGCCCAAACCAGCGCCATTACAGTGGTATGCCCATTATGGTGAGCCAAAACGATTATCAACTTAAGTTGTTTAATGGTGATATTGGTATTTTAATGCCCGATGAAAGCGGGCAGTTAAAAGCGTTATTTATTGATGAGCAAAACACGGTTCGGGCGTTTTCACCTGCGCGCCTGCCTGCTCACGATAAAGTGTATGTAATGACCATACATAAATCGCAGGGCTCGGAGTTTAGTTATACAGCTATGGTTTTACCGCCGCTTAAACACGCCAGTATGGGCGTAAATAGGCAGCTGGTGTACACAGGCATAACACGTGCTAAAAACACCTTTGAGCTGGTGGCCGATAAAAAAGTACTGCAATTGGCCATGAGCAAAAGCGTATCAAGAGCCTCAGGATTGTATGAGCGTTTAAAATACTAATACCTGTTTATATTTAAAGGTTGAACTAATTACTAAAAACCTAACGTATTTTTATGCGTTAGGTTTTTAGCTTTAGTACTGCCGACTACTAGGTGTGTGTAAATAATACTAAATATTGCAATTATTTGAATTTAAATAATTGAATATACAGTCAATATAGATTTAGCAGAATTTAAATGATAATAAATTGTTGCATTTTTGAGCGTTGTTCCTAATGCTGGTCAATGCATGTGCGCCTGCACATGTGTAAATGAATACCTTAAGTACATAGGCATAAAAATAAAACACTGAACACATTAAGGATTTATATGAACAACTCAAAACGAACACACACACTTAAATATCTACTTTTTGCCAGCGCTGCGTTTTTAATGAGCTTTTCTGCACTGAGTAAAGATCACAAAATTATACTGATCCACGGCTTGCAGGTATCGCAAATAACCAATAAGTCGGGCAGCGATGTAATACACGACGGTGAAACCTATTGGCAAACCTATTGGAATAACCGTGCTGATGAACGTATTGATTGGCCTGCCTATGAGCGCATTGAAGGTAAAATTGCGACCGATTGGGTATGGCCTAAATTAAAGCAAATATCGCGTTCTAACTTATGTGCTGATGGCTGTGTGTTAGTGACGCATTCAACAGGCGATTTAGTTGCTCGCCATATTATTGATAACCAAGCTAATTGGCTTGAAAATGCAGGCTTTACGCCACTTAATATTGTGGCGACCTTTGATTTAGCGGGAGCAGGGGGCGGCAGCGAGCTTGCCGATATTGCCGTAAGTGCTTTAAATGGCGCAGCATGGAACTTTGCAGTGGATGCAGCACTCAAATGGTGGTTAGGCAGCGATCTAACAGAAGCGGTGGGCGTATTACACGATTTAAAAGTAAATAACGCACGCAAAATTTCGCCGTTTCCAGATGCGCGTACGCCGCGTTTACGTTTTGTAGCCGATGGTAATGAGTACCTAGGTTTAACGGGCGGGTTTTTAAAAGGGAATGATGATTCGGTGGTGGCATCGCATTCATCGTGTGGAGCAAGCGCGGCTAAATCGTTTGGTAGTTGTAGTAGCAGTATTGATACTAATGGCCAGTTAAAATCACAAGACGATGCCGTTAATAGCTTTATGCCGCACCATTATCCAATGATGATGAGCGACAGTTACAGCCACAACGAGATCCATAATGCGCAGCGCAAAGGGAATGTCACAATTGCCATGAACAACATAAATGTAGATGGTCAAAATGTCGGCTTTAACACATTTGATAAAACAACGGGTACTTGGTTTTGGAAAAAACACTACCGCTATATTAAGGATTCAAACACGCAAAGCGCCTCGGCACTTATTTATAACGTGATCCCTTAATAAGTACCTAAATTTTATAAACGCGTTAGGTATTAAACGCTAGAGCGTGTAGTTATTTGCTGCACGCTTTTAAAGGATTGATGCAACATGAAAAAGTTTTACATTGGTGCCGCTGTAGTCAGTATTGCGATGTTTTTACTGTGGTTTACAAATAAAAATGAAGTTAAAACGCTTGAGCCTCCCGCTGCACTGGCAATAAAAAACAAGACAGATCCAGCAAGCCCAGATAAAAACACAGTAATAACCATTGATGTGCCAAAACAAAAACAGGCAAAAAGCCCTCCCAAAATACATTATGATCAGCACTTGGCCAGTGCTGCAGAGCATGTGGCAATGCAATACCAAAGCGCACTAAAATACCCACCTTATTCGCAGCCCTTAAGCGCACTTGATGAAGACCGTTTAAAGCCCAATCAGTTTTACCCAGTTACAAGCCCCATTGACGATGCGGGTAATGCCCTCGTTGTTAGTTTAGATAAATATCGGTTTGTATATCCGCAAGAAATAACTATTAATATTGCTGCGCAAAACCTAGCAGAGGTAAATGTAGCGCTAAGCAATACCGATACCAAAGCGTCAATCAGTTCAAAAACCAGCACAGCTCAGCAGGGTGAAGCCACGGTGCGCTTTAAAGCCAGTGAAGACTACCCGCGAAATTTACAGCTATTTGTAGAGGCAAATGTTGCAGGTAAAAAGGTACCTGCAGTTGCGCAAATACAGTATATGCCGCCCAGTGCGACGCTTATTGATTTTGATAATGCCTATGCACAAAACGAAAACATGATAGCCACAGCCCATTTAAAGGTGCTTAAAAACGGCTTATATAGAATTAGAGCTAATTTATACAGTATACGACCCCACTTGCACATTTGGTGACTAAAAAGAAACTTTCAAAAGGCAGTTAAACGGTGGATTTAAAGGCGCATTGGTCGGTATTACCACAAGGGGTGGTTAACATGCGTTTAAGTGACTTTGTGATAGAGCGCATGTCGCCAAGCCCAGGTGAGCGTAATAGTTTTGGTAGCAGTGACATTACTGAGTTTGAAATTACAGATTTTGCCTACGATAGTTTGCAACAGTTGCCTTATCAAGCAAACGAGCAAGAACGAATGAGCTTAGAGTTTTTAAAAGGGTTAGCTGATAAAGGTGCTTAGGAGGATTAATGAGTATAAAAAAAGGGGCGAGTAGCCCCCTTAACTGTATTTTTAAAACCGTTAGCTTAGGTTAATAGTAACCACATCAGCTTGCTGCTGTTGGTTTTCATCTTCATCGCTTACAGGCGCGTTAGGTATATCTGGTTTATCGAGTGCTATATCGCCGCCATCAATAACGTCGCCGGTTTTTAGGTTTTCAAAGTCAAATAGTTCTGTATCGGCTAAATGCGAAGGCACCACATTTTGCATTGCAGTAAAAATACTCTCAATACGCCCAGGGTGGTCTTTATTCCACTGCGCTAGCATGTTTTTAGTGTGTTTACGTTGCAGGTTTTCTTGTGAGCCACATAAGTTACACGGAATAATAGGGTAGCCTTGGCTAAATGCGTATTTACTTATATCGGCTTCTTTACAATAAGTGAGGGGACGAATAACCATATGCTCGCCGTTATCGCTCATTAATTTAGCCGGCATGCTTTTAAGTTTACCGCCGTAAAACATGTTTAAAAAGAGTGTTTCGATCATGTCATCGCGGTGATGGCCAAGGGCAATTTTAGTTGCGCCCATTTCTTTGGCTGTACGGTACAAAATACCACGACGTAGGCGAGAGCAAAGCGAACACGTGGTTTTGCCCTCAGGAATGATATCGGTAACAATGCTGTAGGTGTCTTCTTCTACAATTTTGTATTCAATATCTTGTTTATCAAGGTACTCAGGTAAAACGTGTTCAGGAAACCCGGGTTGTTTTTGATCGAGATTAACAACAAATAAATCAAATTTAATAGGCGCCACACGCTTTAAATGTTTAAGCATATCAAGCATGGTGTAACTGTCTTTACCACCCGATAGGCATACCATTATACGGTCGCCTTCTTCTATCATGTTAAAGTCCATGACGGCTTGGCCAGTAAGACGGCGTAAACGCTTTTGTAGCTTATTTAAGTTGTATTGAGCTTTGGCTTGAGCTGAGTGAGACACTACGCCCCCTTATAAAACAATGCGGCAAATTATTTGCTGAAAATAAAGGGGCGTATTATATACCCAAGTACTATGGGTATTAAAGC
The DNA here is from genome assembly GCF_035666335.1 of Pseudoalteromonas sp. CuT4-3. Classification (NCBI taxonomy): domain Bacteria; kingdom Pseudomonadati; phylum Pseudomonadota; class Gammaproteobacteria; order Alteromonadales; family Pseudoalteromonadaceae; genus Pseudoalteromonas; species Pseudoalteromonas sp. CuT4-3. Next base: position 1,402,348 of record NZ_CP142030.1, read on the forward strand.
GCTAGTTAAGGCTTTGTTTAACTTTTGGCAAGCGGGCTTACATAGCCATCAGGTTTTAATGCCAAGACATCGCAATCTAGGCTATCAATTACGTGCTCGGCAGTGTTGCCAACCAATGCGGCACTTAGCCCCGTACGCCCTACGGTGCCAATCACCACCAGTTCGCTATTTAAGCGGTTTGCTACATCGGGGATCACATCCTCCGGTAGGCCTTCTTCTATAAAGCATTGCTCATTAGTTAAACTAAAGGTTTTAGCAAGCTCGTTGGTAGATTCTATGTGGTGTTTTTTTACAGATTCGTTATAAAGGCCTGGGTTAAATTCAGGTATCTCTATGGCAATATTAATGGGTGTAGCAGGGTAGGCATTAACTAAATTAAGTTTAGCGTTGGCAAGTTCACATAAAAATTGTGCATCTTTAATAATGCGTTTATTAAGGGCTACATGCTCATCGTTTTCACTAACCGCATTGACCGCGGCTAAAATATTACCTTGCTCAGGCCAGGCCATTTCTTTTACAAATAACACAGGTGTGGGACATTTACGTACTAAGTGCCAGTCGGTAGGGGTAAAAATAACCGATTTTAGCGCACCATGCTGATGGGTACTTTTAACCACTAAATCGTATTCTTGTTCAATCACGGTATTAATAATGGCTTCAAAAGGGCGGTTATGCCAGACCACTTGGGTGGTGATATTTACATCTGGGTAGGTAGAAATTATATCCTTAAGCCATAATTCTCTATCGTTTATAACGGCTTTTCGCATTGCTTCGCGCTCTTCAAACGACAGCATAGTTGTCATTTCGTAAGAAAAGTCGTAAACAGTCATAAAGGCGGTAATACTGGCGCCTGACTTTTTGGCTAAATCAATCGAGCGAGCTAAACCGTGATGGTCATCCTTAGTGGGATCAATAACGGCTAAAATACGTTTAATAGTGTTCATATGCTACTCCCTTTTTAACTTACTTTCAGTGTAACGTAAATACACAGCAGTTAAAGGGGTAGCACACAAATTGTTGTTCTAAATCAAAGTTACAACATCTGTTAGCCTAGCAAGGCTTAATTATTGCTGCCGTTTTGGCAAGTGCGTCACTGTCTAAAATAGTAATAAATTTACCTTCTACCTTTATTAAGTCCGCTTTTTGAAAACGACTTAATAAGCGGCTGATGGTCTCAACGGTTAGGCCTAAGTAGTTACCTATTTCACCACGAGTCATGGTAAATCTAAACTCTTTACGCGAGAATCCGCGCTCGCCAAAGCGCTCCGAAAGGTTATAAATAAAGCTCGCTAGGCGCTCTTCTGCCGATTTTTTATTAAGAAGTAGCAGCATTTCTTGATCGTAGGTAATTTCGCTACTCATTAAACGCATAATTTGTTGGCGAAGTTTGGGTAATTTACCTGCTAACTCATCGAGTGTATCAAACGGGATTTCGCATACCATTGATGTTTCAAGTGCTTGCGAAAAGCTCTGATGAGCCATTTTACTAATAGCATCAAAGCCGATTAAATCGCCGGCTAAGTGAAAACCGGTAATTTGCTCATCACCTTGTTCAGACAATGTGTACGATTTAAATGAGCCTGAGCGTACTGCATAAATTGCATTAAGCGCAGCACCGGATTCAAACAAGTAGTCGCCTTTGTGCAGAGGCTTTTTGCGTTCAATGATTTCGTCAAGTTTATCCATTTCTTGGCCATTTAACGAAAACGGCAAACACAATTGGCTGATGCTGCAGTTGTTACAGCTAATTGCACAATTACTTTTAGCGCGACTTTGAGAGAAATCCATAATTTAATCCGTTTTAATTTTTATACACAGCAATGAAAATAAGCCGAGAGGCTTAATACAGCTGACGATTAATGTACTAGTTTGTCGGTGGCAATGATCAACAAGTACATACCATACCAAATTATAATACTGCCTAACACAATTCGCGTCCATGGGTGGTTAATAACACTATTAAGTTTTTGGGCGGCTAGGCCTAAGGTGATCATAGCTGGAAAGGTGCCAAGCGCAAAGCAAAGCATCACTAGGGCACCATCAAATGCGCTAGGGCTGGTCATTGCCCATGTGAGCGCTGAATAAACCAAACCACAGGGTAGCCACCCCCACAACGCGCCGTAACCCAATGCTTTAGCCGTTGAATCTACCGGCATTAAATATTTATTAAGCTTAACAATATGCTGCCAAATAAGTGTTTTGCCTATTTTTTCAAGCCATTGCAAAGTGGGGCCTAAGCGCATTATATACACGCCTACCAGCAGCATAAAAATAGCCGCAATGAATGAAAGGGTTATAGAAAAAAACGTATTTTGCTTTGCAAATTGGCTACTTATACCCGCAACGAGTGCGCCAGCCAGCATGTAACTACACGCTCGGCCAAGGTTATAAGCAAATGAATAAATAACAGATTGGCGCTTGTTACTGGCCAATTGCAATGAGCTGGCAATACCACCGCACATGGCAAGGCAATGCCCGCTACCAATTAAGCCCATTAAAAAGGCGCTGGTGTAAAGTGGGTCAATCATTACTTTTGTTGTGTTGTTCTTTATCATCTTCAAACAAAATACTATGACCTTGTTTGTTTAAGTCAGAGAATTGCTCGCTTTTAACGGCCCAAAAAAACACGCCAATGGCAATAATCACAAATAATATGGCAATCGGGATTAAAATATAAATTATGCTCATAACTTTAAAAGCCTTAGTGAATTACTAATCACAATAATTGAGCTGGCAGACATACCAATAACGGCCATCCACGGGGCAACAAGCCCAAGCGCTGCAAGCGGTAAAATAGAGGCATTATACAACAAAGACAGCGCCAGGTTTTGCTTAATGATTCGCCTAGTTTGCTTAGCAACATTGAGTAGGTGCGCAATTGAGGCTAAATCACTGTTTAACAGCACTACATCGGCACTGTTTTTAGAAATGTCGGCACCGGTTTCCATTGCAATGGATAAATGGGCACTGGCAAATACTGGGCTGTCGTTAATGCCATCGCCTACCATGGCAACCACTTCGTTTTGAGATGACCATTGCTCTACGGCGGTTTGTTTATCTTTAGGGGATAGGGCGCTTTGGCTGCTGTTGAGCTTTAATTGTTTTGCTATTTTTTGTCCGGCGTCTGATGCATCGCCTGTGAGCATATGACAGCTCAAGTTTTGTGCTTGTAAGGTACTTATAAGCTCACTGGCACCGGGTTTTACTTTATCTATAAAGTAAAAACGAGCAACTACGCGTTTATTTATAAATAGGCTTGCTTGGGCATTTGTTTTTTTACTGTCAAACCAGCCGCTTTTACCAATAGCGTAATGTTCATCCGCGCTTTGTGCACTAATGCCCATACCTGGGTGTACAGTAATGTTTGTAAGGGCAAGCTCGGTGGTGGCGTATTTATTAAATGCACTGGCTATGGGGTGCTCAGAATAACGCTCTAACTGGGCTGCAATATTAAGCGCTTGCTCTTTAGAGATTGTGTCATCGAGTATATCAATGGCATCTAAGCTAAATTTACCCTGTGTGAGGGTGCCTGTTTTATCAAAGGCAAACAGCGTTAATTGCGAGAGGGTTTCGAGCACATGTGCTTGTTTAATTAGCACCCCTTTGCGGGTGAGCGTGGCTACAGCGCACGTTAATGCGGTAGGTATAGCAAGGCTAAGCGCGCAAGGGCAAGTGGCAACCAATACAGAAATAGTGATCCAAAAAGCGTGCTCTGGGTCAATTTGGTACCAGCCAATGGCCGTTATAGAGGCAAAAACTAGCAAGCAGGCAATAAACCACTGGGCAACTTTATCGGTAATTTCTACCAGTTTAGGGCGCTTGGTAAGCGCTGTGTGTTGTAAGTGTATAATTTGGTTTAGTAGGGTGTTTTGGCCAATTTTATTTATTTTTATTTCTATTACGCCATCGTGATTAACACACCCGGCATACACATTATGGCCAATAAACTTATTAACGGGCTGATGCTCACCGGTCATCATCGACTCATCAACGCTTGTTTGCCCCTTGATAAGCTCTCCGTCAGCGGGAATAGTTTCGCCAGCTTTTATGAGTACAACATCATTAAGCTTAAGCTTTTTAGCAGCAATAATATGCTCTTGGCCGTTATCATCAAGGGTGCGGGCGGTTAAAGGCAGCAGCTTTTGTAAGTTGGCAGTAAACTCGCTGGCTTTTAATCGGGCCCTAAATTCTAGGTATTTCCCTAATAATAATAAAAAGGTAAACATACATACCGATTCAAAATACACTTCGCCTACTTGCATAAATGTGGCATAACAGCTGGCGCTATAAGCCCCAAAAATAGCCAGCGAAACGGGTAAGTCCATATTTAACTGTTTTGCTTTTAAGCCATTAATAGCGTTAGTTAAAAAGGGTAATGCGCTGTATAAAATAACGGGGGAAGCAAGCACTAGGCTTATCCACCTAAAGTATTGCTCAAAGTTATTATCCATACCCGAGAACATGCCAAAGTACATGGCAAAGGCAAACATCATCACTTGCATGGTCATCAGCCCTGCAACACCTAAGCGGCGTACATAGGCTTTTGCTGTTTGTTGCTTTTGTTGGGCTTCGTCATCGGCTTGAAACGGGTAAGCTTTATAGCCAATTTTGGCTAAGGAAGTAATAATTTCGCTCAGCGGGGTTTGGGTTTTATCCCATTGGATCATGGCACGGTTAGTTGAGGTATTAACATCAACGCGCTTTACCGTTTTTAAGCTAAGTAATTGCTTTTCGATAAGCCATGCACACGCGGCGCAGGTAATGCCTTCAACACTTAAAAGTACTTGGGATAAGTTATCGGTTGTGGCTATAAACTCATCTTGTATGTCTTCATTGTCGTAGCTTTTAATAAACGCGAGTTGCTCAGGGACTAACTGCTCTACTTTACCAGCGCGTACGGTGCGGTATTTGTAATAGTCGGTCATGCCTTGGTCAACAATGTTTTTCGCAACCGCTTGGCAGCCAATACAGCACATAGGCTGTGGCGTGTTATCTATTGTTACGGTTGCGCGAAATCCATTTGGCACACTTTCAAGGCAATGAAAGCAAGAAACGCTCATAGTGGTGGCTACTTATAATTTGGGGTAACTAACAAAGGCTGCTCTGTAGGAAGAGTAATGTTTTCTTTTAACTTCCAACTACCATCCACCGGCTCTATAAATACAGAGTAAGCACCTGGTGTGTAGTTATCTAAAAGGGCAGTAAATTCTTTATTTGCATTAGGGGTAAGCGTTGCTTCAAAGTCATGCGCTTTGATGGTGCGATGATAAAAAGACAGCTTTAAAGCGTGTACGTTACTATAATCGCCTTTAGTAAAGGCAAAACTGGCACGCTCGTTTGTAACATTAAGCTTGCCATGTAAAAACAGTGCTTTGGCTTTTTCAAACTTAGTAAGCTCTAAGTTTATTGCTTTGCCTTTTTTATAGTAATCATCAACCACCATATCTGGGCCGTTGCCCACAGCAGTAATAATTAAGGTTATGCACCCAATAATGGCCGCTAGCGGAAAAAAGATTAAAAACCAAGGCCAAAAATTTTTATACCACGGAGTAGGTTGCATAGTTGCTCTAAAATTAGTTTAGGTAGGGCTATTTTATAGCAAATATTTGTAAAAGACTAAAAAAAAGCCTCCGACTGGAGGCTTTTTTGATCTGGATTAATCTGTTGAAATAAAAAGATTAATTAATAGTTAACTCGGTGTTTATTTATCTTGCGATAAACTGTAAACATAAGCAGTTAACAGGTGAATTTTATCTTCACCTAAAATGTCTTTCCATGCTGGCATTACACCGGCGCGGCCATGGTTAAGGGTTTCTTCAACAGCGCGTTGAGAGCCACCGTATAACCAAATGTTATCTGTAAGATTTGGTGCACCAAACGGTAAGTTATGTGCAACAGAGCCTTTACCATCTGCACCGTGACACGCGGCACACATCGCAAACTTAGCGGCACCCGCAGCGGCATCTTTTTGGTTAACTGTACGACCAGACAAGCTAAGTACGTGCGCTGTCATTTCTTTAACGCCTTGCTCACCAAGTGCTGCACTCCAAGAAGGCATTGCTGCTACACGACCATAAAGAAGCGTTTCTTTAATTTTGTCTGGTGAACCACCGTATAACCAATCTTTATCAGTTAGGTTAGGGAAGCCAGTTGCACCACGTGCATCTGAACCATGACATTGCGCACAGTTTTGCGAGAATAAACGCTGACCAATTTCAAGTGCTAACTGGCCGTCTGTTTGTTCATGCTTTTCGCCATTTTCAAGGGCTACTTGCTGCGCTGCATCACCTTCAAATTTAGAGTTAACTAACTCTAATACTGGTACTTGTGCAAGCTTGTTAAAAATAGGACCAAAGCGCTCTTGTGCTGCTTCGTATTCTTTATCAAGCTTTACATAGCGGCCTTCTTCTTTTGCTTTAGCCGTGGCTTCTTTAGATTCCGCTAAAGAGGTAATACCTTGGTTAGAGCTTGTCCATTTACCTAAACCTTCCCAGTTACCTAAACCTGGATAAGCTGCTAAGTAATATACCGACCAAATAAATGTTGCGAAGAACATGTACGTCCACCATTTTGGTAGTGGATTATTTAGTTCGGTAATGCCGTCATATTCATGTCCGCAGTCTTCACCTTCTTTTACGCCAGCATAGTTTTTAAGGTTCCAAACTAATAAGCTAAAAATGATGATTAAGCAGGCTAGGGTTAATACAATAACCCAAATACTCCAAAAGCTAGTCATTTTTCAGACTCCTTTTCCTCGTTAGAGAGTGTGTTGTTATGTTTTTTTTCATCTTCGAAAATGGCATTAGCAGCGTCATCAAAACGATTTTTGCTACGCTTGCTGTATGCCCATACAACAATCACAATAAACAATACTAAAATTACCAGAGTCAAAATGCCTCTGTATGTTCCGTAATCCATAATAATTACTTCAAGTGGGTGCCAAGTTGCTGTAAATACGCGATTAGGGCTTGCATTTCTGTTGCGCCTTCGCCGTTATTCATAGCGTTAACTTTATCAACATCTGCTTGTAGCTCTTCGTCGCTGCCATAACCTAAACCCGGGTGTTTAGGGTTTTCTGGGTTAATAGCAAAAGTATCACGGAAAATTTGTAGTTTTTTCAGAGTCAGGCTGGTATCAACCTTTGTCTCTGCTAACCAAGGAAAACCTGGCATGTTCGACTCAGGAACCACGGCGCGTGGGTCAACTAAGTGTGCATAATGCCAATCGTCCGAGTAACGGTTACCTACACGTGCAAGGTCAGGACCAGTACGTTTAGAACCCCATTGGAAAGGGTGATCCCATACTGATTCGCCCGCTACAGAGTAGTGACCGTAACGCTCAACTTCATCGCGAAAAGGACGAATCATTTGTGAGTGACAGTTATAACAACCTTCACGTACATAAATGTCACGACCTTCCATTTCAAGCGCGTTAAGTGGGCGCAAACCTTCTACAGGTTTTGTTGTATCGTCTTGGAACATTAGCGGAGTAATTTCAACTAATGCACCAAAACTAATAGCAAAAACAGTCAGAATAGCCATTAGGCCAACGTTCTTTTCTACTATTTCATGTTTGTTTTGTGAATTTTTATTGCTCATCATCTCACTCCGTTATGCTAATTGTGCTTGCGCGTCTAACTTCAGTGATTCTTTCTCAGCTGAAATTGTACGCAGAACGTTGTAAGCCATAACTAACATACCTGTAACGATGAATACACCGCCTACAAAGCGCATAATATAGAAAGGATGTGATGCTTCTAAAGACTGAACAAAGCTGTACATTAATGTACCGTCAGAGTTAACTGCGCGCCACATTAGACCTTGCATAACACCTGAGATCCACATTGCAACAATGTAAAGTACAACACCTACTGTGTGTAACCAAAAGTGCGTGTTAACCAATTTAACGCTGTACATACGACCTTGTGCGAATAACGCAGGAATAAGGTGGTAAATAGCACCAATTGAAATCATCGCAACCCAACCTAGTGCACCTGAGTGTACGTGGCCGATAGTCCAATCTGTGTAGTGAGATAATGCATTTACAGATTTAATTGCCATCATTGGGCCTTCAAACGTAGACATACCGTAGAAAGACAATGAAACAACTAAGAAACGCAGTACTGGGTCGGTACGTAGCTTATGCCAAGCGCCAGAAAGCGTCATTATACCGTTAATCATACCACCCCAAGACGGTACAAATAGGATAATAGACATAACCATACCTAAACTTTGCGTCCAATCAGGAAGCGCAGTGTAGTGAAGGTGGTGAGGACCAGCCCAAATGTAAAGTGAAATAAGTGCCCAAAAGTGAACTACCGATAAACGGTAAGAGTAAACTGGGCGACCTGCTTGCTTTGGTACAAAGTAGTACATCATACCTAAGAAACCAGCCGTTAGTAGGAAACCTACAGCGTTGTGACCGTACCACCACTGAACCATGGCATCTACCGCACCTGCGTAGATTGAGTATGATTTAGTTAACGACACAGGCACTGCCATGCTGTTTACAATGTGTAGCACTGCAACAGTAATAATAAAGCCAGCGTAAAACCAGTTAGCAACGTAGATGTGCGATACTTTACGTTTGATCAGCGTACCAAAAAATACCACTGCGTAAACTATCCATACTACCGCGATTAAAATATCGATTGGCCACTCAAGCTCTGCATATTCTTTAGAGCTAGTAATACCCAGTGGTAATGTAATTACGGCTAATACAATAACAAGCTGCCAACCCCAAAAAGAGAAAGCGGCGAGTTTGTCTGAGAAAAGGCGCGTTTGACAAGTACGTTGAACGACGTAATAAGACGTCGCAAAAAGTGCACTGGTACCAAATGCGAAAATTACTGCGTTCGTGTGTAACGGACGTAGTCGAGAGTATGTTAACCATGGTGTATCAAAGTTAAGTGCTGGCCAAGCTAATTGGGCAGCAATCAGAACCCCAATACTCATGCCAACGATGCCCCAAATCACTGTCATAATAGCGAATTGGCGTACAACTTTATAGTTATACTCAGTTTGTGATGCTACTGTTTGGCTCATTTTCTGGCTTCCGCTGCAATAAATGCGTTTAGAAATGAATTACCCACCGTTTAAAGTGGGGCCTACTATTTTCCCCAAGCGTATTACCTAAAACGTTCAAAGCCTGAATGCTTCAGAAAACAAACTCGAGAAACCCTTATTTTTTGCGGGTGAAATGATAAATTTTTTGGCCTAAAAAAGATAGGTCAATTACATAAAATTATGACATCAATCAAAGTTTGTGAGTTTGTTGTTTATTTTTTGATATAGATTGTACCTATATTAACCAAACATCACACTGGCTATTGTTATTTCAAAGCATGCTAATTAAGATTTGTTTTTATTTAGCGCGGATTTGTTATGCATATATATAGATTATCTTTGTTTTTAATGCTGTTTTTTGTATTAACAGGCTGTGACAATGCCAACCTAAAAGATCAAAAAGCACTGTTAAAAACAAATTGCGACACGAATCAGCGCTGTATTTATAATACCGGTGTTAAAGTATGGTTAAGTGATAAAAACATTACCCCCGAAACCCCCTTTAGTATTTACCTTGATTTACCCGCCCACCTAAAAATAGATAACGCTAAGCTTGAAAGTATAACCATGTATATGGGTTTTATTCCGCAAAAGTTCACTAAAGAAGCAACTATTTATAAAAGTGACACTATGGTGGGCATATGCTCTGAGAAAAATATGCTATGGCAACTGATGCTTAATTTAAGCAATGTTCAAACTGGTGATCAAATCACTCACTTTTATAATTTTTACGTAACGTATTAAGAAACCTTTTCATGCCAATCATTTTTTTAGCTGGCGCATAACAAAAGTCAGCTATTAATTAGGTATTACTATAATAAGCTATTCCTATAATAAGGCATTACTATTTAGCGGTACGTCTTATATATGTAGCGCTGCAATAGCAAGTGTATAAAATTGTATTTAAAGCACTAACACATTTAAACCTCTTTGCTGCCTTGTATGCTGTAACCTTTTTGTATTCTCATCTGTTTTATGTTGGTGTGCTTACTCGTTCTTGTTATGGAGTGAATTGCCTTACGGTAATAGGGGGGCTTCGTAATGTTTATAGTAAAAGCGTATTACTTGCATTACTGGGCATGTAAAAAAGTAAATCCTGCTTACTTTAATGATAACTATTTTAATAAAGCTAAACGCCCTCAACTTAAGACCCTCTAATGATTTGCTAAATCAAATAACTCCTCCCGTTCCGAGCAAACGTTGAAGTCTCGCTGAACAAAAAATATTACCAAAAAAACTAAATAAATAGCTTAATAAGACTATTTAAGCGGTAAATCTGCATATTTATGGTTATTAATTTTATTACAGCTTTACGGTTTTACTAATGCGCTGTGATTAATATGTTAATTTTTCTAAAAAGGGTATATTTATCCATTAATTACATTTGATTACAATCTGCATAACTTTGATTTCAGGTGTGTTTTAATTGCTTTGTATTGGTTTTATATCAATGATTTTTAATTGTTTTTTTTAGTTAACACTGCAACAAGTTATAACCTTTGTACCTTTTTTGGTTATTCTTTTTTGATGTTGTATATATAACGATCTTCCATTAAGTTTTTGTTCAGTTAACTCAGCCTAAGTTGCCCCCCTGACTCACAATTCTTATAAAAAGTGAGCATTACCAATCAAGGTAAATTTCCAACAAGTAGGGTTTATTCATGAAAAAATCAACTCTTGGTTTAGCTGTAATCGCAGCAATCCCAATGTTCTCAAGTATGCAAGTAGTAGCGGCCGAAGATGGCGCAAACGCTATTGAAAAAATTCAAGTAACGGGTTCTCGCATTAAGCGTTCGGATATGGAAAACGCCAGTCCAGTTACATTAATTGGTGCAGACGATATTAAAGCAATGGGTGCAACAAGCATCGATAGCGTATTACAAAAGATGACTGCTACTGGCGGTGCAATGACCAACCCAGGTATTAACAATGGTTCGGGTGGTAATGCTTCTATCGATTTACGTGGTTTAGGTTCACAACGTACATTAGTACTTGTAAATGGCCGTCGTATGATCAACTCGGGCACAGGCGCTGCTTCTACTGTCGATTTAAATACTATCCCTGTTTCTATGATTAAATCGGTTGAAGTACTTAAAGATGGGGCATCTGCTGTTTATGGTACTGATGCGGTTGCTGGTGTTGTGAATATCATTTTAAAAGATGATTTCGAAGGCCTAGACATGAATGCTAACACAGCAATCACTGGCGAAGGCGATGCTACAGAAAATTCAGTTGACTTCACTGTAGGTACTTCATTCGATAAAGGTAATATTGTTATCGGTATGCAGTACACTGACCGTGGTAAAGCATCGCAGGCAGATCGTAGCTTTTCTAACTGCCCACTTGCTGAAGGCTCTAACGGACTTTACTGTACAGGGTCTTCATATAACGAAGGCGGTCACATTTGGAACGGTAATGGTGAAAAAGGTACCACCGTTGATGCTAGCGGTAAAGATATTAGTGTTTCATTAATTGATGACTCTGGTGTTACTGGTCGTGGTGGCGATTATCATCGTTACACTAATGAAGATGCTTACAACTATTCTCCTTCAAGCTATCTTTACACGCCAATGGAGCGCTTAAACTTAACTGGTCTTGCTACTTATGAGCTATCTGATGACACAAGTTTATTTGCTGAGTTTACTTATACTAAACGTTGGTCAGAGCAGCAAATGGCGCCTCAGCCAGTATGGTTTGATTTTGAATATACAGAAGATATGGGTGATTCACTTCTAAGTCAAAGCTATGATAATCGTGTTGACTTAGATGGCGATGGCTACTTAGATAAAGATGCAAATGGAAATTACGTCACGCAAGAAACTAACTACCAATACGGTGATAAAATTTCTTACGGACGTCGCATGTCTGATACAGGTGCACGTTATTTTGAACAGTCAGTTGATACAGTAAGAGCTGTTGTTGGTGCTCAGGGTTTCATTAGTGATTACTCTTGGGACATATCAGCTAACTTTGGTCGTAACGATTCAGTTGATAAGCTAAGTAATCTTCATAATATGGGTGCCATTCAAGATCAGATCTTAGAGGGAACTTTTAACCCACTTGATCAAAATGCATGGACATCTGAAGATTTCCGTAAAAATGTTTACACTGAAGTAAACAATGGTGGTAGTCAGTTATTTATCTTAGCAGCATCTGTTTCAGGTGAAATGTTTGAAATGCCAGCTGGTTATGCAGCGTTTGCAGCAGGTGTTGAACGTCGCCAAGAAAAGGCGTGGTATACGCCTGACTCGCTTACAGCTCAAGGCTTAGCTAATGATCCTATGGTAGAACCAACATCAGGTGGTTTTGATGTAAATGAAGCTTATGTGGAATTTGCTATCCCATTACTTGCAGATGCACCTTTTGCTCAAAATGTAGAGCTAAGTGCTGCAATTCGTGCTTTCGATTACAGTACTTTTGGTTCTGATGAAACATGGAAACTAGGTCTTACATGGAAAGTAAATGAAGAATTAATGTTGCGTAGTGTTGTTTCTACAGCTTTCCGTGCTCCAACAGTATCTGAACTTTACTCTGGTAATTCACCTTCTTTCGAGCAAATTAGTTACCCTGGCGCTCAGGAGCAGGCAGAAGTAACTGTAGGTGGTAATGACCAATTAACACCTGAAGAAGCAGATACACTAACGGCAGGTATTGTTTATGAGCCGCAGTGGCTTGATGGCTTCTCAATGACATTGGATTATTACAAAATCGAAATTGAGAATGCAATTGCGTCTGTTGATAATCAATACATTGTTGATCAATGTTTAAATAATGCTGGTAATTCAAGCTCTGCTTTATGCCAATCTTCTAATGTGTCAATGGATGCGACTGGTCGAGTTAAGTTTAATAACCAGCTACAAAATATTGGTGCAGAGGAAACATCTGGTATCGATTTAAACTTAGCGTATAGCTTCGAAGCAGCTGGCTTAAATTGGAAAGCCGGTTTAGATACAACTTATTTAGATGAATATGTAGTAACTGTACTTGATGAGACAGTAGATTATGCGGGTCTTATTACATCAGGGTCTGGTGGGTATGCAGATATTAAATCTAATTTAACACTAAATGTATCAGGCGATCGTTGGGATGCCCAGTACCAAGCGCGTTACATTGCTGGTATGGATAGCTACTCTTGTTTAGATGATGCTGACAGCTGTTATGCACCTACGACTCCTTCTGTCGTTTATCACGATATTAGCGGTAGCTTCTTAGTTAATGATAGCCTGTCTCTATCTGCGGGTATCAACAATTTATTTGATAAGCAACCTCCTTACTACACAGGTAACAACGATTCTAACACTGACCCGTACACATACGATGTACTAGGCCGTCGTTTCTTTGCTGGTGTAAACGTTAAGTTTTAATTAGCACTGTCCCGTCCTGAAATAGGTTGACGGTTTTAATGAAAGACTTGGTGCGAAAGCGCCAGGTCTTTTTTATGCACTTGATTTGGTGTTTTCATATCCAAACTTAAGTGCGGTCGCATTTCATTGTATATAAATATCGATTCTTCAACGAGCTGTTTTAACTCTGCCATATTGCGACATTTATACAGTAAAAACTCTTGCTTTAATATCCCGTTAATACGCTCTGCTAATGCGTTTTGATAACAGTCATACCCATCGGTCATCGATGGTCTAATGCCCTCTTTTAATAGCGCATTTTGATATACTTCAGAGCAATATTGTAAACCTCTATCTGAATGATGAATGGCATCACGTTTATATACGCGTTGCTTAATTGTCATTTCTAATGCTTTGGCTACATCGGTTGCTTTCATTTCATCACTCAGCTCATAACCCATTATTTTTCGACTGTAAGCATCAGTGACTAACGATAGGTAATGCACGCCTTGCGCTGACTTTACGTATGTAATGTCACTAACGAAGACTTCCTCGGCCGCAGTAGGCATGTATTCCTTTAGTAAATTGGGATGCTTGCGCATCCAATGGTTACTGTTTGTCGTTTTAGTGTAATTTTTCTTTGGTTTTACAAGAAAGTCATGCTCTCTCAAATAATCAAAAAAACAATCACGACCTAGTTTAATGCCACGCTCTTGCAGGTCTGGCTTTATCATCAGATAAAGTTTCTTCCCACCAATACGAGGCATGAATTGCCGCCAGTACATCACTAATTCTTTGACTGGCTCCAATTCTTTATTCCGAGCATCTATTCTGCGCATAGCTTGATAGTAACCTTGTCGCGTTATGCCATATGCACGGCATAACGGAGTAAGCTTTATTTGATGGTTTTCTTTTGCGCGCGTGATAGCTCGGATATGTACTTTTTTCGCAAGCCCGCTCCATATTCTTCATCCATAATATTAATCATTTCATCTTTGATTAAATCTTTTAGGCGTAACTCTTCTATCTCGCGCTCTAAACGTTTAATTTTTTGTGCTGGGGTTTCTTTCGATTTAGGCATGTTGGCTATATAAGTTGGTTTAGACCAATCTAATTTACCATGTTTTCGCAGCCATACCAGAACGGTACTGCGGCCTTGAATGCCGTAATGACTTTGCGCTTGTTTATAGGTGAAGTCGCCTTTTTCTACTTGCTCAACAATAGATAATTTAAAGCCTAATGTATAATCTCGCTGAGTACGCTTAACGTCTTTAGTTTTAGTGGTTTTCATAAAATAAGTCCTAAATGTGTAAACACATTTCAGGACAAGACACACATTAATCGTATTAAGGCTCAGTGTTTACTGGGCCTTTTTTATTGAACAAAATTAAGGAGACCAGTACACTTATACACTCAATAAAAGGAGAGTTGTTTGATAAAACAAGACGAAAATTTATCTTTTGTCATAGAACCAGAGTTATCCCCTCGCTCTGAGCAGCGTATCGACCTGTATTTTTCTATACCCAATGAAATGGGTATAAACGTGCAAACCCTCAGTGAAGAGTCTTATTTTAATAACCACTTGAAATCGCACTTAGCTTATAACGCTAAAAACATACACTTACCCTTAGTGCGTAGCCGCTTTGTTAGTAAAAACAAAGGTGAGCAACAAGATTACCGCCAAAACCTTAATTTGTACTGTTATCAGGTGCGTTTAGCGCTCGACGCTGATATTAAAGATGCATTAAAGATTCAAGAAGTGGATGCTTTTTATGCCCGTGCACAAGAGCTGTTTGAGCAAAGTGAAGGGCTGCTAAAAAAGCTACGCAGATATACCCCCGATGATGAAAAGCTGGTGCCGTTTTACACCAATGCCGATAACTATTTAAGTTGGCATGTTGAACAGTCGTTTTTAAAGCTATTAGATGAAGGCCCGCGCAGCAGTGACTTTGCGAAAGAGCGCAACGACTTACTGCAATTTTGTAAAAACGAAAATACATACCGGTTTGAGCAAAATTACAACTCAGAAACCACGTTGCAAGATGGTAACCGCATTACAAATAAAATGCGTTTACTGCAGCGCCTTATAGAGCACGGCGTTATTTTGCATCGCAATACGCGTTATTTAAATAGTTACTTAAAGCGTTTAGTAAAAGGCACGGTTACAGCTGTCATTATGGCATTTGTAATGGTGGTTATACTTAATGCGCGCTCAACCTTTACCGAAGTTACCGCTACCCTTATTTTAATATTGGGGGTTATTTACGGCTTGCGTGAGATATTTAAAGAAGACATTACACGGGTAATTTGGCGTGCTATTGTACGCGGGCGTCCTAAATGGCGGTTTGTATTTAAAAACAGCATCACTAAAGACCGCGTTGCAAGTCAGTTTGTGTGGCTTGAGTACATGCGTTTTAAAAAAATCCCTAGTGAAGTAAAAACAATATTTTCAAAAAGGCGTCAGCAAAACAAGCTAGCCGCGCAGTGGCTGCACTTTGCCAGTGAAACACGTGTTTCAGCTAAAGAGTTTTTACCAGGCTACGATACTCTACAGCAAAGTATGCGTTTTAATTTGGCGCCCTTTGCACGGTATTTAAAACGCGGCGAGGGCAAGCTGTATCATTTAGATGGTAATAAAATATCAAAGCAAGCGGTTGAAAGGCGCTACCAGTTAAATTTGGTGATGGTATTAAAAGACGAGGAAAGAACTTTATACCAGCGTTACAAAATAACCCTCAATCGCAGTAAAATAGTTAATATTGAACTTATTTACTCTAAAAAATAGAAAATAAAAAAGGGATAGCAACGGCTATCCCTTAGTGTCATGTAAATTACCTAATTTAGCGCAGTATTACTGTGTAATACCGTGCTTAGAATAAATAGTTACCTTGTCTGAAACGAGTGTTATTTCAATGTTTTTAGACTCATCACCCCATACACAATTAGTATGTAGGGTTTTTTCTACGCAGTTATCAGCAGAGCCTAAAATAGCTTCTACTTCGGCTTTATCCATGCCAACTTCAATTTTTTCGTAGTTTTCTAGGCTTACTTTTGAACAAGCTGCCAGGCTTAGCGTTGCTGCGATGATCAGGAGTTTTTTCATTGTTATGTCCTATTGATTTAGTGTTTATACTTTCGTATTTGTACAATCATGCCCATACGAGGATGATCAAAGTAATGGATTTCACCACTAATTACACGTTTAAATTGTGAAAAGCGGGCCGATTCTATATCCCCATTAGGTAGTTTTTCGTTTACGTCAAAATCAGCGGTTATGTAAAGGTAGTGGCGTAAATGTATTTTAAATAAACCATCTAGCTCCCAATAGCTTAGGGGCTGCTCTGAGGTATCAAATAGCTGTGGCTTACTTTGTACTAAGCTAATAAAGTCGGGATTTGAATAATTAGGCGTAGTGTTAACGTCGCGTTTTATATGATCACCAGAAATTAAATGTACGCTTGGCGCACGCGATTTACTTGCCCCTTCAAAGCGCCAGCCAGTATGCAGTAGCGGGGCTAAACCTTTTCTGTCTAAAGCGCGGCGCTGGGCAGTAAATTGTAATTGCTCAGGTGCGAGTAAATAGGGCTCATCCATCGTATCTTGTGCCGGTGCTAATGGCGTAACGGGCAACTCGTCGTAACTTTGCATAAAGTCGATACTGTTATCACACACACCCGATTGTGGGTTGGCATTAACTAAAGAATCGGTAAACGAGCGTTTTTGAAAGCGACTATCGCCATCTATACATGCCTGCATAGCTTGCTCTGTGTATAATGGGGTGAGTAACTCTAACGTATTTTTCGCCTTAATGGGCTCGTGCTTTAAGCTAAAGTCTTCTTGTAAATAGGGGGCAGGGCGCTGTTTAAATACCAGCACTTCTACTTCAAACCAACGTTCTGCAAATGCGGTGCTGCTAAATAAGCAACATAACACGATAAGCGATTTTTTTAGCAACATTAATGGCTAACCTTTTTTTCGAAATCTGCAATCATTGCAGTGACCATTTTTAAGCGTTCACGAGGGTTTACCTCATTAATTGCAAAGCGCAATTTATTTGCGCCATCCATTTTGTACACATGGGGTGCACTTTGTATCAAGCCTATGATGAAGCTAGGATTAACCTTCGTATTTTGGCTAAATTCAAAGTAGCCCCCTTTAGGGTTTGCCTCTATTTTTGTAATTCCTAAATCGCTAGCACGCATTTTTAGTTGCTGCATACTAAATAGGTTTTTAGTGGCATCAGGTAATAAACCAAAGCGGTCTATTAGCTCTACTTGTAATTCGTCCATATCGGCAAGGTTAGCACAACTTGCAATGCGCTTGTACATACCTAAACGCGCATTAACATCGTGTATGAAATCATCAGGTAGTAAGGCAGGGAGTTTTAAATCAACTTCAGTTTGCTGCTGAAGCAGGTTTTCAAGCGTTGGCTCTTTACCATTTTTAAGGGCATTAACCGCTTGCTCTAGCATTTCCATATACAAGCTAAAGCCAATAGTTTGCATTTGCCCTGATTGATCGTCGCCTAATAGCTCACCCGCACCACGTATTTCTAAATCATGTGTAGCAAGGGCAAAACCTGCGCCTAAATCTTCCAACGACTCGATTGCTTGTAAGCGTTTGGTGGCATCTTTAGAAAGTGCTTTAGCATCGCCGGTTAATAAATAAGCATACGCTTGGTGGTGGCTTCGCCCAACACGACCGCGTAATTGGTGTAATTGCGCAAGGCCAAGTTTATCGGCTCTGTCCATAATAATAGTATTAGCAGTAGGCACATCAATACCGGTTTCGATAATGGTGGTACATACCAGTACATTGTATTTTTGGTGATAAAAGTCTGTCATTATTTGCTCAAGCTCTTGCTCGCGCATTTGCCCATGAGCAGAGGTGACACTAGCCTCTGGTACCCATTCGCTGATCTCTTGCGAGACTCGCTCAATAGTCTCAACATTGTTATGCAAAAAGTACACTTGGCCGCCGCGTTTAATTTCACGCAGTATGGCTTCGCGTATTAAGTCGCTGTCGCGTTGGCGTACAAAGGTTTTAACTGCTAAACGCTTAGCAGGTGGGGTGGCAATAATAGATAAATCACGCATGCCGCTCATCGCCATATTTAAAGTACGCGGAATAGGCGTTGCAGTAAGGGTTAATATATCTACATCAGCACGTAATGACTTTATTTTTTCTTTTTGGCGTACACCAAAGCGGTGCTCTTCATCAACAATCAGTAAACCTAAGTCGTTAAATTTAATATCTTGCTGAATTAATTTATGCGTTCCAATAACGATATCTAGTTTACCGTCGGCCATTTTTTCAAGCGTGTCTTTTTGCTCTTTAGTTGAATTAAAGCGCGACAACACTCCCACTTCGATAGGAAAATCGGCAAAGCGGTCTTTAAAGTTTTCATAATGTTGCTGAGCCAGCAGGGTGGTTGGTACTAACACGGCTACTTGTTTGTTATCGTTAACCGCTACAAACGCGGCACGCATAGCCACTTCTGTTTTACCAAAGCCTACATCACCACACACTAAACGGTCCATAGCAAGTCTTGATTGCATATCACCAAGTACGGCTTCAATAGCATTACGCTGATCGTCGGTTTCTTCAAATGGAAAGCTGTCGCTAAATTGGCGATAGCTTTGCCCATCGAGTGCAAATTTATTACCTGGTTTTGCTTGGCGCTGTGCGTAAATATCTAACAGCTCCGCGGCTACATCACGTACTTTTTCAGCGGCACGCTTTTTGGCTTTCTCCCAGGCATCTGAGCCAAGTTTGTGAAGCGGGGCGCTTGCTTCTTCACCGCCCGAATAACGGCTTAGCATATGCAGTGCCGATACCGGCACATACAGTTTTGCTTCACCGGCATAGGTAATGGTAACAAACTCAGTGATTACGCCTGCTGCGTCAATTGTTTGCAGGCCTTGATAGCGACCAACACCGTGATCAAGGTGAACAATTGGCTGGCCCTCTTTAAGCTCGGCTAAGTTGCGAATTAACGCATCTTGGCTTGCTTCGTATTTATGTTTACGGCGCCTGCGTTGTGACACCTTAATACCTAACAGCTCTTGCTCGGTAATAATAGAAAGGCTCGGTTTTGTACCCAGTACAACACTTTGCTCAAGAGGGCTTACAATTAAGCCTACATCGCTTTGGCTTTGTGTAAATTGCTGTAAGCTTTCAAATTCTTTAAACTTTAAGCCGCTTGGCTTAAGCACGCTTAATAAAGACTCGCGGCGACCATCAGACTCAACACTTAATAAAATACGGCTTTTTTTCTTTTTTTGTTCTGCCACATAGTTAATAAATGCGCCGTAGGGTTCGTGTTGTTTATGATCGATTCGTACTGCGGGCAGCTCGCTCACATTTAAGTTTTTATTGCCTGCTTTAGTGGGTAATTTAGCTTGCGATAAACGTATTCGTGCAAATTCACCTAAATTAGAAAACAACTCATTAATAGGTTGATACAACTCGCTGGGCGCCAGTAGTGGACGCAGGGGAT
The DNA here is from genome assembly GCF_035666335.1 of Pseudoalteromonas sp. CuT4-3. Classification (NCBI taxonomy): domain Bacteria; kingdom Pseudomonadati; phylum Pseudomonadota; class Gammaproteobacteria; order Alteromonadales; family Pseudoalteromonadaceae; genus Pseudoalteromonas; species Pseudoalteromonas sp. CuT4-3. The sequence goes on from NZ_CP142030.1 coordinate 1,422,255, forward strand.
CTACTTTACGGTTTTCGTAGCGTACGTTTACATCGTGCCAAAAGGTATCTGCGGCGTGTTCTAAATCACCTAGTTGCATAACCGTAGTGGTGTTTGGCAAGTAATCAAAAATGGTGGCAAGCTTTTCAAAAAACAGCGGCATGTAGTATTCAATACCCGCAGGCCAAGTACCTTTGCTTACTTGCATGTAAACAGAGTCTTGCTCTGAGCTGGCCCCAAATTTGTCGCGATAATTTATTCTAAAACGCTCAACGTCTGCTTCGTTGGTTGGAAATTCATGCGCGGGCAGTAACTCAATTTTATCTACTTTTTCATCTGAGCGCTGGGTTTCTACGTCAAATAAACGAATAGAGTCGAGTTCATCATCAAAAAAGTCGAGCCTAAATGGGTGCACACTGCCCATTGGGTACAAATCAACAATAGAGCCACGTATTGCGTATTCGCCGTGCTCCATTACCTGTTGTACGTTTAAATATCCTGCTTGTTCTAAATTACTGCGCAGGTTATGGGTGTCGAGTTTATCGCCTACTTTAAAATTAAGGGTAGAGCCATAAATAAACGAAGCAGGCGCAGTACGTAGCATTAACGTAGATACAGGCACTATAAGTACGCTTTGCTGCTCGTTTTTTAAAGTGTTTAAAGTGGCTAAGCGCGCTGAAATAATATCTTGGTGCGGAGAAAAATGGTCATACGGCAAGGTTTCCCAATCAGGAAATACCATTACCGGGTTATCTGGCAATAAGTATTCGAGCTCGGTTTCAAGCCGTAATGCGCTTGGCGTATCTGGCGTAACTATAAGCACTAAATCGTTTTGCTGTTTTACACCTTCTGCAATGGCTATACTTAGTGCACTGCCAGTTAGCTGCCCCCATTGAATTTTATCTTTTTGAGATTTTACCCACGGCAAGGCTGCCCATTGCTCAAACGCCATTTAGTGCTCCATTTTTTAGTTGGCGTTTGCTTACAAACGCCTTGCAGTTATTTAGTCTCGGTAAATTTTTGTTAAGTCTTGATAATGATCAATTCTGCGGTCGCGTAAGTACGGCCATATACGTCTTACGTTTTCAGAGGCTTTTTGATCAAGTTCTACTACTAAAATTTGCTCATCAGTATTGTTCGCCTCTGAGAGCATTTCGCCTTGAGGGCCTGCAATAAACGAGTTACCCCAAAATTGTATACCTTCGCTTTGTCCGCTAGGGTCGTTTTCGTGCCCTACACGGTTACAGCTAATAACGGGTACGCCGTTCGCAACCGCATGCGCACGCTGGCTTATTACCCACGCGTCTTTTTGGCGTGTTTGCTCTGCGTTATCATCACGTGGATCCCAGCCTATTGCGGTTGGGTAAATTAGTACTTCTGCGCCAGCCATGGCCATTAAACGGGCCGCTTCAGGGAACCATTGATCCCAGCATACTAAAACACCTAATTTACCTACTGAGGTTTGAATTGGCTCAAAGCCTAAATCGCCTGGGGTAAAGTAAAATTTTTCGTAAAAGCCAGGGTCATCAGGAATGTGCATTTTACGGTATTTACCCGCAATGGTGCCGTCTTTTTCAAGTACCACCGCGGTATTGTGATAAAGCCCAGTGGCACGTTTTTCAAACAGTGAAGCCACAATAACGATGCCGAGCTCTTTAGCAAGCTCGCCCAGTGTATTTGTGCTTGGACCCGGAATTGTTTCGGCTAGGTCAAATACATCAACATCTTCTGTTTGGCAAAAATACAGACTACGATGCAGCTCTTGCAAAACCACAAGCTGTGCGCCTTGCTTAGCAGCATCACGAATGCCAGCAATCGACTTTGCCATATTTTGGCAGGCGTTATCACTGTTAGTTTGTTGCACTAAGGCAACGGTTAATTTTGCAGGGCTTGTCATTGTGCTGCTCCAGCTAAAAATCCACGAGGTAATTGCATGGTAATGCAATGTAAACTACCAAATTGTTCAATAATAGGTAGGCAATTAACGCCAATAATAGTGTGCGCTGGGTATGCTTTTTGAACTTGCGCTAGCGCCAGTGCGTCGTTGTCATCGTTATACGTCGGGACTAAAACCGTATTATTGATAATCAAGTAGTTTGCGTACGTTGCCGGTAAACGGGTGTTGTCATCATCAAACACTGGTTTTGGCCACGGCAAATCAATTAACGTATATGGGGTATTATTTTGCGTTTTAAAGCTTTGCAGCTGCTTTTCCATCGCATCTAATGCGTTAAAGTGCTCATCTTCTTTAGCATCGCACTTAACATACACAAGTGTATTATTGGGGGCAAAACGTACCAGTGTGTCGATATGGCTGTCGGTATCGTCACCGGCTAAGTAGCCATGATCCACCCATAAAAAGTCAGTTGCGCCTAAATGCGTTGTTAAAATTGACTCAATATCGCCTGCTGATAAATTGGGGTTGCGATTTTTATTCAGTAAACATTCGCTGGTTGTAAGCAACACACCGTGTTCGTTAATTTCAATGCCGCCACCTTCAAGTACCACATTCAGGGCTTGGTAATCAGTGCTTGGATTACTTAGCTGGTTTACCAGTACTGCGTTAATTTTATTATCGAGGGCACTTTCGAATTTATTACCCCAGCCATTAAAGATAAAGTCGTAAATTTTAAGTTGGCGAGCGTCGTCAATATTTGCGCAGGTAATAGGGCCGTGATCGCGTGCCCAGGTATCGTTTGTTGGTGTAACAACAAAATGCACTTGGCTTAAGTTTATATTCGCTTTTGTAAGCAAGGCAGTAATGTGGCTTTTAAGCGCCGTGTTATGGGCAACAATAACAAGCTGCTGCACGGCTGTGATATGCGTTGCAAGCTCAACATAAACAGGCTCTACGCGTTCAAGCGTATCAGCCCAGTCGGTCTGTGCATGGGGCCAGGTAAGCATAACGGCGTCTTGCTCAGCCCATTCAGGTAGAAGTCTAAAGTTCATGAAGTTTTGATACAAATTACGGTGGCGCTAGTTTAGCATTTTACATGCATATGTCAGCTATTTATCGCTGCTTGAATCATCGTCAATTTGCTCGAGTTCTTGGCGTTTTTTTAGCTGGCGTGTTTGTGCATGTAAGCTGGCTCTGACAACTAATTCTTGGTCTGTGGTTCTTATTGCAGTAAACAGTAATGTGTATTGGTAGTGTTCGCTGTCTTGTTTTTCAACGGCCACAACTTCTGTATAACAGTAAACGGCTGAGGCTTCGTGGTGCAAAAATAGCTTTGTTCTAAATGCTTGGCCTATTGCGTATACATCAGGCGAAGTAAAGCGAATACCGCCTCCGCCGTAGCTATCGCAATGTATGGCGTTATCTTGAGCTTGCTCTGATGCTAAAATGTGGCTCATTATTAAATCAATTTTACGCGATTGTGCTTGTAAAAAAGCCGCCAGCTCTTGTGCTAAATCGCCTAGGTTTCTAAGGGGTCTTAAAGAGGCCTGTTCAAGCTCACTGACTTCGTTAGCTAGCTTAAATAGAGGAGGTATGTCGTCTTCAAGCGCGAGTTGAGATTGCGGCACTAACTGATTTTCTACAGCAAATAAGTTTACTCGAATGCTTTCATTTATTTGAAAGTATTCTTCAAATTCGCTTAATCTTTGACTGTTCATAATTATCTCCACTGCGTATTCATTAAATAGTAGCGTTGTGGGGAGTAAATTGCTAGCAGATAAAAATGCTAAATGGTTTGTTTATAAGCCAGTTTTTAAGAATGTTAATTAGGGTGTGTTGAACTTTGCGGATTGAAATTTGTTCAATCTAGGGGCGGTTAAATTGCGGCGAGAGGTTTGTAACCTCGTGGGCTCGATAACTGCTCCTGCGTTTCGCCTATTTATGTGGAATAACTACACTTCATAGGCTCTGCCTTGCCTAAAAACCAAACACACTGCTGCAAATTTAACTATCAAAGATCAATACGCCCTAATAAAAAAGCGGCCATTGTCATCCTAACATCGGCCGCTTGGGTATTGATTAATTAGCGCTGGGAGTGCTTATTTAAGTAGAGCGGCTAATTCATGTAAATCTTTCACAACGTGGTCTGGTTTTTTTGCCAGTGGGTAAAGTGTTTTACCTGGGCGGGCGATAAAGGTTGTTTGTAACCCGGCTTCTTTAGCTCCTGCTACATCCCAACCGTGCGCCGCTACCATCATTGCTTCATTTGCTTTTACATTTAATTTTGTTAGCACCCACTCATAGGCACGTAAGTCTGGTTTATAAACTTTAATATCTTCAATGCTGTAACACGCATCAAAGAACGACATTAATCCAGCGCTCTCAAACTGGGCTTTAACACCTTTGTTTGAAGAATTTGTCAGACTTACTAACTTATAGCCCTGTGCTTTGAGTTTTACCAGTCCTTCTTTCACATCTTTGTGAGGAGGTAGGGTTAAAAGCGGGGTGACAATGGCTGTTTTTGCTTGTTCATTAGTAATGGCTATGTTGTTATTTTTGGCAACCATGCGCAGCGACGCAACGCCAATTTGTCCAAAATCGTGGTAATTGCCACTTACAGTATCAACGAGTGAATGATGCAACATGGTCGAAAACCAAAGTGGTAATAAATCCTCACGCCCGCCAAGCGCTTTACCAATAGAGGTGCGCATGGAGGTTAAATCTAACAAGGTTTCGTTTACATCAAAAATAAGTACTTTAGGTTTCGCTTGTGCCTGTGGCTCCTCAGCCATAGCGTAGCCAGAGGCAAGGCTAGTAACAACAAGAAGTGATAGGGTAAGGGTTTTTAACGATTTTAAAATAGACATTAGTGTTGCTCCGATTCAAGGGCGGCCAATACATCAGTAGGCTCTGCGCGTAGGGTATAGTCTTCGTTTAAAAAGGCATACGTAATTATGCCTTTTTGGTTAATTACATAGGTTGCTGGTAAAGGTAATTTATAACTTTTATTGCCGTAGTACTTTTCAAAATCAATTCCAAACTGGCTATAAAGCGCCACAATACGCTCATCTAAAGTAAACAGTAAACCAAATTGCTCGGCTACCTTGTTATTAATATCTGAAAGCACATCGAATTCAAGGGCATTTTTTTGTGCGCTAGATAACGTTTCGTCGGGTAATTGTGGTGATATCGCAACTAACTGCGCATTGTGCGTTTTAAATTCGGGTAAGTGAGCGTTAAGTGCTTTTAGCTCTAAATTACAATATGGACACCAGTTACCACGGTAAAAGCTAATTATTACCGGGCCATTATTTAATAAATCAGCGAGCTCAACTTGCTCAGCGCTATGATTGTTTAAGCTGAAATTGCTTACTTTAGCGCCTACCTGTAGCGCATTATCTTTTATATGCTGAGCAATGAGCTCTTCATTTGTCTGCGCCATAAGGGCTAATACATCGCTAGGTAGCTTCGCTTCTTTTTGCACGTTATAGGCATCAATCTGTGATTTTAAACTCATTATTAAATCTCGAATATAACTGTACGGCGATTATGGGTGTTTTAGTTATTTAAATATATATTGCAAAACTGAAAGCTTCATTCGAAAATATTAAATACTAAAAACTGCCTAGCCAAATGTATGTATAATTTAAGTGACCTAGAAACATTTATTGCCGTAGTAGAAAATAAAGGGGTGCTTGCAGCTGCGCGTGAGCAACGTTTGTCGCCGGCAACAGTAAGCCACAGGCTAAGCAAGCTCGAGCGTGAGCTGTCAACCGTGTTAGTGTTTAGAGACAGCAGACGAGTAAGGTTATCGCCCGCCGGTGAGCTATTTTATCATCGTGTAGGGGCTATTATAGAAGCTCTGCACGATGCAGAGCACAGCATTGGCGCACGAAGCTCTTCGGTGAGCGGGTTATTACGCGTGACTATGCCACCGTGGGTTTTTTCAAAGTATGTTATGCCTAAGTTGACCGAGTTTGAAACCCAATACCCGCAACTAAAGCTCGACTTTTTAATTACTGATCATTTTGTCAATGTGGTCGATGATGCACAAGATGTGGCAATTAGAGTAGGGCAATTAACCGATTCTGGCCTGCTTTCTCGTAAAATTGTCAACAACTCCCGTATCTTATGTGCAGCGCCAAGTTATATAAAAAAGCATGGTATGCCTTGTACACTAAGCGAACTGAGCACGCACTATTGGGTGTGTCTGCCCTGGCAAAGGCAGTTAAAACTGTATGATGAAAATAATAAAATACACACCTTTAATGCCAAAACGCGCTTTACTATTTCTAATTCCGATAACATGACACAAGCAGCCCTTGCCGGACATGGCATAGCCATTAAATCTAAAATTGCGATTAACGATGAGCTAAGTGCCGGAAACTTAGTAGAGGTGATGCCCAATGCAATGGCCCAAAGCGACGCGCCGGTGTGGTTTTTACGGCCTCAAAATAGCTTAACAACCCGTAAAACCGAGGTGTTTTATGAGTTTATGAAGTCTTTATTTGCCAGCTATGAATAAGCGGTAATACCCGCGCTTAATAATGAATAAGGTTACAAAGCCAATAAACTCAGCAAAAATAGCAATAATAATGGCGCTAACAAGCGCTGCTATTATGGAGTCTTTTTTTAACACTATTTGCCCTTCAAAGCGTTGCCATACTTGCTTTTTAATGGTGAGAAAGTCGCTGGTTAAAGTAAATAAATAGGGCGATTGGTTAAAGTTATTAACTGCCGCTTGTAAAGAGTGCTGGCGATTATTGAGGCTTTTAATATGGGTAGCCCCTTTACCAACAATATCATCACCAATATTTTCATAGTGGGCAATTAACTTGTTTAAATCGTTGTTAAAGTAGTTTTGAGCATCTTTTTTAAACGGGGCTAATGCGTTATTCGCTTCAATTAAATGTGCATCTAAAGCGTGCCCAAAGTCGCTTACAAAGGCCGGTATTTGTACCCCTAATAGTAAACCTGCTGCAAAAAAGCTGAGCCTTATGTAATCTAATAATTTACTCATTTGATCTCCTGTTTACTCAAAACCCACCTAAACAACGCTAAATTAACATTTGCGCTTGTTTTTATGCCAAAAACTCGTAATCTATCGGTAATAAAAATAACAATAGGCCTATGTTAAGGATGACTACCAAAGTAAATATGACATCAACGTTTGTTGATATCACTAAGCAGTTAAAACGCTTTGTGTCGCGTATTGTACAGCCCGATGACGTAGAAGACATTGTGCAAGAAACCTTTATTAAAAGCTACGAAGCTGATTTAAAACAAGATATTCAGTTTAGACGCAGTTACATGCTTAAAACTGCAAAGCACTTAGCGCTTAATCATATAGCCAAGTGGGATAACAAGTTTAATGACTCGTTAGAGCACGACGCAGAATTACCCCCGCTGCTTAAATCCTCACAACTTGAGGATGAATACACCTCAAAAGAGCGTTTTTTACTTTTTTGCAGAGCAACGGATCAACTAAATTCTTCTATCCGTAAATGCTTTATATTTAAAAAAGTGTACGGTATGAGCCAAAAAGAAATCGCCCAGCACATGCAATTAAGTGAAAGCACAGTAGAAAAACACATTGCCAAAGGTTTATTACAAACCATGTTATACATGAAAGAACATGAACAAAATCATAACCAATCTGCGGCGCATAATTCTGCTTGTAATTCGGCTCTATCAATTGAGAGGGCAGCAAAATGAGTAATGTTCATCAATTCACATCAAAAGATTTAATTTTAGAAAAAGCCTGCCAATGGATCAGCGCAATTGATAGGGGCTTAAGCGAAATTGAAAAAGAGCAATTTAAGCTTTGGATGATGCAAAGCACCGCCCATCAAGATGCCGTCTACGAACTTGCGCAGCTATGGGATGAATTGGCCGTATTAAACGAGTTAAGCAGTTTATTTCCACATAGAAGTGTAAAACAACCCCAGAAAAAAAGATGGGCGTTTTCTAGTGCTATTGCCGCGAGCTTATTTGCAGCATTAATGGTGTGTAGTTACTTATTAATTAACCTTGAAAATGGCTACAACGAAGAGCTGGCTAAAATAAATTACACCAAAATTTATACAACGAAGGTGGGCGAACAAGCCACGTATGTTTTACCCGACGGCACCATAGTGCAATTAAACACGAATAGCCTATTAGAGGTAGCTTATAGCAAAGGGCGTCGTCAGTTATTACTGAGCAAGGGTGAAGGGCGTTTTAATGTAGCAAAAGATGCATCGCGCCCATTTAGTGTGATGGCTGGCGATAAGAGCTTTACGGCACTTGGTACTGTATTTAATGTACAACGCAATACCTCTTCTGATTTAGAGCTGGTTGTAACCGAAGGTAAAGTGATGATCACCGACCCAAGTGTTGCGGTAAGTGCCAACGATTTTAAAGACTACCAACTGGCTGATAATAACGCTAAAAAAGTACGTAAAATCAATGCCAATATTGTTATCTCAGGTGAAAAAGCAATTATAGAGCAAAGCATTACTAAACCTATTACGCAGCTTTCTGTGGATGACGTCCAGCGTGATTTAGCGTGGCAAAATGGCATGTTAATTTTTAATGGCGAGCATTTAAGCGATGCATTAAATGAAGTGAGCCGCTACACCTCTACGCGTTTTGAGCTTTCAAGCGATGAGCTTGCCAATATAAAAGTGGCGGGTGTATTTAAAGCTGGCGATGTTGAGGGGCTACTTGAGAGTTTACAGACTAACTTTGCAATTGAGCATGAGCGTTTAGGTGAACATATGGTGAGCCTAACACAGCAAACTAAATCATAAGAAATGTTATGCATATCAAACAAATGTTAGGTGAAGTTGCATCTTTAAATGTTATTAGTAAAAAAAGGTTTAAAAAAAAGATAAAAAACTATAGAGGAATTTTGTTTGTCAGCTGTTTATATAAATTGCGCAGTAACCAAACGCATTTATTTAGTGGTTTAAGTGTACTTGCTCCGGCTATTTTTAGCTTGAGTGTGCAAGGGGCAACACAGACCACTGGGCAAATGGTGCAATTTGATATACAAGCGCAGCGAGCAGACAAAGCCTTAATAGAATTTGCGAAACAAACAGAGCAAACCGTGGTGTTTTCTTATGAGTTGGCAAAAAATTACCAAGCAAATTCGGTTTATGGTTTTTATACCCAATTAGATGCACTGCAAGCATTATTAAGTGGGACTGAGCTCGATGCGGTTGTTGATCAAAATGGTTTACTGAGTATAAAACTCAAACAAATCAATAGGAAAGATAACAACATGATGAAGCTTTCAGGGGTTAGTGCAGCTGTATTACCAGCATTGCTTGCAGCAAATTCACACGGTGTGAATGCAGCAGAGGATGTTGCACAAGAGAAAATAGAAAAAATTGCTATTGTAGGTAGCCGCGTAGCAGGGCGCTCAGTAGAAGATTTACCCGTACCCGTTGATATTTTAAGTGCTGAAGCACTTGAAAACACAGGCCAAACCGAAGTTGGCCGTATGTTGCAATCTATTGCACCTTCATTTAACTTTTCAAGCTCGTCAATCAGTGACGGCACTGACGCCTTACGACCTGCAACACTGCGTGGTTTAGGGCCTGACCAAACACTTGTGCTTATTAATGGTAAGCGCCGCCATCAGGCAAGTATTATTCATATCAATACCTCAGTAGGGCGTGGTACCGCAGGTACCGATATGAATGCCATTCCAGCCTCAGCTATTAAACGTATAGAAGTTTTACGAGACGGCGCAGCAGCGCAATACGGCTCAGATGCAATTGCCGGCGTAATTAATATTGTACTAAAAGATGGCAGCGAAGGCGGCAAAGCAGCGGTTAATTACGGGCAATACTCAGAGGGTGATGGCGAAACAGTAAACGTTGATTTTAATAAAGGGTTTGCCCTAGGTGATAGCGGCTACTTAAATGCAACACTTAATTACCGCGACCGCTCGCCTACTAACCGCGCAGGTTTGCACGGCTCGTGTCAGTTTTATGGGTGTACAGAGCTTAGCGACGGTACTTTACTGGCAGGCGATCCGCGTGAATTGACCGCCGACAGAGACACTTTTCGTATTGGCGATGCCGACTCACAACAATTTGGCTTAACCGTTAATACAGGGTATGAGTTAGGTGATGGTGAGCTTTATGGCTTTATTACTTATTCAACCCGCGATAACGAATCAGCCGCGTTTTTCCGTCATAATGCAAATGCGGGCGGTAACCCTGTTTTACAAGACAACGACGCAACTATTCCGTTAGGCTTTTTACCTAAAATCAATACCACAATTGATGATATTTCTTACAACTTTGGTTACAAAACCGACTTTGATAACGATGCAAGTTTAGATGTATCTTACACCTACGGTGAAAACAGCATTGATTACACAACAAGTGACACAATCAATGCCTCGTACGCTAACTTTTTACGTTACGAGCAAGGTTTAAGTGCCGCAGATATTCGCAGTACTATTCCACGTGAAGTCTATGCCTATGGCATGGAGTTATCACTGCAAACCATTAATATAGATTTTACACAAAACTTTGATGACTACTCATTGGCTATGGGTGCAGAAATTCGTACCGATGAATACCGTATTTTAGAGGGCAGCGAATATGCTTATCGTGATTACGACACCCTTGATGGGGTAAGTATTTACAGTGGTTTAAGTGGCGGTGTAGGCTCTGAAGATGCCTCTGGCGGCACGCAAGGTTTTGGTGGTTCTTCGCCGGCATCATCGGTTGATGAGTCACGCGATGTAATTTCGTTTTACCTTGATGCAGAAACCTACCTAATTGAAGATGTCATTTTATCAGGCGCACTGCGTTATGATAATTACAAAGGCTTTGGCGACACGGTAAACTTTAAGCTTGCGGGTAACTGGGCAATTACTGATGATGTGTCACTGCGTGGTGCATTAAGCTCAGGCTTTAGAGCGCCATCAATGCAGCAATTGTATTTTAACAATATCAGCACACAATTTGTTGTGGCTGAAGACGGCTCATTAGTTGCTGAAGAAGTAGGTACATTCAGAAACGATTCAACCCTTGCACAAAGTTTAGGTATTCCAAAACTTAAAGAAGAAAAATCGCAAAACCGCAGCTTAGGTATTGTCTACAACGTTACGGATAACATTAATGTTACTGTGGATTACTACTCAATTGATATTGACGACCGCATAGTAATTAGTAACCGTTTAGGTAAAGGGCTTTCTTCAAGCCTAGATGCTGCATTAATCAGCTCAGGCGCAGGTGCAGGACAGTTTTTCTTAAATGGTGCAGATACCGAAACTTCGGGTATTGATTTTGTAGCTACTTGGAATACCGAGGGATTAGGTGGCACGCTTGATTTTACTTTAGCAGCTAACTTTACTGAAACTGAGGTGGTATCGTTATTTACACCATCGGGCTCAGGGCTTGAAACCGTACCGGTTGAAGATGTTTTCTCTGATCAAGAAATTTCAATTATTGAAGAGTGGCAACCAGAAGATCGCATCAACTTAAGTGCGCTTTACCAGCGTGGTGATTGGACTGTAAACCTTTCACTTAACCGCTTTGGTGAATACACAGTAGAAGATGGCGGACGCCAAACCTACGGTGCAGAAATTTTAACTGACGTTAAAGTTAACTACTTTGTGACTGAAGATTTATCTGTAAATATTGGTGCAAATAACTTATTTGACGTGTACCCAGATAAAAACACTATTGGTAACTCACGCTCGGGCACAATTGTAGATTCAAATGGCAATACGATTGTAAGCAGTGATGGGGTATTTGAATACTCTCGCCGTTCAGCGCCATTTGGCTTTAATGGTGCTTATTACTATGTAGGCGCAGAATACCGTTTTTAATAAATAACACTCCCTTATGTTATTTAAGTTCAAAGGGCCGTAAGGCCCTTTTTTTGTATTTAGCCTTTTCAGTATTTATTTCTCAACCGCGATTTTATTGTGTTGCGCCTTACCTCAGCGTTAAATTATACCAATTCGCTTAATTAAACATTATTACGGATTGGTATACCCCCTGTATGGCTTTGATAATACTAAATGAGGCATTTTGGACTTGGCTATACATAGCAGGGTTTAAACTGGACATTGTAATAATAAAAAACCCAGCGGCTAGGCTGGGTTTTAAATATATGCAATTGAAAATTAATGCTTTTGCATACGGCTCATTTCGGTGTGGCAGCTTTGCATCGTTAGCAAGGTTTTCGCTAAGGCTGCTTCACAGTCGGCTGGCTGTGGTTTATCCATCGCTGCTTTAATTTCTTCAAGTGTTTTATCTTCTACCTCTTCAAGCTCTTTAACGTATGTTTTATCGTTATGAGAACTAAACGAAGTGAGTAGGGCTGTGTAAGCTCTGCGTGCTTCTACAGCAAAAGAAGAGCCGTCTTCACGCTCACCTTTTTCGTTAACTGCATAAGGTTGTAAGCGCTCAACACTTACTTTTCGTGCGTCAATCATGCGTTGAAATAATGCGCCAATGGCTGGGTCTTCAACTTTCTCTTGCGCTTTTTGATAAAAATCAATGCCACTGTTCATTACTTGGATGATGTCAGTAATATGAGTTGCTTCTGTTCCTTGATGGGTATTCATAATGACCTCTCTTTACATGAATTTAAGTTTCATAGTAACTGGAGCAAAGGCCATTCCACTTTTATTTTTATTTTTAACATGCTGAAATGGTTAGTTATTTTATTTATATTAAAGCTGTGAGGCTATTTAAAATAAAATAACCTCGCAAATTTTACATGGCTTTTGTAATAAGGTTATTTAAGCTCATCCGCCACTTCGGCTACTTTTTGGCGTAACCAAATGTGACTTGCATTGCGATGCAATAAAGGGCTCCAAATCATATCTAGCTCAAAAGGCGGTATAGGAAATGGAGGTTCTAAAATTTTAAGGCCTGCATCATCTAAGTAAATATTGGCAGCCTTTGAAGGTAAGGTCGCCACTAAATTTTGCTCTTTTGCCAAATGAATGGCTACATGGTAATTACGGGTAAACGTGGCAATATTTCGGTGTTTACCAAAATGGGCAAGTGCTTCATCTACCCAACCTAGCTTTTGTACATCTTTAGGGTCCATACCTACGCCGACCCCAAAGCCGGTTTTACTGACCCATATATGGCGGGCTTTTAAATAGCTGTCTAGGCTAAAGTTTTCGATAATTGGGTTGTCGGCTTTTACTAAGCAGCAAAAGCTGTCTTTCCATATGCGTTTATGATGAAAAGATTGCGGAAGGTTTTCAAAGCGGTTAATTGCCATATCCACTTTACCATTTTCAACATCATGAAACGTTACATCACTAGGCGTAAGTATATCTAGGGTTGTATCGGGCGCTTCTGCATGAAGTTTACTTAAAAGCTTTGGCGCTAATGTACTGGCTGCATAGTCACTGGCCATTATTCTAAATACACGTTTACTTTGGCTGGCTTCAAATTCGCGATTAGGTGCGAGAGTTTCTTCTAGGGTCATTAATATACCGCGAATAACCGGTTGCAGCTCTATAGCACGCTCTGTGGGGACCATACCTTCACTGGTACGTACCAAAATTGGATCGTTAAACAAGTTTCTTAAACGCTTAAGGCCGTTACTCATAGCGGGTTGAGTAATACTTAACTGGTTAGCGGCGCGGGTTACGTTACACTCACGTAATAGGGTGTCGAGGTAAACCAGCAAATTTAAATCTATTTTACTTATGTTCATTGTGTGTCCTTTAACGCTTACCAGTGATGAATAAAGCGTTGTGCTGTCGGGTATGGGTATATGTGACTAACATGACCCTTTTTTATATTTTGCTGAGCTTGCTTCCAAAAACTAACATCAACAAGCTCGGGGTGTGTACTGAGCAAAAACTGTTTGTACTTTGGGTTTGGCATAACAAAGGTACAAAGTTGCTCAGGAAAAACATCTTGCGGCGCAACTGAGTAACTTTGTTCATCAGTTAAGTAATCATCATAGCTTTTGGCCTTAGGTAAGGCCCTAAAGTTCATATCTGTTAGGTATTGAACCTCATCGTAGTCGTAAAAAATAATGCGCTTGTGTTTGCTGACCCCAAAGTTTTTAAGCAGCATATCGCCTGGGAAAATATTTACCGCAATCATTTCTTTAAGTGCTTGGCCGTACTCTTCTATTGCATCGGCAGCACTTTCTTCGCTGGCGTTTTCTAAAAATAAATTAAGCGGTGTCATGCGCCTTTCAATATATAAATGCTTGATAATAAGCCACGGGCCTTCAATTACCATAGATGAGCCAATGGTTTTATGTAGCTGTGCCAGTAAATTACTATCAAAGCGTGCCAAAGGAAATACGACGTTAGAGTATTCTATGGTATCAGCCATGCGGCCAACCCGATCATGGCTTTTTACCAGTTGATAGCGTTTAAGCACGGTCTCGCGGCCAAACGGTTTGCTTTCGCCAAACTTATCTTTAATTACTTTAAATACATAGCCAAAAGAGGGCAGCGTAAATACCATCATCACCATGCCTGGTGTGCCTGGCGCTATAATAAAGTTATCGTCTGAGTGAGACAAGTGATGTAAAAATTCACGGTAAAACTCAGTCTTACCTTGTTTATGAAACCCAATGGCATTATAAAGCTCAGCGAGTGTTTTATTAGGCATAAGTTGATTTAAAAATCGCACCATGGCTGAGGGCGCATGGGTTTCAACCATAAAATAAGCCCGTGCAAAGCCAAAAATCACCCGCATTTGCGACGATTTGGTTAATAGCGCATCGAGGTATAAGCCTTTATCTTCATGGTGCAGTACCGCAATAATAAAAGGCTGTACACCGCTTTGAGAGACCACTCGGCCGACTATGTAAGCAGCTTTATTACGATAAAAAGGCGCGTGCAAAATATCAAAGCGCATTTGCCAAGGCTGGTGGTGAGTGTCGGGTGCTTGTTTGTAAAATGCCTTTACGAGCAAACGTATATCCCGCTCTAAATTTACAAACGGGGCTTTAAAATCAAAATGCTCAATAATGCGCTTTATTGTGGGCTTTAAACCATCAACCACTGGAAAGTAGCTGCGGTACTCTGCCTCAACAGGAATGGCAGGGGCATCTTTTAATGTGGCTTGTACAAATATAAAGTCGTTATGAAAATAGCGTCTGTGGTACAAACGGCAAAATACTGAGTTATAAAATGTTTCGGCAAGTTCAGCTTGAGGATGAAAGCATAAAAAGCGTTGGTACAGTATTTTTACTTCAAGCCAAAGTTGCTCATCTAATTGCTCAGTTAACTGTGCTTGTTTTAATGCTTCAGTGGTTTCGTTTACTCTGTCATCGTAGTAACTAATACGCAGTTTACTAATTTCATTAATTTGCTGCCAATCGCGCTTTGCAAAGGCAAGCGGGGCTTGGGCGGTGGTTTTTTGAAACAGCTGATAATGCTTTTTAAAACCCGTTAAAATTAATTCAGCTATGTGGCGTGGCTGCATAAACACTCCTTAAAAAAGTGTATATAACGATTTTAGTACAGCATTTATAAATGTTAGTGGTGCTGTAGTGTTATACACGTTAGAGCTTTAACTCTATAGTTGTTAAGGTTATGTTATTTTAAGTTTAAAACCAAGATAAATATTCTCAGTTTTTATACTTTTAGCTTAAAGCATAATTGAGTGTGATGGCAAAAGCTAAGTTATTGGTAGGAAGCTATTTTTTTCTCTAACTTTTTAATGCGCTTTTCAATTTCGGTGGTTTGCTTTTTATGATCTTTATTTATTATTTTTAATTGCTTGGTAATATCTTTGCTAATTAACTTTTTGTCCTCGTCATCTAAAATACGGTTGAGGCGCTGTTGTTGGTTGTATTCTGCGCGGTCTTTTTTACGTTTTATAATCGCTAATTTATTAGTATTACTTCTCAGCTCAGCTTGCAGGTCAAGCACAATCCGTTCGCGCTCTAATGCGTTTAGCTCTTTTGTGTAATCTTGCGCCGGTGCAGTATTAATTCCCGATACAGTATTAATTGTGTAGGCGGTAGCGTTATCGTTACAAGGGAATTGCGAAAAGATAGTGCCGTTTTTTGTCACGCATTTATAGTAAGTTGTGGCATTTTGCGCTTGAAGAGAAAGTGGGCATACCATTACTGCGCATAAAAAAAGTGTGTGTTTTTGCATTAAGTTCATCCCTGAGCGTTTACTATGATTTAGTAAATATAACCTAGCTTGGTGTTATAGCAAGCTAGGTTAAGGGATAGGGCTATTGTGTGTAGGTTTTTAGCTTTTTAATACTTTGTACTAAAAACGGGATATCGAGGCTTTGCTCAATAGAAAAACCTTCAGCGGCAGATATATTTTTATAGTTACCGTCTGAATCTATTAGCGTAATTCTATCTTTTTTGTAAGCAATAACTACGCCTTGCGAGTAATTAACGCCAGTGTCCGTTTTTTTCTTATACAGGTTTTCACCTAGCATGGTTTGTTTAACCACAGACTTACAGTTTAAGTACTGGCCTACACTGGTTGCAATAATATCACTGGGTTGAATAAGTCCATCTACCTTGGCTATTCGCTTATCTGAGCTGTATAACACCGATGATGTAACTACTTCCGAGCTATTATTAGCTAAGCTAAACGCAAAAATATGGGTGTCGTCACTGCGAGGAGACGGATTATCTTCACCTTTAATGATTTTAATTGCGCTGTTTGAATGCGCTTGATCGTTTATAAAGTTTAGCTTTTCAATTCCAGCAAGCTCTATGCTTCTGCGCTGACTTTGCCACGCAGGTAAGGTTTGCTCTGATAAAATAGCCATTTTATAAAAAGAAGGTAAGCCATACACTAAACTAAACAAGCTATCGCCATGGTGTGTTGGCTGTAAAAACTGATCAGTTTTATGTAGGTTTTTATGCTTGGCAACAAAGCGTTTTAACTGCTCGTTGGTATCAAATACAAAAATATCGACTTGCTGCGCAGTGTAATCTTCACATTTTTGCATTGGCGCAGGTATTTGGTAATTAATATTTTGGTTATTAATTCTTACATTGTGAGCTTGTTTATAGCTTTCAATGTCGAGCAAATCATTTTTTGCTAATAAGCTTTTAGCGGTCGTAGGGTACGACAGCGGTAAAACGTTATCTTGCTTCGTTATATCAAACTTTAGATTTGCATCTGCCCAAATGTGAATACTGTGGCTAAGTGCAAAACACAACACTAAAAACGAGCTGGCAAAACGGGCAAACTTAAGTTGTTTTAAACGCGCTAAGTGCTGCCATGTATAGTTACTTACAACTAATTGGAAGCCTAAAATGAGTAAAACAATCCCCCCGGCTAACAACGTAGTAAGGGCAGGCGAGCTAGTTAGACGATGCCACAGTAAGGAAATGATTTCCGGTAGCGCAGAAGAGCTTAAATGGTAGCCCAAATTAACGTATACATACGCATCGAGCGTTAAAATAGACGCCCCAAGCGTAGCAATAACGGCAGCCATACCTCGAATATGTCGAGGGTAGGGAAACACTAAGCTTAAAGGAAATACCGTCAGCACAAATGCTAAAAAAGCGATAAAGCTCGTATGGCTCAACCACGTCACTAACATGTAGGTAATACCCATAAAGCTAGTTGGCGGTGAATCTGCAAATAAAAAGCTTAGGCTAATAAAAAGCGCTAAACCAATATTTGCAAAAGTGAACCAGTGGCCCCAACTTAATAACTGACTCGCTTTTGACGAAAACTGATTGTGCTGCGATAAATTCATATAATTTATTTAACCGACTGAGCAAGTGCTTTTGCAAAGTTCTCAGTTACGGCTTGTCTTTTCCCTGCAGGTACATGCTCTTTTAGGATATGCGTGATAGAATTTCCTAAACACATAAGGCTTAAATCAACCGGCGCATTGTGTTGCGTTAGCACATCAATAAGCTGATCGACGATTTGTTCTACTTCTTCATTAGAGTATTTTGATAAGATTGGCATCAGTTGGTTCAATAAAAGAGTTATATTCTCGTATTTTAACACCAGAGGCGTGAAAAACAAAGATGACAACAGACGTTAAAAAATTAGTCGTTCATTATGTAGACAAAAAAGACGACGATACGCAAATTCACCTACGAAACGATGAAATGGTGATAAACGATAAAGTCGCTGTTTTTATCGAACAACTTCATCATGCATACAACTCAAAGCCAGGTAAAGGTTACTGTGCATTTAGTGGCGATAAAAACAGTGTTGTAGCCTCGGCAATGCAAAGCTATCGTAATGACGAGTTAGGCTTTTGGCACATGACCGAACAGGCATCCACTGTTTTAAAAGAAGAGTTAGATAAATATGCCTTTAGCGAAACAGGCTACTTAGTATTTTGTCATTATCAGTATGTGGCTACTGATTACATGTTGATAGCTATGATCAATATTAAAGAGCACTACAGCATGACCTCTGAGCTTGATTTAGCAGCGTCTCGCCACTTAGATATATCGCGCATGCAACTAGCTGCACGTATCGATTTAACCGCGTGGGATACTCAAGCTGAGGACAATCGCTATATCTCTTTTATTAAAGGGCGAGCAGGGCGAAAAGTAGCAGACTTTTTCTTAGACTTTTTAGGTTGTGAAGAGGGCATAGACCCTAAACAACAAAGCCAAGTGATGCTTAATGCCGTTGAAGACTATTTATCGGAGCAATCATTCGATAAATCAGAAAAAGACGAATTACGTAAGCAAGTATTTGACTACTGTAACGATTGCGTAACCACGGGTGAAGATGCAAGCGTTACTGAGCTTTCGGCTACCCTAACGAAAGGTGACGATAGTCCGTTTGATAACTTTTGCAAAGAGCAAAGCTACGATTTAGAAGACTCTTTCCCGGTCGATAAAAAAACGGTGACCAGTATGGTTAAGTTTTCGGGTTTAGGGGGCGGTGTTAGTGTTAGTTTTGAGCGTAAACATTTAGGTGAGCGCGTAACTTACAATGAAGCGACCGATACACTGGTTATTAAAGGCATTCCACCAAACTTAAAAGATCAGTTACAGCGCTTTATGGAAAATGAAAGCGAATAAACTCATTTGATCTAGTTAAAAGCCGATTTAAGAGCGCGATATTTTTATCGCGCTTTTTTTATTACCTTTAATTTAGTTTTATTAATGCTCTAAAGCGCAGCGCCTCTAAATCTCTTCGAGGATAAATCCTTTATTACAGGCTTTGCCCGTCACACCAACAAGTTTTGCGTCCACAAGTAAAAATAGCCACGGTGCTAAACTTAGGTTGTAGATACCATCTCTCATTTTAAGCTTCAAGGTCGTACTTAACTTACTTGGAGCTTAAACGCTTCTTGGTTTTTTATTACACCAAAACATATATGGATGAGCTTTCTCATATTCGCACACACAGTTTGCATCGGTGTTTTACCGTTATTTATTAATGTTAACTTGTGTCGTTTTATTGTTTTATTCCACTGCCCAGCGACAATAGCTGCCATATAGAGTTTGCAGCGAATTCTGGCTGGCCCAAGTTTACTAATTGATGTTCGCCCTTTTAATTTACCCGATTCATTATGCCGTGGAATTAACCCACAATAAGCTGCTGCTTCTTTGGCTTTATTAAACTTTTTAGCCGCAAACAAATATTCAGCTCTCTCGATAATACATGCCCAATGCCAGGTATAGACTCTAGTAGTTTCCTGTTTCTTTTTAAACCAGGCTCATTATCTATGTGATCATCAATGTCAGATTTAAGCTGTTTAATTTCGTCATCTAAAAATGCGATAGTCACTTTTATCGATTGGCGAACACGTGCTGAAACGTTGCTGAATTCACTTGCTTCTAATCGGTTAGCTTCTCGTTGCCGGTTACTCTCAAGCGCATCTAAACGACGGATAAGGGCTTTAAGCTCTCTAACTTCTAACGCTTCAGGTTGCCAATAATCAACGACTGCGTGCTTTGCACAGCCGTAGTGGGCAAGCATCGTTGCATCAGATTTGTCTGTTTTATGAATTATGTTTAACGCGTCAGCATACTTTTTCGCTTTGCCTGTATTCGCTAAAATAATATTAAAGCCTTGCTCATGTAAAAAATACATCAGTGCTTCATGATAAACACCCGTTGGTTCGAGGGTGATAACGAGCTCACTAGCAACGCTTTTAGTTGTATTTAAAAGCCACTTTTCTATTTTCTCAAAGTCTTGATGCTTGTTTTTAAAGACTTTTGTTTTAATCTTGTTTGTAAGCTGGTCTCTCAACCACGATAAATCAATTTTCTCTTTACTAATATCAATGCCGTTAAACATCATCTCTACTTACTCCCCTTGTACATACAGCATCTACTTAAATAAAAGTGTGCTTGGATACCATTCAGTTTGTGAGAATAGAAAGTCAGGGCTTTATCTACGGAGCAGTATTAAATACTAGGCGCAAAGGCAAGCTCACTGACTTCGATGTGATAAATGATAGCTAATCATTTATCAACGAGAGATACAAGGCGCAAAGCTTGCTTGCGCGAGAAGCAGCGCAGCTGTTTATTTTGCTAATAAAGATCTATTGCACAAGGAGAAGTGAAAGAGAAGAAAATGAGAAAGCAACACCAATTCAAACAATTATTTTTTCAATTCTTCTCTAAAAGCGCAGCCTCTCATCCTCTTTGTGAATATGCGTTTATTACGGGCTTTGCCCGGCACGCCAACAAGTTTTGCGTCTACAAGTTAATATTATTCACGGTGTTAAATTTCGGCTGGAGCTATAAAGCTTCCTTAGGCGAAAAGCAACGCTGCTATTTATTTTTGCAAATAAAAATCTATTGCACAAAGAGAAGTGAATGAGAAGAAAATGAGAACACAACACCAATTCAAACAATTATTTTTTCATTTTTTTAAAAGCGCAGCGTCTCTTATCCTCTTTGTGAATATACGTTTATTACGGGCTTTGCCCGTCACGCCAACAAGTTGTGCGTCTACAAGTTAATATTATTCACGGTGTTAAAGTTCGGCTGGAGCTATAAAGCTTGCTTAGGCGAAAAGCAACGCTGCTATTTTTTTTACAAATAAAGATCTATTGCACAAAGAGAAGTGAATGAGAAAACAACACCAATTTAAACAATTATTTTTTCATTTCTTCTCTAAAAGCGGAGCGTCTCTTATCCTCTTTGTGAATATGAGTTTATTACGGGCTTTGTTTGCCACGTAACAAGTTGTGCGTCTACAAGTAAATATTATTCACGGTGTTAAAGTTCTGCTGGCTATTAAAAACACTTAAAGATCTATTGCACAAAGAGAAGCGAAAGAAGAGCAAATGAGAAAATACCTTTCAGGAGAAGACAGGTTTTAAAACAAAAAAGCCGCGCTATTTTTACATAGCGCGGCTTTTTAATGAGGCTAAGGGTTACTCAGCGCTCATTGTTTTAGTCATGTCTGAACTAGCACGACCTGCAGGTTTAATTGACCCTGCGCGTAAGCCACTATCAGGAACTAACTCACGTTTATCGTGTGCCATGGCAACTGATGTATGCTTTACGTCGCTATCAGCAACTGGTGTCGGTTGAGCCATAGGTGCGCTTGCAGCCCCTTTGCTAATAACCGTTTTTGCATTGGCATCTTTTTGCTCAGCTACTTCAGTCTCTGCTTTAACAGGCTCAGGTTTCGCTGGTTGCTCAACTACTTCAGGCTCAGCTTTAACAGGCTCAGGTTTCGCTGGTTGCTCAGCTACTTCAGGCTCAGCTTTAACAGGCTCTGGTGTTGCTGGTTGTTCAGCTACTTCAGGCTCAGCTTTAACAGGCTCTGGTGTTGCTGGTTGTTCAGCTACTTCAGGCTCTGCTTTAACAGGCTCTGGTGTTGCTGGTTGTTCAGCTACTTCAGGCTCTGCTTTAACAGGCTCTGGTGTTGCTGGTTGCTCAGCTACTTCAGGTTCTGATTTCACAGGCTCAGATGCTGTTATTGGTTGCTCAGTAACAACAACTGGCTCTTCAGCTGTTTCTGGGTCAACAGTTTGTACTGCATCGTCATTGGCTGTTGGTTGCTCTGCTTTAGGAGCAGCTTCAACTTTAGCTAAGTCTTCTACAGCTAACGCTTGCTCAACATTTTCTGATGCATCGTTTGAGGTTGGCTGTTCAGCTTTTGCTTTTAGCTCTGCCTCATACTCAGCGGCAGCTTGATCTGCTACTGGTACAAATGCCGGAGCTTCATCTGCTTTTTCTTCTGTAGCTTCACCTTGTTCAGGACGACGGCGACGCTGGCCCGAAGCGCGAAGGTGACGAGGAGAACGGCGTGAACGCGTACGTGTTTGCCCTTGCTCATCTTCAGAGTTTGCTTCGTCAGTTGACGCTGCAGCTATTGGCTTTTCTTCTTGCTCAGGTTGTGCCTTAGGCGCTTGCTCTTTCACAGGTGCAGGTTTTGTTTGCTCTGACTTTTGCTCATTTGCAGTTTGCTTTGCTGCTGGCGCTTGCTCTTTAGGCTGCTCTACTTTAGCTGTTTCAGTGCTTTGCTGCGGTTGCTCAGTCGTATCAGATGCTTTTACTTGCTCAGTATTTTCATCTTGGATACGTACTTTTTTGCGAACATTACGACGTTGACGGCGAACTTTTGGCTTCTGCTCTTTAGGCTCAGTGCTTTGCTTAGCCTCAGTTTCATTCGCTTTTGCGTCTGTTTTAACTTGCTCTTTGTCGGCGGTACGATTGTCGTTATTACGGTTATCGTTACGCTTACGCGAGTTAGGATTACGACGGCGCTTATTGCGGTTCTCGTTTTTCTCTTGGCTTTCGTTCGCGGTAGATTCAGTTTTCACTTCTTCTTCAGCAGGACGTTCACCACGAGGTTTAGAGCGAGAGTTATTACGACGACGCTGGTTGTTATTGCGGCGACGGTTGTCACTGTTACCACGGCGATTGTTATTACGTGTTTGCTGTTGCTTTTCTTGCTCAGCTTTTTCTTTTGCTTGCTTTTCTGCTTCGCTTTCACCAGCAAATAACGACTTAAACCAATTACCAATAGCAGCCAATAGGCCACCTTCAACCTTAGGTACAGCAACAGGCGCTGCTGGTTTGTCTACTTTAGCTTGTGGCGCTGGCGTTGAAGGCATAACAACACCTTTAAGCATTGGCTCTTCACGAACAGGCGCAGCTGCTGGTTTAGCCATTTCGAACGATTCTGGCTCAGGTGCAACAACTTGCTCGTAACTTACTGTTTCTAGTGTTTCGTCTTTACGTAAACGCATCACTTCGTAGTGTGGTGTTTCCATGTGTTGATTAGGAATAATAACCACATCACATTTATGATGTTTTTCAATACGATGAACGCTTCTGCGCTGCTCGTTTAATAAATAAGCGGCAACCGCTACAGGCACTTGTGCATTTACTTGTGCTGTGTTGTCTTTAATTGCTTCTTCTTCAATTAAACGCAAAATAGACAAGGCGATAGACTCGTTAGAACGAATAGTACCTTGGCCGCTACAACGCGGACATGGGCCTTGGCTTGCTTCACCTAGTGAAGGTCGCAAACGCTGGCGCGACATTTCAAGTAAACCAAAGCGCGAAATTTTACCAATTTGTACACGCGCACGATCTGGACGAGCGGCATCTTTTAAGCGGTTTTCTACTTCACGCTGATGGCGTGGCGGTGTCATATCGATAAAGTCGATAACAATTAAGCCACCTAAGTCGCGAAGACGTAATTGACGCGCAATTTCATCAGCCGCTTCTAAGTTAGTATTTAGTGCTGTTTCTTCGATATCTCCGCCTTTTGTTGCTTTAGACGAGTTGATATCAATAGAGGTAAGCGCTTCTGTTGGGTCAATTACAATTGAACCACCTGAAGGTAAGCGTACTTCACGTTGGAATGCAGACTCAATTTGGCTTTCAATTTGGTAATGCGTAAACAATGGCGTGTCGCCTTGATAAAGCTTTACGCGGCTCATAAAGTCAGGGCGAAAACGCTCAATGTGCGCTTTAGCTTCTTCAAATACACGTGGTTTATCAATTAATATTTCACCAATATCACGACGTAAATAATCGCGAATAGCGCGGAAAATTACATTGCTTTCTTGGTGAATCAAAAACGGCGCTTTAGCACTGTCGGCTGCTTGTTGAATTGCATCCCAATGGACTAAAAGTGCTTTTAAATCGTAGTTTAATTCTTCAAACGATTTGCCAACACCTGCTGTACGAACAATTAAGCCCATACCTTTAGGAAGTTCTAATCGGCTAAGTGCTTCTTTAAGGTCTGTACGCTCATCGCCTTCAATACGACGAGAAATACCGCCTGCACGAGGGTTGTTTGGCATTAGCACTAAGTAGCTACCCGCTACGCTAATAAAGGTAGTAAGGGCTGCGCCTTTTTGGCCGCGCTCTTCTTTATCAACTTGTACAATTACTTCTTGGCCTTCTTTAATCACGTCGCGAATATTTGGGCGACCATGAAAAGTGTAACCTTGTGGGAAGTAAGTACGGGCAATTTCTTTTAAAGGAAGGAAACCATGACGATCGGCGCCGTAATCTACGAAAGCCGCTTCTAAAGAGGGTTCAATGCGTGTGATTTTGCCTTTATAAATATTGGCTTTTTTCTGTTCGTGACCTGGGCTTTCTATATCTAAATCATATAGGCGCTGGCCGTCAACCAGTGCTACGCGCATTTCTTCTTGCTGCGTTGCATTGATTAGCATACGTTTCATATTGTTACTCTACTTATTTTTTGTCGCTGACATGACGAAACGTGTTCGCCTGTTCAGTTGTTCCTTTTTTTAGAATGTACAGCCTCACGACTGGGTCTGTAACGGAACGCTCTGTAATGTGTATGCAGTATTTTTTAAATGCTGGCTAACAATAACGTACGCTTACGTTATTAAATTCTTTATGGTGCTAAAACTGTCGGCTCTTATGCTCTTTACAAGTTTTACCCAGAAGTTGGCCTGTCATATCAATCTTTTTAGTACGTTTATGTTAGGCGCGTAGGGCTCGTTAAGTAACTTAAATACGATGAGTATTTTCTAAGTACTTGCGAGCAAAGTTCGCTGCCGAATGTTAATAAACGCTTATTTGCTAGATTTTTAGTTCTAAATAAGCTGCTATACGGTACTACGTGTGAGCAAATGCTGAACAACGTTTTTACGTCGTCACTATCAAACAAATTATTTGTTCATTGCTTTTATTTTTACATTAAATGTAAATTCATGTTCAAACTTAACCAGTAATATATTACGCGCATTACTGTTAGTTGATCGCACGTGTTAACTGAGTAGGCATAAAAGCTTTGGAAAACTTAACTCGGATCTGTATGATCGGCTACCCAGAATGTGCATCACGAATGTTTTAATGTGTTAAAAAGCACCGTTGTTATTTGCAAATACTAAATATTTGCGCTGCTGATTATCCCACTATTATAACCGTGTTAGCAACTAAATTATTTTACTTAAATCAGTGATTAGGCAATGTCAGAAAAAACCGGCTTACAAGTAACTTTTGTCACAATCAACGAAGACCATTTAGGTCAGCGTATTGATAACTTTCTTATTACCCATTTAAAAGGGGTGCCTAAAAGCGCTGTTTATAAAATTTTACGCAAAGGCGAGGTCCGCGTTAATAAAAAGCGTATTAAGCCAGTTTACAAATTACAGCTTGATGATGTAGTGCGTATTCCGCCAATTAAAGTAGCAGAGCGCGAAGAGTTTGTGCCTAAAAAGCTCGATAAAGTGAAGCAATTAGAAGACGCAATACTCTTTGAAGATAAATACCTTATTGTAATTAACAAGCCCTCGGGCATGGCTGTACATGGCGGCAGTGGTTTAAGCTATGGTTTAATAGAAGCACTACGTGTATTACGCCCAGATGAGCGCAGTTTAGAGCTAGTTCACAGGCTTGATAGAGACACATCGGGTTGTTTATTAATTTCAAAGCGTCGCTCGGTACTTACCGCATTGCATGAGCAGCTGCGTGAAAAAACAATGGAAAAAAATTACTGGGCGTTGGTAACAGGGCAGTGGGATTCATCGGTTAAAAATGTGACCGAAGGGCTGCGTAAAAACACCCTCAAGTCGGGCGAGCGCGTGGTGCGTGTAGACAATAACGAAGGTAAACCTTCACATACTCGCTTTAGAGTACTTGAGCGTTTTAACGAGTGCTCGTTAGTGCAAGCCTCACCTGTGACTGGACGTACTCACCAAATTCGTGTTCATACACAGTGTAAAGGCCACCCTATTGCATGCGATGATAAATACGGCGACCAAGGGTTTGATGTATCAATGCGCAAAATAGGCTTAAACCGCTTATTTTTACACGCCCACGATTTAAGCTTTTATCACCCTAAAAACGAAACTACCATGCGCGTAGAGGCGCCGCTTGATAACGCACTTAAAAGTTGTATTTTAAAATTAAGAGATGCTAAAGCGTAATGACCACCGCTGTATTAAAAAAATATAAACTGGTTATTTTTGATTGGGATGGCACTGTAATGGACTCAATTAGCAAAATTGTTAATTGTATTCGTCACAGTGCGCTGGCGCTTAATATTGAGCCGCCGAGCGACACTGCAATTAAAAATATTATTGGTATGTCGCTTGAACTTGCTATTGAGGTGCTATTTCCTAACGAGGTAGCGCAGCATCCCGCATTAGTTAACGGCTATAAACAGCAATACCGTGTTGATACGACTGCCACTCCTGTATTTGATAATGTAGAAAATGTACTAAGTGCGTTAAAAGCACAAGGGGTTATTTTAGCGATTGCCACCGGTAAAGGGCGTGATGGTTTAATGCGTTTATTAGAGCAAACTCAGTTAGGGCTTTACTTTAGTGCCACGCGCACAAGCGATGAAGCGCGCTCTAAACCTTCCCCCGATATGCTTGAACAACTATTAGCTGAATTAGCAATAAATGCCGACGAAGCACTCATGATTGGGGATACCAAAATAGATATGGCCATGGCACAGGCAGCCAACATAGATAGAATTGGCGTTACCATGGGCGTTCACAGTGCAGCGCAGTTAAGTGAGTTTAGCCCCGTTGCAACCGTTGATAATTACCAGCAGCTGCAACGCATACTACTTGGCTAAGGTTGAGCGGCGAGTATGTCGAGATTAAACTCAGCCAATAGTTGGCTGAGTTTAATAAGAGGCAAGCCTATTAAGCTATTAGGATCGTCTCCGTTTAATTTTTCAAATAAGCAAATCCCTAATCCTTCACTTTTAAAGCTCCCAGCACAGTTATATGGCTGCTCTGCGTCGCAGTAGGCTTCTATTTGCTCTTTGGTGAGTGTTCTAAATACTACTTCAAAAGGCTCTATTAACGTTTTTGCTTTATCGTTAGCAATATCGTAAACACACAGGCCAGTTAAAAACGTGACAGTTTGGCCGCTAAACAAAGAAAGCTGCTTTATGGCGTTTTCTCTATTATGAGGTTTACCAAGTATTTGCCCATCAAATACGGCCACTTGGTCGGAGCCGATTGCAAGGCCTTTAACAAAATGATCGCAAGCGGCACGCGCTTTGCGCTCGCTTAGGCGCTTTACAAGTTGCTCAGGGGTTTCGTTTGGTATGGCTGTTTCGTCAATATCAGGCGAAAAAGTACTAAATGGCAGATTAAATTTTTGCAATAAAGACTGCCTAAATGGCGAGCTTGACGCTAATATAAGCGGGTGCTTCATAAATTATTATCCTAATTAAAATTAGTTTGAGTTAGGATAAATCAGATCCGTAATGAAAACACGTGAAAAACCATGTAAAAATGCTTTTTTGCTTTGACTAACCAATTAACTATCTATATGATGCAGCCCCTATGCAAAAGGTAAAAATTCCCATCACTCTTCATCCTGGGAAAGCAGCGCAACACCGTTTAACTTACGATGGTATTGTACCGCTTGAAAAACTTGCTCGTTTACGAGGTGTTGTACAGGAAGAAGTAGGTGAAATAGCGGTAAAAATTCAGTGCAAAACCGATGAGCAAGGTTTAGTTGTGATTAGTGGCAATTTGTCTACACACGTAACTGTAACTTGTCAGCGTTGTAATGATGATTTAGGGTTGGATTTGGATCAAGACTTTATGTATTCGCCTGTTGGTTTGGATGCTGAGTCAGATGATCTTCCTGAAGTCTACGATGAAGTAGCGCTTGATGAAAACGGTGAAATTAACGTGTTTGAGTTAATCGAAGACGAGCTAATTTTAGCAGTGCCATTAGTGCCTACACACAACGAAGCTTCGTGCAATTACTCATCAAAGCCTGCTAGCTTTGGTGTACTAAAGGCGGAAGATGATAAACCAAATCCATTTGATATTTTGAAACAACTTAAGAAAGATTCTTAGGAGAAGACTAATGGCTGTACAAAAAAGCAAAAAGTCTCGTGCAAGACGCGGCATGCGCCGTTCACACGATGCGATCAACGGTCCAACTTTAACAGTTGACCAAACTTCAGGTGAGACTCATCGTCGTCACCATGTAACTGCTGACGGTTACTACAAAGGCGTTCAAGTAATTTCTAACTAAGAGATTGCTTTATGCTGACTAATCTAACCATAGCGTTAGATATGATGGGGGGCGATTATGGCCCCCGTTCATCTATCCCCGCTGCCGTTTGCGCAGTAAATGCTCATGCCAATTTAACACTCATTTTATGTGGCAACGAGCAAGTAATTACTAATCAATTAGAATCCCTCGATTCACTTTCACACCCACGTTTAATTATTCGCCATTGCAGCGAAGTTGTCACTAATGCCTGCGAACCCGCTTTAGCTGTGCGTTCAAAAAAAGACTCCTCTATGCGTGTCGCCCTTGATTTAGTTAAATCGGGTGAAGCACAAGCCTGTGTAAGCTCGGGAAACACCGGCGCTTTATTTTTTATGGCTCATTACGTATTAAAAATGCTGCCTGGCGTTAAACGCCCTGCATTGATATCGGCCGTTCCTACAGAGCGAAAAAATCCAGTTTATCTGCTTGATTTAGGCGCTAATGTACATTGTGATTCAGAAATACTTTATCAATTTGGCATTATGGGCTCGGTAGTAGCAGGCCAAGCTCTTGGCTGCGACAACCCTAAAGTGAGTTTACTTAATATTGGCTCTGAAGACATAAAAGGCCATGAAGGCATAAAGCAAGCAGCGCAGCTTATGCAGCAAAGCCCTTATATTAATTACACGGGTTACAGTGAAGGCAGTGATATTTTTTCGGGAAAAGCCGATGTCATTGTGTGTGAAGGGTTTGTCGGAAACGTTGCATTAAAAACCTGCGAAGGCATTGCTAAACTGATCATGAAAAAGTTTACAAGCGCCTTAGAAAAGCACTTAATTTACAAATGCATGGCGTTTATTTTAAGTCCTATCATAAAAAAACTCTATAATCGGGTGAACCCCGACCAGTATAACGGTGCTTCTCTGGTAGGATTGCGCGGTATTGTCGTTAAAAGCCATGGAAATGCATCAGCAAAAGCATTTCAAGCAGCAATCGATGAAGCGGTAAAAGAGGTTGAACGTCAACTTCCAGATAAAATAGCCGCTATTTTCGAAAAAACACATTCTAAAAACTCGGCGGCCGAATAACGTTTAGGTGCCGTAGTTACACTAAATTTTTGTTTAATTAAAAAGAGCAAAGTATGGCACAAAAAATTGCACTTCTATTTCCTGGTCAGGGCTCACAAAGCGTTGGCATGTTAAGCGAGCTACTAGAGAGCTCTGACATTGTAAAAGCAACCTTTAGCGAAGCGTCAAGCGCACTTGGCTACGATTTAGCAGCGCTTGTACTGAATGGCCCAGAAGAAGAGCTTAATCAAACTCACCGCACTCAACCTGCTTTATTAACAGCAAGCGTGGCAATTTACCGCCACTGGTTAGCTGCAAACCCAGATGTGGATGTGGTTATGGCTGGTCACAGCTTAGGTGAATACTCTGCATTGGTATGTAGTGACGTTATTAGCCTAGGTGAAGCGGTAAAACTTGTTGAAAACCGTGGCTTATACATGCAAGAAGCTGTGCCTGCGGGCGTAGGCTCTATGGCTGCCATTATTGGTTTAGGTGATGAGCAAATAAAAACAGCATGTGAAGAATCTGCACAAGGCGAGGTTGTTTCACCGGTAAATTATAACTCACCAGGGCAAGTGGTTATTGCAGGGCATAAAGCTGCTGTTGATAGAGCTTCACAAGCGTGTAAAGATGCCGGCGCAAAACGTGCCTTACCACTGAGTGTAAGCGTACCTTCGCATTGTGAACTAATGAAACCAGCGGCTGAAAAACTTGCCAACGATTTAGCCGCTTTAACATTTAATACACCTAAGTGTGATGTAATTAATAATGTTGATGTAAAAGCACAAAGCTCGGCTGATGCAATTAAAGATGCATTGGTACGTCAACTATACAGCCCAGTTCGTTGGACAGAAACAGTACAGGCTTTAGTTGCTCAAGGCATTACGCAAAGCTACGAATTTGGCCCAGGTAAAGTATTAACTGGCCTTGCAAAACGAATTGATAAAGCAATGGTATGTGGCTCAGTAAATGACGCTGCTGCTATCGACGCTGCAAAATAAGAGAATATAAAATGACTAATTTATTTTCATTAGAGGGCAAAGTTGTCCTAATTACTGGCGCAAGCCGTGGTATTGGTAAAGCAATTGCGAACACTTTAGTAGCGCAAGGCGCAAAAGTAGCAGGTACTGCTACGAGTGAGTCAGGCGCGGCTAAAATTAGCGATTACTTAGGTGATAACGGTAAGGGTTATGCTTTAAACGTAACCGATCCTGCATCGATTGAGGCTACATTAGCAGCAATAAAAGCCGACTTAGGCGATGTTGACGTACTTGTAAATAACGCAGGTATTACCCGTGATAATTTATTAATGCGTATGAAAGACGGTGAGTGGGACGATATTATCGACACTAACTTAAGCTCTATCTTCCGTTTATCTAAAGCGGTATTACGCCCAATGATGAAGAAAAAGAACGGCCGTATTATTAATATTGGCTCAGTTGTGGGCACTATGGGTAATGCAGGCCAAGCTAACTACGCGGCAGCTAAAGCGGGTGTTATTGGCTTTTCTAAATCGCTTGCACGCGAAGTTGCATCGCGCGGCATTACAGTAAATGTAGTAGCCCCAGGTTTTATTCAAACTGATATGACCGATGAGCTAACAGAAGATCAAAAAGCGGCCACCCTTGCTAATGTACCAGCAGGTCGATTAGGTCAGCCTGATGAAATAGCAGCGGCAGTGTGTTATTTAGCATCTGACGCGGCTGCGTATGTATCTGGCGAGACTTTGCATGTAAATGGCGCGATGTACATGGTTTAACCGCCATTGTTAAAAGTAAATGCTAAAAATAACTTAAGTAAGTGACCTCAAAAACATTGAAATTTTTATGATCTTGCTTTAAACATACTTGAAATCGCTGTGAAAATAAGCGATAAAAGACAAAACAAACACTCAGAGGTTTGACCAGACAATTATTTATGGTCAAATCATTGAATCAGAGAATTATGCGGCGTAAACTACGCCGCAATCTGAAAATAACGCATTGGCGTTTTTAATAAAGGAAAGAAGAATGAGCGATATCCAAGAACGCGTAAAAAAAATTATCATCGAACAGCTAGGTGTTAAAGAAGAAGAAGTTAAAAACGAAGCTTCTTTCGTAGACGACCTAGGTGCAGATTCTCTTGATACTGTTGAACTAGTTATGGCTCTTGAAGAAGAGTTTGATACTGAGATCCCAGATGAAGAAGCTGAAAAGATCACTACAGTACAATCTGCAATCGATTACGTATCAGCTCACGCTGAGTAATTAATCGCATATTAAAGGCAGCATTCGCTGCCTTTAATCTATATATCCAAACCACCTCAAAGTTCATGATTCAAATTCACCCGCTTTTACTCTCTACTGCATTCATTTGTAATAGCACATCTTTAGTTGAATTTGAGACTCGCACTTTGAGGTCGCTTGGGTATGAATTCCCTTTGTAATGCCAATAGATTTAAACTTAGTGAGTTAAACGGCTTACTAAAGTAATACTATTTTAATCAATTGGTTTAAATATCCCTTATTGGAGGCAAACCGTGGCTAAACGTCGAGTCGTCGTAACTGGCTTAGGAATGTTGACGCCGCTAGGTAATGATGTGCAATCTACCTGGCAAGGCTTATTAGATGGTAAAAGTGGTATACAAAATATAACCCACTTTGATACATCAAAATTTGGTACTAAATTCGCTGGACTCATAAATGACTTTGATGCAACTGCATACATGTCAGCGAAAGATACTAAAAAAATGGACTTATTTATTCAGTACGGCATTGCAGCGGGTGTTCAAGCCTTTCAAGACTCAGGTCTTGAAGTTACTGAACAAAACGCAACACGTATTGGTGTTGCTGTAGGTTCAGGCATTGGTGGATTAACCTTAATTGAAGAAAACCATATAAAGCTACTTAACAGTGGCCCACGTAAGCTTTCTCCATTTTATGTGCCATCAACCATTATTAATATGATCTCGGGCCATTTATCAATGATGCATGGTTTACGTGGTCCTAATATTTCTATTGTGACGGCATGTACTACAGGCCTGCACAATATTGGCCATGCAGCGCGTATGATTGCTTACGGCGATGCCGATGCGATGGTTGCCGGTGGCGCAGAAAAAGCCTGTACACCTATTGGTATGGGTGGCTTTAATGCTGCACGTGCGCTTTCTACCCGTAACGACGACCCACAAGCTGCCTCGCGTCCGTGGGATAAAGACCGCGATGGTTTTGTACTATCTGATGGTGCAGGTGTTGTTGTAGTAGAAGAATATGAACACGCTAAAGCCCGTGGCGCTAAAATTTATGCTGAGCTTGTTGGCTTTGGTATGAGCGGTGATGCGTATCACATGACCTCGCCACCGGAAGACGGTGCAGGTGCGGCACTTGCTATGCAAAATGCATTAAACGATGCACAAGTAAATGCAGACCAAGTTGGTTACATTAACGCACACGGTACATCAACTAATGCAGGCGACAAAGCCGAAACGCAAGCTGTTAAAACTATTTTTGGCAGTGCAGCGCAAGATGTAATGGTAGGCTCGTCTAAATCGATGATGGGACACCTATTAGGTGCAGCGGGTTCTGTAGAGTCTATTATTTCTATTTTATCGCTGGCCGATCAAAAAGTATCGCCCACCATTAACCTAGACAACCCAGATGAAGGCTGTGACTTAGATTACATAGCCCACACTGCACGTGATGCAAAACTCGACTTTGCATTGTGTAACTCATTTGGTTTTGGTGGGACTAATGGCTCGTTGCTATTTAAAAAGGTATAATCCTTTTTAACAACGAACCACATTATAAGAGCTCAGTTGTTTAACTGGGCTTTTTTTATGCAAGCCATTCAATATGCAAACAATAATAACAACCGATGATACAAGTTCGATTAATACACGGGATAGAGGCCTTAACTACGGTGATGGTTTTTTTACCACAGCCAAAGTAATTGCAGGGCAAGTAGAGCACTGGCAGTACCATAAAGCACGCTTGGTAGAATGCGCAGAACGCTTAGCGTTTCCTGCAATTAACTTTACTGAGCTTGAGCAACATATTGCAAAGGCGATTACTGGCTGCCAATTAAATGTGCTTAAAATAGTGATCACCCGCGGAGAAGGTGGGCGAGGCTATGGGTTGCCGCAACACACCCATTTAACCATTTTAATTACCGTGTTAGGGTTTCCACAAAGCTACCCAGCATTAGCAAAAACAGGGGTGAGTTTAGCCCTAAGCCCAATAAAATTAGCAGCCCAACCTTTATTAGCCGGTTTAAAAACACTTAACCGACTAGAACAAGTGCTGATTAAAAACGCCATGGCAAAACAACGATGTGACGATGTTTTAGTACTCGATCATCAAAACAATGTGATTGAAGCCTCGGCAGCTAATATTTTTGCTATTAGTGATAATAAGGTATATACGCCAAGCCTTGAGCAATGCGGTATTAAAGGGGTTTATCTGCAATCGTTATGTGATAAATTAGCGGTTGAATTTAAGCAAGTAAGCCTAAATGAATTAACCCAAGCTAGTGCTGTATTTATTTGTAATAGCTTAATGGGCGCTGTGCCCGTTAATCGTATAGAACAACATACATTTAATGTTGAGCAAAGCATGTGTTTATTAAATGAATTATTAGCCAAGGAGGCTAAGTGTTAAAAGTTATTTTATCGGTATTATTGTTAGCTTTAGTTACAACGCTAGTAGGGTATCAGCAATTACAAGCAACAATAACTAGCCCGCTAAATATAACAACGCCTACCCAGTTTGAAGTTAAAAAAGGCATGGGCTTTAACCAGCTATGTAAACAATGGCAAGCTAATAATTGGTTAAAAAGCTGCTGGCGTTACCAAGTAATTGCAAAGCTTGACCCAACACTAACCGACTTAAAAGCCGGCTTGTACGAGCTAACGAATACAAGCGTTATTAATAATATAAAAAAAATAAACAACGGTGAGCAAATCAGTTTTAGCTTTACTATTATCGAAGGGCAAAACTTACGCGAAGTGATAGCAGCCATTAGTAGTGCGCCGCATCTAACTAATAACTTAAATACAGAGCAACTGGCGCAGCAAATAGTAGGAGAAAAAGGCCATTTAGAAGGGTGGCTGTTTCCAGATACGTATCATTATCACAGCGGTGATACTGCCAGTAGTTTATTAAAACGTGCGGCCGTTAAAATGCAGCAAACACTTGAGCAAGCATGGCCACAACGTGCAGAAAACCTACCGTATAAAAACGCATACGATGCACTGATCATGGCCTCTATTATCGAAAAAGAAACGGGCCTTGCCAGTGAGCGCCCGTTAATAGCCGCTGTATTTATAAATAGATTAAACGCAAATATGCGCCTACAAACCGATCCCACCGTAATATATGGCCTAGGGGAGAGTTTTGACGGTGACATTAAACGAAAAGATTTACGCGATTACACACCCTATAATACGTATCGCATTAAAGGGCTGCCGCCAACACCCATTGCCATGCCCTCAAAAGCGGCTATTTTAGCAGCACTTAATCCGCCTAAAACACAGTATGTTTATTTTGTGGCTAAGGGCGATGGTAGTCACCAATTTTCAACCACGTTAAAGCAACACAACGCGGCAGTTAAAACGTATATATTAAATAAAACGAATTAAACTTTATATGAAACCAAAATTTATTGTTATTGAAGGCCTTGAAGGCGCAGGTAAATCAACGGCTATCTCGTTATGCCAAGACTTTTTAAATAAAAAACAAATAGACTTTATTAACGTGCGCGAGCCAGGTGGGACACCGCTTGCCGAGTCTTTACGTACTTTAGTAAAAGCCGAACATGAAGAAGACATAGCCTTTGAAACCGAACTACTTATTATGTACGCAGCTCGCTCGCAGCTTATGCATAATGTAAT
Source organism: Pseudoalteromonas sp. CuT4-3 (assembly GCF_035666335.1). Lineage (NCBI taxonomy): Bacteria > Pseudomonadati > Pseudomonadota > Gammaproteobacteria > Alteromonadales > Pseudoalteromonadaceae > Pseudoalteromonas > Pseudoalteromonas sp. CuT4-3. Next base: position 1,457,401 of record NZ_CP142030.1, read on the forward strand.
TAACCCGGCGCTTGATAAAGGGCAGTGGGTATTAGCAGATCGCCACGATTTATCATCTCAAGCGTATCAAGGTGGTGGGCGCGGCATTAGCGCTAATACGTTATCGTCTTTGTCGTCTATGGTATTAAAAGGGTTAAAACCTGATTTAACCATTTACCTAGATATAGACCCCGTAATAGGCCTTGAGCGTGCTAAAGGCCGTGGAGAGCTTGATAGAATTGAGCAAGAAGCTATTGAGTTTTTTCAGCGCACGCGCATGCGTTATGTTGAGCTGGCAAATGACGATAGCTCAATAAAAACCGTAGATGCCAACCAAAGTATTGATAAAGTACACCGCGATATAACCAATGTACTGCGCACCTTTTTTGAAGGGTTAAAATAACATGGCATTGCCATGGCTTCACACGGTAGAGCAACAGCTTGCGCAAAGTTATAAAGCGCAGCGTTTTCATCACGCGCAGTTGTTATGCGGGCCCAAAGGCGTTGGTAAGTTTGAGCTAAGCGAGCAATTAGCTAATAGCTTATTATGTCAAAATATTAATACCCACATGCAAAACGAAGGTAGCAAGTTAGCCCCGTGCGGCCAGTGTAAAAGTTGCTCATTAACACTTGCGGGTAACCACCCTGATAAACGGCTAACGCAAGTTGAAGGGCAAAGCATTGGTGTTGACGATATTCGTGCGATAAGCGATTTTATGAACCACTCTGCTGCACAAAATGGCAATAAAGTGGCCATTATTGAAAACTGCGAAAAAATGACCACGGCAGCAGCAAACGCGTTATTAAAAACCTTAGAAGAGCCCAGTAATAGCCGTTTTTTAATTTTAACCACAAGCCACACTGCGCAGTTACCTGCCACCATTTTAAGCCGCTGTGCTAAAACAGACATAAAAGTCGTAAACCCAGAAGCGGCTAAAACCTGGTTAGCCGATTTAAATATTAGTGACTATGTGTGGCTGCCTTTATTTTATACGCAACCACTTTTAATTAAACAGTGGCAAGCGCAAGAGCAGCTTCAACACATTGATACTTTATATAAATTTGCAACTGAGTTTAAACAAAGCCATAATTTTAGTCCGCTTGTAAATATTATAAACAAACAACCTGAGCTAATACGCATTTTTACATTATTTTTAAGCGAGCAATTAAAACAGCAGCTTATAATGGGTTTAAGCTTTGACGCGTACCAAATTGCTCAGCAAGCGTTGAATGAATTTTTACAAAATAGCACAGAGGTACTCGGGCTTAATTTACCTCTAGCAGTGTCGCGTTTAGCGCATGCCCTGCGTAACATTTAATAGGAATACATATGCAAGAGCTTTTAGTTGATGTAGATAACCTTGACGAACTTTATCGCTGCTACATGCCTTATTTAAAAAAAGGCGGCCTATTTGTACGTACCAACATGCGTTACGAAATCGGCTATTCTTTAGCGCTCAGAGTGACTTTACCTGATGCGCTAGAAGATGACGTGGTAACGGGTAAAGTTGCCTGGATCACACCACAAGGCGCACAAAGCTCTAACCCACCAGGTATAGGCATTAGTTTTTTAGATGATAAAACAAATTTAAACGCTAAAATCGAAAAGCTATTAGGCACTATGTTAAACTCTGGTAATCCTACATATACCATGTAGTTTTAAACGCATTTGCTTAATAGTGATATGCATAAAGCAGCCGGTTAGCGAGCGCTTAACCCTCGTTAACTTGCAATACTAACTTGCTTATTCCAACTCGTTTAATATCAATTCGCTTACTTAAGTGATTTACTTTAAGGCTGGAAAAACGTGTTGATAGCTAGGTAAAAAATTCGCTATTTAGTTGTGCTCGGCAATTGCTCCTGCATTGCTCTGCATCCATGCAGTCGTAAATGAAAATTTTTTAACGCAGGTAGCGACACGTTTAGCCCCGCAAACGATTAGGTATTATTGCAAATTGGTATAACTAAGTATTTTTGCAGGTTAGTATAATTTAACACCCAAAACCATACAGGCCGTATAGTGATTGTAGATTCTCATTGCCATTTAGATCGTCTTGATTTTGACAAACTAGATTTAAACCTAGATCAAGTACTCGACAACGCCCGCGCAAAGCAAGTAGAGCACTTTTTATGTGTAAGTGTAACGCTTGAACAATTCCCAAGCATGCTTGAAAAAATTAAACTTTACGACGATGTATCGGCATCGTGTGGCGTGCATCCGCTTGATCAAAAAGATGCCCTTAATAAACAGCAACTCATTGATTTAGCATCGCATGAAAAAGTAGTCGCGATTGGCGAAACAGGCCTAGATTACTATTATTCAAAAGACACGCATGCAGTACAACAAGCCAGTTTTGTTGGCCATATTGAAGTAGCAAACGAACTACAAAAGCCACTGATTATTCATACCCGTGACGCCAGAGCCGATACCATTAACTTAATGCGTGAGCACAAAGCAGAAAACTGCGGTGGCGTACTGCACTGTTTTACCGAAGATTGGGATATGGCCAAAAAAGCGATTGATATGGGGTTTTATATCTCAATTTCAGGCATTGTTACCTTTAAAAATGCCGTAGAGCTTAAAGAAGTTGTAAAACAAATCCCACTCGATAGATTACTCATCGAAACAGACTCGCCTTATTTAGCACCTGTGCCGTACCGTGGAAAAACAAATCAGCCTGCGTATGTAGAAGATGTTGCCTACTATATTAGTGAGCTTAAAGGCATAAGCTTTAACGAGCTTGCAAAAGCAACGACTGATAACTTTTATTCACTTTTTAAATTAGCAGCGAAAGGCTAACACATGACTACTCAATCGGCGCAACTCCCACTTTTATTAATGGGGCCTATGGTGCGCCGAGCTGAGCAAAGTGGTATATGTATACAGTTTGCTACTTCACGCCCTGGCAATTGCCAAATCACACTTGAAAACCAACAAAGCTACAGCGAGCAGCAAAGCATTGCATTAGGTAAATACCTTTACCTGCATTTTATAATTATAAAACCCGTTGATAGCCAGTTTCCGCTCGACACGTTATTAGCGTATACACTGCATATTAACGAGCAAAAAATTGACTTAACTCCATGGTGCTTTGAAGGGCAAACGGCGCCTTCATTTGCAATTGCCAATAAGCTTACGCATATTTTACATGGCTCGTGTCGCAACGCCCATCACCCAGCAAAAGACAGCTTAGTATCAGCAAGTGAATGGCAAAACAATCAGCGCAGTAATAAGCTGCAGGGCGCACAGCTTTTACTGCTTAGCGGAGACCAAGTTTACGCCGATGATGTAGCCGGCCCTATGCTACTGGCTATTCATCAGCTAATAGATGCATTGGGTATTTATAAAGAGCAACCGCTTGAGCTCAATTTACCAGCAGATATAAATGAGCAGCTTTTTAACCGCCATCATTACTTACCTAAAACACCATGGCAAAAACGTTCAAAACTGGGCGTTGGGTACTGGCTAAAAAAAGACGAGCCTCATTTTTCTAGCGTAAAAGCGCATAATCACTTAATTCACTTTGAAGAATTTATAGCGCTGTATTTACTCAACTTTAGTGCCGCCGCGTGGCAATGCGTTGATATTAAAAATTGCCATTACACACAAGGCAATGAAAAAAATAACACCATTTTTAACGCCGAAAAAAAGGCGTTAATTGACTACGCGAAAGGCTTAAATAGCGTAGAGCGTTTATTTGCTAATGTATCTACCTTGATGATGTTTGACGATCATGATGTTACCGATGATTGGAACCTAACAGCAGGGTGGGAGCAAGCTATAAATCAAAACCCAAGTAGTAAACGCATCATTAATAATGGGCTAATAAGTTATTGGCTATTTCAAGGGCTGGGCAACGACGCGCTACATAAAACCGGCGCGCTTATAGATGATTTTAAACAAAGCCGTAACGCCAACAATAGTTGGCAGTTTAAAGCCTTTGATAAGCCTCTGAACGAATTTAACTATTGGCATTATGAGCTTACCACCACGCCTAAAGTAGTTGTGCTTGATACCCGCACACACCGCTGGCGTAACGAAAGTAACTTTAATGAACCCTCAGGCTTACTTGATTGGGAGCGCTTAACAGAGCTTGAAGAAAGCCTGCTGAGCCACAGCAAAGTAATTATTGTATCGCCAGCGCCAGTGTTTGGCGTTAAATCAATAGAAGCAATTCAAGCAGCGTTTAATATGTGCGGCCAGCCGCTTATGGTTGATGTAGAAAACTGGATGGCACACGAAGGATCGGCCAAAAAACTGCTTGATACCTTTAGGCGTACAGACACACCTAACGAAACGCTTATTCTATCGGGTGATGTGCATTATTCTTTTTGTTTTTCGGTGCAAAAGCGTTTTGGCGATCACCCAAATAGAATATGGCAGCTCACTGCCAGCGGTATTAAAAACGAATTTCCGCGTAAGCTAATTAATGTACTCGATAAGCTCGACTCAATATTATACGGCCCCAAAAGCCCGCTTAACTTTTTCACCAAACGCTGGCACATGGAAGTAGATAAACACCAAACCAAAGGTGAAGGTCAAAAGTACCTAGTAAGCGACTCCGCAATAAGCCTAATAACGTTAGATAACGGCGACCTATCCCGCTACCAACTCATCCACGGCGACGGCCACACCACCGAGTTTGATTTAGAAGAGCAGTAAAATATCTAATTGTTTTCAGCAATTAAATTTGTTGCTATGAGGTTTGTAAATGCATATTAAAACAGCTAATTAGTAAAACCTAAAAACAAGCTCCCACAAAAAAGCTCACATACTGTGAGCTTTTTAAAACTTATTTAACGCTAATTTTAACTTACTGCTGCTTTTGCGGCGGGAAGTTGCTTAAAATATTAGCGACTGTTTCTTTAATTGATGCTTCGCGTTGCTCAGGCGATTGTTTTTTCTTTAATCGACCTTCTTTTGCGCCGCGCCATACAAGTTGGTTTGATTCGCGGTCAATAATATCAATCACCAAAGTACCCACTTCGTATTCACGGGCGCTAATATCGCGTTGAAAACCCGTACCCCAGTATCCCCAACGTGCGCCGTAACCTACGTTAAAGCTGTCTACTTCTAGCTCTTTATCTACCGATGCATGATAGTTAACTAGTACGTCAGCTTGGGCTGGGTCTACTAGGCTCATACCTAATGTTTGGCTAAGCTCTTTATTAACGGCAGTACGTACACGTTTTTCCATTAAGCCGTTAATTTGGTAGTTTGTGGTGTCTTTGGTTAGGCTCGCGTTTTCTACCCAAGCAAATGTTTTAAAATTACTAAAGTTGGCTGATTTGTCGTAATCCCAGTCAGGGGTTTGCGTACAGGCTGTAAGTAATGTCAGCGCTGCAACAATAAGTATATTTTTCATTACCTTTGCTCCAATAAAATGCGTTAATTTAAAATAACACACATCGTTTAAATGTGTATTAGTTTAACGTCCTATATTTTAGTTTAGTTGGTTTGCCTTAACGGCCAATTAATTGTGTTCAACTTCAATCCAGTCTTTTTCGTCTACCCAGTTTTGGGCGCCATCTTTTACTGAACGAATAGGTACAATGTAATCACAGCTTACCTGCGGCTTAACCGAGGCAAAAATTGGCACAAAGCCAAAGCTCAGTGCCGTTTCTATGATTGCTTTTTGGTTTTGCGGATCAATGTCGGCCGCTTCATCAATATAAATAGGTATACGGTAAAGGTTTTGTTCCTGATCGCTTAATAAGTAACGAATAAACAACATGCCACATAATAACTTAATAGTAATACGTGTGCCGTTTGAGCCAGCTGAGTCTATTTTTTCAAAGTGTTCGGTTTCACCTGCGCGGTTAACCACTTCAAAACGAATATCAAATAAGTCAGTTAATGTAAGGCCTGCTTTGTCGGAGGCAAGTTTTATTAGGTGATCTTTTGCTTCGTTTACTGCGCTTTCGCTGTAAGGTTCTTGGCTTAATAAATCAAGGGTGTCGCCTTGTTCAAACTGATGCGACGTGCTGATAATGGTATCAATACTATCAACCAGCATTTTGCGCGGTATTACGTTAATTTTAAACGCTTGAAGGTTAGAAATACGGTGCTGGCTTATGCCTTTATTAAAGCTGTTCATTTCGCGGCGAAGGCGGTCTAAGTCTTCACGCAAGCCTTTAATCGTGGCGGCTACTTCGGTCAGGGCTACGCGTCCTTGGCGCTCAACGGCATCGCGTTCGTTATCAAGGTTATGAAATGCGCTAATCAACTTTTGGTATTTAGTAAATTCGTCATTTTCGTTATCGAACTTAGTAATGCCTGCGTTATATACATGCAAATAGGTATTACGCACGTTTATGTCAAAGTTGCGCAGCTCTTGGCAGTCTTTATTAAAGTGATGTACTAAGTCGCTTAAGTTATCAAAGTCGACTGTTATATCAATCATATACGGGGTTACTTTACCGCTGTATAAATCAAGCGTGTGGTCAATTCGCTCGCTTTTAACTTGGCGTAGGCGCTCGGTTTGGCGATTAATTTGCTCATGCTTAGATTTAATTAACGAGCGCCTGTCTGCAATTGAGCCACTATTTTTTTGAATGTCTTGCAGGTAGTCGTCAACTTGTTCGCGCTCTGCTAATAACTGCTCTTTTAGCATGGATTGCGCTTCTACCGACTGCTGCATTATCTCAAATTGCTCTAAGCGTTTTAGGGCGCTCTCTGCGCTCATTAGCTCATCGTAAAGTGCATCTTTTTCTTTTTGTTTATCGGCCACGTTAGCGGCTACTTCGCGCTGTTGTTTAAACTCTTTTAACGAGCGTTCCAGCGCGTCTAGCTGAGCGCTAAGCTGGGCTTTGTTTTCGCCGCTTTGCATTTGCACTGGCGACAGTTTTTTAAGTTTAATGCTTGCCCCTGGCAGGGTTAGCACTCCGCCTTTAACGTTTTCGCTTAATAGCGATAAAAATTCCCCAAAGGCGTCTTCATCATCAATGGTTATATCGCCATTGCTGGTGGTGGCAAACGAGAGTATATCGGGGTTTAATATGCGCGATATTTCTTCTACTTCTTTAAGTGATAGGTCTTCGCGCATTCGAGTAAACAAATTAAACTCAAGGTTTTTAAGCTGCAGTTTTAAGCTTTTAATTTGCTTTTGCGTTTCGCTAATGCGGTAATCAAGCGTGTGTAGGCTTTGCCCTTGTGCGCTGGTAATAGAGTGCGAAAGCGACTCGTAGTCTTGCTTAAGTTGGCCAAGGTTGGTTTTAAGGGTGGCTTTATTTACCAGTTCAAACTCGCTTTTAAGAGCGCTGTAATCTAAAAACCATTGCTCAATTTGGGTTTGCCTGCGCTCTATATCGCGCGATTGCTGTACGTATAAGCTTTGCTTTTGCTCAAACTCGTGTTTTTCGTGCTCTATGTCTTCAAGGGCAATGGCTAGTTCGCTTAGTTGCTCTTCTTGGTAGGTATCAAAGTCTATTAATGCTTGATCAATTTTAGGCGCGTAGGCCGCTAACTTACCTTTAAGCACGGTTTGGTTTTCAAGCATTGATTCAAGCGCCGTTATTGGCTCTTGCATTGATTCAAGCGCTTTTAATTCGCGTTTAGCGCGATTTACTTTATCAAACGAGCGACGCCATACTTCGTAAAAGTCCACTTTAGAGTTAGACATATGGCGTTCAAACACGCGCAGCATAAAGCGTTTAACATCGCTTGCGCCCAATTTGTGTAAGTTAAGAATACGTCTAAAAATTTCTTTATAAATGGCTGAGTCTTGCACATTATTAAGCGGGATCATTTTTAAATTAATGTCGCCGTCAAAAGGGGTTGCGCCGCCGGTAAGCAGGGCGTTAAGCTCTTGTGCTTTAAGCTCTATAGGGTTGTAACCTTGCGTTTTTAAATGATTAAACAGCTTGGTAAACTTAATAATGGTATTACCTTGTGTGTACTGCGCTAAATCAAGTTTGCCTTGATAACAAAAGTACTGGTGCGCGTAACCGGCTATTTTACCAAGGCCTGCTACACCAATAACCACCGAGCCATGGGGGAGGTTGGCTTCAAGCAAAATGTACGACTGATCTGATGAAAAATAAAATTTACGGGTTTCATCTAAATCGTGCCCGTCCCATTCGGTTAGGCGCAAATCGTTTATTAGCGGAAATTGCAGGGCGTTAATAACCGAGCTTTTACCGGTATTGTTTGGTGCACAAATAGAGCTGCTTTTATCAAGCGGAATAACACACTTTGCATAGCCTGCGGTATTAAGTAGGGCGAGTTTACTTAGTCCGTATAAGTTTTTCATTGCTCGTCCTCTGTAATGTAGGTTTCTTCGTTTACTTCCATAAGTGCATCAATATAGCGGTGAATAGGCGCTTGTAGCATAAAGCCGCCTTCTACTTCGCGGGCAAGGCCTAAACGTACCATGCGCTGGTATACGTCTTTACGTAAATCTGAGCCCGAAAATATCTCAAGCTGATCAAACAAGTGCTTATTAATTTGCACTAAGGTTTGCATCAGTTCTAAATCGTTTACTTCATCAAATAGGGCACGCATTGGGTCTTTACCCGTATTGGCAAAATGCTCAATTAAAATGTAAATAGTCAGTGCAATAGCACGGGATATTTTACCCATGTTTGGCGTGCTTTCGTCGCTGGCAAAGTAGTAAAAGCCGCGGCTATCGTGTTTTAAATCGTGGCCAAGGGCGCTAAATAAGGCGCTATAAGATTCTATGTGCTGGTCAAGCTCTTGCCACATTACGTTGTCTTGTTCGCAAATATGGTAACCCGCACCTAATTTTTTATTAATGGCTTGTAGGTGCGTAAGCTCGTCTAAGTTTATATGTGTCATGTGTTACTCGTCTGCCTGTGTATCTGGCTGAGGCGCAGAATTAAATGGGTATAACGAAAAATGCTGGCCGGCAATTTTTACGCGTGTTTTCTCATCGCTTTGGCTAATGTGAATTTCACTGTCGCTGACTAGTTTTTGATATAAAAATAGCATTTCGTCGGCGTCTAATTCTGGGTAGCTTTCATCTAAAAATTGCAGCAATGGCTGGGGCTTTTTACGTTTTTTATTAAAGCGTTTTGCAAAGCTTGTTTTAACATCGTGGTAATCAGGAATGTTTGGCGTAACAAAGGCCGGCACGTCTTGTTGCTCTGGGAGCTGGTATTCTTCGTGTTCAAATTCTACCAAGCTTGCCATATAGGCAACTATATGACGCTGCTGGCCAAGCGAATAACGCTGCGCATCGCTTACAAAGTTTGGTTGTACCGCGCTTAGCATATTGTCTACGCCATTTTTACGCACAAGGCCAAGCACTTTTGCTGCCTGGCGGGTAATTAGGTTATTACGGCGTAGCTCTTCGCGCAGTGGCATAAGCATATCGGCACTTTTGCGTAAGCTTTCTCGGCCAACTAAATGCATTTCGAGTATCCGAGTACGCAATTGCTCAAGCATACGTTTGTCGCTGTAGGCTTTGCCTGAGCGTTCAATGTGCTCTATTTGCTTACTTATTTGTTGCTCAATAAGTGTAAAACAGGCATGAAAGTCACCGCGAATATCGACCATTTCAAGCATCGGCTCTATGTATTCGTCAAAGGCTTCTATTACCGCTTTGTAGCGCTTTTGCAAAGATTGCACCGCGTGATCAGATTTAGCTTGCTCAACAATGTTTAAAATAGCGTTTTCGTTGTGCGCGTACAGCTTCATTATTTTACGCACCCGATCATCCATAATGCGGCTATAGCGGCGTAAATCGTCAAAGTCTTCTATTTCGCCGGCATTATCTAATCGGTTTCCTAGGCGTGCTAAATCATCAACCAAAACGCTAATTTCTTGTGCTAAACCTAGGTGTTCTTCTTGTAATAAAAAGGTCGCAAAATCGGCAATGGCGCGGTTTATTTCAAGCTGGGATGATTTAGCCAATGGAATAAGTATATCTTGATTGAGCAAACGATTTGTTTCTTTGTAAATGCGCTCGTTTGTCCATGTGGGCTGTTTTTGCTTAATGGCGTTTTGCACGTCTTTGAGGCTAAAGTCGGCCATTTTAAAACGTTTAAATAATAGCTCTAAAACACCCCAGTGTTCGCTAAGGGTGTTAAGCAGCTTTTTAGCTGGGATCATAAGAGGTTACAACATCCTAGTATTATATTATTGAGTTTTTACAAAGGACTCATTATTACGTATTTTACCTGCATATAGTATTCCTTTTTAAGACCATTTAATAATAGTTTTTGCGCATCTGCGGTGCTAAAATCCGCTCCAAAATTAGGAACAATCAAATGTGAGTTGTTTGAACGTTCTGTTAAAACTATATCAAAGGTTATTTAACTACCATGGTCCCCTCGATAATTTTAACCCTAATAGCGATTGCCTTTTTACTGATCGTTATAGAAGATATAATTCACGTAAATAAAGCTAAAACAACACTCTTTTTTGGAACGCTTTGTTGGATTATACTTTTTGTTAACCCTCTTCATGGGCAAAGCCCAGCAACTATTCAGCATCTTCTTAACGAAAACATATTAGAAATAGCCTCACTGTGGCTTTTTTTAATGGCCGCTATGACCTTTGTTGCCTATTTAAACTCTAAAGGGTTTATAGAAAACATTGTGCACCGGGTAATGCCTAAAAGCATTAGCGAACGACAGCTTATGTTTTTAGTGGGCGGCTTTGCTTTTTTGTTTTCGTCTATTTCTGACAATGTCACCGCTACGCTTATATCACTTGCTGTGGTTATGTCGTTAAATCTTGAAACTAACAAGCTCATTAAATACGCCACACTTATTGTGTTTGGGGTTAACTCTGGCGGTGTATCGCTAATAACCGGTGATGTAACCACCTTAATGATATTTTTGGACGGCAAGGTTTCTATTGCAAACTTATTACTGCTCATAGCGCCTGCGTTTATAAGTGTAATGCTATTAGCGCTTTTACTCTCTATTGGTATGAAAGGGCAAATAGAGTTTGTGGGCTCGCAAAAAAAACGTATAGAAAAAACCGATATTACCATCGCCATCATATTTTTATCAACCGTGGTAAGTACGTTAACGCTTAGCGTAATTTATAGCGTACCGCCGCTATTAACGTTTTTATTTGGCTTATCGGTAATGTTTTTAGTGGCGCAATTTTTAATGCGCAAAAAAGATATAAACAAAGACATCATCGATTTTGTACGCGACATAGAATACGACACGCTACTGTTTTTTGTGGGGGTGCTGTTACTTGTTGGCGCATTAAAAGAAATTGGTATTTTAAGTAAATTTACCGATTTATATACAGTAATGGCACCTGAGTACGCTAACTATTTAATGGGAATATTATCAGCAGGGGTTGATAACGTACCGCTTACTGCTGCGCTATTAAAAGCAGATATAGTAATGAGGCAGCAACATTGGTTGTCGTTTACCTATGCAACAGGTGTAGGTGGGTCAATGCTTATAATTGGTTCGGCAGCGGGTATTATTGCGATGAGCAAACTTAAAGCACTTACTTTTACTAGCTACTTTAAATTATCGCTGCAATTATTAATTTGTTATACAGTAGGTTATACAGGCTCTTACTTTATGGGTGGTTTTGTTTAATTTTTGCTATAAATGCTTGACAGCTAGACGTCTAAACGATAACTTTCAAAGCCCCGCTACACAGTGGGGTTTTGTTTTATTAGCCACAGGTTAATACAACATTCAGAAGAGGTGCGATACTTAGGTATTTAATGGTAGGTGACGAACGCCCATAACCATTAAAGAGGGAAGTACTCGCCGAGGAAAACAAGGTTACGTCAACCGTGTTTTTCGGTTTATGGGGCTGAATCCCCAAAACTGTCACCAACTTAGGTGGAGAGCTTCTGGCAGCGGACACATCTTATTTGCATTCCTTTGCCAAGTTCTTCTTGTTTTTTAGCGGTTTGGATACCGCGAAAGGAGACGAAATGACTACCCAATCAGTGCCACAAACAGTATCAGGCGCAAAATCAGATTACATCGTTGCCAAATTTGGCGGAACCAGTGTTGCAAACTTTGAAGCGATGAGTCGCTGCAGCGAAATTATTGTTGCAGATAAAAGCGTACGTATTGTAGCTGTGAGCGCCAGTGCCGGCGTAACTAATCACTTAGTTGCACTGTGCAAACCCGACCTTAGTAAAGAGCAGCGCCAAGAACACATAGATGGCGTATTGGCTATTCAACAGGCTATTTTAGATGAGCTGTCACTTGATGCCGATTTAGCCGTAGGTTTTAACGAAACGTTAAAAGCGTTTCAAACGTTAGCCCTTGAAACACTCACCACTGATCAACAACACGATGAGCTGCTTAGCTTTGGCGAGCGTTTATCGTCTTATTTATTTGCTCAAGTGCTGCGCTTAAAAGGCTTAAATGCAGATAGGTTTGATGTGCGCAAAGTGCTTAAAACCGACAGCCAATTTGGTAAAGCAACGCCCGATGTTGCGGCCACTGCACAAGCGGCTAAAGACCTGTTAATTCCGTTATTAGATGAGCAAGTAATAGTTACACAAGGGTTTATTGGTAGTGATGAATTTGGCCAAACCACAACGCTTGGCCGTGGCGGGTCTGACTACAGCGCGGCGTTATTAGCAGAGGCTATTAACGCTAAAAGTGTACACATTTGGACCGATGTAGTGGGTATTTTTAGCACCGACCCGCGTTTATGCGCTAAGGCAACGCCAATTGCCCGCTTAAGCTTTGATGAAGCCGCAGAGATGGCCACATTTGGCGCAAAAGTATTGCACCCTGCGACTATTTTACCAGCAAGCCGTAGCCATATTAATGTATTTGTAGGCTCTAGCCGCGAGCCAGAGCGCGGAGGAACGTGGATTGAGCGTGAAAAATCGCAGCAGCCAGGTATTCGTGCCGTTACGCAGCGTAAAAACCAAATATTGCTAACCCTTAAAAGCCCAGAAATGTTATTAGCAAGTGGCTTTTTGGCCCGTGTATTTACCATTTTAAGTGAATTTAATATATCGGTAGACTTAGTTACTACCTCAGAAATTAGTGTTGCCATTACGCTCGATAACGCGCCTAATGCCTCGCGACCTGAGCTTGAGCAAGCGTGTTTAGATAAATTGGCCGAATTTTGTCATGTATCGGTTGAAAACAACTTAACCTTAGTGGCGCTTATAGGCTCTGAAATACAGCTACGCCAGCACGAAATGAACTTAATGAACGTATTAAAAGAGTTTAATATTCGATTAATTTGTCACGGTGCAAGCAAGCACAACTTATGCTTTTTAGTAGAGCAAAGCGAGTCAGATACGGTGGTACAAGCAATACACAGCCGCTTATTAGAAAGCGCTGCTTAAGCTTTTAAAGCCAAGTTATTAAGTATCCAAGTTATTAAGTATAAAGCACCGCCAGTCGGTGCTTTTTTTATGCGCCACGCTTATATCAAACTCCTCATTGGCAACCGTTATGCTGTTACTCGATGCTGTAAGGTTTAACAAAGAAAATTCATCAAATACATTTGGGCTAAGCAATTGCGCTATTGGGCGGCTAGTTGCTTTAGCGAGTGCCTCTTTTAAGGTCCAAATTCTAAAAAAGCGGTGGGCTTGCTCTTTTATAGCCAAAGGCGCGGTAATTAAGGCAATTTCAGCCTTATGATAAAAATGCTTAGCGAGCTTTTCGAATGGGCGTTTTAAGTTTATTTTTTCAATATCAAAGCCAAACTCCGCCTTAGTAACATTAAGTGCAACGCCAACTAAGCCATGCGAGTGCGAAATACAGGTATTTATAACGGTGTGGTTTATATGGAGCTGTAGTTTTGAGCATTCTTCATTAAAGTGGGTGCTCATTTTATTAAGCGGTATGTGTGCGTATTGGGGCTGAGTATGCTTTGCAAGTTGCTTTAGTAATATACGTGATGCTACATATTCTTGCTTTGCTTGCATGCGTTTGCGGCGATTTATAATGCTTAGCTCAAATGGGCTTAGGTACTGGGTTAAATCAAGGTGTTCTACATTGAGTGTGTTGGCATTAAACACTAAAATAGTATTGTTGCTAGGGGATAAATCGCTATAAAAAGAGGGAGCAATACTTAGGGTGTTTTTAAAAAAGTGGTTAGTCATACGCGCTTAAAATAAGTGAGTGCTGTAATTATGAGCGGTTAACAGCGCTTATTTATGCCAAAAGCAATTTTATTACTCAGTTGGCATTAAATATGGTTTAATTCACAATAATCAAAGAATAACAGAATTTGTAGATGTATGGCACAAGTGCGTGATGGATTTCAAAGCCGTTTTGGTTTTGTTTTAGCCGCTGCAGGCGCAGCAGTGGGTTTAGGTAATATTTGGGGTTTTCCTACGCAGGCGGCCAACCATGGTGGCGGTGCATTTTTATTGGTTTACTTTGTAGTTATATTTTTACTTGCGCTACCTGCGCTTTATACCGAACTTTATTTAGGCCACCAAGCGCAAGCAAACCCAGTAAAAGCATTGGGTAATGCGTGGCAAAATACCAACAAAAAAGTAGGGGCTGCCGCAGGATATATTGGCCTTGCGGGCGCTGTGGTTATGCTTAGCTTTTATTCTATTGTAGCTGGGTGGATGCTCTCTTACGCGATAGAGCCTATTACTACATTTTTTGGTTTTACCGCCGCAAGCGAATTTTTACACAGCGACTCTATGGTGCGTAATTTTATATTTACGCCGCTTATGCTTATTTTAACCGCCAGTATTATTTTAAAAGGGGTTAAATCTGGGATTGAAACCTGGTCACGCCGTTTAATGCCATTGTTATTGGTGCTACTAATAGGCTTAATTTTTTATATAGCCAGTTTAGAAGGCGCCAGCGAAGGGTTTGCTGCTTATTTAATTCCTAATTTTAGCCAAGTGCTTGACCCAAATTTAATTATTGCTGCAATGGGGCAGGCGTTTTTCTCGCTCTCATTAGGGGTTGGCTGCATGATGATTTATGGCTCGTACCTGCAGCCAGATGCAAATCTGCCAAAACTAACTGCAAGCGTTGCACTACTTGATACTAGCGTGGCATTTTTAGCAGGTTTACTGATAGTGCCTGCAATTTATGTAGCGCAGCATAACGGGGTAGAGGTATTTAGCGGCGGAAAACTTATAGGTGAAGGGCAGCTTATATTTGCTATTTTGCCTGAGCTTTTTAGTACCATGGGCGAAATTGGTTTACTAATTGGGTTACTGTTTTTTGTACTTATGTCGATTGCATCGGTTACATCGACTATTTCTACCACAGAAATACCGGTAGCGTTTTTAGTAGAAAACCACCGCGTAGATCGTACTAAAGCAACGTGGGCCGTTAGCCTAGTGGTGTTAATATGCGCTAGTGCAATAATATTAAACTTTGAGTGGCTATTTGGTTTAGTAATCATGCTATTTACTCAGTACCAACTACCACTTATGGGGCTATTTTATTTTATAACCGCAGGTTGGATGTGGAAACGCGGTAATAAGCTTCATAAAGCCAGCACCGGCACGCATTACTGGTTTGCTCAATACATTCGTTTTGTGTGCCCAGTATTAATGACTCTTGTTTTTGCAAACGTTGCGTTTGGCTAAAGTATTTTAAGCTTTACCCGTTATGTAAATAGCAAAACGGGTAAAGCTAAATTAATGGGCCGCGGCTTTATAAAACCTCATTGGTTAAAGGTCTTTGTTCATTAATTTCTATTGCGTTTTGTATGGTGGTATTGGCAATTTCGCTAAGGGCTTCTTGAGTAAAAAAGCCTTGGTGGCCAGTTATTAATACGTTTTTAAAACTAACTAAGCGCGAGAATATATCGTCTTGGTTTATCTCGTCGCTATGGTTTTTAAAAAATAGCTCCGACTCCTGCTCGTACACATCAAGCCCTAAATACCCTAGCTTTTTAGTTTTAAGCGCATTTATACACGCTTTGCTATTAAGTAGCGCACCACGCGAAGTGTTAATTAGCATTACCCCAGGTTTCATTTTATTAAATGCATCGTCGTTTATTAAATGGTGTGTTTGCTCATTCAGTGGGCAGTGCAGTGAAATTATATCGCTTTGAGTAAGCAGGGAATCTAAATCGGTGATGGTGTAATTGCCAGGTGTTGCATAAGGGTCGCACACTAAAACATGCGCGCCAAAGCCATTTAAAATATTACAAAGGGCAAGGCCAATTTTACCACAACCTATAATGCCAACTGTTTTGTCGTGTAAGTTAAAACCTAATAAACCGTTTAAATCAAAATTGTCTTCGCGTACGCGGTTATAGGCTTTATGTGTTTTACGGCTAAGGGTAAGCATAAGTGCAACACAGTGCTCAGCTACGGCTTCTGGGCTGTATGCGGGCACTCGTAATACCTTAATGTTGTGTGCTTTGGCGGCCACTAAATCAACATTATTAAACCCCGCGCAGCGAAGTAAAATAGTATTAATTCCATGCTCAGCAAGGTGCTCAATAGCGAGGGCGTTAACTGTGTCGTTTACAAATACACACACAGCATCAAACCCTTTAGCAAGCAGGGCTGTTTGCTCGTTCAGTGCTTGCTCAAAGTAACAAATCTCTATTTGAGGGTGTTTGTTAATACTGCGCTCAAAAAAAGGCTGCTCGTATTTTTGCGTACTAAAAAAAGCAATGTTCATGTTATTTACTCCAAAGCCTAGCTGTTATACCAATGCGCATAATCAAGTGATCTATTTTGAGGATGTAAAAACGCGTTGATAGTAAGGCAAAAAATTCGCTATTTAGTTGTTCTCGGCAATTGCTCCTGCATTGCTCTACCTTCTGCATCCATGCAGTCGTAAATGAGAGTTTTTTAACGCAGATAGCGACACGTTTAGCCCCTAAAAATGATTAAGTATTATTGCCGATTGGTATTATACGTAACCTTAAACTAGTTTAATAAAGCATGCTTGAGTAACCACCCGTTTATTGATTTAGAATAATTAAGCGCCTTTTAATGCATTAAAGTTGGGTATTATTTTTGCGTTATTTAAATTATTAGCGTTTAGTGCGCTAGGTAAATTTGCCTCAATGACCTGTTTAAGCGTTTCGGGCTTGGTGCGCGGCGCATAACGTGCAACGAGCTGACCTTGTGGGTTAATTAAAAACTTGGTGAAGTTCCACTTTACTGCGCGGTTTTGCGAAATACCACGGGTATGCGACTTTAAATAATTAAACAGCGGATGCGCCTCGGGGCCATTTACCATTACCTTACCAAACACTTTGAACGACACGTCAAATTGCCCTTGATAAAAGTCTTTAATCGCGAGGTTATCAAGCGGCTCGTTTTGGCCAAATTGATGACACGGAAACGCTAAAATAGTGAAACCGCTGTTTTTATATTCTTGATAGAGCTTTTCTAGCGAACTTAATTGCACCGAAAAATTACATTTACTTGCTGTATTAACAATAAGTACTGTTTTGCCTTTTAGCTGGCTAAGCGCAAAGCTTTCGCTGTTGTACAAAGGGGCACTAAATTGATAAATACTATCCATGGTTACCTACTTATTTCCTTACGTTGGAAATTTATAAAGACTTAATTCGCTTTTTAAGCAGCCGATTGACATAATCGGGCATAGTTTCTAAGTTAGCAGGAAAATAAGGCACTTTTATGTCAATCAATGTTGCATTTATAGGTTTAGGGGTAATGGGTTACCCAATGGCAGGGCATTTAGCAAAAGCGGGCTTTAATGTGTGTGTATATAACCGCACTCAAGCAAAGGCGCAAAGCTGGGTAGATGAGTATGCAGGAAGCTTTGCTACCACGCCACGAGACGCTGCAAATAATGCTGATATTGTATTTATGTGTGTAGGTAATGACGATGACTTACGTGCGGTTGTTTATGGTGAAAATGGTGTTTTAGCGGGGATGGCCGTTAATAGTATTTTGGTTGACCATACCACGACATCGGCCGAAGTAGCCCGTGAAGTAGCAGGAAAAGCAGCCCTGCAAAATATAGATTTTATAGATGCGCCTGTATCAGGCGGACAAGCAGGTGCTGAAAACGGCGTGCTTACAGTCATGGCTGGCGGTAACGAAGCTGTTTTCACTAAAGTGCAACCCGTAATGGCAGCATATAGCCGTTTTAGCCAGTTATTAGGCGATGTGGGCGCAGGGCAGTTATGTAAAATGGTTAATCAAATTTGTATTGCCGGCGTAGTGCAAGGCTTAGCCGAGGGCTTACATTTTGCCAAACAAGCAGGGCTTGATGGTGAAAAAGTAATTGAAACCATTTCAAAAGGGGCTGCGGGTTCGTGGCAAATGGAAAACCGTTATAAAACAATGTGGGCAGGTGAGTACGAGTTTGGTTTTGCCGTAGATTGGATGCGCAAAGATTTAGGCATCGCGCTTGATGAAGCTAAAAACAACGGCGCTACGTTACCGATGACCGCAACGGTTGATCAATATTACGCCGACGTACAAGCGCTTGGTGGCGGCCGATACGATACATCAAGCTTACTAGCACGCATTGAAGCACTGCACAAAAAATAACATTGCATGTGTTAAAAATTAAAAGCTGCGCGTTCAACTTATATGTCCGCAGCTTTCTGGTGTTGCCCGCTTATTAAACTCATTTACTGTTTTTGTTTCGTTTAGGCGCTGGTAGCTTATTACTTAAAATCGCCAAACATAAAATAACCATAAACAACATTGAGTTAGCGCCTGCTTGCAGTGAATAATCTACCGAAGAATGTAAAAGCATATCTATAATAGCGATAGCACACCCAAAAGCCACGCCTTGAAATAACGCTGTTTTTCGTTTTCTCATTGTCTGAATACATAACCATATGCAATATAAAATAAGTGCTCCTAAAGCTGATGTTACGGGAATGCCTAGCTCTACAGAAAATTGAA
This sequence comes from Pseudoalteromonas sp. CuT4-3, assembly GCF_035666335.1. NCBI lineage: Bacteria > Pseudomonadati > Pseudomonadota > Gammaproteobacteria > Alteromonadales > Pseudoalteromonadaceae > Pseudoalteromonas > Pseudoalteromonas sp. CuT4-3. Next base: position 1,476,132 of record NZ_CP142030.1, read on the forward strand.
TATAGTCGTTATGCGCATTATCGTAATAGCCAGAGTAAGGCTCAGATTGATACGCAGGGAAAGCTGTATAAAACGTACCGCCACCTGAACCCAATATAGGCTTGTCTAGTATTAACGGGATTGAATCACGAACTACTTCATCACGTGTTTCAGATTGAATACTGGTTTCGCTTATACGTTGCTTTACTTTTTCTACATCAAATATTGCACCAATAATGATCAAATCAATTATAAAAAAACTAATAATAAGTATCTTAAACGCTTTAGGTTTTTTATTGTAAACAAACAAAGCCAACAAGCTAACAGCCATCAATGCTATAAAAAAGGCTGAATTACCCATTCGACTGCGCGTTAAAATTAGCGCAATAATTATAATAATTAACGATATACGCAAAATTATTTTTGAGCTTAATAGTATTTCTGTCCAGGCGCGCAAAGTTTGTTTAAATGTAAGAGCACTTGCATGACTACCTCGCTTTAATTCACTCACTAATAGACCAATACCTAAACATAAGCATAGCGCTAAATAGTTAGCTAAAAAGTTAGAGTAAGTAAACGTACCTATGGCGCGTTGCGTGTGCCTATATCCAAAAATAGGGCTAAGCATGTCAGGCGACAGATTTAGGTAAGTCGCATACAAAGCCTGAAAAACACCCGCTGTAATAATGGTATAAATAAGCTTTTTTATACGCTTACTATTATTGCAATAAATAAATATAAGCCAACAAAAGCAAACCATAAAGCTCGTTTTTAACAGCATTTGTTTTGTTTGAAAGGGGTCTAAACTCACAGTAAAAAATTGCAAAGTACACATAGCGCATACTAATAATAAAGCAGAAATAATGGGTAAAGAATAGCGAGGAGGGTACAACGTTTGGTTATTTACAGCGCTATTAAACAGGTGAAAAACAAAGGATATACAGATTAAAATACCCATTGCCATAATGGCCCAAGGTCGGTAGCTACCTAAAGGAAGGGGCAGCAAAAAAATAATTGCACACAGCAAAAAAAATATAAAACGATTCACAGCTTTCTCAAAAAAACGAGTTAATAGTTAAGCAATAGTGTTTAAAGTAAAAACGCAGCCATTAGGCTGCGTTTGTATTATAAAACTAATTTATTATTTAGTTGCCAACCTCAGAAATACCAGCGTCACCACCGGTACCGCCAGCGCCTTGAGGAACGGTTGTTGTAGGCAAGGTTACAATTAAAGGGCTTGCTGGTGCGGTAGGCTCTGTAGGACCAGCTGCTGTTGCTTGTGACGCAATAGTTGCATCAACCCCAGCTGTTATTGCAGCCAGCGTTACAGCATCGCTATTAACGCCTGCAGTAACTAAGGCCGCTAAAAAATCAGAAATAAAAGGGCTATCTGCGCCAATGGCTGAAATAACAGCATTCATAATTATATCAAGCTGCTGAGCAGAACACGTTCCATTAGCGATAGGTGAGTCTAAATCGACTGGGCCGGTATTTTGGCAAAGTTGCTCAATGACTACTACTAGTTCTTCTTGTAACTCTTCTGAGGGGGTGTCAGCAGTCGCATTAGTTAAAATATTTATTAAAGTATCTAGGTTATCTGTTTGCACAATTACATCGTTGTGTGCTTGAGCATAAACAGGAAATGCTACAAAGCTCGAAGCGCCAACAAACAAGCTAGCAAGTATAAGTGATCTCATTTTGAGCCTCTTTTAGAGGTTACTAATTACAGAATTTTAGCGTATCAGCACAAAAAGCAAACTGTTTATTCGTGCTACTTTGTATGGTCTTTATAACATTTGAAGGTGGCATAATCAAATTACCTTGTACACCGTCACACCCTAGGTTTTCAAGCATGTCTAATGTTTCTGGTCCTTCAACTAAACAAGCTAGTACCTTTATACCAAAGCCATGACAAATATTATTAACTGTTTGGATAAAAAATTGGCTTTGGCTGTTATCTAGTAAGTCTTGTATGTAACTACCGTCTATTTTTACATATTCAATATCTAGCCCTTGTAAATACCTAAACGAGGTAAGGCTAGTACCAAAATGTTCAATACACACACTAATTCCTATGTCTTTAATAATGTCTATATGTTGCGAAGCAATATGAACATTATAAAGCAAGCTAATCTCATTTAGTTCAAATAACAAGTTAGTTTTTAAAACAGGCTTAGTATGGGCGTAAAGTGTTAACCATTCAATGAACTCAGTAGAGTATAATGACGCTTTACTTAAATTGAGCGCAAATACATCGTTTGGATATAGCTCTTTAACATTAACAAAATTACGAATTATTTTTTTGTCTAATTCTTCGGTCAAATTAAGCTTTTCGGCCATAGCAAACAAATGCCCGTTATTCACTTTCTCATTTTCATGAATAAAGTGAGCAAATACCTCAAAATAGCATTGCTTATTTTGTGAGTGAGCACGTTTTACAGGTTGCACTGAAAAACTCACCTCACCAGATGCTAAAATAGACTGAATAAGCGAGCGCCACTGATTTACACTGAATAAAGTATCTTTATCTACCTTAGTGTTAGTAACACCAATTGTGCAGCCTGTATCTAACGCTGATAGTACGTGACTTATGGGCATTCCTTTTTCTACACTTACTAACGCACAGTTAGCAAAACCATTTACGTGTAAGCTATTTTTTTGTTGACTAAATGCATCGGTAATTTCAAGCCGAGTTCTATTTAAAAAGTCACTATCATAAGGTGCAAGCGCAATAAACGTGCTGCCATTTAGTCTAAATACCTTCGCGTTTGTTAGCTCACCAAAAATAGTTTTGAGTATTTTTGCCACCTCTTTTATGTGCTCATCACCGTCTTGATAACTTACCGTTTTATTAATGTTTGTAAGCGAAGGCAGGGAAATCATCATTGCGGTAACGGGAGCCTCGTCACTTATAGAGTTAGCAACCGAATTAAAATGATTTTCAAACGACTTCCGGTTACCTAAACCAGTTAAAGGGTCAATATATACTTCTTCGGTAAGGGCTTGTGTTTGCCTAGTAAGCGAGTCAAACGTAGTTTGCAGGTTCATAACCATATTGTTAATGGCTTTAGTAACGGTTCTAAGCTCGCGCGCAACGGGTATTTCATCGGTAAGTGTAAAGCGCTTACGCGTAACAAGGTGGGCTTGGTTTTCTACAGCTTTTAATGGGTTAAAAACAGCACGTAGTATTAAAAAGGCAACAGCCAGTGAGGCTACTAATAATAAAAATGAGCTATAAAAACTACGTTTAGTATGCTCCCAAAGTGTTAGATATGAATGCCCCTCATGGCTTGTTACTTCAAGCGTACCCGCCATAATCCAACCATTGTTTAGTTCAGACTGTCTACTTGGCGCGTTTAGTTTAACTGCACTTATAAACCAATTAGGTACCGATTCAACACGCTTAGGGTTGATAAGTTCAAAAACCACCTTAGCCTGAGCATTAGTAAACTTTATTTGTTTATAATAACCCGAGTCAAAAATCGCCGTTGCCATTGTTTGAGCGATCATTATGTTTTCTTCTTCAAGGTAAGGCGAAATAGAAAGCCCTAAACTTGTGGCTGTATCTTTGGCATGGCTTGCCATTTGCGTTTGTAAATATTTTTGTGTGGTACCTATATCGGTAATTATACGGACGGAAAAAGAAATTAATGAAATGGCTATGATCAAACCATAAACTTGTGTTTTTAAGCTCAAGCCATTTTTTATAAAAGACGACATAACTAATAGTTCCTTTACGTTGTTCTATATGGGAGCAATCTCACCATGTTCAATTCGTTTTAACATAGTATTCCAAGCTGAAACGCCTTGGCTGTTTTCAATTTTGTTACCAAGTCCCTTCGATTTCGCCAACCACAAACCTTGACCATTAAAGCTGTATATTGGTATTAAATCGGTACGCTGACTGGCTGGTAATAACTTTTTATTAAAGTTTCCTAGCACGTAGGGGCTTTTGTTTGGTTGCTCAATGTAAATTAAGACCATGTGGGGTTGGTTAAGCCCCTTATGGCGCACATACATTAAGCGTATTTTATCTTCAGGAACATCTAGAGCGAGTAACGTAAAATACTTAGCAATAACATAGTCTTCGCAATCACCCATGCCAGTGCCTAGGCTTTCAAGTGGTGTTGCCCAATAATCAGTTTGTTGCCAAAGAGCTTGATCAGACTTGTATTTGATCTTTTCATTAAAAAAATTATTAACTAAATGTATTTTTTTCCACTCATTTTTATTAGCTGATTCATCTATAAAATTTAGCCAACTTTTAATTCGTGCGTGCCCTTGATTACCATATTGTTGTTTTGCAAGTAAAATTATATCGTTATTACGTAAATGCAAAAGTATATCTTGCGAATACACAATAAAAGACAGTACGAATAAAACACAAAGAATGAAGCGCACCAGTATTCCTTTGAAATAACCCCTTTAGAAATGGCTATTAGTATAGATGCATTAACCTTAAAAAGGTAGATAGTAATAAAGTATTGTTGGCACTAAATTGGTGCGTATGCGGTCAAATTTGAAACATAAAATTAACAAAAAAACAGTTGAAAAGGATGCTTTTTTGGTTGAGTAGATTATTGTGATGTGTATACTGTTACTAACACAAGGTATGTGAATTACATTTGAAGAATTTGAGATTATTAGTTCTTCAAATGTTTTCTGATAATATAAAAGGAATTAATGTGAAAGTTTTAAAAGCTGTTTTACCTGTTGCCGGCTTAGGTACTCGTATGCTACCTGCCACTAAAGCTATCCCTAAGGAAATGCTCCCCCTAGTAGATAAACCACTCATTCAATATGTGGTAGATGAAGCAGTTGCTGCCGGTATAAAAGAAATAGTTTTAGTCACCCACGCATCCAAAAATTCAATTGAAAATCACTTTGACACGAGTTTTGAGCTTGAAGCCACTCTAGAAGCACGTGTGAAGCGCAGTCTTTTAGATGAGGTCCGTTCCATAGTGCCAAAAGATGTAACGGTGATTTCTGTTCGTCAATCGGCCCCGTTAGGTTTAGGCCATGCAGTACTTGCAGCACGCCCTATCGTTGGCAATAACCCGTTTGCGGTAATGCTCCCTGATGTCATTATTGATAAATATAAATCTGATTTAAAGACTGACAACTTAAGTCAAATGATAGACCGCTTTGACAAAACAAGCCATAACCAAGTAATGGTAGAGCCAGTACCGCAAGAGCAAGTGCACCAATATGGTGTGGCTGATTTAGCAGGTAAAAAAATAAAAGCAGGCGAAAATGCCGCCATAAAAAACATGGTAGAAAAACCAAATAATGATGAAGCACCAAGTAATCTTGCGATTACTGGGCGTTATGTTGTTTCACCAACCATTTGGGATTTACTTGAATATACACCACCCGGTGCAGGTGGAGAAATACAGCTAACGGACGCACTTCTTCAACTTCGTCACTTAGAAACATTAGAGGCTTATCACCGAAAAGGAAAATCACACGATTGTGGTTCTAAGTTAGGTTATATGCTGGCAAACGTTGAATATGCGATGAAATCAAGACAATTTGGAGAAGCATTTACAAAGGAAGTTAAAGCACTCATATAAAATGTAATCAGTAGAACTACTTAGCCAGTTTATCATTTTAAGTTTTTATGTTTATAAAAAAAGATCATTTATATGCTTCATTATGGGCGGTTTTAGCGGTTGGTGCATTGTTATTTAATACGATGTTTGGTGCGTTAGCGGCTTTAACTTTTTTAATAGCTGGAACTGCTTATGCTGCATCAGGTATTAACTTTACTCTGAGCGTATGTAAAAAAAATTGGGAGTTGTTTTTAATACCAGCTTTATGCTTATTATCTGTTATTTGGTCTGATATTCCAGCAACGGCTTTGCGGGCAAATATACAGCTTTTACTCACTACAATTTTTGCAGTCGTCATAGCTAGTCGCTTAGGGCTAAACTTATTTTTAAGAGCTGGCGCGTTTATTATGTTAATTGCTATGGTGATGAGTTTAGTTTCATCTCGCACTGCTCTAAATGGTATGACAGGTGAAATAAGTTTAATTGGTATTTTTGGAAGTAAAAACTATTTAGCTGCAAATACCTCTATGTGCATTGTAGTTGCACTTACCTTATCGCTTAATAAAACGATTGATAGGTCCAGTCGTATTTTAGGGGTTGTGCTATTAATTACCTCGACTTTAGTTTTAATTAAAGCTAAGTCATTGGGTGCAATAGTGTTTGTGATCGGTAGTATTTTAATTAGTATTGTAATTATTTATTACCAAAATTTAGCTTTGAATAAGTTCACTAGAGGAAAACTGAACTGGGGTATCTTGTTTATTTTTTTAATCGGCATGTTTCTTTTGGTCTATTCACTTGTCAATGGCAGTTTTAATGACTTGATGTATAGCATTGGAAAAGATCCAACTTTAACAGGCCGCACACACTTATGGGCAAGAGGGATGGCACTTATACAGGAAAACCCATTACTTGGAGTGGGTTTCCAGAGTTTATTTTATGTTGGAAATAATATAGCAGAAGATATATGGGCACTTCACCATGTCCCCTCTGGAGCAGGGTTTAATTTCCATAATATGTATGTAGATATGGGCGTTGAACTTGGGCTAATTGGTTTGTTTCTTTACCTATATTTAATAAAGCTATTTATAAGTAGGATATTTGACTTGCGAAACATCGCTTTTGGGAGTTCACATTTTTTTGCCATTTTAGTTTTAAGCTATATGTTTTTACAAACTTTTTTAGAAGCTGTTTGGTTTGAGCAGTTCACAGTTATTCATTTTTTTATGTGTGTATCTTGGGTTTATTTAAAGGAAGATGAGCGTTATGAGTAAAGAAATACCTAAAGGTGTAATTATATTTGGTGGCTCAGGTTTTATAGGCACACACCTTATTGATAAGCTTCTTATACAAGGTTGTACAACTATTATCTCTGTGGACATAAAAGAGCCAAAATCCCCACGCAAAGGGGTGAATTATATTGTAGCTGATGTGAGGGACTTATCATCATTAGAGCTGTTCAATAACATCGATAAAATTTATAACTTTGCGGCGATCCACACGACACCAGGCCATGAACATCATGAATACTATGAAACAAACATCTGTGGCGCACTTGAAGTATGTAAGTATGCTGAAAGAGCGGGTATCAAAAATATAATTTTTACTAGCTCAATTTCAGTTTATGGTCCGGGCGAAGATCAAAAAACAGAAGAAACCGAATTACAGCCTACATCATCTTACGGATACTCGAAAATGATAGCAGAGAAAGTTCATAAAGAATGGCTTAATAAAAACTCTGCAATTAATAAGTTAGTGATAGTGCGACCTGCAGTAGTCTTTGGGCCTGGAGAAGGGGGTAACTTTACGCGCCTAGCGACTTTACTTAGTAAGGGTTTTTTTATTTATCCGGGCAGGAAGAATACAATAAAAGCATGCATTTATGTAGATGATTTAATTGAAGCCATTAGCTTTGCTGAAGATCAAAGACAGACATTAATAACATTTAATGGAGCATACCATCAAGGTTATACACTTGAAGATATAATAGATATTTTTCAGGCTAACCACTTTTCAGATGTAAAAACAGTGATGCTACCAAAATTTATTGTGCTCGGGGTGGCTAAAGCTTTGCGTTTATTTAATGCGTTTAACATTGGAATTCACCCAGAGCGGGTAATGAAGTTAGTTAAATCAACAGACGTTTACCCTGGGTGGTTAGTATCAAAAGGTAAAAAGTTCGATGGTGGTGTAGAGGTCGCTTTAAGCAAGTGGTCATCCTCTACAGATGGAAAGTTTAATTAATAGGATCTCTCGATGGATATTTGCGTGGCAATTTGTACTTATAAACGAGATAGCCTTAAAGAGACTCTATATTCTATCTCAAAGCAATGCTTGCCAAGAGAAATAACGCTAAAAGTGCTTATAGCCGATAATGATAAGACCGATAAAGCAAGAGCTAAAATAGAGGGGTGGGCAGAAGAGTTTGGCTTGCGCTTAATTTATATCCATGCCCCTTATCAAAATATCTCTATTGCAAGAAATGCGTGTTTAGACAATGCAGATAGTAATTGGTTGGCATGTATAGATGATGATGAAGTGGCTTCCATTAATTGGCTCTCAAACTTATATAAAAAAGCGCAGCAGGAAAAAGTAGCGGTAGTATGTGGACCTGTTAAAGCGATATATGACGACAGTGCGCCTAGCTGGATGAAAATATGTGATTTTCATTCTCAACAACCAGTTTTTGTTAAAGGGGTAATAAAAACAACTTCGACAGCAAATGCTCTGATTAACTTAAAGCACCAAGCTTGTAAGGGGTTGAGGTTTGATCTTGCTTTAGGTAAATCAGGCGGAGAAGATAGTAGCTTTTTTTCTTATGTTTATTCTAATGGTGGATGCTTTGCATTCGCAAAAGATGCATTGGTTACTGAAGATGTACCGCCTGAACGTGCCAACCTGATGTGGTTATTAAAAAGGAAGTTCAGGTTTGGACAAACATGCGGCGCACGTCTAATAACTAAAAATATCAGTGTACTGGATAAAATAAAATACAGCACTTTAGCTAGCTGTAAATTTTCATTTTGTATACTAATGTGCCTACTTTCAATACTAGGTAAAAGCAAAAAATATCATTGGCTCCTTAGAGGCACGCTTCATGTTGGGGTGCTTGCAAAACTGTTTGGTAAAAAAGAAATAATTCAGTATTAGATAGTGATAAAGGGAGTATGTATTCAATGGATAACTGCAATAGGTTACTAGATGAAAGCTGATTTAAAAGTATCAGTTGTTATTGCTGCTTGGAATTCAGAAAAATTTATTAGCAAAGCAATAGATTCGGCGCTTCAACAAAAGGTTTCTCTTGAGGTTATCGTTGTTGATGATTTTTCAAGCGATAACACCTGTGAGGTTGTTGAGAATTATCGCGATGAGCGGGTTAGGTTAATCAAATCGAATAGCAATGGGGGGCCAGGTTATGCACGTAATATTGGATTTGAAGCTGCAAAAGGTAAGTGGATCGCAATTTTAGACTCTGATGATTATTTCTTACCTAATAGATTGAGCGAAATGCTTAATTCTGAAGATGATGCTACAGATATTCTTATAGATAATTTTTATATGTGCCGTGAGGGAGAGCAGGCGCTATCTCCCTTTTACACTAATGATGAACTCAAAACAGGCAACTTATCCTTAGCAGAATTTATAAGCGGGAATGCAGATTTCATGGGTAAAAAAACCACAGGTTACGTAAAGCCTCTTTTTTTAAAATCGTTTTTAGTAAAAACAAAAGTGGAATACTGGCCTGAAGTTCGAATTGGTGAGGATTACTACTTTTTAGCATCGTGTTTAGCGGCTAATGCAGTAGCAAAAGTTTTAGACTTTTTCGGGTATGTATACACCATTAGAGGGGACTCCATTTCTGGCCAGTTAACGGAAGGGCATATTTCAAGGTTTCAGTGGGGCGATAGAAAATTTGTAGAGATGTATGAACTTAATAAAAGTGAAAATGCAGCTCTTAAAATAAGAAATAGAAACTTATCAAACACTAAAGCTTATATTTTGCTTGTAAAATCAATAAAGCGTAAAAAGATTTTAAAATCACTTTCTATTGCAGTTATAAACCCAACAGCTTGCAGGCTGTTATGGTTACCAATACGTAAACGCTTATTAAGTTAAGAAAACAGGGAGAGTAATTTGAGAGTATTAGTAGCCGTGTTAACAACAGGAAGTAGAAGCGCGACTTTCGAGCAATGTATTTTAAGTATCCTTGAACAAAGTTACATTAGCAGCATAGAGCTAAGTATATTGATTGTTGAAAATAATTCCGAATTGAATCAGATAGTTAATAGCAGCGTGAGTAAGTTTACTAACAATAAAAAAATTAATGTAATACACGTTTTAGAAACTAAACAAGGGATACCGTTTGCAAGGAATAATGCACTAAATTATGCACAAAATAACCAGTACGACTACTTGGCGTTTATTGATGACGATGCTTATGCAGATAAAAACTGGCTGAACTTACTGTGTGATAAAGCGAAGGGCTATGATGTAGTTGCAGGCCCCCAAAAAGCCATATTTCCCAAAGGCACTCATAAATATTTTAACTTAGCCCGTTTGTACCACGAGCGTAAATTAAGGGATGGTGTGATGGTGAAATGGGCTGCTACCAATAATATCTTGATTAATGTTAATACACTTAAAAAACTGAATCTTAGCTTCAACGAGTCGCTTATTCACGGTGGAGAAGATAAAGAGCTCTTTTTGAGGTTAACAGCATGTGGTGGCAAAATTAAGTGGGTTAATAATGCAATAGTTCAAGAACATATCGTTATTGAACGCTTAACAACTAAATGGGCTTTACGTCGCTGCTTTAGAATGGGTGCTACAGGCTTTAAAATTGAAAGCTGTAATAAGACTTTCTTAGGAGCACTTTTTACTTGCTGCTTTAAAGGGGCTGCTTATTTGGCAAAAGGTTTACTTTCATTTTTGCCGTACTTTATTAGTTCGAAGCATACATGTTTAGATAGTTTATGTGACTTATCCCACGGTGTTGGTTTTTTTTATGGGCTCTTCTCCGGTGGTAATGTTAGGAGCTACGCGTGAAAATACACTTATTTTACTTCTTATGCTTACAGGCTTTCTCTTGGCCACTCTATGCACAAGAGTACAATCAGTTAGTGTGGAGTGATGAGTTTAACAGCGATGGCCTACCTGCTAGTGAAAAGTGGGGGTACGAACAAGGCTATGTACGAAATGGTGAAAAACAGTTGTACGTAGCAAACAACCTTCATAACGCAAGAGTTAAAGATGGAATTTTAATAATTGAGGCAAGGAAGTTGGAGAGTATAGAAACTAGTCTATGGGATGAATTATTTGACTCTCCAAAACCTATGTATACATCTGCTAGTTTAACTACACGTAATTTGCATTCATGGACGAATGCAAAAATTGAAGTACGTGCTAAATTACCCCATGGCATTGGGGTGTGGCCTGCAATATGGCTACTTGGAGTCGATAAGCAAGGTAAAGGCTGGCCAGCTAAAGGCGAAATAGACATGATGGAATATGTTGGTTACCAAAAAGATAAAGTGCATATAGCTTTGCATACTAAGATGAGAAATCACCAGAATAAAAAAGCGGTAAATAAGGGGTTTAAATTAAAAAATCTCTTATCTGAATATCATATATATGCTGTTGAAAAATATTCTAATGTTATTAAGTTTTTTATAGATGATAAGCTAGTTTTTAGTTATGAAAAAGAAGATGATAATACCGAATCATGGCCTTTTGATGAGCCGATGTATTTAATAATTAACTTAGCAATTGGTGGTTCTTGGGGAGGAAAACATGGAATTGATGATTCTATATTTCCTCAGCAGTTTTTAATAGATTATGTCAGGGTTTATCAGTAGGAATGTAATTGATAAAGTTTTAACTTTGATGCTTTTATATAAAAGCAAAGCAATGGATGGTAATGAGTGATGGTGATATTTTTTATTTCGGTATTTATTTTATTATATATATATGTTTTTTTTCCTTTAATCATATACATTTTTGGTGCTGTTAAAAAAGAGTATGTAAATACCACATTTACAGCTAATGATAAGAGTATTGTTATTGTCGTACCAGCTCATAACGAAGAATCAGTGATCAGCAAAAAAATCGAAAACCACTTGGCTTTAGACTACGATAAAGCGAGCTATAAAATACTAGTAATATCAGATACGTCCACAGATCAAACTGTCTCAATAACAAAAAGTTATATAGAGAAATATCCTGGAAGAGTCGAATTATTTGAAGTAAGTGATGGCTTGGGGAAAACTAACGCAATCAATAAAGCTTTAGCTGGTGTTGAATGTGACTTTTTAGTTTTTTCCGACGCTAATGTTTATTTGAAAAAAGATGCATTATTGCAAATTTCAAAGTGCTATAAAGACGACGAAGTAGGTGGGGTTGCAGGCCAATTAATTTATACAAACGATGATCTTGAAGGAACAGCACAAAGTAATGGCTTGTATTGGAAATACGAAGAAATGATCAAAAAATCAGAGTCTTTATCTGGCTCAATGATGGGTGCAGATGGTTCTATTTTTTCTATAAGAACAAGCTTATTAAGAGAGCTTCCAGTGCATGTGCTTGATGACTTTTGCTCGTCTATGGGCGTTATCAATCAGGGTTATAAGCTAAAGTTTGATGATACTATAGTTGCTTATGAAAAAGGTGCTGAAAGTACCGCAGAAGAATTCCCGAGAAAAATCAGAATTAGTAATCGCTCTTATAATAGCTATAAGCATTTACGATCAGAATGTTTAAATACTTTGTCGCTTTTTAATTTATGGAAGCTTTACTCACATAAAGTATTACGTTGGTATAGTTTATTATTTATGGTTTTGGCATTAGTTTCTAATGTGTATTTAGCGATTTTTGAGAGTGGTTATTTATTTAAAGTAACCTTAATAGCGCAAGTCTCGTTTTATATAATGGCTGTATTATCTTGGTTTGAAAAACTTCCTAAAGTGCCTGTTGTTTCAAAAATAGCTGTCATTGCAGAATACTTTACTATGGCGAATATTGCTGCGGGTATTGGTATATTACAGTCAATTACAGGTAAAAAAACGGTTACTTGGAAAAAAGCAAATTCTACAAGGTGAATATACGTTGTAAAGGCTAACAGTTTAAAGTTAACAATAGGGATATATTTTGTCTGAGAACGATACTATAGCAGTTATTATTGCTGCTTATAATGCAGAAAGAACAATTACCAGAGCAGTAGAATCAGTAGTCAATGATAAATTTGTTAACCAAGTGATAGTTGTTGATGATTGCTCTACAGATAACACAATGCAAGTTTTAACCTGTTTAAATGCTAAGTTCTCTAAAGTTAGTATCTTTTCTACTGAAGTGAATAGTGGTCCCGGGAAGGCACGTAATATTGCCCTTTCTAGGGCGATTTCAAAATGGGTTACTGTGTTAGATTCTGATGATTACATTGAAACTGGTCGTTATGAAAAACTATTAGCTTATAGTGAAGGCGAAGACTTAATTGCTGATGATAAGTTTCGTATAAATGAAACTGATCCGCTAGCACGTAAAACAAAGATGCTTGGAGACAGGCAGGACTTTCCGGCAATAATATCTTTATCAGATTTTATTGAATCAAACATTACTAAAAAAGGTGAGTTTAGAAAAGAGCTTGGTTTTATAAAACCAATCATAAAGCGTCAGTTTTTAGAAAAATACAATTTAAGCTACCGAGAAAATATGCGTCTTGGTGAAGATTATGAGTTTTATTGCCGCTGCTTAATTTTGGGCGCAAAACTGAAGTTAATTGAAGCATCTGGCTATGTAGCTGTTGTTAGAGAAAATTCCCTCTCTGGCAACCATAGTAAAACTGATTTAATTCATTTAAGAGATTGTGACTACGCACTTGCAAAAATAAAAAGTTTATCTAGCCAAGAAAGAAAGCTACTACTACGTCACGCTAAAAGTATTAATATGAAAATTCAATGGATTTGTTTTTATTCATCTATAAAAAATAAGCGCTATAAAACAACAATTAAATCTATTACTAATTCCTTTTCAGCTTTTATTTTTATTTTAAAAAATTTAAGGACTCAGTTTTTCATTCGCGTAGTTAAAAGAAGATTAAATAAGTGAGCGTAAATAAATCTTATGGAATTCTTTGGCTATTTGTCAGTAAGTTTTTTCCGCCAATAATTAATTTTGCTGTATTTACGTATTCAGCACGTATTTTAGCTCCAGAAGATTTTGGTCTAATCGCTTTCTCACTGTCAATTATTTATATATCTAGTAGTTTTATGCCTGTTGGCTGGCGTGAATCGATAATAAAATACCAAATAGATGATACCTTAACGATTAGTAGTATTTTTTGGCTCCACTTTTTTGTTTCAATAATATTGGTGCTACTAATACTCGCTTTTTGTTTAGTGTCATTCTTCGACTTCCAGACAGAAATATTCAATATCGCTTTATCAATATTTTGCCTAAAACTAATTTTCGATGGGCTTTATGCTACATTAAATATAGTGCTTTTGAAGGAACAAAAGTATGCACATTTAGCTTTAAGAACATTTTTTTCAGGAGTTTTATCAGCCACTATAATAATAACATTACTTGTTTTAGATTATGGTATATGGGCATTAATTTGGTCACAGGTGGTGCTGTCCATTTTTAACTTTTTAGTTGTATATATTCCAGCCAGAGATAAAGTGAAATTTATATTCAAGTTTAATTGTATTATTAAGCTTAATTCATTTGCTATATATACCACTTTAACAAATGGCCTTACTTTTGCTTTAAGTCATTATGAGTCACTGATTATTGGTAGTATATTAGGGAATAGACAGCTTGGTTTTTACAGTGTGGCAAAAAGGTTATCTACTATAATGAATGAGGTTTTTATTGGTACAGTTTCAGAAGTTAGCTTCCCTATATTGGCGAAAATGCAAGCACAGAATGGCAACCTTAAAAAAGGTTTTTTAAACTCTGTTTATTTTTCAGTTTTGCTTCTATATCCTATTTTTATTTTTTTATTTGTTTACTCATCAGATATATTTATTATTTTATTTACAGAAAAGTGGCTTGAGTCAGTTCAAATATTCCAAGCTTTCTGTATTGCATATATGATAGTAATATTAGGTATTCCACAAAAAAACATTATTCTTCTGACTAATAATGCGAAATGGTGGTTTTACTTACAATTAAAGTTATCTATTATTATAGTGCCAATAACAACATTGTGCGTATATTGGGGAGTTAAAAGCTTTTTAGTTGCTCTCATACTTGCAAAACTAACCTATTGCACTGCCTCTATGATGCGCTCGTGTAAACTATTAAATATAACTATTAGTGAATATCTTTCAAGTTTCAAATCACCTGTTATCTGTGCCGTCATAAGTATATTACTAACACTAAGCTTAGGTAAGCTCTTTTATTTTGATCTAATAATTTTAAATATAGTACTTGCAGGGTTATTTTTTATAATTATCTATTTCATATTAATGTACATCTTTGATGGAGGGAGATTGACCTCAAGCGCCTTAAGTATTTTTCCAAAGAACAAAATTATTTTAAAGTTAGCACATAAACAAAATTATAAGGAAATATAAAGTGAAATTAACCTATTTTTCAGGACACGTACCTAACTTCGGTGATGAGCTAAATAAATATATGTGGGACTCTTTAGTTTCTCCTGGTTTTTTTGATGAAGACGAGTCAAAGCTATTTTTAGGTGTTGGCTCTATTTTGTGGGATGACTACCCTAAGAAATCTAAAAAAATTGTAATGGGTTCTGGTTATGGTGGATATACGGCTAAGCCAGATATTCATGATGGGAGTTGGGATGTCGCTTTTGTAAGGGGACCCAGAACAGCATTAGAGCTTAATTTAGATCCTAACTTAGCTATAACAGATTCTGCGATATTGACTCATTTTATGGGCTTACCAAAATATGAGAAAACTCATAAAATTAGTTTTATGCCTCATTACGAAAGTATACCTAGGGGAAATTGGAAAAGTGTGTGTAAAAATGCAGGAATCAATTATATTGATCCAACTGCTCCTGATGTTATAAGCTCTTTAGCTGAGTTGAATAAGTCTGATATATTAATTACTGAGGCCATGCATGGGGCTATTTTAGCTGATACATTGAGGATACCATGGGTAGCATTAGAACCAATCGTGCCAATTCATAGAAATAAATGGTATGACTGGTCAGAGTCGTTAAACATCGAGCTTCAATTTAAGAAAATGCCAAGTTCATCAGTTAAAGATACCTGGTCACAAATCACGGGGAAAAAAGGAATAGGTAATAGAAGTCAGAAAATAGCAAGCGTATTGAGTTTTACTGAAAAATATTATATTGATTCGGCAAGTGAGAAACTATTAAACCTAGCTAAAAGTAGTGGTCAATTAAGTGACGACAAGATATTTAATTTAAAAGCAAATATGGCTTTGAGTAAACTTTCTGAGCATTGTAATCTAAAAGTTTGATTAGTGCTAAAATTTAAAAATAACCCCCGATTTGATTGATTTAAAGAATATAAAACCCACTAATCTAACCGGGGTTAATTAATGTTTGGTTTGATTGTAACTTAATTAATTACTTGTTAACTTAAATTCTTTGTTTTCATAATTGATTAATAAATTGTTTGTATAAATTTACAGGTGTTTATTTAAGTTGGTAAATGTTTGTAGGAGTTTGTGGGCGTTTATACAACTTACTAAACATGTAATAGGTTTGTTTGCTTTTTTTGAAATGAATAAACTTAAATACATTTTTATTTAGTTGAATGTTATGAGAGCTTAAGATAGTGTTAATTATGGTTTGAATATGTTATTTTGAATTAAAGATATCTATAAGGATTAATAGTATGACACCTTCACGGACATTTAAACCAACAGGCTCATCTGATGCTAACTTTTATCGATTATTCGATATATTTGCATTATTTATAGCTTTTCAATGCTCCGTTTTATTTTATGGATTAGATCTTACCCCTATATATATGGTTTCTGCTCTAACAGTAGCGTTAAGCTTTTTATACTGTGCGGAAATACTGTCTGCTTATAGATCGTGGCGTGCAGGAAAATTCAGAACTATGGTGCTTTGTGCTTGGGGGGCATTATTTATAGCATTTGCATTTTTACTATTAGTTTCTTTTATATTTAAATTTTCAGATTCGCTCTCCAGAATAGGCCTAGGCCTATGGTTTTTATTAAGTGTTTCGTTTATGTATAGCTGGCGTGTTGCTACTTATTTGTTTAAAAGAAACAGAAGAAAGTTAGGCATTAATTTACGTAACGTAGCCATAGTGGGGGCTACCGAGTCAGCTGTACATTTGTATAATGAGATTAACAAAAATGACGAATTAGGATTTAACTTTTTAGGTTTTTACGATGATCGAAAACCAGAGCGTTTATTCGAAAATTCAGATAAACATGAAGTGGCTGGTAAAATTCAAGATGCTGTAGATGCAGCTCGAAACGGATCTATAGGTGTTTTATATATTGCGCTGCCAATGAAAGCTGATAAACGCATCGCAGATATTTTATTACAGTTGGGTGATACAACTGTAGATGTACACATTATTCCTGATTTTTTAGTCTCGAACTTGATACATGCACGAATTGAACATGTCGGAGAACTTGATACATTAAGTGTGTTTGAGTCACCCTTTATAGGTGCCCGTGAATTTATAAAGCGCACTGAAGATATAATTGTTTCTGCTGCAATTTTACTACTTATATCTCCCTTACTCATTGCAATTGCCTTCGCTGTTAAAGTTACCTCCAAGGGCCCGATCATTTTCAAACAGGATAGATACGGTTTGGATGGACGCAAAATTAAAGTATGGAAGTTTCGCTCAATGTCTGTCACTGAAAACAGCGATGTGGTTACACAGGCTACAAAAAACGATGTGCGCATTACTCCCCTTGGTGGTTTTTTACGTCGTACAAGTTTAGATGAGTTGCCACAATTTATTAATGTTATTAAGGGTGATATGTCTATCGTTGGACCTCGCCCCCATGCGGTTGCACATAACGAAGAGTACAGAAAGAAAGTAGAGTTTTATATGTTACGTCATAAAGCTAAACCTGGAATAACTGGCTGGGCACAAATTAATGGCTGGCGAGGGGAAACAGACACGCTTACTAAAATGGAAAAACGAGTTGAGTTTGACCTACATTACATTAAACACTGGTCACTTTGGTTTGATGTAAAAATTATTTTCATGACAATTTTTAAAGGGTTTAGAAATGCAAACGCATATTAAAGCTTTTAGCTCTATAGCAGCCTTCTTAAGCATAGCTTTATCTAGTACTGCTTCTGCTAACTTAACGGCTGGCAGTGTAATGACTGATATTGGAGCTGAAATAACGCCAACCTTGCAGACTGGGGTCAGCAGTAATAGTAATTTTTTTAGTACGCCAAATAACGAAGAATCAAGATTGATTTGGACTATAGAGCCTAATTTAAAAGCAGTAATTGAAGATGGCCCGGATAGTTATAAACTCAACTTAGGTACAAGTAGCGCGCTTCATAACAAGGAGTCGCTCGATAATTATACTCAAGTAGATATTGATGCAGCCATACATAAAGAGTTCACAAGCCAGCATCGGTTAGATTTAACAGGGGATGCTAAATGGCTCTATGAGTCTAGAGGCTTAGGGTTAACCGAAGGCTTAGGTGATGCAGTTAATGAATTAGTCAAATATCAATTGCAAAATGTATCTGCACGCTACGAGTATGGGGCTCAAAGTTCAAAAGCATTAATCGCATTTGAGGGGGGGTATTTTCGGAAAAAATATCAAAACTTCAGAGAAATTTCGCGTTATCGTGATTACGATAAATCATTATTGGGTATCACTGGCTATTACAATACCCAAGCAGCTACGCGTATCTTTGTTGAATTCAAACAAGAGAACTATGATTATGATGTGTTAGCCAATAGTGGTTTTTCTAGAGATAGTACTGACCTTAAAGTTCTTGCTGGTATGCAGTGGAAAGCAACTGCAATTACTTCGGGAACATTTAAGTTAGGCTATCAAAATAAAGACTTTGAATCCAATGTCCGTGAAAACTTTAGTGGACTTAGTTGGGAAGCTGCAGTTACTTGGAAACCGTTGAGTTACTCTATAGTGAAAGTAAGAACCAGCCGAGCAGCAAAAGATCCGCTTGTTCAAGGGGATTACATAAAGGAAAGTGTATATGGCATTGACTGGACTCATAACTGGAGCTCTGACTTGAGCTCTATTGCAAAAGTTGATTACATTAATGAGCAATATACAGGGGATATTGGCCGTGAAGATAAAACTAAAAATGCTCGTTTAGGCTTAAATTATGTTGCTAACCAATTTGGCATGATTTCTACTTATGTAGATTTTATTGATAAGAGCTCTACTCAAAGTGCAATTGAGTATGACCGAGTAACGGTGGGTATTATTTTTACATTTGCGTTAAAGGCTAACAAATGAAATTTGGTTTTTTTCTTTTACTATTTCTATTTTGTAGTGTTAGCTTAGCTCAAAGTGAAAAAAGCTATGTGCTGGGTGCAGGTGACAAGGTTGAAATAAAAGTCTTTGGCCAACCTGACTTAGAAGTGACGGCGCTACTTGGTAATAGTGGTGAGGTTAATTATCCATTTTTAGGCAAAGTGACGCTTTCAGGGCTTAATATCTCAGAGGTTGAGCAAGTAATTGCAAATGGTTTGCGCCCGGACTATTTAGTAAACCCTAATGTTTATGTTCAAGTTGTACAGTATCGACCTTTTTACATACATGGTGAAGTTAAAAGCCCTGGTGCATACCCTTATCAACCAGCTATGACGGTTAATCAAGCTATTGCACTAGCTGGCGGCTTAACTGAACGAGCATCCACGGAAAAAATATTTATTTACAAAGAGCAAACTAAACAGCAGCAACAAAAGGGAAATTTAAACAGCAAAATTGCAGCAGGCGACACAATTAAAATAGAACAACGCTTGTTTTAGAGCAGTTTACAAGGCAGTAATGAATGAACGAAATAAATGAAAAACATAATACTGAAGATATTATTGATTTAGGCGCCTATTTAAAAGTAGTTATGCGTGCAAAATGGCGCATTATGAGTTTTGCTAGTGTGGTTACTTTACTTACGATCATGATCACTTTCACTTTAGTACCAAAATATATTGCAACAGCTACTCTACTTATTGAGGCTGAACAAGCTAAGGCAGTTAGCTTTGAAGAAATATATGGACTCGACTCTAATCAAAAAGAATACTACCTCACACAATTTGAAGTAATAAAGTCAGACAGTATCGCTCGCGAAGTTATCCGTAAGCTTGATTTAAAAAGCCATACAGACTTTATAGCTAAGCCTAGCGCTTTCAATCAATTAAAGGCACTAATAAAAAAAGAGTTAAAACCATATTTACCCATTAATAAAAAAGAGGCCGCTATATACTCGTCTGAAGAGCAAGCTGAACGAGAAATGCTAAGCTTATTAGGGGCTTTTAAATCTCGCTTGTCAGTATCTCCAATTCGAAATACACAGCTGGTACGTGTCAGCTTTGAATCGAGCGACCCTAAGTTAGCAGCGCTAGTTGCCAATACTGTTGGGCAAGTATATATAGATAGTCAAATGCGAGCTAAAATGGGCATCACACAGCAGGCCTCAAGTTGGTTAAACACTCGATTATCTCAATTACGTATTCAGCTAGATGACTCTGAAGTACGTTTACAGGCTTATCGAGAGCAGCAAGAGTTAGTTGATATTGAAGGTATAGCGGGGCTTGCGACACAAGAGCTAGAACAAATATCACAGCAATTAATTGTTGCTCGTAATGAAAAAAATAACTTACAAAGTATTAATCGAGTAATTAGTGAATATGGCAACAATAATTTAGAATTATTAGGAAGTATGCCAGAAATTACTTCGCATCAAGTTATACAAAATGTCAAAAGAGATGTTGTTATTGTTGAGAGAAAGCTAAGTGAATTAGGAGAAGTGTATGGGCCAAAGCACCCTAAAATAATCTCCGCAAAAGCAGAGCTAGCCACCGTTAAGAGTAACCTTAATAAGCAAATTAAAGGTCTTGTTACTGGTATCGAAAAAGAACTAAATCGTATAACGCGCACAGTAAGCGCGCTTGAGCGTGATTTGGTAAAAATACGCGCTGAATACCAAGACATCACTCGTAAAGAAACAAAATATAATCAATTAAAACGTGAGGTAGAAACTAATCGCAATATATTCAATACGTTTTTATCTCGTTCGAAAGAAACTGAAGTTACAAGTGATTTTAGTTCCGCTGCAGCTCGTTTTACAGATAAAGCATACGCACCGAACAGTCCTTCAAAGCCGAATAAAAAATTAATTATTATTTTATCTTTTGTTGCTAGCTTTTGCTTTGCTGCTGTAATGAGTTTTGTGTTTGATGCGTTAAATGATACTGTAAAAACAAAAACTGATGTAGAAGATATAATTGCTCAGCGCATGTTAGGCTTGTTACCACATGTTAAAACACCTAGGAAAAGTACTTTACCTATTCATGCCTATCTAGATGAAAAATATAGGCGTTTCGCTGAATCAGTTCGAACTTTCCGTACAAGTTTACTGTTAACTCAGCTTGATCGTGAACTGAAAGTAATTGCTATCACATCAAGCACTCCCGGTGAAGGTAAGACTACGACCTCAGCTAATTTAGCAATGTCATTAGCGCAGATGGGTAAAGTATTATTAATTGATGCTGATTTACGTAAACCAAGTATTGCAAAGCGCTTTGATATCCCTGTATTCCACCCCGGCTTGAGTAATTTAATCGTAGGGACAGAGCATTTTAGCGAGTGCGTACATGTAGATGGGCAGTCTGGTGTGGCTATTATGCCGAGCGGACAAATTCCAGCTAATCCGCTTGAGCTTTTATCTAGCCAACGTTTTAATGAAGTGCTTGAGGTATTAAAAACAAAATATGACCACATAATAATTGATACGCCACCAACGCAAGCGGTAAGTGATGCTTTAGTAATTGCTAAAAGTTCTGACTCAGTTATTTACGTTGTCAAATCTGATGTTACACGTATTAAACCCATTAAGGCTGGGGTTGAGCGTTTATTTGAAGCAAAAGCCCATGTTGCAGGAATAGTATTAAACCAGGTTGATATTAGTAAAAGAAAAGATGAGCACAGCCATGGTTATTACGATTATTACGATTATTCGCAAAAGCCAGCTCAATCAAGTTCTTAGTAGGTGATCGCGTATGTTTGATATTCATTCACATATTTTGCCTGGTCTAGATGACGGCGCTAAAGATTTACAGGAGTCTTTAGCTCTTTTGAAAGTGGCTCAAGATGACGGCATAACGCACATGGTGGCGACACCGCATATTCATATTGGGCGTTTTGATAATTCGGTTTCTCACCTTTATACTGATATTGCAAAATTAAAGGCAGGGGCTTTGGCTGCAGGTATCAAAATGCAGCTGGCAGTTGCTGCAGAGATTAGGCTTGATATTGAGATAATGGCATTGGTTTTATCAAATAAGCTACCGTTCATTGGCTCTCTTGGTTCTGATAATTATATATTATTGGAACTACCTCACTCACATGTACCGCAAGGTTATGATAAGTTTATTAATTGGCTTGCAAAGCAAGGTATTAAAGTCATTATTCCTCACCCAGAGCGCAATAGAGAGATTCAAGCAAACCCATTTTATATTGAGCGATTAAATCAATTAGGATGCGACTTTCAATTAACCGCTTCAAGTTTAGAGGGGGCCTGGGGCGAAAGTGCAAAAGCGATTAGTATTAATATGCTCGAAAATAACTTAGTACGTTATATAGCATCCGATGCACACTCAATCAAAAGACGTCCACCCTTATTAAGCAATGCAAAAAAAATAGTGAAACACTTATTGAGTGAGGAGAAAGCGGAAGATTTATTCGTAAATAATCCAAAACACTTAACGAGCACGTTGTTTAATGGCTAAGACCAAGCAGTTAGTTAATATTTTTCTCCTTGGTATTATAATACTTGTTATTAGCATTGAGAGCGTAAATAGCATGCGTGCTAATGTGTGGTATTTTAAGGCTGTCAATACTCTAAAGCAGTCTAAAGCATTAATGACTCCTGCAGAGCTAAAGTTTGCTGATGATGCCATTAACTTAGCTTTAAAGCTTGAGCCTACTCAGGCACATTATTGGCACCTCAGCGCTTATGTAAAAATGCTTGGATTGACTTTAAAGGATATGAAAAGTGAGGATATGTCATATTCTTTCAATGATATTGAACACGCGTTTTTAACTTCACTTCAAAATAGACAAGCTTGGTCTGAAACGTGGATTGAACTTGCAAAAGTAGTCAGTAGTCAAGAAGGGCTTTCTCAGCGAGTATTAAGGTATATAGATCAAGCTAAAAAAACGGGCCCTTATAAGTTTGAAGTAAGATCAGGCATCATTCAAATAGCATTAATTAATTGGCCTCAACTTCCTCCTAATTTCAAAGCTCAATATATGAATGAGCTAAATTTAGCTGCGCAATATGATGAGAAGCTCGATAAAGTTTTTGATATTGCGAACCAAATTAATAAAGTAACATTATTGTGCATGTCACTACAGTTTGGAAGTGAATTGAAATCTGTGAGAAAAAGTTCCACATTTGAAATGTATTGTAAATGAGTACTAATAATTTCAAGATAAGTTTTTCAATTTTAACAATAGTTATTAATTTCTAAAATCATATAGAACTGTGTCTAAGATATTATTTTGCATTATAAAAATTACTTTTTATTTAAAGCTAGGCCTTTTTTTTCT
Organism: Pseudoalteromonas sp. CuT4-3; assembly: GCF_035666335.1. Lineage (NCBI taxonomy): Bacteria > Pseudomonadati > Pseudomonadota > Gammaproteobacteria > Alteromonadales > Pseudoalteromonadaceae > Pseudoalteromonas > Pseudoalteromonas sp. CuT4-3. Next base: position 1,499,420 of record NZ_CP142030.1, read on the forward strand.
ATGGTATTGTAAGTTATTTTTGAAATATAAATAATTACAGTCAATGTAAGTAAAATAAATACATTGTTAATTACCGCCCCTCCAAAATCTAAGTACCGTTGTGAGCTTATAGTTGGCGCTACATTTATCCCTGTTATTTTTTGAATAATAATACCTATCGAAGTCAAAATGAATAATATTGCCGCATGGGTCATATATATTGAGTAAGATAGCTTGCCTATAGTTTGAAAAACATTAAGTTTTAAAAATTTTGATACTAAGCCTGCTTCATATGCAAAAAATAATACAGTTAATAAGAATAGTATTGGAGCAATTATGGGTTTATATTTAAAGTTAACAATCACAACTTGGACTATCAGAAATAAGAGAAATAGTTCTATTACTGTAGCTAATGCAGGGCGGAATTTAAAATATGAATGTTTTTTAAAAAGTAAATAAATTACAGTGCCACCAAAAAAGCAAGATAACCCTTTTAAAACACTCCCTACTAATATATCCGATTTAAAATATATAAGGCTGAAAGCGATAGCTGATATACAGAACCAAACAATGGACTTACTGGTTTTAAAAAAGGCTATAGTAAAAAAGAGCAAAACATAACTATAGAATTCAATACTTATACTCCATGATGGGTAGTTAAAGCTTAGAGGGTCACTAAAAGGAGTCCAAGAGTGTATCAATAGTAGGTTAGGGAGAATTTGTTCAACTGATGTGTCATTTGTAAAAGGTAAATTATTAAATGAAATTCCTCCTAATTTATAGGCAAATAACTTCCCAAGCTCTAAAAGGATAAATATAGCTAACATAAATATATGTAATGGATATATGCGGAAAAAACGGGCTTTAATGAATGCGTTAAAATTTAGATCTTTCTTTTCGCCGTAGCCATGTGCCAAAACAAAGCCACTTAAAACAAAAAAGAATTCTACAAATATTGCACTTCCTCTAAAAAAATCCAATTCAGTTATTGAGTTAACAAAGTGCATGTGAAAAATCACGACTGAGATTGCACAAATGCCCCTAAATGAATCAAGTGCTTCAAATCTTTTTTTCAAAACTTAGTCCTTTAAAGTGATCCCGCCTACGGAATAAAAGCCCTATTTGGAGTAACTATATAACTAATTTTAAAAAGCTTATATAAAACTTATCTCTAAGCATATTGAAAACATTTTAAAATTATAAGTCAATACTTAACAATGATTAATTAAGGTCGGGTTAACTTCTTAAAGGGGGTGGTTAGGTTGAATTAATCAAGAGGGCTTATGATTAATATTAAACTAAGTCAAATTAATATAAACCACTCTTGAGAAAACGCCCAGAGCCACTATCAGCTCTGGGCTACAAATGGCTCTTAGTTGAGCCTTGCGCTAACTAAATACACTTTCGAAATTCTTAGGGAGAAGAAGAAAGTACCTCTAAGTGTAGTTAACTAATTTTCAAAACTCTAAATTTTGTTTTTTTATTAACCATAAATGATAACAAAGACTTAATAATATTGTGCACAGGTTACCCTTTGTGTTGAGTGTTTTATGCCCAGCTTATTAACTGAGTATTTTGCACAAGATCGCGTGGCAAAGAGTTTTTGATCTTATTCTTTTGCCATTTACCTAGTCCTATCGGGCAGCCACATAAGGTTAGTACTACTTCGCCGCTGGCTTTTGTAACGTCTTCTAGGCGTATATCTTTACCATTAAAGTAGTCGTTTGCTTGCTCGTTTGTTAAAGCATACGTATTGCTTTTGCATTCATTACCAAACACGGTAGCAAACTCGTGAGTTAGCCTTACTCCGTTTTTATGAATAATACCTAGTTGAATACCTAAACGCGCGTATTTTATTTTGTTTTGAACGGCTTCAAACCCGTCAGGGAATAACCACAGCTCTTTATCGCGCTGCATTAACTTACCTGGCAGCGCTTTTAAGCCAAACTGTTTTTTAAGCTCGCTCATAAAAGAAGTGGTTCGTTTTTTATCAAACTCGTTAAACGGAAACGCACCTTTTTTAACGCTTTGGGTTGGGTTATTGCAGCTTGCGAGTTTTTTAAACTTAGCGATAAAAAAACCTTCGCTGTCGAATGTTTGCGGCCACACATGTAAATAGCCCTCGGCGGTTGTGGCTTTTTCTGCCCCTTCAAATAAATCACTTAGCGATTGCGGCTCAATATAGTCGCCAAATTCATTCAGTAGGTAGTTGCATACTTGTTGGTTTTCGAGCGGGGTAAGCGTACAGGTTGAATACACCAGTGTACCGCCTGGTTTTAATGCGTAAAAAGCGCTTTTAATTAAATCTTTTTGAACTTGAGCAATTTCTATATTTGATTCTATTGACCAGTTTTTAAGTGCATCGGCGTCTTTACGTACGGTACCTTCGCCAGAGCAGGGTGCATCAAGCAAAATGCTATCAAAGCATTCAAACATATAGTTACCAAATATGACGCCATCAAAGTGCGAAAGCGCACAGTTACCAACGCCCATACGTTTAAGCGTAGCGCTAAGGACCTTTAAGCGTGATGACGAAAGCTCGTTGGCAACAAGTACGCCTTGGTTATACATTATTGCGGCAAGTTGCGAAGTTTTAGAGCCAGGCGCTGATGCCATATCAAGTACATAACTATCTTGTAAATCTGAGTTTTCAATACTTTGTTTTAGTGCCATAGGCGGCAGCATTGAGCTTGCCTCTTGCACGTACATGGCGCCGCTTAAATGTAAGTCGGTATTGCCTAATGCTAAGTTTTGTTCTTCATCGCTTGGGCGTTCTAGCCAAAAACCCTCATTACACCAAGGTATGGGTGTAAGTTGCCAGTTTTTTTTCTCTGCACGGTGTTTAAATTCGGCAACGCTAATTTTTAATGTATTTACACGAATAGATTTTCTGAGAGGGCGACGGCACGCGTTTATAAAGTCGTCTAAATTGAGGTGCGCAGGTAAATAGGTTTTTACGTCGTCAATAAAATGCTCAGGAATAAAAGTGTTGGCGTTCACGCGTTGGCTCGTACATTAAAAATAAAGCGCGATATTAGCACTTTTAACGCACTATTTCAGTGTTAAATAGCGGCTTTATAATTTATTGGTGTGTCGACACATTGTATTTTTAGTTTAATTTTAAAGCAATTTTATACGACTTTAGATTAACAGTGTCGACAATAAGCGTGTTTTTTACTCATTTTTACCTTAGGTGGGGTTGACATGTTTTTTTATTAAGCACATAGTTAACCCATCAATTGTCGACAATTTATTTATAAAGCCATGACGCAACCTTTTTTAAACGATACACCTATTACTACAGCATCTGATCAAGTGTTTGTTGATATGCGCCGTGAAATAGTAGAAGGCAGCATACAGCAGGGTAGCAAAATATCGGAGCCTGAGCTTGCAAAGCGCTACGGTGTAAGCCGTGCGACGCTTAGAGAAGCGCTTAATCGCTTAGAAAGCTGTTACTTAGTGGAGCGTAAAGCCAATGTAGGTTGCCGAGTAGTGGCGCTAACCGCAGAGCGTTTAATTGAAGTATACCAAGTACGCAGCTCGCTTGAAGGCTTAGCATGTAGGCTAGCTGCCGACAATATGGCAGCTGACGAAGTTAAAGGCTTAAAGCAATTACTTAACCAACATTTGAAAACACAGCGCGTTAAAGAGGGCGAGTCGTACTATCAAGAAGCGGGCGATTTAGACTTTCATTATCGCATTATTAAAGGCAGCAAAAACGCCCATTTAATCCATTTGTTATGTAACGAGCTTTACCAATTAATACGTATGTACCGAGTACAAATGGGCATGGTAGGGCCGCGCGTATCAAAAGCGTTTGACGAGCACTTAGCCATTATTAACGCGATAGAAAACCACGATGGTGAACTTGCTGAAATGCTGATGAAACGACATATCAGTGCATCGCAAGCAAATATTCAAACCAAATTTGATGTATACCAATCAATATGAGTATTCGAACAATTTAACTGATTAAATCGCTCTATAACGTTGTTAAGAATTTTTTATTTAGAACCACTAAACATAAAAATTATTGCCTAGTTACAGAACGATTTTCTTAGCGTTAAATAGACCTCATACACATACAGATTGGTATTTGTCATAAACAAAAACTTTATAAAAGCTAATAACAGTTAAACAGTCACAATGTCAGATTAAAAATATAAGTTACTCCATGTAGCAACCGTTCAAAGTGAGGAGAAAATAATGTCAGCAGGATTAAAATTTAAACAGGCCATTGCGAATAACCGCCCATTGCAGGTAGTGGGTACTATTAATGCCTACACAGCCATGATGGCTGAAAAAATGGGCCATCAAGCTATTTATCTCTCAGGTGCAGGTGTTGCGAACGCCTCTTTTGGTATGCCCGATTTAGGCATGACCAGCCTTGATAATGTACTTGAAGATATTCGCCGTATTACCGGTGCCAGCGATTTGCCACTATTGGTAGATGCCGATACAGGCTGGGGCGGGGCGTTTAATATTGCGCGTACCGTTAAAGAAATGACCAAAGCAGGCGCAGCGGGTTTTCATATTGAAGACCAAGTAGCGCAAAAGCGTTGCGGTCATCGCCCTAATAAAGAAATTGTAAGCCAAGGTGAAATGGTTGACCGTATTAAAGCCGCAGTTGATGCAAAAACCGATAGTGATTTTTACATTATGGCGCGTACCGATGCGTTTCAAAAAGAAGGTTTAAGCGCCGCGATTGACCGTGCAGCTGCGTGTGTTGAAGCGGGCGCTGATGCTATTTTTGCAGAAGCCGTGCACGACCTTGCCGATTACCAAGCCTTTGCAAAGGCGATTAATGTACCAATTTTAGCTAATATTACAGAGTTTGGCCAAACGCCTATTTACACCAAAGAGCAGTTAAGTGAGGTAGGTGTTGAAATGGTGCTTTATCCACTTAGTGCGTTTAGAGCTATGAATAAAGCCGCGCTTAATGTGTACTCTGCCATTTTAAATGAAGGCTCGCAGCAAAGCGAAATTGAGAACATGCAAACACGCGCTGAGCTTTACGAATTTTTAGATTACCACACATACGAAAACACACTCGATAACCTTTTTTCATCAAAATCTGACAAATAATAACTATTAAAATAGATAACACACACAAATTTAGATAGGAGAAGATCATGGTAGATAAAGCATTAGGCGGAGCAGGTTTACGCGGGCAAGTAGCAGGGCAAACAGCATTATGTACAGTAGGGCAAACAGGCTCAGGTTTAACGTATTGTGGGTACGATATTAGCGAACTTGCCGAAAAAGCGCAGTTTGAGGAAGTGTCTTTTTTACTTTCTCGCGGCGAGTTACCAACAGCCAATGAACTAGCCGAGTATAAAGCTAAATTAAAAAGCTTACGCGGCCTGCCAGATGCACTAAAAACCGTGCTTGAAAATATTCCTAAAGACGCGCATCCAATGGATGTTATGCGTACCGGTTGCTCAATGCTGGGTAACCTAGAAATGGAGCTTGATTTTAGCCAAGCAAACGATGCGATTGACCGTATGGTTGCAGTGTTTCCAAGTATTATTTGTTATTGGTACCGCTTTACTCACGATGGCGTACGCATTGAAACACAAACTGATGACGACTCAGTGGGCGCGCACTTTTTAACTCTATTACACGATAAAGCACCGAGTGAGCTTTTTGCGCAAGTAATGAATGTGTCGCTAATTTTATACGCAGAGCATGAATTTAATGCCTCTACATTTACTGGGCGCGTATGTGCATCAACGCTTTCTGATATTCATTCTTGTGTAACGGGCGCTATTGGCACGTTACGTGGGCCACTGCATGGTGGTGCAAACGAAGCCGCTATGGATATGATTCAGGGTTTTACAAGTGCAGATCACGCTGAGCAAGAAATTATGGGTATGCTAGAGCGTAAAGATAAAATAATGGGCTTTGGACACGCTATTTACCGTGAGTCAGACCCACGTAACGTTATTATCAAAAAGTTCTCTGAAAAACTAGCTAAAGAGGTGGGCGATGATGTGCTTTACCCTGTGTCGGTTAGGTGTGAAGAGGTTATGTGGCGCGAGAAAAAACTGTTTTGTAATGCTGATTTTTTCCATGCATCGGCGTACCACTTTATGAGTATTCCAACTAAGTTATTTACGCCAATATTTGTGATGAGCCGTGTTACCGGCTGGACGGCACATGTTAAAGAGCAGCGCGCTAATAACCGTATTATTCGCCCAAGTGCAGATTACACAGGGCCAGAGGCACGTAGCTACACGCCAATTGAATCAAGAGGCTAATTAGTTACACATAATACCAATCCGTAATAATACTTAATTATGCGGATTGGTATAGGGTGAGCAACACGCTCACCTTTTGCCTTTTATCTCCCGTCACCTATTAGCGAACAGATATTATGACCATAATTAATAACACCCAATACCGAAAACCATTGCCCGGCTCAAATGTAGACTACTACGATACGCAAGAAGCCGTTGATGCAATAAAGCCTGGTGCTTATGCCACATTGCCTTACACATCGCGTGTACTTGCCGAAAACTTAGTGCGCCGCTGTGAGCCAGATATGTTAATCGATGCGCTTAATCAGCTTATTGAGCGTAAGCAAGATTTAGACTTTCCGTGGTATCCGGCGCGCGTAGTGTGCCACGATATTTTAGGCCAAACTGCTTTAGTTGATTTAGCTGGCCTGCGCGACGCCATTGCCGCAAAAGGTGGTGATCCAGCAAAAGTAAACCCGGTTGTGCCTACCCAGCTAATTGTTGATCACTCATTAGCGGTAGAGCACGCAGGCTTTGACCCTGAAGCGTTTGAAAAAAACCGTGCAATAGAAGATAGACGCAACGACGACCGTTTTCATTTTATAAACTGGACTAAAACCGCCTTTAAAAATATTGATGTTATTCCGCCTGGTAACGGCATTATGCATCAAATTAACCTTGAAAAAATGTCGCCTGTTATTCAAAACCGCGATGGCATTGCATTCCCCGATACCTTAGTTGGTACCGACAGCCACACCCCGCATGTGGATGCACTTGGTGTAATTGCTGTAGGTGTTGGTGGGCTTGAAGCCGAAAGCGTAATGCTTGGCCGTGCCTCGTACATGCGCCTGCCTGATATAGTAGGAGTTGAGCTTACAGGTACTCGTCAGCCTGGCATTACCGCAACCGACATAGTGCTGGCCATTACCGAATTTTTACGCGCTCAGCGTGTGGTTTCAACCTATTTAGAATTTTACGGCGAAGGCGCTGATGCACTAACCCTTGGCGACAGAGCAACGATTTCAAACATGACACCAGAATTTGGTGCAACTGCAGCCATGTTTTATATAGACGATAAAACAATCGATTATTTGCGTTTAACAGGGCGTGATGAAGAGCAAATAGCGCTTGTAGAAAACTATGCTAAAACGGCAGGCCTTTGGAGCGATAGTTTAAAAACCGCAAAATATGAGCGAGTGCTTAAATTTGATTTATCGAGTGTTGGACGCAATATTGCTGGGCCTTCAAACCCACATCGTCGTGTATCCACCAGCGATTTAGCAAAAGAAGGCATATCTGGCGTTGTTGAAAGCGAGGAAGGCTTAATGCCAGATGGCGCCTGTATTATTGCTGCTATTACCAGTTGTACTAACACCAGTAATCCGCGCAACGTAATTGCTGCCGGCCTACTTGCGCGTAATGCAAATGCAAAAGGGTTAATGCGTAAACCGTGGGTTAAAACGTCATTAGCACCGGGTTCAAAAGCGGTGCAATCATACCTAGAAGAAGCAAAATTACTTCCTGAACTTGAAAAACTTGGCTTTGGTATTGTGGGCTTTGCCTGTACTACCTGTAACGGCATGAGTGGCGCGCTTGACCCTGTAATTCAACAAGAAGTGATAGATCGCGACTTATACGCAACAGCGGTACTCTCGGGCAACCGTAACTTTGATGGGCGTATACATCCGTATGCTAAGCAAGCGTTTTTAGCGTCACCGCCATTAGTGGTGGCTTACGCTATTGCCGGTACTATTCGTTTTGATATTGAAAAAGGTGTACTAGGGAAAGATCAAAATGGTAACGACATAACGCTAAAAGATTTATGGCCAAGCGATGAAGAAATAGATGAAGTAATAAAACAAAGTGTAAAGCCAGAGCAATTTAAAAAAGTGTACGAACCTATGTTTGATTTAACCGTAGATTACGGTGAAGACAACGACCCGCTATACAACTGGCGCGAGCAAAGTACCTATATTCGCCGCCCGCCATACTGGGAAGGTGCCCTTGCAGGTGAGCGAACCATGACCGGCATGCGCGCACTTGCTGTACTTGGCGATAACATTACAACGGATCATTTATCGCCATCAAACGCAATTATGGCAAGCAGTGCTGCAGGTGAATACTTAACTAAAATGAATGTTCCTGAAGAGGATTTTAACTCGTACGCAACGCACCGAGGCGATCACTTAACAGCGCAGCGCGCTACATTTGCAAACCCTAAATTGTTAAACGAAATGGTGCGTGATGAAAACGGCGAAGTTAAACAAGGTTCATACGCACGATTAGAGCCACAAGGTACTAACACACGTATGTGGGAAGCAATCGAAGCTTATATGCAGCGTAAACAACCACTCATTATTGTAGCCGGCGCCGATTATGGTCAAGGCTCATCGCGTGATTGGGCTGCAAAAGGGGTAAGGCTTGCAGGCGTTGAGGTTATAGCTGCAGAGGGCTTTGAGCGTATTCACCGTACTAACTTAATTGGTATGGGTGTTTTACCGCTTGAATTTAAACCGGGCACTACCCGTAAAACGCTTAACATTGATGGCAGCGAAAGCTTTGATGTAAAAGGCGAGCCAACACCAGGTGCAACGCTTGATTTAGTGATTACACGTAAAAACGGTGAGGTACTAACAGTACCTATGAAATGCAGATTGGATACCCAAGAAGAACTTTCTATTTATGCCGCTGGTGGTGTATTACAGCGCTTTGCGCAAGACTTTTTAGAAGCTACGCAATCAGCATAAGGGGCGTGCATTATGTTTAAACCACAAATTAAAGTGCCAGCAACTTATATGCGCGGCGGCACCAGTAAAGGTGTATTTTTTAAGTTAACCGACTTACCCAAACCTGCCCAAGTGGCAGGTGAGGCGCGCGACAATTTACTGTTACGCATAATTGGTAGCCCTGACCCATATGGCAAACAAACCGATGGTATGGGCGGTGCAACTTCAAGTACTAGTAAAACGGTTATTTTAAATAAAAGCGAGCAACCTAACCACGATGTGGATTATTTATTTGGTCAAGTGGCAATAGATAAACCTTTTATAGACTGGAGCGGCAATTGCGGTAATTTAACCAGCGCAGTAGGTGCGTTTGCTATAACGAACGGCTTAGTTGATAAAAGCACGGTACCCGATAACGGTGTAGCCGTGGTGCGTGTATGGCAGGCTAATATTAAAAAAAGCATTTTAGTTCATGTGCCTATCACCAATGGCGAAGTGCAAGAAACTGGCGATTTTGAACTTGATGGCGTGACCTTTGCTGCTGCCGAGGTAAAGCTAGAGTTTTTAAGCCCCGCCGATGGTGAAGGGGCGTTATTCCCGACAGGCAATGTAGTAGATGACTTAGAAGTACCAGGTGTTGGTACTTTAAAAGCCACCATGATAAACGCGGGTATTCCTACTGTATTTATTAATGCCGAGGATATTGGCTATAGTGGCACTGAGCTGCAAAGCGATATTAATAACGATACTGACGCACTTAAAAAACTTGAAACTATTCGTGCCTATGGCGCAGTCAAAATGGGGTTAATAGCTAATATTAATGAAGCGCAAACACGCCAACACACACCAAAAGTAGCCTTTGTGGCAGCGCCATTAGATTATAACGCGTCAAGTGGTAAGTTTATTGAAGCTACAACAATTGATTTATTAGTACGTGCTATGTCTATGGGCAAGCTTCATCACGCTATGATGGGCACAGCCGCAGTCGCTATTGGCGCAGCCGCCGCTATTGACGGTACGCTTGTTAATGTGGCCGCAGGTGGCGGGACATTAAACGAAGTTAACTTTGGCCACCCCTCTGGCACGCTAAAAGTAGGCGCAGAAGCTAAAAAAATAGCTGGAGATTGGCAAGTAACAAAAGCAAGTATGAGCCGCAGTGCTCGTGTGCTTATGGAGGGCGTAGTTAGGGCTTTGCAGTAAGCTGATTTTAACGTTTTATATTGAGTCATTAACGCTACCCCTAGTCGTTATTGACTCTTAAAATGTTTAGTTTTAAAACTAAACAACGTAAACATTGTGTTTAAGAATTCCCCTTCCAAAAAACCTACAAAACCAATTCTTTTTCATTATATCAGCACTTAGATGGTTTTTTTTTAACGTATCTGACGCATTTACTTGAAGAATATTATTAACAAACTAAATTAAATGTAATATTCACTTAATATAGTGGATATATGGTACGCCAGAGCGATGCTTCTTAATGGCTTTAACATATGTTATTGAAAAATAGTAAAGCCTATGAAGAAGCGTCGTTTAAATTTAGGTAAAAAATTGTACTTAAAAAGTATAAAAATGTAGCAAAAACTCATTACTTAATGTTACTTTAATCAATAAGTAACAAAGGTTGTTATTGTGTGTCTGTTTATGTTTTTTTGTAAACTTTCACACGTATATTTTATAAAATATTTTCTGATACTCATTGCAGGCTATCAAGGAGAAATAAATGGCACAGCGTATGAATAAAATTACCCCAATTGCAGCATCTGTTGCACTTACCCTAGGTTTAGCGGGTTGTGGTTCAGACAACGACAGAAACACTTACGTTCCTCCAGTTGAATCTGTTACTTCATCTGATGACGCTCAATTTAACGTAGAAATAACAGGTAAAGCTGTTAAAGGTGCAATGAAAGGTGCCGTTGTTAGCGTGATGACACTTGATGAAACAGGGCAAAGTGTTCCAGTTGCATTTAGATTAGAAGCATCAGCAGAAGCTGAAACGTTTACTGGCGAAGCAACTTCTCAAGATGCGGCAGATGCAGCAGTAGAAGCTAGCAAAATAGCAGGTAACCCAGATGCGCTAGTAACCGGCGATAATGGTAGCTACAGCATTTACCTTGAAGATGACTTTTCAGGCCCTGTATATATTACAGTGACTACTGCTGAAGAAGGCGATGATAGCTTCTTGCGTTGTGATGCTTACGTTGGTTGTGGAACTTACGATGAAGCGCCAGAAGCAGATGACGTAAACGATGGCGATACTAACATTGAGTTTGGTGAATGGTACAAAGCCGACTTAGAGCTTTCTGTTGTTAAATATGTAGCTGCAGCAGAAGCCGACTCATCTGAAGCGAGCGGCGCGGCAGGCGATGCAAACGTAGCACGTTCGTTTAAAGCGAATGTAACATTTTTAACTACGCTGGTTGCTCAAGCCCTACTTGAAGCCGAAGGTGAAGTTGACGCTGATGCTATTGCATCAACAAGCTTAAATACAGTGATTCAAGTTTTAGGGCCTGATGCAGCTGTATTATTATCAGCACTTATTGGTGACTTATCAAACGGTGGCGCAGTAGATTTAAGTGATGTAGACGGTGAAGAAAGTCTTTCGCAAGGCGTGTTGATGATTGCGCAGCTGTCGTCTTCGGTTCAAGGTTTACCATCGATTTCTGATACTATAGCGAGCATTAAAGCTGGTATTGCAGCAGGTACTTTAAGTACAACTGATATTGCAGCAACCTTACAAACAGCCGTTTCTAGTACTGCAAGCGTGTTTGTAGCTATTGCAACGGGTGATGAAGATGCTATTAAAGCGGCATTAGAAGCAGCCTACTTAGCAAATAACCCTAATGCATCAGCTGCTGAGATTAATGCATTTGCAGAAAACTCTGCTGGTATTGCTGCTAAAGCAAAAGAGGCAAAAGACAACGCAGTTAAAAATGGCGCAGCAACCGATGCAGAGCTGGCAGAACTTGCAGGTACTGTGCAAGAAGCTCTAGAAGAGCTGGGTTGCACTGGCGATGAGTGTGTTGCAGGCGATGACTTTTTTGCAGATTTAGCAGTTGCGTTATCAGCGCAAATTGATGCATCTTCTACTGAACTTTCTGCTCTTCAAACATCTATAGATACTGCTGAAGAAATGCTTGCTGATGTTGAAGAAATGGGTGATGCCGTAACTGACGCAGCTACTGCAATTGAATTTGTTGCGGCTGTAGCTGCACTTGAAAATGAAGCTGAAGCAGCGGATTTATCAACGGCAACAAACAAGGTTTATGTGCAAGCACAAGGCTATGTTAGCACTGCGTCTTTACTTGTAGCTCAAAGCTCTGACTACCAAGGCATACTAGATACTGCAATTGATTTACAAGACGCTGCTTTAGAAGAAGTAGAAAACGTAAGCACATACGATTTAGCACTTGCGCAGTTAGTACTTGATGCAGAAGCCGCTATTACTGAGTATGAGATTGAAGTAGAAGCCGCTAAAGAAATTGCTTTGAATACTGCAGATGTTGCAGATGAAAAGAAAGCCGCTGCAGATACAGCTGAAGCCGCTTCAACAAGTGCACTTGCTGATGCGCAAGCTGCTGTTGACTCTGGTGACGATGCACAAGCAACTGTTGAATTAGTTGATGCTGCGGTAACTGCGGCGTCAGATTTTTCTGCTGCTGTAGATGCACTAGAGCTTGCGATTGAACAAGCACTAGAAGCAGCAACTGAATATGAAGCTGTAGCAGTAACTGAAGCTGATATGGCTGAAGCTGCAGATTTAGTTGAAAGTGCAGAAATGATGGCAGAAGCTGCTGAAACTCAGGCTGAACTTGCAAACGAGCAACTTGTAACTGCGCTTAGCCTTCAAGCAGAAGCAGAGCTGGCGGTTGCTACGGCATCTGTTAAAGAAACATCAGAATCTCTTTCTACGATGACAGTATTAACAAGTACCGGTGGTGATGCACTTTACGACACAGCTGAAGTGTTATTTGATGTATTTGAAGAGCTTGCCGATATGGGTAACTCGGGTGAAGGTACTTCAACAACGCATCCTGAGTGGGCGTACGACTACAGCTTAGACGATTTAACGCTAATGCTTACTAATGCGACGACCGGTAGCGAAATTACAGCGTCTGCAGCGTATCAAGATAACCAATTGGTTGTTGCTTGGGGCGGTATGCTAACTACTGAAAGTGATGCAACTGTTGAGCTTGTTACAGGTGATGTAGCTTCAGATGCACTTGAAGAGTGTCAAGCATTTGCTGATGGTACAATTACTGACTCTACGCAAATTGATTCGTGTTTAGTATTTACGTTTGACGGTGATGTGAGTGCAGATACCGTTGATGACGCTGAGCTTACGATGACGCAAGCGTGGAACCGTGTTGAAATTATGGACGGTGACTCAGACTTTATGGGTACACTTAACTTAAGCGGCATGGAAGAGACAGACATGGCTATGCTAGAACTAGCAGGTATGTCTGGCGACTTAGACTTTAGCGTTATGTCTGAAGTGGATAGCAGTGGTGATGAAGACATGACCATGCTTGAAATTAAAGTAAATGGCGACGCTGCAATGGGTTACACGCTGTCTATGTCGGGTACTGAATCAGCTGGTTACATGGGCGATGTTAAAGCTATGTACGATGGCATGATGATGACCTTTGGTACAGCAACTAAGGTAACAAACGGTGTTTCAATTACTTACATTGATGATGAAGTAATTGAGTACACAGATGTGACTTTAATTGACTCATCTAACTAATACTTAAACTATAAAAGGGAAAAGCTGTGTGCTTTTCCCTTTTTTTATAGAAAGCGATTAAATTATGAAAAAAAAAATTCTCTTGTTAGGATTTTCAACTGCTCTACTTTCACCTCTAGCTTCTGCAAATAATCAATTTCAAATATTTACTCACTTTGACGCCGAAATTTACACTGAGGCACAGCCAGTACAAGCATTTGTAGATGATTTTGACGAGCCTATTAAGTCTGGCGATAGTGCATTTACTTATAATATTTTTGAAATTGGCGTGGGTTACAACAATTTTAAAGTTGGTTTGCAGAGCCGTTATGACTACGTACTTAATTTTGATCCCGATACTGCACTTTATACTTATTTAGAAAAAAACGATTTACCCTTTGAAGAGCGTTTTTACACGTATCAGCTAAATGCTAAGCAAGTGACCTCTAATGGGGTGTTTGTTTCATACGATTTTAAATTTTTAGATAAAAACGCGCTAACTATTACACCAAAAGTGTCTGTTTTTGCCAGTACACATTTTCAAGATGCCTCTGTAGATGGGCGAGTGTTTAGTGACGATGTAGAAGGCAGCATTACTGCTGATTATAATTTTTCGAAAGATATTTTATTTAAAAAATTTACTCCCTCGCAAAACCCTGAAGGCCTAGGCTATAGCTTAGATATTTTTGCTGATTGGCAAGTAAATGACGATTTAAAAGTAGGGTTAAGTGTAAAAGATCTGCTTTATAAAACTGACTTTGATGATACCGGCGCGGTAAAAGGGCAAACAACAGAAATCCCTTTCAGTGAAGATGAGAGTGGTAATGTTACCTCTACACCGACTGTTTCTCTTCAAACATCTGCTTTTGGTAATACTCAGTCACACACACTTGATATGGAAATGCGTATTACCGCCTTTGCCGATTATCGAATCAACCGCCGGTATTCAACGGCGCTTACAATCAAGCAGTACGACGAAGATACATTTAGTCAGCTAAAAGGGCGTATCCATTTTTGGGATCATTGGAAGGTACAAGCTGGCTATGAAACAAAAAGTGAGGCGTTTTTAGTCGGTATTGAAAGCGAGTACTTTGGTCTTAATTTACAAACCGACAGCTTAGATTTAGATAAAGCTTATTATGCGAATGTAAATTGGTACATGAACATTAAGTTTTAAGGAATGAAGATGTTAAAAAAACTTTTACCTTTGTCAGTTGCTCTAGCGCTTAGTGGCTGCGGTGGCTCTTCAAATGACAGTAGTGACGAAGCGGTTGAAATAAGCGTAGCATCTACCTCTACCGTAAATTTTTATGTACCTCAGTGGCAATCAGCCAAAGGTACGCTTAATCAATTAGACAGCCAAGGCAATGTGGTTGAGTCTGTCGCGGTCGAAAACATAAATACCGCCAGCGTGAGTGTATCGCCTCTTAATTTTTATACATTTGAATTTATACCTGACGATAGCGCCTTGCCATGCCCACGCTTTACAGGCTGCGGCAGAACGCTTCGCGGCGATGTAAACGATATAAACGAAAACCGTTTAATTGATTTTGAAGAGATAACTGGCGTTAATTTAAACTATGCCGCCCGTGCCTATGTTGCGCCAGGCGTTAATGAGGTGTTTTTCTCGCCATTGAGCACCGCAATTACGAATGCAAATGTTGACGCGACCCTTGCAAGTTTATCTGCGAGTCCTTTTTATCAGCTTACACATAGTAGCTTGAGTAATACACTAGAGGCAGAAATTGTTGCTAACGCATTTACGTATAGCGCTATCATCGCTGGTGTGTCTGTTGAAGGCTTTGATTTAGCCACTGCATTTGATGATTTTATCACCCAGCAGGATGATACAAGTGCTTGGCAAACTTACAGCAGTTTAGCAGATCAATACATTGCAGATAACCTTTACAGTGAACAAGGTAATGGTTTAATTCAAAGTGTAGCTGGGCAGGTTAAGCAAACTATTGCGAGCGTGACTAGTTATAACAATTGGCAGCAAAAAGTTGAAACTGAGCAAGCATTAGAGTCACGCGAATTACTCGAAAATATAAGAGATGCGCTAGGTGTTATTCGCTTACAGGACACAACCTACGCTGATGATTTAGACGCGAAGCTTGAACAACTAGAAAGCGCACTTGATGATGATACGCAGCAAACTATTACTGTGCTTGCTGAGGTGATTAATGAGGTACTCATAAATTACTCTCCACTTGCAGGAGTATCTGCGAGCGAAGGGCAGTACACGTTACGTAATCTTGATATTAGCTATTCAACCTCACCCTACGAATGGCTAATTACCGGTACCTATGATGGCTTGCCAGTAAATATAGACATGTCTATCCCCACATTTAGAATAAGCGGTGTACTTGGTGATAAAATAGAAGGGGTAATGAGCGCTTCTGTTATTAATGGCGATACGCGCTTAGATGTAGATGTAAGTGAACTGCTGGTGGAATTTGATGGGGTAAGTGAGCAAAGTGAATTATTACCCGATGCACAAACAGGCATTGCTAATATTACCACTGACGTAGTTATTGCTAAGCAATCAGGCGAGCTTACTGGTGAGATATCATTAGATCTAAATCGATTTGTTACTGCGTTTGCACAGGAAGTTACGTCTTTATCTGCCTTTGATTTTGCTGGCCAATATCAAAGTGATATTCAAACTACGCCTTTCCATATTACAGCATTAGAAGCTTCGCCACTGACGGGTGAGGAAAACGATGATTTAATGTTTGGCCTAGAACTGGCTCTGCCATTAGGTGGTGCGAGTGATTTTAGCTTAGCGTATGTAGGTGATGTTATTGATTTATCGCAGCTTACTAGTAGTGATGTATTTATTAGCGTAAAGCAAAAAGCCTTAGATTTACGCATTAGAGAAGTAAATAGCAATATTAGTTTAACCGCAAAAGGTGAAAACGGTCGCTGGCTTGATGTAAAACAAGCTGGCAGCAACTACAGCGGTGGCTTGTACTTAGGCGATACAAAAATTGCGGATGTAACCGCAGTACGTGGTATTCCTGGGGTATTATTTCCTAATGGAGATTTTGAGTCGTTATTTTAATAGCGGTTTAAACCTAAACTTAAGCCCAGCAAGTTGCACATACTTGCTGGGCTTTTTTATTACTCGTGCTTATATACTACCTAACTAAGAAAATTGGCATAAGTTATAGTAGCTCTATTTCTACGGTTTCGTCTTTTGCAATATTGCCACTTTCGGCGGGCACCACAATAAGGCAGTTTGCGTGGCTAAGCGATGAGAGTACCCCCGAACCTTGCTTATTTATAGGCGTTACCAACAGGTTATTGTTTTCGTCGGTACTGGCAATACCGCGTTGAAAGTCGGTACGGCCGGGTCGCTTTTTAATCAGCGTTGTGGTGGTTGCTTTTAAACGTAACTTAGCAGTATGTTCATTTCCTGAAAGCTTTGTAAGGGCTGGCTTTACAAGTCGCTCAAGCGTAACAGCTGCCGATACGGGGTTACCTGGTAAACCAAAAAAGTAGCTGTTAGGTAATTTACCAAAAGCAAAGGGTTTGCCCGGTTTCATGGCAATTTTCCAAAAATGGATATCGCCAATTTCATTTAATACTTCTTTAGTAAAATCGGCTTCGCCAACCGATACACCACCAGAGCTTATTACGGCATCGGCTTGCTCGTTTGCTTTTAAAAACGTGTTTTTAATGAGCGTTTTATCATCGGCAATTATCCCCAAATCAATCACTTCTATATTGTTATCATTAAGCTCGCTTAATATAACAGCGCGATTACTTTCATAAATAGCACCTGCTGGAAGTGCATTGCCAGGCTCTATAAGTTCATCCCCTGTAGAAAAAACCGCGACCTTTAGTGTCTCATATACACTTACTTGGTTAATACCAATAGAGGCAAGTAAGCCTACATCGACTGCTTTTAGTTTTCTGCCTGCTTTAAAAACAACACTATTTTTTGCAATGTCTTCACCTGCAAAGCGCACATTATTATTGAGCTCAATATGACCTGTAAATGTTATTTTGTCGTTATCTACGCTGGCGTTTTCTTGCATAACTACCGCATTAGCGCCAGGGGGCAGGGCAGCGCCGGTCATAATTCTAACGCATTGCCCAGGTGTTAAGGTGTTTTTAAAGGTTTGCCCAGCAAATACACTGCCTACTTGCTGATAAGTTGTTAGCCCTTCGCTTAGGCAAAGTGCATAGCCATCCATTGCCGAATTATCGTGAGCAGGCACATTTATATTGGATTTAATATCGTTTGCTAAAACACGGCCAACACTGTGCATTATTGAAATGGTTTCTGCGGCTTTATCAAAGTTAATAGCGCTTAGCATGTTACTAATTGCGGTTTCTACTGGTAATAAACCAGGTGCATTGCATACATCGTTCATATATATTGTTTTTTATAATGTGTCTGATTTTTAAAACAATACTTATAATGTTAAAGCTTTACAATACATGGTGTGGTTATTTGTTATTACTGTTAGTGGTATTTAGCAATCCTCTTAACGCAAAAGAAACGCTGCACATAGCCGTTGCGAGCAATTTTAAACCTGTGCTGCAAACGCTGGTGACTAACCCAGCCCTAAAAAATATTAATATTAAAATATCAGCTGCTTCTAGCGGCGTATTACACTCACAAATTATGCACGGTGCACCGTACGATATTTTTTTATCAGCCGACGCTGCACGCCCACACGCACTGATCAAAGACGGCTTTGCACTTAAAAATAGCTTAACTACCTATGCGATAGGTTTATTAGCGCTGTGGCGGCCAAGCAACTCAGTTATTAATAATAAATTAGCCATTGCTAATCCGCGGTTTTCGCCATATGGGCAATCATCGGCGCATTATGCTAAAAACTATATAAAAACACCGTATGAATTTGTGTATGCAAATAATATTACCCATGCGTTTCAATTTGTAGAAACAGGCAATGCCGCTAAAGGCTTGGTCGCGCTATCTACGTTAAAGTCGGCGTATCGCAAAACTAAAAATAAAAAATATTTAAATTACACGCTTATCGAACCTGAAAAATACCCTGAAATAACGCAGCAAGGCGTTATCATAAGCGCTACTAAGCATTTAACGGCAGCTAAAAAATTTATGGCTTTTTTAAATGACTCCTCAACCGCAAAAACATTATTAGAGCTTGGCTATAAAGCAAAGGAAAGTGATGTTAGCAAGTGATGTAACAGCGCTGTGGCTTACAATTAAACTTGCCTTTATAACGGCTGCTATTTTGTTGATTATATGCATTCCGCTTGCATGGCAGCTAGCCAGTTATAAAGGTAAGTTAAAGCCTATATTAGAAGCACTTATAGCAATGCCTTTGGTGCTGCCGCCTACGCTAATGGGCTTTTATTTATTGGTATTGTTTTCACCTACTCATGCATTTGGCCAGTTTTGGTTTTGGCTAACGGGTACGCAGCTCGCGTTTAGTTTTCAAGGGGTGGTTATTGGTTCGTTATTTTACTCTCTCCCTTTTGTGATGCAGCCATTACTAGCGGGCTTTAAACAAATAAATACTACTTACAATCAAGCTGCTATTGCCTTAGGAATAAGTCCATTTAAGCGTTTTATGTATTTAACGTTACCGCTATTAAAGCCAAGCATAGGCAGTGCCTTTGCACTGGGCTTTGCCCATACATTGGGAGAATTTGGTTTAGTGCTAATGATTGGTGGCAATATACAAGGCGAAACCCAAGTGGTGTCTATTGCGTTGTACGACCATGTAGAGTCGCTTAATTATGGGGCTGCGCATCAATTGTCGTTGGTATTGCTAGCAATCTCGTTTGCGTGTTTAGTGTTGTTGTTTAAATTTAATAAAACCGTGATAAACGGAGCTGCTAATCGTGCTTAAAATACAATGTCATCAACGTTTGGACGATTTTGAATTACATGTTGATTTAGCTATAAATCAATTTGATATTTTAGGGGTGTTTGGCCCTTCGGGCTCGGGCAAATCGAGCTTATTACAGGCGATAGCAGGGCTTACGACGGCGCAAAATGTGTGTATAAATAATCATAATATTACCCATTTAAAGCCAGATAAACGCCTACTTACATTACAGCTGCAGTCGTGCCCGTTATTTCCACATTTAAATGTGATGGGTAATTTACTGTTTACTCACAAGCATTGTAAAAATAAAAGTAACAACCTAACGCCTGATCAGGTAATTGATTTATTAGCACTAAACCCATTACTAAATCGTGATGTGTCTGGGCTTTCGGGCGGGGAGCGCCAGCGTGTAATTTTTGCAAGAACACTACTAAGTGGGCAATCAGTTGTTTTACTTGATGAGCCATTTAGCGCCTTAGATTGGTCAACGCGTTTTACTATGTTGGGGGCTGTTCAACAACTTAATAAATCCCATGGTATTAAATTTATTATTGTTAGCCACTCTTTAAAAGAGCTACTTTATTGTAGTGATACATTACTTCATATAGCGAAAGGCAACGTGCTCCAGTGCGGTGCAACACAAGAAGTGGTGCAAAGTATTTATACAAATAAGAGCCAAACGCCACTCAGTATACTTAGTTATAGTAAGCCTGAATTTAATGAGGCTTTTGGTCTTTACCAGCTTACTCTTAGTAATAGCCAACAGCATTTATATGCAGTGCCTTCACTGGTAAAACAAAACAATAAGTTAATTATAGAAAGCAGCCAAATAGCCTACAGCAAAGTAAAACCAATTAACGAGAGCAGTGCAAATGTGCTAATAGGTATGCTTGAAAATACCCAGCAGCTTGATGAGCAATGGCTACTTACAGTTAACGTAGATACGCAATTACTGTATTGCACGGTGTCTAAAAGGCAATGGCAGCAAAGTGCTGTAAGCCTAGGCGAGCAGATTTACTTGACAATAAATAACCTAGAAACGCTAAATTAGGCTCTAAAGAGCAGTCATGCATTTACAATGTACTAAATTAAGCACTGCAAACAGAGCAGTGCTTATTTTTAACAATGTTAAAACGGTTAAACTCCATACTTAAACCATCTACAAGTAATAGCTGCTCGGTGAGTTTACTAGGCAGTTCTGCAATAATTTTAAGTGCTTCAGTCGCTTGAATACTACCAATAAGCCCTACAATAGGGGAGAGTACGCCTGACTCTGAACAGCTTTGAGTTTGTTCGCCAAAGAGCTGTGACACACACCCGTAGCAATGGCTATTAGGCGCCATTGTAAAGCAAGCTACTTGTCCCTCTAACCTTATGGCAGAGCCCGAAACCAAGGGCGTACGGGTGTTATAGCAGGCGCTGTTGAGCAAATTACGTGTTGCTAAGTTATCAGTGCAGTCAATAACTACATCTACTTTGCTAAGTAATTGTTCAAGCTGCGAGTTTTCATTTAAAAATTCATCAATAGTGTGGATCTCTATTTCATCATTTAACTGAGTTAACTGTTTTTTTGCACTGTGGGTTTTTAAGCACCCAACATCACTTTGTTTATAGAGCACCTGCCTTTGCAAGTTAGTTGCATCAACCACATCGTTATCTACAAGCGTTAACGTACCTACGCCCGATGCCGCTAAGTACTGCGCAACTGGGCAGCCTAATCCACCTAACCCCACAATAAGAGCATGACTTTGCCATATTTTTTCTTGTCCATCTATATCTAGCTGAGGAAGCATAATATGGCGAGAATAGCGTAATTGCTGCTGATACGTTAAAGGGGGTTTTTGCATTAATGAGTTCTCATAATTTTTTTTAACAATACCAATTGGTTAAAACCTAGAGCAAGTAAAGCTTAAAAATTCTTTGCACTGTTTACGCCCAACAAAGCTGCTTAAATAGTGCAAAGCGAAATAAATATTAATTCCCAAAAATATAAGTAACTGAAAAACCTACCTATTAATTGTTGGCTTAGTAATTGCTGAAAGCGGTTAACGTTAATTTAACAATCTTCGCAGTGTTATTACTACCAAAGTCGTACTCACTGCTTAAAATAATAATCGTTACAAGGAAAAAAACATGCAACCGAGTTCTGGGTTTAATCTCATATCGTTTAGCGGAAAAATGAAAATACTACATTTAAGCTGGATGGTGTTTTTTATCTCTTTTTTTGTATGGTTTAACCATGCTCCATTATTAGGGGCAATAGCGGGCTCGCTAGGTATAACTATGGCACAGGTAAAAACGCTTCTCATTTTAAATGTGGCCTTAACCATTCCCGCGCGTGTTGTTGTTGGCATGCTGACAGATAAGTTTGGCCCGCGTATTGTTTATGCCGCTTTACTTATTTTATGTAGCATACCGTGTTTTATGTTTGCTATGGCCACCACGTTTGAGCAAGCCGCTATCGCGCGTTTTGCACTAGGCTTTATTGGTGCAGGCTTTGTAGTGGGCATTCGTATGGTGAGCGAATGGTTCCCAGCTAATGAGCTTGGTACAGCAGAAGGTATTTATGGTGGCTGGGGTAATTTTGGCTCGGCTGCCGCTGCCATGTTACTACCTGTATTAGCGCTTATGTTTGGCGGTGACGATGGCTGGCGCTATGCCGTTGGTTTAACGGGCGTACTTAGTGTTATTTTTGGTGTTATTTGGTACATAAACGTAACCGATACACCAAAAGGGGGGACGTACTTTAAGCCTAAAAAAGTAGGCGCAATGGAAGTAACCAGTAAAGGTGACTTTGTATTATTGCTTATTATGAAATTACCTATGTATGGCGCACTGGCTTTGCTTACTTGGAAGTTGTCTCCTACAGGCGCTAATTTAATTTCTGCCAATTTTGTTTTAGCCGTTTATGCATTCTTAGTGCTGTTATACGCCTACGAGGTATATAAAACCTTTGATATAAACGGACATATTTTTAAACAACCCGTGCCAGAATCGCACCGCTACGAATTTAAGCAAGTAGCTGTACTTAATATTTTATATTTTACCACCTTTGGCTCAGAGCTGGCCGTAGTATCTATGCTGCCATTATTTTTTATGGAAGTGTTTGGCCTAGATATGGTGTACGCAGGTTTACTGGCCTCTGCTTATGCGTTTATGAATTTAGCCTCGCGCCCGGGTGGTGGTTGGATCTCAGATAGAATGGGTCGTCGTAAAACACTTATTGTTCTTACCTCAGGGTTAGCTGTTGGCTACTTTGTTATGGGCTTAGTTGACGCTAGCTGGCCACTTTGGCTTGCTGTAGCTGCCGCCATGGCGTGTTCGTTCTTTGTGCAAGCTGGTGAGGGAGCGGTTTTTGCGGCTGTGCCACTTATTAAACGCCGCTTAACAGGGCAAATTGCAGGTATGACAGGCGCTTACGGTAACGTAGGCGCGGTGGTGTATTTAACGGCGCTCTCATTAGTGGATTACCAAACTTTCTTTATGATTATTGCTGCCAGTGCATTGTTAGGTTTAGGGGCGTTATTTTTCATGAAAGAGCCAGATGGGCACATGACAGAAGTAAACGAAGATGGCTCTGTTGAACTTATTTCAGTGACTTAAGGCAGCGTTAACCATGTTTGATGAAACCCAACACGCTCAAGTTCGTAATAATACGCTAGATGTTTCTTTTGGTGGGCACAGTGCCGCGGGCATAAAAGATGAAAATCAAGATGCGTTTGCTGCTTTAAATACTGAGCACGAACAACAAGAAACAAAAGGCGCTATTGCGTGCTTAGCGGATGGGTGTTCATCGGCTAAAAATGCCAAACAAGCATCGCAGCTCAGTGTTACTCACTTTATAAATGAGTATTTAAATACACCCGACAGCTGGGCAGTCAAAAAATCGGTTTCTAAGGTTTTAGCTAGCTTAAATCAGTGGTTATATTCGCAATCAGTCAACTATAACCACTTAGGGCAACGCCAAGCTGATTGGATGACCACCTTTACGGCGCTTATATTAAAATCAGCTACGGGGTATATATTTCATTTAGGCGATACTCGCATTACGCGTTTACGCGATAATCAAATGGAAGCGATAACGCGGGATCATAAAGTAAATGATACGCTCACTCGTGCTTTAGGCGCGCAGTCACATCAAGAAATTGATGTTTACGAAGTTGACCTAAAAGCCGGCGATATTTACATACTGACTTGCGATGGTGTGCATGATGTATTGCCCTATAGTGAAATTGCCAACGAAATAAACGCCCATAACAACTTAGAGCAGGCAGCAAAGGCCATTACCTCACGCGCTATAGCACAAGGCAGTGATGATAATGTGAGTTGTTTATTAGTGAAGGTAAATAGCATTGCGCAGCAAAATCTAGATGAGCTTTATCAATCGTTAACGCAGCGCAAAATGCTACCCGCATTAGAAGTTGGCCAAATAATTGATGGTTATACGGTTATTCGTAAAATCAACGAAAGCAGCCGATCGCACATTTATTTGGTACAGCAAGCACCTGATGCCCCCCCCGTTGTATTAAAGGCACCCTCGGTTAATTTTGAAGACGATATACATTACCTTCAAGGCTTTATACGCGAAGGGTGGGTAGGGCAACGTATAAATCATCCTAATGTAATGAAGGTTTTAAATACGCAATCGCAAAGCCGATTTTTATATCATATTTGCGAGTACATGGACGGACAAACCCTCAGTGACTATAAGCACGACGTCCCTTATTTAGAAATAGCGCAAGTGCGCAGTATTGTAGAGCAAATAGTGCATGCGCTAAGGGCATTTCAGCGATTAGATATGGTACATCGTGATTTAAAGCTCGATAACGTGATGATAGATGCACACGGTAAAGTTACGTTAATTGATTACGGTACTGTAAGTGTTGCGGCTATGGATGAGTCGGTTAAGCAAATAGCCGATCACTGCCCGCAAGGTACTATAGATTATACGGCTCCTGAAACACTTATTTCGCTGCATGCCGATTTTAAAAGCGATATGTTTTCGCTTGGGGTGATTGCTTATGAGTTATTGTGCTCGAAGCTGCCTTATAAAACATTACCGGCAAGTCATACCCCTATTGATTACAGCCACTGGCAATACACAAGTATTCGCAAGTACCGAGCCGATATACCCTTTTGGTTAGATCAGGCTTTAATGAAAGCACTTGCGCCAAAACCAGCGCTCAGATACCACGCATTTTCTGAGTTTTTAACAGATATTAGTAAACCTAATCCATATTTACAGAGCTCAGCCAACAAAATTTCAATAATGAAACGCGATCCAGTATTACTCTGGAAGAGCATTTCGCTGTGTTTATTTATCATTTTATTGTGCGTGCTCATAATTAAAAACTAAGAGACCAAGATGTTAAATTATAAAAATAACTTACCTATTATTTTAATGATAGGGTGCATTGCTGCGCCTTCAATTAGTGTTGCAGCGCAAACCGACCTTAATTTTAGGTTGCGTTATGAAAGTGCAGAGCAAGATAACGCACTAAAAGATGCCAGTAGCTTAACGCTGCGTACACGCCTTACTCATAAAACGGATGAAATGAATGGCTTTTCTGCTTTATTAGAGGTCGAAGATAGCCGAAGCCTATTAGGTGTAGACGATTACAACAATACGCTGGGTAAAAATACTAATTACTCAGTAATAGCCGACCCTGAAACCACAGAGATAGATCAGGCTTTTGTTAAGTACGCAAAAGATGCTTTATCAATTAAAGTAGGTAGGCAAGTAATAGCGCTTGATGGACAGCGCTTCGCAGGCCACGTTGGCTTTAGGCAAAACAGGCAAACCTTTGATGCGGCAACAGTAAATTACACCTTTAATGATATTAACTTGCACTATAGCTACATAAGTAAGCGCAACCGTATATTTGCCGATAGCAAAGATATTGATGCATCCGATCACCTTATCAATGCAAGCTTTAAAACAAGCCTAGGTAAGGTGGTTTTATACAGCTATTTATTAAGTAACGACGCAGTAGATGATGACAGCTTAGATACTTATGGCGTTTCTTTTAATGGTAATAAAACGCTCAGCGATATTAAATTTTACTATAAAGCACAGTACGCCACGCAATCTGCATCAACGAGCATGAGTGATTTTGACGCTGATTATTATGCATTTGAAGGGGGGATAGAACTAGGCGGTTTAGGCATTGAAACCGTTACATTAAAAGCTGGTATTGAGTCACTGGGTTCTGATAACGGCGATTATGGTTTTGCCACGCCGCTTGCCACAATGCATAAATTTAATGGCTGGGCCGATACGTTTTTAGCAACCCCAGCACAAGGGCTTGATGACACTTATGTAAGTTTAAATGGTAAAGCTTACGGCGGTAAATGGCTGTTGGCGTATCACAGCTTTGATGCCAACGATAGCGCCAATGGCGTTGATGATTTAGGCACAGAGCTAAACGTACAATACGTAAAGCCTATTAATAAAACCTATGCGGTAGGCGCAAAATATGCCGATTATTCAGCAGGCGATAGCGCTGCAGGCAAAGTCGATACCCAAAAACTTTGGGTATGGGTAAGCGCTAAATTTTAAGTATTTAACCTAAACCCTCGTTATTTAATTTAAAGCGTTACAAGTTGGTGCAATAGCGCCAGCTTGTGGTGCTTTCACTTTTTTTTTACTGTGTTAACTCGGTTAAGCTGTTGAAATGTAATGATTATATATCTGGCTTGCATATTGCTATAACCAACACATAATAAATTATACATTTAAAGTACCCATTTAAAATTAAGTGTATTTTAAATCAAACAGGTGATTTTAATGCCAAGCAAGCAGCGTGTTGTAGTTGTCGGAAATGGAATGGTTGGCCATCATTTTGTACAACAGCTAGTATCACAACAAGGTGATACTCAAAATATGGAGATTACCGTACTCAGCGGTGAAGACCGACTCGCTTATGACCGCGTACAGCTTTCGTCTTTTTTTAAAGGTAAAACCGAAGACGATTTAGCACTTACCTGCAGTAAAACCTATCAAGATTGGCAAGTGTGCTTTCATACTCATTCTAAAGTGGTTGATATAAACCGCGATGCAAAAACAGTCACTACTGCAAAAGGCAAAACATTTGAATACGACAAGTTAATATTGGCTACCGGTTCATTTGCATTTGTACCACCGATTCCAGGAAAAGACCGTGAGCATTGCCTAGTTTACAGAACCATTAACGATTTACACGCCATAAAAAAATCTGCACATGCCAGCAAAGTGGGCGTAGTAATTGGCGGCGGTTTATTAGGGCTTGAAGCAGCCAACGCGTTAAAGCAGCTTGGCTTGCAAACCCATGTAATAGAATTTGCACCACAACTTATGGGCGTACAAATAGATGGTGCTGGCGGGCGGTTACTAAAAAATAAAATTACCGAGCTGGGCGTTACAGTGCATACATCAGTGGCGACAGAGCAAATTATAGAGGGTGAAAACAGCCGTTATAAAATGTGCTTTAAAGGGGGGCAAACCCTAGAAACCGACATGATTGTATTTTCGGCCGGCATTCGCCCATACGATAACCTAGCTCGTGAGTTTAATTTAGAAATAGGTGAGCGCGGCGGCATCGTAATAAACAACCATTGCCAAACGAATGATAAAAACATATACGCCATAGGCGAATGCGCCCTTTGGAATAACTTTATTTTTGGCCTTGTAGCACCGGGCTACGCGATGGCAAAAGTAGCGGCGGAGCATGTTTTACAACAGTGGTCTTCAAACAAAGCTTTACACACTACCTCTAACAATTCCTCAACTAGTGCTGATGAATTTAGCGGTGCCGATATGAGCACCAAGCTTAAATTAATGGGTGTTGAAGTAGGCTCAATTGGTGATGCTCATGCACGCAGTGAAGGCGCAATTAGCTATTACTTTGAAGATCAACTAAGCGGTATTTACAAAAAAGTAGTCACTAATGAGCAAGGCAATAAGCTCATAGGTGCTGTACTGGTTGGCGATACCAGTGATTACGATAATTTATTGCAGTATCACTTAAATGGCATTGAGCTTAGTGTGCCCGCAGAGTCATTAATAATACCGCTTGCAGGTGACGCGGGCGAGCTAAACGCTGATGATTTGCCACGTGATGCCATTATTTGTGCGTGCCACAAAGTGACAAAACACACTATTGAACAAGCGGTTATACAAGGTTGTAGCGATTTAAATAAAGTGCAGCAAGCTACTAAAGCAAGTACTGGTTGTGGAGGCTGTGAAAAACTAGTGCAAAGCGTTATTAGCAGTGCACTTAATAATAAAATAGCCACGCTAACCCCAGTAGATGAGCCTGTATCCCAGAGCGCTTAACGCAAATAATAAGAGAGCAGTATGGAAACATTAAACACATGTTCAAACACACCTTTGCTTAAACAAACCACTTGCGCTTATTGTGGTGTAGGCTGTGGGGTTGATATTTCATTATTAAATAATACCCCAACAAAACTTGAAGGCACGCGCGAGCACCCAGCTAATTTTGGCCGTTTGTGTGTTAAAGGCACCCATCTGCTTGACACCATTGGCACTGATAATCGCTTAACATCGCCCCTTATTGATAACGAACCCGCCAGCTGGGATACGGCAACTGATTACGTTGCCAACAAATTTAACGCCATTATTAAAGAGCATGGGCCGGAGTCGGTTGCGTTTTATGTATCGGGGCAGTTACTGACTGAAGATTACTACGTTGCCAATAAATTAATGAAAGGCTACATAGGCTCAGGCAATATAGATACAAACTCAAGGCTGTGTATGTCATCGGCGGTTGCCGGTTATAAACGTGCGTTTGGTGAGGACGTAGTACCATGTAACTACGACGATTTAGAGCAGACGGAGCTACTTATTTTAATTGGCTCAAATGCAGCGTGGACACATCCGGTGCTTTACCAGCGTATGGAGCGCGCAAAAAAGCTTAATCCAAACATGAAAGTAGTGGTTATCGACCCGCGAAAAACCGATACAGCCGAACTTGCCGATACCTTTTTAAATATAAAACCAGGCAGCGACGGCGCACTTTATAACGGCTTACTTAATTATTTAAGTGAACATAACTATTTAGATACCCAATTTATAAACGCGCATACAAATGGCTTTGAAACAGCGCTTGCAGAGGCTAAAAAGTGGAGTGTTAAAGCGGTCAGTGATTTTTGTGATATCGACGCGCAGCTAGTCAGTGACTTTTACGCCTTATTTGCCCAAAGCCCAACCGCTATTAGTTTTTATTCAATGGGTATTAACCAATCAAGCTCAGGGGTTGATAAGTGTAATGCCATTATAAATGCGCATTTAGCATCGGGTAAATTGCTAAAACCTGGTTGTGGCCCGTTTTCAATAACGGGGCAGCCTAATGCTATGGGTGGGCGTGAAGTAGGGGGCTTGGCAAATCAATTAGCAGCACATTTAGACATTGAAAACGACGCGCACCAACAGTTAGTGCAGCGTTTTTGGCAATCGCCAACAATAGCTAAAAAAGCAGGGTGTAATGCGATTGATATGTTTGATGAAATCGCCAAAGGGAAAATAAAAGCTATTTGGGTAATGGCAACCAACCCGATGGTGAGCCTACCTAATAACGCAGCAATACAACATGCACTTGAGCAATGTGAGCTGGTGGTTGTGTCTGACTGTATTGCTAAAAGTGATACGCTAAAATTTGCTGATGTGGCGTTCCCATCAACCGGATGGGGCGAAAAAAACGGCACAGTAACTAATTCAGAGCGCAGAATATCGAGACAGCGCCCGCTTGTTGAGCCATTTTCGGGGGCTAAAAACGATTGGCAAATAATGTGTTTAGTTGCCCAAAAAATGGGTTTTGAAGGGTTTGACTTTACAGACCCCAGTGGCATTTTTGAAGAATGGGCACAACTTACAGATTTTGAAAATAACGGTGAGAGGCTATTAAATTTATCAGCCTTAGTGGGGCTTTCACAGCAGCAATACGATAACTTAAAACCGGTTATGTGGCCGGTACTAAAAAATGAGCCATATAAAAACGGGCAGGTTTTTGTTAATAATCAATTTAGCACCGCAGATAAAAAAGCCCGCTTTATTCCTATAACGCCCAAACTTCCTGTGCAGCAAACCTCAAGCGATTACCCGTTTGTAATGAACTCAGGGCGAATACGCGATCAGTGGCATACAATGAGTCGCACCGGAAAAAGTACAGCCCTTTCTACTCATATAACGCGCCCATACATTGAAATAAACCCCATAGATGCCAGCAAATTAAACATAAAAGCAAACGATTTAATAACTGCCAATGCTAAAACAGGGCAAGTGACGGCTCATGCAAAAGTAACGGATGCTGTGCGTAAAGGCGAATGTTTTATGCCTATTCACTGGAACAAGCAATTTGCCTCATCCGCTACGGTAAGTAGGCTTTATCAATCGGTTGTTGACCCTATTTCGGGCCAGGCTGAGTGTAAGCATGGTGCTGTTGATTTAGTTAAAGCGCAGTTTGCTCAGTACATGCAAGTTTTTAGCAAAACAGAGCTTAAAATAACCAGTGATTTTTGGCTTAAAGTTAACGCAAGTAATTGTGTTAACTATCAGTTAGCGCTCAATGAGCCACAAAATGATTTGCTTTATTATTGCCAAACACTGACAGGGTTACAAGGGCAGTGGTCGGCAATGGGCAGTGCAAAAGCAATGCATGTTCAATGTATTCAAAACCAGCAGTTAGTGTTTGTTGCGGTCATTTCGTCGGCTCAAAAAGACATATCACTTGAGTGGATAAATCATTTATTTGCAAAGCCTTTAATAACCTTTAGCCAATTACAGTCATTGTTGTATGCCACGCCTGATGAAGAATTTACTCAAGGCGCACAAGTATGTAGTTGCTTTAAAGTACGTGAACAACCCATTATAAACGCCATTAAAAGTGGTGAAAATACAGTAGAACAATTGGGGTCTAAACTAAAATGCGGCACTAACTGTGGGTCGTGTAAAACCCAGTTAAGCCAATTAATAAAGCAGCATACTACGCAAAACGCTAACAGTATTGATGTTGCAGTTGAAATGTAAATAAACAAGGAAGCATATGCTTAATGATCAATTTGGTCGGCAGTTTAACTATTTGCGCCTCTCAATTACCGATGTGTGTAATTTTAGTTGCACCTATTGTTTACCAAACGGGTATCAGTGCGATACCCCGCGTAACTTTTTAAATAAAAACGAAATAAACACTTTAGTAAATGCGTTTGCGCAATTAGGCACAAAAAAAGTGCGCATTACGGGCGGTGAGCCGTGTTTACGCAGTGACGTAACCGACATTATAAAGCAATGTAAAAACATTCCAGGCATAGAAAAAGTCGCCATAACAACTAATGGTTTTAACTTATTTAATAAAATTGATGAGTTTTACAGGGCTGGCCTAGATGCCCTAAACATTAGTATAGATAGCTTAAACCCGAGCATGTTTAAATTAATTACAGGACACGACAAGCTAACTCATATTTTAAAAGGAATAGACCGGGCAATTGAGCTGGGTATAAAAGACATAAAAATAAATGCAGTGCTGGCTAAGCAATTTAATAAAAACCAATTAAATGATTTTTTAGACTGGGTAAAACATAAAAAAGTAACGGTACGCTTTATCGAATTAATGGAAACAGGTAATGGTGCCACCTTTTTTGAACAAAACCATTTAAGCGGGCAAAGTGTTAAAACGCAGCTTTTAGCACAAGGTTGGTTACAGGTAGTAAGAGGTAAATTAAACGGCCCTGCAGAGGAGTTTTGTCACCCCGATTTTGAGGGGCGCATTGGCTTAATTATGCCCTACAGTAAAGATTTTTGTAAAAGCTGTAACCGATTAAGAGTATCGCCATTAGGCAAATTACATTTGTGCTTGTTTGCCGAGCAGGGAATAGACTTACGCCCGCATTTAAATGCGCAAGATATGCCAGCCACTGTAAATGCGATTCAAGCGGCAATGGGCAATAAAACCATTAGCCATGAGCTTGATAAGCGCTTAACGGGCGCCACAACCCATTTAGCTATGTTGGGCGGCTAAAATGAGCAATAAAGCCGTGTTTACAGGGGTTGTACTCGCTGGTGGGCAATCATCCAGAATGGGCAGCGACAAAGCCAACCTCATTTTAAAAAATAAAACATTACTGCAAAATGCATGTGAGTTATTAACAGCTGCAGGGGCAAGTGATGTACTTATAAGCCGTAACGTACAAAGTGCTACTGCGCAATACATAGCTGATATATACCCAGGCTCTGGCCCGCTTGGAGGGATTTATTCAACCTTAATGGCAACAGAGCAAGATATACTTGTAACCGCTGTTGATATGCCATTGCTTACTTGCACGTTATTATCGCAAATTGCATCTGCAGCAAGCGATAACCCTTACTTTCAAACAAATCAGCCACAAATACATGCGTGGCACTTTGAAAATGAACCGTTACCCCTGTATATTCGTAACACCCAAAGCGTTAAACGTCATTTAAAACAATTACTCATAAACGCAAATAGTCATAAGTCAATTAAACAGTTTACCCGTAGTATTGGTGTGCAAACGCTAAAATGTAATAAAGCGCACGCACTTGTTAATACCAATACACCGGCGCAATTTAAAGCTGTTAACGAGCAATTTGACCAACACAAACCTAATTTATTGAGAAGAACCCTATGAGCCACACAACTGAGTCACAAATCGCATTAAACATTGCCGTAATGACAGTAAGCGATACACGCGATGAAATTACGGATACTTCAGGCCATTATTTAATTAAAGCCCTTACTGAAGCTGGCCATCACTTAGCGGATAAAGACATAGTTAAAGATGATGTTTACCAAATGCGAGCAGTTGCATCGCAGTGGATCGCCGATGACACCATTCACGCTATTTTAGTAACCGGTGGTACGGGCTTTACTGAGCGCGACTCAACACCAGAGGCATTTGCACCGTTGTTTGATAAAAGCGTAGATGGATTTGGCGAGCTATTTAGACATATTTCGTACGGCGAAATTGGTAACTCAACTATTCAATCACGTGCGTTGGCGGGCCTTGCCAATAACACCGTTATTTTTTGTATGCCTGGCTCTACAGGCGCATGTAAAACAGCCTGGACAGGTATTATAAAAGATCAGTTAGACTCAATGCACAAGCCATGTAACTTTGCACCGCATATTACTATTGGTAAAAAATGCGAATCGCGAGAGCAATAATATGCTGAGCCACGTAGACGAAAATGGCCAAGCAAATATGGTTGATGTATCGCTAAAAGAGGTCACTCTGCGCGATGCATCTGCCGAGGCCTACATTAAAATGAGCAAACAGGCTTTTGAGCAAGTGTTGCTTAATCAAAATAAAAAAGGTGACGTGCTAGGCGTAGCCCGAATTGCGGGTATTCAGGGCGCTAAAAAGTGCGCTGATTTAATTCCGCTTTGTCACCCGCTGGCACTGAGTAAAGTAGCCGTTGATTTTGAACTTGATGAAGCAAATAGCCAAATTAAAGTCACCAGCTACTGTAAATTGGCGGGTAAAACGGGCGTTGAAATGGAAGCACTCACCGCTGTATCTGTGGCGACCCTTACATTATTTGATATGTGTAAAGCCGCCGATCCGCTTATGGAAATACACGGTATGCGTGTAACGCAAAAAGCAGGAGGCAAGCATGGTAGCTGGCAGCGAGACTAATTTAAATGATACTGATGCAGCTGCAGGGCATGTAAACGTACTGTTTTTTGGCCAACTTAAAGAGCGCCTAAAGTGCGATAAGTTAACCGTTGAGATAGCGACCCCCCTTAGCATTAAAGCGTTTAAACACATGCTGGTTGAGCAAAACCCGCATTGGCAGTCATGGCTTGAAGAGCGTGATGTATTGTGTGCGCTTAATCAAACTATGTCATCAAGCGATGAGCTTGTAAAAGCAGGGGATGAACTTGCTTTTTTCCCACCAGTGACAGGTGGCTAATGAGTATAAGCATTAACGTACAAACGCATGATTTTTCAGTAGGCGAGCAACATGGCGCACTGTGCAGTAATAACAAAAGTGATGGTGCCGTAGTGACGTTTACAGGGCTGGTGCGAGAATTTAGCAGCGGCGATAACGTAATCGCCCTTGAGCTTGAACACTACCCAGGGATGACTGAGCAACTACTGCAATCTATAGCCGAACAAGCGCAAACACGCTGGCAACTTGCCCGCATAAGTATTATTCATCGAGTAGGCTATTTAGCGCTTGGTGAGCAAATTGTATTTGTTGGCGTAACCAGCCGCCACCGCCAAGCCGCGTTTGAAGGCGCACAGTTTATTATGGATTACTTAAAAAACCACGCCACGTTTTGGAAAAAAGAGCATTTTAAAGACTCCTCAAATTGGGTTGAGTTTAAACAAAGCGACAAGCAAGCACTGGATAAATGGCAAAGTATCGAACAGGATGCAATTAAGTAAATGCATATAATCTCTACCAATATCTCTAAAATAAAAACGGTTGAGCATAACGGCAAGAAGGTTAAAACGGGCATATTTAAAACGCCAACCAATGAGCCGGTTGTTATTGAAAAGCTAAATATAATAGGTGATGAACAAGCCGATTTAGTCAATCATGGCGGGGTGGATAAAGCGATTTATGCGTTTTCGCACAATCATTACGATTATTGGAAGCGCACCCTTAAAAATGATGATTTAGCAGTCGGTGCCTTTGGCGAAAATTTCACAATTTCAGACCTTGATGAGCAAAATATTCATATAGGGGATCGTATTCGTATAGGTACTGCACTGCTTGAAGTAAGCCAGCCACGTGTGCCGTGCTTTAAATTGGCTATTGCACTTAATAATAAACAAAGCCTAAAACTGTTTACTCAGTATTACCACACGGGTGTTTATTTTAGAGTGCTTGAGCAAGGTATTGCTAAAACGGGCGATGCAGTGACTATTGAACATAAAGCTGAGCATAACATTTCGGTTAAAACGTTGTTTCAGGCGTTTTTTGATAAACACTACCCAGATTATGAAAGCGTATTATTAGCAGCACTTGAACTACCGGAGCTTGCACTTGAGTGGCAAACTAAAATCAAAAAGAAATTGGGGAGTTAAAAGATCGTTATTAAAGCTGTATTACCTTTAATAAAAGCTCACTTTTAGCTGTATTATTTAGTTTGTTAAGTGAGCGACCGCTGATATGTATTTGCACACCAATTGGCTTAATGTGTCGTATTGCTGTTTGTTATTTATCGGCTTACTAAAATCACTACTTACCGCGACTGCGCATGCCCCCGCTGCAAACCAATGTGCTAGGTTGTCTAAATTAATGCCGCCTACGGGCATTAATGGCACATCAGAAAAAGGCCCCGTTAGCGCTTTAAAGTAATTAACCCCCATACTGCCTGCAGGAAAAACCTTAATAATATCGGCGTTATACTCTATTGCATTGGCAACATCGGTAGGGATGAGTGCGCCCATTAACACAGGTAAACCATGGCGGTGGGCAAGCTCTACCACGGCTTGATTAGTATTTGGTGTAACTATAAATTGCGCACCGGCATCAATCGCTTGTTGCGCAAGGGCGGTGTTAATTATTGTCCCAGCACCAATGAGAGTATTTTTATAAGCAGCGCGTGCTTTTGCTATTTCTTGCTCAAATCCAGGTGTATTTGAGGTGATTTCTAGTGCGTTAATGCCTGCATTAACTAAGCAATTAATCAAAGGGGCTACATCGCTTTGTTGCTTTAAGCGAAGTATAGCAACTAACTTATGTTGCTTAATTTGGTTGCTTAATTTGGTTGCTTATTTTTATTCTGTTGGCATTTAAAATTTGGCTCATAATATCACTTTACTTTATTTAATACAGAGTCACACGTGTAACAGCAATCGGCAATAATACTTAATCATTTTGGGGTTAAACCCGTTAAAAAGCTCTCACTTTGATCATTTTGAATAACTAAATAGCGAACTTTTGTCTAGTTATCAACACACTTTTGCACCCTCAAAATAGCAAACTTAATTAAAGGAATTGGTATAAACATTTCTTTTCTCATAAAAAAACCGCTGAATATCAGCGGTTTTTTATAAGTAATAAATT
The DNA here is from genome assembly GCF_035666335.1 of Pseudoalteromonas sp. CuT4-3. Lineage (NCBI taxonomy): Bacteria > Pseudomonadati > Pseudomonadota > Gammaproteobacteria > Alteromonadales > Pseudoalteromonadaceae > Pseudoalteromonas > Pseudoalteromonas sp. CuT4-3. The sequence goes on from NZ_CP142030.1 coordinate 1,534,960, forward strand.
ACATTACACGCATGCCAGGCTCTGAGCCATCGTCTGGGTTAAGAATGTAAATTTCTTTACCGCCAGGGCCAGCAGCTAATACCATACCCTCTGACATACCAAAGCGCATTTTACGAGGTTTAAGGTTTGCAACCATTACAGTCAGTTTACCTTCAATGTCTTCTGGTGCGTAAGCCGATTTAATACCAGCAAACACTTGGCGTGTTTCGCCGCCTAAATCCAGCGTAAGTTTAAGTAGCTTGTCGGCGCCTTCAACATGCTCAGCTTTAGCAATTTTAGCAACGCGTAAGTCTACTTTTGCAAAGTCATCAAATTCAATTTCATCCGCAATTGGCTCTTTTGCCAGTGGGCTATTAGGGTCAATTGTTACTTTTGATTCTAGGCTTTCTTTTGATTCATCAACCATTTTGTTCACTTTATCCATTTCTACACGTTGCATGAGCGGCTTAAATTTATTGATAGGGTGTGCAACAAGAGCGTTTTGAACGCCATCCCATGCTAAGTCGTCATTTAAAAAGGCTTCTACGTTTGCAGCCATACCTGGTAATACAGGTTTTAAATAGGTAATTAAAACACGGAACAAGTTAAGGCCAAGCGAGCACACTTCGTGCGCTTCTTGCTGTTTTGCTTCGTCTTTAATGAGTACCCATGGCGCTGCGGCATCAATAAATTGGTTTGCTTTATCGGCTAGGGCCATAATTTCACGAATCGCGCGGCTGTATTCACGGTTTTCATAGTGGGCAGTAATGCTCGGTGCGGCAGCTTGAAATTCTTCAAGTAGTTCTGGCTGCATAATTGTGCTACTTAATTTACCGTCAAACTTTTTAGTAATAAAGCCTGCACAGCGGCTTGCTATGTTTACTACTTTACCTACTAGGTCTGAATTTACACGTAGTGCAAAGTCTTCTAGGTTTAAATCAAGGTCAATAATACCGCTGTTTAATTTAGCTGCGTAGTAATAACGTAGGTACTCTGGGTCTAGGTTATCAAGGTAAGTACGTGCTTTTATAAACGTACCCTTTGATTTAGACATTTTCTCGCCATTGACGGTTACAAAGCCATGTGCAAACACGTTAGTTGGCTTTCTAAAATTAGCGCCCTCTAGCATGGCTGGCCAAAATAAGCTGTGGAAGTAAATAATGTCTTTACCAATAAAGTGATAAAGCTCAGCATCAGACCCTTCAGCCCAAAATGCATCAAAGTCGAGGCCTTTTTCGTTACATAGGTTTTTAAAGCTTGCCATGTAGCCAATTGGCGCATCTAGCCATACGTAAAAGTATTTGCCCGGTGCATTTGGAATTTCAAAACCAAAGTAAGGCGCATCGCGGCTAATATCCCACTGTTGCAGGCCATCGGTAAACCACTCTTCTAACTTATTCGCCATTTCTTGCTGAATAGAGCCCGAGTGTAGCCACTCTTTAAGCATGCCTTCAAATGCTGGCAGGTCAAAAAAGTAATGCTCTGAATCTTTTAAAATTGGCTCTGCACCTGACATTACCGAGCGCGGGTTTATTAATTCGGTTGGGCTGTAAGTTGCGCCACACGAGTCACAGCTATCGCCATTTTGGTTTTCAGACTTACACGTTGGGCAAGTACCTGTTACAAAGCGATCTGGTAAAAATATGCCTTTTTCAGGGTCGAATAACTGTGAAATAGTGTGCTTTTTAATATGGCCCGCATCATTAAGGCGGTTATAAATAAGCTCACTCAGCTCTTTATTTTCTGAGCTGTGGGTGCTGTGGTATTTATCAAACTTAATGTTAAAGTCGGCAAAGTCGCGCTGGCGTTCAATGCTTACATTTTTAACCATTTCTTCAGGCGTGATCCCTTGCTTTTGCGCATTAAGCATAATTGGCGTGCCGTGAGCATCGTCGGCGCAAACATAATAAGCTTCGTGGCCTTGTAGCTTTTGAAAACGTGACCAAATATCAGTTTGAATATATTCCAATAAATGGCCTAAGTGAGTAGGGCCATTTGCATAAGGTAATGCGCTGGTAATGAGGATCTTTCGCTGCGTCATAATCATTCCGAATTGAGGATAAACCACCATTTTTACTACAAAAAAGGCGGTTATCATTAATTTATCCATAAGCTTTGGACTAACGGTACGCGCAGCTTATGGATTTTTGTTAATTGACTGGTGTTAATGCCCTGAATGTTACATAATTCTGTGGCACTTTTCATCAAAGAAACGCTATTTAATTGCTATGTTTGGACTGTCGAAACTATTCTCCTCTAAATCGGTGCAAAAACAACCGATTATTACTGCCTTAGCGGCGTATCGAAGCGCGGCATTTGCCGTAGGTATTGATGAAAGTTTTATTGATACCATTTCGCAAAATGACGATAAATCAATACACATTAAAATAACGCTGCCATTTGCGGCTCAATCAGAAATGCCGTTAGTTGAGCAGCACGTAAGTGAAAGTATAAATACACCGGTTACCATAGACTCTGTGGTGACTATAAAAGAGCCTGCAAAATTTAAAGCCATTAAACACATTGTGCTGATTGCCTCAGGTAAAGGGGGGGTAGGAAAATCCACGACCGCTGTAAATTTAGCCGGGGCGCTTAAAAGCGAAGGCGCAAAAGTAGGGATTTTAGATGCTGATATTTATGGGCCATCTATTCCTATGTTATTGGGGCTTGTAGGCGCAGAGCCGCAAACCAAAGATAACAAACTACTACAGCCATTTGATGCCAACGGCATTAAAGCGCAATCAATCGGCTTTTTAGTGCCAAGTGATGACGCAACGGTATGGCGGGGCCCAATGGCATCGGGAGCGCTCAACCAATTATTAAACGAGACAGATTGGGACGAACTTGATTACTTAATCGTTGATATGCCACCGGGTACGGGCGATATACAGCTAACAATGAGCCAAAAAGTGCCTGCCAGTGGCACTGTTATTGTGACTACGCCGCAAGATTTAGCCCTTGCTGATGCGCAAAAAGGCATTGCAATGTTTAATAAAGTAAACGTACCTGTGCTTGGGCTTATAGAAAATATGAGTCACTACATTTGTAGCCACTGCGGTGAAGCCAACCATGTGTTTGGCAAAGATGGCGCAGAAAAACTTGCCCATAAACACGGCGTACCGGTGTTAAGCCATATTCCACTTGCCATAGATATTCGTGAATACTCAGAGCAAGGTAAATTAATCGCCAGCGATACCAGCGCGGCTATTAGCAACACATACAGCGCAGCGGCAAGATTGATTGCCAGCACGCTTTTTTATCAGCAGCACCAACATAGTGTTGAGATAGTGATAACGCAGGACTAAGTAAAAATGAGACTCTCAGATACCCATATTAAAGAATATTTAAGCGATGGCCGCATAGTGATTGAGCCTGCGCCGACTAATGAAATGATTTCGGGTGTGACAGCCGATTTGCGTTTAGGGAACAAATTTAGAACCTTTAACGCACATAACGCAGCGTACGTAGATTTAAGTGGCCCTAAAGATCAGTTAAATAAGGCTATGGAATCAATAATGAGTGAAGAGATTGAGCTTGCCGACGGCGAAGCTTTCTTTTTACACCCAGGTGAACTGGCATTGGCCATTACCCATGAAAAAGTAACACTTCCTGCCGACATAGTAGGCTGGTTAGATGGTCGTTCATCACTTGCCCGCTTAGGTTTAATGGTGCATGTAACAGCGCACAGAATCGACCCAGGTTGGAGTGGTAATATTGTTTTAGAATTTTACAATTCAGGTAAGTTGCCACTAGCGCTGCGCCCAATGATGAAAATTGGTGCAATGAGCTTTGAAATGCTTTCAGGACCCTGCGAAAACCCATACAACATTCGTAAAGACGCAAAATATAAAGATCAAAGTAGTGCGGTAGCAAGCCGCATTAGCGACGATAACCTATAACAATATAAAACTATTAAGCGTTTAAATGGTTTTGTTTTGCTAGCTTAAACGCTTAATAATTTATACCAATGTGTATTATTGCTTAAACTGATATTAAATGTGTTTTTTATTTCTGGCTTTATAAACGAGTAAAAACTCGACTAATATAGATAATAAAATAACTATAATTACAATGCCTTGAATAGTGTGTAGCCTTTTAACCCTGTCAACACTCTCTTTTTCGTATTGCATAACCACCGTATTAAACGCTTTTAAAAGCGGCTCTTTTGCTAAAGAAAAAAAGCTTTCTTGCACTGTATCTAAATTAAGTGTTTGTGTTTTTAACTTGAGTACTTCTTCAACTCTATCTGAAAACATATTTAATTTTTTATCGACATTAACAGGCTCTTTAAAATACATTGCTAACAATTCCTTAGATAGCGGGCTTTCATCGCCTAATACTTGCGCCCCATAATGCTCACTTAATAAGTATTTATGATTATTTTTTAAAGAGTTTAAAGCATTAATGGCCAGTAATTTAGAATCCTGCGAGCCATACATTAGGTACTCTAAAGTAAACATGCTCACTCGTTGCGAAAGCATTCTTTGTTGACCACTTACATTTACGAGTTTTCCAGTATCGGTTTGCGCTTCAATGACTTCATCAAGCATAAAGTGAATACAGATAGATAAAATTGCAATTACAGTTAAGGGAACAATATAAACAAAAGAGATAGCGCCATGCTTTTTATTTGTAAAATCAGTATTTACCATTTAATTGCTACTTAATTTAAAATTATTAATGCTTTAGGATAGGATAGATTAAATATAAGATTTTTCACGCAATTAAAGTTTACAAGGTAGTTTGTGGCTTATTGAGATTTATGAAGTGCATAACCTAGTAGTTCAAAATACTTATTAAGGGCTTTATTTGCTTTATTAATATGCTCATTATCAGGGTAAATTAAATTACTGCTTTTTAAGCCACTGACTAAAAAGCTATTTTGAATAGTGCTGTGAGTATCTATACAGGCTTCAAAGCAGCGTGCTGCAAGCTCCTCAGGCATACTCATGTAATTCATGTTGTGCGCTTTATCGAACGTAATGCAGCGTTGTACATAATTATTGGCGTTTGCGCCGCTTTCATCTAAAAACACGCTTTGGTAAAACTTATCGAGTGCACTATTTAGCGGATGGGTTAAGTTAGGCGTGTTTGCAAGCCACAGCTTTGAGGCAAAACCAAAGCGAGGTTTTGCATTAAATAAATGCTCGCTTATATGATGATCAAACGCATGAAACCATTCGTGAGCCAATGCGCCACCGCCGGCGTTTTTTGCTAAAGCAAGGGTTTGTGAAGCTGCGTTATAATGCGCTTGTACGCCTTTTTGACCGCCATGCCCAAAGGCAAAATTTAGTTTGCCGCGCAGGCCAATGGCTTTGGGTGGTAAATGTAATATTTGAGCAAGGTCGGCGAGGGCATCGTAAATTAAGTTTGCACTAATAAAATGCTCTTCTTTGGTCACCCATTTTCCTACAACCATAGATCTAAAGCCAAAGGTGTCTCTAATATCACTAAAGTCAACTTGGTCGTCAAAGCGGTAGTCTGGCCCTTTACGAGTGAATCCGCGTTTTAATCTGTTTGGGTAATTACGCATTTACATTTAATGGTGGCTAATTTAAGTAACGTGCTTTTACGTGTTCGGGCATGTGTTGGGTTTGTTTTTGTATTAATTCATCTAATAAATTATAAAGTGGAGCAGGGTTTAACTGCTCTATTAACAACAAACTATGTGCAACGGCCTCAAGCGTAGAAAGACTGTCGGCTCTAGGGGCTTTTCGAATAGCGTAACGGCTTTGCGGTAACTGCTTAAAGCTCACTGTTTGAAATTTAGTGAGTAGCGGGGTCAGCTGCAAAATTTTATAGGCTTTTTTCCAGGTGCCATCAATCACGATTAAATGCGTAATGTTACTTAAGGCTGGCTTTGGGTTTGTATCATCTAAGTAGGTGGCGTGCTCATTAGGGTAGAGCAGTACAGTGGAATCCAAAGGTAAAGAGTTGAGCATGGCAAAGTCGGTGTTATTTTCCCCTTTGATTATTTTGCAGTCAGTTAGGCTCAAATTAAGCAATTTTGCAGTGTTTTTCGCTATTTTTTCTTCACTGGGGTGTTGTAGAATAACCACGCTAACTTTATTTGTTAAACGTTTAATGGCCCCGCATATACAGGTAGAGGGCGTAAACAAACAGCGTTCACAAACTTGGCGAGTCATTAATTAAACTTTTTATTGCGAGTGTATTTTGATAATTATACATTTATAAAGTAATAAAGTTGGATTTTTTTACGCATAGATATACAGTAATACTATTAATTATAAAAATGACACGGAATGTTTAGAAGGGCTTAAAATATGACAGAAGTACAAATAGATGAGGCTGCTCTAGAAAGTATGCAGTCGTTACTTGGTGAGCAGTTTAAAGATACACTTGAATTTTGCTGCAGTGAATTTGAGCGCCTTGGTAATGAAGTAATTGCAACCATTGGTAACGATAAAGAAGCGGCGATTCGTCATGCCCATAGTTTAAAGTCGAACGCGGCACAGTTTGGTGCCACGAGTTTATCTGATGTAGCCCGTGATATTGAGCTTAATCTCAATCAAGATAACTTAGCGCAAGCTGTTACGGCATCTACAGATTTATTGGCGCAAGTAAGTGGTTCGCAGGCTCAATTAAGAGCGTGGGTAGAGTCTAATTAATATTATTTGTTAACGTGAATTTATTTCAGTATTAAGCACCTAATTACGCTGGCATTTTACGCCTTTACTAGGGTAGTCTTAGACTTTACTAGGGCGTGTTTGGCCTCTCGATAATAAATTTGATCACGCATTGCCCAAGGGCCACCCTTGGGCTAGTAACACAATTTTACCGAGCCCATTAGGTTATAACCCTCGCATTGAACAAACCCACTCCTAGTTAATTATTTTTTTCCATAAAGCCAGTTCGCCCCAAAGAGGTAAAAATGTCAGATATTAAAAAGAGTCACAAATTAGAAGGTGTATGTTATGACATTCGTGGACCGGTTTTAGCGCAAGCCAAAAAAATGGAAGACGAAGGTCAAAAGGTACTAAAGCTTAATATTGGTAACCCTGCGGCGTTTGGTTTTGATATGCCAGAGGACATGCACCGCGATATTATTCGTAATTTGTATTCGGCCCAAGGCTACTGCGACTCTAAGGGGTTATATTCAGCCCGTGTAGCGGTTTATCAGCATTACCAGCAACGAGGTTTACATAACCTAGATGTAGATAATATTTATATTGGTAATGGGGTGAGCGAGCTTATCCAAATGATCACTCAAGCGTTATTAAATAACGATGATGAAGTGCTTATTCCTGCGCCTGATTACCCACTGTGGACCGCGTCAGTTAAATTAGCAGGCGGCAACCCTGTTCATTATTTATGTGATGAAGAGCAAGATTGGTTTCCGGATATTGCTGATATAAAAAGTAAAATTACGTCTAAAACAAAAGCGCTTGTACTAATTAACCCTAATAACCCAACCGGGGCGGTTTATAGTGACGATTTACTTTTAGAGTTAATTAATGTGGCGCGCGAGCATAAGCTGTTACTGCTTAGCGATGAAATTTACGAAAAGATTTTATACGATGGCATCACTCACACCTCAATTGGTGCGCTATGCGACGATGTGCCAATTATTACCTTTAATGGCTTAGCTAAAACCTACCGTGCGGCAGGTATTCGAATGGGCTGGATGGTACTAAGCGGGCGCACCTCAGCAATGGAAGATTTACGTAAAGGGCTAGATATTTTATCGTCTATGCGTTTGTGTGCCAATGTACCCGCGCAATATGCGATACAACAAGCGCTAGGTGGCGTGCAATCAATAGATAGCTTAATCGACCCAGGCGGGCGATTATATGTTCAGCGCGATATTGCTTGGCGTGGGCTTAATGCTATTGAAGGGATAAGCTGTAAAAAGCCAAAAGGGGCGCTTTACGCCTTTGCTAAAGTAGACACGGCTCATTTTAATGTCACTGATGATGAAAAAATGATGTTTGATTTACTAAAAGCAGAAAAAATATTATTAGTGCATGGGCGTGCATTTAATTGGCCAGAGCCTGATCACTTTAGGTTAGTGTTTTTACCTAACAAAGACGATTTATCGAGTGCGATGCTTAAAATGCAGCGCTTTTTTAAAGACTATCGCCAAGTTTAGTTAATTCCAACTAATGCGCTGTAAAATAAAAAACGAGCTTAAATAGCTCGTTTTTTATTTACGCGATAATGCTGATACGGGCTGTTAGTAAGCGCGGTCAACTCTTACGGTATTATCACTTAAATAGACCAACCGTACGTTATCACCTTTACTAAAGCGCATTGACTGGTCTTGGTCTTGTACCACCATGTATTGATCGCCGTTTTCTACCTGAATCAATAACTCTACTAGGTGTGTTTGCTTATAATAGCTTTTTTGCTGATTATTATGCGCCACGCTTCCGCCAATGACTGAGCCTAAAATAGTGGCGACGGTACGACCGCTCCCACCACCAAATTGATTACCGACAACACCCCCGAGTAGGGCGCCGCCAAAGGTTTTCCAGCCATTGTTTTTGTCTTGCACAAGCTCTTGTTCGGTAATTTTACGTACAGATTTCACATCGCCAAATAAAACTTGTTGTACAGGCACGGCTTTGTTTCGCTCATAGTTAGCAAAACTTGGTGCACTGAGTGTAAGCAATGCACACATTGCTATGGTTAAGGCTTTCATAGGTGTCTCCTGATGGTGTTACGCAAAGCCAATATTTTTGCCTTTGCGTGGAAATGTATACCAATGCGCAAATACTTAATCATTTTGCGGCTAAACATGTCACTACCTGCGTTAAAAATTATCATTTAAAACAAATAAATAGCAATTTTTTCCTAGTAATCAACGCGTTTATTCCGCCTCAAAATAGATCAGTTAATTAAGCTAATTGGTACTATTACCAACCAAATGTCGATTTTTCTTTTGTTTTACGAATTTCAGTTTCGTCTGCCCACTCTACTAGGCCGCTTTGCATATCCATCAAGCGCATTGTAAATTTGTAATACACATCTGATTTATCAGCATTTGATTTAACAATGCTCGATAAGTTGCCGTACAACATGTATTGCGCACCAATTTGTTTACCAAAGGCAACAGCGGTGGCAGGGTTTACAAGGGCATCTTCGTTTTGAAAGTTAAGCTGCTCACGTACTGATTCAACACGGGTCATGTCAACAAAACGAAACTTACCGCTGCGCAATAGTTGCGTAGAGATTGAGTCGGTAATAGATTCAGTGTCTATGTGTTCACTGGTTTTATTTTTAATGCGCTCAACAAATACCACAGGGCGTTTGTTTTGGGTCATTGTGCCAATAACCGGCGAGCTAAGTAGTGAGTCGGTCATTTGGCTGGCTACTTTTTGTAAATCGGTAGAGCCAAAGTTTATATCGGTGGTTTCTACTGCTTGCGCGTCGCCATAACTAACTACGGCTTTATTGGCACAACCGCTTAAAATGAGTGCGCTGAGGCCAATAACTGCATAATTCGATAACGTTTTAAATTGTGTAGTGATCATCTTTATAACCCTTATTCTTTAAATTCTTGTGCGTCGGTAGACACTTCTCTTACAGCGAGCGAAAATGTAACCGCATCCGGTGTTGGCGCTAAGCTGGGTAATTGTGTTTTAGAAAAACCAAACAGTGTTAAGGCTTGCCAAGGTGAGTGGTTTCCTTTAATTACAAACCCGTCTTTGTCGTACCAATTAAACTGATACTGCAAATACTGAGACTTTTTATATTGGCTGCTTAGTGTTACTACCACGTCGGTTAACTGGTTTGTTTGGCGTGTTTTAACATCGGTAATGGCAAGCTTTTCACCTAGAGCAGGATTATCAACATGTAACTGCTCGTTAAATGTATTTTTGCTTTGCTCAACCGAAATGCCTGATGTATCAGGTTGGCTTGCACATGCCCCAAGCATTAATGCAGCCACTAATGGCAAAGTATATTTCATGATGACTCCTAGAGTTGAACCACATGGTAGTTAAAATAGTTATTAATAGAGGTTAGGTAAATTAAGGTTAACCCTTGCTTACTAACGGTAAAATTAATAGGCGCATGGTTGCCTATTAAAAGTGTATGCGACCCTGCATTTAAACTGCTACGAGCCATGCTTATTTGATTAGGTAAAGTAAGCCAGCTGCGTGTATCGGCCTGCTCAGACGCCAAATTATAAATATTAGCAATGATATTGCCTACATCACCTGTGCTACGTGCAAGCTCTGCGCGCACTTTTTCTTTGGCTACTAAGCGTAATACTTGCCTAGATACGCGAGCCGGTATTTGTTGCTCTAATGTTTTAGCCGCTAATGCTTCTATATGCACTAATGGGTTGAGCTCTAAATTTTGCGAACCTATATTTACGCCATTAATATTAGCTATAAACGCATTATCTTTATAAACCGGCATTGCTAAACTGTAAAAACGCGCATCGCCACCTGAGGTATAAATAGGCAAGCGTAATTTAAATTCATCTTGTTTAGGCACTAAGCCTTGTTCAACCAATATAACCACTTCACCGTGATTAGCACGAAGGGGCTTTAATGGGCTAAAGCGGCGCTCAAACTCTTCTAAATCTTGGTTAAAACCTTGCTTTTTAGCTAATCGCATTACATCTTGCTGTAAGTAGTGATTGTCAGGTTGAATCTCTAATGCTTTTTTATAATCAATGTAGGCATCATCGTATTGTTTATCACTTTGGTACAACAGCGCAGATAAATAAAACGTAAAGGCATTTTGAAAACCATTTTTAATACCGCGTGTCACATTACTCATACTTGGGTAATGCTGTTGTGCTTGCTCTATTGTGTCGTTTATCTGTGTTTTATTATCTGCAAGCGCATCGACTTGCACTTTGTTAGCACGACGTATTTCAACCAAGGCGCCTTCTAAATCACTGTTGTATACATAATTAAGTGCCTTGTAGCTATGTAGCATGCTCATTTCATATGCCGGTGGTACATAAGTAATGGCAGAGTCGTTAGTAAATAAGGCATTACTTTGTTCAAGCCCTGCACTTAATTGAATTTTTGCTGCTTCTCGTTTTGTTTGTACCTGGGCGTATACGTTTTCAAATTGTTGTTGTGAAAGACTTTGCTCGTTAGCAAGGTCTTTTAAACGGGCTTGCTCTAATTGGTTAAGTAAATAGCTACTGTGTAACTTACTATTGTTGGCAATAAGTGATTGAGCCTGTTCAATATTGTTATTTTGAATTGCGTTTCTTACAGGCGTCATTTGGCTTGCATAGTCGTTAAATAAATCATTAAAGCCTATGGTGCTGCATCCACTTAATATAAAACAAACACTTAAAATTATACTTTGGCGCACTGAGCACTCCTATATAGTTAGGTTTTAAAGATTAACATACTCTGGTTTTGGATTTGTGTGAAATAGTGTAAAAAAGCGTAGCCTACTTTAGGGCATATAGACCTGTGAGGATTTAAAAATCATTCTCCCTAAGGTCAGCGCGCGTTAGTTAAATTACGTGTATTTAAGGTAGGCAAATCATCATGAATAGCTTGTGAATACCAGAGGATAGACGCTTAATTACAGCAATTTAGCAGTATATAAAGTTATAATGCTGCGAATAAGGTTAGAGTAATTACAACAATGCCGCTTTACAGCTAAATGGCTCAGCTGTTTAAATACAGAGCTGGCTGAGCAAGCCAATTTAAAGCATCTCATTATAAGGTTTTAGTTAAGGAGCGATTTTGAAAGCCACTTTATACACCCTCGTTGCATTAGTAGCCTTTGCGGCAAATTCTTTACTTTGCCGTATGGCGTTAGCGCAAGGTTATATTGATGCGTGGAATTTTACAATTATCAGGCTCGTAAGTGGTGCCGTGTGTTTAGGCTTAATTATGGCTGTATATACGTATAACCTTAAGCGTAAGGGCGCGCTTAATAATGCTATTTTAAGTGATACCGGAAGTTGGCGAAGCAGTATTAGTTTATTGGTATATGCACTTTGTTTTTCTATTGCTTATATAGAGCTAGATACAGGCACCGGTGCGCTTATTTTATTTTCGGCGGTGCAACTTACCATGATTGGTTGGGGCATATATAAAAAAGAGCAGCTGAGTAAATTGCAGTGGGGGGCTTTTTTTGTCGCGTTAGCTGGATTTGTGTATTTAATGTTGCCCTCTGCCGCTGTGCCTTCTTTGTTAGGGGCATCGCTTATGGCGTTAAGTGGTGTTGCATGGGGCGTTTACAGTATACGTGGTAAAGCATGTGTATCGCCGCTGCGGACCACCGCCTTTAACTTTATAAGAAGCTTAGTGGCTATTCCTGTTTTATTACTTGTAGCAATAGGCTATTTAAAAACAGTAAGTATGCAAGGGGTGTTACTAGCGTGCGCCTCGGGCGCCATTGCATCAGGCATTGGTTACAGTATTTGGTATGTGGCCATGCCGCTACTAAAAAGCACGCAAGCGGCGGTTGTACAGTTATGTGTGCCTGTACTAGCTGCTATTGCAGGTATGTTGTTTTTATCTGAGCAGGTAACAGTGGAGTTTATTATTGCAAGCTCACTAATACTTGGCTCGGTATTGGTGTTTATATTAAATAAGCATACAGCGCGGTAATGCCAATAAAAGTTGCCACGATTTATCAGTACTGATGCCTTTTAAAGTGAATAAAAGCCCGCTATTAAGGCGGGCTTACATTTGTTATAAAACGTTTATATAGCGCGGGTAAATTATCTAAAATAGCTGACTTACCCTCTAAATCGCTGTTGCTTATACATTCGTAAAGCATCGGTTCACTCAATGTGTTTACTAACCGCTGAGATTGCTTAATATGGCTAATATGCCAAAGTTCAGGTGCTACGCCGCCTAAATCCTGTTTGTAGGGGCGATAAAAACCATATTTAGCTAGATTTTTATCAAGCCACTGGCTGAGTGGCGCAAATGGCCCCCCATGTTGGTATTCATCAGGGGTAAGTTGCAGCTTATAGTCATTGCTAATTGCAGCGGTATCATACACATCAAGGTCGGTTCCTAAATGATGCCGACTAGCCCCTGGCATGGCAGAGTAGAGCATAATTGCCGTGCATTTTTCCAGTTCATTTAGTTGGCTTAAATCCACTATCTGTTGCTGTTTATTAAAAACAGGGCGTAGTCCTAAAAACTTGTTATTCCAAATCATAGCTTGGCGATTAAAATCGCGAAAACTTGAGGCAATAGTCAACTCAAAACCAGCATTTTTAGCGCCATTTTGCAGGGCTATAAAGTCATCAATAATATCAGTATGTAACCGATGCGATTGAATCTCAGTGAGGTGTGTATCACTTTGCCCAGTGATACACATTGCTAATGTATTGGTATCGAGTGCCATTAGGTTAACAATTGTTCTAAAATTTGCTCGTAAATATCAGCTAAAGCGATTAAATCATCGGTGCTTACACATTCATCTACTTTATGAATAGTGGCGTTGCGGGGGCCTAGTTCAATCACTTTTGCGCCTGTTTGCGCTATAAAGCGCCCATCTGACGTACCCCCGGTGGTTTCGAGGTTAGTGGTTAAGCCCGTGACAGATTTAATCGCATTTACGGTGGCATCAACTAACGGGCCATGCTCGGTTATAAACGGCAAGCCGTTTACTATCCAGCTTAATTCGTAGTTTAAGTCATGCGTTTGTAAAATAGCATTAACCCGTTCTTGTAGTTGCTGATGAGTTACTTCGGTACTAAATCTAAAATTAAATTGCACCTCAAGCTCGCCCGGTATGACATTACCGGCTCCCGTGCCACCCTTTATATTTGATACCTGAAAGCTGGTTGCAGGGAAAAATTCATTTCCGTTGTCCCACACGGTTTGGCTAAGTTCAGTAATGGCCGGTGCAGCCAAATGAATTGGGTTTTGTGCTAAGTGGGGGTAGGCTACATGGCCTTGCACACCTTTTACTTTTAAAAAGCCAGTAAGGGAGCCACGACGGCCATTTTTTACTACATCACCGAGTACATCTCGCGATGAAGGCTCACCCACTAAGCACATATCAATTTTTTCGCCGCGTGCTTCAAGCGTGTCTATTACTTTGGTTGTACCGTTGATAAAGGGGCCTTCTTCATCAGAGGTAATTAAAAATGAGATAGAGCCTTTATGATCAGGGTTTTTAGCTACAAAGCGCTCAGTAGCAACAAGCATTGCTGCCAGGGAACCTTTCATATCAGCTGCGCCTCGGCCATGCAGCAAACCATCTTCAATTAAGCCTGAAAATGGCGGGTGCTGCCAGTTTTGTGCAGGGCCTGTAGGGACAACATCGGTATGGCCTGCAAAACAAAAGTGTGGCGACTCGTTTCCTTTTCGGGCCCATGTATTGAGTGTATCGGTAAAAAATAACGACTCAATATTAAAGCCTAGGGCTTTTAAACGCTCGTTCATCATTGATTGGCAACCCGCATCTTCAGGGGTTACCGACTCGCGCTGAATAAGCGCTTGTGCAAGTGCAATTACTTCATGTGTCATTATTTAAATATCTCATCGTATTGCGCAGCTTTAAAGCCTAAGTGGTAGCTGTTGTCATTAACAAGCACTGGGCGCTTGATCATAGCTGGTTGCTCTACAAGTAATGTTATAGCAGTGTCTTTGCTTAGGTTTTGCTTTTGCTCATCAGAGAGTGCGCGATAGGTTGTGCCACGCTTATTAACTAATTGCTCCCAGTCAATATGCTCAGCAAATTCACTTACAAGCTGCTCGTTTACACCGTCTTTTCGGTAATCGTGAAAGGTAAAATCTATGTTGTTGTCGGCGAGGTATTTTTTGGCTTTTTTGATGGTGTCGCAATTACTAATGCCGTAAAGAGTGATCATAGGTTTAGTTCTTCTTAATAATAGTTAAAAGGGGGTCTACACCCGCATTTACTTGCGTGTGTGAATAATGAAAAGTGCCTAAGTTATGGCCATTTAATAGCACCAAGCTGGCTAGTAAGGGCGATTTAAGTTCGCGTAAATCAAAGTAAGCTAAGCGCTGCCCTTTACTTATTTTGCTGCCATTTAGCTGTGCAATATGTGTGTGTGTAATAGGCTGCTGCGCCGGTAGTGACAAGTTAATGAGAACCTTTAAACCGTTATTTGCTTGGAGAATAAATTCACATCCTGCATTTTTAACCTGCACTAGAGTGCCATCAAAGGGCGCTAAAATTTTATGATTACTTAGTGCAACCAACATAGTTGGCCCAAGGGTAGAAAATTTAAAAAAGGGCTCAGGGTGCAGGTTCAAATCAATGACTTTGCCGCTAAAGGGGCTGGTAATTTTTAATGCGCTGGCGGGGAGCTTATTTTGCGCTAAAAACTCGATAGAGGCTGCTCTCATTTATTGATCTACTACTAAATTGTAGCCATCGTTTTTAAGTGCAGTGATGGCTTGCTGCGCAGTGTGTTTTTTTACCAAAATATAATCTGTGTCGTAGGTTGAGATAGAAAAAATAGAAATATTAGCCTTTGCAAGCACGCCAGATATATTGGCCATAATCCCCGTTAAAGAAAACCCCAACGGACCAACCACTTCAAGTGCTTGCCAATCAGGCTCTGTATCTAAACACTCAATAGCAAAATGACTAGGGCAAACAATAGAAAGCTCATCGTGAGTTTTAGAAATAAAAAATAGGGGTAATTTTAATAGCGCTACAGGAATGTCTGCATCCACTTCTAAACTATGTATTGACAACAGCGTGCTGTGTAATTGTAATGTTTGTTTTGACATTAATAACCTGCAAACAGCGTATAGAGTCAGTTAATAGTATAGATTATTGGCTTTAAATTAAAGGTGTAACAGCCATTAAAATAAAGGCTGTGTGGCTGTGGGTAATAAGGATTTAAAACTTACCCACAATTTCTGTGGATAAGTATGGGAATTGGTAGGTATAAATAGCCTAACTAATTAATTAATAAGTAAATATTAGCTAGGCTATAAAAAGCACTAGTTTGATTTAGGCGTTTTCGAGCGCTTCAACTTGAGCTGCTTGAATAGCCGTAAGTGCAATGGTGTACACTATGTCATCGACTAATGCGCCACGGCTTAAATCGTTAACGGGCTTTCGCATACCTTGTAGCATAGGCCCTATGCTGATTAAATCGGCACTACGCTGTACGGCTTTGTAGGTAGTGTTACCGGTATTAAGGTCTGGGAAAATAAATACCGTAGCTTTACCGGCTACTGGGCTATTTGGTGCTTTTTTAAGAGCAACATTTTCCATAATCGCAGCGTCGTATTGCAATGGCCCATCAATAATTAAATCTGGACGTTTTTGTTGAGCAATTTGCGTGGCTTCACGCACTTTTTCAACATCGGCGCCAGAGCCAGAAGTACCTGTGCTGTAGCTTATCATGGCAACACGTGGCTCTATGCCAAACGCAGCTGCAGAATCAGCTGACTGGATAGCGATATCTGCTAATTGTTCTGCATTAGGGTCGGGGTTAATTGCACAATCGCCGTATACTAGTACTTGGTCGGGCAGCAGCATAAAAAACACAGACGATACAAGTGATGACCCTGGTGCGGTTTTAATTAACTGCAGCGGTGGGCGAATTGTATTAGCTGTTGTGTTAACAGCGCCAGATACTAAGCCATCGACTTTACCTTGCTCAAGCATCATAGTGCCCAGTACAACATTATCTTGTAATTGCTCTTGTGCTACGACTTCTGTTAAGCCTTTGCTTTTACGAATTTCGACCATAGGTGCAACATAGTCGTTAATCACCGATTTTGGCTCAACAATACTTACATGTTCGTTAAGCTCAATACCTTGTTGCTCGGCAATACGCATTATTTCATCGCGATCGCCAAGTAATACTGTTTTTGCAATACCACGTTGTCCACAAATAGCCGCGGCTTTAATAGTACGCGGCTCATTTCCTTCAGGCAGCACCACTGTTTTAGCCGCTTTACGGGCTTTATCTGTAAGTAAGTAACGAAACGCAGGAGGAGAGAGCTTACGTGTTTTGCCAACATTTTTTGCAAGCGTATCGAGCCAATCAGAATCGATATATTCTGCGTTGTGATCTTTTACTTTTTCAATACGTTGGTCATCATCGCTTGGTACTTCCATATTAAAATTATGCAGTAGTAATGATGTACGCCAAGTATCGGCCTCTGTGGCTAAAATAGGCAAGCCTGTTTGCATTGCTTGTTCACATAGCGCCATTATGCGCGGCTCTGGTTCAAAACCACCGGTAAGTAAAATAGCACCAATTTTAGTGCCGTTCATGGCAGACAAACACGCAGCGACCAAAATATCTGAACGATCGCCTGGGGTGACTAATAATGCGCCCGGTGTGAAGTGGTTCAAAATGTTTGATACAGTACGCGCACAAAACGTAATACGGCGTAAGCGACGGTGTAGCATGTCGCCTTCGTTAATAATGGTGGCTTTTAAATACGCGCTTAAATCTTTAACGCGCGGCGCTACTAAATCAAAGTCCCACGGGATGGCGCCTAACAGCATAAATGGGTTTTTTCTAAAAATAGGTAAAGAAGCTAAACGGTTTAATTCGTTATCGAGCTCTTCTGCTTTGTATGAATCGACCAAATCAGCGCGGGCGCGGCCTTCTTCATCAAGCGGGGCATTCACTTTGTTAAAAATACAGCCTAAAACGCGCGGGTGATCAATGCCACCATAATACCCAGCAGCAATTTCTAAACGGTCTTCAATTTGCGTAATGGTGTAATTACCTGGGGTTAATACAAATACAATATCGGCACCCAGAGTTTGGGCTATTTCGCGGTTTACACGCCCGGCATAAGGTTGGCGGCGAGTAGGCACCATGCCTTCAATAATAGCCACTTCGTCATCGTTAATTTTACTTTCAAAGCGCTCTACTATTTCTTCCAGTAAATCATCGCCTTTACCATCGCCAATCATTTGCTCTGCATAGCTTAATGCAAAGGGAGTTGGTGGGGTAATTGATGAGCCTTGCATAATAATTTGAGTCGACTTTTCAGGGCCTGTTTCACCCGTACGTGGTTGGGCAATTGGCTTGAAAAAGTTAACTTTCACGGTTTTTTGCTCAAGCGCACGCACTAACCCGACAGAAACAGATGTTAAACCAACACCCGTAGAAACCGGAATTAACATAATACGACGTGCCATAATTAAAGCTCCTTCACTATGTTAGCGGCATCAAGGGCAATCACCCATTCTTCATTAGTTGGCATTACAACCGCTTTCGTGGTCGCGTTGTCAGAGCTAATAATGCCTTCATTACCAAATCGCGCATCTAAGTTGGCTTGTTTATCGCAATCTAAGCCTAAAAACGCCAGTTGTGTGATTACTTTTTCGCGGATAATATCTGAGTTTTCGCCTATACCACCGGTAAAAATAAGCGCATCTAATTGCTGTAATGGCACCATGTAGGCGGCAATTTGTTTAGCAAGGCGGTAGCAAAAAATATCAAGTGCAAGGGCGGCTTTTTCATGGCCAGCTACAGCGGCTTCTTCTATGGTTCTGCAGTCGTTAGACAGTTCACTAATACCTAACAAACCACTTTCTTTATTAAGTAAGTTGTCGATTTGTTTTGCATCGTAATTAAGTTGTGTTGTTAAAAAGTTAAATAAACCAGGGTCGATATCACCGCTGCGGGTGCCCATTACTAACCCAGCAAGCGGGGTTAAGCCCATGCTAGTATCTACACTTTTACCGCCTTTAATTGCACACACAGAACAACCATTACCTAAATGCGCACTAATAAAATTGCTTTGCTCAACAGGCTTATTAATTAATTTAGCGGTTTGGCCTGCTACATAATAGTGGCTTGTGCCGTGCATACCGTAACGGCGAACACCGTGCTCTTTGTATAGCTTGTAAGGGAGTGCATATAAGTAGGCTACTTTATCCATGGTTTGATGAAATGCAGTGTCAAAAACAGCAACCTGGGGCAAACCAGCAAACGAAGCCTGCGCTGATGAAATACCCAGTAAGTTTGCATGGCCATGTAAAGGGGCAAGGCTTGAAGCATCTGAAATACCCGCAATGACTTTTTCATCCACTAATGCAGATTGAGTAAAGTGCTCACCACCGTGTACAACACGATGGCCTACGGCAATTAAATGCTCATCTAAATGGTGATCTTTAATTAGGCTCACAAGCGTATTAATTGCTTCACCATGCGCTTGATTAGCAGCTAAGGTGATAACGGTTTTATCACCTTGGTATTTATATTTAATAGATGGATTTTCTGAACCTAGGCGTTCAGCTAAGCCCGAAATAATTTCATGCCCGTTATCAGCATCAATAATGGCGAATTTTAAACTCGAACTACCACAGTTTAATACTAAAACGTGTTGTGATTTAGAGGGCGTAGTTGGCATAGATACAGTTTCCATAAACAATAAATTTAGTAAGTGTACGTTAAGATATGAACAATACACTTAAGGTGCAAATTAAAGGTAAACTTAGCCACCATATAGGTGATAAAAAAGCGACTAAAGTCTAATTTATAAGATGCGTATTTTAACCCAGTTAATAAATTTAGTTTAGTGTTTAGTTGCTTATATATACAAAAACAATAACTTTTACTGCTAAAGTGTGAAGCTATTTATTTGTGTTACACTTACAGGCAGTGGCAAGCAGGCGCTACGGGTTTAAAAGTTTAGATGTGAGGAGTCATGATGCAAAAAAGTGTGATGTCACAATTACAAACGGGTAGGTTATATGCAAAAAAATGGCCTATGCGTAAAGAGTTAGCACCGTTGTTTAACGAATTTAAAGTAATTAAGGCAACCGAGCTGGCAATTACTGTAATGCCAATATTAGCCATGCTTACGTTATTTTTTCAGCTTAACTATTTAGGCCCCGATTTTTTACCGCAAGCGATTGCCAGTGCATTGTTTTTTTTGTCGTTGCCGTTGCAAGGCTTGTTTTGGTTAGGTAAGCGAGCCGAAACACCATTAGAACCGAGCATGCAAAAATGGTACAACGAGTTATATACCAAAATGGTGGCAAATGGCTATCAAGCCCAAATAAGCGAAAACAAGCCCCGTTATATGGAGCTTGCACACTTATTAAAAGACATGTTTGATAAAATGGATAAAGCGTTTACTAAAGAGCAATTTTAGAGCGCGTTTATCTGTAAGTGTATGAGCAGAGCGCACGCTTTGCTCCATTTATTTTTGACACTCCCTCTGGCATATGAGCTTACTCAATATAGCCGGGCAGTAACTTCCTCACTAACACTCGTTATTAAAACATCAATCGGCTTTACTAAACTCGGTAATGTAAAACGATAGGGTGACGCTTTGGGCGCCTTTTTCTTCAAGAGTTTGCCAATGTTCAGGTCTAAATTTCCACGCAAATGGTGTCATCATTATTAAATTTTTAATATCTGAAAAATTAAGCGTAACCTGCTCTGTAATGAGCTTTTGATCTGCTTTTATAAAGCCGCTTGGCGTGTCAATTTCAGTGTGTTTTGCTACATCTGCATAAATATATTCTTTAAGCTCTTTTAAATGCCACGGCCCTGGGCTTGCAACTACTAATGTGGCATTTGGCGCTGCTAAACGCGCCAGCTCTTGCTCAAACAAAGGCGCAAAAACACTCAGCAATACGTCAGCAGTGCCTGACTTAAAAGGCGCCTGGCTAATTGATGCAACGCTAAAATGACATTGTGGGTATCGCTTTGCTGCATATTTTACGGCTGATTTAGAAATATCGACGCCGTATACCTGCGCCTCAATTTTATCGGCAATGGCATGAGTATAAAATCCTTCGCCGCAGCCTAAATCTATTAGCACGTTTGGTTTGCGCTCACTAATTATATTACTTAATGCGCGCTGTAAAAATGCGTAAAAGCCTTGCTCTAAAAAAGCACGCCTTGCTTGTACCATTTCGAGCGAATCACCCGGTTGCTTTGAGTTTTTGTGTTGCACCGGTAGTAAATTTACATAGCCTTCTTTGGCAAAGTCGAAGGTGTGATTATTGTCACATCGAAGTGATGAATTATGTTTTAAAAGTGCGTGGTTACATAAAGGGCATTGGTATTGCAGACTCATGAGTCTAGGTAGTCCTTATCATAAAAAGTTTTGACCCAGTGTGGCCGGTAAGTGATCAAAAGCGTAATGGCCATACCGTTAAGCATAGCCTCAGGAAACCAAATGATAGCACTTAGGTATACGTAATTATCTGCCAATTCTTGCCAATTATATTGCCCTATAAGCAAATAAAACAAAGCCCCTAAGCTTATTTTTAGACATGCAATAAAGCCTGCCAATATAAAAGAGCATACAAAAATATAAACAAAAAAGTGACGCGGTAAATACTGATAACTCATTATAAAGCCAAGGTAGCTTAATAAAGTAGGAATAAATGCACCAAACAGTATTTGCATGGGCAAAAGGTTAAGATCAATGTTTGCAAAAGCCGCCAATAGGGCACTGGCCAGCAGGCTACTTAAAATAGCAAGGCGCCACCCTAAAATTAGCGTTGCGGCAGTTACACCTAAAATGTGTAAATCAAGACCGCTTAAAATACCCGCTTTAATTTGCCATAACATGGCAAATACTAACGCACACGCAAGTACCCCTATTTGCCGTGCAGGCATTTTATAAAGTGCTTTATAGGTGTTTTTTTCTACGCTTATAAAGGTAATAATTAAAACAAGGGCCCAAAGTAGCCCTTGCATTTTAAACGTTAACATAGCAATTATTTAAAGGTTGACCAAATAGGGGCATGGTCAGAGGGCTTTTCTATGCCCCGTAATTCGTAATCTATGCCGGTATCAATACAGCGCTCGGCAAGGGCATGGGTAGCAAGTACAACATCAATACGTAGGCCACGATTATCCACAAACCCTTTAGAGCGATAATCAAACCACGAATATTTGTCGCTTGTTTCAGGGTTTTGCTCTCTGAAGGTATCTTTAAAGCCCCAATTTAATAATTTAGCAAGCCATTCGCGCTCCTCTGGTTGAAACGAGCACTTACCTGTTTTAAGCCAGCGTTTAGCGTTTACTTCACCAATACCAATATCTAAGTCGGTGGGCGAAATATTGATATCGCCCATAACGATAACGTCTTCATCGGGCGTGTGGTTTGTTTCTAAATGGGTCATTAAATCTTTGTAAAACTGGCGCTTATAAGGGAATTTTATTTCGTGATTTATATTATCGCCTTGTGGGAAATAACCATTCATTACCGTTAGGTCGCGGCCATTTTCTTGCTCAACTGTCACACTTATCATGCGTTTTTGTGCTTCTTCAGTGTCGCTGGCAAAACCTTTTAAGACCGATTTAGGCTCATTTTTGCATAACATTGCCACACCGTAGTGCGCTTTCTGACCATGAAAATAAACGTGGTAACCCATTTTTTGTACGTCCTCGAGAGGGAACGCCTCATCATGAACTTTAATTTCTTGCAAACCAATAATGTCTGGCTGGTGTTTATCTATAATTGCTTGTAACTGGTGTAAGCGAGCTCGCAGACCATTGATATTGAAAGAAATAACCTTCATAAAATTTACCTTTAATTAGACTCTGTTTTTATAACTAAATTGTATCAGTAAATAAGCCTACATAACATGATCGAAATGAGAAAATAGCTGCACAAATGTTGATCAATTGGTGCGTAAAGTTTAAACATTGTAAATGCTTTATTAATTATTTAAATAAATAAAAAATTCAATTGATATCGTAATTATTGAATATATAATGCGCAAAAATTACTTGTTTAGTCGTTCAAATAGGATCTCTCTCATGAAAACACAATTACTTTTAGCTACTGCTTTATTAGCCTCTGCGTCTGTATCAGCAAAAAGCAACACTTACTTTAGCCAAGATAATAAACTTGAATCTAAATTATGTGTATTAAGTGCAAATGAAGGCTTTAGCGCAGCGCGTAAAGAAGCAGCACAACACGGTGTATACTTATCGCGTTTTTCTAAAAGTGTTTTATGTAATGGTCAAGATATTCGCGACATTGCTAAAAAAGTAACGTCTAACCAAGCTGCTGAATCAAAAGTTGAAGTGTTTGCAAAAGATGCACACCAAGAAACACAGTTATGTATCACAGCGTTAAAGCAAGGCCTTGCGCCTGTTCGCCAAAAAATTGGTAACTTAAACTCGTTAAAGTGTAACGGACAAAACGTAACTGAATTTGTAAAGCGTTACCAAAACGCAGCAATCTAATTGCGCGGTAATATGTAGATTAAAATAATGCCCAGTTTGTACTGGGTATTTTTTTGCAAAAATTACAAGGTATGCAGCAATCATTGCAAAGCTAAGTAATTGATTAATGTATATAAAATAATCTAAATTCACGTAACTTATTGATTGTTGGTGGCTTGTGCACTTTGGCATTGGACTTGTATTAATTAAAGTGACATTTACTAACTACAAGGATACGTCTTATGAAAAAGTTAACACTCGCAACAACTATTTTAGCTTCGTTAAGTTTAGCCGCATGTGCCTCAAATCAAGGCCTTGAAAAAATCGATAGCGATTTTGCAAGTTTAGATAACGACAGTGATGGTTATATTTCAAAAGTAGAAGCAGATGACGATAGCATCTGGGGCCACTTTTCAAATATTGATACCAATATGGATAACGAGATCAGTCGTAAAGAATTTAACACTTACATGCAGTTAAATACCGGTAAGGTAGCGACTGACAGCGAAGTAAGTGAGTCGGCGTTTAAAGCTAAAATAGCTAAATTTGATAAAATCGAAAATGATTTTAGAAGTTTAGATAACGACAAAAATGGTTACATCTCAGTAGAAGAAGCTGACGATGATGATATTTCAAACCATTTTGGTTACATGGATGGCAACAATGATAAGCGCATCAGTAAAGGTGAGTTTAAAGGCTACATTAGCAAATACGGTAAAGCCGTTGCTGAAGATGATGCACTAAAGCATTATAAAAACAGCTAATATTAGCTAAATACGCTACACATAAGAGCCAGCATTAATTGCTGGCTTTTTTGTGCATTTAATTTGTTTTAAAAGCAGATATATTTTCCCCCTTTTGCGATGTTCTGTCATAATAGATGGCTACGTATTTTAAAGGACAAAGCAAAATATTATGGCGGGTCGTCGAATTAGTGATGAACAATTAATTGAGATCATTGAAGCGGCTATATTTGTCGCAGACAAACCTGTTAGCAAACGCCACTTAAAAGATACTGTACTGGCTGATTTAGCTATTCCTATGTCACGAATTAACACTGCCATAGACGCTATACATATCCACTATCAAACACGTGGCATTAAGCTAGTTGAAGTAGGCAGTGGCTATCGCTTTCAAGCGTGTAGTAGTTTAAGCCCTTGGCTTAGTAATTTATGGCAAGAACGGGCACCGAAGTACTCTCGCGCACTACTAGAAACATTATCGTTAATTGCCTACAGGCAACCAATAACGCGTGGTGAAATAGAGCAAGTACGAGGCGTAACAACCGGATCAGCAATTATTAAAACCCTCCTTGAGCGAGAGTGGGTTAAAGTAGTAGGGCATAAAGAAGTACCTGGTAAACCAGCGCTTTATGCCACAACAAAATTATTTTTAGATTATTTTTCGTTAACCGGTTTAGATGAACTCCCTGCATTGCCAGCGCAACAGGAAAGTAAAATAAACCAGTTATTAAGTGATCCTTCTGTGAGAGAACCATCCGAATGAGTATTCAAGGTGAAAAGTTACAAAAAGTCCTAGCCCGTGCAGGGGTAGGCTCACGACGTGAAATGGAAAAATATATTGATGCAAACCGTGTTAGTGTTAATGGTAAAGTGGCTAAATTAGGTGACCGTGTTGAGGAAACAGACTTAATACGTGTTGATGGCCACAGCGTAAAAATTGAAGAAAAAGCCGACCGTATTTGCCGTGTAATTATGTACAACAAGCCAGAAGGGGAGTTAAGTACACGTAAAGACCCTGAAGGACGTCGTACCGTTTTTGACCGTTTACCACGCATAGACGGTGAGCGTTGGATTGCTGTTGGTCGTCTAGATATTAACACGGCAGGTTTAATGCTATTTACCAACGATGGTGAGTTAGCTAACCGCTTAATGCACCCAAGTTATGAAGTTGAGCGTGAATATTCAGCCCGTGTATTTGGTGAAGTGACCAATGAAACCATTAAAAACCTAACGCGTGGCGTAGAGCTTGAAGATGGTCCTGCTAAATTTTTAACGGTTAAATCTTTGGGTGGTGAAGGCATTAACCGTTGGTACAATGTAACGCTAAACGAAGGACGTAACCGCGAAGTTCGCCGCTTATGGCAATCGCAGGATGTAGAAGTATCGCGCCTTATTCGTATTCGTTACGGAAAATTAGAGCTAGATAAGCGCCTTCCTCAAGGTGGTTGGGCTGAACTTGATTTAGAAATCGTTAACTATTTACGCAAAACCGTTAAATTAGGCCGCGAAACACAAACTAAACTGTCGGTTATGCCTGAAAAACGCAAAGACAAGCGTGCTAAAATTAACCAAATTCGTAAAGCGGTTAAAAAGCATAACCAACGTGTTAAGCAAACTAAGCGTAAGTAATACTAACCCGCAATAATACTTAATCATTTTGCGGGGCTAAACGTGTCGCTATCTAGGTAAAAAAATGCTCATTTAGCACAGCTAAATAGCGAATTTTTGCCAAGCGAATAACACGTTTTTCTAGCCTCAAAGTAGCTCGCTTAATTAAGCGAATAGGTATAATTACAAAAAGTGTCCCGTCCTGAAATAGGTTGACGGTTTTAATGAAAGACTTGGTGCGAAAGCGCCAGGTCTTTTTTATGCACTTGATTTGGTGTTTTCATATCCAAACTTAAGTGCGGTCGCATTTCATTGTATATAAATATCGATTCTTCAACGAGCTGTTTTAACTCTGCCATATTGCGACATTTATACAGTAAAAACTCTTGCTTTAATATCCCGTTAATACGCTCTGCTAATGCGTTTTGATAACAGTCATACCCATCGGTCATCGATGGTCTAATGCCCTCTTTTAATAGCGCATTTTGATATACTTCAGAGCAATATTGTAAACCTCTATCTGAATGATGAATGGCATCACGTTTATATACGCGT
This sequence comes from Pseudoalteromonas sp. CuT4-3, assembly GCF_035666335.1. Taxonomy (NCBI): domain Bacteria; kingdom Pseudomonadati; phylum Pseudomonadota; class Gammaproteobacteria; order Alteromonadales; family Pseudoalteromonadaceae; genus Pseudoalteromonas; species Pseudoalteromonas sp. CuT4-3. Next base: position 1,560,913 of record NZ_CP142030.1, read on the forward strand.
TGCTTAATTGTCATTTCTAATGCTCTGACTACATCGGTTGCTTTCATTTCATCACTCAGCTCATAACCCATTATTTTTCGACTGTAAGCATCAGTGACTAACGATAGGTAATGCACGCCTTGCGCTGATTTTACGTATGTAATGTCACTAACGAAGACTTCCTCGGCCGCAGTAGGCATGTATTCCTTTAGTAAATTGGGATGCTTGCGCATCCAATGGTTACTGTTTGTTGTTTTAGTGTAATTTTTCTTTGGTTTTACAAGAAAGTCATGCTCTCTCAAATAATCAAAAAAACAATCACGACCTAGTTTAATGCCACGCTCTTGCAGGTCTGGCTTTATCATCAGATAAAGTTTCTTCCCACCAATACGAGGCATGAATTGCCGCCAGTACATCACTAATTCTTTGACTGGCTCCAATTCTTTATTCCGAGCATCTATTCTGCGCATAGCTTGATAGTAACCTTGTCGCGTTACGCCATATGCACGGCATAACGGAGTAAGCTTTATTTGATGGTTTTCTTTTGCGCGCGTGATAGCTCGGATATGTACTTTTTTCGCAAGCCCGCTCCATATTCTTCATCCATAATATTAATCATTTCATCTTTGATTAAATCCTTTAGGCGTAACTCTTCTATCTCGCGCTCTAAACGTTTAATTTTTTGTGCTGGGGTTTCTTTCGATTTAGGCATGTTGGCTATATAAGTTGGTTTAGACCAATCTAATTTACCATGTTTTCGCAGCCATACCAGAACGGTACTGCGGCCTTGAATGCCGTAATGACTTTGCGCTTGTTTATAGGTGAAGTCGCCTTTTTCTACTTGCTCAACAATAGATAATTTAAAGCCTAATGTATAATCTCGCTGAGTACGCTTAACGTCTTTAGTTTTAGTGGTTTTCATAAAATAAGTCCTAAATGTGTAAACACATTTCAGGACAAGACAAAGATTACCGACAAAAAAGCCGCAATATATGCGGCTTTTTTTATAATTAAAAATGTAGTTTACTTTTTTTGTTGCGCATCGAGAGATTCACCGTTTACATCACTCGAGTCATCACTCATTAAATATAAATACGTTGGCATTAAATCTTCTGGGGTAGCAAGCTTATCGCGATCCTCCCCTGGATACGCTGATGCACGCATAGAGGTACGCGTTGCGCCAGGGTTTATACAATTTACACGGATATTGGTTTTACCTACTTCGCAGGCCCATGTTTGCATCATGCCTTCAACTGCAAATTTAGATATTGCATAAGGCCCCCAAAATTCGCGCCCTTTACGGCCAACGCTTGATGAAGTGAAAACAATAGAGGCATTTTCTGATTTACGCAGCACAGGGAATAGCGCTTTGGTGATCATTGCTTGCGCAGTAACATTCACTTTCATGATGTTTTCAAACGTAGAAGAGCAAAAGTGCTCAAGTGGCCCGAGTGAACCTAAAATACCGGCATTATTCAATAAGCCGTCTAATCGGCCAAATTGACTTTCGATTGTAGCTGCTAAATCGCGGTAGTTTTGTTTTGTCGCGCCTTTTAAGTCCATTGGCACAATAGCAGGCTGAGGGTAACCAGCATTGACAATCTCATCGTAAACGCATTCGAGCTTATTTGTTGTTTTACCAAGTAAAATAACTGTCGCGCCATGCTTTGCGTAGGTAATTGCTGCTACGCGGCCAATACCATCGCCGGCACCTGTAATTAAAATTACTTTATTTTGAAGTGCATTTGGAGTTGCTTGATAAGTTTGCATATAAATACCAATTTATAAAATTTTTTTGATTTTAACATAGCAAATCGTCAAGTAATCGAATTTATTGAAAATTTAGGTGGCGGAATTATAAACTTTACGTTAAGTTTAACTGGTCTAATGTCTCATTAATAAACTGATTACATTGTTTTAACTTTACTACACTGATTAAACACACTTACTTTGAACGAACACACTATAAAAATAAAGATATGTGCGGAGCCAACAATATGAAAAAAATGCTACTCTCACTCTCGGTTACAGCTGCGTTAGCAGGTTGTGGCGGCGGAGAAACATTAGAAGATGTTAAAAACGATACTGCAACCATAATACCTAATGCCACGGTGACCTTTGACCCTGCAAATGGGGTTTTATCTGTCCCTAACGATTTATTAATGAGCGGCACTCAAGACGGCACAATTAATATTCCAGGTGAATTAGACGATGATAACGTCTCTGTGCCTCGCACTGCTTATGCAGATCCGCAATTAGCGCTAGGTGCGTTAGATGGCTGGTCATCGCAAGTGCCTTACAAAATTGATTTAACTTTCCCTACAGGCGTATCGCTTGATGAAACCTCTGCAGCGTCGCCTGGTACAGTAAGAATTTTTGAAGTGGTTATGGGCGCAAGCTTAACTGACGCAGAATGTGCTGTTGTTACAGCTGGTTTAGCGTGTAAATTGGTAGGTGAATTAACCTACGGCGTAGACTTCATTTCTCAAGCCTCTGGCGATGCAGTTGCTATTATCCCATTAAAACCTTTCACACCAGGAAGTTCTTACATAAATGTATTAACCACTGGATTAAAAGACTCTCAAGGGCGTTCTATTCAGCCTTCTTCTACTTACGCTTCTGTAAGTGAAGAAGCTCCATTGATTACTGATGCTCAGCTTGGTCTTCAAGCGGCAGTAAATAGCTATGAGAATGTGGTTGTAAGCTCAGGTGATATTACAAAAGATGATATTATATTTTCTGCTGCTATGACCATTCAATCAGCAGGTCCTGTGCTTGGCACAATTAAAAACTTACTGGCAGCTAGCTTACAAAATGATGCATTACCAACACCAATGGTAAGTGTACCTGAACAAGCAATGGTAAATGTGCAGCAAGTATTTGCAGCTGCTGGTGTTAGCGTATCGGATGCGTTCTCTGGTGTGCAATATTTAAAAGGTAGCGTTATGTTACCTATGTATTTAGGCACGCCAACAGGCACTGAAATAAGTGATTTAAATGATACTTATTGGCAAGGTATGTGTGACAACGCGGTAGCTGTTTTAGGTTACAAAGCTGCAGCAGGCGAAGCTTTCCCTGCAGAGCCAATTAGCGATAATGATGGGCTTTGTGCTGCGTTAAGTGACGGACAGTTGCGTGATTTAGGTTTAGACACTACGCGCCATTTAACTAAGTATAACTCTATTCCTAAAGTGCAAAGCATGGCGAATGTGCCAGTGCAAATAACCAAACCTATTTTACCGGTTATTAATTTTATTCGTGATTCACAAGGTCTTGATCCAATTGAAATGCCAGAAACTGGCTGGCCAGTTGTTATTATGCAACACGGTATAACAACAGACAAAGAAAGCATGTTGGCATTAACTGCACAACTTTCAATTCAAGGTTTTGCCACAGCGGCGATTGACCATCCTCGCCATGGTGAGCGTGGTGTAGATGTTGATGCTGATGGGACAGATGACTTTAATGCAACGACGGGTTCAGTACTAAGTTACATGAACTTAAACTCATTATTAGTGGCTCGTGATAGCTTGCGTCAATCATCAGCAGATTTATTAGGCTTACGCTTAGGTTTAAACTTTATTAATGATGAGACAATTAATGCACAAGATGTAACCTATGTAGGGCATTCTTTAGGCTCTATTGTTGCACCTGCATTTATAGCTCAGGCTAATACTCCGCTTGCAGATACAGTTGACCCATTATTTAAGGTAAACACGGTAGCACTTGCCAGTGGCGGTGGCGGTATAGCAAGCTTTTTACTTGAATCGGCTGCGTTTGGGCCATTTATTCAAGGTTCTGTATTATCGCAAGCTGGTACAGCAGAATCACAAGAGTTTAACGAGTTTCTACAAGCAGATGCTATTTCAAACTGTGGTACATTATTACCAGATATGGAAGCGTTTTTAACTTGTGGCTATCAGGCGTATGTAACCTCACTTACTACGGCAGGGGAAACTACAAAACTTGCTAACATTCAAGCGGTAATGACCGAGTTTGCTTTTGCAGCGCAAACCGCACTTGATAGCGGAGACCCAACAAATTACGCAGCAGCGGTAAATGCATTAGGTACCCCTGTATACACTAATGTAGTTGTAGGCGATGGCGCAGATAACAAACCAGACCAAGTTATTCCGCCAGCGGCAGCAAATAACCCTATATCGGGCACAATTCCGTTAGCAACATTAATGGGGCTTGAAACAGTAAGCACTTCACAAGCACTAAGTGAAACCCCGGCGAGTTATTTGGTAAAATTTACAAAAGGGCACCATGGCTCAATTTTAACGCCAGCACAAGACGATGCCCAAGCGGCAACTGTTGAGGGCAGTGCAGCAGCAAACGCTGAAATGCAGCTCCAAGTAGCTACTTATTTAGCTGCACGCGGGCGTATGTTATTAGTCAGTAATCCAGAGGTTGTGACTGATTAATCAGCAAAAACCTTATTAACCTTGAAAAGCCACTGTTTAGTGGCTTTTTTTTGTTATAAAGCATGATAAATTAGCTTAAATTTATAAATGGAGAGACCAGTTGGAATTTTTATACGAATACGGTTTGTTTTTTGCTAAAACGGTTACCTTTGTTATTGCTATTGCAATTATTTTAACCCTTATTGTGGGTTCAGCAGTAAAACCTAAAGCTAAAAAGGGAGCCATAGAAATAGACGATTTGTCTGAGCAACTAGATGACTTAAAACACAGTTTTTTAGAGAATACTTTAACTAAAAAAGAGTTAAAAGCGCATCATAAAGTGCAAAAAGTCGAGTCTAAAAAAGCGGCAAATGATGAGCCGAAGCCACGCCTATATGTTATTGATTTTATAGGTAGTATGGACGCTCATGAAGTTGAAAGCCTACGCGAAGAAGTGACCGCAATTATTGCCATTGCTAATCCTGAGAAAGATAAAGTATTAGTTCGCTTAGAAAGTGGGGGCGGCGTGGTGCATGGCTATGGTTTAGCTGCATCGCAATTACAGCGTTTTAAAACTGCAGGAATTAAGCTTTCGGTTTCTATTGATAAAGTAGCAGCGAGTGGCGGTTACATGATGGCCTGTGTGGCCGATGAAATATTAGCGGCTCCTTTTGCTATTGTTGGCTCTATTGGTGTTATTGCACAAATACCTAACTTTAATAAAATTTTAAAGAAAAACGATGTAGAGTTTGAGCAAATTACAGCAGGCGAATTTAAACGTACGTTAACCTTGTTCGGCGAAAACACAGATAAAGCCCGCGAAAAGTTTCGTGATGAAATAGAGCAAACACATGGTTTGTTTAAAGAGTTTGTAAGCAGCCAACGGCCAACACTTAATATTGATAATGTGGCAACGGGCGAGCACTGGTTTGCAACACAAGCAATTGAAAAGGGCTTAGTTGATGTAATTAAAACCAGTGATGATGCGTTATTAGAACAACAAGCTGAGCGTCAAATATATAAAGTAAAATACAAAATTAAGAAAGGATTAAGTGATAAGTTAGCAATTGGCCTAAGTAGCTCTGTAAATAAAGCAGGCGTTAATTTAATGTCGCGTTTTAAAGCAATGAACCCATAAAACGTTATTATAGGTAATAAAAAACCCTTGCATAGCAAGGGTTTTTTTATGAGCTTAAATAATTACTCAGTAGATTTGTGGTAATCTTCTAAGTCTTTAGCTGCGTTCGGGTCGTTAAATATTGTTTCATCTAATTGACCTTCTGATTTAGCAACCACACAAGTTACCATACAGTCACCCGTTATATTAACGGCTGTGCGCGTCATATCGAGTAATCTGTCAACACCAATAATAATTGCAATCCCTTCTACTGGTAAACCTACTTGGTTAAGTACCATTGCAAGCATGATTAAACCCACACCAGGCACGCCCGCAGTGCCTACCGAGGCAAGCGTTGCGGTTAGAATAACCATTAAGTAATCAGAAATCGTTAAATCAACAGCAAACACTTGTGCAATAAATACTGTTGCCACGCCTTGCATAATGGCTGTGCCATCCATGTTAATGGTAGCGCCTAGCGGAATAGTAAAAGAGGCAACCGAGTTATTAGCGCCGAGTTTTTTGGTCGCAGTTTCAAGTGTAATAGGCATAGTTGCGCTTGAGCTTGAAGTGCTAAAACCAAATAAACACGCATGTTTCATTTTAGCTAAAAAGGTAAGCGGGTTAAGGCCTGTTAATACTTTTAAAATAATACTGTAATTAATAAATGCGTGAATTAATAACGCCGCCACTACTACAAGGAAGTACTTAGCTAGGCTGAGTATTAATCCCATTTCGATAGTGGTAAAAAGTTTAGCCATTAAAAAGAACACACCGTAAGGTGCAATGTTCATTAGTAGCGTTACTAGTTTTAAAATAACCGTGTTTAAATCTTCAAATACTGCGGCTACACGTTTACCTGCTTTGCCACTTAGCGCCATTGATACACCAAATAAAAGCGCAAACACAATAACTTGCAGCATGTTCCCTTTAGCCATCGCTTCGAATGGGTTAGTAGGGAACATATCAATAATCACTCGCGCTAAGGTAGGGGCTTCTTTAGCATTGAAGCTTGCATCTGATGGCAGTGCAATGCCTTGACCTGGGTTAAATAATAACGCCAGTGAAATAGCTACGGTAATTGCCACGGCAGTTGTAACTAAATATAAGCCAATCGATTTACCACCTAAACGGCCTAATTTTTTAGGATCGCTCAAGCTACACGTACCACATACAAGCGATACAAATACCAGCGGCACAACCAACATTTTTAAGCTGGCAATAAAAATTTGTCCGCCAACATGGAAAAGGCCATCTACAAAAAAAGCTTTAATTGGCAAAGAGAATAACCCAAGAGGAATTAGATAATCGTCTTCACCAGCTAATATAGCCTGAAATAAAAAGCCTACTGCAATACCCAGTGCCATGCCAATCATGATACGGGTAGTTAAACTCATTGAACGTATTTTAGACATATTCCCTAATCTATTTTTTCAAATTTGCCATAGACTACCAGCAAGGAAATATTTACTACAGAAAAAAATAGCCTTTGCGGAATTATTTACATAAAAAAGTGACAAAAAACTGTGATATTAGACTAAGTTATAGGTTAATATTAGGTAAACAACTATTAGTAAATAATAACAACGCTAGGGAGAGGTCCATGCCTTTAACGCGACTACTCAGCATTACACTATTTAGCATTTTGCTTTGCGCTTGTGGTGGTGGTGGAACAATCGAAAAAGACGGCACCATCGGAGATGATGACGATTCTACTACAGAAACATCCACTTACACGGTAACTTTAAAAGGTTACTTACAATCTAGTGACACTGAGTCAAACACGGTCACAGCGGCTGCTCCTTTAGAGCTTAGAGCTACTTTAGAAGATGAAGATGGCGGTGCAGTATCAGGTGAGCGTATTACTTTTACCCTAGCAGATGATGTTGGAGCTTTAAATCAAGCTTCCGCACTTACAAACAGTGATGGCATAGCTATTGTTGAACTGATGGCTGGTACAGTTGAAGGAGCTGGAGAAGTTACTGCAACTTTTACTATCGATAGTACCTCATATACAGATAGCTTCAGCTACAGTTCAACAGGGGATTCAGACAGTGATGTTGAAAATCCTTTCTCAGTAAGTGTAGCAGGGTATTCTCAAACAGACGGTAGTGAATCTAATATTGTATCAAGCGATTCGCCGTTAAATATAACTGCCACACTACTAGATTCTGATGAAACCCCTATTTCTGGTGAGCGCATAACATTTACACTTGCAGATGAAGTCGGTTCATTGACTCAATCATCAGCTTTAACTCAAGCAAATGGCCAAGCGACTGTAGAGCTAAGCGCGGGTACTACAGTAGGTGCTGGTGAAGTAACAGCTATATATACACAGAACGATGTTGTCTACAGTGCAACGTTTGCATTTCAATCACAGGGCGATGAAGACAATCAATCAGATTATAGTTTAACCCTTCAAGGTTACACTCAAGGTACCGACACTCAATCAAATTCTACAACTTCTTTGGTACCTTTAGAGTTAAGAGCTACATTGCTTAACGAAGGTGTGGCTGTAATCTCGCAAAGTGTTAATTTCTCATTAGCTAGCGATATAGGTATTCTTAACCCAAGCTCTGGAAGCGTTTTAACAAATGATGAAGGGGTGGCTACTATTGAATTACTAGCTGGCGATACAGCTGGTGCATCAGAAGTTATAGTTTCATATACAATCGATGGTGAAACAATCAGCTCAGAAGCATTTGATTTTGAATCTATTATTATTGAACAAGCAGAAATTACAGTTAGTTTACTATCGAGTGATAATATAGAAACTAGAAGTGTTGATTTTCAAAATCCTGCTGTAGCACAAGCGCAACTATTACTTGATGGTGAGCCAGGGGCTTATAAATTAATAGAGTTTAACTTATCTGGTTTGGGCGTTATTAACCCTTCAAATGGTACTGCAATGACCAATGAGGAAGGTATAGCAAAAATTGATTTATTAGCCGGTACTGAAGCCGGAGCTAGTTCAATCTCCGCTACTTACAATGATGAAGATAGTAATTCTTTTACTTCTGAATTTTTTACTTTTACAACAGCTGGTGATGCTCCTGAACAAGGTGATGATGACACTTACACTCTTAATTTAAGTTTGATTTCCTCAACAACGTTAACTCAAACAAGCGAAGTTAGTGCAAATGACAACGCTTTAGTTCAAGCCACGGTTTTAGACTCAAACAATGAAGCTGTAGTAGGAGCTGTTGTGAGTTTCAGCTCAACATTAGGTAACTTATTGCCAAGTGCTGGTACCGCCTTAACAGATGAAAGTGGCTTAGCAACATTAAATCTTGCTCCTGGAACAGTGGAAGGTGCCGGTACGGTTACTGCTGTATATGAAGCTGCTCAAGCGACAATAGGGTTTTATACACGTGGTGACGCGATTGACCCAAATCAGAGCTCTGCAGATATAGACTTTAAAATTTTACAAAATTGTCCATCTGATTTTTCAACTTCACGAAACTCATCATTGTGTGATGAGGTAACTAGTATTTCGGGTGACTCAACAGGTATTTTATACATTGAGGTGACGAACGAAAACTCAACAACTCCACTTGCACAAAGATTAGTTACTGCAACTACAACGATAGGATCTGTTACTCCTTCAACAGGTACTGCTATAACAGATTCAAATGGCGTTGCGCTACTAACAATTGTTCCAGGTCAAGATGTAGGCGCCGGTGAAATTACTGTGTCAGTGCTCGATAGCGATATAACTAAGGCATTTCAAATTGCTGCTGTAGATGTTGAAATTGATATTAGCACCTCGGTTGCAGACGATGAACTATTAGCTGCAGGTGCAACAGCACTTATCTCAATTGAAATTTCAAAAGACGGTGAGCTATATACCACACCACTTACTGTTGAATTTTCATCTGGTTGTGTTGGCTCTGGCCAAGCACTTATAGATGAAACAGTAACCAGTATTGGCGGCTTTGCACGCTCTACATACCGTCCGCTTACTTGTGTGGGTGGGGATATAATTACGGCTACCGTGATCACCGGTGGCGATACGGTTTCTGCTAGTACTACTATAAATGTATCACCTGCCAATATTGGCTTTTTACAATTTGTAGAAGTGACTGAGCCAGTAATTGCATTAAAAGGTACGGGTGGTGCTGACAGAACTGAAATCTCTGAAGTAACATTTAAACTTGTGGATTCAAATGGCAATGATTTAGCTTCAAGAACGGTTAACTTTGAGCTGTCAACGGCAGTCGGTGGTATAACGTTAGGCACAGCCAGTGCAATTACTAATGCCAGCGGTGAAGTGACTACCTCAGTTCAATCGGGCTCAATTGCTACGCCTGTGCGTGTTATCGCATCTAGCGAAGAAGACGTAGATGGCGATACGGTTATTGTAACCGCCCCTTCAGATATTCTTGTAATTAGTACAGGTATTGCTGATCAAAATAGCTTTTCGCTATCGCGTTCAATATTTAACCCTCATGCGTTAAATGTTGATGGTAATACGGTATCGGTTAATGCTCGCCTAGCTGATCACTTTAACAACCCTGTGCCAGATGGAACAGCTGTTAGCTTTATCACCGAAGGGGGCGTAATAGAGCCAAGTTGTACAACAACCAATGGTACGTGTAGCGTAACGTGGACTAGCAGTAACCCACGCCCGTTTACTGACTCTATGTATGAAAATACCATTACGCAAAAGTGTGATGGTGGCTTACCATGCCCATTAGGAATTTTAAATAATGACTTAACGGTAGATTTACCGTTAGGTGGACGTGCCACTGTACATGCCTATGCAATTGGTGAAGAAACGTTCTCTGATTTAAATGGCAACGGCTACTTTGACAGTGAAGACTTTTTTGATGATTTATTTGATATTCCAGAAGCCTTTATCGATAACAATGAAGATGGCACCTATGGCGGTAAAGACTGTAATGATGGAACCGACCCATGTTCACGTGATAACTCAACCGGTGATGAGTTTGAAGAATTTGTCGATTTTGATGGCAATGGTACATGGACCACAGAAAACGGCCTATACAATGGTTTACTGTGTCGTGAAGAAGACGAAGCCGCAGGTATTTGTAGTCGTCAAATGGTTAATGTATTTCAAAACCAAGAAATCGTAATGTCGGGTGATACTGCATACTTTAGGCTAGTTACATACGCGGATGATTGTTCTGCTATCGCGGGCGCAACCGCTTCAGAGGTACGTGTAAACAGCGACCCTGCAAGTCCACTAGTTCGCCGTGTGCAAAACGATCCCACTAGCGCAATAATGTGTCAGGTTGATGCAATTGATTTAACACAAACTGCATCAGGCACGGCTAGCCTTGGGCTTACGGTATTTATAGCGGATATATATAACAACCCAATGCCTGCTGAAACAACCATCTCTATTGACACAGACAATGGTATTTTAACAGGTAGTGATAATTACACTTACCCTAATACAACAAGTATTGTGCCTGTTGGTTTATCATTTGGTATTACGCGTGAAGACTTAGATGGAGGAAATGAGCAGTTTAGTGGTATTTTAACCGTTACTGCCGAAGCGCCTTCAGGGTTAGAAAGTACGCTTTCTGTTAGCGTAACCGACGACTTATAATCGGTAGAATGTAAAAAATGCCAACCTTAAGGTTGGCTTTTTTATTTGTGTTCTATATATTCCACAGCAATTATTTTAAAAACACCGGTTTGTATAATTTAACAACAAAAATTGTTTGTTTATTCAGTAAATACTGAAAAGTTTGTATTAAAAGCTTGTAACAATAGGTGTTTGTAGATATACCTATAAATATTCGCGCCGTTTATGTCGGCAAAACACATTTAAATATTTGGTTAGAAATAGGCAACTATGGGCAAATCGCTAGTAATTGTAGAGTCACCTGCTAAGGCTAAAACAATTAATAAATACTTAGGTAAAGACTTCATCGTAAAGTCCAGTATTGGACATGTGCGTGATTTACCTACTTCAGGTTCGAACAAAGCTAAAGTACCGGCGACTAAAACGCCAGCTGAAGTTCGTAAAATGGAGCCTGAAGAAAAGGCAGCGTATAAACAGCAACGAGATTACACTAACTTAGTTGCACGTATGGGTATTGATCCTGAGAAAGGGTGGGAGCCACATTACGAAATTTTGCCAGGTAAAGAGAAAGTAGTTCAAGAGTTAAAAAAGCTGGCCGAAAATGCAGACCAAGTTTATCTCGCAACGGATTTGGATAGAGAAGGGGAAGCAATTGCTTGGCACCTTCAAGAAATTATTGGTGGTGAGCCTGAAAAATATAAACGCGTTGTATTTAACGAAATTACAAAAAATGCGATTCAACAAGCGTTTGAAACACCTGGTGAACTAAATACCGACATGGTATATGCACAACAAACACGCCGCTTCTTAGACCGTGTAGTTGGCTTTATGGTATCGCCATTATTATGGGCTAAAGTAGCGCGCGGGCTTTCTGCTGGGCGTGTGCAATCGGTTGCGGTACGTTTATTAGTAGAGCGCGAACGTGAAATCAAAGCGTTTATTCCAGAAGAGTTTTGGGATATACACGCCGATGTTAAAAATACTGAGTCACAATTACGCTTAGAAGTCACCAAACAAGCAGACAAGCCATTTAAGCCGGTAAATGAGGCTCAGGCTACAGCCGCAGTTAAAAGCCTTGAGGCAGCCGAATATAAAGTAATAAGTGTTGAAGAAAAACCCAGCAAAAGCCGCCCAAGTGCGCCTTTTATTACTTCAACCATGCAACAAGCCGCCAGTACACGTTTAGGCTATGGCGTTAAAAAAACAATGATGCTTGCACAGCGCCTCTACGAAGGCGGTTACATTACTTATATGCGTACCGATTCAACTAATCTGTCAAAAGATGCAGTTGAAATGTGTCGTGATTATGTAACCCAAGAGTTTGGCGCAAAGTACTTACCTAAAGACCCAATTAGCTACAGCTCTAAAGGCAATGCACAAGAAGCGCACGAAGCGATCCGTCCTTCAAGTGTCACTGTACTTTCTGGGCATGTTGAAGGTGTTGATGCCGATGCCAAAAAACTGTACGAATTAATTTGGCGTCAGTTTGTTGCCTGTCAAATGGTACCTGCAGAGTACGACTTAACAACGCTTACTGTGGCCGCTGATGAGTTTCAACTAAAAGCAAAAGGGCGAGTACTTCGCTTTGATGGTTGGACAAAAGTGCAACCTGCGGTACGTAAAAAGAATGAAGAAGATCAATCGCTGCCAGCAGTAAAAGAAGGCGAAGTACTTAGTTTAATTGAGCTTGACCCTAAGCAGCACTTTACTAAACCGCCAGCGCGCTTTAGTGAAGCAAGTTTAGTAAAAGAGCTTGAAAAACGTGGTATTGGTCGTCCATCTACGTACGCATCAATTATTTCAACAATTCAAGACCGTGGTTATGTACGGGTAGAAAACCGTCGTTTCTTCGCTGAAAAAATGGGCGAAATTGTTACCGACCGTTTGGTTGAAAACTTCACTGATTTAATGAACTTTGACTTTACAGCAAAAATGGAGGGTCGTTTAGATGATATCGCCGAAGGCGAGCGTGTATGGACCCAAGTGCTTGATAAGTTTTATGCTGATTTTTCTACGCAATTAAACATAGCCAAAGATGAGCCAGAGCAAGGCGGAATGCGCCTTAATCAAATGGTCGAAACCGACATTGATTGCCCTACATGTGGCAGAAAAATGGGTATTCGAACAGCATCAACGGGTGTTTTCTTAGGGTGTACAGGTTATAACTTACCACCTAAAGAGCGTTGTACAACCACTATGAACCTAGTATCAGGGGATGAAGCGGTTGCGGCAGATGTTGAGGACATTGAAACTGAAACATTAATGCAAATGAAGCGCTGTCCAATCTGTGAAACGGCTATGGACTCTTACCTAATAGACGAAACCCGTAAATTACATGTTTGTGGTAATAACCCTGCATGTGAAGGGTATATCGTTGAGCAAGGTACCTTTAAAATTAAAGGATACGATGGGCCTATTATCGAATGTGATAAATGTGGCTCAGACATGGAGCTTAAGTCGGGCCGCTTTGGTAAGTATTTTGGCTGTAACAACGAAGAGTGTAAAAATACGCGTAAGTTACTTAAAAACGGCGAAGCTGCGCCACCAAAAGAAGATCCTGTGCACATACCTGAACTTGAATGTGAAAAGTCAGAAGCTTATTTTGTTTTACGTGACGGGGCTGCAGGTATTTTCTTGGCGGCTAACACTTTCCCTAAATCACGCGAGACGCGCGCGCCTAAAGTGGCTGAGCTAAAGCGTTTTAGAGAGCGTATTTCACCTAAGTTTTATTACTTAGCTGATGCGCCAGAAAAAGATCCTGATGGTAATTTAGCCGTAGTACGTTATAGCCGTAAAAATAAAGCGCAATACGTGATGACTGAAGTTGACGGAAAAGCCACAGGCTGGACTGCTCACTACGAAGCGGGTAAATGGGTAGAAGAAGCGAAGAAAAAAGCAGCGCCTAAAAAGAAAGCGGCTGCAAAAAAATCGCCAGCTAAACCTAAAGCAAAAAAAGAAGCTGAATAAACGTTAAAATTTATTTAGCCTAAGACAAATAAAAACCGGAATGCACAGCTTGTGTCATTCCGGTTTTTTTATGATTATATGCGTCGCAATGGCTTTATTAGCCGCATATTTTTTATTGTTTAGATTTGTACAGTAGATACTTTTTTGTAGCCTTCAGACTCTAATTCATCATTAACGCATTGAAGAACATAGCCAAATAGATCGTCGTTACTTACATCATCATCTTTAGCCCAATTTACACACATATCTGTGTATTCTTTAATTGTTTGTGCAGAAGCTACTGGTGCATCGTCTGCGATTGCAACCGTTGCAGATACAGCAAAAAGTGGTGCAACTATTAATGCTAGCAATGCTTTATTCATTTGTTGATTCCTAAATAAATAGTTTTACGATTTAAATACATTTTAAAGCTGTATTTAAATAGTGCCCAATGCAGAACAACTCTGTTGGTGTAGTGATTTTTAATCGAAATTAAAATAAAAGATAACGAAAAATTTTTATCGTCAAGATGAGTAAATTACGCTTAAATAATTATATAAGTAATTGTGTTGTAATAAATTATAAGCTAAGGTCGCTTTTTTATAAAAAGATAAGTTAATGTCAGAGCACCAAGCAAAACCAGCCAGTACGCCTCGTAAAATACACAAAGTAGAGCAGGGCTTAGAGTCGTTTATATTTAAAGGGCGCTGGTTATTAGCCCCGTTTTTTGTAGGCCTACTATTTGCTGTAATATTGCTATTAATAAAGTTTTTTAAGCAACTTTATTTAATGGGTATTGCCACTTTTAGTGCAACAAACCAAGAGTTATTGGTGGGTATACTTACTCTCGTTGATACCGCTTTACTGGCTGGTTTATTACTTATTATTATTTTTAGTGGTTATGAGAACTTTGTTTCAAAGCTTAATATTGAGGGCCACGAAGATAGGCCGTCATGGATGGGGAAAGTAGGTTTCTCTGGCTTAAAAATGAAGCTTATTAGCGCAATTGTTGCCATATCTGCGGTTGAGCTTTTAAAGGTATTTATTAATTCTAATATTCATTCAAGTGATGAGCTATTTTGGAAAGTGATTATCCATGTCACCTTTGTAAGCTCTGGCGTGTTATTTGCGCTCACGGATTATTTAAATAGTAAAACACAATCACATTAGAAAGGTTAAGTTAGTGGTTTGGTGGCCGGTATTTCGTCTTAATACCGGCTATAGCAGCCCCACTATTTGAGCGCACAAAAAAGCCCGATACAATCGAGCTTTTGAGTATTATTAGTCAGGGCATTCTTATTTTACAAAAGCAAAGTAACAGCCAAAACCATTCATGTTGAGTTTATTACCATCTAAAGTAGCATTACAGTGAGATAGTGAGTCATGCGCCTCAGTCACTGTTTTAGTCAACTCAAATGTTTGACTACTATCAGCTAAGTTAAACACACATAACATCGTTTGCTCGTTTAGCGTTCTGTAAAAAGCGAGGATAGGCTCAGCAGTATCAATAAACTTAATATCGCCTGCTAATAACACAGTATGCTGTTTACGCCATGTCATAAACTCACGGTAGGCATTAAGTATAGAGTTTGCATCTTTATCTTGTACAGACACAGCCTGCTGCGTATGCGCGCTATCAACTGGTAACCAGGGTTTAGCAGCACTAAATCCTGCGTTTTGTGTGTTGTTACCTTCCCATGGCATTGGCGTTCTACAGCCGTCGCGACCTTTAAAGTTTGGCCAAAAGGTAATGCCATATGGGTCTTGTAGGTCTTCAAATGCTACAGAGGCTTCACCTAGCCCCAGCTCTTCACCTTGGTACATACATACGCTACCACGCAAAGAAGCTAATAAAGCTGTAAGCATTTTGCATTGTGCTGGGTTTATTTCACCATTTTGGCTCCAGCGGCTCGCAACACGCTCTACATCATGGTTGCTAAACGCCCAGCACGGCCAACCTTCAGTCATGCGTTGCTCTAGAGTCTGTACGGTTTCTCTTATGTATTCACTTGAATAATCATCCGTGAGTAGCTCAAAACTGTAACCCATATGCAGCTTATCACCGCCTTGGGTATATTCTGCCATTGTTGCCAATGAATCTTCCGATGAAATTTCACCAAGTGATACAGTACCCGGGTATTTATTAAGTAGTGCACGTATGTCTTGCATAAACTCAATGTTTTCTGGTTGGGTGTTATTATAATAATGGTACTGAAACGCGTATGGGTTATCTTCACTAAAGCCACGGCCTTGGCGTTTATCTTTAGGCTTTGCAGGATTGTCACGTAATTGTGCATCGTGGTAGCAAAAGTTAATAGCGTCTAATCTAAAACCATCTACACCTTTTTTAAGCCAAAACTCTACATTTTCTAAAACAGCTTTTCTTACATCTGGGTTATGAAAGTTTAAATCAGGCTGTTCGGTTAAAAAGTTATGTAAATAGTATTGACCGCGACGAGGCTCCCATTGCCAAGCACCGCCACCAAAAATAGATAACCAGTTATTAGGCGCTGTGCCATCTTCTTTAGCATCTGCCCATACGTACCAGTCAGCTTTATCATTGTTTTGATTTTCGCGGCTATCTAAAAACCATTGATGTTGGTCTGATGTATGGCTTAACACTTGGTCAATAATAATTTTAATGTCGCGTTTATGTGCTTGATCTATTAACTCATCAAAGTCGTTTAGGTCACCAAATATGGGGTCTATATCGCGATAGTCACTTATGTCGTAGCCAAAATCTTTCATTGGAGATTTGAAAAAAGGAGAAATCCAAATAGCGTCAACGCCTAAGCTTTTAATGTAATCAATGCGATTAATTATCCCTTTAAGATCACCAATACCATCGTTATTGCTGTCTTGAAAGCTTCGCGGGTAAACCTGATAAATAACCGCACCTTTATACCACTGCTGTTGGGCCATGCTTTTCTCCGTCGTTCCACATAGTATTTATATTGTTATTAGTTTGATTGAAACAATCACTAAATTTTCAAAAAGCATACGTGAAGGGTGCTGCTCTGTAAAAAGTCTGCATACGTATGCAGCTAATTTACTTACATAAAAGCGGTTTTATCTAAGCAGAAAGTTACCCATAAAAACCGCTGCAGCACTTTTACCAATCATGTTTATTTATGTGTAACTAAAACAACTGGCTATTTTGGTGCTTATTTTTAAAGGGCTGCACAGCTTTGGTGATTTCATTCTTTGGTCAGACCAATTTAATCTGATAATCTTTACAAAAGATATGGGTGTAAATTTATAAAAAACCTTTAATTAACGCTATTTACAAACGATGACACAGGGATTTCAGTTAAATAATTGATGTATTTTTATAATGATAATAAATCACTAGGTTGCACCAATATAAAACTATTTAAAACA
This sequence comes from Pseudoalteromonas sp. CuT4-3, assembly GCF_035666335.1. Classification (NCBI taxonomy): domain Bacteria; kingdom Pseudomonadati; phylum Pseudomonadota; class Gammaproteobacteria; order Alteromonadales; family Pseudoalteromonadaceae; genus Pseudoalteromonas; species Pseudoalteromonas sp. CuT4-3. Next base: position 1,578,296 of record NZ_CP142030.1, read on the forward strand.
GTGGGTTAAAGTTTTATTTGTGAACTCATTGTTAACTTTTAGCGTTTTGCATAGTACTGAATACGTATGCATAAAGTTGTTAATAAAATAATTCGAGCGTTAATATTGATGCTGACAACAAAATTAGCTCGCCTGTTTGACTATCACTCAAATAAAGAAGCGAGTATCACAATATGGGTAACGGGAAAAACATCATGTCTATGTTCAAACCAAGTATATTAACGTTGGCAATGGCTACTGCAGGATTAGCAAGCTTTGCCTCTGTAGCAGCACAAGAAGATACAGTTAAAAATGATGACGTTGAGGTTATCGAAGTAAAAGGCTTTCGTGGCAGTGTTGTAGAATCAATCAACACAAAGCGTTTTTCTACTCAAGTCGTTGAGTCAATTTCAGCTGAAGATATAGGTAAACTTCCTGATTCATCTATTGCTGAGTCTATTGCACGCTTACCAGGTTTAACGGCGCAGCGCCTAGATGGTCGCGCAAGTAGAGTATCAATTCGTGGTTTTGGTGAAAACGAAAGTGGCACCACATTTAATGGCCGCGAGCAAGTATCTATTGGCGATAACCGCGGCGTAGAGTTTGACCTTTATCCATCAGAAATTATGAGCGGCGTTACCGTATATAAAACACCTAATGCAAGTATTGAAGCAGAAGGTATTGCCGGTGTTATTAACATGCAAACCGTACGTCCTTTAAGTAAAGGCGAGCGTGTATTTCAAGTTAATGGCCAATACGAGCAAACTAGCTTTGATAAACTAAACCCAGACGGTAACGACGATGGTTACCGCGGTACTATTTCATACATTGATCAATTTGCAGATGACACCATAGGTGTTGCGTTTGCACTAAATACCATGAGCTCTCCAAATCAAGAAAAACGTTGGAACTCTTGGGGTTACCCTGAATTTACTGCTGATGATGGTCAAACGTACTCTATATTAGGGGGTGCAAAACCATTTGTACGTTCATCAACCCTTGAACGTGACTCAGCAATGCTCGTACTAGAGGCCGCTCCTACAGACAAATTAAACATGACGTTTGATGCGTTATATGTTGATTTTACAGATGAAAAAATCTTACGTGGTATCGAAATCCCATTCGCATGGGGTCAAGGTTCGATTGACCCTGCAAGCGTAGCTGTAGATGACGCAAGTGGCTTTATTACCAGTGCGGTAACAAATGGCCAACGTGTGGTTGTTCGTAACGACTACGAAGAGCGTGAAGCAGAACTAACCGCGTTTGGCTTTAACACTAAATACGATATTGATGACTCGTGGTCAGTAGAGTTTGACGCGAGTTACTCTCAAGTAGACCGTAAAATTTGGAGCCTTGAGAGTTACTCAGGCACAGGTCGAGGCGATGCTCGCGGTGTTGCAGATAACCTTGGTTACACATTTAACGGTGGTAATACAGGTGCTACGTTTACTCACGATTTAGATTACAGCGATTACAGCTTAATGCAATTAGGTGGTCCTTTATCATGGGGTGCAAGCTCTGCTTTAAATGATAAATATGGCTTAACCGGCACCGAGTATGAAAACCAAGCGCAAGATGGTTTCATTAATGCACCTACAATTGAAGATGAGTTATCTACGTTAAAACTAGCGGCATCTAAAGTATTAGAAAACGAATACTTCAGCTCAATTGAATTTGGTATGTCTTATAAAGAGCGCGAAAAAACCAAAGATTCACAGGGCTTCTTTATGACGTTATCTGGGTTTTCACTTGATAACCCGGGTTTAGTTACCGTGCCAGAGCAGTATCGAATGGGCAGCGTTGATTTAGACTTTATTGGCATGGGCGATATGATTGCCTACGATGTAAATGGTCTTGTTAATGACGGCTACTACGACTTACTAGATGAAAGCTTAACAAATACGAGCCATTTAACTAAATCGTGGACCGTAAAAGAAGAAATTACCTCTGCATTTGCACAAGCTAATATTAATGCCGAAGTAAGCGGCTTAGCGTTAACGGGTAATATCGGTGTACGTTACGTTCACACTGATCAGTCATCGCAAGGTAATGCATTTAGTACTGTAGATGGCATTGTTGTGGCATCACCTACCAATATTAGCCACGATTATTCACACGTTTTACCAAGTTTGAACTTATCACTTGCGATTGATGAGCAGCAAACAGTACGTTTTGGTGCAGCTAAAACAATCTCACGCGCCCGTTTGGACGAGATGAACTCATCGATTGATGCATCATACAACACAACGCCTGATGAAAACGGTAACTTTTGGTCTGTATCGGGTGGTAACCCTAACCTAGAGCCTAAAGAAGCAACTGGTTACGATTTAACGTACGAAAACTACTTTAGCGATGAAGGTTACTTCTCTGCTGCGTTTTTCTATAAAGACTTAACCCAGTGGATTTTTGACGGCACATACGAAATTGATATGTCGGGCGTTGCTGACCCTTCAACAGGTGAAATCCCAGCTACATCTGAAGGTACTGGCAGTGGTAAAGTAAATGGCGGTGGCGGCGACCTATACGGTTACGAGCTATCACTAGCGTTACCATTTAAAATATTCCACCCGTCACTTGAAGGTTTTGGTTTAATTGCAAGCCATACAGGTATTGAGTCTGATATTGAAGATCAAAACGGCAATGAGTACGAGCTACCGGGTCTGTCTGACAAAATTCAGAGCTTAACGGTTTACTACGAAATGAATGGTATTCAACTGCGTACCAGCATGCGTAAACGTAGTGCCTTTAAAGGTGATGTATACGGGCTAGGTTTTGATACCGAGCAAGTGGATATCCTAGGCGAAACAATTTGGGACATTCAAGCGGGTTACGACTTTAGTGAGGCCGGTGTTGAAAGCCTTGAAGGGTTATCAATTCAGTTCCAAGTTCAAAACTTAACAGAAGAGCCGTTTACATCGCTTTCTGGCGATAACGCGCTACAAGTTCGTGACTACCAAGATTACGGTCGTACTTACTTGTTAGGCTTTAGCTACAAGCTATAATAAAGGTTGTGTGTAGGAGCCCTTGTAATTTGTTTTACAAGGGCTTTTTTATAGCTACTTTATCATACTCAACAAAGCTTTAAACTGTAAACGTGGACAATAATATGAAACCAATAAAACACGTCGTAATCGCAGGCGGGGGCACGGCAGGGTGGATAACAGCCGCCTTGCTTAATAAAGTGTTAGGTAAAGTAATTAAAATAACCCTTATTGAGTCAAGTACTATTGGCACTATAAGCGTGGGTGAAGCTACAATTCCGCCTATTATTCAGCTTAATAACGCATTGGGTATAAACGAGCAAGATTTTATAAACGCTACAAATGCATCTATAAAATTAGGGATTGAGTTCGAAAATTGGAAAACCCCCTCTCATAGCTACATGCATGCTTTTGGCTCATTTGGAAAAGACCTCCCCTTTTGCGATTTTTACAATTTTTGGGTAAAAGGGCATATTAGCGGTGCAAAAGAAAGCTTATGGGACTTTTCTCTTAACTACCAAGCGGCTAAGCAGCATAAATTTGCACCCTTAAATACCCTACCTAATACACAATTGCCTGGCTTGAGTTATGCGTATCACTTTGACGCAACGTTATATGCTGAGTTTTTAAAAAACCTCGCAACATCACGCGGTGTTGAGCATATTGATGCCAAAATAGAGCAGGTTGAACAATGCCCTCTATCAGGGAATATAAAATCATTAACCCTTAGTAACACACAACAGATAAATGGTGACCTTTTTATAGACGCTACTGGGCAGCGCGCCTTACTCATAAAGCAAACCCTTAACACCGGTTTTGTCGATTGGTCTCATTATTTACCGTGTGATAGCGCCGTGGCGGTGCAGTCACAAGGTACTAGCGAGCTAAAACCTTATACGCGTTCAATTGCACACAGCGCAGGCTGGCAGTGGCAAATACCGCTGCAAAGCCGAATAGGTAATGGCTTGGTGTATTGTAGTCGTTATTTATCTGACGATGCGGCAACGCAGTTATTATTAAATAATTTACCCGCTGAGCCAATGACTGAGCCGCGGGTAATTAAATTTAAAACAGGACGGCGGTTAAAACAATGGCATAAAAATGTGGTATCGGTTGGCCTTGCCAGTGGCTTTTTAGAGCCGCTAGAGTCTACCAGCATTCATTTAATACAAAGTGCCGTAACCCGTTTAATAAAGCTGTTTCCACACAATGGCATAAGCGAAGCTTTAGTTACTGAATTTAATAAGCAAAGCGTGATAGAAATAGAGCACATTCGTGATTTTATAATATTGCATTACACACTAACAGCGCGAGAGGACTCCCCATTTTGGCGACAATGTAAGCAAATGGACATTCCTGACTCATTGGCTCACAAGCTCAAATTATTTAAGCAAACCGGCAAAGTAGTGCGCGAAAACGACGAATTATTTGCCGAAGTTGCCTGGCAACAGGTGTTTATTGGCCAAGGACTTATCCCCGAAGATTACAACAGCATTGTTGACTCACTCAGTAGTGAACAACTAAACGATTTATTCTCAACACTAAAAACGCTTATTACCTCAACGGTAGATCAATTACCCACTCATAAAAATTTTTTAGCAAAAATTAAAAAGGCCTGATGATGCAACTTTTAAAAAAACTTTTACTTGTAAGTGCCTGTACTTTACCAACTATTAGCTACGCACTTGACGTTGAGCCTGCTAATTGGTGGGTTGGCATGAACAAAAACACGATTACCATCATGGTTCATGAGCAAAACATTGCAAACGAGCAAATTAAATTAGCTAAATACAACGGCGTTAAGTTAAATAAAGTAACTCGTACCGATAATCCAAATTATGTATTTTTAAATATTACCATTACCGACGCCGCTAAAGCCGGAACGCTTGAATTTAATAGCAGCGAAACGAGCAATAACTTTGAGTTTCCACTTCTTAAACGAGATAAAAACAGCGCTCAGCGTCAAGGGTTTACATCAGCTGATACGCTTTATTTAATTAACCCTGATCGCTTTGCTAATGGTGATAAACAAAACGATACCGTCCCAAGCATGTTAGAAGCGGCAAACCCGAGTATAAAAGGTGGGCGCCACGGTGGTGATATTCAGGGCGTTATAAACGCGCTACCCTATTTAAACGACTTAGGCGTAACACAGCTTTGGCTAACGCCTGTGCTTGAAAACAACATGCCTAATTATTCTTATCATGGTTATGCAATTACAGACTTTTATAAGGTTGACCCACGAATGGGCTCAAACCAGTTATACAAAACGTTATCAGTAAAAGCAAAAGAGCAGGGTATAGGGCTGGTAATGGATATGGTCCTTAACCATTTTGGCTCTGAGCATACTTGGGTTAACGATAAGCCAACTAAAGATTGGATTAACTTTAATGGTGAGTTTAATAAAGGCAAAAATGCCACCAGCCATGCGCGCCAAACCATACAAGACCCACACGCCAGTGAATACGACAAGCGCCAGTTTAACGATGGCTGGTTTGTAGAAACCATGCCTGATTTAAATCAGCGCCAACCACTGTTAAGTGAATACTTAATTCAAAATGCGATTTGGTGGATAGAATACGCCGATTTAAGCGGCATACGTGTTGATACCTACTCTTACTCAGATAAAGCATTTTTGAGTGATTGGACAAAAGCCATAATGCAAGAGTACCCAGATTTTAATATTGTTGGAGAAGAGTGGACGTCTAACCCTGCTATTGCCTCTTACTGGCAACGTGGCAAGCATAACCAAGATGGCTATATATCAAGCTTACCAAGCGTGATGGACTTTTCGTTGCAAGAGTCGGTAATTCAAGCGCTAAATGAAGATGAAAGCTGGAACACGGGTTGGGTTAAAGTATATGAATCGTTAGCTAATGACTTTTTATACCCTGATACAAATAACATTATGGTATTTGCCGATAACCACGATATGAGCCGTGTTTACACTGAGCTTGGTCAAGATGTTGCCAAAACAAAAATGGCGATGACCTTGTTTTTAACTACACGTGGCATAGCGCAAATGTATTACGGTACGGAAGTACTATTAGATAACACCCCAAGTAAAGACCATGGTGATATTAGAATCGACTTCCCCGGCGGGTTTGAAGGCCAAACTCGTAATGCCTTTACCAAAGAGGGCTTAAAAAAACAGCAAAAAGAGATGCATAACACCATCAGTACGCTGCTTAATTTTAGAAAAAACAGCTCAGCATTAGATAAAGGGAAGCTTGTACACTTTACGCCTCAACAAGGGGTTTATAGTTATGCGCGTATTAGCGATGAGCAAACAGTGTTGGTATTTATGAATAAAAACACACAAGCGCTACAAAAAAATATTGAGTATATGCAAGAGGTAATGCCTAACAGCACAACAGCATTTAATTTATTTACTCAAAAAACACAAAAGCTTGGCAAAACCATTGAATTACCAGCGATGAGCGCAACGGTACTCGTTATAAATACGCCACAATAGTGACCTGAATACGTATGCAGCAACTGTATGGTTGCTGCAGTAATCTTTAGTATAAAGTTAATAACAATACTGACAAAAAAGACACACAATGAAAAAATCAGTTTATGTACCCGCAGTACTGTGTAGTGCACTTATTGCTACAGGGTGTTCAGAAAATAACAAACCTGAACAACAGCAAGCACCTGCCCACACGCAAAATGAGCTTACCAAGCCGGTTGTATATCAAGTATTTACCCGTTTGTTTGGTAATACCGAAACAGCCAATGTGCCATGGGGCACTAAAGAGCAAAACGGCGTAGGTAAATTTGCCGACTTTAACGATGCAGCCCTCAAAGGCATTAAAGAGCTAGGTACCACGCACGTTTGGTATACCGGTGTATTACACCACGCGTTAGTGGGCGATTATACCGACTACGGTATTTCACAAGATGACCCCGATGTAGTAAAAGGCCGCGCAGGTTCACCGTACGCAATTAAAGATTACTACGATGTTAACCCCGATTTAGCCGTTAATGTAACAAACCGCATGGGGGAGTTTAGCCAGCTTATTGAGCGTACACATAGCCACGGTATGAAAGTCATTATTGATATAGTGCCTAACCATGTTGCCCGAAATTATAAATCACTTGGAAAGCCTAAAGGCGTAGAGGATTTCGGCGCGCAAGACGACACCAGCAAAACGTACGATAAAAATAACAACTTTTATTATGTGCCTGGGCAGTCCTTTCAAGTGCCTACTTCTACAACTTATACCGTGTTAGGTGGAAAGGATCACCCACTTGCGGATGGCTTTTTTGATGAAACACCTGCTAAATGGACAGGTAACGGTGCCCGTGCACCAAAACCCGATATTAACGATTGGTACGAAACAGTAAAAGTAAATTATGGCGTAAAGCCAGATGGTAGCTACGATTTTGCTCAGCTGCCAAACGATTACAAAGACAAAGATTACCGTGCTCATTATGCGTTTTGGCAAGATAAAGAGCTACCAGATAGCTGGTACAAATTTAGAGACATTGCACTTTTTTGGTTAGACAAAGGCGTTGATGGCTTTAGATACGACATGGCCGAAATGGTCCCGGTTGAATTTTGGAGCTTTTTAAATTCGTCAATAAAAATGCAAAAAAGCGATGCGTTTTTATTGGCCGAAGTATATAACCCGTTAATGTACCGTGCCTATATTCAGCAAGGTAAAATGGATTACCTTTACGATAAAGTCGGCTTTTACGATACCTTAAAAGCGATAATGCAACTTAAACAACCTGCCAATAGTATTTTTGATGCGCATCAAAGTGTGCTCGATATAGAGCAACACATGCTGCATTTTTTAGAAAATCACGACGAGCAACGAATCGCAAGCCCAGACTTTGCGGGTAATTCCCAGTGGGGTAAACCTGCTTTAGTTGTTTCTAATTTAATTAGCCGCTCGCCAACACTTTTATATTTTGCTCAAGATGTGGGTGAAGATGGCTCTGAAAACGCGGGGTTTGGAGCGCCGACACGTACCAGTATTTTTGACTACATTGGCGTCCCAGCACACCAAGCATGGATGAATAACGGGAAATTTGATGGCGCTAACTTAACTGCAGAGCAAGTAGCACTTCGTGAATACTACAAAGCGGTTATGTCACTGAATAGTTTACCTGCTGTAGTAGGCGGAGAAATGTCGGCACTTAACCTTGTAGGAAGTGAACGTGTTGTTGGTTTTACCCGCTCTTTAGGCCAGCAAAGTGTATATGTGTTAAGTAACTTTAGCGAGCAGCCACAAACAGTTACGGTTAATTTATCAAAGGCACAATTAGGTGCAATGAGTGAGAATACGCTATTAAATGATTTACTTGAAAATCACACCACCGAGCTTAAAGCTCACCCGCAAGGCGCTACATTTAACCTCACACTTGATGCATTTAGCAGCGCAGTATTAACAAATAAGGCTAATAATGAATAATCAAAATAATAATACCGATAAGCCAAATTTAAGTTTTTGGCAAATATGGAACATGTGCTTTGGCTTTTTAGGCATACAATTTGGTTTTGCCCTGCAAAACGGCAATGTGAGCCGAATATTTCAAACATTAGGCGCACAAGTTGATGATATTCCCATTTTATGGGTTGCAGCCCCACTTACAGGCTTAATTGTTCAGCCTATTATAGGTTATTGGAGCGATAAAACCTGGGGTCGCTTTGGCCGCCGTCGTCCGTTCTTTTTTATAGGCGCAGTGTTAACAACGCTTTCACTATTTATTATGCCGCATTCACCAACGCTTTGGATTGCCGCGGGTATGTTATGGATCATGGATGCGTCAATCAACGTAACCATGGAACCGTTTAGAGCACTTGTTGGTGATAACTTGCCAGAAAAACAACGCGCGACAGGTTACGGTTTACAAAGCTTTTTTATTGGTATTGGGGCGGTGTTAGCCTCGGCGCTACCATGGATGATGACCAACTGGTTTGATGTAAGTAATACCGCAGCCCCAGGGCAAATTCCTGAATCTGTTAAATACTCATTTTATTGGGGCGGGGTGGTGTTACTTGTTGCCGTGCTTTGGACCGTTGCACGTACTAAAGAATACAGCCCTGAGCAATTAGCGGCTTTTGAAAAGCAATGTGCTCAACCTACAACAAGCAAAGTGGTTGATATTAACTTTAATAAAGGTGCCATTATTTTTGTGGTACTGGGTTTAGCAACTCTTGCATTAGTCATGGGCTTATCCCTTGAAAAAGAATTATACCTACTTGCTGGTGGTTTATTAGCGTTTGGTATTGTGCAGTGGATTGCAGCGGCGCTTAAAAGTGCGAATAAAACCCAAGGTGGTTTTTACCAAGTAGTACAAGATGTATTTACTATGCCAGAGGCCATGAAGCAGCTTGCCTGGGTGCAGTTTTTTAGCTGGTTTACTTTATTTGCTATGTGGATTTATACCACCGCTGCAGTAACAAGTTTTCATTATGGTAGTAGCGATGCAACTTCTAAAGCATTTAACGATGGTGCAGATTGGGTGGGTATTTTATTTGCCGCCTACAATGGATTTGCCGCAATTGCCGCTATGTGTATTCCGTTTTTAGTTAAAAAAATGGGATTAAAAGGCGCGCATTGCTTTAATTTATTGCTGGGCGCGTTAGGTCTTGCAAGCTTTATGTTTATTCAAGACCCTAAAATGCTACTTATACCTATGATAGGCGTAGGGTTTGCGTGGGCGTCTATTTTATCACTCCCGTATGCCATGTTAAGTAACGCACTACCGAGTAACAAAATGGGCGTTTATATGGGGATTTTTAACTTTTTTATAGTTATACCTCAGTTACTTGCTGCCAGTATTTTAGGGCTTATTTTACGCCACGTATTTTCTAATCAGCCTATTTACGCATTATTAATTGGTGCAGCTTCGTTTGTTGTTGCTGCTGTTGCAGTAATGCGCGTTAAAAATTCTCATTAAGGACACACAATGAAAAAATATAACCTTATAACCGCCTCTCTTTTAACGTTAGGTTTAACGGCTTGCGGCGCTCAAAACACAAGCACAACTAACGAAAGTACCACAGTACAGGTTACATCAGCACCAGGCGCCCCAGGCGCAGAGCCTTTTTGGGCTTATGCGGGTAAAACAGGTATTGGTACATCATACGAGCAATACCAAAACGGGCAATACACTGATGCAGCTGCAACGGGGGATGTGTCTAAAGTATGGTTTTCAATTGCTAAAGGGATGATCACCGAAACCATGTTTGGGCTGATTCACCAAGCACAAATAAAAGACATGCAATTTATAGTAACAGGTAAAGATTTTACCGTTAGTGAAGCGGATGATTTAAATGTCACCATTGATTACTTACATAAAGATGCACAAGGTCGCCCGTTATCGCTGGCTTATAAAGTAACAAGCACTGATAAACAAGGCCGCTTTAGCCTAGAAAAACACATATTTACTGACCCAGATGGGCAAACCCTGTTTGTACGCAGCGTATTTAATACTGAGCTTGAAGGGCTAAAAGCGTATGTGTCTGTTAATCCGTATATTAATAATAACGGCTTAGGTGACTTTGCTAAAACAACAGAGCAAGGCCTAGTAGCATGGGAAAGCGATAACTATCTATCACTTCAATCAGCATCACCATTTAAAGCAAAAACGGTAGGGTTTACAGAAAAAAGTGACGGTATTAACGCGCTTAAAACTACGCAATCTATAACTACCCAATACACAAATACCGGCGAAACTGCTGGTAATGTAAGCATGCTTGCAGAGCTTGGCGAGATAACTGCAAATACTACTTTTGATTTAGCCCTTAGCTTTGGCAAAACGCAGCAGCAAAGTATAAAGCAAGGCGAAAAAAGCTTAGCTAAAGGGTACCAAGCGGTGCTCGATCACTACAACGGCAAAGGAGAAGCGCTAGGCTGGGAAGATTACCTACAAAGCCTAAAACCACTTAATACCATGGTTGAACAAACAGCCGATAACGGTAAGCTTTTATACACCAGCGCCATGGTATTAAAAGCACAAGAAGATAAAACACACGCAGGGGCATTAATTGCTTCTTTATCTAACCCATGGGGCGAAACGGTTTCAGCCAAAGAAGGTTCTACGGGTTATAAAGCGGTATGGGTGCGCGATTTTTATCAAGTAGCTATGGCATTTATGGCGCTTGGCGATACTGCCACAGCAAAAACAGCGTTCGAATACCTTGAAAAAGTGCAAGTAAGCAGCAAAACACCAGGTAATAAAGGCGATACCGGCTGGTTTTTACAAAAAACACACGTCGATGGTGAATTAGAATGGGTAGGCGTACAGCTTGATCAAACTGCTATGCCTATCATGCTGGCATGGAAGTTACATAAAGCCAACGTACTTAGCGATGAAGAGCTAAAAAACTGGTACGGCAAAATGTTAAAACCAGCGGCAGATTTTTTAGTCGAGGGGGGACTTGCTAAAATTTTGTGGAACGACACACAAATTACACCACCGGCAACACAACAAGAGCGCTGGGAAGAGCAAAGCGGTTATTCGCCATCTACAACTGCGGCAATAGTGGCAGGCCTTATTACCGCAAGTGATATCGCAACGCTTAGTGGCGATGATAAAAACGCGCAGCGCTATCTTGCTACGGCTAAAAAATACAGCAACGATATTGAATCGCAAATGTTTACTACCGAAGGTAACTTAAAAGGCGAAAATAGCGATGGCGAATACTTTATTCGTATAGGCCAAGATACCGATGCAAACTCAAACACTAAAATTAACGCTAATAATGGCCGCGAAGGGTTTAATAAAAAGCAAATTTTAGATGGCGGCTTTTTAGAGCTAGTACGCTATGGCGTACGCGGTGCAAATGATGAAAGCATCGTTAAAACACTACCTGAGTATGACGATGAAACACTTGAAGATAACCTACAAGTTAAATACAGCTTTAGCTTTGATGATGGCAGCGGCACTTTTGCAGGCTACCGCCGCTATGGTAATGATGGTTACGGTGAAGATGAAGTTAAAGGCACAAACTATGCTGAGGGTGGCAGTAATACACCAGGCCAACGTGGGCGTGTATGGCCATTTTTCACCGGTGAGCGCGGACATTACGAAATCGCAGCAGCTAATGCAAACAGCGCTCTGGATGATGCTAAACAAGCGCAAATTAAAAACAGCTATGTAAAAGGCTTAGAGCAATTTGCTAATAACGGCCTTATGTTACCAGAGCAGGTATGGGATGGTGTAGGGATTAACAAAGCAGGTTATGAGCTAGGCGAGGGGACTAATTCAGCAACACCATTGGCATGGACTCATGCCGAGTATATTAAATTAGTCCGTTCACTGAGCGACAAACAAGTTTGGGATCATTATCCCGTTGTTGAGAAAGCTTTAAAATAAGGCTAGTTCAAAATGTAAAATTAAAGCCACGGTTAACAGCCGTGGCTTTTTTGTATCTAAGTGGGGTTTTAATGTTTAATAAGCACAATGAAGTTGAGTGATAAATTCTTAACTAGACTCTCTGGCAATTAATACCGGCGGTAAAAGGGTGCTTTGCACCTCTTCTTCACGTATTAATTTAAGCAGGTTCTCTACTAACATTTGCCCTGCGACGGTGGTGTCTTGCGCTATGGTTGTAAGCGGTGGGTTTATGTAGCTTGCAATGGCTATGTTATCAAAACCGACCACGGCCACTTCGTTAGGAACATTAATATTGGCTTCTTTTAAAGCGCGAATTGCACCAATGGCAATTAAATCACTAGCGGCAAATAAGGCGTTAAATTTTATGTTATTAGCAATAAGTGAGCGTGTAGCATGATAACCAGACTCTTCAGTTGAAATAGCATTGGCCATTTTTCGCTCATTAATGGTTATACCATTAGTAAGTAGCTCATCTTTAAACCCCTGAAAGCGGGCAAAAAATTCTGGGCTGTGATCAGATGCATCACCGATAAACGCGCAATCGGTGCGGTTATGGGCAATTAAATGGCCAGCGGCTAGTTTGCCCCCGCCGTAGTTGTCGCAGCATACAGTAAGATCTGGGCGGTTATCTACTGTGGCGCCCCAGCATACAAACTTAGTGTTTTGGTCAAGCAAGGTTTTAAATTTTGGTTGAAAGTCTATGTAATCACCATAGCCGAGCAAAATAATACCATCGGCTCTGTGGCTGTCTTCGTAGTCGGCTTGCCAATCGGCACTAGCTGATTGAAACGACACTAATAAGTCGTAACCTTCTTTTGCACACGCACGGGTAATACTGCCCAGCATTGATAAAAAGAATGGATTGATTTGTGATTCATCTGATGTTGGGTCTTCAAACAACAATAGCGCAAGGGTACTACTTTGCTGAGTACGCAAGTTGCTGGCATTTTTATCAACTTTATAGTTAAGTTGTTTTGCTATGTCGTGGACGCGTTTGCGTGTTTCTTCATTAACAAGGGGGCTGTTACGTAAAGCGCGAGATACAGTTGATTGTGAAACCCCTGCATAATGGGCAATGTCAAATGAGGTGGCTTTACCTTTCATTGTTACAACTTAATTAAATGCTAAATAATTGTGCCATTTTCGACTATTAGTGAATTATTTCAAGCTTTTTGCGATTTATTATTGATCTAATCCTGACACCGGTGTCATAATGCCAATGTTTTATCATTTTGTTGTCAAAACGTATTAGCTGCTATTTTATATAGCAGCCTTTTTTACTGTGATAGCTACTTTGAGGTGATAGCTCAAAGTGTATAAATAACAACGCATAGCCGTTGTAAAATAATAAGCATAAGCCGCTTACACAAAAGAGATAATACCATGAGCCAAAATTCTTCTGCCCAGTTTAACCCTATCTTAGTTGCCGATATTGGTGGCACCAATGCGCGCTTTGCATTAATTACCGACTTTAATGAGCAAACTAACCAATTTGTTATTGAGCATATTAACATATTTCCCAGTGCTAATTTTGGCTCTTTAGAAAGTGCACTTGAACAATACCTAACAACGATTCCTCATGTTACGCCAACTCAGGCATGTTTAGCTGTTGCAGGCCCTATAAAAGCAGGCCAAGTGCATTTAACTAATTTAGGTTGGCATTTTAGTGTTAGTGAATTTAAAGCACATTTTAATTTAACACAATTAGAAGTAATTAATGACTTTGCTGCTTTTGCTTATGCAGCGCCTTATTTAGATGCAACTCAAAACATTACTATTAAGCCTGGTCAAGCCGATGCAAATGCAAACATTGGTGTTATGGGCCCAGGTACTGGCTTTGGTGCTGCGTGTTTAGTGCGTACAGCGCAGTCAACTGCAGTATTAAGCTCTGAGGGCGGGCATATGTCGCTTGCTCCTGTAAACGAGCTAGACGCTTTATTAATTAACGAGCTTCGTAAAGAACACCCTCATGTATCTATAGAAACTGTTTTTTCAGGCCCAGGTATTGCTCATTTATACAAAGCAATGGCAGCCGTGAAAGGGGTTACAGCTAAAAATTTAGATGCAGCACAAATTAGTAGCCTTGCGAACAGTGGCGAGTGTGAAGTGTGCGATGCAACGCTTAATCAGTTTTGTGACTGGATTGGCAGTGTGGCAGGCGATTTAGCGGTAGTATACGGCGCATTAGGTGGCCTATTTATAGGTGGCGGTATTTTACCGCGCATGCAAACCCGATTACTTGAAAGCCGCTTTGTAGAGCGTTTTTCGCAAAAAGGTGTTATGTCGCAATATGCAGGGCAAATTCCAGTTACTTTAGTAACACAAGATAACATACCGCTAATTGGGGCGGGTGCGTGTTTATATAACAGCAAGTAAATTTGCTTAATGGTTGTATTTGGATAATGAACAAATGAAAAAAGTAACCATAAATAGCGTAGCAAGCCATGCGGGGGTTTCTAAAAAAACCGTGTCGCGGGTTTTAAATAATGAGCCTAACGTGAGTGCAGCTACGCGCGAAAAAGTACTTAAAGTATTTAAAGAGCTTGATTACACGCCTAACCCAATAGCACGCGGGCTTGCGCAAAATCGCAGCTTTATTATTGGCTGCTTATACGACAACCCCAGTAAAAGTTATATAACACGCGTACAAACGGGTGCGCTTGCTGCCTGTAAAGAAAATAACTACAACTTACTAATACACCCGTGCGAATTACGTGGAGATGATTTAATTAACGATATAGAGCAGTTATTACAAACCTCGCGTTTAGATGGCGTAGTACTGACCCCGCCATTTGGTGATTTTGAAAAACTCGCTAATTTTTTAAAAGCTAAAAAAATACCCTATGCACGGGTTGCATCGGCACTGCTAGAAGATGATTCGATTTCAGTGCGCAGCAACGACGAGCAGGGCGCTTATGAAATAACCGAGCACTTAATTTCGCTTGGTCATAAGTCGATTGCTTTTATTAAAGGCCACCCTGATCACAGTGCTACGCAACAGCGCTTTAAAGGTTACAGACGAGCGTTGGCAAACCACGGTATAGAATTTGACGAGCGCCTAGTAGAAGAGGGTAACTTTAGTTATCACTCAGGTGTAGACAGTGCGCGCAGCATTTTAGATTTATCGCCACGTCCTACCGCGGTATTTGCATCAAACGATTACATGGCGGCGGCGGTATTAAAACTTGCCACACAGCGCCAATTACGCGTACCCGATGATATTTCTATTGCAGGGTTTGATAACGCACCAATTGCTCGCCATATATGGCCGGGCTTAACGACTATTGCACAACCTGTAGAAGAAATGACTAAACAAGCTGTTACGCAGCTTATATCGCATATTTCGCAGCCACAAGAGCCGCCGTATCAGGTAACGCTAGAATCACGCTTAATTACCCGCGAGTCTACAGCAGCAATAAAATAACCTCTTTTTTTTCTTTTCACAGTAACCCGAATTTGAGTGACGCTTATTCGGGTTTTTTTGTGCGGATTTTTGCAAATAAACTAAAATTAGCATGGTCATTAATTGGTCACGTTAAAATTTTACACTATTTTTGTTACTCAGGGTTGACACCGGTGTCAATGCTATGCGTTAATACAGTGACACCGGTGTCAGGGTTGTTGTGAGAGGCTCCCTGGTAGCGTACCTTTGAACGGGTAAATCAAAGATGCTCAGTGCAGTTATTTACGTGGAGTCTGTAATTGCTACTGAGCCTTTTTCCTCTAACTAATAGAGATGAGCTAAATTATGTTGCACCCTCGCATTGAAGAAGTCACCCAACGCGTTATTGAACGCAGTAAACAAACCCGTCAAGATTATTTAGATCGTATTTCGCACGCAAAAAAACAAACAAGAGTCCGTGCCGGACTAGGCTGCGGAAACATCGCTCACGTTATGGCTGCGTGTAGCAGCGACGACAAAGCGCGCTTAAAGGCTGATGAGCAGCCAAATCTTGCTATTATCAACTCATATAACGATATGCTTTCGGCCCATGTGCCATACAAAGATTTCCCAGATTTAATCAAAGACCTTGCTACTAAGTACGACGCAACTGCCCAAGTTGCAGGCGGTGTACCAGCAATGTGTGATGGCGTTACGCAAGGGCGTGACGGCATGGAATTATCGCTTTTTTCTCGCGACGTAATTGCTATGTCTACTGCGGTATCACTATCGCATGACGTATTTGACGGCGTTTTTTGTTTAGGCGTATGTGACAAAATTGTCCCAGGTTTATTAATTGGTGCCTTATCTTTTGGTCACTTACCGGTATTCTTTTTACCTGCTGGGCCAATGCAATCTGGTATTCCTAACAAAGAAAAAGCACGTATTCGCCAAAAATTTGCACAAGGATTAGTAAGCCGTGAAGACTTACTTGAAGCTGAAAGCGCCTCGTACCACAGCGCAGGTACTTGTACGTTTTACGGTACTGCTAACTCAAACCAAATGTTAATGGAAATAATGGGCTTACACCTTCCAGGTAGCTCGTTTATTAACCCTTACACTGAGCTTCGCGATGGTTTAACAGGTAATGCTGTAGAAACCATGCTTAAGCAGCTTACAGATGATAAAGAAAGCCCGTGTTTAGCAGATGTAATCAGCGAAAAAACCATTATTAATGGTTTAGTTGGCTTGCTATCTACAGGTGGCTCAACTAACCACGCTATTCATATTGTTGCTATCGCAAAAGCGGCGGGTATTCAAGTAACGTGGAAAGACATGTCTGACTTATCAGAAGTTGTACCACTACTTACGCGTATTTACCCTAACGGCTCAGCCGATGTAAACCATTTCCAAGCCGCAGGCGGTATGGGTTTCTTAATGCGTGAATTAGCCGGCGCAGGTTACTTGCATACTGATGTTAAAACTATGCTTGGTGAAGGCTTAGCGCCTTACATGATGGAGCCGCGTTTAGATAAAGACGACAGCTTAATTATGAGCAACTCAACAGGACCTTCAAAAGTTAAATGGGTAGATTGCCCAGAAAACTCACTCGATGAAGAAGTACTGCGTCCAATTAGCAATCCATTTAGCAAGCAAGGCGGCCTACAACTACTTACGGGTAACCTAGGTAAAGCAGTCATTAAAGTGTCTGCTGTAGCCACTGAGCACCAATTAGTAACAGCCCCAGCTAAAGTATTTAGCTCACAAGGCGAACTGCAAGAGGCATACAGCCGTGGCGAGTTAAACCAAGACTTTATTGCCGTGCTTAAAGAGCAAGGCCCTAAAGCGAAAGGTATGCCAGAGCTGCATAAATTAACGCCTGTAATGGCAACACTTCAAGACGAAGGCTTTAAAGTAGCTATTGTGACTGATGGCCGTATGTCGGGCGCATCAGGTAAAGTACCTGCTGCTATTCACTTAGCGCCAGAAGCTGTTGAAGGTGGCATTATTGCAAAAATTCTTGAGGGCGATTTAGTAACACTGGATGCGCCAAACGGAATATTAAAAGTACATGTTAGCGACGAAGAGCTTGCTAAGCGTGAACTACAACTTAGCCAACCAAGCTTAACCTTTGGTACCGGCCGAGAGTTATTTACTGGATTTAGAAATATTGTAAGCAGCGCCGATTTAGGTGCGAGTGCTTTTGGACTTGAATAATAATTGCCACACACTGGGTAATGAGGAACAAGTAATGAGTATTGAAAAAATCTTAGCGTCGGCACCTGTGGTGCCAGTGGTTGTAATCGAAAAACTAGAAGATGCAGCACCACTCGCTAGAGCGTTATACAACGGTGGCTTAAAAGCCCTTGAAATTACGCTACGCACGCCTGTTGCAGTGGAAGCTGTAAAACTAATGAAAGCAGAAGTTCCAGAAGCTTACGTTGGTACAGGTACAGTGGTTGATAAAGCTAGCTTTGATGCTTCAGTAGAAGCAGGCGCTGATTTTATGGTAAGCCCAGGTGTAAGTGATGAATTATTAGCATTAGCTAAAGATTCAGACATCCCTTTTTTACCGGGTGCAGCAACTGCAAGCGAAGTAATGCAGTTAGCAAGCCATGGCTTTAAGTACTTAAAATTCTTCCCTGCAGAGGCTGCAGGTGGAACGGCAATGCTTAAGTCGATTGGCGGGCCATTGCCGCACATTACTTTTTGCCCAACCGGTGGTATTAGCCTAGCAACAGCCCCTAATTACTTAGCGCTTAATAACGTTATTTGTGTTGGTGGTACGTGGATGCTAGATAAGCAACTAATTGAAAACAAAGACTGGCAAGCCATTGAAGCGCTTGCTCGACAAGCAAGTGAAGTTAAATAGGAGTCTAAAAATGATTAATGTAGCAATTAATGGCTATGGCCGTATCGGTCGCAACGTATTACGTGCACTTTACGAGTCAGCACAAAACAGTGAAATTAAAATTGTAGCAATTAACGATTTAGCACCGGCTAACGTAAATGCGCATTTAACACAATTTGACTCAGTTCACGGTCAATTTTCTCAAAAAGTAACGTTATCAGATAACACTATGCTGATTGGTGATGACGTAATTACTTTGACTCAAGAGCGTGACCCTACAAACTTACCGTGGAAAGAGTTAAACGTAGATATCGTTTTAGAATGTACTGGTTTTTTCACTAAGCGTGAAGACGCAGCTAAGCACATTACAGCAGGTGCTAAAAAAGTAATTGTGTCTGCTCCTGGTAAAGGTTTAGATGCAACGGTAGTACACGGCGTTAACAGCGATGTAATTAACGCTGATAGCAACATTATCTCTAACGCATCATGTACTACTAACTGTTTAGCGCCAATTGCAAAAGCAATTAACGACACAGTAGGTATTGAGCAAGGTAGCATGACTACAATTCATGCTTACACAAACGATCAAAACTTATCTGACGTTTATCACCCAGATCTATACCGTGCACGTAGTGCAACACAGTCTATGATCCCAACTAAAACAGGTGCTGCTGCAGCTGTTGGCTTAGTACTTCCTGAGCTTGCGGGTAAATTAGACGGTATGTCGGTACGTGTACCTACTATCAATGTTTCTTTAGTTGATTTTACGTTTATCACTAAGCGCGAAACAACTGCTGAAGAAATCAACGAAGTAATGAAAGCCGCAGCAACAGGTTCAATGAAAGAAATTTTAGAGTACAACGAGCTTCCGCTTGTTTCTATTGATTTTAATCACAACCCTGCGTCATCAATTTTTGATGCAACGCAAACTAAAGCTGATGGCAAACTAGTTAAAGTAATGGCTTGGTACGACAACGAGTGGGGTTTCTCAAACCGCATGTTAGACCAAGTTAAAGCATTAGGTCAGTACTTATAATTGACCCTGTAAAAGTTTAGCTTTATCCAACCAAGCCTGCATTATGCAGGCTTTTTTATTTTGATTGATTTATACCCGCTCGTTTAATAAAGCGCTTAGCTCTTTAAAACTAGGCCGCGATGCAATATCCGTATTTATAGCACGCGCTGCTATATCAGACATTTTACCAAACAGTTCGTTTTGCTTATCTGCAGCGCTAACAGTGCTTAGCAAGTCCTCAATTAAACAACCAAAAGCGCGGACTTCTATTAACTGTATTTGCTGTTGCTGATATTCGCTAAGCATGGCTAAATTTGTTGCTGCACCAAAATCACCAAATAAAACGTCATATTGTTCATTTATCATGGTGTTGTGTGCGTAAATATCGCCATGACTTACGTTGTTAGCATGTAAGTGGGCAAGGGTGCTTATCATTTGCTGGGCAACTTTATAAATTGCCTCAGGCGAATAGTGACAGTGTGTATTAAAGGTATCGCGCGTACAGGTTTCTAAACTTGGCGGCAAACCTAAATTAGTAAAGCGTGTATCTATTAGCTCCATCACTAAACCAAGCTGTGTGCTTTGCTCTATGTAGCTTAATACGTTAATTAAGTTTTTATGATAGCCTGCTTGTAAACAGCAGTTTACTTCATCAAGTGGGTAGCCATCGCTTGTTATTGCCCCTTTAAATAATTTTACCGCCACATCGTGCTGTGCTGTTTTAGCTAAATGAATAACGCCCGATGCACCTTGGCCAATTACTTTTTTAAGCTCAAAATTTTCAAGTGGGTTGTTTTGCAAACGACTGTTAGTTAAGCACTGAGCTTTATTAAATGCATTACCCGCAAAGGCAAGCCAAGCAAGTTTGGGGAGTTCTAATAGCCAATTATCAAGTTTTGTTAGGTTATTAGCAGAGAGCCTAACTAGCTCTAAATTAGTACAAGAGGCCATACTCGCGGGTAGTTGTTTTAGGTTATTTCCTGCAAGGGCGAGCTTTTTAAGCTGTGTGTAATTACCAAAGTCACTTGGCAATGCGCTTAATTTGTTATCGGTAAGTATTAACCATTCAATATTTTTAGGTAAGCTGTTTAGTGCAAACTCTGTTATTTGATTGCCTTTAAATGCAACCATAATTAAAGCAGGGCACTTAGCGAGTACTTTAGGTATAAGTTTAAATTGGTTAAACGATAAAAACACCCGCTTAAGCTTTGTTAAGCACGCAAACTCATCTGGCAGTGTAGTGAGATTATTGTTTGATAAATCGAGTACTTCTAAGGTATCTGCAAGGGTTAAAATTTCTAAAGGAAACTGTGTTAAGCCTTCTACGAGTTGTAAGCGAGTAACACCATTCAACCTACCAGACTTAAGCTCTGCAAGGGTATTCATAAATTTTCACAAGCCTTTTAAAATAAAAAAGCCAACATCGCTGTTGGCTTAAAGTAAATACGTTTAGTAAAGTTTAAAATTGCGCGTTATGGTAAACGTTTTGCACGTCGTCACAATCTTCAAGCATGGCTAAAAAGCGCTCCATTACTTCTACGTCTTCACCTTCAATAGGGGCTTCAACTTGTGGTACAAACGAAATTAAATCTACGTCAAAATCTGTAATACCCATTTCTTCAAGCGCTGTACGGGTGTTGTTGTATTCTGTATGTGGTGCAAAAACCGTCACCTTACCGTTTTCTACTTCTACATCTGTTACATCAACATCGGCCATCATAAGGGCTTCTAGTACAGCTTCATCGTCATCGCCGTCAAAAACAAAAATAGCGAGGTGATCAAATAAATGTGATACCGAATTTTGTGCGCCTATTTTAGCGTTTGCTTTGGTAAAACAAATACGCACATCAGCAAACGTACGCTTATTGTTGTCGGTTAAACAGTCAACAATAATCATACAGTTACCAGGGCCGTAACCCTCATAGCGTGTGGCTGCGTAATCTTCACCGCCACCGCCTTTGGCTTTGTCTATTGCGCGCTCAATAACGTGTGCGGGTACCTGGTCTTTTTTAGCGCGCTCGATTAAACGGCGCAGCGCAAGGTTACCATCTGGATCTACGCCACCATTTTTAGCGCAAATGTATATTTCTTTACCGTACTTAGAATAAACTTTAGTTTTAGCACCCGCAGTTTTAGCCATTGAATCTTTTTTGTTTTGGTAAGCTCTTCCCATCTGCGTTTCGCCTTAATATATGTAAATTATTGAATAAAATTGCAAGGCCGTATTCTAAAGGTAAAGCCGCAGTATCGCCAGTAAATGGCGTTAATTAATCATCTTGCTGTTGTAATTGCCACATTTGAGCGTATTGACCATTTTGTAATAAAAGCGCTGAATGTGTGCCTTGCTCAACCAGTTCGCCCTTTTTAAATACTAATATGTTATCGGCATCAACTATAGTTGATAGCCGGTGCGCAATCACAATACTGGTGTGGTTTTGAGTTACATCGCGCATTGCCTTTAAAATGGCTTGCTCCGCGTGCGAGTCGAGCGCCGAGGTCGCCTCATCAAAAATTAAAATAGGAGATTGCTTTAAAATTGCACGTGCAATGGCAATACGTTGTTTTTCGCCGCCAGATACTTTTAAACCGCGCTCGCCTACCAACGTTTTATCGCCTTGCGCTAAAGTTGAAATAAAGTCTTTTAAATGGGCCATTTCTATTGCTTTATCTATTTCACTATCGCTTGCTGTGGGTCTGCCATAGGCAATGTTTTCGCGTATGCTGGTGTTAAATAGCACGGTGTCTTGTGGCACTATAGCAATGGCTTTACGCAGGCTATCTAGGGTGACGGAGTCTATAGCTTGGTTATCTATGGTTATACTGCCCGCGCTAATATTGTAAAAGCGATAAAGTAACCGCGCCAACGAGCTTTTACCTGCACCACTTGCACCTACAACGGCAACCTTACTGCCTGCTTTAACTTGAAAGCTAATATTACTAAGAATAGGGCGGTTGGCATCGTAACTAAAACTCACATTATTGAAGGCTATATTGCCTTTGCTAACACAAAGGTGTTGAGCATGGGGTCGCTGCGTTACCTGTGGTTTTTTATTAAGTAAGCCCAGCATGTTTTCTAAATCGGTTAGGGCGCGCCTTATTTCTCGATAAACAAATCCCAAAAAGTTAAGTGGTAAAAATAATTGGATCATGTAGGCGTTTATCATTACTAGTTCGCCAATTGTTAGAGCGCCCGTTACCACTTCTTTGGCACCTAACCACATTAACGCTGTAATAGCGCTGGCAATTATAAACGCTTGTCCTGAATTAAGCGCAAGCAACGACATTCTATTTTTTAAACGTGCGGTTTCCCAATTTGCTAAAAAAGAGTCATATGTTTTGGCTTCAAATTCTTCGTTGTTAAAATATTTTACAGTTTCGTAGTTAAGCAGGCTGTCTATGGCGCGCGTATTACTAAGGTTATCGGCGGCGTTTGCCTCGCGTATAAAACGGTTTCGCCACTGCGTTACTGTTACAGTAAAGGTAATATAAATAGCAACCGCTAATAAGGTTATTAATGCAAACCAAATAGAAAATAGCGAGCCAAAAATAATAGCAACGGTCAGTATTTCAAAAAGGGTGGGGACAATATTAAACATTAAAAAACGCATTAAAAAGCTCAGTCCACTAGTACCACGCTCTATATCACGGCTTATTCCACCGGTTTGCCTATCGAGATGAAAAGCAAGCTCTAGCGAGTGTAAATGTTTAAATACTTTTAACCCAATATCACGCATCGCGTGCTCTGTCACACGAGAGAACACCGCATCTCTTACTTCGCCTAAAAACACGCTGGCAAACCTAAGCCCACCATACATAAGCAATAGTAATGCAGGGATAACTAAAACTGGATTGATTGATTTATCAACCGAGTCGATAATTTCTTTTAATGCCCAAGGC
Source organism: Pseudoalteromonas sp. CuT4-3 (assembly GCF_035666335.1). NCBI lineage: Bacteria > Pseudomonadati > Pseudomonadota > Gammaproteobacteria > Alteromonadales > Pseudoalteromonadaceae > Pseudoalteromonas > Pseudoalteromonas sp. CuT4-3. Next base: position 1,601,758 of record NZ_CP142030.1, read on the forward strand.
ATTAAAAGAGTTGCGCCTTTAGCTCCTATAAGCGCTAAAAGGGCTAAAAGTACGCGCCCTTTAAATTTAGTAATGTATGGCCACAGCGTTTTAATACTTTGTTTTAAGGTCATTGCGTCGGCGCGTTTTATAGTACTGTGTTTAGAGCGCATTACGGGTCTCAGTCAAATAAATACTTAATTAATATGCATTGTATTTTAAATACTTGCCCATATATACTACGTATCCCTTATTTTAGTTTGACGCAACCATGTTTAACGTTCGTGTGTTTATAACTGCTTTTTTGCTGTTTTGTGCGCTTTTTAGTGTTCAAAGTAGTGCGCAGTGCGCGACACATAAAATAAACACTGTAACCACCTCATTGAGTGTGTTTGCTGATAGCGTCGATTTAGCTAAAACGCTGCCTATATCAAAATCGGTAAAGGGAAATGAGCACAAAAAAACACATCAAACAGGGTTTGACGCTCATCAACCTAGGTTAACGGCTAGTAATTCTTCGTTATTTTTACATGTCGCGCAAAGTGAGCCTGAATACGACGTTGTATTTGAATTTTTTGCACACACCCTTTTTAGAGAAATATACCTAAGCCCCAACGCGTTTATTGCCCAACAGCCATGGTATACACTTGTAACACATAGCAAAAAGTCGCGACTCAGCGGCTGGAAAGACGCTAATTTACTCTATACCGCCGTAAGTACCTACCACGCTTAATTTTCTTATTTAATTTTTATTAGGTTTTAACGTTTTACGTTTAAGCCTTGAGATTAATTGTGCTTTAAAAAGTACGTTGCCAGTAATTTACTGGCAATAAGGAAAAAACATGTTAAGTGTAAAAAAAGATCACAAGCCATTTATGGCTAAATTTAAATTAAGCTATATAGCCATGCTTATTGTGCTGGTTTTATTAGCCATTAGCGCATTACCCAACTTATACCCAAATAAATCGTGGTTACATGTAAGCAATGCACATCATAGCGAAACGCAAATTGTGCCAAGTACTAATGCATTAGTTACTTTTTTAAATAACCAAGGCTTAGACGTTGAGCAAGGCCTTGATAAGCAATCAACTATAAATATTTTATTGAACGAGCCAACTAAAAGCGCCCAAGCGCAAGCGGCTATAAAGGCGCAGTATCCAAGCACGCAAGTTAAAATTGTAGAGCATGCAACCAGCCCACCATGGTTACAAAATTTTGGTTTATCACCAATCAAATTGGGACTAGATTTAAACGGCGGCGTGTTATTTGTACTCGACGTAGATTTAGATAAAGCCGTTGAGGAGCAATTAGTGAGTGCGTATCAACAAGCTAAGTCAATTATTGTTAAGCAAAAAGCGCACGGTCTTAAAGCGCAGCAAACTAAGCATGGCTTTGAAATTAATGCACTGCCTCACGCGGTGCAAAAACTTACACCTGTAATTGATGAGCTACAAAGTCGCTTTGCTAATTTAGCAGTTACAACAACCAGTAATGGTGATATTAAAAATGCAAAATTCACCTATTCAGAGCAATGGCGAAGCAACTTTGATAAAGAAGTTATGAGCCAAACGCTCACAACGCTTCGTTCACGCATAGAAGAATTAGGCATTACCGAAGCCGTCACTCAGCGCCAAGGTAAAAACCGTATACGCATAGAGCTACCTGGCGTGCAAGACCCAACCGAGGCAAAGCGCATTATAGGCGCGACTGCATCACTTGGGTTTTATCAGTTAAAAGAACTGGGTGGTAAAACATTTAATATGCAGTCGGGTGGCACCATAAATCTTGATCCTGTGCCTATTTTTACCGGCGATCATATTAATAATGCCAACATAGGCCGCGACGATTGTGGTAAGCCACTGGTTCAACTAAGTTTAGATGGGCAAGGCGGCGATGCTATGTCGGTGTTTTCAAAAGCCAATATTGGTAAGCCTATGGCCACGGTTTACTCTGAGTACTCTCAAAACGCAAGCGGTGAAACCGTTAAAAAAAGTGAAGTTATAAATGTAGCGAATATTGCGCAGCATTTAAGTTCACGTTTTAGTATTACCAATATGAAAAGCCAACAAGCAGCGGCCGATTTAGCCTTATTATTACGCGCAGGCTCGCTAACTGCACCGGTTACTATTGTGCACGAGCAAACAATTGGCCCAAGCCTAGGTCAAGAAAATATAACTAACGGCTTGGCCGCATTAATGCTGGGAATGGGTATTACACTTGCCTTTATGGCGCTGTGGTATCGCCGCTTAGGACTTATTGCAAACGTAGCGCTGTTATTAAATTTAACGTCGCTTGTGGGGCTAATGTCGTTATTACCAGGGGTTGTGTTAACACTTCCGGGTATTGCCGGGCTGGTACTCACCATTGGTATGGCGGTAGATACCAACGTTATTATATTTGAGCGAATAAAAGAAGAGCGCAGAAAAGGCCGCTCTGCTTATCAAGCTATTCAAGAAGGTTACAAGCAAGCCGCTAACACCATATTTGATGCCAATATAACCACTATGATCACCGCGCTTATTTTATATGGCATAGGTTACGGGCCAGTTAAAGGTTTTGCCATAACATTGGCACTTGGATTAATTACTTCAGTATTTACTGGCGTGTACGTATCAAAAGTATTAAGCCAAACGGTATATTTAAAAATGGCTAAAAAAGCAGGAGTAAATGCACATGCTTAACACTTTTTTAAAGGGAGAGGCGGGCACGCGCCTGCGTTTTTCAGGCATGCTTTTGAGCGCCATACTTGTACTGCTGTCGGTGTTTACGCTTAGTCAAAAAGGGCTTAATTTTGGGCTCGACTTTACCGGTGGTTACCTAACAGAATTTACCACCAGCCAAGGTGTTGAGCTAAAACAGCTTGAGCAATTTATTACTAAAAATCACAATGGCGAGTTTGAACTAACCGCACAAGGGAATAATCACTTTCAACTACGCGAAGCGCCCAGCGGTTCAACAGCAAACAGCAATGATTGGCAAAGCGGCATTACACAAAATGCAGATATTAACGCCGAGGTTTTATCATCAGCGTATATTGGCTCGCAAGTGGGTGATGAACTGTTTGAGCAAGGTTGTTTAGCGCTATTTTCAGCCATGGTTGCAGTAATGCTTTATTTAGCTGTACGGTTTGAATGGCGTTTAGCTGTTGGCTCTGTGGTTGCGCTAGTGCATGATTTATTACTGGTACTGGGGCTATTTTCGCTATTAAGTATTGAGTTTAATTTGACGGTACTTGCCAGTTTGCTTGCCATTATAGGCTACTCACTTAATGACTCTATAATAGTAGGCGATAGAGTACGCGAGCTTTTACGTGTTAAATCTAATAATGCGCTTAGCCCCGCAAGTATTATTAACAACGCCATAAAAAGCACCTTAACACGTACGCTTATTACATCGGGCACCACGCTTGCTACAGTTGCAAGTGTTTGGCTCCTCGCGGGCGCGCCATTACAAGGTTTTGCCATCGCGCTATTTACCGGCATTGTAGTAGGTACGTTCTCATCTATTTGTATTGCGGCTACTTTACCTGAGCTTTTAGGGTTAAGTGCTAAAAATTACGAAGAAAAACAAGATGCAGAAACGCAAGCGTTGCTCGATATGCCCTAGTAATAAATACTTTTAAAATCTGCATTAAAATACAGGCGCTTAAAATAATGGTTTTAAGCGCCTTATAACGGTAAAATTAATCACATAGTTTACCGTATTGGTTATTAGCGCCTTACATGAATAAATCCCACGTAATAGAACACCTTAAATTTGCACTAGAAGCCCAATTAAACAGTGCAAAACAAGCAGCAAAAGCCGCGCACGACGCCGCCACTCACGAAGAAAGCGTTGCAGAAACGCAATATGACACCCTAGGGCTCGAAGCCGCTTATTTAGCTCGAGGCCAAGCCGAGCGTGTAAACGATTGCTACAAAAGCATTAAACAATTTGAAGCCATTTTTAAAGAGCCCACTCACAAAAAAGTGATTATAAGTTCACTCGTTTGCTTAGAAGATGAAAGCGCCTTACAAAAATGGTTTTATTTAGGCCCAGCCGCAGGCGGCTTAACGGTTGAAGTAAAAAACATAACGATTCAAGTTGTTACCCCCGAAGCACCCCTGGGTAAACAACTTTTAGGCAAACAGTTTGATGATGAAGTAAGCCTAAGTATTGCAGGTAAAAACCATGAATATAATGTGGTAGAAATTTTATAAACATTGGTTTTATATGTAGGTCGGATAAGCGAAGCGCCATCCGACAAAGCCATATCAATATAATAAACGCTTATACTTAAAAATTAATTGTCGGATGGCATGGCTTCGCCATTTATCTGACCTACGTCAATGTTGTATATATCCTAAATTTGCGCTTTATTTGTCTAATGCGTAACAAATAATACAATGGATATGCAATGCAATATCGTCGTAATTATGTAAAAGGTGGGACGTACTTTTTTACAGTTAATTTGCTCGATAGGAATAAATCGTTGTTGGTTGAGCATATCGATTTATTAAGAGAGTCTATCCGCTTTGTTAAATCTCAAAGGCCATTTTATATAGATGCATGGGTTGTGCTGCCCGATCACCTTCATGCAGTTTTAACTTTACCAGATGATGATGTGGATTATTCGAGTCGCTGGCGAGAAATTAAAAAGCGATTTTCAAAATCTCTCCCAAAGACAGAGTTTTTAACTCAAACACGGAAACGTAAAAATGAACGTGGAATTTGGCAGCGCCGTTTTTGGGAACATACTATTAGGGATGATAATGATTATTGGCATCATGTTAACTATGTTCATTTTAATCCGTTAAAACATGGCCTAGTTAGTCAAGTAGCTGATTGGCCTTATTCAAGTTTTCATAGAGCCGTGAAACAAGGTATTTATGCAAATAATTGGTGCGGATAAAAAATATAAATATTTCGTAGGTCGGATAAGCGAAGCGCCATCCGACAAAGCTATAGCTTCATAATACACTTTAGTTTTGTACAAAAGTTTTTGTTAAATGAAATAATTTCGGCCTTTATTACGCGTCGGATGGCATGGCTTCGCCCTTTATCCGACCTACGAATTAGCCTTTTTCACAAACTTTGCTGTTACCATCATTTCGCCAATGCCATCTACTTTGCAATCTAGCTCGTGATCTTTTTTATCAAGCACACGCCTTACGACCGCTTTGGTGCCAATTTTAATAACTTGTGAGCTGCCTTTAATTTTTAAATCTTTGGCTACGGTTACTTTATCGCCATCATTAAGTTGGGTGCCGTTGGCATCTTTAACTAAAATTGCGTCTGCATCGTTTGTACTATTTGGATTCCATTCATAGGCGCATTCAGGGCATATAAGCAGTTGCTGGTCTTCGTAAACATATTCAGATTGGCACTGTGGGCAGGCAGGATGTGACATTTTTAACGCTCATAAAATATTAATTTTGCGTATTTTAATCTGCATTAATAGGAAAATATAGTTAATCAATATTTTTTATCTTCACGCTAAAAATATCTCGTTTGTGTGGTTTTTAAAAAGGGCATATAAAGCAGATGTCGCTTAAGCAATTTAAGCGCTAACACTTACAGTAGGTATTTGTTAAAGCACCCATCGTATTAAGTGATACGCGCAATGCCCACTTAGTACGATGGGTGTTTCTATTTATAGTGCTGAGTATTTTATTAGGCATGCTTTTTATATTTTTGACTTAACTAGGAAAAGTCGTGTTTAAAACCTTAATAGTGGTTGATAACAACGAGCAAACACTTGCTCAATCGTTCGACAATGTGATTTCGTTTAATAGTTACTTACGTGATTACCCAAAACCTAATGAACCTAAAACCCGCATTATTAATTTATGCGACTCAAGCCAATACTTGAGTAAGGGTTACTATTGCTCTTTGCTTGCAGAGGCCCGCAAACACCAGGTGTTACCCAGTGTTAAAACAATAAACGCGCTTCGAAGCGGTCAAGCTCCTATGTTAAATATTGGCTCTATTGATGGCGAAATTTACTTTGGTAATGCCTTAAACGAGCTACAAAGCAAAGCGGCTAAATCGGTATTTAAGCAATACCCAGCGCCTATTTTATATGTAGATGAACAAGGCTTGTTACAGCAAGGTTCGCTTAGCACTTTAAACGATGAGCAATACAGCAATTTTGTAGTAAAACTAAATACGTTTACCCAAACCCAATGGCGTATTGGTACTGTGCAGCGCCGTTTTAGATGGTACATGGCAATCCTTGTTGATCATAACGAAAAAGTACCACCGAGCGATAAAGACGCCATTGCCCGTTTTATAAAAGCAGCGGCTAAACATGGTATTAATGCGCAAGCACTCAGTTTTGATGAAATAGACAATATTGCCCAGTTTGATGCGTTATTTATTCGCCAAACTACAGCAATTGACCACCCAACGTATCGCCTTGCAAGTAAAGCGCAAAGCCTTGGTTTAGTGGTTATTGACGATGCTGAGTCTATTTTACGCTGTTGTAATAAAGTGTATTTACACGATGCGTTTAATTATCAAAAGGTGCCGAGCTTAAAAACGGTGGTAGTGGCTGATCAATCAGCGCAAACGCTTGAGCAATTAGAAGAGGCGTTTACCTATCCGCTGGTTTTAAAAATGCCTGAAGGGTCGTTTTCTAAAGGGGTGTTTAAAGTTGCAAACCGCAGTGAGCTTGAAGCTAAACTAACCGAGCTGTTTGAATATAGCGCATTGGTACTTGCACAAGAATACATGTACACAGAATACGATTGGCGAGTAGGTGTATTAAATGGCCGCGCTATTTATGCGTGCCGCTACTTAATGGCGCGTAATCATTGGCAAATTTATAATCATGATGCTAAACGGTTTTTCTCTGGTGGCTTTGAAACGCTACCTACCTTTGAGTTACCAAAAGCCGTGTTAGATGCCGCTTTAAAAGCATGTAAAACTGTGGGCAAAGGCTTATATGGCGTAGATGTTAAAGAGCATCAGGGCAAAGCATATGTGCTTGAAGTAAATGACAATCCAAGTATTGATCACAAAGTAGAAGATGGCTATTTGGGCGACGAGCTATACATGATCATTATGGATGAATTTAAACAACGTTTAGAAGCGCGAGGCCGTGGGTAATAACATGCGTAACCTTGTTATTCGACAGGCACTTAGCAGTGATTTAAACGCATTGATTGACGTTGAAAATACTTGCTTTAATAACGATAAATTGAGCCCGCGTAGCTTAAAGCGCTGGTTAAATGCTAAGCACGGTATTTTGCTCGTTGCCGATAATGGCGAGCAAGTATGCGGCTATGGGCTGGTGTGGTGCCATAAAGGCACGCGTTTAGCGCGTTTATATTCGCTTGCTGTAAAACCCACAATGCAAGGTAAAGGCATTGCTAAAATGTTATTAGCTGAGCTTGAAAAACAAACCAGTGAGCGTGGCCGGCTTTACTTACGTTTAGAAGTGGCGGTAAATAACGAAAGTGCGATTGGGCTATACAAAAGCTTGGGTTACAGAGTATTTGGCCAATATAGCGATTATTATGACGATCATAGTGATGCACTGCGAATGCAAAAAAATATTCGCCAAACGAGTGAGCTAAAAGTAGCGCGATTAACGCCGTGGTACCAACAAACTACCGAGTTTACCTGTGGGCCTGCTGCGCTATTAATGGCAATGGGGGCACTTAAGCCAACAACTAAGCTTAGCCAATCACATGAGCTGGCACTTTGGCGCGAAGGCACCACCATTTTTATGACATCGGGCCACGGTGGTTGCCATCCGTTTGGTTTAGCGTTGGCGGCTAATAAACGCGGCTTTAAAAGCGAGGTAATGGTAAATACCACAGAGCCTTTGTTTTTAGATGGTGTACGCAGTGAAAATAAAAAAGTGGTGCTTTCAACAGTACACCAACAATTTGTAGAGGGTATAGCGCAGGCAAATATACCGCTTAGCTATAAAGATGTTGAGCTTGAGCATATTGAACAGTGGTTAAGCCAAGGCTTTAGTGTGCTTCTATTAATTAGCACATACCGGTTTGATGGTAAAAAATCACCTCATTGGGTGTGCGTTACCCACCTTGATGAGCACTGCGTGTATGTTCATGACCCATTTTGCGAGCCAGGCAGTGACAAACAGCTCGCAATAGATTGCCAGTACGTGCCTATAGCGCGCAGTGATTTTAGTAAAATGTCAGCATTTGGTAGCCAACGTTTAAGAACCGCGGTGGCCATTGCTAATAATTAATAGGTTTTAAGTAAAGAGTGACTTTTTTAGATTTAATTGATGTAGCCCCTTATTCGTGGGCAGCCATTGGCACCGCCGCTTTTTGCGGTGCAATAATTGGCTTAGAACGGCAATTGCGCGGTAAACCTGTGGGTATTCGTACCTCAGCTTTAATAACGCTGGGCACGTATTTGTTTTTATCAACCGCGTTTAACTTACAAGGCGATGTAATTGATCATTCGCGTGTAGTGGGGCAAATAATTACAGGTATTGGCTTTTTAGGTGCAGGTGTCATGCTTGCAAAAGACGGCGCTGTAGTAGGGGTTACCTCAGCTGCAACCATTTGGGTGCTTGCCTCAATTGGCGTAATGATAGCCACCGACAATCTAGCTGCTGCCATTAAACTTTCGGTGCTGGTGGTTGGTATTTTATACGGTGTAGATGTACTGGAGGCAAAATTTAAAAGCCTAAGCAAAGGCGTACACACTAAAGTAAAAAATTATCAAAAACGTTACTACCGAAAAGACTTTAACGACCCAGAAAGCCACTGATTTAACGCCACTAATTTAGTGGCGTTTTTATATGAGTGTATTAACTAAAGCGTGACTGCTTGGTACTCGATTGCCTCGTTAATAGGTGCAGGGCGACCAATAAAGTAGCCTTGTACGTTATCTACTTTTAGCTGCCTCAATGTGAGAAGCTCTTCTTTATTTTCAATACCTTCAGCTACAATCGTACAATTAATTGCTTTTGCAAAACCACATAATGCTTTTGCGAGTAAAAACTTTCTTTGGTCGTTATTTATATTTTCAGTCAGGCTTATATCAAGTTTTATAATATCGGCTTCTAGCTCCAGTATGTGCTGAAAAGACGAAAATCCAGCGCCTACATCGTCAATAGCTAATTTTACGCCTTTATTTCTCAGTGGCTCAAGTGCCGCGCGCATAGCTTGGTAATCTAAAATAGGCGAGTGCTCTGTGACTTCTAATATAATGCGGGTGCAATCAACATTTTGTAATACATTATTAATTGAGCCCGATAATATATGTGCAGGGGATGTATTTATAGTCACGTAGGCATGTGGGGCAAGTTCATCCATACAATGTAGGGTGTTTTGTATAGCAAGAATTTCCAGTGCTTCACCTAGCCCTAAGTTGTCGGCATCTTTAAACCATACATCGGGGGTTTTGTAAGGTTGAGTAAAAAAGCGTGAAAGCGATTCATAACCCGATAGCCGATTCGTCGCTAGGTTAAAAATTGGCTGAAAATAAATAGTGATGGCATTTGTTTTTATAATATTTTCTATGAGTATTTTTGTCTCATTACTTATGATCTCTGATTGTGATCTTTGTTCAATGAGCTCGGTAGCAAGCTCTGAAATTAGTTTTAAAAAAGCCAGATCTCTATCATTTAAGTTGTCATCAAATGTGGTTTTATAACAACAAAAGGTACCGTACGTTTTGCCTGATGCTAAAACAATCGGCACACCTATGTAAGCGCCTATATTTAACTTTTTGGTGACCGGCATAGTCTTAGTAATAGGGTGTTTATGTGTGTTAGGAATTATTGGTTCAAGGTCGTTGTCTGAAATTTTTTTACAGTAAGTCTCACAAATAGGATCTGAATTACCTACTGATACGCAGTGGTTATCGGTATGATTATCGACCACCTTAAAAACCCGATCTGTTTGTGTAAATTCTGATATAAACGCCACATCCATTTTAAGATGTTTGCGAACAAGCGAAAGTAACCTTAATAACTTTTCGTCCACAGAGCCATTATTTTGTTGTTCAAAAAGATGCTGTTTTATTTCATCGCTCATACAATAACCTAGCTAGGATTTTAGCTAATAGTGTAATTTATATAAGGAAAAAAGCCACTTAATTGCAGCTTTGCATTAGCCAAATAGTTTTCTTCGTACTACTTTTCTATACTCGCTTGGCGTTTGGCTAAGCACTTTTTTAAACACGCGGGTTAAATGTCCTTGGTCATTATAGCCGACCTCAAGTGCTACTTCTTGAATCGTTAAATTAGATGAAGCTAATAACTCTTTAGCGCCTTCTACCCGTAATTGTTGCCAATACTCTATAGGGCTTTGATTAGTTGCAAGCTTAAAGCGGCGGGTAAATGTACGGTAGCTCAAACTAAATTGGGCAGCTACTTCTTGTAAGTTTAACTCGCTGGCTAAATTAGTTTTAAGCCAAAACTGGATTTGCGCTATGAGTTCATCTGGATGGCGGTCAACCGAGCCTTCAAGATAGCGCTGATCTTCGTATGGTTTACGTACTTCGTGCGAAAAGTTACGCTCTACATGTTGAGCTGCTGCTTTGCCATAGTATTGGCTAATGATATGAACGATTACATCGGCAAGGGCATTTAAACTTGCCACCGTATACATGCGCTCAGACTGGGTGATAAAAAAGTCGGGCTTTAAGCGCACTAACGGGTAGTCGTTACTAAATTGTTTTGCATAATGCCAGTGGGTTGTTGCGGGGTGCCCATCCAGTAAGCCCGCTTCTGCAACTAGGCTATTACCCGTGCCTACACCAATTATATGACTGCCGGTTTCAAAACTTTCTTGTAGCCATTCAACCACTTCTTTATTAGTACGTACTACAGGGCGAGGGTTTCGCCAAATGCCGGGTACAATAATTAGGTCGTTGTAGGGCGCGTTGTGTGTGGTGCAGTCGGGGACTATGGCAAGCCCAGTACGGTTTTGTATTGGCTCATTATTTTTAGCAATTAAATTTATACTAAGCGGTCTAAAATCCGTGTGGCTTAAATGGCCTTTTGCATAAGCCTCACCGGCTCTTAGCATTTCAATAGGCAGTGTTAAACTGGTAATAAGTAAATGCGGGTACACTGCTATGGCAATATTTAACGCTGGGTTTACTGATTTTTTATGCATGTGAATGCTCCGACCAGTACTTTTTGGCCTTTAATGCTGAATATTTGGCTATTAAAGCACAAATTGCTGTGGTTAATCCAATTAAACTGTTTGCTTCTCCTATAACACGTTTTAAAGGTTAATTATGACAGCATTACCCGTAATAGTAGGCATGGGTGGTATTAACGCCGCTGGCCGTACTTCTTTTCATCAAGGTTACCGCCGTATCGTGTTAGACGCATTAAACGCACAAGCTCGTAGTGAAACATTTTTAGGCCTCGCCACATTAATGAACTTAGTACGCGTTGTTGATGGTCAATTACAAGACACAAACGGTAATAATGTTGAGCAAAGCGACATAGAAGCACGCTTTGGTGAGCAAATTATTGCTGGCACACTTATTCGTAAAATTGAAAAAGAACATTTTGACGCAGATGCCACGCCTTGGCAGCAAAAGATGACGTTAAAGTCCTCTGATGAAAACGCAATTGTATTTGAAACGCGCGCACGCGATTTACCAACCCCAGTGCCTGTCAGTTGGAAAGTACAAGAGCTTGAAGGCAAAAAAGTAAAAGTGACTATAGCGGCAGAGCTAGATGTAAAATTAGATTCTACCCGTGATAACCCAATTAAATCGGCAGGGCAGTTTCCTACCGGGTTTGATCCATCAATAATGTATAACAGCCGTTACCAGCCACGTGGTTTGCAAGCCACTATATTTGCAGCAAACGATGCTATTAAGTCAACTGGTCTTGATTGGCAACGCATAATGAATAGCGTAGAGCCAGATAAAATTGGTACTTATTCAGCCTCGGTTATTGGCCAAATGGACGACAAAGGATTAGGCGGTTTAGTTAAAGCACGCCAGCAGGGCGATCGTGTTAGTACAAAGCAATTAGCACTTGGCCTAAACACGATGTCGACTGATTTTATAAACGCCTACGTTACAGGTAATGTAGGTACTACGTTTTCTACCTCGGGTGCATGTGCTACATTTTTATATAACTTACGCGCTGCAGTAAACGATATTCAAGCAGGGCGAACCCGTGTTGCGGTGGTAGCAAGTGTTGAATGCGCTATTACGCCTGAAGTAGTAGAAGGCTTTGGTAATATGAGCGCTCTTGCCAATGTTGAAGGCTTGCGCCGTTTAGATAACTTAAGCAGTGAACAAGAGCCAGATTACCGTAAAAGCAGCCGTCCATTTGGCGAAAACTGTGGTTTTACATTAGGTGAAGGCGCACAAGTGGCCATTTTAATGGATGATGCATTAGCACTAGAGCTTGGTGCAGATATTATGGGCTCAGTACCGGATGTATTTGTAAATGCCGATGGTATTAAAAAATCAATCACTTCACCGGGCCCAGGTAACTACATTACGATGGCTAAATCTGCAGCGCTTGCAACAAGCTTATTAGGTAAAGAGGCGTTACAAAAGCGCAGCTTTATTTTAGCGCATGGTTCTAGCACGCCGCAAAATAGAGTAACAGAGTCACTTATTTACCATAAAGTGGCACAAACGTTTGCCATTGATAGCTGGAAAGTGACGGCGCCAAAAGCTTATGTAGGGCATACAATTGCCCCCGCCAGTGGCGATCAGCTCGCTATTGCGCTGGGTGTATTTAGTCATAATATTATGCCGGGTATTACTACCATAGATAAAGTTGCCGACGATGTTTATGCTGATCACTTAGATATACGTAACAGTCATTACGACTGTGGCGACATGGACATAGCCTTTATAAACTCAAAAGGTTTTGGCGGTAATAACGCCACTGCTACTGTCCTTAGCGCTAAAGTAACACTACAAATGCTTGCTAAGCGTCATGGTAAAAAAGCGATGAGTGATTACGCTGATAAAAACACATCCGTTGTTGCTGCGCAAAATACCTATAAAGCGCAAGCTGACCTTGGAAAGTACGAATTAGTATATCGTTTTGGTGATGGCGCCATTGACGATAACGACATTGTAATTGGCGAGGACGGCATAGAGCTTCCTGGTTTTGATAAAGCAATTTCGTTTAATACAACCAACTCCTATCAAGATATGTTTTAAGCACACATACTTGAATCCAAAGGCGCTGTTTAAGGCGCCTTTTTTTCATCTTTTTAATCTGCTAAACCTACGGCGTGTTCTGTTTTGCAATTAAAATATACTGCTGTGAATTTTTACCTAGATGTTGACAATGTTTATTGTAAATAATAGCGAATCACGCTGGTTTAGTTTTTTCTACTTACTAACAGATGTGATCATTTATATGAGTTTAAGAGGTGCTTTATAGCTCATAACCGTTAAAGCAACGATTAGATTAATGAATAAATAGTAAGTATTTTCTTGCGGTAAAAACACACTTTAATAAAAATTTAATTATATTTTTAACTCTATGATATCAAGTTTAAAAAAGATAAAACTAATAACTTATGATTAGTATTAAACAATAAAAATAATTGAAAAACACTAGCGATGTTCCATACTATTTTTAATAGATAAGCCATATATAAAAACTATTCCTACAATTAAATAATTACTAATTTGGCTATGAACTTTATTTACAACCCTTTGTAAACTTAACGTACGCCTGAACAGTTAATGATTAATTTCTGCTTAGGTAAATATTCAAATTATTAATTAGTTTAGGAATAGCAATGAAATTAACCTTAAAAATTCGTCGGATAAAAGGTAGGTTTTTACTTAGCTTTTATATTTTGTTAGTTCTACCGCACATTAGTATTGCTGAAACCGTTTTATTTGATGATTCCCCCCAAAATGGCACCTCTTTGTGGTCTACTTCATCCAGTGAATCAAGCTTAACGCAGATAGGTGAACCAGTAGCTGATGGCGATAAAGCAATCGTAATGTCAGCCCATCATTGGACCCAATCGGGTTTGCGCATTGCACAAGTACCGCCATACGAAGATACTATCCTCGAAGCAAAAATATACCGAAAGTCAGGTAGTAAAGGGACCCTTATGTTTCGTAGGGGGGAAAACTCTTTAAAGATAAATCTAGATGATTCTAATAGCGAGTTTTGGACCATTAATGGCGAGCCAGGACATAATGACTACTCAGATGACACTTGGCATACAATTCAAATACACCTTAAACACTTTAACTTAAACGAAGGAGAGAATGTACTCGCAGTAGGTATTCAGGGCCCTTACGGTACAGGTATATTTTATATGGATTCAGTCTACTTTAAAGAGAATAAATCGATTGTAACTACTAACCCTCCGGCGCCAGGGAATTGGGTACTTACTTTTGAAGATGACTTTAACCAAAACACCCTCAACCCTGATAAGTGGAAAGTTGGCAAGCAATACTTAGGTATGAGTGGCATTGCTGCTAATGCAGGGAGTGAAAATATTAGTGTTGAAAACGATATGCTGATGTTCAAAGCCGAACGAGAACTCTTTAGTCAAGGAGATAAAACGCATCATTATAAAGGGGCTGAGATCAGTACTTTTGGCCAGTTTAGACAGCAATATGGATACTTCGAAGCCAAGATAAAGTATGACTCAATACATGGTACGTGGCCTGCTTTTTGGCTGTTAGCTGATAAAGGAATTTATGGGAGTGATACTTATAGACGCCAAGCTTTATTAAAATTTAGTCTTGATGATATATCAGATACGGTTGACTCAGCACTTCTAAAGCTCAAGGTCTCTAAAGCAACAAATAAAAGCAGTGTTGCAGTACATAAAACACTTTCGAGTGATTGGTCTCAGAGTACAGTAACGTGGGATACAAAGCCGAAGATTGACCCCATTTGGTTTACTCACCGTTATGGTGCTTCATCTGGTGATATTATTGAGGTTGATGTTACTGATTATATTCAAAAGCAGAAAAATGCGGGAAGTGATGCCAGCTTTGCCTTAGTCGATAACTATATGAGAAAACAGCTTTTAGAAATATTCAGTAATGAAGCAGAAAACTCAGCTGATAGGCCTGTACTTGTTGTTAATGACACAAATATAGGAATAACTGATGATGCAACAGTTCGTGGTGGTGAG
The DNA here is from genome assembly GCF_035666335.1 of Pseudoalteromonas sp. CuT4-3. NCBI lineage: Bacteria > Pseudomonadati > Pseudomonadota > Gammaproteobacteria > Alteromonadales > Pseudoalteromonadaceae > Pseudoalteromonas > Pseudoalteromonas sp. CuT4-3. The sequence goes on from NZ_CP142030.1 coordinate 1,616,814, forward strand.
TATGCTAAAGAAAACTATGGCGAGGAGCCTATTTTATTGGTTAAAGATGTGTGGGGCGATACATCAACCACTTTTGGTAGGGGTATGGAGTTCGATATTATGGAGTATTTAGGCGTGTGGGGCGGCGGTGTCAGTTGGGCTGCTCTACATTGGGATGGATACGGTAGTAAACATGCATCAGTAGAGTCAGATAAACTTTACCTTAATGAAACAGAAGATGACTTTCATCTATTTGGTATGCATTGGGCCCCTAATTACGTTGGAATGTATATCGATGGTGAAAAAGTATGGGAGCATGAAAGCGAGCGGATTGGCAGCTTACCCTCATATGTGATCTTATCATTACAAGTCGGTGGATGGAACGGTAATACTCGTAATATTGATGATGATTTTGTGGCCACAATGCTTGTTGATTATGTCAAAGTATGGAAAAACCAAGAGTAAAATTAGTATTAAAATTTAGGGTAACTGGCTACATAAGAAGGAATACTGATTTAAACTATTTACTTAGCAACGTGTAGCAAAGGCGCTGTTTAAGGCGCCTTTTTTATGCCTGTGTCTTTTATAAAACCCATAATAATACCAATCCGTAATACTCTATCATTTTGCGTGGCTAAACATGTCACTACCTGCGTTAAAATTCTCAATTAGAATAATTAAATAGCGAATTTTTTACCTAGCTACAAACACGTTTTCCAACCTTAAAAATAGATCACTTAATGAAGCGGATTGGTATAAAGTTGATTAAAAAATGACGTGTTTTTTATGGATTAACTTGCATTTATGGAGTACCTTTGTTTTTATAATAGAAACATAATCTAGGATGGATATATCGATGAAAAAACTTTTACTAGCACTTTCTCTCGCTTCAACCTTTCCTCACTTATCAGTATCAGCAGATGATTTTGTAGCTGCTGAAATTATTAATAAAAATTACGACCAGCTCACTAATACCTCGCCGCGTGCATCAAGGTTAGAAGGGATTAATTTAAGTAGCTACGTGGTTGATGAAAACGGCCAAGTGAGTGATATCGAAATTGTGGCTTCGCTTGGTCAAAAAAAATATCAGCGAGAAGTTCTCGATTATGTTTCTAAGCTTAATTATAAAAGTGCACAGATAAATGGCAGCGCCGTGCCTACGGCGAAAACTATTACGGTAAGCTCGCAAAATGTACATGCTAGTTTTTCGAACGACCAGGCATCTCCGGGGTTTTTTGACGATTATGAAAAAGCCAGCCAGCTTATTGATGATAAAAAGTACGATGAAGCTAAAACGTATATTACTGAGCTTGAAAACGAACACACTAAAAACACAGTCGAAATAGTTTTACTGGCTTGGCTTAAAAGCCAACATAGCTACTTTGTGCAAGATTGGAAAAGCTTTGATAAGTCTATTTATGAAGCCTTTTTGTTTAGAGATAACTTACCGGATCAAATAAAAAAACGTGTTATTAAAAATGCCTTACAGTGGTTTATTTCAAAACAAGACTACGTACGTGCTTACGATGCAATTGATGCATTAGGCGATATTGAATCGATAACGTTTAGCGAGGAAAATAGAGCGCAATTACTTGCACAAGTGAATGACATTTATAAAAATTCTGGCGCTATAAATCAGCAAATAACACTTGAATCTGAAAAAGCGGTTTTACCTTTACTTTCTAAAGGTACGGTTAAACTTAGTGCGAGTAAACCGTTATCTAAAGTACAACTTCGCTGTGAAAACAAAGTCGTTAATTATAATACCAACGAGATTGATAAAATATTAATTTCAAAAAATGATATTCGTTGTGGGCTATTAATTAAAAGTGCACAGGCGCAAACAGTTACTTTAAAACAAACTGGTGAAAGCTTTTTATAAAGTATTTTATTGGTAATAAACACTTAAATAAAAACCCCACAATATTATGTGGGGTTTTTGTTATATATATTTAGCAATTAGAGTGTGCTTATTATTGCGCTTCCAGCCTAAATAGCGTTTTGCAAGTAAAGTGGTTAAGCCTATAACCACAGCTATAAATAACAAAGTTGCGCCATAACTCATACCGTACCCCGGTGGAAGGCCTACTAATGTGTCACCGTATGTCATATCGCTAAAACTAAGTCCTAAAACAGGGATAAGCAACCAAGCGACAGCGTGCAATAAATACAAATGTGCAAGGTATGAGAACATACTGGTTTTACCAAGCACTTGTAAAAAGTTGCGAGAAAAGTCGGCTTTAACATGGCTTAAAAGTTTAAGCGCAATTAGCCCAAGGCCCACGGTTAGCAACATAAATTGTAATGACAGTGGGTATTTAGTCGGATTTAAAAACGACATAACAGTATTAATAGTATTGGTATGAATAGTAAATACTGAAGTGTCGCCGTATAAATTAAAACCGCGCAGCACAGTGTATAAAGCAAGGCAGCTTGCACCTAATATAGCTGCATGATTCATCACCTGAGCTTTGTACTGGTGTTTTTTATAATATACCCCCGCGCAGTAGGCTAAAGCCATTAAACCTACAATGGGCGCAACTGGGTAAGTTGTTCTCATTTTTAAGCCCAAAGGTAGTTCAAGTACATTTTTTTGATGTGCAATAGACCAAAGTGTATGTGCAAACGTATTTGGCTCAAAGCTTACGCCATCAAATAGGTTATGGCCAAACACCAACAATAAAGCACTTATTAGTACGCCGTAAATGCCTAATAAACGTAATAAGCCTAATATGACAAATCCCCAGCCTATCGCCCAAATGACCTGTGCGTATAACATTGGAAAAGCGGGGTTAAAGCTCCATGACCACGAAACAATGGTAAATTCAAAAATGATTAGCACCAACCCACGGACAATTAAATTGTAAGAAAATGCCTTAGTTGAAGCGTATTTATGCTCAGTAACAGCTGCTGAAAGGCCTGCTAAAAAAACAAATAAAGGGGCGCAAAAGTGCGAAATAAAGCGGGTGAAAAAAGTAACAGGGCTGGTACCCGGAACCGTCATAGGATCGGTTACTGAGTAATTAAGACAATAATACATACCATGGTCAATCACCATAAATATAATGATAATGCCACGCAATAAATCAATATGATGCAACCGAGGGGCTGTAGAGTGAGACGACATCATTAAGCTCAAATACGTTGTATAAATTTAGCGATATTATATGTTATATAGTATCGTCATGCGAGCTTGAGCGCTTTTAAGCGCCTTGATTTATTACATTAATTTAGGTTGCAGTAGTTACTCACAATTTATCTTCTTTTTAGTAATTACATAATGGTACACCTTAGCATTACTTAAACTTTTTAATGTACCTCAGTGTTATAAAATTAATGATAGCTAATAAAATAGCAATTTCGTAACGGCTGTAGGCAACCGCTATACCAATTAAACCCATATTCCATATGCTTGCTGCTGTTGCGGTACCTGATGTAGATTTATTATTTTTTAAAATTGCACCACCGCCAATAAAGCCTATGCCGGTAATAATCCCTTGTAGCATTTTAGATTGCGCTTCTGCACCTTCTAGCACTGACATAGCAATTACCGCATAGCCACATGAGGCAACTGCCACAAGCGGAAAAGTCCTTAACCCTGCACCATGGTGGCTTCGCTCCCTGTCGTAAGCCATAGGCAGTGCGAGTATGTAGGCAATGCCAAGGTGTACTAAATTATCGATGATTTCGTTCCACTGTAAATCAATTTCCATAATGGTCTCTATTGGTTAAGGGTGTAAACTAATAGCAACCTACAGGCCAGCTTGTTTTATTGCTTAAAATCAATGTGTTAAATTTAAATTTGAGAGGCATTCATTGATTAATTGGTAACATTTACATAGTTAATTTACGCTTTTACAGATAAACCCTGCCTATGCGTTTAATTAATTATGCAAAGTGCGTATTATTTTATTATTAAACATTAATAAACAGTATTTCACTTGCCTTTACATACAACCAAGCTTGAAAAAACAGCGTTATTACTTTGCCTTACTCTTTGTGCTATTGCATTTTTGGCGCCTCAATTACTTACTAATTATTTGCAACCACTTATAAATAACGCCTTAAGTTTTTTAGGGGCGCCGTTTTTTTTGTTAGTAAATTTTTTATAACTTGCAGTCATCGTTATTGCCATAAGCCCGCTTGGGAGGCGAAAAGTAGGCGGTGACAATGCCCGTATTGAATTTGGCTTATTTGGCTGGCTTTCTATGCTTTTTGCCGCAGGGATGGGGTCGGGTTTGATTTTTTGGGGAGTTGCGGAGCCTGCGTTGAATGTAGTTAACTCTCCTTTAAAACATACACTTTACCCTGACAAAGTAAGTAGTGCTTTAGCGCTGACGTTGGTTAACTGGGGGGCGCATGCGTGGGCTCTTTATGCAGTATTTGGGCTTGTGTTAGGTGGCTTAACAAAAAACAGTCATTGCAGTGGTGATATTAGCGCACCGGTAATCAGTGCATTAAAAGGCGCAATAAATATAAAATACCAAAACAGGCTTACCTTTATTGTTAAATTAGTGGCCGTGCTCGCCATTTTTTTTGGTGTGGTTGGGACAATTGCAAACTCTACGTTATTGCTACGCAAGGGAATTGAAATAAACCTAGGGATAGAGTCCGCGCTTGTATCTGGTTTTATCATAGTCAGCTTAATTGTATTGCTGTATACAATATCGGCCAAGCTTGGGCTTAAAAAAGGTATTCAAACGCTGAGTAAGTTTAATGTTTGGCTAGCTTTTTTACTTTTATTGTGGCTACTTTTGTTAATGCCCATACAGCCTATAATGGCTATTGCCATTGATGGCACAAGGGATTACCTACGGCTTATTTTTACAGGGGCATGGCAATTACAAAGGCAACTTAATAACCCCGAGTGGGCAAATGGCTGGACCTACAATTATTATTTTTGGTGGTTAGCGTGGGGACCTTTTGTTGGCGTGTTTTTAGCTAAAATTAGCCAAGGCCGGCCAGTGTGGCAATATATATTGGGCGTAGTTTTGCTACCTACGCTTGTGACTATTGTGTGGTTTAGTGTGTTTTCGGGCTCGGCTATCGCATGGGATAAAACCTACCATGCCGGTATTTTAGATGCCATTAAAGCCGACTATACCCAAGGGCTATTTATATTTTTTCAGCAGTTAGGCTGGCAAGGCGCCGTACTTATTTGGTCAAGCTTGTTACTGTTACTTATTTTTGTGGTTACCTCAGCCGACTCGGCCATATTAGTAATACGTGATTTAACAAATAGCAAAAAGGCAAAAGCATGGAGTATTTATGGTTGGTCACTCGCGCTTGGGCTTTGTGCCTTTATATTACTGGTACAAAATAATGAGCCACTAAACAGAACCATTGCTATTATTGGCGCTTTACCGTTTTTAGTTATTTTTATTTTGCAGCTGGTGGGCTTTATAAAAGAGTGTATAAGTGAATTTAAGTATTAGGGCTTAAACCCATTTTATTAATAAAAGGATGACGCACTGTATTAAATTGTACGCTTACGCCGCTCAAAATTAAGTATATAGAACAGGTATACATATTTTTACAATACTATTTTTAAAGATGTTTATAATTTAGGTAATATTTTTGATCAGGATGAGCCATGAGAGCGCTAACTTTATGTTTATGTGTTATTTACCTAAGTGGCTGCACAGTCGCTGGTGTTATAATTGATGGGCAGGCACAGTCAAATGCACGCGCCAATAAATATAGTAATAGCCCAGCTCGTTCAGATCCTTATAAAAATCCACTCGAACCTGTACCGAAAGACAAAAACGGGTTTAGTTTTACCGATATAGGGTTAAAAATAGATTCATTGCTGATCAATTTAGTAAAAGGTGAGGGCAATACGGTACAAGTGTGTAGGCAAGTGAGTAAAGTATTGAAAGAGTGTGTAGAAGTAGATAAATCTGATCTACACACTAATGAGATTACGCAGTTAAAAACTGACTATGAAATGATAAGTGTTGGTCAATAAAGCTGCTTATAAAAAAGTAACTATGATCGTAGCCAGCTTGCATTTCAATGCTAAGCGGATAGCCTTTATTTTTAGCAACAGCCGCTAAATTTTGTGGCTTAAGTTGCTCCTCTAAAAACCCATCGGCATCGCCCTGTGTAACAAGCATAGGGAGAAAATCAGCCTGCTGCGCTTTTTTCATCAATTCGCACGAATCGTATTGAGCCCAAAGCTCTTTGTCAGTGCCTAAGTAACCCGTAAATGCTTTCACGCCCCATGGGCAGTCAATTGGATTAACAATAGGGCTAAAGGCTGAAGCGCTAACAAACGCTTTAGGGTTTTTAAGTGCCACCATTAAAGCGCCGTGCCCGCCCATTGAGTGACCGCTAATTGCTTTAGTACTGGTTACTGGGAAGTGTTGCTCAATAAGCATAGGCAGTTCATCAACTACATAGTCATACATATTAAAATGTGTATTGAACGGTGCTTGTGTTGCGTTTACGTAAAAGCCTGCGCCTTGGCCAAAGTCGTAGTTGTCGTCATCAGGGACATTATCACCACGTGGGCTTGTATCAGGCGCTACAATTGCAATACCCAGCTCAGCCGCTTTTTTAAATGCGCCGGCTTTTTGCATAAAGTTTTCGTCTGTACAGGTTAAACCCGATAGCCAATATAGTACTGGCACTTTATTTGTTTCGCTTGCGCCAGGTGGTAAAAATACCGCAAAACGCATTGTGCAATGGGTACTTGTTGCAGTGTGGGTATATTGTTTGTGCCAACCACCTGCTACTTTTGTACTTGAGATATTTTCTAACATAAAAATCCTTAAAAGCCGCAAACAATTGAGTATTACGGCTTTTTAATACATAGGTTACCAATAGCGTATTAGTAGTGAATTACTGTACGAATACTTTTACCTTCGTGCATTAAATCAAACGCATCGTTAATTTCTTCAAGGCTCATGGTATGCGTAATAAAGTCGTTAAGCGCAAATTCGCCTGCCATGTAACGCTCAACTATTTCAGGTAATTGTGAACGGCCTTTAACGCCACCAAATGCGCTACCACGCCATACACGGCCTGTTACTAGTTGGAAAGGACGGGTTGAAATTTCTTGGCCAGCACCGGCTACACCAATAATTACCGACTCACCCCAACCTTTATGACAACACTCAAGTGCTGAGCGCATTACATCAACGTTACCAATACACTCAAACGAGTAATCAACACCGCCATCGGTCATATCAACAATCACTTCTTGAATTGGCTTGTCGAAGTCTTTAGGGTTTACTAAATCGGTTGCGCCAAGTTTTGTTGCAAGGTCAAATTTGCTGGTATTAATATCAACACCAATAATGCGACCCGCGCCTGCCATTTTTGCACCAATAATGGCCGATAAACCAATGCCACCTAAGCCAAAAATAGCCACGGTATCGCCTGGTTTTACGTTTGCAGTGTTTGTTACCGCGCCCATACCTGTGGTTACGCCACAGCCTAATAAACAAATTTCTTCAAGCGACGCTTCTTTGTTTACTTTTGCGAGTGAAATTTCTGGAAGTACTGTGTACTCAGAAAAAGTAGACGTACCCATGTAGTGATAAATTGGTTGGCCGTCTTTAAAAAAGCGTGTAGTGCCATCTGGCATTAGACCTTTACCTTGTGTTTCGCGCACTGCTGAACACAGGTTAGTTTTGCCTGAAGTACACATTTTACATACGCCACATTCAGCGGTGTAAAGTGGAATAACGTGATCGCCTACTTCAACACTGGTTACGCCTTCGCCCACTGCATACACAACGCCTGCACCTTCGTGGCCTAAAATGGCTGGGAAAATACCTTCAGGATCTTCACCTGATAAAGTAAATGCATCAGTGTGACAAACACCAGTAGCGGTAATTTTTACCATTACTTCGCCTTTTTTAGGCATCATCACATCAACTTCTTCAACGCTTAACGGTTGGTTTGGACCCCACGCAATAGCTGCTTTTGATTTTATAAATTCAGACATGTGTTTATCCTTTGTAGTGGTTTTAAATAACAATTGTAGACCCAATTTGTTTGGGTGATGGCTCTATTGTATTTGTTTCTCAAATAATGATAATCTCTGATTTATTAAAACACTTTTACAGTATGGTAATAATGGCGCGTTGGGATGGTATAGACGAATTTATAGCAGTGGGTGAAGAGGGTAGTTTTACAGCAGCGGCTAATGTACTGGGGTTGTCAGTTGCCCATATAAGTCGCCATGTAACGGCGCTGGAGCAGCGTTTAAATACCCAGTTACTCACCCGTACCACCCGCAAAGTGGTATTAACCAAAGAAGGTGAAGCCTTTTTACATCAAACTAAGCAATTACAACATGCTATGGATGATGCCACGCAAAGTTTAGCAACGCAGCAAACAACGCCTAAAGGTAAAATTAAATTAACAGCACCAGTTATGTATGGTGAAACTTTTATTATGCCCATTGTGCACAATTTTATGCACGCTCATCCTGAGGTCGAAGTAATTGCTACGCTTTCTAACGAGCAAGAAAATTTACTCGAAGGCGGGTTTGATTTAGCCATTCGGTTAGGGCATTTAAAAGATTCAAGCCACAGAGCACGGCGTTTAAGTGCTAGGCGCTTTATAATGTGTGCCTCCCCAGATTATTTATCCCGAGTAGGTGAGCCCCATACCCTAGGCGAGCTAAACCAACATCAATGTTTAATTGGTAACAGCAGTTACTGGCGAGTAAACGAAAATGGCCGCGATAAACATATTAAAATTGCGGGGCGCTTGCGCTGTAATAGTGGTTGGGCATTAGTTGATGGTGCAAAAAAAGGCTTAGGAATAGTGCAGCTGCCTAATTATTACATTGAAAATGAGCTACGAACGGGCGAGCTTGTGCCAGTATTAACTTCTTATCAGCCGGATCAAGAAGGCGTGTGGGGAATTTACCCACCGCGTCAGTTTGTTGCCACCAACGTAAGAGTATTACTTGATTATTTAGTGGCCGGGCTTGAATAAAGCGCGTTTAAAATATAGCCAAGTATAAGATTTATAAATTATTTCTTACATTTATGGTCATATTCAATTCATCTTAGTTCGTGCTACTATAGCCGCACACTTTTAGCATAAATGTTTTAAATAATATGTTTCAACCGGTTAGCTTATTTATAGGGCTCAGATATAGCCGCTCCTCCAAAGGAAATGCGTTTATATCGTTTATCTCGTTTTTTTCTATTGCCGGAATAGCCATAGGACTAATGGCCTTGTTCACTGTAAGCAGTGTAATGAATGGCTTTGAAAACAGTTTAAAAACAAATATGTTAGGGCTCATTCCTCACGTAGAAGTACAAGCCAATAAACACACCAGCGAACAAATGACAGCGTTAAAAGCCGATTTAGAGCGCTCAATTTATGTAGATCACGTAAGCCTTTACCGCCACGGCGAAGCCATCTTGCAAACCAATAAAGATTTACACGGCGTATTACTGCAAGGCTTGTATGGCAATAACGGATCGCTATATAAAATTACCGATAAAGTTGTGCAGGGCAATTGGCAAAACGTTTTAAATAATAGCTACAACATAGCTATTAGCCGTTATTTAAGCCGTAAGCTTGGTGTAGGTATGGGAGAGAAGCTGCGCGTAATTATGCCCAATGCCTCAACTTACACGCCGCTTGGGCGCGTACCTAGTCAGCGTTTATTTAAAATAGCCGCAATATACGAAACGGGCTCAGAGATAGATATGAGCCTTGCATTTACCAGCGGCGCATCTTTACAGCGGGTATTAAAGCTTAACAAAAATACCGCGCCTAACTTAAGTGTGTCGTTACATGAACCCTTTGAATTAGCGCAATTTACAACGGACAGCCAGCACATTTTACGCGACTACCAAGTAAGTGACTGGCGCAGTAGCCAAGGTACTTTATTTGCCGCGGTTGCCATGGAAAAACGTATTATGTCTATGTTGTTAGGGCTGATTGTATTAGTGGCTGTATTTAATATTGTTTCGGCACTGACTATGATGGTGAGTGAAAAACAAGGCGAAGTGGCGATATTACAAACCTTAGGTTTAACGCCTTCACAAGTACAAAAAGTGTTTATGGTGCAAGGCTTGTATAACGGGGTTATTGGCACCGCGATAGGGGCACTTTTAGGTGTATTGTTTAGCTTATATATTAATGAACTACTCGCTGCTGTGGGGCTGAACCTACTAGCAGGTGTAGAACTTCCGGTAAAATTTGATGTGTTAAGCCTCGTTATTATTGCGCTTAGCAGTATTGCAATGAGCTTTTTAGCCACTTTATATCCTGCGCGCAAAGCCGCAAAAGTAAAACCAGCAGAGGTATTGCGTTATGAATGATTTAGTTATTAGCTGTCAAAACTTAAGTAAAGTTTATCAAGATGGACAAAACCAAGTAGAAGTATTAAAAGGGGTGGACTTATCTCTTAACCAAGGGGATATGCTGGCTATAGTAGGCAGCTCAGGGTCAGGAAAAAGTACCTTATTGCATATTTTAGGAACCCTTGATACGGCTACATCGGGTAGCGCTAAAATAAAAAATCAAGACGTTGCTAAATTATCGCGAACAGAGCAAGCGGCGTTTAGAAATAAAAACTTGGGCTTTATTTATCAGTTTCACCATTTATTAATGGAATTTAGTGCGGTTGAAAACGTGGCTATGCCGCTGTTAATTAAAGGGCTCAACGCAAAAGAGGCGAAAGAGCAAGCCCTGCAAATGCTAGATAAAGTAGGCCTAGCGCATCGCTGTGAGCATAAACCTTCGGCGCTGTCTGGTGGAGAGCGCCAGCGTGTTGCTATTGCGCGAGCGCTGGTGACTAAACCCGCATTAGTATTAGCCGACGAACCTACCGGTAACCTTGATAAGCAAAACGCGATTAAAATTTACGATTTAATTAATGAGCTAAATAAAAGCTTAAATACTAGTTTTGTGGTGGTTACTCACGACTTAGAGCTTGCAGACAAGCTAGGTAAAATTGCGTATTTAGATGATGGGAAACTTGCCATTAAAGAGCCGCACCATGTTGCTTAGTTTATTTTTAAGTGAACGCTTTAGAGCGTATTCTGGCCATAAAGATGAAAAAAACGCATTTGTAAGCTTTATTGCCAAAGCCTCTACCGTTGGTATTTTATTAGGGGTGGCGGTGTTAATTGTTGCGCTTTCGGTTATTAATGGCTTTGAGCAGCAATTAGTGCATCGTTTATTAAGTGTGGTACCGCAAGTTGAATACGTAGCGCCTAGCCGACCGATTGCTGATTGGCCTAACAAAGTAGAAAAACTTAAAGTAGAGCCTCATGTTACAGGTGCTGCGCCATTTATAGCAGTAAATGGTATGGCGCAATTTAAAAGCCAGCTAAAAGCGGTAGAAATACGCGGCGTTGAACCTAGCTATGAAGGGAATGTATCGGCCATAAATCAATTTACCAAAGGCACACTGGTTAGTCAGCTGCGCACGGATGACGTTATTTTAGGCAAGCAAATTGTAAAGCAATTAGGCGCTAATATAGGCGATAACATTACTTTACTCATTCCTAAAATTAGCGAGCAAGGCAAGTCTCTATTAGCCCCTAAGCGCGTAACGTTAACACTTGCGGGCATTATAGAAATGGGTGGGCCAATTGACAGTAGCGCTGCATTTATTCACTTAAATAAAGCACAGTCAGTTTTAGGTTACGACGCCAGCCAAGTGACAGGTTTACGTTTGAGCGTAGATGATGTGTTTGCTGCACATCAAATTGCACTGCGAGTAGGGCAAACTATTAGTGATTATGTGTATGTCTCTAGCTGGTTTAGAACGCAAGGTAGCCTGTATCAAGATATTCAAATGGTGCGCACAATTGTGTACATTGTGGTGTTTTTAATTATAGCGGTAGCTAGTTTTAACATTGTATCGTCGCTTGTAATGGAAGTGCGCGAAAAACAAGGCAACATAGCTATTTTAAAAACCATGGGCGCTAAAGACAGTACTATTTTAGCTACCTTTGTCATGCAAGGTTTAACGCAAGCCTTTGTTGGCGTGTTACTTGGCACACTAGTTGGGGTTATATTAGCGCTTAACATTAGTGAGCTGTTTACATGGGTTAGCCAGTTATTTGCAGCTAATCCGCTTGAAGGTGTTTATTTTATTGAATTTTTACCCAGTAAATTAGTACTCAGTGATATTGGAATAACAGTTATTGTTACCTTTGTTTTAGCTGTACTTGCTACTATTTACCCGGCGTGGCAAGCAACTCGAGTCGACCCTGCCAAGGTACTGGGTAATTAACAACTCTTTATAGTGTAAATATCAATAGGGCAGCGTGCCTTAAGCTGCTAAACTGCGCGCTCATTTAAGGTGGGCGCTCTAATTTAGCCTCGCTCTCAACTCAGGAAATTACTTTGACAAATAACGATATTTTACGCCGTGTTCGCTATACCTTTAATTTAACCGATACTGCCATGGTCGGTATTTTTGCCGCCGCAGAGGCTACAGTTACCACTGAGCAAGTCGTTGCATGGTTAACAAAAGAGGGTGAGCAAGGGGTTGTTAAAATTTCAGACACTGAGTTTGCTATCTTTTTAAATGGCTTTATTAATACTAAGCGTGGCAAGCGCGAAGGCCCACAGCCTGTCCCAGAGACTAAATTAAATAATAATATTATTTTTATGAAGCTACGTATTGCTTTAAACATGAAAGCAGAAGATGTAATAGCAACACTTGCACAGGTTGACTTTGAATTAAGTAAACATGAGCTCAGTGCGTTTTCTCGCAAAGTAGAAAATAAACATTACCGTGTGTGTAACGATCAGGTTTTGCGTTTGTTTTTAACAGGTGTTCAGCAGCAGTATCGCCCTGCAGAGTAAGTAAATTATTTAACGCTAAAAGCTCAGCAATTGCTGAGCTTTTTTTTAGTTAATGTTTGCGGTTAAGAAAAGGCCTTATCAGTAAGAGATTGCTGCATTTGCTCTCGCATTTTAAACTTTTGCAGTTTGCCTGTTACTGTCATTGGGTAACTCTCTACAAAGCGAATATAACGGGGCATTTTAAAATAGGCGAGTTTGTCTTTTAAAAATGCACGTATTGCTTGCTCATCAAGTACTGCATCTTCTTTTGGCTGGATCCACGCACACACTTCTTCGCCGTACTTCTCATCACTAATACCAAATATAGCGGCATCTTGAATACCTGGGTAAGTGTAAAGAACCTCTTCAATTTCGCGTGGGTAAATGTTTTCGCCACCTCGAATGATCATGTCTTTAATGCGGCCAACAATACTCACAAACCCTTCGCTGTCCATTACCCCTAAATCACCAGAGTGTAACCAGCCTTCGTCATCTATAGTGGCTTTTGTTTTTTCTTCGTCATTCCAATAGCAGCGCATTATACCGGCGCCCTTACTGCAGACCTCACCAGGTACACCTATTTTTTGAATGTTACCCAGTTCGTCAATAATTTTAACTTCAGTGTGAGCAAGGGCACGGCCAACGGTTGTTACTTGGCGCTCTATTGATGAGTCGGTTTCGGTTATATTGTTGATTGGGCTGCACTCAGTTTGCCCATACGCAATTAATACTTGATGCATGTTCATTTGTGTTTGTACTTTACGCATGACTTGCTCAGGGCACGTTGAGCCCGCCATTACACCAGTGCGTAAAGTGCTGAGGTTATAATTGGTAAAATTAGGCAGCTCTAGTTGGCTAATAAACATAGTCGGCACACCATGCAGCGCGGTGCAGCCCTCTTGCTGCACAACATCAAGCGTGGTTTTTGCATCAAACGCATCGCTTGGGTATATAGCTGCGGCACCTTTACTTACAAATAGCAGGCTGCCAAGCACCATCGCAAAACAATGATACAGAGGCACAGGTATGCACAGTTTATCTTGCGCTGTAAAATGCATAGCCTCTGCAACAAATAGCGCATTATTAAGTATGTTCTTATGGGTGAGTGTAGCGCCTTTAGGGTTGCCCGTGGTGCCAGAGGTAAACTGTATGTTTATGTCTTGATCCGCGTTTAAATTTGCTGAAATCGCATTTAATTCAAGCTTGTGGGCAGGGGGGGCAAAATTCATCACATCATCAAACGTAAACATACCAGGGCTTTTTTCATTGCCAATGCGTATTACATTTTTAAGGCTAGGTAGGGCATGTGCATTTAGCTCACCGGGTTCACATTGGTTAAGTTCAGGCGCTAAGCTGTTAAGCATATCTATATAATTACTGCCTTTAAAATGTGACGCAGTAATTAGCGTGCTGCATTCTACCGAGTTCAAAGCATAGGCTAACTCGTTTGGTCTGTAGGCAGGGTTAATGCACACCATAATGGCACCTATTTTGGCGCTCGCAAATTGGGTTAAACACCACTCAATGTTATTGGGTGACCATATTCCTACTCTATCTCCTGGTTTAACGCCTATTGCTAGTAGCCCCATAGCGAGTTGATTAACTTTATTTTGAAATGCTTTATACGTTAAGCGTACATTTTGATGGCTAACAACGACAGCGAGCGAGTCAGGGTGTTTGTCGACAATAAAATCAAAGTACTCGCCAATTGTTTTATCCGTTAGCGGCGTGCTTTGCGCACCTTTAAAATAGCTTTTTGTGAGCGGTAATGTGTTTATTTGTTCTACTTCTTTTACCGAGCGCGATGGTGTGTGCATGTGCTTCTCCGTATTAATGTATGTCAGTTACTTATATCATCCGTGCTGATAAGTCAGTATTCATTTGCTTAGCCACGAATAGCTGTGTAGCAAAATAAAAAAATAGTTAAGCGAATTGTTATAGGCTGTAGTTAAAATAAACACAAATTGTCGACAAAGAAAGGGTGGTTAGACTAATGTACTAAGCATAAAGAAAAGTTAAATGAAACGTTTTACAGAGGGGCTATAAAAACTAACTTTTATAAAGGCATAAAAAAAACGCCACTAAATGGCGTTTTTATAGTTTGTTTTAATCGCTTTGTGACTTATAGCTCGTCACTGCGGTAGGTTTTTTTCATAATGTATACATAGGCATTAACAAAAGCGTTTTCTTGGTACTTTTTAAGGCCTGTGTCTTCAAACGCAATAGGTATAGGGTTACGTTTAAGCTGCTCTTTAATTTCGGTCGTTGAGAACACGCGAACGTCTAACTCTTCAATTAATTGAATCGCTGTTTCCATTTTAAAGCCCTTTGCACTGCCTACAAATTTACCTTTAGGTTGGCGCTCACGAATGGCAACAGAATCAATTTGGTAATCTTGCATTAGTTTTGCAAAATCAAATTGAAATTTACGCATTATTTCAGTGTCGTTACCGTTACCTAAGGTAAAGCGTGTTTGGCGCACATCGCGAATATCAAATACGTCGTTATCTTTACTTAAAATACAAAGTAGTACATCACTACCGGTAATTTCTACACCACATGTTCTCATTGCTGTTCTCTAATATAACTTAATTGCTTGGTATTATACCCAACATCTAATAAATTGCGAGAGCAAGGCGGCGCAGGTGCATTTTAATAATCAATAAACTCAAGTTGTCACATGCTTAATTTAAATTAGCGAGCGAAAAACAAAAAAATGACAATTTTAGGTAAAATTTCAAGTAATGAGCGCGCTTTAAACTTGTAATTGATACTCTATCACGCGACAATATCTTTTTTGTAGTTGAGCAGACTCAGCATCTACATTAGTCATTTATGGCGAAAAATAGTCAATGCTTATTCGTAAAAGCGTTGTCGAGTCATTCTCATTTAATTTATTTAAAAATACACGTGATACATTGTAGGTGTCACCACTGTATGTAAGGATTTATAATGCCAGTTATTACTCTTCCTGACGGCAGTCAGCGTAGTTTTGAAAACCCTGTAAGTACTCTTGATGTAGCTAACGACATTGGCCCAGGCCTAGCTAAAGCAACCATTGCTGGTCGCGTTAATGGCGAGCGTGTTGATGCGTGCGATATGATCAACGAAGATTCGCGTCTTGAGATCATCACCGCAAAAGATGACGACGGCCTAGAGATTATTCGTCACTCGTGTGCTCACTTAATCGGTCACGCAGTTAAGCAGCTTTTCCCAGACGCTAAAATGGCTATTGGTCCAACTATTGATAACGGTTTTTACTACGATATTGATATGGAACATTCTTTGTCTCAAGAAGACTTAGACGCTATTGAAAAGCGTATGTTGCAACTTGCAAAAACAAACTACGACGTAGTGAAAAAAAATGTAAGCTGGCAAGAAGCACGCGATACGTTTGAAGCGCGTGGCGAAACATACAAAATGGAAATTTTGGACGAAAACATCGCAAAAGATGATCGCCCAGGATTATACCACCACGAAGAATACGTAGACATGTGTCGTGGTCCGCACGTACCAAACATGAAATTCTGCCAAAACTTCAAAATAATGAAAGTAGCTGGCGCTTACTGGCGTGGCGACTCTGAAAACAAAATGCTACAGCGTATTTACGGCACAGCGTGGGGCGATAAAAAGCAACTTAAAGCGTACCTTAAACGCTTAGAAGAGGCTGAAAAACGCGATCACCGCCGTATTGGTAAAGCGCTTGATTTATGGCACTGGCAAGAAGAAGCGCCAGGTATGGTATTTTGGCACAACGATGGTTGGAGCATTTACCGCGAGCTTGAAGAATTTGTTCGTGAAAAACTGCGTGAGTACAGCTACGAAGAAGTTAAAGGTCCAATGATGATGGACCGCTCTTTGTGGGAAAAATCTGGTCACTGGGAAAAATACTCAGACGCCATGTTTACCACAGAGTCAGAAAAACGCGAATACGCTATAAAACCAATGAACTGCCCAGGTCACGTGCAAATTTTTAACCAAGGTTTAAAATCGTACCGTGATTTACCACTGCGTATGGCCGAGTTTGGTTGTTGTCACCGTAACGAACCATCAGGCGCTTTACACGGCTTAATGCGTGTACGTGGCTTTACGCAAGATGATGCTCATGTGTTCTGTACAGAAGAGCAAGTAATGGACGAAGTTTCAGCGTGTATTAAGATGGTTTATGATACATATGAGACATTCGGTTTTGACAAAATTGTAGTTAAGCTCTCTACGCGTCCTGAAAAACGCATCGGCGACGATGAAATTTGGGACAAAGCCGAGGTCGCATTAGCCGATGCACTTAAAGCAAACGACATTGAATTTGATTACCTACCAGGTGAAGGTGCCTTTTACGGACCTAAAATTGAATTTACTTTGTACGATTGTTTAGACAGAGCGTGGCAATGTGGTACAGTGCAACTCGACTTTGCATTACCGGGTCGTTTAGGCGCTACTTATGTAGCAGAAAACAACGAACGACGCACTCCAGTTATGATACACCGTGCTATTTTAGGCTCAATTGAGCGCTTTATCGGTATTTTAACTGAAGAATACGCTGGTTTATTCCCAACGTGGCTTGCTCCAAAGCAAGTGGTAATTATGAACATTACCGATAAACAAGCAGATTACGTGCACGAAATTGTACAAAAATTAAATAAACTTGGAATTAGAGCCGCTGCTGACTTGAGAAATGAGAAGATTGGCTTTAAAATCCGAGAACATACACTTAAGCGTATTCCTTACTTACTCGTTGTCGGCGATAAAGAAGTTGAACAACAGGAAGTAGCAGTACGTACCCGCACAGGTGAAGACCTAGGCAAATTTAATGTTGATGATTTTGTAGCTAAAATTAGCGAAGAAATTAAAAATCGACAGTAAAAATCGAGCGTGTAGGGCAATCACAAACAGCCAACTACGCGCTTATATTATTGATATTCTTGGAGGAACGTACCATTAGAGGCGGCAAGAAAGGGCAACAAACAGCTCAAAAAAATCGTATTAACGAAGAAATTACAGCTCAAGAAGTTCGTTTAATCGACATCGAAGGCGAACAAGCTGGAATTCAGTCATTAAAAGACGCACAAGCTATGGCTGATGCAGCGGGTGTTGATCTTGTAGAGATTAGCCCAAACGCTGAGCCGCCTGTTTGTAAGGTTATGGACTACGGTAAGTTCATCTTTGAAAAAAGCAAAGAACTAAAAGAGCAGAAGAAGAAGCAAAAGCAAATCCAGATAAAAGAAATCAAATTCCGTCCTGGCACGGATGAAGGTGACTATCAGGTTAAGCTGCGCAACTTACGTAAGTTCTTAGAAGCTGGCGATAAAGCTAAGATTACTATCCGCTTCCGTGGCCGCGAAATGGCTCACCAAGAAATTGGTATCGAATTATTAAACCGTGTTAAGGCTGATTTAGAAGAACTTGCAGTAGTTGAGTCTTTCCCAAATCGTGTTGAAGGCCGCCAAATGGTTATGATGATGGCGCCTGTTGCTAAAAAATAATTTTTAAGCGATAATACGCACCGAATTTAGCTCAGGTACCCAAGTAATATGCAAATATTCACCTGTTCTAACCGGTTTTAAAGTAAAATTGCCGCATTTTTGCTGGGTTTTCACCGGAATATGGCAGTAAGTTAGGCCTAAAAGTGGAGCTATAGAAATATATCTCACGCCTGCTTACTAATTTTTAAGCAATACATTTGGAGTTATTGCAATGGCTTATAAGCTAAAAAGTCACAGAGGCGCTGCTAAGCGTTTCAAGAAAACTGCTTCTGGCGGTTTCAAGCGTAAACAAGCGCATCTTCGTCACATTCTGACTAAGAAAACTTCTAAGCGTAAGTTACACCTACGTCCTAAGATGATGGTTCATAAAAATGACCATGGTCTAGTTTCACGTATGTTACCATTCGCTTAATAGGGGTTTTTAGAAATGGCAAGAGTTAAACGCGGCGTTGTCGCACGTGCACGTCACAAAAAAGTTTTAAAGCAAGCTAAAGGTTACTACGGAGCACGTTCACGTGTTTACCGCGTAGCTTTCCAGGCAGTTACTAAAGCGGGTCAATACGCTTACCGTGACCGTCGTGCTAAGAAACGTACTTTCCGTCAATTATGGATTGCACGTATCAATGCAGCTTCACGACAAAATGGTCTGTCTTACAGCCGTTTTATCAATGGTCTTAAAAAGACTTCTGTAGAAATCGATCGTAAGATCCTTGCAGATATCGCTGTTTACGACCAAGTTGCATTTGCAGCGCTTGTTGAAAAAGCAAAAGAAGGCCTAGCGGCAGCTTAAGCTTTTTTAAATAAGTAATAAAGAGGAGCCCTAGGCTCCTTTTTTTGTGCCTGTAATTTAAGACTCACTGAATAATATTCCCCCGCAATAATACTTTATTAATTTTAGGCTAAATATGTCGCTATATGCGTTAAAAAACTCTCGTTTAGAACAACTAATTAGCGAAGTTTTCCCTAGCTCTTAACACGTTTATTCATTCTCAAAATAGATCGCTTAATTAAGCGGATTGCTATAAACAACGAATTTTTTAGCAAGCTATCGACACTTTTCCCCAGCCTTAAAATTAACTACTTTAATAATCACTTTATTAAGTGCATGGGTATAAACGGGCTTTCTTTTTTGTTGAATCACCGCACTTTTATAATATCGCTATGTTTACTTGGTATAATTTATTTTATTAAAGCGTTTGTTAGAGAAAACTATGTTTGCAAGCCTGTTATTTTTATCTGCAATTGTGGCAGATAACAGTCATTTACCGCCTCTTATTCCTTGGCAAGGTGATAGCGTTTCGTTATTACAACAGAAAGGCCCGTTAACCACTGATTTTGAGTTATCACAGGGCAAAGCCTCGCCAAACTATGCCGATACTATGGCGTTTGTAGATAGGCTTGTAGCGGCAAATCCCACGCAGTTTCAGTCTCAAATAATAGGCTACAGTAATAGTAATCGCGCTATTAAAATGGTGGTTGCCAGTGAGCAAGGTTTTTTTGAAGCTGGGCAAATGGCCAACAGTACTAAGCCAACCGTTTTTATCCAAGCCGGTATTCATGCAGGTGAGATAGATGGTAAAGACGCCATGTTTATGTTGCTGCGCGATATTGCAACAGGTAAGCGCCGTGATATTTTAAAAAAGGTAAACATACTTTTTATTCCTATTTTAAACGTAGATGGGCATGAACGCAGCAGCGCATTTAATCGCATAAATCAGCGCGGCCCTGAAAAAATGGGCTTTAGAACCAATGCAAATAATCTAAACCTTAATCGCGATTTCACTAAGTTAGATACACCAGAGGTGAGAAGTGTTTTAAAGGTTATTAATGATTACAACCCAAACTTATACATTGATGTGCATGTTACCGATGGCGCCGATTATCAGTACGATGTGACCTATGGTTATAACCCTGTATTTGCAAGCGAATCGCCTGCTATATCTGATGCATTAGATCAGTATATAAAGCCGGTTATTGACGAAACATTACAAAAGCAAGGGCATATACCTGGGCCATTGGTGTTTGTTATGGATAAACGCGACTTTAAAAAAGGCCTTGCAGGTTGGGTGGCTACACCGCGTTTTTCAAACGGGTGGGGCGATTTAAAATCATTACCAACAATTTTAGTCGAAAACCATTCTTTAAAACCTTATCAACAACGCGTATTAGGCACCTATGTATTTTTAGATGGGGCAATAAACGCGCTTTCTCAGTACAGTCATGAGCTTGCGAACGCCGTTAAAAAAGAGCAAGAATTTGTACCTGAGAAACTAATTGTTAAACGAGCTTATGCTAAACAAGCAGACACGATTAGTGAGTTTAAAGGGGTAGAATACACATCAAGTGTAAGTGCGCTTTCGGGGCAAACTGAGGTTAAATATTTAGGTAAAGCCTATACCTACACTGACTTACCGATTTATTGGCAAAAAGAGGTTGAACGAGTTGTTGATGTGCCCCAAGCGTTTTTTGTTCCGCCTGTATATAGCGATATAATAGAAAAGCTTAAGTTACATGGGGTGTCAGTAAACAAACTTAAAGGCGCGAATACGCAACCTTTAAAGCTTGCCAAAGTACTTGATTACTCGTTTGATAAAGCCCCATTTGAAGGGCGGTTTAGAGTCTCTGCAAGTTTTGATTATGTACCAGCAATAAATGTAAATTTAGACGGATGGTATCAAGTAAATACGCAGCAAAAAGCAGGGGAGTTAGCGGTTCATTTATTACACCCAGAAGCCCCTGATTCATTTTTTGCGTGGGGTGAGTTTAATACGATTTTTCAACGAACAGAGTACATGGAAAACTACGCGTTAATCCCTTACGCAAGGAAAATGCTTAAAGACAACCCAAAACTTGCTCTCGAGTTTGATAAAAAACTTCAAGATAAAGCATTTGCGCAAGATGCCAATGCACGTTTGCACTGGTTATATTCACACACGCCATTTTATGACGAAGCGTATTTGAAATACCCAATTTTAATGTCGTATGAGCAAGTAGCCGTTATTCCCGATCAAAAAGATAAAGAAATTTAATATGCACGTTATTACGATACCCGTGACTGCTTTTTCTCAAAATTGCAGAATAATTAGCTGTATAGAAACAAAGCAAGCTGTGGTGATAGACCCAGGTGGTGATGCACAAAAAATTATAGCCACGCTTAGTGAGCACAAATTAGTACTGAGCGCTATTTGGCTTACACACGGGCATTTAGACCACGTAGGTGCGGCCGATGAATTACGCTCACACTACAATGTGCAAATTATTGGCCCGCAAAAAGATGAGTCATTTTGGTTTGATAACCTGCCTATGCAAGCACAAATGTTTGGTTTTTCAGCTATTGATGCTTTTTACCCTGACATTTGGCTTAATCATAATGATGTATTAACGCTTGGCAAACTTAGCTTTAGTGTTAAGCATTGCCCTGGGCACACACCTGGTCATATTGTGTTTTATGAGCCTGATCAGCAATTAGTTATTGTTGGCGATGTTATTTTTAAAGGTGCTGTAGGGCGTACAGATTTCCCTAAAGGCAATACAGAGCAGCTCATTGAGTCTATTAAAAGCCATATTTTAACACTTGATGACAACACGCGTATTTTAGCTGGCCATGGTGAAGATACCACTGTAGGCCACGAAAAACGCACTAATCCATTTGTAAGTGGCCAATTTGGTTAATTAAAATCCATGAAAATGCAAAATTATTGCAGACGGAATTTTAAATTGGCTGTATAATTTAACCAGTTTATTAGATAAATAAGAAATAAAATGTCTCTAAATCACGTAGATCGCCAAATTTTGGCACTTTTACAACAGGACGCAAGTCTTTCAACTGCTGAAATTGCAGACAAAGTAGGCTTATCTCAATCACCTTGTTGGCGACGCATTGCAAAGCTTGAACAAGATGGCTATATCAAAAGTAAAGTTGCGCTTTTAGATGAGAAAAAGCTTGGTTTTGACATGCTTGTATACGCACATGTGCGCTTATCAAATCATGGCAAGAAAAACTTAGCTGAATTTGAAAAGCTAATTATGAGCTATGACGAAGTGACAGAATGTTACACAATGGCCGGCACCATGGACTTTATGCTGCGTATAATCTCACAAGGTATAGAAGGCTATGAGCACTTTGTACGTGACAATTTACTCAGCTTAGAATACGTTCAAGAGGTACACTCTAACGTAACCATGACATGTGTAAAACGCAGTACATCTCTTCCTCTATAAAATAAACGACACAAAGTTAAGCTATACTAAGAAAGCTAATAACGGTGTGTGCGAATTGTTAAATGAGCGCTAATTTGGTAACATTTAGCGCTTTTTCGATCCTAACCTAATAACCCCCTGAGGAACTCAATGTTTAACTTACTCAGCAAAGCGCCTAGCTCTGCTAAAAACGATATTTTATCTGGCTTAACTGTAGCACTTGCTTTAGTTCCAGAAGCTGTTGCGTTTGCTTTTGTAGCAAATGTCGAACCTTTAGTTGGTCTCTACGCCGCGTTTATCGTTGGTTTAATTACGGCTATTTTTGGTGGCCGCCCTGGTATGATTTCGGGCGCAACCGGTGCATTAGCTGTTGTAATGGTAAGTTTGGTACTTGATCATGGTGTTGAGTATTTATTTGCCACGGTGTTGCTGATGGGAATACTGCAAATACTCGCGGGAATATTTAAGCTCGGTAAGTTTATTCGCATGGTCCCCCACCCAGTTATGCTCGGCTTTGTAAATGGATTAGCGATAGTAATATTTTTAGCGCAACTAGGGCAGTTTAAAGTACCAGATGGCGCAGGTGGCCAGCAATGGATGACGGGCAACCCGCTTTACATTATGTTAGGTTTAGTTGCATTAACCATGGCTATCATTCACTTTTTACCTAAGCTGACCACTGCAGTGCCTTCTTCTTTAGTGGCTATTGTAACGGTAACCGCGTTAGTAATAGGCCTTGATTTAGACTCGCGCACTGTACTTGATTTCCTAAAAGGGATGACAGGTAATGAAGCGGCTACCATTGCTGGCGGCTTACCTGAATTTCACATTCCTATGGTTCCATTTACCCTGGAAACTTTTTATATAATTTTTCCGTATGCATTAATTTTAGCGGCTATTGGTTTAATTGAGTCGTTATTAACGCTTAGCTTGATTGATGAAATTACCGAAACCCGTGGCCACTCAAATAAAGAGTGTATTGGCCAAGGTGCTGCTAATGTAACCTGTGGATTTTTTGGCGCAATGGGTGGCTGTGCCATGATTGGGCAATCAATGATCAACATTAATTCGGGCGGGCGCTCGCGCTTGTCGGGTATAAGTGCTGCACTAATGCTGCTTGCATTTATTATATTTGCTTCAAGTTTAATTGAAATGATCCCACTGGCTGCGCTTGTAGGTGTTATGTTTATGGTTGTACTTGGTACGTTTGAATGGGCAAGCTTTAAAATGATGAAGCGCGTACCACTGTCTGATGCCTTTGTAATTGTATTGGTATCTGGCGTAACCGTAGTAACCGATTTAGCGATTGCCGTGTGTGTTGGTGTTATTGTTTCTGCCTTGGTATTTGCTTGGAATCATGCAAAACATATCTACACAACTAATTACATTGATGAGCAAGGTGCTAAAGTTTACGAGCTTCACGGCCCGTTATTTTTTGGCTCAGTTAAAAACTTTTCTGAGTTATTCGATGTTAAAAACGACCCTAAAGATGTAATTATTGAATTTGAACACAGCCGTGTTGCGGATCACAGTGCCATAGAAGCCATCGACAGCTTAGCTGATAAGTACACTAAAGCAGGTAAGCAGCTTCACTTACGTCATTTAAGTAAAGACTGTAAACAGCTATTACACAAAGCGCGTGACTTAGTTGAGGTGAACGTAATTGAAGACCCAACTTATAAAGTAGCCTCTGATAAACTTGCCTAGTTTATAAGGTGGCTTTGCCCATACGAGCTGATTGAATCGGCATTTTAAAAGCGAAAGGTTAAAGCCTTTCGCTTTTTTATTGGCTTAACTTTGCGGTAAGGCTCTTAAAAATTAAGACAGTTGGTACTGCTAACACTTTGTAATAATCGATATAATAACCAAACCAGTGGTTAAATTAGCTAACGTAATTTTAACTTATTGGCTAACTTATACGGAGTTGTATTTTATTTTGAATTGGCAATCTTTAGTTGATAACAGGCAACGCTTTTTTTGGCTATTGCAAATTGCAGGCTGGATTGGTTATGCGCTTGTAAATTATATCGGCTCTAAAGTATTTGAAATGCGTGATATTTACGTGTTCGTTATATTATTAAATGCCTACGCAGGCTGTTTAATGACAGTCCCACTTCGTTATATTTACAGAAAAACCTGGAATGCATCGCCTTGGATATTAATGGTGGTTGTATTTGGTGCCTCGTACATTACAGGTACATTGTGGGCAATTGTACAAAAATTTAATTTATGGGAAATATACCGCCATGGTTATCGCCCAGAAGATTGGTTTTACTATTTACAGCATGGCTTAGACTCTGTTTACATAATTTTATGTTGGAGTGGCTTATACTTTGGCATAAAGTATTATCAGCTATTACAAAGTGAGCGACAAAAAGCGCTTAAAGCAACTACAATGGCCCATGAAGCGCAATTAAAAATGCTCAGATATCAACTTAACCCGCATTTTTTATTTAATACACTTAATGCTATTTCTACATTAGTTTTGGTAAAAGAAAACAAAGATGCTAACTTAATGGTGGCAAGGTTAAGCGACTTTTTGCGTTATACACTAAATACCGATCCCATTAAAAAAGTGCCTTTAGAGCAAGAGCTACACGCATTAATGCTGTATTTAGAAATAGAGCGGGTTAGATTTGATGAGCGCTTAAAAGTAAATGTAGATGTAAGCGAGCAAGCAAAAGAGGCACTTGTGCCGAGCTTAATTTTGCAACCGATAATTGAGAACGCAATTAAATACGCCATTGCGCATATGTCACAAGGCGGTGTGATAGACATAAAAGCACAGGTTTTTGCTAACGAGCTACTACTTGAAGTAGGTGATAATGGCCCCGGTACCGAGCTAATAGACGGACAACTTGTAAATGCACAAGGGGTAGGGGTGGCAAATACCAAAGACAGATTAAAAACGCTCTATGAAAATAATTATTCGTTTGTATTATCACATAATACGCCAAGTGGATTGAAAGTTAATCTGCGAGTACCGTTTGAGAAGGCTGTGAAGAAATGACTAAAATTAAAACCATCATTGTTGATGATGAACCATTAGCAAGAAAGGGCTTAGCAGTAAGACTTGAAGAATATACTGATATAGAAGTAGTTAAACTGTGTAGTTCAGGCTCTGATGCAATAGAAGCATGTAAAGAGCATCCAATAGACTTAGTTTTTTTAGATATACAAATGCCAGGAATGAATGGCTTTGAAGTTGCCCGTGCCTTAAGCGAAAGCACTAAAGCGTTACCCGCGATTGTGTTTGTTACTGCATTTGATCAATTTGCAGTAAAGGCATTTGAAATACATGCTTTGGATTACATTTTAAAACCCGTTGACGATAACAGACTAAAACAGGCGGTAGAAAAAGTGCATAGTTACTTAAAAACACAGCAAGACAACGCCCATAAGAAAAAACTAGCGAGTTTTGTTGCCGGTATTACAGGTAATAACTGTGAAGAAATACTTAAAAAATTAGCCACAGGCGATACCTTAACCGACAAACGTTACCCAGAATCACTGGCGGTAAAAGAGCAGGGTGAAATTATTCGTGTCCCGGTTGCGACAATTCAGTGGGTTGATGCCGCCGGCGATTATATGTGTTTACATTGCCAAGATGGGCAAACACATATTTTGCGCAAAACAATGAAAGAGCTTGAGCAAGAGCTCGACCCACATTTGTTTGTGCGCGTTCACCGCAGTGCAATTGTAAATACAAAACAAATAAGCAAGCTGGTTACACAAGTCAGCGGTGAGTATTTATTAGTGCTTGAAAACGGACAAGAGCTTAAAGTAAGCCGAAGCTACCGCGATAAAGTAAAAGCAGCGTTAGCCAGCTAGTTTGATATTTTACAGGCATAAAAAATGCGAGCTTAGCTCGCATTTTTTATATAAGGCAGAAATTACGCTACAGTTACAATTTTCATTGTGTTAGTTGCGCCCACAGTTTCCATAGAGTCACCGTGAGTAATAATTACTGTATCGCCAGAGTGTAATGAACCTTGTGCTACAAGGGTATCAAGTGCGGCTTTAACCATTCCGTCTTTTTCAGTTTTTGTAGAATCAAAAAACACAGGGTAAACACCACGATAAAGCGCTGTTTGGCCTAGCGTGCTTGCATGGCGTGAAAGCGAGTAAATAGGTAAACCAGAGCTGATACGCGACATAAGTTTAGCGGTGCTACCTGACTCAGTTAAGGTAACAATGGCTTTAACCGAATCTAAGTGATTAGCAGCGTACATAGCTGAAAGCGCGATAGATTCTGCATTGTTAGAAAAACGGCTGTCTAAACGGTGCTTAGATACGTGGGTTTCTTTTTGCGATTCTGCACCTAAACAAACACGTGCCATTGTAGCAACCGTTTCTTCAGGGTAATCACCGGCAGCGGTTTCTGCTGAAAGCATAACTGCATCAGTACCATCAAGTACCGCATTTGCCACATCCATAACTTCTGCGCGTGTTGGCATTGGGTTATCGATCATCGATTCCATCATTTGTGTTGCAGTTACAACAGTACGGTTTAATGAACGAGCGCGACGAATAATGAGTTTTTGTTTACCCATTAGTGCAGCATCACCAATTTCAACACCTAAATCGCCACGAGCAACCATTACAGCGTCTGATGCTAAAACAATGTCATCTACGGCTTCTTGTGTTTCTACGGCTTCTGCACGTTCAATTTTTGCAAGTAGTTGTGCTTTAGAACCTGCAGCTTCTGCTAAAGAGCGTACATAACGCATATCATCGCCACTGCGTGGGAACGATACTGCAATGTAATCAACATCTATTTCAGCGGCAGTGATTAAATCTTCTTTGTCTTTTTCTGTAAACGCAGGGGCTGTTAAACCACCGCCTAAACGGTTAATGCCTTTATTATTTGATAATACACCACCTACGGTAACCGAGCAGTGCACTAAGTGACCTTCTACTTGCTCAACGGTTAGTTGAATAAGGCCATCGTTTAATAGTAATAAATCGCCAGGGCTTACATCTTGTGGTAATTCTTTGTAATCAATACCTACCGCGTTTACGTCGCCTTCACCTTTTTCCATTTTTGCATCTAGGGTGAATTTAGCGCCTACTTCAAGGTTTACTTTACCTTCTTTAAACGTTGAAACACGAATTTTAGGACCTTGAAGGTCTGCAAGGATAGCAACATGTTTACCTAATTTTGTGGCTATCTCGCGTACAGCTTGTGCACGGTCTTTATGATCTTGTGCAACACCATGTGAGAAGTTTAAACGTACTACATTAGCGCCAGCGCGAATAATTTTTTCTAGATTGTTATCTCGATCTGTTGCAGGCCCAAGTGTAGCGACTATTTTTGTGCGTCTTAGCATCAAATTCTCCTGTGTGCTTAGATGTGTAAGCAGGTTGACGGTTATTTTGTGACTTCAAAATACTTATAACTTATGTATAAACATTTTTAGTTATAGGCAAACTAGTTAGTATTGCCACTATTTTATACAAAACGAATATGTCATCATTATGACACCGGTGTCAAAATCCGTCAATGATCTTAAATTCAAAATACGCAGAGTATTTGTAACCGCACAGCCCTTATATTTGATACAATTGCAGTGCTTTTTAATAGCGTAATAAAAAAGCATGCTGTATTAGCTCAACGTTCGCATTTTATGACGGTATGAGTATAATGCACGCGGTATTATTTAATGAATTACTTAGTTTACTAACCAAATAGTTGTTACCGAGGAGGACACTAAATGCAAGTTGCATTAGTCGGGTTAGGCGTTATGGGCAAAAATATTGCCTTAAACATGATTGAAAAAGGCATAACGTTAGTCGCATATGATAAAAATCCACATGCGGGTGAAGAGTTATTAAGTTGTGCTAAATCGCAAGGCATGGCCGATAGACTTCATATTGTTTCTGATTTAGGAGACATGGTAAGGCGTTTAGAAGCACCTCGCTCTATTTTATTATTAGTGCCTGCAGGCGAACTGGTTGATGCTGTGTGTAATGAGCTTGTTGAAGCTGGCGTACAGTGTAACGATATGATTGTAGATTGTGGTAACAGTAACTACAAAGACGGCATTAATCGTAAACTTAAGTATCAAAACAAATTTGAATTTGCCACCATGGGTATTTCTGGCGGTGCCGAAGGCGCTCGTCATGGTCCTGCAATGATGGCAAGTGGCTCAGAAGGCGGTTGGGAGCGAATCGAACCGTGGTTTGAAAAAGTAGCCGCTAGCTACAATGGCGAGTCGTGTTTTGCACGCGTTGGTCAATCGGCCAGTGGCCATTTTGTAAAAATGGTTCACAACGGCATCGAATACGCAATAATGCAGCTTATTGCTGAAGTGTATCAACTACTTCGTATTGGCACAGGTCGCTCACCAAAAGAAGTGGCTGAAATTTTTGATGACTGGTCTACCGGTCACTTAAATAGCTACTTACTTGCTATTTCTAGCCATATTTTATCTCTTGAAAACACCAAGCAAGAGCCGCTTGTTGATTTAATTGATAATAAAGTAGGCGCAAAAGGCACAGGCCTGTGGACTGCGCAAAATGCACTTGAGCTAGGTATTGCTGTTCCTTCACTGGTTGCCGCGGTGCAAGCTCGCCACTTAACCAATGTATGTGACACCACCGCTGCACAAGAAATGACGTATGCCGCTAAAGCTACAAACAAGGTTGATATTGACCTAGAAGAGCTAAAAGATGCCTTTACATTGGCGAGTTTATTAGCGTATCGCCAAGGTTTAGCGTTAATTAAAGGGGCATCTCGTACCCATCAGTGGAAAGTAGACTTGTCTAAAACACTGCAAACATGGCGTGCGGGTTGTATTATTCGTGCTGACTACCTAGATAGCGTAGCGCAAGGCGTAGAATACATTGATACGCTTGAAAATGAATCTAATGCGCTTCGCAAAGTAACTGGGCAAGCTGTAATGACTGGCTTAGCGTTCCCTGTGCTTTCATCAACACAAACGTATTTAGCCACATTAACCACACCAAGTAATGGGCATTTAGTACAAGCTCAGCGTGATTACTTTGGTGAGCATGGTATTAAAACTCACTCAGGTGAAGTGTGCCACTTAACTGATTTAGTGGGTATAGACGCGAAAGTACGATAATTACCGCGTTTATAAAATAACAAAGGCACGCTATTTAGCGTGCCTTTTGCGTTTTGGTAACTAAAATTAGCGGCTTAATTCACCGCGTAAATTGTCTTGCATTAAATGGCGAATCGTTTCAATTTCTAGATTTTGGCTAAACAAATAATGCAGCTTTGTTAAACACGCCTCTAGTGTCATATCGTAGCCACTTATTACACCAATATTCAATAACGCGTTACCAGTAGCGTAACCGCCCATATTTACATGGCCTTTTAAACACTGCGTTAAATTAACAATAACCATGCCGCGTTTACTTGCCTCACTTAGCACGTCTAAAAAGTCGGGGTCTTGTGGGGCATTACCTACGCCAAAGCTAAGCAATACCAGTGCTTTTATATTGTCATTCACCAAACTTTTAACCACGTCTTTACTAATGCCTGGGTATAAATAAAGTACACCAATTGGTTGAGGTGTAATGGTGGTTACCTGTAATTCGTTTTCTACATAAGGGCTTAGCTGGCCTTTAATCAGCTGAATATTAATACCAGATAACGCTAAAGGCTCTAGGTTAGGAGATGTAAAAGCATTAAAACCATCGGCATGTGCTTTAGTGGCTCGGTTACCTCTAAATAATTGGTTATTAAAAAATAAGCTCACTTCAGCAATAGGGTAATTAGCCGCTAAAAACATGGCGTTTAATAAGTTTACTTGGCCGTCAGAGCGTAATTGCGATAAAGGAATTTGTGAGCCAGTAACAATAACGGGTTTAGTTAAGTTTTCGAACATGAACGACAGGGCAGAGGCTGTGTAAGCCATTGTATCGGTGCCATGAAGTACCACAAAACCATCGTAATCGTGGTATTTGCTTTTAATGTCATCAGCTATTAGTTGCCAATGCGCTGGCGACATATCTGATGAATCGATTAATGGGCAGTACTCGTGAATATCAAAAAGGGGCATTTCTTCACGGTTAAATTCTGCGTTATTGACCACTGTTTCTGTTAAAAAACCTTCAGCCGGAATGTAGCCACGGCTCGATTTTTTCATACCTATGGTACCGCCAGTGTATGCGATATAAATGCGTTTACGTTTCATAAAAAAGCCCAGTAAAAAAACTGGGCTTAGTATAACGTTAAGTTGTTTTAAATACAGCTGCTTGAGTAAATACGTGCACTTTTATTGTGCAACGCTACACTCTAAACAACGTGCGTATACACCCTGCGGATCGTTATAATCTTTTAGTTCAGCTACTTCACTACTTAGGCGCTTTATCACCGTATTAATATTAGCTTGAGTGGCTAAAACAGAGGCTGTATCTGTATTTAAGCCAAGCATAGATTTAACGGATGCACTGCCAAAAATATCTTGCAGCATTTTTTCTTGTGGGCTTAGGTCTTGCTTAATTGTTTTCACTTCGTAGTGATTAAGTTTTGCTAGCGCCGCAGCGGCATCAATCGCATCTTGTTTATCACCAAGCTTATCAACTAGGCCAAGCTCTTGTGCTTGTGAAGCAATCCACACACGCCCTTGTGCAATTTTATCAACTTGCTCTGGTGTCATATTGCGCGCATCAGCAACCACATCTATAAAGCGGCTATAAGCTTCTTCAACGCTCATTTGAATAACTTGCGCCATTTTTTCATTAAGCGGGCGAGTAATAGAAAATCCAGCCATTTCTGACGTTGCAACACCATCTGAGTACACACCAATTTCAGATAAAGTATCTTCAAAAGTCATAAATGTACCAAACACACCAATAGAGCCGGTGATAGTACTTGGTGCTGCCCAAATTTCGTTAGCTGCTGAGGCAATCCAATAACCGCCAGATGCGGCAACTGAGCTCATTGATGCGATTACAGGTTTTCCTGCGGCTTTAAGTGCTAATACTTCAGCACGAATAACCTCAGAAGCAAACATACTGCCGCCACCTGAATCAATACGTAAAACAACCGCTTTTACTTTATCATCAAGGCGTGCTTTGCGAAGTAGTGCTGCGGTAGAGTCACCGCCAATTTCACCTGCTTTGCGCTCACCATCAACAATCGTACCTTTAGCAACAACTACGGCAACTTTTTCTGTAATTGGGTTATCAAATTCGATAGGGGGCTTAACTAAGCTTAAGTATTCACGAAAAGACACTTGCTTAAATGTTTTACCGTCTTCTTGTGCGCCAACTAAATCAATGAGTTGTTGGCGAATTTGCTGAGTTGTTTTAAGCGAGTCGACCCATTGATGGTCAAGCGCATATTTACCTGCATCGCCATTTGCCGCCTTCATTTTAGCAAGGTAAGCATCCATGGTTTCGTCAAAGTTAGATTCATCAAAAGGGCGAACTGCAGCAACATCTTGCTTATATTCGCTCCATAATGCACCAAGCCAAACTCGGTTTGCTTCTTTAGCAGCATCAGACATATCGTTACGAATAAACGGCTCTACCGCCGACTTAAACGTACCAACACGGAAAATATGCTGCGTTACTTTAAGTTTTTCTAGTGCTTCTTTAAAGTAAAGTGGATACATTCCATAGCCTTCAATGGCTATCGAACCATAAGGATGCATTGCAATTTCATCGGCATGCGATGCAATATAATATTGCGATTGAGTGTAATAGTAGCCCGATGCAATCACTTTTTTACCCGCTTGCTTAAAGGCATCTAGCGATTTAGTAATTCGCTTTAGCTTATTTAGGTGGGCTTTCGGCATTTCTTGCAAATCTAGTAAGATAACGCTGATGCGCTCGTCATTAGTGGCTTTATCAATCACTTTGACTACATCATCAAGTAAAATTTCACTAGGTGCTTCTGAATTAGACGTTGCATCGTTAATAGCTGCTTCGACAGGGTCTATATATGTTTTTTCTTCCACAATAGGCCCATTAAGATTAAGCCTAAGTACAGAGCCATCTTCTATTATTATTGTATCGTCATCGCTTGATAGCGACATAAAAAATACAACAACCAGTAATAAAAACAAAATGTTGAGTATTAAACGACGAGAAAAGTTTATTCCAGCCCAAATACCTCTAAATACCTTTGCTATCAAAATAGCTCCTTAATTTGGTACAGCTAATACATTAGTTCCATCTTAGCCTAGAATAAAAATAATTTTAACTGCTAAATCGTAACGAAGTGTTTATGAGGTTACATAAATATACGTTTTTAATAGTATTTTTAATTAAATGCAGGCACATATTGCTTATTACTTGCCATTAAAGCAGAATTAGCTAATGTATACAGGTTAGACCAGTTAATGGGGCACAGGATGTTAGAACAACAATTACAATTAAAACACACACAATTACGAAACCGCTTGGTAATGGGCTCAATGCATACAGGCCTTGAAGAGGGCTGGCACAACCGCAAAAGGTTAAGCGCTTTTTACGAGGCGCGCGCTAAAGGCGGCACGGCCATGATCATTACCGGGGGATACAGCCCTAACTTGCGCGGTAAATTAACGCCTATTTCTTCATCATTTAACAGTTATTATGATGTATTTAAACACCGTGCATACACAGGCGCCGTTCATAAACATGGCGGAAAAATATGTTTGCAGCTTTTACATGCTGGTCGATACGCTTATCATCCGTTTAACCAAGCCCCGAGCGCTATTCAAGCGCCTATAAATCCATACAAACCTAAACAAATGTCGTTAGGCTCGATTAAAAAAAACATTAAAGACTTTGCACACTCTGCCTATATGGCAGAAAAAGCAGGTTACGATGGTGTTGAAGTAATGGGCTCTGAAGGTTACTTAATTAATGAATTTATGGCGCCACACACCAATAAGCGCGATGACGAATTTGGTGGCAGCCTAGAAAATAGAATGCGATTGGCGCTTGAAATAGTTAAAGCCGTTAGGGCTAAAGTATCTGATACGTTTTTAATTATTTTTAGATTATCTGTTATGGACCTAATCCCGAATGGCTCAACCCCTGATGAAGTCACTATTCAGGCAAAAGCACTTGAGCAGGCCGGTGTGGATATTTTTAATACTGGCATTGGGTGGCATGAAGCACGCGTGCCGACAATTGCCAGTATGGTGCCTCCTGGAGCATTTAAAGAAGCTTCAAAACGATTAAAGTCAGTGGTGAATGTACCTGTTATAGCTGTAAACCGTATTAATACGCCGGATATAGCCAACCAAATCCTTAATGATAATGAAGCCGATTTAATTTCAATGGCGCGCCCTTTATTAGCCGATCCGGAGTTTTTTAACAAATATCAAAATCAGCAAACTAAACAAATAAATATTTGTATTGGCTGTAACCAAGGCTGTTTAGACCACGTATTTAAAAATAAACGTGCGACTTGTTTAGTTAACCCACAAGCCGCCTTTGAACTTGATTACCCGTTAGATAAAGCTTCTAACGCTAAAAATGTATTAGTTGTTGGCGCGGGCCCTGCTGGGCTCGCGGCAAGTTGTTATTTGGCTGAAAAAGGGCACACAGTAACGCTTATCGATCAAAAAACACAAATGGGTGGCCAATTTAATCTAGCTATGCAAATTCCAGGTAAAGAAGACTTTAATCATACGCTTAGCTACTTTACTAATGAACTTGAAAGGCTCAACGTAAATGTAGAGCTTGGTAAAGCCTACGATGATGCAATGTTACAAAAATACGATGACATCGTATTTGCCACAGGTGTACGCCCGCGTGAAGCTGCAATTGAATGTGCAGACTCTAAGCGTGTATTTGCTTATGATGAAGTTATACGCGGTGAGGTCGAACTGGGCAAATCAATAGCCATTTTAGGTGCCGGCGGTATTGGCTTTGATATGGTTGCTTTTTTAAGTGAGCACAAATCGCAATCTATTCCTGAGTTTAAAAAGCAGTGGGGTATTGAGTGCGAGGCAGAGCCGCACAAAGATGAGCGACAATTATACATGCTAAAACGCAGTGCAGGGCGCTTTGGTAGCGGGCTTGGAAAAACCACAGGCTGGATACATCGTCAAGTTGCTAAGCAACATGGTGTTAAACAAATTGCTGATTGCCAGTACCACAGTTTTGATAAAAACGGCCTTACAGTTACTGTTGCCGGTGAAAAACAAGTACTGCCGGTTGATACGGTTATTGCGTGTATAGGGCAGGTTTCTAATAATGAAGTGCTTGAGCAACACCGCGAAAATGCAAAGGTACATGTTATTGGTGGCGCTAAATTAGCAGCAGCAATTGATGCAAAGCGTGCAATTTTTGAAGCGCTTCAAGTGGCCAGAGCCATTTAACAGTGTTAATAAAATGAAATAATTTACAGTGCCCTCAGGTCTTGTGTGTATAGAGTCCATAACTTAATACACTGACAAAGCAGGCCACACATGAGTAAATTATTTCGTTTGTACAATAAAATCATGGGTAATCTATCGTATGCCGACGGATTTCCCGCGTTACTTTTTCGCTTAATTTTAGCCCCCGTAATGATTATTGCGGGCTTTAATAAATTAGCCCTAAGAGGAGAAACCGACGGTTTTTTTAGCTATTTTCTTGCTGATGCAAGCGTTGTGCAATGGTTTGGCAATAGTGAATGGGGTTTAGGCTTACCATTTCCAGACTTACTTGCCTTTTTAGCAGGCTGGAGTGAATTTTTAGGCGGGTGGTTTTTACTCTTTGGGCTATTTACCCGCTTAGTAAGCATTCCGCTGATGTTTACAATGGTTGTGGCAGCAACAACTGTGCATTGGCATAATGGTTGGTTTGCTATAGCGCCATCAAACCCTACAACCAGTTCAGCTCAAGTACTTGATTGGTTATCAATTCCAGGGGCTAAAGAAAGCCTTGAAAACTCACTAGAAGTACAAGAACGTATAGGTAAAATTAGGGGCATAGTTGAAGAGCACGGATTTACTGATTACTTATATGAAAAAGGTAAACCTTCCATAATAAATAACGGTATTGAATTTTCTGCTATTTATTTTACCATGTTACTTAGCTTGTTTTTTGTAGGTGGCGGTCGCTTTGTTAGTGTTGATTATTGGCTAAGGCGCGCAGTAGTAAAAGAGTAGCAAACAAATTGGTTTAAAAAGGGCGTATAAATATTTTTTATACGCCCTTTTTGTTTGTAACGTGTGTTAAACGCATAGCGCCTCTCTCGGATTTATACAGTGGTATATGAATATTGTTTACGCAGTAATGGCGCTGTAATACGAGAGAATAAGTAGGGTTTTAATAAAATTGATAATTAAGCAGAGTTTATTTTTTAAAGGCATAAATGGTACTCTAACGTTTTGAATTATGAGAGTACGCTATGGATGCTATTGAGCTTTTACTAACCCGCCAATCTGACGCTAAATTAACCGCCCCAGGGCCAAATTCAGAGCAGCTCGATATAATAAAGCAAGCTGCGTTACGGGTGCCTGATCACGGATGTATTGCCCCTTGGCAGTTTATTGTCGTTCAAGGTGATGCCCGCCATAAATTAGGTGAGATATACCATCAAAGCGCCGTTGCTGAGCAGCAAGAAGAAAAAGTGATTAAACGCGCAAAAGAGCTTGTGCTGCGTGCACCGATGATCATTATTGCTATTGCTAAGTATCAAGCCCATCCAAAAGTGCCGCGTATTGAGCAAGTACAAAGCGCCGGTTGCAGTGTACTTGCCATGCAACAAGCCGCATTTGCACAAGGTTTAGGTGGTGTATGGCGTACAGGGTATTTTGCACAAAGCACAGCAGTCAAAAATGCCCTTAATTTAGACGAACAAGATGAAATTGTTGGGTATTTATATTTAGGCACCCCAGAGATTGAGTGCAAAAAGGCAGCTAAGCACAAACCAGATGATTACTTCACTTATTTATAATAAATAATGAACTATTGTAGTTCTGTGCAGTCATATAGCATTAAGGTTGCTGCTGTTAGGCTCGTCCTTTTTTGATTTAGCTGTGAGAAGCGCACGGAAGCAATATAGGTTAACTTTTTCTTCTTCAGTTTGTTTTTTAATCGGTTGTTTTTTGTTAAAGTATGGAAAGTCTTAATAAAAATAACGATAAAGAAGACGAAAACGATGGGAAATTTATTTTTACAAGAAAAAGAGAGTTGGCTGGCATGGTCAATTTGGGGAATAGTGGGTGCTTTTATTACACTTTATGTGGCAATGAGCACGAATACTACACATTTTATAGCTGGCTCTGCTATGGGAATGCTTGTTTTATTAACCTGGTGGATGCAGCAGTCTAAAAGGTTTGATTTTGGTCGGGCCTTTAAAATTTGTTTTTATGTGTTATTGCTTAGTGTATTACCTGCATTTTTATTTGTGGTAGTACCAAGTGATGATTTAAACCGTTTTGATTTAATATTTCAAAGCGTTACATTTTTAGCACTTAGTTTATTACTGTGCTTAATTTGTTCGTGGATTGCACGTAGGCCAAAGCAATATTATTAATAGGGCAATGAGCAATGTAGGTTTTTAGCTATTTGTGGTGGTTTTTTGAACCAAACGCTGTTTTTAGCTAATTATTTACATTTAGGTCTTTACAAGTTGCTCAATACCCCCTATTATTCGCGCCGTACGGAGAGATGGCAGAGTGGTCGAATGCACCGGTCTTGAAAACCGGCATAGGTTTGTAGCCTATCTAGGGTTCAAATCCCTATCTCTCCACCATTATTTAAAAAAACCGCCTTATGGGCGGTTTTTTGCTTTGTGGAGTTTAATAAATGTCAAAAGAAGCAAACCTTACAACATCGCAACGCTTAGTAAAGCATGTACTACTGTGGATTGTATTTGGCTACTGTTATCAAAGCGCGATTAATTTATTAATAAAAATGGCAGCAGATGCACAACCAGACGCAACGCTTATCACCGCCTTTGTGTATGGTATTGGCTTTAACGTATTAACTGCGCATCTTATTACTAAATACGATACGCATTGGCCTGTCATTGGCGCAGCTTTTATTGCTTTAGTTGGTTTAGTATTAGTGCCATTAGTGCTGTTTGGCAGTGGCGGTTTACTAGAGTGGCCATTGCTTGTTGGATTTTTATTCAGTTTACCCCTTTGTAGCTACATAGTTGGCAAAATTAAGGTAAAACACAGTAAAAACTAGCCCCAAACCGGTTTTATTTTATGTTAGCATGTACGCGTCTTTTAACTAACAAAACGTGAAAAACACATTATGTCAGATAATTTTACTACAGATGCTGAAAAAGCAAGTTACGGTATTGGCTTACAAATGGGTGAGCAACTTAAGTCTAACCCTTTTGAAGGCTTAAACCTAAATTCAGTATTTGAAGGCATGAAAGATGCGTACGCTGGTAGCGCTTTTCAAGTTGAGATCCCTGAGATCCAAGCTGCATTTG
This sequence comes from Pseudoalteromonas sp. CuT4-3, assembly GCF_035666335.1. Lineage (NCBI taxonomy): Bacteria > Pseudomonadati > Pseudomonadota > Gammaproteobacteria > Alteromonadales > Pseudoalteromonadaceae > Pseudoalteromonas > Pseudoalteromonas sp. CuT4-3. The sequence goes on from NZ_CP142030.1 coordinate 1,654,608, forward strand.
AAAAAATTAACGAAGAGATCCAAGCGCGTCGTGAAGAAGAAGCAAAAGTACTTTCTGCTGAAGGTATTGCATTCTTAGAAGAAAACGCTAAGCGTCCTGAAATCACTGTTACCGAGTCTGGTTTACAATACGAAGTACTAGCAACAGGCGAAGGCGAAAAGCCAACTGCTGAGTCTACAGTACGTGTTGATTACCACGGTACATTAATTAACGGTACAGTATTTGATAGCTCTTACGAGCGCGGTCAACCAGCTGAATTCCCAGTAGGTGGCGTGATCAAAGGTTGGACTGAAGCTTTACAAATGATGCCAGTAGGCACTAAATGGCGTATTTACGTTCCTCATGAGCTTGCTTATGGTGAACGTGGCGCAGGTGCTGCAATTGCACCTTTCTCAACGCTTGTATTTGACGTTGAGCTACACGAAATCCTTTCTTAATTTAGTTATTAAGTCAGTATTTAAAAAGCCGTGGTCTTGACCGCGGCTTTTTTGTGTCTTGTGGTTTTATAGCAAGCTTTAAAAACGTTAATAATTTAGGCCAATCCGCATAATTAAGTGAGTTATTTTGGGGGAAAGATAAACTTGCTACCTGCGCTACAAACGCTATTACAACAAGTAAATAACCTAGTTAATTAAATGAGTAGGCATAAAAAAACCGCATATAAAATGCGGCTTTAAAATTAACTAAATAAATACCAAAGCGTTATTAAAAATAACCTCTAATACCAAAGCGGAAGTTTCTACCTGGTAGTGGGGCTTTATCTTTTATAAACGAGCTGTGAACAAAGCCAAGTTCGTCTGTAATGTTATCTACATTCAAGTATAACTGCGTATCTATAGCGCCTAAACTTAACTGATAATTAGCTTGAGCATCAACAATTGTGTAGCCGTCGGTTTTAGTTTCATAGGCGCTAATATTATCTTGCTCAAAGTAGTGCGTACCTGTGAGCGTTAGTTGTAAATCGCCTAAATTATATTGTAATTCAGAGCCTAATTTATTTGCTGGTATGCGCGGCAAGTTACCTTCGTCGTCTTTTAGCTTAGCGCGTGTTGAATCACCAAATACTTTAACCATGGCATTAGGGTCAATTTGATAGTGTACATCAAATTCTACACCGTAGAGTTCAGCATCTTTGCTGGCAAACTGATATACGGCAACCGCATCGTCATGAGCGCCAATTGCAGACTCTAAACCATCTTCTTCGTCGTAAACTAATCCAGTATTTTGTTGATAGTAAAAGTTTTTAATATCGTTATAGAAAAAGTTAACTGTGTAACCAAAGTCACCGCTAAAACGTCTAAAGCTAAAATCTAAATTGGTCGATTTTTCTTGTTTAATGTCTTCTGGCTCAAAGTGAACCTCGTTATCTTCAATATGATAGCCAAGGCCTAGCTCGTAAGTACCTGTAGCAATGTGTAATCCGTTTGATAAAAGCTCAGCAGAAAGGGGCGCACGTTCAGAGTGAGATAAGCTAAGTGCTATGCTTTGCCCTGGTGTGTATTGCCAAATAGCACCGGCAGAGGCGCTTACATTAGTAAAGCTTTCACTGTATGCAATGCTTTCTTCTTCGCCTTCGTCATGATCTTCTTCTTCATCGTGATCATGTGCTTGCTCGCTTTCGGTAATTGTGCTTGTTATTTCGTAATCTTCAATACGCGCACCAAGCTCTAGTGTAACATCACCAAATTCACGTTCTTCAAGTAGGTATAACGCATGTGTAGTGGTCACACTTGCAGGAGTAAATGCTTCTTCGCCAATTGCGTCGTAGTCCGATTCGCTATAATGATAGCCCATCATACCGTGCCACTGCGCTAACTTGTGCTCTACATTTAAGCGTGCTTCGGTTGTTTCGTTTTTAAAGGTAGTGCCAATTTCACCGTCTTCAATTTCACTGTGTTTGTAATCAGTGTAGCCAACACGAAGATTAATATTTTCAATCCAGTTGTTATCGAGCGCATAGCTTATAAGGCCTTGCCAACGATCTTGCTCTAGATGTGCATAAACAGACTCTTCTTCCTCTTCATCTGCGTGCTCATCGTGTTCTTCTTCGGTTTCACCTTCATGGTCATGATCATGATGCTCATGCCCAGGAATACCGTAATCGGTTTCAATGCTACCGTAAGAAAAGCCAACCGTTAAATGATCGCCCACATAACTCGTACCCACATTAAATGTGTCGCTATCAATAAAAGTGTTTTCTACAGAGTTATGAGTTTCAACATCACCATCTTCATCTGTAATGTTAAATGTAGGCGTTTCATAGTCATCGCCGCTGCGTTTAGTCCCATCAAAATGAAAGTTAAATCCGTCATTTCCTGTTTCTAGTTTTGCAGCCACGGTATTTGAGTTAGAAAACGTGTCATGGCTGTATTCAGCAGCACCGGTTAAATCATCTAAATTGCTCGTTGGAATACGGTTATCAACCACATTTACCACACCACCAATTGCACCTGAGCCATAAAGTAGGGTGCTTGGACCGCGCAATACTTCAATTTGTTCAGCTGCTAAGCTGTCGCTTGAGGTTGCATGGTCAGGGCCAATGCGTGATGCATCGCTGGCATCTAAACCGTTTTGGGTAATTTTAACGCGAGGGCCATCTAAACCACGGATAATAGGGCTTGATGACACCGGACCAAAGTAACTGGCATTAACACCTGGTAAGCCCTTTAGTGTTTCGCCAAGAGTCGCTTTTGATTTGTTTTTAAGCTCATCACCCGATAAAACGCTCACCGGCGAAATCATTTCTAAGCTATTTTTGTGCAGTGCAGAGGCATATACAACAACGGTTTCTACCGAGGTAGGGGTAAGCGACACCGTCACATTGTTTGAGTTTTCATTTACCGCAATACGCGAGTCTATAAAGTTATCTTTACTTACATGCAATTGACTTTGAGAGTCTACATCAATAGAAAATTCGCCCTGTGCATTGGTTTTTACACCCTGGTCTTTACCATGTACGTGTACAGCTGCGTTTTCAATAGGTTGGTTTTTATCGTCTGTTATTTTACCGGTAACGGTAGCAGCAAGTGCTGAATGAGAACATAAAACAGAAAAAACTGCAGAGGAAATTAATGTTAACTTTGTCATTATCTTAAAGGTTCGCGGTTACTATGTTGTGATATAATATAACACTGCGTTTTTGACTTATCAACAATGTTATACTATAGCTTAATGTTTTTCGATGAATAAACACGCAAATAAGATAAGCTGATTAAGAGCGGCTATCAAGCATAATTATATTAAGCTTATGTTGTGCTCTAGTTTGGTTTTTTACATCGATAGGTTCTATCATTTCGCATTCATCACGTATCATTTCTGACACTAGGCTTGGATAATGGCGGCAATCTTCTGGCCTATCTAGGTAAATGCTACAGGTATACATTGTTTTATGGGAGGGCTCTTTTTTGGGCGCTATTTCTAAAAAGGGGCAAGTGGAGAGTCGCATTTGCGTTTTTGGATCAAACCAAATTTCATCATCTTTAACATATTGATAAATCTCTGGGTTAAACAGTGCCCACATTTCAATTTCTTGTACGGTTGCACTTAAATCGCCCCCACCGTATTTAATACAGCATTTACCGCATTGGTTGCACTCTTTCATTTTTAGCCAGTATATTAGGTGTCCATTAGTTTCTCAGTGTATCACTGTAACTAACGTGGATTACTTTTTTATATATAATTTTAAAACCACACTTTTAATTCCAACCCGCTATCTATTAATAATGTATTATTACACCTAAATAATTAGCCCTTCTAATAAGATTAGCGCGCCTCTAAATAGTTAGTTTAGTGACCAGTTAAGGATAGTTCCTGATGATGAACACCAAAGTATATAAAGCAGTACATGATTTAGCAGAGCAACTGATGGAAGCTGCAAATAGAAACGACCGTAAAAGGTTTGAATTATTATTTTCTAGCCTCAAAGCTATTTGTGAAGAAAACGAGAATACTTCAAAAGATCACCCTGTACAGTGGGAAACCTTAGCTGATTTTACCGAAGAACTTGAAGAGGCAATTACCACATATGAAAAAGCGCTACAGAAGTCGGTTGCAATTAATAACAAAGATCATATGTCGTCGGTTGCTTATTCAATGGCAACTCTACAAATAGAGCTTGGACAAAAAAATGAAGCGATTAAAAGCCTAAAAAATGCCAAGGTCAGCGCTAATAAAATTGAAGATAAAGCGCTTAAAGCTGAAATTCATGATTTACTTGAGTCACTGACTGAAGAAGAAGGTTAATTAAGCCTAGTTAGTCGCGATTTTAATGAGGTTTGGAATATGGATATATTAACCGCAATCGAGCAATGGATTGATGAGGTAAATCATAAATATAAATACAAACGGGTGTGCTGCACTCAATTTGCAGCACAGTTTGCAGGTTTTTACCCAACTGAGTTTTTGGAAAATGCCTTTTATGTTGTAATCGATGAAATACCCAAGCCCGATTTTGCTGCTTTACGTGCCATGGGGCTGGGTGATTTTATTGATATGAAAGTCAGCGGCATAACTTATAAAAATACTTACTACTTGTTGTCGACAAGTGTTGATAACTTGCGCGTACATTTTCATGAATTAGTGCATGTATTGCAGTGGCAAAATCTTGGTGCTTTAGCCTTTATAGAGCGCTATATGAATGAAATTAAGCACTTTGGTTATCACAATGCACCGCTTGAAATTATGGCTTATGCGCTCGATACTCACTTTATAAATTCAGGCGAGAAAATAAATGTGCCTGAGTATGTACTGGATGCATTATAAATTTTTTTACAAGGAACAGAATATGGCTAATGTATGGTTATATTTTAGTGTATTAGCGCCTTTTAGTGCGTTAGCTAATTCATTTGAAGAAGACATAACTGCTGCATTAATACAGCGAACAACACACCAAGTTACGTATGATGGGAGTTATCGTTCAATAAGTTACCCAGGTGGTGACGTGCCAAGTAATATTGGTGTGTGTACCGATGTGATTATTCGTGCTTATCGCCAGTTAGGTATAGATTTACAACAGTTAGTACACGAAGACATGCGTGACAATTTTACTCTGTACCCCTCAAAGCGTATTTGGGGGCTGACCAAACCCGATAAAAATATAGACCACCGAAGAGTGCCTAACTTACAAACCTACTTTAAAAGACAGGGTCGTGCGTTAGTATTATCTGATAGCCCTGAAGAGTATAAAACAGGTGATATAGTGACTTGGATGTTACCGGGTAACCTGCCACATATAGGGATGGTAGTTAATGAGCGTTCAGTACAAACTGGCAATCCATTAATTGTACATAACATTGGCCGCGGGGCAGAAAAAACCGATATGCTTTTTGATTATAAAATCACAGGGCATTACCGGTTTGAACCACAGCATTTGAATAAAACGCAGTAAATTTATTTTAAATTAATACTTATATTACCGTTTGGCTTACAACAGCACAGCAGTATTTCTCCCTCGCGTACAAACGCTAAAGGCTCTTCGTTATAGTGAACTTGGCCTGAGACTAACGTGGCTCTGCACGCGCCACAATAACCTTCGCGGCATTGATACGCTACGTCTATTTTTTGGTTTTCTAAGCAATGTAAAACAGAAGGGCAGCCAGTGCTAAATTCTATACACTGGCTGTTATCTGCAAGCGTTATACTTGCAGTGGGTTTGTCACTCATTATAAATCAAAGTCACCAAATTCTGAGGCATCTACTTGTGAGTCAATTTGACCTACAAGGTATGAGCTAATTTCAGCTTCTTGCGGTGCAACTTGCACATTGTCAGACACAAGCCATGAGTTGATCCATGGAATTGGGTTACTGTTGTTTTCAAATTGCGCAGGCAGGCCAATGGCGGTCATACGTGCGTTGGTGATGTATTCAACATACTGACATAAAATGTGTTTGTTTAAACCAATCATAGAGCCATCTTTGAATAAGTACTCTGCCCATTCTTTTTCTTGCTCTGCGGCTTCAACAAACATTTTAATGGCTTCTTCACGGCACTGCGCGGCAACAATCGCCATTTCAGGGTCGTCTTTACCGTCTTGCATAATGTTTAAAATATGCTGCGTACCGGACAGGTGAAGCGCTTCATCACGTGCGATTAGCTTGATGATTTTAGCGTTACCTTCCATTAACTCACGCTCAGCAAAGGCAAACGAACACGCAAAGCTGACATAAAAACGAATGGCTTCAAGAATATTTACCGACATCATGGCAAGGTAAAGTTTCTTTTTAAGATCAAATAAGCTAATCACAACGGTTTGACCGTTAATTTCGTGCTTGCCTTCGCCATACAGGTTATAAAGCGACACGCCATTGATTAAATCATCGTAGTAGGTGGTTACCGCATCAGCACGTTCGCTAATTTTTTCGTTACTAACTATGTCATCAAAAATAAGTTCTGGTGACTGTGTAACGTTACGAATAATGTGGGTGTAAGAGCGACTGTGAATAGTTTCACTAAATGCCCACGTTTCTATCCATGTTTCTAGCTCAGGAATAGACACGATAGGGAGTAGGGCAACGTTTGGCGAGCGGCCTTGTACACTATCAAGCAGCGTTTGATATTTTAAGTTACTTAAAAATATGTGCTTTTCGTGCTCTGGCAATGCTTGAAAGTCTAAACGGTCTTTACTTACGTCAACTTCTTCTGGACGCCAAAAAAACGAAAGTTGCTTTTCAATCAATTTTTCAAAAATAGGGTATTTTTGTTGATCGTAACGCGAAACGTTAACGGTTTGGCCAAAAAACATTGGCTCTTGCATTTGATCATTATGGTTACGACTAAAAGTAGTATAAGACATGTCTATCACTCAAAAAACTATCACTAAAACTATCAGGACAAAGCGGGCAAAGAGCCCGCTTTAAGTTTAACTATTAAATTTTACACGCGCCGCCTGCACAATCATCATCTTCCACTTCTGGAGTGTCGTCTTGTGCATCTGATGCGCCATCGCGGGTGTTATGGTAGTAAAGTGTTTTAACACCAAGCTTGTATGCACCTAGTAAGTCTTTTAATAAGACTTTCATAGGTACTTTACCGCCTTCGTATTTGTTTGGATCATAATTAGTATTGGCCGAAATAGTTTGGTCAATAAACTTTTGCATTATGCCCACTAACTGTAAGTAACCATCGTTTGATGGAATATCCCACAGTAGCTCGTAGTTATCTTTTAAGCGTTCGTACTCAGGAACTACTTGTTTTAAAATACCGTCTTTACTTGCTTTAACGCTAATGTGACCACGTGGTGGCTCAATACCGTTAGTTGCGTTAGATATTTGCGACGAAGTTTCTGAAGGCATTAATGCGCTAAGTGTTGAGTTACGCATGCCGTGATCTTTAATGCTGGCACGTAACGAATCCCAATCTAAGTGCAGTGGCTCATCACAAATTTTATCTAAGTCACGTTTGTACGTATCAGTTGGCATAATACCTTGAGAGTACGTTGTTTCGTTAAACTTAGGACACGCTCCACGCTCTTTAGCCAGTTCGTTTGATGCCTTCATTAAGTAGTATTGAATTGCTTCAAACGTTTTGTGAGTCAGTGCATTAGCACTGCCATCTGAGTAACGCTTACCATTTTTAGCAAGGTAGTACGCGTAGTTAATTACGCCTATTCCTAACGTACGACGGCCCATAGTGGCATTACGTGCAGCCGGTACTGGGTAGTCTTGGAAATCAAGTAAGTTATCAAGTGCACGTACTGCAAGCTCTGCAAGCTCTTCAAGTTCATCAAGTGACTCAATAGCGCCTAGGTTAAATGCAGATAGCGTACAAAGTGCAATTTCGCCTTCTTCATCGTTTACGTTATTTAACGGCTTAGTTGGTAATGCAATTTCTAAACATAAGTTAGATTGGCGAATTGGCGCCACTTTAGAAATAAACGGGCTGTGCGTATTACAGTGATCCACATTTTGTAAATAAATACGACCTGTGCTGGCACGCTCTTGTGCGAACATTGAGAAAAGCTCAATCGCTTTAATACGCTTTTTACGAATAGACTCGTCTTGCTCGTATTTTACGTATAACGCATCAAACTCGTCTTGGTCTTCAAAGAATGCATCGTAAAGGCCAGGCACATCTGATGGGCTAAATAGCGTAATGTAGTCGTCTTTAATTAAACGAGAATACATTAGTTTATTAAACTGTACGCCGTAATCTAAATGACGAACACGGTTATCATCAACACCACGGTTATTTTTAAGTACCAGTAGGTTTTCTACTTCTAAATGCCAAAGCGGGTAGAATAACGTTGCAGCACCGCCACGTACGCCACCTTGCGAGCAGCTTTTAACCGCTGTTTGAAAGTGCTTATAAAAAGGAATACAACCTGTGTGGTACGCCTCGCCATTACGGATATGGCTACCTAATGCACGAATACGGCCAGCGTTAATACCAATACCTGCACGTTGTGAAACGTACTTAACAATGGCAGATGATGTGGCGTTAATTGAATCAAGGCTGTCGCCACATTCAATAAGTACACACGAGCTAAACTGACGTGTAGGTGTACGCACACCCGACATAATTGGCGTAGGTAAAGAGATTTTAAACGTTGATACTGCATCGTAAAAACGTTTGATGTAGTCAGTACGCGTTTCGCGCGGGTAGTCAGAAAATAAACTCGCAGCCACTAAGATATATAAAAACTGAGCGCTTTCGTAAATTTCACCTGTTACGCGGTTTTGTACCAGGTATTTACCTTCAAGCTGCTTTACTGCTGCGTAGCTAAAGTTAAGATCGCGCGAATGATCAAGATAAGCATCTAGCTCATCAAGCTCTTGCTCTGTGTAATCAACGAGTAAGTGAGCGTCGTAGCGTTTGTCTTCAACCATTTTTGTAACATGGTCAAATAAACGTGGAGGCTCAAACTGGCCATACGCTTTTTTACGTAAGTGGAATACAGCTAAGCGGGCAGCTAAGTACTGGTAGTCAGGCGACTCTTTTGAAATTTGATCGGCTGCTGCTTTAATGATGGTTTCGTGAATGTCTTTTGTACGAATACCGTCGTAAAATTGAATGTGTGACTTTAATTCAACCTGTGAAACCGATACGTTGTTTAAACCTTCGGCGGCCCATTCAATAACGCGATGGATCTTATCAAGATCTAAAGGCTCTTTACGCCCGTCACGCTTGCTTACAGATAACTGTTGGTTCATAGCTTTGCCTGTATTCCTTGGGAATTGTGTATTTTGACCAATGCTTTATACCTCGCTAAAGCAAGGTACGTATTCATTTATTATAAGTTTCACCGTATTGGCGAATTTAATTGAATAACATTTGGCCACAATATCTGGTGTTGTTCAATTTAGAGATCACAAGATAGTGTGGTCTGAGCTGATTTGCAAGGGACATAATTGCACCTATTTGTGGATAACTTTGGGATAACGTATTTGTGTTAGTAGTCACTCACCTTCGAACAATCATTTAAGTTGAAATAGCTAAAAATCAACTAATGATCTGCTAAATTTACTCATTTTGAAAATAAATTTCGACTGCTTTTTTTATCAACAAGCTTTGCATAAAAACTAACACAATCACAATATATAGTGTTTAAAAGTTTACATGGCACTATATATGGTTAAAAGCATCAATAGGGCTGTGCCAGTTAAAATCGGCTTCCCAGCCCTTGGCCTCATCAATACTTGGTATATAGCCCCAAAGCGCTGTTGCTGTGTGCATACCTGCGGCTTTACCTGCTTCTATATCACGTTGAGCATCACCTATGTATAAACAACGCTTAGGATCTACGTTCATCAGTTTTGTACAGTGTAGTAAGGGTAAAGGTGATGGTTTAGCCTCGGTGAGGGTATCGCCACTGATCACAACGTGTGCATTTTTTAAAGCGGGTATAGCAGCCACTAATGGATCGGTTAAAAACCCTGGCTTATTAGTCATTATTCCCCATTTTATACCTTGGTTCTCAAGGGCTATGAGTAATGATTCTATGCCTTCAAAGCAGCGGGTGTGTGTCGCTAGGTTTTGGCTGTAGTGGCTGACTAATTGTTTTATTCGTTCAGTTTGTGGTTGCGATGCCCATTGCGCTTTAAAGCCAAGTTCAAGTAGTGCGCCGGCGCCATTAGACGCTACTTTTCTATAAGCCTCAGGCGTAACTTGCGCAACACCTTCAATTTTAAGTACAGCATTTAAAGCAGCACCTAAATCGTCTGCTGTATCAAGCAAGGTGCCATCTAAATCAAATAAGAAAGCGTCGTACTCAAAAGGAGTTAAGGGGGTATGAGAGCTAGCCATTATGCTAACTTCTCAAAATGAAGAATGTAATTAACACTCACATCTGTATTTAATGAATACTGCTTAGAAAGCGGGTTGTAGCCTAGGCCAGCACTGGCACGTACTTTTAAACCGGCTTGTTCAGCCCATGCAATAAGTTGTGCAGGTTTGATAAATTTGTTGTGATCGTGTGTGCCCTCAGGCACCATTTTTAACAGCTTTTCAGCACCTACAATAGCAAACAAGTAAGCTTTAGGCGTTTTATTTAGGGTTGAGAAAAACACATCAGCCCCTGGCTTGGCAAGCTCTGCGACTGCATGAATAATAGAAGCAGGGTCAGGTACATGCTCTAGCATTTCCATACAGGTTATTACATCAAAGCGAGCAGGGTGCTGGGTTGCAAATTCTTCTGCAGGTACTTTTATATAGTCAACATTTACACCGGTTTCTAGGCTATGAAGCTTTGCTACGGTGAGTGGCTCTTGCCCCATGTCTATACCGGTTACGTGTGCGCCCATGCGTGCCATGCTTTCGCTAAGAATGCCGCCACCACAGCCTACATCGAGTGTTTCTTTATCAAATAAGCCTTGGGTTTTGTTAGCCACAAAGTCTAATCGTAATGGGTTAATTTCGTGAAGAGGTTTAAACTCTCCGTCTTGGTCCCACCATCGCTCTGCAATGGCTTCAAATTTTGCTATTTCTGCGTTATCTACATTTTGATGTTCGGTCATAAAATACTTCCTCGTCAATCTGAGGCCATTATATAGGGCTAAATTGATAAATCGCAAAGTTTTGCGCCTGTAAATTTAAATTAATTGTGATAGCATGGTCGCTTAGAAATAATAACAAATACTCTTGGCGCCTAATACCGGGTTGCTAAGAGCTGATACTGAAGGAATGTGATATCAAATGACTGATCTCGCCAATGAAATTCTGCCAGTCAATATTGAAGACGAGTTAAAAAACTCCTACCTTGATTACGCAATGAGCGTAATTGTAGGACGTGCATTACCAGACGTACGTGATGGTTTAAAACCTGTTCACCGCCGCGTTTTGTTTGCAATGAACGAGCTTAGTAATGACTGGAATAAGCCTTACAAAAAATCGGCCCGTGTGGTCGGTGACGTAATCGGTAAATACCACCCACACGGCGACAGTGCAGTTTATGACACCATCGTGCGTATGGCACAGCCATTCTCACTACGTTATATGCTTGTAGATGGCCAAGGTAACTTCGGTTCGGTTGATGGTGATTCAGCAGCGGCAATGCGTTATACAGAAGTACGTATGGCAAAAATGTCGCATGAGTTATTAGCCGATCTTGAAAAAGAAACGGTTGATTTCGTTCCTAACTACGACGGTACCGAACAAATTCCTGACGTTTTACCAACCAAAGTGCCTAACTTACTTGTTAACGGTTCTTCAGGTATTGCGGTAGGTATGGCAACAAACATTCCACCACATAACTTAACTGAAGTGGTTAATGGTTGTTTAGCGCTTATTCAAAACCCTGATTTAACGATTCATGAATTAATGGATTACATTCCGGGTCCTGATTTCCCAACGGCTGCCATTATTAATGGTAAAAAAGGCATTGAAGATGCTTATTTAACCGGCCGTGGTAAAGTGTACATGCGTGCACGCGCCGACATCGAAACCGATGAAAAAACAGGCCGCGAAACCATTATCGTGCACGAAATTCCTTATCAGGTTAACAAAGCACGCTTAATTGAAAAAATTGCTGAGCTTGTTAAAGATAAAAAAATTGAAGGCATTAGCGCACTACGTGATGAATCAGATAAAGACGGTATGCGTATCGTTATTGAGATCAAACGTGGTGATGTAGGTGAAGTTATCCTCAACAACTTATATTCACAAACTCAGTTACAAACTGTGTTTGGTATGAATATGGTTGCATTAATTAATAACCAACCTAAGTGTTTCAACTTAAAAGAAATGCTTGAAGAGTTTGTTATTCACCGCCGTGAAGTGGTTACACGCCGTACCGTATTTGATTTACGTAAAGCGCGCGACCGTGCTCATACCCTTGAAGGTTTAGCAATTGCGCTTGCCAACATTGACCCAATTATTGAGCTTATTCGTAAATCGCCAACCCCAGCTGAGGCTAAAGTAGCCTTAACAGCTCGCCCATGGGATTTAGGTAACGTACAAGTTATGCTTGAAAAAGCAGGCGAAGACAACGTAGCACGCCCAGATTGGCTGGCAAGTGAGCTGGGTATTCGCGATGGTCAGTACTATATTTCTGAGCAGCAAGCACAAGCAATTCTTGATTTACGTTTACACAAACTAACCGGTCTTGAGCATGAAAAAATCTTAGCAGAGTACCAATCGCTGTTAGATTTAATTGCTGAGCTACTACACATTTTAGGTAGCCCTGAGCGTTTAATGGAAGTTATTCGTGATGAGTTAGTAGAAATTAAAGAGCAATATGGTGATGAGCGTCGTACAGAAATTAACGCGGCAGCGCACGATATTAGCCTTGAAGATTTAATTAACGAAGAAGATGTTGTTGTGACCCTATCACACGAAGGTTACGTTAAGTATCAGGCATTGTCTGATTACGAAGCGCAGCGCCGTGGTGGTAAAGGTAAGTCAGCAACGAAGATGAAAGATGAAGATTTCATTGAGCGTCTTTTAGTGGCTAATACCCACGATACCATTTTATGTTTCTCTACTGCGGGTCGTTTGTATTGGCTTAAAGTATACCAGTTACCACTGGCTAGTCGCGCCGCTCGCGGTAAGCCAATTGTTAACTTACTGCCACTTGAAGATGATGAACGCATCACTGCTATCTTACCTGTACGCGAGTACGAAGAAGATAAATACATTTTCATGGCAACTGCATTTGGTACTGTGAAGAAAACACCACTAACGGCATACAGCCGTCAACGTGCAAGCGGTATTATTGCGGTAAACCTTAACGAAGGCGATAGCCTAATTGGGGTTGATATTACCGACGGTAGCAACGAAATTATGTTGTTTACTGATGCAGGTAAAGTGGTTCGCTTTAAAGAAGCGGAAGAGTCTGCTGTTGTTGATGAAAACGGCAACCCAGTACTTGATGAAGAAGGCAACCCTGAAATTCGTTTCAAAGGTGTTCGCCCTATGGGTCGTACTGCTACCGGTGTTCGTGGTATTAAGATGGCCGACGACCAACGCGTAGTGTCGTTAATTGTGCCTAAGTCTGACGGTGCTATTTTAACTGTGACTGAAAATGGTTACGGTAAACGTACTCAACTTGAAGATTACCCATCTAAGAGCCGTGCAACACAAGGTGTTGTATCTATTAAGGTGAGTGAGCGTAATGGCGCAGTAGTTGGCGCTGTACAAGTTGACGACAACGACGAAATAATGATTATTTCAAACCGTGGTACGCTAGTACGTACCCGCGTTAATGAAGTATCGACGGTTGGACGTAACACCCAAGGTGTTATTTTGATCAGAACTATTGACGAAGAGCAAGTAGTTGGTTTACAACGTATCGAAGAGATTGAAGTTACAGACAGTGACTTAGTTGATATTGAAGACGTTGAAACGGTTGATACAGTAAATGAAGAAGCAACGGATGATAATCCACCTTCTGAATAACTGAAATTGAAAAAGCGGCCAAGGCCGCTTTTTTTTAATCATGTTGAAAAAAATTAATAATCCTTTTTTGTTTATCAAAAGAGTTTAAATTACTGGAATGAGGCAAAGGTAATGAGTAAATATAATTTTTGTGCGGGGCCAGCTATGCTTCCACAAGCTGTTATGCAAAAAGCACAAAAAGAATTTTTAGACTGGCAAGACTTAGGCGTATCTGTGATGGAAATTAGCCATCGTAGTAAAGATTTTTTAGCGCTTACTGCAAAATGCGAAGCCAGCCTTCGTCGTTTAATGAACATTAGCGATGAATTTGAAGTGTTATTTATGCACGGTGGTGGCCGCGGTCAATTTAGTGCTGTGCCTTTAAATTTACATCAAAATGGTAAAACAGCGGTTTACTGCGAGAACGGCGTTTGGTCTAAAAGTGCCACTGACGAAGCTAATAAATTTACTCAAACCCACTCAATCAACGTTAGAAATGACGCAAACGGGCTGTTTTCTATAAAAGAAGTGGCGCAGTGGGACTTACCTGCAGATGCATCTTACATTCACTACTGCCCAAATGAAACGGTAGACGGCTTAGAGATTTTTGATGTGCCTAGTCACCCAACGGCACCTATTATTGCTGATATGTCGTCGACTATTTTGTCGCGCGAAATTGACGTAAATAAATTTGATTTAATTTATGCCGGTGCACAAAAAAATATAGGTCCATCAGGTATAGCTATTGTTATTGTGCGCAAAACATTACTTGAGCGTGAAGGTTTAGCTAAACCAGGCATTTTAGATTACGCACTTGAAGCAAAACAAGGCAGCATGTTTAATACACCGCCTACTTTTGCATGGTATTTAGCAGCCGAAGTATTTGAATGGCTAGAGAAAAACGGTGGCGTTAAGGCAATGGAAGCACAAAATATTGCTAAAGCTAAGCTGCTTTATGACTTTATTGATGAATCGCCTTTTTATACTAATAAAGTAGCGACGCATTGTCGTTCGCGTATGAATGTACCGTTTTGGCTAAACGATGAAAGCTTAAACGAAAAGTTTGTAACGCAATCTAAAGAAGCCGGCTTACTTGCCCTAGAAGGACACAGAATTGTAGGCGGTATGCGCGCAAGTATTTATAACGCAATGCCACTTGCAGGTGTGCAAGCCTTAGTTGACTTTATGGCGGCATTTGCACAGGAGCACAGCTAATGGAACAACTTCGTTTAGAGCCTATTTCTCGTGTAAATGGCAGTGTTACCTTACCAGGGTCTAAAAGCCTATCAAACCGTATTTTATTATTAGCAGCGCTGGCTCAAGGGACTACCGTTGTAGAAAACCTGTTAGATAGCGATGATATTCGCCATATGTTGGGTGCATTAAAACTACTAGGTGTTAACGTAACGCTTAATGATGATCGCACTGTAGCCACCGTAGAAGGGGTTGGCGGTGTATTTAAAACCCCAAGTGAACCTTTATTTTTAGGCAATGCAGGTACAGCGTATCGTCCTTTAACCGCGGTACTCGCTGCTGTAGCTGGGGAATATGAGCTTATAGGTGAGCCGCGCATGGAAGAGCGCCCAATAGGGCACTTGGTCGATGCGCTACAAGCACTTGGCGGCGATATTACCTACACAAAACATAAAGACTACCCACCACTAAAAATAATTGGTGGGCAAATTAAAGGCGGTACTGTTGAAATTGATGGCAGTATTTCTAGCCAATTTTTAACAGCATTGCTAATGGCTGCCCCTTTATTTAGTGGTGATACGCAAATTACCATTAAGGGTACTTTGGTATCTAAGCCTTACATTGATATTACGTTAGATGTAATGGCGCGTTTTGGGGTGACAGTTGAGCACAGCGACTATACAACATTTAAAGTTAAAGGCGGCCAACAATACCAATCACTAGAGCGTATTATGGTGGAGGGTGATGCATCATCAGCGTCTTACTTTGTTGCGGCAGCGGCTATTGCCGGTGGCGAAATTGAAATTAAAGGCGTAGGCGCTAAATCAGTTCAAGGTGATATTGGTTTTGCTAAAGTGATGGAACAAGTTGGTGCTGAAATAAAATGGTATGACGAGCGTTTAGTTGTTCGCAAAGGTGAATTAAAAGGTGTAGATATTGACGCTAACGCTATCCCTGATGCGGCAATGACACTTGCTACGGTTGCTTTATTTGCTAAAGGGCCTACAGCTATTCGCAATATTTATAACTGGCGTGTAAAAGAAACCGACCGTTTATATGCTATGGCAACTGAACTTCGTAAAGTGGGTGCCGAGGTTGTAGAGGGTGAAGATTTTATCGAAATTACACCACCGAGTGCATTCAATGATGTGGCTATAGATACGTATGACGATCACCGCATAGCGATGTGTTTTGCAATGGTTGCCGTAGGCGGAAAGCCTATTACAATCAACGATCCTAAGTGTACATATAAAACTTTTCCAACCTTTTTCAAGGTTTTAGCATCAGTGAGTGAGTAGGCTTTTTATAAATAATTATAAAAAGTTACACACTAAAGCGGATCTATTTGCAGAAGTGACGTATAATATCGCGGTTTTATTTAGGTGTGCATTGCAGGAGGTTTTAAATGCAGGCGTTATTAATGCCCGTAATCACCGTTGATGGCCCAAGTGGTTCAGGTAAAGGAACTGTTTGTCGCTTGTTAGCCGACAAATTGGGGTGGGATGTATTGGATAGCGGCGCAATTTACCGTGTATTATCCCTTGCCGCACTTCATCACCAAATAGCATTAGACAACGAAGAAGCGCTTGTCCCGCTTGCTGCAAACTTAGATGTGCAGTTTTTGGTTGATAGCCAAACTAATGCTGGAAAAGTTATTTTAGAAGGCGAAGATGTAACCTCGACAATTCGTAATGAAGAGGTTGGGGCAGCTGCTTCAAAAGTGGCTGCATTACCCCGTGTACGTGAAGCGTTACTTCGACGCCAGCGTGCGTTTAAAACCGAACGGGGCTTAATTGCTGATGGCCGAGATATGGGCACCGTGGTTTTTCAAGACGCACCATTGAAAATATATTTAACCGCTAGTGCACAAGAACGCGCGCGCAGACGTTATGTTGAGTTGAATGAGCGCGGCCTTGATGTTACACTAAGTGGTCTATTACAGGACATTCAAGCTCGTGATGAGCGCGATATGAATCGCACCGTTGCGCCGCTTGTTCCTGCTGATGATGCAATTGAAATAGACACAAGCGAGCTTAACGCTCAGCAAGTGTTTGATAAAGTTATAACTTTAGTAGATATTGCTATCTCACAAGGCAAGCTTCCTAAACGAAGCTAAACACATTTTATGCACCAGCAGGACGCCAGTGCTATTTTAACAACCCCATGCAGCATGGTTGCTTATTGGTATTAATATATGAGACGTATATTCGTATGTCAGAAAATTTTGCGCAGTTATTTGAAGAAAGCTTAAAGGGTTTTGAAGCAGAGCAAGGCTCTATTGTTAAAGGTACAGTAATCTCTATCGAGAATAACATTGTACTTGTAGATGCTGGTCTTAAATCAGAAAGTGCTATCCCTGCAGAGCAGTTCAAAAATGCTGCTGGTGAACTAGAAGTTGCTGTAGGCGACGAAGTAGATGTTGCACTAGATGCAATCGAAGACGGTTTCGGTGAAACTATCCTTTCTCGTGAGAAAGCGAAGCGTCACGAAGCGTGGATCCGTCTTGAGAAAGCATGTGAAGAGCAAGAGACTGTTACTGGTGTTATCAACGGTAAAGTTAAAGGCGGTTTCACAGTTGAAGTTGATTCAATCCGTGCTTTCCTACCTGGTTCACTTGTTGATGTTCGTCCAGTACGTGACACAACTCACCTTGAAGGTAAAGAGCTTGAATTTAAAGTAATCAAGCTTGACCAAAAACGTAACAACGTTGTTGTTTCACGTCGTGCAGTTATCGAATCTGAAAACTCACAAGAACGTGAAGAGCTTCTTGCTAACCTTGTTGAAGGTCAAGAAGTTAAAGGTATCGTTAAGAACCTTACTGACTACGGTGCATTCGTTGACCTTGGTGGTGTTGATGGTCTACTACACATCACTGATATGGCGTGGAAGCGTGTTAAGCACCCTTCAGAAATCGTTAATGTTGGCGACGAAATCGCAGTTAAAGTTCTTAAATTCGACAAAGATAAAACTCGTGTATCTCTAGGCCTTAAACAGCTTGGCGAAGATCCATGGGCAGCTATCGCTGGTCGTTACCCAGAAGGTTCTAAGCTTTCTGGTCGTGTAACTAACCTTACTGATTACGGTTGCTTCGTAGAAATCGAAGAAGGCGTTGAAGGTCTAGTTCACGTTTCTGAAATGGATTGGACTAACAAGAACATCCACCCTTCAAAAGTTGTTTCACTAGGTGACACTGTTGAAGTTATGGTTCTTGAAATCGACGAAGAACGTCGTCGTATTTCTCTTGGTCTTAAGCAATGTATTGCTAATCCTTGGCAGGAATTTGCTCGTCTACAAAACAAAGGCGACCAAGTTACTGGTAAGATCAAATCAATCACTGACTTCGGTATCTTTATCGGTCTTGACGGTGGTATTGATGGTCTTGTACACCTTTCAGACATTTCTTGGAACACGCCTGGCGAAGAAGCTGTACGTGAATTCAAGAAAGGCGACGAAATCACTGCTATCGTATTGCAAGTTGACCCAGAGCGTGAACGTATCTCTCTAGGTGTTAAGCAAATCGAAGCTGACCCGTTCAATAACTACCTTGATGCAAACAAAAAAGGTGCTATTGTTAAAGGTAAAGTGACTGAAGTTGATGCGAAAGGCGCAACTGTAGAGCTTATCGAAGGCGTTGAAGGTTACATCCGTGTAGCTGATATCGCTCAAGAGCGCGTTGAAGATGCAACGACTGTTGCTTCTGTAGGCGACGAAATCGAAGCTAAATACGTTGGCGTTGATCGTAAGAACCGCACTTTAAGCTTATCTGTTAAAGCTCTTTTCGAAGCAGAAGAGAAAGAAGTACTAGAGAAGCTTAAGAAAGAAGAGCCAGTGTTTGAAAACGCAATGGCAGCTGCTTTCGCAAATGCACAAAAAGACTAATTACTAATTAGTTTTTAATTGGAAGGGCAGTTTTGCCCTTCCACTATTCTCTTTAAGGAAACGCTATGACTAAGTCAGAACTGATAGAAACACTTGCCGAACAGCACGCACACGTCCCAGTGAAAGATGTTGAAAATGCAGTAAAAGAAATTCTTGAACAAATGGCCGGCTCATTATCTACTTCAGATCGTATTGAGATCAGAGGTTTTGGTAGTTTCTCTTTGCATTACCGCGCTCCTCGCACAGGTCGTAATCCTAAGACTGGCGATACAGTAGAGCTTGATGGTAAGCATGTACCTCATTTTAAACCAGGCAAAGAATTACGCGACCGCGTAAACGAGAGTATTGCCTAGTTAACCAGTTGGAGTAGTTACTTGTTTAAGGTATTAAAAATTATTCTGGTTGTACTATGCCTATTTTGCGCATTTTTATTGGGTTCTCAAAATCCACAATTAGTACAAATCAATTATATTATTGCCAGTAATACCTTGCCACTCGCTGTAATAATAAGTATCTGCTTTATACTGGGTGTAATAATAGGGTGTTTTATTAGCTTTAAATTGTTTTCTAAATTAAAGTGGCAAAATTACCGCTTAAAAAAACAATTAGCGCCAGAAAAAAATAATAGTAAGCTTATTGCTAATAAAGACACCTAATCATGATTGAGCTTTTGTTTTTACTACTGCCTGTTGCTGCCGGTTATGGCTGGATTATGGGCAAAAATAGTGCAAAAAACCAAGCTCATCAACTCAATCGCCAAATCACTTCAGAATACAGTAAAGGCTTAAAGTTTTTACTAGACAGAGAAGAAGATCAGGGCTTAGAGCATCTAATAAACCTATTAGAAGTGGCTGCTGACTCTGTTGACCACTATTCAACCCTTGCTACTATGTTTCGCCGAAGAGGCGAGCTTGACCGCGCAATAAAAATTCATGAACTCCTTTTAAAACACCCAAGTTTAAATGAACAACAAGCTGCCGCTAGCCGTTTAGAATTAGCTGAAGATTATATTATGGCCGGCTTATTAGACGGTGCAGAAGAGCATTTAGTGTGGCTTGTTAAAGCTGGGCATGAACAAGCACTTGACCCAATTATTACTTTATACTCGCAAACCCGAGAGTGGGAAAAGGGCATTAATATGTTCGAAGCCCATAGTGAGTTATTCGTTAAAGAGCAGCATTTTAAAGCAATTGCTAATTTTTACAGCGAAGCTGCCTTAAGCGAAAATAAACCGCAATTAATGAACAAAGCCATTAGCTTAAATTACAAAGCGGTTCGCCCTTTGTACGAATTAGGGTTATCGGCTTACACAAGTGAAGACTACGTAAAAGCAATTTACTATTGGCGTGAACTCGTTTGCCAATTTACGTTATTTGCGCCTTTGTTTATTGACCAGCTTGCACATAGTTATAAGCAGTTAAATTTAACACATCAGTTTCATGATTTATTATGTGACTTGCTCGATAAAGGTGGGGTGCTAATAAAAATAAAACATTGCCAAGCACTGTTAGAGCAAGGAAATACTAAACAGGCATTTGAGTTTTTAACCGACAGCTTAAAACGTCAGCCTACAATTCGAGGTTTTAGTTTTTTACTACAGCTAATGGGTGATAAAAATCCAAATACCAAAGAAGTACTTGATGAAATTGATAAGCTAGTTACGTCGTATATAGCTACAAAACCAGACTTTCAATGCCAACATTGTGGTTTTACAAGCCACACTATTTATTGGAACTGCCCATCTTGTAAACATTGGGAAACCATTGTGCCAAGTAGAGGCCTAGACGGATTTTAATAACCCCCAACTATTTATAACTTTACTGCCATTCATTAGGATAGTTATGTCTTTAGAAGATACAAAAAAAGTTCTTATTGCCCTAGATTACGATTCACAAGACGCGGCTCTTAATTTTGTAAAAAAACTCTCACCAGATACGTGTCGCTTAAAAGTAGGTAAAGAAATGTTTACTTATTTTGGCCCTGCATTCGTTAAACAGTTAATCGATTTAGGCTTTGACGTATTTTTAGATTTAAAATTTCATGATATCCCTAATACAGTGGCAAAAGCGGTCACCGCAGCGGCTAATATGGGCGTTTGGATGGTAAACGTTCATGCATCAGGTGGTTTTGAAATGATGAATAAGGCAAAGCAGGCACTTGAAAAGTTTGGTGATAAAGCACCTTTATTAATAGCAGTGACAGTGCTAACCAGCATGGACGAAGCTGAACTAAAGCGTTTGGGTGTTGAAAAATCAGCGCAAGAACAAGTTATTCATTTAGCTAAATTAACAAAAGAAGCAGGGCTTGATGGCGTAGTATGTTCTGCCCAAGAAGCGAAAGCGCTAAAAGCACAATTAGGTAGCGAGTTTAAGCTAGTTACTCCAGGCATTCGCCCTGCTGGTAGTGATGTGGGTGACCAAAAACGCATTATGACACCTAAGCAAGCTATTGAAGCGGGTAGCGATTACTTAGTGATTGGTAGACCAATTACACAATCGTCAGATCCGGTACAAACTTTAGCCGATGTTAATAAATCACTAGTTTAAGTTAACAAAAAGCAATTATTTAGTGCTAAACCCCTTTTATGAATACATTTTTATGCTACATTAGTACTAAGAATGCAGTAAGGGGTTTATTTTGAAGTTAATTTTTGGATCTATTTTAATTGTTGTTGCAGGTTTTTCAGTAAATAAATATGTTTTTTCTAGTAAAGCTTATGATGGAGTAGCGACGATTACTGACTTAGTCGCAAATTACCCTGTCGATTTATTTGAATTTAAGCAAACCATGCATGGCTACGCACACCACTTATGCTATAAAAATGAAGAGCGCTTAACGCGCCAAAACGTAACTACGTCAGATTGCATTTCAAATCACGACGACAAACAAAGTGAATGTGAAAATAAAGTATTTAGGTTGGCGCCACTAAGTTTAGAAACCAAAGCTGAGATACTTGATTATTCAAAGCAATATACAGAATGTACGTTACCGTATAAGCGTATTATGGGCTAATGCCTATTAGCAATTCCCTAATTATTTTTGAAGGGTAAGCCTCGTGTTAGCTTTGTTTAAAAATTTCATTTGCGCGAAGGTGAGGGCAGAAAATAGGGCAATATAAGTGCCGTTAGTGATAATAGCTAAATAACGTTTTTTTATTCATCAAAACGTTTTATCATCTTTGAACAATCATTTAATTAGACTATTTAGAAAAAATTTAACTATAAGCGCCAACATAATATTAGCGCTTATAAATAGGTTTACGACTATTTTAAGCGGATAGATTTGGCTTCTATGTCTATCAAGCCTTGCTTAAATAAACCACCAATGGCTTTTTTGTAGTTAGCTTTACTGGTTGAAAATATTTTTTTGATAAGCTCAGGATCAGATTTATCACCAATGGCTAGTATGCCGCCTTCGTTTTTAAGCTTTTCCATTATTTTATCGCCAAGTTCACTTACTTTACCCATGCCTGGCTTTTCAAGTATAACGTCGATTTTTCCGTCTTCTCGTACTTTTTGAACAAACCCTTTAAGCTTTTGCCCTACAAATAAGTTTTTAAATACCATGTTGTAAAACACAACCCCAAAGTGAGACTCTTCAATAAGCACTTTGTAGCCAATATCTGTTTTACCAGCAACAATTAAATCAACTTCTTGAAGATGAGTGTACTCAGGCTCATCTTTTGATAAAAAGCGATTAAAGTTGCTTGATGCACAAATACGTTGGCTCGCATTATCTAAATATAAGCGAACTAAGTAAGAATGACCTTCTTGCATACGTGGTTTTTGCTCGTTAAATGGAGCTAAAACATCTTTCTCAAGACCCCAATCTAAAAAAGCGCCAATGCTATTTATTTCTTTAACACGAAGCAGCGCGTATTCGCCTACTTGGGCATGAGGTTTTTTTACTGTTGCTGTAGGTAAATTGGCGTTATCTAAAAAGATAAAAACGCTTATGCTATCGCCAGCTTCAAGTTCATCTTTAATTTCGTGTTTTGGTAAAAACACTTCCCCTAAATCGTGGCCATCAAGGTAAGCACCTTCATTGCTCACTTCTTTTACAAATAAGGTTTGTGTTGTTCCTAGGTAACTCATAATTATTCCTGCTCAGGCTTTTTTTTACGGCGCATTGGTGAATTGCCATCAATGTTCATCGGGGCTTTTATAGGTGCAGCTGGTTTTTTAGGTTTTGCCTTGCGTTTAACTTGCGGCTTTTTCACCTGTGCAACTTTTTTAGTTTTTACAGCGGCTGTTGCAGGCTTTTTCTCTTTTATACCTTTAAATTTAGCTTTAAGGCCATCAACGCTTGCAAAAAACAGCTCGTCGTTCAAAAACGACTTAATTGCTAAGTAGCTTGCCCAGTCTTTAGGGCCTACTAGCGATAATGCATTACCTTTAAATCCGGCGCGGCCTGTACGACCTATACGGTGTACATACTCTTCAGCGTGTTTTGGTAAATCAAAATTGATTACGTGCGTTACACTTAATAAGTCCAATCCTCGCGAAGCAACATCAGTGGTGATCAAAATTTTAAAGTTTTCGCGGCTAAACGAGTCCATGATCTCTAGGCGTTTGCTCTGTGTTAAATCGCCAGCTAAAGCCACCGATTTAAAACCTTTTGCATTTAATGCTTCACTTAAACGGCTGGTATCGGCACGGGTTGCTGTAAATATAATACATTGGCCAACATCATCTTGTTTTAAAAAATGCTCAAGTAACACTTCTTTATGACCAAGGTGATCGGCTAAATAGAGTGTTTGTTTAATATCACTGTGTTGCTCGTTAGCGGCGCTCAGTGTAATTTGTTTTGGCTTCTTTAATAAATTACGCGATAGGGCATCGACTTGAGCGTGATCTAGTGTCGCTGAAAACAACAATGTTTGGCGCAAGCGGTGATTAGCTTGCTCGTTAATCATTTTCAGCTGTTCAGTAAAACCTAAGTCTAAAATACGGTCGGCTTCATCAAAAATTAATAGCTCTAACCCGCTTAATTGTAATGAGCGTTTTGTGATGTGATCGGCCAAACGCCCAGGGGTTGCCACAACAAAGTGCGGGTCGTTACGAAGGGCTTTAATTTGATCGTTAAAGTTCTCGCCACCGAGTATTTTTACAGCTTTAATGTTTGTGCCCGCAATTAATAAACGCAATTGCGTAAATACTTGCGTTGCAAGCTCACGGGTTGGTGCAACGATGAGGACACGTGGATCGCGTTTACTGAGCGCTTTTTGTTTCATAACTCGCTGAACAGCAGGTAATAAAAACGCTAATGTTTTGCCCGACCCAGTTTTAGACTGAGCAAAAATGTCATGCCCTGCAAGTGCGGTAGGCACTGCATGTGCTTGAATATCTGTGGGCTGGGTGATCCCTTGATGTGCTAATTGTGTTTCAAGGCGAGTATCAATCCCAAGATCAGTAAAGTGCAAAGTCGTGTTCTCCAATGTGCAACTTAAATTAATGGCCGCATTATAGCTTACACAAGGGTTATGCCGACAGTAAAAACCATTCTAACGCGCTATTTTTTGCAATTAATTATAAAAAGCGTAAAATACGCGCCCCATATGCGCCGGATTTACGATTCGGTAAACGCCACTTAAGGCTATCAAAGCAAAATAGGAAGTAAAATGACTGCTGTTCATAAAGATGATGTAACAAACGAGCACTTTGTAGTGTGTGCAATGTACAAATTTGTAGGTTTGCCAAATTTTGAAGCACTACGTAAACCCCTTTTAGAAGTGATGGAAGCAAACGAAGTACGCGGTACTTTATTGCTTGCTGCTGAAGGTATTAACGGTACTGTATCGGCTAAGCGCGAAGGAATAGATAACTTACTTGCGTGGTTAGACACACAAGAAAACCTAAAAGACATAGTGACTAAAGAATCATACGATGATGAATGCCCGTTTTACCGCACTAAAGTAAAGCTAAAAAACGAAATTGTTACTATGGGCGTTGAAGGGGTTGACCCACTAAAAGTAGTGGGAAGCTATGTTAAGCCTAAAGAGTGGAATGCATTAATATCAGACCCTAAAGTGATTTTGATTGATACACGTAACGATTACGAAATTGAAATTGGCACTTTTCAAAATGCAGTCGATCCTAATACTAAAACTTTCCGAGAGTTCCCTCAGTGGGCTAAAGAGAATTTAGACCCAGAAAAACACAAAAAAGTAGCCATGTTTTGTACCGGTGGTATTCGCTGCGAAAAATCAACGGCTTACATGAAAGAGCAAGGGTTTGATGAGGTTTACCACCTTGAAGGCGGTATTTTAAAATACCTAGAAGAAGTGCCAAAAGAAGAAACCATGTGGGAAGGTGAGTGTTTTGTTTTTGATAATCGTGTAGCAGTAAATCATGATTTACAAAAAGGCTCTTACGATCAATGTCATGCGTGTCGTATGCCGATTACAGAAGAAGAAAAGCAAAAGCCAGAATACATGGAAGGTGTTTCGTGTCATCACTGTATCGACAATGTAACCGATGAGCAACGTGCTCGTTTTGCTGAGCGTCAAAAGCAAATAGAATTAGCACAAGCACGTGGTGAAGGGCACATTGGTAATGAAGCGCAAGCGGTTTTACAACAACGTAAAGAAGCTAAAAAAGCACAAAAAGAAGCCCAGCGCGGTAAATAATCTTTAACTACCTATTATCTACATAGCCCAGTTTATACTGGGCTTTTTTATTTATATAGCCACTTTTTAGTTTAATCCTGCCTGTATTTGTATAAATGCTTAGTCTTTAGGCGCCTTTTTCAAAGATTAATTGGTATTACCAATTTAATTTCATCTTGTAGTTTTGCTAATTTATCGTTCTATCCTACCTATTGATCAATCAGCTGTTAGACTTCGTAAGGTAATGGAAATAATAATTAATTAAGGTGTTACTTTGAAATCGCAAAACTTTTTAATCGGTGTGCTTAGTTCTCTGCTGTTTTTCAGCCTTCCTGTAATGAGCGCGAACGTTGTTGTACAAAAAATTGCCCTCGAAAGTGCAAAACAACAAGTGCAAGCGGTAGGAAATACAGAGGCAATTCATTCGGTTGTAATGTACCCCGCAGTAGGCGATAGAGTAACAGGCGTTTTTTTTAAGCCAGGTGATAAAGTAAAAAAAGGCGATACTTTACTCGAACTTGATTCTCGTAGGCAAAAAGCAGCGCTTGATGAGGCTAAAATTAAACTTGCCGACACTCAGCGAATACTAAAACGATTAGAACAAAGTCAGGCCAAAGGCGCAGTGCCTAAAAGCGATGTTGATGATGCTAAAACCGTTGTAGAGCTTGCCAAAGTCACCCTCATACAGGCTCAAACTGAGCTTGAAGACAGAAAAGTAATTGCGCCGATAAATGGCATTATGGGTTTAACAGATGTTGAGGTAGGCGATAGAATAACCGAGCTAACCCCCATTGCCACAATAGATGACACAACAAGCTTGTACATAAATTTTAACGCACCGGAGTCGGCTATCAGTATGCTGCGTAATAAAAGCAGCCTAACGGTGTTTCCTTGGCAATCAGACACTGCCATTAACGCTGATATTGCCTATTTAGACTCACGCGTAGACCCACAAACTCGTACTTTACGTGTTAAAGCCAAGCTAAATAATGAAAAACAACAATTTTTACCTGGTATGAGCTTTAGAGTACATATTGAAGTGTTAGGCGAGCGTTTTGCTGCAGTTCCTGAGGCTGCATTACTGTGGGGTGCAACAGGCCCGTATGTATGGACCAGTGTTGATAAAAAAGCCACACGTGTTGATGTAAAAATAGAGCAGCGCTTGGCGGGCCGATTATTGGTTTCTGGGCCGTTAAATAAAGGCGATATTTTAGTAATTGAAGGGGTACAACGCTTACGTGCAGGCCAAGAGCTAAGCTTTAATTTACCCGTACAAGATACGCAGGAGTAGGTATGAAGCAGCAACCTATGATGCAAGACTTACCCTCAATGGCGATTCGCCGCCCAGTACTTATTGTGGTGCTTAACTTATTAATTATTATTGCAGGTATTGCCGCTATTGCGGGTGTTGAAGTAAGAGAGCTTCCTGATGTAGATAGACCACGTATCACGGTTTCGGCGCCATTTCCTGGCGGCTCGCCTGAGACCGTTGATACCGAAGTAACCAGCAAATTAGAAGGCGCAGTAGCGCGTGTAAGTGGCGTTAAATCGATACGCGCACAAAGTGAAGAGGGAAATGCACGTATTGTGGTCGAATTTAGACCAGGCATAAATTTAGATGACGCCGCGAATGAAACGCGTGAGTCTGTTGCACGTGTAGAGCGAGACCTTCCAGAGGAGGTCGAGCGTGTTTCTATTATTAAAGCCGACAACGACGCCGAGGCAGTTGTATCTCTGACTGTTTCAAGTGAAAGTTTATCGCTTGAAGCACTTACCGAGCGCGTAAATGTTGACTTAGCGCCGCAATTTTTAACTATTCCGGGTGTCGCAGATGTTCGCTTAAACGGTGATAGAGAACGCGTATTAAGAGTACGAATAGACCCGCTAAAACTAAGTAGCTTTAATTTAACAGTGCCTGATGTAGCACTAGTGCTTAGCCAAGCGCCGTTTGATGTGCCAGCAGGGAGTTTAAAGTCAAACGATCAGCAAATTATTGTACGAGCCGATGCAACCTCTATTACTCCAGAGCAAGTTGGCGATATTATAATACAAGGCGATACCCGAATTAGTGATATTGCGGCTGTGTATTTTGGCCCTGCCGATCCGCGCTCTATGGTAAGGCTAAACGGTAAGCCCGTAATTGGTATGGAAATTATTCGACAAGCACAATCAAATACAATTGAAATATCAGATGAAGTGCTCAAGCTTATTACAAGTATGCAAACACGCTTTCCAGAAATGGAATTTACACTTACCTCCGATGACGCACAATTTATAAGAAGCTCAGTAGATGAAGTAATTTACTCTTTATTGCTTACAGTATTGTTAGTGGTTGTGACTTTGTGGGTATTTATTGGCTCTTGGCGCGCCACTTTAGTGCCTGCTTTTGCTATTCCTGTTGCTTTAATAGGGTCTTTAGCACTTATTTGGGCACTGGGTTTTTCAATAAATATTTTAACCTTGTTGGCGCTTGTATTAGCCACAGGCTTAATTGTTGATGATGCCATAGTAGTAAGTGAAAATATTCAGCGCCAGCGGGGGCTAGGTTTAGGGCGTCGGGCAGCTGCTGTAATAGGCACGCGCGAGGTGTTTTTTGCTGTTGTAGCAACCACGGCTGTACTTGCCGCTGTATTTATACCTATTGCGTTTTTACCCTCTACTGCCGGTCGCTTATTTAGAGAGTTTGGTGGAGTACTTGCCGGTGCGGTAATTATATCAAGCTTTGTGGCACTTTCATTAGTGCCTGCTCTTACCTCCAAATTAAAGTTAAAGCAGGGCGGTTTTCACCCATTTGCTAAACTAGGCCATTGGTTGGGTGGTATTTATACAAAAACAATTCATAAAGTGCTTAACCATGCCTGGCTTACGTTTGCGCTCTGTTTATTGGTTGCAGCAGGCTCAGGTGCGTTGTACGCCAGTTTGGACAGCGAGCTTTTACCCACAGAAGATCGAGGGAAAATTCGTATATTTGCACGTGGCCCAGATGGAGTAGGGCTAAACTTTATGGATAGGCAAGCGATAAAAATGGAAGATATTTTACTTCCGTTTGTCGATAGCGGCGAAATTGAGTCAATTTATACTGTGGTAGGCCAATGGGACCCTAATATTGTGTTTATTACTGTGCCATTAAAGCATTGGGATGAGCGCCATTTTAGCCAACAAGAAATTATTAATAAGATACGCCAGCCACTAGGCGATATTCCAGGAGCACCGGCTTACCCAGGTGGTGCAAATAGTTTAAATCTACGTGGTCAAGGGGGAGGCGTTGAAATCGCGCTGCTTGGGCAAGATTATTTGCAAATATTTAAAGCGGCTCAGCAGTTTTCTGCGGCATTAGAAAAAGCCGTTCCTGAGGTGGCACCTGTGCGTATTTCTTATCAGCCATCGCAACCACAGCTTAGAGTAAATATAGACAGACGCCGTGCACAAGAGCTCGGTGTATCGCTAAACGACATTGCCATTACCTTGCGCGCAGCAATAAATGGCGACGATGTAGAAGATTTAAACATTGGCGATCAGTCTGTGCCAATTATGCTCCAAGCGCAAAACCAAACCATAAACAGTCCAAGTGATTTGGCTAATTTATATATCAGAGCGGGTAATAGCAGTTTAGTACCATTAAGTAGTGTGGCCTATATTTCTGAAGAAGGGGTGGCTGCAGAGCTTGAACGTCATGCCCAGCGCCGCTCAATAGAGCTCAGCATGGAGTTGCCAGAATCGTTAACCATTGCTGCTTTAGTAGAGCAAATAAAAACGGTGTCTGAGCAGTCGTTAGAGCTAGGTATTGCACTTGCGTTTAAAGGCGAAGCGTTAACGTATGAAGAAACATCCAGCGAAGTACTTGTAACTTATGTACTTGCTTTTTTAATTGTATTTTTAGTATTGGCTGCTCAATTTGAAAATGTAAATAGTGCCATTGTGGTTATGATAACCGTTCCCTTTGGTATTACTTCTGCCATATTAGCGCTTTATTTAACCGGCACGTCGTTAAATATTTACTCTCAAATTGGTTTAGTGATGCTGATAGGCTTAATCGCTAAAAACGCAATTTTGCTTGTTGAATTTGCAGACCAATTACGCGATCAAGGCTTAACGGTCCGAAAAGCCGTCGAGCAAGCTGCGCTGGTACGTTTACGCCCAATTACGATGACCCTTATATCTACTCTACTTGGCGCATTGCCGTTAATTCTCTCTACGGGCGCAGGGGCTGAGGCCCGAAATGCAATTGGCTGGGTGGTGTTTGGCGGATTAGCACTTGCGGTGTTGTTTACGCTTTATCTTACTCCGGTAATTTACTTAGGCTTAGCACGCTTTACCACGCCAAGGGGGGATGAATCTAAGCAGCTCGCACAAGAGCTTGAAAAAGTAGACTAACCTTAAAGCCTTGCCCAGCAACGTTTTTAAATTAAAAGTGTACTGGGCATGGTTATGGCTTGATTGGCACTACTTGTTTGTTAAGATAGCCACTTAAGCATATACATGCCTTTTTGTGTGGCCACAAGGAATTCCCAATGCAAGCCGAACAAGTTGAAATTGCGCAGTTTTTAGCGCAGCACCCGCCATTTGATGACTTACCGACAAACGCTTTAAACGAGCTTGCGCAACAAGTTGAAGTAGCTTACTACCGCTCGCAAACTGATATTTTAACGTTAGGCCAAGACATCGCTGATTTATTTATAATTCGCAGTGGCTCTGTGGAAATTTATCGTCGTAATAACGAGCTTTATAACCGCTTAGATGTGGGCGGTATTTTTGGCCAAATGGGCTTGTTGATGAATCGTAAAGTGCGCTTTCCTGCAAAGGCACTCGAAGACACCCTAGTGTATTGTATTAACTTTACGCTGTTTAACCGTTTTTGTGACGAGTTTGACGGCTTTGCTGATTATTTTGAAGCCGATGGCAATGTACGCCTTCGCCAAGCGTTAGTTGAGCAGGCCGACAGCAACGATTTAACAACCGCCAAAGTTAAATCGCTCATTCATCGCGATGTGGTAACGCTAAGTACGCAAACCACCATACAAGATGTTGCTAAAGTAATGACAGAAGAAGCGGTTTCCTCTGTGTTAGTTACCGATTTAGACAAACCAATAAGCGACGACCCAGAAGAAGACGATGGGCAAATTGTAGGCATTATTACCGACCGCGATATACGCACAAAAGTGGTAGCCGAAGGCCTAGGGCTTGATGTTACCGCAGATAAAATCATGTCGACTAATCTTGTACTGCTTGATTCTAATGCTTATGTATTTGAAGCCGTTCTTGCCATGCTGCGCGACAATTTGCACCACTTACCTGTGGTACAAAAGCGCCGACCCATTGGGGTTATTTCGCTATCCGATATTTTAAGGTACGAGTCGCAAAGTAGTTTACTTTTGGTACGCGGTATTTTAGCGCAGCAAACCATTGAAGATTTAGCACATTACGCGCGCCAGCTGCCCAATGTATTTGTACGTATGGTAAACGAAGATGCTAATTCACATATGATTGGTACGGCAATGGCGGTAATAGGGCGTACTTTTAAACAGCGCTTATTAGTACTGGCTGAAGAAAAATATGGCCCGCCGCCAGTACCTTACTGTTTTATAGCGTTAGGCTCTATGGCGCGAGATGAACAACTTATTGTAACAGATCAAGATAACGCGCTTATTTTGGATGACAATTACGATGATGAAAAACACAACGAGTACTTTCAAAATATTTCTGATTTTGTGTGTGATGGCTTAGCGCAATGTGGTTATACCTATTGCAGCGGCGAAATTATGGCCTCGTTTAAAAAATGGCGTAAAACACGCTCGCAATGGTTTGATCAATTCTCACAGTGGATAGCCTTACCTAAACCACAAGCACTGCTTAACAGCTCAATATTTTTTGATTTAGATGGGGTGTGGGGGAAAACAAAGTGGGCCGACGAGCTTAAAATTTTTATTGCTAAGCAAAGTAAACAAAACCGGGTGTTTTTAGCTAATATGGCCGCCAATGCCCGAAACCGCACACCGCCACTTGGTTTTTTTAAAGGCTTTGTGCTTGAGCATAACGGCCAGCACAAGCGCTCAATGAACTTAAAACGCAGAGGCACCGCGCCGCTTTCTGATGTGATAAGAGTGCATGCACTGGCGATAGGCTCTCGTAAGCAAAATTCGTTTGAACGCCTTGAAGATATTATTGAATCGCGACTGTTACCTGAAGGTAAAGCACAGGATTTACGTGACGCGTTAGAATACATTGCCATGATGCGAATTCGTCATCAAGCATGGCAAATAGAGCAAGAAGAAGAGCCCGATAACGACATAGACCCGCATTTGCTTTCGCCGTTTGAGCAACGCAATTTAAAAGAAGCGTTTGCCATACTCGAAAAAGCACAAAGCTACTTAAAGTTTAGTTACTCAGCCAATGCAGGTGTTAAGTAACGAATGGCTAAGCAATCGTATTTTGACTGGCAGGCTCATTATAAAACACTGGCTAACAATGCTAAAAATGAGCATTTAAAGGCGTTTTATCAGCACGCTTATGGTGATACGCACACGCCCATAAAAGACATTTCGTTTGTGGCTCTTGATTTTGAGACAACCGGTCTAAATAGTGAGATGGACGATATAGTCAGTATTGGCTTAGTCCCTTTTACAATGCAAAGAGTATATTGCACACATGCTAAGCATTGGGTAGTACAGCCTCGTAAAAGCTTAAGTGAGGAGTCGATTGTTATTCATGGTATTACTCATTCAGAAGTGGATGATGCTCCCGATTTAACCTCTCGACTAGGGCCGCTACTTAATGCACTTAGTGGTAAAGTCGTGGTGGTGCATTATGCAGCGATAGAGCGGCACTTTTTAAACAATGCATTACTTGCGAGAATTAACGAAGGGATCCAGTTTGCATTAGTCGATACCATGGAAATTGAGCAACGAGCGTTGCGCGCCCGCCAAGGCTTAATAGGGCGTTTGTTTAATCAAAAGGTAGGCTCACTTAGACTCACAGATTGTCGCAGTCGATACTCTTTACCTGCCTATCATAATCACAATGCGCTAACTGATGCATTAGCCACAGCAGAGCTGTTGATTGCGCAGCTGCAATACCATTACCGCGATGATACGCCACTGGCTGAATTACTAAGTTAAATTTATTTTTAAATTTTAGCGAATGCAATACAGGTTTAAACTTATTAACCAAAGTTTAGCTTAGCCAATAAAAACGCCGCATATTATGCGGCGTTTTTTAGTTTACTGGCAAGCGACTAATTATTTAACAGCGCGAGGCTCAGTACGTAATCCTAATAATAGGCTTACACACATTAGTAGTAACACTAAAGTAAACGGAAGACCTGTTGAAACAGCACCCGCTTGTAATGCTTGAATCGCCTCTGTACCGCCAATCCATAATAGAGCAGCAGCAATAGAGCCCTCAACCGTAGCCCAAAAGATGCGTTGTGGTACTGGCGCATCCACTTTACCGCCTGCTGTAATTGAGTCGATAACTAATGAACCCGAGTCAGAAGAGGTAATGAAAAACACTAATACTAAAACAACAGCAAGGAACGAAAGCACGCTCGACATAGGTAGTTCGTCTAGCATTTGGAACATCGCCATAGGTACATCGGTTAAACCGTTTACGCCTAAGCTACCTACACCTTGAACAACTTGGTCTATTGCAATGCCGCCGTAAATAGACATCCATAAAATAGTAACCGCAGTAGGAATTAATAATACAGCGATTAAAAACTCTCTAATTGTACGACCACGAGAAACACGCGCAATAAACATACCTACAAACGGTGACCACGAAATCCACCATGCCCAGTAAAATACAGTCCAACCGTGCATCCATGTTTCGTCTTCACGGCCATGTGGGTTGCTCAGTGGAATAATATTCTCAACATAACCCATAACCGTATTTGGTACGTTACCGATTGCCACAGCAAAGCCAACTAAACCAACAAACAGGAGTAAGGCAAATGCAATGAGCATGTTTATATTACTAAGGACCTTTACGCCGCCGTCAATGCCGCGTACTACTGAGATAATAGCCAGTAAGGTAACGCCTATAATAACCAATAATTGTGCGCCTACACCGCCATCAGTTCCAAATACATGATTAATACCTGCAGAAGCCTGCTGCGCGCCTAAACCTAACGAGGTTGCAAGGCCAAACAAAGTGGCAAGCACGGCAAGAATATCAATAATATGACCAGGCCAACCCCAAGCTCTGTCGCCTAATAGTGGATAAAAAATTGAACGGATTGATAAAGGAAGACCTTTATTATAAGTAAAAAACGCAAGTGAGAGCGCTACAACGGCATAAATCGCCCACGGGTGAAGACCCCAGTGAAACATGGTTGCACCCATTGCTACTTTTGCAGCCTCTGGCGTATTTGCGGTTACATTAAGTGGGGTTTCGTACCAGCCAGTAAAGTAAGCTACAGGCTCTGCAACACCCCAAAACATTAACCCAATACCCATACCTGCGGCAAATAACATGGCAAGCCATGACATACGCGAGTGCGTTGGTTTAGCACCTTCTCCGCCTAAACGAATATTACCATAGGGCGATACAATTAATGCCAAACAAAATATAACAAAGAAGTTTGCTGCCCACATAAAAAACGCATCAAAGTTATTTATTATATCGAGCTTAATACCATCAAGCGTTGCTTTGGCTGTTTGCGCATCCGAAACGAGAATGGCGACTAAAAAGATGACAATCAAACCGGCACTAATACCAAAAACAGGATTATGTATATCAAATCCCCATTTTTGCACGTTATCTTGACCTACGGTGTAGTCCGTATTATCAATACTATACTTGTCATGATTTTCGCTCATGAATACCTCTTATGTTGTCCTAACAAGCCAGAGAGTTCCGGCATAACACTAAGTTAATTAGCCACAAAGTAAGTTGCATTATTTACAATAAAACTTATTTGAGGACTAACTAAATTAATCGCTGATCATACCCTTAATAGTGTATGAGTTAAATCGTAAATGTAAAACTATTTGGTTATATATGCCTGATTACTTAGCGCTAAAAGCTATTTATCACTAAAAAGATAAGCTATTGTTAATTCAGTGAGTGTTAAAAATTAGTTTGTTATTAAACTAAAATTAAAGCAGCGCCACCAAACTCGTTTAGTAGTTAATACATTAGTCTACGTTTTAAATGAGTAGAGGGTTTGATTTAATCATTATGTAACATGCATAAAGGTAAAATCTGGGGTAGGCTTTATTTAATCGCAAAGAGTGAAAAGGACTAACTTTAATATGCTAAACACGAAAACGAATGAAGCGCACAGTACTGAAAAAATACACGCTCAATTTCAGTCAATTCGCCAACATAGTCTTACACTTATAAAAAACCTCAGCGCAGAAGATTGCCAACTACAAGCAATGGATGATGCAAGCCCAATGAAATGGCACTTAGCTCACACCACGTGGTTTTTTGAAACATTTTTACTTGCTAAGTATCTGCCTAACTACACGCTCTTTGATGAACAATTTAAGGTACTTTTTAACTCCTACTATAACGGCATAGGTGAGCAGTTTAAGCGCGCTAATAGAGGATGTTTATCTCGGCCAAGTTTAGAGGTGGTGTTGCGCTACAGAGCCTATGTTGATAATGCGCTAAACGAGCTGCTTCAATTAGGCACTAACCAAACACTGTGCAATATTATAGAACTTGGGCTGAATCATGAGCAGCAACATCAAGAGCTCATGCTAATGGATATTAAATATAATTTTTCGGTTAATCCAAGCTTTCCTGCCTACAGCCAAACCCCAAATAACTTAATAAAGGTGAGTGATTCGTTAGGCACTTTAAAATATACCGAATTTAGCCAAAGCATAACCAATATAGGGGCTGATGCTAAAAACGGCTTTTCGTACGATAACGAACAAGCTAAACATCAAGCCCTTATTCATGCGTTTAGTTTTGCTAATCGATTAGTGACTAATAGAGAGTACTTACAATTTATAGAGGCGGGCGGGTATAAAAACCCTTCATTTTGGTTAAGTGATGGCTGGACTAATATAAACACCGAGCAACTTAGTCACCCTTTATATTGGCAGTATATTGACGGGCAGTGGTTTGAATTTACCCTTTACGGACTGCAGCCTTTAAATTTAGATGCGCCAGTGAGCCATGTAAGTTATTTTGAAGCGGCAGCCTATGCTAATTTTGTGAATGCGCGCCTACCTACTGAGTTTGAATGGGAGTATGTAGCGCAGCAGCAAGCACTTAAGCAACAGCAAAACGATTTACTTACGCCATGTGTATGTAAAAACCCAGATGTTATCTCGCAGTTAAGCGATACATGCTGGCAGTGGACTAATAGCGCCTATTTACCTTACCCAGGCTTTAAACCCTTTCGCGGAGCCGCAGGGGAATACAATGGTAAATTTATGAATAATCAAATGGTTTTGCGTGGTGGGTGTGTGTTTACCCCAAAAGATCATTTAAGACAGACCTACCGTAACTTTTTTTATCCGCACCAAGCGTGGATGTGCAGCGGCATTAGACTAGCAAAGGACATACTATGAGCCAAGTAACAGCAATTAATCAGCAATCAATCACCGATCTAGACTTTTTAAATGATGTATTACATGGACTTGCTCAACAGCAAAAGTCGCTGCCGTGTAAGTATTTTTACGATGATAAAGGGGCGGCTTTATTCGAGCAAATAACCTCATTGCAAGAGTACTATGTTACCCGCACTGAACTTGCCATATTAGAAGATTACTCAAAAGCTATCGCTAATAGGCTGCCCGAGAACCTATCAATTATTGAGCCTGGCTGTGGCTCGGGTAAAAAGGTCGCGTATTTACTCGCCCATATGAGCAACGTAAAAACCTTTGTTCCTTTTGAAATATCATCAGAGATGCTTAATTACTCGTTAGCGCATTTATCACCGTTATTTCCGGAGCTGGCCATTACGCCATTGCTAGGTGATTTTACCCATAGCCAAATGGTTAAGCAGTTAACAAAAGACACCGCCTTAGACAGCCAAACAAATTTAGTTTATTTTCCAGGCTCTACACTGGGTAACTTTGCGCCAGTAAAAGCCATTGAAATAATGAATAATTTCCACCGTTTATGTGGTGTTGATGGCTATGTATTAATAGGTATTGATTTAGTAAAAGAGCGACAAGTGTTACTTGATGCTTACGATGACAAAGCCGGCATTACCGCCGCCTTTAATAAAAACTTGCTCCAGCGTATAAATAACGAATTAAATAGCACGTTTATTTTAGATAATTTTAAACACGAATCGCGATTTAACGAAGTGCACAGCCGCATTGAAATGCACTTAGTGAGCAAATGTAATCAAAGCGTGGTCATTAACGATAAGCAAATAGACTTTGTAGCGGGAGAGAGTATTCACACTGAAAACTCGCACAAATATACGCTTGAGTCGTTTAAAAATCTTGCTGCTCAGGCTAATTTATCGCTTGAACAAACATGGCAAGACGAGAAAAGCTACTTTGCACTTTGCCTACTAAGGCCAATGTAATAGCTTAACTTACAACTACCTGATTGCTGCTAAACGTATAGTTTAGCAGCGCGCCCTTTGGTGACTGCTGTAAAAGGGTTACTTTATTTAAACCATGCAGTCTAAAAATAAGTGGCGCAATAACCGACACGGCAGAGCCTGTAGCAGTATCTTCATTTACCCCAAATTGCGGCGCAAAATACCTAAAATACGCGCTTGCGCTGTTTTTATTAATACTATGTATTTGCAGTGCAATTACCGCATTGTTATGCACATTTACAAAATGTGTAAAATTAACCTCTAAATGCTTTAAATCAGCCATGTTTTTAAACAGTACAACGGTATAGCCATTTTTATAAGCTGTTGAGTAAGTTGCTTTTATAGAGTGCGAAAACACATCACTAAGGCTGTTAACCTCATCACTCTTTTTAGAATTAATAGCCGCTAGCTGAAGTTGTATCCGGCCTGTAGCTCGCTTTATTTTAAACCGTTCTTTATCGTTTGAAATAAAGTGTGAAGGGCAAAAACCAAAGTGTGCTAATAAACATTTTGCAGCAGCGAGGGTGCCATGGCCGCAGCGCTTAATTTCTGATGTTTGGTTAAACCAGCGAATGTTACATACACGGTGAGAAATTTCACTTTCATTTAAAAAAACGCTAGCAGGGTGCTGCGAATTTGATGCAATTTTTTGCATTACACGCGTACTTAACCCTTGCGTATAAATAACAATTAACGCACTTGAACCGGCTAAGTTATGCTGTGAACTAGAAAATACAGGAACTGAATAAAGGTACTTTATATATCGCAACCTAGGCTGTTGTAGCCTACGTTGCGATAAAAGGGTGCGTTTAGCCTTTGCTTGCATACGCGTCGTTGTGAACGCCAGCAGCACGGCCTGAAGGATCAGCATTATTTTGAAATGATGCATCCCATGCAAGTGCTTCAGGGGTTGAACACGCAACCGACTTACCATGTGGTACACATTTAGCTGATGCATCACCTGGGAAGTGTGATTCAAAAATAGAGCGATAGTAATACGCTTCTTTAGAATCTGGCGTGTTAATAGGGTACTTAAACTTAGCGTTAGCAAGCTCTTGGTCGCTTACTTGCTCGTTTACAAACTCTTTTAACGTGTCTATCCAGCTGTAGCCAACACCGTCTGAGAATTGCTCTTTTTGACGCCACAGTACTTCTTCAGGCAGGTAGCCATCAAAGCCTTGGCGTAAAATGTGCTTTTCAATTTTGCCATCTTTACACATTTTAGCTTCAGGGTTGATACGCATAGCCACATCAACAAACTCTTTATCAAGAAACGGTACGCGTGCTTCTACGCCCCATGCAGCCATTGACTTATTGGCACGTAAACAGTCAAACATATGCAGCTTTGACACTTTACGGTTTAGCTCTTCATGAAACTCTTGTGCGTTTGGCGCTTTATGGAAGTATAAATAGCCACCAAATAGTTCATCAGCGCCTTCGCCCGATAATACCATTTTAATACCCATAGCTTTAATTTGGCGCGCCATTAAATACATTGGCGTTGAAGCACGGATGGTGGTTACATCGTACGTTTCAATGTGGTAAATAACCTCACGAAGCGCATCAATACCTTCTTGAATGGTAAAGTGAATAGGGTGATGTACTGTGCCAATCATATCCGCTACTTTTTGCGCAGCGGCTAAATCAGGTGAACCCTCAAGCCCAACAGAAAAAGAATGCAGCTTAGGCCACCATGCGTCGCTTTCATCGTTATCTTCAATACGTTTAGCAGCAAAACGTTGCGTAATAGCCGAAATAACCGACGAGTCTAAACCGCCCGATAGCAATACGCCATACGGTACATCACACATTAGCTGGCGTTTTACAGCGCTTTCTAGCGCTTCTTTTACGTCTTGCGCTTGTGCGCTGTTATCTTTAACTGCATCAAAGGTTTCCCAATCGCGCTTATAATAAGGCGTTAGTTCACCATTTTTGCTGTATAGGTAGTGCCCTGGTGGAAACTCTTCAATGTGCTTACAAATTGGTGAAAGCGCTTTAAGCTCAGAGGCAACATAAAAATTACCATGCTCATCGTGACCAGTATAAAGCGGAATAATACCAATGTGATCGCGGCCAATTAAGTACGCATCGTTTTCTTCATCGTATAAACAAAATGCAAAAATACCATTTAAGTCATCTAAAAACTCAGGCCCTTTTTGTTTGTATAACGCTAAAATAACTTCACAGTCTGATTGAGTCTTAAATTCAAAATCAACCTCTAACTCTGCTGCAAGCTCTTTGTGGTTATAAATTTCGCCGTTAACCGCTAAAATATTTGTTTTTTCAGGGTTATATAATGGTTGTGCGCCGCTTGATACACCAACAATGGCTAAGCGTTCATGCACTAAAATCGCTTTTTCAGATGAATACACACCAGACCAATCAGGGCCACGGTGCCTTAGTAGTTTTGACATTTCAATTGCTTGGGTACGCAACTGAGTGGCGTTAGATTTAATATCTAATACACCAAAAATTGAACACATAGTAACTCCTCATTCCTATTATGTGTGCAGCAGGGCAACTTTGCTGTGCTGCGAAACCTTGTTTTATCAGAAATAATTACTCAAGTCACACTGCTTTTACAATTAATTAAGAATAATTTATGCACCAACTGAAAAGTGCGCGCACCAAAGTAGTGCGCTGTGCACAAGTGCGGTTATATTTACAGCACCTTTGGTGTTTAAAGTGTCGTTAATAGGGCATTTAGCGCAGTGTTTGCAAAAAAGCACACTGCACAAATGCACCAAGTATGTGCGAAAATTAAAGCAGAGCTTAAATTGCCTTATTATAATTTTTTGCGTTAGCGTGTTTTAATTTTATACGCTTAATTAACCAAACTTCGCTTACTTATAATTAACCAATCTACGCCTACCTATTGCAAGTTAAGTAGAGCGCCGCTTGTACTTTTATTAGCTCCTTGTAATAGGTTTATAGCTCACCTTAAAGTTAACTGTATTTAAGTGCCAAGCTGAGCTGGTGTAAGTGACCTTTAAGCTTTTGTTTTGCTAAGCTAGCTTGCTCATGGGTTACTTGCTTAAATTCAATTGAGTCACCGGGCCTAAATTGCGCAAATTGATGTAAATCAGCCTCTATTACCGTGCCAAGTAATGGGTAGCCACCGGTTGTTTGAGCGTCGTTAAGTAATACAATAGGCTCACCACTGGGAGGTAATTGAATAGAGCCAGGGCCTGTACCAAGAGAGGCAAGTGAGTGACTATGAGTTAGGGGGCTTTCGTTTGTTAGCCTAAGGCCCATTCTGTTGCTGTTATGGCTTACTTTAAACGCCGTTGAAAAAAACTGTTTAAGTAGCGTATCACCTAATAGTTGCGCATGTGGGCTTGCATGTACCCTAATCACCTTTAGTTTAGGCGGAGTAATAGCGCCGCGCTGTATAAAGCGCGTTATTGGCACGGGCGATGTTTTAATAGGAATAATGTCGCCCTCGCTAAGTGCTTTACCTGCTAAACCACCAAAGAGCGCGTTTAAATCGGTTGATTTTGAGCCCATGATATCTTTAACATCAATGCCACCTTGTACGGCTACATAGGCACGCAAACCAGCGCGGCCAGTATCAAAGCTTAAAGTTTGTTTGGCTCTTACTTGGTAACTCCAGCCAGGGTACAAGGGTGTTTCATCAAGCGCAGCGTTTAAATCAGCACCTTGTAGGGCAATAACAGTATCGGTTTCAAACTGTAACTCGCACAGGCCTAACGTAACTTCAAGCACAGCTTCATTATCTTTGTTACCCACTAATTTATTGGCAATTATTTGTGCGTAAGGGTCTAAACAACCCGCTTGGCTAATACCTAAATGACGATAACCGCAGCGCCCGCCATCTTGAATTGTAAGTTGTACGCCGGGTTTAAGAACTTTTATCACTTTATGCTCCTTGCATTGTGTTTATTGAAACAAACGATAGCGTGTCGCCGGGTTTAAATAAGCAAGGATCTGAGTGTGTGCTATCAAAAAGGGGCGTGTTTGTGTGGCCAATGATATGCCAACCGCCTGGTGTTTGTGCTGGGTAGATGGCAGTTTGCTCTGCGCCTAAAGCAACGGCACCTTTAGGTACTTTGGTTCGCGGAGTGTCTCTGCGTGGGATATGCAAGCGTGAATCTAATCCATGCAGGTAGGCAAACCCGGGCTGAAACCCTAAAAATAAAACGTGGTAAGTGGCTTGGCTATGTATTTGAATAATTTGCTGGGGTGTTAAATTAGTTTGTTTGGCAACAAAATCTAAATCTTCTCCTTCATAAGTAGTGTGTATTTTATGGTGAGTGCCTTTAAATGTTGTTGCTTGTACTTTGTCCCATAAATCAGGCAAGGCGTTTTGCCATTTTTCTAAATTACTTGCTGATTTTAAATAAAGCGTTAAAGAGTTCATGCCTGGGACTAAATCAATAAATTCGTTACTTTGCTTTAGCTGCTTAGTGAGTGCCCAAATTTTTTTTTGAGTGTCTAACACATTGTTTTGTTTATGCTGTGTGGCATCTAATAGCAAACTGTTATTTGTTAAAGTAAATACCTGTAAAAATGCAGTCATAATTTAATCTTTTTATACAACGTGCAGCAAAGCTAACATAGTTTTGTCAATTTATTCAGTACCTAGCCATAAGAAAAATAAACGAAAAAGAAATGCAGACTCAAACTGTATTCAAATTTAGCACGTATTTATTTACTGAAATTAAAACAAGGTATGTTGGGTCTTAATTAAAACACGCAGGTATTAAGAGGTATTTATGACATTTTCTCGCTCAGTTTATTTATTAGGCGCCGCTATTACATTTAGCGCCGGCTGTTTTGCTTTATCAACCGAAAAAATAGAGCACAGCAACGTAGAGGCCACAATGCATATAAAAACCATTGTGTTAGGTTCTGGCTGTTTTTGGGGAGCAGAAAAGCGCTACGAAGCACTAGAAGGGGTTATTGATGCAGAGTCAGGCTATGCAGACGGGTACGGCTTTAAAGCAAGCTATGAAAATATCACCGACCAATCTCGCCGGTTTGACGAAAACAACTACGCTGAAGTAGTGCAAGTGATGTACAACAGCAATATCATTTCTTCTAAAGCGCTATTACAAAATTACTTTGAAAGCCACGATCCTACACAATTGAATCGCCAAGGTAATGATATTGGTACGCAGTATCGATCAATTATTCTTACTACCACTAAAGAGCAAGCGCAGCTTGCAGAGCAAGTTAAAGCCGAGTATCAGCCGTTATTAAGTGAAGCCGGTTATGGGGCAATTAAAACAGTAATAAAACCGCTTGAGGGGTTTGTATCTGCTGAGGAGTACCATCAAAATTATTTACAAAAGAACCCAAATGGCTATTGCCCAGATCACGCCACGGGTGTGGTATTTAATAAAACTAAAAAAGCAGATGTAGACAATAGTGTTTTACTCACGGGCAAGCAGATTGTGGTACTTGATTCGCGCGAATACTGCCCTTACTGTGAAAAATTTAAAAAAACAGTCGCTAACAATTACAAAGGTTCAATCCCACTGACATTTCGCCATGCAGATGAGCTTAATGGCCTAACTATAAAATCGGCAACTTGGGCAACCCCCACCATTTTGTTTTTAGAAAATGGAAAAGAGGTGTACGCGCGTCAAGGCTATGCAAGCCCCGCCGAATTTTACAAAGCGCTTGGCGCCTTTAAGCTAGGCGATAGTGATGCTTACGAAGTTGCATTTAATGAGCGCACCGACAGACCTTACTGTAAAGAGTATAAAGAATTTAAAAACACTCCCGACGGCGTATTTGTTGATAAATTAAGTGGTGAGCCATTATTTGATACCCGCGATAGATTTAATTCGGGCACGGGGTGGCTGTCGTTTAAACATCCGGTTAAAAATAGTGTTACTAAGCATAAAGATACCAGCTGGGGGATGACTCGAATTGAGCTTAAATCAAAAAGCACAGGTATACATTTAGGGCATTTATTTAAAGGTGAGGGGCCAAGAGGCACAGATAGATACTGTATTAATGCTACTGTGTTAGAGTTTATACCTCGTGACAAAAGCTAATTTATAAGAGCGATTAATTCGCTCTTTTATATTTAATAAATCTAAACTTTAATTAACTGTGATTATGATATATAAATTAATAATCCAAACGATATAAACGGCATTTACTATCAAATTGATTAACACGTTAGCACTTGTATCAGGGCTTATAACTATAAGCCCTGTATTAGCACAGCCAACCGAAAAATATGTAATAGGGGTAGAGAATATAGAATACCTACCTTATTACGATGGCAGTGGCACTAGTAAGCGTGATTATTTTGGTTTTAGTAAAGAGTTACTGGAACTATTTGCAAAACAACAAA
Organism: Pseudoalteromonas sp. CuT4-3; assembly: GCF_035666335.1. Taxonomy (NCBI): domain Bacteria; kingdom Pseudomonadati; phylum Pseudomonadota; class Gammaproteobacteria; order Alteromonadales; family Pseudoalteromonadaceae; genus Pseudoalteromonas; species Pseudoalteromonas sp. CuT4-3. The sequence goes on from NZ_CP142030.1 coordinate 1,697,941, forward strand.
ATATTAAATTTGAATTTTACACTTTGCCTATTCCGCGCCTTTATAAAGAATTTATAGAGCATCACCATGTTGACTTTAAATACCCCGACAACCCTAATTGGCAAGTAAGTTATAAAAATCAGCATCAACAAGATATTAATTATTCTGTGCCTTCATTAGTTACACATACAGGGATAGCAAGCTTAAAGGACAATATTAAACTTGAAGATTGTAAATCACTTGCAAAAGTGCGTGGCTTTACATTGCAAGGGCTTGAAAAGCTAACCTCAATGCCAGGCTTACAAGTACTCGAAAATGATAACGTTATTGAGATGATTTATTTGCTGCATAAAGAGCGAGTTGATTGTATATATATTTCACACGATGTACTTAAATACAATATAGAAGAATTTTTTGATACTCCCGTCCCTGTGTTTTTTCAGCATCAGTTGCCTGTTGATCACCAAGCATTTATGTTATCGAGCATTAAACACCCACAGCTCGTTAAAAAGTTTAATGTATTTTTAAAAGACAATGAAAATGCCATTGAAGAGCTTAAACAAAAACATAACTTTATAGTTGAATAATACTAAATTTAAGCGAATTGGTATAAAACGGTGGGGCAGGTAATTGTGTTTATAAAACAAAAACGGCCCATATAAGGTCACCACCTCACATGAACCGCTTTTCACACTGACAACATCTTACACACACAATATAAGATTTGGTTTGCTACACAGTAGCTAATTACGTTATTGCTGCGTGTTGCTGGTGGAATAAAAAACAGTCCAAACCAAGTCACCACCTAACTTGAACTGCTTTTTCACACTGACAACATCTTACACACACAATATAAGATTTGGTTTGCTACAAAGTAGCTAATTTAGTTATTGCTGCGTGCTGCTGGTGGAATAAAAAACAGTTCAAACCAAGTCACCACCTGACTTGAACTGCCTTTTCACACTGACAACATCTTACACACACAATATAAGATTCTTTTCTTACCTTGTTAGAGCTATCACATCTAAAAAGGTTGCATTTATTTGGTGCAAAACAGTAAATAATGTCTAATTAGTAAAAACGTTTAGCTGTTTGCTTGCGATGAGTTAACTTTAAAATAATCGTAAAAGTCAGACAAACGATAAAAATAAAACCAATAAGTGAAAAAAATTAAGCTATAGACTTTAGTCTAACGCGTTGTGTTATTATATTGTTTTAAAGGATAAATTTTTATAGGTTAGCTTGTAGGGAAAAAACGAATGATTAAATAAAAATATTTAATTAATAATAAATCACTAAACGGTGTTGTTAAGCTGCAAGAAAGTAAAAAAGAAGGAGCTTTACAGTTTATTGTGTGCAGCTTTAGCACTTGCTACGTGCTGCACACATTAAAATAGGCGTTATTAAACCAAAATGTAAATTGTATTTACTAAGGCAACACTAACCTTGAATGTTGCTAAATGTAGATACAACCCATTTAGCAAATAAATCTAGCGCGGGATTTGGCGAATTAGCTTCATGCTGTACTAAATAGTATTTATCTTTGGTTGTAAGGGGCTGTTGAAATAATTTGTAAAGCCATTTTTCATCAAACCAGCTTTGGCTAATAGGCAGCGGTATGAGTGAAATGCCAATACCCTGTTGCGCTGCACGAGCGACCCCAAACATACTATCGATTTGTATAATTTGCGTAGGCGAAAAGTCATCTATACCTGCTTTTTCAGCCCATTGGTGCCATGCCCACGGCCTTGCTTTGTGAAGGATTAATGGTACTTGGTTTAATGCTTGGCAGTGATCGTCTTTCCACTGTTTTAACAGTTTTTCGTTACACGCAGGTATATATTCAAGATTAAATAGCTCTGTAGTAAGGCCCTCAGTGGGTTTACTTGAGGATAAAACAATCGATAAATCACTGTGGCGGGTTAGCTCTTTACGGGTTTTGAGCGTATCCATTTGTAAATTTATATTAGGGTGCTCAGATGTCCACTCACTTAATTTAGGCATAAGTAGTTCACTGGCAAAAAATTCAGGCAGCGTAATAGTTATATTAGTATTTTGCTGCAATTGACTGAACTCGTTGATGGTGTTTTCAAGCGTATAGATAATAGGCGAAATGGCATCAAAAAAGTTTTTACCCGCAGCCGTTAAACTAATGGATCGGGTTTGGCGTTGAAAGAGTTCAATGCCCAGTTGTTCTTCAAGTTGTTTTATCTGATGGCTTACCGCAGAGGGCGTTAAGTACAGCTCTTTAGCTGCATGTTTAAAACTTAAGCTTTTTGCTGCAAAGCAAAAAGAGCGGAGGCCTCGAATAGGAGTTTGCATGTTTTCCAGAATTGTTTAATTAATTTAAGACGCCTTTAATAGGCAATAATCGAACCAATAATTTAATATAATAATATCAATAGTTTAATTTTAAATATAGCGCTAGTTCACAAAAAAGGTGCAGACAATCCACAAATTAGTGCAAATAATCTAAGCGCTTACATTAAAAGCTATTTGTATTATAGATAATATTTACTACAACTGTATTAAAACTGAAAAAAAGTTTATGGCAGGCAAAAAAAATCCCTCTTGCGAGGGATTTTGGGTAACTCAGCGCCATTGGCACTGGGAATGAGGTCGGTACATGGTAAAGCGTTAAAAAACCATTTCTGGTACTTCACCGTCAACAAGTAATTTACCTGCTGTTTTACTAATGATTTCATCAACCGATACGCCCGGAGCGCGCTCGAGTAAATGAAATGCGCCGTCTTTAACTTCAAGTACGGCCAAATCTGTTACTATTTTTTTAACGCAATTAACGCCCGTTAGCGGTAATGTGCACGACTCTAATAATTTAGAATCACCATGCTTACTGGCATGGGTCATAGTAACAATAATATTCTTTGCCCCAGCGACTAAATCCATTGCGCCCCCCATGCCTTTTATCAGCTTTTTGGGGATCATCCACGAGGCAATGTTGCCGCTTTGGTCTACTTCAAATGCACCCAGAACGGTTAAGTCTACATGACCACCCCGTATCATGGCAAAACTATCTGCACTATTAAATATGGCTGCACCTGTGGCAGCTGTCACGGTTTCTTTACCCGCGTTTATCATATCTGCGTCTAGCTCGGCTTTTGTTGGGTAGGGACCCATACCTAAAAGCCCATTTTCTGACTGTAACATAACTTCAATACCATCAGGTACATAGTTTGCGACGAGTGTCGGAATTCCTATGCCCAAATTAACGTAAAAGCCGTCTTGTAGTTCCTGTGCAACGCGCATTGCAACTTGTTCACGTGATAATGCCATAACCTATGCTCCTGCTTAATCTCGTGTTGTTACACGTTCAATGCGTTTTTCAAAGTCGCCTTTAATAACGCGATTTACAAAAATGCCTGGGGTATGAATTTGGCTTGGCTCAAGTTCACCGGGCTCTACTATTTCTTCTACTTCGGCAACGGTAATTTTACCTGCTGTTGCGGCCATTGGATTAAAGTTCATGGCAGTGTGCCTAAATACTAAATTACCGTATCGGTCGGCTTTCCACGCTTTGACAATGGCAAACTCACCGGTGATCGACTCTTCTAAAATATATGGGCGTCCGTCAAATTCTTTTACATCTTTACCCTCTGCAACGGGCGTACCGTAACCTGTAGCAGTATAAAATGCAGGAATACCTGCACCGCCCGCACGCATTTTTTCAGCCAAGGTGCCTTGCGGGGTAAGCTCTACATCTATTTCACCGCTTAGTAATTGCTGCTCAAATAGGGCGTTTTCACCCACGTATGAGGCAATTACTTTTTTAATTTGTTTATCTTTAAGTAAAATACCTAATCCAAAGTCATCTACACCACAGTTGTTAGAAACCACGGTTAGCTCTTTGGTGTTCATTGCCTTAATTTGTTTAATTAAGCCCTCAGGAATACCGCATAAGCCAAAGCCGCCAGCAATAACGGTATCGCCGTCTTTTAACCCTGCCATTGCAGCTTCGTAACTAGAAACCACTTTATCAAAACCGGCCATGAGACTCTCCTCATTGTGTTAACTGCCATTTGGCAAGTTAAGCTATTATTTTTGTGTGTTGCCTAATGCAATTGAAACTTTGCTTACAGGCGTTTTGCCAAGTGCTTGTGTAATTTTCCAACCAGCGCTACTTAACCTTTGTAAATCAATTCCATGTTCAATGCCAAGCCCATTGAGTAAGTAAACCACATCTTCGGTGGCAACATTTCCTGACGCCCCTTTGGCATAAGGGCAGCCGCCAAGGCCTGCAACAGCGGCATCAACCGTTGCTATACCTAAGCTTAACGCTGCGTAAATATTTGTGAGCGCTTGCCCGTAGGTATCATGAAAATGCACCGCCAGTTTTGATTTATCAATATGCTCAAGCAAAAGTGTTAAAAGCTGGGTAACTTTATTTGCAGTGCCAACACCTATGGTATCGCCAAGGCTTATTTCGTAGCAGCCTAAATCTAAAAGCTTTTGCGAAACGCTAAGTACTTTATGCGGGTCTATTTCTCCCTCATAAGGGCAACCGAGTACACAACTTACATAACCGCGTACACGTATGTTATTGGCTTTTGCAAATGCCATAACGTCGCTAAAACGCTCAATACTCTCATCAATACTGCAATTTATATTTTTTTGACAGAACGATTCGCTTGCCGCGGTAAATATGGCAAATTCTTTTATTCCAACGGCATGAGCTGCTTGCGCGCCTTTTAAGTTGGGTGTAAGCGCACTTAAATTTACATGGGGTAAATTAAGCGCGGTTATCACCTCTGCCGAGTCGGCCATTTGTGGCACCCATTTAGGCGATACAAAAGCACCGGCTTCAATATTTTTTAAGCCCGCGTCACTGAGTGCATTTATTAATGAAATTTTATCAGCTGCAGTGACTGATTTTTCGTTTTGTAGGCCATCACGCGCGCCTACTTCAACAATTTTAACTTCAGTTGGGAAAGCAGCCATCACGATGCCTCCTGCGCCGTGGTGTCTTCAACAATTGCTAATAAAGCGCCGTGCGAAACTAATTCGCCTTCATCAAAGCAGTAGCTTTGTAAAATACCATCGTGTGGGGCGTTGAGCGTGTATTCCATTTTCATGGCTTCAATAATCACTACGGCATCGCCTTTGGTAATGCTGCTGCCTACATCAACTAAATGCTTAACCACAGTGCCATTAAGTGGCGCCGCAAGGGGCAGGGCGTCACTTTCATGGCTGCTAATGTAATGTTTAGTGTTTAAAGCAAGCTTAATTTGCAGCGCAGCAAACATCACGCTAATACTATTATCAAAGTGGCTAACATGGGCGGTAACCTTTTCTCCATTAATAAACGCGTTACATACGTTTTGGTTTACGGAGCCTGCTATATCGAACGACTTATCATTATGCGTTACAACATAACCCGTTTTAGTTTTAACGGCGCTTATAGCTAAGTCTGTAAATGGTACATCCACTTTTTGTGGTGCGTTAAGCGTAAAACCACTGAGTTGTTGCCACGGGCTTGCGCTTTGCTGAGTTACCTTTTTAGCACCAAGCGATTCAAGGTAGGCAAAGGCTGCAATTAGTTGTGCTTTTTCAAGCACGGCGCTATCAACACTTACCAATGCATCGCCTTGCTCAGCAATAAAGTGGGTGCTTGGCGCACCTTGAGCAAATGTAGGGTGGCTTGCTAAGTTGTGTAAAAAGCCAATATTAGTGCTAAAACCCGCTAAGTGAAATTGCTCAAGTGCTTGGCGTAAACGTGATAATGCTTGCTCTCGGTTATCATCATGCACAATCAGTTTTGCAATCATAGGGTCGTAAAACGGGCTTATTTCATCGCCTTGTGCAATACCGGTATCAATACGTACAAACTCACTGTTAAGCGGTGTGCTTAACGCTTCTATTGTGCCCGAGCAGGGGATAAAGTCGTTACTTGGATCTTCTGCATAAATACGCGCTTCAAAGCTGTGGCCTTGGAGTTGTATATCTGATTGCGTTAACGGCAGTGTTTGCCCAGCGGCAACATTAATTTGCCAATTAACTAAATCTACACCAGTTACCATTTCGGTCACTGGGTGCTCTACTTGTAGGCGCGTGTTCATTTCCATGAAAAAGAACTCATCGCCACACAGTAAAAACTCAACCGTACCTGCACCTCTGTAGTTTATTGCAAGGGCACAGCGTACTGCGGCTTCACCCATTTCTTTACGTAGTTCGTCAGACAAACCTGGCGCTGGGGCTTCTTCAATGACTTTTTGATGACGGCGCTGTAATGAGCAATCACGATCCCCTAAATAAACACAGTTACCGTGGTTATCGGCAAAAACTTGTACTTCAACATGGCGAGGCTGGTTAACATAGCGCTCAAGCAGTACTAAGTCGTTACCAAAGCCCGCAATTGCTTCACGCTGTGCGCCCTCAAGTGCACTTATAAAGTCTTTGGCATGCTCAACAACGCGCATGCCTTTACCGCCACCACCAAAGGCCGCTTTAATTAGCACGGGGTAGCCAATTTTTTCAGCTTCAGATTGTAAAAAAGCAGGGTCTTGGTTATCACCGTAATAGCCTGGCACTAATGGTACATTTGCCGCGGCCATTATTTCTTTGGCGCGGGTTTTAGAGCCCATGGCTTCTATGCTGCTAGCAAGTGGGCCAATAAACGCAATGTTGTTAGCTTCACAGGCGTTAGCAAACTCACTGTTTTCAGATAAAAAACCGTACCCAGGATGTATACAATCGGCACCGCTTGTTTTTGCAACCTGTAAAATTTTATCTGTTACAAGGTATGAGTCTTTACTTGGTGCAGGGCCAATGTGGTAGGCCTCATCAGCCATTTTTACATGTTGTGCGTGTTTGTCGGCGTCAGAGTAAACAGCGACAGTTGTTAGGCCCATTTGCTTTGCACTTCGCATTATACGGCATGCAATTTCACCACGGTTGGCAATGAGTATCTTTTTTAATGTGTGTGTGTTCATAATTAGTCCTACAGTTGCCAAGCGGGAGGGCGTTTATCAAAAAAGGCGCTTAGTCCTTCTTGGCCTTCGTCCGATACCCGAATATTTGCAATACGTTCGGCCGTGAGTTCAATAAGATCATCATTAATAGGCTTATTTGCTACATCGTTAATTAATGATTTAGCGGCTTTTACAGCTACTGGGCCGTTATCGATTAATGTTTGCAGCATGTTATCAAGGGCACAGTCTAAATTACCGGTCACCTGATGAACCAAACCAAGTTGTTTTGCTGTGTGGGCATCAAACACCTCGGCAGTTAAAAAGTAGCGGCGCGCAGCACGCTCACCAACGGCTTTAATTACATACGGGCTAATTACCGCAGGAATAAGCCCTAGCTTTACTTCGCTTAAACAAAACTGCGCATCGTCTTTACTTAGGGCAATATCGCAACATGCAATTAAGCCTAACGCTCCACCAAATGCAGCGCCTTGTACAGCACATATAGTTGGGTGAGGAGAGGCGGCTAGTACCTGCATTAATTTAGCGAGCTGCATAGAGTCGGCCAGGTTATCAGCGTAGTTGTTATCAGCCATTGATTTCATCCAGGCTAAATCGGCACCGGCAGAAAAGTGCTTGCCTTCAGTTTTTAAAACCAAAGCGCGAATATCGAGCGTATTTGCATGCTCTATGCACTGAATTAGCTCGTGTATTACTTCACTATTAAATGCGTTACGTTTTTCAACTCGGCTTAAAACAAGTACAGCCACATTAGATTTTGTTATTTGTAGTGTTACTGACATTTTTGCGCTCCGGTTACATTCTAAATACGCCAAACTTAGAGTCTTGCTGTGGTGCATTTTTAGCTGCACTTAAGGCAAGGCCTAATACGTTTCGGGTATCGGCAGGGTCAATAATGCCATCATCCCACAAGCGGGCGCTTGCGTAATACGGATGACCTTGCTCTTCGTACTGATCAATAATTGGCTTTTTAAAATCGCTAACTTCTTGCTCGCTCATGCTATGGCCTTTACGGGCTAAACCATCTTGTTTAACTTGCGCCATTACACCTGCGGCTTGCTCACCGCCCATTACTGAAATTCGGGCATTGGGCCACATCCACATCATGGTGGGTTCAAATGCGCGACCACACATACCGTAGTTACCAGCGCCATAAGAGCCACCAATTAGCACCGTAAATTTAGGCACATCGGCACACGAAACCGCCATCACCATTTTAGCGCCGTGCTTTGCTATGCCTTCAGCTTCGTATTTTTTACCTACCATAAAGCCGGTAATATTTTGTAAAAACACTAAAGGAATATTGCGCTGTGCACATAGTTGAATAAAGTGCGCGCCTTTTTGCGCCGACTCACTAAATAAAATGCCGTTATTAGCCACTATGCCTACAGGGTTACCGTAAATGCTGGCAAAACCTGTGACCAGCGTTTCACCAAAGTAGCGTTTAAATTCATCAAACGATGAATCATCAACCGTACGGGCAATAACTTCACGCACATCAAACGGCTTTTTAAGGTCAGTGCCTACAATGCCGTAAAGCTCGTTTATATCGTAACGTGGCGGTTTTACATCCTCTAAAAGAGGGGCTGTAGGGCGCGTGTAATTAATACGCTCAATACATTGGCGGGCAATAGACAGCGCATGCTCGTCATTTTCTGCAAAGTGGTCAGCCACACCCGATGTTTTACAATGTACATCGGCGCCGCCTAATTCTTCGGCGCTGACTACTTCACCGGTCGCTGCTTTTACAAGTGGCGGGCCGGCTAAAAATATAGTGCCTTGTTCTTTAACTATTATGCTTTCATCGGCCATAGCGGGTACGTATGCGCCACCGGCAGTACATAACCCCATTACCACAGCAATTTGAGGAATACCTTTACCCGACATACGGGCTTGGTTATAAAAAATACGCCCAAAATGTAATTTATCAGGGAATACATCGTCTTGCTCGGGCAGGTTGGCACCGCCCGAATCAACTAAATAAATACAGGGTAAGTGGCAGCGCTCGGCTATATCTTGCGCGCGTAAATGCTTTTTAACGGTAAGCGGAAAGTAAGTACCGCCTTTTACCGTGGCATCGTTTGCAATGATCATGCATTCAATGCCTTTAACACGGCCAATACCGGCAACTACACCTGCACAGGCAATTTCTTGCTCGTACACACCAAAGGCTGCAAATTGCGAAATTTCTAAAAACGGTGAGCCTTCATCTAATAAAGTGCTAATACGGTCGCGTACAAATAACTTACCTCGGCCTTCGTGACGCTCTTTTAATGCAGCGCCGCCACCTAAGCTAATGGTGGCTACTTTACTATGTAAATCATCAACCAAAGCTGCCATGTTTTTGTGATTTTGCACAAAAGTAGGGTCGTGCGGATTAACGCTCGATTTTAATATCGTCATAATTTAATCCTTAACGGCTTTCGGTAAAGAGTTCGCGGCCAATAAGCATGCGACGTATTTCTGATGTGCCAGCACCAATTTCGTATAGTTTGGCATCACGCAATAAGCGCCCTGTGGCGTATTCGTTTATGTAGCCGTTACCCCCTAAAATTTGAATGGCATCGAGCGCCATTTTAGTGGCAAGCTCCGCAGCATATAAAATGGCGCCGGCGGCATCTTTACGGGTGGTTTCGCCGCGGTCACACGCTTTTGCAACGGTATAAACGTATGAGCGCGCGGCGTTCATTTGCGTATACATGTCGGCTACTTTGCCTTGAATTAACTGAAATTGGCCAATAGGGGTGTCGAACTGTTTACGTTCATGAATGTACGGTACAACAATATCCATACAGGCTTGCATTATGCCAAGGGGGCCTGCAGCAAGTACTACACGTTCGTAATCTAGGCCGCTCATTAGTACCTTAACGCCTTCGTTTAGGTTACCTAAAATGTTTTCTTCGGGTACTTCGCAGTTTTCAAACACCAGTTCACACGTGTTTGAGCCACGCATACCAAGCTTGTCTAGCTTTTGCGCGGTAGAAAAACCAAAGAAGTCTTTTTCAACAATAAATGCGGTAATGCCTTTAGCGCCGGCTTCTAAATCTGTTTTTGCATAAATAACAAATGTGTGTGCATCGGGGCCGTTGGTGATCCACATTTTATTGCCATTTAAAATGTACTTATCGCCTTTTTTTTCAGCTTTAAGTTTCATTGATACCACGTCAGAGCCTGCATTTGGTTCGCTCATGGCAAGGGCACCAATGTGTTCGCCGCTAATAAGCTTTGGTAAGTATTTTTCTTTTTGTGCTTGGTTACCGTTACGGTTAATTTGATTTACACACAAGTTTGAATGCGCACCATAGCTTAAGCCAATTGATGCACTCGCACGGCTAATTTCTTCCATGGCTATTACATGCTCTAAGTAACCTAAGCCTGCACCGCCAAAGTCTTCAGAAACGGTCATGCCTAGTACACCCATTTCGCCCATTTGCGGCCAAAGCTGATTAGGAAACGCGTTGTCCATATCGGTTTGTTCAGCCAGTGGCGCAATTTCTTGGCTTGCAAAGCTATTTACATGGTCGCGGATCATATCGGCGGTTTCGCCAAGGCCAAAGTTCATCTCTTTATAAAGTGAAATAGTGCTCATGATTCATTCCTGTGTGTGTTGTCAGTGTGTTTTTATTATTAAAATAGGCTACTCGTCTATTTTATTAAGTGTGTCTCTGCAGCGGCGCTCCGCTGTCACTAATTCCATAAGCACAACTTTTATGTCGTCCATTTGCTGAGAAAGGTCGGCTTTTTTCTCTGCTATTAAATCGAGCATAGTCACCAGCTGTTTAGCGCTTGATTTATCAGCGTCGTACAGTTCAAACAAACGGCCTGTTTCAGCCAATGTAAAGCCTAAGCGTTTGCCACGCAGTATTAGTTTTAAGCGAACTTTGTCGCGTTTTGAATAAATACGGGTTTGGCCATTGCGCTCTGGGCTTACTAAACCTTGGTCTTCGTAAAAACGAATAGAGCGGGTGGTAATATCAAACTCTTTAGCTAAATCGCTAATACTAAAGGTTTGATCGTTACTGCTTGGTGCTTTTGCAGAACTTGCAAAGTTTGTTTGGTTATCTGGTTTCATAGTTGTGTTTACCTCATTCGAATAACTCCAATATAAGTGAAGTTTACGTAAAGGTAAAGCTTGGTGTGGTATGAAACTATTTATAAAGGAGTGTTGATGTGAAATGTTAAATTATATTATTAATATTCAATAGTTTATTTTTATTAATTGTTAACCGCACCGTTACTGGAAAATAATGCTTACACTTTTAAAACTAAAAATTAAACGCTTTTTGGTTGACGTTAGCGTAAACGTTAGTATTGTGTAAGGGTGTTAAACAATAAATGAATACTAAATTAATAGAGCAAATATTCTAACAACTATTTGCATATAAATACAACGGAGTTAATTATGACTTTAGAATCAGTGGTAATTGTAGCAGCAAAGCGTACGCCAATGGGCGGGTTTATGGGCGCGTTGACCGATGCACAATCTACCGAGCTAGGCGCAACCGCCATTGCAAGTGCGCTTGCACAAACTGGTTTAGCAAATGATGCAATAGATGAAGTAATTATGGGCTGTGTATTGCCAGCGGGCCTTGGCCAAGCGCCAGCACGCCAAGCAATGTTAAAAGCAGGCCTTGCTCTGGGTACGGGTGCTACCACCATTAATAAAGTATGTGGCTCTGGTTTAAAAGCCGCCATGCTAGGACACGAATTAATTAAAGCGGGCTCAATTAGCAGCGCAATTGCTGGCGGCATGGAAAGCATGAGTAATGCACCGTATTTTATACCTAAAGCACGTGGCGGTATGCGTATGGGCCACGGCGAAATTAAAGATCATATGATGAGCGATGGCCTAGAAGATGCGTACGATAACAAAGCAATGGGCTGTTTTGCACAAGATACTGCCGATGAGTACGGCATTGGCCGTGAGCAAATGGATGAGTTTGCACTTAGCTCGTTAAGTAAAGCCAATGCGGCAATCGAAAACGGCAGCTTTGAAAACGAAATTGCGCCGCACACCATAAAAACCCGCAAGGGCGATGTAACCGTATCGGTTGATGAGCAACCCGGTAATGCCCGCCCAGAAAAAATACCAAGCCTGCGTGCTGCCTTTAAAAAAGACGGCACCATCACTGCGGCTAATTCATCGTCAATTTCTGATGGTGGCGCAGCGCTTATATTAATGAGCGAATCAAAAGCTAAAGAGCAAGGCTTATCACCGCTTTGTAAAATTGTAGCGCACAGCACGCACTCTCAAAAACCAAGCGAATTTACTGTAGCACCTGTGGGCGCTATGAACAGCGTGCTTGAAAAAGCAGGCTGGACAACCGCTGATGTTGACCTGTGGGAAATTAACGAAGCCTTTGCCATGGTTACCATGCTTGCTATTAACGAATTAAAACTTGATGAGAGCAAAGTAAACGTAAACGGTGGGGCGTGTGCACTTGGCCACCCAATTGGTGCCAGCGGCGCGAGAATTTTAGTCACGCTTATTCACGCACTTAAAAACCGTGGCCTTAAAAAAGGAATTGCGTCTTTATGTATTGGTGGCGGCGAAGCTGTAGCCATGGCTGTAGAGGCTTACTAAAAAAAAAGTTAATTAACTAACAGCAACTAAAATGCACCGTACTCATACTAATAACAAAACGGTGCCATTTTTTAAAAGAACACACTAACAACAGGATTTACCCATGCACCAAGTTCCACTACTTATAAATGGCGAATTTGTTCAGTCGGCTTCAAACGAGCTTATTGATGTAATTAACCCAGCAAACCAAGAAGTACTTGCGCAAGTTCCATGCACTACCGACTCAGAAATGGATGCAGCGATTGCCTCGGCCTCAGAAACATTTAAAACATGGAAAGATGTGCCCATTACCGAGCGTGCCCGCATTATGATGAAATACGCGGCGCTGTTAAAAGAGCACCACGATGAGCTTGCAACCATTATTTGCCACGAACTAGGTAAAACGTTTGAAGATGCAAAAGGCGATGTATGGCGCGGTATTGAAGTAGTGGAACAAGCAGCTAACGCACCGTCACTAATGATGGGCGAAACAATGGAAAACGTTGCCCGTAAAATCGATACCTATTCTTACATGCAGCCCCTTGGCGTTTGTGCAGGCATTACGCCGTTTAACTTTCCGGCGATGATTCCTCTTTGGATGTTTCCGCTAGCTATTGTATGTGGTAACACCTTTATTTTAAAACCCTCTGAGCAAGACCCGCTCACTCCAATGCGTTTAGCTGAGCTATTTATTGAAGCCGGCGCACCAAAAGGCGTATTACAAGTGGTTCATGGTACAAAACCGCAAGTAGACCGCTTATTAGAAGACAAAGCCGTACGTGCAATTTCGTTTGTGGGCTCGTGTGGTGTAGGTGCATACATTTATTCTAAAGGCACACAAAACCTTAAGCGCGTACAAGCGTGTGTGGGTGCTAAAAATCACATGGTTATTATGCCAGATGCGAGTAAATCGCACGTGGTAAATAACCTAGTTGGCGCATCGGTTGGTGCAGCAGGCCAGCGTTGTATGGGTATTTCGGTGGCTGTGTTTGTAGGCCAAGCAAGTGAGTGGGTAGATGAAATAAAAGCAGGCTTTAAAAACGTACGCCCAGGCGTGTGGGATGACAAAGACGCAGCCTACGGCCCACAAACATCAAAAGCCGCAAAAGAGCGTATTTTATCGCTTATAGCAAGCGGTAAAGAGCAAGGCGCCACCTGTTTAATTGATGGCTCAAACTACACAGTAGAGGGCTTTGATCAAGGTAACTGGGTTGGCCCAACTCTATTTACCGATGTGACAAAAGACATGGATTTATACAAAGAAGAAATTTTTGGTCCTGTGCTTGCCTGTATGTTTGTAGATACGCTAGAAGAGGCAATTGCCCTTATTAACGAAAGCCCATTCGGTAACGGTACCTCGTTATTTACCTCAAGTGGTGCTGCGGCTCGTAAATTTCAACATGAAATTGAAGTAGGGCAAGTGGGTATTAATGTGCCTATTCCGGTGCCGCTGCCGTTTTTCTCGTTTACGGGTTGGAAAGGCTCGTTTTACGGCGATACACACACCTATGGTAAGCAAGGTATACGTTTTTACACAGAAACTAAAACTATTACCTCACGTTGGTTTGAAGACGACATCGCTTCAGGTCCAAACATGAGCATTAATTTAAAATAAACACACTCAAAAATAATAATAAAGAAGGGCGCAAAGGCTAAATCCGCTGACAAGCAACTAGAACACACACATCAGCCTTTGCCGCTCTTCACTCATTTACCCTAATGGGACACACTAACAACACAATTAAAGAGGTCTACCATGGACTTTAACTTATCAGAAGATCAACAAGCCTTTGCAGAAACTGCACGCCAATTTGCAGAATCAGAACTTGCTCCACATGCAGCAAAGTGGGATCGCGAGCATATTTTTCCTAAAGATACGATTAAAGCGGCGGGCGAGCTTGGCTTTTGCGGTTTATATACGCCAGAGGAAGCCGGCGGCCTTGGTTTATCACGCTTAGATTCAAGCATTATATTTGAGCAGCTTGCGATGGGCTGTACAGCTACAACGGCCATGCTAACTATTCATAATATGGCTACGTGGATGGTAGCAAGTTTTGGTACAGATGCAGTTAAAGACAAATACGTAGAACAACTAGTAATGGGCGAGCTACTTGCCTCTTATTGTTTAACAGAGCCAGGGGCGGGCTCAGATGCAGCATCACTAAAAACAAAAGCTGTGCTTGAAGGTGATGAGTACGTTATTAACGGCTCAAAAATGTTTATATCGGGCGCGGGCGAAACTGAAGTTTTAGTCGTAATGGCACGCACCGGTGGCGAAGGCGCTGCGGGTATTTCGGCATTTGTAGTTCCTGCCGACGCACAAGGCGTTGAGTACGGTAAAGCAGAAGAAAAAATGGGTTGGAACGCACAACCAACACGCTTAATTAGTTTTGAAGATGTGCGTATTCCGGCGCATAACTTATTAGGTAAAGAGGGCGAAGGCTTTAAATTTGCCATGCAAGGCCTAGATGGCGGGCGTATTAATATTGCCACATGCTCAATTGGTACTGCACAAGCTGCGCTAAACACGGCAAAAGAGTACTTAAAAGAGCGTACTCAATTTGGTAAGCCCTTAGCTGCGTTTCAGGCTTTGCAGTTTAAAATTGCAGATATGAACACTGAGCTTGTAGCTGCGCGGCAAATGGTAAGGCTGGCAGCATTTAAACTTGATACCGGCGATAGTGAAAAAACCACCTATTGCGCCATGGCTAAACGTTATGCCACCGATGTTGGCTTTAACGTGTGTAACGAGGCACTGCAAGTACATGGTGGTTACGGTTACATAAAAGAATACCCGCTTGAGCGCCATGTACGTGATGTACGCGTTCATCAAATTTTAGAAGGCACTAACGAAATTATGCGCGTAATTATAGCGCGCCGTATTTTAGCCGAGTCTGCAAGCGACGTTTTATAAGGAGCAAGTTATGTCACAATCTAACCCGAGTATTGAACTGACTACCGAAGGCCATGTTGCTATTTTAACTATGTCTAACCCACCAGCTAATACCTGGACAAAAGACACCTTAATTGACTTAAAAAACAAAGTTAACGAGCTTAATAGCAACAAAAACATTTATGCCTTAGTGCTTACTGGCGAAGGCGAGAAGTTTTTTAGCGCCGGTGCCGATTTAAATGTATTTGCTAGTGGCGATAAAGGCGTTGCCGCTGATATGTCGCGTGTATTTGGTGAAGCCTTTGAAGCACTGACTAATTTTACAGGGGTGTCGGTTGCGGCCATTAACGGTTATGCCATGGGCGGCGGGCTAGAAGTTGCGCTTGCGTGTGATATTCGTATAGCAGAAGAGCAAGCACAAATGGCACTGCCAGAGGCAAAAGTGGGTTTGTTACCGTGCGCGGGTGGTACGCAAAATTTAGCATGGCTTGTAGGTGAAGGCTGGGCAAAACGCATGATTTTATGCGGCGAGCGCTTAAAAGCCGATAAAGCCTTACATATTGGCTTAGTAGAGGAAGTAGTCCCACAAGGGGAAAGCTTTGCAGCTGCGTTAAAACTTGCCAACCAAGTAAGCGAGCAAAGCCCAAGCTCGGTAGCTGCATGTAAAACGCTTATACAAAAAGGGCGCCATCAACCTATGGCAAGCGTATTGCCTCTTGAGCGTGAATTGTTTGTTGGGCTGTTTGATACACAAGATCAACAAGAGGGCGTTAATGCCTTTTTAGAAAAACGCCGCGCAAATTGGGTAAATGGCTAATGAGTAATTTAACGTTATTAAATAATGCCGACGACCCAGTGCTATTTGAAACGGCAAGTGCAGCAAACGGCAGCTTAATTGGGGTTATTACACTCAACGTACCTAAAGCATTAAACGCCCTTAATTTTGACATGATCAAATTACTCGAGCCGCAATTGCGGGCTTGGCAAAGCGATGATGCAATTGCAATGGTATTGTTAAAAGGCGAAGGGGATAAAGCATTTTGCGCCGGTGGCGATGTAGTCAGCCTGCATCATGCAATGGCGCAAGGTAAACCAACAAGCTTAGTGGAAGACTTTTTTACCCTAGAGTACCAGCTTGACTACCTTATTCATTGCTACGAAAAACCATTTTTAGTATGGGGGCACGGCATAGTAATGGGGGGCGGTTTAGGTCTAATGGCCGGTGCTAGCCACCGCGTAGTAACCGAAACATCGCGCATTGCTATGCCAGAGCAAACCATAGGCTTATACCCAGATGTAGGCGGTAGTTACTTTTTGCATAAAATGCCACAAGGTGTGGGGCTATTTTTAGGGTTAACATCGGCCTCTATTAATTGTGAAGATGCACGCTTTGTATCGCTTGCCGATCACTTTATCGACAGCACTAAATATGATGCCATGCTAGCGCAAATTTTAGCGGCTAAGTGGGGCAAAACCGCAAGCTTAAATCATGAGCGTTTGACTAAATTATTAACCGATTTAGATAACCAATCTGCGCGTATGCCCAAAGGCAATATTAAAGCTAACTTAGCAACCATTCAAAAATTAGCTGAACTTAATACGCTACAAGAGCAAGTTGATTATATTTTAGGCCTAGCTACAGACGATAAATGGCTGCAACGCGCCCAAAAGTCACTTAAGCATGGTTGCCCACTAAGTTGCGCGCTAGTAAGTGAGCAGCTAAAAGCCAGTAAAGGAAAAAGCTTACTAGCGTGTTTTAAAATGGAGCTGGGTATGTCGGTACGCGCTGGCGAAGTAGGTGAATTTCAAGAAGGCGTAAGAGCACTATTAATAGATAAAGACGGCGCGCCTAATTGGCAATACAAAACACTGAGTGATGTACCACAAGCCATAATAGAGAGCTTTTTTGCTAACCGTTTTGGCGAAAATCACCCACTCAATGGCTTAGACACCCCAACACACATAAAGGAAAGACGATGACTAAACTCAATATTGGTTTTATCGGCTTAGGTAATATGGGCGGCCCAATGGCGGCTAACTTAATTAAAGCCGGCCATAATGTTACAGCATTTGATTTAAACCAGTCGGTCTTAAATGAACTTGCAAGTAAAGGCGCACACGCAGCTGATAATGCAAATGCATGTGCAACCAATGCCGATATACTTATTAGTATGTTACCTGCGGGCAAACATGTTAAATCACTTTATTTAGGCAATAACGACGATAGCGGCTTAATTAATGTGCTTAGCAACAACACCTTAGTGATAGATTGCTCAACAATAGATGCGGAGTCGGCCCGTGTGGTTGGCAGCGCACTTGGCGAGCAGGGTATTAGCTTTGTAGATGCACCGGTATCGGGCGGTGTTGCTGGAGCAACCGCAGGCACGCTTACGTTTATTGTTGGTGGTAGTAAAGCCGCGTTTAATACCGCACAACCTGTGCTTAATGATATGGGTAAAAACATATTTCATGCAGGCGATATTGGCGCAGGACAAGTTGCAAAAATATGCAACAACATGCTGTTAAGTATTTTAATGGCAGGTACGAGCGAAGCCCTGCAAATGGGTATTAATAATGGGCTAGATGCAAAAGTACTCAGCGACATTATGACTGCAAGCTCTGGCCGTAACTGGACCCTTGAACTTTACAACCCATGCCCAGGCGTAATGGATACAGCCCCTGCAAGTAACGATTACAAACCGGGCTTTATGGTCGATTTAATGGCTAAAGATTTAGGGCTTGCCATGGAAGCCGCGCAGCAAAGTAATTCTTCAACCCCAATGGGGTCAATGGCTAAAAATTTATACACTATGCTACAGCACCAAGGTGCTGGCAGTGATGATTTTAGCGCCATTTTTAAACTGTTTTCTAAGTAGGAGTAAGGCGTGGAAATTAAAAATAACACGGTAGTAATAACCGGTGGCGCACAAGGCTTAGGCTTTGCAATGGCGAAAAAATTTGCCCTTATGGGCGCTAACATCGCACTTATAGATATGGCGCAAGAGTTATTAAACAACGCATGCGAGAAACTAACACAGCTTGAAGGTGTATCTGGCACTATTAAAGGCTACGCCGCAAACGTAACTGTTGAGAGCGAAGTAGAAAACGTATTTAATACCATTAATAGCGATTTTGGCCACATTGGTGTGCTTATAAACAACGCCGGTATTTTACGCGACGGCATGTTTATAAAAGCTAAAGACGGCAAAGTGGTTAAAAAAATGTCCCTTGAGCAATTTCAATCAGTAATTGATGTAAATCTCACTGGCGTATTTTTAGCAGGGCGTGAAGCTGCAAGCCACATGATTGAATCAGGCAAAGGCGGCGTTATAGTCAATATGTCGAGTGTAGCGCGCGCGGGTAATATTGGGCAAACAAACTACGCAGCTTCAAAAGCAGGCGTAGTGGCACTTACCACCACGTGGGCTAAAGAGCTTGGCCGCTTTGGTATACGCGTAGGCGCTATTGCACCAGGTGTAATAAGTACCGCTATGACCGACGCCATGAAACCCGAAGCCAAACAGCGCATGCTTGCAGTAACACCCGTAGGGCGCTTAGGCGAAAGCGACGAAATTGCCCATACCGCACAATACATAATCGAAAACGACTTTTTTACAGGTCGCGTGGTAGAAATAGACGGCGGGATTCGTTTGTAAATTAAGTTTTTACGCTTGAATTTAAAAAGCATGGCGCTTGTGGGCTGTGCTTTTTTGTTTTAAAAAATGCCTAATAAGAGTGGCTTTTGAATCACCTCTTTAAATAATAAGCTCAACGCATTTAAGGCTTGGTTTGAGTGTTAGGAGCCACTTCTTTTGGTTGACTAAGTGATTCAAAATAAGTTCGGCCTCATTATTTCCCATTGTTGTTGGGTGCCTCATAGAGTTAAATCGAATAAACGAAGCTATCCAGTATAAATACGCTTTAATGGTACTTTTAGCATAACGCTTTAGATACATTTGTTCGGCTATCATAGTTAAAAAAGGTGATTTCATGATATGAATCTCTAGTAAAAATTAACTGTATATATAGACAGCGCTTGTTGTTTTGTCCAATATTACTGATCTCCACCATTTCGGTGTATTTGTGCATTGATTAAAAATATTTTCCTGTGAACTAATTGTGAACTAATTGTGAACTAATTGTTTGCAGGTGTTTATTTGATGGTTAAGATAAATGCACTGTAATATATGGACATTTGTCGGTTTATAAAACGACAAATGTCGTAGACAAAATTGTTAGCTTTCAAGGATAAGCATGGAGCATTTCGTAGAAATAATTAAGGCTATTGCATGACCTATTGCAATTGTTTGGCTTGGGTATGTTTTTCGCTCGGAAGTTCGACAACTTCTAGGCAGAATGTCTAGTCTCAAGTACAAAGATATGGAGGCGAACTTTGACAAACAATTAGCGAAAGCTGAGAGTGAAGCTAAAAGTATTACGGTAAACAAAAAGCCTGATGAAAATTTATCTCAAACAGAGCAATTATTGCGTATTGCTGATGTTTCTCCAAGAGCTGCATTTGTTGAAGCTTGGACATTAATTGAAATGGCAGCATCAAAAAAGGGTCTGAAAGCAGGCGTTGCTCTTCCAAGAACAAGCCCCAAAATGATTGTCGATTATTTACAAACGTCGGGAGCGCTCCCCCAAAACAGCATTAAATTAATCGAGCAACTTCGAAAGCTCCGAAATCAAGCTGTTCATATGCCAGACTTTGCAATAAACCAAAGTGAAGCTGAACGTTATTTAGAGCTAGCAGCTAAAATTGCTGCAGTTATTAGCGCAGAAGAAAGCTAACAAGAAATTAAACAAGGACAAAAAACAGTTGGTTTTTGCTCCTGCGTCGCTTATTTTAACCAACTATTTTTTGCCTGTTAATTAGGCGTTGGTATGACTCCCACTGTCAAGTTAAACGCACTGATCCCTGCCTAACTTTTTAAGCCATAATTACTTTAGCTCGAATTAGAGCGAGTTAATACATAGGATGAAGCAAGTAATGTCGTCGGTTATCTTGCTGATATTCGTTGGTTATTACTATTTCTAGTAACAGAGCAGACCTTACTTATTTCGTCGTGGCACCTGTCTTCAGTCTATGTTCGTGGTTCAATGCAGCGTTAGCTGCACTGCCATCCTAACGCCGTCGGTGGTTGTGCCACACCCGATGCTTGATCCCATGCATTAACTCTAATACGTTTATCATGCGGGTACTCTTGCCAATCTAAGTTTTGTATTCACTGGCGTAAGCACCACTTCTTTTGCAATAGCCCATATGTACGCAATCATTTCTCGGGCAATGGCGGTAACAACCAGATTGTAGTGTTTCCCTTTGGCTATCATTTTTTTATAGCGTTTGCAGAGCCTAATCTGTGCTTTCCACGCAATATCAATAATGTCCTTTGGTAAGCCTTCTTGTCGTTTTTGCATATCTGTTGATATATTTGCCGCATACCGATAAGTGTGTGCACCTTCCACAAGAAGGCGTCTTGCTCGGCCATTTCCGCATTTTGTGATGGCGCCAATATGGCGTTTGCCACCACTCGAGTGTTCACTGGGTACAAGACCGAGATAACTCATTAATTTACGGGGATGGTCGAAACGCGATAAATCGCCAAGCTCAGCAACAACGCCAGTGGCGACCAACAAACGGACACCACGCATAGCTTGTATTGCTTTGACAACAGGATAATAACGCCACTGGTGAACGTGGTGTGTTAGTTCATTGTCTAGCCGTTCAAGTCGGCTTATTCGTTCGGTAATTGTGTGTAAAAATTCTTGTAAGACGATGTGCTGAGCGGGGTGTGGCAGCACAATCTCAGTGAGCCAACGTAAATGTTTTTGTGACCAATTCGCAGTGCCTTTATAATTAATATTATTGCGAAGCAACAGCGCCTTTAATTGATATTTGGCATCTTTTAAGTCCTTCATTGCCACTTCGCGTGCACGAGATAAATCGCGTACAGCTTCATCTTCAGGCTCGGGAACATAGATAGGTGTTAAATCTTCAGACTTAAGTAATTTAGCAAGCTTAAGAGCATCACGTTTATCGGTTTTAATCTTCTCACCAGGTTTTTTAGGAATAAGAGAGGGCGCCACCACGTAACAGCAATGGCCGAGGCTGGTAATTAACCTGTAAATCCAATAACCACATGGGCCTGCTTCATAAACAAAATGAAGTGTTGCGCCAGAGTATTTCGATTCGAACTGACGAACAAGCTTTTGAACGGCCACTTTGGAAGACGAAACTCGGCCAAGATGAACAGGTTGCGCACCTCTATGTTCTTCAATATAGGCGACTTCATTGAATTCTTTATGTGTATCAAGACCGATAAAAAGTATGCTATGTTTATTCATGTTAGCCTCTGCTGTTTAGTTAATTGACAAACTAATTATGGCTCTGGCTTTGAATTAAGCTAACCCACGAAAAGCGGAGGCTAACACCGTGTGGGAGTCATTATGTCTATGTGTAAGGGTATGACTGAAGCTGACAAGGAAATTATAGATATACTCAAGGAGTTGTTTCGTAATAAAAACAACGAATTTGTTGATCCCGACGATCTACTTTTAGAGCAAATTGTTAAGTGGTCTATTTATCTGGCTTTATTGGGGTTACTTATTCTTTTGCCTATCAAAATCTTTGGTAACGCCGACCAATCTGCTGCCAGTAGCATGTTATCTGGTATCGTTGGCGTAGCTTTTACACTTTTGTTCATTTAATTAAATATAAAATCTAAAAATCCAAGCATAATAATGTATGTGCTCACATGGTTTTCGTTAATGTTAAGCTTATGGGTTGCCGGTTAGTTGCAACTAACAATTACATTAAGCCGCTCGCAGGCTCGCTGGGACAGTACCACGTGGTCTCTGTCGCTTCGCTCGGATTTAGCCCACGTGTTACTACCCCTTATTACAAGGAAAATTTGGTGTTTGATAGGATAAAAATAGCGATGTCAAAGGGGGGTTGGCACGCTTTGGCGTTAATCTTAGTCATGCTGTTAGCTGGGCCAGAAATAGTGGTAAGTATTGAACTTATGGCCATGCTAGAAGTGCTTGGGGCTTCAACCTTTGTATTGATGTATCTCTCAGGTATCAAGCTGTTTTTCTCAAAGGTGTGGGATAAATATAAAAATTTTGAAAAGCTTTCAGTTTTCTTTTTTCCAACTTTTCCTGTTTTAAAAAAATGCCATCACTGATAGTTCATTCTATTCCTGAGCGGACTGTGGTTATTGGACTTTTTACGTTTATTACTGTTGCAATGATAATATTTTACATACAAATTTTAATTTAATTTAGTAAAGCTAATTAGCACCCTGAATCAACTTTGCTAAACATACGCTTGAGCTTGCAAGCCACTTAGTAGCTATTCGTATTAGCGCACTTAATTTAAAAAAAGTGCGCAGGTTTTAATTACATAGCTAGTTTTTAAAGCAAGCTTTACTGCGCTAATAGCTCTTTTCTTACTATTTTCGCGCCTTTACTTAGGGCATTAAGCTTAGCGTTCGCAACTTCGCGCGAAAGCGGGGCCATGCCGCAGTTTGTGCAGGGGTAGAGTTTGTCGGCATCTACAAACTGTAGGGCTATGTAAATAAACAAGGCACCCACCTTAAATTTTGTACTTTACGCAATTAGAGGCGAGTTTTTTAGTCAGTACAAAACAGTTGTCGATTTTGCCATTTCTACCCTTAACTAATAAGGGCTAGAGGTTTTTAGAAAATTGGATTGTTATTTAAAATTCTCTGTTTATTTAAAATACGGATCTAATATATTTTCAATGCGATAGGATTTATCGTTTTTTTAACAAAATTATACAATGTAAATTATTTTGATTTATAATAGGTGTGTACAATATTTGAATTTTTTAGCCCCTTTTATATCAAACCATTACACTATATGTGTTGCTTAATGAAAATATACAATATTTACAAGCCTATTTCATACGTGTAATATTTTTAATGATTTATTATTAATTAACAAAGGATATGTTTATGCATTTATATAAGGAACAGTTTTTAGAAGAGCATGATTACCCACGAGTTTCTAAACCTACCAAAGTGCTTATTATTGCATCAACTGAGCGTTGTGGTAGTCATATGCTTGGCCATGCTTTACATAATACGCATGCGTTCGGTTTTCCTCTAGAATATGCCAATCCTGCTAATTTAAAAAAATGGAAAGAAAAATTTAAAACCGATGATTTTTATGAGGTTTTAGATGAGTTACAAAAACGAAGAACATCACCCAACGGGGTATTTGGAATAAAGCTACATTATCAGCACATTGAAGAGTTTGGTGGATTTGAACAATTAGTAAATCATTTTCCTGACGCTTATTATGTTTTGTTATCACGAGAAAATGTGCTTAATCAAGCTGTGTCTTTATCAATAGCAAGCCAAACTGGGGTATGGATTGCGGGGCAAGAGCCTGTAAACGAAAACCCTGAATATGATTACTCGAGTATTGATAAAAGTCTTAAAAGTATCATTAAGAATAACTCGTCTTGGCGATATTCTCTCGCGGCGAGCGACTGTAATTACATAGAAATGAATTTTGATAATGTCAAAAATAATTTGGATAAGACTATTTCTGATATAGCTAAATTTATGGGGGTTTCAGTAAATATTGAAGATATTCCTACTGAACAAGTTACGAGTAAACAAAGTAATAAGCTAAACAAAGAATGGAAAGAACGTTTTTGCTCAGAGTTCAACTTATCAAGCAAATTAATTCCTGAGCAAAAACAAGGATTTATAAAAGACATTAAGAGAAAGGTTAAGAAAGTGTTTTCTTAACTTGTATATTTAATGGCCCATTAGTAAAAATATACTAAAGGGCCAATTTAATGATAGTCACTTTTAGATAAAGCTTTACTGCGCTAATAGCTCTTTTCTTACTATTTCCGCGCCTTTGCTCAATGCATTAAGCTTAGCGTTTGCAACTTCGCGTGAAAGCGGGGCCATGCCGCAGTTTGTGCAGGGGTAGAGTTTGTCGGCATCTACAAACTGTAGGGCTTTGCGTAAAGTAGCGGCTACTTCTTCAGGTGTTTCTATTTCATTTGTGGCAACATCAATAGCGCCTACCATTACTTTTTTACCGCGAATTAGTTCAAGTAAGTCCATAGGTACGTGTGAGTTGTGACACTCAAGTGAGATAATATCAATATTTGATTGCTGTAATTTAGGAAAAGCTTCTTCGTACTGGCGCCATTCATTGCCAAGTGTTTTTTTCCAATCGGTGTTGGCTTTAATGCCGTAGCCATAACAAATATGCACAGCAGTTTCGCATTTTAACCCTTCAATTGCGCGCTCTAAACAGGCAATGCCCCAATCGTTTACTTCATCAAAAAATACATTAAACGCGGGCTCATCAAATTGGATAATATCTACGCCTGCGGCTTCTAGTTCTTTGGCTTCTTGGTTGAGTATTTTGGCAAATTCCCAGGCTAGTTTTTCGCGGCTTTTGTAGTGGTCGTCATAAAGTGTATCTATCATGGTCATTGGGCCGGGTAGTGCCCACTTTATAGGTTGATTAGTTTGCGAGCGCAAAAACTTAGCGTCTTCTACAAACACAGGTTTTTGGCGGCTAACAGGGCCCACTACGCTTGGAACACTTGCATCGTAACGGTCGCGTATTTTTACGGTTTTTCGTTTTTCAAAATCAACACCGTTAAGGTGCTCTATAAATGTAGTTACAAAATGTTGGCGTGTTTGCTCGCCATCGCTCACTATGTCAATACCAGCGAGTTGTTGTGAGTGAAGTGCAATGCGCAGGGCGTCTTTTTTGCCTTCAATGAGTTCGTTGGTTTGAAGCTTCCACGGCGACCAAAGGGTTTCTGGCTCTGCAAGCCATAAGGGCTTTGGTAAACTGCCTGCTGTAGATGTAGGTAATAATGTTTTCATAATAAGAGTGACCCTTTATTAAAATAAGGTTAGACGTTTGCTGTTGTAAATTGTTCAAGCACTGATTTATACGGTTTTATAAAATGCTCTTCAGCAAACTTGCCTTGCTCGGCGGCTAATTTACTGCGCTCATCTCTGTCGTAAATAATTTGCGTGAGTGAGTGGTCGGCATTTTTTAAATTAGGCTTAAAGGCGTTACCCGCTTTGGCATTGGCGTTATAAATTTCTGGGCGATAAATTTTTTGAAAGGTTTCCATTGTGCTAATGGTGCTTATTAGCTCAAGGTTGGTGTAATCGTTTAGTAAGTCACCAAAGAAAAACAAGGCAAAAGGTGCGGTACTATTTGCAGGCATAAAGTAACGCACCTGTAGGCCCATTTTTTTAAAGTATTGCTCTGTTAACGAAGATTCGTTTGGTTGGTATTCAATACCTAAAATAGGGTGCTGGTTGGCAGTGCGATGATAGGTTTTGTTATCTGACACACTGAGGCATATAACCGGTGGCTTTTTAAAGTGTTGCTTATAGGTGTTTGAGCTTACAAACGATTGAAATAACTTACCATGCAGCTCACCAAAATTATCGGGAATACTAAATTGTGGTTTATTTTTATTATGTTGCTGCAGTAACACGCTAAAGTCGTAGTCGCGAACGTACGATGAAAAGTTATTACCAACAATACCTTCTATGCGCTTGTTTGTTTTGGTATCAATAATATTCGTTTTTAATATTTCTATAGAAGGAAAGCTTTGGCTGTTTTCATCTAAACCAATATCTACAGAAATAATCTCAAGCTCTACGCTGTAGCGCTCAGCAGTTGGGTTATCCCAATTAGCAAGGGTGTTAAAGCGGTTGTTGATCATATTTAGCGCTTTTCTTAAGTTTTGTTGGCGGTGTTCGCCTCGTGCTAAGTTTGCAAAATTAGTGGTAATACGGGTGTTTTCAGCGGGTTGGTAGTTTTCATCAAGGCGCTGACTTTTAATATTAAATGTAATGTTTTTACTCATGGTGACTCTATCCATATTGTATATTTAAAACCTGAGCCTTTAGCGTGCTCAAAGAGTGGTTTTGTAATAAACAGGCTTAATGCTTATAAGCGCTGGCCGATGGATAATTTATACGTTGGTTGGTGCTTTAATAAAAACGGTTTAATTTCACATAAAACATGAGTTTGATTCATTTATATAAATTAAATGTGTTACTGAGAGAACATATACCTGTATTTAGGCATGTAAAAAAATAGTGCAGCGTATAATTTATAGGTATTTAGACGTCTAGATGTGTTTGTTGTGGTAAATTCACGTTGCGCATTAATAAAATTCAGGCACAGCTGTAACCCTTATTTTAATTAACGCTTAAAGTTACAGTTTTAAAAATTACTGTAGTTTTTCGGCCAGTTATAGGCACTTATTAATTAAAAAAGCGGTTAAAAGGGAGTGGTTTTTAATGCAACAACGAAAATAATACCTGCAGGCATCTATGTGTTGTTCATCTAGGCTTAGTTACACTGATTTAACTAACATGATAATAATAAAGTACATTATGTACGGACACTAAAATAAATGAACAAACTAAAAAATCTCATTACTCAATTTATAGTGGCAATGCAAAAGCGACCAGGGCTATTGGCTGTATTGGCGTTTTGCTCAGGTGTTGCAAGCTATGTAATGGTCGATAGAAAAGAGTCGTTCTCGCAGGTTATTGCCATTGTTTTACTGGTGAGCTGGTTTTGGTTGATCGTCGACAACTGGCTACGCGATAAAGTACAAGAGCGCTTTGGGGTAGCCGTATCTCCCAATGTAATGCGCTTTGCACTGCAAATGGTGCAACAAGAAAGCCTATTTTTTGCGTTACCGTTTTTTTTAGCGGTTACTCAGTGGGATCACCCACAAGCACTCTTTACATCGCTGATTATTATATGTGCCTTCATATCGGTAATAGATCCATTTTACTATAAAAAGTTAGCTAAAAACCGCACGCTGTTTACAGTATTTCATAACTTTGCATTATTTGTGGTTTTGCTTGTTACGCTACCTATTTTATTAAACCTAACTACGAGCCAAAGCTTAGCAATTGCGCTTGTAACCTCAGTGCTTATTACTTTACCTAGCTTAACAAACTTAATGCCTGATGCGCGCTGGTGGCGTTTTCCTATTTTAGTTTTAATTTTATGCGCAATAAGCGCTGGGGTTTGGCAGCTTCGCAGTTATGTTCCGCCAGCAGCCCTGCGTTTAACCGATATTACCTTGGGACATAAAGTAGATGTTGAGCATAAAAAACCGCTAGGTAGCATCGATACTCTTGATTTATATACACTTCATCATGAAGGGTTATACACATGGACCGCAGTAAAAGCGCCAAGAGGTCTAAACGAAAAAATATTTCATGTATGGATACACAATAAAAAAGAGGTCGACAGAATTACGCTCAATATTAATGGCGGGCGAAAACAAGGCTACAGAGCATGGACTCATAAAGTAAATTTTCCGCATAATGCTAAAGGTAAGTGGCAAGTAAAAGTGATAACTGAGTCGGGGCAATTAATAGGGCTTACGAAATTTATTGTTACACCTTAACGCTATAAATACGCTGATAATCAACTATAGATTTGATACGCTGTTTTTACATTACTTAATGGATGAGTGTTATGAGCATTGCTTTAGATATTGTTATGTGGCTAATGATAGAAACCATTTTAGGGTTTATTTTGTACTCTACCGGCTGTGCAATTTTAAACGTATTCACCTTTGGTCAGTTTAAAGCTGACATTAAAGATTACATGAGCTTTAAGGCAAATAAAGCTAAAAACGTTTACCTAATATGTTTGCTTGGTTTTAGCTTTTACGCAGCGTTAATTGGTTTTATTGCTTACATAAGCCAATAACTTAGGTTTATAGGTATATGAAGTTTAATAAGCTATTGGTTATAGCGGGGGTTTTAAGTTTTATAGCGTCACTTTTACATATTGCCTGTATTTTTGGTGGCCCTGATTGGTATCGCTTTTTTGGTGCTGGCGAACACATGGCGCAGTTGGCTGAGCAGGGAAGTACGTATCCTACCTTTGTTACTTTAATTATATCAGCCATACTTGCTATATGGGGCATGTATGCGCTCTCTGGCGCGGGTGTTATTTTAAAGCTGCCTTTTTTAAAAACGGCTTTGGTATTAATAACAGGTGTTTATTTACTAAGGGGGATAGCAGGGGTAATCGCTCCTTTTGTAACAACCAGTCAGTTAATTCATCACAACTCAATTGTATTTTGGATTGTAAGCTCAATTGTATGCAGCATTTATGGGCTGTTTTATTTATTAGGTACGCTTAAACTTTTCCGAACACATACCTCATTAACCTTATAAATTAAAAACAGTGAGCGCTAAAAATAGATTTCTACAGCTCAGATTAATCAAGTTATTTACTATGTAAGGAGCAACATGAGTCACGATCACAGCCATCATATTAGTCACTATAATCGCGCGTTTGCTATAGGCGTTTTACTCAATCTTATATTTGTCGTGATAGAAGCAGGGTACGGTTTTTTTGCCAACTCCCTTGCGCTTTTAGCCGACGCAGGGCATAACCTAAGCGACGTGGTTAGTTTATTACTTGCGTGGGGGGCAAATGTTTTGGCAAGTAAAGCAGCTACCGACAAGCGCACCTTTGGCTATAAAAAATCAACGGTGTTAGCGTCTTTAATGAGCTCTGTTTTACTTATGGCTGCCCTTGCTAGCATAGCTTGGCATGCCATAGAGCGTTTTGAAAACCCTCAGCCGGTTACAGGCATGACGGTTATAGTGGTTTCGCTTATTGGTGTGGTAATTAACACCTTAACTGCGTTGTTGTTTGTGCAAGGGCAAAAGCACGATTTAAATATTAGAGGTGCTTTTTTACATATGGCGGCTGATGCAGCGGTGTCTTTAGGTGTGGTAATTGCCGGCATTGTTATTTTATTTAAAAACTGGCAATGGGTAGACCCTGTTGTAAGTTTGAGTATTGTAGTGATTGTGTTTATTGGCACATGGGGATTATTTAAAGACTCGCTTAATTACGCCACAGACGCCGTACCCAAAAATATTAGTATAGAAAAACTAAAGCAGTATTTTTTAAGTATTGAGCATGTAACAGGTGTGCATGGGCTACGTCTACGTGTGTGGCCACTAAGTACCACAGAATCTGCGCTTATTGTTCACTTAGTAACTGACAACAACGCATTAAATAACGACTTTTTAATTGAAGTACAGCACCATTTACATGACCACTTTGACATTGAACACGCCACCATTCAAGTTGAAAGCAGCCAAGGCAGCGCAGGTTGTATGTTTAACCATGGGCATGCCCATGGTTAAACGTTAATTGGTTTTAAAAAATTAACCCTGATAGCTTGTAACAACTTAACGAAAAAATGAGTAGTAGCACGGGTAATATAACCACATTTAAAAGTGTTGAGTTGGTGTATTTTCCCATGACTGATTTTTGATTCACTAACCACACCAAATACGCGGTAATGATGGGCAGTAGTAATCCATTTGCAGCTTGTGCAAATATAATTACCGCAACAGGGTCAAGCCCCAGTGAGGCCACAAATGCACCAAAAGCTAAAATAGTAATGGCGACTGTTTTAAAACGGGTGTTACTCATTTCGCTTGAGCAACCAAGCATGCCACATACCGCATACGCGCCTGCTAATGGGGCTGTAATTGCGCTGGTTAATCCTGCGGCAAATAAGCCAATAGCAAAAAAGTAATGCGCTGCTTCGCCAAGTAATGGCTCAAGTTGCACGGCCATATTTGCTGCACTAATTTTACCGGCATCGGTGCCATAAAAGGCTACAGACGCGGTTGATAAAATAGCAAGGGTGATCACCCCACCTAGCGTAATTGATAAACCTGTATCTAAGTTAGTTTGTTTAATAACAGTGTCTTTATCACTTTTAGAATGATCTTGCGCTGCTAAAACACCAGAGTGCAAAAATAAGTTATACGGTACAATGGTTGTGCCAATGAGGGCCAATACCGTTGTAATTGAGCCACTTGGCATTGTAGGTATAAACCCAGCGAGTACTTTAGCCATTGGTGGTGCAGCCATAATTAGGGTAGATATAAATACCAGGCTCATAAGGATCACCAGCAGTATTAATGCATTTTCTACCACTTTGTGCTTACCACTGTATAAAAGAATAGCGCTACATACAGCAATTAACGGCGTCCATATTTGTGCACTTACCCCTGGGAAAATACCAACTAGCCCCATACTTGCACCACTGAGGTTTCCGGCTTCATATGCAGCGCTACCTACACCAATAGCACTTATTACTAAAAAACTAGCAAGCGCTTTAAGATAAGGGGTTTTAATGTGTGCACGTAACGCTTGTGCTAAGTCTTGCCCTGTTGCTACTCCTAATCGAGCAGCCATAGACTGCAACAAAATAGTGGCAATAACCGAAAAAAGTAATGTCCAAATTAATGCAAACCCAAAGTTTGCACCGGCAACACTTGCCGTTGTGATTGTTCCGGGGCCAATAAATGCGGCTGTTACAAGTAATCCTGGGCCAAATCGCATACTGTTACCTTAATATTTGCTTTTAAATTTAGAACAACGTTTTATTACGTTGAACCTAGATTGCTGCCACTTTACGTGCCATGCAGCGAGAGCCCCACCTTGGCTAATTAACCTTACACTCTGGGTAATTATTTTAATATAACTATCAAAAAGCCGCGTAGGATACCAACTTATATATAGATTTAAAGAGCCAAACGATTACCTGCTTGTTAATTGCACAATATGCGCGAGTTATATTTATAAATCAGCCATGTGCGTTGTTGGTTTCTCATTTTTATCCTACCTTATAGATTGTAAAATGAGCAAGTTACTTAGTTTTTTAATGATGTGAGCCATTTTTTAAATAAATTGTTTAAAAAGGCATCTTTTTATTGCTGAGCTTCGTTATATAGCACTATTATGCGCAACTTTTTGGTTTTGGACCTTTTAATGAAAACTAATTTAAAAATCTGTCACTTTATCTGCATTATTTCGCTGGCTTTAGGTACGAGTAAAAGCGCTGCGAACGAATCGCTACACGAGCTTGAGGTAGGTGTAGGCGGGAATATAAAAAGCGTTGCACACACTGACCACGAAAATGAAAAATTAAATTTTCATATTCATCCTTTATGGGAAAGCCATTATGTGACAGAAGGGCGCGATAACTTGCCCGGTAGCGCTTTAGCCTCTATTGCGGGCGAAATAAATTACAATGACTTTACGTTTATCCCTTGGTTAGCAACAGGCACTGATAATGAATACGATGAGCTAAATTTAAATGCTATTTATTCAACTGAGCTTGCAGAACACCTAACTTTGTATGCAGGTTACAACCATATAAAAGCACGCGAGGAAGGAGTAAATTCCCATGATAATGAGCTTAGCTAGATATAAGCTATGCATATGATTGGGATATACATGCAATAGCTAGTATCTATCACTCGTTATCGCTCAGTGGCTCTTTTATAGAGCTGGCAATTACAAAAGAGTATGCATTTAGTGATTTAATGCGATTGGAGCTGCAAACTGCGGCGGGTTTTAATAGTGGTTATGTAAGCGATGGCCACAATGGCCTTAATAACGTAAAACTTGCTGCTAATTTATCTTATCAACTATTAAATAATGTCATGCTATCTGGCTATGCCAGTTACAGCGTTGCAATAAACAAAGATGCAGCACACTATAGAGGTGATGAACATTTACGCTCCTTATTTTGGGCAGGGTTTGGTGTTAGTTATCAATTTAATTGAGGGTAGGCTTGGCGTTAGCGTTAAAGCGTAAGTGATGGGTGCCACCCTTATTAATTTTTGTTTAGAGTTCAAAAAATTGTGCAAACAAATAAAAGCCTCGCATTTTTAATATGTTTTAGGTTTAAGGTATAGTGGGTACAACACTCAATTAAAGAGGCTTTTATGAAATTTTTAGTTTTTTTAGGCACCGTTAGAGATAGCACACCCCCTAAGCCAGCACGATTAGGAGAGCGAGTGGCTGAGTCATGCCTCAAATGTTTAAACCAGCGCTACAGCGAGCACGAGTTTGAGCTTATAGACGCGCTCGACTTTCCTTCAGAGGATGTATTTAAACCTCATTTTGCCTATGCAAAAAGCCAAGCTCCAGCACATTTAACAGCCTTAGCAGATAAAATTACCCAAGCCGATGGCTATATAATGGTAAGCCCAGAGTACAATCATAGTATGAGCCCGGCATTAGCTGATTTGCTAAACCATTTTGGCAGTTCTTTGTTCTCGTATAAGCCAAGCGCTATTGTCAGCTATTCGGCAGGGCAATGGGGAGGGTTACGTGCGGCAATTAGTTTACGTACCTTTTTATCAGAACTTGGGTGTTTGCCAGTCTCTGCAATGGTTCATGTACCAAAGGCGCAAGAGGTGCTAAATAGCGATGGTTCAATGCAAGAGGGCGAAGAAGAAAAATCGTGGTTTAATTATTATTCGCGTACTTTTAGCCAACTGATGTGGTGGGCCCAGGCGAGCAGCCAACATAGTAAAAACGTAGATCCCCACGCTATGTTAAAAAGTTTTAAAACAGCGCCATCTCAGCGAAATGCACCTTAAAAAATGTATTAAGGTGCGCTTTTATATGTGTACTGTTTTTATATACAGTGTTTTGCTCGATTAAAACAATAAGCTAATTGATAAGCGGGCTGTGCGAGG
This sequence comes from Pseudoalteromonas sp. CuT4-3, assembly GCF_035666335.1. Classification (NCBI taxonomy): domain Bacteria; kingdom Pseudomonadati; phylum Pseudomonadota; class Gammaproteobacteria; order Alteromonadales; family Pseudoalteromonadaceae; genus Pseudoalteromonas; species Pseudoalteromonas sp. CuT4-3. Next base: position 1,730,914 of record NZ_CP142030.1, read on the forward strand.
CTCAATAGGATGAAAGTGGTTATCTTCTACACCTTGTGCAGGCTCGCCCGGTAAGCGCGAAGCGTAGTAGTAATCTATATCGTGATCGGTACTATCAAATAAGTTCAGTAGTTCAAAATCGACTTTCCAGTGAGTTTGTTTATAGCTAATAGCACTATTAACTACCGTTAATGGTTCAGATCGAATATCACCAGCGTCAGAAAGCATCCGTTTACCTATGTGGCGTACTCTAAATGATGATTGCCACATTTGACTTATATGCCAATTTAAACCTGCACTTGCAACAACAGGTACTGCGCCTTCTATATAGTTTTTGTCAGAGTTTATATTTAATCTTGAATGAGTAAACGAGGCTTCCATGTCTAGGCTAAAGCGTTCATTAATCCAATAATACGCACTTAGCTCTAGACCATAACGTTTTGATGCATCACTGGGCTCTGTATTACCCGCATCACCTACAAATAAAAGCTCTGAGTCGAGTGTAAGCCACCATAAAGCGGCGGATAAATTAACGTTTTGATCATCGGCAAAACGCAGGCCTAGTTCAGCACCTTCACTTTTTACCAGTAAATCTACTTTTTCGGCATTTTGTTGGCTAACAGGGTCAATATTAATGGTAGTGCCGCGGGCATCGTTTGAATGAAAAGACTGCCCCCAGTTTGCATAAGCGACTAACAAATCAGTAAGTTTATAATTTAAACTGCCTTTAAAGCTTACTAAGTCATCGTTTGCTTTTCCCGAGTTTACCCGTGTAATACTGCTTACATCGGTATCAAAATAGTCGTACCGCACGCCTGCAGTGGCCTCTAATTTAGGTGTGAAAAGTATTTTTGTTTGCCAATAACTCGAATAGCTTGTTTGTTTTATGGCATCTTGTCTTATTGTATTGAGTCTCTCTTGCGCTTTAGTGTTATAAAGTCCTACCTTGTCTATATCGTCATGGCGAACCTCAAGCCCAGCAGTGTGCTGCATATTTAAACCATCAGTAAGTGAGTCAAATTGATAACTTAGCTCACCACCATAAATAGTACGGCTATCTTGTTGGTTAAACTGATCGCCATTTATAGGGTCGTTTAAAAAATAGCTAAAGTTAGAAAACAGCGTTAAATCGTAATTTATGGCATAAAGACTGGTTTTTATATGTTTGCCTTGCCAAACACTTGATAGGCTATAGCGACTCGAACTCCCCCCAAGGGTGGTATCAAGTGACCCTAAAGGTGACGTTATATTTTGTGACACTGCGCGCTGTGGAATTTGGTCGGCTGATTGCCATGTGTTGTCGTAAGCCATTGCTGTAATAGATAAATCTCCATTTAAAGCTTTGCCAACATAACGAAGTAGGGCATTTTTTTTATTTACGTTTTCGTTTATATCATCCCATGGGCCATCGTAGCCTTGCCACTCAGCTGCTGCTATTAACTTGGCATTAGATACATCAACCGCACTAAGCACTACTGCACGTGTATAGTTATCTTCACCAATGCTTAGCTCTATTTGCTTGTGCTTTAAGTTATTAGCTAAATTAAATTGCGCACTCCCCGCACTTGAAAAGTCCCCTTGTGTAGCGCTGTATGATCCTTTTTGGTAATTTATAGTTGAAATAGCTTCTGGAATAATAAAATTAAGATCGGTATAACCTTGCCCGTGTCCATGGCTTCGCATATTTATGGGCATACCTTCAATGCTGGTGGCAAAGTCGGTGCCATGATCTAAATTAAAGCCTCTAATAAAGTATTGATTAGCCTTACCCGAGCCACTGTGTTGTGTAACCGCCATGCCTGGAATAAGCTCTAACATTTCGGCGCTTCTGAGCATGGGGCGCTGCTGTATTTCTCCTTGACCAATAATACCGCTTGAGGCACTGATAGACTCGCCAATTAAACCATCTCTATGTCCATAAACAGTAAGGGTCTCTATATTCGCGTAGGTGCTAGTGCTATATAACGTGCTCAGTGTAAGTAAGGCTAATCTATTCATCGCTAAAATCCCTATGTATTTACTATCTAAAATAAGCAGATAGTTTAAATACGGCTTAGCTGATCGATTGGATGCAACATTTGTTATCAAGGTGTAATAATGCATGTTTAGCACTTAGCTAGTTAGCTTTTTAGGTAAGAGTAAAAACTACAAGGTGAGTATTGTAATCTGCCTATATAACACTAATAATCATGTGGCTAACTCACTATTTAACCTATAAAACAAAGAGCCTGTATTGAAAGCCAAAGAAATTCGCAATTTTTATATTAACGAAGAGCAATCTGTTTATTTGCTGTCACATAGAGATGCCAAAAAACACCGTCAATGGCTTAATATTTGTATTAAACAACTGAGTGCGCTTGGCTATAAAAATGTAGAGATGATTGGGTCAGGCGCGTTTGGTTTTGTGTTTGCTGGCAATGACGAAAATGCCTTACCTTGGGTGTTTAAGTTCTCGCGTATTACGCTTGCCCAAAGCGTGCGCGACCGCTTAGAAGACGAAGCGTATATGCTCTCGCAAATTAATAACCCGCTAGTGCCCACCTTTTATGCTTTTGAGCGTATAAAAAAGCAAGGTATTTTAATGATGGCCCGCGCCATTGGTGAAGACCTTGAAAAAGTATCGCTAAAAAAAGGGCGTTTTAGTGCCGCCCATATTATGCAATTAGCGGTGCGGCTGCGTAATGTATTAATAGACCTGCGTAATCATAAAAATGGTTTAACCCCTCAACCTATAGTGCATGGCGATATTAAACCTTCTAATTTGGTATGGGATGAGCAAAGCGATGCGCTGTCTTTAGTTGATTGGGGAAGCTCTGTTTACGCACAGGTTGATAGTAAGGGTGAGCCTATAGCCAGTAATTTTATGGATTTAATGTCGGGAGATTTAAGCACTACTAATGCCAGAATGGGCGATGTGTATTTTATAGGTGATGCGCAAATGTCGGGTGAGCAGTCATCGCCACGCTTTGATGAACAAGGTGTGGCTTCTACCTTATATGCACTTGCCTCCGCTCAGTCGTGTCGTTTTGGTGCGCAAGCCATTCCTGCAAGCTCGCTTGGCTTACCCAAAGAGCTTGCCAATGTTATTGATGGCATGCTGTCTAAAAATAAAACCATACGCGATGGCGCTGGTGATTACTTTATCCGTAACATTACTAAAATGGCTAAGGCGTATTTACCTGAGCTTAAAAAAGCGGAGCCTCGTCCTGCTATTCCGTATTGGTTTGGCAAAGGCGATAAGCCCGACACCGTAGTATATAGCTCGCGCAAACAGTTTTTACGACAAGCCGATCATAATCAGCAACTGCTTGATGTAAACGATGCTCAATTAGACCGCTACTATAAAGAGTTTTTGTTTGATACCGGCGATACCGAAAAAGCCTTTTTGGCCTCTATTAGCCGCCTAGCTAAATACCCAGTAGTGGGTGGATTGAGTTTTCATTGGAAAGATGAGTCGTTGTTTGTTGAGTCATCGCTTATTATGCATGATGAAAGTTTAAAAACAGCCTTTACCGATGCCATTAATAATACCGTAATGCTTGCTCAAGCGATAAGTCAAAAAGGTTTATTTAAGTGTTGTTTATTTGATGCGCGTAAAACTATTCAATTAGAGCGAGATGGAACCGGGGCGTTTAAGTTTGATAACCTCCCTGAGCTGGATTATGAAGTTGTCAGTATGAAGGCAAACGAAATTGCACGTCCACATTCTTACTTTGAAGATGGTGAAGATCCTGATGAGCAGCTGCAACTTCCTAAAAAAGTGATTAGATGCGTGTTTGAGCTAAATCAAATTCATCATACTGGCTGTATTATATTTGAAGCCCTGCCAGATAGAATGAAAATACACCATTACTATCGCTTACTCGATGAAAGCAAAGAAGTAGAGTTTAAACGGTTACTTAATAAATTAATGCAGTATGCAGTTAACATTACTGATGTGGGGGTAGCAGGATTTATGAAGCTTCCTTATAAAAACACTCGCGAATTTTCGCTTTGTAAAAAACAACCAGAAAATTTCTTTCCTAAAAATCCAAAATTATTAGCGCAGTAAAAATAAAAAAGGGCAGCTTAATTTTAAGTCTGCCCTTGGCTACTTAATTGTTAGTTTAAAACACTGTGCTAAAAGGAGTACGCGGTGTTAAGGCAAACTGATGAGTCATTTTTTGCTGTTTGTTAGTGGCGGTAATGTGGTACTTATTTAAATCAGAATTTTGACTAAATAACCTAACGTTTAATTTTAGTTGTGCGCTTATATCGGGCACTGTATATCGGCCCGTAATCGTTATGTACTCAATGTTATTAGTATCAGTATGCGACACTTCAGGGTTTAGTAATAAGCCTTTTAGGGGAAACTTATAATGATGATCGTTTAAATAAATCCCTCGCATTATAGTTTTGCTGATTTGCTTTTTATGGGCGTTAAATTCATCAATAGATACGTTTTTATTTAAATCATCATCAAGGTTATTAAATGCAGAAATAGGCAGCGAGAGTACTATAAAGGCATGGTTATCAATCACGTTTAATGTTCCGTGTTGAGCCACCATTAAATGTGCATAAACAACCGGTGCTATAACAATATTGGCCACTAAAATAAGTGCAACCAGTGCTTTTTTATGTATTTTCATCATATTCACTCTGCTTATAAGTAAATTTATAGCTCGCCTTTAACACAGCGTTGAAAAAACGGATAAGTGTCAGTTGCATAGTAATGGTATATGCCTTGTGGAAATTCAGGGGTCACACCAAAGCGCCCGTTACACTCATCTAAATCGCCAGAGCCAGCTACATACTCCCAATCTTGTGCGAAAGTTCCCAGTGGATAAATATCGGTAGAAGGGCGGTTATCGCTTACAGTACTAATATGTTGGTAGCTACCTGTCATCACTTTAAGTGACGAACTTGCATCATCCGCGGTGCTATAGCCATAACGCGCATAAATAGGAAACCCATCAGCCGCCCATGCAATTAGAGTCATTGCTGAGCTGTTGCCGCCTCTAAGGGAGATAAATCCCTCGGGCATGCCATGATAATGATATGTGCCATCGGGCTGTACGTGTGCGTTGTTATCGTCAGTTCCAAAACTAAAGGTATCTTGGCTTAGTGCTTCAATACTCCAGTTGCCACTGTTATCACCAAGCGAGCAATTATCGCCAGAGTCATCACAACTGCCGCCGGTACCGGCATCAATTTTAACGCCATTTAGTACTATGCCTAACACGCCTCGAGGGCCGCCCATTAAGGTTGCGGTATCGCTTTGTATAGGCGTTAACGTAAAGCTCTCACTCACTGTTTGCTCAGAAATGGTGTTTGGATTATCGGGGTTAGGAAACGTGCCCACATCATGATCTGGAATGCCATTAGCAACTACATCGCGTGTTGTACCTGTGCATGCCCAATCAGCAGAACTGGTGGTTTGAACTGATGTTGAGTCGTTGTATTCATTGTAACTGTATTCACATAGCACTTGCTCGGTTGAGCTGGAGCCACTTGTTGCTGTTGTACTTTCACTGCTTGAACTTGTACTTTCATCAGTGGCGGTTGTTAGGTTTTGCTCATCACTGCCACATGCAACCAGAGAAGAAATTGCTGCGCTTAATAACGAAATTTTTAATAGTTTAACTTTATTACATAGAGTGTGATTCATCATACACTGCCAATTAAGTACTAATTGACGCTATTTTTGATCTTAAATGTGCAAGCAATGTGCAAAAATAAATCAACATTGAGTATGTTTGTTAATCAGGTGATTTTACTTAAGCTGCATGTATTATAAAATCAGTGCATTAACAGCCTTAAGTAAAGAATGGTGTAATGGCAAAATCAAAACCTGAGGTGTCGATTCAAAGTTGTGGGATTTATTCTACCTGGGATAGCAAAAGTAAAGCATTGCCACAAATTGAGCAATTTACTACCAATGTAATTGCCAAGCTTGATGTTGAATTTGGCTTAATAATTAATATTAAAAAAGCAAAAGGCGAAAAACTTCACTTTTGTATTTATCACCCCGATATACCAGACAGTAATGGCGAAATAATGCCGCCCTTTGAAGGCGTTGAATACATTAAAGAGAACGACTGGCAATTTTATTTAGGTGATACGCTGTGGGAGCCTATTGAAAATAAATTAGGTGATTGGCGAATGACACTCACCCTAAATAATAAAATTATTGCCGATAAAACATTTAACGTTGCACTTGAAGAGCAAGGCTCTGTTAATGATTTTTGGCGTAAACGAGGTTACTAAGCCCTAAAATTGCAGAGCTAAAAAAAGCCAATATACATTGGCTTTAAAAATATAACTTAACCTGAACTTTGGTTAAGAGATAGACCAACATAATTTATCATGATGATCTTTAAGCTTAATTCTCTAGCCAGCGGTTTTCGGTGAAAACAAGGCGAATTTACGCGTCAATAGCTAGCCTATTGCAAGTAAATTCAACGCTGTTAGCGCTGAAAATAGCTGCTAGAGATAGATTTATTATCCAGAGTTGAGGTTAACTTAGTTACCCCACGGGTTAGTTGCATTTGAGCGTTGTTTTCGTGCCCTGGCGCGTTGTTTAGTGGCCTTTTTTTCCATAATTCGCTTTGCATCGCTAAAACTTAATTCGCACGGCTCCCCCGGTTTATGATCCGCAGGAATAACTCTATCTCGTGGCGGTAATTCGTATTGCACATCGTCGGGTTTAGGTAAGTTTTTAAGGCGGTATAGGTAAAAGTTATCTACCTTTTCTTGTGCCCATTGTGTTTTACGTAAAAACTTAACCGCCGATTTTACATCTGGGTTGTTTTTAAAACAGTTTAATTGCAAATAAGCGTGTAGTAGCTCCCACCCATATTGCTCAACCAGTTCTTCAACCACTTGCTCTAATTTTACGCCTTGCAGTGGGTTATTACTGTAAAGATCTTGGTTGCTCATAGGTGTTGCCTCATTAATAAAAATACAAATGCCATTATAAATTTAATAACGAGGCTTTAATAGATAAAATTGCTTAACTTTGGCAATTAACAACTACGCGGCCGCGAATTTTACCTTCCATAAGTTGCTCGGCATTTTCGATTACTTGTTCAAGTGTAATTTCGGTTGAAATTTTATCAAGGTAATCGGCTTTAACTAAGCTTGCTAGTCTGTCCCATGCTTCTACTCTGTCTTTTTTAGGGCGCATAACGCTGTCTATACCAATTAAAGATACACCACGTAAAATAAAGGGCGCTACTGATGCGGGTAAATCCATGCCTTGGGCTAAACCACACGCAGTAACAACACCACCGTATTTAAGCGATGCACAAATATTAGCAAGTGTGTAGCTGCCTACCGAATCTATAGCACCCGCAAAGCGCTCTTTTTGAAGTGGCTTACCTGGGTTTGAAAGCTCATCGCGGCTAATAATTTGTGACGCACCTAGCTCTTTTAAGTAATCGCTTTGCTCCATTCTTCCTGTGGCAGCGGTTACGTTATAGCCCAGCTGATTTAATAAATAAATGGCAAAGCTGCCAACACCGCCGTTTGCACCGGTCACTAATATTTCGCCATCACTTGGAGTGATGCCTTGTTTTTCAAGGGCAATAACACTCAGCATTGCTGTGTAGCCTGCGGTGCCAATTTGCATTGCTTGTTTTGGCGAAAGCGCTGCAGGGAGGGGGATTAACCAATCACTATTAAGCGATGCCTTTTGTGCAAGGCCACCCCAGTGTTTTTCGCCCACACCAAAGCCATTTAAAATTACATTATCGCCAACAGTAAATTCATCGGTACTTGTTTCACTTACTGTGCCCACTAAATCGATGCCTGGCACCATAGGAAAACTGCGCACAACAGGGCCTTTACCTGTAATGGCTAACCCATCTTTGTAATTGAGTGTGCTGTAAAGTACATCAAGTTGCACGTTTTGATCTGGTAGGTCACTTTGCTGCACTTCACTAAGCGCCGCAGCGTAGTTTTCGTCTTTCGTAATTACAATAGCTTTAACTGAGTTACTCATAACATATCCTTTTAGACCGATCGGTTTTTAATGGCTAAATAAAATGCGCATTAGGTAAGCAATGCGCGTAAAAACATTTCTGTATACAACGTAAGGGGTTTACTTGATTGGGTAAGTTTAGCTCGCATAACGGCGCCTTCCCAGCCAATCCAAAAATATTCACTCATAAGCTGCGTATCAACAGTTTTAGCAAGCGTGCCTTGTTGCTGTGCTTCATTTAAACACTGCTCCACTTGCTGCTGCCACGCTACGTAGCTTTGTAGTAGGCGGATTTTAAATTCATCACTTAAATGATTTAGCTCTTGATTTAAATTGCCGACCAAACAACCGCGTTTGTACTGGTATTTTTGCATGCCCATAATGGCGCTTTGCGTAAAGTGAATTAAGCGCTCCAGGGGCGGTGTATTGCTATCGGTTAAATATTTTTTGAGCTTAGTAATAAAGTAGTCATCGTAGGCATTTACTAAGGCAATACCAAACGCTTCTTTACTTTTAAAGTAATGATAAAACGAGCCTTTAGGCACGCCGGCCTTTTTTAAAATGGTATCAAGGCCAGTTGCGCTAAAACCAAATTCAGTTAAGGTTTCTAGTCCAACCCTAATAAGGTGCGCTTTGGTATCGGCGTTTTCGCGAGGTATTTTAGGGGGTCTTCCGCGCCGTGCAGGTGTTTGAGCAGTATTCATTATAAGTAACCCCTAATAGCCTTTTTTAAGTTAACCCATATTAGACCGATCGACTTTAATTAATCAAGCATAAATACCAATTGTTTAAAAATAAATCGTTAAAGCTGTTTTTTAAACAAAAGGGCAAATTGCAATAAAATCGTCATGATTACATTTTTGTTTGGAACTTAGCCAAAAAAGCTGTGTCGGATAAATAGGTCGTGTTAATTTTTGCTGGTTAAATTTGTAGTGGAGTTTGGCATTTAGACAAGGCGATAATGCACCATAAATACCAACTATATGCTGCCCATTAGCTGCTTTCATTTAGTCTTTATTTAATCGCTCTAATGGGAATATTTAAATCAGCAAAGTAGAACACGCCTTAGCACATAAGTGCATTTAAGCGGTTAGATAGCCGTATTGTAAATTAAAGAAGCAGTAAGAAATGAAGTGGTACGACCACTGTGTTTTAATTAATGTTAAATTATTTTTGCATCAGCATGTTAGTTAATGTCAAACAAATTAATTAATTTTGCTATTTGAATTTAACATTTTTATTAACTATTCATTAAATGTAGATTTCACTAATGCTACAAAATTTATAATTAAAAAAGGTGAGGATATTACCGATGAAGAGACAAAAAAGAGATCGTTTAGAAAGAGCTCATTCTCAAGGTTTTAAAGCAGGTTTAGCCGGGCGCTCAAAAGAGCTATGCCCTTATCAGCAAATCGATCCTAAGTCTGAATGGTTAGGCGGTTGGCGTGAAGCAATTGAAAACCGAAACATGTATAAAACCTAATTCATCAAATAAGTGTCCCGTCCTGAAATAGGTTGACGGTTTTAATGAAAGACTTGGTGCGAAAGCGCCAGGTCTTTTTTATGCACTTGATTTGGTGTTTTCATATCCAAACTTAAGTGCGGTCGCATTTCATTGTATATAAATATCGATTCTTCAACGAGCTGTTTTAACTCTGCCATATTGCGACATTTATACAGTAAAAACTCTTGCTTTAATATCCCGTTAATACGCTCTGCTAATGCGTTTTGATAACAGTCATACCCATCGGTCATCGATGGTCTAATGCCCTCTTTTAATAGCGCATTTTGATATACTTCAGAGCAATATTGTAAACCTCTATCTGAATGATGAATGGCATCACGTTTATATACGCGTTGCTTAATTGTCATTTCTAATGCTTTGGCTACATCGGTTGCTTTCATTTCATCACTCAGCTCATAACCCATTATTTTTCGACTGTAAGCATCAGTGACTAACGATAGGTAATGCACGCCTTGCGCTGACTTTACGTATGTAATGTCACTAACGAAGACTTCCTCGGCCGCAGTAGGCATGTATTCCTTTAGTAAATTGGGATGCTTGCGCATCCAATGGTTACTGTTTGTCGTTTTAGTGTAATTTTTCTTTGGTTTTACAAGAAAGTCATGCTCTCTCAAATAATCAAAAAAACAATCACGACCTAGTTTAATGCCACGCTCTTGCAGGTCTGGCTTTATCATCAGATAAAGTTTCTTCCCACCAATACGAGGCATGAATTGCCGCCAGTACATCACTAATTCTTTGACTGGCTCCAATTCTTTATTCCGAGCATCTATTCTGCGCATAGCTTGATAGTAACCTTGTCGCGTTATGCCATATGCACGGCATAACGGAGTAAGCTTTATTTGATGGTTTTCTTTTGCGCGCGTGATAGCTCGGATATGTACTTTTTTCGCAAGCCCGCTCCATATTCTTCATCCATAATATTAATCATTTCATCTTTGATTAAATCCTTTAGGCGTAACTCTTCTATCTCGCGCTCTAAACGTTTAATTTTTTGTGCTGGGGTTTCTTTCGATTTAGGCATGTTGGCTATATAAGTTGGTTTAGACCAATCTAATTTACCATGTTTTCGCAGCCATACCAGAACGGTACTGCGGCCTTGAATACCGTAATGACTTTGCGCTTGTTTATAGGTGAAGTCGCCTTTTTCTACTTGCTCAACAATAGATAATTTAAAGCCTAATGTATAATCTCGCTGAGTACGCTTAACGTCTTTAGTTTTAGTGGTTTTCATAAAATAAGTCCTAAATGTGTAAACACATTTCAGGACAAGACAAAGAATTAACGTAAAAAGGCCTCCAACTGGAGGCCTTTTTGCATACATTTATTACTAATTTTAGAATGCGCTTGTGTCTTGAAATAAGCCCACTTTTAAATCTTTTGCTTCGTAAATTACGCGGCCATCTACTTCAACTGTGCCATCAGCCATGCCCATAAATAATTTACGCTTAATTACACGTTTCATATCAAGGCGGTACGTTACTTTTTTAGCGGTAGGTAAAATTTGACCGGTAAATTTAACTTCACCCACACCTAAAGCACGGCCTAAACCTGGGCCACCAGACCAGCCTAAGAAAAAGCCAACGAGTTGCCACATAGCATCTAGCCCTAAACAACCTGGCATAACTGGGTCGCCTTTAAAATGGCAATCGAAAAACCATAGGCTTGGGTCAATATCAAGCTCAGCTACAATTTGGCCTTTACCGTGCTCGCCGCCATCAGCAGTGATTGAAGTAATACGGTCCATCATTAACATGTTGTCGCTTGGTAAACGGCAGTTACCTTCACCAAACATTTCACCTTGACCACATAGGATCAAATCTTCTTTTGTATAGCTATTTTTAGGTTCCATAACACTTATCTTCGCTTAGAAATTGCCAAGTACTTTAGCGTACACTTGTACGCTAAACAACTCGGAGCAGTTGAAAAAAAGACTTTTTTGCGTGATTTATCGCCAATCAGTAGTGGCGATTGCTTTTTGCACTATAAAACCGCGCAATTACAATCAGAAATCATTATAATTACCCCTGACTTATAACCAGTTTAAAGGAAGTTTATGATCCTTTTTGTTAACTCACTAACAGTGATTGATTTTTCTTACTTATGTAACAAACGCGGCGCCGTTGGCGAGAGCTGGATTGTTGACTTAACGTTGCATGGCAAGCTAAATGAAGAGTCTATGGTGTTAGACTTTGGCTTAGTTAAAAAGCAAATTAAAGGCATAATTGACGACTGTTTAGACCACAAACTAGCAATTGCTAAAGGTTTAAATGGCACAGTACAAGAATTTGATTCGCACAAAACGCTCGATTGCACATTTGGCGATAACCATCATTTAGCCATGAGTGCTCCGCATCAAGCTTATTGCATGATAGACGCGCCAGAAATTAGCGTTGAATCAGTGACTGAATTTTTAATAGACACTATTTTACCAAAACTGCCAGGAAACATTGAAAAAATTGAGTTGTCGCTTAAACCAGAGCACAGCCAAAGTTTTTATTATCATTACAGCCATGGCCTTAAAAAGCACGATGGTAACTGTCAGCGTATTATTCATGGCCATCGCTCGCAAATTGGTATTAGTTTAGATGGTATGTCTATGCCACGCTTACAAAAGCAATGGGCAGAAAAATGGCAAGATATTTATTTAGCCACGGCTGAGGATCAAATCGCTGCAAGCGAATTAAAACACATAAGCGCTAAAAACGATGATGTGTGTTTTGCTTACACCGCTGCACAAGGTTACTTTGAAATGGCGATTAGCGAGTCACGCTGTGACATTTTACCTGTTGATACAACGGTAGAATGTATTGCTCAGCACCTTGCTGAGCAAGTTAAGGCAGAATACCCAAACAAAGACGTAAAAATTACCGCATATGAAGGCGTAGGAAAGGGATCGATTAGTTATGCTTAAAACTCTTTTAGCCACAGCGCTTGTAACCACCACTAGCTTTAGTGCATTAGCGCTTGAGCTAAAAGGGCACCTTACGCAGGGCGGCTTAGTGACAGGCAAGCTTGAAAATGTAAAGTCGGTATCACTAGATGGTAAAACATTAAAGTTATCAGACTCTGGCGATTTTGTGTTTGGCTTTGGTCGCGACGCGAAAGCAAAACACGCCCTTACGTGGATAGATAATAACGGTAAAACACACACGCAAGATTTAATGATCACTAAACGTGATTATAAAATTGATAAAATTACCGGTGTGGCTAAAAAGTATGTGTCGCCTCCTAAAGAAGTAAGCGCACGTATTAGCCGTGAGGCGCAAGCAATACGTAAAGCGCGCGCGGTTAACTCTGATTTACAGTACTTTTTAGACCCCGTATTAAAGCCTGCACAAGGGCGTATATCGGGTGTTTATGGTAGCCAACGTTATTTTAACGGTGAACCGCGACGCCCACATTTTGGTCTAGATATTGCCAATAAAACTGGCTCACCTGTTTATGCTCCGATTAGTGGCACTGTGGTGTTTGCTGATCCCGATTTATACTACTCTGGCGGTACGCTTATTATTGACCACGGCCATGGCGTTACCTCTACATATATTCATTTAAGCAAATTAGATGTAAAAGTAGGCGATACAATAACCCAAGGCGACAAAGTGGCCGAAATAGGTGCGACAGGGCGTGTAACAGGCCCACACCTAGATTGGCGTTTTAACTGGGAAGGCGAGCGTCTAGACCCAGCATTATTGATGCAAGATAAGCTTGCTAATAAAAAGTAGATACTATGACAGACATTAACCGCGATGCAATTATTGCAAAGCGTATTGAAGACTCAACGACCTCGGTTACTAAAACGGTGTTTCCTGGGCGCACTAATCATCACAACACATTATTTGGTGGCGATGCGTTAGCATGGATGGACGAGGTTGCTTTTATTGCCGCCACTCGTTTTTGCCGAAAGCCGTTAGTGACTATTTCATCTGATAGAGTTGATTTTAAAGAGGCTATTCCAGCGGGTACTTTTGCTGAGCTAATTGCTAAAGTTGTGCATGTGGGCAATACATCACTTAAAGTGGATGTGGATATTTGTTTAGAAACCATGCATAAAGATGATAAGCACTCGGCTATTTCAGGCAGCTTTACCTTTGTAGCCGTAGATGATGACCACAGACCGACACCGGTTGTGTGCGATAAAATGATTTACGGTTTTGAATAAGTAAATATTAAGGCAAGCGGCCTTTAAATAAGCACTTTTATTAGGTGCTTATTTAATTACAGTAAAAGAACACATCATACTAATTAGTTGTAAAAGCAATCTTAGCAGCTATAAAAATATATAGATTAGATCAGCAAAGAGGTAGGTATAAAAAAGGCATGGAATGCATGCCTTAAAAATAACGAATTTTACACACTATAGTGCAGAGGTGTTAAAGCACCATAGCCGCAATCCATCCAAATATAAGTAATGGAATATTAAAATGTATAAAGGTGGGGATCACCGAATCTCGTATATGGTCATGTTGACTATCGGCATTTAAACCCGAGGTTGGCCCAAGTGTAGAGTCAGAGGCAGGAGAGCCCGCGTCACCTAATGCACCCGCTGTGCCCACTAAAGCCGCAGTTGCCATAACCGAGAAACCTAAATCTAAACATAAAGGCACAAATAAGGTAGCTATAATTGGTACTGTAGAAAACGAACTACCAATACCCATTGTTATCAATAATCCCACCAATAAAATAGAGGCCGCAGCGAGGGGCTTATTGCCATCAAATAATACAGCGCCACTGTGAACTAAACTTGCTACATCACCGGTTGCTTTCATTACTGAGGCAAATCCTTGAGCCGAAATCATAATAAAGCCAATCATCGCCATCATGGCGACGCCTTTACTAAATACGTCGCCGTTTTCTTCCCACTTAACAACACCAAATACACTAAATATCATTACGCCTACAAGGCCGCCTAATATCATAGAGCCACTTAGGTTTTGAGCAACCAATGATGAAAGCACAGCAAACAAACCTACTATCATTACTTTTTTTGGTTTCTCAATGTCGCTAGCTTTGCTTTGTGTTGTTAACGGTTGCGCTTTGTAGTCACGGCGCTTTGCGTAACTTATAAATACCGCAATAATTAAACCAACCAACATACCGCAGGCAGGAATAATCATTGCCATAGGCACTTGGGTGTTAACTATGTCTAGGCCGTTATCAACTAAGTTTTTATGCAAAATAGAATATAAGTAAATGCCACCAAATCCATAAGGCAATACCATGTAAGAGGTAGCTAAACCAAACGTTAATATACAGGCAATGGCGCGGCGGTCTAAACGTAGTTGATTAAACACAACCAGCAAAGGGGGGATTAAAATAGGTATAAAGGCTATGTGCACAGGCACTAAATTTTGAGAAGAAATAGCGCAGCCTAATATAATTAATAAAATAAAATAGCTTAAAAAGGTTTCGCTGCCAGCACCTTGTGCATTCACTTTGTTTAATAGCTTTTCGGCGAGGATACGGGTTAATCCCGATTTTGAAATAGCCACTGCAAAGGCACCTAACATTGCGTAACTTAATGCAATTTCAGCGCCGGCCGACAAACCAGAATTAAATGCATCAACACTTTCTTTTATCCCTAAACCCGCTGTTAAACCAGCTACAAGTGCACTAATTATCATAGCTACAATGACATTTACACGGGCTAAGGAGAGCCCAAGCATTAAAATAACGCCTATAACAACCGCATTCATAGTTTTCTCTATTTTGAAGATTTAATTAATTTTATCAGATCTTTAGCCTGATTTTTACGTTCTTTAGTAAAAGGTTTTTTAGCGTAGCGCACTTGATTAAATAAATAGCTAAATTCGCTTAAAGGTTCCGCAGTATCAGGGCTTTGCTCAGCAAAGTATATTAACTGCTGATTAGGTGAATAGTGACTAGGCGCCGCTATGTCGTCTTTATCTGCCCAGTGCTTAATTGCCTCAAATTCTGAAACTAACGGCGGCCGTTTACTTTTATTGCGTGGCCAATTTAAATAAATAAAGTAAGCAGCAAAGCTAAAAGCAAGTCCTAAAATAACCGCTAAAGGTACCAGCCAAAGATGTTTACTTCCAAAAAGTGATTTTAAAAAGTTGCTTTGCTTTTCTTCGTCAAAACCAAGTACCCAGCTAGTCCATTGGTAATCAAGGGTTTCTAGTTTGAGCCTTAACCAATTAACGGCTGCAAAGTTACTTAAACTCACTAAGCCAAAATCGAGATTACTTTTAAATTCATCATTGAGTTCTTCGTTTTGCGAAAGTGAACCATTTAACCGCTCGGGGGCGACCACCGCAGTGGCATCAAAAATTTGCCACTGATTATTAATATACACTTCAACCCAAGCGTGGGCATCGTATTGGCGAACCGATAAATAATTATTTGTTTGGTTTTTTTCGCCACCTAAATAACCGCTGGCCAAGCGCGCGGGAATACCGGCGCTTCTAAAAATATACGCTGCTGAACTGGCGTAATGGCCGCAAAAGCCGCGTTTTTTATCAAATAAAAATTGATCAATAGTGCTGTCATCGCTCATTGGCTCAGGGGTTAACGTGTAACTAAATTCTTGTTTCGCAAAGTAGCTAAGCAATGCATTATAAAAGTCGCTTTGCGAGGTTGTTGATTGTTTAAGTTTGGCTGCAAGCTTGGCTGCTTGTTGGTTTGTTTGGTTTGTTTGGTTATTTAAGCGTGTGTAATAAGCGGTTTGCCAATCTGAAAGTTGCTCAGTACTCAGTGCTGCACTTGATACCTGATACTGCAAGCTTTTAGCTTGATATTGTTTTTTTCGAAGTAACCCTAGCGCATTACTTTCTACATTTTTATTGTTACTGATTGCGTAATCAAGCCCATATAACCATTTTTGATTCGCAGGCTCGGCAATAATAGTGTAGGTATTTTGTATCGCAATTTGTTTATTGGGATCAGCGCTTTGATTATTATATTTTAATAAATCAGATGTTTTCCACGCTTTACCATCAAAGGTATCGTGCACAAGTGCTCGCCAATAATAAGGCGAGACGGGCGTGTCGTTATCAAAACGTGCTCTAAAAACCAGTTCATCAGAATTAGACAGCTTTGCAATATCAAACGGGTCTACCTGTTCAGAGAGCCCTGTTTTAGCAAGCTTTGGCCCAGGTAACTGCCAAAAAGCGGGCATTTTAGGTAAAAACAACAGCAAAAATATTGCTAAAGGCAAAGCAATAAATAACAGCTTAGCACTTTGTTTAGAGGCTAATTTTAAACTATGCGAAGATTCAATTAAGCTCAATACAGCAAAGTTGAGTAAAAATAGGGCGCTCATGGTTAAGGTGGTTATTATGCTTTGGTTAAACAAATACGCCGATGAAATAGAAAAAAACGTGAGTGTGACAATAAAATGGTAATGTTTTTTTGTTTTAGCCTGCAGTAATTTAAAAATACTAGAGAGCAATAACATAGCAACAAATAATATTACTGTATCGCCTATACCTATGGTGTAAATCATTAATATTAAAGCTAATCCAGCCAAAATATTTGCAAGCCACGCGTTAGGTTTAGGGTTGTTAGTCAGTGTTAAGTACACGTTCCAAAGACATAAAAGCGATAAAACCCCAATAAACAGTATGGGCATATGCGATAAATAAAACGCAAATAAGCAGGCATATATAAAGCTCATTGCTAAATTAATTGCCCGGTAATTTAATAGCTCAGCCATTATTTGCTCCGCCGTATTCGCTCAGAAGTGCTAAACACTGTGATTTATCGTGCGCGTTGTTAGTTGTTTTGTAACTTGCTGAGGGCAAAATCAGTGTAAACGGTGTGTTGTTTTCGCATGCATTACACACTAAAAAGCAAAGCTGACTCAAGCGTTGCTCGGTGTTACCCGTTAGCAGGTTAAAATCAAAAACAATATCGGACTTTTTATAATCTATAAATTCTTTTACGAGTAACTGCTGTGATTTAGCGTAATGTTTCCATGAAATTCGCTGCAATCCCATTTCTGGTAAATGCGTAATTAGCTCATCAAACTCTTCGCTGCCGGGCTCTTTAATACTGCCTGTTTGCGTTGTGTGTTCAAACGTACTGTTGTAAGTGTCGTTTAATACATGCTCTGGCGCAGGGTAAACGTAAACAGAGTCATTGGGTTGTATATAACTCCACACGCTTACCAGCCCAAATGGGTAATTACTGTGTATTTTAAAACGTTCAAGGGTATATTTACCGCGGGCATTATAAGGTAGGTTAATAATTAAAGCGCTGTCTTTGGGGGTAACTTGCGCTAAGTGCTTTGCATATTCTGGGTCACTCGAGTAGCTAAGCGATACTGATTGCGTAAGTGTAGGGGCCTTTAAAATAAATTTAACCGAGCCTTTATTTGGTGAGAAGCTGGCAAAGCTTTTTATATATTCAACTTTTAGCCCTTTGGCATTTGTATAACCAAGCAGTACGGCAATAATCATCACCACAAACATTAAATAAGCCATCACCAAAATTAAGTTATTTTGATAATTAATGCCCATAACAAAATTTAAAATAGCCACAATAATAAAGTAAAAGCCGAGTTGCGAGGGCACTACATAAATATTGTTATGAGCCAGCGTAATGGATTGCTTTGAATGCTTGTTTTTAAGTAGTTTATTAAGTAAACGCTTTTTTAATGCGCCTAATATACCGACCTTTTTGGCTTTTTTTTTAAATAACACGTTAAACTGGCACAGCAACGGTTTTTAAGATTTCATTTACTTGCGCTTCGCCCGACTCGTTATGCAGTCCTAAGCGGTGTTGGCACACACTTGCAAATACAGCTTGTACATCGTCAGGGGTTACAAACTCTCGCCCTTCAATAAATGCCCACGACTTAGCCGCTTTGGCAAGCGCCATACTTGCCCGAGGAGACAGCGAGCCTGCAAATGCTGCGCTTTGACGAGTATGCGCTACTAATTCAATAATGTAATCGATTACAGGGCTACTTATCACAATTTGGTTAATTAAGGTTTGAATTTGCTGTAGCTTCTTAGCGTCTATTCTTTGTGGTAATTGGCTGTAGTCTCGCGGTTTGATGTTTAAAATAAGTTGTTTTTCAGCCTCTTTAGGAGGAAAACCTAAACTTATACGCATTAAAAATCGATCTAACTGCGATTCTGGAAGTGGGTAAGTACCCGACTGATAAAGGGGGTTTTGCGTGGCAATTACAAAAAAAGGATTTGGTAACGTGTACTTAGTACCATCTACAGTAACTTGCTGCTCTTCCATTGCCTCAAGCAACGCACTTTGCGTTTTAGGGCCCGCGCGGTTTATTTCATCTGCTAATACAACTTGGCTAAAAATCGGCCCTTTATGAAATGTAAACGTGTGCTCATTAGCGTTAAATACATTGGTTCCCAAAATATCGGCAGGTAAAAGATCGCTTGTAAATTGTATACGCTGATACGACAGCCCAAGCACAGCAGCAAGAGCATGTGAGAGCGTAGTTTTGCCCATACCGGGTAAATCTTCTATCAGTAAATGTCCTTCACTGAATAAGCAGGTGAGTGCTAGTTTTATTTGTTGTTTTTTTCCAAAAATAACACTCGATAAATCGTCGATAATTGCCGTAACAGTGCTTTGCATACTGACCTTATATTATTCGCTTAGTTCGAGGCGCTTCATAACAGAATTAACTTTTTTAGCGTTAAAAGGTTTTTCTATAAAGCCTTTAGCGCCTAATTCCCATGTGTTTTGCACGTTTTCAAGAGTGTTATGACCTGAGCACATAACAACGTGAGCGTGAGGGTAGCTATCATTAATATGTTCTAGAATATCAGAGCTTTCAGAATCAGGTAAGTCCACATCCAAAAATATGACATTGGGTGATTTTTTATCAAGAAGGGGTTTTGCAGAAAGGTAATCGTTGCTTTCTAAAATATCTTCAAAGCCTAGCTCCGTTAATATTTGGTTTAGGTAGTCACGTATTTCCTTAACGTCATCAATAATAAGTATAGGCTCAAGCGGGCGCACAAATTCCATATGTTAATTACTTCTATTTTTTATACATCTAAAGTAATTTAATTTTATGCTAAGCACTGTATAAGCTCAAGAAAGTAAATCAAAAAACAACCAATTAGCGCTTTTACGCGCCTAAACCTGCCGTATTAATTAAACGCCCACACCATTTAATTGGTTAATAAATGTTAAATAACGCTCTTCAATAGCCCTCTACAGAACATTTTAAATAAGACTTTAGTCATAACTGGCAATTTTATTTTGGAATTCAAAACTATTAAACCCTTGTTTATAAATGTAAATTTTTATAAACACGATTTCATGTAAATGTTTTGTAATAAAAGATGTTGACGTTACATTATTCACTTGTGATTATGCTCATTAGCTGAGCTAATGCCCATCACGAAGTTTAAAAACACATTTAAATAAAATGCCCATTTGCTTTAGCTGCACACTGAAAATACACAACACACTAAATAGAGAGTTCATTATGTTAAATAATAAGAAAGCTAAATTTGCGCTAACTTTAGTAGCTGCAGCGTTGGCGGCGCCTGCACAAGCAGAAATGTCAGATTACTTTGACCGCCTTGACGTTAACTTTCTAGCAATGCAAAACTTTCAGTCTATTCAAGCTAAAGACGGTGCATTTCGTCCTGGAGATGAAGAACAATCATCAGGTTTTGGGCGTATTAGAGCTAACTTAATGCTTAAGTTTCATATAAATGAATACATTACTGCCGACATTGATATAGCCGAAGAGCCAAATGATTTTGGCGGCGGCGACCGTGATTTTTCGTTCCATAACGACTTTGCAGGTATTGAATTTGATTTACTTGGCTTATACGGCACACCAAACGAAAACGAAAATTTAACGCTTCGTTTAGGTAATATTGGCGCGTCTCCATTTCAGTTTAAAGGTTTTCAAGACGGCGCTGATAACCAAGGTAATGCCTTAATTGGTAACGGCATTAACGACTACGCAACCGCAGAAAACGGTGCACAATTAAGCTACACAGAAACTTTTGACAGTGGTGTGCTTCGTTCTTATAACGTAGCGGGTCACATTACTACATCAAGCTTTGGCGAAGCATTTCAGGAAGATAGAGGCTTTAACTACCGCTTACAAGGTACATTAGAGTTTGAAGGTGGCTTTAAAGTTGGCTTGAATTACTTACAAGCTAACCAAGGCGACCAACTTCGTTTTGAAAATGGCGTAGCGAGCTTAGATGGACTCACAACAACAAATTACCGTTTTGGTGATGGCGAAAACTATAACTTTTCGGCTTCTCCTTCTAGCGAACGTGATACTCACGTAGGTGTTATGCCAGGGCTTGATCAGTCTATCATTCAATTAAATTTAGCGTATCAGCCATCAGATCAAACCAGCATCATTTTAATGTTGGGTAAATCGTCTGACGATTACACCTTTGCAGACTCTGCAGGTTACGCAGTGGCAGGTATTACCTACTTTGGTACAGATGGCGTGGCAGACGAAAACGGTACCACGTTTGATTCTAACAGTGTAATTAAAGGCGAAAGCTCAGTAGAATATTACGCCGTTGAAGCACAGCAATATATCATTCCTGAAAAACTTTACGTAGCCGCGCGCTATGCAGAGTCAGAAAACACTTCAGATTTAATCAGCCAAAACGATAACACCGTTGAGCGCTTACAAGTAGCCGCAGGTTACTGGTTTACAGATTCAACACTTTTAAAAGTTGAGTATGTAAACCAAGAAGAAGGCGCAAACTCAGGCGGCCAAATTGGTCATGGTTTTGACGGTTTCACCTCAGAAATCTCAGTTAAATTTTAAATAGCTTACTAACTTACTGTTTGGTTTAAAGGTAATTTCAACGCTGTAAATACGTTGAAATTGCTCACCGCTTTATTTACTAAGGCGCTTTACAGTTATTTTTTAAGCGTCATTTAACATATTTATGAGGTTAACCCGATGAAAACTAAATTATTAATGCTCGCGTGTTCAATTATGGCTATTAACGTAGCCGCTAAAGAAACCATAACCATTGCCACTGTTAATAATGGTGACATGATCACCATGAAAGAGCTTAGCAATCATTTTGAAGAACAAAACCCAGATATTTCATTAAAATGGGTAACACTAGAAGAAAATATTTTACGTCAACGTGTAACAACCGATGTTGCCACAAAAGGCGGCCAATACGATGTAATGACAATTGGCACATATGAAGTGCCAATTTGGGGTAAACAAAACTGGCTAACTGAGCTTGATAACCTAGGTGAAAATTACGACGTTGATGACTTACTACCGGCTATTCGCAGTGGCTTAACGATAGATAACAAATTATACGCGGCCCCATTTTATGGCGAAAGCTCTATGGTTATGTACCGTCCAGACCTAATGGAAAAAGCCGGCCTAGAAATGCCAAACGCGCCTACGTGGAGCTTTATTCAAAAAGCTGCAAAAGCGATGACCAATAAAGATGAAGGTGTTTATGGCCTTTGCTTACGTGGTAAAGCAGGTTGGGGCGAAAACGTTGCTTTAATTACTTCAATGGCAAATTCGTTTGGCGCTCGCTGGTTTGATGAAAATTGGAAACCACAATTTAACCCCCCTGAGTGGAAAGCCACACTCCAGTACTATGTAGATGTTATGAAAGAGTCTGGTCCTGCGGGTTCGTCAGCGAATGGGTTTAACGAAAACCTAGCGTTATTTCAAACGGGTAAATGTGGTATTTGGATTGATGCAACGGTTGCTGGCGCATTTGTAACCAATAAAAAAGATTCTGAAGTCGCTGATAAAGTAGGCTTTGCACTTGCACCAGATAATGGCCTAGGTAAACGTGGTAATTGGCTATGGTCATGGACACTTGCAATTCCTTCTAGTAGTAAAAAATCTGATGCTGCAATGAAATTTATTAGCTGGGCTACATCAAAAGAGTACAGCCAATTAGTTGCCGATAACAAAGGCTGGGCAAAAGTACCGCCGGGTACTCGCGCATCACTTTATGAAAACGAGCAATACATGAATGCAGCACCGTTTGCACAAATAACGCTTGATTCTATTAATTCGGCCGACCCGAAAAACCCTACTGTTAAACCCGTGCCTTATGTTGGCATTCAGTTTGTAGCTATTCCAGAATTTCAAGGAATTGGTACTGCTGTTGGGCAGCAGTTTTCCGCTGCACTTACTGGGCAAATGACTGTTGAGCAAGCACTTAACACATCACAACGCCTAGTTGAGCGCACAATGCGTAAAGCGCGCTACCCAAAATAAATAAGTAGGCGGGTAAGTTTAACGCTTACCTCGTATTTTTCGTCAGCATTATCATGTTATCTAGTAGCCGTTTGTCGTTGTTGCTAAGGTTAATGCTGACTTTTTGAAGGTCACTGATATGGCAACTACACAGTCTCGTACGCTTGCACGCATAATGCTATTTCCTAGTATAATTTTATTACTAGGATGGATGATAGTGCCGCTGTGCATGACACTCTATTTCTCGTTTGTAGATTACAACTTACTTATTCCTGGTGAACGCGAATTTGTAGGCTTTTTAAACTACGAGTTTTTTTAACAGATCCCGCATTTGTAGAATCCTTTTTTAATACCCTTTATTTAGTAACGGGTGTATTAGCTATCACAATTTGTGGTGGTATCGGTTTAGCTGTTCTCCTCGACCAAGCAATATGGGGGCGAAACTATGTTCGTATTATGGTTCTCGCCCCATTTTTTGTTATGCCAACCGTATCGGCTTTGGTGTGGAAAAACATGTTTATGAACCCTGTAAACGGATTATTTGCACACTTTGCAATTTGGCTCGGCTTTGAACCTATCGACTTTTTTGCGCAAATGCCTTTGTTTTCAATCATTATTATTGTTTCTTGGCAGTGGTTACCGTTTGCTGCGTTGATATTACTCACAGCAATTCAATCCCTTTACCGCGAACAACTCGAAGCTGCAGATTTAGATGGTGCAGGACCTTTTAGTAAGTTTTTTTACATAGTGCTGCCGCATTTATCACGCGCTGTTACCGCTGTTATTTTAATTGAAACTATATTTTTACTGTCTATTTTTGCAGAAATTTTAGTGACAACCAGTGGCGGGCCTGGGTATGCATCAACTAATATTACTTACTTAATTTACACCCAATCGTTATTACAATTTGATGTAGGCGGGGGCTCAGCAGGGGGCATAGTTGCAGTAATTATTGCCAATATTGTAGCCATATTTTTAATGCGCCCTATTGGTAAAAACTTAGAGGGTTAATCATGGCTAGTGCAGCAAATAAAAAATCAAAACTAATTTATACCCTGGCAGCATGGACCATCAGTGGGATGATATTTTTCCCAATTTTATGGACATTAATCACCAGTTTTAAGACCGAAGCAGAAGCTATATCAGCCACACCAGCGTTATTTGCTTTTGATTGGACACAGGAAAACTATCAAGATGTGTTAGCCCGCTCGCCGTATTTTGATCACTTTTGGAACTCAGTGGTTATATCACTCGGCTCAAGTTTATTGGGCTTATTAATAGCCGTACCAGCCGCGTGGTCAATGGCGTTTGTGCAAACGAAAAAAACCAAAAACCTACTTATGTGGATGCTTTCTACAAAAATGCTCCCGCCGGTAGGGGTGTTAATTCCTATTTATTTACTCTTTAGAGACTTTGCTTTATTAGATACAAAACTTGGCTTAGTTATTGTTATGACCTTAATAAACTTACCGATTATGGTATGGATGTTATACACCTACTTTAGAGAAATTCCGGGTGAAATTTTAGAAGCGTCACGAATGGATGGTGCAACTATTGGCGAGGAAATATTTCATGTATTACTGCCAATCGCATTACCCGGCATAGCCTCAACATTACTGTTAAACGTAATTTTGGCATGGAACGAAGCATTTTGGACACTCATTTTAACCGCTGCGAATGCCGCACCACTAACGGCATTTATTGCCAGTTACTCAAGCCCAGAAGGGTTATTTTACGCCAAGTTGTCGGCAGC
Source organism: Pseudoalteromonas sp. CuT4-3 (assembly GCF_035666335.1). Taxonomy (NCBI): domain Bacteria; kingdom Pseudomonadati; phylum Pseudomonadota; class Gammaproteobacteria; order Alteromonadales; family Pseudoalteromonadaceae; genus Pseudoalteromonas; species Pseudoalteromonas sp. CuT4-3. The sequence continues at coordinate 1,755,308 of NZ_CP142030.1, forward strand.
TTCTGCCATGGCCATTGTGCCAATATTAATTCTTGGTTGGTTTAGTCAAAAACAATTAGTGCGCGGCTTAAGCTTTGGCGCAGTAAAGTAGGAGAACACACATGGGCAGCATCACACTAAAAAAAGTAACTAAAAGTTTTGATGAAGTAAACGTAATTAAACCGCTTGATTTAGAGATAAAAGACGGCGAATTTATTGTATTTGTAGGGCCATCGGGCTGTGGTAAATCAACTTTACTACGTATGATTGCCGGATTGGAAGACACAACCAGCGGCACAATTGAGATTGATGGCCAAGATGCAACACAGACGCCACCGGCAAAACGTGGTTTAGCTATGGTATTTCAGTCGTACGCTTTATACCCGCACATGAGTGTACGCAATAACATTGCGTTTCCACTAAAACGTGCAAAAGTAAGCCCTGCGGAAATTGAAAGTAAAATAGCAAATGCCGCTAAAATACTTAATTTAACTGATTACTTAGACCGTAAACCAGGGCAATTATCGGGCGGGCAACGCCAACGTTTAGCAATAGGGCGTGCAATTGTTAGGCAACCGTCGGCTTTTTTGTTTGACGAACCACTTTCAAATTTAGATGCATCACTGCGTGTAAATATGCGCTTAGAAATTTCTGAACTACACAAAAGCTTAGCTACAACAATGATTTATGTAACACATGACCAAGTTGAAGCGATGACAATGGCAGACAGAATTGCAGTATTTAATGGGGGGATTATTGAGCAAGTCGGAACGCCGCTTGAGCTGTATCAACACCCAGTAAATAAATTTGTTGCAGGCTTTATTGGTTCACCAAAAATGAACTTTATTGAAGTAGATAACGATAGCCATGCACAAACGCACAGTTTGGGTGTACGTCCTGAGCACTTTGAAATTTCAACTGAGTCAGGAACTTGGCAAGGTACTGTGGGCGTTATCGAGCATTTAGGTTCTGAAAGCTTTTTACATGTAACTATTAACGATGGAAGCACGGTTACGGTGAAAGCAGATGGCGATTGCCCACTACAATATGGCGATACAATATATTTAAGTGCCCCTGAGCAAAAGGTACATAGATTTGATAAAAATGGTTTAACGATTAAAAAACCAACAGTTTAATCCGCCGTTTTCACCCAATACTTTAGGAATAGCAAATTTACCTAAAGTATTGGTTATTAAATTAATGTGACACTTCGGCATTTTATAAATGAATGATATATTTGCAAATATTATAAAATGATCTATCGCTAAAACTAAGCGGCTTATCAAAATAAGAGGTTTATGTGGCAAAGCTATCAAATACAGAAATACGTAAGCTCGATGATGCAGCTAGAGCAGGGTGGCTCTATTATGTTGCGGGTAAAACACAAGACGAAATTGCCAAAAAGCTCAATGTATCCCGTCAATCGGCTCAACGTATGGTGGCATTATCTGTAAGCCAAGGGCTTATTAAAGTAAGGCTCGATCATCCTATTGCTAAATGTATGGATTTAGCAGAAAAAATTAAAAGCCGTTTTGGCTTAGACTCTTGTGAAGTAGTGCCTAGCGATGGCTCAGATCCAAACTCAACAGTGGGTTTAGCGCAAGCCGGTGCTGCTGAAATACAACGCCATTTAAAATCAGAAACACCGAAAATTTTAGCTATGGGTACTGGGCGCGTACTACGTGCATGTGTTGATGAACTGCCAACGCTAGATTGTAGTCAACACAAAGTAGTGGCTATGCTTGGCAACATGGCACTTGATGGGTCGGCTTCACCTTATGATGTAGTTGTTAGAATGGCCGAGCATATAAATGCAAAGCATTACCCAATGCCGCTTCCTGTATTACCAAGAAGTGTTGAAGAGAAACAGCAATTGCATTCACAACATAATATTACCAGTAACTTAAAATTGGCCACTCAAGCCGACGTAACATTTGTGGGTGTAGGTAGCCTAGGCGAAAAATCGCCATTGCATATTGATGGCTTTGTTGATGAGCAAGAGCTAAAAGAGCTACAAAATTTAGGGGCTGTGGGCGAAATGATCAGCTGGGTTTACGACAAACGCGGCCAATTAATTGACTGCACTGTAAACCAACGTGTTGCCAGTACGCCATTAAAAATTGAAGGTAATAAACAAATTTACGCTATAGCCGCCGGTGAAGATAAAGTACTTGCGATACTAGGTGCAGTTAGATCAAATATGATCAGCGGTTTAATTACTAACGAATACACAGCAGAACGTATTTTAAGTATGGATTAGCTAAGGTTGTTTTAGGTAGCTTTTTAAAATCTACGGATGATAACTGACTAACTGAGCCTTTATTTTTCAAAAAGGAAAACTAACAGGCTCATTTAAAATACCAATAAAGTTTTAATAAATTTAGGCTTTTTATAAAACGTTTTAAATAGCGCTTTAATAAAAGAGCGCCGAACTGAAAGAAGGTTGATGAAAATAGCAAAGCAAAAACTGGTGTAGTTAAAATTTTAAAGTAGCCAATGAATGCTTAAAGTTCTTTGTAAGTAATATAGTTAGTAAAGTTTTAAGTGTAATAAATAATAAAACGTAATAACCAGGAATAAACTAAAAGCACTTAGCAAAGTAAGGCTTGGTATAGCTTGGTAAAAATAAGCTTAATGTCCGATACCGTCTAGTATTGGACATAGTGGGGGTGTAATACGCACTCCTTATTATAATATACATAACTACCTATAATTTATATTATGTTAAATAAGGTAAATTAATACATAATCAAAGTAACTATCCTTCTATTATTTAGGTATAAACCCCTATTTCTGGTGTTTTGTAATAGTCTTTTAAAGTTGGTCTTTCAGTTAACCGTTTAAATTGTTATGCACAGTAACTTTTAACAACAACTTACGGACTACTTTTTACACTGATATTTTCGCAACTATTTATGTAGCCTTTCAATCTTATAAAACCAAGCAATTACAAATTCCATAGAGCAGCCTCTATATTCCCTTTATAAAAATTAATTACCTTTTTTAAACAGGCTCAAATTTTCTAATCGTCGTTTCTATCACTTTGTTTAGAGCTAACTTACTGCTACAAGAATTTATTACGCCTTATATCAGGTTTAATTTAAAGCCTTAGATTTTTCTTAAAACCTAAGGCTTTACTCAAAAATAATATGACTTAGTTACAACCTAGCTCAAACCTTAAACCATACACTGATGATTCAATTGTTTGTGCACTGTTATACGATAAGTTTGGCATTACATTTATACCCGAGCGCGATTCAACTTCATCAATACTTACTTCGGTATTACAAAAGTTATCACTGCGACTTGCTGTTTGCTCCATAATAAATGCCGATGCTTTAATTGTGCTACCAGTTTGCTGCATAACAATTTTAAAATAGCCGCTTGGAATCGTATGTGCTTCGTTAGCTTGTGGTAACTCTGCAAAATAATATTCGTATAATGGACCTGTTACTACATATAAATCATTTCCATTTCCTACGTGATTTCGCACTGCAGATTCAAGCCTAACCCATGGGCCTTGATTTAATGCGGATGATTGCGGCGTAATATTAGAAAGTAAGTTTGTTAGTTTCCAATCAGCCGTATTACTAAAAGATGCTAATGGAACTTGATGGCCTCTATCGGTATTTATTGTTGCATACGCATCAGTATAATCAGCGGGTTCTAACGTATAGTGAGAATATAAATCCGGATCGGCTTTCCAACTTCTGCTTCTCGATGGTCCACTCATAGTGCTAGTCGTAACATGGTAAGCTACCCAATCTGCAAACTTTGTATAACGATTATTTTTTAAAGTATAAATACTTCGCTCAATTGTATTGCCATTATCTAAACCTGTTGGGCAACCTTGTAAACAATTGTCTGCACTTGCGCTGTGTGCAAAACATAAACCTGTAAGTACTATTGATGCCTTTATTATTGTCTTCATTGTTTTATCCTCAATTAAATGAGGGTAAAAATTAGCAGTACATTATTACAGCAATATGTATCTAACTAATTGTTTATAAATACAATAATATCGTCTTAGGCTTTTGGTATTACTAATAAAAGTCGCGAGTATACAGTTACCCTCGCCTTATATTCAACGTAGTGACGTCACTTGTAGACCTAGCGAATAAAGGGGTTTTTATATACCTACATGCATTATGTTAAATTGACTGATTTATTTTTTTCTATGCGTAATCACCCTAATATAAAGCGTATACGCACACTTTCAATGTATGAATATTGAGCAATTAATAGCGACTTTACTTAAATGGTTAAATACAAAAAAATAGATGAAAACAAAAAAGCCGTTTGAGTAACTAATTATACAAAAATTAATACAGCTCAAACGGCATGGTGTTATATACATGTTAGCCAAAGTGGCTAACTAGGCTTTTAAATTAAGATATTTTAAAACTTTTTATCAGCCAAAAATTCACCCATTAACGAAGTTACCCGTTCTGGTTTTTCATCAATAACCCAGTGCCCTGCTTTTTCTATCCAAGTTAGTGTTGCATTTGGTAAGGTTTGAGCTAACTGAGGTGCATATTTAGGTTTTTGAAAGTTATCTTCATCACCCCATAAAATGAGGGTTTCATGCTTTAAGCTTTTAAGCTCACCGGCAATTGCTTGTGTGTACTCTTTATTAAGTCGGCGCATATTATTGAATAACGCTGCTTTACCTTGCTCATTACTCCATTGCTTTAAATACTGTTTTTTCAGCTCATCGGTCATTATGCTTTTATCGTATACACCTTTTGGCATAAAATCATTTAGCGTATCAACAAACTCATCAACCGATGTTTCTTGCTCTACACCAGGTTCAAGCAAAGGTTCAAACTCGGGTATTGGCCAAGAATCAAAGCAAACACTATCAATTAATATTAAGCTGTTTACTTTTTCTGGGTAATTTACCGCCATGAGTTGCGCAATTCCGCCACCTATATCATGAGAGGCAATGTTTGCTTTAGCAATACCTAGCTCATCCATAAATTGACTGATTATTTTGCACTGGGCATTAATTGATACATCGGTATTTTCTGGCATATCCGATTCGCCGTAATTGAGTAAATCAGGTGCAATAACACGATGTTGCTCACTCAGTGTTGGCATAACATTTCGCCATAACGATTTGTTAGTCGGAATACCATGTAATAATAGTAGCGGTGTGCCCTCGCCCATTTCTTGATACGCAATTCTGTGGCCTTCAACGGTAATGGTTTGTGTTTTACTCATACTTAATATCCTCATCAATATTTTAAATTTAGTCTAAACCTGTGTATGTATAGAGATGAGCAATTATCATCCCAGCTTTTTTTTTACATAATTTTTTTGAGGTTTTAATAATTATAAAAACCTGAGAGGGCTTTAAAACGCGGTCTGTGGCTATTAATAGTAAGTAGGATTTATTTTGAGTTAAGCGAAAAGAGTAAAAATAAAGAGTTATAAAATAACCTTCATTTTTAAAATTATGAAATAAAGTAGTAGCTACATGAAATAATTACTGCCAGTTCGGGCCTATTAAAAATAATAGGCCCTGTGTATTTTACAATTTTATATTGTTTAATTTGGACTAGCTTAGCAAATGCTTAATTTTATTAATTAATACTTGCTGCTTTACTGGTTTTTCAAGCATGTCGTCAAACCCAAGCTCAATATACTTAGCATTACTATTTGTTTCAGAATCTGAAGTGTGGGCAATAATTTTGGTTTGCTTGCCTGCGTTATGTTTTTTTATTTTAAGCATCGCGTCTGTGCCCGACAGTTCTGGCATAACAATATCCATTAAAATAATATCGTAATTATTTTGCGACACCATCAACATAGCTTCTATTGCATTGCTTGCATAATCTATTGCTACGTTTTCATCTTTCAGCATGGCTTTAATAACCATTTCTACGAGCGGTTCATCATCAACTAATAACAACGATTTGGTGTTGTTAAATTCTGTATGCGTTGTAGTTTCAGTAATGGAGTCTTGCTTGTTTGAACTTACGGGTAACAATTCTACGGTGTTAACTAATAACGATAAATTAATAGATGTTGTTTTACCGCGCTCGTGCACAGTAATATTTTTACCGCCGAGCATTTTAAAAATTGAGATAAAAAAGCGCAGCTCTAATGTAGCATCAAAATTAATATCGCTTTCAAAAGAGCGTTGTTTGCATACCATTTGTAACTGACTATAAAAACTGCCCTGATTTGCTAAGTTATTTATAGAAAAGTCCAGCGACAAATAATGTTTACCTTGCTCGTTAATCAGCTCAGAATTTAACGACAATTTACCTTGATGTGTGCTTTCTATAAGCTCACTAGCAAGCTGAATAATTAATTGCATAATCAGTTTTTCATCACTGCTTATGCCTTTATCTATGGGCATGTTGTTATTAATGATTATATTTTTATCATCAGAGTCTTTATTAAGAATATCGGCCGTATTTTTAAGTAAGTCAGCTAAATTAATAGCGCTCATTTTAAGCTTTAATTTACCGGTATCGGTTTTATTTATATTAACTAACTGCTGCACAACACAACTTAACTGTGTGCATGCATTTTCTAACTCATTGCTAAAATTGGCTTTACTGTATTTATAATTAAGCTCTACTATAGATTGCAGTGAACTAAGTGGCGCTTTTAATTGCATTGCTAAGCGGGCTACAAATTTATCTTTTAGCTGGTTAGCTTGCTTAGATTTTTCTACTACTTGGGCAAGTAATAACTCTTTTTGATGCGCTTGTGTTTCATCTCTAAAGTAACAAACAAAGCCACCAAAGTCGGTATGCCTTTGCACAACGGTGATCCAGCGGCCGTCACTAAAGCCGATATCTATTAATTGGCTATGTTCATTAGCTAATTTATTATGCTCTTTATAATGCGTAATAATATTATTTTGTTGAGAAATGCTCATTATTTGGCTGTAACTTAATTGCTTATTGTTTTGAATAACATGATAAAATAATTCGTTAAATGCCTGATTAGTTATTACCGGAAATTCGTTACTATTAAAAATGGCAAAGCCATGCGGCAGCGCATCAAGCGAGCTTGAAAACAGCGATTCTCTATTAAGTATAAGGGTATTTTTTTGTTTAATTTCGTCATGTAATCGCCTTGGTAAACGTAAAAAGTAATAAACAAATGCAAATATAGCTAAGCTAATTAATGCCAGTTTAAATAAGTCGAACCTAGATACATTAGCAGGCGTTATCGGTTTGATGGGTTGCACATGCAAGCGCCACGTAGCAGGAAAGCGACTACTTGCTGCGCTTATGCTGTTAGGGATAGTTTTAACATTTAGCTCCCCCCTACTTCCTAATATAAACTGAGGGGTTGATATAAATAAATTATAATTTTGCGTATTTAGCTTACCTATTATGGCATTTAAAAACTAACTTAAATCAAAGGCTGTGAGTGTATAAATAGCGCTATTACCCATGTTTATTTCTGAAATTAAAAACGCTGTATCGGCTACAGTAAATACCTCTACTGATTGTTTATTTGCTCGCATTGAAAATGCGTTTAGCCAATTAGTAAAGCCGTAAGCTGCTAAATCAAAGTTGTTTTTAGACCATATGGCAAGTTGTTTATAGTCATTATCAAATACAACAAAACCTTTATACGTTAAACTGCTTGATACCTGCGTTTTTACTAAATCACTTAATTGTTGCTGAGTATAACTTTGTTGGCTTTTTAAAAAGCCTGCGACAATTTTATCTTTTTGAGTAATATAAAGTGCTTGGTTGTCAAAGCGCTCTAATGCATCAAACAGCGTTTGCCTTAACTGCTGAGTTTGTATGGCATAGGCACTTTTTTTATCTTTTTTATCTAACGTATATAAAAGCAAAGCCGAGAACGAGCAAATAACCAGCGCAATTAAAAAGGCCACCGGCGCTAAGCTAAATAAGTGAACAAATCGATTCAGTGATTTTGTCTCACTCGGTTTAATTGCCTTAGTTGGGGTAAAATGCTTATTAAGCTGGGTTTGCAGTAATTGCGCAAAAGATACAAATTGTTCTTTTTGAGAGCCTATAAGTGTTTTAGGTGAAACATCGGCAATGATCAGTACGCCAATTAAGCTGTTATCTAAATTATAAATGGGATATTGAGAGTAAAAGCGTACCTGTTTGAAGCGCCCTTTTGTTAGTGGGTCAAATAAGGTGTCTTCAATTATGTAGAGTTTTTCTTGTGTGCACGTTTGTGCCAAGCTATTTAATTCACTGTCGGCTTTGTATGGGACATCGCAGCTAATAATTTGTTGCGTATACAAGGCATTATAATCAACGAACTTAACAATAGAAACATCGTAAAACTGCTTCATTAGGGTTAGCGTTTCGGTTATTTCTTGTTTTATTTCATCTATTTGTGTGTTGTTAAATTCATTTATATTATTTGCATATGAACTGTTCATGGGCGCACTCCTTCACCTTTCGGCGGTGTAGAAATCCAACGCGTACTGTTAGCACTTGTATGTGATGGAAGTTTTACTCTAAATGGCGGAAGTAAGTTATTTAAAGCAGGTTCGCCTTGTGTATTTATCACCGGCTCTGCCGAGGTTAAATTGAGCGAAGCCTCGCAGTAAGTTACGCCAGGCTCTATGCCAATAAGGGCCAGCGTTTGAATAATTATGTCGTTATTTATTAAATCGATACCTAGCAACTCAAAAGTTGTTTCTAAAATAGTAAAAACCACTGTTTCTACTATATTTTCATCTTCTTCTAGTTGCGTACCTTGTGGGCAGCAAATACTGCCTAGCTCTACATCTACACTGCTTGCTACACCTATGAGCGACAGTGCATCAAGCGCGGTTCCTAATAACACTTCAACTTGTGGCAAATATAAATCAAGAATATCGCCTTGCGGCTCATACCCTGTTTGGCAACTATTGCACGACTGCGATAATTGCTGACTGTCTATGCCTAGTAACGGATTACCAAGCGCAGTTACACCAACCAAGCAACTACTATCGGCTTGTTGTTTAGCAATTGAAAAGCTTTCGCACGGGTTACCAGTAACTACCTTTTGAGACATATAGCGCGATACAATTTCGTCACCTGTTGCGGGACACGCTAATGCTGTACTTTTTAATAATTGCCCCATTACGGAGTTACTTAATTCGCCAATGGCATAATTAGGGCCTTGCTGTAGCGCATTGATATAACTTACATTGCCACTATTCGCGGTGTTACTAACTCCTAGACTATCTGAAAACTCATCACTTAAACTTTTTATACACGGGTTGCCTTGGCAATTAGGCGCATCGTAATAAATGGCTTCTCGTGAGGTGAACCTGTCATCGCGTATCCCAATTAAAGCGCGATATGTTGCATTTGCTTGGCGGTCTGTGTAAAAAATTAAAGGCGCTTGGTGCTCATCAAACCCAATGGCGATTCCCAAAGGTGTGTTATTAGCATCAACCACTGTTATTTGGTTATCTACTTTTGTGTGATAGCGCTTAATAAGTGCATCGCGCACTAAAATAACACCACCAATTGAGCCAATAATTAAAATGGTAATGATTAAAATCAGCTCAATAGTGAGTATGTAACCCTGTTGGTATTGTTTATTCATAGAGCGCTCCTATAGCACTTCAACCAGCATTTTTAGTACATTCATTACCTGCAGCGCCGCAGGAAAAAACACCAGTACTAAAAACATAGGAAAACAAATTAAGATAATGGGAAAGGTGGTATGCAATGCTTTTTTATTTACTTTTTTAGCTAATAAAATATTTTTTTTAAGCGCAAAGCTTTCTAATTGTGACTCAACCGCCTGTATTAACGGGGTGCCAAGCTTAGAGCCAATAAGCATTAAATTAGCTAATTTTTTTAAACCCGAGACCCCTGTTCTGTCATATAACGAATTAAAGGCTGTTTCGCGGTCTTTACCGGCACTGAGCTCAAACAAAAATAGTTTAAGCTCTTTATATAAAGGGTGTTTTTTACTTAACCCGTGATCAACCGCTAAAGCAAATGCGCGCTCTAGCGAAAAGCCTGCGCGCATATACACTAACAGCACACTTAAAAAAAACTCTAAGCTATTGTTTATTTGTACTTTACGCTGGCCTTTTTTAAATAAAAACCACATATCAGGCGCAAAAAAGCTAATAAAACAGATAATGGCTACAAGCGGTGTACTTAATACATAACCAGTGATCTCTATGGCAGTATAAGCACAAAATGTGGCGGCCATTTTAAAGCAGTACATGCTCAATAAAATTTTATTTAACTGATACCCTGCTTGTCTAAATTGGCTTTTTGAAATAACAATTAATGGATACCAATTTATATTGGTTTTGATAGGTTGCTGAACCTCAGCCTTTAATGACTGCTTTTGAATATGGATAAATGCACCCATACTCACCAATAAGCCAACAAATAAAAATATGTCTATCATAGCGTTACCCTCAAGCTTAGGCGAAGCCATAAAAAGCCAAATAACTGGCAAAGCACAGCAACGGTAATAAACGCCATGCCATTGGGGTTATTTAACAGCGGATCGAACCAGGTTGGATCGGTGTAATTAAATAAAGGCACTAAAGCGTAGGGTAAAACGCCACTAAACAGCGCAGCGTATTTAGTACCAGAAAGCTTAGCTTTGAGCTGCTGGCGATCTAGCGTTCTTAACGACATCATTTTGCATACACTTTTAAGCATGTCAGTTAAATCGCACTGGCTTTGTGTATGAGTAATTATGCTATGTGCAAATAACCGAACGGTTTCGCAGTTGTAGCGTTTAATCAAAGGGGCAAACGAGCTTTGTATATCACTGCCCATATTTAAGCGCTGCAGTAATAAATGACTTTGCGGTTTAATGTATTTATCGGCGTGTTCGTCGGCAAATTGCATAGCCTGAACAAGTGAAAGCCCAGTACTTAAACACGATTGTACTGTTTCTATGTACTCTAAAAATAAGTGCTCAAACCTGGCTAATTTATAGTACGCTAAATCAATAATCACTATGAAGCAGGTTATAAATACAACCAAAGAAACGATTAATGCACTCGTAGTTGCTTGAGGATAAAAGTACTGTGCAACATACCAAGTACTGGTGGCAAGCGAGCAAGCAACGCTTATAAATAAAGCATTACTGATGTTAATCCCAAGTACCCGCAGTGACACTGTGATAATGTCTTTTTCTTCGAGTACATCGACCTCGTGCTTAGTACTTGCAGCGTGTGTTTTTACTTTAAGTGTTATAAAAACACTCAGTGCTAAAGTAAATGACATAACACTTGCTATGGCCAGTAAGTAATCAAGTTTATTCATAATTACGCTCCCTGGCCGGTTGCAGTAATGCACTTATTTCGTTTGCGTTGGCACCTTGGCTTTGCATAAAGCTCACCACACTTGAGGTACTAATTGCCTTATCATTTACTTGCTCGGTATCACTTACGCTATACAGCGCAGAGTATTGCGCACGTGCGTCTACTCGCTTTATTTCGCCAATACTTTTTAGGGTTCTTACACCGTTTGTATTTCTAGAAACATGTACAATTAACTGAATGCTTGATGCGATTAATGCGCTGGTGTGGGTATCGCTTAGCTGCGCGTTATGTAATTGCACTAGCGTTGATAATCGGGTAACCGCATCGCTTGCACTATTAGCGTGTACAGTGGTCATTGAGCCTTGGTGCCCGCAGTTCATGGCTTGCAGCATGTCTATTACTTCACCTGCGCGTACTTCGCCTACAAGTATTCTATCGGCGCGCATTCTTAGTGCCGCTTTTACTAAATCACGCAGGGTAACGGCGCCTTTGCCATCGCTGTTGGTGTCGTGCGCTTCTAATTGCACCACATGATTATGATGCAAATTTAGCTCTGCACTTTCTTCTATAGTTACTACCCGCTCGTTAGTATTTATTGAATTAGCCAGTACATTTAACAAAGTGGTTTTACCCGCGCCGGCATTTCCACACACTAAAATATTAACCCCTAAGGCCACCGCGGTTTTTAAAAAGTGAGGCAGTTTTTGCTTAAAAACTTATTGTCGATTAAAAAATCATCGTTAATGTTTTTGTGGTTAAATTTTCTAATCGAAACAATAGCAGCACTGGTGCATGCCGGTGGCACTACAATATGTACCCTGCTGCCATCTTTTAGTTTGCCATCTACAATGGGAGTCAGTGCGTTAACTTGTCGAGCGCAACTATCAAGTAATCTATCAACAAAACGACGTAAGTGACGTTCATCGTCAAACTTACTGGCTGTACATAGCAATTTACCTTGCTTATCTATCCAAATATTTTGCGTATCGTTAATTAAAATATCGCTTACTTGGTCATCCAGCATAAATTGCGCTATTGGTCCTAAACCTTGTATTTCGTCGTAAACGGCTTGTACTACTTGAGCTTGTTGATGGCTGTTAAATGATGATTGTGCAAATTCGTCAATATCACTGCAAAGGGCAGATATTTTTTCAAGCAGCGCATCATTCAGTAAAGCACTTGGGTCTTGCTCGTACTCTTCAATTACTGCATCGTGGAGAATTTTTTTAAGTGATTCAAAGGTATTTAAATTGGTTTCTACAGACTCTGGTTTACTTGATAAATTAAACATAGCGCCTCACTTAGCTACATAAACAGCTTGGTTTTTAACGCCTTTAACCACTTGAATTGTTCGGCTAGTTTGTAATTGGGAGAAATTTTGTAAGCGCCCTTGTTCAATGTCATAAGCGCTATGCACAATTATCGATACCTTATCTTGGGTATCATTTCGGCTAACGAATACACATCTTTAGGAAGTACAGCCAACACTAATGACACACCCGCGCTGGTTGCTGGCTCTTTTTTTGCTAGGCTGTCCATCACGCCATTTTTTTGCGATTTACTGCCAGGACCTTTTGAAATGCCAATAAGCTGCACATCGCGCGCAACGGTTCTTACAAGCCGGTTTGTTTTAGCAACAATATCTAAGCGGTCGCCTTTGTGCACCCGCGATAATGGAATATCTAAAGTGGTTAATTTTAATGTATAAAGCACTCTGCCTGCGGGGATCGCCTCTGATAAATTTTGGCTTTTAACCTGCATAAAATCTGTTTCAAATAGTGGTTGTTCACCCATTTTATTAGTGGCTAATTGCTTACCAATAAAGGCGCGGGGATTTTGTATACTTAGCGCCATATTTGCATAGTTACTGGGGTTTACATCTTTTTGGGCAATGTCGTGCACACTCACTACTTGCCCTGCCGACATATTTTTATTTACCACCCAGGCAGTAACTAAGTCTTGTTCGTTTACTTGTCTGATGCCAAGCGCTGAGGCCAACATGCCAGAAGTGATAAGTAAGGTGAGTGCAGCGGTAGTCGCCCCTTTATTATTTTTACTTTTCATAATTTCCTCCTGACAAATTTCACTGCCACACGGTTGTGGCAGTGTGATTTAGGTAGTTATAAATTTAATTACCTTGTGAACCACCTGCTGCTGTACGTGTTGCAGCATCGCCGCTTGGCGTTGCATTAATAAGTGCAGCACTTTCACTAAAGTCAGAGGCAACAAAAGTAAACGAGCTACCATCGCCTGCGTAAACATCTACTGCATCCACATAGCCAGAGCCTGAAATTTCTGCAGTGCCTTCGGCGTTGATCATGCCATCAAATACATAGCTTTGATCTAACGAGCCAATTGCTTCTGCTACATCTTCAAGCTCGCTGGTTACAGAGTCTCGTAAGGTTGATAAACCAATTACCAGCGCCGCCACCATAGAAGTTGAAAGAATAATTAGCTCAGAAGTAAGTACAAAGCCTTGTTTTTTTTACCGTTTAAGTTGCTTTTCATAATGATCACCTTAAATGTGTTAGAGCTTATGCCCACTTTACATATAGCGAGGAACGTGCCATTAATGAAATACATATAAATCAGTTGGTTAATTTTGTTTTTTTAAAATATGCTTTGCTTATCCTTGTTATGATTCGCATTTTGCAAATCATTATTAAAGTGCGTTACAACGCAAGCAGAGATTATTTAAAAGGCAAGCTGTTAACTCATTTATGCAAAGCTTTTAAAAGTAAGAGTGACGAGCAATTAGCTGGGATTATTCATAAAGCGAGATAGGTTTAAACAACGCCGAGGATTGCTATTTTAATTGTTTAGGTAGGTACGTTGCTTTTACTTTTTATGAGCGGGTTTAACTAAGGAGTGCACAGTTTAATTAAATAAAAAAGCCTTGCGGCCTTAACTTTCACAATTACCAAGTACCGAAAGTTTCGCGTAGCGCGCTGTGGCTTGGCTGTTCTGCGCATCAAAACCTATTGCCTCATTATAATAATGGCACGCCAATGCGTTATCAGGTGTCGCCTCAGCTATTAGCCCTTTGTGATAGTAATAATGGCTTTTCTGCGTGCCAAATTTATAGGCAAGCTCTAAATAGTTAGCTGCAATAACGTAATGCCCTTGCGCATAATAAATAGACGCCATTTGTAAATACGGTGAAGCCTCAGTACCAAATTCATCAATAGCGTATTGGGCAATTTGTTTTGCTTTGGCTAAATTACCTTGCTCAATAGCCAAGTTAATACCTAAAGATAGCGCGTTTAAAGGCGGATTAGGTAAATTAAGAAGCTTGTTTATTACCGATTGCGCCTGATTAGCTCGTCCGCTTTTATAAATCGCATAAGCTGATACAGATAAAATAACCTTATTGTTTGGGTGCTCAAGCATTAACTGATTAAGCTCATGCACTAAGGCTAAACAATTAACCGCGCTTACCCCTTCACAAGTTAAAGCACTGCTGTTTAATGCATACTTAGTAACAATTTCACTTAGTGCAGTATGTGGGTTTATACTGCGCGCATAATCTATATGTGCGCAGCCCGATATACTCAGTAAAATAACGATATATATTATTTTCATAACCCTTGCTCCTGTATAAAACTGGCCATTTGGCTATCTAAATCAACTGTTTGCCACACACGTAAATTATTAACCGGCTCGCGGACTAAATTAGGGGTAACCACAATAATCAACTCGCGGTTGTTTTCGCTTTTACTGGTTGTTTCGCTTAATTTACCAAACAGGCTCTCGCCGTTTGCATCAGGTACAAAGTCGTGACTGGCGTTGTTATCTGTACTAATTAATCCACCAATAATTAAAGGTTGTCCGTCTTGTAAACGGGTAGATGTTTGCATACTGCGCGTATTAAATGCACTGCTGTTTAAACTGCTGCCAGTGCTTTGTGCTATTTCTGCTGTGAGTGTGGTGTCTGGCAATGAAATAACCGGGTTTAAATCAAGGGTTATGCGGTCTTTGTCATCCACTAAAGCACGAACATTAAGCTTAACGCCGAACGATTTAAACTCAGTACCACTAAACACTGAACCGCTGTTACCTTGTTGCCCGCTGGAAATGCCAGATGGGCTGTAGCTTGTAGGTACTGGCACTTCGCCGCCTACTTTAAATACCGCGCTTTCGCCTGCAAGTACGGTAAGTGTAGGTCGCGAAAGCGTTCTTGAAATTCCCTCTTGCTCTAGCAAAGAAAACAACATATCAATGGCAAATTGCGAGGTTGATAACTGCAAGTTATTTGTTAATTGTCCGCCAATTAATTGCAGTGCGTTTTCTATTGATGCTGAGCCAGACTCACGGGCATTCATGCCTTCTAGGCCAAATAAACCTTGCTCGTTGTTATACCCATTCGAAAGCACACTAATATCTGGACGCCATTGCTTTAAGCGGCGCTGATTAACTTCATAAAGCTGCACCGACACCCTCACTTGAGGTAAGTCTTCTACTTCAATGCTTGAGAGCACTTTACCTTTAGCCACCGAAAGCAAAGTAGCCCGCGCTACGTTTGAATTAACATTGCTTAAAGTCAGGCCAGAATCGTCATTTAATAACCCGCCAGACTCATTTGCGAGTACTTCAATAGCGCTTGTTTCGTTTTGCGTTGCACTACTGATAAGCCCGTTTGGATCTAGTGCCGAAGTGGGTGCCTGGCTTGCTTGCTCTGGTTCAAATAATTTATTGATGGTATTTAACAAACGCACCAGTTCAATTTGATTTTTAACTGTGCCGCTGAGCATAAACACATCGTTATCATCGTTTGATAACTCATCAACCGAAATACGTTTTACAGTTACTTTGTCAGCCCCCATCGATTTTAACACCTGCGCTATGCGCGCTTCCTTAGGCTTTGGCGCTTGCGTAACTTTAATAAGGTTAATAATCGCTACTTTACTTGAGCTTTGTGCTAAGCCATTGTTTAAATTACCCATGCCCTGTAAACGCTGCGCTAAAGAATTAAACATTCCTTGGTTAGGCGCAGAGGTAATAACAGGTTGCGCCGATTGCGAGCTACTTGCATATAAATAGTTTTTTGCTGCTTCGTGGGCTGCATGGCGATAATTAAGCGTAGGTACTTCGCCACGTAGTACTAACGCGTGTCTATCAGGTGCGATAGTGAGCGCTAAGTTAGGATGAATATCGTTAAGGGCATTTTCAAGTACACTGTAGTCTTCGGTCACGCCCAGTAAAAATGTTTCTGATGTGTTGTCGTCATACCACACCATCATAGAGGTGCGGCCCAACTTTTTAGCTAAAATTAACAGCTCGCGTCCGTTTACTACGTTTACATCGAGTGTGGTTTCGTGGCCTAGCGCAACACGTGCTATATCGCGGTTAAATACAAAGCGAGTATGAGTCCACTTAACTAAGTGAGATACTTTTTTTACTCTATCGCCATTGGCGTTTTCTATGTAATTTAAACTGCTTTGCTTGGCGTATACACAGCACGGTAAAAAAAGTATTACGAAAAGAATGGCTTTAAACATATGCGCGTCCTCAAGTATGCGTTGGTTTAACAGAGCAAGTTTAAGACCAGCAAATATTTAGCTTTAAATTCAATAAATTAAAATGATTGGAGATATGAGCACAGGCAGCTTTAGTATTTTGATTTGCAAAATGCAAATGAAGTTAGGAGAGAAGGCACAAAGCAGTGCTTTGTGCCAAAAGTATTAATGCAGTGCGGCAGTAAAAGGAATGTTTTTACAAATTTCGGCTTCAGCGACTAGTAGCTCTTCTAAACGAACATCAACTTCATCTTTATCAAAGTATTCGTACGCTAACTCTACAAATAAGTTTTTATGTTTTTCTTCTGATTTAGCAATCGCCACATAAAAGTCTTTTTCTTTACCCTCTGGTAATGCTTGGGCAACCAATGAAAAACGCTCGTGGCCGCGGGCTTCAATAACGCCGCCAACCAGTAATCTATCCATTAAAAATCCATCACGGCCATGTCTAAATAAAGCGCGTATTTGTTTTATGTATGGATCTTTTTTGTCATCACCTAAATTAGTATCGCGTTCAATAAGCAGTTTAAGCACTTGTTTAAAGTGGATTAACTCCTCAAGCGCTAAATCGGTCATGGCTTTTACCAGTTTATGTTTGTCTGGGTAATGAGACAGCATAGAAATAGCCATGCCCGATGCCTTTTTCTCAGCGGCAGCGTGGTCTTGTAAAAACGTATTAAAGTCGGCTAAAACCGCTTCGGTCCATTCAAAGGGGGTGTTGTATTTTAATTCAAACATTTTTTGTACTACTTAAAAAATAATGCGGGGATTTTAGCGTATTTAATAGTAAAAATCTTGCAGCGCAGAGCAAAATTAACGCATATAAGGTAAATGCTTATCTATGCGCCCTTTTGCTGTTGAGTCAATTTTTAACGGGTGTTTAATATCATTCCATGCGGTCACTTTGCCGCCTATGTTCATTTTTTCAAAGTCGGTGCGCTCGCTTTTAATGTCTAAAAACGCAGTAAGCTGGGCAAAACTTTGTGGCTTTGCTATATCAATTTCTAAGTAGTCGTTACTGCGGTGCTTAAAATACTCACGCGCGTTTGCTAAATGTGTGTTGTAGCACTTTGTTAAATAATCATCTTGGTTAATATTATCAATCGATAAGTCAGTAAAGGTCGTTAAGTAACAGCGTTTTATATGAATATTAAAACCACCGTCTGGGCGCGTTAAATTAGTATGCATTCGCAGCAGCAACTGCCTAATTGAGGCAACCCAGGGTGTTTTTTCGCGCGCTAAATATATAAATTTAGCGCCGGGGTAATGGCTATCTAATGCTCGGTAGTCATTAAAAACAGGGGTATCGGCTATGGCTGTGGCGTTTTCAAAACAATACGAGGTGTACGCAGTGTGCGCCGTGGCAATGCCAAACTCTAAAAAAGCGTGGCATACACTGGTGGTGCCTGTACGCGGAAGCCCTATTATAAATATTTTACTCATAACAGCTATTACTAACTATTGCGTGTTACAAGCAATAAAAAGGCACTAATAACCATCACTAAAAAGGTGGCAATGGTACCAATTTGGCGATATTTAAGATTGTTTTCAACAATGCCTAAATTGTGAAAAACGCGCCCTATTAATAATGCGCCCCCTAAAATATTACAATAATGGCTGGCAAGGCCTTGGTATTCGGCTAAAAAAAGCAAAATAATCGCAAAGGGGGCGTATTCCATAAAATTAGCATGGGCACGCACAGCACGTTGTAATTTAGGGTTGCCGTTATCGCCAAGCGACACTTGTTCGCTGCGGCGCACTTTGATCACATTAAAACTTAAATAAATATAATAAAACGCTAAAAGCGCAGCATACGTAGAAACTATCACGGTGTTGTCCTGTTTTATTTTTGGCAATAATAACATAGTTTTGCACAATCATAAGTTTACTTAGTAACTATGCTACAGTGTGTATTAGTTGAATTTTATAACGCAATGAAAGGAATTTATGTTTGTCCCTCGCAAAGTAGCCGACCGCTATCGTGAAATGATCAACAGCATTGGCTTTTACCCTTCTGTACTTTCGGTTGGCTTTTTACTTTTTGCTGTAATTACCATGTCGCTTGAATACATAGCGCCTGTAGAGCAGCTCAAGGCGTTTATATCTGTTGTGCTGGTAGATAGCGCCGAAAATGCCCGCACCATTTTAAGCACCCTAGCAGGCAGTATTATATCGCTTACGGTGTTTAGTTTTTCTATGGTGATGGTGGTTTTAAATTCGGCCAGCGCCAGTTTATCTCCGCGGGTTGTACCTGGGCTTATTACCCGTAAGTCGCATCAAATGGTATTGGGCTTTTATTTAGGTAGCATAATTTACTCAATTATTATGCTCATTAATATTAATAAACTTGAAGGTGGCGATACCGCTATCCCATCGCTTGGGGTGCTGCTGTCATTGGTGTTTGGCTTAGTATCGCTTGGTTTGTTTGTATTTTTTATTCATTCAATATCTAAAGCCATTCAAGTAGATAATGTACTTAACGGTTTATTTAGCCAAACTAAACGCGAAATTAAAGCCATTGTCGATAGGCAATCAGAAAAACCGTTCACTGACTTTCCTGATTTTACACAGTGGCACTCAGTTAATAGTACTACCGAGGGTTATTACAAAGGGGTGCATACAGATAAGTTATGCGCCATATTAGCCGAGGAAAATATTCGGGTGTATATCTCGGTAAACCAAGGTTACTTTACCGTTAAAGGCTATCCGTTTTTAAAATGCGATAAAGACATTTCTAACAACGAAGAACTTATCGCTAAAATTTTAGACTGCTTTATTTTTTATATAGAAGAGTACATTAGCGATCATTACCGTTATGGATTAACGCAAATTTCAGAAATTGCCGTTAAAGCAATGAGCCCAGGTATTAATGACCCAGGTACAGCGGTTAAATCGATAGATATGCTGAGTATTTTGTTAATTGAGCGCCTGTCGCTTAACGATACAAATTATTCGTTTAAACACAGCGACAACGCCCCGTTACTCTTTATACACGAAACCAGTTTTGATGAGTTACTGCACGATAACTTTACGCCACTGCGTAATTACGCAAAAGGCGATGCGTATGTAATGACAAACGTTTTAGAGGCATTTAAAAATATATTGTTTGTAGCGCATGGCAATGATGCAGCCCGAAACAGCCTATTTAATTACTTAAATGCCATTGTAGATGACATAAACGAGCATGTAAGTAACGAATACGACAGACAAGAAATTACCAACATGCTTAACGCTATTGCACGTATTAGCAAGCCACAAGGGGATAAACTAGTGGCTCGTTTTACCTGCCAACATACTAGTCAATAAAGTAAACCGCATAGCTAGACGCTGTTACTTTAATTTCTCCAGCATGATACGCATCAGGAACAAAATTACCGGGTGCGCTATCTGCTACCATCATTGTTTTTTCTGAGCGTGCATAAGGCTGAGCAGGTACGTTCATCGGGCTTAGCGATGCCGTATATAACCCTTTTAGCTCAACGCCGTAATCGGCACTTAATTCTTTGGCGGCTTTGCGGGCATCTTGAATGGCCAGTTTTTGCGCCTGTTTGTGCAGCTCTTCATAGTTACTCGCTAAAAATTGCGTTTGGTTTATTTGGTTAATGCCGTTATTTACTAGGTTTTGTAACAGCTGAGGGTATTTTTCGATTTGCGAGAGTTTAACGCTTAACGTACGCGACACTCTAAAGCCTTTAAATTCTTGCTCTCCAGAGCTTCTGTTGTATTGGCTTTCGCGATTTATAGAAATATGCCCTGCATTAATATTACCGTCTTTAATGCCAAGCTCTTTTACTAATTTGATAGCTTTAGCCATAGTTTTATCGGCTTTGTTTTTAGCATCAATTAGGTCTTTATCTATTTCTACAATACCTACGCTTAATTGTACGTAATCAGGCATAGTGGTTACGGTTGCTTCACCTTTAACATAAATATGAGGAGCATTAGGTGTTGAGTTTGCATGCGCATCAACGCTTAAAGTACTTAAGGCAATTGCGCTACTTAATAAAAGAATGTGTGTTTTCATTGCATTATCCATTGTATTTTTGTTGTCACCATTAAAGAGCCTACGTGGTTAACAATAAATGAACAAGCACAAAAAAACAGGCAATTGCCTGTTTTTTGTAACTAGCTGTAACGCAATGTACAGCCTTATTTACTTTACGTTACTCAGCGTAATTAAATGCTACAACGTTTGTAGTTACGGTATTTAGGTAACCAGTAATTTCTATCAATAGCAGCCCACAGTGCATCGTCGCTAATCTCAAGAGCTACGCCCTCTTCAATTGCCTTTTTAGCCACTGCAAATGCAATACGCTTACTTAATGTTTCAATTTCAGTCAGTGCAGGTAATAAGCTGCCTTTACCGGTGTTTGCACGTGGTGATGACTCAGCAAGCATTTCGCTCGACATGCTCAGCATTGCATCGGTAATGCGTGTTGCTTTTGCTGCAATTACACCTAGGCCAATACCTGGGAAAATATAACTGTTGTTACACTGTGGAATTGGGAACACTTCACCATTAAATTCTACTGGCTCAAATGGGCTACCCGTTGCTACAAGTGCTTTACCTTCAGTCCATTTAATAACATCAGCTGGGTGTGCTTCAACCTGCTTAGATGGATTACTTAATGGGAAAATTATCGGCTGCTCACAGCCTGAGTGCATAGCGCGGATAACTTGCTCGGTAAATAAACCCGGTTGACCCGATACACCAATTAAAATATCAGGTGCTGCACAGTGCATTACATCTAATAATGAAGCGTATTCGCCGCTGTAAGTCCACTCGCTTAATGCAGCTTGTGGTTGCGCTAGTGCTTGTTGGAAATCGCGTAAGCCTTCCATACCTTCAGTGAGTAGGCCAAAACGGTCAACCATAAATACTTGGCTGCGCGCTTGTGCTTCGCTAATACCTTCAAACACCATTTGGCTAATAATTTGCTCAGCTATACCACAACCGGCTGAGCCTGCGCCAACAAATACCACTTTTTGCTCACTAAGGGTTGAGCCTTTAACACGACACGCAGCTAATAAAGAGCCTACAGTTACCGCTGCTGTACCTTGAATGTCATCATTAAAGCTACAAATTTCGTTACGGTAGCGCTTAAGTAAAGGCATAGCGTTTGGCTGAGCAAAATCTTCAAACTGCAGTAATACATTTGGCCAGCGACGTTTAACCGCTTTAATGAATAAGTCTAAAAACTCATCGTATTCATCTTGCGCAATACGCTTATGACGCGCACCCATGTACATAGGGTCATTAAGCAGTTTTTCGTTGTTAGTACCAACATCAAGCATTACAGGTAATGTGTACGCTGGGCTAATACCACCACACGCTGTGTAAAGTGATAATTTACCAATAGGAATACCCATACCACCAATACCCTGATCGCCTAGGCCTAAAATACGTTCGCCATCGGTAACCACAATTACTTTTACTTTGCCTTTGGTGGCGTTACGTAGAATGTCGTCAATTTGATAGCGATCTTCGTACGAAATAAATAAGCCACGCGCACTGCGGTAAATATCTGAGAATTTTTCACAGGCATCACCAACCGTTGGCGTGTAAATAATTGGCATCATTTCTTCAAGATGATCACGCACTAAACGGTAGTAAAGTGTTTCGTTGTTATCTTGAATGGCACGCAAGTAAATATGCTTGTTTAAGTTATCGTTAAAGCTTGAATACTGCTGATAACAACGCTCAACCTGCTCTTCAATTGTTTCAAAACGTGGAGGAAGCAAACCCGCAAGGTTAAAGTTTTCGCGTTCTTTTTTACTAAACGCGCTGCCTTTGTTTAAAAGCGGAGTTTCAATTAGGCCAGGGCCAGAGTAAGGAATATAAAGGTAGTTAGGATCAGTATTAGTTGTCATATTTCCAGGCTTTAACGGAGTCTTAAGTTATGATCTGCCATTATCATTGTAAAAGGTTAAATTGCAATGACAATTAAGCTTGTCAGACCATTGAGAGAAAACACATGCAGGCTTCACTGCCTGCATGGCTATTATACATAAATTAAAATTTGATAGTGGCGTTTTTGTCAGTTAAATCCGACAAAGCAACCCCTTCACGGCGCGGATCGGCACCGCCATACAATTTATTGTTTTTAACTTCTACGGCATGTAAGCCAGAGTTTAAATCAAGTACGCGTACCGCATGGCCGCGTTTAGTTAATTGTGGGGCTATGGCTTCAAGCGCGGTGCCTTTTTCAAGGCTCGTGTAATCGTTACGATTGGTGGTTCTTGGCAGGTTAATCGCCTCTTGTGCCGATAAATTCCAATCCAGTACACCAATAACCACTTGCGCTACGTAATCAATGATACGGCTGCCACCTGGCGAGCCAACCACTAAGCGTAAGCTGCCGTCGTTGTTAAACACCATTACTGGCGACATAGAGCTGCGTGGGCGTTTGCCCGCCTCAACGCGGTTAGCTACTAATTTGCCGTCAATGCGTGGCGAAAGCGCAAAATCGGTTAATTGGTTATTTAAAATAAAGCCATTAACCATCACAGTTGAGCCAAACGCCATTTCAATTGAACTGGTCATTGATACG
This sequence comes from Pseudoalteromonas sp. CuT4-3, assembly GCF_035666335.1. NCBI lineage: Bacteria > Pseudomonadati > Pseudomonadota > Gammaproteobacteria > Alteromonadales > Pseudoalteromonadaceae > Pseudoalteromonas > Pseudoalteromonas sp. CuT4-3. The sequence continues at coordinate 1,778,602 of NZ_CP142030.1, forward strand.
GCATTACCAAAGCTATCTACAATGGATACATGCGATGTTGATGGCAACTCAAAAGAATCATCTTTTGCGTAGCTTAAATAGCCTACTGGGTTACCAGCTACTGCTTTTGTGTCTTGCTCAGTAATAAGCTTGGCGCGCGATGCAATGTACTTTTTATTTAACAGCTCTTTGGTAGGCACTTGTGTAAAATCTGGGTCGCCCATGTACATATTGCGATCGGCAAATGCTATGCGTGAGGCTTGGCTAAAGTAATGAATTGCCTCTTCGCTATTAGGTTTAAGCGCGCTCATGTCTTTGTGTTCAAGCAAGCCTAAAATTTGTAATACCGCTACACCACCACTGCTCGGTGGTGCCATAGAGCACACATTATAAGCACGGTATTTAATACATACCGCGTCGCGTTGCTTGCTTTTGTAATTAGCCAGGTCTGATTCGCTTAATGTACCCGGTGCAATTTTTGAATTTTGCACTGCGTTTACCATTTGCTTAGCGTTATCGCCTTTATAAAATGCATCAATGCCTTGTTTAGCAATGTCTTTGTATAAATTAGCTAAGGGCTGATTTTTTTTAATCGTACCGGCTTTAATTAATTCGCCATTAGGGTAAAAGTACTCGTTAATCACCGGCATACTCATTACACCTGGGTTTAATTGGCGTGCCAATAAACCGTGTAAACGTGGCGATACCTCAAAGCCCTGCTCGGCAAGTTTAATAGCGGGTTTAAATAACTCGCTCCACGCAAGTTTACCGTATTGTTGATGCGCACTTGCAAAGGCGTGCAAAATACCTGGCACACCCACAGAGCGACCGCCAACAACTGCTTCAATCCACTTAACGGCTTTACCGTGTTTATCTAAAAACAGATTTTCGTCAGCATTTTGTGGCGCGGTTTCACGGCCATCAAAGCTTGTAAGTAGGTTATCGGCTTTGTTGTAGTACATCATAAATGTACCACCACCAATGCCCGATGATTGTGGTTCAACTAAGGTAAGCACTAATTGCGTTGCAATTGCCGCATCTACCGCGCTTCCGCCTTTAGCTAAAATCTGTTGTCCAGCTTGTGAGGCATACGGGTTGGCCGCGGCCACCATGTATTGATCACCAGTTACTAATTGTTTTTGTACAATTGAGGTGGTGGCTTCTGGCTCGCGAATTTCTAATTTTGCAGGTTCTTTTGCTATTGTTGGCAGCGTTACTGCAAACAAACCAATAGTAAATAATGACTTAAGTTTAAAATGCATAAAAATACTAAAAACACTTAATTACGTAGTTGTATTTGGCATCTTAAAGTTAAACGGGCACAATATGCAAAAATTTTGACTAAAAAAACATAATAAAATGCTTAATTTACCGCTACAACCTCGTTATTTACTTCCGCCATTATTTTTGATGCTTTTTAGTATTGTTTTTGCTGCATTTGATTTAAATAATTTACTTGAATTTAACCGAGCGCTCATTGAAAACGGCGAAGTTTGGCGAGTGTTTACCAGTCAATTTGTACATGCTAACTGGGCGCATTTAGGATTAAACGCATTAGGCATATTTTTAATTTGGTTACTGCATGGCGAATACACATCACCTGCGCGTTATGCCTTTAATGTGTGTTTTTTAGCACTGTGGTGTGGGCTCGGCGTATTATGGTTTTGCCCTGCTATATCTATATACACGGGGTTAAGCGCCCTATTGCATGGTGTCATTATTTGGGGAGCGGTGAAAGACATTACCCTGTCACTTAAATCGGGTTATTTATTATTTATAGGTGTGTGGATAAAAATAATAATGGAGCAAGTAAACGGCCCCGATGCCAGTATTGGCCAATTAATTGATTCAACCGTTGCCATTGATGCGCACTTAATTGGCGCGGTGGGCGGCACATTGCTTGGCATACCTTTAGCAATTAAATACTTAAAAAAATAGCGATTAGGCTTTTCAATATTAATAAAACGCCGCGTTAGTTAACGCGGCGTTTTTGTTTTTATACTTTAATTTAAAAATTTAAGATTAAAGTGTTTCTTTAAATAATTTATGAATACGGCGGTATTCATCTAACCAGCTTGACGGCTGTACAAAGCCATGCGGCTCTACCGGGAAGATAGCTGTTTCAAAGTTTTGTTTTTCAAGTTCAATTAATCGCTGTACTAAACGTACTGAGTCTTGAAAAAACACGTTATCGTCAACCATAGGTGCGTTAATTAATAAGCGCTTGTTTAAGCCCTCAGCGTAATAAATTGGCGAGCTGCGCTCATACGCTATGGGATCTACATCTGGGTGATTTAAAATATTAGCCGTGTAAGCGGTGTTGTAATGCGCCCAATCGGTTACTGGACGAAGTGCTGCCCCAGATTGAAATAGCTCAGGGGCAGTAAATAGCGCCATAAAGGTCATAAACCCGCCGTATGAGCCACCGTATGTGCCTACTGCGTTGGTATCAACATTTGCGTTTTGCGCCATCCATTTAACGCCATCTGCTAAATCTTGCGTTTCAGGTGTACCCATTTGACGATAAATCGCAGTACGCCAATCGCGGCCATAACCTTTAGAAGCGCGGTAATCCATATCCATCACTATGTAACCTTCATCGGCAAGTAATGAATGAAACATAAACTCACGAAAATACACAGACCACCCCATGTGTGAGTTTTGTAAATACCCTGCTCCGTGGTTAAAAATAACCGCTTTACGGGTTTTGCCTGTTTCACCTTCTACATAGTCACTTGGGTAATACACCTTGGCATAAATAGGTTGCTCTGTGTGGCTAGATGGCACGGCAACAATTTTAGGTGCGGTGAGCTTTTTAGCTAAAAATTCATCCGACACCGTATGGGTGAGCTGTGTAGCAGTGGTGTTTGCTTTAGCATCGGCAACAAAAAGCTCTGTTGGCATTGTTATTTTAGAGTGCTTAAGCAGTAATTTACTTTCGTCTGGGCTTAACGTGTAGTCGGTCATACCGTTAAGGTCTGTCACTTGCTCATTTTTACCTGTTTGTGGATTAACACGGTAAATTTCGTAAAGACCTGGGTGCTCTACGTTTGCCTTGTAATAAATAGCGCTATTATCATGAGTTAACGTAATGTCCGATACTTCAAACTGGCCACTAGTTAAAGCGGTTGCTTTGCCGTTAAGCGGTTTTTTGTAAAGCTGACTATAGCCCGACTCTTCTGATAAGTAATACAGGGTGTTTGAATTATGTAACCAGCCAAAATTGTTAAACGCGTAAGCTATCCAAGCATCATCATGTAGGCGGTGCTGCGACACAAGCTCGTTTTTATCAAAGTCGATTGTGGCTATCCAGCGGTCTTTGTTATCCCACGCCTCTAGCATAATGGCAACTTGCGTGCCGTCATCGTTCCACACTATGGGGGCTTGGTTTAAACCCCAATTAGTAATTAAGTTAATACCGCGTGGCGCTTTTTTAGATTTATACGTTTTACCATCACGCGCGAAGTTTTCTTTTTTAACCTCGGCTAAAACATCTTCATCAAAGCCCGGTAGCGTATCAAAGCTCAGTGGCGTTTGTGTTTTATCTACAAGGTTAATGTGTATCACCGATGATGTTTGCTCTTTTGCATCAGCCACACGACGGCGCACTTTTTTAGGCTCAATAGTGGCATCATCGGTGATGTAGTTAGGCATAATATCGCCTTTATCACGCCACGATTGCTGCTTTTGCAGCACAACAATTAAAGCATCACCGTTTGGCGATAGTTGCGCCTCTTTAATTACATTGCCATCACCTAAATAAAAAGCGGTGTTAGCAATGGAGCTATTTTGCGCGTTTATTTGCTCATTGCGTGTTTGTGTATCCTGTTTGTTTTTATGTTGCAGCGCCACAAACTCAATCAGTTTATGCTGCTCTTTTGCTATGTAACTAGTTGGCTCTTGTAAGCCTTTTGGCTCATCGGCCAATTTTAAGTTAGCAAGCTCTGTACTTAGCCCTGTTTTTAAATCAACTTTAAAAAACACATTACCTTGGCGGTAAACTAAATCGCCATTGTTTAAAAACTGTGGTTTAGACTCATTAGCTGAGGTGGCTGTTATTTGTTTAAGTTCACCCGTTGTAAGGTTTTTAACAAATACATTGCCTTTAAAGGTATAAGCTTGAAGTGTTCTATCTGATGAATAAACCGCTTTAGAAGCACCTACAGTATGCAGTTTATCAAGTGAAACTTGCATCGCTTTTTTGCTGTTAATTGGCTGGCTATAAATATCGTTTAGGTTACTGCCTTGCTGCTTTTGAGCAAAAATAATGGTGGCTGAATCACTTGCCCAGTACGCATTTTTAGGCTGGTTGCCTATCCAATCAGGATTTGCCATGGCTTGTTCTAGCGTAATATTTTGCGAGCCAGCATCAGCAGGTGTGTTTACAACCGCAGCAACGGGAGTTGCTGGTAAAGCGCTTTGCTGTGATGAAGAGGTATTAGCGGTAGCACTACAACCTGCAAGCATAATGCTAGAGGTTACAGCAAGCGCTACTAATGTTTTTGATGACGATAGGTTAAAAATCATAGTGCTTCTATACGGTTATTATAATTGAGCCGTATTTAAGCAGAAGCACTTGAGTTATTGCAATTTTTTAAGATAAATAACGCATTTTCACGGTAAAGCTGAGTTTACTCTATTAGCAAATCGAGCCACACCAATCGGTGATCGCTCGATGCGTTTCTATCTTTTATTAATCTATATTGCTCGCTGTTTTTAGTGGGCCAAAACACCCCACCATCGTGTATTTTAAACCCATAGGTAGAGGGTAAAACATAATCTACACGCGCCTGCCAGTTAGCGGTAAAGTACTTTGCATATGGCTGCGGGTATTGCTCTTTAGCACCGGCGCTTTGCGGTATAAATTGCGAATTTATAAGTGGGTTATTTAAAATTTGATTAGTGGTTTCAACCCGTGCTTTATCCCCTTCAGGCGCGGCGTTTAAGTCACCTAAAATAACAAACCGAGAGCTTGCTTTTAATCCGCCTTTTTGGCCGTTATCGTCGTAAATATAGGCTTTATTAGCAACATAATCGGCAATTAACCTAACTTCGTCATGATTACGTTTGCCGTTTCTGTCTTCGTCGCCATCAAACACCGGCGGTGTTGGGTGCGAGGCAAGTACATGCACTGTTTTATTGTTAACTACAACAGGTACATCCCAAAACGATTTAGAGCTAAGCCTAAGCGCTTGCCATTCTTGCGTGTTATACCAATTCTCTTTTGTTTTTGGGTCTATTGGCATTTGCGCATTAGGCATATCTTTATATTTAAACGTTTGAAGCGTGCGCAGTTTCTCAAGGTTAATGGGGTATTTAGATAAAATAGCCATTGCGTAATGCCCTTCAAAAAAACCAAAACCTTGCGCATCGCCCATTACAGCGGTTTTTTTACCGTTGTTATCAAGGTCAAACTCAGTAGCAAGGCCTGTATTTACAGGGGCAATAAAACTGTATGGGTAATCAATGGGGTCTTGTTTATTTTGGCTTACATTTAAAAACTGGCGTTTAAAATAATCTATACCTTGCGCTTTTGGTACGTAGTCAAACTCGTTTAATAAAATAATGTCAGGGCGAACACGCTGAATTATTTCGGCTATATTTTTTATTTGCTGGTGGTTTGATTTTAGAGCATTAACTAGCGCATCGGGGTTTACTTGCTCGCCTTTTGGCGTGTGATTAGTTGCATCCATACTCACATTAAAGGTGGCAATACGAAGGCTCTCGCTGGCTGTAGCATTTAAACTAAATGAAGCGGCAATGGCTAATGCGCCATAAAGTATGTTTAGTTTCATTTTTTTACTTCAAAAAATTAAAAAATAGACTTTACCAGTATTACACAATTAATACCTATTTTTATGACAAAAAAATACCGGCTTAAGCCGGTATTTAATTAGTTAATTGCAGCCTTTACTCACTTAGCATAAGTGCAGTAGCAGCTTTTAAAATGCCGGGGTACGCTTGCTCAGGTAAATAATCGGTAAGTTGCCCAAGCTTATCGGCAAGATTATTAATGTTATCTGCAGATACATTAATATGCCCCATTTTACGTCCAGGTTTTGCCGTTTTTCCGTACCAGTGGCTGGTTACATCACTGACTGTTAAAACCTCGGTAGGAATACATCCTTGGCCCAGCACATTAATCATGGCGGTAATATGCTTAAGCTCTGTATTACCTAGCGGTAAACCCGCTACAGCTCGCATGTGGTTTTCGAACTGCGAACAATGGCAGCCTTGCTGTGTCCAGTGCCCTGAGTTATGAACTCGCGGCGCAATTTCGTTAACCAGTAAAGTACCGTTTACATCAAAAAACTCAATGGCAAGTACGCCAACATAATTAAGCTCGTTGGCAATTTTTGTAAATGCACTATGGGCCTGCTGCTCAACCAGCGTGTTATTTTTACCCGCAATCGACAAAGTAAGCACGCCGTTGGTGTGCTCGTTTTCAGTAATTGGGTAAATAGCCACATTACCTTGCTTATCGCGTGCACCAATAATAGAGACTTCACGGTCAAACGGGATCATTTTTTCAGCAATAATGCTGTGGGGCGCATCCTGTGTGCCAGAGGCAATAAAATCAGCCATTTCTGACCAAATTTGCTCTATTTGGTCATCTGATTTTAAACGCCACTGCCCTTTACCATCGTACCCTGCTTGGCACGTTTTAATAACCAGCGGTTTACCTAGGGTTTTAACCGCTAATTCTAAATGCGCTTTTTCTGTGATCAGTTGATACGGTGCACACGCTACGTTTGTTTTATCTAGTAGCGCTTTTTCTAATGCGCGGTCGCCACCGGTTTTAATGGCAGCTTTTCCTGGGTAAAATTTATTACTGTTGCAGCACAGTGTAAGTACATCATCGGGGATATGCTCAAACTCTGCGGTAATCGCATCAGCGTCACTAATTGCCTGCTCAAGTGTGGTTGTGTAAATTTCACCGGTTAGCGGATGCATAATTTTTTGGCTGCCTACATCGTACGCAACCACATTTAAATTAAGGGGGGCGCCTGCTAGGCTCATCATTCGCGCAAGTTGGCCGGCACCTAAAATTAAAATTTTCATTTTTACTCTGCAGGACTAGGGTTAGCTAAGATAGTCTCGGTTTGCTCTTTACGAAATGCTTCAATTTTTGCAAAAATTTCTGGGTTTTGGCACCCTAAAATTTGTGCAGCAAGTAAACCTGCGTTAGCAGCGCCTGGCTCACCAATTGCTAGTGTACCCACGGCTACGCCTTTTGGCATTTGGCAAATAGATAACAATGAATCTACACCGTTTAAGGCTTTAGATTTAACCGGTACACCAAGCACAGGAAGCGATGTAAATGCCGCTGCCATACCCGGTAAATGCGCAGCACCACCGGCGCCAGCAATAATCACTTTTATGCCACGATCTGCTGCTGAATTTGCATAATCTGCAAGGAGTTGAGGAGTGCGGTGCGCAGAGACCACTTTTGTTTCGTACTCAATACCAAATTTTTCGAGCATGAGCGCTGCGTGTTCCATGGTTGGCCAATCTGATTTAGAACCCATAATAATGCCAACAGTCATAAATACTCCTCAGTAATGTATTTTAAAAATAGCGGACTTATGTCCGGTTTTAGGCGGGTATTATACCCAAACCAAGTTTAATTGCGACTCACAAAAACAAAAAAAGCCACGTTTAAACATGGCTTTTAAAGGGTTGCAGTTACAAAGTGCTTATACTTCTTTGCTTGCTAGGTATTCGCTGTAGTTGCCTCTAAAGTCAATCACCTGGCCGTCTTTTATCTCCCAAATGCGGGTGGCAACCGATGATACAAACTGGCGATCGTGCGATACAAACAATAATGTGCCTTCGTACGCTTCTAATGCAAGGTTTAACGCCTCGATAGACTCCATATCCATGTGGTTTGTTGGCTCATCCATTAACAGTATGTTTGGTTTATGCATCATAATTTTACCAAATAACATACGGCCTTGTTCACCACCTGAAATAACCTTTACAGACTTTTTAATATCGTTTTGCGAAAACAACATGCGTCCTAAAAAGCCACGAACCACTTGCTCGTCGTCGCCTTCTTGTTGCCATTGCTCCATCCACTCAAACAAGTTCATGTCTTTTTCAAACTCGTCAGCATGATCTTGCGCGTAGTAACCAATATTGGCATTTTCAGACCACTTAAACTCGCCCGACTTAGGTGCTAAACGCCCAGCAAGAGTATTAAGTAAGGTTGTTTTACCTACACCGTTTTCACCGATAATAGCAATGCGCTCGCCTACTTCTACTAAGCCTTCTAAATTTGAAAATAGCGTATTGTCTTCAAAACCTTGGCTTAGGTTAGTCATTTCTAATGCATTACGGAATAGCTGTTTTTCTTGCTCAAAGCGAATAAACGGAGATTGGCGAGAAGAGGCTTTTACTTCTTCTAGCTGAATTTTATCAATACGTTTTGCACGCGACGTTGCTTGTTTTGCCTTTGACGCGTTTGCAGAAAAGCGCGATACAAACTGTTGTAGTTCGGCAATTTGGCTTTTCTTTTTCGCGTTTTCACTTAATAGGCGCTCACGTGCTTGTGTTGCTGCAAACATGTACTCATCGTAGTTACCTGGGTAAATACGAAGTTCGCCGTAATCAATATCAGCCATGTGCGTACATACTGAGTTTAAAAAGTGACGGTCATGCGAGATGATGATCATGGTGCAGTCGCGTTGATTAAGCACATCTTCTAACCATTTAATGGTGTAAATGTCCAAGTTATTGGTTGGCTCATCTAGTAGCATAATATCAGGGTCAGAAAACAGTACTTGCGCAAGTAACACTCGTAGTTTAAAACCGGGTGCTATTTCAGACATAGGGCCGTAATGCTGCTCTGTCGAAATACCTACCCCTAATAAAAGCTCACCCGCTTTAGACTCAGCTGAATAGCCGTCCATTTCGGCAAACTCAGTTTCTAAATCGGCTACTTTCATGCCGTCTTCTTCACTCATCTCTGGTAATGAGTAAATGCGATCGCGCTCTTGTTTAATATCCCATAATTCTTTATGGCCCATGATTACAGTATCAATTACAGAGTATTCTTCGTAAGCAAACTGGTCTTGGTTTAGTTTAGCTACACGTTCATTTGGATCTGTACTTACGTTACCTGCAGAGGGCTCTAGTTCGCCACTTAGGATTTTCATAAATGTAGATTTACCACATCCATTTGCACCAATTAAACCGTAACGGTTTCCTTCGCCAAACTTTGCAGATATGTTTTCAAATAACGGTTTAGCACCAAATTGCATGGTGATGTTAGCTGTACTAATAATAGCGCTACCCTCCAAGGGGACATGATGTATTTAAATTGCGCGCAGTTTAAACTAAATACTGCTTTTTTTCTATGAAAGTTTAAGGTTGAAAGCGTATGAACTATGCCCTATTCCACTCATTAAAGGCGTAAATTAATGCCTAACAAATAGTGCCTAAAAACGTGATTAAGCCAGTGAATGCTTATTCAACTAAAAAAATGTGCTTAGCTAAAAATAATAGCGCGATTTGTGTGCCATATCAGGGTTTAAATTTTAATTAAAAAACCCGTTTAACTTAATAAGTCGATTGTTTATCGCAAAGCATTTTAAAAAACAGATAACTGGGTATATATTTATGATATAAAATGCTTTTTAGAGTTTTTGCACTAGCGTTTTATTTTTATCCAACATGAAAAAAACTCAATTTAAAACCCACTTGGCTTATAACATTTTAGATGCCGGTGACGATTACGTTATTCAACCTAACTTTAATACCGTTCCTAATGATGTATTCAAACGTCAATTTGCTGTGATTGGTGTTCATTACTTAATTGACGAAAACACCATTGCCTACGTTGAAGCCCGTAAAGATGTTAGCGACTTTGAAAGTGAAGACAAAGACCAGCAATCGCAAATGGAAGCCTCAGAAGACGACGGGATTGCATTTGGTTTTAGATACAAGTTTTAATTTCCCACCATAACAACACACAAAGCCCAGCTATATGCTGGGCTTTTTTAATTTAAACGTTAAATGATGAAAAAAATTAAATGTTTGAATGCGTTAACAATCGCTATTATTTGTTATAACACTTTATAAAAGCTGTGTGCGCTGCGTATTAATAATGCCTGTAAACATGCTTACAAATTCACCCGAAAATTAATGGAGAGAAAATGAGTTCACTCAAAACCGCCGGTAATTTTACTCTACTATGTATTGCCAGCTTAACCATAATGGTTGGCACCCTATTAGCGCCGGGTTTAGTTACCATTGCTGATGGCCTAGGCATACAAAGCAACAGCGTATTATTAATTACTTTACCTTCTTTAGGTGCGGTGGTATTTGCCCCCCTAGCCGGAAGGTTAATAGACAAGTACGGCGCATACCCTTTACTTATAATAGGTTTATTTTTATACGGATTAGTGGGTGCATGTGCTTACGTTTTACATGGCCCAACCTTAGTATTTATTAATCGTTTTGCATTAGGTGGTATTACAGCAATAGTGATGGCAAGTTGCACCGTATTAATTTCAACGTGGTACAGCGGCGAAGCCCGACTGAATATGATTGCCAAACAAGGCATGGCGATAGAGCTAGGTGGCGTTATATTTTTATTTTTAGGCGGTGTTTTAGCGTCAATGTATTGGGGATTACCCCTTGCTTTGTATTTAATTGCTTGGGTATTTTTAGCTATGTTGCTCATGTTTGTACCCCGGAAGCAGCAATTGAACGCCCAAAACACAGAGCAAACTCAACAAATAAAAAAGAGCAATTCAAACGCATTAACGCTTAAAGGGGTGTATATAGTATCAACCCTAGCTATGACCATATTTTTTACCTCAACCGTGCTTTTACCTATTACCTTGCACGCACTAAATTTTAATGAATCAGAAATAGGCCAACTATTGGCTTTTATATCGTTAATTGCGGTATTTACAGCGGGATTTATGCCTAAAGCAACTAAACGCCTTAGTGAAAAAAGTGTATTAGCAATCGCATTTTTTGCCTTTGGTTTATCATACCTTTGCTTTATGCAATCAAGTACATTGATATTAGTATTAGGCGCGCTATTAATTGGTATTGGCTTTGGTTTTAGCATTCCTCTTTTAAACCACATGACCGTAGAGCTAAGCCCAGAAAATGTTCGCGGACGTAACTTATCGTATTTTACAATGGCTGTGTTCTCCGGTCAGTTTTTTACCTCGTTTATGGAGTACATACCTGGGGGTGAACATAACGTATTTATAATATGCAGTATTTTAAGCGCCGTTGTAGCTATCGCCCTTCTTGTTAAACCTAAAGCGCACTAAGTAGCAATCAATAACCGGTAAAATTATTAAATTAAGTAGCCAATTATCCCCTATTTATTGGCTACTTTTATTCTCCTTCACTCTTTGGCTAAGTTAGGCATTTAATAACAACTTAGTATGATGTGTTCTTTTACTATAAACCCACCAGCAATGGTTGTTGCTTTAGTTAATTGCGTTGTAAAGTCAGTTTTTTAGCCTTAGCAAACAAGTATTAATTAAAGCGATTATAAGCAAAAAGGCATGCACTGTATATAAATACAGTGCATGCCTTTTTTATAACAAACCTTAAGATTCATCAGGGCCCTAGCGTTACCCACTGCTTAACTTCAAGTGCAGTCATTATCAGCTCTACAGAAAAAGCGGCCAGTATCATCCCCATCACGCGGGTTAAAATAGACGCACCGCCAATACCAATTAGCTTTATAATTTTGCCCGACAGCAACAACAAAATTAGGGTTACACCCAACACAGCCAGTGTAATTAACGCTGTGCCTATTTGGGTTGTAATTGGGTGAATGTGATTATCGGTAAGTAATATAACGGCTAAAATAGCCCCTGGTGTGGCGGTAGCCGGTATAGCAAGCGGAAACACTGCAATATCGTGCCCTGGGTCTTGTTTAGCTTTATTTGAATCATTGCCAAATATCATTTGTAGGCCAAACAAAAATAAAATTATCCCGCCCCCTAACTGAAACGATACCAGCCGTATACCCATCGCATTTAAAATAAGCTGCCCTATTAAAATAGAGCCAAGTAATACAGCGCCTGCATATAGCACAGTTTTAAACGCAGTTTTACGACGTTGTTGATCAGTTAAATGAGAAGTCAGCGCAGCAAAAAGCGCCATAGTCCCTATTGGGTCAATAGTGGCCCAAATAACGAGGGCATCTTGAGATAGCTTTTCTAGCATATAAAATCCTTGTTAAGCGAACACGTTTTAAAAACTCGGGTAACAAATTCATTTGCTTACGCTTAACTATAAGCCAAATTGGCTATTTTTTATATTGCATTTGTTCCTCTTATGATGAAATTTACTAACGTGGATAATGCAAATGCAGCACTAATACATGACTAATGCAGCACTAATACATGACTAATGCAGTACTAAACATGTTTATACCAAATAGAATGCTCACCCAAGCTAAAGCCTAATTTAACTAATAAGTTATGCGAACGCGCATTATGTGCACTTACCTGCGCCGCTAAGTAGTTTAGCGGTATAGCCTCTTTAAGTGTTTTAACAAAGCCGGTAATTACCTCAAACATAATGCCCTTATCCCAATACATAGGATCAAGCTCAAATCCAATAAACGCCCTACTTTTACAAGGCGATAAATTATAAAGCCCGCAGGTGCCCATAAGTTTGCCATTTATATTATGTTCAATAGCCACTCTTATCACTTCGCCTTCGTAATAGGCGGTAATATCGTCTTGTATTAATTGCTTAATTTGGCATTTACTTAATGGGGTTTTATAGTCGTTAAATTCGCTCACTTGCGGGTGATTCAAAATAGAAAATAACTGCGGGGCATGCTTATGGGTAATTAAACGCAATGTAACGCGTTCAAGCTGAGTTGTTTTAAACATTTTATACAGGAGTTAAAATAGCGCTTTATGGTTAAGCATTATTAACTTACCATAGCGTATTCACAAGCATTATCTTTATAGCCAATATTGAGAGCAATAATGAGCGACGATTTTAAAGTAATTCAACCTACCACAACCGTATACTGCCCTAAACGTGGTGAGGGCTGGACCCTAACAGGCATTACTAATATAAACGAGTTTACCTCGGTAATGTTTGACGGCACACGTTATACACTCCCCGCACGCGAAATAGTAGAAGAGCTGTTACCAAACCAACTAGCCCGAGAGCAAAATAATAGCTAGCGCCCGTGTATAAACCGTAGTGGCTGCCACTGTGCAGCCAACTATATATAGAGTAACGAAGGATTAAAATGTATCGTCTTCACTGTATACATTTACTTTTAACTCGTCTTCATCTTCAAAAACAACAAACGAAATAGGCTTACAACATACTTGGCAGTCTTCTATGTATTGCTCACCAATATCTGCCGCGTCTAATAATACTTCTATGCTTTCGCCGCAATACGGGCAACTTATCGATTTTTCGGTTAACTGGTTCATTTAACACCTGCTACTTTTATCTCAATGCTTTCACTTTAATAAACACACTCTAATAATACAACATTGTGCTATTGAGGTTAGCTAATGTACGTATGCCTTTAATTAAAAACCATTACGTATATTACTTTTTCACTATTCACGTTAGCCTACTAAAAACAATGAAATAGTAATAACACTTAGCAGGTCTAGCTATTAAGAATATGTATTTAAACTCATACTAGAGGTAGATTATTATATGAAAAAATCACTTACGCTTGCATTAACATCTGCCGCAATTTTGTTTAGCACCTTTTCACATGCAGCCAAAACCGAAAAAGCAGTTTTAGCCGGTGGATGTTTTTGGTGTATGGAAAGCGACTTTGAAAAGCTCAAAGGCGTAAAAGATGTTATATCGGGTTTTACCGGCGGTAAAATTAAAAACCCGACGTACAATGGTAACCATCAAGGTCATTACGAAGCAGTACAAATTACTTACGACACTGATGTAGTAAGCTACAAAGGCATACTTGATCATTTTTGGGTAAATATTGATCCCTTTGATGCCAAAGGCCAATTTTGCGATAAAGGCCCAAGTTATTTAAGCGCCATATTTGTCGCTAACGAGCAAGAGCGCAAAATAGCAGAGCAAACCAAACAAGCCGTAATAGCAGAATTCCCAAATCAAACAGTGGTCACGCCAATACTTAATGCCAGCACTTTTTACCCAATTAAAGGTAAAGAAAGCTACCATCAGGATTATTATAAAAATAACCCCATACGCTACAATACCTACCGCTGGCGCTGCGGACGCGATAACCGCCTAGAAGAAATTTGGGGCGATAGAGTCACACATTAAAAATCTATAGTTAAACGCTTGATGGGTTTACACAAACCCATCCCCATTACAGCTAACTGCTAATTCTATTCATTCCGCCCCTAATTATAAACATTATTTTGATACTGTTTCCTAAAACAGCTTATTTATCTAACTTTATAAATATAATAAATTGCACTCCTAGATTGATAAAACCTAATTCAACAACTGGAGTTACAAATTATGTCTGCCACACAATTACAACTTGCTCGTGCTCTAGCGTTACCTTCAAGAGAGGCCATGTTAAATCGTGAGCACTCTGTACAATATTTTTGGTACAATAACGACCAACTACTTACACAAGCCTGGAAAGAGTGGGAAGAAACCGAAGTAGATACAACCACCTTTACCCTTGACGATTCATTACTAGATAAAAACTTACGTGAAGCGGTTAATGCTGCATGGCAAGATCCATCAAAAGAGCATTTAGTAAAATCATTACTAGAAGAAGTAGCGACTGATGTGTATCAATTTCAATTTTTTGATCCTGAGCGCCTAGCAGTTTTACGTGGTTACCTAGAAAAAGTATGGAATGCTAACATTCCTATGCGTCCACCGTACGGTATTGTATTAAACCGCCGCGGCGCCATGCTCGACAAACGCTCAGAGGGCTATTTAGCTGCTCCTAGTTTTCAGGAATTTTATAACCAAGTATTAAATACATACATGCGCCCTATTTCACGTTTATTGTTTCCTGAAATCATAGGTTACGATACGCAAACATTTGGGTTTTCTATTTATTACGACCCAAGTACAGATGCGTCTATTCGTCCGCATACTGATGCATCATCAGTAACATTAAATATTAATTTAAACTTACCTGGGGAAGAATTTAGCGGATCAGAACTTGATTTTTACGACCAAGTAAACGCAAAAGTTACACAACTTAGCTTTAAACCAGACACCGCCATGATCCACAAAGGCAATGTACCACACGCGGCAAAACCTATAACCAGTGGCGACAGAACAAACCTAGTGTTATGGCTTTTTGGCGATAATGGCCGTATTCCAGCACCGGGTTCAAAACGTACAGATATTGATGCAAAAGAGCGTTGGACTACGCCAAAAACAACGCCAGACGGCTACGCACCTTTTTAAACGGTGCCTAGTTTACCCTTTTGTGCCTAGAACTTGCCCATTAAAGACATTTAATAATACTTTAATGGGCTATTTACTTGTTGCATAACCACTTAGTTACTATCTTTTTAATATGCCAAGTTAATTTAAACAGCCTAATGAAGTTAAACTTTTTTATAATAACTACAATAACTACACTGCTTGTATCCTCTTTTGCCTGTGCATCGCCTACTAAACAAAAATTAGTAGTTGGTTTTGGTGAAACACTACCGCCTTACGTCATGTCACATACCAACAGCGGGCTAACCCTCGATATTATTAAAGCCGCAGGCTATGAAATAGAGCCACGCTATTATCCTTATACTCGCCGCGCTAAAGGGTATATAGATGGAAAGCTCGACATACTAGCCGACATTAACTTAAGCACAGAAAACGGCAATCTCCTAAGCGGTTATATATCAAATGAAGCCTATGTATACGAAAACGTAGAGATAACCCTAAAAAGCAAACAGTTTAACTTTACTAAAATTGCAGATTTAACACATTACAGCTTAATTTCGTGGCCCAGCGCCGCCATACACTTAGGTGAAGAATATGCAAAAATGGCAAAAGCCAATACACAATATTACGAAGTGCACGACCAATCTCTTCAAGTTAAAATGCTTTTTTCAAACAAGGTAGATGTAATTCAAATGGATAAACAAAGTTTTGATTACTATCGCTCAACCCTTAAAGATATTGATACAACACAATCTGTAGATCGCTTTGCGCTGTTTGGCAAAAGCCCAAATGGCTATTTATTTAAATCAAAAAGACTACGTGATGACTTTAATATTCAACTACAAAAACTTAAAAATTCAGGTCAGTACCACAAAATTTTTGAAAAATACAAACACGCCAAATAAAAAAGGTCGCTTTAACTAAGCGACCTTTTTACGTTTACAGCGCAAAATACCAATTAAAACTTATAAGAGGCAGAAAATTTAACGTTACGCGGGGTACCAGGTTGTACCCATGCATCGGCAAACGAGTTTGTGTAATACGTTTCATCAAACAGGTTATTTACCTCAGCCGTAACAGCAATAGCGTCTGTTACATCGTAATTTACAAATACACGCGCGGTTGTATAACTGGGTAGTTTAAAGTCGGTACCAAAATAGCCATTGCGTTCATCTACAAATAATAGCCCGCCACCAAATTTAATTGCATTGCCATATAACTCGCCCGATTAACAAGCTGCAAGCTAAATTGATGCTCTGGTACATTTAAAAGTGACTCGCCGGCCTCTACTGTGTAGCCAATAGCATCAAAAAATGAGCTTTCTATTTGGGCATCTACATACGCATATGACGCCCAAATTTCTATACTATCGCTAAGCTCACCCGTTAGGTCTATTTCTATTCCCTTACTTTGCGCTTCACCAATGGCTGCGTAGGTAAACGCTGTTGGGTCATCTACTACTAGCATATTATCTTGATCTACTTTAAATACGGCAACGGTACCAAATAACGCGCCATCGTTAAGGGTAAATTTTACACCTAGCTCAGCAGAGGTAGATTGGTTTGGCTCAAAACCATCGCCATTGGTATCAGTGCCTGAAAGCGGGCGAAAGTTTTCGCCGTAGGCTGCATAAACAGATACATAATCACCGGCTTCATACACCACACCAAACTGCGGGCTCACGCGCGACTGCGTTTGTTTAGTATTAGTACCTGCTAAAAGGTTATTTAAGCGCTGCTCGTAATCATCAAAACGGGCACCAATACGAATATCTAACTTATCGGTTACGCTTATTTGGTCTTGAATAAATACCCCTAGTGACTCTTGAATCTCTACGCGGTCGGTATTAGATGTAGGCGTTGGTAATTCGTACGCGCCGTATACAGGGTTAAATACATTAATGTATTGATCGCCCCGTACACGTAAAATAAATTGATCGTTTTCAAATTTATCAGCGTCAACACCCATAATTAAACGGTGCTCAAAACCGCCAAGCTCAAGGCTGCCGCTTAGCTCTGCACGCAATACATGGTATTGAGCATCAAAATCGCGGTAGCGCCTAAAGCGGTTTACTTCGCTATTAACTACGCCGCCAAACCCGGTTTCGGTTGCAAAGCCTTCCATAGAGGTATCACGGTAGTTTGCACCAAATAAAATGCTCCAGTTATCATCAAAGTCATGAATGTACTCTAACTGATGCCCTAGTACATCCGCTTCAATTGGGCCATCGCCCGGCTCACCTAAAAAACGGCTTTGTGGAATAAGCCCAAGCTCGCCATCTATGGCTAATACGCCTCTATCAAACGGCACTTCTTGGTCGCTGTATTCAAGCTCGTAAACAAGTTGGCTGCTGTCGTTAATATTCCACACTATTGACGGGCTAAACCCGTGTTTAGTGGTTTCTATGGTGTCTCTAAAGCTCTCGGCGTCTTCGTAAAAACCAACCAGTCTAATTGCAACGTCGTCGTTAAGCGCTGTGGTGTAATCAACATCGGCGCGGTAAGTATCAAAACTCCCTACCGAGAGCTTAATTTCACCTTGCGTATCAAACGTTGGGCGTTTAGTAACTAAGTTTACTGTACCACCTGGCTCACCACGGCCAAATAAAGCCGCGCGTGGGCCTTTTAAAACCTCAACCGACTCTATACCCGACAAATCACGCGAGCCACCAAAACCGCGCCCAGCATTAAAACCATTTACTAAGTAGTTACTCGGTAGATTTTCATCGCCTACAAAGCCACGTAACGAAAAACTATTCCAAAGCCCACCAAAGTTATTTTGCCGTGCAACAGAGGCCGATAAATCAAGCGCTTGGTCAAGACTTACTGCACCAGCATTTTCAAGGGCTTCTAAATCAATTTTAAGCTCTGATTGTGGAGTTTCTAGTTGGCTAAAGTTACCTTGGTAAGCTTGGCGCGTAGCAACCACAGACAGCCTTTCAATATTTGTGTTAGCACTGTGTGTTTGCTGGTTTTGCTCAGCAGCCAAAGCGTGGCTACTAAATAAGCTTACTAGGCACGCACTTAAATAGGTGAGCTTAAGCCCTGTTGTGTTGGTTTTCATTGTGAACCTTGTTAGTAATGTAAGTATTTTATAATTATGGTGTTGTTACTAGGTGCGCTAAACAGCGGCTTTTATCGCACCTAGTAAGGATTACTTTGCTATAGCCTCAAAGCGTGGCATGTTATTGAGAACTGATTTAGGCGGGTTACCCTTATAAAATAACCAAGGGTAATAAAACTCACGTAATTGCTGATGATAATCACGAATTTGCTGCTCGTATGCATACGCCGCTACTGAGTCGGTTTGGGCGGCTCGTGTTAAGCTGCGCTGCAATAATAGCGGTGGCGAAAACCACGACACAACGCCTGCTAAGTCATATTTTTTAGCGGCTGCGTCTCGGTATGATTTTGAAAGCGACGCTGCTTTTAAATCGCCCATTTGCTGAAATGCGTAATACCATTTCCACTCAAACTCACTGCTCATAGCAATGTATGGCGCAAGTGCTGGGTACTCTTTAATAAAAGGCTGCATAGTGGCAGATTTAGGTAAATCCCAGGCATCATTTACCGCCTCACGCTGAGTAAGCATAATGTCGCCACCCTTAGGCGAATGCACCGACTTGTTTATAGCAAGGTCGCCTAAAATAGGAATAATAAAAGCAAATAATACCCATAAACCAATTAGGCCAGAGGCAACACGCGGGGCACTAGTCGCGTTTTTGCCCCACCACACACTCAGCGCAGTCCAAAATGCAAGGTATGCAATACAAAGTAACGATACATACGCAATTTCAAACGCGCTTGCAACAGCTATAAATGCACCTATAAAAAATGGCAGCATTAAACACACTATTACTGCTAAAAACCTTACCGTTATACGTGCGCCCCACAAAGCAAAGTACGATTTAGCCGTAGTAACCAGTAAGTCGTGCCTGCCGCTGGTGCGCTCGTTTGCAAATAAGTCATGAAACAGCAAAATAATAACCAGTGGTGCTAAGGCGCTAATTACAAATACAAAATCAATTTTACCGGCTTGTGCAAGCTCGGCATTTTGCGCATCGCTTTCGTAAATTTGCCCCTCTATGGCCAATAAATTAATACGGTGTTTCCACGGGAATATATCGCGTTCCCCTAATGCTGCAAAAGCAAGGTTAGATGGCTGAGAATACGTTAAATGAAAACTGTAATAAGCCAACATGCCCGGATCGTCTTGCTTTTGCTGCACTTTAGCGCGATCGCTTTGATCTGCCTCTTTTAAACGCTCTATTGTTTGCTGCTGCGCGCTTACTTCGCTAAGCCCGCTGTATATTGCAAAGCCCGATAAAACAAAGCTACATAACAGCAATACCACAAGGTACTTTTGACGCAGTAAAAAGCCCCATTCTCGTGTAAGTTGTGTAATTAAATAACTCATATCAAACGTTTTCCTACCAATTTAATACCGCCTACAAGTACTACAATCCACAGTATTAACTGTAAAAAAGCAGGTACACTTCTTTGCGCGCGAACATCAGCGCTATCTACATCAAAGGTAAAGTTTTGCAGTATTTGCCAGTTCTCTGATCCTACGCGCGCTTTTTTAGTAGCCTCGGTATTGGTGTTGCGGTTCATATCAACTTGGTAATCAAGCTTTTCAATGTGTACTTTGTTAAGCCCTTGCACAAAATCAAAGCGCAGCTGTTCGGTTTCGCGTAAAAAGCGATGATGGGTTTCTATGCTTGTGCCCACTACAATCATCGACAGCGAGCGAATAGCCACCATAGGCGATACCCAACCAAAGTAACGCGATACCTGCGTTTGTTTAAGCTCACTTTGCATGCGCTGCTCGGCAAACTGGTTTAATACCTTAGTTTGTTTGTCCTCTGATTCACTGGCCACTAACCCTCTAAAGTTTACTGGCAGCTCATCAATGCTGTTTACGTTGTATTTTTTAAGCAGAGATTGTTTAAATTGCTTAAAGGCGGGGTCGTTGGTGTTATGGCCATCACCTAGTTTTCTAAGCTCAGCTTTTACTGCAAAGTCGGTTTCTATTTTACCGGCCGATGGCACAGCCGTAGAGGCACTGGTACTTGCTACGCGCGGCATAACAATGCACAGTAAAATCCACACAAACGCAAGCGCTGTAAAGCTACCACTATTTTTACTAAACACGCTCGATGCTAATAAAACAACTAACACCCACACGCTTAAATACAATGCATAGCCCACAATAAAACTAACAACTGCTAAAAGGCTCTCACCCGCGCTAAGCGTAAATAACGCCGACACCGCTAATGGCGCAATGATTAACCCAACAACACACAAAAGCGCCAGCCCTTTACCCGCAATAAGCGTGCTGCCCTTGGTGCCTTGCGCCAATAAATACAACAGCGTTTGCGATTCGCGCTCACGGCTAATAGAGCTGTAACCAATTAAAATAAGCAGTAACGGCGCTAATGTTTGCACTATAAAAGCTGGCGTTAAGCTGCCAAGTTTTGTTAAAGCTGTGCCTTGGCGCTGCTCGGCAAACATTGCACTATTTTGCCTATGCCCTTCTAAAAATATTGAGTTACCGGTGTAAGCATCTATACCTGGGTCGAGTGTGCTAAGTGGTGTTGGTGTTCTAAAAGCGTAATGCCCGTAATGCACCATTCTGTGTGGGTGGCGATCGGGCTGCTCAGCAAAGCTTTGCTCTGCATTGCTTTGTAATTCATTACGAGTGTGGCTAAGTTCGTGCATTGTAATGGCAGTAACCACCACAGATGAAAGCGTAAGTAATAAACCTATGGCTAAAACGGTCATCGCCAGTTTAGAGCGAAGCCAATAGCGCCACTCATCTTTGGCAACTATCACCACCTTTGAAAAATTATTTTTGCTCATTACGCGCCTCTTTGTGCAAACGCGGCATGAACTTGCTTGGTATCAATTCGGCCGTTTTCTGGCGCGTCAAATTCGCCCACCAGCTCGCCCGCTCTTAATAAACCAATTCGGTTTGCAACTTGGCATGCGCCGTATACATCGTGCGTTACCATTAAAATAGTAGCGCCGGTTAATGCAAGCTCACGTACTAACTGGTTAAACTCATCAATGGCAACAGGGTCAAGGCCCGATGTAGGTTCATCAAGTAAAAATATGGGGGCTTGGCGTAAAATAGCCAGTGCAATCGCAGTTTTTTGCCTCATGCCTTTAGAATACGTTTGCATAGGACGCTCCCATGCAGCTTGCTGTAGCGCTACACGGTTAAACGCAGCATTAATTTGCTCATCGGTTTTTTTAATATCAGCAAGCGATAAAAAATACGCCACGTTTTCGCGGGCAGTTAAATGCGGATATAACGTGGCCGACTCTGGCAAATATGCTGTTTTGCCGCGTACAAAATCAAGTGCGTGTGTTACCTCTTTGCCCGCTACTTTTACAGAGCCTTGCGTTGGTTTATTAAACCCAAGCAAAGTTTTTAACGTGGTTGATTTACCCGCTCCGTTACCGCCAAGTAACGCGTAAATTTCGCCTGAGCCTACGCTAAAGTTTAAGTTTTTTAAAATAGCGTTGTTTTTAATGCTAAAACTTAACGAGTCCACTTCAATAATGGCTTCGCTTTTAACTGTTTGAGTAGCGGCTTGAGTTGTATTTAGGGCTTCATTACGTGTTTGTTCCACACGTGGAGATTCTTTCGGTGATGTTTGATTAACAGCTGTAGGTGTACTCACATTCAAACTCTATTAAGGGAAATTAGAATGTGATGAATGTTATACTATATCAAATACATATTGCAACACTATAACATATTAATAATTAACAAATGATGCAGAGGTTTTAATAGTGTTACCCATGTTGATTTATTCAACGGGTTTTGCCTATTACAAAATCCATAGCCATTTAGGTTAAAATCATTCATAACGCAGCGTTTAATATTAAGTACTTAAGTTATTTACGCCTTACCTTTAAAGTAAATTGAACAATGAACTTTTCAATTGCTAAAATGCCCACCTATTTTTCTATCAAGAGATACAATGGCAAATTTCAATACTCATCTTAATACTGCAGTCATCATCACAGGTTTAGGCTCGGCCACTTTATTAACTGCAGGCCATATTGATTTAAACGGCGCACTTTGGTTATGGTTTTTAGGCTCAATTGGCGGCTTATTACCCGACATAGACTCAGATAACTCAACCTCGCTCAATACTATTTTTAACTTATTCGCACTGAGCGCTGTATTACTGGTGCTGCATTACATAACCACCGAGCTAATAATCGAAATTAGTTTTATAGAGCTAATCGTAGTGCCGTTATTGGTGTACGGGTTTATGAAATATGTTATTAGGCCTATTTTTGAATGGATCACCGTGCACAGAGGCAGCTGCCACTCATTATTATTTTTAGTGCTATGCGCGCTGTTAACAACGCAAGTAACGTGGCAACTAAACGAGCAAACAACCACACAAGCAGCCACCTTTGCCTGGTTAACAGGTGGGTTTATTTTAATCGGCGGGTTAATTCATTTATTACTCGATGAAATTTACAGTGTAGATTTAAGCAATGTCACCATTAAACGCTCCTTTGGCACCGCGTTAAAAATAGCCGACTTCGACAATAAATTAATTACGTTAGCATCAATAATTGCCATTGCAGCTTTAATCTATGTAGCCCCGCCTACAGAGCAAACTATTACCGCATTAAGTGATTGGTCTCATTTTAGGCTTTTATCTTAATAAAAAACATTTATAAAAATACCCATAAACATTGTTTGTGGGTATATATGCTTTATTAAGCGATTGTTTTAATGCTTTTTCTTAAAAACAGCCACCTTAGTTAGTCGAAATCACCCCAACATTTAATACGAAGGTTAAATCAGAAAAAGATAAGATGCGCTGCGCTTTTAGAGGCTCAACTCAATGTGGCTTTGCCAATTTAAGTTCATTAAAAGCGCAAGTTTTAGCCAATTTGATATTAATTATTATTTTTATTGGTTTTAGTGAAATAATTACTCCGCTTTACCTGTCTTATAGCAGCAATACTTTCATCTGTTTGATGTATGCAAAGCAACTGCAACTTTTAAAGCGTCAAATATAAAATTATAAGAGGTACATAATGGAATTTACACATAAACGCACCACCCTAATTACAGCATCGTTATTGTTAGCGTTGGCGATAACCCAAGCTATTTTTACTGCCCTTTACAGTGCTGAAATTAGCTTTTCAAGACAGTATGCATGGGGACTAGAAGCCGTGCTGTTTACTGTGCTTGTGGCCTTTGCAAGTACCACTATGGTGCAAGCTAAAAACGCTCAACTAGGTTGGTCGGCTATTACATTTAGCGCAATATTAAACATAGTACAGGTAAGCATTGGCCTAACGTTGTTTTCAACATTTGGCAAAGTAGCGGGCGCAGTAGAAGGCGCACAACCTTTAATTGGTGGCGTGGTGTCTTTATCATTCATGATTTACTACGCAGCTAAATTATTATTAGGCTTAGCAGCCCTTGTATTTGGCCTATCTTTTATTGCTAAAGGTGGCAAAGCCATTGGCGGCCTTACAGCCCTAGCAGGTGGAGTTGCAATGCTTGCCAATGCTATTTTAATTATTGCTGGGCGTGATGGGTTCTTACCATCAGGCGTTGCTGGTGCATCAGGCATGATTGCAACGTTACTTCTAGCAATCTGCTTATTTAGCCTTAACCGTAAGCAAGACTAAGGCTTAATACCTTATAAGTAATTTGCTTATTTAGATAAGTTATAAACATCGGCGTGAATTAGAGTGCTAATTCGCCGATGTTTTACGCTTGAAGTATACGCCTTGCGCATTCCAATTTTCCTCCTTCTTAGTAATCTAGATACTAACTCACAAAGAGATTATGAGACGCTGCGCTTTTAGATGGTATTGATAGCTTATATCAAAAGCTTTTAACTAATTTAGGTTTGATGTATGAAGTCAAAATCTGACCCTATTACCTTTTCTGTTAAAAAGATCAAATACATAGCCTGATATAATAATTAAAAAATGTTGAAGACTGCCCCATCTAAATAGACAGGTTTTCATTCAATACCTCGTGAAGTAATGTGATATAAAGCCATTTATATTTAGGTTATTGATAAAATACTAGTCACTAAATAAAAGAACAGACTCGGTTTACTTCTTATCTTAACCTAGATTGTCGCCTTAATGATTCAACGGCAAAGGTTATAGAGTCTCCTTTAGATTCTTTGCTAGACCAATCACGCCAGAAGTCTTTAGTAGCACTTGCTGGTTTTAAATTTGGTTCGTTCAATTTTATTCTTGAAGGTAGTAATACTGCATCTCCTAAAACAACAGCTTCCCCTGTATCAAGTATTGGCAGAACCGATGTCAGAGAGCTTAATGAATCAGGCATCATTTTGTGAACGACTTGCTGATCTTGAGGGTTACTTAACCTTAATGCTATAAGGTTGTTACATTGGCTCAAAATAGTGCGGCTAACATCTGAAGGTCGTTGACTAACAACAAGTAGGGATACTCCATACTTTCTGCCTTCTTTTGCTACTTTTTCAAAAGTGTCTAATGCAATTCTTGAATCAGCATCACTAGCATCTTTTGTTGGTAAGTATATATGTGCCTCGTCGCACACAAAGGCGATAGGGGTTCGGTTTTCTTCTGCTCTCCAAAACTGTACGTTATACAAAAATCGAGTTAATACACCAATTACTATTGGTAATATGTCAGAAGGAACTTCTGAGAAATCAATAACTTTTATACCTAGTGAGTCTGCTTTTGTTTCCAAAAATTGGTTAGCATACGTAGCTAACCATTCGTATTTATTTGCTCCTTCAGGAGATTCAAACAAAAACGAATTTCTCTTATCGTCTATTTTTGTCTCAAGTCGTCCGATAAATCTTGTTAGCTTACCGTTCCAATCCCCTTTAACATCACCTCTTGCTCCTTGCTTCATTCCATTGTCATCATTAGAAAGGCGGTCTAAAAGGTGACGAATTGAATACGGAATCGGTGAATCAATCGTTAATCCATCAGTAAGTTCTGTGAGATTATTTTCAACTAGGTATTGTTGCTTTAACTCTCTCACATGGTGAGTGAATCGAGATGACTGATTAGGCGCGTTATTATCAGAGCGATCTAAGAGTAAAGCTAGCATTTCATCTTTATTAAGCAACCAATGCGGAACAAATACTGAGCTAGAATTTTTATTTTCAATATCAGCAGGCCCAGCTATTTTATAATATTCAGCTATTGGATTTTTTCCTGCTTCTACACCTTCTCTAGTTAGAGTTTTATACTCACCATGAAGATCAAAAAGAATGATATTTGTATGCTCTAATTTTGCGGCTTGCTCAAGTAGAGATGCTACTGTCCAGCTTTTACCTGAGCCAGTACTACCAAGTAAAGCTGCATGACGTTGAAAAAGTTTGTCGCCATTTGCAACTGCTTTAGATTGTGTATTCCCATATGTACCAAGTACTAATTGAATATCCTCTGGTGTATCGCTTGCAACAACTGACATCAAGTTTTCAAGGCTTTCTTCTTTTATTAAAAAAACCTTCTTATCAACTCTGGGGAAATATTTTGCGCCACGCTTAAATATTTGACGTTTATCCCCAAGAACCTCCCAATCAGTGCAACTTGGACAACATCATGATCAATGACTACATCAAAATCTTCTTCATCATTATCTTCAGCTTCAGAGTCCATTAACATAGGGCTACCAATACTTCTTTTCACTTTCTCGATAATGCCAACTAAAAACTCTTGAGGTGTAGCTCCTTGAATAGCAACTAAATCTGAAACGGTTAGGGTTTGAATAACTTCTGGTGACTCAGCTAATATTAAGGCTCGATTTGTGTCTACACTAGCCACCCTACCTATAAAACAGTCCTCTTCTGTTGATACCACATACTCTTCTGTTGTCATATTAAAACTCCATTTATAAATTCTTTAAGTGACCACCAATTGACAATAAGAAGAGTTTCAACCCCATTAATTCTTATTTTGGTCTCATTATCACTTGTACCAGCTGAAACCAAAGTAACATTTTTTAGTTTGTCACAGATTCTTATTGCATTTGGTGTTAACACTTTGGTAATAACTAAAGTAGGAACGCCTTCACGGAGTTTATTTAACAAATGAACTTCGAGCTGTTCATCATTAAAACCGTATCCCACAATTAATATTGCTTTGGCTTCTTGGATATGTGTATTTGCACATTCACGGTGGTAGTCAAATGGGTGCTGATAGCCTTCTCTAAACTTGCTTGTACCTGGAGTAATAATTAATCTTCTTGCACTACTCTCGTAAGATGACCTTATGATGTTTCCATTAACTTCATACCAATCTAAACTTCCATGCGGCTTAAAGATTTTTGCATGTTTTTTTACTGAAACGTTAAACCCTGACCCACCTTTTAAATGCCTTCTTCTTTCTATAACTGAAATTTTGTCTTTTTCCCCCTTCGGATCATGTTTCCCGAAGTAATAACCATTGAAACCAGTAATTATGTTAAGGCAACATGATTCACAAGCTAACTCTACGAGGCGATCATAATTAGGCGTTACAATTATGAGTTCATTATGATTATGTAACAGATGGTTTAACAAAAGAGAAAGCGCTAATTGCTTTTCTTGTAATACAACAGCCTCGATTATTAATTTTTCATCTTTGCTTATAAGTTTGGTCGTTTCAGACACAATAAAGGGAACTAAATCACTACCTTGTTTTAAAGATGCCATCGCATCTTCAAACCTACACCCTTATCAATTAATTCTTCAATTTGTTGCCATTCTTCTAACAACGTTCCATCAACAAACTTTGGAATTTCCTCTTTCAAATGTTGAGATAGTTGCCACATACCAGATATCCCTTCCCCTAAAGACAATCCAGAGCCAATAAGTACTAAAGGGGTATGTTTAAAAAACTCTTGTAAATGTTTTTTTACTGAATCAACGTCCAAAATGTCCTCTCAACTAACAAATAGGTATAAAACAATATTGAACACCAATTTGGGGTTGTAACCCCCCAAAACAGCGAATATTACGTTGTTTGGCAATAACACCAAACAACTCGTTTATAAACAGACAATAACAATTCCTACTCAGTAGCCTTTGTTATTTAACCCCATAACGCCTTTTAATAATGTTATGAGATAAATTGCGCACCACTGTATTTTTATACAGTGCACGGTAAAACCCATCTTAAATTTAACTTTTAACTAATCGGTTTCTAAAATTACCACTCATCTTGGAACCGTGAATCCCTCTCACAAGGGTCGCCATCTCTATCGCCATCCATTTTTGTATTCGGGCAGTTGTTTATAAAAAATATAGCCTCTGCACGTGAAGTCATTTGGCTACAGTGCTGCCTGCCGTCGCAGGTAAAATTTTGTGTGTTTTGAGGAATTACAATTTTTGGATATTTTTCATCAAAAGTGGCTAAATCGGCGTTGGTAATAACAGGTGTGTTGTTATTAAATTGCTCGTTACTTTTATAATGGCTGTATTTATTTACTGCGATAAAGCCAAGTACAGCGATAATACTAATTGAGGCGACTTTGCCTAAAAAGCTATCGGTAAAATTAGATTTAGCAACACGATGATGGTTTGATTTTTTAGGTGTTACTTTAAGTGCAGCTACGCCTTCTATTCGGCAATTAACGGCTTTGGTTTTACCATCGGGCTGTGTAGCGACTTCAAAATAAATAGTGTCGCCTACTTTAGGTTTGCGGCTCATGTGTTTGAGCGCTGAAATGTGTATAAAGGTGTCGTGCGCTAAGGAGTCTGCTTTAATAAAACCAAAGCCCTTTTCGTTATTCCACGCTTTTAACAATCCTTTGTTCATGTATTTACCTGTGCTGATTAAGCTGCGATTACGCAAATTCCATTTAAGTTAAGAATGGTTAGTATACGTTCCTAAATTGCTACCACGCAACCAAATATTCATATTAGGTTAATTTAAACACACCAATTAGTTGGCAAAACACTTAACCGTATAGGGAAAATACCGAGCTTTGGGCTTTAAAATGCAGCAATAAAATAGCCTGTTTTATTTTATAAATTACGGCCATTTGTCCTTTATTCTACTACTGCTAACTTTTGCGAAGCTATTAGCTTAACAGCTTGTTTACACACGGTTTTGTTATTAGTTATTTCTATCTGAATTAAGCGTTTTTAGTGTGATTTTTCATTCGTTATTTACTTAATTTATCTATACAATCCACACCTTATTTTTACGTGCAATTTTCAAGTGATTATCTCATGCTACTAACCGTTGTTTATATTATTGGTATTACCGCAGAAGCCATGACCGGCGCACTTAGCGCTGGGCGAATGAAAATGGATTGGTTTGGCGTTGTACTGGTTGCCAGTGCAACAGCAATTGGTGGTGGCAGCGTGCGAGATATTTTACTTGGCAATTACCCACTTACCTGGGTACAACACCCAGAGTATTTATTAATTACTTGTATAGCGGGCATTGTTACTACGTGGCTTGCTAAGTGGGTGGTTAAATTTAAAGGCATATTTATGCGCTTAGATGCGCTGGGGCTTGCAGCATTTAGCATTATTGGCTGCCAAGTTGGGCTAAATATGGGCTTGCACTATGGTATTTGTGTAGTGGCTGCGGTTGTAACCGGTGTATTTGGTGGGTTACTGCGCGACTTAATATGTCGCCAAGCGCCTTTAGTACTACATAACGAGCTATACGCGAGTGTATCGTTACTGGTTGCCTGCTTATTCTTGGCACTGCACCATTACAATATTGATGACAACATCAGCATTATTGTAAGCCTTGTTGCAGGCTACTTAATACGTATGGCGTCAATTCGCTTTAAGTGGCGTTTACCTACCTTTAGTTTGTTAGAGCATCACGCTAAATAAATTAGGCTTTAATACAATTTAAGGCAGGTATTAAACCTGCCTTAATTAATATAAGTATAAGTAATAGCGCCTTACTTTATTGCTCGCTTACATCACTTAACGCGGTTTTTAACCCACTGTTATTTTGCTTTAGTACGCTAAAACTGCCGTCGGTTTCTAGCACTACAGCGGCTACATCTTCTATGGCTAATATACCCGCACCACGAATAGCAGCACGAATTTCGGATTTAGTTACCCGCTGCGATTTAAGTGCCGCCGTGCAGTATTCACCATTACTCAGCAATAGCGTGGGCTCTGCTTTTATAAGCGAAGCAAATTTAGATGAGCGCACACTTAGCCACGTAATAAAATATTGCAGCCCTATTAACACAATAAACGCGAGCATGCCCTCTAGCAGCGCAACGCTTTTTGTAATAATCACCGAGGCTAAAATAGAGCCCAGCGCAATAGTGACAATAAAATCAAACACGTTCCATTTAGAAAGCGTACGCTTACCCGATATACGCAGCCAAAACACCAGCGCTACATAACCCAGCACGCCAATAATAAGTACGCGTATTAAGCCCTGCATATCATCAAAAAACATAGTCACTCCTTTATGTGCGTTATTTACTTACTGTAAGTAGTTCCTGCAATAGTTAATTAAACCCTACATGGCACATAGTTAAATAACGATGAATAAAGCGCCCTATTTTATTTTGCTAGTTGTTTTACAAACTTAATTTTACTTTGCATCGTACTTTGTTTATCGACATAGCCACTTATGTGATAGCCGTTTGTGATTAACATAGTGAGCATTTGAGGAAACCGGTTCATCGATTTTACATGTATATGCTTGTAGCCTTGCTCAGCGGCCCATTGCTCCTGCTTAATAAGTAGCTTTTTAGCTATACCAAGCCTACGGTATTTAAAATGTACGCCGCCAAGCCAGCTGTAAAATTGTGTAGTTGATTGCTCATAGCCAATTTTAAAACCGACTAATGTATCTTCAAGGTAGGCCACTAATATAAGTGCTTTTTTATTATTTAAGCGTTTTTGTACTGTTTGATTATCAATAGTGGTTAATAATTCAGGGATATGTTTACTCACTGCGGTTACATCGTCAATTGTGCCTGTTTTGATAGTAATAGCCATAAAAGTTCCTTGTTTTAAAACATGAGTTCTAGCCGAACGCATGCTGCCCTTTACTTAGGGTATAAATTTTGGCTACTTAGCTCTTATATTTAATTTATAATGTCTGCGTTTAAATATATAAATACTGAGCGTTATTGCCCTTTTATTTTTGCAGTGTCATATTTACTAGGTAGTTAAATTTAATAAATATTTTGGCTAATGGTTAAGTATTTCAATGTATAATAAATCTAAAGGGAGAAATACATGCACATTGGAATAATTGAAGATCATCAATTAGTACGCGACAGTTTTAAAAAACTATTAGAACTACATGCAGACTGGGAAGTAATAATAGAAGCCTGCAATGTTGACCAAGCAATACTAGCCGTTACACTTGAGCAACCCGATATATTTATTGTAGATATATCACTTAATGAATCTCAAACTGGCCTTACGTTTTTAACCTACCTTAACGAAAATTTCCCTGAAATAAAAACAATTGTTGCCTCCATGCACGATTACGAACCTTATGTGAGTAATGCACTTCGCCTAGGTGCCCTTGGTTATGTGTCTAAGCGCTCTGCATCGGAAGAGCTAATTGATGCAGTTAAATCGGTTGCGCTGGGTAAACGCTATATAAGTGAAGACGTAAATTTTGCACTAAATACACAAAGCTCAGTTTTAACTATGTTAACTAACCGAGAGCTTGAAGCTTTGCCACTGTTAGCAAAAGGATTAAATGCTAAACAGATAGCGCAACAATTAGAAATAATGCCTAAAACAGCGCACGTGCATAAGGCAAATATTTACAGCAAGCTTAATGTAACCACTTCGTTTGAACTGTTAAAAATAGCCATTGATGCTGGAGTAATAAAGCTAGATGAACTTACCTAGTACACTACCCGCTTTTAACTTTTCTGCTATTGCATGTATTAAAGAAATTACAAAGCACCTTTTACTAGGTGGAATATATTTTGTTGCCTGCATTGCTGCTTTTTGGGTTGGCACTAATTTAGAAACTGTGCCAGAGAGTAGTGCTATATTTATTCCTGCGGGAATAAAAATTGCTTTTTATTTGCTTTCGCCAACACGCTATTGGGTCACTTTGTGGTTATCGTCTCGTGCTTTGGCAGCGCACTTTGGGTATTTAGGTTCTGGTGTTTGGGAGTTTAATTTACTGCATGGCTTTTGGCAGGAGCTTTGTTTTTATGCGCTTGTGTATGTGTTTAAACACAGTCGTTGGCCGCCAAGCATTAATAATAGCTTAGGTATACTTTCGTTAATTTTGTTATGTGTAGCAAGCACTTCAATAAAGTGGTTTTTGTTCTCAAGCGCATTCGAATTTACAAACTTTCAGGTTGCTAAAGAGCTATTGCAGTATCAATTAAATATGTGCCTAGGCGATATAACAGGCTCGTTGCTCATTGCGCCGTTTATTATGTTAGTTCACTCTTTAAAGCTACCATTAAAGCGCCCTGCATTACTTAAAGTGACTAATTTAACCTTAACATTAGCCATAGTAATATTTGTGCTGATATTTGCATACTTACTACGCCCCGATACCTACCCGTTACTTCGCCTTGCATCTTTGTTGCCTATTATTTGGTTTTCGTATCGGTTTGGTATTGTAGGCGCAATTACTAGCGCAACGCTTATTAACGCTTTAATAATTGTTGAAGCAATCATTACTGACGAACCGAGTAATACATATATAAGCCAACTATTTATTTTAGCCAATGCCATTACCAGCATGGTTCTAGGCGCGGCTATTACTGAGCTTAAACGTAAAAATGTAGAGTTAAAAAAAATTAACCGAGCACTGACTAAGCAGCTTGATCAAAATTCACGCCTTGCAGCTAAAATGGTTACCGTTCAAGAAAATGAACGTAAACACCTTTCACAAGAGTTACACGATGAACTTGGCCAAAACTTAACAGCTTTAAAAACAGATTTAGCTATTTTGTCTCATATTAGTAATGAAAAAACACAAACCTTTGTTACAACATTAAAAAATAATGCAAATGCCATGTACGACTCTGTTTATCAGTTAATGCATTATCTACGCCCACGAGAACTTGATGAGCTAGGGCTTAAAAAAGCAGTGGTTCAGGGACGCTTAAAAAGCTTACTTAATCAGGCTAATATAAGTTACGAAGTAAGTTTTACACTAGAACAAGCTCTTTCTAAAGAGCATGAAATTGCTGTTTATAGAATTTGCCAAGAGGCAGTAACCAATTGTATTAAACATAGTAATGCAAACTCACTAACTATAAACATTAAATCGAGCGAGCATTTTAGTGAGTTGGAAATTAGAGATAACGGCGATAGTGTAAAGTTAACCGACAACACCGGACACTATGGCTTAGCTTTTATGCAAGAGCGCTCTATGGCATTAGGGGGAAGTTTTGAAATTATTAATGATGGCGGTTTTACTATTAAAGTAAAACTGCCAATAAAAACAGTTGGTTAATTTAGCAAATAGATACTTGCTTGGTGTAAAATTTTTGCCTTGGTTGGTCACAGTATGCATCGTCGGTGTTGACTTGTATTTCAACTTGGTTGCCCACCAGCTGAAGTAATAATCCGGTTGCTATGTTGTTATTGCCTAATGTTGATTTTATCAACACCTTTTTGCCAATCGCTTCTTGTAGCCTAGGTTTTGGTAAATTAAGGTTGGTTATTGGCCTTAACCCTTCAGCTTCTGCAAATAAATTTATGCAGTGATATTTTGCTGCAATAATTCTTTGTTCGTTAATTTTTGCTATATCAACATTATTTAAAAAGTGAATAATTGCCTGGTTAGCATGGGTAAACTCACTCAATACATCGTCAAGCTCGCGCCCTGAAGCCCACTTTCTGGTAACTTGGTACTGCCGTGATGCTTTGCGGGTAAGTATAACTGTTGCGCCGGTCATTTTGCTAAACCACTGTATACAGTAACTTGTTTCACTTTGAATATTAAGCAATACACTCATGTTGCCAAATTCAGTTATATTTTCATCCATACAAATCATACTTGATACCCTAAATCCTTGTTTAGGTATAGTTTATGAGTATTTAGATAATTAAAAATCATCCATATTCCTAACTCATCTAGGAAAATGGCTTAGAAAATAATGTGGTATATTTATTAACTTCTGCTTTATGGACTTAATCCATTATAAATAGTGATGTATGCGGATGAGTTTTTATTTAGCTGAGAGTTGATTATGTTGGTTTAAGCATTATATCTAAGTTTACGCTTCTTAATTTATACAAAGGATTACCATGTCTAGCTATAACGAATCTACAGAGCAAATTGAACAGGCCACTAAAGGCTATGTGATGCAGCAAACTATGTTGCGTATTAAAGATCCCAAACCGTCGCTCGAATTTTATCAAAATGTATTAGGTATGAAGCTGTTAGGTAAGTATGACTTTCCTGAAATGAAGTTTACATTGTACTTTTTAGGCTACGAGCCAGAGCAGCCGCAAGGTGATGATAAAACCAAAGCTAAATGGGTATTTGGTCGCCCTGCACTAATCGAGCTTACCCATAACTGGGGTACAGAAGACGACGATAGCTTTGAGGGCTACCACAGCGGTAACCTAGAGCCTAAAGGCTTTGGCCATATTGGTATTAGCGTACCCGATGTATACGCTGCCAGTGAGCGCTTTGCAAAATACAATGTAGAATTTGTTAAAAAGCCAGATGATGGTTCAATGAAGGGCTTAGCATTTATAAAAGACCCTGACGGCTACTGGATAGAAATACTTTCACCTGAGGGCATTACCGATATTATTTTTGGTAAATAACTTTAACGCTTGATAAACCAGTTACCACATACTAAAAAGCCAGCTAATTAGCTGGCTTTTGTGTTTTTAAATAAGGGTTAGCTTATTTACGCAGGGCGTCTATTCGCGCATCAAGCGGTGGGTGAGATGAAAAGAGTTCAGCCATCCCTTTACCACTTGCAATACCAAAGGCCATCATTGAGCCTTGTAATTGCGATGGGTGGTTTTGCTTTAATCGCTCAAGCGCTGAACGCATTTTGTCTGCACCTACCAATTTTGCTGCGCCGCTGTCGGCTGCAAATTCACGCTTACGGCTGTAACTTGCAACCACTATGCTTGCAAGCACACCAAATACAACTTGGAATAACATGTCGAATAAAAAGTAAGACCAGCTACTACCGCCCTCTTCTTCATCGCCATTTAAAAAGTTATCAACTATGCCTGCCAGTACTTTGGCAGCAAATATTACAAAGGTATTTACCACGCCTTGTATTAGCGTAAGCGTTACCATGTCGCCGTTAGCTACGTGCGATACTTCGTGGGCAAGTACGGCTTCGGCTTGGTCTTGATTCATGTTATGTAATAAACCTGTGCTTACCGCCACCAGCGAGTTGTTTGTGCTTGGGCCGGTTGCAAAGGCGTTCATTTCTGGGCTGTCGTAAATTGCTACTTCAGGCATTTTTATACCTGCTTTTTGAGCTTGTGCTGATAAAGTTTGTACAAGCCAGTGCTCGGTTTCGTTGCGCGGTTGAGTAATTACCTGTGCGCCCGTTGATTTTTTAGCAATCCACTTAGACATAAATAATGAAATAAACGAGCCACCAAAGCCAAATACAGAGGCTATAAGTAATATTCCGCCAAGGCTACGATGGCTCAAACCCAGCGCGCTCATTATTATTGAAAGCACTACACCTAATACCAACATAACCGCTAGGTTAGTTAATAAAAACAAAAATATACGTTTCATATTGTCCTCACAAAAATAGGTTTGATCACCGAACATAAAATTAAATTAGGTTAAAGCAATCATTACGCTATGACACACTATGTCATCACGTTGAGGCTATTCTGTGACAAACTATGTCATAACGCAAGGGTTATTTGCAGGTTTATTAATAAATTTTTGAGGAGTTTAAAAAGGGAGTTAAGTGTGGCGTAACGCAGTTATTAAACCTCGTTACGCCAATAAAAACAATTAGTTGCTGGTTATGCCGCTACTTGTAATGCAATTATTAATTGTTGCCATATCTGTAGGAAAGCCGCGCTCTTTTGCGAGTAATTGTGCCACCTTGGTTATATCTGCATGGTTGTGTTGTTGAAGATACGTCCACTGGTGATGTGTACGATGCTCATTTATGCGCGCATCGTCGCTTATTAGGCCAAGTTTAGTAAATTCAGCCACTATTTCATCGGCAGCGATTAAGGTAGATGACGCTTTTACGTTTTCCGCTCGTGCGTAGCTAATATGCGAATATAAGCTAACATCGGCGACGCGCAAGGTGTCGTCTTCTCCTGGGATTTGCTGGCCACCAAACAAGGCATTGTTTTGCGTGTTGGCGTTTTTAAATGCCGGAACAAACTCGGCTACATAATCAATGGCTTTTTGGCTACGCGCTTTTAGTACTTGCTGATCCCACCCATTGTTTATGTAATTTAAGTATTTAGCTGGCAATTGCGGCTGTGCACTTTGCTCGTTGGTATCGGCTAGGCCATCGTTAAACAAGGTAATTGAGTTGGTCATACCATGAATTTGATAATAGCCATTAGGATAAGGCGTTAGCTGTGCCATGCCCTCTGGCGTGCCACGGTTACCATAAATAATAATTTCTGGAATTTGCCCGCCAGCACCTTGCCAATGCGTAATGTAAGAGGCTTTAAATTCGACCATACGTTTGGCCTCTACGCCTACCATGTCATCTACAATACCGGTTTGAAAGCCGCAGGCATTAATAAGGTAGTCTACCTCTACTGTTTGCGTAGTATCGCTTTGGTTATTTTGGTATTCAATTTTCCAAGTTGGCGATTGGTTATTGGCACTGGTTTGCTCAGCTTGGCTAACTTGCTTTACCTCTGTGCTGGTAAGTACATTAGCGTGTTCGTACTGGGCAAGCGCAAGTTGGGCGCTGGCCGATAACCTAAAAATATTCCACCCGTATTCTTGAGCAACAATTAGCGGGTATTTTACTTTGTTTAAGTTTAGGTGCTTAGCAACGGGGATCATCCACTCATCTAGAGTTTTAGGCTCACTAACCTGCTCTTTTTTACTCAGCGCTATCATTTGTTCATGGCTATACAGCTGGTAGTAATTGTTGGGCTCACCAAGTACTTTGTTGTTAGGATCTTGCTCAACTAACTCTTTATACGCGTTGGTGATTTTATTTAATCTTGGTAGTAAATCATCGGGTGAGTCGTCATCACGCGTTGGCACTGCAAACACGGTTGGGCGTACATCTATGGTGTAGGGGTATAGGCGTAAAATATCGATACATTGTTTGAGTAAATCTATGCAGTCTTCGTCTGGTATTTCACGGTATAAATTACCTCCGGCGTGTAAATGGCACATAGGTGGGCCATCTATAAGTGACTTTTTTTTCTCAAAAATAGTGGTATGAATCCCTAGCGCTGCCAATCGAATAGCTATTGTTGCCCCTGCTGTGCCGCCACCTAAAATGCCCACACGGGTTTTAGGCTGAGCACTTGGCTTTACCTCGGGTTCACCCGTTACCTGTGTGTTATGAGCGAAGCGTTTAATATATGGGTGCGTCATGTAGCGGTTTATTTCCTTAGTAACAATAGCTTTAACTTGTAATATGTGTACTAAAGGGGGTAATTTCAAGGCGTAAATACAATTAATAAGTTCATGTATTTAATATAAAAACTGCTTTGCATTTAAAAACGCAAAGCAGCCACAATTAGCTCTGTATATTGAGGGTATTAAGCAAGGTTTTGTATATTTGCAGTTTAGGGGTTTGCTCGCTGTATGGGCTTATAGCCAAAATAGGAAATGGCAAGCGTGCCTTTAACGAATCAAGGTTAGCTTGGTATTCGTCCATATTTGGGTCAACTTGGTTGGCAATCCAGCCTACACAATTAATGCCTAAACTTTGCATATGGGCAGCGGTAAGTAAAGCATGGTTTAAACAGCCTAGTTTCATGCCTACTACTAAAATTACGGGGAGTTGCTCGGCCTTAACCCAGTCATATAAATAATCGGTGTTATTAATTGGCAGTGCCCAGCCACCAGCGCCTTCGGTTAGGTGGTAATCGGCACCTTGTTGTTTAAGCGTTGAGTACGCTGTGCTTAGTTTATCGAGCGTAATGGTTACCCCTACTTGCTCTGCGGCTATGTGCGGCGCAATGGGCGGCGCAAAGGCAAAGGGGTTTATTACATCGTATTTAGCACTGACCGTGGCGCTTTCCATTAGCATGAGTGCATCGGCATTAACTAGCTGATCAAACGCCATTTCGCAGCCTGCGGCAAGTGGCTTAAAGCCAATTGCGTTTTTTTTATGTTGGGCAAGTAGCTTTAATAGCAAACTAGTCACGTGGGTTTTTCCGGCGTCGGTGTCGGTACCGGTAATAAAAAATTCTTTCATTTTACTGCCTTGATTAATTTTAATATTAGCTACTCATGGCTTTTATGTAATGATAACAATACCACATGGTAAGATACACACGCTTGATTGTTTAAAAGCGGATACGCATTGCACACCCGTTGTAGCGCCGACTTAGTTAATAACCCTTGGCGTGAATTAGCATGATTTTGCGTTGTAGCTCCAATGGCTTTAATAGATTTAATGGCTTTTAACGGGCTTGAATAACAATCGGTATAAATTACTTTTTGTGAGCTATTAATACTAAACCCCGCCTTTTGGACCGACTGGTTTATATAAGCGTGTGTATTAAAGGTATTTATATGGCTACGGTTATCAAGCGCTGCAAACGCTGTTTTAATTTCGTTAAGCGAGCCCGCCACTACGGTGCTTATATAAGCCTGCCCGCCAGGCTTTAAGCTTTTATAAAGCGCATACATTAATTTTTCAAAATTAGCCGACCACTGCACTGCAAAATTACTAAATATGGCGTCAATACTGCTTGCTTGTAGCGGCAGGTTATCCATATCAGCGCAAACTTTTGGGTTAGTTAATGCAGCGCTTTTAAGCATGTTTAAGCTTAAATCTATCGCAATTACTTGGCCGTATAGTTTGCTTAGCTGCGAAGTATTAACCAGTGGGCCAGCTCCTAAATCTACACAGCGCTTATTTTGGTTGTGCGACTGGGAGTTTATTAATTTAAATAAATCGCTTGCTGCCTGTTTTTGTACATTGGCATGGCTGTTGTACTGCTCAGCTGCTTTAGAAAACTTATCACTCGCCCCCTTTTTAAGCGCAGTATGAGGGCCTACTTGCTCAGCACTTTGTATAAGCGCACTATTTTGTGGAGCCCCATTTATAGGTAAAAGCGCGGGCTTTTTATTTAAAGCTTGCTTACTGTGGGTATGAGCTAAAGCCTGCGCAATCATGCTA
Organism: Pseudoalteromonas sp. CuT4-3; assembly: GCF_035666335.1. Lineage (NCBI taxonomy): Bacteria > Pseudomonadati > Pseudomonadota > Gammaproteobacteria > Alteromonadales > Pseudoalteromonadaceae > Pseudoalteromonas > Pseudoalteromonas sp. CuT4-3. The sequence goes on from NZ_CP142030.1 coordinate 1,817,203, forward strand.
TGCCGCCTTTTAATTGCTCAACAAGGGCTGTTATATCTGTATGGGTATGCGCCGCTGTTAAGGTTACACGTAACCGCGCGGTATTGTGCGCAACCGTAGGTGGGCGAATAGCGGTTAGCCAAATACCCTGCTGTTTAAGCCTTTGTGCTGCGTGTAACGTTTGTTCGGCGCAGCCAAGTACAATGGGCTGAATAGCGGTGTTTGAAACCATTACCGCAATGGCGTGTTGTTTACAAAGCTGCTTAAAAAAAGCAATGTTACTAATAAGCTGCTGGCGTTTAACATCTGCACATTTTATGGCTTGCAAGCGCGTAAGCGTAAGTGCTGCCATAAGCGGCGACATAGCGGTTGAATACGTGTAGTCGCGGTTAAACTGCAGCATGTAATTAATAAATTCATTATTTGCTAATACACAGGCTCCGCTGCTTGCTACTGCTTTTCCAAAAGTAATAACCAGTATATCGGGAAGTGCTAAGCCTTCATCTAATAATGCCTCACAGCTACCTAAACCGGTTTTACCTAGTGCGCCAAAACCATGTGCATCGTCAATCATAAGCCAGGCATTGTGCTCTTTAGCTAAAGCAAGCAGCTCTTTTATGGGGGCGGTGTCGCCATCCATCGAAAACACCCCTTCGCTAATAATTAGCTTATTGTGTGCTTTTGATTTTTCGAGCCGCGAACGTAAATGCTTTAAATCGTTATGGTTAAAGCGGATCAATGCGGCATTTGAGTGCATTGCGCCGTCAATCAAGCTAGCGTGGTTTAGCTTATCTTGAAAAATAGCACTGTTTTGCGCAGCGTTTTTATCGTTAAACAGCGCTTTAATTACACTGCTATTTGCACTAAAGCCCGAGTTAAACAACATGCCAGCTTCGTAGCCAAGCGCGCTACATAAGTATTGCTCTAGCTGTTGTTGCTGCGCCTGATACCCAGTCACTAAAGGTGAGCTGTGGCTACCGAGTACGTTGTTTTGCTCAAAGTTAATACTGCAATCACCAAAGCCTAGGTAGTCATTACTGGCAAAATTAAGGTACGTTGCGTTATTTACCGTAATGGTACGTGCTGTGGCGCGCTGCACCACATAGCGTTTACGCAATAACGCATGTTGCTGTTGTTGCTGCAAATGCGTATTTAAAAATTCAAATGGCATAAAAGGTAAGCTTAGGCTTCGTAAAATAAGGCTGACGTTGCTTTATCGGCCACTTGCGATGACAGCGATGCGGCAACGGCTTCGTCTGAATAGTCTTGGTGTTTTTCTGGGTTCATGCCTAATTTTTTAATTAGCTTCATGTCGGCATCGGCCTCTGGGTTTTCGGTGGTGAGTAGCTTATCACCATAAAATATTGAGTTAGCGCCTGCAAAAAAGCACATTGATTGCATTTGCTCGTTCATGGCGCTGCGACCTGCCGATAAACGCACATAGCTGTGTGGCATCATAATACGGGCGGTAGCTATGGTACGTATAAATTCAAAATGATCTAAATCGTCTACGTTTTCAAGCGGTGTGCCTTTTACTTTTACCAACATATTAATAGGTACGCTTTCAGGTTGTTGTGGTAAATTTGCCAGCTGCATTAATAAACCGTAACGGTCGCTTGCTTGCTCGCCCATACCGACAATACCGCCTGAGCATACTTTCATGCCGGCGTCACGTACGTGATCTATGGTGTTTAATCTGTCTTCAAAGGTGCGCGTAGATATAATTTGCTCGTAATATTCAGGCGAAGTGTCGAGGTTATGATTGTAGTAATCTAGCCCTGCGCTACTCAGCTCATGTGCTTTTTCGTTAGTAAGTTTACCAAGCGTCATACAGGTTTCTAGGCCAAGTTCTTTTACTTCTTTAACCATTTTAGAAATATACGGCATGTCTCTGTCTTTTGGATCTGACCATGCTGCGCCCATACAAAAACGGGTTGCGCCTTTTTGTTTAGCTAGGCGTGCTTGCTCTACCACTTTTTCTACTTCTAGTAGGCGCTCGCGCTCTAAATCGGTTTTATAATGCCCCGATTGTGGACAGTATTTACAATCCTCAGGGCAAGCCCCTGTTTTAATAGATAATAAAGTAGATATTTGTACTTCGTTAGGATTAAAATTAGCGCGATGAACCGATGCCGCTTTAAATAATAAATCGTTAAATGGCATTTCAAATAATGCCTTTACTTGGGCGTGGGTCCAATCGTGGCGAACAGGTGCAAGTTCCATAGTAGTCTCTTATTTTTCTCAGTGGTGATGTTGGATTAGTCTACGTCTTGAAGTACCATTGTCAACGAAACCCACCACGTTAAAGTTTACATATGAATAAAAAACAAACGATTGACCTTGATTTTGATCGTGACCATATTTGGCACCCTTACACATCAATGACACAGCCTATTCCGGTTTACCCTGTTACTCATGCAAATCATAATTTAATTTACCTAGAAACCGGCGAGCAACTCATTGATGGCATGGCCTCATGGTGGAGCGCAATTCATGGCTATAATCATCCGGTATTAAATAACGCCATGGTTGAACAAATTAATAGCATGAGCCATGTAATGTTTGGCGGCATTACCCATAACAGCGCGGTAGAGCTGTGTAAAAGGCTTATTACAATTACCCCAAAAAGTTTAACTAAGGTGTTTTTAGCCGATAGCGGATCGGTAAGTGTAGAAGTAGCGATTAAAATGGCGCTGCAATATTGGTTAAGCCAAGGGTTTACACACAAGCAAAAATTAATGACGCCGTATAAGGGTTATCATGGTGATACATTTGCCGCTATGAGCGTGTGCGATCCGGTTAATTCTATGCACAGTTTATATAAAGGTTTTTTACCAGAGCATGTGTTTGTACCCGCCCCTGTAAGTAAATTTAATGGCGAGTTTAACCAAGCAGAAGCCCAAACACTTGAACAATACTTTAAAACGCACCACCACGAGGTAGCCGCCTTTATTATTGAGCCCATAGTACAAAACGCCGGCGGCATGAACTTTTATCACCCCGCGTATTTAGCTTGCGTTCGTAAATTATGCACACAATATAATGTATTACTGATTTGTGATGAAATAGCCACAGGGTTTGGCCGCACAGGTAAATTATTTGCTGTAGAGCACGCTAATATAGAGCCTGATATTTTATGTATTGGCAAAGCCCTTACCGGTGGCTCAATGACCCTTTCGGCTACATTAACCAGTGATAAAATAGCCATAGGCATTAGTGAAGGCGAAGCCGGCGTTTTGATGCACGGACCTACATTTATGGGCAACCCGCTTGCCTGTGCGGTTGCGTGCGCCAGTATAGATTTACTTTTAGCGCAGGATTGGCAACAACGCATTAGCGATATAAACACTCAACTACAACAGCTTAAAAAGTGCAATGAATTAGATGCTGTTGCCAATGTGCGTACCTTAGGCGCAATAGGTGTTGTAGAGCTAACTGATGCTGCTGGCAATGTAGATGTTGCTAAAATTCAAGCCTTTTTTGTAGAACAAGGCGTATGGATTAGACCCTTTGGTAAACTTATTTACCTAATGCCCCCGTATATAAGTGACTCAGCCAGTATAAACACCTTATGTGATGCCATTTACACTGCAATTACAGGTAAGCATTACTGCTAAGCGTTAAATTATACCTAAAAGGCATAGTCATTATTTGCCTGTTAGGTATTAATTTTGCTCAGGTTTTGAGCTTTGCATTGACGTATTTGTTATATTGATTTTAGTAAATATTACGGATATGATAATGTCTATCATTTACAATTACCTTTTCGGACTCTTTACTATGAAACACCTTTCTAAATCTGTAAAAACATTAGGTGCAAGCTTATTGTTAGCTTCTGCTTTTGTAACGCAACCGGCGCTAGCTAACGGCCCAATTGGTGAGCACGTAAACCATTTACAAGAAAACATTAAAGACTATTCAGAAGAAGTTGAATGGATGGTTGGTAAAGTAGACACCATGGTAACTGACTACAGCAAAAGCGGTGCAAAGGCTGTAAACAGCGACGATTTAATTGAATATTGGGAGTCGGTTAAGTTTCACAGCGCTATTGAAACTAACTTTGTGCCTGTATATGCCTCAATTTGGCAAGGCATTTATGGTGTAAAAATGGCCATTGATAACAACAAGCCTGCCCAAGAAGTGCGCAATCAGCAAAAAGCCATGAACATAGCCTTGTGGCAAGGTCTTGGTGCTGTTAAGCTTGCGGCAAAATTCCAGCAAAAAGGCTTACTTGATACAGTTAAAGCCACTGCTACAGAAGGCATGACCCAAAGTGCCACCATTGACGAAATCAAGCACAAGCTTGACCGTGTTGTTGCTAAATTTGCAGAGCGCTTAAACGAAGAAGCCACTGAAATTGTTCACGATACGTATTTACACCTTTTTGAAGGCGTAGAAGGTACGCTTATCGAACAAGATGCAAAACTAGTAGAAGTGCTGGAAAAAGATTTTAACGTAACACTACCGCAAACAATTAAAAGCGCTAAAAGCGTTGATGAAGTACGTGACGTGGTAAGTGATATGCACACTAAATTAGACCGCGCTAAAACGCTAATAGAAAAAGCGGAGAAGTCGCGTAAGGATGTTTTTTAAGTGAAGCGTAGGACCTTTATACAAGGCCTAGCTGCGTTAGGGGTTGTTGGCGCTTTGCCACTGCCCCTTTCTCGCGCACTAGCTGCCGATATAGCAAATCCAGTTTCTGTTGATAATTTACCAAAGCTTAAAGGTGATTTAACCTTATACCTAGGCCGTGGTGAAGGTGGTTTGTATGAAAATGTATTACAAGCGATTCAGAAAAAAAATCCTGACTTTAACTTAGCTATTCGCCGCGGCCCGACTGCTGCACTTGCCAATACTATTGTGGCAGAGGCAAAGGCGGGTGTACGCCGTGCCGATTTATTTTGGGCGGTTGACTCAGGCGCTATTGGCCTAGTTACCGATGCAGGCCTTGCAAAGCCCTTGCCGAGTGATTTATCTGCACAGTTACAACCGCAATTTAGATACGATCAATGGGCGCCGGTTACCGGTCGGATCAGAACCTTGCCGTATAACACATCGCGTTTAACTAAAGATCAAATTCCAACAAGCATAATGGACATTGCAGATAGCGATTTATCAATTGGTTGGGCGCCTGCTTATGCATCGTTTCAATCGTTTGTTACCGCTATGCGTATTTTAGAAGGCGATGATAAAACTGCTAAATGGCTTAAAAAAGTTAAAAAGCGCGCTAAAACATACGCCGGTGAACTCGGTGTTGTAATGGCAGTAGAACGTGGTGAAGTAGATATTGGTTTTGCTAATCACTACTACACGCTGCGTCTTAAATCGGGTAAACCAGATGCTAAATTAGACTTAGCCTTTACCGAGCAAGATGCAGGTTGTTTAGTCAATGCCTCGGGTATTTTAACGCTAAACGATGACCCGCTTGCTACTAATTTTATGCGTTACTTATTAAGCGAAGAAGTACAAGGTTATTTAGCCCGAGAAGCGTATGAAATACCGCTTGTTAATGGCATTACTCAACCGGCAGGCTTACCGTCGCTGAGTGACATATCTCCACCAAAGGTTGATTTAACTCAACTTGCGGATTTACGCCCCACCATCAACTTGATGCGCAACAACGGCGTTTTATAAATGCGAATACCTGCTTCTTACCCAATGGCGCTGCTTGCAGCGCTCATTACGATTACCCCTGTTTATATTTTAATTACCCTTGCTAGCGACTCCAGTACCCTTTTTGACAGTCATAATTTAAAAATACTGGGCAATACGTTATCGCTAATGGGCTTAACCGTATTAGGCTCTATTCTGATTGGGGTACCACTGGCTTTTATAAGTGCTTATGTGCATTTGCCTTTTAAAAAAATATGGCTGGTGATTTTTGCCGCGCCCTTGGCTATTCCAAGTTATATTGGCGCATTTACTTTGTACGCTGCGTTTGGCCCAGGTGGTGAAATAAATAACCTACTTGGCTTTGAAACCCCACCCATGTATGGGTTAAGCGGTGCAGCCATTGTAATGACCTTGTATACCTTCCCTTTTGTAATGATGACCACACGCTCGTCACTGCTCAGTTTAGATGCCAGCATGGTAAATGCAGCGCGTACCTTGGGTATGTCGATGACACAAAGTGTGTTTAAAGTAATTTTACCCCGTGTAGTTAACGGTATAGCAGCGGGCTCATTATTAGTGGCGCTGTATACGCTTTCAGACTTTGGTACACCCGCAATGATGCGCCTAGATACCTTTACCCGGGTAATTTACGTAGAATACAATGCGTTTGCATTAGGGCGCGCGGCGATGTTGTCGCTGCAATTAATGGTTATTGTTGGCTTTTTACTTTTAATAGAATCACAAATAAAAACCGCCTCTGAACGACACGGTCGCCCACTGGTTTTATTTCCCACTAAATGGCAAATAACCGCAATGATTGCTGCGTTTGGCCCTATTTTATTGTTAGCTATTGGTTTACCGCTGGCGATATTTTTTGTTTGGCTAGCACGCGATGGTTACAGCAATTTTGACTTTAGCATAGCGTGGAACTCAGCGTATGCCTCAGCCATTGCTGCCATAGTGGCGGTTATTGTGGCTATTCCTGTTGCTCATGCCGCATTAACCGGAAAAGCCGGCAGAATAATGGAGCGCGTTACTTATTTTGGTTTTGGTATTCCTGGCATTGTCATGGGCACCGCGCTGGTATATGGCGGCTTGCAACTCCCGTTTTTATATCAAACATTAGCGCTTCTGATTATTGCTTACATGCTACGATTTTTACCGCTTGCCGTTGGCTCTATTCGCACCAGTACAGAGCATTTAGATCAAAGCTTAATAAAGTCGGCGCGCGTATTAGGCGCAAGCCCGCGTGAAGCCTTTACACGCATTACCCTGCCGCTAACAATGCGTGGTATTATTGCCGGTGCTGCATTGGTATTTTTAGAATCAATGCGCGAGCTTGAAGCAACGCTATTGCTAGGCCCAACCGGGTTTGAAACCCTTTCAACCTATTTATGGCGTGTGTACGAAGCCGGTTATTTTGGCCGTGCTGCCATTCCCGGTTTATTGTTAGTGGTGATTTCTGCCTGTGGCTTAGCTATTATGATGTCTGGCGAAAAACGTAACCAACTCGAACATTGAGGATTTAAAAACAAATGCTATCTGTAAGCCAGTTGTCTATAGATTACGGCAGTAACCGTGTAGTAAGCGATTTAAATATATCGTTAGGTGAAAATGAAATTCTCATGCTAGTAGGCCCTACGGGCTGCGGTAAAAGTACAATATTGCAAGCACTTGCAGGGCTTATCCCCATTAGCGAGGGTGAAATAAACGTAGGCAAATGGCGCGCAACGCCAAAACGTAATGTGCCCCCTGAAAAACGCAGTGTTGGTATGGTGTTTCAAGATTTTGCATTGTTTCCTCATTTAACGGTTGAGCAAAACATTTGTTTTAGATTAAAAGACACCGCCATTGCCGATCATTGGATTAAACTACTTGGTCTAAATGATTTTAGAGCAAAAAAGCCAGCCACCCTCTCTGGTGGTCAAAAACAACGTGTAGCACTTGCTCGTACACTTGCTCACCAGCCAGATTTTGTGTTACTTGATGAACCCCTTTCTAACCTTGATGCCGCATTAAAAGATATGCTGCGCTGGGATATAAGAAACGCCCTAAAAGAAGCGGGAGTGCCTGCCGTGTGGGTTACTCACGACCAAGAAGAAGCGCTTTCGGTAGGTGACCGTGTAGGTGTATTACAAAACGGTAAAATACAGCAACTCGACAGCCCTGAACAATGCTTTAGCATGCCAAACAATCGCTTTGTAGCACGCTTTTTAGGTGAGGCAAGCTTTATTGCTGGGCAGTTTGAAAATGGCCAAGCAACCACTAGCATTGGCGTAGCACCAGGGCAAGGTATAGACTGCGACAGTGGCGATGTAGATGTGTTGCTTCGCCCTGACGATGTACAACTTATTCAAAACTTAAATCAACCTAACGGTGAAGTTGTTTGGGTACGTTTTGAAGGTGGCAGCCGTTTATGTGCGGTTAAATTAAGCTGTAATACGCTCGTTACTAGCCGTGTAAGCCACGAGGTTGTGGTTAATCCGGGTGACAGCGTTCATGTATCTATTGTTACTACTCACCCGCTGGCTGTGTATAAAAAACAATAATTAAACTATGAGGTAGCTATGCCTAAACAGGGCCCTAATCCAAATAACCCTGCCCCTGTTGAGGGCTTTCCTCTGGTTTGCTTTTTAAAAAACTTTACTACCTCGCCTAATATAGTGGTGGGTGATTATACCTATTACGACGATCCTGACGATCCTGACGATCCTGACGGCCCTGAAAACTTCGAAAAAAATGTCCTTTACCATTTCGATTTTATTGGGGATCGAGAGGGTCTGTTTATCTTTCTAGATTAAATTTGCAGTAGTGTGTTTGGTTTTTAGACAAGGCAGAGCCTATGTAGTGTGGTTATTTCACATAAATAGGCGATAACGCAGCATAAAGACCAAACACGCACTGCCCGAAGGGTTCTGCCTAGGGGCAATTAACTCTTTGTTGCCTACATGGATGTAGGTAAGGGGCGTGAGCAGGATGCGGAAGCTTTGCTCCGTTTTCACTTAGCCCACTAGGTCACAAACCTCGCGCCGCGATTAAATTGCCACTAGTTTGAACAAATTTTAATCCTGAAAGGTAAACAGACCCTTATTGGGAAGTTTTGCGCCATAGCTAAAAATGTGACCTTTATAATGAACGGCGCTAATCATCAAACCGCGGGGCTTTCTACCTATCCATTTTTTATATTTGGCAACGGCTGGGAAAATTCGGCCCCGCAGGCTGGCGAGTTACCCTTTAAAGGCAATACGGTTATCGGTCACGATGTATGGATTGGTTATGATGCAACCATAATGCCAGGGGTAAATATTGGCAGTGGCTCTATCATTGCAAGTAAATCGGTGGTTACCTGCGATGTAGCCCCTTATAGCGTGGTAGGTGGTAATCCGGCAAAAGTAATTAAGCCCAGGTTTGATAGCAACACAATAAGTACGTTATTAGATATAGCTTGGTGGGATTGGAGCAATGAAAAAATCACTGCTCATCTAGATGCCATTACTCAATGTGATTTAAGCGCTTTAATAAAGCTTAAATAACCCATAAGTAACACTCACCTACCACTCAAACATGTACGCCATTTTACTAATGGTTTTTAAAGGCACGTTATGCGTGTTGCGCTTAGCGTATAAATGCTGCATAGACTTGTCTTTTACTTCACCAACAATAACTTCTTTAACTTGATAACCAAGTGCATGTGCTGCTTGAGAGTACGCAATAAACTCCCATTTTTTTATATTGGTGTTATCAACAATTACAAGCGGAATATTTTGCGCTAAAGCATTTATAAAGCGCGCTAAATTTAAATTATGATATTGCGGTAGTTTAAATTTATCAAAGTGATACTCGCCCTGTTCATTGACAAAGTAGTCATCGGTTGAACATATTAAATACTGGCTTGTATCTACTCCACCAAGCTCATCGGCTAGGGTTTGTGCATAGTAAGACTTACCACTTCCTGGTAGCCCTCTTAAAATAAAAACTTGTTTCATAGCATCCATTTTTGGGTAATGGTAAATATTAAATAGTTAAAATTATGATGTGCTGATTTACCGGCTTAATTGTTACTTATTATTTCATCATTGTAAGCCATTAGAATAACGCTGAAGCAGTTAGCGCGCCCACTAGCTTACAAATTTTGCTCGGTGATTGAATAGCCTTAAGGTTGGCTAATTTCAATCCGTAGAGTCAACACGCAGTAATAATGCCACAAAATCACTAAATTTCAGAGCACCAAATAACAATAGTGGTAATTTAAAGCAAAAAACGCTTTAAAAGTAACCCACTTGCATAAAAACTTTTAAAGAGTTGCTCACAATAGTTTTTTTATTTTATTTAACTAGGTAAGATACACGGTTCAAGTTCAACGCACTAAATTTAACCGCTGCGTTGAGTAGTTAATATTATACAGTTAGGCAACTTATATCATTGGAGTGAAGATGAGCCATTTAGCGATTTCAGAGCTATTAAAAGGCAATGTTGCGGTAGACAGCCAAGTAACAGTAAAAGGCTGGATCCGTACACGCCGCGATTCAAAAGCAGGAATATCATTTTTAGCCGTTCATGACGGTTCGTGTTTTGATCCTATTCAAGCGGTAGTTCCTAATTCACTAAATAATTATGATGAAGTTACTAGCTTAACAGCCGGTTGTTCTGTGTCGGTTACTGGTGTGTTAGTGCAATCTGCAGGTAAAGGTCAGTCATTTGAAATTCAAGCTAATTCTGTCACAGTTTTAGGTTGGGTAGAAAACCCAGATTCATACCCTATGGCCGCTAAGCGCCACAGCATTGAGTATTTACGTGAGCACGCTCACCTTCGCCCACGTACAAACATGATAGGTGCAGTAACACGTGTGCGTAACTGTTTAGCACAAGCAATTCACCGTTTTTACCACGAGCAAGGCTTTTACTGGATCAGCACCCCAATCATCACAGCCAGTGACTGTGAAGGCGCAGGTGAAATGTTCCGCGTATCAACACTTGATATGCAAAACTTGCCACGCACTGATAAAGGCGACGTTGATTACAGCGAAGACTTTTTTGGTAAAGAAGCCTTTTTAACGGTATCTGGCCAGTTAAATGGTGAAACATACGCATCGGCTATGTCAAAAATTTACACCTTTGGCCCAACATTCCGTGCAGAAAACTCAAACACGTCTCGTCACTTGGCTGAGTTTTGGATGGTTGAACCTGAAGTAGCATTTGCTGATTTAGAAGATATTGCAAAACTTGCTGAAAACATGCTTAAGTACGTATTTAAAGCGGTACTTGAAGAGCGCCGTGACGATATGGAATTTTTTGCACAACGTATCGAAAAAACAGCGATTAGCCGTTTAGAAGAGTTTGTAGAAAAAGACTTCGCCCAAGTTGATTACACTGACGCCGTAGAAATACTTAAATCATGTGGTAAAAAGTTTGAGTACGCCGTTGAATGGGGTGTAGATTTACAATCTGAGCACGAGCGCTACTTAGCTGAAGAGCACTTTAAAGCACCGGTTGTTATTAAAAACTACCCGCGCGATATTAAAGCGTTTTACATGCGCCAAAACGAAGACGGTAAAACCGTTGCCGCTATGGACGTTGTAGCACCAGGCATTGGTGAAATTATTGGAGGTTCACAACGTGAAGAGCGCCTTGATGTGCTTGATGCGCGTTTAGGTGAAATGGGCTTAAACAAAGAAGATTACAGCTGGTACCGCGATTTACGTAAATACGGTAGCGTGCCACACTCTGGCTTTGGTTTAGGTTTTGAACGCCTAGTTGCTTATGTTACAGGTATGGGCAACGTACGTGATGTAATTGCCTTCCCTCGTACTAAAGGCAGCGCAACGTACTAATCAAATTAATTGATTTTAAAAGCCAGCTTTTTTGCTGGCTTTTTAATGCCTATTGTTTTTAATTATGGCTTTGTTAAATACTGTTTATAAATTAGAGATTTATAAATTTTGAACTATAGTTTTATAACGTATTCGTTATTTGGCTAATAGCATGATAAAAAACCTTATTTTAGCAGCCACCGTTCTGCTTTCATCCTCTAACATTGCAACATCAGTTTCTGATATCGCCCCCGATCACAAGCCTTTACTTATTGGCGGCTCTTCTTCGGTCTCGCACCTTTTGCATTTATTAAAGCCCAACTATGAAGAGCAAACTAATACGGCCATGCAAGTCCGCTCTATGGGCAGTACTAAAGGCATTAAAGCCATAGCACAAAACATTATTGATATTGGTACAGCATCACGCTATTTAACCAATGCAGAGCAAGAGCAATACCCTCATGTACGTCAAATTGTTATTGCGCAAGATGCGCTGGTATTTTTTACTAACAAAAAAAATAACATTGATTCGCTAAGCGTAGAGCAGCTCAGCGACATTTATGCGGGCAAATATAAAACGTGGCAAGAAGTTAACCCAAATTACAAACCAGAGACACAAAGAGATAATAAAATTCTCCTGTTTAGTAAGGCCTATAACCATGGCACCTTTGATATTTTATTAGAGTTTTTAAACCTATCTTTTATGCGGGTTCCAAATGGTAATACAATTAAACTAAAGCAGGCAGGTAACCACGGTTTATTTCCTAAAATGGAAGTACAAATGTATGACGAATTTAACCAAGCCCTTGGTATAGTACAACGCATGCCTAACGCCATTGCTTTTGACTCTTACGGTGCAGTCTCGCAGCTGCTTGGCTCTAAAAAAATAAATAAAAATAAATTTACTCGGTATCAATGGCGTTAACGTTTCAGATGAAACTATTAAAAATGGTGAATATACGTTTGTTCGCCCCCTAATTTTATTGGTAAATAGCCAATCGAGCCGCTCTGTAGAACAAATAGAGGTGTTGCTCAATTTATTAAAAGATAAGCGTGTTTTAGATACTTTGTCAGCGCATCATTATTCTATGCTTGAGGTGGAATAAAAAAAGCCGCAGGAACCTAAGTTCACCGCGGCTTTACAACCAGAATATGTTTATAGCGCGTTTTCAAGTTGCGGTAATACCTCAAATAAATCAGCAACCAGGCCGTAATCTGCCACCTGAAATATAGGTGCGTCTGGGTCTTTATTAATCGCTACAATAACTTTTGAGTCTTTCATACCTGCTAAATGTTGAATAGCACCACTTATGCCCACGGCAATATACAGATTAGGCGCCACGATTTTACCCGTTTGCCCTACTTGCATATCGTTAGGTACAAAGCCTGCATCAACGGCAGCACGCGAAGCACCAATCGCAGCGCCTAACTTGTCAGCAATACCGTTTAATAAAGTAAAGTTTTCACCATTTTGCATGCCACGACCACCTGATATAACTACCTCTGCTGCAGTTAGCTCAGGACGCTCTGACTCAGTTTGTTCAACACTTACAAAGTCACTTAATTGAGTATCACTTAGCGTATCTAATGCATTTATGCTTGCAGGTGATTGTTGGCTTTGTAAGTCAAAACTACTCGCTCGTACGGTGATCACTTTTTTACTATCAAGCGATTTAACCGTGGCAATTGCATTACCGGCGTAAATGGGGCGTTTAAATGTATCGCTATCTATTACTTCTATTATTTCTGACACTTGCGCGACATCTAAAAGCGCTGCAACTCGAGGCATAAAGTTTTTACCTGTGGTGGTTGCACTGGCAACAATATGCGTATAATTATCGGCAATAGCTAAAACAAGCTCGGCCATATTTTCAGCTAACTGATGCTGATAAAGTGCATTATCGGCAGTGAGTACAGTTGTTACACCTTCAATACCGGCAACCTGTTCGCTCATTGCACCTATATTTAAGCCCGCAATAAGTACATCTATATCAAAGCCTAATTTACTTGCCGCATTGATTGTTTTTGAGGTTTCTGGTTTTAGTGCACCGTTATCGTGCTCTGCAATTACAAGTGTTTTCATTTAAATCACCTTTGCCTCTGTTTTAAGTTTCTCTACCAGTTGGGCTACATCTTCAACAATAATACCGCCACTGCGCTTAGCCGGCTCTTCTACTTTTATTAACTGTACGCGGGGTGTTAAATCAACACCTAACGAATCTGCTGCTATAACATCGAGTGGTTTACGCTTTGCTTTCATTATATTTGGCAGCGATGCATAGCGAGGCTCGTTTAAGCGTAAATCGGTAGTTACAATAGCGGGCAGTTTAAGTGCAACAGTTTGTAAGCCACCATCTACCTCACGAGTTACATTCACTGTGTTACCGTTTATATCCACCTTAGAGGCAAACGTACCTTGGCCGCGCTTAGTTAAAGCCGCAAGCATTTGGCCTGTTTGGTTGTTGTCTGAGTCAATAGATTGCTTGCCTAAAATAACTAGTTCTGGGGCTTCTTGCTCAACTAATTTTGCTAATAATTTAGCAATGTGCAGCGATTCTAGTTTTTCATCGGTTTCGATGTGAATGGCTTTATCTGCACCTAATGCAAGTGCGGTGCGTAGCTGCTCTTGCGCTGCTTTTGCACCAATTGTTACCGCTATAACCTCTGTTGCTGTGCCCGCTTCTTTTAATCGAATGGCCTCTTCTATCGCAATTTCACAAAATGGGTTCATTGCCATTTTTACATTTGCTAAGTCAACGTCGCTGTTATCAGCCTTTACGCGTGCTTTAACGTTGTAATCGATCACTCTTTTTATTGGAACGAGAACTTTCATAGGAACTCCATCTATATTTAAACCTACAAGCTAACGTGTACGTCAACCTATTTATTTTATGAATTCAGACTACTTCCTGTTGACGTAAACGTCAACCTAAAATAACCTTAAAGTATTCACAGCCTGTAACATTTAATGTGCAAGTATTAAAAAGGCTGCATTGCTTATCTAATTTAGCTAAGCCCGTCATTGATTAAGAGGTTATTATGGTCGAACGTGAAACCATGGAATTTGATGTAGTTATTGTAGGTGCCGGCCCAGCGGGCCTTGCCAGTGCAATTAAACTCGCACAGCTAGCGCAAGAAAAACAACAAGAACAAACTATCTGTGTAGTAGAAAAAGGCTCCGAGGTAGGCGCGCATATTCTTTCAGGTGCGGTATTTGAAACCAAAGCCTTAGATGAGCTTTTGCCTAACTGGCAAGAGCTTGGCGCTCCTGTCACTACACAAGTGACACAGGATGAAATTTATTGGTTTAATAACAGCGAAAAAGCCACTGCTCTCCCTCGCTTTGCTACCCCTAAAACATTTCATAATGAAGGTAATTACATTGTTTCTATGGGCAATGTGTGCCGATGGCTTGCCGAGCAAGCTGAAAATTTAGGCGTTGAAATATTCCCAGGCTTTAGCGCTCACTCTTTAATTATTGAGCAAGACACCGTTAAAGGCATTATTACAGGCGATATGGGCGTTGATAAAGACGGCAATGAAAAAGATGGTTATATGCCAGGTATGGAACTTCGCGCTAAATACACTGTATTTGCTGAGGGGTGTCGCGGCCATTTAGGTAAGCAACTTATCAACGAGTTTGCGCTTGATAAAGATGTGTCACCACAGCACTATGGCTTGGGCTTTAAAGAGATTTGGCAAATAGATGCCAGTAAACACCAGCAAGGTAAAGTAGTGCATGGTACAGGCTGGCCGCTAAATGGCGATACCAATGGCGGCTCTTTTATGTATCACTGCGATAACAATCAAGTGGTTGTAGGGTTAATTGTTGATTTAAATTATTCTAACCCGCATTTAAGCCCGTTTGATGAGTTTCAGCGAATGAAACACCACCCTGTTTTTAAGCAAACCCTTGAAGGGGGTGAACGCATTGCCTATGGCGCCCGTGCAATTGCAAAAGGCGGCCTTCACTCACTGCCTAAAATGCATTTTGCTGGTGGCTTATTAATAGGTTGCGATGCCGGTACACTCAATTTTGCCAAAATTAAAGGTAACCATACCGCAATGAAATCAGGCATGGTGGCGGCAGACGTTATTTTTAAAGCGCTTCAAAATGGCCAAGCTAATACTGATTTAGCTGATTATAACAACGCGTTTGAAAATTCTTGGGCTTATAAAGAGCTTTACCAATCGCGTAATTTTGGCCCCGCTATGCATGCATTAGGTAAGTTTGCTGGGGGTGCGTATAATACCCTTGATCAAAACATCTTCAATGGTGCACTGCCTTTTACCTTTAAAGACAACACGCCCGATTACGATACGCTAAAAGATGCAGCTAACAGCCCTCACATTGACTACCCTAAGCCTGATGGCCTACTTAGCTTTGATAAACTCTCTAGCGTGTTTTTATCTAATACTAACCATGAAGAGTCGCAGCCTTGCCATTTAAAGCTTAAAGATCCCGCCATTCCTATTGCGGTTAATTTAGTAAAGTTTGACGAACCCGCACAGCGCTATTGCCCTGCAGGGGTATACGAAGTGCAACAAATTGAAGGTGAAGATCAGTTTGTGATTAATGCTCAAAACTGTGTGCATTGTAAAACTTGCGACATAAAAGACCCAAGCCAAAACATTACGTGGGTAACACCCGAAGGTGCTGGCGGGCCAAACTACCCTAATATGTAACTATTTTATGCACAAAGGTGCATTAAAAACCTATCTTTTACATATAAATTATAAACCTATCCTAAATTGCAGGGGCTTCGGCCCCTTTTTTACGGTATGCTCATAGATAAGTTTCATAAAGTGAGTATTTAATATGCCGTCGTCAAATGTTGTATTTCGTTTTTTAGCAGAGCCTACCGATGTAAATTTTGGTGGGAAGGTTCATGGTGGTGTGGTCATGAAATGGATTGACCAAGCGGGTTATGCCTGCGCTGCAGGTTGGAGCGGCCATTATTGTGTTACTGTTTCTGTTGCTGGGGTTAAATTTAGACGCCCTATTTTGGTTGGCCAAATTGTCGAAGTTGAAGCAAAAATTGCGCATACAGGGTCAACAAGTATGCAGATATTTATTCAGGTACGGTGTGGCGATCCTAAAACTCAAAACATGGTAGAAACAAACCACTGTGTTATTAGCTTTGTAGCAATGGACGAAACAGGTTACCCGGTAGAGGTTCCTGCTTTTAAAGCACAAACAGAAGAAGATATTAAATTGGAAAACTACGCTATTAAAATGAAACAAATTGCAATTGAGACAGAAAATTTGCTTCATAAAGTATAAAAGTACAATGTAAAATTCACATAGACCGTGTAAAAGGTACAATTTTTACTTAGAAAACAAAAAACTAAAAAAGTTCGCCCTGCTTATAAAAAATACAAAATAGCCGTAAAAATGCCGTATAAGTCGTTTTTACGGCTATTTTGTAACCACAGGCTATTGTTGGCATGCTCACTGCAAATAACTAATTGTCGTTTGATAAGTTAAATCAAACATTTATTATTTTTTTAAAGGAGCTATACAATGATTAAAACACTTTCTCTTTCTGCAATTGCTTTAGCAACACTGGGTTTTAACTCTGCAGCACACGCTGACATTACGGATTTTGATTCTCCTCGCATTTATACAGGTGTTGGTTATGGCCAATACTCATTTGAATTTGAAGACAGCGAAAACGACACTGAATTTGATGACGATGCACAAATGCTAAAAGGTTACATTGGTACACAATTTAACGAGCACTTTAGCGTTGAGTTAGCTTATCAAAACTTTGATGAAGTGAGCGACATCGACAGCAAAGCAGAAGTTGATGGTGTGTCATTAGCAGCTATTTTAGCGGCTCCGCTTTCTGAAAGCTTTTCAGTATATGCTAAAGGTGGTTGGTTTGAATGGGATGCAGATGTAGAGCAAGAGCTTCCTGTTGGTAGCATTTCAGCATCACAAGACGGCGGCGATGTGTTTTACGGCGCAGGTATTCAATACGCATTTTCTAACAATGTTCAAATGCGCTTAGAGTACGAACGCTACGAACTAGATGATGAAATTGACCCTGAAATGGATGTTGCATCAGTATCAATACAATATATGTTTTAATTAGCATTTAAAACACTTAAGGGTGAGCCATGTGCTCACCTTTTTGTTGCTTATACATAATACCCATCCGCAATAATAGTTAATTATTTTGCGGCGCTAAACGTGTCGCTCCAGCCTCAAAATAGCTCCACTTAATTTAGCAAATTGGAATAAACACTAATCGCTATATTTTAAACCGCTTAGTCCAATACCCAATTAAACCAGCTAGTCTAAAATATATCGCATTAACTGTACTGCTATAAATACTAAATAGAGGTAGAATAGCGCCCTATTTTTTAGTTAACTGAGCATTATGAGCGATTATAGCATTTCGGCTGTTGGCCACATTCAATCCCCTTATAAACAAAAGTTTGCAATACCTAGGCAGCCACGTTTAGTGCCTCAAGCTAAAGCCAAACTTATTTTTACTGCTGAGTTTAATCGTGAAGAATTTGTCCGTGGTATTGAAGAGTTTAGCCATATTTGGCTGTTGTTTAGGTTTCATGAAACCGCCGATAAAGGCTATTCAGCTATGGTGCGCCCACCACGTTTAGGCGGTAATGAGCGCAAAGGCGTTTTTGCAACGCGCGCCACATTTAGACCCAATGCCATTGGGATGAGCGCTGTAAAACTTGAAGGTGTTGAGTATAAAAACGGCCAACTTAGTTTACTGCTTGCTGGTATAGATTTACTCGATGGCACGCCTATTGTGGATATAAAGCCTTACTTACCGTATTCAGATGCAATGCATGACGCCAGTGCCGGTTTTGCCGATACCCGACCAGAAACACAAATGAGCGTCGCGTTTTCACCCGAGGCTATTGATTTTATTGCCAAGCAAACACACTATCCTGAGCTTGAAGATTTTATTACTAATGTATTAAAACAAGACCCACGCCCTGCCTATAAAAAACAAAAACAAGGCGAGCAAAGTTATGGTATGACTCTGTATAATTATAATATACGCTGGCAGGTTAACGGCGAGCATAACTTAGTAACAAGTATAGAAAATAACTAAAAAGTGCAGTTAGCGCTTTAGTGTAAAAGCAAGCGCTGGTAAACTTAGCGCCCTATTAAAAAGAACATATTACTTAATTTCGGAAAAATCATGCGTACCAGTCAATATATACTCGCAACACTTAAAGAAACGCCATCAGATGCTGAAATTGTTTCGCATCAATTAATGCTTAGAGCCGGTATGATCCGTCGCGTCGCTTCGGGTTTATATACATGGTTACCCTCTGGTTTACGCGTGCTTCGTAAAGTAGAAAATATTGTTCGTGAAGAAATGGATAAAGCAGGCGCAATAGAAATGTTGATGCCGGTTATTCAACCTGCTGATTTATGGCAAGAGTCTGGCCGTTGGGAGCAATTTGGTCCTGAACTTGTTCGCTTTAATGACCGCCATAACCGTGAGTTTGCGCTAGGTCCTACGCATGAAGAAGTAATTACAGATTTTGTTCGTAAAGAGATTAGCAGCTATAAACAACTGCCTGTTACTTTGTACCAAGTACAAACTAAAGTGCGCGATGAAAGACGCCCACGCTTTGGTGTAATGCGTGCACGTGAATTTACGATGAAAGATGCGTATTCATTTCATTTAAGTGAAGCGTGTTTAGATGCCACATATAAAGTAATGCACAAAGCGTACTGTAATATTTTTGAACGCTTAAACCTAGAATACCGCCCTGTGCTTGCTGATACAGGCTCTATTGGTGGTAGCTTATCGCATGAATTTCATGTACTTGCTGAATCAGGTGAAGACGCAATTGCCTTTAGTGATGCAAGCGATTATGCAGCTAACATCGAAAAAGCAGAAGCGTTAGCTCCAACTCAAAGTCGTCCTGAGCCATCTAAAGAGCTTAAAGCGTTTCCTACACCAGATGCTAAAACAATTAGCGAGCTTAAAAAGCACTACGGCGTTAAACCACACCGCGGCGTTAAAACATTAATTGTGTACGGTACGCCTGATGAAAATGAACAACGTGGTTTAGTTGCGCTTGTACTACGTGGCGATCACGAGTTAAACGAATTAAAGGCTGAAAAGCACCCACTTGTAGACTCTCCACTTGAAATGGCCACTGAGGCTGACATTGTTGCGGCTATTGGTGCAAAGCCAGGTTCACTTGGCCCAGTGGGTTTATCAATGCCAATTATGGTAGACAGAACCGCTAATGTAATGGCAGATTTTGTTGCCGGTGCTAATAAAGATGACGAGCACTTTAGCGGAATTAACTGGGATCGCGATGTTAAAGAATATCAAGTTGCTGATATTCGTAACATTGTTGAAGGCGATCCGAGCCCGTGTGGACAAGGTACTTTACAAATTAAACGCGGTATTGAAGTTGGTCATATTTTCCAACTTGGTACTAAGTACTCAGAAGCCATGAAAGCAGGCGTACTGAGCGAGTCGGGTAAAAACCAAGTAATGACTATGGGTTGTTACGGTATTGGTGTTTCGCGCATTGTGGCAGCGGCTATTGAGCAAAATAATGATGATTACGGTATTATTTGGCCACAATCTATTGCCCCATTTGATTTAGCTATTGTGCCAATGAACATGCATAAGTCGCATCGTATTCCTGATATTGCTAATAATCTATACCAAGGTTTAAAAGATGCAGGCCTAGATGTTTTATTTGATGACCGTAAAGAGCGCCCTGGCGTTATGTTTAACGACATGGAATTAATGGGTGTACCTTATACTTTAGTGATTGGTGAGCGTAATCTTGATGAAAATAAGGTTGAGCTTAAAAATCGCCGCACCGGTGAAAAGTTAATGGTTGATTTAGACACCGCAATTGAGACTATTAAAGCGGCTGTTAAAGGTTAATAACACCTACGCTTAAAACAAACTTATAAGGCCGCATTTAAACATGCGGCCTTTTTTATGCGCGTTTAATGGTAATGTATAAAACTGCTCACCTAATCTCCTTCCCAGCCAATAAACTTTAATTAGCTGGCTTGATATAAATTGTCATGCAGGCTTCGCTAAAGTGTCTCATAAGTGTCATTAGATTTATCTACAGTGTTTAATTATTACACTATGGATGACGGGCATGACAAACAATCAACAGCGTAAAAAACAACATTATCCAGCCGTTTGGATATCGGATGTACATTTAGGGTATAAAGACTGTAGAGCCGACTATTTATTAGATTTTTTAAATTCAATTGAATGCGATACGCTTTATTTAGTGGGTGATATTGTTGATCTGTGGTCGATGAAGCGCAGTTTTTATTGGCACCCATCTCATTACCAAGTACTTAGTTGTATACAACAAAAAGCCCTTGATGGCACCCGTGTAATATACATACCTGGTAACCACGACGAAACCTTTCGCCACTACATAAATCAAACTTTATTTGGTGTAGAGGTCCACCAGCAGTTTATTCATACCACAAAAGCCAATAAACGCTTTTTACTGATCCACGGTGATGACTTTGACTCGGCAACCCGCTACAACAAGCTCATAAGTATTGCAGGCGATGCAGGTTACGACTTACTGCTGTTTTTAAATCGATGGACTAACCGAGTTCGTAAAGTGTTTGGCGGTAACTACTATTCACTTGCTGCATGGATAAAAGCACGCGTACATAAAGCCCGTGAAGCTATTGCGGCTTTTGAAGATGCCGCTATACATGAGGCAAAAAAACAAAAGGTCGATGGCATTATTTGCGGACACATCCATCACCCTAAAATTAAAGTAGTAGATGGCATAGTGTATTGTAATGATGGTGATTGGATTGAAAGCTGTACCGCATTAGTTGAGCAACCAAACGGTAAAATAGAGCTGTTGCATTGGTCTGATACGCAAAAAGTACTTGATACAGCCGATGTAACCAGCTTAGTTAAACCTATTCAAACTGATACCAAACCGAGTAAGTCAGCAGCTTAACTGCTGACTTAGCTCATTTAGTTTAACCAGGTTAGCAGCCTATTTTTAAGCGTTTTAGGCTTTATTGGCTTGGTAATATAATCATTCATGCCGGCGGTAATGCAACGCTCTCTATCGCCTTCCATTGCACTTGCGGTCATGGCAATAATTGGAATGCTAATATACTCAACCCCAGCTTTAGCATTTCTTATCTCGCTGGTGGTATCGTAGCCATCTAGGTTAGGCATTTGGCAATCCATTAAAATTAAGTCAAACGGTTGCTCTTGATTAAATTTAAGGGCAGAGAGTGCTTCTATACCATCACTTGCACAGGTAATTTTTATCCCTGTGCGTTTTAAAATAGCTTTCGCTACCTCAATGTTAATCATGTTGTCGTCAACCAATAATACATGATACTTAGACAACTCAGGCTCTGGCTCTATGTCGTTTGCTTGTTTAGGCGCGGTTAAAACAAACTCATTATTAGCGCCAAAAATACTGCCTAGCTTATAGGTAAATTGATCTTGCGTGAGTGGTTTGTGCAAAATGTGGCTATGCTCAGGAAACACCTTTTTAGATTGCTTATTAACCACCATGTCTCGCAATATAAGCACATATTTTTTATCTGCCTTTTCGCAGTAGCTTATTAGCGCATTAACTTGCGGGTGTTCGTCATCAATAATCAGTAAATCGGCATCAAATTCGCTGTGTTCACTAAAGTAGTCGAGCCTTGTAATATGGCTTGGCTGAATTTTACAGGTTTGAGTTAATAATTCGCATACATTTTTAAATACGTTATCGCGCGCAATAAGCGCCGCTACACTGATTTCTTTAGAAAGCTCAATGCCGGTATTAAGTTTTTGCTGTTGCGCCACATGTAACTCTACCGTGGCAATAAAGGTGCTGCCTACGCCCTTTTCACTGCTAACGGTGATATTACCGCCCATTAATTGCGCCAATTTTTTACATATAGACAACCCTAAACCGGTGCCACCAAAATGGCGCGTAGTGCTTGAATCTTCTTGGGTAAACACATCGAACAGTTTATCGATGTTTTCAGGGGCAATACCAATACCGGTGTCTTTAATTATAAAGCTCATTAAAATTTTACTGTCGGTAATGTATTTAGAGTTTAAGGCTAAACTTACTTCGCCTTTATGCGTAAACTTAAACGCATTATTTATTAAATTAATTAAAATTTGCTTAAGGCGATGGCTATCACCAATAACCATTCTATCAACCACGTTTTGGGTATTTAAAAAGACCTCTAACCCTTTACGTTGCCCCTGCAGCGCAATTGAATTAATCATATCGCTACAGACAGAGATAACATCAAACGAGTGATTATCAATATCTAGTTTACCCGCTTCAATTTTAGAAAAATCTAAAATATCGTTAATTAAACTCATTAACGAATGTGCACTGCTATTGGCTAATTTTAAATAGTGTTGCTGTTGCTCATTGAGGCTGTCTTCTTTTAGCATTTCAAGCATGCCTAAAACACCGTTCATTGGTGTGCGTATTTCGTGGGAAATATTGGCTACAAAGTCACTTTTTGCTTGGCTTGCGGCAAGGGCTTGGTCAATCGCTCGCTCAAGTTCAACAGTACGCTGAGATACCTTTAACTCTAACGTGCTATTTAAACCCTGTAACTGTGATTGAGTTTGCTTTAACGAGCTGATATTACGCAAAATAGCAGCAACCTGATAACGATTGCTAAATACATCAAATACGCTGGTCAGCGTGATTGAATAATATTCTTTATTGCCATCATCACCAGTATAAACCGCTTCAAATGGCATTTTAGAGCCATGCTCTATGGTTTCACTAATGCAGTTTTTATCTTCATCTGCAAGGGTAAATAAGTTACTAAAGCGGGTGTTGTCATTACCTAGCCTACTTGCAAAAACTTTTTTAGCCGTTTGATTACAGTGAATAATGGTTTCATCACTGTCTATAGTAAAAATAGCGTCGAGTGAATTTTCAATAACTTTATTATTTTGCTCTGTTAAAGAGTGTATAAGCAGCTTGCGATTAATATAACGCTGATATAACAGCGTAATAATTATAAATATGGTAAAAAATGTGGCGGTGATGGCAATAAAACTTTCGCGCCTTTTTGCAATGCGTTCCAACAAGGTTTCAGAATCAATAGAAACGGCCATCTCTAACGGCAGCATGGCAATATCGCCTTCAAAACTTACCCGTTTATTTAAAAAGTACTGTTTTGGCGCATCACCTATTAACAAGGTTTCGTGAGAGTTCATGTTTTGTGTGGGGCTAAATTCATCGCTCCAAGTTTTGGCTTGGTTAAATTCAAAGCCAAACCGTAAATCTGGGTTTGGGTGGTATAAAAATTCGCTTTCATTATTAAGCAAATAAATATTAATCCCAGGTGGAAGTTCAAACGTTAAACTTTCAAATAACTTATCTGCTGAGTAGTTTGTCACTAAAATTGCAAACACTTGCTTTAAATGATCGAAAACAGGCTTAGCTACGCGGTATGTACTCACAAAGGGTTTTTGTATTTCGCCGCTTTCGCGGTTGTAGTTAATAGGCGATATATACACGCTTTTTTCATCAAGCATGCTGGCTTTAAGTACGTAGTCTCGCCCGCCTTTTTTTTGCAGTTGTGCGCCCTCTAGCCTAATTATGTCACCTAAAAAGCGGTCTACACGTACTATCTCTTGGCCATTTTCAGCAAGCATAATGTAACGTGCTTGCAAAATAGAATCGTCGGTTTGCATAAACCCGCTAAAAATATCAGCAAGACGGTCTTGCCATACAGCAATTGGGGTTTGTAATAGTGGGTCGATTAATTGATTGTCGGTCGCTCTAGATATACCTTGAATAGGTGGAGTGGCGTTTAAAAAGCGAATAGCGGTAATACTGTCGTTTAAATGATTTTTTAAAGACGCGGCTTTTGTTTCAAGCTCACGATTGAGTTCACTACGAGCATCGTTATATATCTCTGCGCGTACTTTTTTTTCAAACACATATACCGAAGGCAATGCAATAACTAAAAAAACAATAATGGCAACCAGTAATAATTTATTACCTTTTGCTGCTGTTATAAATACATTCCTTTTTAGCATTGAACCCTCACTCCTCACTATTTTCTAGGTTAGATTATAGAGGATTATTTGATAAAAAATAGAAGTAAAAATAATTAGTTACTTAAAAAAGTGTAATTAAAGTTTGAACAAATACTCTAAAACAATCACTTAGTATTACTATTAAAAAGCAGTGTTAATTTAAGATGAATACCATTCTAAAAAACATACAAATTAATATAGACGGCAAATAAAAAAATTATAAGCGATAACAGTTAATGGGTAGTAAAAGTAAACGAGCAAGGCAATACCCTGCCCGTTTATAAAACCTTAAACTATCTAAATAATACGTCTTCGCGGTTAAACCACTTAACACAAAAGGCAAGTAACGCCCCAGCTATAATAGCTGTTGCTAAAAATATTAAGCCTACAAGGGTGTAATCTACCGTGCCTTTAACAATTTCTTTAATTGCGAGCGCTACATTAGTAACAGGAATAAAAGCAGTTTTAGCTGTTAGCTCTACATTAGGCATAATGGATACTATGATGGGAAAAAACACCCCCATACTCAATGGTGCCATGTAGTTTTGGGCTTCTTTAAATGTACGAGCATAAATAGATATTGCTAACGCCAATGCTGAGAATATCGCGGCAATAGGTAGTAACAATACAAAAATCATTAATAAATCGCTTATCGCTAATGAGCTAAATGCTGTTTTAATTACTTCTAGGTCTGCAAATGCAAGGGCTACGGCTATCCACCCGCCCATGCTGAGTACAGTTATAGTTGTTGATGCAATTGAGGTTGTCAGTAAGGTTATAAATTTGCCTAGTACCAGCTCGGTACGCGTAATAGGTGTAAGCAATAAGGTTTCTAATGTACCGCGCTCTTTTTCACCTGCACCTAAATCTATTGCTGGGTACGTAGCGCCCATAAGAACTATAGGAATAAGTAGGTAGGGCAAAAAGCCACCTAGTTTTTCACCTAAGTTTTCACGTTTATCGGCGGTATCAACCTTTACTACTTCAATAGGGGTTAAAAGTGCTAAATGGGCTTCTTTTTCAATACCAAAACTGATTAATTTTTCTGTTTGTAATGCATCGCTATATTCTTTGGCGAGCTCTTTTACACGCTGAAATAAAAAGTTGATAGATTTAGCATCATTAAATACCACTTCCCACTTACTTTGCTGGGCATCATTTAAGGCTTGTTTAGCGTTAGTGGGTAAATATATACCCATGTCTATATCACCTGCGATTACCCCTTCTTTTAGCTCTTCAATGCTATTAAAGGTTTTAGCACCTTTATAAAGTTCAAAGCTTTTATGATAAAACACTTTTTCGGTAAACTCTGGTGCGTAGTCGCCATTAATAATGGCGTAGGTATGTACCTTTTGTTCAGCATCGAGTGCCGCTTGAGAGCTAATAAACGCCATAACGGCAAATAATAAGGGAAACACCGCAACGGGTAGAGCGACTACAAACAACAAGGTTTTTTTATCGCGTAGGAGTTCTGTTAATTCCTTTTTAAAAACTTCAAACATCGTGTTTCTCCGTTAATATGTTCATAAACGCTTGGTTTAGCTCTTCACTATTACCTGCCTGTTTGAATTGAGCAAGTGTGCCATCAAAGCAGCTTACGCCTTCATTAATTACCGCAACACGGTCACATAAAAGGGCGACTTCATCTAAATGGTGCGTTGAAAAAATAACAGGCGTGCCTTGCGCCTTTAAGCCTTTAATAAAGTTTATAACCGTTTGTGTGGTCATGATATCAAGGCCTGTTGTTGGCTCATCGAGTACCACCACTTCTGGGTGATGTACCACAGCGCGGGCAATATTAGCTTTTTGCTTCATGCCGGTAGATAGGTTTTCTGCACGTTTATCAATAAATTTATGCATGTCGAGCAAAGTAAAAAGTTCTTCACAACGAGCCGCTATTTGCTCTTTGTTCATTCCATGAAGCTTTGCAAAGTATTCAATATTTTCTTTAACGGTCAGGCGACCATACAAACCAGTTGAACCGGATAAAAAACCAATAGACTTGCGCCCTACTAACGGCTTTTTAATTATGTCGTTGCCGGCAATAGTTATTGTGCCTTCATCGGGCTTAAGTGCAGTTGAGAGCATACGCAATGTGGTAGTTTTACCCGCGCCATTAGGGCCAAGTAACCCTAACACTTCGCCTTTTGCACATTGAAAGCTTACATCTCTTACAGAATGAAAAAAATCTTTATCTTCACGCGGGTCTATATCATCAACTTTATTTTTTTTATGATCCTTGGTTAACTTAAACTTTTTTTTAAGCCCTGCGACTTCTATCATTTTCGTATCCTTCGTTTAGCTCTAAAGTAATCGGTATTATCATAGAACGATTCATTCTCATTTGCGTCATGCCATCCTGGTACACCTAATAATGGCAATGGAGAAAGCTGTTTGTTATCGGCTAAGCAATGCTCTATTTTTATCTTCTCATAAAGTACTTGGTCTAGGTACTGATATTGAGTAACTAAATCTTTACAAAATATTTCATCCGGTACACTTACAAATAACGCTTTACCCGTTAAACCAATATAGGGTTTTGTGAGCATTTCATAATTAGCGTGGCCAAACATAAAAGGTTGTATTGTTTTGCCCCACTCTTCTCGGTGAGTTATAAATGCAGTTTTCCATTGGTGGTCTGTTAAAAGCGTTTGCCACTTAGTATCACTAATAGCAAGCACCACGCCGCACTCGTCAAATAATGTGAGTGCATTACGATGTTTAGTACGTTGCTTTAAGCCATGTTGCGCTATTTCTTGTACGTGGCGCTGATTAATAAGCGCCTTGGTTTTTGGAAACAAACACCAAATAAAGCCACCAAATAAGTCGTGCCAATTTTTACTACGTGTAGGCACTACGCCAGTTTCAAAAATGACTTGCTCATAATAGCGCTCACCAAAATCAACGTTTGCATCGTCTTCAAACGTTATTGGCAGGTTATTAGCATTAATGGCATTCAAATACACAGTGAACCAATCGGGGCTTGGCCAATCAGTTTGTTTATCAATATTAAACAGTGTTCGTAAGTGCTCAAACGCACCGCTTTTCAAACTACTAACTTGCCATTGCTCGGGCGGAGTAAAGCGCTTCATTTATACCTTTAACAATTTATGCTGTTAATTTGCGGGCAGTTTACCGCAAAAACTGGTTCTAATTAATAGAAGTTAATATACTAATCACATCTTAGAACAAGAATAGAGCTACTATGAAACGATATTTCTCTCTCACACTGATTGCTGGCGCTGTGTTAGCTGGCTGTGCAACAACAAGTATTACACCTACCGATGTAACAAATGGTTACAACAGTATTAAAGCAGATGAACTTGCAGCGCACATTAAAGTGCTTGCCTCTGATGAATTTGGCGGTAGAGCGCCTTCATCTGAAGGTGAAAAACTAACCCTAGATTACTTAACTACACAATTTAAAGCATTAGGGTTTCAACCCGGTAATGGTGATAGCTTTTTACAAGAAGTGCCGCTTGTTTCATTAGAAGCTGATTCAAATATGGTATTAAGTATTGGTGGTAAAGATTATCAATACAAAAAAGATATGGTTATGGGCAGTAGCCGCATTAGCGCACAAGAAGGGATTGAAAATTCAGAGCTTGTCTTCGTAGGTTACGGTGTAAATGCCCCAGAATATAACTGGAACGATTACGAAGGCCTAGACGTAAAAGGCAAAACTGTTGTAATGCTTGTTAACGATCCGGGTTTTGCTACAAAAGATCCTGCGTTATTTACCGGCGATGCAATGACCTACTATGGCCGCTGGACTTATAAATATGAAGAAGCGAGTCGTCAAGGTGCAGCCGGTGCTATTATCATTCACGAAACAGCCCCTGCATCATACCCTTGGTCAGTGGTTGAAAACTCATGGAGCGGTGAGCAGTTTGGTTTTCAAAAAGAGAACAACAATATGGACCGCGTTGCGGTTGAAGGCTGGGTAACCACTGATGTAGCTAAAGAGTTATTTGCTAAAGCGGGTCTTGATTTTGAGACTGCAAAAGCCAATGCAGCTAAAGGTGCGTATAACGTTGACATGGGCGATTTAACTGCATCGGTTAATGTTAAAAATACAATTAAAAAATCGGTGTCGTATAACTTTATTGCCACGTTGCCGGGTAGCGAAAAAGCGGATGAACATGTTATTTATTCAGCGCATTGGGATCACCTAGGTACAGATACAACCCGTAAGGGCGACCAAATTTATAATGGGGCACACGATAACGCCACAGGCACTGCGGGGCTAATTGAGGTTGCAGAGGCATTTACTAAGCTGCCAAAGCACCCTACTCGCTCAATGACATTTTTAGCTGTTACGGCTGAAGAGCAAGGCTTACTTGGGTCTAAATACTACGCTGCTAACCCAGTTATTGCTGCCGATAAAACAGTCGCCAATATAAACATGGATAGCCTAAACTTATTAGGTAAAGTAAAAGACATGAACGTAGTAGGTTTAGGAAAGTCGCAAATGGACGACCTACTAGCCAAAGCAGCAAAAGAGCAAGGTAGAACAATAGCGGGCGACCCTAAACCATCATCAGGTGGTTATTACCGCTCTGATCATTTTGCATTTGCAAACATGGGCATTCCGGCTATGTATGCAGGCGGCGGAACAGTTGCCGCTGATGAGGATACAGCAAATTACCGTAAACGTATGAGCTTAGTGCTACGTGGTTGTTACCATCAACCCTGTGACAGATACCGCGATGAGTGGGATTTATCGGGTGCGGTGCAAGACTTACAATTGTTTTATAAAGTAGGCTTTGATATTTCTGAGCAAGCACAATGGCCAGCATGGTACGAAAACTCAGAGTTTCAACGCAAATAATGTATTTAGCCTGAGCGTAGGTTATTTACCATCGAAAAACTCAAACTGAGCTATCGATTTAAACAGATACAAATGATATTGATTATCATTTGCAAAATGTATACAGTGTGTCCTAGTTAAACTAAAACTGGGGCACACTTATGATTTTACTCTCTCAAATAGGATTTATTACGCCAGCTTCCAAACGGTTTGTTAGCCAAAATAAACGCTTACTCCTACCACTATTTTTATTGGTATGTTTAGCTGTTCCTAATCTTCGCGAAATAACCATTACTGCTCTCAGTGATGCGTTTTTTCAGGTTAGTGTATTTGTAGCGGCTACGTTACTTATTTACTACTACGCAATAGAACATATCCCTCAATTAGAAATGAGCTACTTAAGCGCTAAATCTAAGTCACTTGAAGTGCTGTTTGCATCCGTTCTTGGCGCTTTACCCGGCTGTGGTGGTGCAATTATTGTGGTTACTCAATACACTAAAGGCCAAGCAAGCTTTGGGGCTATTGTTGCTGTACTTACCGCCACAATGGGCGATGCTGCTTTTTTACTGCTTGCTACGCGCCCTACTGAAGGCTTAACAATAATGGCTATAGGTTTAGTGGTAGGCACGCTGTGTGGATTAATAGTTAATGCAATTCACAAACCTGATTTTTTACGTCCCAGCGCACAAGAGCAAAAACACCAAGTTAAAGTTTTGCCCACTAAAATAATAAAAATTAGCAAACCTGTGTGGATGTTTGCCATTATTCCAAGTTTAATCATTGCGTTTTTAATTGCATTTAATGTGGACTTTAATCAATTTGGTCAATATACCAGCACCGGTATTAGCTTATTTGGTGCAGCAATGGCACTGTTTACGGTTGTTATTTGGGCCTACTCTTCTAAAGGTGAAACCTATAAAGAGATTACTTCAGAAGAGGAAGAATGTAATCCGCCTTCTAAGCTTATAAAAGTATTACAAGATACCCATTTTGTAACTGCATGGGTGGTGGCTTCGTTCATGCTGTTTGAAATATTAGTCAGTGTGGTAGGGCTTGATTTAAAAACCTGGTTTATGCACTACGCCTATTTAGCACCGTTAATTGCAGTCGTCATTGGTTTTTTACCTGGCTGTGGGCCACAAATAATTGTAACCACGCTTTATATACAGAGCATTATTCCTTTTAGTGCATTAGCTGCTAATGCGATTTCAAATGATGGCGATGCGTTGTTTCCTGCCATTGCAATGGCGCCAAAAGCGGCTGTAATTGCTACCTTGTATACCTCTATACCTGCTTTAGTTGTTGGTTACGGGCTTTACTTTTTAAGTTAACAGTTTAAAAAATCATAAGTACAAAAAAGCTCAGCAATTGCTGAGCTTTTTTAATGTTAGCGTATTTTATTTATACGGCTGCTGGCTCTGCAGCTAGTTCTTTTGGATTTGGGCCAAAATCGTTTTCGCCTTCATGTGAGTCTTGCGCAAGGAACACAATTAAAACAATCCAGCCAATAATTGGCACTAACCAAAGTAACTGCCACCAGCCAGAGCGGCCTGTATCGTGTAAACGGCGCGCACCAGCGCTCAAACCTGGTATTAATAGCGCTAAACTATAAATAGAGCCAATAAACATAGTACCTAGTGCGCTATCAATCACATTACAGATAATTGAAAAGATAGTATTAAACAATACAAACATCCAATAAGCTTTGCGGCGATTACGTCCTGAAAAATCTGCGTAGCTACGCAGCGCGTTCATATAATGTTCCATTACAATTCCTTAGTGTTAGTTTTTATATTCCCTAGCGGGTTTGATTTATTACCTTTTAGTAACATTTGTATCTTAATTAAAAACACTGCGCTTTAAAACAAAAAACCAGCAAATTGCTGGTTTTTTTATAAATTTAATTATTAACTCATAGCCATCATCATTGCCGATGGACTTTCTAAATACGATTTCCACAAGTTATTAAAGCGCGCAATTGTACCGCCATCAATAACGCGGTGATCGCCTGACCAACTCACTTGCATAATAGCTTTGCTAACAACTTGGCCGCTTTCATCAAAGCGCGGTAAGTGTTGTAACTTCCCTAATGCTACAATAGCAACTTCTGGCTTATTAATAATCGGGGTCGCAATAGTGCCGCCAATTGCCCCAATATTTGAAATGCTAATGGTGCCCCCTTTTAAGTCATCTGGTGCTACGCGCCCCTCGCGTGCTGCATCAGTTAAGCTTGTTAAACTGTTTGCAACTTCAACAATACTCTTAGATTGGCACGATTTAATGTTAGGTACTAGCAAACCCACTTTTGAATCCACTGCTACCCCAATATTATGATCGTCAAAGTAGGTAAGCTCAGTGCAATCATCATTTACTTTAGAATTAAGCACTGGGTACTCTTTCATCGCAAGCGATAACGCTTTGATAAAAAATGGCATCATAGTGAGCTTTACACCTTGCGCTTTATACTGCTCTTTTAAACTCGCTCGCAGGGCAATTAATTGCGTTAAGTCTATCTCGTCACTAAAGGTAAAGTGAGGGATTGTAGAGACCGAGGCCATCATTTGCTTTGCCATAGCCGCTTTAATGCCTTTAATTGGCTCTGCTCGCATACCACCGTTTTGTGTTTGTGGCGATTGTGGCTCTTTATTTTGAGTAACGCTGTTTTTAGTAGTAGCACTACTAAGTGGTGATGTATCTATTGTATTAGGTACCTCACCTTTAATAAATTCTTCTATGTCTTGTTTATAAATGCGGCCATTTTTACCGCTGCCCGGTACGCATGTTAAATCAACATCAAGCTCTCGCGCTTTGCGCCTTACAGCTGGTGAGGCAACCGCTTTTTTATTAACAACTTTATTTGCTGTTGTTTGCTGCGTTGCTATAGATTTATCTGCCGCTTTACTTTGTGCTTTTACAACGGCGTCGTTTACATCTACATTTGGTTTTGCTGTACTGCCGGCTATGCTCATTTGAAATAACGGGCTATGTACCTGAGCAATTTCACCTTTTTGATAGTAAAGCTTTTGCACTGTCCCTGTGTATTTAGCCGGAATTTGTACAAGAGCTTTGTCGGTCATTACATCACAGACAGCCTGATCTTCTTGTATTTCATCGCCTTCGGCCACTAGCCAATCAACAATTTCACACTCAACAATCCCCTCACCAATATCTGGAAGAATAAAATCTTCTAAATGCTCTGACGATGCGTTGTCGCTTTGTGTATTTTGCACTTGCTCTGTGTGTGTTTCATCGCTTTGGCTTTGCTCATCGGCTACATTCATAGCAAACAAGGGTGCATGAACCTGCGCTATCTCCCCTTTTTGATAATATAATTTAGTGATTACGCCATCGTGAACAGCCGGTATTTGCACTAGGGCTTTATCGGTCATCACGTCACAAATGGGTTGATCTTCTTTTACTGTGTCACCCTCTTGTATTAGCCATTCAACCACTTCGCACTCAACAATGCCTTCACCAATATCGGGTAATATAAAATCTTTAGCCATGGTATCCCCTAAAAATCCATTGATTGTTTAATTGCGGCCATTACTTTTAGCGCATCAGGCACATATTCTTTTTCAAGTGCTAATGGGTAAGGTGTATCTAACCCACATACTCGCATAATAGGTGACTCAAGGTGTAAAAAGCACTCTTGCTGAATAGTCGCCGCAATTTCGGCACCAAAGCCATTGGTAATAGGCGCTTCGTGGCTTATCACTAAACGTCCTGTTTTAGTGACCGACTTAGCAATTGTCTCAACATCCCAAGGTAATATGCTTCTAAGGTCAATCACCTCACAACTAATGCCTTGTTCATTGGCTTGTTTTGCTGCGTTTTCAACAATTTCCATTTGCGCGCCCCACGCAAGTACAGTGATATCTTTACCTTCTTGTACTACTTCGGCTTTACCCAGCTCAATGCTGTAATCATTCTCTGGTACTTCGCCGGTAGAAGCGCGGTATAAACGTTTAGGCTCGAAGAAAATAACGGGGTTATCGTCTTTAATACTTGCTCGTAGTAACCCTTTTGCTTGGTACGGGTTACGTGGTACAACTATTTTTAGCCCTGGCGTATGGGCAAAATATGCCTCTGGCGATTGTGAGTGATATAAGCCCCCCGCAATACCGCCACCATACGGTGTTCGTATCGTTAAATTGCCCACGTTAAATTCATTACCACTGCGGTATCTAAACTTGGCAGACTCATTAACTATTTGGTCAAATGCCGGAAAAATATAATCAGCAAATTGTATTTCAGCAAGTGCAGGCGCTCCAAACGCGGCTAAGCCATTGGCAAAACCTAAAATACCTTGCTCTGTAAGCGGTGTGTTAAATACGCGGTGTTCACCGTACTTTTCTTGCAAACCTGAGGTCGCCCTAAAAACACCACCAAAATAGCCAACATCTTCACCAAAAATACACGCCTGAGGGTGCTCATTCATGGTGATATCGAGCGCAGAATTAATTGCGTGTAGCATGTTCATTTTAGCCATTACTTAATTCTCCCTGCTGTGATTGGGTACGCATCTGGGTGCTGCTTTATATGTGCTTTTAAATCGTTATATTGGCGCTCAAGTGAAGGAATTGGCGTATCGTAAACATCTGATATTAGCTCTTCAAGCGCTGGCTTTTGCACTTTTTCAGCACGTTTAAGGGCGGCTAAAATATCTTCACGAATAGTGTCTTTCGCTTTAGCATCGTCCTCTTCGTTTAACCACTCTTGTTTGATCAACCATTTTTTAAATTTATCAATTGGGCAAACTTTATGCGTGGCCTCTTCATCTTTTGAGCGGTAACCACTTGGGTCATCGGAGGTTGAGTGAGCGCCTAATCTGTACGCTATTGACTCAATTAATACCGGCTCGCCCTGCGTTGCTGCAATTTCGCGGGCCTTTTGTGTTGCAGCAAACACGGCTAATGCATCTGAGCCATCAACTCGTATGGTTTTAATGCCATACCCTACGCCTCGCGATGCTATACCATCGCCTTTAAATTGCTCATCTGCAGGTGTTGATATTGCATACCCGTTATTACGTGCAAAAAATATAACAGGGGCTTTGTGTACCGCAGCCATATTTAAACCCGCATGAAAGTCACCTTCAGATGCTGCGCCCTCACCAAAGTAACAAATAGTCACATTATCTATGGTGCTTGCAAGTTCGCCGGTTTTTGCGTCAATGTGTTTTACTTTTTGCCCGTAGGCATACCCTGTAGCTTGAGGAATTTGCGTACCGAGGGGCGATGATATGGTCATATAATTTAATTCTTTTGAACCATAATGAATCGGCATTTGGCGCCCTTTTCCTAAATCTAACTCATTAGAAAACATTTGATTCATAAATTGATCAAGCGTAAATCCGCGGTAATGCAAAGCGGCTTGCTCGCGGTATTGCGCCATAATCATGTCATCTTGATCAAGTGCAGCAGCAGAGGCAGTAACAGCGGCTTCTTCACCTAAACATTGCATATAAAAGCTTACGCGGCCTTGGCGCTGCGCCCCTTGCATCCGCTCATCAAGTAGGCGAATAAAACGCATTGTTTCGTATAGTTTAATCGCTGTGTGTTTAGAAATAGTCGGTGCGGTAGCACTAGGATGAATGTCGCCGTCCTCAGTTAAAATACTAAGGGTTGGAATAGTTAGCGCATGACCGTCTATAAACTCGAGGTCGTGGTTAATATTCAGCGATACGTTATTTGGATTACTCATAACCTACCTTCTCTTGTTGTCTGTGATACAGCGCCCCTTTTAAGTTTTTATTATGGGTGAGGCTTGCGAATAAACTTTGCAGCATCTGTGCTGTATTTAATTAAAGCTGCCACCACCTTACGTTAACGTAAGATGTTATTCAACAAGTGTAAGACGAAACAAAAGTAAAATACGATTAAAAATATGGAAAGTTAACTGTACGCATTTATTAAACTAATAAAAACATACAGTTAAATATTTAAGGCGAGTGGTCTGATGAGTTTTATTAGACGAAATTACTATCTACTTGCATAGGAATAACGGTAAGCAATGCCCTTTGCCCAAGCGCAACGTGCGCATTTGGAAAAATAATAGCTTCCCCTTCCACATCGGCATAATAAGGGGTATCGCCGTCTGTTGCTAGCAACTCACCTTTAGCAAACCCTGTGAAATTTTCTGCATCATCAGAAAACGGAAAGCTAAAGTCCTGCTGCGTTCTATTAATTGTGCGATGTACGGCAAACAGCTCAAAGTCACTTGCATTAAATTGAGGGTATTGGACTTCTTTTTGGCTAATTAATGCAGTTAGCGTTTGCTTGGTTTTTGCAAAGCTAGCCATGTCGTTTTCACCAAACGGTTTAACTTGACCCAGTTCAACGGTAAATGAATCAGCGCCATGAACAAACGAAGAATAGTAACTGAATGTGGTTGCCGGTGATTTCATCATTAATACGGTATTTACACCGCAGCTAAGTAAAAATTGTAACTGTGATTTCTTCCATGGTTTACCATGAAGATAAGGATACACAGCGAATTTTTCATTTTTTGAGCCACGTATAGCAGTATGTAAATCATAATGATAACGTGCACTGCCTTGCTCGCCCCGTGCAAAAAAGTCAGTTACATACTCTTCTAGTTTTGCTGCGCGTTTACGCTCATCATTCATTGGCACACCTTCAACAGTGTGGTGGCCATTAAACAAACGGTTTAGATTTTCTTCTACAAAGCGCAGGCCAATATTTATTGATTTTGGATTACCAAATATAAAGAGCACACGCTGATTTAATGCAAGCTCACCTTTTATTATAGTTTTTATTAGCTCGTCACATATTTCTATAGGTGCGGTTTCGTTACCGTGTACAGCGCTTGAAAGCACAACATCTTTTGTTGTTGTACCCTGAGGTTGAAATTCAATAACACCTGTATCGTGAACGCTTACGCGCGTGCCATTTTCTAAAGCAAATTCACTTGCCTCTAAATGCCATTCATTGTCGCGACTGAGTGTTAAAAAATCGCCGCTATTTATTAGTTCATTTAAATAATCTGGTTTGGCTAACATGATAAGCCCTTTTATAGTGTGAGAGATACAAACAAAAACGGCTGAATAAATCAGCCGTTTTTAAATAGTGTAAGCCGTGTTAGCTGATCACAGAATCAACTAATTGCTTCGCTTCTTTTTCTAGTAGTGCTAAATGCTCTTCACCTTTGAAAGACTCAAGATAAATTTTATAAATATCTTCAGTACCAGAAGGACGTGCTGCAAACCAGCCGTTTTCAGTCACTACTTTTAAGCCGCCAATGGCCGCATCATTGCCAGGTGCATGAGTCAGTTTTTGTAAAATTGGTTCGCCAGCTAATGTATCGGCTTTAACATCGCTTGCACTAAGTGCTTTTAAACGTGATTTTTGCGCACTGCTAGCAGGGGCATCTAAACGCTTGTATAGTGGAGAGCCAAATTCTTGCTCTAGCTCTTTATAAAGCGCTGATGGTGTTTTACCTGTTACTGCGAGTATTTCAGCTGCAAGTAACCCCATAATAAAGCCGTCTTTGTCGGTACACCATACGCTGCCATCAAATCGTAAAAACGCAGCGCCAGCACTTTCTTCGCCACCAAAGGCAAGCTTACCTTTATTTAAGCCATCGACAAACCACTTAAAGCCAACCGGCACTTCTTTAACTTTACGCTCATTACGAGCTACTACGCGGTCAATCATTGAGCTAGAAACCAGCGTTTTGCCAATTTCTACACTGCTGTCCCAGTCGCGGTGTTTTAATAAATAATCAATTGCTACCGCTAAAAAGTGATTAGGATTCATTAACCCATCTGGGGTAACAATGCCATGGCGGTCGTAATCTGGGTCGTTGCCAATAGCAATATCAAAGTCGTCTTTTAATTTAATTAAATTAGCCATTGAGTAAGGTGATGAACAATCCATACGAATTTTGCCATCTTTATCAAGTGGCATAAATGCAAAACGCGGGTCAACACTGTCGTTTACTACGGTTAAATCTAAATTATATTTTTGCGCTATTAATGGCCAAAAGTTAATACCAGAGCCACCTAGCGGGTCAATACCTACTTTAATACCCGCATCGCTAACGGCTTTTAAATTAACGATATTTTCTAAGTCGTTAATGTATGGCGTCATTAGGTCTTCGTATTTAATAAACCCTGAACGCGATGCTTTAGCAAATGGAAACAGCTCAACTTCTACTAAATCTTCTAATAGTAATTGATTTGCTCTGTCTTCAATCCATTTAGTTACGTCGGTATCTGCTGGGCCGCCGTTAGGTGGATTGTATTTAAAGCCACCGTCTTCTGGCGGGTTATGTGAAGGCGTTACCACAATACCGTCGGCTAATTCGTTAGGATTTAATTTGTTATGGCAAACAATAGCATGGCTAATGACAGGGGTTGGCGTGTAATCGTGATTTTGCTGGGTAATTACTTGCACCTCATTAGCCACTAATACTTCTATGGCAGAGTTAAAAGCAGCTTCACTTAATGCATGCGTATCTTTACCTAAAAAAAGCGGACCAAAAATGTCGTTTTGCTTTCTGTAGTCACAAATAGCTTGTGTAATGGCTAAAATATGAGATTCGTTAAACTTAACATCGTAAGAGCAACCACGGTGACCCGACGTACCAAAAGCAACACAATGCTCTGGGTTTTGCTCTAAGTCTGGCTCATTTAAGTAATAAGCCGATACCAGTTTTGGTACGTTAACTAAAGTTGAATGTGGCGCAGTTTTCCCAGCACCTGAATGAATAGCCATGTTTATTTCCTTACAAGTAATCGCGAATTTCTTCTGCTTGCTCTGCTGAATAACCTAAGCACAGCGCAACCTCGTGTAGCATCATTTTTTTACGTGTCGTGTTTGAATTTGTCATTACCCAGTACTCACTGTCGGTAATGTTTTTAGGGTTCATACTACTGCCGCTATTAACTAAGTCTTCTTTGCTGGTTGCAAAGTAAACGCGGTCGCGCCCTTTTATATCAAGCACAGCACTAAACTCTTTTTTATGCGTTCTATAAAAAGCACTTAAAATAAATAAAAACCTGCCTACCACCCCTTTTTGCATTGCTAGTTCTTCTTTATTTAGAATATTAAATACATTAGCGTTTGTTTGCTTCACGGGTGTGACAACCTCTTGCTCTTGGCTGTCGTTAGTAGCTGGCGTGTCGTCAATTGGGGCTTGAGTAGCTGTTTGATTGTTTTGATTGTTCTTAGCAACGGGAGTGTTGTCATCACCGTTTAGATTTAATAAACGACGTAAAATAGTGGATGCGCTTTCGCCAATACTTTGTGTATTGCTAGCAATATACTGATATAACTCGTCGTCTATGTCGATTTGTTTCATGTTGTTCCTGTCATTACGGGCCACATTTTTTCTTTCCCCGTGATTATACCCAAACCAAATATAAATGCGAGTTACAACAAGCACTCGCACAAACATATCCTATAAACACGCTAATAAAGGTGTCTTGATTATTTGCTTATAAACCCAATGTAGTAATTAACAGCTTTTAAAAGTACTACCCATATTTTTATCTCCATTAGGCTGGTAACACCAAATAGCCCACAACTGGCGTAAAAATAAACGGTGTTACCCCATAAAAGGCGCGTGCAGAGCAGTTAACCGTTATATCTTTTGCTTTTTAGGGCAATGCTCGGCAAACTAAGCCAAAATTTTAGGAGGCGGTCATGCTATTAAACTATAAACAATACGGTGAAGGTCCGGATGTTGTGATCATTCATGGTTTATTTGGCTCTTTAGAAAACCTAAATGTTATTGCAAAACCATTGAGCGAGCACTTTAGGGTAACGAATGTAGATTTGCGTAACCATGGCGCTTCACCGCACAGTAATGAAATGAACTACCCTGCAATGGCCGCAGATATTGTTGAGCTAATCAACGCGTTAAATATTAACAATGCGCACCTGATTGGCCATTCAATGGGCGGTAAAGTGGCGATGGAAGTGGCGCTAATGCATAGCCAAAAAGTAAATAAGCTGGTGGTACTTGATATTGCCCCTGTGAGTTACCCTGCCCGCCACACACAAATTATTAATGCACTAAAAAAAGTGGCAACTAGCCAGGTTACTGATAGAAAACAAGCCGATGCTATTATGAGCGAGTACATTAATGAGCTAGGTGTTAGGCAGTTTTTACTAAAAAGCTTAGCTAAAAACGACGATGGACAGTACAAATGGCGATTTAATTTAGATGTACTTGATGAAAAATATTCGACAATCACCGCCAATGTTAATGAAAACAATTCTTGTTTGTGCGATACTTTGTTTATCAAAGGCAACGATTCTGATTACATACTGCCAGAATACCGCGATGAAATAACAAAGCGCTTTAAAAATACACGAGCAAAAATTATACACGGTGCAGGACATTGGCTTCATGCACAAAAACCCGCTGCAGTTAATAAAGCAATAAATGACTTTTTAACAGGGCTTTAATGCAATTTTAATCATGTGTTTTTGGTTATCCGTACTAAATTAATGCATATTTATATGCTATAGTACGCGCCGTTTAATTTAAAGGTTATACGTTGATGGTCAGTCAGTTTATTAACGAATTTGATACCCTAGGGTTGTACTTTGGCTTAGCCGGTATTTTTGTATTCATCGGCCTGGCAATTAAAGACGTACTTAATAGTGGTAACGTACCTAAGTTTGGTCGCTACATTGTGTGGGGCGTCCTCTTTTTAGGGTGTTCTGGCTTTATTGCGAAAGGACTTATACAAGTTTTTTGGCAAGGTGCAGGTGTAGGTTAGGCATGGCGAAGTCAGAAACAGATAGAACAACTCCCGATTTATTTGAATACGAAAAGCGCCCAGGCAGGCCTAAAACGAACCCTTTACCAAGGGATATGCAGTTAAAGGTTAATAAACGTAATCAAATAAAACGAGATAAAGCACGCGGTTTAAAGCGTGTAGAATTTAAAGTTTCATCACAGTTATATCAGGCACTGAGTGATATGGCAGATGCACAAAATATTAGCCGTAGTGCGCTGATTGAAACAATTTTACAAGAAAGATTGGCTATTGATAGATAAAAGGTTTGAAGTCCATGGCAAGTGTAGGCATTTTTTTCGGAAGTGACACAGGTAATACAGAACA
Organism: Pseudoalteromonas sp. CuT4-3; assembly: GCF_035666335.1. NCBI lineage: Bacteria > Pseudomonadati > Pseudomonadota > Gammaproteobacteria > Alteromonadales > Pseudoalteromonadaceae > Pseudoalteromonas > Pseudoalteromonas sp. CuT4-3. The sequence goes on from NZ_CP142030.1 coordinate 1,857,562, forward strand.
CGTAGCAAAAATGATCCAAAAAGAATTGGGTAAAAAGCTTGTGGCTGTACACGACATTGCAAAAAGCTCTAAAGAAGAGATTGCAGAGTTCGATTTAATCTTATTCGGTATTCCTACTTGGTACTACGGTGAAGCACAATGTGATTGGGATGACTTTTTCCCTGAGCTTGAAGAAGTAGACTTTGAAGGTAAGCTAGTGGCTATTTTTGGTTGTGGCGACCAAGAAGACTACGCAGAATACTTTTTAGACGCTATGGGTATGATCAACGATATCGTTACCGAGCGCGGTGCTATTGTGGTTGGTCATTGGTCTAGTGAAGGCTACGACTTTGAAGCATCTAAAGGTATGGCTGATGACACGCACTTTGTAGGCTTAGGTATTGATGAAGACCGCCAACCTGAATTAACAGAACAACGTGTTAAAGCATGGTGCGCACAAGTATATGATGAAATGTGCTTAAGCGAACTAGCAGACTAACCTCCCCCCCCTTTTATCGCTAACTGTTTAAATAATTATCAAACAGTTAGCGACTTTAGAATTAATAGCAAAATTGATCAATTGTTCTTTGCACTCAGTGCTTAGGCGCGTTATCCTTGTTATTGCTAATGTGTCGTGTGCATCTGTAAGAGATGTCTAGTATAACCAAACAAATTTGAGACAGATTTAATGACTGATCATAACTTGGAACTTAAAAAAGCCGGTTTAAAAGTAACTTTACCGCGTATTAAAATCTTAGAAATTCTACAATCTCCAGATAACCAACACATCAGCGCTGAAGATGTATACAAAATTCTTTTAGATTTAGGTGAAGAAATTGGTCTTGCGACTGTTTACCGTGTATTAAACCAATTTGATGACGCAGGTATTGTAAGCCGTCACCATTTTGAAGGCGGAAAGTCAGTATTTGAACTTTCTGGCAGCACTCACCACGACCACCTAGTGTGTTTAAAATGTGGTAAAGTTGTTGAATTTGAAGATGACTTAATTGAACGTCGCCAGTTAGAAATAGCCGAAGAAAACGGTATTACACTAACAAATCACTCTTTATACCTATACGGTGAGTGTCAAGACAAAGCAGCGTGTAAAGCATTTAGCGATTCCAATAGCTAATAACGCGCTATAGTAATAAAAAAACCTGCTATTGCAGGTTTTTTTGTGCTTAAAATTAAACATTTAAACTGTGTTTAATACCAATTTGCAATAATGAGATATTATGCAAATTGGTATTATAAAAGCGTTACTGCTTCTCGATTTTAGCCCATGAATCTCTAAGACCAACCGTTTGGTTGAATACTAAATTTTCTGACTTTGTATCACGTGAGAAATAGCCAGTACGCTCAAACTGAAAGCCTTGAGCCGGTTCGGCTTTAGCAAGCGATGCTTCAAGTTTTGCATTTTCTAATACAACTAACGAATCTGGGTTAAGTGTCGATTCGAACTCTTCAGCTGCACCTGGGTTTGGTACATTAAATAAACGGTCATACAATCTAACTTCTGCATTAACCGACTCAGGCGCAGAAACCCAATGAATAACCCCTTTTACTTTACGACCGTCACTTGGGTTTTTACCTAGTGTTTCGTTGTCGTAAGTACAGTAAATAGTGGTAATTTCACCATTTTCATCTTTTTCTACACGCTGGGCTTTAATTACATAAGCACCACGTAAGCGTACTTCTTTATCAAGTACTAAGCGTTTAAATTTATTATTCGCTTCTTCGCGGAAATCTTCACGCTCAATGAAAAGCTCACGAGTAAACGGTACTTCACGACGCCCCATTTCTTCTTTATTAGGGTGGTTAGCTACCGACAATGTTTCTACTTTATCTGTATCAAAGTTTTCTATTACCACTTTAACTGGATCGAGTACTGCCATTGCACGTGGTGCGTTTTCATTTAAGTCTTCACGGATACACGCTTCAAGCATGCCCATTTCAACCATGTTTTCTTGCTTAGTCACACCGATACGTAAACAGAACTCACGTATTGAAGCCGGTGTATAACCACGACGACGTAAACCAGCAATAGTTGGCATACGTGGGTCATCCCACCCTTCTACATAGTTATTTACAACTAAGTCGTTTAGCTTACGCTTAGACATAATTGTGTATTCAAGATTTAAGCGCGAAAACTCAATTTGCTGTGGGTGGCATTCAAGGCTGATGTTATCAAGTACCCAGTCGTATAAACGACGGTTATCTTGAAACTCAAGTGTACACAATGAATGGGTTATGCCCTCAAGCGCATCAGAAATACAATGTGTGAAGTCATACATTGGGTAAATGCACCACTTGTCACCTGTTTGATGGTGATGAGCAAAACGAACGCGATAAATAATTGGATCGCGAAGCACCATAAATGAGCTTGCCATATCAATTTTAGCGCGTAGAACACACTCACCTTCTTTGAATTCACCCGCGCGCATTTTTTCAAACAATGCGAGGTTTTCTTCTACTGAGGTGTCTCTGTATGGGCTGTTTTTACCCGGCTCTTTTAACGTACCGCGATACTCGCGTGCTTGATCGGCCGTTAAAAAACAAACGTACGCTAAGCCTTTTTCAATAAGCTCTACTGCATAGCCGTATAGGGTATCAAAATAGTTTGACGAATATTTTATCTCACCACTCCAGTTGAAGCCTAACCACTGCACGTCTTCTTTGATTGAATTAACGTAGTTAATATCTTCTTTTTCTGGGTTTGTATCATCAAAACGTAGGTTACATAAACCATCGTAATCTTTTGCAATGCCAAAATTCAAACAAATTGATTTTGCATGGCCAATATGTAAAAAGCCATTTGGTTCAGGTGGAAAACGTGTATGCGTAGTTGCATGTTTGCCACTTGCTAAATCTTCATCAATTCGAGTTCTTATAAAGTTACTTGGGCGATTCTCAATTTCCGCCATAGGAGTGCGATCCTCTGAATATTCGTGATAACAAAACTAATGCATTATTACAAAAACAAACACTAACATACAGCACTAGATGCGGGTTTATTCTAGTTATTATGGCAATGGTGCATTAGTTTATTACTTAAATTTGTTTTAGCGCAATATTTGAGTCATGAAAGGCATTTATAGTACCTAAACTTAAGCTCCTTAAAAGGATTCAAAGATGGCCAGTTCTACACAACACAGAGTTTATATACCAACAAATGCGCGAGCTAATCACTATTTACTCGCTGAAATTACACCCACTGATGACTTTTACACTAGTTTTAGCGATATCGATAGTTGCTATACCCGCATTGCCAAGCAACTATTTGCAAGCTGTGATGAATACGAGCTACATAATGTACACCTACTCGCTAACGACAAATTACCCGTTGTCAGATTTCATGATGAGTCGTATCAATTAGAAACAGCTAAGCAAATGTTGTTTTTTTACAACCCGCGTTACCACGAGGCGCACAAACTACACTACACCCCTGCTTTTAAAAGTAAAAAAATTCGCTTGTTATTTTTAGCCACCGGTGATGATTTACGAGCAAGCTCGGCACAATTTCACAGCAGGGTGCAAAAAGTGTTAGATAATTTACAAACACAATTATTTATTGAACAACCCCAGTTTAAGCTTCGCGATCATCAGCATTTAACCTATGACTTATTTGCCAAGAGCAAAGGCTGTAACCAAAGTTACGGCTACAAACTTAGAAGCCTATACCCTCGTTATTTAGCTCGCCAATGTAAAATACCCGCCGAGCATGCAGAAATGACCTATGCAACGTTTTCTATACCGGTTTCGCGCGGCATTAAAACGCAATTTCAAAGCTTAATAAATAAAAATAATTACACTGAGTTTTATAACTACTTCGCCCAATCATTTAAAGGGTGCTGCGAGCGATACGAATTATCTCACGGCGCTATGGTTGCTAATGGTGCAAGGCCCATAGTGCGTAATAGCCAAATAGATAAAAATGATGGGAATGCAGAATTACAAAAAATAAGTTTTGATGTGAATGGCACAGCCACGCAAATACAGATTTTTTTCAATGCTGAAAAATTAGTTGAGTCACTACATTTTGTAATTGTTGCCACCCATAAAGATAAACATGAAATGGGCTACGGCCGCTTTATGAATCAAGTAGAAAAAACAATACACGCTATGTGCTCAGAGCTGGCAGTAAATAAAGAACGACAAGATTTATCAGTACGGTTTTTTCAACACATTAGTTACCCATACTAATATTTAAGCCAAAAACAAAAAGGCTCGCAAATGCGAGCCTTTTTTAAAGATTAAGCAAACTGATTACCAGCCTGTTTTCTCTTTAAGTGCTTTACCGATATCAGCAAGTGAACGTACAGTTTGTACGCCAGCAGCTTCTAGTGCAGCAAATTTCTCATCAGCAGTACCTTTACCGCCTGCGATGATTGCGCCAGCGTGACCCATACGCTTACCTTCTGGTGCAGTTACACCAGCAATGTAAGAAACAACAGGCTTAGTTACGTTAGCTTTAATGTACTCTGCAGCTTCTTCTTCTGCAGTACCACCAATTTCACCAATCATTACGATTGCTTCAGTTTGTGGATCTTTTTCGAACATTTCTAGCACGTCGATAAAGTTAGTACCTGGGATTGGGTCGCCACCAATACCAACACACGTAGACTGACCAAAACCAGCGTCTGTAGTTTGTTTAACCGCTTCGTACGTTAAAGTACCAGAGCGAGAAACAATACCTACTTTACCAGGCTTGTGGATGTGACCAGGCATGATACCAATCTTAGTCTCACCAGGAGTGATAACACCTGGACAGTTAGGACCGATCATACGAACACCAGAGTTATCAAGCTTAACTTTAACGTCAACCATGTCTAGTGTTGGGATACCTTCAGTGATACAAACAATTAGCTCGATGCCCGCATCGATAGCTTCTAAGATTGCATCTTTACAGAAAGGTGCTGGTACGTAGATAACCGACGCTGTTGCGCCAGTTTCTTTAACTGCATCGCGTACTGTGTTGAATACTGGAAGACCAAGGTGCGTTTGACCGCCTTTACCTGGGCTTACACCACCAACCATTTGTGTACCGTACTCAAGCGCTTGCTCAGAGTGGAAAGTACCTTGGCCACCAGTGAAACCTTGACAGATAACTTTTGTATCTTTATTGATTAATACAGACATTATTTGCCCTCCGCAGCAGCTACAACTTTCTCAGCAGCGTCTGTTAGTGATTCAGCAGCGATGATATCTAGGCCAGAGTTCTTAAGAACGTCACGACCTAATTCAGCGTTAGTACCTTCTAAACGTACAACTACAGGCACGTTTACGCCTACTTCTTTAACTGCGCCAATGATACCTTCAGCAATCATGTCACAACGTACGATACCACCAAAGATGTTAACTAAAACAGCTTTTACGTTATCGTCAGAAAGGATGATTTTGAATGCTTCAGAAACACGCTCTTTAGTCGCGCCGCCACCAACATCTAAGAAGTTAGCTGGCTTGCCGCCGTGTAGGTTTACGATGTCCATAGTACCCATCGCTAGGCCTGCACCGTTAACCATACAACCTACGTTACCATCTAGTGCTACGTAGTTAAGCTCGAAGCTTGCTGCGTGAGCTTCACGTGCATCTTCTTGAGATGGATCATGCATTTCACGGATTTTTGGTTGACGGTAAAGTGCATTACCATCGATACCGATTTTGCCGTCAAGACAGTGAAGGTTACCTTCGTCTGTGATTACTAACGGGTTGATTTCAAGAAGAGCGAAATCAAAATCGTTGAACATGTTGCCAAGACCCATAAAGATCTTAACGAACTGCTTCATTTGTGTAGGGTTAAGACCCAATTTAAAACCTAACTCACGTGCTTGGTAAGCTTGAGGACCCACTAATGGATCGATCTCTGCTTTGTGGATAAGCTCTGGAGTTTCTTCAGCAACAGTTTCAATTTCAACACCGCCTTCAGTAGACGCCATGAAAACAACTTTGCGAGAAGCACGGTCAACAACTGCACCTAAGTACAATTCGTTAGCGATATCTGTACAGCTTTCTACTAAAATTTTAGCAACAGGCTGACCATTTTCGTCTGTTTGGTAAGTAACTAAGTTTTTACCTAACCAGTTAGCAGCGAATTCTTTTACTTCTTCGATTGTTTTAACTAGCTTAACACCGCCAGCTTTACCACGGCCACCTGCGTGAACCTGAGTTTTAACAACCCACATATCACCGCCAATTTTTTCGGCAGCTGCTGCAGCTTCTTCAGGTGTATCGCAAGCGAAACCTTGAGAAACTGGTAAACCATATTCGGCAAAAAGTTGTTTTGCCTGATACTCATGCAAATTCATGATGCTTTATCCAATTTTTTATACTAAAAGAGCTGAATATTTATGCAAATAAACAGCTATCCCAAATTGCGCACCTAGTATAGATCCCAAGGCTTAACATGAAAACCCCAGTAACACCAAAGGCGCAAAAAAAAAGCTGTGAATTGTCATTCACAGCTTATATTTCATACTACTCGATTAAACATCCAGTAATAAGCGAGTTGGATCTTCAAGTAACTCTTTAATAGTTACTAAGAAACCAACAGATTCTTTACCATCAATTTGGCGGTGATCGTAAGATAGTGCCAAATACATCATAGGAAGAATTTCAACTTTACCATTTACAGCCATAGGACGCTCTTGGATTTTGTGCATACCCAAGATTGATGACTGTGGTAAGTTAATAATAGGCGTAGAAAGTAACGAACCAAATACACCACCGTTAGTAATGGTAAAGTTACCACCTGTCATATCGTCAAGTGTTAGTTTACCGTCACGGCCTTTAAGGGCTAATTCACGAATACCTTTCTCGATTTCAGCAACAGATAGTTTGTCGCAATCTTTAAGTACTGGTGTAACTAAACCACGTGGTGTAGATACAGCGATGCTGATATCAAAGTAATTGTGGTAAACAATATCGTCACCATCAATTGATGCATTTACGTCAGGGAAACGCTTAAGTGCTTCAGTTACTGCTTTCACGTAGAAAGACATAAAGCCTAAACGAATACCGTGACGCTTCTCGAATACTTCTTGGTATTGCTTACGAAGGTCCATGATAGGTTTCATGTTTACTTCGTTAAACGTAGTTAACATTGCTGTTGAGTTTTTCGCTTCTAATAAACGATTAGCAATGGTTTTACGTAAGCGCGTCATTGGTACACGTTTTTGTGTACGGTCACCCATAGGTGCAGCAGGTGCTGAAGCGGCTTCTTTTTTAGCAGCTGGAGCAGGTGCTTTTAAGAAAGTATCAACGTCTTCTTTAGTTACACGGCCGTTTTTACCTGTGCCTTTAATTTTAGACGCATCAAGCCCTTTTTCAGCGATTAAACGACGTACAGACGGCGTTAACACATCTGAGCTATCGTTAGACTCACTTGCAGCAGGCGCTTCCTCTGCTTTAGCTGCAGGTGCCGCTGGAGAGCCGCCCGCTTTAACGTTACCAATAACTTGTTCGCCAAGTACAGTATCGCCTTCTGCGTTTAGTTGCTCGCCCATGATACCGTCTTCTTGAGCTACTACTTCAAGAACAACTTTATCAGTTTCAATATCTACCAAGTTTTGGTCGCGAGTTACCGCTTCACCTGGTTGTACATGCCATGTAGCAATTGTTGCGTCTGCAACTGATTCTGGAAGTACAGGTACTTTAATGTCCACTTCTTTACCTTCTGATGCTGGAGCTGATTGCGCCGCAGGCGCGTCTTCTGATTTTTCAGGTGCGGCTTCTTCTTTAGCCGGAGCACTGTCACTTGCTGGTGCTGCATCAGCATCACCAAGTAAACCGATAACTTGGTCGCCAAGTACCGTTGCACCTTCTTCTTGTGATATTTCAGTAATTACACCGTCATTTTGTGCAAACACTTCTAAAACCACTTTATCTGTTTCAATGTCTACTAAGTTTTGGTCACGGCTTACTTTGTCGCCTACACTTACATGCCATGTAGCAACGGTAGCATCTGCAACCGACTCAGGAAGAACAGGAACTTTAATTTCTGTGCTCATTGCTTATCCTTTCTTTTGTATAGTAAGCGCGTCTGCAACGAGCGCTTGTTGTTCTTTAGTATGTACTGACATGTAACCACACGCTGGAGATGCCGACGCCTTACGCCCTGCGTAAGTCAATTTAGCACCCTGTGGGATTGCATCAATAAAGTGATGTTGCGAACAGTACCAAGCACCTTGGTTTTGTGGCTCTTCTTGACACCAAACAAAATCAGTAACGTGTTGGTAACGTTCCATAATCGTGTCCATTTCTGCATGCGGGAACGGGTATAACTGCTCCACACGTACAATAGCAATGTTGTCTTGCTCAAGCTTACGACGCTCTTGTAATAGTTCGTAGTAAACTTTACCACTACAAAATACTACGCGTTCTACTTTCTCAGGGTTAATATCATCGATTTCGTCGATCATATTATGGAATACACCTTGTGAAAGTTCTTCAAGTGAAGATACCGCAAGTGGGTGACGAAGTAGTGATTTTGGTGTCATTACAATCAATGGACGACGAAGTGGTCTAACTGATTGACGACGTAGCATAGCGTAAACTTGTGCAGGTGTTGAAGGAACACACACTTGCATGTTGTGATCAGCACAAAGCTGTAAAAAACGCTCTAAACGTGCAGAACTATGCTCTGGACCTTGACCTTCATAACCATGCGGAAGCAAACATGTTAAGCCACATAAACGGCCCCACTTTTGCTCACCAGAGCTTAAGAACTGGTCAAATACGACTTGTGCACCATTTGCGAAGTCACCAAACTGGGCTTCCCAAAGGACTAATGATGTAGGTTCAGCTGTTGCATAACCATATTCAAAAGCAAGTACCGCTTCTTCTGATAAAACAGAGTCAAATACTTCAAAGGTACCTTGGTCTTCACTTAAATTTTGTAGAGGGAGGTAAGTTGAACCATCCGACTGGCTATGTACTACAGCATGGCGGTGGAAGAAAGTACCACGCCCTGAGTCTTGGCCAGTTAAACGTATATCTGTGCCTTCAGAGGCAATTGTTGCATAAGCAAGTGTTTCTGCCATACCCCAATCTAGTGGTTTTTCGCCACTTGCCATAAGCTTACGGTCATCGTAAATCTTTTTAACACGAGACTGTGCTTTATATTGCTCAGGGAACTGCGCAACTTGTTCGCCAAGTGCTTTTAGCTTATCTACCGGTACGCTTGCGTCGTACTCAACATTCCACTCATGGCCAACATATTTTGCCCAATCAGATGAGTGCGAAGTTTCTGGCTGAATTTCTTCAACAACACAGTTACCTTCATCTAAGCCGTTACGGTATTCATCAGCTAATGCTTTAATTTCACTTTCAGTGAATGAGCCTTCAGACATAAGTTGATCAGCGTAAATTAAACGCGGAACCGCATGTTTTTTAATTTTTTGGTACATAAGAGGCTGTGTTGCATTAGGCTCATCAGCTTCGTTATGACCATGGCGGCGATAACATACTAAATCGATTACTACGTCACGTTTAAACTGGTTTCTAAAATCAAGTGCAAGTTGTGTAACAAATGCAACGGCTTCAGGGTCATCAGAGTTAACATGGAAGATTGGTGACTGAACCATTTTAGCAATGTCAGTACAGTAATCTGTAGAACGTACGTCGTCTTGTTTTGAAGTTGTAAAACCAACTTGGTTATTTACAACAATACGGATACTACCACCACATGAGAAGGCGTTTGTTTGCGACAAGTTAAATGTTTCTTGTACAACACCTTGGCCTGTAATCGCTGAGTCACCGTGGATAGTAATAGGTAATGCTTTGCTACCTGAACTGTCACCTAAACGGTCTAAACGCGCTCTTACTGAGCCCATAACCACAGGGTTAACAATTTCTAGGTGAGAAGGGTTAAACGCAAGTGCCATATGAACATTGCCACCTTTGGTCGCAAAGTCAGATGAATAACCCATATGGTATTTTACGTCACCAGAGCTTAACGTGTCTTTGTGTTTACCAGCAAACTCATCGAATAACTCAGATGGGTTTTTACCTAACACATTAACTAGGACGTTTAAGCGACCACGGTGGGCCATACCAATAACTGCTTCTTTTTGCCCGCTTTCGCCAGCACGGTGAATAAGTTCTTTAAGCATAGGAACTAACGCATCACCACCTTCAAGTGAGAAACGCTTAGCACCAGGGAACTTTGCACCTAAATATTTTTCAAGACCATCTGCTGCAGTTAATCCTTTAAGGATACGCAGTTTTTCTTCTTTAGAAAAAGTAGGTCGTGATTGAACAGATTCTAAACGCTGTTGTAACCAACGCTTTTCTTCTGTTGATGTGATGTGCATATACTCAGCACCAATAGAACCACAATAGGTGGTTTTAAGTGCCTGGTATAGTTCACCTAAAGGCATAGTATCGCGGCCTACGGCAAACGATCCTACGTTAAATTCGCGGTCAAAATCAGCTTTAGATAAGTCGTGGTATTCTAGCTCTAAATCTCGAACACGCTCTCGTTGCCAAATGCCTAATGGATCTAGGTTAGCATTTTGGTGTCCTCGAAAGCGGAAAGCATTAATAAGTTGTAGTACTTTAACCTGTTTAAGGTCACCGCCACTACCCTCTGCTACCACTACCTCTCTATGCTTGTTTTTAGCAAGCGCCGCAAACTGTGAACGAACTTCTGAATGCTTTACTTCAACATCCACACCATCTACTTTAGGTAATTGTTCGAACACTTCTCGCCATTCTTCTGGCACAGAAGTCGCATCATCTAAATACGCTTCATAAAGCTCTTCTACATAAGCAACGTTGCCGCCGTTTAAATGTGAAGATTCTAGCCATGCCTTCATCACACCTTCGTGCATTTATAAGCCCTTTTCTTTAGCGCAGAAATTAATAGTTGTCATAACAAGATGGCTAATAAAAATATTAGCCATCTTACGTTACTAAGTGATTAAACCGCGCGGTTTAATAACATAGATTTAATTTGTCCAATTGCTTTGGTCGGGTTAAGACCTTTAGGACAAACGCTAACACAGTTCATGATACTGTGGCAACGGAACACACTGAACGCATCGTCTAAGTCTGCTAAACGTTCTTCAGTTGCCGTATCGCGGCTATCAGCCAAGAAACGGTAAGCATGAAGAAGGCCTGCTGGACCAATGAACTTGTCTGGATTCCACCAGAACGAAGGACACGATGTAGAACAACATGCACATAAAATACACTCGTAAAGTCCATCTAATTTATCACGTTCTTCAATAGATTGAAGACGCTCACCAGCCGCTGGCTGATCGTTAATTAGGTATGGTTTAACTTTTTCGTACTGAGTGTAGAACTGACTCATGTCAATAACAAGGTCACGTACCACAGGTAAGCCAGGTAAAGGACGAATTACAATAGTACCTTTGCCGCCTTTTTGCAGCGTAGATAATGGTGTAATACATGCTAAACCATTTTTACCATTCATGTTAACGCCATCAGAGCCACACACGCCTTCACGACATGAGCGACGGAATGATAATGTTGGATCTTGCTCTTTTAATAATAAAAGTGCATCCAATACCATCATGTCCTGACCTTCCTCTGTTTGCAAAGTATATTCTTGCATACGAGGTGCGTTATCAACATCAGGATTGTAACGATAAACTGAAAATTGTACTTGTGCCATCGTCTCGCTCCTAGTAGGTACGTGCTTTAGGTGGGAACGCTTCACGCGTCTTAGGCGCGTAGTTTACGTCACGCTTGCTCATTTCATCCGTTACCGGATTGAATACTGAGTGACATAACCAGTTTTCGTCATCACGATCTGGGTAGTCAAAGCGAGAGTGTGCACCACGGCTTTCAGTACGGAAGTTTGCAGCTACTGCAGTTGAGTAAGCTGTTTCCATTAAGTTGTCTAGTTCAAGACATTCGATACGCTGCGTGTTGAAGTCTGATGATTTATCATCAAGACGTGCATGCTGCAGACGTTCACGAATTTCTTTAAGCTCTTTTAGACCTGTCGCCATAGACTCACCTTCACGGAATACCGAGAAGTTAAGCTGCATACATTGTTGTAGGTCTTTTTTGATTTGAACTGGGTCTTCACCTTGGCCAGCCGTTGAATTTTCCCAACGGTTAAAGCGTGCAAGAGACGCGTCAATATCAGATGCTGTCGGTGCTTTAGTAATTTCAACTTCGTTTAGGTATTTACCTAGGAAGTTACCCGCAGCACGGCCAAATACAACTAAATCAAGTAATGAGTTACCACCTAGGCGGTTTGCACCATGTACAGATACACAGGCAATTTCACCTACGGCAAATAAGCCTTCTACTACTTTTTCGTTGCCGTTAGCATCGATTTGTAGCGCTTGACCATTTACGTTAGTTGGAACACCACCCATCATGTAGTGACAAGTTGGTATTACTGGAATTGGCTCTTTAGCAGGGTCAACGTGTGCGAAAGTTTTAGCAAGGTCACATACGCCTGGTAGGCGTAAGTTAAGCGTTTCTTCACCTAAGTGGTCAAGTTTCAGCTTAAGGTGTGGACCCCAAGGACCATCACAGCCACGGCCTTCACGGATTTCAGTCATCATTGAACGTGCTACAACGTCACGAGACGCTAAGTCTTTAGCGTTTGGTGCATAACGTTCCATGAAGCGTTCGCCATCTTTATTTAAAAGATAACCACCTTCACCACGACAACCTTCCGTTACAAGTGTACCAGCGCCTGCAATACCGGTTGGGTGGAATTGCCACATTTCCATATCCTGCATAGCAACGCCTGCACGGGCTGCCATACCAACACCATCACCCGTATTAATGTGAGCATTGGTTGTTGATGCGAAAATACGACCAGCACCGCCGGTTGCAAGTACAACAGCTTTTGATTTGAAGAAAGTGATTTCACCTGTTTCAATCTCAATTGCTGTACAGCCTACTACATCGCCATTGTCGTTTTTAACTAAATCTAGTGCATACCACTCAGAGAATACATTAGTTTGGTTTTTAACGTTTTGTTGGTATAGAAGGTGTAATAAAGCATGACCAGTACGGTCAGCAGCTGCTGCGGTACGTGCAGCTTGTTCACCACCAAAGTTTTTCGATTGACCACCGAAAGGACGTTGGTAAACACGGCCATTTTCAAAACGAGAAAATGGTAAACCCATGTTTTCTAATTCAGTAATAGCTTCTGGGCCTGTTTGACACATGTATTCGATAGCGTCTTGGTCACCGATAAAATCGGAACCTTTAACGGTATCGTACATATGCCATTCCCAGTTGTCTTCGTGTGAATTACCTAGCGCTACTGTAATACCACCCTGTGCAGATACAGTGTGTGAGCGTGTTGGGAATACTTTAGATATTAATGCACACGTTTTGCCAGATTCGGTAATGGCAAGAGCGGCGCGCATACCAGCACCACCTGCACCAATTACTACGGCGTCAAATTCACGAACAGAATATTTCACTTAAACACCCCATAAAACGATTAGACCAATAGCTACGTAAGCAACGGCCATCAGGTTTAATACAAAGCCTAAAACAGCGCGTAGTTTAGCGTTTTTAACGTAATCCGTTAAAACTTGCCAAAGGCCAATGCGGGTATGAACCATCATGCATACAAGAGTAATAAGTGTAAAACCCTTCATTGCTAGATTAGAGAATAGGCCTGTCCAGGCTTCGAAAGTGACTTCTGGCGTTGCTAAAAAATAGCCGATAATAAAAATCGCGTATGCGGTGATTACTAGTGCCGTGGTACGTAAAGATACGAAATCTTGTACACCATCACGTTTAAGAGTTGCTTGATTTAAGACCATATCCACACCCCTGCCAGTACGGCAAATACAACGCCAAGTGCCATTGCAATTTTAGCGCTAAGGTTACCTGATCCAAGTTCTTCCCAGTGGCCCATATCCATAATGATGTGACGGATACCACCAATAAGGTGATAACCCAATACAGAAAGTGTGCCCCAAGCTATGAATTTGGCAATGAATCCGCTAAACAGACCCTTGACGAATTCAAAACCTTCAGCTGAAGAAAGAGACTCAGACCAAGCCCAAATGACAAACGTTAAAGCAAAAAATAATGCAACACCGGTGACGCGGTGAAAGATTGATGCTTTAGCCGTTGCCGGCATAGATATAGTTGTTAGATCTAGATTTACAGGTCTTTGCTTTTTCACAGTTACTTGCCCATCTTGCTCACATTGGAGCTCATCTACTTGTTTTTCTAAAACCCACCAAAATTTCTGGTGGAACTATCAAAGTAAACGTGTCAATACAGCAAAAGTTCACAAATCTGCAAAAATTACGCTGTAAAAATATGTTTACCTAAATACAAAGCGGTTTAAAACCTCCGATAGTATATATACCCAAAGGTTGTTTTACAATTCTTGTTTAGTTAGAGACGTTTGCGAATTAGCCGATAGTATAATATTTAATTAATACCGAATATTTATTATACATATATGCATAATGTTTATAAAAATTGACTTTAACCCCCTCTTTCACGTTAAAATGCGAAGATGTGCTTAAAACAAGATTTCAGAACTTTAAAAATCTAAAAATCAGAATAGATATCTTAATAGGAGATACATAGATGGCAGATAAAAAAGCCACAGTCCATATTGATGGACTAGATCCAATCGAACTTCCAATTTATCAAGGCACTGCTGGCCAAGATGTGATCGACGTACGTACGTTAGGTTCACACGGTCACTTTACTTATGACCCAGGTTTCATGTCGACTGGCTCTTGTGAATCTGCAATCACCTACATTGATGGTGGTAAAGGTGTATTACTTCACCGTGGTTACCCAATTGAGCAATTAGCTGAAGACTCTAACTACATCGAGCTTTGTTACTTACTATTAAACGGTGAGTTACCAACTAAAGAGCAATACGATGCATTTGCAAAAGAAATCACGCACAACACAATGCTTGATGAGAAAATTGCTAACTTTTTCCAAGGTTTCCGCTTCGATGCTCACCCAATGGCAATGCTATGTGGTGTAGTAGGCGCATTATCTTCTTTTTACCACGAAGATCTTGATATTACTGATGCAAGCCAACGTAAAACAAGCGCGATTAAACTTGTCGCTAAATTACCGACTATTGCAGCTATGGCGTACAAAACAAACATTGGTCAACCGTTTGTTTACCCACGTAATGATTTAAGCTACGCAGAAAACTTCTTACACATGATGTTCTCTGTACCGGCTGAAGAATACAAAGTTAACCCTGTGACAGCTAAAGCAATGGATAAAATCTTCATGCTTCATGCTGATCATGAGCAAAACGCTTCAACGTCAACAGTACGTTTAGCAGGTTCTTCAGGCGCTAACCCATATGCATGTATTGCAGCGGGTATCGCATCTCTTTGGGGCCCTGCTCACGGCGGTGCTAACGAAGCATGTTTAAACATGTTAGAAGAGATTGGTTCTGTTGATCGTATTGATGAATACGTAGCAAAAGCAAAAGATAAGTCTGATCCGTTCCGTCTCATGGGCTTTGGTCACCGTGTTTACAAAAACTTCGACCCACGCGCTACAGTAATGCGTCAAACGTGTCACGAAGTATTAGAAGAGCTTAACATTCAAGATCCGCTTCTTGATATTGCAATGAAGCTTGAACAAATTGCCCTTGAAGACCCATACTTTGTAGAGAAGAAACTTTACCCTAACGTTGATTTCTACTCAGGTATTATCTTAAAAGCGATTGGTATTCCAACAAGCATGTTCACTGTAATTTTTGCAATGGCACGTACTGTTGGTTGGATCACTCACTGGGATGAGATGCTATCTCAACCTGGTCATAAGATCAGCCGCCCTCGTCAAATGTATACTGGTTACACGCAACGTGACTTCGTATCAACTGACAAGCGCTAAGCTTAGTTAGTTAAAAAAGGCCGCTTTTGCGGCCTTTTTTGTGCGCTTTACTTGTCAATTTTATGAAACCGATTACAATTCCTGCCTAAATTTATAGATGTTGAATAGCCATGCCTTCTCAAGAGTTTGATATAACAAAAATTCGCAACGACTTCCCTACGATAAACCAAACCCTTAGTGGCAACCCTTTAGTTTATTTAGACTCTGGCGCAACCTCACAAAAACCACAAAGCGTTATTGATGCAACCACTCGTTTTTATAATTTAGGCAACGCAAACGTTCACAGAGGACGCCACACCTTAAGCGAGCGCGCTACAGAGCAATATGAGGAAGCAAGATTAAAAACAGCTGATTACTTTAACGTAAATGCTAAAGAGATCGTCTGGACAAAAGGCGCAACAGAGGCACTAAATTTACTTGCTCATGGCCTACAAAGGCAAATTACTCATGAAGATACGGTATTAATTACCCCCCTTGAGCACCACGCTAATATTGTTCCTTGGCAGGTATTAACACAAAATACAGGGGCTACGCTATCTGCACTTCCCCTTGAGCAAAACGCGACATTTAATATAGCGCGCTGTATAGACATGATCACACATACTAAAGCAAAGGTGATGTGTATCAGCCAAGCGTCTAATGCATTAGGTAATATTACCAATTTAGCGCCATTAATAGCTGCAGCGACAGCAGTCGGCACGTTAGTTGTTGTTGATGGCGCACAAGGAGCCATGCATTTACGCCCTAATTTAAAGCAGCTTGGATGCGATTTTTATGTATTCTCAGCGCATAAAATGCTTGGCCCTACGGGTGTAGGAGGCTTATATGGTCGCTATGAATTACTTAATGCGCTTACCCCGTATCAAACGGGTGGTGAGATGATAGATACTGTAACGCTTGAAAAAAGCACCTACAGAGACGCTCCTGCTAAATTTGAGACCGGCACCCCAAATATAGCCGGCGTCATTGGCTTTAGTGCAGCAATTGATTATTTATCAGCCCTAAACATAGAACAGTTACAGTGCCATGAGCAGGCTATTTTTAACTATGCAGCCACACAGTTGAGTGAAATTGACGGAATTACTATTTATAGCGACCTGAACAATAATATTGGCACCCTTAGTTTTAATTATAAAAGTGAACACCCCTACGATTTGGCAACTTTGCTTGACGGATTTGGTATTGCAGTGCGCAGTGGACACCATTGTACGCAACCATTAATGCACCATTTAGGGGTAAAAGGCACGGTTCGAGCAAGCTTTGCATTTTATAATACCCATCAAGATGTTGATAATTTCATCAATGCTTTGAAAGAATCGATTGAATTATTAGACTAATTTAGGATAACTCATGACAAATACGTTTAAAAACGTAGTAAAACCTATACAGCAGGCGCAATCTTGGCAGCAAAAATATCGCGAAATAATGCTTCTGGGCAAAACACTTCCCGCTTTAGCGGATGTACTTAAAACCGATGACGCACTGGTGCCAGGGTGTGAGAGCAAAGTGTGGATGTTTATGGAGTTTGACGATAGCGAGAATCGTTTAGTGGTTATTGGCGACTCAGACACCCGCATTGTAAAAGGCTTATTAGCGATAATTTTAGCGCTTTATAATGGCTTAACACCTGAAGAAGTCGTGAATATTAATGCGTATGACGAATTTGAAAAGTTAGGCTTAATTAAACACCTTAGTGCATCTCGAGGGAACGGAATAAAAGCCATGGTCGAGGCAATTCAAAGCATGGCAACTAACAAGCTCAATTAAACTATTGAGCTTGTTGTAAACGCTGTTTTTTATCTAAATATTTACGTACCGCTTTAGCCGCTACAAAAAAGCCAAAACTTCCGGTGATCATAGTTACCGAGCCAAACCCGTTATTACAATCCATATTCATTGTACCATCAGCATTTTGTTTAGCATGGCATACACTTCCATCACTGCCTGGGTAAACAAGTTGCTCAGTTGAGTACACACAATCAATATTAAATTTGCGTTTAGGGTTGTTACTAAAATTATATTGTTTGCGTAAAATATAACGCACTTTAGCAAGTAGCGGATCTTGCGTGGTTTTAGCCACATCACCAAATGTTATTTGGCTAGGATCAGTTTGCCCACCCGCGCCGCCAGTAGTAATAATAGGCATTTTATTGCGCTTACAATGAGCAATAAGCGCTGCTTTTTCTTTAACTGCATCAATACAGTCAATGACGTAATCAAAACCTTGAATATGCTCACGAATATTTTCAAGAGTAATAAAGTCATCTATCACAGTTACTTTACACTCTGGGTTTATCAGTTCGCAGCGACTTTTCATTGCATCTACTTTGGCTTGGCCAATACTGCCGCTAAGTGCATGAATTTGCCTATTTACGTTCGTCGCGCAAATATCATCTAAGTCAATTAAAGTGATTTTACCCACGCCTGTACGTGCTAAAGCTTCTGCAGCCCAACTTCCTACACCGCCTATCCCCACTACACAAAAATGGGCTTGTTGTAGCCAGTCAAATTGTTGGTTACCGTATAGGCGTTTGATCCCGCCAAAACGAATATCTGTTACTTTTTCGCTCATTTACCAATCCAGTTGCCACGGCGATTGCCATGCTTGAAATTCTTGATGATTAATTAATTGCTGGTACTCATCACCCGTAGTAGGTAGCAAAGAGCAATTAATTTGCTCCCCATGCCATAAAAAACTTAACGCATAGGCATGAAGATACGCCCGCTCAGCTGCGCTGCCACTATAAAGTGTATCGCCTAAAATTGGCGCCCCTAAACTTTTTAATGCCACTCTAAGTTGGTGGGTTTTACCCGAATACGGCTTTAAAATATACGCCCTAAACCCCGGCTTATAACTAAAAGAATAAAAGCGGGTAATGGCCGGGTTTTGCAGGGTAGGTAAAAGCTTAAACATGCCCCTGCGAGACTTAGCCATATCACCTTTTATCCACCCTTGCTTTTTTTTAGGTTTAGCATTGCTTATAGCTAAATAAAACTTGTTTATTGCGTGCTCAGTAAAAAGAGACGTAAATTTAGCAGCGGCTTCTTTATTGCGACTAAGAATAATAAGGCCAGATGTCACTTTATCAAGGCGGTGAACAGCAAATAATTTTTCGCCAGTTTGCTGCTCAGCTAATACCACAAACCCTTTTTCACCTTCTGAGTGAAAATTAAGCCCCGCTGGTTTTTCAAATATGTAAAAATCAGCGTGGCTAAACACTATGGGTAATTCACTTTTAACCATTATTAGGCTTGCTTAGCTTTTAGGTAGGCAATCACTTTTTCTAAATCCTCGGCCGTATCAACCCCTGCATGTGGCGTTACTTTGGCCTGCTCAATTTTAATAGCGTAACCATGGTACAACACCCTAAGTTGCTCTAGCGACTCAAGTATTTCAAGTGGCGATACACTTAGCTCAATATACTGCTTAATGAAGCCCGCGCGATAAGCATATATACCCACATGGCGCTGAAAAGGCGTTATATCTAACACACTGTCGTTATTTAACATTGCGCTTCTGTCAAACGGAATACTGGCACGTGAAAAGTACAACGCATTTTTATTAATATCACTAACAACCTTCACAGCATTAGGATTAAATACTTCGTCTTGCTCTTCAATGGCTACACTTAATGTTGCCATTGGCGCGCTTGAATTATTTAGTAAAGTGGCAACTTGCGATACGTTTTCGCTGGCAAGTAATGGCTCATCGCCTTGTACATTTACCACTAAGGTTTCTGCGTCTAGCTTAAGTAAGTCAACAACTTCTGCTAAACGTTCGGTACCCGATTGATGATCTTCTCGCGTCATCAGTACATCGTTTGTGAACAATTTAACAGCATCAAAAACTTTTTGATGATCGGTTGCAATAACCACTTTACTTGCACCTGACAAACACGCTTTTTCATACACGTGTTGAATCATAGGTTTACCGCATATGTCAGCTAATGGTTTGCCAGGCAAACGGGTAGACGCGTAACGAGCAGGTATAACAACTACGAATTCCACTTATCAACCTCATCTTGAGATAGCTCGCGCGCTTCATTTTCTAAAAGTACCGGTATATCGTCGCGTACTGGGTATGCAAGTTTAGCTGCAGTACTAATAAGTTCTGCATTTTCTTTATCAAAACGAAGCTTTCCTTTACACACAGGACAAGCAATTATTTCAAGTAATTTTGTATCAAAGGCCATTGAGGATCCCTTTTTGTTTTAATAATAAATCTAATTTATGTATTACAGCGTCTGTAGGTTTTGCATTTACGGGTAGGTAGTACCAAGTATCTTTTGCAAAGTCTCTACATTTTACTGCATCTTTTTCTGTCATTAATACGTTATCATCATTAAATTGAGTAAAATCAGCCATGCTATAAGCATAGTGATCTCTATAATGATGAGTCGAAAGCAGCTGAATATTTTGCCCCTTTAATGAATCTTCAAAACGTTGTGGGTTACCAATGGCACTTACCGCATGGCCTTTTTCAATTGTTTTATTCACAGGGGTATTGTTAGCAACGTGTTTAAGTGC
Source organism: Pseudoalteromonas sp. CuT4-3 (assembly GCF_035666335.1). NCBI lineage: Bacteria > Pseudomonadati > Pseudomonadota > Gammaproteobacteria > Alteromonadales > Pseudoalteromonadaceae > Pseudoalteromonas > Pseudoalteromonas sp. CuT4-3. The sequence goes on from NZ_CP142030.1 coordinate 1,877,905, forward strand.
ACCAGTTTGCAAAACGTAGCTAAGGGATGCACCTCCCCCGTTTTCAATCACTAAATCAACGCTATTTAATCTGTTTGTGGTTTCGCGTAATGGCCCTGCAGGCATAACAAAGCCATTACCAAATCGCCTTTGGCTATCAACAATGCAGCACTCTATATCGCGCGCCATTTTATAATGCTGCATACCATCATCTGAGATTATGACATCCACACAAAATTGCTGCTCTAATAATGTAATGTTGGCTTTTCTATCGGGTCCGACAACAAGTGGACATTTTAAGCGATTAAATAAAAGTATTGGCTCATCACCAGCTTGTGCACTTGTTACGCCGCGCTCTACCACCAGCGGGTAGCTGTTGGCTTTACCGCCGTAACCTCGGCTGATAATGCCCACTTTTAGGCCTTGCTCTGACAAGTATTCGTAAAGCCATAACACAAATGGCGTTTTGCCATTTCCACCTACACTTATATTGCCCACCACAATCACTTTAGATTTAGCTTTAAAAGGCGTGGCAAAGCCAACCTTAAAAAACCATTTCCTAATACTTGAAATTAACCAAAAAAGCGCAGCTAATGGCAGTAAAAGTAGCGTTATAAAACTAAATGGTTTATACCAGCTTTGCTCTATTTTACTCACCCGTGCTCACCAAACTGCATTTTACATAGAGCTGAATAAGTACCATCTTTAGCTAATAAACTCTGATGATCGCCACTTTCAATCACCCGACCACCATCAATAACGTATATTTTGTCGCTGTTCTCAATGGTTGAAAGACGATGGGCAATGACTATAGACGTTTTGTCTTGCATTAAGGTATCGAGAGCTTGCTGAATTAGTTTTTCAGACTCTGTGTCTAAGGCTGAAGTTGCTTCATCTAAAATTAAAATAGGTGCATCTTTTAATATAGCACGAGCAATTGCTATACGTTGACGTTGACCACCAGAGAGCATTACCCCGTTTTCACCGACCATGGTATTGAGTTGCTCAGGTAGGTCTTTAACAAATTCCCACACGTGAGCTTGTTTAACCACCTCTTCTAATTGCTGCGGTGTTATTTCGCGGCTTATGCCATAACAAATATTATTGGCAATTGTGTCGTTAAACAACACAACTTGCTGAGATACTAAGGCAAACTGGCGGCGTAAATCGGCCAGTTTATATTTCTCAAGCGCAACGCCATCTAATAAAATTTCACTTGGTGCTTCTAAATCATAATAACGCGGTAATAAATTAGAAATAGTCGATTTACCCGAGCCTGAACGCCCTACAAGCGCGATGCTTTCACCGGCTTTTATACTTATTGATAGGTTATTTAAAACAGCTTCATCTTTAGTTGGGTATTTAAAGGTAACGTTTTTAACCTCAATTTCGCCCTTCACCTTATCTACGGTGTAAGTACCTTTGTCTTTTTCAATTTCTTCATCTAAAACTAAAAAAATACTTTGCGCTGCCGAAATACCGCGCTGCATATCACTGTTCACGTTTGCTAATTGTTTAAGCGGGCGTAAAAGCATCATCATAGAAGAAATGAGTACCATAAAATCGCCAGAGCTGATCGTATCTATCATTGAAGGCATAGATACAACCCACAAAATAACAGCCATTGCACTTGCTGCAAGCACTTGAATTACCGACACGCTTAACGCTTTAGTGGCATCCATTTTAATACGTTGCTGACGATTATGATTATTGATTTTTGAAAACTGGTCGATTTCTTGTTTTTGCCCACCAAAACCATGAATAACTTTGTGTCCACTTAGCATTTGCTCAGAGCTACGGGTGACCTGCCCCATTGCAGACTGTATATTTTTTGAAATATGGCGAAAGCGTTTAGACACAAACGTTACAATAATTGCCACTAATGGAATGATCACTAAAAAAATCAGCGAAAGCTGCCAGCTGGTATAAAACATAAGGGCAAGTAGAAAAACGACAAAAGCGCCTTCTCTTACAACAATTAACAGTGCTTTGGTGATTGCTTGCTGAACTTGTTCTGTATCAAAAGTAATTTTTGAAATTAAATCACCTGTTGAGTTTTTATCATGAAACGAAACAGGCAAATGTAATATGTGTTCAAATAACTGCTGGCGTAACGAACGAACTACTTGCGAGCCTACATAGCTTAGGCAATACGAAGACATAAAATTAAACAAGCCACGCCCTATTACCAGCGCAATTACAACAAAAGGGGCATAAGCTAGCACTTCGCTATTACGTTGGTTTAGGCCTTCATCAATAAAAGGTTTCATTAATTGAATAAATAAAGCATCCATACCCGAATAGCCGATCATTCCAATAATAGCGACGAAGGCAACGCTTTTATAATCACCAACGTAAGAAATCAACCGTTTATAAATTTGTGTAGTACTTTGACTCATATTACTCTCGTTATACAATTACAGCCTTTATTGTATCCTTCAAACCGTTAAAACTAAACGTCAATCTTCTATAAACCAATAACTTTCGTGTTTGCGCGCCGTTGTCACTTTAAAGCCATCTTGATAAATACTTACCGTAATTTGCCCATCACGTGCCGTAACATATTGTTTAGCATTTATTGCTTTGTAGCGCGAAACCACTTTTTCACTGGGAAATTGCCATTGGCCTTGAAAAGCTGTTGAGTGAATAACCGTATGCGGATTTACATGGTTGATAAATTCCGTGCTTGAAGACGTATCGCTCCCATGATGAGGGCTTAAAATCACATCGGCTTGTAATGAGTGAGTTTTAATAAGGCTCAGCTCACGTGCTTTAGAAATATCACCCGTTAATAACATAGTAAGTTGGTGTGATTTGATTAAAAGCACACACGAATTATCATTTTCGTTATTAAATGTGCTATCAGCAAAGCTGCTAATGCGCAATCCATTAAAGTTATAATCTAAAGAGATACACTGTGTGGTTATGCCATATGGGTGAAAGCGCTTAAAGCTTTCACCAAACCCTGCATTAATAAAATGTGCTGCGCCCCCTGCATGGTCGTTATCTTGATGACTTATTATTGCATCACTGACGGTTAAGTTATGTGTTTTCAAATAAGGAATTAACACACTGTACGTACGGCTAAAACGGTTAAAATAACTCGGGCCAAAATCGTAAACCAGCGCTTGATTGTCTTTTTCGAGTAACGTCATTAATCCGTGCCCAACATCAAACACATGCAGTTGCCAAAGAGGTTTTGGTAAATACAGATAATCTATTAATGTAACGCATAGAGGAATGAGTGCTAAACGTTTAAAGGGGCTAAACCAGGCGATTAATATGCATAGATAAGCTGCAACTAAGTACAATGTACGCGGTTTAGCTATATCTAACCATCTGTAATGCCAAGGGATTGCATCCATATACTTAAACAATGTTATAAGTACACTATCAAATAATAAAATGGCGGGCGTTATATCTACCACAGCACTTATTATCGTAAATAGCAGCAAAAGTGGCATGATTGCCACGCTTAATAATGGAATTGCCAATAAATTAATAACCAACCCAGCAATACTTACCCCACTAAAATAAATAAGGGTAATAGGCAAAAGCCCAATAAATAAAGCAAGCTGAATAATACACAGCGCTATAAACACGCTAAGCCAACTATATTTAGTTTTAGGAAGGTGCTTTATAACAATGAAAATAATTGCAACCGCAATAAAAGAAAAATATAACCCTGGGTTTAAAACATTAAAAGGATTGATGAGTAATACAGCGACTAAAGCATATAAAATGCTTCGCCAGCGCAGTGGCTGTTTGGCAATAAAGTAAAGACCTAATACGCAACTTAACATAATAAATGCGCGAGTCGCTGAGAGTAAAAATTCACTTAAATACACATAGATAAATGCCGCTAACCACCCGATAAAACAATAAACAATAGTTAAATTAATAGACTGCAATACTTTAATTTTAAGGATGTATGCTGTGTACTTACTCAGTAAATAAAAACAGCTGAATATAAGCCCTATGTGCAACCCTGAAATAGCTAATAAATGGCTGAGCCCTAAACTTTGCATTGTTTGTTTATTTTCAAACGACATCAGTGATTTATCACCACTAAGCAATGCATAATAAAGCCAATTAAGCGTTGTTTTTTGATAAGTGTGTTTTAAAAACGACCTGTATTTATAAATTATTGAAGGTGAAGCCGCGCTAGTAATGCGCAATTGTTTATTAAGTACTTTGCCTTTAAATAGTATGCGTTGTTTAAAGGCATGCACATTATTATCAAACACACCGATATTTTTAATTGTTCTGAATTTTTTCAGCGCTATTGTTGCCTCAAAAGTATCGCCCTGCTTAATAAGCTGTGCAGAATCGACACTTAACATGGCTTTAGGTGCTTTAAATTTGTGTATTTCATCCCCATTTAACTTTAATAACGTTGCTTTTATATACTGTGGTTGCTTTGCAGAGATAACGTCATCAACAATAATTGTGGCAGGGTAAGCATAGTTATTTTCATCATTTGGCAATGTATAGCTATAAAACAGGTAAAAGTGCACAACAATGCAGCAAATAGCTAAAATAAACCCTAACAAAACATTCAAAAACGGCTTAAAATAGGCGCTCGCAATAAGGACAGATATTGTGATGACTGTAAATTCATGGGTTTGATAATAAAATACGGTTGAAATACAACCTATTACAAATCCAAGACTAATCCACACTGAAGTAAATGGTTGCTTGAAATGCCTAAGAAAACGATCCAACGATTTTTACCTGATCCTAATAAAATTAGGCATCATAAAACACTTAGAATATTCGGCCGCCTATTACAAGACGCCAACCTATGGCATTTAAACAGACGCTCTGCAAGGGGCGCATTTGCAGTTGGTTTATTTTTTGCGTTCATCCCTGTTCCTTTTCAAATGGTTTTAGCCGCTGCGGCAGCTATTGTATTTAGAGTTAACTTACCTATTTCTGTTGCATTGGTGTGGCTTACCAACCCACTGACTATGCCGCCAATATTTTACGGCTCATACCTTGTAGGTACGCTTGTTTTAAATCAACCAGAGCAGCATTTTGCATTTGAAGCCAGTTGGGCATGGTTCTTAGAAAGCATTTCTACCATCGGTCCTGCATTTTTAATTGGCTCACTGGTGTGCGCTTCTGTTGCCGCTATTATTGCTTATTTAGGTATTGATATTATTTGGCGACGCTCTGTGCGCAAAGCCTGGTTAGCGCGAAATACTAATACGTAATAAAGCCAACTATTCAAGTGCGTAAATAGAATGACTTAATGAAGCAAATTGAGATAACTAATTAACGCCAAGCACTTTATTATAGACGAAAAAAAACCAACTTTTATAAGTTGGTTTTTTTATGAAAAGCGTTAAGCTTAAAATCTAAATACTCTGCGTAAGCCCACTAGCGGCAATAATAACAGTGTGTACCAAGGGAAGCTTGCTGAGCTTCTTTCATAAAGCTCTTCTTCTATGGGTGTACAGTCTTCTACTTCACCATCAATAGGTGTTAGTTTTACTGCAACAGCAACACTTTCGTACTCAATATTACCTTCAATATCGGTTTCTACATTACCAAAGGTATCGCGCTTTTCAACGGTTTTGGTAGCTACACCAAAAATTTCATTGTCTTCATTAATGACTTTCGCTTCAGCCATTGTGTAGGCGTAGTCTGTTTCACCATCTGTTTCGTAACAAGGTAGTAAATCGTTTAAGTTGGTAATTTTATCGTCACCAATTTTATATATAAACGCTTCTTTACGACGGCTGTTTTCAGATGTACCTACCTCGCCTTCACCAACAACATAACCTTGGTTATTAATATCATTACCATAAGCGCTTGAGCTATTAAAGTAACCGGTAGGGAAAACGGTATTGCCAGTACTTATATCATGATAGAAAAACTGATCACGGATCGTGGTTTCAATACGCTTTGATGCATAACCAACAATTACATCGTTGTCATTGACAGCAAGCGCTTTACCAGAAAGCCAATCATCTTCTTGGTCTATAAAATTAAACACGTCACCATTTTTAAAATAAACAGGCATTGTTAAAATAGTGTCGTCATTTTTATAGTAACGAGCATTTGAAGAGCCCACCACTGTGCCATTATTATTTAGTGCAAGAGCGGTACTTGTAAAAGCAAAGTCATCATCTTCTTCTGGCGTTAAGGCAAGGCCTAGTATTTCAGTAGAAGTGATATTAAATGCTTCATCAAGCTCCCATTTTACCGCGCGCTCATCAAATACGCCGGTGGTTACACTTGAATTTAATAATTCCACACAGGTATTGGTTGGCTCGTCTTCGTTATCACAGTTATCTTCAATATTATCAAGCCTGTCTTCAGGAATACCTGTTGAAACATAACCAACGACAGTGTATCCGTCATTTGTTTTAACAATATCGTTAGCTCGGCTAGTACCGCCGTAATCGTCAAAGTCTGGAACTAGCTCAACCTTTTGCGTTCCATCTTCAGAAATAACTATTCCGCGCTCAATAAAGTCATGGGTAAACCATGTTTCTTCTTCATCTTCATCATCTGGCGTAAATAAAACTTTATCATATGGAGCAGCACTCCAACCAACGCTCACGCCATCTTCGCTTACCGCATTATAAAAGTTACTAACCGAACGCGTTAAACCATCGTAATCTACCGACTCTTCATCAAACAGTATTTGCTCAGTCACTATGCCATCGTCAAACTTAATACCAACTACCGAGCTTAACTTTTGGTACTCGTAATCCGTTGGTCTGCCAGCTAAAAAACTAACCATAAATGAATGTGCATCGGCGTTATTAAAAACCGCATCGTTATTTTCTATATCATCAAGTGTAAAAGTAATTTCTTTATCACTTAGCTCAAAGTTGTACTCTTCACTATCGTACGCATTTTCAATAACGCTTTCGGTAAAGTCGATATAGCTAATATCGATTGGTAAATTATACAATCCGTTGGCAGTACCAATAATGTGCCCGCTTTCGCTTACGTCAGTCACGTAAGAATGTTTAGCGCCGTCAAGAGTACCTAGTTCTGTTAATTCATAGGTTGCACTTAATGCAGATGTACTCAATGTCGCTAAAATACTGGCAGCGAGTAATTTATATTTCATTTTAATCCTTACTACTGATTCTGTAATTCTTCAAGTTCTTCCCAGCGCTCAAACGCGGCTTCAAGGTCAGACTCAAGTTTTGCTAAATGGTTCAATGCATTAGTGGTTACGTCGCTATCTTGTTTGAAAAAGTCAGGATCGCTCACTACAGCTTGCTGCGCTTCTACAGCGACTTCAAGTTGTTCCATTTTATTGGGTAGTTGCTCTAATTCAAGTTTTAATTTGTAAGAAAGCTTAGTGCTTTTGTTTTCAGGCTTTACCGCGGCTACAGGCGCAGGTTTAACGTCTTTTTTTGGTGCTTGTTGCTGTTTTTCCTGCTCAGCTAAATAGCTTAAATAAGCTTGGTAATCGGTGTAACCCCCTACCATATCAGTTATTTTTCCATCACCTTCAAACGCCCATACACTACTACACGTATTATCAATAAATTCACGGTCATGGCTTACTATAAGCACAGTACCCTGATACTGATTAATAATTTCTTCGAGTAATTCTAATGTTTCAATATCCAAGTCATTAGTTGGTTCATCGAGTACTAAAATATTTGAGGGTTTCAAAAATAGTTTTGCAAGTAAAAGTCTGTTTTTCTCACCACCAGAGAGTGCTTTTACAGGTGTACGCGCACGTGCAGGTGGAAACAAAAAGTCTTGCAGGTAACCAAGTACATGACGAGAACGCCCGCCCATCATTACCTCTTGTTTACCCTCGGCAACGTTATCTTGAACAGTGGCCTCTTCATCAAGCTTTTGCCTATATTGGTCAAAGTAAGCAAATTCTAAATTAACGCCTTGTTTAACATGGCCGCTATCGGCTTCTAAATCACCAAACAGCAGTTTAAGTAAGGTAGTTTTACCAATACCATTTGGGCCTACTAAGCCAATTCGGTCACCGCGCATAACAAGGGTAGAAAAATCATTAGCAATCACTTTATCTTTAAATGCATGACTAAGGTGTTTTGCCTCAAACACTAGCTTGCCCGATCTATCAGCCGTTTCAATATTAAAATCGGTTTTACCTACTTGCTCTACACGGGCTTTGCGCTCAACACGTAACTGTTTAAGTTCACGTACACGGCCTTCGTTGCGGGTACGACGGGCTTTAACACCTTGGCGTATCCAGGCTTCTTCCTCTGCTAAACGCTTATCAAAAAGTGCATTTTGTGATTCTTCTACTTTTAAGTCATGCGCTTTTTGTTCAAGGTAGGTCGCGTAATCACCAGGGTAAGAGATAAGTTTACCGCGGTCTAAATCTAAAATACGCGTTGCAACAGCACGGATAAACGCACGGTCATGCGATATAAATACAATACCGCCTTTAAATTCTTTTAAAAACTGCTCTAGCCATTTAACACTGTCTACGTCTAAATGGTTTGTTGGCTCATCAAGTAACAATAAGTCAGGCTCACTCACAAGTGCACGTGCTAAGGCAACTTTACGCAACCAACCACCTGAGAGCGATTCTAATTTAGCATCTGGGCTAAGCTCTAAACGCGTGAGTACTAATTGTATACGCGAATCAAAACGCCAACCGTCACACGCTTCTAAATCGTTAGATAAACGCTCAAGCTTATTTAGCAGTTTGTCGGTACAATCGGTTTGTAACTGTGTGCTTACATGATGATAATCAATTAGCAAGTTAGCAATATCAGGCATACCCTGTGCTACATAATCGAATACTGAGCCATTTGCTCCTTTAGGAGGATCTTGCTCTAAGCGAGATATTTTGATCCCGCCAAGCTGGTTAATTTCACCATCATCTAAAATAACTTGGCCATCTAGTACTTTTAAAAGTGTAGATTTACCCGCCCCATTTCGCCCTACAATACAGACGCGCTCACCGCTTTCTATCACTGCATCAGCATCATCAAGTAATGGGTGCGTACCATAAGCTAACTGCGCTTTTTGTATTCTAATTAAATCCATAAATACTGCTCTTTTATTCTTGCGCTAAAAATTCATGCACTGTTTGTGCATCAAACGGCCAATACAAATGGTGGCCGCTTTTGCTCTCAAATACGGGAATACTTAACTGAAAACGCGCTATTAGCTGCTCATCAGTGAGTATATCAATTAATTTAAGCTCACTATTTTTATCCAAAACCGATAATAAAACCTGCTCGGCTTGCTCACATAAATGACAGCCATCGGTGTGGTATAAAACATAATTAGCCATGGGTAATTAACCAACTGTTGTGTATTTTTTTATTACGTTTGAAATCAGGTGATAACGTTTTTTCTGAAATATTTTCAGCTTTTAACCCTAAACCCATCAAACCTACTTCATCCATTACAAAACCACGTTTGTTATTAGAAAAAATTAATGTACCCGACGGACTCAAGATTTTTTTAACCCAAGTAAGTAATTTTATATGATCGGTTTGCACATCAAACGCGTCTTTCATTCGTTTAGAATTAGAAAACGTAGGCGGGTCTAAAAAGATTAAATCGTATTGCCCTTGTGCGTATTCTAGCCATTTTAAACAATCAGCTTGCTCAAAACGGTAGCGGGTATTGCTAATATCATTTAGCGCAAAGTTATCTTGGCCCCACTTAAGGTAGGTTTTTGATAAATCAACGGTGGTAATTGCTTTTGCCCCCCCTAATGCCGCGTGCACAGAGGCTGTACCGGTGTAGGCAAATAAGTTTAAAAAGCGTTTGTCTTTTGCATTTTGCTGAATATAACGACGTGCTAAACGATGATCTAAAAACAGCCCTGTATCGAGGTAATCAAACAAGTTTACTTTAAACTTAGCGCCAAATTCTTCCACCACCATAGTACGGTTTTGTTTAGCCATTGGGGTGTACTGCTCTTCCCCTTTTTGTTTTTTACGCACTTTAACGGCTATGTTTTCAGGCGCTATGTTTAGCTGCTGTGCAGTTAAGCTAATCACATCTTGAAGACGCTTTTCTGATGTTTTTTCGTCAATTTCTTTAGGTGCTGCGTATTCAAAAATAACAGCAGAGTCGCCGTAAATATCAACCGCTACGTTGTATTCAGGAATATCAGCATCGTATACGCGATAAGCTTCTACTTCGTTTTGTTTAAGCCAATTTTTTAGGCCTTGTTTGTTCTTTTTCAAACGATTTGCAAACGACATTGAGCCTTCAAAATTAAGAGCCGGTTTGTCATCGCTTGTCAGGCTTACCTGTTTATCATCTAACTGATATAAATTTAGCTCTACATCTAATGGGCCGTTTTTAAATTTATAACGCTTTTGTTTAACCAGTTTTAACAGCTTAAATAGGCTTTCATCCATGCCTAGTAACGCAAGCTTCCAATGATTAAAGTGCTTTTTAAAACCCACGCCCATGCTGCGGTGTAAATTTACCAGCTCAGCCATAGAGCCAATACGTTCGCCGTACGGTAAGTTAGAAATAACCACCCCGGGTAATTTAGCAACAGAGGTAAGCTTAGTTGCATCACTTTGCTTAAACTTAATAACATTACCCAGCTCTGCACGCTCGGCATTGGCAATGGCTTTATCAAGAACTTGCGCATCGTAATCGTGGCCAATTAACCACAATATAGGATCGGTAATTTGCTCAATTAATTCTTCGCGAAGTTGTTTAAATTTGGCCGCTCTAAAACTAGGTAAACGCTCAAAAGCAAACCCTTCTCTAAATAAACCAGGTGCTTCGTTACGCGCCATGCCCGCCGCTTCTATTAAAATAGTGCCGGCACCACAACATGGGTCAAATAAAGGTTGATTTACATTTTCAAGCCAACCACTGCGTTTAATAATCGCGGCCGCTAAGTGCTCTTTAATAGGCGCTTTACCTTGGCCTTGGCGATAACCGCGCTCAGATAAACGAGGACCTGAGTAATCAATATACAAAGCCACACCATGGCGATTTAAACGCGCCACAACACGCACATTGGCATCTTGCTTATCTACATTTGGGCGTTGTTCGTATAAATCGTTAAAGTAGTCAACAATCGCATCTTTAATTACCAAGCCTGAAAACTGGGTATTTTTTAAAGAGTCGTTGGTACCATTAAAATCAACGGCAAATGTTTGGGTAGGGCCAAACCATTCTTGCCATGGCTGAAAACGAGCAAATTTATACAGGCTATCTTTATCATTCACGCCTTCTTTTTCTTCAATAAGCATCAGCACACGTGTTGCGTAACGAGTTGATAGACAAACCTTTTGCGCCAATGTTGAATCTGCCTCAAAGCGAACAGAACCCACAGTTTGTTTAGACACGACGGCGCCTAATTCTGTTAGTTCATCAACAAGTAAATTTTCGATTCCGATAGAAGTAAGTGCGATAAATTGCAAAGTAATAACCCTTAATAGCTAATTGCGCAGGATTATAACATAGGTTGGCTGACAAACACTTGATAAACGCAGCTCGATTTGTAAATTTGCTAAGCTGATTTAGTGTGATATTGCTCAAGTAATAGCGGGTGAACACGATTGTTTAAAACGCGGATAACTTCAAACTGTTCAAGGGACAAATTATCATCAAGTTTGAATGTTTCGTTAAGGTTTAGGCAAATTGAAGCATCAGGGCAATGTTCAACAATTAAAAACTCACCGGTTTGTGCTTTTGAGGTAAGTTTAACGATGGCTTCTGTACTTGGCTGGGTGCCAGTGTACTCTTCAAAAAACCAACTTTTAGCCAGTACCGGTTTTAAATGAAATTTTACAGCGGTGGCATTGAGCGCAATTTGGCAAATTTGTGCAGGCTTATACAGCTCAAAACCATCTAAGTAGTTATATACCTTTTCATAAAAAGCAGCATCTTCTAAGCTAAAACGCGGGTTTTCAAATACACAGTCGGTGAGTTGTCTTAACTTATACGGTGTGCATAGTTGCATATCGTCATTTAAATCAAGTAGTAAGCGGTTTTTATTTGCACATGCAATCCACTGCCATTGTTTTGTTGCTTGTAACATTTGCCTCCTCCTTGTTTAAAAATTTATTTTTAATTAAGACATTAATATTAGATTATAACGGCTTTTGACCATTTTTAAAACATTTGTTTAGAACATTTATTGAACGATCAAAAGCTTACATAACTGATCCTTATAAGGAATCAACGATCGATTTTACCAATTGTGGCCCTTTGTAGATGAACCCAGTATAAACCTGCACTAAATTTGCGCCTGCATTTAGCTTTTCTTGAGCAGATTGCGCATCATCAATACCACCTACACCAATAATTGGTAATTTACCTTGTGTTAAACGTTTGAGTTCGCTAACAACGTGTGTAGAGCGCTCTCTTACTGGGCTGCCAGATAAACCACCCGCCTCATCGGCGTATTGCTGGCCCATTACTGCACTACGTTCAAGCGTAGTATTTGTTGCAATTACGCCATCAATTTGATTAGTTAATAGTGACTCGCTAACCTGCTCAATTTGGATTTGATCAAGATCTGGCGCTATTTTAACCAGCATAGGTACTTGCTTATTATGCTTGGCAATTAAATCAAGCTGTTCATTCTTTAAACTTTGCAGTAAATCATCTAACGCGGCACCATATTGTAAATCGCGCAGCCCTGGGGTATTTGGAGATGAAATATTGACCGTAATATACGAAGCATGCTCGAACACTTTACGCATACAATGAATGTAGTCGTCTTTACCTTGTTCATTTGGGGTATCTTTATTTTTACCAATATTAATACCTAAAATACCGGTGTACTTGGCATTTTTTACGTTATTAACTAAATTATCGACCCCTTTATTATTAAAGCCCATTCGGTTAATAATGGCATTTGACTGCGGTAATCTAAAAATGCGCGGCTTATCATTACCTGCTTGCGGGCGCGGGGTAACCGTGCCAACTTCTACAAAACCAAAGCCCATTTGGCTAAAGGCATCAATACACTCAGCGTTTTTATCTAAACCTGCAGCCAAACCCACAGGGTTTTTAAACTCAAGGCCTAAAAAATTAACGGGTTTGTTTTGTAGTTGTTGTGACCAAGCTGCGTTTAAAGGGGTGTGTGCAAAACGGCGTAAATTATTAAGCGCAAACTCATGTGCCCATTCAGCATCTCGGGTGAACATAAAACGGCGGGCTAAATCGTAAAACATGAATTGTTCCTCTTTAAATTACAGACAAAAAAATACCTCAGACTAGGCTGAGGTATTGTATAACAATTTTAACAATTAACTGATTATTTACTGAATAAATAACCAATTAAAGCTAAATTATTTTCCTGATGTATCACAGTTATGGCTTAACAACATTAATTCGCGCAGTGCAACTGAGAACTTAGCAAAGTCGTGACTTTGCGAGGTTTTAAATTCAGCTAACATTTGCTTCCAACGCTGTAGCAGCAGATCTTGGCTGGCCATCCACTGATCGATTTGATTATCAACATCGTTTTCGTCACCTTCAAAGCTGTTTAGCACAACATGAGAAAGCGTACGTTGTTGCCAATCAAGCTCTTCACGATACGACGCACGGGCAAGTGCTTGCCAATGGTTAGAAACAGGCTGGTTAGTAATTTGATCTAAGAACCAGTGTAAGCCCATACGCGAGCCAAGTTTAAAGTAGGTATTAGATACCATCGCCACACTGCGGCCTGAATTATGCGCTATTTCAGCAATATCCATTACAGAGAACAGGCTAGAAAGGTCAATAATACGCTTAGCAATTTGCTTAGGTACACCTTTTTCAACTAGCTCATTTGCTTTGCCAGTTAAACATTCGTGTTCTTTGTCTTGCATGTACGTATTTAAGTTTTCGCTTAAATCTTTAAACGTTGGTGCAAAGAACTCGATAGCTTGTTCAATTGTTTGTGACTTATTACGATGACGTAAGAACCAGCGTGTTGCACGACGAACAGTACGACGTAATTGGTACAGCATTTCGGTTTGAACTGCTGCTGGGATTTTATTATCTAGTGCGCTGATTGATGACCAGGTTTCACGCATTTCAAAAATCTCACTCGCAATTGAGTAGCACATTGCGATCTCAGCTTCGTTAGCACCGGTCTCTTCGTTCATGCGTACCATGAAGTTTAAGCCCATGTCATTAACGATATTGTTCGCCAGTTTTGTTGCAATGATTTCTTTTCGCAGTGGGTGGTTATCCATCGCGTCGTTAAATTTTTCACGCAGTGGACGCGGGAAAGACTTAACTAGTAGCTGACGGTAGTAAGGGTTTTCGGTAATTTCATCTGTTACTAAAGACTCTTTAAGCACCATTTTAGCGTACGAAACTAATACTGAAAGCTCTGGACGTGTTAGGTCTTTACCTGCTGCAGCGCGCTCTGCCAACTCTTCATCAGTTGGTAAAAACTCGATTGCACGGTTTAGCTTGCCTTCTTTTTCAAGGGCATGAATAAAGCGGATCTTCTCTTTAAGAGTTGATGCACCTTTAGACTGAGTAATCGACAATGTATGTGTTTGACGGTAACAATCTTTAAGTACAAGCTCAGATACTTCGTCGGTCATAGAGTAAAGTAACTCATCACGTTGTTTACGTGTTAAATCCCCTTCTGAAACTAAGCCGTTAAGTAAAATTTTAATATTTACTTCGTTATCTGAACACGCAACACCGCCTACGTTATCAATAAAGTCGGTATTTACACGCCCGCCTTTGGCAGCAAATTCGATACGCCCTAATTGGGTTGCACCTAAGTTACCCCCCTCACCTAATATTTTAGCGCCTAGGTCTTTACCGTTTATGCGCAGCGCATCGTTTGCACGATCCCCTACATCAGCGTCTGTTTCGTGGCTGTTTTTAATGTAAGTACCAATACCACCGTTCCATAGTAAATCAAATTCCATCATTAATGAGGCTTTGATTAACTCATTCGGTGTCATGCTTGCTTTTTTAGTGCCAAGCATTTTTTTCATTTCTGGGCTTAAAGAAATCGATTTAGCTGCGCGCGAGAAAATCCCACCGCCCGCTGAAATCAGATCTTTATTGTAATCTTCCCATGATGAACGAGGCAGGTTAAACAAGCGCTCACGCTCTGGGTAAGAGGTCGCTGCATCTGGTGTAGGGTCTACAAATATGTGCATATGGTTAAACGCGACTTGTAAGCGAATGTGCTTAGACAATAACATGCCGTTACCAAACACGTCGCCGGCCATATCACCAATAGCAACCACAGTGAAATCGGTAGTTTGACAGTCAATATCCATTTCACGGAAATGACGTTTAACAGACTCCCACGCACCTTTTGCTGTTATGCCCATTTTCTTATGGTCATAACCTACTGAACCACCTGATGCAAACGCATCACCTAGCCAGAAGTTGTATTCGTTAGCAATACCGTTAGCAATATCAGAGAAGGTAGCTGTACCTTTATCGGCTGCAACTACTAGGTATGGGTCGTCTTCATCGTGACGCGTTACATTAGCTGGCGGTACAATTTCACCACGCTCAATATTATCGGTAATGTCTAATAAACCACGAATGAAAATCTTGTAACACTCTTGACCTTCTTTAATAAAGGCTTCGCGTTCACTCGGTAGCTGCTTACATACAAAACCACCTTTAGAACCTACCGGAACAATTACGGTGTTTTTAACTTGTTGCGCTTTTACTAAGCCCAGTACCTCAGTACGGAAATCTTCACGACGGTCTGACCAACGAAGGCCACCACGAGCAACTTTACCACCACGTAAATGCACACCTTCTACACGCGGAGAGTATACAAAAATCTCAAATGCTGGCAGCGGAAGCGGCATATCAGGAATTAAGCTAGGCTGTACTTTAAACGACACGTAAGATTTAAACTGACCTGTTTCATCTTTTTGGAAGTAGTTCGTACGCAGTGTTGCGACAATCATATCTACGTATAAACGTATAATACGGTCATCATCAAGGTTCGCTACGTTTTCAAGCTCTAAGTAAATTTGTGCACTTAATTTTTCAAGTGTTTTAGGGCTTGCAGGGCTTTTTACTGAGAATTTTTTAGCAAATAAGTTAACTATTTGCGCAGCAATATGCGGGTAATTTGCAAACGTGCTCTCAATGTAGGTCTGTGAGAAAGTAACCCCAATTTGGCGCATGTATTTTGCATAGGCACGTAATATAGAGGCTTCACGACCTGTTAAACCACCCATTAATACTAAGCGGTTAAAGCCGTCGTTTTCAAGGCGGTTGCCCCATACATTAGTTAATGCAGCGCGAAAACGAGCAGAAATCTTATCAAAGTCGGCCATTCCTTTGCTGTCAATCAGCATAGAGAAGTCCATGATCCAATTGATACGACCATCACTTGTTTTAACAGAATAAGGCGTTTCACCTACAACGCGTAAACCAAAGTTTTCTAGCATTGGCATAACATCAGATAAGTGAATTGGCTCATCTTTATGGAACAAGCTTAGGCGTACAATATTGCTGTTAGCTTCTTCTTGCGGACGGTAGAACAGCATTTCTAGCTTGTTCTCGTCGTTTAACAATTCTAGTTTTTCAATATCTACAACCGCAGCACTTGGTAGTACTTCATCTTTGTAAGAGCGTGCAAACGCGTTGCAATATTTACGATTTAGCTCATTACCGCGGGCTTCCCCTGCTGACTCTAACAGTGCAGATTGTAATTTATCTTCCCATGTACGAGCAGCTTCTACTAGGTTGTTTTCGATGTCTTTCACGTTATATTCGATATTGTTATCGGTCACACGAACGGTGTAATGTGTACGCGCCAGTGTTGACTCAGAGAAATAGGTAGTAAATTCGACTTTTTCGTCAGAATTAAAGGCGTTAGCTAAAATGTCTTGTGTTTCTCGACGCAGCGCTGTGTTATATCGCTCACGCGGGACGTACACCATACAAGAGAAGAAACGTCCGTAGGCGTCTTTACGCACAAACAAGCGACACATGTCGCGCTCTTGAATTTGTAAAACACCCATTGCTACTTCAAGTAACTCGCTCTCACGAGCTTGAACTAACTCATCACGTGGGTACGTTTCTAAAATATTAAGTACCGCTTTGTATGCATGGGTGCCTTTTGCAAAGTCACACATATCCATAATACGGTTAATTTTAGTTTTTAGAACAGGCACATCTGCTGCGCTGTTGTTGTAAAAGCTTGATGAAAATAGGCCGATAAAACGGTCTTCACCAACCACATTGCCTTCATCATCAAAGCGTTTAATACCAACGTAATCTATGTAGGCTGGGCGATGAACGCGCGATACAGAGTTCGTTTTTGTTAATACTAATAAGTTACTGCTGAGGGCTTCTTGGCGAGCAAATTCTGGTAATTCAGATAATAAACGTGTGTGCTCATCGGTTGAATTTTTCATCAGGCCGAGGCTTGTGTCCATTTTACCTTTTAACTGGTAATCACCTTGTACAGGGGTAAGCTCGTACTCGCGATAACCCATTAAAGTAAAGTTATCTTTAGCCAGCCAATCTAAAAACTCTACGGCTTCAGATACTTCGTTTTTATTTTTATTGTGCTTACGTTTTGGTACTTCTTTAGTAACAGAGACTAATTTTTCGCGAATTGGCTGCCAATCATCTACCGCAATAGAAACATCAACCAATACTGATTCGAGCTCTTTTTTGAAAGAAGCAATAACAGATGCATCGGTTTGGCGGTCAATCTCAATAAAGAACACTGTTTTAGTAGAGGTTGATTCTTGCTCTGCTTTTAAATTTGATAAGCCAGAAATTTTAGCGTTATCGTCACGCTGAATTTTTAGTGGGCAGTGAAGTAATAAGTGAGAAGCTATATTTTCACGGGTCATAGCCATACGAACAGAATCGACTAAAAATGGCATATCTTTAGCAATAATTTCTACAATTGTATGTGATGACTGCCAGCCATCTTTTGCTACTTCAGGGTTGAAAACGCGAATTACTGCGTCGTCCGTGGTGTTTTTTTCTAGTGCATTCCAAAGGCTAAGTGCAGCACCGTATAGGTCACTATCATTGCGATTTGCCAAATCCTCTTTAGACATATTGCTGTACAAGGCTTTGGCGAATTTCTCAACGAGTAACACATTATCAGCGTGAACTTTTTTCTGGATAAGCTTACAGACATTATCTAGGATAACCGAGGCTTGGCCTTCATTTCGTGTCATTGTATGTTCCTTAATCTATTACTGCTTTTAGTTAAGCAGAATATTTGTACAGCCATTTATTAGCGTGGAGTCAGTTAAATTCTAACCCTTTTAGCGCTAATAAACAGCCTTTTCGATGAAAACATTTTAAGCATTTCAGCTATTTGGTCATCTATTCACAAAATATAGATATAAATGACCATTACAGGTCATTTAGGAGCACAATTATTCACTTTATTTTTTCTGGTCGGTCCACAGCAGACTACCAATTGCGGGTAATAGCAGTACCGCACCTAACATATTTACTAAAAACATGAAGGTAAGCAGTATTCCCATATCTACTTGAAACTTAAGATCAGAGAATATCCACGTACTAACACCTATCGCAAGGGTAATACCGGTAAACAATACAGCACTGCCACGCTCAACAAGGGCATTACGGTACGCCACGCTCAGCGGTACGTTTTGCTTAAGTTGGCCCATCATTGAAGAAAGTATATAAATACCGTAATCCACACCAATACCTACACCTAAGGCTATAACAGGTAAAGTAGATACCGTTAAGCCAATTTCTAATTGCACCATAAGTGCTTGTGCAAGAGTTGATACAATATACAGAGGTAATACCACTGCGATTGTCGCCTTCACACTCTTAAAGCTTAACAAACACAAAATAATAACTGCGCCGTAAACGTAAAGCATCATCGGAATTTGCGCCGCAGAAACAGACTCGTTTGTTGCCGCCATCACCCCTACAGGACCAGACGCTAACTTAAAGGCTAACTTGTCTGTGCCTTCTTCTTTTGCAAATTGCTTTACACGTTGAATAACGCTATCGATTGTATTTGCTTTGTGATCATCTAAAAATATAATCACCGGCATGACTGAGCAATCGCCATTAAGTAATCCTGTGCTTGTTTCTACACGGGCTGTTGATTGCACTAAGCTGGCTGAGTTACGCGGTAAGCTTTGCCATTTTAAGTTACCTTCGTTGTAACCTGCGTTAACCGACTGCGCCACAGAGCTTAAACTAACCGCCGATTGTACGCCTGGCACGTTTTCTACCTTGTACTGAAAACGGCTAATACGCGCCATCACATCGTGCTCTGTACACGCCGCTGGGTAAGCCTCAACAATCACTTTTAAAATATCCGACGAAATGGTGTATTTGTCCGATATTAAAAAAGTATCTTGATTGTAGCGAGCATCTTGATGCAGCGAAGGCGCACCTGCATGTAAATCACCAATTCGCATTTTATCTGCTTGCCAGTAACCTAAAGCAAATAACACCAGGGTAAAACCAATAATCATTTTTGCGGTTTTAGGGTCTGTGGCTTTTACTAATAAATCGCGTATCGCATCTAGCATATTTGGCTTTTGCGCATCGCCTGATTGTATATGCACAGTGTTGGCAAAATTCATATACGAGGCCCACACAGGCAATAAAATTAAATTAGTAAATATAATAACCGCAACACCTAAACTTGCTGTGATTGCAAGTTCACGAATAATACCTATATCAATAGTCAGCAGGGTTAAAAAGCCCACCGTGTCTGAAAGCAGCGCAATACCACCAGGTACAAGTAATGCTCTAAAGCTTGATTGACAACAAATGCGGGTACTTTTGCCCTCACCTACTTTTTTACCAATGGCGTTGATCATCTGCACGCCGTGGCTTACACCAATCGCAAATACTAAAAACGGCACCAATATAGACATAGGGTCGAGACCAAAGCCTAAACTCGACAATAAACCCATTTGCCAAATTACGGCAATAATTGAACACGCTATAGGTAAAATAGTGAGCTTTAAACTGCCACAAAATAGCCAAACCATAATAAAGGTAAAACCAATGGCAATAGCAAAAAATAGCACAACGCCTTTTGCCCCTTGAGCAATATCGCCGGCCATTTTGGCAAATCCAATAATATGAATACTGACTTTATCTGTACTTAAAGGCTCTCTTACTTGCGTTTCTAACTTATCTGCAAATGCGAGTGTATCTAGCTTTTGCTGAGTTTGCGGGTCGGTTTCGAGTAGCTGCGCGGTCACCATGGCACATGAGTAATCGCTGGCAATCATTCGCCCCACTACTTTTGCTTTTTCAATGTTTTCTTTAACTACCGCTAAACCTTTTTGGTCAGCTTTAAAGTTTGCAGGAATAATTGGGCCGCCAGCAAAACCATCTTCAACAACTTCGACAAAGCGCGCACTGGGCGCAAAAATAGAGTTAACTAATGGGCGGTTTACACCGGGAATAAAATACAGTTGATCGTGTACTGCTTTTAACTGGGTGAAAAATTCGGGGTTAAAAATGTTGCCACTGTCATCACACACCGAAATTAAAATGCTATTTGCGCCACCAAATTGTTTTTCGTGTTTGGTGTACACTTTCATGTATTCATGATTTAGCGGAATATTTTTGTTAAACGAGGCGTCTAGTTCAATGTGAGTGGCTTTATAGCCTAAAAAACATGTGATTAGCGCAAAAGCGATCAACATGATAGTACGGTGTCTAAACACCGCCTTTTCTAAAAAATCTAAAAACGTATGCATTAAGGGTTTAACTCCTTCACTTTAATGCCATCTTCTGTTGCCATGACTAATTTATTATTAATTATTACGCCATCAAGAATAGCTTTACCATCGGGGCGTTGTTCATGTGTAAGTAAGCCGTCTTTTAAATGAAAGATCACACCACTATTTGCCAGCAGTAACCAATGCTCATTATTATAATTTATAATGTTATTAACCGTGGCCGTTTTAACATTTTCAAAATGCTGCCATTGTTGTTCATTTTTATTTTTAACAAATACATTTCCTCTGAGCCCTGCCACAATCTCTTGCTGCGCATCTGATGCTACCGCAAAAAAAGAACCTGGGTAAATTTCATCAAGGCGTTGCCATGTTTGGCCATTATCACTGCTTTTGGCCATTAACCCCATTTCACCGACTAACATCAAACCACTGTCTGTTTTTTCAATACGGTTAAAATGTGGCAGTATAGATGCTGTTTCAGCCTCGTAGCCTTGAGGGTCATTTTCTTTTAAATCATTCAAATACTCTCTGTCTTCACTAAACAGTAAAGAGTCTAAAAAGCGTTTATGCCAGTGCTTGCCGCCATCACTGGTTTGATAAAACATGCCATAAGCGCCAACAGCAAAACCATTTGAGTCATCTTCAAAGTAAATATCTAAACACGGCTTATCAAGCTCTGGCTTTGCTTGTTGTAATTGCCAATTTAAACCACCATCGGTGGTATTAATTATTGTGGCATCGTGCCCGCACGCCCACCCGTGGGTTTCATTAGAAAAATCGACAGCCGTTAACAATACCTGTGTAGGGACGCTTTGCGCTTGCTGCCATTGCTCAGCGTTTTTGCTTGTTATTACCGTACCGTGCTTACCTACAGCCACTAAACCTGCACCTGTATTGGTAATATCAGTTAGTAGGGTTTTATTTGCGTTGATTGCGCTAATAGCATACTGAGGTGCATCTTGTGCAATACTCGCACCGCTTATGATCAGGCTGGCATATACCAAATACTTCATAAATTTTAATCGCCTTGAACTGAAGAATTGTTTGTCTGTTTGCTGAGGAAAATCCTGCGTGTCGTATAGACAAACGCGATGAGAAAGAAAAAAGCAGCTAACGGGCTGTTAGCTGCATATTACGTTGTTATCTACCTTCACGGCGTAATGCGCTTGAAGTAAATTCGTTATCGTTAAACGACTCTGAAAAGTCGTACATTTTTTCTTGGTTATCTAAACCAATAGCTAAGTAACGGCGCGAATTTAAATCATGATACACTTCTAAGGTACTCCACTGCGTAGGTACTTCGTAGTAGTTTAAGCCATATGCCATTGCTACACGATAAAGCTGGTCGCGATTATCATAAATATCGGTCACTTGTACTTGCCAGCTATCTTCATCAATATAAAACACGCGTTTTTTATAAATATGGCGTGTATCATCTTTTAAGTTAGCTTCAACAACCCATACACGGTGCTTTTCATAACGCGTATGCTCTGGGTTAATGTGGCCTGGTTTTAAAATATCATCGTACTCTAGTTTATCACTGTGTAACTTGTAGCTATTGTACGGAATATATAGCTCTTGCTTACCTTTTAACGTCCAGTTGTAACGGTTAGGTGAGCCATTAAACATATCAAAATCATCGGTAGTACGTAAGCTATCTGCGGCTGTACCTGGAGCGTCATATGCAACATTTGGTGCACGACGAACACGACGCTGACCCGAGTTATATGTCCACGCTTGGCGAGGCGTTAAAATTTGATCCATAGTTTCGTGTACAAGTAGCGCTGTACCGGCAAGGCGTGCTGGCTCTGTTACCTTTTGCTTAAATTTAAACAAAATGTTTGAGTCTTGAAGCTCTGCAGGAGTCGCTTTAGGATCTGAATATTTAACCAATAGTTGTTCATCAAAGCCTACATAATTGTACGAACCCGATGCGGTGGGTGCAGCTTGTCCACCAAAACGCTCTATTGATTGTCCACGATAGCGTAATAAGTGATTCCAAATAGCTTCTAAGCCAGATTTAGGAATAGGAAATGGAATACCAATTGCGGTATTTTTTATTCCGTTGCCACCTTCAATAAGCTCAGCCGTTGCAGCAAACTCTTTTGTTGCATCGTATACAAATTGTGGGTAAGACGCAGAGCGGCGCGTTTCATAAACAGGCATTTTAAACGTATCTGGGTATGCTTCAAATAAAGCAATTTGGCCAGGGCTTAAGTTAGCTTTGTACTTATCAAGGTTTGTTTTATCAATGGTAAACAACACTTTGTCCGCAGAATACGGGTCTAAATGGTGCATGCCTGGCTCATAACCTTCTGGTGCAGATGTAATACCGCCATTCCACGCTGGAATTGACCCATCAGCATTGGCTGCTTTTTCTGCGCCAAATGGCGTTAAGTCTTGTCCTAAACGTGCAACTTCTTCAGCGCTCATTTTTGCCAGTGCCGCTGAACTTAAAAACATGCTACACAAAGCGGTAGCGATGAGGGTAGGTTTTTTAATCATACTAATATTACCCCTAAATTGAATATTTTAAATTGAAAGAAACGTAGTCACGATCTGAGAAAGTATTGATATCGCCACCACCCCAAAATGAGTTGTAGCTCACATCAAGTGACCATGCATTTTGGTAATTAAAGTTCATTGTTACACCCAACGATTTACGGTCTTCAATAAACAAGAACATAGGATCAGGTGTGTTACCGTTTACATCATGAGAAAATACAAATCGTGGAGAGAAGTTAATACCATTATAAAGGTTAAAGTAATCACCTTTAGCAATTAAGCGGTAACCCCAAGATGAGGCCGTTGCAAACGACTTTTCTTCTGGCCCATTAGAAAGGCCTAGTTGTAATGTTGTGTAGTCAGTAGTGCCTGGGCCTGTGATCACACCGCTTCGACCTGTACCCGACACATTTAAACGCATTTCGTCGTAATCAGGCATATCATGAATTTTCACAGCACCTACTTCACCTACTACAGCCCAGCTATCAGCACCTAATGACGGGCCAAATAAATGCGTTGCAGTAAACTGAATTTGTGATGTGTCGCGTTCAATATAACCTTGTGCAACTTCACCTGCCGCTACAGAGCTAATCGCATCACCAAAACTCATTTGCGAAATACCCGCAAAGTCTGGGCGAATACCGGCAAGCGCCAATTGTTCAGGCATGGCGGTATAAAGTAGCTCTACATCGTCTATTTGTAATGGTTCGTCTTTACGAAATGCAAACTCACCAGCAAACGCGGTTTCGCCAATTGTGGTGTTAAAGCTTAAACCGTAAAGTTTAATATCTTCTGGGTAATCATTTTCTGCTTTTGAAAACGCAACTAAATCTGCCACGTTGTCATCTGTAATTTCTGTTGTTGCAATCATCGCTAAATCTTGTGCGATGGCAGCTTGCGAAAAGTTAGATACACGACCAGAAATTAGCGGACGTCGACTATGGTAGTTAACGTGGTATAACGCCACTTCTGTGTCGTTCCACTCTGGTAAAAATACACCTAAACGTAAACCATATTGGCCGCCATCATCTGGCTCTGTTTTACCGTTATCGCCTTTACCTTTAAGCGCAACTTTAGTTGGATGAGCTAAATACATGTTTGCAAGCAGGGCTTGGCCTTCAGCACTTGTTGGGTCAATACCCTGTGCTGCGGCTACCTGAGCAAAATTAGTATAAAGGTTATTAAGGCTGTCGGTTAAAAAGGCCATATCAATGTCAGGGTTAGAAGTAAAACCTAACTGCACATTTTGCTGATAGCCGTTTTCTGCTGCAAAGTCATTGGTAGAAAAATAAGTACCCGCAGCCGGTAGGCGTGTTTCATGCCATTGGTACTGATAAAAACCTTCTAAAGTAATATTTTCAGTGATCCCTAATGACGCCCAAAGCATACCTACAGGAATAAATGCTTCTTTAAGCTCAGCACCTGGCGCTTTTAAGCGGTCAATATCGACCGGGTTTACGTTAATACCATGAGAGATAAGTGTACTCTCACCCCAGTTAACTACTTGTTGACCAAGGCGAATTGACAGCGGGTTATTGCCATCGTTTAAGTCAAAATTTGCCCAAACGTAAGCATCTAATAGACGGATGTCGGCACAGCTTTGCTCTTTTGTGTCGTCATCATCACATGGATCTACGCCTTGTCCTGAGGTTGGGTTAACGTAGGCTCTATCACCATCCATTAACTCAAAATCGTAAAAGTACATAAAACGTGTGAATAAGCCGTAGTTATCTTTGCTAATTGAAAGGTCGTGTGTTCCTTTCAATAATTTTGAAAAAGAATCACCGCTATCAAAATTAAGATTACCTGCATCGCCATTATTAGAGTAAGAGCCTGGTTGAGCCCAAACATCTTGAGAAGAATAAATTGTATTTAATGAAGGATTATACCCAGTCCAATCAAATGCAGGATTATTGCTTTTACCAATAATGTCGAAATCTCTGTCTTCAACACGGACGCTTTGACCATAGGAAAAAGTTGAGTCGAAGGTGACATCAAAGCCCCCTACTTCAAAATTTGCTGCATTCGCTGCTGCAGATAAACCTAAGCTTGCGGCTGCTAAACCTATAGCTATTTTGTTTTTAACAAAAAGCGATCTTCTTATCATTGTGTATCCCCCTGTCGTGGGTAATTATGTGTGATCAAGTTATTGTTTTTAGTGTAATCTTAACGATAGAAGCGATTATAAAAAATTACAAATGGTCGCGTTCAATCAATTTTTATATTTTTTGAGCTGACGTTTACGTATTGGTAAGACGTCATACCAGATAATTTATACACGTAAATTAACAATAGAACAAATTGAAATTAACAAAAAGATAATATTTTTATGTATCTATAACATAAAAACAGCAGGTTAGGCGATACGTTCGAGGCGAATAAATTTATTCTCGGGGGTAAGTAAAAGTCTAAAACGCCCTCTTATTCCAATAGATGAAATGTAAGGGCGTAAGTGCGAGGCGGCAAAACGTATTGTTTTACCGCTATCCTCAACCACTTGTACTGAGCTAAAACGACCATGGTAGTAGTCCATGCATTTGTTATAGCTCAGGTGTAAAGAAAAGTAATACTCAATCATTTAATTAAGCGCTTTTTCAACCTTTTCAAATAAATCAGCACTTAATCCTTCAAGGTTTGCTAAGCGTTGCAACTGTGCTTTCATTGCTTGAGCGCGGGTTGTGTCAAAGCGTTTCCACGACATGAAAGGCGTTAACATTCTAGAGGCATTTTGCGGATTAATCGCGTTTAGCTTAATAAGTAAATCACCTAATAATGCGTAACCTTCACCATCTTTTCGGTGAAATTGTGCGGTATTAAAATGACTAAAGCTGCCCACTAATGCGCGTACACGATTTGGGTTTGAAAAATCAAAGCTAGGATGCACGTACAACGCTTTTATATTCTCAATAGCATCATCACCAGATTGCATAGCCTGCAGCGCAAACCATTTGTCCATAACTAAAACATCATGACGCCACTGGCTATCAAAATGATCTAACAACGTTGTTCTTAACGGGTGTGATGCTTTTACTACCGCACTTAATGAGGCTAAAACATTGGTCATATTCGGTGAATCTGCCGATTCTCTAATAAAGCGGTCAACTTGCTCAGAAGGTATTTTAGCTAAGTAATGTAAACAAACACCTTTAAGCGCTCTTATAGCCACTGCATCTGCATTTATACTGCCATCATCTACTAACGAGCTGTAACAATGTAAAAGCTCATCAGATAATTGCTCGGCAATCTGTTGCTCAAACAACCTTGTGATCGTAATGATTTCGTCAACAGGAATTATGTCAAACTCAGCGGCAAAGGTGTCAAAGCTTGGCAGTTTTATAAGCTCTGCTACCAGTGCTAAATCACCACTTTGTGCGCTTATTAACACACGGAGTGCATTAATAACGTTTTCACTTAATGTTGCGTGTTCAGGTGCGTTGACTGCTTGCTTAACTGCATTAATAAATAATTGCTGCTGCGCATCCCAACGCGAAAAATCGCTGCGCGCAAAACGCATAATATGCAGTAAATCAGGTTCTGAATTTTGCTGGCTTAAAATACAGGGCGCTGAAAAATCTTCAAGTAACACAGCCACTGGGCGAGCAGGTATTTGATCAAAGTAAAACGTTTGCGTTGGCGCAGTTACGTTAAGCACGTGGTCGCGTTTTTCACCTTGATAAGTAAGTGCAATACTTTGCCCTTTTTCATCTAATAATTCGATGGCAAATGGAATGTGAAGGCTCTTATTATCTGGCTGATTTAGCGGAGCTGATTGCTCAATTGTTAAAGTATAAAGTTGCTTATCGTGATCATAGTGCTGTGTTGCATTTAATCGAGGTGTACCTGATTGGCTATACCAACGCTTAAATTGCGTTAAATCTATGCCTGAAGCATCACTCATTGCAGCAACAAAATCATCACAGGTAACCGCTTGACCATCATGGCGTTCAAAGTAAAGCTGCATCCCTTTTTGAAAGTTAACCTCACCTAACAGGGTGTGCATCATTCGGATAACTTCAGCCCCTTTATCGTACACCGTTACGGTATAAAAGTTATTCATTTCGATAACTTTTTCAGGGCGAATTGGGTGCGCCATTGGCCCCGCATCTTCACTAAACTGATGTGTGCGCATTACTTTAACGGCATCAATGCGGTTAAGTGCGCGTGAGCCTAAATCGCTACTAAATTCTTGGTCTCTAAATACTGTGAGCCCTTCTTTTAACGATAGCTGAAACCAATCTCTACAGGTAACACGGTTACCCGTCCAGTTATGAAAATACTCATGACCAACGATCGACTCTATCGTGTGATAATCTTTATCGGTGGCGGTTTCTTGGTTAGCCAATACGCATTTACTATTAAATACATTTAACCCTTTGTTTTCCATTGCTCCCATATTGAAAAAATCCACGGCAACAATCATGTAAATATCTAAGTCATATTCTAGGTTAAAGCGTGTTTCATCCCAATCCATGGCTTTTTTTAATGAGTTAATTGCATGCGGTGTTTTAGATAAATTGCCTTTATCAACAAATAACGCAAGTTCAATTTCGCGCCCACTTTTTGTTGTGTAAGTGTCTTTTAGTACATCAAAATCACCCGCTACTAATGCAAATAAGTAACTTGGCTTTTTAAATGGGTCTTGCCATTTAGCAAAATGGCGGCCATCAGCTGTTTCACCACTGTCAATTTGGTTACCATTTGACAGTAAATGCTTAAAGCTTTTATCAGCAATAATCGTCACATCGTACGTACTTAGCACGTCAGGGCGGTCTAAAAAGTAGGTTATTTTTCTAAAACCTTGCGCTTCACATTGCGTGCAATATGCTCCACCAGATAAATACAAGCCTTCTAAAGAGGTATTTGTATCAGGAGAAATTTCAGTAACAATTTTAAGCTGGCATGTGTGAGGTAAATCATTAATGATTAGGTGCTCACCTTCAATCTTATAATTAGTATAAGCAATATTATCTACTTGCAGCTCCACTAGTTGTAAGTCTACGCCATCTAACACAAGCGCTGAGTTTTGATTTGTTGTTCTTTTAAGCGTTAGTAGCGCCGTCACTTTTGTATTTAGTGGTTGTAAGTCAAAAGTGAGTTCAGTGTGCTCTATAGAAAAATTAGGCGCAGTGTAGTCTTTTAAGTATTGCGCTTTTGGCTTTGCTGAAACAGTCATAGTTACTCCAACTAAAGCTCCTTAAAAAGGAGCTATTTAGATTTAAGCAGGTTGCTTGGGTTCAATGCGTAAAATTTTAATGCCTACGTACGCATAAATAATGGCTAAGAAAGGGTTAATTAAATTAAAGAAAGCATACAAGGCATAGTCAAATGGGTTTATTAATAAAACGCTTTGCATGTACGCACCACAGGTATTCCACGGAATTAGCGGGCTTGTTATTGTGCCGCCATCTTCTAAAGTACGTGATAAATTAACGGGCTTTAAACCACGCTTTTTATATTCTTCTTTAAACATACGACCTGGCACTACAATAGCAATGTATTGATCAGCCGCTATTAAGTTTGTGCCCACACAAGTAGCAATGGTTGATGTAATAAGCGAGCCCGTGCTTTTTGCAATTTTTAAAATGCTCTTAACAAAAATATCTAATAAGCCGGTTTTTTCCATAATGGCACCAAACATAAGAGCCGTCATGATCAGCCATGTTGTGGTTAACATCCCTGCCATACCGCCACCACTGAGCAATGAATCCATTTTGTCATCACCCGTGTCGATGCTAAAACCATCGAAAAAAGTCGTCCAAATAATTTTAAAATAACCAACCAACTCACCCTGAGAAAGGTCAATTTGTGTCGCAATTAAATCAGACTGAAACAACATTGCCCACACAGCACCAATTACAGCGCCAATTGAAATTGCCGGAAACGCTGGCACTTTTTTAATAGCTAAAACTAGCAGCACAATTAATGGAATTAGCATTTCAAAGCCAATATTAAAGTTTTGCTCTAAAATCGCTGTTATTTCGTCAATCCTGCCGGCTTCATTCGAGGCAGTTGCATTAAAGCCCATAAATATAAAAATGATTAATGCAATGACAAAGCTAGGAACAGTAGTCCATAACATGTGGTGAATATGTTCAAATAAATCAGCTCCAACAACAGCCGGTGCTAAGTTAGTAGTTTCAGAAAGCGGACTAAGTTTGTCACCAAAGTAAGCTCCCGAAATAACCGCCCCTGCCGTCACAGTTTGATCAAGCCCTAACCCGGTGGCCACCCCTAAAAGCGCCACACCTATGGTGGCAGCTGTGGTCCAAGAGCTACCTATACTCATTGCAACAATGCCACAAATTAAGCAGCTTGCGGCGTAAAACCAGCTTGGGTTAATAACCTGTAAGCCATAGTAAATGAGCGTTGGCACGGTACCCGACAACAGCCAAGTACCAATTAAGGCACCCACCATTAATAAAATTAAAATAGCCCCCAATGATAAGGTAATACCTTCAATCATGGCTTCTTCAAGCTTTTTCCACGTATAGCCATTTTTTAGCCCTATTAGTGCCGCAGCAAAGGTGGCAAATAATAACGCTATTTGGTTAGGACCTGATGACGAATTATCGCCAAATAAATATACCGCTGCGCCTAAAAGGCAAATTAAAACAGTGATAGGAACAAGTGCATCAAAAAACGAGGCGGGTTTAATCGGTTTTTCTAAAGGCTTCAAAATAGTGACTCCTGCACACCACATATCGTGGCGTGGTTATTTATTATTTTTAGCGTATCAGTGCTTTTTTTAAGCCACAGTAATGTAACTCAATTTAGTAATTCGCGATTATAGCAATTTAGCGAAATTTAGGTAACAAAAAAGGCGCAAAAAGCGCCTTTTAAACGGGGTAAACACGTGTTTATTTTTTAGCGATACGGCCAAAGTTAATGTAATCTTGAGTGATCAGTGCTGCCTCTTCTAAGAAAGGGTCAAGCTCTTCAATTACCTCAGGTACATCATCTAGGTTTTCTATTGGCTCTTTACCTAAACGCTTCAAACGCTCATTAGTGCGCGCTAGAGTACGTGCTTCATTTTCATCTTTTTCTTTAATACGGTCTGCTTCAACTAAAGAAATAGTTTTGCGGTCTTTCTCTTCATTGTAACGGGCAATATCATCAAATACGTAACCAAACTCTGGTTCTGACTTAATACGTACTTCGTGCTGTTTTTCAAGATAAGTGATTACAGGCGTTAAATTACCCTGCCTATTATACTTAGCTCGTACTATGCTATCCCACGGCAATGCATTATCTTGCTTGCTCTCGCCCCATTCTGCTGGGTCTATCGCCGAAGGGAATGAAATATCAGGAATAACCCCTTTATGCTGAGTACTGCCGCCGTTTATACGGTAAAATTTAGCAATAGTGTATTGTACACTACCTAAGTCATTGTCGTATAAATCGTACGCACGGCCTAAGCCTTTGTGTTGCTGAACCGTTCCCTTACCAAAGGTTTGCTCGCCTATAATTACTGCGCGGCCATAGTCTTGCAGTGCGGCGGCAAAAATTTCAGAGGCTGAAGCACTGTAACGGTCAACTAAAACAGTTAATGGGCCATCGTAGTAGGTAATTCCGTCACGGTCTTTTTGCTCTTCAATACGGTTATTTAATGTATGAATCTGTACAACCGGACCTTGGTCAAAAAACAAGCCTGATAGCTGTGTAGCTTCATATAATGATCCACCGCCATTTTGACGCAAATCAATAATAATACCGTCTACGTTTTCTTCTTTAAGTTTAGCTAATTCAACTTTAACGTCTTTTGAAAGATTGTTGTAAAAGCCTGGGATCTCAATAACACCAATCTTTGATGTTAAATTTGAATAACTCGCTTCAAATACTTCAGATTTAGCAGCCCTATCTTCTAAGCGAATTTTATCACGGGTGATTTCAACTACTTTAGGCGTGCCATGTGCATCAGAGCCTTTAAGATACTGTAAACGTACCTTAGTGCCTTTAGGGCCTTTGATTAAATCAACTACATCATCTAAACGCCAGCCTATAACATCAACAAACTCTTTTTGATCTTGGGCAACACCAATAATTTTGTCGTCAGCTTTTAGCTGCTCTGTTTTATCGGCAGGACCACCTGGTACTAAACTACGAATAACGGTGTAATCTTCATCTGGGCTTAATACGGCGCCAATGCCTTCAAGCTCTAGGTCCATATCCATTTTAAATTGTTCTGCGCGGCGCGGCGATAAGTACGACGTATGCGCTTCAATGCTTCGCGCTAGCGAGTTCATTACAATTTGAAATGCATCTTCTGAATTTGTTTGCACTAAACGTTTTTGTGCATTTTTATAACGCTTAGTAAGGACCTCTTTGATCCCTTCCCAATCTTTGCCTGTCATTTTTAAACGCAAGGCATCGTATTTAACACGTTCACGCCAAATTTCATCAAGCTCAGCTTGCGATGCTGGCCATGCTGAATCTTCACGGTCAAAAAAGTATTCATCGTCTTTATCAAACGTCATTTCTTTATCTAGTAGTGATAAAGAGTAATCATAACGTTCAAAACGGCGCTTTAAGCTTAAGTTAAAAATATCAAACGTAAAGCCAAGCTTACCGGTGGTAATAGCATTATCAAAATCGTTGCGGTATTTTTCAAACGCAGCAATGTCGCTTGCTAAAAACACACTTTTATTAAAATCAAGGGATTCGATATAACGATCGTACACTTTGCTAGAAAGCCCATCGTTAAATCGAACCGGTGTATAGTGTGAACGAGCAAATAAGTTAGCCACTCGTTTGCTGGCAGTGCCATGTTGACTTTCTTGTTTAAGTACAGGCAAGTCTTCAAGTTTTGCCGCTTCTACGGAAGCGAATAAAGAACCCGAAAACAGGGCAGCAACTAACGGAATGAGCGTAAACTTTTTACTCATACACAACTCCTTAATTTATTTACAACTTAAATAATGTATAAGCTGTCAGCTTTGGTTTTAACTTGCATGCCTGTTACTAATTCAACATGAACTTCGTCTTTGTTTACTTCAGTAATTACCGCATTTACAAGTGCTTGGCCAAGTTTAACCTTAACCTTGTTATTAACCTTGACCTCACTTGCAGGTAAAGGTTCAACTTTTCCTGAACGTTTAGCAGGGGCTGCTTTAGCTGGTTTGTTAGCTTGTGCATTGTTTTTGCTAGCGTGGGCTGGTTTTTTCTTGAAAGATTTAGAATCTGAATCTTGGCGTGGACGCTGTTGTTTTTTGCGTTTTGCCATTTTAGCACGGCTTTCTTCTAGTGCTTTTTGAGCGTGGTCAATGTGCTCTTGCTCAACTTTTTCACCTTGATTGCCATCAAGATCAATACGAAACTCTGACTTAGTCACAGCTTCTAAATAACGCCAGTTAGACGTGTATTTTCTAAGCGCTTGACGTACTTGAGTTTTACTTACTTTTTCAGACCCTTCTATACGCTCGGCAATATCTTTAAAAATACCGACTTTAAGCGGTTTAATACCGTCTTTTTGTTTAAAACATTGTGGAAATTCTTGATAAAGAAATTCCAGCACTTCATTAATATCTTTTAGCTTGTTTGTGGTTTCCATTTTAGAACCTATTTTTCACATCTTTTCATCAAGGGACGAGTCAACGTAGTGTATTACCCAGTCGATTAACTCTTCGAAGTCGGCTTCAAGTACAGCCAAATCACCTCGAAGGTGTTCCCAAATACCATTTATTATTTCATCGATCGATTCACAATCTAAATCATCTGGAAGTTTATCCCAGGCTATGTGAATCAAATCATTGAGCGTTTCCGCTACATGTTCTTCTTCCCCTTCCCAATCGCCTACATCTTGTACTGCGAATAGGTAGTCTTGAACATTTAGCAAGTCTTTCATTATAAGCTTGCCTCTAAGCATTTAACTAATGCTTCAAGACCTGCTTGGTCATCAGTATCAAATCGACCAATAGTTGGGCTATCGATATCAAGAACAGCAACTATTTTATCATTTTTCATGATAGGTACAACAATCTCAGAGTTAGACGCTGCATCGCAGGCTATGTGGCCATCAAACGCATGTACATCTTCAATTAGTTGAGTTTCTAACGTTGCTGCAGCCGTACCACACACCCCTTTACCAACAGGGATACGAATACACGCTGGATTACCTTGAAAAGGCCCAAGCACTAATTCACTTGGCGAATCCATAAAGTAAAAGCCCGCCCAATTTACATCTTCTAATGAGGTAAATAATAGCGCACTTACGTTAGCCATATTAGCAATGACATTAGATTCACCAGCAATTAGTGATTCAGTTTGCTTAACTAATGACTGGTAAAAATCGTGCTTTTGCATACCAAACTACTTCTTATTAAACAGACAGTAGCTAAAGGTACTCTTTGTCGTGAAAAATTGAAACCTTTTACAGGCAAAAAAACAGAAATAGCGCCGTTTTTCAGCATGCTTGATTAATATTTCTGCAATTATTTTTTTGATGTTTTACGCAGGCCAAATAAAAATAGTCCTGCGGCAAAAGCGGCCATTACACTATTTATTAAAAATATCTCGCCTGTTGTAGCACTGAGTAAATAACTAAATATTGCACCACCAAGCAGCCCAAGCGTTAATACTCCTGAATAATTCACTTTTGCATACTTAAACATAAGCAAATATCCCGGTACGACAAAAGCGGCCATAGTCAGTCCAACAATATGTGCGTTCGCAATTGCACTCATCAGTAGTTGTAAAAAAATGGTAGCCGCATCGCCATTCATAGTGAGCCCATAATAAAGGCCAAGTAAACTACCAACAATCACAGGGGATAATAAAGAAAGCGCGACACTTTTGGCTAGTTGATGTTTCATATAAGTTCCTAAATACACACTACAAACATTATCTTAAGCATGCACCAAGTTCTTAAGGTTAGAAATAGAGACTATGGTCGTAATTTATGATGGGAAAACAAGCACTCTTTAAACTGCTGTAACTAGGCATTTTAATTTTATAAAAATATACCTTAGCGTTTATAGCAAAGGTATTTAACCCCCTTTGAAAGGTGTGATAATTTGAAGGTTTAATTTATGTTGGGCTGTTTAGTGAATGGTTTAATAAATGGTTTTGCTAACAAAAAACAAACACGCATTGTGCTGCCAGCCTACGCTTACTTTGCGCTGCTTAGCCGCCTATAAGACAAAGTTCACTACCTTATAGGCGCTATCGCCAATAAAACCTAACCTTTAGATTTCAATATTAAATACGTTCTTCAATTAATGACTGATTTACGCATAGCCAGCGTCGTAGGTATACAGCACAGCAAAGCTGCAAAAGTGATGATGTATCGTTAATTGTGTCAAAAGGTTGGAATACAAATAAAACAAACAACGTTATCAATGAGAATCATTGCACGATAAACAATAAGTTTTCTTGAAGGTAAATCATCCTTGAGCCACAACATACTATTTTAATGACCATTTTTAAAATCTAAAAAATAAAAGTAGTACATCAATATGTTAATAGCGGCTAATAGCAAACCGAAATGGGCAAATAAGCGAGGAAGCCTAAGGTGCCTGATAATAAAGCGTAAAAACAAAAAAGCCCGCTAAAAGCGGGCTTTAATATAATGGTGGAGAGATAGGGATTTGAACCCTAGATGGGCTACAAACCCATGCCGGTTTTCAAGACCGGTGCATTCGACCACTCTGCCATCTCTCCGAAAGTGCTATAAATTACAAGTAAGAGTGTACTCATAATTATTGTAATAAGGTGGTGGAGAGATAGGGATTTGAACCCTAGATAGGCTACAAACCTATGCCGGTTTTCAAGACCGGTGCATTCGACCACTCTGCCATCTCTCCGCACGGCCTGCATAATAGGGAAACCCATTGCCTTTGTGAAGCTTTTTTTTAAAAAAATTGTTTAAGTGCTTAAAAAACAATTAATTTGTTTAAAGATGAAACAAATAATTTCTTTTTGATGCTTTAATGAACTTTAATTAAAAAATAACACTCTATTGATCTACAAAGGTTTGCCCAAACATATAAGAGTTGGTAATCTAATTTTAGTTAAATTATCGAAACAAACATGTTTCACTTAAAGGAGCTCTATAATGGCATTTAATCATTCGTACAATACCGCTAAACCGGTAATGTCGACCATTGAAACAAACAAGGTACTTAAAAACACCTATTTCTTACTGGCCATGACATTAGCATTTAGTGCTGTTACGGCGGGTATTTCAATGGCATTACAATTACCTTACTTTATGGGAATTGTGTTCACACTGGTTTCGTTTGGTTTATTATTTGTTGTAAACAAAAAAGCAGACTCAGCCTCAGGCGTGTTTTGGGTGTTTGCTTTTACAGGCTGTATGGGCGCAGGCCTTGGCCCACTACTTAACTATTATGCGGCTATGCCTAATGGCCCTATGCTTATTATGCAGGCGCTTGGTTCTACTGCATTAATATTTTTTGGTCTATCGGCTTATGCATTAAACACTAAAAAAGACTTCTCATTTATGGGTGGTTTTTTAACAGTAGGCTTACTAGTGGTTATTGTTGCAAGCATAGTTAACATCTTCATTGGCAGCTCGCTAATGTTTATGGTGCTTAACGCTGCTGTTGTGTTAATTATGTCTGGCTTAATCTTATTTGATACAAGCCGTATTATTAATGGCGGCGAAACTAACTACATTCGCGCGACGGTCGCTCTATACTTAAACGTATATAACCTATTTACTTCTTTACTGCACCTTCTTGGCGCAAGTGATGACTAATTAAATAGTTCTGTTAAAATAGCCCCTTTATTGGGGCTTTTTTATTGGAATTGTTTTGGCGCGATTTGTTCTTTCTTTACATACTCCTCCTTCAGATCATGACTCAACGCAACGTATTATAAAGTTTGCGAATGCATGTTTAGCACAAGGCCACACCATAGATGCGATATTTTTGTATCAAAATGGGATTTATCACGCATCAGCTCACTTTGAGCTAGCCTCTGACGAACTGCAAATTCCTACGCAATGGCAACAACTTGCAGATAAAAACGTTAACTTAATGCTATGTATTACCGCAGCAGAAAAACGCGGCTTAAACACAAGCCAAACAGGTGTTTTTACTGTAGCCGGGCTTGCAGAATTTGCCATGCTAGCGAGTGATGCAGATAAATGGATACAGTTTAAATGAAAAACGTTTTAGTAATGAGCCAATCCAGCCCCTTTGATGAGCTTAATACCCGCGATGCCCTAGACATGGCACTAATATTTGCCGCAGTTGATCAAAATATTAGCTGGCTATTTAGCGGCCCTGCAGTGCTTGCTTTAAAACATAATCAATCAACACCGCAACTTGGTGTAAAAGATTTTTTTAAAAACATCAAAACGCTTGAAATCTATGAAGTAGAAAACATATATGTATGTGAAAAATCGTTACTCGATTATAACTTAAGCAAATCTCAATTAATTATTGATTCAACCAGCCTCAATTACACTGAGCAACAGCAGCTGATCGGCCAGCAAGACTTTGTGGTGAACCTATGAGTACATTACATATTTTTTCAAAGCCACTGGTTTATTACGACTCTACTCAGCTTGAAAACTTAATTAAAGGCACCGATAAAGTACTCCTTGTTGGTGATGCCTGTTATGCCGCTAAGCAGTATTTTCAATTAAACGATTCGCTATTGTTGCTTTTAGAGGATGCGCAGGCACGCGCAGTTAAACTAAGCCCAGCCCAAACACTTATTAATTACGATGAGTTTGTTGCCCTTACTCTATCTACTAACCAATCTATTACCTGGTAATCCATGCTTGAATTTAATAATCAACAAATCGACACTGATAAACAAGGCTACTTGCTAGATTACACCTTGTGGACAAAAGAGTTAGCCCCCATTATCGCCGAGCAAGAAAACATTATCTTGAGCGAACAACACTGGGAAGTGATTAATTTTGTGCGCAATTTTTACTTAGAATATAACACCAGCCCAGCAATAAGAATGCTTGTTAAAGCCATGGCTAAAGCGCTTGGCGAGGACAAAGGCAATAGTATTTATTTGTATAAATTATTTCCCAAGGGGCCTGCAAAACAAGCCACAAAAATTGCCGGCTTACCCAAGCCCGCTAGGTGTATTTAATGGCGAACAAACCAATGCATAATCGCGCAAGTAAAAGTACCACTAAACGAACCACGGGTAGAACTTACTCACGCAGTGCGCTCACTAAAAAAAGTACAACTTCGCGTGAAATTAAACCCGCTATAGCGCCTAAAGATAGAAAAATTGTTTTATTTAACAAGCCTTACGATGTGCTTTGCCAATTTACAGACGATGCCAATAGAAAAACCTTGGCTGAATTTATTCCCATTAAAGATGTATACGCTGCAGGCAGACTCGACCGAGACAGTGAAGGCTTGTTACTTTTAACAAACTGCGGAAAGCTTCAAAATACCCTTACCGCACCGAATAAAAAAACCAATAAAACCTATTGGGTGCAAGTTGAAGGCGAGCCTAGTGAAGAGGCCATTAATGCCCTGTGTAAAGGTGTTGAACTAAAAGATGGGATGACCTTACCTGCAAACGTAAAAATTATTGACGAGCCAAAGCTTTGGCCTCGCGTGCCGCCGGTAAGAGAGCGAAAGTCGATTCCTACAACGTGGTTAAGTATTACAATTAATGAAGGACGTAATAGGCAAGTTCGCCGTATGACCGCCCATGTTGGGCACCCTACATTAAGGCTTATTCGCTACAGTATTGGCAATTACACGCTAGATGGCATAAGCAGCGCACAGTACAGTGTTATAAAAGGTGAGGTAAATGCATAAACCCCATGTAACGGTGGCTGCTGTAGTAAAAAAAGGAGAGCATTTTTTACTGGTAAAAGAGCGAGATAAATTTACTTCTAATATTTGTTATAACCAACCTGCCGGCCATTTAGAACTAAACGAAACACTGGCTCAAGCAGCCAGCAGAGAGCTTTTTGAAGAAACAGGTTTGTCCCTAACGCCCACGGGTTTAATCGGTATTTATAACTTACATGCGGCTAATGGGGTGCATTACTTACGCTTTTGTTTTATGTTTGATGGCACTCAAATCACCAGCGAGCCCTGCCCAAAAGATGCAGATATAATTAGTGCCAACTGGCACAGTTTAGAAGACATAAAAGCACTGCCTCTAAGAAGCCATTTAGTTTTAAAATGTATTGAAGACAGCCTAAACCGCCCTATTCAAGACGTAGACTTTATTTACGACGATAATTAAACATCTGCGCTTTATATAATTCTCAAAGCTATATAAATAGTCCAAGGCTATAAATTAACTTAATGCTAAACAATTTCGTCCTTGCCTTTTTGAATAATAAAGTGCGCTGTCGGCGGCCTTAATAAACTCTTTTTGATCGCAACTATCATCTTTATTAATTGCGTGAATACCCATGCTCAAGGTTAAGTAGCCGGTAAAGCTGTCTTCATGAGGGATGTGCAGCTCTTCAATTGCCTTTTGAATATGCTCAGCAATAAATAAGGCCCCTTGTTTATCGGTTTGAGGCAGCAATACAACAAATTCTTCTCCGCCATAACGCGCCACAAAGTCCTCGGTGCGGCTTACCGTACACGCTATTGCTTGCGCCACGTTATACAAACATAAATCACCTTCAACATGCCCGTAGCGGTCGTTAAATAGTTTAAAGTGATCAATATCGATTAAAATAATTGCCAAATCGTCACCACACTCAACGGCTTTTTCGAACTCTTTACTTAGCTTTTCATCAAAACGACGTCTATTTGCTATTTGTGTTAGCGAATCTAAAAATGCCATGTCGCGTAAAATATTTTGATCTTCTAAACGCTTAGTCGCATCATTAAATACAGCAATATATTCATCGCCCAAATTGATTCCAGATACTTCCATAGTAATTGTATTACCGTTTTTACAAGTAACATGGTAATCATGCGCGGGGATGTCTTGTCCTGTTTCATTGCCAATTTCTAACGCCGATTGCCAGGTTTTTTTCACGGACTCTCGATAGTGAGGATCTGGGTATGCATTAACCCACCACTGCTCTAAGTTAGGTAAGTCATCAACGGTATAACCAAATACATCTATAAAGCGCTGATTAACTCTAATAATATCACCGGTTTTGGCACACACATTAGAGATAGGCATAGGCAAAATAGTAAATAAATGGGCGTAGTGGCTCATCTCGTGGCGCTTCATAGGATGATGCATTTTTTTAGAAAGGAAACTGTATGGCACATCTTCTTTTTCGTGAGAAAGCGAATGCTCCATAGTTAATACAAAGTACCACTCGTTCCACCATTTTTGTGTTGTTTCAATTAACGCCACTTCAGATTGGTTAATTAAATCTAAAGATGCGGTAACTGAATCAAAAATAGCATCAACGGGACTAGTCTGTTGAGAGTCTACGGGTACGCTGTGTTTAAATATTTCATGAAAAAGTTTGTAGGCAGATTGCTTAAACTCACTCGTCGGGTTTTCAAGTAACTGCTTTACATGAAAGCTTGAGTTAGTCGTATAAAACGTAATTAGGGTCGTAAGTTTTTTTACCTGAAAGGCGTAATTCATATATTCATTCCGTTGAAAATATTAAGGCAATAAAATGCAAATTTAATACAAAAATCTTGCCTGTTCCTTAATTGTACAACAAACACAAGGTAATACAGACGCTATTATTATGCGCTCAGTCAATAATGGCACCGAAATATCTTTTTACAATGGCTTATTTAAATTTTTCATCATTTTTTATGTTAAATGCGTTTCAGTCTTATTTGCTATTTATTATATGAATAAAATAACTACAAAATCGTGTATTTGCACCACTCCTCCCTTTAAGCAAAAACAAAATGCGTGCTATAATCGCGGCCTTTCCAAGTTAACAGCAATCTGTATAAGCGAAATTATTCATGAGCGAAAATAGTCACATTAAAGTCATCGTTGGTATGTCCGGCGGTGTTGATTCTTCTGTATCTGCATATTTATTACAACAACAGGGCTACCAAGTAGAAGGCCTGTTTATGAAGAACTGGGAAGAAGACGACAATGACGAATACTGTGCAGCCGCTGAAGATTTAAAAGATGCACAAGCAGTGTGTGACAAATTAGGCATCGAGCTTCATACCGTTAACTTTGCAGCCGAATACTGGGATAACGTTTTTGAGTACTTTTTAGAAGAGTACAAAGCGGGCCGTACGCCAAACCCAGATATTATGTGTAACAAAGAAATTAAATTTAAAGCATTTTTAGAATTTGCAGCACAAGCACTTGGCGCCGATTATATTGCAACAGGCCATTATGTTCGTCGTGAACTACGAGACGACAAATACGTTATGTGCCGAGGCTTAGACGATAACAAAGATCAAAGCTATTTCTTATATACCTTAAGCCATGAACACATAGGCCAAACGCTTTTCCCAGTAGGCGATATAGCTAAACCAGACGTACGCCGTATTGCAGAAGAGCAAGACTTAATCACCCATGACAAAAAAGACAGCACCGGTATTTGTTTTATTGGTGAGCGTAAATTTAAAGACTTTTTACAAAAGTTTTTACCTGCTCAACCAGGTGTGATTGAAGATACTGACGGCAACAACGTTGGTGAGCACGAAGGACTTATGTATCATACACTTGGCCAACGTAAAGGCTTGTTAATTGGTGGCATGAAAGAAGGCTCTGGCGAGCCATGGTACGTGGTAGATAAAGACGTTGAGCGCAATGTGCTCGTTGTAGGACAAGGTAAAGACCACCCTCGCCTATACAGCAATGGCCTAAACGCCAATCAATTACATTGGGTAGACCGTGTTGGTCCTCAAGGTACAACGCGCTGCACCGTTAAAACCCGTTACCGCCAAGAAGATATTAATTGTACTCTTCTCGTTGGAGAAGATGGTATGGCACGCGTATTGTTTGATGAACCACAAAAAGCCGTTACACCGGGTCAATCAGCTGTATTTTATGCCGATGATGTGTGTTTAGGTGGCGGTATTATAGATTCGGTGATTAAGTAATGAATCAACACCAAGTCATGGCGCTTGCCGCCATGTGCCAAGTGGCTAAACAAGTACAAAAAATTGCGCAATACGGCAGCGCAAACGATTCAGACTTAGACGTGCTATTTACAAGTATTGTACAAACATCACCCGCATCGCCGGTTGATGTTTATCAAGGTACGCATAACTTGCGCGACGGCTATAAAACATTAATGG
Source organism: Pseudoalteromonas sp. CuT4-3 (assembly GCF_035666335.1). NCBI lineage: Bacteria > Pseudomonadati > Pseudomonadota > Gammaproteobacteria > Alteromonadales > Pseudoalteromonadaceae > Pseudoalteromonas > Pseudoalteromonas sp. CuT4-3. The sequence continues at coordinate 1,919,153 of NZ_CP142030.1, forward strand.
CGCAGCTTACTGCTGGCGCTCAAAAAGATGTTGAAATAGTTAAGTACGTAGGTGGTTTAATGCAGCTTGAACGTATTTTAAATAACGAGCCAAAAAGCTTAGCTGAACTTGGCCGTCGTATCGACGACATTCATCGTCGCTTAGATCACTTTGCCATAACCGATGACACCGTAGTTGCCGGTTTAGCAGATATATACTCGTCGGTGCTGAGCCCCCTTGGGCACCGAATTCAGGTTTATGGTAAACCCGAGTTATTAAAACAGCAGCAAACGCAAAATAAAATTCGTGCCCTTTTATTAGCAGGAATTCGCAGTGCTGTATTATGGCGACAAATGGGCGGTAAACGCCGTCACTTTTTCTTTGCAAAAAGAAAAATTCTCGCTATTGCAAAAACAAACATTTAATTATCGTTCAAAACTAAAATTTAGGAGTTATTATGGAGCTTTCAGCGTTAACCGCTATCTCTCCAGTGGATGGTCGCTACGGCAGCAAAACCACTGAACTACGCAGTATTTTCAGCGAATTTGGCTTAATCAAATACCGCGTAACCGTTGAAGTGCGTTGGTTGCAAGCCTTAGCTGCAGCAAGCGATATTAAAGAAGTACCTGCATTTAGCGAACAAGCCAATGCACTTTTAAATGCCATAGTTGATAATTTCAGCGAAGCAGACGCACAGCGTGTTAAAGACATTGAACGCACCACAAACCACGATGTTAAAGCGGTAGAATATTTACTAAAAGAAAAAGTAGCCGATAACAGCGAAATTAACGCTATTAACGAGTTCATCCATTTTGCCTGTACATCAGAAGATATTAATAACCTATCTCATGGTTTAATGCTAAGCGAAGCTCGTGATAATGTGCTCCTTCCATACTGCGACCAACTACTTAACGCTATAAAAGAAAAAGCCATTGAGTACAAAGCAGTACCTATGATGACGCGTACCCACGGCCAACCAGCTACGCCTTCAACAATGGGTAAAGAGTTTGCTAACGTATACATGCGTTTAAAACGCCAGCGCGACCAAATCGCACAGGTAGAAATGCTAGGTAAAATTAACGGTGCTGTAGGTAACTACAATGCTCACCTGAGTGCTTACCCAGATTACGATTGGCATACCCACGCAAGCAACTTTGTAACTAGCCTTGGTTTAACCTTTAACCCGTTCACTACACAAATAGAGCCGCATGACTACATTGCCGAGCTATTTGATGCTATTGCTCGCTTTAACACTATTTTACTTGATTTTGATCGTGACGTTTGGGGTTACATTGCCCTTAACCACTTTAAGCAAAAAACCATTGCTGGCGAAATCGGCTCTTCAACAATGCCGCATAAAGTAAACCCTATCGACTTTGAAAACTCAGAAGGTAACCTAGGTTTAGCAAATGCTATATTTGCTCACCTTGCACAAAAACTGCCTGTTTCTCGTTGGCAGCGTGACCTTACCGACTCAACCGTTTTACGTAACTTAGGTGTGGGTATGGGCTACACGCTTATTGCGTATCAATCTACACTTAAAGGCGTAAGCAAACTTGAAGTAAATGAGCAACGTTTACTTGATGAGCTTGATCAAAACTGGGAATTACTTGCTGAGCCAATTCAAACAGTTATGCGTAAATACGGTATTGAAAAACCATACGAAAAACTTAAAGATTTAACGCGTGGCAAACGTGTAAATCAAGAGATTATGGCCGACTTTATCGATGGTTTAGACCTGCCAGAGCACGCTAAAGTAGAAATGAAAACACTAACACCTGCCAACTACATTGGCCGCGCTGTTGAGTTTATTGACGATTTAGTTTAAATACTAAATTGCGCATATAAAAAGCGAAAGGATAATCCCTTTCGCTTTTTTTGTACTAAAAATTATAGGCCAACTCTATGTACCAATTAAAAATAAACGACCTCTGTGAGCAAGAATTTTTAAACCAATACTGGCAAAAAAAACCGCTATTAATTAAACAAGGCTTTACAGACTTTCAAGACCCAATAGAGGCAGAAGAGCTTGCCGGTCTTGCTATGGAAGAAAGTATAGAGTCGCGAATTGTTACCAACCACAATAACGATTGGCAAGCATACCAAGGCCCATTTGAAGACTTTGAAAAATTAACTGAGCAACACGCTACTTTATTGGTACAAGCGGTTGATCATTGGCATAGCGATGCAGCACAACTGCTTCACCCATTTAGGTTTATACCTAACTGGCGAATAGATGATTTAATGATCAGCTACTCAACCCCTAAAGGCGGCGTAGGTCCGCACCTAGATCAGTACGATGTATTTATTATTCAAGGCCAGGGTAAGCGTCATTGGCGTGTTGGCCTGCCTGATCCCACACTTAAACAATTTGCGCAAAATAAAAAACTACTGCAAGTTGAGCAATTTGAAGCCGTTATAGATTGTATTTTAGAGCCCGGCGATATTTTATACATACCACCTGGGTGCCCTCACGAAGGCTATGCAATAGAAAACGCCCTTAACTACTCGGTTGGATTTAGAGCGCCTAATCAACAAGACTTATTTTCTAGCTTTGCCGATCATGTTATTGATACCGACAGCGGCCAAAAACGCTATACCGATCATACTTTAGCCCTTAGGGACTCTAAAGGTGAGCTTTTACAGAGCGAAACCGATAAAGTTAAAACCCTTATGCAAGCGCTACTTAATAACGATGAGCTATTTAAGCATTGGCTTGGTAATACCTTAAGCCAAGCCAAGCACGAAATGGACTTAGCACCACTTGAAGAGCCTATAACCTGCGAGCAAATGAGTGATTTAATAACAAATAATGCAGAAGAGTTTGAGCGTTTAGGCGGCGTACGTGCTATCTATCAGCAGCTAGAAGACGCCCTATTATTAAGTATTAATGGCGAAAACTACCCTTTACCACTTTGCGACTTAAATGCCGTTACACTATTAACAGATCATGATTATGTTAATACCGACGATTTAAATGCAGCGCAGCCCAGCCTAGTTTTTATTCAAACCTTTACTACACTAGTTAATGAGGGGATGTGGTTTAATTAGAGGTGCGCTATGGGCTATCAAATTAATAAGGTCGAGTGGGATAGGCAAAAAGACCAGCTACAACAAATACGTGAAAAAGTATTTGTGTATGAGCTACACATACCCAAACGAATAGAATTTGATAGCCAAGACAAACTAGCACACCATGTGCTAGTTACTCACAATAGTAACTCACCCGTAGCCACAGGTAGGCTGTGTACAGATGGCTTAATAGGCCGAATAGCCGTTTTACCCGCACACCGTAATCGCCACGTTTATACTTCATTACTTACTTTTATTGTTAATCTTGCCGCTAACGATGGGCACCAAGTTATTAGTATTAATTGTATTTTAAACGAAGTTGAGCGCTTTAAACGAAACGGCTTTATACAACAAGGCGGTGTTTTTATGGAAGCAGGTATACCTAGGCAGCGAATGCAATGCCAAGTGTCTGAGTTTGTTACTAAACCATTTACATTAGTACATTAAAAAAGGGCCGTTAATAGCCCTTTTTTACGTTTATACAAGCGATACCTTATTTTGGTTCATTAGCCCAAAGTTGCTCGTTTTCATGCATTTCGTATAAGCCGTGAGCACGGTTTATAAGTAAGTTAGCAAAGTCGACTTGGGTTTTATCGCGTGCGCCAACACTCATTATTTGATCTGCTTTTAACTGCCATTGTAATGAAAAATAACGCATAGCATCGCGCGCATCTTTTGCTGCACTTACTTCTGCATGATCAGTAGGTAAGCGCCCTGTTATTACCCAGTAGCTCTTACCGTTTTGCGCTTTAAATTTCCACATAGCACACAATGGCGCTAAAAAGCGGCTGTCTTTGTCTATTACTGATTTAGGCATAATGCCTTTTTCTGCTAAGTATTTTTGGGCGTTTTGAAAACACTCGCGTTGCCAAGCAACCCGTTGTTGCTCTATTTGTGCTTGCTCTTGCGCTGTTAATGGTTTTTTTTCTTCTTGCTGCATTTTATTAACCTTTACTGCTTTTTTTCTACACTCTAAGTGCATAACAAATAAGGTGCAAGCATAAAACACCTGCTTTGCACCTTAAATACACCATTTGATTTGTTTTTAATCACAATTGCGCTTAAGCAATAATAAATCGCTGTTATTTTATATTGTGATCAAACGAGCCTACATCACCTGGGAACACCACAGGCGATTCAATCCCGTCTTTGCTTATCGCTGCAACACCGAAATAGTAATTATCTATAACAACGTTTTTAAGTGTAGCTTTACTTACATTGCCCACATCTTGGCTAAATTGCCATTGCGGCTCACTGGTATAGCGCCAATAAATACGATAACCGGCTATATTATCATCATCTGAACTTTGCCACGAAAGCGTAGTGTCAGCCTTAACCGCGCCTTCAATTTTTACCTGCTTAGGAGGAGCTGGCGCCCAAGCCATTGAAGCCATTGTTACTGCGTTCAGTGACGTAAGCTTAGCTGTGTAGTCAAAATCAACGCCATCTATGGTATCGCCATAAACCACACCATTTTCTGTACGTAAATCTTGATGTTGTCGGTCGTAATGCTCATTAGTTTCCATAATTCTGACTGCTGCAAAACCTGCATCGTTAAACGGTCTATGGTGCCCGCCCCGGCCAAACCTATCTAACCTGTAAACTAACATCGTATCTAAATTTGGAATGTACCTATCGGCAATTGTATCTATATAGCGCGCTAAATTACGGCTCGCCGAATCGACTTCACCACCTGTAAAACGGCGCGTTCTTGCTTGTTGTTTCGTTTCTACTACACGCGTGCCTTCTGAGAAAATACGCGCCGTTGTATTGTCGGTAACGCCATTAATACCAGTAATATTGCCAATCATGTCGTTATTTAAAACGCCATGTACTTGCCAATTGTGCTCTTGCGCATACGCTGTGAGTATTTTACCGCCAAATAAACCTTGCTCTTCGCCCGACAACGCTGCATACACAACTGAGCCATTAAATTTATGCTTGCTTAGTACACGTGCAGCTTCAATAACCCCTGCCACGCCTGAAGCGTTATCATTAGCACCCGGTGAATCACTGGTAAAGTCCATTACATCACTCACCCGCGAATCAATATCGCCCGACATAATAACCATTCGGTTTGGCTCAGTACTACCACGCTGAATGGCCACTATATTCACCACTTCAACAGGATTAGGAATTCGTTTTTCACCTGATATTGTGTCTTTAACTTCAATAACTTCTAGGCAACCACCACATTGCGATGATATTTTTTCAAACTCTTTTTTGATCCAACGCCGTGCAGCACCTATGCCCCGTGTATCTGACTTAGTTTCAGAAAGCGTATGGCGGGTACCAAAATCCACCAGCGTTTGTATGTCGCTCCCAATACGCTTAGCTGATACCTGCGCTGCAATATCATGTAGCTTTTGTTGTTCTTCATATTTTATGCTGGCATGAGCCTGTGCTGATAATCCTGCTGTACAAGCAAAGGCTAACGTACTCAATTTAATAAGTTTAGTTGTAATAGAAAAAGGGGTTTTGCGCATTATAAGCTCCTTATTTTTTACCTTACCATTACTCAACAACCTATTTAGTGCAACTATTTTGAGTTAAAGCTTTATACAAGTAAGCTCAACTGTAAAAATTAACCACCCTTAAGTACTCCCCTCTTTTAAGCAACCGAGCGTATTACAAACCTTGTTACATAAATACGCTATATACATAGCGTGTTTTCGTGGCAAACTAATGGGGTGTTTTATTTGTATTTGTAACCTATGCGCCAGCTTAAAGCCGACACTGTCTCTGCCAATTTAATAGCCTCTAGTAACAATCAATATGGGCCTATTTGTGTTTATCAAAATGCTGCCTATCGCTGGTTAACACTTGCCCAAAATGCACAAAGCAATATCACTATTCAAGGGGTGATGAGCCTTAATAAGAATGAGCAATTACTGATTGCGGTTAATCAATGTATGCTGTTATTTTTACTTAAAACAGCTGAGCCACTACGGGTTTTAAATTTAGGTTTAGGTACTGCGGGCATTGAGCGAGCCATTCATTATTTACATAACAAAACGGCTTATATAAATAACTTAGCTGTGTTTGACAGTGTAGAAATAAACCCCGCGATGATAAGCGTTGCTAAGCACCATTTTAACTTGCCCGCTAATCATACGGTGCACTTACAAAATGCAGAGCTGTTTGTTGCAACGTGCACGCGGACATACAATGTCATTACAATTGATATTTTTAGTGGCGATGTACATCAAGACTTTTTATCTAACAGCGTATTTTGGCAAAACATACGTCGCTGCAGCGGGCTAAATGCGCAAATTATTATAAATTTAAACCCTAAAACAGGAAAAGAGCTCCAAGCTTTACTCGTCCTGTTTAGGCTACACTTTAGCTGTATTGCCCTTATAGAGTTTAACGAATACAAAAATATTGTCGTGATGCTTTCTCAGCAAAGCTTAGTACACATTAATAAAGAAGAAATAGCCCATTCGCCATTATTTAAAACGTGGGCGCCCTCCCTTCACAGCGACATAAACAGCATTTATCACATAGAGTAATTTAGCGCCCTGGTTCGTGTTTTTGATAGCACGGCAAATGGGTTTCTAATTGCTCCCAATTGGCTTTAGAGGTAACAAAATTATGAGACATTACCTGTTCAGTAATATCGTCATCTATCAGCCCTAGACGTATTCGCAAGCGAGATTTATCCTCTGCATTAGCACTGTAAATAGGTGAGCCACATGTTTTACAAAAAAAGCGCGCACGCCCAGGTTTGAAATTAAATTCAGTTAAATTATCTTCTCCTTTGGTAAGTGTAAATTCGTGAGTGTTTACAAAACCATTAGTAGCAAAAGCAGTTCCGCTGTTTTTTCTGCATAGTGAGCAGTGACAATGAATAATTTGAGAAATAGCCCCTTTAATTTCAACACTTACCGCTTTACATAGGCACGTTCCAGTATACATATAATCCCTTTTATTATTTTTAATTGCGTGTAGTTAGGTATTTTACGCGTTTAAAATATAAACGTCAGTAGAATAGATAAAATACAATATTGGTTGACTAATTTAAACTAAATTGGTTATATAGATTTTAAGTTTTAAAAATTAAAATCCATATATTGGTTCACCAATTTATATACCTATACTTAGATTAGTAAAAGAGGGATTATGCGCGTTAAATACAGCTTACTGTTAGTGGCCTGCTCAGGATTATTAGCCTGTAGCCAAAACAATCAAAACGCCCCCTCTGCAAAGTGGCTATTAGTAGATAACTTTGAACAACCGCTAAAAGGCTGGACAAAGGCTGACACAGACAACCAAACTCAACCTTATGTCGCTAACCCACAAGTAACTAAAATAGAAGTTGAGGACACAGCCAAAGGGATTAACCATTTTTTAATTAAAAAGCCTGCCGAAAATGGTATTGTCGGCAACCGCAAAGCCCTCAGCTATAAAAAGCTTCCAAAAACAGTGCCCGTTGGCGAAACCTACACTTTTTTTACCCGCATTAACGTTGCCTCTTTTCCAAATAACCATGCTTTTGGATTAAGTAACTTAGAGCCAGAGCAAATAAACGTTCATGGCTACGACGCCTTTGAAGCCACTCTACGAGTTACCGATAAAACCGAATCAAATGGGTTAGTCAATACCGGGGCGCTAATGGTCAAAACTGATAAAGGCTATAGTAATATCCAAAACTATGCACAAGGGCAATCGGCTAAACCACTTGATACAAACAGTTGGTACAACATTTGGTACGTTGTTAATAATGCATCGGTAAAAATGCAAGGCCAGCAATACAATGTATATGTTCAAGGCGGAGAATTTAAAAACCAAACCTTAGTGTATAAAAATGCCACCTTTAGAATGAAACGCGAGCGCCCACTTAGCTATTTTTTAGCTAACTGTAATACGGGCCCACATAAAAAACCTTACGGAAATGGCGGTTTACGCTATGACGACATTTACATGATTAAAGGCGTAAACCTCACAAACCCTATTCGATAAAAGTAGCAGTGTAAATTAGTCGCTAAAGATCTACAGCGCGCCACTTAAATGGTATGATCCTTTTCTATTATTTGTCATTTAAGTTTATAAAATGTATCGATTATTCGAAAAAATGACCAACGCATTTCCTGAGCAAAAGCCAACGCAGCCGCCCTCTACCTTATTTGCGTTTTGTCGTCATTACACTAAAGGTATGGAGCTGTCGTTAGTTTTAATGTCTGTTAGTGCTGCCCTGCTTGCCATTTTAGAAGTATCGTTATTTAGCTATATGGGCCAATTGGTTGATTGGTTGAGTACCTACACACCGCAAACCCTGTTTGAAGAGCAAAAAGCCGAACTTATAAAAATGGCGGTAGTGCTTTTAGTGATATTACCTATTGTGGTGTTTTTTCACTCGGCTATTTTACACCAAGCATTACTGGGTAATTACCCTATGTCGATTCGTTGGTCGGCGCATAGATACTTATTACGCCAAAGTGTTAGCTTTTATCAAAACGAGTTTGCAGGGCGTATTGCCACAAAAGTAATGCAAACATCACTGGCCGTACGAGAAGCCGTAATGAAACTGCTCGATGTACTAATGTATATTGTGGTTTATTTTGGCGCTATGGTGTTTTTAGTTGCAGAAGCTGACTGGCGTTTAATGCTACCGCTTTTAGTGTGGGTAATTATTTATGCCGCCATTCAAATGTACTTTGTGCCAAAACTTAAAAAAATTGCCAGCTCGCAGGCCGATGCGCGCTCTGAAATGACCGGCCGTATAGTCGATAGCTATACAAATATATCGACCATTAAGCTTTTTTCGTACACACAACGTGAAGAACAATACGCTAAACAAAGTATGGATGTATTTTTACAGCCTGTTTATAAGCAAATGCGTTTAGTAACCAGCCTTAACTTTGCCATTAATAGCCTAAATTACTTATTAGTATTTAGTGTGGCCGCACTATCCCTTTATTTATGGTCGTTAAGTGCAATTAGCGCAGGCGCCATTGCAGTTGCGGTTAGTTTATCGCTTAGATTAAATGGCATGGCGCAGTGGATCATGTGGGAAATAAGCAGCTTGTTTGAAAACATTGGTACCGCCACCGATGGCATGAAAACCTTATCTACGCCAATTAAAGTAGATGACAAACCCGATGCAAAAACGCTTGCCGTTTCTAAGGGCGATATCGCTTTTTCAAATGTTCACTTTAACTACGGCAAAGCCGCTAACGAAACCAATCGCGGCCCGGTAATGAACGGCCTAAACCTACATATCAAACCCGGTGAAAAAATTGGCTTAGTGGGTCGCTCTGGCGCTGGTAAATCAACATTAGTTAATTTACTCCTGCGCTTTTACGATACCGATTCGGGGACAATTAAAATTGATGGCCAAAACATTACCGATGTAAGCCAAGAAAGCCTTCGCCGCTATATAGCCATGGTTACGCAAGACACATCCCTGCTTCACCGCTCTGTAAAAGATAATATTTTATACGGCCGACCCGATGCCTCAGAAGCCGAAATGCTCAGCGCTGCCAAGCAAGCTAAAGCACTCGAGTTTATAAGCGATTTAGAAGATAGCAAAGGCAATAAAGGGTTTGATGCTCAAGTAGGCGAGCGCGGTGTAACCCTCTCCGGTGGGCAACGCCAGCGTATCGCTATAGCGCGGGTATTACTTAAAAATGCACCTATTTTAATACTCGATGAAGCCACCAGCGCGCTCGACTCAGAAGTAGAAGCCGCAATACAAGCAAGCCTAGATGATTTAATGACAGGTAAAACTGTGATTGCCATTGCTCACAGGCTATCGACCATTGCGCAAATGGACAGACTTATTGTACTTGATGAAGGACGCGTTGTAGAGCAAGGCAGCCACGAAGCGCTCATTGCGCAAAATGGTATTTATGCTGGGCTTTGGGCGCATCAAACCGGTGGGTCTATTGGTGTAGATTAGGGCGTGTTGATCTTTGCGAATTGAAATTTGTTCAATCTAGGGGCGATCAAATCGCGGCGCGAGGTTTGCAACCTAGTGGGCTAAGTAAAAACCGAGCAACAAAGAGTTTATCGCCCCTAGGCAGAACCCAAAGGGCAGCGTATGTTTGGCATTTATGCTGCGTTATCGCCTATTTATGGGGAATAACCACACTTCATAGGCTCTGCCTTGCCTAAAAACCAAACATACTGCTGCAAATTCAAACGCCAAAGGTCAACACGCCCTAATCTCAGCTAAAAACTAAAAAGCGAAAGGGCTAATTACAGCCCTTTTCGTTTTTATACTAGCGGCTTAATAGCCTTTAATCACGTGATATTAAGCCATTAATCTTAAGCCAATTAAAATTAGCATAACAATATTGGCTATAAAACTGATTAAAAAGAAGTACGTGCGTGGGCTTGGGTTTTTCTCTGTGGCTATAGCGTAATACAGCGCCATATGAATTAATCGCGCTATTACATACACCCAAACACACATGGCAAATATAGGGCTTTGGTAATTTATAACAAATGCAAACAACACAGTACCAATAAACAGCGCGCTGTTTTCTAGTGTGTTATGAAAAGTACGATGGGCTCTAAATATAAAACTGTCGTGCGATAAATCATCGCTAATTTTACCCGGTACAGCATTAGGCTGTTTAGCTTTGCTAAAGGTAGCTACCGACCACTGTACCACTAACATTATTAAGTAAACGTAAAACGCCATATAGGCAGAAAGCGCAACTTCAGTCATTTTTATGTCCTTAAAATTGTTTTAACTCAGTAGTTACAGCAAGTTTTAAGCCTAAAATAAGTTCATTATAATTAATAACTTGTAATTTATAGGTTCAATAATAATGTAAAAGCTGCAAAGCTATTTATAAATGTTACCCACGTATTAACTCCTTAACGTTAGCGTAATTGATACCACTGCGTGATCGGTTGTTAAATCGTCTCGTTCGTATTCTGGGTTTATTAAATGCCTGTCGTATGTATGATAATCACTCACTTCATAAAAGCTATCATCGTAACTTTGGTCAAATTCACACGAGAGTAAAATATAATCAAGTACCGTACTACTCGTTCCATAGTAATGGGTAGGGCTGCGATTTAATAACGGCGCAGCGGGGGCATTACTTTGTTGAGCATCTGCATGGCTGCCAGTGCTTTGCTGTGTATTGTGCGCCGTAAATTGGCTCATTTTTAGTGTTTTAAATAGCTGCCACGCGTCATTTAAACAATATTTAGCAAGGTATGTTTTAACATCAAACGCTGGGGCAAATCGCAATGTATTCGTTAATAAATGGCTTAACACGCCATCGGCTAGGTCGTTATTAAAATCGCCCATTAACACCATAGGCTGTTGTGTAGCTTCGCGTCGGGCAATCATTTCTATCATTAGTAGTGTGGCTTCACTGCCGCGCTGAATGGTTGAGCCCCACGAGCCGGCCACATTTGCTTTTAGAGTGTCTATTATGTTTTTTTCGCTTGAGGGTGGCTCGGTTTTGGCTGAGCTAGTAGTACTTTCATCACTCTCAATCATGGATCGTTTTGACTTAAAATGCACTACATAACAGTCGGTATTACCTACATGGGGTAATCTAATGGTGGCTCTTAACACCTTACGGCTAAACGTAAAATTACTATTAAGGCCAAGCATTTCAACAACCTCGGTATTGTGCTTAACCGCAGCAACATCAACAATCTCAAATTTAGACGCTATAGCCACGACCGGGCGCTTAAAAATAAAATCATCAATCACCTCTGGCGTATCAACCACAGCAAAATATGTATAGCCTTGCTGCGCCATTAACGCTTTTAGCGATTCAATACTAAATACTTCTTGAAAACCTATTACATCAGGCGCGTACTCATTTAAATAATCTACAATCCAGCGCTGTTTGCGTGCCCATTGCTCTGCGGTATAAATTTTTTCAAAATCGTAATATGCATTAGGCGGCTCAAGGTAGTTAAATAAATTAAACGTGGCTATTTTAAATTTCGTGTTTTTGACTACAGGCTCGTTTAAATCAGCGGCAGATTCAGCCTCAAGCGTAGTGTGATGTAATGTCGATTCAAAATTACTGATAACAATACCCTAGCGAATAAAAGTGCTTTAATTATACCCTAAAGGGTTTAAAGTCCTAAACCGTGAATTATTCTCAACATGCAAATAAAGCCCTTTATTTACGCTATACTGCCCTCCTCGTTATTAGCGCACACATAGGTATTATGAACTACTCAAATTTTGGTACTAAATTTACACAACCCAACGGAATAACGCAGCTTATGGAAGATTTAGGCAGCGCTAACGCAAGCAATAATCCAAATATTGTTATGCTAGGTGGCGGTAACCCCGCACACGTACCACAGGTTAATGCTGTATTTTTAGATGAATTACAAAAGCTAGTAGCCAGTAATAAAGTATCGCAAGTATTTGGTTTGTACGACGGGCCAACTGGCAATGACGAATTTAGAGCAGCCCTTGCTAAACAGCTCAATAGCGAGTTTGACTGGGGCTTAACACCACAAAACATAGCATTGGGTAACGGCAGCCAAGCTAACTTTTTTGTATTGTTTAATATGCTTGCGGGCAAAATGAGCGATGGCACTAATAAGCGTATTTTGTTTCCGCTTGCGCCTGAATACGTAGGTTACGCCGACCAAGGTTTATCTGATGATATGTTTGTGGCAATCAAGCCTGACATCGAAATTTTAAATACACCCAGTGGCTCTAAGCAGTTTAAATATGTCATTGATTTTGACGCGGTAGAAAACGTATTAGCCAACGATACCAGTATTAGTGCACTGTGCGTATCGCGCCCTACCAACCCAACTGGTAATGTCATTACCGATGAGGAAGTACGCCACCTAAATGCCCTTGCACACAAGTACAATATTCCCCTAATTATTGATAACGCCTACGGCGACCCTTTCCCAGGTTGTATTTACACCGATGCAAACCTTACGTGGAACTCAAACATTATATTGTGTATGTCGCTTTCAAAACTGGGCTTGCCAGGCCTGCGCACTGGTATTGTGGTTGCCAATAACGAAATAATTACAGCCATTGGCCGTGTTAACGGCTCTATGGTGTTATCGCCTAACGCTATTGGCCCAAGCTTAGTAACCCGCTTAATTAACGAAGGCGAATTACTGCCTTTGTGTAAAAATACGGTATTGCCTTTTTATAAAAATAAAGCAGAGATAGCCATAAACCTGTTTGATGAAATTTTTGCAGACTTGCCTGTCTATTTACATAAACTCGAAGGCGCGTTTTTTATGTGGCTATGGTTTAAAGACTCAAAAATAACCAGCGAAATGCTTTATCAAAAACTCAAAGAGCAAGATGTATATATAATTCCTGGGCATAACTTTTTTATTGGCATTGAAGATAGCTGGGAGCACAAACACCAGTGCGTACGCATTAACTACGCCAACGATGAAGCCACACTCAGAAAAGGCTTAGAGGCTATTAAGGCGCTTATTATGTAGCGCTTTAATTAATGGTTTACATCGTATTTTAACGTGGTGGTTAACGTTTAGCGTTAGCCACTGTGTTTTTTATTTAACGTACTGTTTAGGGGCTAACGCCTTGGTTAACAGGGCAAACAGCAAGCCACCTAAAGCACCTGCTAGTAACTGCAAATAAAACCCCCATCCACGTGCGCCCGCTATAATATGAATATTCATAATCGACTCAATCGCCACTAACACCACGGCAAAAGCAGTGATACCCGATGCCACAAATAACACCATGCTGTATTTTTCAAACTTTTTAACAAGTAACACAACAGCAAAAAAAGCGATAGCTAAAGCAATGGCAATAATAGCGCCATAGGTAGGTAATAGCCCTAACCAATCATCTAGCGTTAAATTAATACGGTCGCTTAAGCTGACCACAACGCCCACATCAACTAATTGATTGACAACGTATTGGCTATGAAACAAGCTAGCAAGCGTAAAGGTAAATAACCAAGAAACTAAAAATATAGGGAGTAAACGTGTTAAAAATGGCATGGTTATCTCAACTTAAAATAAAGCTTTTTTCTTACAGTAGCAAAGGCTTGCAATGTAAACAACGACTCTCTCAATTAGCGCTATGGCTGTTTGTAGGGCTATTTGCATCTACAGCCAGTGCTGCTGAATTACCTAAAGAGCAGTACAGTACCCACACAGTTGCTACAAAATTAAATTCGCCTTGGAGCATGGTTAAACTGCCAAATGATACATGGCTAATTACAGAGCGCGACGGCCACGTGGTTATTGTAAAAAACAATCAGCAAACTAGAGTAAATTTAAACCTTGAGAGTTTATACGTTGCAGGCCAAGGCGGCTTACTTGATATAGTGCTCTCGCCTAATTTTAACACCAGCAAAGAAGTTATATTTACCTACGCACAAGGCACAGCTGAGGCTAATCGCCTAGTAATTGCAAAAGCCACCTTTAATGGCACCGGCTTTTCGACGCCTGTTATTATTTACACAGTAGCGACTGATAAAAATACCCCACAACACTACGCTGGCCGCGCCCTCTTTTTACCCGACAACACTCTACTGTTTTCAACTGGTGATGGCTTTGATTTTAGAGAGCAAGCACAAGTAATAACCAGCCAACTTGGCAAACTATTACGCATAAACCTAGATGGCACTATTCCAAAAGATAACCCATTTATTAATCACAAAAACCCCAATGCACACGCTGTTTACTCGCTCGGTCACCGAAACCCACAGGGCTTAGTGTATGATTACGATACCGAGCAAATTGTTAGCCACGAGCACGGCCCCGCAGGTGGCGATGAGCTAAATTACTTAACGCCAGCTACCAACTACGGCTGGCCGGTGATCACCTACGGTGACGATTATTCACAAGCGCGCATATCTCCTTTTAGAGATTACCCCGGCATGCAAAAGCCAAGCGTAGATTGGACACCCTCAATCGCTCCATCCGGCATGGCGTATTATGGCTCTAAATACGCCGCATTCCCTTCACTTCAAAAGCATGTGCTCATTACCACCCTCGTTGATAAAAAGCTCTACAGCGTTAATCTGGCTAATGGAAAATTCACACAATCACACGTATTCCCAGAAACAACAGGACGATTAAGGGATGTGTATGTAACCACTGAGGGTAATGTAGCGATATTAATGGATGGGAAATATGCTGAGCTGATGTTGTTTAAATCTAATTAATTCACAAGATGGTAAGAATAACTGCTCTTTTTGAGAAAAACAGCGGCTTTTAGTAAGCCGCTTTAATACGTTTAAGTTATGTTGCCCGAAGTATAATAATACGGATTTGAGCTCTTAGTTTCCCCATAAACAGTCTGACATGTAACAGAAACTTTATACTACATTATATACATGTTGAGATATTGCCTTTCCGCGCTCTAAAACTTTTTCTTTGTCCCAGTCCTGCCCATGAATGAAGTTCGCCTCTAATGGATAGCCAGTTTTACTAAGGATGGAAATCTTCTCTGTTGGCAGATTATCTTTTAATTTATGACCATTTGTACTCGCATCAGTAAGTAACAAATTTCCTACATTACCTATTATAAAAGGGTCTGAACCAGATTTGATCATAGCTTCTGGAATAATGTGTTCAATCTTTAAGTTAGAATGGTTAATATCAAGCCCATTAGATTGAGTGCCTAAAAGCTTACACAAAGAGTACTTTATAACATTTTTAGACTTTGTTTTATTTGATAGGTAGTCCAAGTCTAAGAACTTAACCTCAAACTCACCATATGAAGGTAGCTTTTCATTTAACTTACGTTTTAAACCAGTTAATACTCTTTGTACTGCATCATTATCCTGAGCTTCCGTCAATCTAATTGAGTTTTGCGAATACATTGTCGCAATGCTACCTGAGGATCTTTGCTGCGTAACAGCATTAAACGCAAAGTGAAAATGCTCAATCTGTTTAAGCGTCGATTTGAGTTGCTTCAGTGTTATCTTTTTAGAGTCGTATGCAACAAGAAGCGCCAATACAAATGATGATTGCTGTTTTACTTTAAAACTATTTAGAGCTATTAAGGATGTTTTAACTTCAAATAGCTCTTTAGTCCACTCGGAACTTTCTGGGCTCAACATTCTGCTATAGCAAACTGCATACTCCCCAAGGTCATGTAACAAAACTTTAGCGTTGTTCGAGTCTATCTTTATATATTCTTTTATTAGGGCAAATAACTTCTTGTCAGTCGTATAAGCATGCTTTGATATCCAGAAATGTAAAAGAAAAGCATCGATAACACTGGAATCGGAGATATCATCAAAGCGCTTTACAAGGCTGCTCCATGCTTCTTTTGGGCTATCAAGTGAATGATGTGAATTTTTTATTGTTTTTAGAATCAAGTTTTTAACAAGATCTGAAGTCTTTAGATCACGACCACGAGCATTTAGTGTTTCGAAGATTAAATAAGCATCATCTTCGTTATCTAGTTGAATAAAAACGAGTTTTAAAGATAAAAATTTATCCCTTAGTTCTTTTAACTTTAATACAGGGTCTTCATGAGCGAAGATTTCCATTTGTGGATCTTCTGCTTCAGTAAAAGGTATGTATTGCTCTAATTTATCTGAAAGCAGCTCATAGGCTGCTTTTAAATTGGATTCTTCGGCACCGACCTCACAATTAATTTTAATACTAGAATTATTATCATTAAAAGCTTGGATATGGTTTTGAAGATATGGAAATTTTGTCTGATTTTAGGCATTTGTATGTGTAACAGGACAAATGCTAGCACTTATGGACCAAATGCAAACCAAGCTTGCATTTGAAAAGCCCAAAAGTAAATGAACCAACCTTGGGAAATAACTAAACCAATGAGTTTTAAACAGCGCGAGAAGAGCATTAGGTCTTCCATTGCAGCTAAAGCTAACCCAAAGCCTAGTACACCCAAGCCATAGAGCTATAGATTAAAACTTACAGATGAATGAATAACTTCAGAATCTATGGCAATGCCAAATATAAATGGAATTAATACCAGCATCATAATGCTTAAGAGAAAACGCTCATTACTTTGATGTTTCGGATGATCTTTCTTTTTCTTTGAAAGTTTCTCTAATGTGTCCATGGCATTTAACAACTTAGTATCAGGCATTTGTCGCTTTCCAAATTGACAAATGTCCAAATATTACGAACCATACAATTTAACCAGCGAATAGACACATGTAAACAACTACTTAGCTATCATCTAAATTTACTGGATGCGAGAAAACACCAGAATGGTAGAAAACAGTAATATTGGACAAAAGAGTAATACACTAATAAATAACAAAACTTAGACTTTTTTCTTTCGCCTTGAACCTTTTACCTTTAAGTTTTTACCCATAAAAAAACCGCTGTTCGTTAAAACAGCGGCTTTCTTTCTAAAGCTTACAGCTAAAAAATGACAGCTAGTACTTTAAACTTTCCCAATCACTTCAAGTCCACCCATGTATGGGCGTAATACTTCTGGTACTACTACTGAACCATCGGCTTGTTGGTAGTTTTCTAGTATGGCTACGAGTGTACGGCCAACGGCTAAACCTGAGCCATTTAGTGTATGTAGTAACTCTGGCTTTTTAGCACCTTCACGGCGAAAACGTGCTTGCATACGGCGCGCTTGGAAATCGACCATATTTGAACAAGACGAAATTTCGCGGTAGGTATCTTGGGCCGGTAACCATACTTCTAAGTCGTATGTTTTAGCTGCGCCAAAGCCCATATCGCCCATACATAAAATTACTTTACGGTATGGTAGTTCTAGCGCTTGTAAAATTTGCTCTGCGTGGCCTGTTAGCTCTTCAAGCGCTTGCATTGAATCTTCTGGTTTTACTAGTTGTACTAGTTCAACTTTATCAAACTGGTGCTGGCGAATTAAGCCGCGTGTATCGCGACCGTAGCTGCCCGCTTCACTTCTAAAACACGGTGTGTGCGCAGTTAAGCGAATCGGTAAATCGCTTTCTTCGTAAATCTCATCGCGTGCGCTATTAGTAAGCGGTACTTCTGCTGTTGGGATTAAGCTAAAGCCAGCTTGTTGTTCACCGTCGTCGTTTACTAGGCCTAATGTATGGAATAAATCGCCTGCAAACTTAGGTAATTGGCTTGTGCCGTAAAGGCTTGCGCTATTTACTAAGTACGGTACATACATTTCTGTATAGCCGTTTTTATCTGTGTGGGTATCTAGCATGTATTGCGTAAGTGCACGGTGCATACGCGCTACTTGGCCGCGCATTACTGTAAAACGTGCGCCACTAATTTTAACACCCATTTCAAAGTCTAGGCCGTTTAGGTCTTGGCCTACGTCTACGTGATCTTTTACTTCAAAGTCGTACTTTTTAGGCGTGCCCCAGGTAAGTATTTCAACGTTGTCGTCTTCATCAGCGCCTTCTGGTACTGATTCGTCTGGCAAGTTTGGAATTGCTAAAGCAATTTCGTTAATGGCGTTGAGTACTTCGTCTTGCGCTTTTTTAGTTGCGTCTAATTCGCTACCTAAATTTGCCACTGCGTCTAGTAGTGGTTGTGCGTCTTCGCCTTTTGCTTTTGCTTGGCCAATGGCTTTAGCACTGGCGTTACGTTGACTTTGAAGCTCTTGCGTTTTTACTTGTAATGTTTTGCGTTGTTCTTCAAGTTCTGTCACTTTTGCAACATCAAGCTCGTAGCCACGAGCCGCTAAGCGTGCTGCAGTTTGCCCAACGTCTTGTCGTAAATATTTAGAATCTAACATGTTAGTTTTTTAACCTTTTTGCATTACCAGCTGAAGGCCCAGCCAAGCCATAAAAATACAGATCATCACATTTAAGATGATATTGAGGGCCATTTTAATAAAGTGACCTTGTTGTAATAACAACAACGAGTCCATTGAGAATGTTGAAAAGGTGGTTAACGCACCTAAAAAGCCAATACCAATAAGGGTTTTAGCGGGGCTTGTGGCGATAATTTCTTTCTCTATCAAACCGTACAAAATGCCCATTAACAATGAACCCAGAATATTAACCGTCAACGTGCCAAAAGGGAATCCCCTACCAAGGAGTTTTAGCATGGTTTCGCTAATAAAAAATCGTAAACAGGCTCCTGAGGCGCCACCAAGGGCGATCATCATATAAAGTTTAATCATTTTCGTATCGTTTAAGTGGGCTTTGCGCGTCGCGTTCTTTTAAGTAATCAAGCTTTTGCTTAATTTTTTGCTCAAGGCCGCGATCGCTCGGTAAATAATAGTGTTTGTCTTGAATTTCTGGCGGTAAATATTTTTCACCGGCGGCAAAGGCGCCCTCTTCGTTATGTGCGTAGCGATACTCGGCGCCATAGCCTAAATCTTTCATTAGGTTTGTGGGCGCGTTTCGTAAGTGCTCTGGAACTGGGTAGCTTGGCTCGTTTTTGGCATCAGCTTTTGCTTGGTTAAATGCCATATAAACCGCATTACTTTTGGGTGCGCTGGCTAAGTATAAAGTGGCTTGTGCAATGGCGCGTTCGCCCTCGCTTGGGCCTACACGCTGAAATATATCCCATGCGTTTAACGCCACTTCCATTGCCCGTGGGTCGGCATTACCTATGTCCTCTGTGGCAATGGCAAGTAAACGCCTTGCTACATAAAGTGGGTCGCCGCCGCCGGCTAAAATACGGCAATACCAATACAGCGCGCCATCGGGTGAGCTGCCTCGTACTGACTTATGAAAAGCCGATATTAAATCGTAAAATTCATCGCCGCCTTTATCGTATTTAGCTAAATGGGTAGGCAGTACTTGGCTTAATACGTGCTCATCTACGTTGTATGTGCCGTTTTGCTCACTCGTTAAATCAACCGCTTGCTCAAGCAGGTTTAGCACTTTACGGGCATCGCCGCCGCTTGCTTGGCAAAGCGCTTGTTTGGCGTTATCGGCAATAACAATGTTTTTTTGGTTTAGTTGCTCATCTTGCTTAAGTGCGCGCTCTATCACTGTGTATAGGTCGGTATCGGCTAGCGACTTTAAAACATACACACGCGCCCGCGACAAAATCGCATTATTAAGTGCAAATGAGGGGTTTTCGGTTGTCGCGCCTACAAATATAAAAGTGCCGTCTTCTATGTGAGGTAAAAATGCATCTTGCTGCGATTTATTAAAACGGTGTACTTCATCCACAAACATTAAGGTGCGCTGCCCGCGGCTTTGTAGGTTATCGTGCGCTTGCGTTACGCTGTCGCGAATATCTTTTACGCCTGCGGTCACAGCCGACATTTGTATAAGTTCGGCATCGGCGTGATTTGCAATAATTTGCGCAAGGGTGGTTTTACCTACCCCAGGCGGCCCCCACAAAATTAAGCTGTGGCAACGCCCTGCAACAATGGCTTGGTGCAAGGGTTTATCATCACTTAATAAATGCTGCTGACCTATGTATTCGTCAAGCGTTGTTGGGCGCATGCGCGCAGCAAGTGGGCGTACATCGGGCCCAAAATTAAAGCCTAAATTATTCACCGTTACTCTGATCGTCTATTTCTACACCCTCTGGTGGGGTAAATTCAAAGGTGCTTGTATCAAGCGCGGTATTTACTTGTGCATTGTTAAAACTAAACGATGAAAGCTGACCAGAATTATCAGTCACAACTAACTTAGCAAGGCCTTGCTCGTTACCTGCAAAGGTAATATCAAGTTGCTCTACTTGGCTCTCTACGCCTTTATTTGGCGTTACACTAAAGCCAGAGTCTGTGGCTTGTACGCTGTATTTTTCCCATTGTGCGGGATCTTTTGAAGTAAGAAG
Source organism: Pseudoalteromonas sp. CuT4-3 (assembly GCF_035666335.1). NCBI lineage: Bacteria > Pseudomonadati > Pseudomonadota > Gammaproteobacteria > Alteromonadales > Pseudoalteromonadaceae > Pseudoalteromonas > Pseudoalteromonas sp. CuT4-3. The sequence continues at coordinate 1,939,841 of NZ_CP142030.1, forward strand.
TACAAACGGTGTTGAATCTATAAGGCTATGGGTATCCATAATAGTTACTTGCTCAGCAAAGCTGTCGAAGTAATAGGTTTTGTCACCATTGGATACAAATAAGGTATCGTCTGGGTTTGTTTGCTGCCAGCGGATCATCATAGGTTGTTTAAGGGCAATTGTGCCCTCGCCTTGCATAACCGCTTGGCCTTGCGGATCGGTTACGTTTTGAGAAAACTGCGCTTTAAAACTTTTAAGGGTTGCGAGTTTGTCTTGCAGTGCTTGGCTGTCATCAGCAAAGCTAGGCGTGGCAATTAAACTGCCAAGCACTAATAATAAACTGTTTAATTTTTTCATTAATTTGCTCCATTAGGTACTAATACATCGCGAGCGCCGTTATGGCCTGGTGAACTCACGATACCCGATGTTTCCATTTGTTCTACTAGTCGTGCTGCGCGGTTATAGCCAACACGTAATTTACGTTGTACTGATGATACCGATACTTTGCCGGTTTCGATTACAAACGCAACGGCTTCGTCGTATAGCGGATCTGACTCTTCATCTGCATTTTCACTGGTTTCACCTGGTAATAAAACATCTTCTGTTGCATCACCATTTAAAATTTCATCAATGTAATTAGGTTTACCGCGTGCTTTCCAATCGTTTACTACCGCATGTACTTCATGGTCGTCTACAAATGCGCCATGCACACGCTCTGGTACGCTTGTGCCTGGCGGTAAGTAAAGCATATCACCCATACCGAGTAAGTTTTCTGCGCCTTGTTGATCCAATATGGTACGCGAGTCTATTTTACTCGACACCTGAAACGCCATACGCGTAGGTATATTGGCTTTAATTAAGCCGGTAATTACATCTACCGATGGGCGCTGTGTTGCAAGTACTAAATGTATACCTGCGGCACGTGCTTTTTGCGCAATACGGGCAATTAGCTCTTCAACTTTTTTACCTACAATCATCATCATGTCGGCAAATTCGTCTATTACTACCACTATGCTCGGTAGTTTATCTAACTCGTCTGGGCCTTCTTTCATGCCGTCGGTGTCTTTAAATAATGGGTCAAGAATTGGGTAACCCGCTTCTTTGGCCTCAAGTACTTTTTGGTTGTAACCTTTTAAGTTACGTACACCCAACGCCGACATTAATTTATAACGGCGTTCCATTTCGCCTACACACCAACGTAGTGCGTTAGCGGCTTCTTTCATGTCGGTAACTACTTCACACAATAGGTGCGGAATACCTTCGTAAACCGAAAGCTCAAGCATTTTCGGGTCAATCATGATCATACGAACATCATCAGGGCCCGATTTATACAGTAAGCTTAATATCATTACATTAACGCCCACTGACTTACCCGAACCCGTGGTACCCGCTACCAGTAAATGGGGCATTTTACCTAAATCGGCACACACAGGTTGCCCTGCAATATCTTTACCTAACACCATGGTTAGTGGCGATGGATTTTGCTCAAATTTAGGGGCGTTAATTACCTCAGATAAACGTACAATTTCACGGTACTTATTAGGCAGCTCTATCCCTATGTAAGTTTTACCTGGGATCACCTCAACCACACGTACACTAATTGCCGATAACGAACGGGCTAAATCTTTTGATAAACCAGTAATTTTAGACACCTTTATACCCGGTGCTAAATCAAGCTCAAAACGTGTTACAACTGGGCCTGGGTATACGCCAACCACTTTTGCTTGTACGTTAAAGTCGAGTAATTTTGTTTCAACAAGACGCGATACACCGTCAAGCTCTTCTTCCGAGATCGGGTTTTTGGCTTTATCCGGTCTGTCGAGTAAATCAAGCGACGGTAATGGCCCTGGCGGTGGCTCTTTATCAAGTAACTCTTCAAACTTTTCTTTTGCTGTTGGCGGAGGCTGATATGCAGGTTTTGGCTTAGGCATAGGCCTTGCTGGCGATACCACCGTGGTAATCGGTTTTTCAGGCTCAACAACTTGGCTTTGATCAAGCGCGTTAAGTGCAGCCGCTGTATCCATTGGCTCATCGTCTATGGCGCTAAAGCCAATTTCTTGGTCGAGTATATCGTCTAGCTCATCAAATGGGCTGTAGTCATCACTAATTTGCGGCTCGCTAAAGGTAGGCTGCTCTTTCGTAATGGCTTTTTGTTTAGCTGGCTTTTTACTTTTAGCAGGTTCTTGTTCAAATTCTGATGATTGCTCGAGTGTGGTATCGCTTTTTTCATAATCGTCAGGGTCATCATTAAATTGCGCATCGGCTTGCACCGGATTTGCCGCAATACGCTCTCGTTGCATCCAACCTTGGGCGTAATTAGCAATGTAACGGTATCCTCTAACCACTAAATCGCCGAGGTAGTCTACAAATTCAACCCACGACACACCGGTTAATAAAGTAAGCCCAGCAAAAAAGAAGCACAATAATAGTATAGAGGTACCGGTAAAGTTAAATGCCGGCATCATGGCCGATGCAATCACATCGCCCACTACCCCACCGGATGAAAAGTTATAAATATCATCAAAGTTAATGCTGCTGATTGCCGTTGCTGAGGTAATAAATAAAGCAAAGCCAATAACACGCAAGGCAAGTGTGGTGTAGTCGAGCTGTAAAATACGATGAGGTTGTTTAAATAATAAATAGCCAAACAGCTGAATAGCGGCCGGCACTAAATAAGCAAGCCAACCAAATGACAGTAATAATATATCGGCTACCCAAGCACCGGCAGTGCCTGTAATATTTTTAACGTTTCTAAATTCACCCGTTTGCGACCACGCAGGGTCAGCGGGATCAAAGCTGATTAAAGCACATAAAATGAATATTGCCGCAAAGGTACTGATGATCAGCCCTGTTTCTAATAGTCTTTGCACACCGTTTAGGCGCATAACTTCCTATCCCTCTTTATTGTTCTATTGGCACTTGCTTGCAATCAAATACCTTAGCAGGAAATGCAATTTGATGCACTTTATCTTAATGTGTATGGCCTGATTATGAACAAGTTTTTATAAATTAGAGTGTGTTTATCTTTTGCGGTTAAATTTACGCAATGTAAGGCCGAATTATTACGCCGTCTTCACCTTTTACTTCTTCCATTACTACATAGGTGCGGCTTTCACTCACGTTTGGCAGCTTTAAAAGAATGTCGCCTAGTACACCTCGGTATTCTGACATATCGTTTACGCGTGTTTTTAATAAAAAATCAAAATTACCCGATACCAAGTGACACTCTATTATCTCTTCGTGCTGTTTAACCGCCGCACTAAACTCATCAAATACGTCGGGCGATGTTTTGGTAATGGTTACCTCAACATACACAGATAAGCCTTGGCCAAGCTTTGCTGGATCAACCACAGCTTTGTAGCCAAGTATATAACCTTCACGTTCTAACTTTTTTACGCGTTCCAGACAGGGCGTGGCGCTCAGGCCAACTCGTCGGGCCAGTTCTACATTAGAAAGACGTCCATCGTGCTGTAATTCCATTAAAATTTTACGGTCAATTCTATCTAATAACTGATGCATACACCCAACTAGTTTAATATTCTGTTTATTTTTATTATTTAGATGATAACACTGCCTAGCCTTTTAAAAAAGGTGAGACACACTGCCTTATGATGAATATAATAGTGAAAAATGTTAATCCGTTCTTAATAAGGCAAATTTTATGATTATTGGTGTACCTAAAGAAATTAAAAACCATGAATACCGTGTAGGTATGGTTCCTGCGAGTGTTCGTGAATTAGTAAATCACGGCCACCAAGTGATTGTTGAAACAGATGCAGGTATGGGCATTGGTTTTACTAACGAAGATTACACACAAGCTGGCGCTGAAATTTTAGCAACTGCAGCTGATGTTTTTGCAAAAGCAGACATGATCGTAAAAGTAAAAGAGCCACAAGCTGTTGAGCGTGCAATGCTACGCGAAGATCAAATTTTATTTACTTACCTTCACCTTGCACCTGATCTTCCACAAACTGAAGACCTTGTTAAAAGCAAAGCGATTTGTATTGCTTACGAAACAGTGACTGATGCACGTGGCGGCTTACCGCTTCTTGCACCAATGAGTGAAGTAGCAGGTCGTATGTCTATTCAGGCCGGTGCACAAGCGCTTGAAAAATCTAACCACGGCCGTGGCATGTTACTTGGTGGCGTACCAGGCGTTGAAGCAGCTAAAGTAGTTGTTATTGGCGGCGGCATGGTGGGTCGTAGTGCAGCGCAAATGGCTGTTGGCATGGGCGCAGACGTTGTAGTACTTGACCGCAACATCGATGTACTTCGTGCACTAGACGCGCAATTTGGTAACAAAGTTAAAGCGATTTACTCAACAGCTGACGCACTTGAAAAACACGTACTAGAAGCTGACTTAGTAATTGGTGGCGTACTAATTCCAGGTGCTGCAGCACCTAAACTAGTAACAGCCGATCACATTAAAGCAATGAAGCCAGGCTCTGCAATTGTTGATGTTGCTATTGACCAAGGTGGTTGTATTGCAACTTCTAAAGCAACAACACACGCTGATCCTACATACATTGTTGATGAAGTTGTTCACTACTGTGTTGCTAACATGCCAGGTGCAGTACCGCGTACTTCTACCTTTGCACTTAACAATGCAACATTGCCGTTTATTATTAACCTTGCAAACAAAGGTTACAAAAAGGCACTACTAGATGACGCGCACTTCTTAAAAGGCTTAAACGTAATTAAAGGCCAAGTAACTTACAAAGAAGTAGCTGAAGCGTTCAACATGGAATATGTTGACCCTCGTACTGCAGTAGAAAACGCGTAATTTTGCGTTTAGTCGTTAGGTGTTATTGAACAAAATAGTTACCTAACTACAAACAATAAAAAAGCAGCTAATTAGCTGCTTTTTTTGTATCTAAATTTTGACTATATAAATTAATTTATATAAAACGCTTAATTATAAAATCAACTTTTACGCGTTTAGCCTGACCAAGTAGCTTTTTAACCGGTTGCGGGTAATTTTCTACTGTTTCTAAATCATTTGGCCCAGTTAGACGGCGGCAGTGTTTTAAAATTTCCTGCTTTTCGTTATCTATGGCTTGCATAATACTTTGCTGTGGGTCTTCAATTAAAATACCGTTTTCGATATCAAGGCCCCACGCTCGTGGATTAAGGTTATGGCCGCTTAATAAGTGGCGTTGTCGGTCGGCGCAAATACCTTTTAAGTGAAACGAGTTACTCTCGTGCTTCCATAAATACACGTTTAAATTGCCGTTATCTATATGGCGCTTTTGCGATTTTACAAATTTATGCAAAATAGTTTCGTATAAATACGGGAGTGCACCAATTTTACTAAATGGCTCACTTGGCGGCAGATAAAAATCGTTTGCGGTTTTATCACCTACTACAATGGTTACTTGCTTACCTTGTTTTAATAATCGACGTAGTGAGCGCATAAGCGGCGCCGGAAAATTAAAATACGGTGTGTAAAGTACAAGCTCTTGCTCTGTGGTATCAAACAAGTTTTTAATTAATCGGTTAAGGCTATTATTACGACGCCCTAAACCTAAAAACAAACGCACACCGAGTGGGTCGGTATTGGGCGTAGTTGGGTTTGCATAACTGGCCGACTTTAGCTCGCGCATTAATTGCTTTTGTTCAAATTTAAAGTCTATTAAGCGCTTAAGCGGGCGTGTATCAATACGTGGCACGGCTTGCGAGCCTATTAGCTTAGACTCGATAAAATCAACCACAGAGTCGCACAGTGCTGCTTGGTCAACTAAAAAGTAACGGTCGAGCCTGTAGCGTTCGTTGTATTGTAAGTACACGTTATTTAAGCTTGCGCCGCTGTATAATAAAGTATCATCTACAACAAAGCCTTTAAGGTGTAACACACCAAACAACTCTTTGGCTTTAACCGGTACACCGTAAACTTGTACGTTTGATTTAAATTTTTCTAAATAGTCACAATATAAACTTGCGTTACCGTCTGACTTTTCCGCACCAATAAGACCACGTTGAGCACGATGAAAATCAACCAACACTTTTATTTCAAGGTTGGGGTTTGCCAACGACACACGATGCAGCGCTTCAAGTATTTCGCGCCCTGCTTCGTCATCTTGTAAATAAAGTGCCGTAATGTAGATTCTTTTTTTTGCATTGCTAATTAAACGTAGCAATTGCGTACGGTACTCTTGTGCGTTGGTTAAGACGTTAACGTCTTTTGAAGTCAACCCAAATGCGGGTTTTTCCTGCCAAAATAACATAGTTGCCTATTCACTAAGGTCACATAATCTATCAGTGACAAATAAAATTAGGTAAAACATATCAAAAAAATACTAACGGGTCATGAATTAACGAAGCTTTGTTGCTCATCTGTTTGTTTTTTAGCCTTTACGCGGGCTTTTTTATCATTCAAGGCAATCTCAGTACATAATATTGCACAGCTTTTAATTTTGTCAGAAAAAAATATTCACATAATTTGTTTACTTGTGCCTTGTTTTTCTTAGAATCGAAGCCATTAAGTTCAGTATTAAACGTTTAGGAAAAGATCATGACTGAAGCAAAACACTCTAAGTTACTAATTTTAGGCTCTGGCCCTGCGGGTTACACTGCCGCAGTATACGCAGCACGTGCAAATTTAAACCCTGTTTTAATTACCGGCATTCAACAAGGTGGCCAATTAACGACCACAACTGAAGTTGAAAACTGGCCAGGCGATGCGCACGGTTTAACAGGCCCTGCATTAATGGACCGTATGAAAGAGCACGCTGAGCGCTTTGAAACGGAAATTGTGTTTGACCACATTAATAAAGTAGATGTGTCTAAGCGCCCGTTCACGCTTACTGGCGACCAAGGTACTTACACGTGTGATGCATTAATTATTGCCACTGGTGCATCGGCTAAATACTTAGGCTTAGAGTCTGAAACTAATTTTCAAGGTAGTGGTGTATCTGCATGTGCTACGTGTGATGGTTTTTTCTATAAAGGGCGTAAAGTTGCCGTTGTAGGTGGTGGTAACACTGCTGTAGAAGAAGCGCTTTACTTATCTAACATTGCGGATGAAGTACACGTTATTCACCGTCGTGATAGCTTCCGCAGTGAGAAAATCCTTGCTGATCGTCTTAACGAAAAAGCGCAAAATGGTAACGTAGTAATGCACTACAACCGTACGCTAGACGAAGTACTTGGCGATGACATGGGTGTAACTGGTGTACGCATTAAAGATACACAATCTGATGCTACCGAAGAGCTTGATTTAGCGGGTGTGTTTATTGCTATCGGCCATAAGCCAAACACCGACATGTTTGAAGGCCAACTAGAAATGAAAGACGGCTATTTAGTGGTTGAGTCTGGTCTTAACGGTAACGCTACACAAACAAGCGTACCTGGCGTATTTGCCGCAGGTGATGTGTCTGATCATATTTACCGTCAAGCAATTACATCTGCAGGTACAGGCTGTATGGCAGCCCTAGATGCAGAGCGTTTCTTAGATAACCTATAAACGCTACAAAATTAATAAAGGCTGTTAGTTCAGCCTTTTTTTATGCCTAAAATATAGTTACACTTTTATGATAATTAATAAGTTAAGCCCTCTATGAGAAACCAGCTATACCAACTAAGTGAAACCGATATAGCATTCCCAAATCCCGAATATGCACTTACCTCCCCCGATGGACTGCTTGCCATAGGCGGCGATTTATCTGTAAAGCGCTTAAGTAATGCCTATAAAATGGGTATTTTCCCATGGTTTAGCGAAGGTGAGCCCATTATGTGGTGGTCGCCAAGTGAACGCGGCATTGTAGAGCTAAATGACTTTCATATAAGTAAAAGCTTGCGTAAACATTTAAAAAAACACCCTGTTAAAGTAACTGTTAACAATGCCTTTGCTGAGGTGATAGAAGCGTGCTGTGAGCAACGTATAGACACCGAAGGCACATGGATAACAAATGACATGTTAAGCGCTTATATTGCTGCACATGACGCTAATATTGCGCATAGTGTTGAGGTATGGCAAGACGGCGAACTTGCCGGTGGGCTGTATGGCATTATGCAAAATGGCGTTTTTTGTGGCGAGTCGATGTTTCATCATCAAACTAATTGCTCAAAACTGGCCATGTGGGCGTTAGTTAATTGGTTAAAACGCCATAACGCACATTTTATTGACTGCCAACTAGAAAACCCATATTTAACCTCTTTAGGCGCAAAAGTGATCCCTCGCTCAGAATTTTTGACTAAACTTAAACGAGCAAATGCTTACACCCTCAACTCAACCATGTGGCAACCACAGGAGTTAACAGCAATTTATGAGTGAACACATTCCTGCACGCGTTGGCCTTAGCCAAGAGTTTGCTTGTAGCTATTTACCTGACAGGCAAGAGCAATTATTGGTAATACTTGACCCAACCTGTTACAGCACGCATAAATTTGAGATGCTTTTATCGCTCGGTTTTAGGCGCAGTGGTAATCAAATTTATCGACCGCACTGCCCTTCGTGTAGCGCTTGTAACTCGGTGCGCGTGTTAGCCCAAGAGTTTACCCCTTCAAAGTCACAAAAAAGAAAACTAAATAAAGTAAAAGCAAACTTTGAAGTTAAATACACACAAGCTAAGCGCGAAGAATATTACCCACTTTATAGTAAATACATTTCAATGCGCCACAGTGATGGCACTATGTTTCCGCCTAACTTAGAACAGTTTCAAAGTTTTTTATTTTGTAGCTGGTTAGAAATAACGTTTATTGAGCTTTGGCACCAAGACACTTTAGTTGCAGTGGCCGTAACAGATTGCATGGATAACGCTGTTTCGGCTATTTATACGTTTTTCGATCCCGACTTTGAGCACTACAGTTTAGGGACTGTGATGATTTTACAGCAGCTCGAATTTGCCAAACGGCAAAATAAAGAATTTGTGTATTTGGGCTACCAAATCGATGAATGCACCAAAATGAAATACAAAACTCAGTTTTTACCCGCGCAAAAACACGTTAATGACCAGTGGTTGGCTATTTAATTTGCAAAAATGCCCGCTGCGCCTTTACTTATTGGCGTATTTTGGGCAAAATCTGCAGCGTTTAACTATTAAAGAGGTGTTACGCTAAACATGGCGAAAGAAGACGTAATCGAAATGCAAGGGACAGTCCTTGATACTTTACCAAATACAATGTTCCGAGTTGAGCTAGAAAATGGTCACGTAGTTGTGGCTCATATTTCAGGTAAAATGCGCAAAAACTATATCCGTATTTTAACCGGCGATAAAGTAACGGTAGAAATGACTCCTTACGATTTATCGAAAGGACGTATCGTATTCCGTGCTCGCTAAGTGCGTAAACGAGATTTAGTTTTTGGCTAGTGAATAACTAGCTTAAAGCGTTTATTAAATGTAATTGATGGTACTGACTAGCAATTACATTTAATAAACAAAAAACCCAGCTTTTGCTGGGTTTTTTGTTGCCTATAAAAAAGCACAAAAAAGCCCACGCGTATCGCGCAGGCTAGTTTATATACCCATTCGCATAATTAAGTTATTTATTTTGCGGATGGGTACTATAAGTGAATACACTTATTTAAGCGGGTGTTAAATTACTTTCATAGTCAAAGTTAATTTTCTTATCTTTAACTGATACTTTAACTGTACCGCCATCAACCAGTTCACCAAAGAGTATTTCGTTAGCCAATGGCTTTTTAAGCTCATCTTGAATAACACGTGCCATTGGACGTGCACCCATTGCTTTATCGTAGCCTTTATCTGCTAACCACTCTCGAGCCTTGGAGGTCAGCTCAAGGTTAACTGACTTCTTATCTAATTGTGCTTGCAGCTCAACTACAAATTTATCGACCACTTGCAAGATAACGTCTTTTTCAAGGTGGTTAAACCAAATAATATTATCTAAGCGGTTTCTAAACTCAGGTGAAAATACCTTGTTAATTTCACTCATTGCATCGTGCGTATGATCTTGCTCGGTAAAGCCAATCGATTTACGTGTAGTTTCTTGCACGCCGGCATTGGTTGTCATAACCACCACTACGTTTCTAAAGTCAGCTTTACGACCATTGTTATCGGTTAACGTACCGTGATCCATTACTTGCAGTAATATGTTGTAAATATCTGGATGGGCTTTTTCAATTTCATCCAATAATACAACTGCATGCGGGTTTTTAATAACGGCTTCGGTAAGTAAGCCGCCTTGTTCAAAACCAACATACCCCGGAGGCGCACCAATTAAACGGCTTACTGCATGGCGCTCAACGTACTCTGACATATCAAAGCGGATAAACTCAACACCCATACATTTAGCGAGCTGTTTAGTAACCTCGGTTTTACCTACACCCGTTGGCCCCGCAAATAAGAACGAGCCCACTGGCTTATCTTCGTTTGCAAGCCCAGAGCGAGATAAACGAATCGCAGATGTTAACGCATCGATAGACTGATCTTGCCCAAACACCAACATTTTAAGATTACGATCAAGATTTTTAAGCGTTTCTTTATCGGTCGATGACACGCTTTGAGCTGGGATACGTGCCATTTTAGCAATAATCGATTCAATATCTGATACACCAATGGTTTTTTTGCGCTTAGAGCTTGGCTGCAAACGCTGGTTGGCACCGGCTTCATCTATCACATCAATGGCTTTATCAGGTAAATGACGCTCATTAATGTATTTAGCACTTAGCTCTGCAGCTGCTTTTAATGCTTTTTGCGTGTAACGAATACCATGGTGTTCTTCATAACGCTCTTTTAAACCATTTAAAATTTTAGTGGTATCGGCCACACTTGGTTCAAGTACATCAATTTTTTGGAAACGACGCACTAACGCACGGTCTTTTTCAAATATATTTTTGTATTCATTGTAAGTGGTTGAGCCCATACAACGTAACTGCCCGCTTGAAAGCAGCGGTTTAAGTAAGTTAGAGGCATCCATAACACCCCCCGATGCAGCACCTGCACCAATAATAGTGTGTATTTCATCAATAAATAAAATTGAGTTAGGTTTTGCTTGTAACTCTTTTAATAAGCTCTTAAAGCGTTTTTCAAAGTCGCCGCGGTACTTAGTACCGGCAAGCAATGCGCCCATATCAAGCGAGTAAACAACAGCATCGGCAATTACTTCAGGCACTTGTTCATTAACAATGCGATACGCAAGGCCCTCTGCAATGGCTGTTTTACCTACCCCTGCTTCACCAACAAGCAGTGGGTTATTCTTTTTACGGCGACATAAAACCTGCACGGTGCGCTCTACTTCGCTGTCGCGCCCTACTAATGGATCAATGTTACCGTCTTTGGCTTGGGCATTTAAATTAGTGGTAAAGCTATCTAACTTACTTGCCTCTTCGTTTTGAACCTCTTGTACTTCTTCATGAATATCGTCAGTGTCATCTCCTAACTCATCATCCGTTTTAGAAATACCATGAGAAATAAAATTCACTATATCTAAGCGAGAAATATCGCTTTTCTTAAGTAAATAAACCGCTTGGCTTTCTTGTTCAGAAAAAATAGCAACGAGCACGTTAACGCCTGTAACTTCGTTTTTACCAGATGATTGAACATGAAAAACCGCACGTTGAAGCACGCGCTGAAAGCCCAGTGTTGGTTGGGTTTCGCGTTCTTCTTCTAAATCGGGAATAACCGGTGTGGTTTCGTCTATGAATTCTAATAGTTCGGTTTTTAAACCAGAAATATCAACACCGCAGGCGTTTAGCGCTTCGCCTGCTGAAGGGTTATCTAAAAGCGCAAGTAAAAGGTGTTCTACCGTCATAAACTCATGGCGGCGTGTACGAGCTTCACGAAACGCGGCATTTAACGTTAGTTCTAAGTCTTTGTTTAGCATTGGCAACCCCTTACTGAGATAATTATTTTATACCACAACAATGAGATGATTGATCACCTAATTGGTATTTATTCCTGCTCACAACTACAAAGCAGTGGATGCTCGTTATCCCGTGCATAACGGTTAACTTGTTCCGCTTTGGTATGGGCTACATCGGCGCTAAATACACCGCATATCCCTTTACCTTTTTCGTGAACTTGTAGCATCACATCAGTTGCTCTATCGCTATCCATATTGAAAAACGTCATTAGAACTTCTATTACAAAGTCCATTGGCGTGTAGTCGTCGTTATTTAAAACAACTTTGTATTTTCGCGGTGGCTGCAGCTTTTGCTTTTCACTATCGCGAACTGTGTCGATGACACCTGAATCTTTCATACCACTCATAATTAAATATAGTCTTGTCTTTAGAACTCAAGCAAACTTGAATAAAAAATAAATTAAATGTTAAAAAAATACCACAAAACACTTGACTGACTGGCCAAATAAACTACAGTCAGAAGTAGATTGATTAATCCTTAGTCAGTCTAGCAAATTATACGGTTTAGAATAACTAAATTAGTCAACTTATAGAAGGATGTAGAAGTATGGCTTGTGGTAAAGTCAAATGGTTCAACAACGCCAAAGGTTTTGGTTTCATCGTAGAAGACGGCTGCGAGAATGATATTTTCGCTCATTACTCAACGATTGTAATGGACGGTTATAAGACACTTAAAGCTGGTCAGGATGTAACATTCGAGCTAGAACAAGGCCCTAAGGGCTTACACGCTAAAAACATTGCGCCTAACGGCGACATTTTAGAGTGATAAAAAATTTGTTCGACTAAAGCGAGCGACCTAATTTAGATCCTCGCTTAATTCCCCACTTACCATTCAACTCTCTTCTTATTACTAAATTGCTCCTGCACACGCTAAATTCAACCCTTTTCCTTGATTTTATTTTATATACCCCAATGTTCTAACAGTTACCTGCTAATTAAGGCTGTTCAAAAGCGCAAGCGCTAGCCCTTTTTAAACAAGCTTGTTACACTCTTGTTGCTAAATTACGCGGTTACATTTTAGCTTATGCTTTTACGCGGCTAAAATACGTGTACTTTGCAACCTATAAAAATCAGTTAGTCAGGTGTGACTATTCTGCCTTTTGGCATATTAAGAGTACCGACACCTAACAAACTGCTTGTTAACGCAACCATGCGCTAATGAGTTTCTTTGCATTGTTGAATACGGCCACTGCGGCCTACTATCTAGGAATGATGATGACATCAAAAATTATCTACACTAAAACGGACGAAGCTCCGGCGCTAGCAACCTACTCGTTGCTACCAATTATCCAAGCCTATACAAATGCGGCAGGTGTTGAAGTTGAAACTCGCGATATCTCATTAGCAGGTCGTGTAATTGCAAACTTCGCTGATTACCTTACTGAAGAGCAACGCATCGGCGATGCGCTTGCAGAGCTTGGCGAACTTGCAAAAACACCAGAAGCAAACATCATCAAATTACCAAACATCAGTGCGTCTGTACCGCAATTACGCGCTGTCATTAAAGAGCTTCAAGAAAAAGGCTACGCACTCCCAGAGTACCCAGCTGAGCCTAAAAATGATGAAGAAGCTAAAATTAAAGCCACTTACGACAAAATTAAAGGCAGTGCTGTAAACCCAGTATTGCGTGAAGGTAATTCAGATCGTCGTGCACCAGGTTCTGTTAAAGAATATGCACGCAATAACCCTCATTCAATGGGTGCGTGGAGCAAAGACTCACAATCATACGTTGCAAGCATGAGCGAAGGTGACTTCTTTGGTTCTGAGCAATCTGTAACTGTTGATGCAGCAACTGATGTACGTATTGAGCACGTAGCGACTAATGGCGATGTGACTGTACTTAAACAAAGCACGCCGCTAATTGCTGGCGAAGTAATTGATGCATCGCGCATTAGCGCAGCTAAACTACAAGCGTTTTTAGCAGCAGAAATTGATGCAGCTAAAGAAAAAGGCGTATTATTTTCGCTTCACATGAAAGCGACAATGATGAAAGTATCTGACCCTATTATTTTTGGTCATGCGGTAAAAGTTTTCTACAAAGACGTATTTGCTAAACACGGCGAGCTTTTTGAAGAGCTAGGTGTTGATGTAAATAACGGTTTAGGCGACGTTTATTCTAAAATTCAAACATTAGATGATGCTAAGCGCGAAGAAATTGAAGCAGACATTCAAGCGGTTTACGCTGAGCGTCCTGCTATTGCAATGGTTGATTCTGACCGTGGCATTACTAACTTACACGTTCCAAGCGATGTGATCATTGATGCGTCTATGCCTGCTGCCATTCGTTCAAGCGGTCAAATGTGGAACAACGACGGTAAACTACAAGACACTAGCTTTGTGATCCCAGATCGTAGCTACTCAAGCGTTTACCAAGCTACAATTGATTTTTGTAAAGAAAACGGCGCGTTCGATCCTACCACTATGGGTAGCGTACCAAACGTAGGCCTAATGGCTCAAAAAGCAGAAGAATACGGTTCTCACGATAAAACGTTTGAAGCAAAAGCGGATGGTTCTATTCGTGTTGTTGATGCTAATGGCACAACATTACTTGAGCACACTGTTGAGCAAGGCGATATTTGGAGAATGTGTCAGGTTAAAGACGCACCAATCCAAGATTGGGTTAAGCTTGCTGTAAACCGCGCACGTGCTACGGGCGTACCTGCCATTTTCTGGTTAGATGAAAATCGTGCTCACGATGCAGAGCTTATTAAAAAGGTAAACAAATACTTACCAGATCACGATACTAATGGCCTAGACATTCAAATTTTAGCACCGCTTGAAGCAACTTTATTCTCATTAGCGCGTATTAAAGAAGGTAAAGACACTATCTCTGTAACGGGTAACGTATTACGTGACTACCTAACAGATTTATTCCCAATTTTAGAGCTGGGTACCAGTGCTAAAATGCTTTCTATTGTGCCACTAATGAACGGTGGTGGCTTGTTTGAAACTGGCGCAGGTGGTTCAGCACCTAAGCATGTTCAACAGTTCGAAAAAGAAAACCACTTACGTTGGGATTCGTTAGGCGAGTTTTTAGCACTAGCGGCTTCGCTTGAGCACCTAAGCGTGAATACAGGCAACAAAAAAGCACAAGTACTTGCTGACACACTAGATAAAGCAACAGGTACGTTCTTAGCTGAAAACAAGTCGCCTTCACGTAAAGTAAAAGAAATTGATAACCGTGGTTCTCACTTCTTCTTATCTTTATTCTGGGCACAAGAGCTGGCTAAGCAAGACGAAGACAGCGAGCTTAAAGCGCAATTTACACAAATTGCGAGCGATTTAGAAACGCAAAAAGAGCAAATCGTAAGCGAGCTTAACGATGCGCAAGGTCCTTCAATGGATATTGGTGGTTACTTCCAACCAAACGATGATGCAGCGTTTAAAGCAATGCGCCCAAGTGCAACGTTTAACGAAATTTTATCTAAATTAGTATAATTTTAGATTAAATTAAAAAACCGCTTACGTTTAAAGTAAGCGGTTTTTTTGTGTCTTTATTTTATATAAAAAGGCCGCTACTTTAACTTTAAAGTAGCGGCCTTTAATAATTAACCTGAATTTTGGATAATTAAAGCTATATTAATTATTTTGTATATGCACGCGGCATAGATGATTCAGTGGTATAGCGCTCACGCAGTTTATCTTGGCGCGACTGCGTAGATACTTCTTCACCGTTAATAATCATTTTACTAACGTGCGAGCTTAGCTCAAACGGGTCGTTGCTCCACATTACTACATCAGCGGCTTTACCAACTTCAATACTGCCGGCGTTAATATTAAACACGCTCGCCACATTAGATGTAACGGCCTCTAATGCACCTTGCTGGCTCATGCCGTACGAAACTGCATTACCGGCATCAAAACGAAGCTGGTAAATATTATGGCTGGCATCGCCGCCCACAGTTAAAATAACTTTTACCCCAGCTTTTTCAAGCGCGGCTGCGTTATCTAAACTGGCATGTAAAGAGTCAAAGCTTGAAGGTAAGCTATCCATAGCACTCATAATTACTGGTACTTGCGCTTTAGCAATCTGCTCTTTAACAACAACAGCATCTTGTGCACCATTGAGCACTAAATTAATACCAAATTGCTCTTTAACTTTAAGTAGCTCAATAATATCAGCCGCACGAGATACACCCACTACAAGTGGCATATTGCCGCTAAGTACTTTAACCATTACTTTATCTTCAATACTTGGGGTGCTGTCGTCGTCTTTTTTAGGCTTTTTAGCTGCTTTTGTTTGGTGCTCTTCAAGCTTATTAATTAGCGTTTGCAATGTAAATGCGCGCGAGCCCTTACTGCGCTCACCTAAATAAACCACTAATGCAGCTTGTTTTTGTATGTCGCCTTGTAAATCACCGCTTAAATCAACCACACTTGCTAAGCCCGAAAAAATACTATCGCCACCGTGCGGGGTAATTACATCGCGGGTTACACCACCTTTACGTGCATACGGGATAAGGCTTGAGTGAGCGTTATAAGCAAGGCTTACATCAAAATCAATACCTGCTTTTTCTTCGCCTGCATCGCGTGAGCCTGCAACTGCACTTACTTCCACTAAGCCAAGTTGATTAATGCTAGCAATAAAACCTGGGGTTACAATTTGCCCATTTGCATCAATAACTTTATCTGCTTGTACTTGCTGTGGATTAATAGCGGTAATTTTACCGTTATCCATAACAATGCTGGCGTTTTCTAAAACGCCTTGCTCGGTTGCCGTATGCAGCGTGGCATTAATAATAGCAAGCGATTGTGCATTGGCTGCACCTGAGGCTAACAGTCCGGCAGCAACCAGAGATAGCGAAAACGAACGTGATAAATTTTTCATTCTGGGCTCCTTATTGTTGACCTAACATAAAATCACTTTGTGCTTGAAATGCGCTATCGTTTCTATCGTAAACTTTTGCGCCATCAATAAATACTTGTTCAGCTTTTGCGTAAACGCTAAATGGGTTTTGGTTCCAAATAACCACATCACCTTGCTTACCTGCTTCAAGCGAACCAGTTTTATCTTCAATACCTAATGATTTAGCCGCGTTTGAGGTGATCCACTTAATCGCGTGCTGCTCCGAAATATCAAAGCCATTTTCGTTTGCACGGTACATTACTTTACCCGCTTCTTGGTTTAAGCGCTGGATAGTGGTGTCTGAGTCAGAATGCACAATGGCGCACGAATTTTTTACCGCATCAACAATAGCTACGTTTTCTTGAACCATGTCGTAGGCTTCCATTTTAAAGCCCCACCAATCTGGCCAAAGTGCAGCACACGAACCATTTTCAGCTAATAAATCTGCAATTTTATAAGCTTCTACACCGTGATGGAACGTACCTGCGTGATAGCCAAATTCTTTTGAAAGGTCGATCATCATCGCCATTTCTTCAGCTTTATAACAGTGATTATGAATTAACACTTCACCTTCAATGACCGCGCGAAGAGTATCGTGCTTAATGTCGCGAACTGGTGCTTCTGGGTTTAAACCTGCTTCATAATCGGCGTCGTACTTATCCCATGCACGCTTATACTCTTGTGCTTCTGCCCATGCCATACGGTAACCGGCCATGTTACCCATACGGGTGGAAGGCAAAGTACCTTGGCGACCATATACGCGTTTTGGGTTTTCACCACAGGCCATTTTTAAGCCATTAGGCGCATCAGGGAATTTCATTGCTTGCATGGTATGCGCAGGAATGTTTTTAAGTGTTACGCCACGGCCACCAAATAAGTTAGCTGAGCCTGGTAAAATTTGTAGTGAAGTAATACCGCCTTCGCGCGCGCGGTTAAAACCAGGATCTTGAGGCCATACCGAATGCTCTACCCACACCTCAGCAGTATTTGGGCTGGTCATTTCGTTTCCGTCTTGATGAGACTCAACCGATGGGCTTGGATAAGCACCTAAGTGAGAGTGTACGTCAATAATACCTGGGGTAACCCATTTTCCCTGTGCATCAATGGTTGCATCTGCATTGGCCGATAAGTCTTTACCTACTTGTTGTACTTTACCATCAACAAGTAACACATCGGCGTCATCTAAGCGCTCGCCAGTGCCAGTTAGTACTGTTGCATTGGTAATTAGTGTGCTTTTACTTGCAAGCGGTGTGTAGGTGCTTGGGTATGGGTTTTTATTAATGGTGATTTTTGCATCTTGTGGGCCGTTTTCTTGGCAGCCAACAAGGGCAGCAGCTAAACCAACTGCTAACAATGAGGGAGCAAATTTTTGCATGTTGTTAGGTTCTCCTGTTTTTTTGCTACTTTAGCTAAAGCGGCGTAATAAAGCTAAAAAAACAGGTAAAAAAGCGATTAAATGAGTTAAACGGCTGTAATTATTTTTTTATATAATTGTTATACAGCTTTTCAAGTGCGCCTTCGGTTGTAAGCGATGGGTCTTTGTTTATAAAGTGTTTTACGGTGCGAGTTACAAAGTCTGAGTTTTGCTTATGTTGCTTAGCAAAATCCTTAATTAATGTATTGCCATCGCTTGCTGCTGTTACTTTATCATGGCGATGACGATACTGGCTAAGTGCCCTATTAAAGTCGCCGTTATAATCCTCTACCAATATTTTATAAAAGTCACTTTTGTGAACTTTAAGTACGTTAATACAGTAATTTAATGCCTCTTTAAAGTCGGTAAAAACGGTGCCTTCTACATCAAACTCTTTGGTTTTTTCGCGTACGGTCACGCGGGCTTCTTCGGTGGCATATGTAAAGCCTGTAAACGCTAAACGCTCAGATGCCTCTTTACCTAATTTCATACCCGCTTGAATGCTGTGCGCAAATTCGTCACTCATTTCGCTTAATTCGTTTTCTTCCCACATGTTATAAACACGCAGCGCCTTAGCGTACTTATTAGAGAGCTTTTTTTTAAGTTTTGTAAAACGCTCATCTATCGTCATTAGCCTTTCATTATGTAATAAGGCATGGCACTCATAACACGCGGCAATAGAGACAAAGTCGGCCTCTTCGCCTAAATCAATAATGCTCTGTAGCATATGTAACGGCGGGCAATGATCGCGCTCTGTGGCTTCGCATCCACAATAAAAACATTGGTTAAAATGCTTGTGTTCGCAGGCATACGCTTGCTGGTAATAGCTGGCTAACGTTTTGCTCACTGGTTCTCCTAAAAATTAAGCGCGTAAATAATGGGGGCGATAATAGCAGGCTGAGAAAATATGTCAGTAGCTATAAAATAATTTTGCCTAAGTGTGTCAAAAAACACATTTATTAGGGCTTAAATTCAGTCACCTAGCTTAAGTGTGTATTTTTAAACATACCTGCTTACACCTTGTTGCGTTTGGTTAACAGCTTTTTAGTTTGAATCGCTCAATAATAAAGCTGAACCACAAACAATGAGGACTAATTATGAACACGTTAAAGCTACTTTATGCACAACTATGGTACTAGGCGCTACTTTACTAATTGCAAAACCAGCATTAGCCACCCAATTTGTCGCGGCCGATTCATCGCCAGGTACACAGGCTTGTATGGCTGTTGCAGCTAATAAATCGTACGTAGTACGTAAAGCGTCACGCGATTTAAATATAAGCAAAGCGGTAATGAGCAAAAAGCTGCACTGTAATAACTTATCAATGGGCGACTTTGTTACTTTGTATAACCTTGATAAAAGCGCAAATTATTTAAATATTGATACCAGTACTCGCACATCAATTAAAGATTTAGCTAAATCGTACAACCCAGAAAAAGTAATCATCACAGGGCCAAAATAGTATGGCGTTAACACAAAATTAAGCCTGCTTTGTAAGCAGGCTTAGTTTATTAAATAATGGCCGCAATTAAGCCAAATAAACCGCCAAACACACCGCCCCATACTACTAGCCAACCTAAATGCTCACGTATCATAGTTTGAATAATGTCTTTAACCATTTTTGGGGTGAGTTCATTTAAACGCTCATCAACTAATTTAAGTATCGTAGCATGTAAGCTTTGTGCGCTATTCCCTTGCGATAACGTATCGTTTACTAGCACTTTAAAATCGTCTGTTTGGCTAATTTGCGCAAGTGATAGCTGCATTTTTTCAATAAACTTTTCTCGCATTGGCTCTATAGCCGCTGTGCCACCAAACATACCTAACATACTGCCAAACTGTGATTGCTCTATTACTTGAAGTAGGTTGTCGAATGCAGGGTTTAAATCAACCTTAGTAATAATGCCTTCAAAGTCGATATTAGGTTGTGCTTTGCTAAGTAGGTTATTAATTTTTTGCTCAGAGAAAAACTCAGTCAAAATTAAATTACGAATAGCCACTTTAAAACTTTCGAATTTTAGAGCAATAACACCCGAGCCATATAATAAAGGTACTTTTTCAAATAACATATGAACAGCCAATAAGTTTGTGACAGCACCAGATAGCGCAAATAACCCCACCGATAACACAATAGCGTGGTTAAAAAGGTAGCCTATAACTACGCACAAGACAGCGAGCAAATTGGTGATAAAACTTTTGTTCATTGTTACTCCATTAGCATTTTTTATATCGTTAATTTTACAACGATTAGTTTGTTAAATTAATACTTTTTTGCCATAGTTTAAGTATCTGTTTAAAAGGCGAGCAATTGATATGTGGAAAACAGTAAACGAGCACATTAGCCAAGCCATTCATTATGACTTTAAACATACTTACAAACGTCAGCTGCAAAGTACAAATACCGATAAACTCTATCAACTCACCGATGGAAAACACAATTACTTGGTTAAAATTGCCCTTAAAAGCGAACTAGATCGCCTAGAAAGCGAAGCGATAGGACTTAAGCAGCTCACCCAAAATAGTGTTTTTATGGTGCCCGACTGCATTGTAACAGGTGCTAATATTGAATTTTCGTTTATTGTACTCGAATGGTTAGTACTTGATAAACAGCCCCATACACATTGGCACGATATGGGTAAACAACTGGCTATGCTGCACCAAAAGCACGACCAAGCAATGTTTGGCTTTGATGTAGATAATTACCTAGCCACCACCGTGCAACCAAACCAATGGCATAAAAAATGGGACTTATTTTACGCAGAAGAGCGCATCGGCTGGCAACTGCAACTATTAGCCGAAAAAGGCATTCAGCTTGTAGAGCCTGAGCTATTAATTAATTTGGTAAAAGAGCAATTGCACAGCCATATTGTGGAGCCCTCTTTAGTACATGGCGACTTTTGGCGAGGAAATATGGGCTTTATTAAAAATGTACCGACCTTATTTAATCCCGCTTGTTATTACGGAGACCGCGAGGTAGATATTGCAATGAGCGAGCTATTTGCCCCTTTACCTGATGATTTTTATAACGCTTATAACGCGCAATACCCATTAAGCGAAAACTATAAAAAGCGCAAAGCTATATACCAACTTTACCCTATTTTAAATCACGCAAATATATTTGCAGGGCACTATCTTACTCAGGCTAAGCAGCATATTGATGAACTGCTATCGCTTTAAATAATAACGCCTCATAAGGCGTAAAATAACTGTCATAATCGTTGCTTCAGCACTATATTTAAAAAGGATGTTATTTAGGCTCAATACCTTGTTGTTTAGTTCAGTTTTGAGCCATCAAGTTGTTGCTAGTATAACTGCACAACTTAATTAACGCGTATCAACAAGTTAATTCTTACCTTGGTACTATTGGAGTGATTATGAAAGATTTTTTATCACAACGTATCACGTGCCCACACTGTGGCAACCACATACACCTAGACATTGACGCAAGTATGGGGGATCAAGACTACGTAGAAGAATGCAGTGCCTGCTGTAACCCTATTCATTTAAACATGCACATAGACCATGCTCATAAAAAATTAGAGTTACACATAGACAGCGACGATGAACAAATTTTTTAGCCCTGGTGGCGTAAGTAATTTTCTACCGTGTTAATAATGGTATAAGTTTGCTGATCGACTTCTATATTTAGTTCATCACCCACTTGAGCGTTACCTAAATTTGTAATGGCCAGCGTTTCGGGGATCAGGTGTAACCAAAACCCCTGCTCGTCAATTTCGCCCACGGTTAAACTTGCGCCATTTATTGCTACAAAGCCTTTGTACAAAACATACTTTTGCCATTTAGTAGGTAAGCTTAACTGAATTTTACAGTTATTTTGTTGCTTAACTATTTGCCCAATTTGGGCAGTGCAGTGAATATGCCCCGACACAATATGCCCACCTAATTCAGTACCAAAGGTTACTGAGCGCTCATAATTAACTAAACTACCTAGTGCAAGCTTGCCTAAATTCGTTAGTAATAGTGTTTCATCAATTACATCAAAATGTACTTGCGCCACTACATCGTGGTTACTTAATTCAACTTTAACCACCGTTAAACAACAGCCATTAATTGCAATGCTCGCGCCTAAATCTAAATGTTTAACGTATTCATCACCTACCGATACAACCAAACGTAAAACCCCTTCGGTATGCGTGGTAGATACAACAGTAGCTTGAGTTTGAACGATTCCTGTAAACATAAAATCACTTAAAATTATTACAAAGTGCTAGTTTAACGTATCAACTCGTAAAATCATTCACTACAGTGATTTTTATTTGAAACACAATCGATTACAATTGCGCCCTGTTTTATCAAATAGCTGTTTTTATGACCTTTTGTAGCTGGGAAGCCAAACGTTTAATCACCCTTGCCGTACCTGTATTTTTAGCACAAGTAACACTCGTTTTAATGTCGGTGGTCGACACCATTATGGCAGGCCAAGTAAGCCCAACAGATTTAGCTGCGCTGTCGATTGCAACCGGTATATGGAACCCGTTATTACTGGCGCTGCAAGGTATTTTGCTCGCGTTAACCGGTATTATTGCCCAATTTGCGGGCGCTAATGATAAAAAGGGTATTAGCCATTATTTTCAGCAAGCTCTGTATTTAACCGCTATTTTAAGCGCAATTGGTTTTGGTATAGCCAACCTAGCCGATATAGTGATTTTAAAACTCGATACAACCCCCGCTATCGCAAGCCTTGCGTACGACTATATCCATTTTGTGAAATGGGGAGCCTTTGGTTTTTTAATTTTTACCGTTTATCGCAATATGACCGAAGGCATGGGGATGACAAAACCCGCTTTTTATATCAGCTTACTGGGCCTTGGCGTTAATATTCCGGCTAACTATATTTTTATAAATGGTTTATTTGGCTTACCAGCCTACGGCGGTGCAGGTTGTGGTATTGCTACGGCATTGGTACTGACTGTAATGGCTGTTGCACAAGTGACGTATTGCCAGTTTAGTAAAAAAATCGATGCAAAAGCCCTGCTGGCAAATTTTGAAAAGCCCAATATTAAAACCATTGGAATTATTACTAAATTAGGTATACCTATTTCGTTGGCCACCTTTTTTGAAATTACGCTATTTGCGTGTATACCATTATTTATTGCACACTTAGGTGCTGTTGCTGTGTCGGGTCATCAAATTGCGGGAAGCGTGACCGCGTTATTATTTATGATGCCACTGAGCTTATCTATCGCCATTAGTATTCGTATTGGTAATTTATTTGGTCAAAACCATTTAAGCCAATTAAAAACTGCTATATCAACCAGCTACATATTAGCCATTGCTATTGCGTTATTTTTAGCTTTTATAACCTTTATTGGCCGCGATTTAATAAGCCAACTTTACACCGACAGCCCAGCTGTTATTGCATTAGCGACCTCAATTATGATTTTGGCATGTATTTATCAAATTCCTGATGCACTCCAAGTCGCTGCGAACGGCATTTTAAGAGGTTTAAAACATACGCAGCCTATATCGTATATAACGTTTATATCTTACTGGTTAATCGGGTTTGCTTTAGGCTACGTATTGGGAAGAACAGATTTAATTGTGCCCGCCATGGGGCCGCACGGTTTTTGGATAGGTATTATTTTTGGCTTAACCGTTGCTGCTGTATGGCTTATGTTCACCGTTAATAAGCGATTAAAGCAGGCGCCATTTGTATAAAAAAGCACTAACATTAATACCAAGCAAAACATGGTTAAGTTGTTTATTAGCGGTGTGTTGCGCCGTGCTTGCTGGGTGTTCAAAAGCGCCTAGCAACACTTATCAAACATACACAGCACGCTTAAGTAATACCCTTGAAACCCAAGCCCCAAGTTTAAGTAAACCTGTAGCAATTAGCCCGCTTTTACCCCCTAACACGCTTTTAAACACCACCACCATTAGCTTGATTGAACTTGCCAGCTTAAGCCATTGTAAGCTCAGCTTACTTATTAGTGAGCACAACAATCAGCTAGGTAAAACGGCCGGACATGCCGGTGTTTTAAAGTATCAAATAGAGTTTGTGCAAAATGCACAGCAGTGCTTAAGCACGCTTGAGCCTGACTCAGCAGTTTATAAAACCTTGTTAAAAGCAAAAACACATAAAGAGCAAACACTAAACCACTACTTTAATTTAATGTTGTATAACGAATTTGAGCTAAAAAACACGTGGCAAGCTAGCAGCGCAGAGCTTTCTGCTTCCCCGGCAGGGTTTAGCGACACGGTAGCGGCCATGCAGCAGCTTGCGCTCATAAAACAACACATACTCAATAAACACTACTTAAAAATTAACTCCGCAGACATTTTTAACGCGTTAGAGCAGCTGAATAAGTACCGTTTTAACCAATTACTCATTTATTCTGCACGCCTGCAAATAGCGTTTAATAATTCAGCCACGCGATTTATCGAATCGCAATCCATTGATGAAATATGCCCAGCAGGAAAAAATAAAAAAGTAGCCACTATCGTCAGTAACGTGTTTCAAAAGTATTTCCTTAAAGAAATACAGCCTTATCAGGCTAATTTAGCAGGCTACCTTGAAACACTTTTACCTTTGTATAACCAACTGTGGTTTGACCAAGCCATAACAAATAAGCAAATAAATACTTTTATAGCGCTTGATTCACAAAACAATCTACTAAACCAGCTTAAAGGCTCAGCCAAAAAACACGTTACCTGGTGGCAAAACTTTTATAAAACGTGTGAAATCAGCCCAATATGAATAAAAAAACGGCAAATAAACGTAAAAGCAACAAACTTGCTTGATTCACCACTCACCACGCTATATATTAGCGGCCGCTGATAATTAAATTTATCGCATCTTAATTAGGTAATACGACCGTAGCTCAGTTGGTTAGAGCGCTACCTTGACATGGTAGAGGTCGGTGGTTCGAATCCACTCGGTCGTACCAAATTTATTCTTCCCTCTGAATAAATATAATTAAGATACTATTTGTACGACTGTAGCTCAGTTGGTTAGAGCGCTACCTTGACATGGTAGAGGTCGGTGGTTCGAATCCACTCAGTCGTACCAAAATTATTCTGACTTCTTTGAATAAATTATATTTAAGAATCCCTATATGTACGAATGTAGCTCAGTTGGTTAGAACGCTACCTACTCTCTATGCCCACGCCGAAATCAGTTGCTCGAATCCACTCAGTCGTACCAAAATTATTCTTCCCACTGAATAAATATAATTAAGATACTATTTGTACGACTGTAGCTCAGTTGGTTAGCGCGCTACCTACTCTTTATGCCTACGCCGAAATCGGTGGTTTGAATCCACTCAGTCGTACCAAAACTATTCCTCCCTCTGAATAAATATTATTAAGATACTATTGTACGACTGTAGCTCAGTTGGTTAGCGCGCTACCCACTCTCTATGCCCATGCCGAAATCGCTGGTTCGAATCCACTCAGTCGTACCAAAACTTTTCTTCCCTCTGAATAAATATAATTAAGATATTATATGTACGAATGTAGCTCAGTTGGTTAGGGCACTATCTACTTTAAACCCTAACTAATACTGCAAACACCCGCAGTGTTTATAAATTCGTTTAAACAAAAACGCCCTCGTATTACTTATTTATTAATGCAGTTTGTTATTTAAAGCCAAATTAAGCCATTACTTAAAGGCGATAATTTTGTTTGATTTATATACTATTTATTTACAATTTGATTATAATCGCTTAGTGGGTTTTTAAAGTGAGTTTAGGTATGGTGCGGGTTGGTATATTAACAGTATTCTTTTTCTGTGCTTTGTTTAGCCCGCTAACACCTGCTTATACACTTAATAACAACATTACCCTAGAGGATGATAACCTGTGGCGCCCTGTCACAGCATTCAATACGCCTCCTTCTGCACAGCAAGTAATTACATCTTATAAAAACGCTAGTGAAACGAGCAACCTGCTCGGTAAAAGTGGCGCTGTAATAACAAAAATTGCGCTAAATAACCCCACCACTGGAGATTGGTATGTGCTGCCGCAAGCCAATTTTATCGACGTTGGTTTAGCCTATTGGCAAACCGAACAGGGAGATATAGTTAAGCTTGCTGATTTTTCGCAGTCTCACGTTAATCAACCGGCTATTTTAATGCATGGACAAGCATTTAAATTGCCCTTTTATGCGCCAAGCAGTGGCTATTTATGGATATATTTAGAAGCCAAACACTATCCAACGCCAGTTGATTTAAGTATTTTAAGCGAAGGTGCATTTTTGCATCATCAGTTTTATATAAACTCATTAAGCCTTATTACTATTTCTGTCATGCTTACTTTAGCAATGATGGCCTTTGTAATGTTTTTAAGAGTAAAGCAAAAAGTGGCCTTGTTTTGTGCTGGGTATGTCGGTTTGCACGGTCTAGGCTGGGCGTTTGCTTCGGGCGCTGTAAATACAATTTATGCCAGCCCCTCTTTTAATAAGCATTACTTAGGTATTTATTTATTTTCCTTTGCTGTGAGTTGCGCAGCAGCATTTACCTACTACCTGTTTAACTTCGATAAAGAAAAAGCCAATAAGCTTGGGAGTGCTTTAAAATACTTTACCGTTAGCGCATTTGTATGCGGTATCTGCAGCCTATTTATGCCCTTTTATTTAGTGTTTTATATCGCGCACTTTTTAGCAGCCGTATGGGTTATGCTTAGCTTAACCACCGGGTTTGCCATGCTTAGCCTGAACGATTTTAGAGCCAAGTATTTTTTATTTGGAAATATGCTCTATAGCCTGTCATTAGTAGTATTCGTTGCGTTTCATTTTGATTTAATAAATGCGACCTCATCAGAAATACTTGTGCTGTTAGCCTTAGCAATAGATTGTGTGTGTATTGTGCTGTCTTTGTCTGAGTGGCTAAAGTTAAAACAGCATAAATTTAGTACCTTGTTACATGAATCTCGCTTTGATCCTCTAACCCAAGTAGGCAACCGACTACTATTAAATGATGAGCTGATTAAACTTGCACACAGTGCTTACATCATTGTGTTTATAGATTGTGATGGAATAAAAAATAAACGATGCGCTTGGGCACGCCAAAGGTGATGCTTTTTTAATAAATGCAGCAAAATTAATGACGCAGCATCTAGCGCAAGACGGCACCGTATTTAGAACCGGGGGCGATGAATTTATTTGGTTATGTAAAGTCAAAAACAAATCACACCTCCCCCAACTAAAAACCACACTTACCCAAAAGCTCACCGCATTACATCGCACTATTCAACAGCAATGGCCGCAATCTGGTATTAGTTATGGCATAGCATCTAGCGATGAGTGCCAAAGCCATACCGAGTGTTTAACCTTAGCGGATCAGCGCATGTATAACTTAAAATCAGCCCATAAACTCAAAGTATGCTGAGTTAATAGTGTTCACTTTTGGGTTTGTTACTTACCATAGTGTATTTAGATCATTAACCGTGTTAAGTACACTCGTGTATCCACCAGTAACTACGTACCACTGTGTTGGATTTAGATAATAAACATGATTTTTTTGCCAAGCGTTGGAATTTTTTATAAAAGGTGAACTAGTTAATGCTTGCTTAATATTACTTTGTCCTGCGGTTGCTAGCCCTCTGTCGAGTATAAATAACCAATCAGGTTTTTTTTCTATGTATGCTTTTGTAAGGGTTGCAGCATGTTTGGCTTTTTGTGCTTTAGTTTGCTTTTTATTTGCTTTGCTATCGGTTTGTTTATTAATTTTATCAACGCTTGGAATACCTAATAGGTCATACACCATACCAAACCTATCGCCAGGTAAATGTGCAATAAACACATCTTTTACGGTAAATAAAACTAGCCCTGCACCTTTACTTTTTGCTTTAGCCTGCAAAGTTAGGATTTTACTGTTTAGCTTTTCCCACAGTGACTTTGCTTGTTGTTTTTTATCAAAAATACTGCCCAGTAATAAAACATTTCTTTTAACGCTAGGCACAAAGATATCGGCATTAACGGTTAAATCAATAGTTGGCGCAATACCCGATAGTTTATCAAGGGCCTTACGGCTTCGGCCACCCACAATAATAAGGTCAGGTTTTATATCTTTGAGCTTTGCATAGTCGGGTTTAAATAAACTACCCGCTATTGCTCTATCAGAGGTGTTATAACCTGCCAAATAATCCGGAAACACGCCCTTAGCTACAGCGGTTACTTCAACATCAAGCGCTGTTAAGGTATCGAGTACACCTAAATCAAAAACAACCACTTTTTTAGGTTTTTGTTTTATAACAACAGGCTTCTTTCCTGCATGCTCTATTGTTAAAGGGTAGTTGGCAAAACTTGCCACTGAATAAAAGCCGAACACTAAAATTATAAGTATATTTAAAAATTGACCGTACATTATTACTATTTCCTTTTGTGTAAGTATAGGTAATTGGTAAGCCATGCTATCACGCACACCTAAAAATGATAATGAGTCGTATTTGTTTTATTTGGTATAAAAGCGGTTTTTTGCGTTGCAGTTTCTAAAACACTAAGACATTTCTTCGCGTTTATGAGGGTCTGTTGATCTTTGCGGACTAAAATTTGTTTAAACTAGGGGCTATTTAATCACAGTGCGATTTTTGTAACATAATGGATTAAGCAAAAGCCACGTTACAAAGAGTAAATAGTCCCCAGGGAGACCCTTTAGGCAGCGCCTGTTGGGCGTTAATGCGACGTTAGCGCCTATTTATAGGGAATAACAAGATAGGCTCGGCTTTGCCTAAATACCAAACAGACTGATGAGAAGTTAACTAAAAAGCTCAACATACTCTAATTACTATTACATACTTTGGCATATTTCAGTATTCCAGGCTTTAGGTAAATTACCTTTAATATGATCTATAAAGGCGCGTTGCTTTTTCGCTAATTTACCAAATGGGTAACATAGCCAAATAGGCAGTGGATCCGCTACCCAGTCGTTTAAACAACGCTCAAAACACCCAGGATGAGCATTGAGCCGCATGCTGGCTTGCCACAATGGTAATAAACCCAGCCCATGCCCGTGGCTTATTGCGTCCCCCTGCAACACGAGCTGATCAGACTGAATACGTGACGAAGGTACCGGCACACTTAATGTCGTCCCACGCTGATCAGTCATCACTAGCTGCTCGCTTTTATTCCCAAGTAATTGAAGCCATTGTGTGTTTATCAAATCTTCCGGTGATTGTGGGTAGCCGTTACGGCTAAAATACTCTTTACTACCAAATACTCCTTGCCATAACATGCAGAGTTTTTCTTGGCGTTGGCTGGTCTCTGGGAGAGAGCCCATACAAAGTAAAATATGATCTCGCCACTGATTTGAATTTGCCTTTATATCTGTTTTTAAAGTCACGCTCACATCAGGAAAGCGCGTTAAAAACTGAGCAACCACATCCCCAAGCCAACCTCTTAATAAACCATTATCAACATACACAACCACCTCACCTTGTATCTTTTCATCAAGTGTAGCTAGTTCATGTTTGGCCTCATTAGCAATGCGAAGTATTTGCTCGCAATAACTATAGAAACGCAGCCCTGCCTCCGTAGGGACTAAGCTTTTAGGCATTCTTTTTAATAAAGTATAACCTGTATCTTGCTCTAAATTTTTTAGGTGTCGGCTAAGAGTTGATTTAGATAACTGAAGCGTTTTTGCAGAACTTGATAAACTGCCCGAACTGACAACAGACACAAAACTATGTAATTCTTTAAACTGTAACACTATAACCTCCTGCAACGTTTGAAATACAAAACAGGCTTACACCTTCAGTTAAACCTGTTTGTCATAAACAAACGAGTGCAATGTGTTGCGGCTTTTGCAACACATTGTTCCATTCAATTTCCTTTACATGATAACAATAAGAATTATCATTTGCACTTTATAAATAAAGGTCTACACGTAAAGGAGAACATTTTAATGTGCAACCGCTCATTGTTTAAGCAAGCACCATTGACCTGTAAAAAGTTACCTTTGGCTATTTTTATACCTTTAGCCATGGGAGCTTCGGCCACAGAAAATAACAACGAAATGGAAACAATGGTTGTAACAGCAACCGGTTACCAACAAAAAATTATAGACGCCCCTGCTTCTATCTCGGTCATATTACAAGAAGAGTTACGTAAACAGTCTTATACCACGGTGGTGGATGCTGTTCGCGATATACCCGGCGTATACGTCAGTGGTGGCGGTAATATGCAAGATATTAGTATTCGCGGTATGGATGATCAGTACACCCTATACCTTGTTGATGGCCGCCCTATTTCAGCGGGACGCTCTGTTAATACCAACGGTGCCGATGGAGGCAAACAAATTGGTATACCGCCGCTTGCAATGATTGAGCGTGTAGAAGTTATTCGCGGCCCTATGTCATCGCTTTATGGCTCAGAGGCAATGGGGGGTGTAATTAATATTATTACCCGTGCAGCCCCTCAACACTGGTCAGGCAGTTTGGCGGCCAGTTATACCTCATCGATGAATGATGTAAGTAATGATGAGTACAATAGTGACTTTTATCTGGGCGGCGCTTTAATAAAAGACGTATTAGGCGTTGAGCTTACAGGGTCTTTACAGCATACCGATGAAAGTGGTTATTCAGGCGGTGGCGACTCTGCTGCAAGCCGCCCTGATTCGGATACAACGCAATTAGGTGTAAAATTTAATTGGGCTGTAAATGCTAAAAACCGAATGAGCATAGCTTACAATACATCAAACATTGATTTTAAGCATACGCCAGGTGAGTCTATTGCGGCTGATGCCGAAGGGTCTCAATACGAATATGAGAAGCAAATGTATGTGGTTACTCATAATGGTAATTATGGCAAGCTAACTACAAATACGTATCTTCAACAAGACTTATCGGAACGTGTTCAAAATGAAGATAAAAAAGAAGAAGTGATCACGCTAAATAGTTCGGCAACTTACGCAGGCGATAAGCACATTTATACTGTTGGCGCACGCTATAAAACAGAAGAGCTCGTTGATGAAACCAACGGTTTACTTGATGCTAATGTTGCTATTGCAAGTGACACGGTAGATCGGTGGATTGGTGCTTTATTCACAGAGGTTGAGTGGAACTTTATTGACGACTTAGCCATAACAACCGGCTTAAGATACGATAACGATGAGCAATTTGGCTCGCATTGGTCACCCCGCCTGTATGCCAACTGGCATACCACTAATAATTTTACTATTAAGGGGGGTGTTTCTACAGGGTATACGCAACCTTCACTCTCTCAAGCCACAGCTGGCTTTGGACGCGGTACTGGTGGCGGCGGGTCGCCTAATTTATCTGCAGATGGGACATCGATTTCACGTGCCTTGATCATAGGTAATCCTGATCTAGAGCCTGAAACCAGCGTAAACTACGAAGTAGGTTTTATTTATAACGACCCCAAAGTAGGTCTATCCACTAGCTTAACGCTTTATCAGACAAACTTTGATGATAAAATTGCAGAAGATAGATACTGTGTTAGCGCAAATATTGATAGGAATGACTTTGAAAACTACCAATGTGAATTCAGTGGCAATACCTATCAGTTTTTAAGTACGCAAAAAAATATCTCAAAAGCGCAGATGCAAGGGTTAGAAGCAACGATAAGCTACCGTATTAACCAAAGTTTACGTGTTAAAGGCGACTATTCTTACACTGATTCTGAGCAAAAAACCGGTGACTTTGCAGGCGAACCTTTAAATAAAATACCAAAGAGCATGGCTAACATTAGCTTAAATTGGGATGCCAGCGATACTGTAAATTTATGGAGCCGTGTAAATTATCGTGGCGAAACAACCGACTACTTAAGTCGTACCAGCCTAAGTGATGGTACACCCGGTTACACCATGATGGATATATGTGCACGTTATTGGATTACTGATGACTTAAAACTCATGGCTGGCTTATATAACGTAACAGACCGTGTAGTTACCAACGAGACTTATGGCGTTGTATTAGATGGTAGAAGGCTTACTCTAAGCTTTAACTATGACTTTTAATACACTCTAATTTAATAGGGGCGTTTAACACGCTCCTATCTTCCCTATTTTGCCAATTTATTTAAATAACCTTACAAATCCCTATCCACGTTTATTCATTATAAAACTTGCCAGTAATGACTTTGATAACCTACCGCCCCTTATGCAGCATTTAATTAAATTACATGAAATTTATTAAACGGCTAAACAGTACAAAAAAAATAAGAACAAAGTTATAATGGCGCTAATTTGTCAGGCGAATAAAGCTATAAATAACACGATTAAATTACACCAATAGGAGTTGTACATGGAACATATTATTTCGGGCGTGGCTAAGTTTCAAAAAGAAGTTTACCCATCAAAAAAAGCAGCGTTTCAAAAACTAGCCAATGGTCAAAATCCAGAAGTGTTATTTTTCACCTGTGCCGACTCGCGTATCGATCCTAACTTAGTGACTCAAACTGAACCCGGTGAATTATTTATTTGTCGTAACGCGGGCAATATTATCCCGCCACATAGTAATCAAACCGGCGGTATGACAGCCTCAATTGAATTTGCGGTGGCTGCACTGGGCGTATCGCACATTATCATCTGTGGGCACTCGGATTGTGGCGCAATGAAAGGCGCTATAAATACTGAAGGTTTATCAAGCTTACCGCACGTTAAAGAGTGGCTTGGCCACAGCCGCGTAGCAACTGAAGTTGTAAAAGAAAAATGCGGTTGCGCAGAGCTAAACAATAACGACCACCTAGGCTTAGTAATTGAAGAAAACGTAGTACAACAACTACAGCATATAAAAACACACCCTGCCGTGGCTGCAAAAATTGCAACCGGTCAAGTTAAGCTACACGGCTGGGTATATGATATAGAATCTGCAGAAATTAAAACCTACGATGAAGCAACGGGCAGCTTTAAACCTGTTGAAGATACCGATGTAGAAACCCTAGCAAAACAAAGCAAGTAAAGCCGCTTTACAGAATTAATGCGCTTACTGTTATTTTTATCTCAAAATAACAGTAAGCGCATTTTTATTTATAGCCTAAACGCTTACCCCTCGTTATTAGTTAACGGCACAAATGCACTTTTGCTGACTAAACACCACATTGTAGCCTCATTATGTGCACTCCCATAGTGCTAGCACCGCACCAAAACAACTCAAATATGCGTAAGTAAAACCTTTTAAAAGTAATGTAGCTATTAAAAAACAAATACTTATAAAAATGGCCGTGTTTTTGCTTATATGATAACCATACCGTTCGTTATTAAAACGACACACATTTAGGTTGTTATGACCACAGGCAAAGAAGCCCGCTCGCAGTTGCATTAATTTGTAACTGTGGCGGGCTTTTTTGTTTTTAAATTAAACCGTCATTGAGGGGATACCAATGCAAACACCAACAAAAATACTCATTATTGGTAATGGGATGGTTGGGCACCATTTTGTAGAGCAAATGCGCCAAAGCGACGCTGACGCGCACATTACCGTACTGTGTGGAGAAGCAAATTTAGCTTATGACCGTGTTTACTTATCCAGCGTGTTTGATGGTAAAACAGCCGCCGATTTAGCCCTAACCACCTTTGATAATTATCAGCAGTTAAATATAAATGTGCATACTAACCAGTGGGTTAATGAAATAGATAAAACAAACAAGGTAGTTAGCACTCAAACCGGTGATAAATTTAGTTACGATAAACTTATTTTAGCAACAGGGTCGTACCCGTTTGTGCCGCCAATTAAAGGGAATGACCAACCCCATTGCTTGGTTTACCGTACCCTAGAAGATTTAGAGCAAATAAAAGCAAGCGCTGCACAAAGTAAAAGTGGCGTAGTGATAGGTGGCGGCTTATTAGGGCTTGAAGCAGCCAATGCAATTAAGCAACTTGGGCTTGATACTCATGTAGTTGAGTTTGCACCCCAACTTATGGCGGTACAACTTGATCAACAAGGTGGTACGCTGTTAAAAAACAAAATTAAAAAACTGGGCGTGAGCGTGCATACCGCTAAAGCCACCAGCGAAATAGTAAAAGGCGAAACGAGCCGTTACAGATTAAATTTTTCAGATGACACGTTTTTAGAAACCGACTTAATTTTGTTCTCGGCCGGTATTCGCCCATACGATGAGCTTGGCAAAGTAGCCGAACTTGAATTAGGGCAACGTGGCGGCATTGTAATAAATAACCAATGCCAAACATCAAACCCAGATATATATGCTATTGGCGAATGTGCCCTGTGGGATAAAAAGCTATTTGGCCTAGTCGCCCCGGGATATAACATGGCTCGCGTGGTTGCAAGCCAACTTACAGGCGGCGAACTTGAGTTTTTAGGCGCCGATATGAGCACAAAATTAAAGCTACTCGGGGTAGAGGTAGGCTCAATTGGCGATGCCCACGCTAAAACCCCCGATTGCAAAGAGTTAATTTATCAAGATCCTATTCGTGATTGTTATAAAAAAATTATTTTAAATGAGGCAGGCAACAAGTTATTAGGCGCAGTACTTGTTGGCGATACTAGCGATTACGACACACTGTTGCAGTACATGTTAAACGACATGGAATTACCCGCACACCCTGAGTGCCTCATTTTACCTGATAGCGAAGGAGCACCTGTTTTAGCGGGAAATGCCCTGCCCGATACTGCCACTATTTGTTCGTGTCACAATGTAAGCAAAGGCGACATTGTGGGTGCAATTGATGGCGGCTTATGCGATTTATCTGCAGTTAAAGCTTGTACCAAAGCCGCCAGCGGCTGTGGTGGTTGTGCCGCATTATTAAAATCGGTAGTCGACAGTGAACTTCAAAGCCGTGGGGTTGAAGTTAACAACCATGTGTGTGAACACTTTGCTTTTTCGCGCCAAGAGTTACTGCATTTAGTAAAAGTAGAAAGCATTAAAACTTTTGATGATTTGCTCGCTAAACATGGCAGCGGTCATCACGGCTGTGAAATATGCAAACCTGCAGTGGCCTCTATTTTAGCTTCAACGTGGAATGAGTTTATTTTAGAACCCGCTCATGTTGGCCTGCAAGATACCAACGACACTTACCTTGCAAATATGCAAAAAGATGGCTCTTACTCTGTCGTTCCCCGTATAGCGGGTGGCGAAATTACCCCCGACAAACTTATTGTTATTGGTCAAGTTGCCAAAGACTTTAACCTGTATTGTAAAGTCACAGGTGGGCAGCGTATCGACTTATTTGGCGCACGCCTTGAAGAGCTCCCTATTATTTGGGAAAGACTTATTGCAGCCGGTTTTGAGACCGGTCATGCTTATGGTAAATCGCTCAGAACCGTTAAATCGTGTGTCGGCAGCACGTGGTGTCGCTATGGAGTACAAGACAGTGTTGGCCACGCGATTGCGATTGAAAACCGCTACAAAGGTTTACGCGCCCCGCATAAATTTAAAATGGCCGTATCGGGTTGTACCCGCGAGTGCGCTGAGGCACAAAGCAAAGATATAGGCGTAATAGCAACCGAAAATGGCTGGAACTTATACGTATGTGGAAATGGCGGTATGCGTCCGCGCCATGCTGATTTATTTGCTACCGATTTAGATACCGAAACACTCATTAAATACATTGACCGCGTGATCATGTTTTACATTAAAACCGCCGATAAACTGCAGCGCACCTCAGTGTGGATGGAAAATTTAGAGGGCGGGTTAGATTATTTAAAAAGCGTAGTAATAGACGACAGCCTAGGTATTTGCCATGAGCTTGAAATCCAAATGGCGCTTATAACTAAAACTTATGCCTGCGAATGGAAAAAAGCAGTGGAAAGTCCAGAGGCATCAAAACGGTTCCGCCAATTTATTAATAGCCCAGATGCCGATAGCAATATTTTATTTGTACAAGAGCGCAACCAAATTCGCCCTGCAACTGAGTCTGAAAAACGTAACCAGCAAAATTCGACAAACCGTATCCCCGTAATGGAAATTGAGCAGGAGCAAGCTGATGTATTGGCATAAAATTGGAACAACCGACGACCTAGTTGCTAATAGTGGCGTATGCGCATTAGTAAACAACCAGCAAGTGGCCATATTTTATGTTCCACAAAATAGTGAGCCTGTGTTAGCCATTAGCAACTACGACCCGATAGGCAAAGCCAATGTACTATCGCGCGGCATTATTGGCTCTATTGATGGAAAATTAGTAGTGGCCTCCCCTTTGTATAAGCAACATTTTTGTTTAAGTACCGGCGAATGCCTAGAAGCAGAAGCGATACAGCTCCCCGTATTTGAAGCCAAAATAGACAATGGCAATGTATTTGTTAGCGCTGAGCCAAAAGCCATTACAGCATTAGCATAAGGAGCAATAAAATGAGTGTTCTTTCGTATTTTTCGGGTATTGACAGCCCATGGCTAAACAAGTTTGTTAATAAACTCACTCAAGATGCAAAGCACAAAGCTAAACACAAAAAAAACGGCCACGTGTATTTAATAGGCGCAGGCCCGGGCGATGCTGAGCTTATAACGGTGAAAGCGCAGCGCCTGATTGCAGCAGCCGACGTGGTATTGTACGACAGCCTAGTTAGTGAAGCGCTTTTAAATACATTGCCTAAACATGCGCAGCGAGTGTATGTAGGTAAACGCGCAGGTAAACACTCTATGCCACAAGCTGCCATTAGTGACCTATTAGTAAAATACGCACAACAAGGGTTTAAAGTTGTTCGTTTAAAAGGTGGCGATCCCAGTATTTTTGCGCGCATCAATGAAGAAGCCAACGCCCTATCAGATCACAATATTAATTTTGCTATTGTCCCGGGCGTTACTACCGCGTGTGCAGCCTCGGCTTATACTGGTATACCGCTTACTGCTCGCGATGTGGCCCGAAGTGTTACCTTTTTAACGGCGCAATTTGCCGATCCTAATAAACTCCCTAATTGGCACAACTACACCTATGTACAAGGCTCTAACAACCCCACGCTAGTCGTCTATATGGGATTAGGACGTTTAAACGCATTAAGTACTGGTTTGCAATCGGTTGGCTGGCCTAAAACAACCCCTATCGCATTGATAGAAAATGCCACCACCAACCAGCAAAAAATAATAACCAGCACGCTTGGGCAAATTATTAGCGAAAGTGCGGTGCATACATTAACGGGCCCTACGCTAATTATGGTTGGCGAGGTAATAAATCATCAAATGGCTATCAGCCCAGCGTTACTGCAATGTAGCAACGCATAAATTCCCCCTCTGGTGTTTGCTCTGTGCAGTTTACAGAGTAAACACTTTTTTCCCCTCGTTCATGAAGGGCGCAATCGAGTGCAAAAACAACTATTTTTGCACCAAAAAGGTTTATTCCTGTAATAAGGACAGATAAGTTAAAATGGGAACAAATAACAAGTATGGCTTTAAGCAGCTGTTTTAATTTAATTTTAAATTCAATCGAAAAGTTTTTAAATGATTGGAACAGTGGTTGCATTTTATATACAAAAAAGTGTGGAACAAGTCCTATGTTATCGAGCAATCCTCTCACAAAACAGTTTTTATTAGCAGCAAAATACCAAGAGATTCATGCCTTAAAACAGCTTCAAAAAAGCTGTGCATCGCTTACTAAACTGGGCGATTTTATACACCAGTTACAAAAAGAGCGTGGCATGAGCAATATTTACTTAGCCTCTAACCGCAAACGTTTTGCTTCGCAGTTAAAACAACAAATTAGCTTAACAGAGCAAACCCAAACGCAGTTTTACCACTCAATTAAAACGACCTTTATTACCGATAACGCCGACACGGGCCACACCCGTTTGTACAATTTAATTACCCATAGTTTGCAATTGTTAGAGGCGCTGCCAGAGCTGCGACAACAAATAGCAAATCAAAAAATTACCCCAGTGCATGCAACTCAATCGTATACGCAGCTTATTTCGTGTTTGCTAAATATAATTTTAGAAGCCGCCGATGGCGCAAGCGACCCGCGCGTTACACGATTGCTAGTGGCTTATTTTAATTTTATGCAAGGTAAAGAATACGCCGGACAAGAACGTGCCTGTGGCGCGCAAGCGTTTGCATCAAGTAAGTTTACCGTGGAGCAAAAACAACAGCTTGCTCATTTTGTTCAACAACAGCATCACAGCTTTACGTTTTTTAACGAATACGCCGACGAACACGTATTAAAATGCTATCGCTCGTTAACTGATCACCCCGTAAATAAGCAAGTGGATCAGCTACGGGGGCTTTTACAAAATTTAGATGACGAAAATGCGCAGCCGCTTTCTCAGCTTAGTGAGGTGTGGTACGAGGTAACAACAACGCGTATCGATATTATGCACAAAATTGAGCAAAACCTCAGTGACTACCTTATTGACTCTGCAGCAATGCAAATTGCTCAGGCGCAGCGCACTTTAAATTCAAATAAACAGGTTATAAGCAGCCTTGAAGAACAATACATGCCAATGACCGACGGCCAACTCGCGTTTAAACAAAATACCCCCCAAAATACCGCTGCTAATAAACTCAATAGTAATAAAAGCATGTACGACTTAATCATGGAGCAAAGCCAACATATTAAGCAAATAAATCAGGCTTTAGTTGATGCTAAACGGGTAATAACAGAACAAAAAATAATACATCAGGCAAAGTATATTTTAATAGAGCAGCTAAGCCTTAGCGAAGAGCAAGCTCATAAAAAGTTGCAAAAGCAAGCAATGGACTCGCACTGCTCGCTTTATAATATTGCGCAAAAAATTGTAGAGCTAAGCGATTAAAATCGGGCGTATGGTTAGCGCCAAAAACCGCCTTAAAGTAAGGGTTTTAAAAAGCGGTTTTTACGAGGTAAGTAATAATCGTCGTAATCAAGCGACACAATAATACGCTCTGCTTTGCCAAGTAGTTCGCTGCGGGGGATTAAACCAATAACACGCGAGTCAGCACTGTGGTCGCGGTTATCACCCATTGCTAAATAATAATCTTCAGGAATAGTTATTTTATTAAAACCCGATAGCTGCGAAGGCGTATGCGCAACACGAATCGTGTGTTTGTGGCCATTTAAATCTTCTATTTTGTCTAAAGAATCAATATTGCTTTGCAAGTTATTGTATTTAAGTTTAACGCCATTAATTTCTAGCTCGTTGTTGTAAAGCGCTACCGTATCACCTGGCACACCAATTACGCGTTTAATTAACCGGTTATCAGCAGCTTGTGAGTCAAATACAATAATATCGCCTGTTTGTGGGTCGGCTAATTTAACTAAAGGAATATGCGTAAAAGGGATGCGTATATCATAAGCCATTTTATCGGTTAAGATTCTGTCGCCTTCTAATATGGTGGGTTTCATCGAGCCTGTCGGTACTTCATACCAATCGGCAACTGCGCTTCTAAACACGCTCATCAGCGCAATAAATAAAATTAACGAACGGTTATTTTTCCAAAATTTATAAAGTGGCTTCATACCTAGTCCCTACCTATCATAAGTAATAGTATGACTAGCTTAATACCAAGCAGTTCAATGAATAATGTAACAAAAAGTGTGGTGATTTTAGGTAGAATTACCAAGGCTTATGCCTTGGTAAAGTGGTAACTTGTGAAGCTTATTGCTGGTTTAGCTTGTCTTTCGCTTCTTTTACTTTTTCAAAGTCTAGGCCGAGTTCGTCGGTGGCTTCTTTAATTAAATGCGGCTGAGTCATCACCACGGCCATTAACTGCTGTAGTTTTTCAGGCGGAATACCAAGCTCTTGTACTAATGCCATTGCCATCATTGGGTTTTGTGTAAAGGCTTCGAACAATGCTTTTACTTTTTCGTCGCTTACATTGTGCTCTTTAAGTATTGCTAGTATTGGGTTCATTTTTAACCTTGTGTGTTTTGTACGTATTTATATTTACTAAATTATATTAGCTGAGCCATGCATTAACAACGCCAACACACGACTCAGTGTTACATCGGGTGGTTATTCTACAAGTAATACCACTTTACCGGCATTTTCATTACGCTCTAAAATAGCATGCGCTTCGTTTGCATCGCTCCACGGTAGTGTTTTATACACGTTAAAGTCGTACTTTTTAGTAGCAATATCATTGTAAAAACGCGCAACTAAGTCATCGAGTAATTGGCGTTTAAACTCAATACTACGGTTTCTTAGTGTTGATGCATGAAACGAAATACGTTTGCGTAATAGCGCTGCAAAATCAACCTCAGCAAAACGTCCATCTAAAAAAGCGAGCATAATAATTTGGCAATCCATGGCTGCAATAGCCGCATTTTTATTTAAATAACTGCCCGATACGGGATCTACAATTGCATTTGCTAAAAGCTCATTTGCTTGCATATATTCTACAAAGTCAGTTGTTTTGTAGTTAATGGCATGATCGGCGCCAAGGGCTTTTGCATGCTCGCATTTTTCATCTGAGCCGGCAGTAATAACCACCGTTGCACCTGCACTTTTAGCCATTTGAATAGCCGCACCGCCTACACCACTTGCCCCTGCATGAATAAGCGCTGTTTGGCCTTGTTGTAATTTACCCAGTTCAAAAAGCGCACCAAATGCTGTTAGGTACACTTCGCTAATAGCTGCACCTTCAGCCATGGTTAAATCATCTGGTAATACCATTAATTGTTTAGCATCTATGGCAACGTATTCGCTGTAAGCCCCGCCTGCGCACAAGCTAAAAATACGTTTATTAAGCCAGCTTTTATCAACATCAAAACCAAGCTCAACCACTGTGCCTGCGCACTCTAAACCTAAAATGGGGCTATCCCCAGCTGGCGCTGGGTATTTACCTTGGCGCTGCATGCAATCAGCGCGATTTACACCTATAGCAGACACTTTGACTAGCACTTCGTGGCTTTTTAAAACCGGTTTATCGGTTTCACTAAATGCAAGGGTGCCACCCTCATGAGAAATATATTTCATTAATGCTCCGTATTTAGCCTTTTAATTAGGGCCTGTTAACCTTTCAGGATTAAAATTTGTTCAATCTAGGGGCCATTTAATCGCGGCGCGAGGTTTGTAACCTAGTGGGCTAAGTAAAAACCGAGCAACAAAGAGTAAATGGCCCCTAGGCAGAAACCCTTCGGGCAGCGCCTGTTTGGCATTTATGCTACGTTATCGCCTATTTATGGGGAACAACCACACTACATAGGCTCTGCCTTGCCTAATTACCAAACAGACGGCTGCAAATTTAACCTCGAAAGATAAACAGGCCCTAGCTAGACATGGGGTTAGTTATTTTTATTTAAACCGCCAGCTTTGTTTATACGGGTATACATCAGGTAAAAAGCCTGATTTAATTTGTTGTTGGCAAGCTTGCCAAAAATCAGCTAAAAACAGATCGTTATGTTCGCAGTTAAAATAGTTAAATGCCGTTTCGTTTGCGCTAAAAAACACCTTAAACTGACTGGGGAAAATATCGTTTTCTGCTATATCAAAATAACTGTTGGCGCTTAGCTCCTCCAGGTCGTTTTGTGCGCTAGGTACATCTCTAAAGTGGCAATCAGTCAATGGGCAAATTTCATCAAAATCGTAAAAAACAACGCGCCCCCAACGGGTTACGCCAAAGTTTTTCATTAGCATATCGCCTGGGAATATATTTGCGCCGGCTAAGTCTTTAATCGCTTTACCGTAATCGGTCATAACCTGTTGTAATGCTTTGTTAGAGCAGTGATTAATGTATAAATTAAGCGGCGTCATTTTTCGCTCAACATACACATGCTTTAAAATAAGCGCCTTACCCGATATAACCATGCTGCTGCCAATTTGTGATTTCATTTGCTTAAGTAACTCGTCGCTAAAGCGGCTGAGGTCGAACGCTAAATACCTAAATTCGTGTGTATCTACTAAGCGCCCTACGCGGTCGGCTTGCTTTACAAAGTTGTACTTGGCTTTTACTTGCGCTTTGGTGGCTGTTTTTGGTGCACTAAATTTATCTTTTATTACTTTATAAACGTAGTCTAGCCCTTCAATGGTAAATACCAGCAT
Organism: Pseudoalteromonas sp. CuT4-3; assembly: GCF_035666335.1. Lineage (NCBI taxonomy): Bacteria > Pseudomonadati > Pseudomonadota > Gammaproteobacteria > Alteromonadales > Pseudoalteromonadaceae > Pseudoalteromonas > Pseudoalteromonas sp. CuT4-3. The sequence continues at coordinate 1,981,725 of NZ_CP142030.1, forward strand.
AACCATGCCGGGAGTACCTGGTGCTGTAACGTATTTAAAATTAGTAGGGCTATTTTTAGTGGTATCAACTTTGTAACGATAAAACTCTGTTTTAGCGTGCTTAATAAAGCCAATGGCGTTAAATAACTCAAAGCGTTTTTTATGAGGCATCAGCACGCTTAAGTAATCTACGTAACGCGCGGGTTGGTCGGTATCAACCATAAAATAGGTACGAGCAAAACCAAACAATAAACTTAACTGATCGGCGCCCATCATTACGGCATCAAGCTTTAACCCTTTATTAGTATTTAATATGGCGATAGCAAAAGGCATATTATCGCCATTTTTAGCGATACAGCGCCCTATTAAGTAACAGGCTTTGTTTCTAAAAAATAATGAATTTGCGTATTCTATAAACCCGTCGTTTAGATTTATAAGCTCATACACTTGTTTGCATTGCTGCTTTGCACCGGCCATTAACGTTGCTTGCAATGCCTGTAAATCGGCATTTAATTGACTAAAAGGCACTCTAAATGCTTGGCGGGTAATGAGCGTTTTTACAGCGTGGTTAAACCCATCTTTAAACGATATTCGCCTTACTAAATTTTCATACGAACGCGGCTCGCTTCTGTATTTTGCTTTTAATACAAACAAATGTACGGTACGAATTTTTTTATCGTCCCAAATTGCACCAAAGGTAGAATTAAAAAAGGTATGCGCTATGGGTTTATTTTCATGATTTTGCACCATATCGCCGTATATATTTTTAGCTAGTTGCCATGTTTGCGGGCAAGACAGTTCAGCGTAAGCAATAACTCTCACAGCTTCACTAACATTTTTTACTTCCCGCTCGTACACTTGTAAGCGTTCGCGCATGGCAGTTTGCACATCGTGATATTTTTGTTGTTCAAACCGGCTTTGCGCACCTAGCGTAATATTTAAAAACTGCGCAAACATTGCTTCAAAGCCTGCAAAAACAGCGTGGGCCAACTTAGTAGCAATAACTTGCTGTAGCGCATTATTGGTTTGTTTAGTTAACGATTTTGACATGGTTACAACACTTTTATTTTTACCACTTATAGCGGTTATTTTTTATTAATTGTTTACACCTTAGCAAGCAGGCTTTAATTTAGGTAATTAATAAAGCATATAAATAAAATTGATCATATGAATATACGTAACGTCGATCTCAACTTATTGGTGTACTTAAATGTGCTCATTGATGAAAAAAGTGTTTCAAAAGCGGCCAATAAACTCGCACTAACACAACCTGCCATGAGTAACGCACTTAAACGATTACGTGATTTATTTGACGACCCATTACTTGTGCGTGCCGCAGGCTCTATGACCCCCACCAGCAAAGCACTTAGCTTAAAGCCTGAAATAGAGTCTCTTTTAAAAATGGCAGAGGCGATTACTCAGCCCAGTGAGCAATTTAACCCAGCAACGGCAGAGGTGACTTTTAGAATAATGGCAAACGACTACATGGAGTCGACCTTAATTGCCCCCTTTATTACTGAGCAGTTAACTAAAAACCCAGGGATTAATTTTGATGTACTAAGTCCAAGCGATGTAAACCTGCAAGATATGGAAAAAGGCACTATTGATTTAGCCATAAACCGTTTTAATGGCTTGCCCCGCTCGTTTCATCAAGCCAGTGTTTGGCGCGATAATTACTGCTGTTTAACCCACCCTAAAAATACCTTTTTACAGCACTCAAGCCTTGATGATTACCTACAAAAAGAACATGTTTGGGTAAACCGCGCTGGCTGGGGGCCAGAAGCCGCCGTTACCAATAAGTCAGGCAAGCAAAAACTAGGCTGGGTAGATGAAGCACTTTGGCAGCTAGAACAAACGCGTAAAATACGGGTGTTTACACGCCACTACATGATTGCAAGTTTGCTATGTCAATCAGAGCAACTTATTGCCACCTTACCGCGCAGGCAGGCTAAATTATTAACCACGCATACCGATTTAGTCATTAGCCCAGTACCGTTTCAAATAGTCCCTATTGAGGTAAAAATGATATGGAGCCCACTACTTCACCATGCTCCCGCACACCTGTGGTTACGCCGTGAGTTGCTTGAGTTTGCTAAAACAATTGCGGATAGGTAGTTTGTTATTCCCCGTTCATCAGGCACTAGCACTTTCAAAAAATTGGCATGATGTTTTCGATCAACTTTTTGCAGAAGTATACAATGATCAACAAACTTAATAATAAGAATACCGAGATAGCAAATATAATTTTTACTGTCTTTCAAAAGTCCTATGCTATCGAAGCTAATTTAATAGAGGCACTTAACTTTCCTCCTTTGGCACGTAATACTGAAGATATTAAAAAGTCAGAAACAACCTTTTATGGCTTCACCGAAAATGAATGTTTAGCAGCGGTTATTGAAGTAGATACAAACAGCCAGTGTTTAGATATATGCAGCTTAACTGTTGACCCTAGTTATTTTAAAAAAGGTATCGCAAGTAAGCTAATAAATTATGTATTAGAAATGAGTGATTTATCTTATGCAAGAGTTGAGACTGCGGTTGCTAATACTCCTGCAATAAATTTATATAAAAAGCATGGCTTTGTAGAGTTTAAAAGATGGACACCGTCACATGGTATAGAAAAGCTAGCTATGTCGGTTGTCACTTAAAGCATTATTAAAGAAACAGATTTATACAAATGGATAGTGCATCAATAATTGCGAGGAGTGTTATGTTTGGCGGTATAGGTATTGTGCAGCTTATTGTCAGCGCTATTTTGAGAACCATTCTCTACTTTATTAAAATTTAATATTACTGCAGTTAAATAAAATGAATGCTCAAATAAAAAAGCGCCATGGTATTCAACTTTGGGAAAATACCATGGCGCTTTTGAAATCGTAGAAATAGGAGTGAACCCTACCCTTTATATTTAGCAACCTTGATGCCAACCCACCACAAAAATAAAAAACATTTAAAATCAAACATCTAATTAAATTATGCTTTTAATTATTATTTAGTGTGTCCCAGTTTTGTGCATTTTTATAGGTTTTTGCACCACTTTAATTAAGCATGCTAAGTGGTTTTTGGTTTGTTGTCATTTACTATTGATAAAATCAATGTCAGTTATTGAAAACAACAATTTCATTAATAATACACTTAGCGCTAAAGTGAAGTTAAGCCAACAAACTAAGAGTAATAATTATGACAACATCAAGCTTCACACAACAAGACGGGTTATTTATTGATGCTAATTTACATCAGTTTATTACCCAGCAGTTATGCACTAAAACCAATGCCGCTGAGACATACCAAGCACTTGCTACCTTGGTTGATGAGTTTGGTTGTAAGTGCCGTAAAACAAAGCACCAACCCGATGACATTTTAGAAGTAGATACGCTACTGCATGCGTACCAGCGTAAAAACCACCCGCTTTGCCATGTAGATGCACAAACAACCGAGGCAGTACTTGATGAATACTGCTGCCAAGTACCGGCTATTATTGTAGTTGCATTAATGGATACGCTTAGTGGTACTCAGTGCGATGAACCTAACGCACACGATATTTACCACCGCGCTGCACAGCTTACTAATCGCCCATGTGTACACAAGGCAAAAACAGCCACAGCGGCCTAATAATGGAGTTGCTTAAAAATACTCGATAACCTTTTGTGCAAAGTCACTGCAGCTTAGGGTTGTCGAGTTATTAATATTTTGCGTTAAATCAAAGGTTACATTACCGCTTTTGAGTGCTTGTTCGAGCGCTTGTTCAATCAGCGTTGCCGCCTCATCCCAGCCCATAAACTTAAGCATTAAAACGGCACTTAAAATACTGCTACTTGGGTTTGCTTTGTTTTGCCCTGCTATTCTCTCAAACGTGCCATGGGTTGGCTCAAAAAATGCCACATCGTTATTTAAATTAGCAGCCGGCATAATGCCCACTCCGCCAACTTGTGCGCTGAGCATATCAGCTAAAAAGTCGCCATTTTGGTTTGTGGTTGCTACCACATCAAATTGCTCTGGGTTCATTAAACATTGTTGCAGCATGTTATCGGCTATCACTTCTTTAATAATTAAAGGCGATTTATTAGCGCGTGCTATTTCAAGCCAGCGCCCGTTTTCGTGTGGGGTAGCGTTAAACTCATTTTGGGCTAAGGCAAACCCCCAACGTTTAAAGGCACCATCGGTAAATTTAAGTACATTCCCTTTATGCACAAGCGTTAACGATTCGCTGTTATTTTTAAGGGCGTAATTAATTGCATAGCGTACTAGGCGCTCGGAGCCTTCTTTAGATATATTTTTTATACCTATGCCACACTCTTGAGAAAACCTTAGGCGCGTTACTCCCATTTCTTCACATAAAAAGTCGAGCATTTTCTCGCTCTCTACGCTGCCAGCTTGCCACTCTATTCCTGAATATACGTCTTCGCTGCTATCACGCAGCACTGTTATGTTAGTTAAAAATGGATTTTTTAACGGCGATGGCAACGCACTTAGCCCTTTAACAGTGCGCATATTTACAAATAAATCCATTTCGTGCCTTAGCGCCACATTTAATGAGCGAAAACCGCCGCCAAGAGGTGTAGTTAGCGGCCCTTTAATTGCTATTTTACACGCACGTACTGCGTTAATCGTCTCCTCTGGGAACCAATCGCCATCATATAACTTTGCTGCTTGCTCGCCGTTATATACTTGCATCCAGTGAATTTTTCGCTCCTTTGCATAACAGTGTGTAATGGCATTATTCACCACATGCTGCATGGCAGGTGTGACCTCTTGCCCAACCCCGTCACCATTAATATAAGCAATAATAGGGTTTACAGGCACATGCCATTGGCCTTTAGCATCAATAGTAATATTTTGTCCGTGCTCAGGGATTTTAATATGCTGATAAGCCATGGTTAATACCTATACTAAAAATAGTGTTACCTAATTAAATCATGCTTGATTGAGCATGTATGCAATTTGCTTTTTATAATTGATATTAGTTAAAAAAATAACGAATAACATGTGCTTAATTACGTAAATAGTGGGTCTAGTATTAAGCGCGTATTTAGGAGGTATAAATGAAGTTATTTTGGCTGTTATTGCTATTAGTGTGCTCTTTAAAAGTCTCAGCTGTTGATGTGGTTATTCATAATTTAGACGCACTGACGATTAAGGGTCAAAAAACGGTAGCTACTTGGGTAAATCAAAGCCTTAAAAAAACACAAAATACTTTAGGGCCATTACAACAAAGCACCCTCCCTATTTATTTAAAGCCACAATATTTTGCTTTTGAACCCGTGCCATGGGCTAGCGTAAAACGAAATAATCCCGATGGAGTAGAGCTGCATATTGACCGCTACGCAAGTTTAAATGCATTTACAAAAGATTGGACGCTTTACCATGAGCTTTCACATTTATATTTGCCACTACTGCCTTACTCTGGCTTTTGGTTAAGCGAGGGGTTTGCCAGTTACATGCAAAACGTAATAATGCGCAACAGCGGTGTCATTAGCCAAGCGCAATTTGTTCAGCGCCTAAACGCAGGGTTTGAGCGAGCACGCTTACAAACTAAAAAAAGCAGCAGCCACTTAATCAACTTTCAAGTGATATGTGGAAGCAACGTGCACAACAGCGGGTTTATTGGACTGGGGCAGCATTTTTTGTAGAAGCCGATTTAGCCCTTCACAAACAAGGTAAAAGCGTTGCCGCTATAATAAAACAATACCAACTATGCTGCAGAGCTGCGCGCACAAGTGCTAAAACGCTCATAAAAGAGCTAGATAAGCTCTCACGCAGTAGTATTTTTACTACCTTGTACGCGCAATATAATACGCGCACTGACTTTCCTGTTATTACTAAAACGCAGTTAAATACACTTTAAGTACTTTTAATAAGTGCGCAATACTCATCATATGCTTTTACATTGTAATTAGTAGAGTAAGCATTCATAAAACCATGTAAAAACGGTGTTTTGTTACACGTAACTTGGCTTTTACTGGCTAAAGCACTTATCACTTCATCTACATTAAAATGCATTTCGGTATGTGGAAAAATAAACGTACAAGGTACTTTTGCCGCAATATCTAAATGATTTCTAATTTGTGAAGGGTAAAAGCCAATGAGCTTTTTTAGGTGTGGATTGCCTGTTAATAACTGTGCGCGCCACGCGGCACTTGCGCCTGCACTAAACCCTATACAGGCTGTTGGCTCTGTAAGGTTATTAAATACATTTAAGAGCTTAGCTACGTAATTGTCATGGCCACAGGAATTTATAAATTTATTATAATAATACTCTTCACTATCAAGGGGTTGCAGTTCTCCTTTGTAGGGGTCTATAACCTCTGTATTGCCTTGCATAATATCTAACAACCTCACTAAAGGTGCTGTTACACCATAAATATCGCTGACTATTATGTAATTCATACTTACCTTTTTAAGGTTAAAATCCATGCGTTTAAGCAGTTGATAAAATTAAGTATAAATAATTTTTAAATAAATAGCTTGCACACATTTTTTATTTAGGTTACCTTTCTTCTCTGGTTTTAAAAACCACCGCGGTTAACCTTTTTACCCTGATCCAGTAAGCCCCGCAAAACGTATATTTTAAAGCTAAGTTATTGTACGGCGAGAACCCCTATTAATACCTTGATGATTTTTTTAATATCATCGCAAAAGTGTCATAAAGATCGTCAACACTGTAATGAAGCTAAACACAACATCGTTAATTTATTAACTGCATTTGGCTATAAAAAATAGCGCAGAGTAAATAACAAGAATAAAGTGAGTTTTATTATGTCTTATAAATACAATGGATCTATGATCCAAATTGCCCATCCGGTGCAATCAATTTCTGTAAACAAACAACGTGTTGTTTTTAGTGATACACAAGGTTTGAAAAACGCAATGTTTCAAAAAGCAAGCGAAGCGCGCGAATTTGTAAAATGGTTAAAAGCCAACTAATCATTGCGAGCAATTAACTGCTTAAGCAGTTAATGTTAATAAAATGTGCCAGCTTTGTAGCTGGCATTTTACTTTGTTGCACTTAATTGACTACAATAGCGATACTTTCATTGTTTTAGGTAATTGTAGTAATGCTCCGTGCATTTTTGTGTATCACCTTATATTTAAGCATTTCTTCAGTCAGTTACGCCCATACGATTAACTGGCTAACACACGACTTTGCGCCCTATTACATTTTAAATGGAAAATACCAACACCAGGGGCGTGATGAAAGCGTTATAACCTTACTCGAGCAACAACTTGCGCACATCACGTTTAATCGCCTTGTTATCCCCTCTGGCAAAGTTACGCAAGAACTGGCCAATAAATCGGCCACACATTGTGCCCTATCACTTTATAAAAATGCATTTAGAGAAAAGTTTATTCACTTTAGCGAGCAAAGCTCAACCACGGGCCTTTCACCTTCTATTGCTATGCATAAAGGTTTGGCGCATTCACTAGAAGTGCCTAACTCAGAGCCGGTGTCGTTGCAGGATTTACTTGCAGAAAAAAAGCTCACGTTAGGTGTATCTATGAACCGCTCATACGGCGAGCAACTCGACAGTGTAATAAATAACACCCCCGATGTTGATATTGTTATTCGGCCAACGCGCAATAGTTTAGCCAGCCTTACCTATATGCTTAATTTAAAGCGCTTAGATATTTTATTAGGTTACCCAAGTGAGCACCATTACTTAGCTAAATCTATGTACTTTGAAGAAAACCTAACTCAGCGAGCGATTGTTGAAGCGCCACCGTTAAGTTATGGCTATATTGGCTGCACTAAAAATGAGCAAGGAGCTAAAAATATTCAACTATTAGATGAGCAATTAAAAAAAATTAAGCAAACCGAGCAATACCATCAAGTAATGTTACGCTGGTTACCCCCACATTTAAAACCCTTATTAGAATCAAGAATTCACGCCACAAAAAACAAAAACGCCACTAACTAAAGTGGCGTTTTAATTTAATCTACGCTTTATTATTTACGCACACCTTCAATAGACAGCCCAATATCAACATGAGTAGACGCTGGGCCTAAATTATAATCAATGCCGTAATCGGTGAGTTTTAAACTGGTTTCGCCCTCAAAACCAGCACGGTAGCCACCCCAAGGGTCTTGCCCTTCACCTACTTTATCCATTTCAAACGTAATGCGTTTAGTTACGCCATGTAAAGTAAAGTCGCCCGTTACAGTGGCTGTATCATCATCGGTAAATTTCACATCGGTGCTTTTAAATGTTGCTGTTGGGTATTTATCTACATTTAAAAAGTCTTTACCTCGTAAGTGTTTATCACGCTCAGCATGGTTAGAGTCTAAACTTGCAGTATCTATATTTACTAAAATATTAGACCCTGTTTGCGTTTTAGCGTCGTAACTAAAGCTGCCATCAAAACGGTTAAATCGCCCGTGTAGCCAGCTGTAGCCTAAATGCTTAATTTTAAAGGTAACAAATGCATGCGCCCCTTGCGTATCAATTACATAATCTGCTGCATTTGCAGTGGCCGATAACATCATTACACCCGATAGAGCTGCAATTAATAGTCGTTTTTTCATGTTAGTATTCCTTTGGTTTGATCATTCTTGTTAAGGTTTTATCTTTATCAATAAAGTGGTGCTTTAATGCCCCCAGTGCATGCAAAACAGCCAAGCCAATTAATGTACACGCACCGTAGTAATGAATTTTTCCGGCAATATCGGCTTGTCCATCAAAGTTATAATCCAGAGCTGGTACATTAAATATCGAAAAAACGGCGATTGCTCTGCCATCGGCGGTAGAAATCAAATAACCCGCCACTACAATGACTGCTAAAATTAGGTACATAACAATATGCGCGGTATGTGCAATGTGGTTTACTGTATTATTTTGACTAAGGGGGCGAGGTTTGGGGCTGAATACGCGCCACAAAATTCTAAAAATAAGCACTGCGGCGAGCGTTATACCTATACTTTTATGTAAATCCAATGAGCCTTTATACCAGCTATCGTAATAGGTTAGCTCAACCATGTATAAGCCCAAGCCAAATAAACCAAACACGGTCAAAGCCATCAACCAGTGTAAAATAATGGCAATAAGGCCATAAGATGTGGGCGTATTTTTAAACATGTGGGTTCCTCTAAATTCAATAATTTAAGAATATAGAGGGTGAAGAAAAACTAAAATAGCGTATACAAACAGCATCTGTGCATATACGCACATACAACTTGAGCTACAGGTTTTTGCTAGTTAGCTATTAGGCGTGTCGGTAAGGTTTATGTAAATTAAGCTATCAGGTGAGACTTGCAAACAGCTAATTAAGCCTTCTTTTATAAGCTCAAGCATAGCAATAAAGCTAACCACTACACCGCTTCGCCCTTCACTAAGGGTGAATAAATCGTTAAACGGCAGCGCTTTTTTTGCGTTACTCAGCTGGGCTAAAATTTGGCTCATCCGCTCACGGGTAGAGAGGATTTCTGCGGTCACTTGGTGATGCTCAAATGTTTTAGCACGCGCCATCACGTCGCTCAGAGCTAACATTAAATCCTTTAACTCTAGCTCTGGCAGGTTTTGAGCGGTATTTTCAATAACCGGCATAGTTGCATGTGCTACGAAAATATCACGGCCTACACGGGGGATGGCATCTATATTTTCGGCTGCTTTTTTAAACTGCTCGTACTCTTGTAAACGCTTGATCAGTTCTGCGCGGGGGTCTTCCTCTTCTTCGAGCTCCTCGTGCACAGGCAATAACAGACGCGATTTTATTTGTGCCAATAACGCTGCCATTACTAAGTACTCACCGGCAAGCTCTAACTGAAACTCACTCATCATTTCTACATAACTGACATATTGCTCAGTAATGCTAAAAATAGAGAGTTCGAGCACATCTAACTTGTGCTTTTTTATTAAATACAGCAGTAAATCAAGCGGTCCTTCAAAGGTTTCCAAAATAATTTCAAGTGCATCGGGCGGAATGTATAAATCTTCAGGTTTATCTACAACGGCTTTGCCATGCAAAAAAGCCAGTGGCAGCTTTTGCTGCACTGGCTCACTTTGAGTCTTTTTTTCGCCCTGTGTTGAATCACTCACCAAGGTTACTCAAACGGGCTGGTATCGCCACACCCTACACGTAAAATGTGAATATCGTCTTCTGATAGGTCAATAACCGTGGTTGCTTGCTCTGCAAGGTGCCCGCCGTCAATAATTAAATCTACGTGTTTATCTAAACGCGTTAAAATTTCATCTGGGTCTGATTCTGTAAACTCTTCTCCAGGTAAAATTAACGAACACGACATTAACGGCTCCCCAAGCTCTGCAAGTAATGCACATGCAATTGGATGCTCTATAACGCGCATACCAATGGTTTTTTTCTTATCGTTTAATAACCGCTTTGGCACCTCTTTTGTACCTTTAAAAATAAAGGTGTATGGCCCTGGCGTATTATTTTTAATAAGCCTAAACATTTGGTTATCTACACGGGCATAAGTTGCCAGCTCAGATAAATCACGGCATACCAGCGTAAAGTTATGGTGTTTTTCTATTCCACGAATACGCTCAATGCGCTCTTTTGCTTGCTTATTACCGAGGTTACACCCTATCGCGTAGCCCGAATCTGTTGGGTATACAACAACCCCGCCCTGTTTAATAATATCAACCGCTTGGCTAATAAGTCGTGGCTGTGGGTTTGCTGGGTGAATATGAATTAATTGACTCATGATAATGCTCCTTCTTGCCCTTCCCACACTTGCCAAACCCCTTGGCAGTCTTTGGGTAAGTATAAGTTTTTACCTAGCTCTAAATAACTAGTTGGAAAATGAAAGTCAGAACCTTGCGAGCACAGTAAACCGTACTCTTGGCTCAATTGCCCTAAAAATTGGCGTTCAGTGGGCGCTTGTTGCGGCTGCGCAACTTCCATAGCATCGCCCCCGTCACTTTTGTATTGCACAAGTAACTTACGTAACCATTTATTAGACATTTGATAACGCCCAGGGTGTGCAAGCACCGCAACCCCACCCGCAGCATGAATGGCGCTAATGGCTGTTTGCATATCACACCAATTGCTTGGAACATAACCTGTTTTACTGCGCCCTAAGTATTTTTTAAATACCCCAGGGAAATTTTTAGCAACGCCTCTTTCAATTAATGCACGCGCAAAATGGGCACGGGTAATTTGGGCGTTTTCTGCCAGCGCCTTGGCTTGCTCGTAAATACCATCAAAACCGTTTTTTGCCAGCCTTTTGCCAATTTCAATGGCGCGTTCATCACGCTTTTGCTGCTGCGCCGATAACAATGATGTAAGGGCATTGTTGTTTATATCAATATTTAGCCCAACAATATGTATTTCAAAGCTTTCCCACTTGGTAGAAATTTCTACGCCAGATATAAGCTTAAGCGGTAAGTTTTCTGTTTCGATAAACGCTTTTGCCGGCGTAATAGCAGCCACAGTGTCGTGATCGGTTATCGCAAACACATCAATGTTTTTTTCTACGGCGCGGTTTAATAATTGCTCAACTGTTAAATGTCCGTCTGAATGCGTTGTATGGCTGTGTAAATCGTATTTTATCAAAAGAAAACTGCTTAAATTTAAGGGTAATAGATGTTTATATAAGTATAACAACTTTTTTGACTAAATTGTTTTAAATAAACACTTGACACAAAAGCGCTAAATACGTTTTACTGTAGCCACTTTAAGACACATTAAGAATTAATAAAAATGATCAATTCAATTCAACACACTATTTGGTGGTGGCACTCATAATTTTTGGGTGATGAATTGTCGTGTCTAGCAAATATTCAAAACCCGCAACTATGCGGGTTTTTTTATAACTAAATTTTACGTATTTAATTTTTTATTTTGAGGCAAAAAAACATGAATAACGGTCTTACTCTTACACATCGTTGGTGGTGGCGCCTGATATAGCGGGACGGTAATGATCTGTTTGTAATTTAGATATCGTTATTCAAACCCCGCATTGCAAAAGCATTGCGGGGTTTTATTTTTTGAGGAAATGAGGTTTGATTTTTAGTCATATAACTACCACACCAGGCGAAGTTACTAGCATAACGCAAGTGCGCGACTACATTAGTAGCCCACTTGCACTTTATGCAGCACTTGATAAGCCTAATTCGCTACTGCTTGAATCAGCCGAAATTGATTCTAAAGACAGTGTTAAAAGCTTAATTTTAGTTGACTGCGCGCTGCGCATTGTTTGCCAAGGTAAAACCGTCACGGTAAGTGCTCAATCTAATAACGGTAAACAGTTACTGCCGTATTTAAGAGCCAATGTACAAAGCTGCGATGCAACCTTAACCGACACAAGCCTAACTCTTGTTTATAAAGGCGGCTCTAATGACATTGACGAGGCAAGTAAACTGGTTGCCGATAATGCATTTAGCGCACTACGCACCTGTATAAACAGTATCAAAAGCACCACCGAAAACCCGTTTTCGGTATTTTTAGGCGGTGTATTTGCCTACGACATGGTGGCTAATTTTGAGCAGCTAAGCGACGTACCCGATGGCGAAAACACCTGCCCAGACTACGTATTTTACTTAGCCGAAACCTTAGTGGTTATCGACCATCAAAAACAAACCACCGAGCTTATTGGTAATGTGTTTAATGGCCCAGACGTACACGCTAATTGTTTTGAGGTAGGTAAAGAGCTAGAACGATTAAATGCCTTATGCGACAAAGCAGAAGAGTTTAGTGCGCCTATGCAAACAGGTACTTGCGATGTAAGTGTTGATATAAGCGATGAAACTTACTGCGAGCAAGTGGTTAAGCTTAAAAAGAACATCGTTGATGGTGATATTTTTCAGGTTGTGCCTTCGCGCACGTTTTCACTGCCCTGCCCTGATTCATTGCACGCATATAGCCAGCTTAAAAAGCAAAACCCAAGCCCTTATATGTTTTATATGCGCGATGAAGAATTTGCTTTATTTGGCGCCTCACCTGAGTCTGCGCTTAAATACGAAGTGCAAAGCAAACAAGTTGAAGTTTACCCTATTGCCGGTACTCGCCCACGTGGAAAATTTGCCAATGGCGCAATCAACCCAGATTTAGACAGCCGTATTGAGCTTGAACTAAGAAACGATCAAAAAGAGCGTGCAGAGCATTTAATGCTCGTTGATTTAGCCCGTAACGATGTGGCACGCATCAGTGTAGCCGGCACGCGCCATGCAAAAGAGCTATTAAAAGTAGACCGCTATTCGCAAGTAATGCACTTGGTTTCTCGCGTGGTGGGCACATTAAAGCCTGAGCTTGATGCACTACACGCTTACCAAGCGTGTATGAACATGGGCACGCTGGTAGGCGCTCCGAAAGTACGCGCTGCCGAACTTGTACGCCAAACCGAAGGCAAACGCCGTGGCAGCTACGGTGGCGCAGTAGGCTATTTAACAGGCGATGGTGCAATGGATAGCTGCATTGTTATTCGCTCAGCGTTTGTTAAAAATAATACCGCGTATGTGCAAGCAGGTGCCGGTGTCGTTTACGATTCTGATCCACAAGCCGAAGCTAACGAAACCCGCGCTAAAGCCCAAGCGGTGATCACCGCCATAAAATCGACTTATGAGGCGGTATAAAATGAGCACAGCAAACCCAATGAAAATATACTTTTTAGATAACTTTGATTCGTTTAGCTACAACCTTGTTGATGAACTAACCATGCTGGGCTGTGAGCTTGTGGTATACAGAAATAACATAAGCGCAGAGGTTATTTTTAATAAAATGCGCCAAGAGCCTGGGCAAGTATTATTAGTGCTTTCGCCAGGACCTGGTGCACCCAGTGATGCAGGTTGCTTAATGGAATTAATCGAACTGGCTAAAGGTCACTTCCCCATGCTGGGCATTTGCCTAGGGCAACAAGCACTTACACAAAGTTATGGCGGAGTAATCGGCCACGCTGGCGAAACCGTACATGGTAAGTCATCAATCATTAATTTAAACCCGCACCCGGTGTTTGAAGGAATGGGCAACACCATGCCCGTAGCCCGTTACCATTCATTAATGGCAACCAAGGTACCTGAAAATATTGAGGTAATTGCACAATTTGACGATATTCCTATGGCCATATATCACCACGACGATAAAGCGTTAGGTTATCAATTTCATCCTGAGTCAATACTTACGCCAAATGGTGCAATGCTACTTCAACAAAGTGTTGCGTACTTAACGCGCACCAACTAATAGAGGACATTATGAGTACCCAAGCACAAGAGACCATAAATGTTCAATACGCTATTGAGCAACTTATTCAAGGCAAGTCGTTAAACTATGCCCAATCAAACGCATTATTTAACCAAATAATGCAAGGTAACATGAGCGAAATAGAGCTCACTGCATTGCTAATCAGCCTTAAAATAAAAGGCGAAGTAAGTGATGAAATTGCCGGCGCTGCAGCGTCAATGCGAGAAAACGCCGTTGCCTTTACAACCACTAGCACGCAACTTGCCGATAGCTGCGGCACCGGGGGCGATGGCTCAAACACGATTAATATTAGTACTACCGCGGCGATTGTTGCAGCTGCCGCGGGTATTAATATGGTAAAACATGGTAATCGCAGTGTATCGAGTAATTCGGGCTCTGCTGATTTATTAAAAGCACTGGGCATTAATATTGATATGAGCCCAGCACAGGCTGCACATTGCCTTGAGCAAACCCATTTTACCTTTTTGTTTGCACCGCATTATCACAGTGGTGTACGCCACGCGATGGGCGTACGTACTGCGCTTAAAACACGTACCATTTTTAATATTTTAGGCCCGCTTGCTAACCCTGCTGCACCACACGTGCAATTACTGGGTGTTTACGATGAGTCTTTATGTATGCCAATGGCGCAAACACTTAAAACTTTAGGCACTAAGCGCGCGATGATAGTGCATGGTTCTGGCACTGACGAAATAGCCCTGCACGGCCCAACTAACGTAGTTGAGCTAAACAATGGCGAAATAACGCAGTACACATTAAACCCAAGCGACTTTGACCTTGCAAACTATTCACTTGAACAACTAGCCGGTGAAGGCCCACAATATAACGCAAATGCGAGCCTTGCTATTTTACAAGGTAAAGGCAGTGATGCGCACAATGCTGCAATCGTAGTCAATGTGGCTGCACTTTTATACCTAAGCGGTAAAGTACAGTCATTAAAAGAAGGCGCACAACAGGTACAAACATTACTAAGTTCAGGCAAAGCCATGAACACATTAAATGCAATTATTGAGGTAAGTCATGGCTAATGTATTAGACAAAATTGTTGCTGATAAAAAACAAGAGCTAATAGAGCGTAAAGCCGCGCGCCCACTAGAGAGCTTTAAACACCTAGCAGTGCCAACCAGCCGCAGCTTTTATAAAGCGTTAGCAAAGCCGGGTACGCAGTTTATTTTAGAATGTAAAAAAGCATCTCCTTCAAAAGGGCTAATAAGAGAGCCGTTTGATTTAACCGAGATCACCTCTGTTTATAAAAAATACGCCAGCTGCATGAGCGTACTTACAGATACTAAATACTTTCAAGGTAGTTTTGATTATTTAGAGTTTGTACGTAGCCAAGTAGAGCAACCACTTATTTGTAAAGACTTTTTTATTGATGAGTACCAAGTTTACATGGCACGTATTTATGGCGGCGATGCTATATTACTAATGCTTTCAGTGCTTGATGATGAACAATATAAAGCGCTACATGCAGTTGCCGACTCGCTTAACATGTCGGTATTAACCGAAGTCAGTAACGAAGAAGAAGTACATCGTGCCCTTTCACTTGATGCGCAAATTATTGGTATTAATAACCGTGACCTTCGCGATTTAAGCACTGATTTAGCCACCACCGAAAAGCTACGTAAACTCATCCCACAAGATAAAGTGGTTATCTCAGAGTCAGGTATTTACACTCATCAAGATGTTAAACGTTTAGCGCCATTATGTGATGGCTTTTTAGTTGGCAGTTCTTTAATGGCTGAGCGCGATTTAGAACAAGCCTGCAAAAAAGTGATTTTAGGTGATAACAAAGTGTGCGGTTTAACCCGAGCACAAGACGTACAGGTCGCTTACAACAACGGCGCAGTGTACGGTGGACTCATTTTTTACCCTAAATCGCCTCGTTATGTTGATTTAGATTGTGCGATTGAGCTGAGCCAAAGTGCGCCACTTAAATTTGTCGGTGTTTTTGTTAATGCAAGCCCGCAGCAAGTGGTACAATACGCGCACGAACTAAAACTTGCCGCAGTACAATTACACGGTCAAGAAAGTGACGATTACATTGCCTCATTACGTACACAGTTACCTAAAGGTTGTGAAATTTGGAAAGCACAGGCAATTAAAGATACATTGCCAACCCCAGCTAAGGGCGTAGACCGCCATCTTTATGATACCCACAGCGATACACAAGCCGGTGGTACAGGTAAAGCATTTGATTGGGCAGTACTGCGCGACGCAACAACCCCCTTTATGCTAGCGGGTGGCTTAAATCCAGACAATATAAAAGACGCGCTGTTTCAAGGTGCCCTAGGCCTTGATTTAAATTCAGGCGTTGAAGAATCTGCGGGTAAAAAGTGCCCTATCAAATTACAAAATGCTTTTACAAGCATCAGAAATTATTGAGGTTATAATGCAAAATCCAGCTTATTTTGGCGAGTTTGGCGGTATGTTTGTACCTGAGCTACTTGTCCCTGCGCTTAAGCAGTTAGAGAACGAATTTAACAAAGCACAAAAAGACCCTGAATTTCAGGCTGAGTTTACAAAATTATTAAACGAGTATGCCGGTCGCCCTACGCCGCTTACTTTAACGCGTAATTTAATTAAAAACCCTAAAGTAAAACTTTACCTAAAACGTGAAGATTTACTGCACGGCGGTGCACACAAAACCAACCAAGTACTTGGTCAAGCGTTGCTAACTAAACGTATGGGTAAAAAAGAAGTTATTGCCGAAACTGGAGCGGGCCAACATGGCGTGGCAACAGCCCTAGCCTGTGCATTACTTGGCTTAAAATGCCGCATTTATATGGGTGCTAAAGACGTTGAGCGCCAACAGCCTAATGTATTTAGAATGAAATTAATGGGCGCAGAGGTTATTCCGGTAACAGCCGGCTCTGGCACATTAAAAGATGCGGTAAACGAAGCGCTACGTGACTGGTCTGCAAACTACCAAGACGCTCATTACTTACTTGGTACCGCAGCGGGTCCTCACCCATTCCCAACAATTGTACGAGAGTATCAAAAAATCATTGGTGAAGAAGCTAAACAACAAGTACTAAAAGCAGAAGGACGCCTACCAGATGCCGTACTAGCCTGTGTTGGCGGTGGCTCTAATGCCATTGGTATGTTTACTGACTTTATTGACGAGCCAAGTGTAAAACTTATTGGTGTAGAGCCTGCAGGTAAAGGCCTAGATACCCACGAGCACGGCGCTACAATTTGTAAAGGTACTAAAGGTATATTGCACGGTACCTATACGTACATTATGCAAAACGACGATGGCCAAATTGAAGAGTCATACTCAGTATCTGCCGGTCTTGATTACCCAGCAGTTGGACCACAGCACGCGTTTTTACACGAAACAGGCCGTGCTCAATATGTGGGTATTACCGATACAGAAGCGCTTGACGCGTTCCAAGCACTGGCTAAAAACGAAGGCATTATTCCAGCTCTTGAATCAAGCCATGCCCTTGCTTATGCGCTTAAATACGCCGAAGAGCAAACAGAAGAAAGCATTTTAGTGGTTAACTTAAGTGGCCGTGGCGATAAAGACTTAACCCACGTACACAGCGTTTTATCACAAGGAGGTCAACTATGAGCCAGTTAAATACAGATCGTTACGGTAAAACCTTTGCTGCACTTAATGAGCAAAAACAAGGTGCATTTGTGCCATTTGTTACCATTGGCGACCCAGGTAAAGAGCAAAGTATTGCCATTATTAAAAGCTTAATTGATGGCGGCGCGGATGCACTGGAGCTAGGTATTCCGTTTTCGGACCCAATCGCCGATGGCCCAGTTATTCAAGCGGCGAATATTCGTGCTCTCGATGTAAACATTAACACGCAAGATTGCTTTGATATTATTAAAGAAATACGCGATTACAATGCAGATATTCCAATTGGCTTATTATTGTATTCAAACCTTGTGTTTAAACGCGGTTTAGAAACATTTTATAAAGATGCAAAAGCGGCGGGCGTAGACTCTATTTTAGTTGCTGATGTACCACTGCATGAGTCTAAAATGTTTAGAAAAGCAGCCATGGCAAACGGTGTAGACCCAATATTTATTGCCACACCAAATGCCGATGACGATACTCTGCGCCAATGTGCATCTTACGGCCGTGGCTACACGTATTTATTATCGCGTGCGGGTGTTACCGGCACTGATACTAAAGCGCAAATGCCAGCGGGTAACATAGTAACTAAGCTAAAAGAATACCATGCAGCCCCTGCTTTATTAGGCTTTGGTATTTCTACGCCCGATGATGTAAAAGCCGCCCTAAATGCCGGCGCAGCTGGTGCTATTTCAGGCTCGGCCGTTGTTAAAATTATTGAAGCCAACCTTAATGATTTAGATGCGATGACAACGCAGTTAAAAGCGTTTGTAGCTGATATGAAAGCGGCCACCGCACTGTAAAAGCTTAAAATTTACGCATTAAAAAAGGGCATTTTCAATGCCCTTTTTTATTAAGCTCTAAACTTAATGAGCTTGATGCTTACCTTCTAAAATTTCTTCAATAAATTTTGCATTAAATGCTTCTAAATCTGCAGGACTGCGGCTTGTTACTAAACCTTGGTCTACGCTCACCTCTTCATCAACCCAATTGGCACCAGCATTGATCAAATCACTTTTAATGCTTGGGAATGATGTAACGGTACGGTCGCGTAATTTATTAATTTCGGCAAGTAACCAAGGAGCATGGCAAATAGCTGCAACGGGTTTGTTTTTCTCGGCGCCAAAAAAACCGTCTATAAACGCTTTTGCGTGCTTATCTTGGCGTAACGTATCTGGGTTAAATAAGCCACCTGGCAGCATAAGCGCATCGTAATCGCTGGCACTGGCATTTGTAACAAGTTTATCTACGCTTACTTTGTCGCCCCATTTATCTTCATCCCAACCGGTGATTTCGCCCTCTTTTACCGACACAATATCGATATCGGCGCCGGCATTAAGTAAAGCATCACGTGGAGATAATAGCTCACTTTGCTCAAAGCCATCAGTGGCTAAAATAGCAATTTTTTTACCTTGTAAACGAGTGCTTGTTTGTAATGTAGACATATAGATCTCCTTATTGCGTTTAATAAAATGTTTCAATCACCCTATTAAAAGCATAACCGATGCCAAATTTAACCTATTGAAAATAATGGATAATATAAATTAAAGCTATCAAAGCTATGTAAATCATTTAGAGGGTTTGAACAATCTACATAGCTTAATTTAAAGTGCGTATTAAAAACCAGCACACAAGCTTTGCTTACAAGATGAAGTAGTTAGCATTAACTAAAAGCTGGGTATTTATTTTCTAGACGCACCCTATTAGCGGGGTGCGCCGAACTGTAATTTTGTGATTAATAGCGCAAAGTAAACCTAAAAAGGTAACCGGGCTATTTGCAAGTATTGGTTGCAGGAACTAGTCGCTGGTACTGGTCAATGCAAGTTGCTATTTAAAGGAGATCTTTTAATGCTTTGGCAGGTTTAAATACGGGTTTGTTAGCGCCTTCTATTTCAATACTTTCGCCTGTTTGCGGGTTACGCCCAGTGCGCGCTGGGTAGTAGCTTAAAGCAAATGTACCAAATCCATTAATTTGCACTTGGTCGCCTTCAGACAGCGATTTAGTAATTACTTTTTGTAAGCTAGTAAGGGCCGCTTGTGTGTCTTTTTTTGTTAGTTCACTGCGTTTGGCTATTTGGGCAACAAGTTGTGCTTTGTTCATTCTAGGCTCCTAAATGCACACTTAATCAGTGTTGGTTAAGTGTGGGAATATGAAGATGGATAATTAAAGCCACGCAGGCTAAGGCTTACAGGGCAACAAGTCAACCTTGTAGTTGCCTAGTGTTATGTGGTAAAAACTTCCCTGACTTCTTTTTGTATAATTTAGGTAGTATATGCACGCATTGATTGAATACATCCCGCTAATATTATTTTTTGCGGTATTTAAATTAGTTGATATTTACTGGGCAACAGGCCTTTTAATGGTCACTACGCTTATTCAAGTTGCGTATAGCTACTTTAAGCACGGCCATGTACCTGCCCGCCAATGGCTATTTTTTGCTATTGCAGCGGTGTTTGGCACATTAACCTTAGTACTCCACGATGAGCAGTATATAAAATGGAAAGCCACGTTAATTTATGCCGGCTTAAGCCTTACCTTATTAATTAGCCGCTACGTGCTGAATAAAAATCTTGTTAAAAAAGCCCTTAGCTCAATCCTTGAAAACGCCAACGACTCTAAACAGGCGATTGAAGTACCTGAGCCGGTGTGGAATAAGCTTAACTTAATGTGGGTTGCCATTACCGCAGGTATTGCAGTACTGAATATTTACATTGCGTATAATTTCTCACTCGATTTTTGGGTTAACTTTAAAGTGTTTGGTTTAATGGCCATTACTTTTGTGAGTATTTTGATCACTATTTTTGCTTTGTATAAGTACTTCCCTGATGAAGAAGAACCCGCAAAGTAAAACACCTTCGTCATAAAAATGTCGTCTTTGCTTGATAGCGTGTAAAAAAAATCAATCAGAGACGACCTTGAACGCCAATCAATACCGCTGGTTTGAATTTACCCTAATATTTGTTTTATTGCCTTTAATAGGCTTTACCCTTCGTAGCTACCTAGCGAACTGGCTAATACCCGCACTGATTGTTTTAATGAGTGTGTGCTGCATGTTATTACTGAACGACCCTCACTTTAAGCGATTTAGACTCACAAGCCTGGGGCAGTTTTCTACAGTAAAGCGCCGTTTATTTAGTTTCTTTTTTTTAGGAGCGCTTTTTTCAGGCGTGTTTTACGGCATTATTCACCAAGAAAATTGGTTTAGTATGCCGCTGCACTCATTTTATAACTGGCTACTTTTACTGCTTCTATACCCGCTGCTGTCGGTATTCCCACAAGAGCTAATTTTCAGAACCTACTTTTTTCATCGCTATAAACGCATTATGCCCAAAAAAAGAGTGCGTATAGTGGTAAGCGCAACAGTGTTTGCCCTTGCCCATATTGTGTATGCCAATTGGGTGGCTGTAGGCTTAGCATTTTTAGGCGGGTTATTATTTTCGTTTACCTACGCGCAAAGCCGCTCAACCATAGTGTGTGTAATTGAACATAGCTTATGGGGATTGTGGATGTTTACACTGGGGATTGGCAGTTCATTAGACTCAGGAGCTATCAGCTAATAAGCTAAGCCGCTATATTAAACACAAAAAAGCCGCGTTAATACGCGGCTTTTGAAAACTTTCTTTTAGCCTAAAATCCAAATAACTTAAAGGCAAAAAACTTAGTCGCTACTGTGTTTATAAATATGGCTAATAAAATAACCGGAATAAACGTAGAAAGCGAAAAGTTAACGTATTTCTCCATAAAGCTACCGGCGTAATTTGGTGAGCCTTGGCTTAGCTCATCTGTTAGGCGCGCTTTTTTCCAGCGATACATAACAAATAAACACACCATTAAACCATTCAGTGGCAATATAGTGTCGTAAAATACATCATAAACAATATCAAAAAAGCTTTTATTACCGCTGCCGTAACTAGTAAACGACGTTAGGCTATCAACCATACCAAACGACATAGTACACAATATAGTTAACACACCGGTGGCTAGCGTTAAAATACCTAAAGCTTTTTTACGGCTGATCCCTTTGCGGTCGCTAAGGGTCGCTGTAGGTACTTCTACAATTGATACAAGCGAAGTAATCGCTGCAAAAAACACTAATAAAAAGAACGAAAACGCCACTGCAGACGCGCCAAAGTAACCAATATCATTTTGAAGTGCTAATAAAATTTTAGGTAAGTATACAAATATCATCGATACAGACGAGTCAGAAAGCGCGGCTGGGTCGGTATTAGGATCAAAACTAAATATTGCCGGTAACACCATTAAACCAGCAACAAATGCCACTAATGAGTCGGTAATAGCCACCATTTTTGCACTGCCAACAATGTCATCTTTTTTAGATATGTAAGAGGCGTACGTCATTAAAATGCCCATACCTAGCGATAGTGAGAAAAACGCTTGGCTTAGTGCACCATTAAGCACGCTGGCGCTCATTTTAGAAAAATCAGGAATAACATAATATTTAACACCAGCCATGGCGTTATCAAGCGTTAATACATACGCTACAAGGGCAAGCAACATAACAAATAAAGCCGGCATTAAAAACTTAGCGGCTTTTTCAATGCCTTGTTTAACCCCACCCAATAAAATAAGGTTAACAATAATAACGACCACAGCCATGTAGCCAAAGACAGTGTAGCTATTTATAAAGCTGCCAAAATGGCTCGGATCTGCCAATGCATCTAAATTACCCATGGCGGTTTGGCTTAAGTAACCAAAAATCCACACGGTAATAACCATATAAAATACTGCAATCATAAACGGCGTTAATACAGCCAAAAAGCCTGCAAACTTCCATTTTTTTTCGTTATTTGCCAGCGTTTTGTACGAACCAAGTGGATCTTTTTGCGCGTTACGACCCATGGCCATTTCAGCCATCATTACCGGTAAACAAATAAAAGCAACAAACAAAGCGTATACAAGTAAAAATGCACCACCACCATTTTTAGTTGCCGACACAGGAAAACCTACTAAGTTACCAATACCCACTGCCGAACCTGCTGCAGCCAGTATAAAGCCAAGACGGGAGCTAAAATGCTCTCTATTATTGCTCATGTATTAACCTTGTTATTTTTAAGTTATTCAAGCGACTCTACCAGTGTTGTGCCGCGCTTTTCAAGCAATTACACACTAAAAATAATTAATAACTGTAAACCTAGCTTTAACGGTAATTTGTTCACCAACTATCAACGTTGTGCTAGTATTTGCGTTATTAAACTTAACATTTTTTTGAGAATTACTATGTTGTACATGATTTATTCAACCGACGTTGAAAACAGCTTACCGCTTAGAAAAGAAGCCCGTCCCGCCCACTTAGCACGTTTAAGCGAACTTGACTCTCAAAACCGTTTACTTGTTGCCGGCCCACTGCCAGCAATCGACAGTGAAGACCCGCAAGATGCTGGATTTACAGGCTCATTAGTCATTGCCGAATTTGATTCACTTGAAAAAGCACGTGAATGGGCAGCCTCTGATCCATACGTTGCAGCCGGCGTTTACGCAAACACCGTTGTAAAACCATATAAAAAAGTATTACCAGCGTAACGAACACCCTGAATTTAAAACGTTATTTAATTCAGGGTTGGTTCACTGCTAATTAATTAAGCTGGCGAACGTAAAAGCGCATATTGGACGTTTTTACTTGAGTTTTAGTAGCTTAGTTAATTAGAATAGCTGGGTTTGATCTAGGAGTTCCCGTCATGCGTGTATTATTAACCCTTGGTTTAATTGCCTGTATTAGCGTCAGTGGCGCCGTACACGCAAGTTCGACTGTTACCAAAGCAGTTAAAAAAACTGAGATCAGCAAAAAGAAAGCCGTAATACTTGCAAAAGAAGAAACTGACGGTAAAACCTTAAAAATTACAGAACAAGCAAATTTTTATACTGTACGTATACTCAAATCTGACGGCCACGTCGTTGATTTACATATAAATAAAAAAACCGGCGAAGTGAAAAAGGATTAGCAAATGCGAATTTTAGTTATAGAAGATGATTTACACTTAGCAGACAACCTACGTAATGCTTTAGAGAAAGAACGTTACAGTGTTGATTTATGTCACGATGGCGAAGCTGGCCTATTCCATATTACAGAGTACCCGCTAGATATGGCGGTGGTTGATTTAGGCTTACCAAAAATTGACGGTATTGAGCTAATCAATAAAGCACGTGCACAAGGCGTGACGATCCCTATTTTAATATTAACGGCGCGCGACCGCTGGCAAGACAAAGTTGAAGGCCTAGACGCAGGTGCCGACGACTACTTAACCAAGCCGTTTCATGTTGAAGAATTAATTGCGCGTTGTAACGCACTTATTCGCCGCAGTGCTGGTAAAGCAAACCCTGAAATGACAGCGGGTCCAATTAAAATTCATACTCGCTCGCAACAAGTTTGGGTTAACGACAAAGAACTTAGCCTTACGGCTTATGAGTACAAAGTACTTGAGTATTTAATGGTTAACCCGCAAAAAGTAATTTCTAAATCAGAACTTACTGAGCACATTTACGACCAAGATTTCGATCTTGATTCTAACGTTATCGAAGTATTTGTACTTCGTCTGCGTAAAAAATTAGACCCTGAAGGCACATTAAACCCAGTAGAAACACTACGTGGGCGTGGTTACAGGCTTAAAAGTCAGTGGTAGCATCGCAAATATCGCTTAAAATAAGGCAAGGATTTATCCTTGTCTTTGTTTTATTGGTGGCACTGCCTATTTTGTTTTACTCGATTGGTAAAGCGTATTACGCCTCATTAGTCGAAACCACCGAAAAAAATCTAGAAGCCCACTTATACTCCCTTATTTCTGAAGTCGACTTTACTGAGCGCGGCATTATTATGCCCAGCACAATTTTAACGCCTGAGCTTAATAACTTAAATTCAGATACCTACGCAATGATTTACCGCGATGATGTACCTGTTTGGCACTCAGAGTCGGCAGTAAATGTAAACTTTAAACCCGAGTACATAGAGCCTAAAGCAGGTGCGGCCGACTTTAGACGTGTGGTATACAACAATGCGGTTTACTGGCAATTAAGCCTAACGGTCATTTTAAATAATATTGACCAATCTGAGCAGGCACGTTTTATATTACTCAAACGAAACGATGCATTGCTAAGGTTAATGGATGGCTTTAAACAAACCTTAGTCGATTGGATGTTTATAATGGGTATTGCGATTGCCGGTTTAATGGCAATTGGATTTATTTGGAGCGGCCGGCCGTTACAACGTCTTGATAAAGAAATAAAAGCCATTGAGTCGGGCGATATTCAAGAAATTAAAGGCTTATACCCTGTAGAGCTGCAAACAATTAAATCAGACCTAAACTTATTACTAGAGTCGCAGCAACGTCAAAAAGAGCGCTACAGAGCCTCTTTAAGTGACCTAGCACATGCATTAAAAACCCCCCTTGCGGTATTAAAATCAAGCCCGCTTGCTAATGATGCCGATGCCCAAGAGCAACTTGATAGAATAAATGTGATGATCGAGCATCAGTTAAAGCGTGCAGCTACTGGCGCATCAGACACATGGAAAAAGCAAACTCCAGTTAAACCTGTGGTTGATTCTATTTTAAGTGCAATGGCCAAGGTATACCGCGATAAAGACATTATATTTAATTGTACCGTGACCGATAAAGATTACTTTTTAGGTGACCAAACAGATTTAATGGAGTTACTGGGTAATTTAATTGATAACGCCTGTAAAGCGTGTCGCTCGCAAGTAGAAATACAAGTCATTCAAAGTAAAACACTGTGCATAGGCATTAGTGACGATGGGCCCGGTGTACCCGAGGATAAACGCGAGTCTTTATTAACCCGTGGTACCCGCCTTGATACTTACGAAAGCGGCCACGGTGTTGGCATGGCGATAGTCTCTGACTTGGTTAAATCTTATAACGGACACTTAACGATTAATAAGTCGGACACCTTGGGCGGCGCACAATTTATTTTAGAGTTTAATTACAATGATAAAAAATAGCCTTTTAATCACACTTGCGAGCCTATTAGCCCTAAGTGCTAATGCCAGTGCCAGTGCCAGTGCGCAAGCACAGTGTACGCTTGAGCAAAACGCAACGCCAAGCCAAACTAAACGCTATACGCAGTGTTTAGACACCCAAATAAATCAGGCTAAATACAATCAGGGTACTTGGGTTCAAAAACGTAAATATGAACTCACTAAATTAGAAGAGCAAAGCGGAAATACGCAAATACTCATGTTGTTTAAGCGCAGCGTCGACAACCACCAAAAGTATATTGAAGCAAGCTGCCAATGGCGCTATATATTAAAACTGCCAAATGCCAGCCAAGCTGCTATTGATTACAAATTATGTGAACTTGCACTTATTGAACAGTTTACTCAAGTGCTTAAAAAGCCACTTTAAACGGGGATTAACACCCATAAAAAAAGCGATTAATACTGTGTATTAATCGCTTTTTTTGTATCAATTATTTAATCAAATACGCAATTTAAAGCTATGAAAACCAATTGATATTATTTATCGTCTATCGACTCACCAGTACCAAGTAGCGTGGCAACCCAACGCCCTTCATCACTTGCCTCTAGGGCTATTTTAACAATCATGGTAAGCGGTACCGATAGCAACATGCCTACAGTGCCTAATAACCAACCCCAAAATATTAACGACAAAAACACCACCAAGGTAGAAAGCCCAAGCCCTTTACCCATAAATTTAGGCTCTACAATGTTACCCATTACCGTATTAATAATTAAATACCCTGCACCTACAAGCCCGGCTGTTAATGGTCCTTGTGTGATCAGTGCTAACAATAAAGCTGGTACTGCGGCAATAATAGAACCTATATTAGGAATATAATTAAACATAAAGGCCAACACGCCCCACAGCACAAAGTAGTCAACATCTAAAATCCATAAATAAAATGCTGCAATAATACCGGTGGCTAAACTCACTAATGTTTTAATTGCCAAATACGAATTAATAGAAACCAAAAAGCGGTCAATTTGCTCCATTTTTCTGTCTGGGTCGGCAAGTGCCATATGAATTTTTTTGCTTAATGCAGGCCCTTCAAAAAGCATAAACACCACAGTTAAAATTATTAAAAACATGTTTGCCATTACGCCACCTAAGCCGGTAAGCATATTCGTGGCTACATCGACCATTTTACCTGGGTCAAACATAGAGAGAATTTGATCTCTATCGATTAAGATATTGTATTGCGATGCAAGATCGACCAGCCACACGAACTCTTCTTGTAACTGGGCTTTATATTCAGGAAGTTGCTGAGAAAAGTCGTTAACTGATTGTCCTACAAGGCCGCCTAAGCTTACACCTAAGCCCACAATGATAAGCACCACAATAACAACAGAAACCCCTTTAGGGATCCGATAGCGACCAAAAAATGTGATCAGCGGGTTGCATACAATGGCAATAAACGCCGCCAAAATAAAGGGAATAATAATAACACTTGCGGCCTTAATACCGGCTAATACAACCACTAGGGCTGCAAATATTATTAAGCTTTTATTTACGCCAGTTAAACTTGCCAACGCGCCAATCCTTTTCTTATGAAATTCGCTTTAGTGTAAGGCAAAAACTAATTAAATGAAATATTTACAAAGTGATCGTTGTTTTTTAGTTAACGTAATAATTTGCATTTAGATAGTTTAAATAGTATACATTTTAAACAAATCGTACACTTAAAATTGGTAAGATTTTTATGCATATTTTTTTTACAGGCGCTACAGGCCTAATAGGTAAACACTTAACGCCTTTTTTGCTACATCATCATAAAGTAACCGTACTGAGCCGAAATAAAACCAAAGCCCATGTATTGCTTGGTCATAATATTGATGTAGTAAGCACCGTTGATGAGGTTAATTTTAACCATGTTGATACTGTAATTAATTTAGCCGGCGAACCTATCGTCAACAAGCGCTGGACGCAGGCACAAAAACAAACAATTAAAAACAGCAGAATAAACCTTACCATGCAAATCAGCGATGCTATTTTAAATTGCAGCACGCCCCCTACTACATTTATATCTGGTAGTGCCATTGGCTATTATGGCCGCCAAGGCGATACCCCCGTAGATGAGGACACCGACGATGTAAATGATGAATTTAGCCATCAGCTATGTAAAGAGTGGGAGCACGCGGCACTAAAAGCGCAAAGTGATAAAACACGGGTGTGCTTATTACGCACGGGAATTGTACTTAGCAAAAACGGCGGCGCTTTAAGTAAAATGCTTCCTGCGTTTAAATTTTTTGCAGGTGGCCCCATTGGTGATGGGGAGCAAGGTATGTCGTGGATTCATATTGATGACATGATTCAACTGATTTTATTTATTATAAAACACACGTCGCTCTGCGGGCCAATTAACGCCACTGCACCCACCCCTGTTAGCAATAAAGTATTTAGCAAAAGTTTAGGTAAAGCATTGTCACGCCCTGCGGCCCTAACCATGCCAAGCCCTGTGTTAAAAGTGTTAATGGGTGAAATGTCTGATTTGCTCACTACTGGGCAATATGTAATACCCAAAAAAGCGTTAGCGCATAATTACCGTTTTCATTTTACGGATATAGATTCGGCTCTAAGAAGTTTAATAAAGTAGGTGTATTCAGCATAGATACACCTAATAAAGGTTATAAAAATACTACTTTAAGCTAGGTTACTGTAATTAATATAAGCTTTAGTATCTAGTCTCCATTAAAATAGTCGTTTTATAATAAAAGAACCTTTCTATGCTGCACTTACCAACCGTTATAAGCCTTTCTTTTATTTTAAACCTTATAATTGGGCTGTATTTTATCTCTATTTATCAATATAAAAAACAAACTAGTTTTTTATATTTTGGCCTAGCTTGTACCACCTTTACATTCGCCATACTATGCGCAAGCTTACGCATGATCATTGCATGGCCGTTTATTACCCATTACTTTGCCAGTCTATTTATTATTGCTTGCCCACTTTTTTTAATTATGGGATTAAAAGCACTCAGCCCTTTAAATAAAAGCATATGCAAGCAAGTTAGCTATTTACTATTCGTGGCTGCGGTTTTTTTGCTCGTAGTTTACAACACCGCTGTAGAGCAAGTATTGGTTAGTTTAACTGTGGCAGGGTTATTTTTGTATGCTTCGTATATTGTTTTAAGCACCCGCTTTATAGCAAAATTACAACAACGTATGCTATTGCTTTGCCTATTACAGCACGCACTCGTTATGCTAATACAGGGAGTTTTATTACTGTTGCCATTTTTTACTGCGCTCAACTTTAATTTTGCCTCTGTTTTGCAATTTACTTTGGCTGTACACTTAATACTTGCCACTAGCGCCGCCCTATTGCTGCCTTTTTTAGTGTTTGCCAATACAGAGCATACGCTCAACTCCCTTGCTAATCGTGACCCATTAACCCAGCTATTAAATAAACGCGGTTTAAATGCAGTGGCCAATACGTTATTTAATAAAAATAATGCCGAGCATCCCCTTAGCATTATTATGGTCGATATAGACTTTTTTAAGCGCGTTAACGATGAATATGGACACGATGCAGGTGATGAGGCAATTAAATGGGTTTCGCAACATATTGCCGCGCTTTTTTCTAACAGCGCGGTGACCTCGCGTGTTGGCGGCGAAGAGTTTGCAATTTTACTTAACCACTGCACTTTAAATGAGGCACAGTGCGCGGCAAACACCCTCAGAAAAAACATTAAAAACAAGCCCTTTAGCTATTACGGCAACACCATTTATTTAAGAATAAGCGCTGGAGTGGCATGCAGCGATACTCAAACAAGCTCTTTTAAATCGCTACTTAGTGCGGCAGATAAGC
Source organism: Pseudoalteromonas sp. CuT4-3 (assembly GCF_035666335.1). Taxonomy (NCBI): domain Bacteria; kingdom Pseudomonadati; phylum Pseudomonadota; class Gammaproteobacteria; order Alteromonadales; family Pseudoalteromonadaceae; genus Pseudoalteromonas; species Pseudoalteromonas sp. CuT4-3. The sequence continues at coordinate 2,011,243 of NZ_CP142030.1, forward strand.
GCTTGTATATTGCTAAAACCACAGGACGCGACAAAGTTATATATGAATCTGCACAAAACCCTTTTATAAATAACAAACCGGTTTGCACATAAAAAAAGCCCTTCAATTGAAGGGCTTTGACATACACACTAAAACAAAATGATTACTGACATTTAAGCCCAGCAGAGTCTGCCTTATTAGGCACAAACTGAATGTTTGCTACCGACACTGAGGTTTTACTGCTTGCATGTAAACTAAACGGGCTTGTAAGGCTTGAAAAGTCTACGCCTTGGTTAGCAAAACAACGTAAGTCTACCGACACCGACTGCCATTTATTTTTGATTGATTGATCAACCACTTTACTCAAGGCAATCGCACCACCACACTCACCTGAACAAGTCATAGCAAGGTTTACGTCATCGGTTAGTGGCTCATTGAGTTTAATATCAAAACTAATAACGCCATTAGCCTCTAAATACGTAATGGTATCTTCTGCAAAGCTTGTGACTATTTCAGCACTTGCCTTTTGCTCGCCACTAAAATTAAATTGGCGCGCGTCTTCTTGAACTGTTTTATCCTCAGTACGGTATTTAAGTGCACCTAGTTGATGAGTACTGCTTGATACATCTAATAGCTCATCGCCAGATTTAAGTAATAAACGCCACGGAGCAACCGGTGCGCCAACTAAAATATCCATACTAGTGAGTGCTGAGCTATCTAATTTAGAGTCTTCGTCTAAATTATCAGCCAATACATTTTTATCGCCATAAGTTAAACCAAAGCCGTACGGTAATAATGGGCTGTAATCGTCATCGCCTTTATTAACCGTTGCTTGTACTGCTGTTTTAGGCCATGAAAACGAAAGCTTGCCGCTAAAGTCATGTTGAATACTGCCATCTTTACCTTTTAAAATAACATCGGCAACACCGCCACCCTCTGTACCTGGCAGCCATGCTGCAACAAATGCATCTGAGGCATTTAATTCACTGTTAACCCACATTGGGCGACCGGAAATAAATACCGATACAACCGTAATACCCTGCTCTTTTAACGACTTTAATAACGCGAGCGATTTTTTATTACCACGCTCAAATTCAAGGTTATCTCTATCGCCATGGCCTTCTGCATAAGGCTCTTCACCAAATACCACAACCGCTACATCTGGGAGCTCATCATATGAGCCATCCACACTTAAAATGGCACGACCACCCGCCTCAGTAATTTGTTTTTCAAGACCTGCGTAAATAGACGTGGCACCAGGAAAATCAGCATTTTTGTTATTCGTCCCTTGCCAAGTAATACTCCAACCACCCGACTGCTTACCTATGTTATCGGCTCCATCGCCGGCAATTAGTACAGCTTGGTTTGCATCAAGAGGCAAAATATTGTTTTTGTTTTTAAGTAAAACAAGTGATTCACGAACTGCCTGACGCGCAACTTCGCGGTGCTGCTGCGCACCAATTAGCTCAGTTTTACCCGAAAACTGACGCTTAGCTGGGCTTGGTTTATCAAATAAACCGGCACGCAATTTAACGCGTAAAATTCTACTTACTGCATCATCAATGCGCGACATGCTGATTTCGCCAGCTTTGACTTGCGCTATGGTGTTTTCGTACAGCGGCTTCCAAGCGCCCGTTGGCACCATAAAAATATCAAGCCCCGCGTTAACAGCCTGTGCACAGCTTTCGTTTGTACAGCCTTCAATTTGACCGTGGCCGTTCCAATCCCCTACCACAAAACCATCAAAGCCCATGCGGGTTTTAAGCACATCGGTTAACAGGTATTTGTTGCCGTGGTTTTTAACTCCATGCCAGCTATTAAACGATGCCATAACCGACTGACTTCCCGCCGATAAGCCGCCTACATAACCTTGGGCATGTATATCAAACAAATCTTGCTCACTGTCGATATTATTACCTTGGTCATCGCCATCGACTGTGCCGCCATCACCTAAAAAGTGCTTAACGGTACTAATAACACGTTTATCACTTAAAAAGTCGCCATCGGCCTTGCCCTGTAAACCATTTACAATTGCGGCTGAATAATCACGTACTATTTGAGGATCTTCTGAATAACCTTCATAGGTTCTGCCCCAGCGATCATCGCGCACAACAGCCACTGTAGGTGCAAATACCCAATCAATACCCGTTGCCATTACTTCAACCGCAGTGATAGCTGCTATTTGCTCAATCAATGCAGGGTTGTTTGCCGCACCTAAACCAATATTATGCGGAAATAAGGTCGCGCCAATTACATTATTGTGACCATGCACCGCATCGGTGCCCCACATTGTGGGTATTTTACTGCCATCGATAGAATCATCTACCGACGCCTGATAAAAATCTTCAGCCAATTTTACCCAGTCCATTGGTGTTGCGTGTTTATCACCATTAGGAAAGGCACCGCCCCCGTTTAGGTATGAGCCAAAGCCATATTTGCGCATATCTTCAACGGTAATATCACGAATTTCTGGTTGAATCATTTGAGCTACTTTTTGCTCAAGTGTCATCGTTTTTAAATAATCGGCTATTTTAGCTTCAATTTTTGGGTCTTGTTTTACGGCAATATTAAGTTTTGGCCAAATTTTCTCTGTTTTAGACAGCGCATTATTAGCTTCAGGAGTGGTGGTCCCGTCATTTGAACAAGCCGCTAAAATGCCTAGTGATGCAATTAATGAGGCACGTGCTATTTTATTAAGTGAAAAAAGGGTTTTCATTATAGAGTCTCCTGAGCTTGAACTGGTTTGCTTCCGCTTAAACCATAAAACGCGATAAATAAGTAACAAAAAATAGGTAAAACATACGAAAGTTGAACACCCACACTATCAGCAAGTGCACCTTGTAAAAGAGGCACTATTGCACCCCCTACAATCGCCAAGCACAAAATACCAGAGCCCTGCGCGGTATGCTTACCAAGGCCATTTAACGCTAAACTAAAAATAGTTGGGAACATAATAGAATTGAATAAACCAACCAGTAGTATTGACCACATTGCTAATTGACCCGACGTGCTCATGGCAATAACCACCAAAATAATAGCCATACTTGCGTTAAAGCCAAGTACTTTACCAGCGGGTAATTTTTGCATTACCGCTGCACCAATAAAACGCCCCACCATAGCTCCACCAAAATAATATGTGATGTAGTGAGCGGCAACATGCTCTTTTAATCCAGCAATATTTTCTTGTGCTAAAAAGCTAACTAAAAAACTGCCAATCGCAACCTCTGCACCTACATACATAAATATACCCACAGCACCGAGGGTTAGGTGGCGGTATTGCCATGCACTACCTTCAATTGTCTCTGACTTTTCAGCGGCTTCTTTTTGCTCATTCATTATGTCTGGTAATTTAAGCCATGCAAAAATACCGGCTAGTAAAATAAGCATGCCTGCTAATAGTAAATAAGGAAGTTGAACCGATTCTGCATTTTGTGCCGGCGTTAAAAATGCTTCAGATGCAGAGTCAAGAATCAAAAATGCACCAAATGTAGGGGCAACCGTCGTGCCTAGCGCATTAAATGCTTGCGTTAAGGTAAGGCGAGAAGACGCTGTTTTAGGGGCGCCCAATAAACTTACATAAGGGTTTGCAGAAACCTGCAACAAGGTAATACCGCTTGCCAGAACAAATAAAGCAAACAAAAATACCGGGTAATTATGTAGTGCCGCGGCTGGGTAAAAAAGCACACAACCACATGCCGCTATAAGTAACCCCACTACAATGCCTTTTTTATACCCTAATTTTTTAACTATGTAGCCACTTGGCAGTGACATTAAAAAATAAGCCCCAAAAAAACAAAACTGAACCAGCATTGCCTGAACATAAGTTAGGTTAAACACCGCTTTTAAATGCGGGATTAAAATATCGTTTAAGCAGGTAATGAATCCCCACATAAAAAATAAAGTAGTTAAAGATGTTAATGCAAAACCATAGTTTTTATCTTGGTAGTTTTGCGACTGTGTGTGTGTCGTCAGTGGTGCTGAACTGGCCATGGGCTCTCCGCAATTTATAATTATAAATTAATGCAAAAGTCGTTATTAAAAATTGCCGTGTAACCCAGCAACATTAAAGAGTTGACCTTCGTATCAATTAACACTAATCTAAAAATGTAAGCGCTTTCACGTGTAATTAAATACGAACATGTAACATATTTCAACAAGTTTTATTTTTTTATAAACGCGCCCTTACGCTTCATCGCAGTAAATACAGTGGCTATTTATGCATTTAAGGTTTAAAAAGGTTTGTTACTAATGACAAAATTATCGTTACCATCTCATTCACCTCTATTAACAAAAAACTTTGTTTATGGTGTGGCTACGGCATCATTTCAAATTGAAGGCGGGTATGAGCATCGCCTGCCCTGTATATGGGATACCTTTTGCGATACACCCAACAAAATAGCCGACAGCTCAAATGGGCATGTTGCCTGCGATCATTACAACCAGTGGCAAAACGACATTGAATTAATAGACTCGCTTGGCGTAGATGCGTATCGACTTTCTATCTCTTGGCCGCGAGTTATTACCTTATCGGGCGAGCTAAACCCTGAGGGCGTAAAGTTTTATACTAATATTCTTGATGAGCTTAATAAGCGCAACATTAAAGCGTTTGTAACGCTATATCACTGGGATTTACCTCAACATTTAGAAGACAAAGGCGGCTGGTTAAATCGCGACACAGCTTATGAATTTGCTCGCTATGTAAAGCATATTAGCCAAGCATTTGGCGAGCGGGTATTTTCGTACGCGACCCTAAATGAGCCATTTTGCAGTGCCTTTTTAGGCTACGAAGTAGGCATACATGCCCCAGGTTTAGTGGGCAAAGAGTACGGTAAAAAAGCGGCGCACCATTTATTGCTTGCTCATGGTTTGGCAATGGATGTGTTAAAGCAAACCTCGCCTAATACTCAAAATGGTATTGTGCTTAATTTTACACCTTGCTACCCATTAACGCAGTCAGCAGAGGATATAAACGCAGCTCGCTACGCCGATGATTATTTAAATCAATGGTATATGAAACCAATAATGGATGGCCAATACCCAGAAATTATAAAACAGCTTCCTAGCAATCAGCAGCCTGAAATCCACCCAGGCGATATGGACATAATTTCACAATCTATTGATTACTTAGGCATTAATTTTTATACGCGCCAAGTATACAAAGCGCATCCTAGCGATATATACGAGCCACTTGATCCACAAGGGCCTTTAACCGACATGGGCTGGGAAATTTACCCGCAGTCGTTCACCGACTTACTTGTAACGCTTAACAACACTTACACCTTACCGCCTATTTATATTACCGAGAACGGCGCAGCTATGCCCGACACCATTAAAAATGGCGAGGTAAACGATGTAGATCGCCTAAACTATTATCATAGCCACTTAAATGCCGTGCACGATGCCACAGCGCAAGGGGTTAATATTATTGGTTACTTTGCGTGGAGCTTAATGGATAATTTTGAATGGGCTGAGGGCTACTTAAAACGCTTTGGTATTGTTTACGTTGATTATAAAACTCAGCAACGTACTATAAAAGCCAGTGGCCAAGCTTATAAAAGCTTGATACAAAGCCGTAAATAGCCAATAAAAGCTATTCGATTAATCGCATAAATAAAAATCAAAAAGCGAGAACCTAACATCATGATAAGTGTAAAAGAAAAAATAGCCTATGGCCTTGGCGATACGGCAAGTAATATTATTTTTCAAACAGTTATGATGTTTTTAATGCTTTACTACACAGATGTAGTAGGGCTTTCTCCTGCGGTGGTAGGCACCATGTTTTTAGTGGTTAGGTTGTTTGATGCCATCACCGACCCAGTTATGGGCAACTTAGCCGATAAAACCCAGTCGCGCTTTGGCCATTTTAGGCCCTATTTATTGTGGCTTGCCCTGCCCTTTGCGCTTATTAGTATTTTAGCTTTTACCACGCCAGAGCTTGAAGGCACTGATAAAATTATTTACGCCTTTACTACCTACACCTTGCTTATGGTGGCGTATACCGCCATAAATATTCCTTATTGCGCATTAGGTGGCGTGCTCACTAACGATGTAAAAGAGCGTGTTAGCGTGCAATCGTATCGTTTTGTGTTTGGTATGTTAGGCGGCGTTATTGTTGCGGGCTGTACAATGCCAATGGTTGAATACTTTGGCCAAGGCGATAATGCCAAAGGTTACCAATACACCATGACGGCAATGAGTTTGCTTGGCTTAGTGTTATTTTTACTGTGTTTTTTTGGTACAAAAGAGCGCGTAGAGCAACCGCCTGAGCAAAATCTGTCGTTGTTTAAAAGTCTAAAAACCTTAATTAAAAACGATCAATGGCGAGTCCTGTGCGCGGCCGCGCTATTTTTACTCACTGGACAAGTATTACGTTTAACCTTAGGTGTTTATTACGTTAAATACTATTTAGGGCAAGAAGATTTAATTACCTCCTTCATGACCCTAGGAGTGGTTGCCAGTATGGTTGGGTGTGCGTGTGCTCAGCCGTTGGCTAAGCGATTTTGTAAAATAAAAGCCTATATTAGTTTGCAGTTAATCGCTGCGGGCATATGTATTGCGAGCTATTTTATCTCCCCTGATAACATTACCTTGGCATTTGCCGCCTTTATTCTGTGGAAGTTTTTTTTAGATATGGCCACCCCGCTACTGTGGGCAAAAATGGCCGACACCATAGACTACGGGCACCACAAAACTGGGGTAAGAATTACTGGCCTTGTGTATTCGGGCGTTATATTTTTTATAAAAATGGGTGTGGCGTTAGGCGGTGCAATTGCAGGCTGGCTGCTGTCTTTTTATAATTACCAAGCGCAAACAATGCAGAGCCTTGATACGCAACAGGGTATTTTATTATCGTTTACTATTATACCGGCGTTTGGCTCTTTGTTTGTTGCTTTTATTATGCGTAAATACACGCTCAATAACGCGCAGTTAGCCTCTATACAGGCATCGCTAAAAACTAGTGCTAGTTAACATTTGGTGGGTACGGTATTATTTGCCCGCCAAAATAAAGGATATAAGTGAGTTAACAATAACATGGCCACAATTTATGAAGTGTCGGAGCTTGCTGGCGTATCGTTAGCTACAGTGTCACGGGTAATGAATAAAAACACCCGCGTAAGTGAAAAAACCACTAAAAAAGTACTCGATGCAATGCAGCAGCTGGGCTATAAGCCCAATTCTATTGCGCAATCGCTTGCCTCAAACAGAACCAACAGCGTGGGTATTTTGGTATCAGAGCTTCATGGTCCTTTCTTTGCTCAAATGATGGCGGGCATCGAGTCAGCCCTACGCGCTGCGGGTAAGCACGTTATTATTACCACCGGTCACAGTGAAGACGATAAAGAAAAAGACGGCATTGAATTTTTAATTAGCCGCAAATGCGATGCGCTAATTTTACATGTAGAGTCAGTCAGTGATGACTACTTAATTGAGCTAAGTAAAGGTAAAACCCCTATTTACCTTATTAACCGATACGTACATTCACTTGAAAGTAACTGCATTAGCCTAGATAACGAACTCGGCGGCTACTTAGCCAGTAAATCTATTGTTGAGCAAGGCCACACAAATATAGCTTATATCGCGGGGCCGCAAGTTAAAGCCGATGCCAGAAACCGTTTAAAAGGCCATAAAAAAGCGCTGCACGAAAAAAACATTCCCTTTAATGAGGTGCTGTTTTACGAAGGTGATTTTAACGAAATTGGCGGCAGCAAAGGCCTTGAAAAACTACTCAACACGCGTATTCCGTTTAGTGCTTTAGTGTGTGCCAACGATGAAATGGCATCAGGTGCTATGAAATACGCCCGTGAGCATGGCTTTAATTTACCTAACGATTTGTCGGTTATTGGCTTTGATAACGTTATATTTGCCAATTATCTTTACCCTACACTTACCACCATAGATAACCCAGTAGAAGAAATGGGTGAAATGGCTGCAAAAATGGTGCTACAAGATGTGTATCAGTATAAAAACTTACACATAAACCGCGTGTTTGAACCCACCCTTATAAAACGTGATTCAACCCAAACATTGCCAAAATAACGCATAAAAAAACGGCGCTATATTAAGCGCCGTTTTTATTAACCCCTAGTAACTTATTTTGCTATCCAAGGGGTTACTTTAACTACTTTTTCTATATCACCAAGCAGATTTACGTCATCTTCCCAGTTATCCTGTACTGCAAAGTAGCAGATTGATTTTTCGCACTGTATATGTGGGTTATTAAAGGTCACAGGCTCTTTAAATGTTACAGCAACGCCTTTTTGCTCAGGCAATAAAAACCACATAAGCTTACTAACAAAAAAGCCCGATAAATCTGTTAAAAGTTCATCTAACTCGTTATTAATTGTGTACAACGAATCTTTAGTTAAGCTAAGCCCTTCGAACTCGCTGGCCTCAATTTGCAATTTTAACTGACAATCGTGATCAGGATTTTGTGGCTCTACAACAATAACGGCTTTATCCGTATCGAGCTGCTTATCAAACGGTAAAAGTAACTGTGCTTTATCGGTAAAGTTGAGCGGGTATTCGTTATTTTCAGTTAAAATTGTACCGCTTTTAATAGCACATGCCTCGTTTGTGGCAATATCGCTAATGTAAAAGTTAACCCGTGCATACTGAAAATCGCCCTTGTTAACCACTTTTAATCTATCGTAAAAGCCATCGTACGACATAACAAACTCTTTGGCATTGACGGTACTTGCCGCCAAACTTAATAAAATGAGTATGGCGTTAATATTTATGAGTCGTTTTTTATTCATCAAAGTAAGCTCTGTTTTGGTTAATCATGGTGTTTAGCTCTTCTATGTAGGCCTCGCCGCGCTCTGAGTACGACATTAAACCATGCGTTAGTGCCGTTGCCGCAATGGGCTTTTGCTGTTGTCGTAAATCTTCGCGTATCAGGCGTAAATCTTTGTAGGCATTATGCGTGTTAATATTTCTAAAATACGAGCTTACTGCTGCGCGTACCGACTTGAATGCAGCAACTTCGTGCGCCGCTCCACTATTGCGGCGTCTTGGCACCATACCGCAGCCTTTTGAATAGCACCATTGGCCAAAAAAGTTAAGCCCTATGCGTGCAAAGCGCGATGTACCCCACGCCGACTCATTCGCCGCTTGCATTAGCGCAAGCTCTTTAGGAATAATATCAACACGGCGCAGCGCTTGGCTTAAAATTAGGGTGTTTACTGTTTCAGGTAAGCCATAGGCTTTTAAAATATTAACGATGTCGCGCTGTTGTTTTTTCTCGAGCGGTTCGTTGTATTCAAGCATCATACGCGCAATTTCTAACTTAGCGCGTTGCTGTAATATTTTTTTATTTTCAGCCTCAACATGTGGGCGAATAAAATCAAAAAAAGCCTGTTTTTTCTCTTTTACATCAGCAAATTCAGAAAATTTAGGTAAGGTAACATTGTGCAGGGGTTTTTCTTTTTTCTTTACTGTTTTAGGTTGTTCACCTGTGGTTTGTTCTTCAACCTCGTGCTCATTACTTTGCATAAACGGATATGCAAGCGCCCATAAAAAAAATACGCTTAGTAACAGCTTTAAAATGGTTTTTAGCATGTAGTCTCTCTTTCAAACAACAATTATGCATGGGTAATACACACACATACGAAACCCCATTATACCTAAGCCACTATATAAACGCGAGTAACACCCTGTGTGTAACCCTTTAAGGGCCACGCTTTGCTAAAAAATGCTAAAGTGGCTGCTTGCGATAAATATACTATCCACCAGCTAAGGTTATGTACTTGTTCATTCGCAATTTATTAGGGCATGGGTATACTGAGCTTATACCGTGTATAACAACGTTTTGTGAGTAAGCAGTATGGATAAGCAATGGCAAAGCCGAATAATAGAACAGTATAAAAATCGCCCTAACGATAATCGCTCCCCCTGGCAGGTAGACCGCTCTCGTATAATTCATGCCGCAGCTTTTAGGCGCTTACAAGCAAAAACCCAAATTATGGGGATAGGCTTAAACGACTTTTATCGCACACGCTTAACGCATTCTTTGGAGGTATCGCAAATTGGTACAGGCATATTGCGGCATTTAAAAGCACAGCACAGCGATTTTGAACACTTCCCCTCTACCGGTTTATTAGAAACCTTATGTTTAGCCCACGATATAGGTCATCCCCCGTTTGGCCATGGCGGCGAAATTGCCTTAAATTATATGATGCGTGAGCACGGTGGATTTGAAGGCAACGCACAAACATTACGTATAGTCGCTAAACTTGAGCCTTACTCTAACGGCCACGGCATGAACCTAACGCGCCGCACGTTGCTAGGCTTTATTAAATACCCTGCATTTATAGACGATTTATGGCACACCATTCCGAAGGTAAATAGCACACGCTCATTTATAAAAGCAGATGATTGGCGCCCCGCTAAAGGCTTATACAAAGACGATGCACAAATATTTGAATGGATCATTGCCCCTTTAAGCGACAACGACAAAGCCCTATTAACTAGCCATACACCAATAGATCAGTATCGTGCAAAAACCCGTTATAAATCGTTAGATAGCGCTATAATGGAACATGCCGATGATATAGCATATGCAGTGCACGACTTAGAAGATGCCATAGCCACTAAAGTGCTCACACTAGATGATTGGCAAACACACGCATTACCCCACTTAAACGCGCTTAATGACGATTGGTTAAACACTAAATTAGACTCGCTTACCCAACGCTTATTTTCAAAAAACGATTTTGAGCGTAAAGATGCCATAGGCGAGCTGGTAAATATGTTTATTATTCATATTCATTTAGATGTTCAGCATGGTGATTTTGAGTGCCCTATTTTAAAGTACACTGCAAAGCTAGACCCACAGTACGAGCGCGTTTTACAAATACTTAAGCATTTTGTATTTAATCGCTTAATACGCGACCCAGAAATGCAGCAAATAGAGTTTAAAGGTCAAAACTTACTGATTGAATTATTTACCGCTTTTGCCAGTGACCCTCTGCGTTTATTACCCGAAACAACGCAAGCGCTTTATCTAGACGCTGAAAAACAAAACCAAGGGATGCGCATAATATGCGACTACCTAAGCGGCATGAGCGATGAGTACGCCTATAAAACCTATCAGCGTTTATTCTCACCAGTACAATAAAAGCCACGAGCACATCTTGTTAAGCGTTTGGTTAAAGGAAGAGCCTGTGTAAGGGGTTATTGCAAATAAATAGGCGTGCGCAGGAGGCGTTATCGAGTCCACTCGGTTACAAACCTTGCGCCGCAGTTAAATAACCTCTTGTTTGCAAAAATTTTTCCTGCAAAGTCTAGCAGGTCCTTGTATATTTAATAAACTATAAAAAGAAGAGCATTGACTATGAACACACCACACACTTTTAACTCCTTTAAAGCGTTTTACCCGTATTACTTAAAAGAGCACCGCAATGTAACCTGCAGAAGGCTTCACTTTATTGGCAGCACGCTGGTACTTGCTGTCATCTTTATTGCATTAATCAAGCAGCAATATAGCTTGCTGTGGTTATTACCGATTATTGGCTACGGATTTGCTTGGATTGGGCATTTCTTTTTTGAAAAAAACCGCCCCGCCACTTTTAAGCACCCCCTTTATAGCTTATGGGGAGATTGGGTCATGTTTAAAGATATACTTATCGGTAAAATAAAATTTTAATTTTTATATTATTTTATTATAAAAATCACTCATAACCTTTTTAAACGCTATACAAATTTCAGCTTAAATAACCTGCTTTTTATATGTTAATTTATTTAACATATAAAAAGTGGGTTATACACTTAATTTAAAAAATCACTGAGTAACAGCCATTATTAAAGACATACAGACTGCTCTTACCTGTTAACTAAAAGTAAATCTCATGGTTGCAAATTATTTTAAGCCCCATCAGTTACTTACAAACCCTAGCCTATTTATAGCTTTTACCTCATTTAGTTTTATTAATTAAACCTTGTAACTATATACCCTTTAATTTTAATTGAATGTTATTCAATTGACTCATTTTGTTAATGCGGTTTATGTTCTCAAAGCAGCTCCATTAAAAAGTAGCAGCTATAAAAACAAAAATTTTAAATCAATGGGTGATCAGATGAGGATTAACAACATGAATAAAAGCCTACCGTTTAGGTTAAATAACTTAAAAGTGAGTACAGCAGTGGCTGTGGGTGCAACGCTTTCGCTATTTGGTGCGTTTACTGCACACGCGGCACAGCAAACACCTCAAGTACAAGAAGATATAGAGCAAATTAGCGTTATTGGCTCACGCCGTTTAGGGCGCACAGTTGAAGACAGCGCCGTACCTATTGATATTATTGGCGCTGAGGCGCTTACCAGTTCAGGCCTTACGGAAACAAACGCGCTACTGAGCAATTTATTACCAAGTTTTAACTTTCCACAGGCATCGCTTACCGATGGCAGTGATCATGTACGCCCTGCACAACTACGTGGTTTAGCACCCGATCATACCTTAGTGCTGGTTAATGGAAAGCGTCGTCATAGCAGTGCACTGCTTAATTTAAATGGTTCAACGGGCCGTGGCTCATCTTCTGTAGATTTAAATGCAATACCAGCTAATGCAATTGAACGCATTGAAGTTTTACGCGATGGCGCTGCGGCGCAATACGGCTCTGATGCTATAGCGGGTGTGATTAACATTGTACTTAAAAGCGCAAGCAGCGGCGGCTCCCTTGCTGCTATTTATGGGGCAAATGTCACCGAGATGGATGGTGTGCCTCAGCTTGAATCGGTATCTGAGGGTAGCGATGGCAACCTAGCATTTACCGAAGGCGGCGATCGCTCTTTAACCGATGGGCAAACGCTCACTTTGCAAGGTAATATTGGTTTAGAGCTTGGTGATAATGGCTTTTTAAACATTTCGACTGAATACCGCGACCGCCACTCAACTAACCGTGCCGATTACGATCAACGCGAAAACTACGACCGATTAGAAGATGGCTCACTCGACCCTCGCGAGTTTACAGTTAACCGCTATAACCATAACTTTGGTAATGGGAATGTAGAAGACCTATCGGTTTTTTATAATGCAGGGTATCAATTAGCTAACGATGCAGATTTGTATTCATTTGGCTCTTACTCTAAACGTGAAGGTGAAGGCGCTGGTTTTTATAGACGCGCAAGCGATAGCCGTAATATAGAAGAAATATACCCCGACGGTTTTTTACCTGTGATCACCTCAGATATAAACGACTACTCACTCGCGTTAGGTGTTAAAGGCTTTATAAGTGATTGGAACTACGATGTATCGGCTGTGTATGGTGAAGATGCATTTGAATTTGGCGTAACCAATAGTTTAAATACCTCATACGGCCCAACAAGCCAAACACGCTTTGATGCAGGTACGCTCACATACGATCAACTTACTTTAAATGTTGATTTAAGCCGCGAAGTGGATGTCAGCTTTTTAGAAAGCGCGGTAAGTGTTGCCATTGGTGCTGAGTACCGCACAGAAGGCTATCAAATAGAAGCTGGCGAAGAAGCCTCATACGCACAAGGCTCATTTGGCCCAGGTGGCGTAGTCACAGGCGAAGATGGCCCGTTTGGTGCAGCAGGTGCGCAAGTATTTCCAGGCTTTACACCCGAATCAGAAGGTGACAACAGCCGCCATAATGTAAGCTTTTACATAGACTTAGAAACCTACCTGACAGATGATTGGAACATAGCCGTGGCAGCCCGTTATGAGGATTACTCAGATTTTGGCGATACACTTAACGGCAAAATTGCAACGCGCTATTCGTTAACCGAAGATTTAGCCATACGCGCTTCAGCCTCAACAGGATTTAGAGCACCTTCATTACAACAGCAATATTTTACCTCGGTTGCTACCGTATTTGTTGATAGCGTTCCGACCGAAACCGGCACCTTTGCACCAAGCAGCGATGTAGCCAAAGCGCTTGGATCACCGGGCCTTGATGCCGAAGAAGCCACTAACTACGGGGTTGGCTTTACTTGGTCTACCGACTTTAATTTCAGCTTATCGGTTGATTACTATCAAATACTAATTGATGACCGTATTGTTTTATCTAACAATTTATCGGGCGCAGCAATAGAAGAGTTGCTAGCAGGCACGGGCGCTAACCAAGGCCGCTTTTTCTTAAACGCTATAGATAGTAAAACGCGTGGTGTTGATGTGGTTGCCTCGTACAACTTAATCACCGATGGCTATGGCGATATTGCCTTTAACTTAGGCTATAACTACGGCAAAAATGAAGTCACTGATATTATTGACCCGCCCGCTGAACTACAAGGTGCTGGGTTTGATCAAGACAACTTGTTCTCAGGTACAGAGCTGCGCCGCTTTGAAGTAAGCACCCCGCGCAATAAATACAATTTAAGTGCTACATGGACCCATGATGCGCTGCGTACCACACTAAGAACTACGCGTTATGGTGAAACGCAGGACCCTTCATCAACGCCTGAGCTAAACGAGGTATTAAAACCTAAGTGGATCACTGATTTAGATGTAGCCTATGCCGCTACCGATAACCTAACGCTTAGTTTAGGTGCCAATAACATTTTTGATGTATACCCAGATCCTACCCGCGAAAATGTAGAAGAAGTCTCTACTTTTTCTCGCTTGTTTGCTTATTCGAGCTTTTCGCCCTACGGATTTAATGGCCGTTACGTGTACGGCAAAATAGAAATGAAGTTTTAAGCGCTAAACATTTCAAAAAGTACTCAAAAACACAAAAGCCACCTAGTCGGTGGCTTTTTACTGCGAACTGCTAAAATCAATTAGATTTTAGTTAACCAGCCGTGTTTGTCTTCACTTTTACCCCATTGAATATCGTTCAATGCTTGGCGTAATCGCGCTGTTGTAGGACCTGGCTCGCCACTGCCTACTTTGTATTCTTTATCGTTATGAATAAACGTGCCTACCGGCGTTAACACCGCAGCAGTGCCTGAAAGTGCAGCTTCTGTACCTGGCTTTGCAGCACGCTCTAAAAGCTCGGTAACGCTAAAGTTACGCTCGCTTACCGTCATGCCTAAATCTTTTGCAATGGTTAAAATGCTATTACGGGTTACGCCATGTAAAAACGTGCTATCAAGCGCTTTGGTAATAATTTCGTTACCATCAATCAGAATAAAGTTAGCTGCACCTGTTTCTTGTACGTCGCCATCTGGGCAAAACAAGATTTGATCGGCTTGGTATTTTTCGCGCGCTGCGCTAATTGGTGCAAGTGCACTGGCGTAGTTACCGCCACTTTTTACCATGCCCATGTGCGGGGCACAGCGCATGCCATCCTCTTCAAGTAATACACGCAGTGCAGTAGCGCCGCCTGTAAAGTAATCGCCAACTGGCGATAAAAGTGTATATAACAACGAGCTCATTGACGGCGCAGCCGCTTTACCAATGGCAGCCTCTGTTCCTATGTGAGTTGGGCGAATGTACATAGAGCCTGGTGGTAATGGCGTTTCATCAGCATACTCTTTAACAATCTCGATAATCATGTCTTTTAGCATTTGACCGTCAAAGCTTGGTAAGCTTAATAACGCAGAGCTTTGCTGCATACGCGCAATGTTTGCATCTATTCTAAAAATATAAATAGAGCCATCTTCGTGGCGAAAAGCTTTTAAGCCTTCAAAACACGTGCTTGAATAATGAAGGACGTGCGCGCCCGCATGAAGTTCAAGTTTATCGGAAGGGACGATTGAGCTTTCGCTCCATTGGTTATCAGAAAAACGAGCTTGAATCATCTGCGGCATAAACACGGTACCGAATGCGGCCATTTTAATCTCTCTTGTGTGGTCTATTTTTCTCCATTGTATGACATTCATGCATCATTTAACCATAGCAAAACTGAGGCTTTTTTAATTATCAAAAAGAAATTTTTGCAACTGCTGTTTATAAATTGGCCATATTGCTAAGCACATACAAAAAAGCCGATTAATGAACCTTCATTAATCGGCTTTTTAAAGGCACATTATTTATTTAAACGAGTACCTTATAATACGTTTTAATACCGAGCTATACTGCTTAAAAAAACCACCTGTATGATAATCAATGCCGTGTTTTTGCATAACGGCTTGCACTTGCGGGGCCACTTCTTGATAGCGAGAGGACGGCATATCAGGAAATAAGTGATGCTCAATTTGGCAACTTAAATGCCCAGTTAAAACATGAAACCAATGCGGGCCTGTAATATTAGATGAGCCCAATACCTGGCGATAATACCACTGCCCTTGCGTTTCGTTTATGCAGTCTTCTTGTTTAAAGGTTTCGGTGTCCTCGGTAAAGTGCCCACAAAATATTATGGTTGAGGTCCATAAATTACGGATTAAATTTGCCAGTAAGTTGCCTGCTAATACCCATAAAAACAAAGGGCCTGCCAATAAAGGAAATATCACATAATCTTTTATTAATTGGCGCGCACCTTTACTAAAAAAGCGCTGTTTTAGGGTAGAATGCGATACACCCCCTTCGCGGTTTTCTTTCTTTTTACCTATAAACACACGCTCCGCTGCCAGTTCGTGATACGACACCCCCCACTGAAACAGTACACTTAAATTAATATACGTAATAAACTGCCACACATTTTTTAAGCGCCATTTAAAATCATTGCTTAAACGTAATAACCCATAACCAAAGTCGCGGTCTTTACCAATAATATTAGTGTAGGTGTGGTGTTCAAAGTTATGAACGCGATGCCAACTTTGCCCATCGCAGGCAATATCCCATTCGTAGTGTTGTGAGTTAAGCTGCTTGTCGTTCATCCAATCGTATTGGCCGTGCATAACGTTGTGACCAATTTCCATGTTGTCTAAAATTTTTGCCAGCGCTAATAACAGTACACCCGCAACCCATAAAAGTGGCTGAATAAAGCCCAGCATAAGTAAAATACGGCCACTCCACTCACATAGCCGCTGCTTTTTAACAACCGAGCGAATGTAGTTTGCATCTTGTTGCCCTACTTTGCCTAGCGTATCCATTTTTATGCTATCTAAATCGTGGGCTAACTGATCAAAGTTTATGTTTTTCATAGCTGTAACTCCAAGTCGCTAACAGGTTGACTTACACACAGTTGAATTAACTGCTCGCCGTTATCACTCAACTCACCAGTTTTTAAATTACGCACCACGCCTGACTTTTTAATGCACTGGCACTGGTGGCAAATACCAATGCCACACCCGCGTTTAACCGGTAATTGTTTTGCTTCAAACTGTGCTAACAATGCATTGTTAGCATTTACGACATGAGCGCTGCTATTAATCTGTACGTTAAACAGGCTGTCGTCATTTTGGCTTGGCAGCGTTAAACCAAATGCCTCTTGGTAGTAATTTAAATGGTGTTTTTTAGCAAAGTCACACACCGTTTTCATGAAGTTTGCAGGCCCACAGCAGTATATATCTGGGTTTTCCCATACATTTACATGGCGAGTAATCTCATCTGATTGCTCGCGTGTGAGCAGTAAAAACGAAAAATGCGAAAACTGGTTTGCTAATGCGCTTAGCTCGTCTACACATTGGTGTGCAGCAGCTTTGGCATAATAAATTAGCGATACTTTTTGTGTGGTATGTTTTAAATGCTCACTAATCATGGCAAGCATAGGTGTAATACCCGATCCGCCCGCTATAAACGTTGCATTGTTTTGGGTGTTTTTATAAACAAAGTCGCCACTAGGCGCTGAAATATTGCACCACTCACCGACTCGTAAAGCACTGCTTAAAAGGCTTGTAAAACGCCCTTGCTCATTAGTTTTAATTAATAAACGCACCAACCCCGTTTTTTTAAATTGCTCAGGGCTTGAGGCAACCGTAAACACACGAGTTAATAAACGCCCGTTTATTTCTACCGTTAAACTAATATGTTGGCCAGCAATGTGTGCTTGCCAGTGCTGAGTAGGCTTTAAGGTAATACTTAAAAAATCACCATTGTGCTGCGTCAGCTCTTCTATTTTTGCTCTATAAAGACCAGCACGCCACGCAGGCTTAACCATTTGCATAATGGGCTCAATGTAGCCTGCAAAGCTTTGATGGTGTAAAAACCACTTCGAAAATTGGTCTAATACTTTAGTAATCATCACTATTAATCTCTTGGATATTAAATATTGAATTTGAACTTACATGTGTACGCTCAAACTTCAGCGCACAAGTGTACGCCCAAAAAAATTAATTTCAATAGTATTAGAGTAAATATTCAGTTTTTTAGCGCAATTTTTACGCAACCCTCTAATTTAAAGCGCTGTACTAAAGCCTCAATTAAGGTGTAATAAATAGCTGTTTAAAATATTAAAACCAGCCATACAGCACTGCGGGCAAACTCTTTATGATTGAAATATATATAGTTTTATTTAAGCGCTACATTTAGCAAAATCTGCAGCAGCATGCTAATGTAGGTATTACTTGCTTATTTATTGGACAGGACAACAACTGTGTTTTTACCAACAAAAACGATTGCTAAAACATTATCAACGGCGTTTATAGCTGTACTCGTTTCAACGCCGGTGGCAGCTGTTGATTACAAAACCCTTGATGTGTTACCGCTCAATGTAAAGGCCGTCAGTGTGGCTAAAGGGGTAACTATCCCCTGGGCTATCGAGCCATTAAGTAACGGTGATTTACTTATAACCGAGCGAAGCGGCGCACTTTATTTACTGCCTAAAAACTCATCTAACTTAACTAAGCTCTCGGGTTTGCCGCTAATTGATGCTAACGGGCAAGGCGGTTTACTAGATTTAGCCCTACATAGAAGACCAGACGATAGCCAATGGCTTTACATAACTTACTCAAGTACCCATGGCGCTAAAAGTGGCAGTAATACAGCCCTAATGCGCGCCAAGCTTAGTGACGATCGCACTGAGCTTTTAAGCACACAATTACTATATAAAGGTGAGCATAACAGCACAAAAGGCCAGCACTACGGAAGCCGTATTGTGTTTGATAACCAAGGGTATGTTTACTTTTCGATTGGCGATCGCGGCTCGCGCGATAAAAACCCGCAAGACTTAACCCGTGATGGCGGTAAAATTTATCGCTTACACGCTGATGGCCGTATTCCTAAAGATAACCCGTTTGTAAATCAAAAAAGCGCTAAACACGCTATTTGGTCATACGGACACCGTAACCCGCAAGGCATGTGGTTTGATAAAACAACACAAACGTTATGGTCTCATGAGCACGGCCCACGCGGCGGCGATGAGCTAAACATAATTAAAGCGGGCGCTAATTATGGCTGGCCGGTGGTTAGTTATGGTGTTAATTACAGCGGTACGTCGTTTACCAACATACAAGAAAAAGACGGCATGCAATCGCCCGTACTGCATTGGACCCCCTCCATTGCCCCTTCTGACATGTTATTGGTTAGCAGCGATAAGTACCCGCAATTAAAAGGCAAGCTTTTGCTATCGTCTATGAAGTTTTCGTTTTTAAGTGCACTGGAAATATCCAACAAAGGTGTTTCAAAGCAATATAAAATTTTAGAAGGGATAGGCCGCGTCCGCAGCTTAGCACAAGGCAGTGATGGCTATATTTACTTAGGCATTGACGGACAAGGAATTAAACGCCTTGAGCCTGAGCAATAAAACCGTTAGTAACCGCAGCATAGCAAATAATGCGTTTACCTTGTTTTTATATAACAAGGTAAACGCCCTACGGCTAAAAGAACTATTTAGCTCTTTGTAGCGTATGGTAATGCTAGGGCGTGTTGATCTCTGATGGTTGAATTTGCAGCAGTATGTTTGGTTTTTAGGCAAGGCAGAGCCTATGAAGTGTGGTTACTCCCCATAAATAGGCGATAACGCAGCATAAATGCCAAACATGCGCTGCCCTTCGGGTTCTGCCTAGGGCCGATAAACTCTTTGTTGCCTACATGGATGTAGGTAAGGGGCGTGAGCAGGACGCGGAAGTTTTACTCGGTTTTTTACTTAGCCCACTAGGTTACAAACCTCGCGCCGCGATTTAATCGCCCCTAGATTGAACAAATTTCAATCCGCAAAGATCAACACGCCCTAATACTTTTATAAAACTAAGGAGCCCCATGTTTTCACTATTCAAATCAGACCCGACAAAAAAACTACGCAAAGAGTACGATGCAAAGCTTGAGCAAGGCATGCAAGCGCAGCGTAAAGGCGACATTAAAAGCTACGCAATGTTAAGCGCAGAAGCCGAAAAAATCTGGAGTGAAATAGAAGCGCTTGAAGCAAAAAAGCCAGATAATACCAATCGTGTTAAGTAATTAGACATTTATAGCGACGGGTAAATAGAGTGATAACAAGGCATAAATTTCGACATGTAGTTTTTCTACATGAGAAATTTATAACGCAGTTAACGCTTTATTTAGCACGCGAGAAAGGCTAAATATTTAAGTCGATTGGTATAAATATCGTGTCTGTACTGTTTTAAAAGTAGAAAGACGCGTTTAGTAAATAATTCATCACCTCGTTTTATAGCCTCCACCAGCCAAAAACCACCTTTAATAATAGGCTTGCACAAACAAGTGTACTTTAGGCGGTTACTTATATTTTCGATGCAGTTTTTATTGGCGGTTAAATGATTAAAAAAGGGGTTTGGATGTCATTTTAAATCTTTAACTGCTGTATTTGCTTACTGCGCAGGCGTTTTACCTCCTAAGTCAGAAAATGAGGACAATTTCCTCTTTTCCACCTGCCATAAAAAGGACACCCCGCCTTAAAGTTTAATACTCGCAATGTGTTACAGGATTTGTTATTAATACTAAAAATAAATAAGAGGACATACATTGCTCATAAAAAGAGGAAAGTGTCCTCTGATAAAGCTGTTAGCCGTCATGGAGTTTATATCGAGCATGGAAGTGTTATTTAATATTTTTTGCTTTGCCCTTGGTGCTCTTTCGATTTACCTGACCGCGTATTTAAAGGTCAAGGGTAAAAACCGAGCACTAATTGAAGATAATCGCCAGCTTGAAGAAGACAAACAGAAGATTGTTGCTAAGTATCGCGCCGAAACAGAAAAAATTAAAAAACAGCACTCTTTAGATATTGAAAAGAGAAAATATCAATATGAGGATAAAAGGCTTCAATTCTCAAAATACTTTTCTCTACTTGATGAGTTCCACGGAAAGTGTAATTCAATCTTTGTAGAGAAGTTTCAGCCAATTATGGCTGAATTTTTAACTGCTTGTTTACAAGATGATGAGGCAGCCAAAAATAAAGGAATTGTTAAATATAATCAAGACGTTCAATCGCTTGTATTTGAGTTAAACGAGGAACATCTTAAAGTTAAAACTGAACAAAATAGTATTCGGTTGATAGCTTCGAAGGAAGTTGACGCGTTACTAGATAAGCTAGAAATTGCGGTAAAGAATGCAACCGACGCTTCTACCGAAATGCTTAGATTTATGTCAACGCAAGAGTTCTGGGCAGATCAAACTTTGATCACTCCATATCAGGAAAAAGCGACCATATTCGGGCAGGACGTACAAAACTGTCATAATGCTTTAAAGGAGCAAATGAAGCTAGAGCTGAATGAGATATGACGGCTAACAAACAACTGTTGTCACTCACTGCGTTAGCTGGGACACAAATACATGGGCACCCTCGCTTCGCTCGTAATTTTAGCCCATATATTTGTGCCCCAAAGTTGAGGCGTTAGGTTTACATGAAGTATTTATTTTTAATCTCACTAATCGTGTCTTTTTCTTCACTGAGCAACGAAGTAGTCAATAATCAGATTGAAAATACCATTAAATCTTACTTGGAAGTTAGAGAAGGTTACGTGGTAAAGAATAAAATTAAAGGAGTTATTGATGGTTATAGCAAAGAGATAACTATTATTCAGTGGTCTATGCTTGGAGCAACCTATTGGCAAGATTATTTATCAGTTTTTAGTGCTGATAATAGTGAAGTTTCAACTATGAAGCTTTTTGGTATTGTTCAAAATGTTAAAGTTAAAGCAGGAATTATTCGGGTTAACACTAAGCAAAAAATGCCTGATGATCCTCGCTGCTGTCCTAGTGGTGAAGAGGAACAATTTTACCATCTTAAAAATGGGGATTTAACTCGTCTAAAGTAAACCCAACAAGGCACTAAAGCAGGACGAAAAAAGCATGCTTTGCGTTCGTGCCTCACTAATTTAACCATGCATTTTGCGCCTCTTAGTGGGGCGTTGGTATGACTCCCACTGTCAAGTTAAACGCACTGATCCCTGCCTAACTTTTTAAGCCATAATTACTTTAGCTCGAATTAGAGCGAGTTAATACATAGGATGAAGCAAGTAATGTCGTCGGTTATCTTGCTGATATTCGTTGGTTATTACTATTTCTAGTAACAGAGCAGACCTTACTTATTTCGTCGTGGCACCTGTCTTCAGTCTATGTTCGTGGTTCAATGCAGCGTTAGCTGCACTGCCATCCTAACGCCGTCGGTGGTTGTGCCACACCCGATGCTTGATCCCATGCATTAACTCTAATACGTTTATCATGCGGGTACTCTTGCCAATCTAAGTTTTGTATTCACTGGCGTAAGCACCACTTCTTTTGCAATAGCCCATATGTACGCAATCATTTCTCGGGCAATGGCGGTAACAACCAGATTGTAGTGTTTCCCTTTGGCTATCATTTTTTTATAGCGTTTGCAGAGCCTAATCTGTGCTTTCCACGCAATATCAATAATGTCCTTTGGTAAGCCTTCTTGTCGTTTTTGCATATCTGTTGATATATTTGCCGCATACCGATAAGTGTGTGCACCTTCCACAAGAAGGCGTCTTGCTCGGCCATTTCCGCATTTTGTGATGGCGCCAATATGGCGTTTGCCACCACTCGAGTGTTCACTGGGTACAAGACCGAGATAACTCATTAATTTACGGGGATGGTCGAAACGCGATAAATCGCCAAGCTCAGCAACAACGCCAGTGGCGACCAACAAACGGACACCACGCATAGCTTGTATTGCTTTGACAACAGGATAATAACGCCACTGGTGAACGTGGTGTGTTAGTTCATTGTCTAGCCGTTCAAGTCGGCTTATTCGTTCGGTAATTGTGTGTAAAAATTCTTGTAAGACGATGTGCTGAGCGGGGTGTGGCAGCACAATCTCAGTGAGCCAACGTAAATGTTTTTGTGACCAATTCGCAGTGCCTTTATAATTAATATTATTGCGAAGCAACAGCGCCTTTAATTGATATTTGGCATCTTTTAAGTCCTTCATTGCCACTTCGCGTGCACGAGATAAATCGCGTACAGCTTCATCTTCAGGCTCGGGAACATAGATAGGTGTTAAATCTTCAGACTTAAGTAATTTAGCAAGCTTAAGAGCATCACGTTTATCGGTTTTAATCTTCTCACCAGGTTTTTTAGGAATAAGAGAGGGCGCCACCACGTAACAGCAATGGCCGAGGCTGGTAATTAACCTGTAAATCCAATAACCACATGGGCCTGCTTCATAAACAAAATGAAGTGTTGCGCCAGAGTATTTCGATTCGAACTGACGAACAAGCTTTTGAACGGCCACTTTGGAAGACGAAACTCGGCCAAGATGAACAGGTTGCGCACCTCTATGTTCTTCAATATAGGCGACTTCATTGAATTCTTTATGTGTATCAAGACCGATAAAAAGTATGCTATGTTTATTCATGTTAGCCTCTGCTGTTTAGTTAATTGACAAACTAATTATGGCTCTGGCTTTGAATTAAGCTAACCCACGAAAAGCGGAGGCTAACACCGTGTGGGAGTCATTATGTCTATATTTCTTAAGAGAGATCTATTTGAATCAGTATTTATCCACACTACTTAGTTCCATCGGTATCGATCTCGAACACTTAAAATATAAATATCTTAGTCCCCAGGAACTTACATATATCGATAAGCTGTTGGCATCTAAGAAAGATTTCGAAGGAACTTTTTATACTGATGAACATGGCGATAAATTGGAGGTGTTGCTAATGTTTCTGAATGCCCATAAGGAGGGCATAATCAATATTATGGAAGGCAAAGGGAAAAAAGAGACACTAAACGAGCTATTTACCTCAAGTGTAATATCAGGAAGTTATGATTGTTTTCGCTTTGATTTGTCAAAGTTTCCTCAAAGCTACACGCCTTTGAATCAAGCTTTAACCTTATATCGAATAGGTAGATATGGTGAGTCTCATCAGGATTTAGGTTGCTCGTGGGCAAGGGAAATTGAAGGGCTTAATGCTTTTTACCATTCATCTGGAATGTCCGAATCCATGCTTAAAGCTAGGCCAGTATTTCTTATGGAAATAGATGATTCACAGGTGCTGTTCGAAGGTAATGCAAGAGAGCATG
Organism: Pseudoalteromonas sp. CuT4-3; assembly: GCF_035666335.1. Lineage (NCBI taxonomy): Bacteria > Pseudomonadati > Pseudomonadota > Gammaproteobacteria > Alteromonadales > Pseudoalteromonadaceae > Pseudoalteromonas > Pseudoalteromonas sp. CuT4-3. Next base: position 2,035,443 of record NZ_CP142030.1, read on the forward strand.
AATTAGTATTAAAGCCTAATTTTACACCCAATACATTAAAAAAGCTTGATGAAGAAAGACGAAACCGAATTAGCAGCTAAATGATGCAACGAAATATAACAAGGCGTTATGTGCCAGTGCAATATGGAGTAAGCATTGAGTTTTAGTGTTCAATCAAAATTATTAATTAGTGCAGGTGTTATAGCTTCCGCTTCTGCAATCTGGCACCTACTCTGTATTTTGGGCGGTCCTAGTTGGTTTGCATTTGCTCGGGCACCTCAACAAATAATCGACTCTTCGATTCAAGGAACTTTACTTGCTCCAATTGGCACAATAATCGTTGCAAGCTTAATGTTTGCTTGTACTATTTTTGCTTTTTCAGCAGTTGGTTTAATTCGCAAAGTTCCTCTGCTCAAATCAGCTTTAATTACCATTGCAATGATCTGCTTATTGCGGGGATTAATTGCTGTTCCTACATTTGTAACGTCCTCAGGTTTAGATACTTGGCAAATTGTAGCGAGTACTGTTTGGCTTTATGTTGGTATTTGTTTTTCCGCTGGTAGTATAGAACAAAATAGTCTTGGTAAATTAGGCACATAGAAAGCTTCTTAAACTCTTCGCCCTATCTATTAGGTCTCATTATTATTTTTTACCATACACATTTTTAGGGTTTATTTGCATTAGCAATGCTGGGTTGTCTATCGGTTTAAACCCGTATTGCGCATACAGGCCATGCGCATCAGAAGTGGCTAATAAAAAGCGCCTTAGCCCTTGCAGCTCAGGGTGTTCTACAATCGTTTTTATGAGTAACTTGCTCAGACCATTACCTTGTAAATCTGGGGTAATAAATACATCAGCCAAATAGGCAAAGGTGGCGTTGTCGGTTACTACGCGGGCAAAACCAACTTGCTCGTTATCAGCGCTGTAAACACCAAAGCACATTGAGTTATCAATCGCTTTTTGCATAACGCTTTTAGGTATTCCTTTAGCCCAATAGCTATTAACAATAAAGTTATAAATAACGTTAAAGTTAAGCTTGCTTTTATCTGTGCTTATCGTGAAATTATGGGTATTTACAGTCATAATTTATTGTCTTTTAGTAACAAAATTTGAATCAATAATCTTTAACATTTTTTAACTGTTTATCATGTACTTTTGAAAGCAGCAATATCGAGCAAATAGCCCCAAATAAGGCAATTCCCATATCAGATTGAGTATCCCATACGTACCCTTGCGTACCTAAAAATGCTTCTGCGTTTTCACCGCTTAACACTGCAACCCACCACTCTATTAGTTCGTAAAAAGCACTAAACGCTAAACATATCGATACAACAAACACATTTAGCCAGCCTTTACCATTGACTACGTTTTTACGTAGTAATATTTCACGCGCTAATAATGCAGGCACAAACCCTTGAAAAAAGTGCCCTACTTTATCGTAGTTGTTACGCTCACTGCCAAATAAGTTATCAAACCAAGGGACTTCGGCGTAGGTGTAATGCCCGCCAACCATTAGCACAATACAATGCGCTAATATAAAGCCATATAAAATGGGGGTGAGTTTAAAATGCTTATAGCTGCTTGCCATAAGCACTAAACCAATGATTGCGGGGATAACTTCAAGCAGCCAAGTAAACTGATCTTTTGGGTTAATTCCGGACCAAATTAATACAATAAAAAACAGGCCAAGCCATAAATACTTCATTTAGAATCCTTGTCTAAATTGATTGAATTTACAGCATTTTATATCTCTAAATTGCCCGATGCTACCGATAGTTTGTTTTAGCGGTTAATCGATTAAATAAGCGAGGAAAAAACCGTTTAATGGTCGGTGCCCAGCCACTTAAGCCTTTGCCAATAACCACTTCGTCTTTTTTATTATGAATTGCGAGGATCATTTTTTTAGCGGCTACGCTTACATCCATGCCATTTTCTATTGAGTGCTCTGGCTTGTTTTGCGCTATGCCTTGCTCGTTTAACGAATTATGTGCAATGGCCGTTTTAATAGAGCCGGGGCAAATAGTTAAGCAATGAATATTATGCTCTGAAAGTTCAGCACGCAGGCAATCCATAAAGCCCACTACCGCATATTTAGAGCCTGAATAGCCCGTTCTAAATTTAGAGCCTACTTTACCCGCAACACTACTAATAGAAACGATTGAACCGCTTTGCCTTACTACCATACTAGGCGCTACCGCTTTGGTAAGTGCAATGAGGCCAAAATAGTTAACTTCCATTAATTGGCGATAAACATTGAAGTCGTTTTCTAAAAATAGGCTGCGCTGCGATACCCCGCCGTTATTAATTAAAATATCGATAGCAGGTAATGTACTGATTAAATCAGTAACTTGAGCTAAAACAGCTTCAGGCGCTGACAAATCAAGAGGCACAATAATGTGGCCATCGCCGTGTAAGCTTTGCTTTAGTTCGTTAAGTTTATCAACGCTTCTGGCTGATAAAATAACCTTGGCACCCAGTGCTGCAAACTGTATTGCGAGCTCTTTTCCAATACCTGATGATGCGCCGGTGATCCATACGGTTTTATTGTTGTATTGCATGGGTTATTTGCCTTTATTATTTTATCCGCTGCTAATAGCAAGCGTGTTAAGTTTTAAACGTTTATAACGACAGATATATGATTTATAACGTGGTTAACGCTTTATTTAGCACGCTCGAATAACTAAATATTTAAGCCGCTTAGCATTATGCCTTGGTGGGGCCTGCGATGGCGTTAACTTCATGCTCTAGCGATTTATAAAGCCCCATTAAAAATAAAAACTCAACGGTTACATACAACGGGCCAATAATTAAGCCAATTAAATCATCTACAAACGCAGGCTTTTTACCCTCATAGTAATGGCCAATAAACTGCAGCACCCAGCCAAATACAAACACGCCCACACCAATACTTAACCAAGGCCAAAAAGCCATAGCAGCGATTGGCTGGGCTGCTAAAAGCAATAAGGTAAACAGTACACCCATTATTAAGCCAAGCGACACGCTCAGCATTAAGTAATACACCACGCTTGCAAAAACAAAAAGCTGCGCGCCATCAATAAGCAGGCTGCCAATGGGTATTTGAATACGCGCTAACAAGCACAGCACCGCAAATACAATAAGCGGAATGCCAAAAAAATGAGTTAAAACATTGCGTTTAGAGCGATGGTACAAACCGTATGTACCAAGCTGTTGCTGTAGAGTTTTCATGTGTGTGCCTTTTATTGTGTTTTTTTACACTATATCAGGCTTTTAAAATATCACTCTGTCGGGGAGCCGACATTTACTGATTACAAAGTAGCTCTAAAGCAGATTGGTTTAAAATGGTCACTTTGTTATAGCCGACCTCAATAAGTTGCTGCTTTGCTAATTTTTTTAGAATTTGATTGGCGGTTTGCCGTGTGAGGTAAGTCATATCAGCCAATTGCTGCTGAGATAACGTAAACGTATGGCCATTACTATGCGCTAAATGCGCGCACAATATAAGTAAGCGTTTTGCAACGCGCTGATCGGCACTTAATAGTGCATGATCTTCCATGCTAGTAAACATAACTCGCAATTTTTGGGCAAGGAGTAACCCAAAGTCTTGCCAATAATGCGGGTATTGTTTTAACAGTTGCTCAAGTGCGCGTTGCCCAATAAAACACAGTGTTACATCGGTTTGCGCATAAACATCGTGCGTGCGCATTCCGCGGTCAAATAAAGTGACTTCGCCAAACCAAAGCGAGGCGTCAACAAAGCTTAAAACAGCTTCTTTACCATTATTACTTACCCCACTAATACGCACCACACCACTTAATACAGCATAAATACCGTCGTGTTTATCACCTCGTAAAAAAAGAGATTGGTGCGCGCTAAGGCTTAAAGTTTTTGCGTGGCTTAGTAAAAACTGTTTTAAGTGTGCATCACGCTTAGAAAACCACTGCCCTTGTTCAATAATGTTACAATGTGCTTTACTTAATCCATTCATTGCATTGTGTTTATATGTGGTTGAAGCTCTATTGCCAACGACTTAGGCAAGTCTAAATTACTGGCAATAACAAAGTCGTTATACGCCTCATTACCAGAGAAAAACTCCGCAATAAGCGTTTTATTTTTATATACGTTCACTGAAACACCACTGCCCATACCACCAGCATTAATAATGTAGTAATAGTAATTGCCTTTGTTAAAAAACAAAATACTTTCGCCTACTTTCCCTATTTGACGATAGTAGCTACCAAATGGCTGCGCCGCAGTGGCCGTATACTCAAGGCCAATTTTTTGCTCAGTGCCATAACGATAAGTAATAGCTGAGTTATCATTGGCCACACACACAGACAAAATATTATCAGTGGGTTTTAGTGTATAAGTCACTTTTGCGGTTGGGTTGCGTATAACCTTTTGCATTTTTGCATTTATATATGCTGTTTCACCACGTTTACAGTGACTTGGTACAATTCCCTCTATTAGGCCTTCTACAACAAGGTGCTTTTGCTTAATAGCAGTAGCCGGTAAATTAGCGTTTTCGTTTTTAGCCACTAACGGCGTTTTACTGCTACTAAATAAACTCACTTCCTCATCGCAACCATTTAAAAAGAGTACGGGAATACAATAGCAAAAAGAGATCAATTTGAAACTCATACTAATTCCATCTAATACAACTTAACCTTAAAATAGCGGCAAAATTAAGCACTAGCAACCATTTAAAATGGTAAGTTTTATAAATCTTTTTTTTAACCATGTTATGCAAATATTGCTTTACTATTTAGTGACTTATTTAATATTTATTTACACATTAATTGGTTTATTTACGAACAATTCATAAACCAATTAATGCCCGTATGTCTATTTTCAATATAGGGACAATAAACCCTCTTTTTATAATACTTAAACACAATAATTGCGGATAAGCATTGGCTAGCGAAAAGCAATGTTGGCTTTTATTAATACAAATTCGCTTGGTTAGGTAATCTATTTTAGGTAGGAGGCGTATTGAATTTTAGGCAAAAATTTCATTGTTGAGCTTTCTTAAGCAGAACACTTTAACCTAGCAAGGTTTGCTTTGGGCTCTTTAGTATTAGCTAGAAAAGTTAGCGCATCCCTTTTAAAGGCATGCGCGGTAAATATTAAAGCGTTGTGACGCCTGAGCTAAGGCTAACCTAATCAGATGAAGAATCGTTTTCTTCACGCTTATATATGTAGGTTTGCTGCGTTTTAAAGCCAAAGCCTAATGTATCACTGTCATTTACAAGTTTAACTTTACCATCGACAACAGTCAGCCCTGGTCCGTTAATTTCAGGCGGTTTGATTGGGTTTACTGCGCCTTCACCAGTAAGGCTCGGGCCGATTAAATAAAACTGGCTTACTTGGCTTACAGGTATTGTTTCTTCGTACTCGTAACCACCACCTGGGGTACCGTCATCTGGGTCACCATCATCAGGTGTTGGCACATCACATAATCCATTATTATTAGCATCTATACATGAGTCGCCTTCACCAAAATACAACTGAGCGGTGTCGGGTACATCGTAGCTGGTAGTAAATTTAAGTTGGTCGTACACTTTTGTGCCATAGTGCAAATGAAAAGCGTACATTGCACCACCGCCTCCAGTTAAAGAACACTGATTTTTATCAGACTCTAGTGCAGGTGTAAACGATGTATAATAAGCTACGCCTCCTACCACGGTGGCTGCAGCCAATGATTTTTCACCATTACTTAGCTCATATCGCCACCCTTTAAAGCCTGCTAAATCAGCTTCAAGTTCTACAAACTCATCTACATTATCTAGTGCATTGCCAAATGGGTCGTCATTCATAAGCATTAATTCACTTGGCACTATGGGCTCTGGCGTATTTTGTGAATCGAAGGTTTTAGTTACGGTTTGTTCATCGCGAATCATGTAAAGATGATCTTGCTCATTGGTTGCAAGCGGATTTGAGCGATTACCACTGCCTATCACGATTGCATCGTAAGGCGTATCTAATCGTGTGGTTATTTCTTCACCGCCATAGCTCGTTTTGCTCACTTTACTAAACATAGTACGTGCCACTAGTGGCTTGTAAAAAAAGCGTCGGTCTTGCGTTGCTAATGAACTGCCAAGCTCTGCTAATTTGTAATGAGAAAAACTATTTTTGTCTGAGCCAGGCATATCCACACGCCAAATATTACCCCCCGTATCGGTGGCATATAAACGGTCAATGTAACCATCATAATCTGAGTCAAGCGTTGCTATATCAGCAGCTATACTGTGCTTACCTTGGAAATTGTTATCCTCGGGCGTTAACGCCCATACTCTTTCGCCAGTTTTAGCCTTAACAATGTAAATTCCCGTGCCTGATTCATCCTCGCTACGAATCGCGTTGTCTTTGTTTGTATCGTATCCGCCACCAAATACCAGTAAAGGCTCATCTCCAAACGCTTTAATATAGGCTATTTGTGGTTTTGACCAGGTTTGAGCTAGGTATTCAAACCCATCTGAGCCGCCTACAATAGGCTTACTCCAAAGCTGTTTTGGCTTATCTGGTGAGCTAATATCAAGTGCATAATAATTTTTACCCCCGCGGCGCATGCCAGCAAATGCCCATACTTCATCACCTTTAGTGGCATCTATTACTCCGTCATTTAAGCCGTCACTGTTTAAACTTTTATTGTTAAAAAACACACTAATAGGCCCATCCATACCATACACTTTAGTATTGGCTTGATTTGTACGAAGCGCAGGTATGTTTTTTAACAGCTCAGCAGGCATAAACGCCCACTCCTCTTCAATGCTGTTACCTTTATCGTTAAACATGTGCAAAAAGCCAGCATTAGTGCCCACTAAAATACGTATGTTGCCATCACCATAATCAATAGATACCGGTTTAGAATGCAAAGGATCACCAAAAATATTGGCACGCTGATCTACTGATGAGCTATCGCTATCTTCGTTATCTACATCCATGCCTCTTGCCCAATTAATATCATTGCGCGATATAGCAATATCAGTACCCGGTATGATGCCACCTATGGCGTCTGACACTATATTTAAAATTTCTTTAACTCTATCAAAGGTAAAATCAACAATACTACCGTCCGAATCTATATACAGTTTGCGGCTTTGTGAGTCTAAGCTTGAAAGTAAGTAGTTTACGCCCCCTTGTGCGACTAAATTACCATCGGCCGGTTTATTTGAAGGTAGCCAAAACGTGCGAGCGTCTTCTTTAATTAAGCCGTCATCACCTATTGCCTCACGGCCTGTGGAGTCAACTATGTTAGAGCCCGACATAACTAATTTTTTTAAATTGCCGCCCCAACGAGCCCCGGTCTCTGGGTAGAACATAGCAAAATAAATTGCTTCTCGGCTGCGGGTTTGGTCAACGTTATTACTGGCAACCGTAGGCGATGAAAAGCTATCGTTTACTTCGCGTATTCTAGAAATAGTATTATTTAATGCTTCAGAGAGCTCTGCTGAGGTATCTGCGTGAAGGTACTCGCCACCACCTAGTTCAGCGGTTTTTTCAAGAAGCGTTTTACCTTTGCTACTCATGCCACTACCAAAACCAATAGTAAATACGCGGCCTGTGTCTGCTACTTCCGGTGTGTCTTCGTAAAGATCTATTTCAACGTCTTGTGTACCATGAATTATTTGCGCTAATACCGCTAAATAACTGTTACTTGTTTTACTTGGGTTATAACCAAATTTTTGCTTGTATAAATCTTTAATATCGTCATTACGGTTATTATCCTGAGTAGGGTCGCCGTCGGTCATTAATATTAAATTTATAGAATTATCACAGCGCTCTTGCGAACCATATGCCTGTCTAAACGGCGATATATAATCAGGGGGCGTTAAAGGGTTGTCGTTAGTCTCTACACTAAAGTCACGTTGATTGGTATTTTGTCCATACCAAACAGTTTGGCCTGTCATATAAAGGTAGGCTTCCCATAAGGTTTCTGTAACGGGGGTGTTTCCGCTAGCAGGTAGCTTTTCAATTTGGCCTAAAATAGTGTCATGTGATGAGCCTAAACCAGCCATAATATAACCACCGTTGTTACCATTAAAACGCATTAAACCAAAGTCAATTGCGCTATTATCATTAACCAGTTGGGTCATGGCATCTTTAGCTGCATCTATTTTTTTAGGTCCATTGTAAGGAAGCTTACTTCCCATACTTCCGGAGGTATCAAAAATAATCACAACACGGGGGTTTTCATCGGTTTCTACGTTATGGTTTACGTATAGTTCTATATCTTCGGCGGTTACAGAGAGGCTAACAGTTGCTGCAAAAAAAGATGCAACAATGCGATTGAAGGTAAGTTTCATTTTAAATCCTTTTATCTGCGCTAAAATCACGCAGTTCCATTAAAAGTGCAGTTACTTATTTATTTTTAGTTTTAATTAGAAAAATGCACAAAACAGCTAAATGCCATTAAACATAAACTTATTTACAAAGATTAATATTAACTGAATTTGCTATATTTTAAGTACTTTAATGAAAATAGGCGCAAATATAAAGAAATTTAATACCCTTAGAGCATTTTATATACGCATCGTCATTAGTAAAATATCCCACTTTTAAAAACAATTAACCCTGTAATTCTCGGTTAACCTTACTTGCAATGGTGTTATTACCATATTTTAAGTTTAAAACCCCCTATTAAAATAGGTATTTAAGTGAGGATATACGTTAAACCCGCTTAAAAATTAACAACTCACATTGGTTAATTTCAAAAATAAAACTAAAAAGCCCCCGCGAGTTATAAACTCGCGGGGGCTTTTTAAGTGCTAAGTAATAAATTTATAACGATAAATCTTCTTTAGCACGCGTTAAATTATGAGATACCAGTGAGTTTTTAGAAATTTGATACGCTTCGTATAAATCTGAAAGGCCTGCGGTGTCTTTTTTGGCCATCATGCGGGCTACACCACGGTTACTTAATGCAAACGATGTAAGTTCGCGTACTTTTAAACGTGGGCCACGGCTTTCTTTTAATAAGGCAATTGCTTGTGTACAAATGGCTTCAGCTTCTGTGTAGTTTTTAGATTCTACATTAAGTGCACAGCTATTAAATGGCTGTTCAAACTCCGGCGCTGCTGTTACAGAATCTTCAATAACCATTAATTTGTAGTCACTTTGATCAGCCATTGCAGCAGCTGAGCAAGTTAATAATGAGCCAAGAGCGATGGTTTTTAAAAGTGTACGTTTCATGATTATCTTCCTGTTTGGTTAGTCGTACTTGTTGCCGACAACTTAACTTTAGATAAATCCTCTTCCCCCGACAAACGATAAAAACAAACCTAATAAGTGAGAAAATCTAACCTATAGACTTTAGTCTAATCCCTGCTTTAAATAACGTTTCTTTCACTTTCAAAAAATACAGCAAAAACAAGCGAGTTAACTACGTTTGCAATTAATTAGTAAAGGCCCACCTATAAGTAAAACCGAGTTAGTTAGCAGTTAACTTTTTATGTGGGTTTAAAAAAAACATTTTTTTCCACCCTTGGCTTTGCGTTGTAAAAAGCCACGGCATAGGCATAAGCGATAATATAGAATAATGCACATGAGGTTGTTTTCCTGCGGCATTACCGGTATCACCCAGTAAGCCAATTTGACTGTTTAAGCTAACTACATCCCCTGCACTTACATTGTAGTCATTTAAATGTGCAAAATAATGCACTCGCCATTTTGCACCAAGTACCGCAACCACTTTGCCACCTCGGTTTAGTTCACCTGAAAAAATAACAATACCGCTTGTTGCAGCAACCACAGGCGTGTTTTTAGCGCCAAAAATATCAATTCCTTTATGCACACCCGAGCGCCCCCACGGCTCATACCAAAACGTATTGTGGTTCCAATCTTTACTTGTAGCGCCTTGCACAGGAATTATTAGCTTCTCAGGAATGAGTAAACTCACTATTAATAAAATTATAACTGCGCCCAAAGTCCACTTTAGTAGTTTCAATGCATTACCTTTGCTGTGAATAGTCATTAAATTATTAATTACAATACCTGAACGCCTAGTGAGTATTGTTAGAACGAAACACTTTTTTAACGTGAACTAAACTCATTAATTTTAATACAGGTTTTATTATTAATTGCGCACTGCCAGCTATAAAAAGCCAGGTACCGCTTTCAACTAATGACTCATTTAAAAAGAAAAAGCTACCAATTAAAAACCACACCGCAATTAAAAAATCGTTAACTGCGCCTAATGCTTCATAACGGCGTTGGATAGTAATATGCTCTTGTCCTAAGTCTAAATTAAGCTGATTTTTGCTGGAGCCCATCAATACTACTCACTCTTTTTACTGTGTAATTAAAAAAACTGTTTTCATTAGCATCTAATACCAATTCGCTTAATTAAGTATTATTGCGAATTGGTATAGGCTTATCTGCATAATACAATAGCAAAAAACACACAATAAAAAACGCTGCCTGATATATCAGCCAGCGTTTTTATTGGTGTAGAGTCTTTATAACTAAAAACTCACTATTGCTTGTATATTTAATTGTTTATTTTTGGTCTTTTTCTAAACGTTTTTTAAGACTTAAAGCCGCATCTGCCGCTAATAATCGCATAAATTCAGAACCATTGCTTTGTTCGCCCTGCCCTGCACCTATTACAATTTCAGGCACTAAACGGCTTTTTCCTAAACTATTGAATAAAGCAGTTTGAATTTTCACCTCAGCTTTTAATGTTTCATCAAACACATATTTAGGATCAAGCGCTGCTGATTTAGCACGCAAGCGTGCCTCAGCTAACACATCCATGCCTAGTGCTTCTAAACGCTGTTGCTTTAATATCTCTTCTTGCTCTTTAGCCAACTCAGCTTTTACAGCTACACGTTGCTGCGCAGAAATAATAGCATTCGCTTTAATACGCTCGGCATCGATTTGCTCTTTAATTTTAAGCTTTTCAGACTCTGCCCGCTGCTTTGCTATTGCTTGTTCGCCTAAGGCAACTTCTGTACGCGCTTGTTGCTCTGCTTTTTTAAGATTTTGACGTGCCAAGGCTTCATCTGCAGCCGCTTGCTTTTGCGCTTCTAAGCGCGCGTTTACTTTACTTTCGTAGTCAATATCAATAATACTTGCATCTACAACAGTAATACCATACGCACCTAAAATCGGCGCATTACGCAGCGGTTTACCCTCTTTATCAGATTTAATATTTACCGTTACACGCTGCTGTTTACTTAAGCTACCTAGTTCATCGCTTTTATCCCGCTCACCGCTGCTGATTATTTGCTCAGTAACAAAAATACCATTAGTAAGTTGATCAGAGAAGTCTTGGCTAAGTTGCCCGTTTCCACCAGAATAATGCTGCTCAACCGACATCATACGCGCCGACGCTTTAACGTTTTCTGTAGTAGCACGCATAAGTAAATTAGATATAAGCGTATCTTGCGAACCAAACTCTTCGTGTATTTTTAGTAATCCACGTAATTCACCTTTTTCAGTGGCTGGTACATTGCCTGGCAGCCTAAAGCGCGATACACCACGTGCACCACCGGTTGTTGTATCCAAAAAGCGTATTGGAATAAGAGGTACAATTGCACTGGCAGTCGCGTTTTCGTCACCCGTAAAGTTAATCGATATAACCTTTTTATAAGCAGATGTAGTGCCAAATGCTTTTAAGTATGGGCCAGCTTGGTTAATAACCGTTAACTTTCCGGTAAACGCCGATTGATGAACTAAACGCTCGTCAGCTTCGTTCCAAGAAATAACTTGTGAAGTAAGCGTTGCTATAACAGCCAACACAACCACTATTGATGTTACTAAAATGACATTTCGGCGGCCAAAACGACCTATAAATGATTGTGACTTTTCTTCTGGAACCGCTTTTTTATCGCTATCCATTTTCATTACTCTCCATGTTTAGTTTTTTCTTAACAAAGTAAATAATTTCTTGCTCGCTTAAATGCGCACAAAAACTACCTGAGCGATGCAATTCTATAAATGTTGCAAGGATCTCTTCTTTGCCTTTTATTTTTTTATGTTTATCTGCTTGGGCTTGGTTTTTATCCGTAAGTTGAGTAATAAGCTCATCTACAATGGTGTCTTTATCAAACAGCACATTGTATTCCTTAGTTTTTCTTACTCGGTTTTTGCGTATATTGCTATAAATAACATAAATAGCTAAACACAAAATAATAACCAATGTACTCAACCCAACAATATAGAAAATCATATAACCTGCTTATATTTAGTTGAATGATTACGTCAATAACAGGTGTTATAAATCAATAACAAATGTTAACTCATTAATTTTACAGAAACCTCGTATATAAAACAGGTAAAAGTAACATTTCCAAAAATAAAGCTTTCTAAAACGGACTTTCTCGCTTTTAAATTTACACGAGAGCTTTATAAAAAATTTTATTACACGCACAAAAAAGCCCCTACCTAATATAAATCGGTAGGGACTTTTTTGTGACTCTCGCTAATTAAATTGCTTTATAAGGCAAGCTCTTCTTTAGCGCGAGTTAAGTTATGAGACACTAATGTGTTTTCAGAGATTTGTACTGCTTCGTATAAATCAGCTAATGCTGCTGTATCGTTATGCGCTTTTAAACGTGCAACGCCACGGTTGCTTAAAGCGTACGATGTAAGCTGGCGTACTTTAAATTTAGGGCCTTGTGCATCTTTTAATAGTGCAATGGCTTTAGTACAAATTTCTTCAGCTTGAGCGTAATTTTTAGATTTAACGTTAAGTGCACAGCTATTGAATGACTCTTCAAGTGGCAATGGTGCAGTAGCAGTTTTGATAACCATTAGTTTGTAGTCACTTGAATCAGCCATTACAGCTGCTGAGCAAGTTAGTAATGAGCCAAGAGCGATGGTTTTTAAAAGTGTACGTTTCATGGTTTGTCTTTCCTAATTAAGTTAGTCGCGCTTGTTGCCGACAACTGAACTTTAGAGTAATAGCTCAGCGCCGACAAACGAGAAAAACAAACTCAACAAGTGAAGAAAATTAACCTATAGACTTTAGTCTAATATACGTACAAATTTAAATGTTTAACAGCGTGTAAACCAGCGTAATTACTGCTTGTTTTGAAAAAGGTTTTAAAACGAGTGTTATGCAGTAGTTACGCATACAAGCCAGCGAACTGTACAAAAATCAGTCTTTAAAATTTATTTTGTTTTTATGCTTTTGGCGACTTTTCCTACGCTCAAGCCTTGCACTAAAATTGAAAAAACCACCACTGCATAAGTTAAAGCCAATAATATATTACGCTGCGCTCCATCAGGTAGCTGCAACACCAGTGCCACCGAAATACCGCCACGTAACCCTCCCCAGGTTAACACTTTCCATGCACCACTGGGCAGCTCGAGCTGTTTATTAAAAATAGTTGTTGTTAGGCCAACCACAATAAGCCGTGCGCATAGCGCAATTAAAATGGTTAAAACGCCCGCCACCAGCAAATTAGCTGAGTACACAATCATTACCACTTCAAGGCCAATTAGAACAAATAAAATGGCATTTAAAATTTCATCAATTAGCTCCCAAAACAAATCAACATAGTGGCGTGTTTTATCACTCATGGCTAAATTACGGCCATGATTACCCACCATTAATCCCACCATAACCATCGCAAGTGGCCCCGATAAGTGCCAGTGACTCGCCAATGCATAACCGCCTATAACACCCGCTAGCGTAAGTAATACTTCTTCTTGGTAGCTATCTATTGCTTTTAATAAATAATTTAAAGCACCGCCCAATATTAAACCAAATATTATACCGCCCCCAGCTTCAACAGCGAGTGTATGAGCCACTGAGTATGTAGTTGGCATATCACCACTGGTTAAAATTCCTAATAAAAGCGCAAATACCACCACGCCTATACCATCATTAAATAGCGACTCCCCCGCTATTACAGTTTCAATACTTTTAGGCGCGCCAGCAGAGCGTAAAATACCCATTACCGCTATCGGATCGGTTGGCGAAATCAACGCACCAAATAATAAACACCATATAAACGATAAATTAAATCCCAATAAAGGCACTACTACATATAACGCTGTAGCAATAATCACTGTTGAAACTAGCGTACCCACACACGCTAAAATACCTATGGGTAATTTATAACGTCTTAAGTCACTTACATTAACGTGCAGCGCCCCAGCAAAAAGCAGCATTGAGAGCATGCCGTCGAGCAATACATGAGTAAAATTGAGTTGATCAAGTAGGCTTACTTCGTAATCAATAAGTTCATCAAACCCTAAAAAGCCCAAAAATATGGCCGCAATAGACACTAAAAGCGAAATAACCATCACCCCAATGGTGGTTGGCAGGCCTATAAACCGATGATTTATATAAGCAAGTAATGCGGTTATAGATAAAAAAATCGCGCTAATTTCAAATATACTCAACGTACTGGTGACATCCATAATCTAGCTCTCTTAAATTTAAAGCCTAATAGGTAGTTTCCACTTTTATGATTTGCACTTTTTAACCGTGCAACGCAAAAAGCCCATGCTAAGAATAAACCTAACATGGGCTTTTTATACACTGGCTTAATTAAAGCATGTTTAGTGCTTTTTTATAGCGCAAGCTCTTCTTTAGCAAGTGTTAAATTATGCGATACCATTGTACTGTTAGACATTTGCGCTGCCTCGTACAAATCAGCAATGGCTGCAGTGTCATTATTTGATTTTAAGCGCGCAACACCTCGGTTACTTAACGCGAATGACGTAAGTTGGCGTACTTTAAATTTAGGGCCGTCTGCATCTTTTAAAAGTGCAATTGCTTTTGTACAAATTGCTTCAGCCTCTGCATAGTTTTTTGACTTAACATTCAGTGCGCAACTATTAAATGACTGCTCAATTGGCTGCGGTGCAGTCGCTTGTTCGATAACCATTAATTTGTAGTCACTTGTATCAGCCATTACAGCAGCTGAGCAAGTTAATAAAGAGCCAAGAGCGATGGTTTTGATAAGTGAGCTTTTCATGATTATATTCCTGTTGAGTTAGTCGTGCTTGTTGCCGACAATTCAACTTTAGAGAATTAACACAAAACCGACAAACGATTAAAACAAAACCAATAAGTGAAGAAAATTAACTTATAGACTTTAGTTTAATGGAGAATTACTACTTTACGGCAATTGGTATTTATACAATCAGTAACCGAACCCGCACTTTACTTAGTCCGTTCAAGTAGCTTAACTTTTCCATAACAGCTTCAAACTTAAAGCCTATGTCTGCAGCATCATTTATCCACCAAACCAGCTGTTAAAGCACCAAGTGCTTAGCAAATTTGCGTTTGATTTACTTTGGACCGGTAATAACTATTTACAAAAAGGTTAGCAAGCCATGGGCTATAACGGCGCGCCCCCTTACTTTTAATTCGTGATTGTGGATTGGAACAAAACTCAAACTTGACGTATTACTACAAAGTTCCATAACATCATTTATCACCCAAACCTATAAACTCCCTCGCCCATATGCCATAATCTAAATAATTCATTATTTTAGTAACTTGGCGCGTATTTAGGCGTTTATAAGTTAACTACTCAGGGTTTTCAGCATGGCATATCAAGAGCAAAATCAAGCAACAATCTACTGGCACGACTATAATCAAAGTTAGATAATGCATTGTTTTTAGTGACATAATGTAAAATATAAAAATAATTTATACACATATTTATACACACTTACTATCCAAATTAAAAAAGGGCTAAAGCCCTTTTTTAATTTAATAATTCTTGATTTATAGATGCGCTATTATTCAGTAGCCGTTGTAGTGCTGAGTCTAGAAGCTGATGCTCTAGTTCTGTGTAGTTTTCGTCTCTGGTTAACAAAGTTAAAATTGCTTGCATCTCTGTGTTTAGTTCTGCGATTCGATCTAGCTTTTCCATCATAATACAAATTACCTTTTCTGTTATTTGCAGATAGCCTAACCTACTTTTAAAATCGCGCAACTGAATGGAATTTCACTATTCCACCACTGGCTCTAATGTGCTTTTTAAGCTGCTGGCTGCTGATTTGTGGGCGGTAAATTCGCCTTTGGTAATTGGCGGTCCCGCGCCCTGGTCTTTGTGGCCGTGTGTTTCTAGGCTTTGGTTTATGTCTTTTACCAGTGCGATTAAATCTAGCAATACTTGCGCTACGTTTACCGAATTATTTCCTAGCCACACTGTTGCGCCCTCTACTTTTGCCAGTTTGGCGGCTTTGGCGTGTAGGGTTTTGAGAGTGGTTAGGTTCATGTTTTCGGTGGCTTCAATATCTACCTGTTTTTTACTGCCAAGTAATAAACCCTCTAAAGCTACAATTAAGGCTTTCTCACCCACTACGGCTTTTAATGCGCCCATAACTTCGGTTATTTGGTTGCCGTCTATTTTTAGCGTGTCGTGCGTGGCTATGCTGGTGCTGCGCTCGTGGTAATTTTGCTCGCTGCTGCGTGCTGTTGTTTTGTTTGTGTCGCTGGTTTGGGTTATTTCGCCGTCGGTTGTGGTGTGCCAATTGCCGTCGCGGCCTTGTATTTTGCTGCGGCTGTTTTGCTGTAGTATTACGTCGGTACGTTTGTGCTCGGGCACTAGGCTTTGCCATGGCAGTAAATTGGTGATCACGGCATGGCTGTTTAGGCCGTCTATATATTGTATTAAACAATGCATGCCTGGCGCTGGTTCGTTTAATAATCCGTGGTCGGATGCTTGTCCTGTGCCGAGTGTTACCTGTTGAAAAACGGGCACGGCCAATGGCTCGCCTGTTAGCGGGTTTAATAGCTGTACGTCGGCTGCTTTTAGCGGCCTAAATGCGGTGCTAATGGCTGCGCCGCCGCTTGGTAGGTCATATATTTTTTCAATGCGCGCCAATTGCGGCAGGTGTTTACGCTCGCTTAGCTCTGGAAAGTAGCGCTGTATTAGGCGTTTAATGGCTTGTTTGACCATCGTATGTGCATCCTGTCGTTGATTAGTGTTACTTCGGTTATGTGGCGGCCGTTTATTTGTATGCCTGGTCTTAATTTTGGGATAGCTATTAGCTCGCCGGTGGTTGAGCTTTTGGCTGTTATTGTGTGCTCTGGAAAGTCGTTTATTGCTGCGAGCGGCCAGCGCGAGTCGTGCCAGCTGCCAATAAATATTTTACCATCGGGGCGCTGCTGAAATATAAAATCGCTAATGCCCCACACTTTAGCTACTTGCCTAAGCGCTTCAATACCTGTGCCGCTGTGATAAAACGCGGGTGCTATTTTATTTAAATATTCGGCGTTTTCAGGTGTTACGAACTCAACACCGAGCTTTGCCAATTCATCGAGCACGGCTTTTATTGTTGCGTGACGAATAGCAAGCGGGGCGGGAAAGCTTAGCGCGCCTAGCAGTTCGCGGCAGGTTAAATACCAGCGGCCGTTGGCTTGGTGCTTTGACTCTATTACACCGAGAAAATACGGGGTCATATTATCAAGTGTGTAACCTAGGTGCAGCTCGACCAACCCGCTTGGCTCTTGCTCTGCGACTACTTCAAATTTTGCGCGGCCGGTGCTGGCAATGTCTAGTTGCACGGTTTTGCTAACAATATTGGTTACTGTGTTGCCGCCAATTGTTAGCGTGTTAGAGAGGCGAGTACTCATGGTCCTTCGACCTCGTTAAATTTATTTTGTACGTCGTCGTTGCTGGTTGTTGCTTGCGGCTGGGCGCTTTCGGTTGCTTGCTCGTCTAGCTGCTGCTGCTCGCGCTCTGATACAGATTGCACTTCTACCAGCTTAAATGCTACTTGCCAGCCTTTTTTGTTTTCTATTTCGCTGGCGCTTATGTCGCCATCGAATTTTGCTTTACGTATTTTATATGCTGCGGCTAGCTCGTTATTTACGGTGTAAATGATACGCGCGCCGTTTTCATCCAGCGCTTTTGCTTTGCTTATTAGTAAAGCTAGGCTGGCGCTTTCGTTAAATGGGATTTTAGTATTTACGGTTAGTGTACCCGACTTTACGCCTTGGTCGCTACTTAGTGAAAAGCTGCCAAGACCTGACATGTCGCCACCGGCTAATTTTACGCCTGCGTTTACGCGGGTTTCGAACCCGGGCACGTTCCAACCGTCGAGTGCTATGCTCATAATACCTCTTTAATTTTATTAAGTTCGCCCTGCTCGCCAACGAATAAACACAGTGCCCAGTAGCTATGATCATTACCTTTGTTAGCCACTGAGTCGGCTAGCTGTTTTGCTGTGCTAGCTGTTATTAATTGCACATCTACGGCGCTGCTTTTTGCTGTGAACTGTGCTTGATTTAATCGCTGGTCGCGGGCTTTTTTTATCTCTGCTGTTTGGGTTAGTGCATCGTCAATGGTAGTAATTAATTGCTTGCCGCTATCATCGACCACCGCGAGTTCGTCAGCTATTAGCTGCTCACGAATTGGCAATAGGTTTTGCAGGGTGTTTATTTGCCACTCTAAACTTTGGCCTTCGTACACTGCCAGCTTGCTTTGCTCTAGCGTGCTTTGGCTTTGGCCGTATTGCGCGCAGGCGATGAACTCGGCTATTGGGCAGTATTCATTTATTGTGCTGAGCTTGCTTGCCATTGCGGCGGGGTCATTTGCGCTTACAGATAAAAGCAGCGCGTTGTATTGGGCTGGTTTATCTGTGCGCGAGTCGTCTTTTATTGCTGATGCAAGCAGCTGCGCGCCCTCTTGCATTGAGCAAGGGGCGGCGGCTTGGTGGTAGCATAGCGCTATGTTATGCATTTTCTGCTGTGCTTTCTGGCAGCGGGTAGCGCGCTTTAATTTCGGCCACTTTGTCGCGCCATTTTTGTAGCGACTCTGGCGTGCCTTCGAACTGCGCCTCCATGTATAGCGGGTCTGACTCTTTTGTGTATGCAGCTTGGCGCTTTTCTAGGTTTTGGCTTAGCTCAAACTGCTGCTGATTTAATACAGATTCAATTTGCTCTTGGTCCATACCTAGCGATTGCATGTATTCGCTGCTTGTATTGCTATGACTTGTGCCTTTGTAAATGTATGTAAACATAGTTTTACCTTTTAATGTTTTGGAAAGTGCGATAAAAACCACACTTAAGTGTAATTAAAGCTCAACGAGCTATTACACAAAAAGTCCTGGGCGGAATCCGATATTGCTATTTTTAATAGTACGTGCACTATGAAGCCCTAAAGCCCCCATCCCTGCGTTTGAACCAATCAACCAACTACCTCCACGAATCGCAAATCTTCTACCATAGTTTCTACAATAAATAGCGCCATTTACCGTACTAGCTGATTCTGATTCTATTAGAAGCCTACGTAATAACTCTATTTTGTTATAGTCTGCTGCTTTCTCTACAGCTGCAAAATGAGCGTTACTCGTAGTGGGGTTACCGTGACCATTATTACCTAATGCACCATTCCTATTGCTAATGCTAGAGCTAAGCTTAGGTGAACCTATGCTGTCTGTTCCTTCAGTATTAGCAGTTGGTGAGTCAAAAAATGCAACATGCTTGTTCCAGTTATCTTCAACAATTTCAGGGTTATTATCTAATGTTGTAATCACCTGCCCTTCGTCTAGCATCATTTGATCTAACCACTCCCAAACATTACCGACTAAGTCTTGAACACCCCATTCAGTATGATCATGCGTCCATGTTGCGGGCCCCTTTCCTGTATCTGTGCTAGCTGTTCCAAATGTTTCTCCTGGGATACCATTATCGCTACGGCGGGCTGTTTCTAATTTATTTTCGTGGCTGCGACCGTGGTTTGTATTTCCGCGTGGTACTGTCCCATTAGCAAGTGACCATAGTGCGATTGCAGCCCATTCATGAATGCTCATCATGTGCCAGCCTGCACCTTTGTTGTTACAAAGCGTTTTTGCTACATCGTAGTTAACTGATGTACGTGGTTGTACACCACCAATTACTGAACAGCCGCCATTAGCGCCTGATGATGCTAAGTATTTTGCAATGAGCACCTCACCCATTTGCTCGCCGTTACGCTGGAACATGGTTGGTGTACCTGTGCCTAGCATTAAGTCAACGCCAAGGCGATCTAGAATAGCCTGGTTGATATCTTCGTAATTAAACCGCGGGATGCGCACCATGACATTTGGATTGCCTTGCTCGTCAATTACTACCGTATTGCGGCCACCTGATGCATCTTCGATTGCTTTTCGGTAGCCGTCTGATGCAACGATTGCCAGTTGCGCCGAGTTTTCTGCGACCTGCTGATCAAGTGCTGCTTTTTTACTGTTGTAGTCGCTGGCTAGCTCGGCTGTTTTTGAGTCTATCTCGGCTGCTTTATTTTCTACTGCTGTAACCACACGGTCTGCCGCGGTTACGATTTCGTTGATTTGTTCAATGCTCATCATAGTTCCTTAGTAAATACTGTAAATTCTGACATTAAGAAATAGTTACGCAACGTGCGGTACATGTTGTTTACCTGCGCTGTTGCTGTGGTTAGTGATAGTGCGTTTAGCGCATCTATTTGCGGGCTGTAATCAAACATCCATGATTGCGCTGGGATGGTAATACGAGCCAGCGCCGCCGCTGCTGCAAACTTAAGAACAAACGATCGGTTGTGTACGTTATTTACACCTTGGCGTTTGCGCTGAAGCGGCAGGTAATCGACGGCTAATAAAGTACCGTTTTGCGTTACTAGGCCTATCCAGTTGTAGTCAAAGTCGCCGATTTCTTGCTCTAGCACCACGGCCCATGCAACGGTGTTTGCGTCAACATAGCCAGACACATCAATATTTCGGCGGTGTACGATTTGCAAATCGCTTGGCATGGGCTCGTTTGGGTTGCGCTCTTCTTGCTCGTTTAGGTTTGGTATTTTTGCAAACACCAGCTCTTTTACATCAAGCCCTTTGTTTTCAAGTGCTCGGGTGGTTATGTAACTTCTTCCGGCGTTAGTCATAATGCCGGTGATGGCTTCGCTCATAGTATCTCCTTGGCGATACTGACACCGCCCTCTTTACTTAAAAATCCATAGTGATGATGTGCGGCAATAACATGCTGCATATCTGTGGTTATTGCTTGGTGTGTGGTGTTGCTCACCAAGTTATCGAGCCCTAAAAATTGATATAGCAGCTCAGTAGGCAATGTATGCTTTACGTTGTGCGTTATTGCATGCATTGGCGCGTGGCTGCTTTCGTTTTGCAAGTCAGTAAAACCGTGGCTGTATTGTTGCTGTGCTTTATTATGAGCTTCTAAACGTAGTGGGTGATCAATATGGCAGCTATCCCACTGCACGTGAGTTAACCCCAAACTTAGTGATACATCAGCTTTGTTATGTACGGTTAATTCGTAGCGGCGACACGTTCGACCGTAGAGCTGTATTAGCTCTGGCAGTAAATCGGTATTGCCTGCGAGTGTTGAGTCAGTCATATCAATAGCAATAATGTCCCAGTCACGACCATCAATACGCTCACGCACGTTAAGCACTTCTAACCCCAAGCGGTCAAATATACTTTTAACTGAGGAAATTTCGCCGGCGTCAATAGTATTTACCAGTGCATGCTGCACGCGCTTGCGGTATAGCTCGATTGGTTCGTCATCTAGGCGAGTTGTTAAGCGCTCCCACGCTAAAAAACCTAATACGGGATCTTCGTTTTTCGATTCGTCTTTTTGGTTTACCGCCCACATAACGTAGTCACGTGATTTCTCCCAATAACAGGTTGCTGCTTTTACGAGTTTTTCGGCATAGCCTTTGTTTAACCAGGTGGCGATTTCATTAGCCATTTGCCACCTCGTTAACGGTTAGTGATGTAAGTACCGGTAGCCAGTTCGCGGCGGTTATATCGTCAATATCAAATTTAATTGATTTAAGCTCGCTAAATTGCTCGTGGCACTCTGATATTAATTTGCTGATGCTGAATACCGTTTGATGCGCTACACGTGTTGGCGCATATGCTGCATTTTGCCTGAACGCTGCTTGTATAAATGTTGTTAGCTCGCTTTGTATGTCTTCGCTTTGCGAGTGCAGTTTGTATGTTGCTGTTACATTAAACCCAGTGGTTGCCATTGCATGCACTATGAAGTCGTCGCCCAAGCCGTGATGCCCTGCGGTTCTTATGTGCTGATTGATTGCACCCAACAAGGCAGTTGGCACTGCGCCTATGTCTAGGTATATGTAGGCGTTTGCCGTGCCTGGGCCGCGCGGCGCTCCGGTTTGAATATAGATGTTATCTATTGGCACGCCAAAGCTTGCGATTATTTGTTTGTATACTGCGTTAATGTGCCAGCGGGCGGCGGTGCCGAACACGTTACGTATGCGTAGGCGGTAATGCTCTGTGCTTTCTGTGTCGGCCCCGGGCTTTATTAGCCAGTCTTCGTTATTAGCTACTGTTATACCCTCTTGCTGCTCAACAAAGTAACGGTATGCATTGTCTGGCAGGTTGTATGCTGCGCCCTCTTCTTGCGCTTGCGCTAATGCGTACGCCGTGCTTTGACCTGCTGAAAAATGCACATCTTGCATTAGCGTTAATTTATATACTTGTTCGCCTAGCACGTCGGTAGCAATTTGTGCACCGGCGGTAATTGAGCTTTCTCCGGCAGTGTTTTGGCGCGTGAACGTGAGTATGCCTTGAGCCGCTACGCCCACCTGAATGAAAACGTTGCGCGCGGGGCCGTGCTTTTCTATTAGTGATTCGCGGTTGGCGGTCATTATAAATAGATTTGGCATTAGCTGTTGTGCAACCCAGTTTAATAGCTGCACTAGCGGCTTTGTGATCAGCGCTTCAACGGTGCGCCAAAAAGGGCTGAACGGTGAGTTATTAGCAACCTGTATGTTTTGCTCTTTTAGCTGTGCTTGCCATTGCTTCGCTGCTGATTGCTCGTCCATTGGCAAGCCTGCATTTTGCATCATTGTTTTAAAGTTCATTGCTGCTCCCATACTGGCGCGTTTGTGCGTTAATGCTTAATGTGCCGTCGTCGTTGCGGTGCACTTTTATTGTGCCTGGTTTTACGCGATTGTCTTGCTCGGTTAGTAATTCGAGTTCGGTTAATATTGGCTCTATTGCGTTTTTGTTGCGCAGGCCAACAAGCTTGGTTAGTAAGCCGCTTTCTAAAATGCGGTGCTTTATATCCTGGCTTATTACGTCTGCTTTTTTAAACGTGCTTGGGCTTAGCGAGTCGTTAAGCATAAAGTCGCCGTCTTGTATTTCTAGGTCTATGTGTAGCGCTATATCAAATTTCATTAACCTGCTAGCTCCATCATTTGTTCAAAGCTTTGCGCTAAGTCGTCTGATTTAAAGTTTACGTTCTCAATGCTTATATGCTTGCTGCTGTCACTGCTATTGCTGTTGTTATTTGTACTGTTGCTGTTGTTAGTTAGGCTTTGCAGGTAAGCCGACTTTTGCAGCTTAGGCTTATATGCAGTGGCCTGTTGTTCTGCGCTAATTTGCTGTGCTTTTTCGGCGCTGTTGCTGGCTGTGTTAGTAATTACCTGATCTGTTTTTACGCTGGGTAATGCTGGCTCTGGTGTTGCACCTTGGTTAACGCTTACCAGCTGCGCTTGCTTAGGGTTATAAATAGGCGAATTTGCCGAGTTAGCAATATTGTTACTTGCAACCGTAACTGCTTTGTTTTGTGTGACGTTAGTTGCGTTGTTGATTGCCGTTGCCGCATTGTTTTGCGTGGCGCTCACTGCGCTGTTATTTACTGCGTTGTTTTGCTCGCTTGGGAATGCATTATTTATTAATGCCTGGCTGCGGGCTTGCGCCTGTAAATTTAACGGTGCGGTGGTGTCGGTTGGCACTGCAGGCAAGCGCTGGCTAGTAAATTTAAATGCATCGTTTGCGGCTTCACGCTCGGTCATTACTTTTGGTTGGGCAGCTATGACCTTCGTGCTAGTTGCGCTGTTAGTTACCGTTGCCGCATTGTTTTGCGTGGCGCTCACTGCGCTGTTATTTACTGCGTTGTTTTGCTCGCTTGGGAATGCATTATTTATTAATGCCTGGCTGCGGGCTTGCGCCTGCAAATTTAATGGTGCGGTGCTGTCGGTTGGCACTGCAGGTAAGCGCTGGCTAGTAAATTTAAATGCATCGTTTGCGGCTTCACGCTCGGTCATTACTTTTGGTTGCGCTGAATAAACAGGGTCGTTTGCTGCTGGACCTGCTAATGCCTGCGTGCGCGGCTCTTCGGTTTCAACAATTGCTGTTACTTTAGGCGCTGCATAATTTATAGGACTGTTTGGCGCTATGTATTGCGAACTTTCTTGCTGAGCTGGCGCGCTTGCTTTACTGATAACGCTTTGCCCGTAGTCGCGGCTGTAAGCTTGGTCGGCACTTTGCATAACCATTGTTTGCGGCTGAACTGCTTGGGTTACCTGCTCAACTTTGTTTGATACTTTTGCTGGCTCGTCGTCTGAGAAAAACGAGATAACCGAGTTTAATACGCCGTTGTCGGCGATGGCTGAAATAAAGCTACTTACGCCGTCAAATATTCCACTGATGCCGCTGGCTATGCCGCCGAAAAAGTCGCCCAAAAAGCCGAACGTTTCGGTTAAATAATTTATTAGCGATTCAATTATGTCGACTGCGCTTTGCCAAATTCCGGTGAAAAAACCTGATACAGAACTCCCCATGCCTGAGAAAAACCCGGTGATGGCGCCGCCAAAGCTAGACAGTAAATTACCCACATACGAAAATGCTGAGCCTATGGCGTTAACCATGCCCATAACTACGCTGCTAATTGCCGAAAATGCGGGTGCAAAAAAATCGTACACTCCTACGGCTATTGTTTTTATTAGCCGCCACACCAATTGCAGTGGCAGCGTTAGCAGGTCGAACGCAACTTTAAGGTATTTAAACACGGTTGAACTTTCCGCCCACTCATTAAATGCGGCGGTTATGTCGTCAAAATAATAGATAAGTGCGGCGACAGCGGCGATTAATGCAACAGCTGCTATAACAATCCACGTTAATGGATTTGCCCAAAGTGCGGCGTTAAATAGCCATGTGGCCGCTTGGCCTGCAAGCATAACCGCTTTAAATGTACCCATGGCAATAGCGGCCGCACCCATGGTAGCTATAAGCGATAAGAACCCTGCAACACGCAGTGCGATTAATGCGCCCTGCCATAGCTTAGTTACTATTAGCTGTGCATTGGTTAGCGTTATGCCAATGCCTGTTGCAAAGTTATATAGCCCCATGGCAAAGGTGGCTATACCGAAGGCGGTCATTAGCGCAACTACGCCCACTACTGCGGTTGCGATCACGCTTGATAAAAATGGGAACTCTTCGGTTAGCGAAACGATGCCCGCAAACATTGACGCAAGCACTTCTACAAATGGCTCTACCACTGGCAACAAGCGGTTACCCATTGCTGTGGCTGCGGCATTAAATGAACCGCCCATTCTATCCCATGGGCTTGCAATGATGTTTGCCATTTCTGCCGCTTTGGAATTGTCTTGCACGCCTTCGAAAACAGCAATGCCGTCTTTTAGTTTGTCTACTTTGGTGCTTAGTACGTCGACCGCTTTTGCGCCTTGCTTGCCAAATATTTGCGTTAGCACGTCGCCGCGCGCAACAGAACCCAACGATGATAGACGGTTATTAATACGCCCTAGCACCACGTCTATTGCAAGCATATCGCCATTATCAGCTGTTAATTCTATGCCTAGCGTTTCTTGTGCCTTGCCAATGCCTTGCAATAACGATGCGGCTTGCGTGCCCGCAACCGAACCCGACTTAGCAACTAGCTGTAACTCGCCCACTAGGGCAAATTGTTGGGCTGAGCTTAGGCCGATATTTGTTGCAGTTGCGCCAAGGTTTGAAAACGCCGCTTGCATTTCTGCACCGGTGGTTTTGTAAAGCTGTACTGCGGTGGCGGTTTGGCCTGCTATTTGGTTTACCCAATTAGACTTGCCCATTTTGTTAGCTGTTTTTTCGAATATGCCATACATGGTGCCCATGTAGCTGGTAATGGTGGCCGCGTCGGCCTTGGTTGCTACCGCTAGTATGTTTGATGTTTTAGTAAATTCTGATAGTTCATCGCCCGTTAGTCCGGCAATGGCTGATTGAATATCGTATGCACTGCGCACAAACTCGGCAGAGTTGCCACCGAACTGAAAGCCAAATTCGTATGATGTTTTGGTTAGCTTTTGCAATGCGTCGTCGGCAACGCCAAGTGATTGCACTTCGCCTAATGCTGCAACGTGATCAATTGCGGGAGCTAGTGATTTAGCCAGTGCGTAACCACCACCAACGGCCGTGGCTGCGCCGCGCATCATCTGATCTTGCGCGGCGGCTGTTTGCTGGCTCAGCTGATTAATTTTAGCCATGACTTTATTAACCGGACCCGTCACCTTGTCGATGATGCCGATTGAATAATTAAGCTTGTCTAACTTGCTGAGCGTGGCCATTACATTACTCGCTTAGTGCTTGGCATATGCCGTTATTTACAGCAACTACAAAGTTTTCTTGCTGCTGCGTTTCGAGGTATAGCGCTTGCGCTAGGCTCTCTTGGGTGGCGGTAACCGCGCCAAAATACTTGGCGTGGTATGCCTGTAGCTGATCTAACCGAGACTTGCCTATTTGCTTGGCTCGGTCTTCGATTTTTTTACGGTGAAATTAAACTCCGGTTGGTATTCTTCAACAATTGCGCCCACTAAAAATAATGCTGCGCCTGGCTGTTGCACTAGCTCTTTTACTTTTTTAGCGTCTTCTTGCACTACGGTGTTTAATACAAAGTTAGTGGCTGGCTGCACTTTGTTGTTTGGCTGCGTAGAGTTGATGTATTTGTTGTAGTCTGCTGCGTTTACGTTAAATGTAATTTCGCCTACCGGTGTTTCTAATGTGATTTTTTTCTCGAACGCCATGATTATTTACTCTCTGTTGGTTTTGCAATGTCTGCTTGGTCTAGCAGGGTGTAACTAAAATAAGGGCCGTACTTGGCTGCTGATTGGTCACACAAAGCAATAAGCTCGTTAAAGTCGTTTGGGTTGGCTAGCACTTGGCAACCTGCAGACCATTTATCAACCTGGGTTGATGTGGCTTTGCTGTTTGCTCGGTGGCAGTTAATACCAAAGTAACCTTGCTGTAGCTCGGCTTGTGGTGTGACTTCCGTGTCTAACTCGGTGTTTTTGTCGTTGTCGCGTAGGACAACAACAGGTTTGTGCTGCACGAGGGCGCGGTACTTGCCCTGGTGATAACCCAACTTCCATAAACTTTTATGCTGCCCTGCAATTAGCACTGCGGTGCCACTTACATTCATTGGGTTGGTTCGCCAGTACGTTCCTGCGTCTGTTGTAGCTTTGTACTGCTTTAATTGCCATTCGCCACTTTGCTGATACAGCACGCAAATAACATCGTTAAAGGTATTGGCGCGTGTGTTGTTGTGACGAATACCTATGATGTTTAGGTTTAATTCGCCCTCGAACACGCGGTAGCCGCAGGCCTTTAAAGTGCTAAGCAATGTTGCGGCAGTTAGTTTGCGAATGGCTTTTGTCATTACAAGTCTCTCACTTCATCTGATGTTAGGTACGGCACGCCGTTGATTTTTACAAAGTCGGGACTGGTGATCGGACACTTAATTGATGTTGTGTCTTCTTCGCCGCCGTCGGCTTTGATGTTTAAAATTTCGTCTAGTTGCGGTAGGCAGCCAAACGCTTCAATGTTCTTTTTGCCTGCCGCTACTTCTGCGTTAAATGCCACGTCGAACGGCTCAATGCCTTTCCAGCTACCTGCCTTTGCCGCTTGCGCTTGCACAATTAGCCAGTTTTCGTGGTCGAGCTTTAGGGTTACTTCGCCTTCTACGTCGCCGTCGATAAAGCCTTTTGGTACGCCACGCACTTTTTTAACTGTGCGGCCGTCGGTGATTTTTACGGTTGCTTCGATTACGTGCACCATTGAGTTACCAAGGAAAATATCGAAGTCTTTACCGCCTAGTACTTTTTGCATGTTCGCTCCTACTCTGCGTTATCTAACATGATGCCAACTATGATGGTGTTGGGTGAATCGATTGGCTTAACTTTGAGAACGACTTGCAATGTGGTTGCGTTCATAAACGTTAGGCTGATGCTGTCGTCTTTTGGCGTGTCGATTAGGCCCGGGAACTTGTCGGCACCAATGTTAATTGAGCGCGCCATTTCGCGTAGCGGTTTGCCCATAATGCGCTTGCCAAATTCAATGCCACTGGCACTGTTGTTTAGGCGGCGGTTTTTAATGTTTTGAATGGCAATAATGCGCACGTCGCGTGCGGCCTTGTCGACAATGCGGCCTGTTTCGATTTGCTGAAAGTCGCCACCTTCGGCATCTAACATGTTTACGTCGCCAAAATATGTGCCGTCAAAGTCTGGGTAAAACTGTGTGCAACTAAAGCGCAGGGCGTCTAGTGCGGCTGTGGTTGAGTTGGTTAGCGGTTTGCCTGCTGCATCTACTGGATGCGGCATTAGTGACATTGCCCCCGTAAGTACGCGCATTGGGCTATCGGCAATAGTGACTGCGCTTTTGCATAAACGCCCAGTTACTGCGCCTAGCTCGTCGCCAAATAACAAAGGAACAACAGCCGTTTGCGGTGCTACTACGCCGTCGGTTATTGGCTGTAATGCCGTTACTAAATCAGACCAATTTTGTAGTTCGGTTAGCCCTGGCGCTGCTATTAAAAAGCGCACTCGGCGAGCAAGGCTTGCTAGTATTTCAAGCGCTTTTGCTTGGTAGCTTTCTACTTCTGCTTTACCTGTTACTGGTGTGCAAATAACAATGATTTCGGGGCTTACGTCTTGATCCATTGCTTCGTCAATAAGTGCCATTACGTCGGCGTCGATTGCGTGCGCTATTGCATAACCACTTACTAGGTCGTCGCCGTTGCGCTGCCATGCTTTAACTTGGGTTTTTAACGGTGAGTCGGCTACGCCAAACTCAGCATCAAAGTCGCTTTGTGCATTAATGGGTAGAATTTTGCCGTTGTTTTCGGCTGCTTGGCCGATGAACAATACGGTGCGTTCTACCTGTTTTGTAGCGCCACTGCCTGTTTGAATGGCGGCAACGGATACTTTACCTTGTGCCATGGTCGTTCCTTTTTTTGCTTGCGCTACGCCACTTGCATAGCTTTGTTTAAAATAAAATTCATTTGCTCTTTTTGCTCGGCTACCGTTTGCCCCAAAAAGGAGCGGGCAGGTAAATCAATTTTCCATGTGCTCTTACCTGAGCTGCCCTTTAATTCGCGCAGTAAAAACCCTGCTTGGTTAATGCTTAAATTGTTTGTTATCCATTTAATACTTGGCCGCTTGCTGCCCTTGCCTTTGCCTCGCGGTATTTTGTAACCCTCGCTTATTAATGCTCTGGCTAAGTTGCGCGTGGCTGGGCCTTCTTTATTTTGTGCGGCACTGCTTTTGGGCTTACCTGCATCTAGGCTTATGCCCTCTTGGTGGGCGCGGGCTATTTTTCCGCTGTTGCCACCTTTAAAATATACGCTTGCGCTATTTGCGCCGTAGCGCACTTTCATGTTGCGCTTTAGCTTTGTTAGCATTTTCTTTTTTTTACCGTTGGCGCGGCTTTGCCATGTTTTACCGGCTAAATCGCTTTGCCTGGTAATGCGCTCTTTACTGCTTTTGTTTGCTGCACGTATTGCGCTGCGCAATATGTTGCGGCGCTTTTGCGGCTTAAGCTGCAAAAATGCTAACTGCTCTTTGCTGCGGCCTTCGTCAAACTTGAGATTAAGCACGGTTTACTTGACCTTCAAGTGTGAACGCTTCGGCTATCCACAGGCTTTGCTCGCCAAAGTCGTAGCGGTTGCCGTTAAATTCAAACGGGCCGTTGGGCGCTTGTATTAGTTCTATGTCTTCGCATAGCTGGTTTATTGTTAGCTCTACTTCGTTGCTGTTGTCGTCGTTAACGTCGGCGCTAAATTCAATGTCGGTGCTGTCGTATCGCCCGCCGTTGTTTTGCAACCAAATTGACGCAAAGGCACAAATAAGCGCTGCGGGTGCTGCGCATGGGTTTATGCTGATCGCTCCTGAGTAATAAAACCTTGCTGCCAATAGGCCGTTGCCGTTAATGGTTTTGCTGCTTGGCTCTATGCGGCCGCCTTCTATCCAGCTGTCGAACTGGGTGCTTAGCGCTAGGTTGCGGCCTTGGTATTCTGCGGTTGCTAAATGCTGCTTAAGCTTTGCTATTTTGCTTTGGCTCATAGTAGTTCTACCGATAAGTACGCGCTTAAGCTTTGCAGGCGGCGCATGGCGTTTATGCTTTCTCTTAACCAATGTTCGTGGTTGTCTATTGCCGCTTGGCTTTGTGCTGTTGCGTTGTCGCGGTGCGTGCTGCCTAGCTTTGATACCAGTAAGCTGGCTTTTGCTTTGCTGTAAACTGCGCGCTTATAAAACAGCGCTTGCTCGGCGCTTAACGTTTGGCCGTTGGTAAGCTGTGTTTTTGCTAGCTCTTGGTTAATTTCGGCCTGCGCGTAAAGTAGCTTTTCTAGCAGTACGTCGCTTTTACTGGCGTACTCTTGGGCTATTGCGTAGTGCTCAATAAAATGGGCGGTGCTTAGCGCTGGGTAATAGCCGCTGGCTTCAATGATCACATTGACGCTTTGTAAATCTGCTTGTGGCATACCGCTTAAGTTCATATTGCACCTGTAAAATACACACATTAAATTGGGTGCGGGCGCCACTTAGTCACGCGCGTTAAGCAAGTAATGCTAACGTTGTGCTAAGTTGCCCGCTGGCGTTGGAGCTAGTTAGCGGTTTGCTGCTCTGGCTCCGCTGGTTTAATCATTTTTTGCAATTCTTTTAGCAGGGTTTTAACGCCTGCTTTGTCGTTAATGAATTGAGCCATTTCGGCAAAGTGAAGGGCGTTGCCTAGGTTAAGCTGTGCTTTGTTAACCTTTGCGGCTATGGCGTAAAGCTTACCGCCCACTACTTCCATCCCTGCCCAATCTTGGTTTTTAACTACATTAATTAAGCGATGCAGGATAAAGCCGATGTCGTACAGGCCTTGCTGCTTTGATTCTGTTAGGTAGTAATTTGCGTCGTCGTAGAGCTGGTCGATAACGAACGCAGGCCAATGCTTGGTATTAAACACGGTTGGCAGTGGTTGCTTTTGCTCAATGAGTAATGGCAATAGTTCTAACACTGCATCCCAGCGTTTTAAGTCAACTAGCCAAATAAACACCCATGCCAACACTTTGTTGTGGTGGTTTTGGCCGCTTAGGCGGTATTGGTTTATGTAGCCTAGGTAGTCTTGGCGCTCTAGCGCTTCTGATTTGTATGTTGCTTTGTCGCTAATGTCGGCAAATGTTTTTAATTGAGCCAAATCGGATTCTATAGCTGCTGCATAAAGCTGGTACTCGGTTTGCGTGTTTACGGTTGCTGGCGCGTTGGCTTGAGTGGCGTTAGCCGCTGCCGTTGGCGCTTTATTTTCAGTGCTTGTTGGTACCGCTTTAGCTTTGGCTAATGATTTTTTGAAAAGGCTCATTTAAAAATACTCGCTAATTGTTAAAAAAAGCCGCCCCGAAACTAGGGAGAAAGAGGCGGCTTGCTGCTGCTAAAAAACTATTCCCAGCCGGTGCCTGCTTTGTTTGGCAGTTTTACGCTGGCTGATTCGAAGTATGCTACTTTTTCGAGGTCTTCGATGTAGTAACAGTCGTTACGCGATTGGTAGTCTTCTACGCGTTTCTTTTTTGGGTTGTCTTCTACGTGGGTGCGGGTTGATCCTGATTGCACGTAGTGACTTAGGTTGTCGAAACTTGTTACTAAAATGCCGCGCGCTGGAAAGAACGGAATTTTATAACTGGCTAGGCCGCCATATGTTTTAATGATTTGCTCAAGTTCGATTTTGGTTTTTTCGCTTGGCGTGTGCGACTGCTTTGCATACAACTTGTTTTGGTCGTTTGCTAGTAGTTCGTCGCCAATGATGGCAACCATGTTTACGCGCTTATGCTCTGGCACTGCTTGCAGTGCGTCGAACACGGCTTGGTCTAGGTTTTCGTAATCGCCACCGGCACCAATGCGAATTTCACCAACGGTTGCGCCTTCGCTAACTGCGCGCTCTGGTGCGTCGCGGCGAATGAGTTGCAGCCAGCCAATGTTTACGTCTTGCAGCATTGTGTTGGTTGTAATGTTCGTTGAGTCGGCGGCTGACGTGCCGTGAAAGCCAATTTTAATAATGTCTAGTGCAATTGCTTGGCGCACGTGGTTGCGGTAGCGCTGATGGAAGTCGGGGAACTTTGACCACTGATCCATTTTTGCCCATGATAAATGAATGTCGCATTCTACCGGGTAGCAACGGTATTCGCGTTTGGCTAGGCCTGCTACGTCGCGCGTTTGGCGCTCTTTGGTGTCGTCGCTTTCTACACCGGCACGCCCTGTTACGCCACCGTCTACGCTCATCATTACTGATTGGCCTACGATGTCGTCTACTAGTGCGG
The DNA here is from genome assembly GCF_035666335.1 of Pseudoalteromonas sp. CuT4-3. Classification (NCBI taxonomy): domain Bacteria; kingdom Pseudomonadati; phylum Pseudomonadota; class Gammaproteobacteria; order Alteromonadales; family Pseudoalteromonadaceae; genus Pseudoalteromonas; species Pseudoalteromonas sp. CuT4-3. Next base: position 2,067,661 of record NZ_CP142030.1, read on the forward strand.
TGTTGATTAATTGTAGAAATTCTACTGAGTCGTACGTTGCGTCGTATAAGCGCTGCTCAGTTGTTGGCTCTACGTTGAACTGTTCGTTCATTGATGCTACGCCGTAGTTGCTGGCCATGCCTGCAAGTACTGCGATAAATAATTGTTTTGTTCTGGTTTTCATTTTCGTTCCTGCGTTTTGCTAAGTTAAGTTAGGGTGCGGCAATTACAAGCAGTTGCTGTATTTGCCTTCGTCGCCTTCGTGTTCTTCGTCGGCGTTGGTTGTGTCACCCGCAGGTGTTTTTAATGCTTTGGTAAACTTTTCGTTAAGTTCGTCAAGCGCTACTTTTGTGCTTGATAGCTCTTCCTTAAGCTTTGTTAGCTCGGCTGACTCTTCGGCTGGCGGGGCTGTTTCTTCTTCGCCTTCCACTTGAGTGGCTGAGAATGAATCAAGCTTTGTGGTTAGGCCGTCTAGCTTTTTGCCAAACTCTTCAAGCGGTGCGCCGAGTGCATCTTTTAATGCATTGGCTAATTGTGTTTCGTTCATGTCGGGATCTTCCTTAGTGAATAGTCGTTTGAAAAAGGGTTTTTTAGGTGTGTCGATAGGCTCACATGACCCTAAGTCAACGGTTAATAAAGAGACTTCCGTGTCGCCTGCTTTGCTCTTACTACTGAAATGGATGCGGTCGGTGTAGCAGCTTGCTGGGTAGTCGGTAACAGCTAGGCCGGTTAGGTAGGTTTTGCCAGTGCCCATGAAGTCGCGGCTAATTTCGATGCTAAAATATACAGCTTGGTCGGCTTTGTTTAATGCTACAAACCCTTGATTGGGCGCGAGTACTGCGTATAGGCACACTACGCCTTCTTCGTTTTCGTATGCTTCTACGCTTACTACGTCGCCTAGCATTCCTGGTATGTCTACGTTGTGTAGGTTTTTAGCGGCCCAGCCTGACCAGTTAAATTCGTGATCGAGGTTTATGCGTGCGCCATACTTGCGGGGGTTGTAGGTTTCTACTATGTCGGCTACGTCTTGCTCGGTGATTTCGCGGCCGTCGACGGTCATGCCAACAGCGGCAATAGAAAGTGGTTTTGTGCGTAGTTGACCTGGCATATAAACAAACCTTTTAAATGTTTTTTAATTAAGCTTAATGCTTTAAAGTAACTGCAGTTTGCACCCTCCTTTTGCACCTTTCCAACGGTTTAACTTTTTGAAATTCCTATATTTAACTTTTAGGAATGGGCAGGTTTATAACAAACAGATTACGTGCTTTATTACTAATACACTGCCGCCATGGATTAATTAATGTGGCGCAATATGAAGGCTAACTACGGACCAGACGTACGCAAAAAAGCACAGGATTTGTATGTTGTTGAGGGCTATACCTACGAGGAAATAGCTGATTTAGCAGGCATGCCAAGTGCGCGCAGCGTTAGGCGTTGGTCTGAGTCTGAGAACTGGGCTGACATGTGCCCAACATATAATGCCGAAATGGCGTTTAGCCGCCGCATTAATTTGTTAGCCGATAAAGACAATAAAACCGATGCTGAATATAAAGAGCTAGATTTTTGCACGCGCCAATTATGTGCACTAAATAAAAGCAAGCTTGCGCCTGCCCCTAAGCAACGCGCTAACAACGACGACACTGCTGCTGGCAATAGTGGCGGCAGTGGCAAAAAGTCGAAGAAGAAAAAGAAAAATGATTGCTCTGGCATTACGCTTGAAATGCTTGACGAGCTTAAAGACAAACTTCTTTATCCCCACCAAAAACATTGGTTTGAAAACCAAGATCACCGCGCCCGCTTTATTTTAAAGCCCCGTCAAATTGGGGCTACTTTTTACTTTGCATTTGAAGCCTTTTACGATGCGGTTATTAATGGCCGCAATAAGATATTTATATCGGCGAGCCGCGACCAGGCGGAAGTATTTAAAGCTAATATTGTGGCGCTGGTGCGTGAGCATTTTAATGTTGAGCTGACCGGTTCACCAATGGTGCTAAATTTGGCTGGCGGCAAAACTGTTAAGCTTATTTTTAAAAGCACTAATGCGCGCACTGCACAATCGGAAAGCGGCGACTTATATATAGATGAAGTTTTTTGGATCCCTAAATATAAGAGCTTGCGCGGGTTGGCGCAGGCCATGGCAACGCATAAGCATTTACGAATAACCTATTTTAGTACGCCGAGTGTTACGAGCCATGAAGCGTATGACCACTGGAACGGAAAGTGGTACCGCAAAACAAAAGCCTGTAACGACCCTGAATTTGCGATTGATGTTAGCCATAAAAGTTTAAAAAATGGCAGGCTTTGCGAAGATGGCATTTGGCGACAAATGCTTACTGTGTACGATGTGGTTACCAGCGGGTTTGACCGCATTGACATTGGCGTGCTTGAAAACGAGTACAGTGTAGATGAGTTTAATAACTTGTTTATGTGTAAGTTTATTGATGATGCGCACAGCGCGTTTAACCTCAAGCAGCTTATGAACTGCGTGGGCGATTCGACCAAGTGGCCTGACTTTGATTTAGATTACGAACGCCCTTACGGGTTAAAGCCGGTGGTGATTGGTTTTGACCCTGCGCGTTTTGGCGACAAAGCGAGCGTAGCTATTTTAAGTGCGCCAATGAAGCCTGGCGAAAAGTTTTTGCTGCTTGAAGCAATTGATTTAAGCGGTAATGATTTTGAAGCGATGGCAAGCGAAATAAAACTACTTACCGAAAAATACAACGTTGTGCACATTGGCGTTGATACCACTGGTATTGGTTACGGCGTGTGGGAGCTTATTACTAAGTTTTACCCTAACGCCGAGCCAATACATTACAACCCTATTATTAAAAACCGCATGGTTATTAAAGCAATTAACGTTATTCAAAACCGACGCCTTGAGTTTGATCAAGACGCTGTAAACATTGCTAGCTCGTTTATTAATATTCGCCGCAAAGTTGTTGGCGATCAAATTACATATGCCACTAACCGCACAGCTACTACGGGCCATGCCGATATTGCGTGGGCAATTATGCACGCCTTGTTATTTGAACCTCTGGACGGTAATGCCCACAGCCGCCAAACATCTGTAGGAATTGCAGCTTAATGAAACCACGATTACAAGTAAGCAACGGCCAAGCGCCTAATTACAACCAACGAACTGCGGTGACTGATGCGTTTAGTTTTGGCGACCCCGAGCCGTGCTTAGATAACAGACTAACAGATTACGTTGGTGTATTTAGTGACAGCAACGGTATTTATGCGCCGCCCATTAGTTTGCAGGGTTTAATTAAACTGCTGCGCGTTAATGCCCAGCACGGACCCATTTTGTATTTTAAGCGCAATATGATTTTAAAATGGTATAAGCCCAACCCGCTGTTAAGCCATCAAGCATTAAGCAAATTTGGCTTTGATTTGCTGTGGAGTGGCAACGCTTATTTGCAAATTATTAAAAATTCGTTTGGGCAAATTATTAAACTGCGACACCTGCCTGCACTGACTATGCGCTATACAAGTACGCGCGGTGTGTATGCGCAATTAAGTAACCGCAGCCATGAGCCTATTTATTTTAATGCGGGCGAAATTATACATGTAAAAGAGTACGACCCCGGCCAAGGCATTTACGGTATACCGCAATATTATGGCGGTATTCAGTCGGCATTATTAAATGAAGATGCGACTTTATTTCGCCGCCGGTATTACAAAAACGGTGCGCACATGGGTTTTATATTTTCAATGGCTGATCCTAATTTAAGCGCTGAAGATGAAACGGCATTAAAAGATGCTATACGCGATAGCAAAGGCGTGGGTAACTTTAGAAGTTTGTTTTTTAATTTTCGTAGCAATAAGGCCGATGCTGAAAAAGCGATAAACATTACACCGGTTGGCGATATATCAACTAAAGATGAGTTTGAGCGGATTAAAAAAATTACGCTTAACGATATGCTAAGTATGCACCGCGCGCAAGAAGCGCTAAGCGGCCAGTCGTCTGGTGATAAAAACGGCTTTGGCGACTTAGATAAAATTACCCGTGCCTATTACAACAATGAAGTTGTGCCAATGCAGCAAGATGTTTTAGGTATTAATAATTATTTGCCTGCAGCGCAGCGCATTGAATTTAAAGAGCCTGAATATTCAGACCTTAACCCAACACCCAAGGAAGACGCATGAGCTGGATAGATATAGTTGAATTTATTAAACAGTGGGGGCAGTTGCTTATGTTGAGCTTTTTAGCGGCGGCTATACAAATGTATTTAAGCCGTAAGGTGTTTACGTTTTTTCATTATTTTATGAGTGTGTTAATTGCTGTTTTTGCGGCGTACTTGGCGGCTATGTTTTGCGAGTGGCGGCAATTTGATGAAAGCTTAAAAACGGGTGTTATTGGTGTAACCGCTTATGCGGCCCCGCACATTTTGGAGGGGATCAATAAATTTATTGAAACGTTTAGCAAAGACCCAAAGGGCTTTATTAAATTAATTAGAGGTGGCAAATAATGGGATGGCTTAAAACACTGGTTTCATTCATCACTGACCCAATAGCCGACTTAACCGGCGGCTATGTTGAGCGTAAACGCATAGCGGCCGAAATGGCTGCCGATGTTGCACGCGCTGAAAACAACTTTAAAATTGCCCAGTTTGAAGCTAAAGCAAAGCGCTGTATGCAGGCCGAGCAAAACGACGCCGATTATGATTTTCTTGTTTTAAAGAACCGCGACAAAACCATCATGGATGAAGTGATCATTCTATTCTTTTTAGGCTTGTTTGTTTGCCACTTTATACCGGTAATGCAGCCGTACATGCATAAGGGCTGGCAAGCAATGGGCTATGAAGGTGCGCCCTGGTACTTTGAATTTGTGATTGTAGGTATTGCCGTTTCAACGCTTGGGTTAATGCGGTTGTTTAGGGCGTTTTGGGGCGGTAAGGATAAAGGGAATAAAAGCGTTAGGGGGAGCTAGCGCTTAATCGAATATCTATTTAAACTCTTTAAATAGATCATCATAAACCTTTTGTTCATCTTTTCTAAATTTAGAGTAAAAATTTGCAAATTCTTTAGTAACTGTATCAAAACTTTTTTCCTTACCGGCTAGCTCTTGACGGAGTTCTACGCACTTTCCATAAAAATTTTCCATATCTTCAAAGCTTTTTAGTTTGCTCTTTTCGTTAAATATTAATCTATTGCATTTTAAATATGATAATTGATATTCAAGCGAATATTCATTGAATTTTGAATAATTTAGAATGTCATCTAAATCTTTGATAATTCGCTCATGATCCTTTTCATTACGTGCCCTATCTATAAGTGCAAAACTGTTTTTAGTCATATCTAAATATTCTGATGATAATAGTTGGAAACTTAATTCCATTTCTGTAAGCAATTTTATCCTTTCTAAATATAACTGATGCTTTCGCCAGTTAAATAATGTCCACATAGCTATAACTAAAGCGAGAATTGTAGCTATGGATGCAATAAAAGTTGCAAGTTGAGTTAACCAATTAAAATCAGATAAAGAAATTAGATCTTTCATACATTAATAACATAGTTTAAATAATAACTTCTACTATGTTGTAGATACAAAATCAACTTTTAACTTTCACCATCTATCAGACTATTTTGTTGTCACTTTATGTCAAACAATGTCAACTTTTGACAAGCCGATCTTTTTTAAGTGCGATACAGATCCTTTAGCAATAAGGCTTAGCTAAAAATGGCTTGTCACTGAGGTTGTCAATTGAACGCATTTTTTGCACGAAAGCGGAAGGCGAGGAGGAGTGATTTTTTTAGCTCTTTGATTCTCAGCCAATAGTTAAATGGTTATTTGTAACGCACTTAACCACTGTATATAATGACAGTGTACTTTATTAACGATTGGTGAATATTATGGCGCGGGTGACTTGTCCAAATTGCGAAGCTAAAGCTACGATTACATCGCGTGAAACGCAAAGCGCGCACGTAGTAAATTTATATTGTTCGTGTACTAATACTCGTGAATGCGGGGCCACGTTTCGTATCACCCAATCGTTTGATCACTTCTTAAACCCTCCGGTGCAAAGCACGCAGCAATTAGCCGCCGCACTTATTAAAAGCCTACCGCGCGAACAGCAATTAGAATTGGTTGGGTTTTAACTTTATTACAAGCATGAATAACCCCACATATGTGGGGTTAAAATTAAAATCTATTTTGCTTTTTCTAGAATGATAAATTTAGTTAGGCTCTATAAGCTTGCATATTTATTAACTTGGCCAATTATTTGTCATATGAGTTGCAACTTCTTCATTGATTCCAGTCCAAGCAGCATTATTATTTGTACTATCTATAACTATCAAGGAGTCATTAGAGTCCATCACAGCAGAAACAGCATCTCTAGCAGATGCTGCTGATAAAGAAGAATTTACATACCAAAGAGATTTTTGTACTTTAGCCCAGCTCCCTAGCGACTTTATTTTTTCAAATATTTTTTCGTAATCCTGCCCTGGAGAGTTTAAATCATATGAAATTATTAAATTGTTAGCCATTATGGCCTCCTTTAAATTTAGTAGTTTTTCGTACATTAAACTTAATGGGGGTTGTTGATTGAAATACAAACAAAAAAGTGAAAATTAATACTTCGACGGCTACACCGTGCCTTGTTAATTATGAATCTTCAAATTCTCTATAATTTCGTCCAAAATTAAATGCTTTAATAAATATATCTGCAATAGGAGTTCTATTAAAAGTTTGTCTATTAGAAGTTAAACTTCCTCCAAATTGAGCTTGGCTGGGAACAAAAGAACTAAATAATGGAGACGATTTTAAGTTTTCTAACCCTTGTTCTATTAAGTCTCTATCTTTTATATTTGAGTCTTTTATAAAGTCTGCAATGACGAAAGCTTTTAAATCATCTAAAAAAGTAACTTGAATAATATCTATGCATCTACGAAAGTCTTTTTCACTAAGCTTTTCATATACAAACGCTATAAATAAATTTGCTATAAACTCTGCCTTATCAATATCAGTTATTGATTCAATACAAAATAAAATTTTATCGGTAACGTTATTTAAATCATCTTGGTTTACATACTTTATTTTGCCAGACATTTCTTCACGTTTTTTACCTGTAACATCATCAAGTGATTCAAAAAAACGCATTACCTTGGCTGCAAACATACGGTCTCTAATAGAGTCACTTAAATTCCATACTTTAAGCAACGTACTTACGTAAGGTATATCTTTAGCTATTCCTGTTAGTAGCTGGCTTTTAACTGCGACTTCAGTTAAATCAGCTGCTATTTCAAACCCTTTTTTCATATCAATTCCTTATTTGTTGGCAGCTCTTATCTGTACCCGCTAATTAAGTAATTAACGTGTACACTTAAGCCATTAAATCTATTGCCCACCAATCATTATCACTGATTGTGGTTGCTTCACCGCTCAATACCAATCTAGCTAATACAAGAACACCAATATTGTCATCGTATCAAATATTTCCTACTTTTTGGTTGTGGTCTGTTAGTTACTGCAAATACGTCGGCGTTAGGTTTTGGCTTATCGAATTTAGTAATAAACGGGCTGTACTGATCCTTTGCATACCCCTTTGGGCAAAACGCTTGGCAACTAATACATGCCTTTGGCATGAGTACTTTTGAAATTTGAAAAGTCATTTTCTCTCCTACGCCATCATATCCAGTGACCACCAATCGTTACTGCTGATTGCTGACGCACTGCCTTGTTTAACTAAAGTAACTAAGTCCCAATCACCAATTGTCACTAGGCCGTTTTCATCTGTAGTTGTATTAAGCGCTTGGCGCCCTTCTAGCTCTGCATAACGATAAGCAAGGTTTACAAGTTCGCGGGCTTGTTGCCAATGATCCTCTGTTACGTGCCAGCTACCCGATTTTTGGGCAAATGTTTTTGCTCGGTATTCAATATCGAGTTGCTTGTTTTGTTTTAATTGGGCGTTTTCGTCTAATACATGTAACTGGCCATCTTTGACTTGGTAAATATGGCCGTTTCTCGCGATCCTTTTCCCTGCAATTAGATCCTTTTTAACCTCTTCAATGTCCTTTTTGTCACACCCCACCATATCAAGTATTAACTCCGCGCTAGAGCCGACGGCTATAGGCGTACAGTTATTACCACTAGACCAAGATAGGTCGGCTGCGCCGACGTTGGTGCTAGCCTTAGCTGCAATTTTCTCTGCTGTACCTTTGAGTTGTCTTGTCCATTCGATAAGGCGGGTTTTTAAGCTTGTTGCATCCGTTACGTTATGCACATTGTTAAACAAACGTGTAAGCACGGCTTTGTAATCAATGTTGGTTACAACACCCTTAATACGGCGTACTACTTCGGCGTAGTCGTTACCCATTGGGGTGGCTTCATACATTGATTTAAAGTTAGCGGCGCGGCCAATACACATACCACCCTGTAGTTTTACGTAGTCTTTCCAGTTGGCAGTGTCGGCAGCGTGGCGAATAGGCTCTATTACTTCGTCTTTTACAGCGGTACGCATGCGGCGCAGTTCTCGATACACGGTTACACTTGGCGAACCCTGAAATTGAAACTGGCGAATATTCCATGTACTTGCCCAGGCTAAAACGGGGTTGGCCTGCTCTTGCAAGTTTTCACCTGTGTCAGCGTCAATATGATCACTGAGCATGTAGCCATCTATATTTTTACTTATGTATTTAGCAATGTAGGCCGCTGCACTACCCTTACTTTTATCAAGCTTTACAGCGTCAAAGCGTGGGCTAAATGTGCGGTAAAATTTGGTAGGTGCTTTGTGATTTTTCGCCTTAAACTTTTTAGGTTCTCTTTTTTCAGCTTTGGCTTTTTCGGCTTCTTCTTTATTGCGTTGTATGGCAACTTCATTGGCTTTCTTTTTTGCAAAGCCCCAATCACTGCGCTTTTGTTTATACAGCTTGAATAAATGGGTTTTCTCAGTATGAGCACGATATTTAACACAGGCCTCAACGGTTTTGATGTGCGTGCCGTGGGTGTTTATATCTACAAATTTGTTAAACACTTTTACTCGAGTAAGTTCTGGGCCGTAACGATCGTAAAGCTCGTTTTTGTCTTCTTGAATAAAGTACCAACGCAAAATAGCGTTTATTTCTTGAAGCTTATTTTTTGGCATAAATAGCATCATGTGCCAATGCGGGCATCCGTCGGCGTGCGGCTCAACTACGCGCACACCAAAGTATTTAAGGTCGCGGCGGTTTAACTTTGAACGTGCCCTTGCCCATGTGGTGGTTAAATAGTTTTGGGCATCTTTAGGGGTTGAACCGTCCCACGTACTTGCATTTGCATGAAAACGCGCAGGGCAAGTAATAGTATAAAACATAGCAACATAGCCCATTTCGTCGGCTAGCTCTTCGGTTTCACGGATGCGTAACATTAATTCGTTGCGGCGGTTAGCAGGGTTTGCCATGCCGCTTTTTACGGCTTCAATTAGGTCAATTACATCGCCGTCACTACTTTGTAGTTCCATCATTTCTAGGAACTGACGGCCACTGGCTTGAGCAAAGCTAAATTCGCGCTGTGCTTGTTTTGATGAATACGGGCTAATACCACGGCGTTTAGGTTTTTGGCTTTTTTTGTCGTAGTAAAGGTCTTTACCCACTTGGCCGGTAGCAATTTCTAGTAATTCTAAAAACTGTTTACGTAGGGTTTTTAGTTGGCGAGCCCACCACTTATCGCACTGCATTTTAAGCAACGCAATTTCAAAGCATTCTTGCGGTAGGTTGTCTTCACGCATGCTATAAAACGGTACGTTCACACCAAACGACTTTGCATGATCGCTTACGGCTTCATACGTTACACGAACTAATTTTTCATAGCTTAAACGTTGGTGCTCTTCGCTTACATCTAGGGTAATTTGCACGCACTCCATAGCGAGTGTGCCTGCGTGTTTTTTGGTTTTTTCAATACTGCTTAAAATATGCCATGGCAATGGCATATTTTGAGTAATACTAAACAGCACACCAAAGCGCGGTTTTAACCTGGCAATAGTGCGACGCAGCCATGTATTTGCGCGGTATTGGCTACCCGCCTTTTTTTGGTTGTAGCGGTCAATGTATTTACGGGCCATTCGGCTTTGTAAAGGCACTGGCACACTCTGCAAACCACGCGCTAAAAAGTTACGGTCATCAATATCGCTTATAGACGAAATTAAACCCTTAGCTATACCAGATAGCCTAAGGGTTTCAAGGTCGATTAGTTTAGGATTAGCCACGGCGTTACAGCTCTATTTCCATTGGTTCACCACCAATTTGTACGGCATTTAATGCAATGCTCATTAGGCTGTATGCTCGTTCAAAGTTAACATCGTCGTCAGCAATCATTTTTACTATGGGTAGTAAATCAGTCAACGTGTCTTCGCACTGCATTAGCATGTGTACGGTGCTGCGTTTGTTTAAAAGACGAATAGTAAAATTGGCTTGCTCAATTGCGTGTAAAACAATATTGAGTATTAACTGTTTTTTAGATAGATCTTGGTCTTTGATAGTGTTCATTTTCAGTAGTCCTTGGGGGTTAAATTACAAACAGGTTTGGTGTGAGGTTTTCTTTAGCCGTTTTGCAAAATACAAAGTGGGCGTATTCTATTGAGTCGGTTTTACTTGGCTTTTCAGGATTAAAGCCTGGGCGTTTGTGGTGAACAAATACAGAATGTAGCGGCATGGTTTGCCACATTTCAAAACGCTTTTGTGTACCTAGCCAATTAACGCGTTGCAGCATGATTATTAAACCGTGTGGTTTAACATACGTAAGCGCATTATTTAAAAATTCTTCAGAAAGACTAAACGGTGGATTAGTGATCACTGTGTCGTATTGCTCTTGGCCTTCACAACTTAAAAAGTCGTGCCCTTTTTTACTGGCTCGGCTATCCATACGTATATCCCAACTTTCAACATTAAAATAACCATGCGTATTTAATACAACTGGGTAACTCATTGGGTATTTATCACACCCGCCAGCGCTTGGGTCGAGTATGTCGTTACCTAAATCAAGTGGCGTTTTAGCCTGTGGGCTTGCTGGGTTTACTGCGTCTAAAAACTCACTAATTAACCAGTGAGGTGTTACGTAGTAATCGTCTTTGTTGCTAACCGTACCGCGATTTCGTGAACTCATGCTCAGCCCTTAATGTGCTTGTTCTGTTTTTTGAGTATTTTTAGCAATGCTAAAATCTCGCTTTTGTAAAAAACGGCTTGGCGTCATCGCATTAGCATCAACAAAGGCGGTTACTATTTCTTGAAGCTGCAAAATAGCTTGATGAATTTTAAGGCGCTTTTCACGGTCAAATTGGTGATAGCTCCTTTCCAAATCACTTTTAGATAGACCTGCCGAATAACACACAATTACTTGCTGCGGTTTACTCAAGTGCGTATACACATATTCAGCGGTATGACGATCGCTGTTAAAAAGCCCTTTAATCTCAGTAAGCCCTTTTGGTGTTGGTTTTACATCAACAACTTTTAACTGTGTTTTTTCAGGCTGTTTATTTGCGTCTGTAATACCGCGATTTTTTGCAATTTCTAATGCTGCATTTGCCATAACTTATTCACCTCACTATATTTAATTCAAAAAGCCCCTTTGTTCTGGTAAGTTATAAGTGCGAAAAACAACCAACCAAAACAAAGAGGAAAAACCTATGGATTTAATAATCCCTGAAACCAATAAAAAACAATTTAATGAGCTCGCTGAAACAATAATTAACGAGCTTGCTAAAGTATTCCCTATGGGAATAGAACTTTTTGATCACCTATACTCCAAGCACGGAGATTTACTACGACCTACAATAATTTACTTACTCCATACTGGTTACTTACATAATTTTAAAGATGAAGGTATTTATACCCTCACAGAAAAAAGCGTAGAAAACCTCGGCCGCAGAACCGGTTTTAAACCTATAATTGATTAGTATTATTAATAGCTAATACGCACTCGCGACAAAGGGCAACGAATTGGGCATTGCTATGACCATTTACATCTTTGTCGCGCTTTACCTCCAAGCGTCTTAGAAAACTGACTAGTAAAAGTAAGTCGTCTTCTGAATCGCTAATAAACGAATCAATTTTTGCGTCTAATAGCTTTTGCTTTTGTTTACTCAGTTCTCGTTCTTGCTCGTTTGTTAATTTTTCAGTCGCCATCTAGCTACTCCTAGTTATCTTGGCTTTGTTGGTGATGCGTTCTAAATTTAATTAGCTCGTTTAAGCGATAATGATTAGTTTTGCCAAACTGAATTGATTTAGGAAAATCAGGCAATTTCGACAAAATCCAAAACTTTTTACGCGCACATCCCAATACCTCGCATGCCTCAACGGTGCTAACTAGTCGGTCTTTTTGTTCTTCAAGCTCAGTGCGTAGTTGGTTGTTTTCTTGCAGTAGTGCAAACAGCACAGCTTTAGCATCAGGATGAATATCTAATAAAATAATTTGTTGTTCAGTGCTCATGCTGCATCTTCCTTTTTGCTTTTTTGATGATCGGCTAGTAAATCGTTTACCGATATTTCACCGTTAGTTAGTTCTGAAATACGCGGAATGTATTTCGCTGGGGCTTGGCCGTGACGGCTAACCCAGTGATGTACAACTGATTGCTTAGTACCTAGGACTGTAGCGAGCTTGGTTTGCCCACCAATTATTTTTACTGCTTTATCTATGGCTGACATTTTAATCTCCAATAACTGTTAACCACTTTTTTCTATAATACAATCTCTTTTATTGGTTTGTAAACCACTTTTGGTTGTATTGTTGAAAATAAAACCAATAATAGCGATTTGACCAAAACCACTTAAAGTTGTGATAATCTTTATAGAACACACTTAAAGTGTTAAAAATAAAACCTATGGAGATAATATGGATATTGCAGACCGCGTTAAAAAGTTAAGGAAAGCTCTAGATTTAACCCAGTATCAATTAGCTGAGTTAGTAGGTGTGGCGCAGAACTCAATACAAAAATTAGAGAAAGGCGATACTAAAAACCCACGCAACATTGAAGCGTTAGCACGAGCACTGCAATGCACACCTGAATATTTACGGTTTGGTATCGGTGAAGGTAGTAATAGCAATGTTTCAGCAGGCCCATCAATTAAAGCCACAGCCCCACTTATCAGCTGGGTTCAAGCCGGTGCTTGGTCAGAAATAAGTGAGATTAAAGCGTATGACGCAGAACGTTTTATGTGCCCGGTTAATTGCAGCGACCTAACTTTTGTTTTAAAGGTGCAAGGTATTAGCATGGAGCCAAAGTTTGATGAAGGTGATTTGATTTTTGTAGACCCTGAAGCGGAATGCATCCACGGTTCGTACGTAGTAGCCCGCCTAGACGACGACAACCAAGCCACTTTTAAACAGCTCATAATCGAAAACGGCCATAAATTCCTAAAAGCCGCAAACCCCAACTGGCCAGAGCAACTAATCCCAATAAACGGCAACTGCACGTTGGTAGGAAAAGTTATATTTACGGGTAAGTCGCTTTAAAATTAATAATATTTTTAGCTATTACAAGGATGTATATGAAAAATTTAAAAATGATATTTGTCTGTATACTGTTAATTTTTGTTGGGGTGATTTTAAGTGATGCACTTCCATCTGTTCTTGATGGTTCACAATCAATATTGCATATTATGGATAAATACTTGAAGCCAATTTTTTTCCTTCTAGCCACCTCCTTTACTATCTATTTAGGCTATCAGAAAATAGGTAACAAAGTAAAAGCAACATACACTGTAAAATCTGAACGCTTTAGACCCTGTTATATTAGCTCTGTTGTTTTAACCAATTGCAAAGATAAGCCACTTATTGTTAAATCAATTCTAGCTGAGCTGCCTGATAACAAACATGTGTCGTTAATCAAACTAACAGACCCAATTGTTTTATCGGCTTACTCTTCAACTAAAGTAGATATTCCTCCGTTTAGTAAACTGTCTTTGGAAGGTAAAGAGTATAAGACAATGTTTCTGAAGGTTAAGATAATTATTGAAAGTGATTCTAAATATATAAAATGTGAAGAGCCACATATTATATATGGCCTTTCATCAACCCTTATAAGGAAATCAAATAGGAAATTTAATGGTTTTATTCACGATGAAACTCTTAAGTATGCACTTGTTTACTATGTAAATGATAAAGTTTATACCGCTTTTATTTCAGATATCGGTTTTTTAGGCAATGAATGGGAATACGGGCAATGCTTAATTGCAAATAATGGTGGGCCCATTAATATTAATAATATAAGACAAATGTTAAAAGAAAACCTTATAAAAGAATGGGTTCTGTATGACCTAAACAAAAGTAACGGAGGAAGAGCTATTTACTCCAGTGGTAACGAGTAGAGAAACTAGGGCATTCAGCAGCTCGGGCGCAATATCCTAAAAGCCACTGCTGGTTTATGGCCTGAACAACTAATCCCTATAAACGGCAATTGTACGTCACTGGGCAAAGTCATATTTACGAGTAAATCGCTTTAAAAAATAAGGATAATGAAATGAATGATTTATACGATTACGCTAATATTAAAGTTGATTATGTTAATGATATTTATAATAAGCTAACTAACGATGCACCTTGCCCCATTTGTAAAACGGGTGTTCTTAGTTTTTTAGCGGCAGACGACGAACTTTTAGCAGTCACGCAACAAAAAGCTCACTATATAAAACAAGGTGATACATTAGAATCAGTTACATTTCCTACTTATACATTAATTTGCACTACTTGCGGCACTCAACAATCTATCAATGCAAATATAATTTTAGATGCAGCCGACACCGAACATACCAAGGAAGTGCTAGATGCCTCCGCTAAAGGGGTAAAGAATGACTGCTAAAATCACACATCTATCAACAGTCAGTGCTAATATGCGTAATAAATCAGGCAATGGCGGTGGTGGTGATATGGAAACCAGAATAGCAAAACTCGAATCAGACGTTGAATATATTAAAAATGACATTCTCGATATTAAAACAGAGCTAAGAGGGCACAGCGAAGATTTTAAAGCTATTCGTAGTGATATGAATAGCGAGTTTAAAAGCGTCCGCTCTGAGATACACAATGAGTTTAAAAGCGTCCGCTCTGAAATTGGTGGGGTTAAAAAAGATTTAACCGACATCAAAGTCATGATCCCACAACTACAAGTTAAAATGCTCATTTGGGGCGTTGGCATTGTGTTTTCTGCCGTAGGCCTTGGCCTTGCCGCCGCACGTTATATGTTTAGCTAATTACCAATAAAAACCTGGTATAAATAAACCCGCGTTTGCGGGTTTTAATTATGAATCTTTCGTAAGTTTTTTATGGACAAATTCTTCATGTGATTTGTGCTGCATTTCTTTCCAAGAAGAAAAGCTAGTGTTCCCCACAATAAAAGCTTCCCACTCATCATCTGGTATAGCTTTAAAATCTTCAGCAGTATTAACATCAAATCCACTTGCATCAACAAGCTCATCTAAACTTGAGTAACTTGAATAGCGAGATATAAACTCATTTGTCATTACATCACCAATAGCAATTGTATTTAGTTTCCCTAGTTCACTTAGGTTTTTCTGTAATTTATTTAGTCCACTCATATCTGTTTTTGTATACATGAAAACTCTCTTTTATTTTTGATTGAGAGTTTAGCTTAGTTAACGGTATGAATTTATCAAATTTATTCACATCGAGTAGGGTGAGGCTTTTGCCTCATCCCTCTCACAGAACCGTACGTACGGGCCTCGTATACGGCTCCTGTATTCTTTTATTCCTTCGGCTTATTTTCTAAACGCCGATTGAGCAAGCCACCCTGTACTTACTTTTTCCATTGAATATAAACCTTGCTCTTCAAACCATTGGTTTGGCATCGCTACACTCGATAATGGACTTAGAGAGTTTCGCCATGAGTTCATTTTGATGAACTTAAATGGCGGCTTTTTCCCTAACTGTTTTAGTCGTTTATGCAACCTCGCTGGATTTTTCCACAACCTTAACTGAATTGCCCTTAATCGTCGTCTCACCCACCTCGCCAACACCTCTAGCACCCGTTTACAATTGGCTATACTGAAATAATTTACAAAACCACGCACCACTGGGTTTAGTCTTTTTATTACTTCAACTAAGTTCATGCCGCTATTTCGTTTTGTTAATCGTTTAACTTTTTGTTTGAAGCCTTTGAGTTTTGAGGCTTGGATCCGTGTCCAATTACTGCCTATCTCCACTCCCAAAAACTTTACCCCTTCACTGCTATGCGCTATATGGGTTTTCTTTTGGTTGACTGTTAACTTCAAGTCTTTTTCAAGTAGATGGGTTGCTACAGTGAGTGCATTCTTGGCTGCTGTTTCTGTGCAGCATAAGATCAAAATGTCGTCGGCGTACCTCACTATTCTGTGATGTCGCTTTTTCATTTCTTGATCAAACGCATCTAGGTAGATATTCGCCAACAATGGACTGATAACCCCACCTTGTGGACTTCCTTGCTCACTCGCTTCCCAGTGATTACCTATCATTACCCCACTTTTTAAGAACTGATCGAGCAGCTTTAAAAGGCTACCGTCTGTCACTTTGCGTTTGACGCTGCTAATAATCAAATCGTGATCAAGTAGGTCAAAGCACTTCGACAGATCCATATCAACCACCCACTCACGGTGATATTTACGAATAAATACCGTCGCTTTACTGATGGCATCATGGCAGCTTCGTGTCGGCCTGTACCCATAACTTGATGGATGAAAGTCGATGTCGAAGATCGGCTGGAGAATGTTCAATAGTGTCTGTTGTACTATGCGGTCGCGAACTGTTGGTATACCCAGCAATCTCACGCCGCCATCGCCTTTCGGTATTTCTATCCGTTTGACTGGCTGCGCCCGATACTGCTTGGTGTGCAGTTCACGTTGCAGTTGTTTCAAGTTTTCTTCTAAATTCAAGGCGAACGTGGCTATGGACTGCCCATCTATTCCGGCTGCTCCTTTCGCTGCTTTCACTTTTTTGAATCCCTTGTACAGGTTATTAATATCTAATAATTGCCCATACAAGCTGTAGTAAACTGTCATCAATTGCCTTTGCTTGCGGTATGTCTGTCGTTTCACATTGATGTATAGTCGGGTTCTTCATGATGACATTAGGTGTGCTAGCCGAATGGCAATCTGCCTAAGTGGTCAGTCATTACTCCCGTGCTCGGCCTTCAATTCTCAGCGTCCACATTCCTGCTTAGCCGTCATCTTTTGCCTATTTCCGTCGAAATACATGTGAGCCTATACGCCGATATTCCTGATTTTCATACACTTAAAGAATACTTCCCCCCTTCGCAATCAATTAAAACTTTTGGTTGAAATTGACCCTATCAAACATTCTGCTGATAGTCGGCTTGGTTTTGTCCTCCACACCATTACTGGCTTTCATCGGCCTAGCCTTATTCACTACTACGGGTTCATCTGCCACCTCACACCGACGTTAAACCTTGGGTTTCCCCTTGAGTTTAGGCCACTTATTTACACTAAGTTTAGATGCCAGGCTTCCCCAGTTACTGCACTGGCTCCCTGTTAGAAATTCCACCCTCAAGCACAGCATTGGTCTGACTAAGTATAGGGCGTTGCGCTATTTTTCACGCTGACCCACCAATACTGCCGAAACAGGTTACGGTTAGTTGTGTACCTCTAACTTCTTATGGCTTCCTTCAGACCCCACCGTTGGCCAGTGACGCCCTTGCCATTCAGATTATCTTCCCCTTAGTCGGGGTGATAAGGCATCTTTCAGCCTATCGGGTTTGCCAGCTTCGCTGGGCAAACAAAAAAACCCGCTATTAGCGGGCTTGTTTATTAAACTCTGTTGATTGCTCTATCAGCTCATCAATACTACTGGGTATTGCCCCTTTTAATAGCATTTTTTTGAAAACTTCGTAAACATCTGTTTTACTACCTTCTTTACGAAGCGTTGACTGGTCATTAAACCAAGCTAGAACTATTACTTTATTTGTACTCGAAAACTTAAAAAACAAACGATATCGATTAGGCATGCCCTTTTTGGCTCTTCGCCAATCCCGGTTACTTTTACCTAACGTATTGCCCAGTATAAAAGCTGGTGCTTGAGGATCTATAAATATGCGATTTTCTATGCAATCTGTAACACATTCAAATAATTTGTAGATTGCAGATTCGTAAAAGTGTTCTGGGTCTTTTTTGGCTTCGCGTTCGACCTGATCCAATACCTCCGTGTATCTATTCTCAAATACAGTATGCCAATACTTTTCCCAGTACATTTACATCTCTATTAATTCGTTGTTTTGACGTGCAACAAGTGCTTTGTGCTTAATTGCAGCGATGCGATCAAATACAGAATCAGGAATTTTTTTTACATTTCCTGCTTTAATGTCAACATCGAGCAAGTTTAAAAACTGCTCTGTTGCTGCATTCTCTTTTTTTACTTCGCTTAATTGGATAACTTGATTTTTCATTACAGCTCCATTCTTAGCTATAAATAAAAGCCATTTTAGTTTAATAAAAAGCCTATTAATTACATTGTTGGGAGCCCATTAACTGTACCCACAACCAAACCTCTGAGTGTCATTAACTGTACCCACAACCAAATAGTAGCATATTGGCTCTCAAAACAGCAAGAGACACTAGGAGACTATAAGAGACAACGGTGATAACTGTAGATATCAAAGGTCAGTTTATGATTCCATTCAATATTTGATGACCAATGTATTTACACAGCTGATTTTATTCTTCTTTATATAAATTTAAATCAATAGCTGATGTACTGGTCTCGAATGAAAACTCTTCGTTATATAACGATTTATATTCAATTTTGACCCTGCAATTAGTAACAATTAGATTAATTATCTTTTTAAACCTATCTGTTGGTATGTCGCTTGATACGTCTGAAACTACTGTTAAATCTATCAATTTAAATATTTCGTCATTTGACATGCCGAAATCACTGCCAAGGTTAATTATTTTAAGATGATCTTTATGCTTAATATATGGATTTACTTTATTTCTTAGCTCTTCGTCAGTTATTTCTTGACCTGCCCAGTAGTATTTAAAAGACTCAATTTTAGCCACACCATGACCTTTATTTCTGATTGAGTATGTGAAGCATTTATCACCCTCCTCCATAAAGTCATAAATTAATGGTTGAACGGACAACTTATTATGCTTACGGCTAATCCAAGCTTGATGTACAGCAACAAAAAACGCTAAGCACGCAATAAATGTGCTCCAATCAAAAACAAATTTAATGATTTCTTTGCTTTCTTCCATTCTAATTTTATCCTTTATTATTGAGTGATTCTAAAATAGCATCTTCAATAAGCTGGCAATAGAGCTCGTAACCTTCGGCCTGTTCTTTTATCCAATCATGTTTGTTGTATACAGCCATTACTCCTCGCATTGTATGGCCTAACATTTTTTCGGTTACATGCGGCGCTACACCATTTTCACTCAGCAATGTTGATAACGAACGACGAGCATCGTGCGGTAGAAACTTGGGCATTTTATATTTTTCAAACAAGTGATCCCACATTCGACAGCAATAACGATTAATACTGTGGGTGGTCATTGGTTTGTGTGGATTACCACCTGGTATTAGGTAACCTTTTCGCCCATACACCATCGCAAGCGTATCTAGTATGCTTTTCATCTTAGCTGAAATTGGCCTACGGATAGCTTTATTTGTTTTTGAGTTTTCGGGCGGTACTGTCCAAATGCCATTTTCAAAGTCAAAATGCTCCCACTTTGCTAAACGAACCTCTGATTGGCGAGCCCCTGTTATATAAATTAGTTGTAGGCATGCTTTAGTAGCTGGGGTGGCTTTTGAGCTTTCTATTTGTATCCAAAGCTTTGCAATTTCATCAAAGCGCATAACTCGTTGGCCAACCGATGCTTGTTCACCGATATCATTTACATTTAATGTGAGCACAGGGTTAAATGGTTTTACTTCCCCTCGCTTTTCAGCCCAACCAATAATCGACTTAATACGTACTAGTATAGTACCGGCTGTTTTAGCACTGCCTTGTGCTTTTACTTCATCAAAATATGTTATCCAATCTTTAATGGTCATTAAATCAAGCGGCGTATTTTTATCATTAAGTATTGGTACAATCCATTTACTGACTTGGTTTGCGTATAAAATTTGTGTTTTTTCTTTTAGGTCAGGTACTTTTTTATCTAGCCACGTTGCAGCAACTTCTGCCATTGTAGGCAGGCCCTTGGCATTGTTACGCATAAGCTTAAGCTCTAGGCGTGGGTCTTTATCTTGGCTCAACCAATTTTGAAACAGCGGTATGTAGTCTTGTGCTTCTTTTATGCTTAACCCAGGATAACGCCCTAGCGTAATAATTACCTGCTTAGCATCGACACGACAACGGTATTGCCAAGTGATAGTCCCCTTAGCTGATACCCTTACACTTAAACTATCTCTATGCGATAATACGCACGGTGTTTGATTTTTACCTAGCAGCTTTCTTAATTTGGTGTCACTGATTGCCATTTAATTTTTTATACACAGTTAGCAAAAAATTTATACACGATACTATACACACAATGCGTCAATTACAAGAAACTCAAAAATACAAAAAGAAACTGAGTAGCGCTAATAACCCGTAAATATAAAGGGCTAAGACATAGAATGAATAATGAAAGCTATCAAGAGAATCAAGCGACAATCTATTGGCACGATTATGAGACCTGGGGGGCGAGCCCTCAAAAAGATAAGCCGAGCCAGTTTGCGGGAATTCGTACCGATCTTGATTTAAATATAATTGGCGAGCCGCTTATTGAATATTGTAAGCCGCAAGCGGATTACTTGCCTCACCCTGAGGCATGTTTAATTACGGGTATTACGCCACAAGTGGCGATGCAAAAAGGTTTGGTTGAGGCTGAGTTTATAGCCAAAATTCACGCTGAATTTAGTGCGCCAAACACCTGTGTTGCTGGTTATAACAGTATTCGCTTTGATGACGAAGTAAGCCGTTATAGCTTTTATCGTAACTTTTACGACCCGTACGAGCGCGAATATAAAAATAATAACAGCCGCTGGGATATTATTGATTTAGTACGTGCATGTTATGCGCTGCGCCCTGAGGGCATTGAATGGCCGTTAAAAGAAGATGGCAGCCCAAGCTTTAAGCTTGAACATTTAACGGTAGCTAATGGCATTGAACACGCCGCTGCGCACGATGCGCTAAGCGATGTAACTGCCACTATTGCACTGGCTAAACTTATAAAAGAAAAACAACCAAAGCTTTATAATTTCTTTTTTGGGCTGCGTAATAAGAAAGCGCTTGGTGAGTTAGTTGATGTATTTAACATGACGCCGCTGGTACACACATCATCGCGTATTCCTGCAACGCAGGGCTGTACTACGTGGGTAGCGCCCATGAGCTTTCATCCGGTAAATAAAAACGCCGTTATATGTTTTGATTTAACCCAAAACCCGCAAGTATTGCTTGATTTAAACGTAGAAGAACTACGTAAACGTTTATACACCAAACGCGTTGATTTAGCCGAGGGTGATTTACCTGTTGGTTTAAAGCTGGTGCATTTAAACAAGTGCCCTATTTTAGCGCCTGCTAAAACGTTATTGCCTGAAAACGCAGCCCGTTTAGGCATTGACCGCGAGCAATGCCTCGCTAATTTAGCTATTTTAAAAGCCAATACCGAGCTTCGCGATAAAGTAACCGAAGTGTTTAATGAAAAAGGCGATTACAGCGCGACCACTAACGTTGATTACTTACTTTACGATGGCTTTACAAGCCATGCCGACAAAGCTAAATTTGCGATTATCCTCGATGCTAAACCAGACGAGCTAGCGGGCTTAAGTTTAGATTTTGAAGATAAAAAATTCAATACATTACTGTTTAGATACCGCGCGCGAAACTGGCCTGAAACGCTCAACCAGCAAGAGCTTGACCAATGGCGTCAGTATTGCCAAAACAAGTTAATGCACGGAGAAGATCAACCCTCAATTAGTGCACAAGATTTTATGATCACCCTTGAAAACTTGGCCCATGAGCACGACGACAGCGAAAAAAACCTCACCATCTTAAAGGCTTTGTATAACTACGCGCAAAGCATGTAATTTGGTTTAAGTTTGTTTGTATGAGTATAGGTAAAGTACACTGAGCTAAATTCATCTTGTGGCGCTAATTACTTACGCGAGAAGGAGAACTTCTAGTGACTTACATAACGTTACACACCAAGTTTATGCTTTATACTTATACAATAACTCAAAAGGTATATGGCAATAGTCATTTGGGTGGTTGGTTAAACGGTCTTGATGCTCAGGATCGCTTGGTACGTAATTAGTTAGCGGCTCTACCTGTACAGCAATTTTATCGGCATCGCTGCGCTTTTTGATATAGCTGTTTGCTGCCTCTAAATGGCTTTGGTTTTTGCTGTAAATAGCAGTGCGGTATTTAGGGCCTACGTCATCCCCTTGTTTATTAATGCTATATGGGTCAATAATTTCAAAAAAGTAGTCAAAGAGTTTATTTAGGCTAACGGCGTTTAGGTCAAAAATTACCTTTACGCATTCTGCATAACCATCGTAGTCGCCAGCAGTGGTTTTAGTTGTACCATTAGCGCGCCCTGCCTGTGTGCTAACAACACCTGGTAAATGTTTCATAAACTCTTGTACGCCCCACAGGCAGCCACCAGCAAAGTAAATAGTATTATGTTCTTTAGTATCCATTATAAATGTTACCTGATGAGAAAAGTGTGAATGGTTATCAAATGCAGATATTAACAAATTAATGTACAATCGCGCACAAAATGACTGCTGTTACATTTAGCTATTTTATCATGCCCAAATATAAGCTTTGAAATTAATTGTAACCGCAGCTACAAATAAAAAACGATGAGAAACACATGAACCGCACACCATACATTATATTGCCTGCACTATTATGCAGCGTTACTCCATTTGCTTATGCTAATACGTTATCTGATGAGTCTTCAATCGAGCAAATAACAGTGGAGGCTTCGCCTACTGCGAATAAACTGCCTGTAGGTACATTTGACTCGCCTATTTCTAATTTAGAATACGATCCGCGTGTAGATCTTCAATCACGAAATATGGCTGAGGCACAAGCTGATGTAACTATTCGTGGCGGTATTTTTGAAAACACCGGCTTTAAAGTAGGCAGTGCTACCCTGCTTGACCCGCAATCTGGTCATTATTTTGCTGAAATTCCCATTGCACCGCAAATGCTAAGCGGCCCAGCAGTTTTAACCGGTGCTGATAATGCACTATACGGTATGAACAGCTCTGTAGGTACGGTTTCGTTTGGTTGGAAACCGATTATTACTGGCGGTAGTGTATCGCTTGGTACTGGTACGAATGACTTTAATCTTCAAAGTATTCACGCAGCTAAAAACACACAACTTGATAGCTTAGCTGGCTATACCTTAGGTTTTGAAGGTGAATATTCTCACTCGCAAAGTGATGGCACTATTGATAATGGTGACCATGACTTTTCGCGCGCCTCAGCTCGCGTGCAATTGGCAAGTGAGAATAGCCAAACCGATTTATTTTATGGCTCGCAAGATAAGTTTTTTGGCTGGCCTAACTTGTATACCCCTTTTGGCGTTAACGAAACTGAAGATTTAGAAACCCGCCTTTGGATGCTTAATCACAAGCAAACCTACGCTAAAAACAGTAATTTTGAAGTATCGGCGTATTACCGCACCCATGACGATCACTATATTTACTCGCGCGAAAACCCAAGTGCATTCGAAGCGTTTCATAAAAGTGAGGTTAAGTCGCTTGCTCTTTCGGGCCGCCATGCACAAAGCAATGCATTTGCAATCAATTACTCAGCACAATTTATTGATGACTCGATTGAATCAACCACACTTGAAAACAACTTTACCTCACGAAAATATTATAAGCTGAGCGTATTGCCCCAATACACAATGGCGCTAAAGGCTAATCAACAGCTTATATTTCGTTTAGGGGCTGCGTATGACGATACAAACCGTGATGATGCTGAAGTATCAGCCATTGGTGATATAACCTTAAATATCCAAAATAATGACGGCACAGCGCAAAGCCTTTATTTATCGTACGCGCAGGCGAGTCAAGTTGCAGGCTATACAGCCATTGGCGGTAGCGATTCTGGCGGGTTATTTAGAAGTAACTACAACCTTGAGCGCGAAACCACTTCAAACTTAGAGCTAGGTTTATTACTTGAAGAGCAAAGCTGGCAGTTAAACTCGGCTATTTTTTATCGAAAAGATAATAACTTAACCGACTGGACCTTTAATTTTGATTCTACCTCGGCGCGCTTTGCAAACCCCGTTGATATTGATACTGCAGGGGTTGAGTTTTTAGCGACTAAGCACTTTGATACAGCAAAACTTATTGCTAGCTACACCTATTTACATAAATCAGAGAACTACGGCGCAGCCGATATTGATGCCAGTTTTTACGCGTTAAACTTCCCCGATCACCGTTTAACACTTGGCGCTGTGTACAACCCAACTGATATTTTAGAATTTAGAATAGATAACGAATGGCGTACACAACACAAAAATGCACTTAGAAACGGCAATGACAACGCGCTTTTTACCCAACTCACGCTTAAAATTACTCCGCCTCAGTTACGCAATTTATTTATTACTTTAGCGGCAGATAACTTATGGGATGAGTCGTTTGAAGAAATACCTGGTACACCAGGGCGCGGTGAACAATATACATTAAGCGCAACGTATAGTTGGTAAAATTAAAGCGGCGTTTACAAACTCAATTTAAACTTTGGTTTGTAAACGCTGTGTTTATTGATACAAAAGCATAGTTTTTATGCAAAAAATATTGCACAAAGAGAAGCGAATGAGGAGTAAATGAGAAAACACAAACCAACTACTGCTTAAAATTAATCTCTTCCTCTAAAAGCACCGCGCCTCTTGCCCTCTTTGTGAGTTACTCACTTTATGGCCTTAAGCCAGTAAAAGCAGCGCGTTTTTATATAAAGCAAAGCTAAAAAGTTGCACAAAAATAAACGAATAGGCAGTAAATGAGAAAATACAAACCAACTATTAATTAAAATTAATCTCTTCCTATAAAAGCGCCGCGCCTCTTAAACTCTTTGTGAATAAACCACTTTTACAGGCTTTGCCTGTCACGAAAGCAAGCTTTACGTCTACAAAACAACCATATATCTACACATTTGCAGTAGATACCATCTCTCATTTTAAGCTTCAAGGTCGTACTTAACTTACTTAGAGCTTAAACGCTTCTTGGTTTTTTATTACACCAAAACATATATGGATGAGCTTTCTCATATTCGCACACACAGTTTGCATCGGTGTTTTACCGTTATTTATTAATGTTAACTTGTGTCGTTTTATTGTTTTATTCCACTGCCCAGCGACAATAGCTGCCATATAGAGTTTGCATCGAATTCTGGCTGGCCCAAGTTTACTGATTGATGTTCGCCCTTTTAATTTACCCGATTCATTATGCCGTGGAATTAACCCACAATAAGCTGCTGCTTCTTTGGCTTTATTAAATTTTTTAGCCGCAAACAAATACGTCAGCTCTCTCGATAGTACGGGCCCAATGCCAGGTATAGACTCTAGTAGTTTCCTGTTTCTTTTTAAATCAGGCTCATTATCTATGTGGTTATCAATATCAGATTTAAGCTGTTTAATTTCGTCATCTAAAAACGCGATAGTCACTTTTATCGGTTGGCAAACACGTGCTGAAACGTTGCTAAATTCACTTGCATCTAATCGGTTAGCTTCTCGTTGTCGGTTACTCTCAAGCGCATCTAAACGACGAATAAGGGCTTTAAGCTCTCTAACTTCTAGCGCTTCAGGTTGCCAATAATCAACGACTGCGTGCTTTGCACAGCCGTAATGGGCAAGCATCGTTGCATCAGATTTATCTGTTTTATGAATTATATTTAACGCGTCAGCATACTTTTTAGCTTTACCAGGATTCGCTAAAATAATATTAAAGCCTTGCTCGTGTAAAAAATACATCAGTGCTTCATGATAAACACCCGTTGGTTCAAGTGTGATAACGAGTTCACTAGCAGTGCTTTTAGTTGTATTTAAAAGCCATTTTTCTATTTCTAAAAAGTCTTGATGCTTGTTTTTGAAGACTTTTGTTTTAATCTTGTTTGTAAGCTGGTCTCTCAACCACGATAAATCAATCTTCTCTTTACTAATATCAATGCCGATAAACATCATCTCTACTTACTCCCCTTGTACATACAGCATCTACTTAAATAAAAGTGTGCTTGGATACCATTCAGTTTGTGAGAATAGAAAGTCAGGGCTTTATCTACGGAGCAGTATTAAATACTAGACGCACAGGCAAGCTCACTGACTTCGATGTGATAAATGATAGCTAATCATTTATCAACGAGAGATACAAGACGCAGAGCTTGCTCGCGTGAAAAGCGCAGCTTTTAATTACTTAAAAAATTACTCAGTAATAGATAAATGTAAATATATGTGTATTAACCCCGTAAGCTAGGTTAACTGCTCAAGTTTGGTAATAAGCGCTAGAGCCTCTGCATTAGTTGACCCACATACATCAAATGTGGCGCTAAAATCGCTACATACTTTAGGGCGGCTTTCATCGCCAAATAGTTTACATAAATTGTTCTCATCAAGCTGAATACAACGCTCTCCGGCTTTTTTACCGTTTGGCATACCGGGTATTGGCGAGCTAATACTTGGGGCAATGCAACATGCGCCGCAGCCTAAGCGACATGCCATAGGCTCTGTTTTCATAAATACCTCTGTTAGTTAAAGCTAGGCCTCTGTATTTAAATTAACACCCTGCCTAGCCCATTATTTATCTGTAATACACATATGTAATGCTTTGTTACATCTTAAAACGCCTTGTAAACACTTTATTGCGTATTATTGCCTTGTCACCAAATATATGAAGGAATGCCTTGTGGCTACTAAAAAACAAATTTTATTACCAGTCGCGGTTTTAGCAGCCGGGATTGCACTCGCTTTTGGCCTTTCAGCCATGAAAACGCCACCAGAAGAAAAACCAGAGCAAGACACTCGCCCACTTGTTGCTGCGCAAAACGTGAACATTGATGCAATAACGCTCGATGTTAAATCGTACGGCGTAGTAAAACCTAAAGACCGTACAGAACTGGTTGCACAAGTAAGCGGGCAAGTTATTTCAGTAGCCGAACAATTTGTTGAAGGCGCGTTTGTTAAGCAAGGCGATATTTTAGCACGAATTGATCCAAATGATTACGAGGCTGATTTAATTGAGGCCGAAGCAGGCCTTGCCCAAGCAAGTTCAGCGCTCGAAATAGAACGCGCGCAAGCTCACGTAGCTAAAGCCGAATGGGAACGTATTAAATCAGACTCAAGCGATGCAATTGCATCGGAGCTTTATTTACGTAAACCACAACTTGCAGAAAAAATGGCAAACTTTCGCTCTGCCCAAGCCCGTGTAAAACGCACTAAACGTAATTTAGAACGCACGTACATCAAAGCCCCTTACGACGCTATAATAAATCAACGCACCATTAGCTTAGGCTCAGTGGTTAGTGCGGGTAGCAAGTTTGGCGAGCTAAGCGCTACCTCAGTTGCAGAGGTACGTTTACCAGTTGCAGATAAAGAGCTGCAATACTTAGATAACGGCGGTATTGGCGCATTGGTTACGCTTAACGCTGAATTTGCCGGCAAGCAAACAACATGGCAAGCCAAGGTGGTACGTAGTGAAGGTGTGGTAGATCAAACCAGCCGTATGAGTTATTTAGTTGCTCAGCTGCCCACCCCATATGCTGATAACACCAAACCACTGCGTTTTGGCTCTTATATAAATGCCACCATAAAAGGCCGCGCGCTTGATAACGCGATTATAGTGCCGCACCATTTAGTTAAAAATAACAAAATTGCTATTTTAAACGACGATCACACCCTGAGTTTTAAAACGCTTAATATTGTACGTGAACAAAACGGTATGGTGATTGCGGACCAAGGCTTAAACAGTGGTGAGCAACTTATTACCTCTGCCCTTGAATACCCAACAGAAGGCATGGCGGTTAAGCTGGAAGGCACTGAGCCTAAAAGCGATGTGACTCAATTAGCACTTAAAGAGGATACACCATGAGTACCTCAGAAAAAGGCTTAATTGCTTGGTTTGCACGTAATCCAGTGGCGGCAAACCTCATCATGATTTTTATCCTAATTGGCGGGCTTTTAACAGCACTGACAATTCGTAAACAGGCATTTCCGCAGTTTGAAAGTAACTGGGTGAGTATTCAAGCGGTATACCCAGGCGCAGCCCCGCAAGAGGTTGAAGAAGGCATAACCATAAAAATTGAAGAAAACCTTGAGGGTACCGAGGGTATAAAACGTTTAATCACTTACTCTAACCGAGGTTATGCGCAAGCGTGGGTAGAAATAGAAGAAAAATACGACCTACAAGAAGCCCTAGACGAAATAAAAGCGCAAGTTGATTCTATCAATACCTTTCCGGCAGGAATGGAACGCCCCGTTATTCAACGAGAAAAATTTCAGCAAGAGGTGATGATCCTCGCGCTTTATGGCGACATGAGTTACTACCAGCTTAAAGAGCTAGGTAACGACATAAAAGATGAACTACTCGCCTTGCCTGGCGTTAATTTAGTCGACTTTTACAGTGGCCTAGATTACGAAATAGGCATAGAGATAAGCCCCGACAAACTACGTGAATATGGCCTGACTTTTAGAGATGTATCAAGTGCAGTGCAAAATTTTTCTACCAATATGTCGGCAGGGCAAATTCGCTCTGACACTGGCTATATTTCAATGCGTGTTGAAAAACAAGCCTACCGTGGTGGTGAATTTGCAAAGCTTCCGCTTATAACGCTTGCCGATGGCGCACAGATTAACTTAGGCGATGTAGCGACGATTAATGATGGCTTTGAAGAAGGCTTACTTTACTCTAAATATAACGGTAAAAACTCACTCACGTTTGAAGTAGATGCCTCTAAAGATCAAGACATTACCGATGTAGCTAAAATTCTTAAGGGCTACATGGCAGAAACACAATCAAAGCTTCCACAAGGCGTAAAGCTCTCCCCTATTGTTGATTTAACTTACTACCTTGAAGGTCGACTCGATATGATGATCGACAACATGGTATGGGGCGGTATTTTAGTAATGATAGTGCTGGCACTGTTTTTACCGCTGCGTTTAGCTTTTTGGGTAATGATGGGCTTACCGGTGTCTTTTCTAGGTGCCTTTTTGTTTATGCCAATTGGCTTTTTAGACATCACCATAAACATGGTGTCGTTATTTGCCTTTATTATTGTTCTCGGCATTGTGGTCGACGATGCCATAGTCGTGGGTGAGTCTGCCAGTGCCGAAATAGAAAAACACGGCCATAGCCTTGATAATGTCATTCGCGGAGTTAAGCGCGTTGCAATGCCTGCCACTTTTGGGGTTTTAACCACTATCGCGGCGTTTTTACCGCAAGCTATGGCATCGGGCCCAGGCGCTGCGTTTTCTAAAGCCATTGGTGTGGTTATTATATTGTGTTTGATTTTCTCGCTGATTGAATCAAAGCTAATATTACCTGCGCATATTGCAGCCATGAACCCACGTAAACCTAACCCTAAAAACCCATTACATAAACTGCGTAATGTGGTTGATAGTGGCTTAAAACATTTTGTACAAAACTATTACACGCCTTTTATAGGTCATTGTATACATTATCGTTATACCGTAATTATTGGCTTTTTATGTATATTAATAGTCAGTGCAGGTATGTTTGCAGGCGGCTTAGTTAAATTTGTGCCTAACCCTAAAATACCGCATGATTTTCCGCGTATTACGCTTGAAATGAACCTGGCCTCTTCGGAGCAAGCCACCCTTGAAACGGCCCGTAAAATAGAAGATGTATTACTCAAAGTAGATAAAGAGCTTGAAGAGCAATACGGCCAAAGCATGATCCGCGATTTATCGGTAAGCTTACGTGGGCGTACTCAAGCAAACATTATGGCTATTTTAGTAGAGCCACACTTGCGCCCTATCGACACCTTTGCATTAAGCACTTTGTGGCGCGAACAAATGCCCCCGCTTCCAGGTGTTAAAACGCTTAATATTCAAGATAATATTTTTAGCGGCGGACGTGATGACGGCGACGTAAGTTTTAGGCTACAAGGCAAAGATGCCGATGAGCTAAAAGAAGTCGCTGGTAAATTAAAAGCTAAACTACAAAGCATGGAAGGTGTAGGCGATGTAAACGACTCACTGCAAAGTGCCACCGACGAAGTACAGCTTGATTTAAAACCTCTGGCCTACAGCATGGGACTTACACTTGCCGACGTTGCATCGCAAGTAAGCTTTAGTTACTACGGATTAGAAGCACAGCGTATTTTACGCGAAGGCGAAGAAATTAAAGTAATGATACGCTACCCAGAAAGCGAGCGTAACTCAATTAGCAACATTCAAAATGCGCGTATTATTACCCCAACCGGCGCAGAAGTACCGTTAAGCGAAGTAGCCGAAGTTAGGCTAGTAGATGGTGTAAACCGTATTCGCCGTGAAAATTCAAACCGTACTGTTAATGTGTGGGCAGCAGTAAATACTGACCAAGTTGAGCCGTTTGCTATTGCACAAGAAATTCGCGATACCTATTTACCTTCACTGCTTAAAAGCTACCCAGGCGTTAAAAGTAATGTGGCTGGGCGCGTACAAGAAGAAATGGACAGTGCCGATGAGCAGTTACGCGACTTTGCTATATCGTTGATGATTATATTTGCCTTATTGGCCATTCCGCTTCGCTCTTACTCGCAGCCGCTTATTATTATGTCGGTTATTCCATTTGGTGTAGTAGGTGCAATGTTTGGTCACGTAATATTAGGTATGACCATGAGCGGGCTATCTATGTTTGGCATTATTGCGGTAGCGGGCATAGTCGTAAACGACTCCCTCGTAATGGTTGATTTTGTAAATAAAGCACGCGCAGAAGGCATGGCCGTAAAACAGGCCGTTATGCAAGCCGGTGCAAAGCGCTTTAGAGCTATATTGCTCACTTCAATCACTACATTTATTGGGGTAATGCCAATTATTATGGAAACCAGCTTACAGGCTAAAATAGTTATTCCTATGGCGGTATCGCTGGCCTTTGGTGTGCTATTTGCCACGGTAATTACTTTAATACTTATACCTTGCCAATACGTAGCACTAGAAGACGCTAAGCGCCTTACCCGTAAGCTACTTGGTAAATCGCAGCCTATAAGTGTTCAACCGACACCCACTGCCAAATAATTAAAGTTTCTCTCCCAACCATTAAAGCTCGACCTAATACGCCGAGCTTTTTATTGCCTAAATATTGCACTTCATTATTAATAGTTTTTATAAAGTGTTTCAAATAAATTATGGGTAATTATTTTAATGATATCAGCGTATTATGCGCCCTCAATTTAAAGCATCGCTAACGCATTATAATTTTATTGCTTAGCATTAAGCTCACACCGCAATGGTTTTGAGCCGCTTGTCAGTTAAGTGCCCTCCACTTAGCTCTAATAACGTGGGCGTGTTGACCTTTGGCGTTTGAATTTGCAGCAGTATGTTTGGTTTTTAGGCAAGGCAGAGCCTATGAAGTGTGGTTACTCCCCATAAATAGGCGATAACGTAGCATAAATGCCAAACATACGCTGCCCTTTGGGTTCTGCCTAGGGGCGATAAACTCTTTGTTGCCTACATGGATGTAGGTAAGGGGCGTGAGCAGGACGCGGAATCTTTGCTCGGTTTTTACTTATTCTTACAGGGATGTAAGTCATTAGAATAACGCAGGAGCAGTTATCGAGCCCACTAGGTTACAAACCTCGCGCCGCGATTTGATCGCCCCTAGATTGAACAAATCTCAATCCGCAAAGATCAACACGCCCTATACACGTAAATTTAAAACACCTAAACATACTGCTATCCGCTTAAAGCGCTATGGCATCTAGTTTATTTATGCACCCTAAGGAACCCTATGTTTGATTTAATAAGCAAACGCAGCGATAATTTAAAAAATGATGTATTAGCGGGCTTAACCGCTGTGCTTACGCTCATTCCCGAAGCCGTTGCGTTTACCTTTGTAGCGGGAATTGACCCAATGATGGGGCTTTATGGCTCGTTTTTTGTTGGCTTTATTACCGCCGTGTTTGGCGGCCGCCCTGGTATGATTTCGGGTGCTGCTGGCTCTATGGCTGTAGTCACCACCGCCTTTATTATTATGTTTGGGCTCGAGTACTTGTTGGCCGCCGTGGTATTACAAAAAGCCGGTGATTTAGTTGAGGTTAACATTGTTGAAGACCCTAAATACCCTGTAGCCAACGACGCTATGGCGTAACACGTCACTT
This sequence comes from Pseudoalteromonas sp. CuT4-3, assembly GCF_035666335.1. Taxonomy (NCBI): domain Bacteria; kingdom Pseudomonadati; phylum Pseudomonadota; class Gammaproteobacteria; order Alteromonadales; family Pseudoalteromonadaceae; genus Pseudoalteromonas; species Pseudoalteromonas sp. CuT4-3. Next base: position 2,099,877 of record NZ_CP142030.1, read on the forward strand.
TGGTAACTCACTAAAAAAGCTCGGAATTTCCCGAGCTTTTTATTTTTAAGTCAATTGTTTAAATTATTTTAAGCTGGTAAGTTAGGCACGTATATGGAGACCCACGCATAAAAGGATGTAACTATGCCACTTGTACAACTTATTCTATTTATTGTTTTTGCTGTGTTAACCACACTTGGTTTAAAAAGAATAACCGTAACTTAATGCTATTTGGCTTCATTGCTATATCGTTCGCCTTTGTGGGGCTCGACTTTTTGATAGGCGAAGATGAAGGGAAGTCAGGCATTAATTAATCAAAAAATTTTTGCTTGAAAATTAAAGGGACTTTAATGCGCTTATACATACTGATTATTTCTTTAGTTATTTTTTTAAGTGGGTGCCAGAGCTATATTGCTTATCAAATAACTAAGCCTCCGCAGAAAGTTTTCCCTAAAGAATTTGAGAGCTCTATCGCTTTATCTGGAGTACGAACCCATTACTGTAGCAGCGAAGTAGATTGTCTTGATTTTAGGTTTATCTCACCTAAGGATATCGAAAGCTACCTACTCGATGGCAATACACTTTCGTTAAGTTTGATTGTTGGAGGAAGCACTGAAGATGAGGTTTTTGAATACCAACTTACTTGATAATTTACCAAACAGCCAAAATAGCGGGCTTTTAATCATCTTTCCAGGGTATGGCGTAGACAGCTTGATTTACACCATGCAAGCAAGATGGCTTAGCCATGTCACTGGAAAAAATGTGATAGTGATGCCTGCAAGTAATCAATACGAGAAGTTTAGATTTGGTTTAAACTCGCTTGATGTGCTAGTCAATTATGTAAATAAAGAAAACTACACTGATATTTCCTTAATTAGTTACTCAATGGGCGCAATTGCGGGAGTTGAGTTTGCATCTAAGCTGAACATTAGTAAGCATATACTTTATGCCCCAATGATTAATTTTGAGGCCGCACTAACCACAATTGCTAACTTATCACACCCTATTTATAGCAAACTATTAGGCGATGATTATTTAAACGAAGTCGCGGCTAAGATAATTGAAAAAAGTGAAGTACCTCTAACTAAACTCAATATTAAATAATCTAAATAAGACCCCGCATGCTAGGCAAACTTACATCTTTTCAAGTAATGCAGACAAAGTGAGTCCATATAATAGGTTGCTTACTCTTAACAACTCAAAAGTGAGCATGTATGAGGTAAAAGATTTAAATCACATTGAAATGGTTTCTTTAATTTCCACACAACAAAGGAATGTGCTCCTTTGCTTGCTTGATGGATAACTTCAACAGTCCTAATAATTGAGAAAAATATTGCTCGTTTTTTATCCCTAATACGTTATGGTATTTAAATAATAAATATACATAATAAAGTTAAGGAGCAGCCATGAATACCCCGCAATCAGATAATATCCCGCAAGAAGCCTTTGATTGGTACGACGAATACGCCCACGGTTTAATGGACCGACGTACATTTATGAAAAAACTAGGTGGATTAGCTGCCCTTGGTTTTTCAATGACCGTACTAACCAGTGCACTGCTACCTAATTATGCGTTTGCAGAGCAAGTATCATTTAACGATGATGATATTAAAGCCACCTACGAAGAATTTGATTCGCCAAACGGGCATGGTAAAGGCAAAGGCTACTTAGCAGTACCTAGCAAAATTGAAGGTAAACTGCCGGTTGTATTAGTTATTCACGAAAACCGTGGTTTAAACCCATATATTAAAGATGTAGCCAGGCGCTTAGCCAAAAAAGGCTTTATTGCCTTTGCACCCGACGCACTCTTCGCGCTTGGTGGCTACCCAGGCAATGACGATGAAGGCCGCGCCATGCAAAAAACCATGGACAGAGCTAAAATTCAAAACGACTTTGTAGCTGGGGCTCACTTTTTAAAAAATCATTCTAATAGTAACGGCAAACTGGGAGCTGTAGGCTTTTGTTTTGGTGGTTACATTGTTAATTACTTAGCAGCGGTTGAGAGTGACTTACTGAGCGCGGGCGTGCCCTTTTATGGCACACCTGCCAGTGAGTCACTGCACAAAAATATTAAAGCGCCTTTAATGATTCAATTAGGTGAGCTTGATAATCGCGTTAACGCTACATGGCCTGATTATGAAAAAAGCTTAAAAGCTAACAATGTTGAGTACACTATGCACATGTACGAAGGCGCTAATCATGGTTTTCATAACGACTCTACTGGGCGTTATGATGAGCAAAAAGCAGAACTTGCTTGGCAGCGTACCTTAGCGTTTTTTAATGAAAAACTAAGTTAATAATAAGGTAATGCCACCTGCTTAAAATGGGTGGCATTTTTTAAGTTAATTGAGCTCTGTAATGTGTAAAAGCTCACCAGATGGTCCCCATAAATAAATCACTTTACCCCACGGCTCTTGTTTTATCCCTTCAAAGCGAATATCAAAGTGAGTTAACTTACTAATAGTGTTAAAGGCTTCGTTTATGTTTAATACGCACAATTGCAGCATTAAATTTTCAGCAAATTCTTGGTTGTAGTAACGATTAATACCAATCGACTTAAATATTTAATCATTCTATCGTGCTAAATAGAGCGCTAACAGCGTTATAAATTTCTTATGTAGAACAACTACATGTCGATATTTATGCCTTGTTATCACGCTATTTATCTGTCGCTATAAATGCCTAATAACTTAACACGATTGGTATAAAAACAAACTACATTCACCTGATGTTGCAATACTTAAATCAGCTGATGCAGGCTCAATAGTAAAGCCAAGCGCCTGATAAAAGTCGCACGATTGCTGATAATTCTTACACGGCACAAACACTCTAATATCATCAACTTGCATTATCAGTCCTTCATTAGCCAAGCACGCTTTTATCAATAATCCCTTTTGCAATAAGGGCTTTTAAAATACTGGCGCTTTTTTCTCTAAAGGCATCGCGAAGTAAGCGCACCGCCGGAGTGATTGACTGCCTACTTGGGCACACCAACCAAAGCTCTGTAGGCGTGGGTTTAAAGTTTGGCATAACACTTATGACATTACCGGCAAGTAATTCATTAGACATATCTAAGCACGATTTAACCGCCAGCCCCTTGCCCGACACACACCAGCGCCTTACTAAATCGCCATCGTTAGCCGCATGGCCACCGTGCAATTTTACTTTAAACTCTTCGCTGGCATCGCTAAATACCCATACATCTTTAATTATATCTTGCAGTTGATAAAACAGCCCTTTATGTTCTGTTAAATCATGTGGATGAGCAGGCGTGCCATGTGTATCAAGGTAGCTTTGTGCTGCGCATAAAATACTCGGTACATCGCAAATTTTAAAACCGTACATGCTGGCATCGTTAGGTTTACCATAACGCAGTGCAATGTCGACCGAGTCACGATAAAAGTCGATATTACTGTCGCTTATATTGGCGCGCAAGCTGAGCTGAGTGTGGGTTTGCATGAACTCGTCAAGCCAGGGGATCACAATGTTGCGCCCTAAATCAGAAGAAAGCGCAATACGCAGCTCGCCATCAATTATATCGTCATCGCTTTTAAGTGTATTTTGGCTTGTTCAAGCATTGCCAATGCTTGCTGGCATTGCGGAATGTAACGCTCGCCGGCTGCAGAAAGCCTTAAATGGCGAGTGGTGCGTATAAATAGTTCAAAACCTAAAGCCTGCTCTACCCTTTTAACAGCAGCACTTGCTGTGGCGGTGCGCATATCTAAATTTGATGCTGCAGCAGTAATACTTTTAAACTCTGCCACTTTTAAAATTACCTGTAAGTCTTCTAAAAGCATTGTGTATTAATCCATTATCAACTTAATAATTTAATTATTATTTTTGGCAAAATTAAGCGCTTTAGGTTTGCTTACAGTGTATTGAGCAATCAAAAAGTGATTTATTGTCTATTTATATTTGACAATGCTTATCTATTGCGCGGTTTATCAATATAAAGGCAAATATTACACTGTACCCAACAGCTAGTCACTAACCATTATTTATTAAATTAGGACAATCTTTTAAGGCGTTTATTAGTAAACCCAGCTTTTGGGCAGTAATAGTATGTTTAAAAAGAAAATTTGTTTAAAGCAAGCGCTCGCCCTTTTAATTAACCAATATTATTTGATAAAGATTCAATTATTACCCTGTTTATCGCACAAAAATTCTCACCTATTATTCACCTCAACGCAAGCGAAGTCATTTAGGCTATTTAAATCGCTTTACTCTATTTTTTAGCATAACGGGTATCACAGTATGAAACGATTAAAAACCACTTTAGCAATAGCAACCCTGTCATTAGCCGCAAGTGCTTTTTCAAGCGCCTATGCAGCAGACGTTGGCCCCCTTGAAACGGTGACTACTTTTAATAAATATCGCGGCGCAGGTATAACTATAACACCTGCAGGGCGAATGATTGTAAGCATGCACCCGCTTGATGCACCAAAAACGCGAGTAGTTGAAATTATGGCAAACGGTGCTCAACAACCTTTCCCTAACGAAGATTGGGCTGACGGCCCCGAGCTTGGCAAAGTAGGCCTTGCAGCCGTAATTGGCGTGCATAGCGACAGCAAAGGTGTGGTGTGGATTTTAGACATGGGCAGCGAGCAAGTAGCCCCAAAACTTATAGCTTGGGACAGCGTTGCCAATACCTTAGTTAATACCATTGAATTAAATAAAGACGCTGTACTTGATAACTCGTTTTTACAAGACTTTGTTATTGATGAACGTAACGACAAAATTTACATTGCCGATATGTCTTTTGGTAACTTTATGGGCGCCACTAAACCTGCGTTTATTGTTGTTGATTTAAAAACCGGCGAATCAACGCGTGTACTTGAGGGCAATGCTAAGCTAATGCCAGAGGAACGCGATATTGTCATCGAAGCCTCTCCTGTTGCATCTAAATCAGCAAAAGGTGAAACAACAAACCTACGTTTTGGTTTAAACCCAATTACCATTGATGATAAAAATGAATGGGTATACTTTGGCGCATTTACAGGCACAAGTGTTTACCGTATTCCGGCAAAAACGCTCGCTGATAGCACGTATTCAGATGCTAAAAAAGCAAAAAGCATTGAAGTGTTTGGCCCTAAAAACCCAAGCGATGGCATGACCTACGCGCCAGGTGGCGGTATTTTAGTAACCGACCTTGAAAACAATGCCATTGGCTTAACGACTAAAGGCCACTACGAAATAATTGTTCAAGACAAACGATTATCATGGCCTGATAGCCTAGCAGTGAGCAATGGTTGGATTTATGTAACACAAGATCAGCTCCACCAGCACCCTGCATTTAGCCAAGGCTTTGGTAATGCAAAGCCACCTTACGTATTAACGCGTTTTCGCTTTAATCAAAAATAATTAATTATTTTTATAAGCCAGCCATACCCGCTGGCTTTTTAGGAGTTAAGTTATGCTACTGGATACCCCTATTTGTGACTTTGGCTGGCAAGCGCCCAACTTTACGTTAAAAACCCCGCAAGGCGAGCCTTTTACCTTAGCCGACAACCTAGGCGAAAACGCCTTATTAATCATGTTTATTTGTAACCATTGCCCTTATGTGCAACGTGTTGCAAGGCGCTTAAGCGAAGATACCGCGTTATTAATAAACGAAGGTATAAATGTGTTAGCTATTATGTCGAACGACTATAAAAGCGTCCCTGCTGACTCCCCAGCTAATATGGAAAAATTTGCTAAGCAGCACGGCTTTTTGTTTCCCTACCTTGTTGATGAAAACCAACGCGTAGGCAAACAGTATGGCGCGGTTTGCACGCCTGATTTTTTTGGTTTCAATAAACACGGGGCACTGCAATACCGTGGCCGCTTAGACGATGCAAAAATGAATAACGATGCACATCGCACTCCTGAGTTAGTTAATGCCATGCGCCAAATTGCGGCCACAGGCAAAGGTCCTGAGCAGCAAACACCCAGCATGGGCTGCTCTATAAAATGGAGTAATTCATTATGAGTACAGTACATTTAAAATTGGGCGTAACCGATTTATCGTTTCACCATGTTACGGCCTCTTTAGTGAGCCATGTTTTAACTGATATGGGCTTTACCGTTGAGCGTATTTATGCGCCGCATCGAGATAACTTTAAAAACCTTAAATCTGGTGAAGTAGATTTACTCGCCTCAGCATGGCTGCCTTCAAGCCACGGTGTTTATAAAGCCGATGTTGAACAAGTTATGCCACTCGTTGAGCTTGGCTTACATTATGAGCCTTATGCACACTGGGGCGTACCAGATTACGTACCGCAAAGTGCAGTAAACGAAATTAGTGATTTGCTAAAGCCTGATGTGCTTTCAAAAATGCAAAAAACAATTCAGGGCATTAATGCCGGTGCTGGTATTACCCGTTTTTCTATTAATATGATGAAAGAGTATGGGCTGACGAGCGCAGGGTATGAGTTTTTAACCGGCACAGAGCATGACTGTTTTAGCGCGTTTGAAAACGTCGTGGCCACCCAAACCTGGTGCGTAGTGCCGTTATGGAAGCCACAATTTTTGCATTACAAGCACACAATACGTGAGCTTAAAGAACCACAAGGGTTACTAGGCGTTGTTGATAGAGCTGTTTTACTCCTAAGAGAAGATAAACAAGCGCTGTTTAACCAAGCACAGTTAAACACCCTTGATAAATTACGCTTTTCAAATGAGATCATTGCCGAGCTTGACTATAAAGTATGCAAAAACTTACAACCACTCGATGACGTAACGCGTAATTGGCTTAATAACAATCCAATTAAATAGTAATTTGTGCTTTGTTTTTTTTTAAAAGGCTCAATATAGACACTACTTGGCTAAAATAGCCACTTAACGGAGATAACCATGACCCATCCAATTATTAATGATTTAGAAAAACGTTATACAACTAAACGCTACACAACCAAGCGTATTCCTCAAGATGATCTAGATGTAATTTACGAAGCTATGCGTCTTTCTCCTTCATCTATTAACTCGCAGCCGTGGAAATTTATTGTTATTGAATCAGACGAAGCTAAAGAGCGTATGCACTCGACGTTTGCTAATAAATTTCAATTTAATCAGCCGCATATTAAAACTGCATCGCACGTTATTTTATTTGCTTACAACCCTAAATATAAACGTGATGACTATGCACAAGTCATTGATGCAGACATTAAAAATGGCCGTACTCAAAGTGAAAACCGCGAACAAGCATTTGGCGCGTTTGCTTTTGTTGATATGAATACCGATGAGCAAGGCAACAATGCAATGTGGACCAAAGCGCAAACTTACATTGCCCTGGGCAACACAATGCACGCCGCAGCACGCTTAGGCGTTGATTCGACACCTATGGAAGGTGTAGATGCACAGCTTATTGGTGAAGTGTTTGAGCAAGAGCTCGATGGCTATATTTGTGATGTAGCATTGGTACTTGGCTACCACGATGGCACTGAAGATTATAACGCTAAGTTACCTAAATCTCGCTTAGCAAAAGAGCAAGTTATTCAGGTTTTATAAAAACCTATTAAAAAAGCTTAGCGCCAATGAGTGCTAAGCTTTGATATTCATTTTATTTTTTAGCAATAGCTTGCAGTACCGACGCTAAACCCGTGTGGTATGTGCCTTCAAACACTTCTCGCTTTAATTCTTCTAAATGTATAAAGCTAAGCTCGGTTAAGTCATCTTGTAAGTCGCTTTTTGAGGTTTTAGTATCGACACTTGGGCCGCCTCCGGTATTATAATTTACTTGCTCAGGCGTATAGGCCTCAAGTAAAAACACCCCACCTGGCTTTAAACCTTTAACAGCGCGCTTATATACCGCTGAACGCACAGCACTTGGCAAAGGGCAATAAATAGACACTACTGCATCCCATTTTTCTTTTCCAAAATCAAACTTCGCTAAATCGGCGTGTACGAGCTCAATGTTTACCTTGTGCTCTTTGGCAAGCTTTGCCGCTTTTTCAAGCCCTACTTTTGAGCCATCAACCGCGGTAACGCTGTAACCCATTTTTGCTAAAAATACCGCATTTCGTCCCTCACCTTCGGCTAAGCTAATGACATTACCTTTAGGTAATTGCTTATAGTGCTCGGCTAAAAAATCGTTTGGCTGTTTGCCATAAGCGTATTGCTGAGTGTTATACCTTTCATCCCACATAATAGCTCCTGGTATTATTTTGCGTATTCATAGCGTTGAATAAGCCTGCTTAATAATTCCACTAATAATATGTAGTGTAAATAGGTAACTAATTTTTTAATGTTGTTAATATACTACTCAGCCATGCTCACGCACACTGCTAAGTGCTGGATTAAAAGGGGTGATTTTCAGAGCTAAATAAAAAAAGCCAGTGACGAGGTCACCGGCCAAAAGAAGGCAATACGAAGGGAGTCGTACTGGCTGTTAAAACTTTTTCAGTATTCGCTATCTTAATAACGGCACATGAGATTCTAATGCCTGATAGTTCATCCATTGGTTTAATTGCTCTGGCCAGGTAATGGTTGGCTCGCAATATAAACCGCGTAATATAGAAAAATAAATAGCGCTATCAAGCAAGCTTAATGACGTTTTACCATTATTAATATTGAGCTGCTTTTCGGTGCCAATTAAAAATTCATTTACTTGTAAAACTATCTCGGAGGTTGATGCTATTAGGTTTACAAAGTTAAGCTCTGTCGATTGCTTGTTATCTTCCCCCGCTATGCGGCTAGATTCTGTTTTAAACTCTTTTAAATCCAGTAATGGCCAGCGCGGCAAACCAATTTGCAATAAAGGCGCAAACGAGCCATCTTGCCACTCAATAGCCCCTTGCGTTGGCTTGTTTGATTCGCTAGAACCAGCAAGTTCAATAAACAGGCTAATGATTTCGTTACTTTCACTCATAACAGTGCCGTCATCTTTTTCAAGAATAGGTACCATTTTTTTACCGATTAGTTTTGTTGGTGTTTCAGTGTCGTCGTAATCAAGTACAACGTCATCAAGCTTAATGCCTAATTTACCTGCTACATATTTAACACGCGCACAATAAAGACAATGAGAGTAACTGTATAGTTTCATAATTAATTAAAGCCTAAAGCGGGTTAAGTACCTATGCCCGTAAGATACCCAAATAGTCAGCGCAGAAAAACCGCATTTAGGTTGAAACTTTATCTTGTAAAAATTGATAATCACGCTTTAATACCAGTCCGCATAATTAAGTGATCTATTTTGAGGATGGATAAACGTGTTGATAGCAAGGCAAAAAATTCGCTATTTAGTCGTTCTAAATGAGAATTTTTTAACGCAGATAGCGACACGTTTAGCCCCTGAAAATGATTAAGCGTTAATGCGGATTGGTATAAGTAGTAAATAAAATAAAAAACACGCCATAAAGGCGTGCTTAATTTACACATTATAGTTAGCGCCCTATTACGCCCTCAGCTAAAGGTTTAAATCTAAATATATAATAAGGTGCTTTATTTTGAGCATTACCGTTATTAAGTTATGCCGAAAGCGGCAATTGCGCAGCGCCGGTGTACATGTAACCCTCTGGTCCAATGCTTACACCATCTGGCCAAATCATGTTTTTATCGTACGTGTAATCACGGTACGTACGTGTTTTGGCATCAATAACGCTCACAGTACGCTCACCCACTATGGTTAAATATAAATTATCATCAGCATCAATACTTAAACCACCGTTTACTGGTTTTTGTGCGTATTGCTCTACTCGTTCGCCTAGTTGTTTATCGGTTAATTGCTCGTTAGCAATGTCGGCCATTTTAATACGGTAAACATACTTTTTATTAAGCGGAGCAAAGTAAAGCCATTGCTGCGCGTTATCAAGCACAATGCCATCGGCCCCAATAAAGGCATTAAGTTGCTTTTGGTTATCAGTCCCTTCATCAATCATTATTGGCATTGTGTAATCGGGTAATGCACTTTCGTGGCCTTGCAATACTCGCCGGCTCTTACCTGTTTTAGTATTAACGATAATAAGGGCGGCTTGCTTGCCATTTCCGCCATCCGCAATACCTTCATCAGCAATCACCAATGTATTGTATTTGCTCGATATAGCTAAATCATTAAGTTGAGATTGAGCAACCGATATAGGGCTAGGTAAGTAAATAATTTTATTAAGCTTATTGTTTAGCGCATCCCATGCTATCAGCTTTGGCGTAATACGCGGCTGCGCCTGGCCTGAGTCGAGTATCCAAACGTTACCTCTGTCATCAGCCCTTACCCCTAATACCCAATTTAAATAGTTAGCGGGATTTTTTAAGCTGCCATCACTTTTATAAGGAGTTTGCATTTGCGCATTAGGAAATGGCACCACATCACCACTTTTTAAAAGCTCCCCCACTTTTACTTTTGGGTTATAAAAAGGGTGATAACTAAAAATAAAGCGCTTGTTTTGTGTATACGTAATACCGCCCACAGCACCGTCGGTTTGTGCGTAAACCTCAGCGGGTACCGTGTCATTTGCAAAAGCCGAGGCACTTATTAGCAAGGCTATAGCGCTTAGCCCTAATTTAGATTTAATTAGAAACATAATTTTCCCTACTTTTGCTTAATGTAACTAGCTGTGCCATCTATCCAGTCTTGTCTAGCTGGGGCAAAAAAGTCAATATCAACCGTATCTTCGGTAAAGTGAAATTCGTGCGGTACATTGGCCGGTATCACCATCATGTCACCCGCTTTCATAAGGTATTGTTTACCGCCAGAAAACACTTTAGCTTCGCCTGACATGATCCACGTTACTTGTTCATTAGGGTGTTTATGAAGCGGTACTTTTCCGCCTTTTTTAGCCACCCATTTTACAAACGTTGATTGCGTACCATGAAAATATTGGCGTGTTAAATATGGGCCCATTTGCTCTTTGGGTTGGCTGTCGAGATTAAGTAAAAAAGGGGCGTTGGTAATGTGCTGATTATAACTATCCATTATGCCCATTTGGGGTGCAGGCGTTATTTGCTGTTCAAGTTTACTTTGCGCTGCCCATACGCCACTGCTTGTTAAAGCACTTGCTAGTAAAAGCGTGTTAATTTTCATAGTTTCACCTAAATAATAAACTGTGTGCGGCTGCACTGACTATTTAGGCAAAGTTTACAGCCTGAGGATTTTTGAAAAAGCCGCCTAGGCAAGAAACATTTTCAAATAAAAACGAGTAATTAATTACTTATTACAAAATATAAACCCAGCAATAAAGCTGGGTTTTACTTAGGTAATGCTTAAAAACGCTTAACTGACCTTTAATTCTTGCATTTGTATGTACTGTACTAAGTCTTCAATCGTTACCACTGTCATGCTGTGTTTATTAGCATAATCACTTACCTGTGGTAAACGCGCCATGGTGCCATCAGGGTTAGTGAGTTCACAAATAACCCCAAACGGTTTTAAACCAGCCAGCTGCATTAAATCAACAGATGCCTCGGTGTGGCCGCGGCGAACTAAAACCCCACCTGTTTGTGCTTTTAAGCCAAATACATGGCCTGGGCGCGATAAATCACTGGGTTTGGCATTATCGGCAGTGGCGGCTTTAATCGTTGTTACTCGATCGGCGGCCGATACGCCGGTTGTAACACCGTGTTTAGCCTCTATTGTGACTGTGTAGGCTGTATTATTTTGGCTGGTGTTGTGAGTTACCATTTGCGGTAGCTCGAGCTGCTTAATACGCTCATCGCCCATACACAGGCACACAATTCCGCTGCCTTCGCGGATCATTTCCGCCATTTGTTGGGTGGTTAAATGCTCGGCAGAGAAAACAAAATCACCTTCGTTTTCGCGGTTCTCGTCATCAACAACAAGTACGCCTTGGCCTTGCTGCAAAGCAGCGATGGCGTTTTCTACGCGGGTGTGGCTTTCGCCAAATTGGCTAAGTAAAGACTGAATCATTATTATATTCCACATAAAAATAAATAGATTCAGGACACTGAAAGGCATGGCAAAACACACAAACTAAATTGCGCACTTTTTGCCACTAAACAGCTTATACCAATCCGCTTAATTAAGTGATTTATTTTGAGGTTGGAAAAACGTGTCGCTCAAAATGATTAAGTATTATTGCGAATTGGTATTAAACACGCAGCCACAGGCCACGTGTTTGCATACGCTACAAGCTATATTCTCTTTCATCCGGACTATAACCGTCGGCTCTGGCATCTCACCAGATCTGCTTGACCTTTATTTAATACATTAAAAAACGATTATTAAATAAAGCGCTCGCGGGCTCGTTTTATTCAAAAACTAATGAGTAAAACATACCGCCGGTGGGGAATTTCACCCCGCCCTGAGAATGTACCGTGAACTTATCTGTTCACAGCCTGCGCATTATACGCGTGTATTTATACGTTATTCAAAAATAAACGTTAAATAAGCTCAGTATTTAGTGAGGCATTGAGTACTTTACCTTGGTTAATATCGGCCGTGAGTGAGCATTTTGCGCCATTAACTAAGTTTAAATTTGGCTGCACATGGCCAATATCAGCGTCTATTATTACCGGGAATAAACACCCACCCAATGCCACATCTAGCGCATGGCGGTAATCAAATGCATCGTGATGACTTTGTGTTATTTCACTGCGCCCTAAAATAAGGCCGTTAATATCATCAAATACACCGGCAAGTTTGAGCGACAGTAAAAATCGAGCCACGGTGGTAGGGGTAAGCTCTGAATTTTCTAGGTATAAAATTAGCCCTTCGTTCGCACTGTGTTTTTTAAAGTCATGCAATGCTAAAAATGGCGAGTCCAGCAATAACCCTACCGTATCAAGGCAGCCGCCAAATAAGCGCCCAGATATCTCTATTGTGCGCTCATCAGTGTAATTTAGGCACTGCCACTGGGTAGGCTCGCTTGGCGCTAGCAGCTCATCGGGGTTTTGTGCGTAATTGGGTTTATTTTTTTGATAATAAGCAGAAGGCCCTTGCTCAAATTTACTTCCCGACTCGTAGGTAATGGTTTCAAAAATTTGTAAGCTGTAGGGGTTTGTTTCATCAGGGTGGAGCTGCATTAGGTTGGCACTATGAAGTGTTGCCCATTGGCACTTAGCCGTAAGTGCACAGGCAATTGTGCTCACATCAGAAAAACCCACCAGCCATTTAGGTTTGGCCTCTTTTATGGCGTTAAAATCCAGTAGTGGCAAAATTTCCATTGCCAGCTCTCCGCCCATTGGTGGCATAATGGCGGCAACCTCATCGTCTAGCAAAAAGCCCATTAATTGCTTGGCATGCGCTTTTGCATCTAATTCATCGCGGGGTTTATTTTGGCGTAAAAACTCCCCTTCTACTACCTCGTAACCACGGTGTTTTAAACCGTCTATCACTCTATCTAATCGTGCATGGTATTTTTCTTTTAAGCCCGACGAAAGCGAGCAAATAGCAATTTTAGAGCCTACTTTTAAAGGCGCTGGATAAAGTATATTAGCCATGAATGTTCCTTTTAATAAAGTGATTCCACTGTGTAAAAGCCGTTATGCATTTACACATTACCTATATGAATGTACCTATATCAACACGCACACTCTTTATGCAATATGAATAAGCGTAGAGTGTGTTTAGCACTTATGCAGTCACCATTTTATTTATAAATTTTTTAACGGGTAATGGCACGCGCTTTTTTAGCAATCCAATTATGCCAATCGGTTTAACTCAGCTGTCTATTTTGAGGGTTGGTGTTATATATGCGGTTATGAGGGTAAGTTGCTATTAGCTAGTTTTTAGGCATAAAAAAACCGATGCAATTGCATCGGTTTTTGCTTGTACATTACTGTGAGCTAAATATTAAAGATACTCAACGTCAATGATTTCGTACTCAACGTCGCCTTTAGGCGTTTTAATGGTCACAGCATCATCTGTTTGTTTACCAATTAAACCGCGCGCAATCGGTGAGTTAACAGAAATTAAGTTATTTTTAATATCTGCTTCGTCATCACCCACAATACGGTAGGTTACTTCGGCATCTGTTTCTACATTTACAATAGTGACAGTAGTACCAAAAATAACTTTACCTGTATTAGGCATTTTAGTTACGTCAATAATTTGCACATTTGAAAGCTTAGCTTCAATTTCTTGAATACGGCCTTCACAAAAACCCTGTTGCTCACGCGCAGCGTGGTATTCAGCGTTTTCTTTTAAGTCACCATGTTCACGTGCAATCGCAATATCATTTACGATTTTAGGACGGGTAACTGTTTTTAATTCGTTAAGCTCTTCGCGCAGTAACTCTGCGCCACGAACTGTCATCGGAATTGATTGCATACTTTTCTCACTTAACACCAAGGCCTAGTGGCCTTGGTACATTTCCTTAGTTCAATCGCTGGTGTAGCTCTTGAACTGACGTCACTTTACTACGGTCGTCCGCTTGGTTAGCAGTACAGTTAGCAAATGCCGCGTTCAAGGTTGTCGTGTAGTTGGTTTTGTTTTGCAATGCACCACGACGCAACACCTTCGAATCTTCGATCGCTTGGCGACCTTCGGTGGTATTTACGATATAGCTGTACTCTTTATTCTTGATGTTATCAAGAATATGCGGGCGGCCTTCATATACTTTGTTTACACGGCGTACTTCAATACCGGCCTCTTTTAAAGCCTCTGCTGTGCCACCTGTTGCATCAATTTCAAAACCAAGATCTCTCATGGTTTTAGCAAGTTCTACAACACGAGACTTATCGCTGTTACGTACAGATAGTAACGCGCGACCACCGCGTGGTAAAGTGTTGCTTGCACCTAATTGTGCTTTTGCGAACGCTTCGGCGAAAGTATCGCCAACACCCATCACTTCACCTGTAGAGCGCATCTCTGGGCCACGGATAGGATCCACACCTTGGAACTTAGCAAACGGTAAAACAACTTCTTTAACGCTGTAATACGGTGGAATGACTTCTTTAGTGATGCCTTGACTTGCTAAAGACTGTCCCGCCATACAACGCGCGGCTACTTTTGCAAGTGCAATACCGGTCGCTTTAGATACAAACGGTACAGTACGCGCCGCACGTGGATTCACTTCAATTAAGTACACTTTGCTATCTTTTACAGCAAATTGTGTATTCATTAAGCCCACTACGCCAAGCTCAAGTGCCATATCGGTTACTTGTTTGCGCATAACATCTTGCACTTCTTGTGATAAAGAGTGTGCAGGCAATGAACACGCTGAGTCACCCGAGTGAACACCCGCTTGCTCAATGTGCTCCATTATGCCGCCAATAATTACTTGCTCGCCGTCACAAATTGCATCAACGTCCACTTCGATTGCGTTATCTAAGAAGTGATCAAGTAGTACCGGCGCTTCATTTGAAGCTTGTACCGCTTCGGTCATGTAACGACGTAAGTCTTGCTCATCGTAAACAATTTCCATTGCACGGCCACCCAGTACGTACGATGGACGCACAACCAGTGGGAAGCCAATTTCACCTGATTTAAGTAATGCTTCTTCAGTTGATGTAACTGTTGCGTTTTCTGGTTGTAGTAAATCAAGACGCTCTACTAACTGTTGGAAACGCTCACGGTCTTCTGCGCGGTCAATCGCATCTGGTGAAGTACCAATTACTGGCACACCATTCGCTTCAAGTTCACGTGCTAGTTTAAGTGGTGTTTGGCCACCGTACTGTACAATCACACCTTTTGGTTTTTCAACACGTACAATTTCTAATACGTCTTCAAGTGTAATTGGTTCAAAGAATAGACGGTCAGAGGTATCGTAATCGGTAGAAACCGTTTCAGGGTTACAGTTAACCATGATGGTCTCATAGCCGTCTTCGCGTAGCGCAAGGGCTGCGTGAACACAACAGTAGTCAAACTCAATGCCTTGGCCGATACGGTTAGGACCGCCGCCAATAACCATGATTTTGTCTTTGTCTGACGGGTTAGCTTCACACTCTTCATCGTACGTTGAGTACATGTAAGCTGTGTCTGAGCTAAATTCAGCAGCACAGGTATCAACACGCTTGTACACAGGTACAATATTTAACTGATGACGCTTTTTGCGAATTTCGGCTTCAGATACACCAGCAATTTCAGCAATACGTGGGTCGGCGAAGCCTTTACGCTTAAGTTTACGTAAAAACTCTGCATTTAAGCCGGCCATGCCACCTTCAGCAATTTTAGCTTCGTCTTTTAAAATGTCTTCTATTTGTACTAAGTACCAAGGGTCAACTTTGGTAAGTTCAAATACTTCTTCTACGCTCATACCGTGGCGCATTGCATCGGCAATGTACCAAATACGCTCAGCGCCTGGCTCGCGTAGTTCACGGATGATTTTTTCGCGCGCTTTTGGGTCATCAAGTGCCACAATTGGGTTAAAGCCCGTTGCGCCTACTTCAAGACCGCGTAATGCTTTGTGTAACGATTCTTGCTGGTTACGACCAATCGCCATTACTTCGCCTACTGATTTCATTTGCGTTGTTAAGCGGTCGTTCGCGCCGGCAAATTTTTCAAAGTTAAAGCGAGGAATTTTTGTTACTACGTAGTCGATTGATGGCTCAAATGACGCTGGTGTTTTGCCACCCGTAATGTCGTTTTGAAGTTCATCTAACGTGTAACCAATTGCTAACTTAGCGGCAATTTTAGCAATAGGGAAACCCGTTGCTTTAGATGCCAGTGCTGATGAGCGAGATACACGTGGGTTCATCTCAATGATAACCATACGGCCATCATCAGGGTTTACACCAAACTGTACGTTTGAACCACCGGTTTCAACACCAATTTCACGCAGTACCGCCATAGAGGCATTACGCATTAATTGGTATTCTTTGTCGGTTAGGGTTTGTGCTGGTGCAACGGTGATTGAATCACCAGTGTGTACACCCATTGGGTCAAAGTTTTCGATAGAACATACAATGATACAGTTGTCTTTTTTGTCGCGAACAACTTCCATTTCATATTCTTTCCAGCCAATCAGTGATTCATCAATCAACAACTCACTTGTTGGTGATAAATCTAGGCCGCGCTCACAGATTTCGTTAAATTCTTCCATGTTGTAAGCCACACCGCCACCGGTGCCACCCATAGTGAAAGAAGGACGAATAATACACGGAAAACCAATACGTGTTAGCGTATCGTGTGCTTCATCCATAGAGTGAGCAATTTCAGCACGTGGACATTCAAGGCCAATGTTTTTCATGGCTACGTCAAAGCGTTCACGGTTCTCTGCTTTGTCGATTGCATCGGCGGTTGCGCCAATTAACTCAACGCCGTGTTTAGCCAGTACGCCGTGCTTATCTAAATCAAGTGCACAGTTTAATGCCGTTTGACCACCCATTGTTGGTAGTACTGCATCTGGCTTTTCTTTTTCAATAATTTTTTCTACCACTTCCCAATGAATAGGTTCGATGTACGTTGCATCGGCCATTTCTGGGTCAGTCATGATAGTCGCTGGGTTTGAGTTAACTAATATAACTCTAAAGCCTTCTTCTCTAAGTGCTTTACACGCTTGAGCACCAGAGTAATCAAATTCACAAGCTTGACCAATTACAATTGGGCCTGCGCCTAAGATAAGAATGCTTTTTAAATCGGTACGTTTTGGCATTATTACTCCAGTTAAATTAGTTATTACGCGCTTGCATCAGGTCGATGAAGTGGTCAAATAATGGGGCTGCATCGTGCGGGCCTGGGCTTGCTTCTGGGTGACCTTGGAAGCTAAACGCTGGCTTATCAGTACGATGAATACCTTGTAGTGTTCCATCAAATAACGATTTGTGCGTGGCACGTAAGTTACTTGGTAGTGTGTCTTCATCGGCAGCAAAACCGTGGTTTTGTGCAGTGATCATTACTACATCGCGGTCTAAGTCTTTTACTGGGTGGTTACCACCGTGGTGGCCAAATTTCATTTTTACTGTTTTAGCACCTGAGGCCAGTGCTAATAATTGATGCCCTAAACAAATACCAAAAATTGGTGTGTCGGTTTCTAAAAAGGTTTTAATTGCATCAATAGCGTAAGTACATGGCTCTGGATCGCCAGGACCATTAGATAAGAAGATACCATCTGGGTTTAAAGCAAGTACATCGGCGGCTGAGGTTTGCGCTGGTACAACGGTTAATTTACAACCGCGATCAACTAGCATACGTAAAATATTACGTTTAACACCGAAGTCGTAGGCTACTACATGAAACTTTTCATCATCGCTGCTAAGGGTTTTAAATCCTTGGCCTAATGTCCAGCTTGATTCGCGCCACTCAAAATTTTCCTTGGTTGAGACAACTTTTGCTAAATCCATACCTTTTAAACCTGGGAAGGTTTGCGCGGCTTGTAACGCTTTGTTTTCGTCTAACTCGTCACCTGCAATAATACAGCCGTTTTGTGCGCCTTTATCGCGCAAAATACGGGTAAGCTTTCTGGTGTCGATGTCCGCAATACCTAAAATATTACGTTGTTTTAAGTAATCATCTAACGATTGCTCGTTACGAAAGTTACTTGCTAGCAGTGGCAAATCACGGATCACTAGGCCTTTAGCCCAAATTTGATTCGCTTCTTCGTCTTCGCTGTTGGTACCCGTATTGCCGATATGTGGGTACGTCAAAGTTACGATTTGTTCCGCGTATGATGGATCAGTCAAAATTTCTTGATAACCAGTCATAGACGTATTGAATACTACTTCACCGACTGACATGCCGTCAGCGCCGATTGCAGTACCGCGAAACACTGTGCCGTCTTCTAGGACTAACAGAGCGGATTTAGTCAAGTTAAACCTCCTAACAGTAAAAAACGGGAGTAAGCAAATGCTTAACACCCCGCCAATACCCAGAGGGATCGTCAAAACCAGATTTTTTTGTGAGCTTAAATTGTTTTACGCAGTCTTAAATGATGCCGATATAAAACGCTAAACCTTCAATCATTTTTCTTGCCTAAAACTCTTTTCATTCCCACTGAAACCCCTGGTTTTACTAGCCACTTGGGTATAATTGGAAACACGCATTTAGTAATTTTTGGCAAATTGGCTGCATTCTACATGAAGATGCTATTTAGGTCTAACGTTATTTAGATAAATACTACAAATAAGTCGCTTTAGGCAAAAATAGACCCAAACAGCTAAAAAAGTAACTAAACTACTTCAGATCTAGCACATCTTGCATATCATAAAGTCCTACTGGTTTATTTTGTAACCACTGCGCAGCCCTTATAGCTCCTAATGCAAAGGTCATTCGCGAACTTGCTTTGTGGGTTAATTCAAGCCTTTCGCCCATAGTTGCGAAATAGGCGGTGTGTTCACCTACTATGTCCCCGCCTCTTAGTACTGAATAGCCAATTTCATTTTGTGATTTTGCGGTTTCTACTTGGCTGCGGTCGTATACCGCTACTTCATCGTGATCCCACCCTTTAGCCTGTGCAATAGATTCACCAATGGCTAATGCTGTGCCCGAGGGCGCATCTATTTTATGACGATGATGCGCTTCAAAAACTTCTATATCTAGGTCGTCACCAAACTTAGTGGCCGCTGTTTGCACTAGGTTAAGTAGCACATTAACGCCAACGCTGTAGTTACGCGCAAACACAATAGGAATATGTTTAGCAGCATTTTCTAATAATGCCATGTCTTCGCTAGTTAAACCTGTGGTGCCTATAACCATAGGCAGTTTTTTATCGAGCGCTGTTTTTAAGTGATTGCGCATACCTGCTGGTAACGTAAAGTCGATAAGTACATCAACATCAGCAACCTTGCTCTCGTCGCTAAAGCTAATGGCTTTGTCGGCTGCACTGTTTACTTGATTTACATTAATACCCAATAACGATGAGCTGCTGCGAACATACGCACCACCAAGTTGTGTTTGCTCTTTAATTGTCGCGGCTTCTAATAGGGCTAAGCCCATTCTGCCGTTAGCACCAAAAACACCTATTCGATTCATTGTTATTGCCTTAATCTGATTTAGTTGGATCTGTTGTTTCGTACCCTGACTAATTTGCCGCCCTAAACTTGCTTTGAGCAATTATTAGCCGCATATAATCGCACACCGGTAGATATTATCTAAAAGTCGTGCAATAGTCAGGTAAGCCCTTAATTAAATAATAATAACAATACCAGTTTACTTTAGCCATCTATACATTTAAACTTCTCTTTCGCGTCGATTTGGTCTTTGGCTTGCGGGCGCTGTGGTCATCTACTTTTTTATTAAAGAGTGATCTACTAAATTCAGCTAAAAGAGGAGTTTTGGCTGTGGTTATATTAACTGGTTATGAGGAATACAATGCAGCCAACATTTAATAAAAACAAAGCAATTCTATCTTTGCTTCCCCTTCTTACCTTTGTAGCCCTTTTTTTAGGCTCAGGTTTATATTTACAATCGCAAGGGGTTGATTACGCTTTTTACCAGCTCCCAGCTCCGGTTGCTATACTACCCGCTATTATGCTTGCCTTTATTTTAAACAAAGGCACTGTAAACCAATGTGTTGAAACCTTTATTAAAGGCGCAGGACACAACAACATTATTACCATGTGTTTAATTTACTTACTTGCCGGTGCATTTTCGGCAGTAGCAAGTGCCACCGGTGGTGTGGATGCGGTTGTAAACGCTGGCTTGTCACTTATTCCCCCGTCGCTGTTATTACCAGGGCTATTTTTAATTGCTGCGGTTGTCTCTACTGCAATGGGTACATCAATGGGTACCATTGGTGCTATAGGGCCAATTGCCTATGCGGTATCCGTTAAAACAGGTATCGACCCTGCACTAATGGCCGGTACTATAGTATCGGGCGCAATGTTTGGTGATAACCTTTCTATTATTTCAGACACAACCATTGCGGCAACGCGTACGCAAGGCTGTGAAATGAAAGACAAGTTTAAAGAAAACTTAAAAATAGCGGTTCCTGCTGCCGTATTAACCATTGCTTTGCTGCTTTATTTAACACCTGCTCCACAAGCAGTAGAAACTAAAGATTTTGATTTATTATTAGTGCTGCCTTATGCCTTTATTTTAGTATTGGCTGTTGCCGGTATGAACGTGTTTGTGGTGCTATTTAGCGGTATTGTATTTGCTGCGCTAATGGGCTTTACCGGCAGCTACGAAGGCGCAAGCTTTGTAAAAGATATTTACAAAGGCTTTACCGATATGCAGGAAATATTTTTACTTTCTATGTTTATTGGTGGCTTATCTGAATTCATTCGTATTAACGGCGGCCTTGATTTTCTGGCACAAAAAATTCAAGCCATTACAAAAGTGATTGCCAAATGGCACCGCAAAGTAGCTGATCAGCTTGGTATAGCTGCGTTGGTATTAACCAGTAACGTGTGTATAGCCAATAACACGGTATCCATTATTGTTGCAGGCCCTATTGCTAAAAAACTTGCTGATGATGGCGAAATAAGTGGTAAACGCTCTGCAAGTTTACTTGATATTTTTGCTTGTGTTACGCAAGGCTCACTGCCCTATGGTGCTCAAGCATTACTGTTAGGTGCTACGTTTAAAATTAGCCCGTGGGAAGTATCAACGTCATCTTACTATTGCTTTATTTTAGCTTTTACTGCCATTGCCGTTATTTGTTTGCGCCGCAATAAAGCCTAAATTTTGTGCAAAATCTTATGTTGCAGCTTAATAAATAAGCTGCAACATATGTTAAAATAATAATCTACATATCAATACCTTGTGCTATAATGCGCGCTTTCGCGTGTCACTAAAATTATAGTTAAATACAGATTATGAAATTTAAAAAATTACTTCCCCTCGTTACCCTTACGTCAATCGCTTTATCATCTTCTGCCCTTGCTGCTAATTGGAGCAGTACCGCATTACATGTTAATAATGGCGACCAAAAAAACCCATTTACTAAGCAAGAATCAGACACTACTGTTTACTCGCTGCAACATGCATCGGGCTATGATTACGGTGATAACTTTTTCTTTATTGATTACAGCAAAGACGATACAACCGACGGCTACCAAGATAGCGACTTTTACGGCGAATGGTATTCAACGCTAAGCTTATCGGCTATTAGCGGTGAGAAAATTGGCGCTGGTGCATTATTAGATGTAGGCCTTACTGGCGGAATTAACGTTGCCGGCGATGCCAAAATGATGAAATACCTACCGGGTGTTAAATTAAGCTGGGATGTACCTGGGTTCAACTTTTTTCAAACACTTGTCACTGCCTATATTGATGACAGTGAAGGCGTAGCAAAAGGCGGTGCCCCTATTGAAACTAATAGCTGGATGTTTGATGTAGCCTTTGAATACCCGTTTACCGTAGGCTCGCAAAAATTTAGCTTTAAAGGACACGCTGAGTACATTGCAGAGCGCGAAGATGAGTTTGGTAACGACGTAGAAGCGTGGATACTTGCACAGCCTATTTTAGTATGGGATATGGGCCACGCGTTAGAAATGAAAGAAAACACCCTATTACTGGGTATGGAACTGCAATACTGGCATAACAAGCTAGGCACTGAGGTCACTGAATCGGTTCCACAAATACACGTTGAGTGGACTTTTTAAGCCCATACAGTGTAAAACAGAGTCAACATTACTTTTAAACGGAGCACTTAAACAGTGCTCTTTTTTTTACCATGAAAACTATTTAATTGAACAGCCTTTAATACTTAGTTATTGTCTTACTTTAATTAAAGCCGTGTGCTTGCCTTTAATAGGAGTAAGGAAATGCCAGCGATTAAAGTTATTTGTTTGTCTGCATTATTAGCCTTTACTAATAATGCATTTTCCAGTAGTACAGAACCCTCTAAAACCCTCTTTTACGATGCACTTTTAACAAATTACCAGTATGATTTTAAAGTAAATTATTTTGATATTGCATCACAAAAGCAATCGCTAAAAATGGCGTATATTTATTTAAAACCCACACAAAAAAATATGCCAACAGTGACGCTAATGCACGGTAAAAACTTTAATGCCGACTACTGGAGCCCCACAGCCCGTTACTTACAGTCGCTTGGGTTTGGGGTGCTGATCCCCGATCAAATTGGTTTTGGTAAGTCTTCAAAGCCCACTAACTATCAATATTCATTTGCGGCGCTTGCGCATCATACACATGCATTAATGGACTCGCTAAATCTTGAAAAGTCGATTGTTGTTGGCCACTCTATGGGGGGAATGCTAGCGAGCCGTTTTGCATTAATGTACCCAGATACGACCACTAAACTGATTTTGCTTAATCCAATAGGGCTTGAAAACTACTTACACTATGTAAAATACAAAGACACCAACTTTTTTTATAAAAATGAGCTTAACAAAACGCCCGAGGGTGTTAAAAAGTACCAGCAAAAAAACTATTACGATGGCCAATGGAATGCTCAGTATTCAGCATTAACCGACTTTATTACAGGGCAAATACAAGGCCCAGATAAAGAGCAAATTGCTTGGGTTAACGCTAAAACCTACGATATGATTTTTACCCAACCGGTGATCACTGAATTTAAAGACTTAACCGTCCCCGTTAAATTAATTATTGGTACGCGTGACAGAACAGGCCCTGGCCGAAACTGGAAAAAAGACGGGATAGATTATCAGCTGGGGCGTTACGACAAATTAGGAAAACACGCTGCTGCGCTTATTCCTGATGCGCAACTGTTTGAACTTGATAATTTAGGTCATTTACCGCAAGTAGAAGATTTTGAGCGATTTAAGGCAGTGTTTAAACAAGCACTAAGTGAGTAATAGCTTGATACTTAATAAAATAAAGCCCCTGTAAGTAAACCGCTTAGAGGGGCTTTTTATATAAAAACTAATTTACAGCGTACATTGCGGGTTTTTACCCTGCGATTTAGCCGTACTTTGCTCGCTAAGTGCTTCGCTCATTTGTGCTTGTAAATTATTAATTCGATTGCTCGGTGCAGGGTGAGTAGATAAAAACTCAGGTGTGCTACCACTGCCTGCTGCGCTCATATTTTGCCAAAGCGTTACCGACTCTTGTGGGTTAAAGCCAGCCTGCGCCATTAAATCTAAGCCAATGGTATCGGCCTCTGATTCGTGTGAACGGCTAAACGGTAAAACTACGCCGTACTGCGCCCCTAAGCCTAAACCTTGCATAATTTCGTTGCGGTATTGTACGTTGCCCATTTCAAGCGCTGCGCTGCCTAATTGCATACCAGTATCTAAAATTGAGCTTTGCGATACACGCTCATTTGAATGCTCTGCTATAACGTGGCCCACTTCGTGCCCTAGTACGGTTGCAAGCTGATCTTGATTGGTGGCTATTTTTAATAACCCCGTATGAACACCTATGTAGCCACCAGGTAATGCAAAAGCATTTGCCGACTCATCTTCAAATACCACGACTTCCCAATTTTGTGAGGCGTATTCTTTTGGTAAAACAGCCACGACCTTTTCAGCAATACAATTTACATACGCATTGGTTTTTGCATCTTTATTGATTGGCTGTGATTCCTTCATTTGAGCAAAACTTGCGGTGCCCATTTCACTCATTTGTTGATCTGAATACAGCGCAATTTGAGTACGCCCCGTAGGCGATGTTTTACAGCCGGCTAAAACTGCAGTTGCGAGTAAGGCAAGGGCTAGCTTTTTCATGGTGTTTCCTTCAAGTCTTTAATTTTTATTAGTTGTAGAATAGCAAACACGGTGCCAGTTTAGAATCTTTGCTCTTTATTACGCCGCTTTTTATTTTTAATAAATAAATGACCTTGCCAGACAAACTAAGTTTATACCCTTGCATAGCCCTGTTACACTATAAGCCTTGTTTTTAGTGAATGTTGAGTGACTACATGGACGCCTCGGCCTCGTCTTTTAATACCCGAATTTTGTTACCCTTGTTAGCCAGTATTGTTGCTATTACGCCGCTGGCTATAGACATGTACTTACCGGCCATGTTGGTTATTGCGAACGATTTACAAACCACTATGCCAAATGTACAAATTTCGCTAAGTATTTATTTGGCTGGCTACTCGCTAGGCATGTTATTTTTTGGCCCTATTGCCGATCAACTCGGACGACGAAAACTAGCCCGTATTGGCTTAACCTTATTTGGTGCAAGCTCATTTGCGCTAGCTTTTACCACCGAAATACACAGCTTTTGGGTACTTAGAGCCGTGCAAGCATTCACCGGCGCGGCAGCGACGGTGGTTGTGCCTGGCGTAATTAGGCATATTTATCAAAAAAACACCGCTAAGGGCATGTCGTATGTATCTATGATTATGATGGTAGCGCCCTTAGTTGCCCCCTCTGTGGGGTCGTTTATTTTAGGGTTTTCGGTATGGTCAACCATATTTTTGGTTCTTGCTGCCTATAGCTTTTTAATTTTAGCGTTTGTACAAGTGTATTTAATTGATATCCCTATTCATAAAAATGAGAAAAAAGGCCTAGCCTTGTTTTTCGACAGCTATAAAACGGTACTTAGTAATAAAGATGCACGTGCAGACATATTAAGCTCTATGTTTGTCTCGTTTGGCTTTTTTTGCTTTTTAACCTCAGTGCCTTTTGTATACTTAGATTTATATAATGTATCTGAGCAATTATTTGGTATTTTATTCGCATTTAATGTCATGGCACTTATGTGTGGTAACTTTTTAAATACCCGAATTGTACCAAGAATTGGCTCTCGAAAAATGCTGTACATAGGGCTTGTATGTGGCTTTGCCTCTGGGCTGGCACTGCTTACGTTTAGCTTGTTGCAGCTTTCTTTATATTACATTGTAGCGGCCATTGCGCCTTTAATGATGAGCCTAGGGGTAACAGCAAGCAATGCTGATTCATTAATATTAATGAAATTTGAAAAAAACACCGGTACCGCCACCGCTGTTATTGGAACGCTGCGCTTTGGCAGTGGCGCGCTCGTTGGTCCATTGCTTGCAGTGGTGCATGCTAAAAGTGCTGTGCCGTTTTCAAGCTTAATGTTTAGCGCCGTGCTATTAACTATGCTGGTGCAGTTAATCCACTATAAAATAGACAAAAAAAATGCCTCATAATGAGGCATTTTTTATAAACAGTGACTAATTAAGAGTCTGCTGCTTTAGATACCATAACCATTGCAGGGCGTAATAAACGACCATTTAATGTGTATCCTTTTTGCATTACTGCAAGTACCGTGTTTGGTGAAACATCGTTACTTGGTTGGATAGACATTGCTTGGTGGAATTCTGGATTAAATTGCTCACCTTGTGGGTTAACAATTTCAACGCCAAACTTTGCAACCGCATCGTTAAAGCTTTTAACTGTCATATCAATACCTTCAAGCAATGGCTTTAAGGTTTCGTTTTCTTTATCAGAAAACTCAATAGCGCGCTCTAGGTTATCGATTACTGGAAGTAATTCGTTAGCAAACTTTTCCAGTGCAAATTTATGTGCTTTTTCTACATCTTGTGCAGCACGACGACGAATGTTATCTACATCTGCGGCGGCGCGTACAACGCTGTCTTTTTGATCCGCAATGGTTTGCTTAGCAGCTTCAAGCTCTGCGTATAGCATTGCAATTTCAGCTTCAGGGCTTTGCTCTTGGTCTGCTTCGTGTTGCTCTGCGGCTTCTACTGCAGCTTCAACATCAGCTTCCATTTGAGCTACTTCTTCGTTTAGTTCTACTTCTTGCTCTGGGTTTTGTGTCTGCTCAGACATAAAATACGTGCTCCAATTCTTTACAACTGCGGTAATTATGGGGATTGAATAAAAAGATTCAAGAGTTAGATGGCTCTAATAATTTAAATTCTTGGATTAATTGTTCAATTTGCGCCGATTTAGGGCAAATTACGCAAAAACGGCTTTGATACTCTTGATTTTGAAAGTACGGCACACTAATTACTATCAGCTCATTGCACTCTGTAAACGGTAAGTTTTCAGTGTTTAAAACTGATACACCGTTTTTAAATGCGAGTTTATCTTCGACAAAATTTAAAAATGAAACGCCAATATTTAAGCTTTGCTCGCAATCGACCTTTTTATATAAATAGTTTTCGCCTACTACAATACTGTTATCTGATCCAAGCTTATGACTAAGCTGGCGCGTCCACTGTGTCAGTGAGTCATGGCAATTACGCGGTGCGGTGTTTGCCATTGCTTGCATTCTGTACAAACCTTCCATTAAGGTTTGTTGGCTAAATACTGTGTTTAACCAAGTTGCAAATTGATAACGCACGGCATCTGAGGAATCATCAGGTTTGTTGATACAAATATTGTGGCTTTGCCCTGCTCTATCTATTAGCAGTACAAGCCAATCGTTAGAATCAAACTCAAGCACTTCTACTCTAAACACTTGTTGTGAGCTTGCTTGGGGTAAGCCTACACAACAACATACTTGATACTTTTTACTTAATCCATGGGCCAGCTCCACAAGTTGTGCTTGTTTTGGCTGCCAATAATTAGCAATTTCAGCTAACGGAAAAAACTCATCAAACCAATAATCAAACCCTTGGTTTGTAGGCACACGCCCTGCCGATGTATGAGGGGAATATAACAAGCCTACTTTTTCAAGTCGCGCCATAGCATTTCGTACCGTGGCAGAACAAACCGCCATGCCTTTTTGCTTCGCTATTTTTGTTGATGGAACGGGTAACCCTTCACCATTACAATAAAGGCTCATCACTGCTGAAAAAATTTGTTGATCTCGCGGGTTTATATTCATGTTATCTACATCTTGTTGCATGAAAGAGATATCGGGGCAGTTAAAACAAATTCAAGCCTAAAGCACGCTTTAAGTGAATATGTTGTTGCATGCATTACAATAAAACACTGCTGCAACTATTTTTAAGCATTAAATATAAAAATTAAAGGGGTAATTTAATCTGTTGAGCCAATAATCAGCTCTTAGGTGAGCTTGGCAATATACAGGCGTAATTGAATCATTATCATATTGGTAAATCTGTGTTTTCAAACACTTCTGTTTTGAGTTACCCTACAAAAATATTATTACTTTTTATTGCAGCCGTTATGCACTCACCGTTTAAAACTATTGGCCTTATAGGTAAACCAAACCACCCTAAAGCTGCGGCTACGTTACAGCGTTTACATACTTTTTTATCGGCTCTTGGCTTTACCGTGATTGTAGAAAAGCGCACCGGTGGGCAGTTATCGGATGTCCCTGATACTCATCAAGTTGACCTTGTTAGCTTAGGCGAACAAGCCGACCTTGCTATTGTTGTAGGGGGTGATGGCAATATGCTTGGTGCTGCTCGCGTACTGGCACGCTTTGATGTAGCTGTAATAGGCGTAAACAGAGGTAATTTAGGGTTTTTAACCGACTTAAACCCAGAGGGCTTTGAAGGTAGCCTAGAGCAAGTGTTAAGCGGCGAATATTTAGAAGAAAAACGCTTTTTGCTCGAGGTAGAAGTATATCGCCATAACGAACTTAAAAGTGCGAATTCAGCCGTTAACGAAGCGGTGCTACACGCCGACAAAGTTGCCCACATGATTGAGTTTGAAGCTTTTATTAATAACGACTTTGTGTTTTCTCAGCGCTCTGATGGTTTAATTGTTTCAACCCCTACAGGCTCTACAGCTTATTCTTTATCGGGTGGCGGGCCCATTTTAACACCTGAGCTTAATGCAATTTCGTTAGTGCCTATGTTTCCGCATACATTATCAAGTAGACCCTTAGTGGTTGATGCCGATAACGAAGTACGCTTAAAGTTAAGCCTTGAGAACACCGACAGCTTACAAGTCAGTTGCGACAGCCATGTAGTGCTTGCCGTTTTACCCGGCGATGAAGTGGTTATTAAAAAAGCCGACAGAAAACTGCGCTTAATTCACCCAAAAAACTACTCTTACTACAACGTTTTACGTACTAAACTTAATTGGGGCAGCCGTTTATACTAATTTTATTGCCAAGCGTAGTGCTTTAGCGCAAAATACAAGACAAATAAAAATTAATCAAACTAGGAATATCTAGCAATGACTTATGTTGTTATCTTTGCTTTGTTATTACTTATCACTTTGCTTGGCGCTTATATTAGAGTTGAAAACAATAGAAAAAAAGCGTTAGAAACCAAGAAAAAACAATTTAACGAACGTGTTGCCCAAGTAAGCACTCGCCTAAAAGCCAAGCTTAATAGCTTATTAGAAGCTAAAATAATAAGACCTAAGTATGTAGCGCAAATACAGGCAATTGTGACCAATTTTTTTGTGGTTCAGCCCCATACTGATGAAAACCTGCAACATTTAGAAGATATTAGCGACAGCTTAGTGAGCACGCTTTCGATTGAGTTTCAAAAAGCACTGCAAAGTGAAAACGCCCAAGCGCTACAAGATAATATACAGTACTTTGTGAGTGAGTTACCCCAACAAGGCATACTATATAATAAAGCGTTTTATCACGAAATTTTACCCTCATTGATGGTACAAATTAAAACTGACACACCTGTAAACCCAAGCGAAAGCCTTGAAAATACTGACGAAACCCCTTCTGATGAAAGTACTGACTCAGATAGGCAGTTTTCTCAAAATGCGAGCGTTGCTTAAAAAGTAAAAAATTAATTTGCAAAAAACCTAAACACTGTATAAATTAACAGTTAATTCACTGGATGGATGAACAGTATGTTAATTGGCTTAGAAATTAAAAATTTTGCAATTGTAAGTAACTTAAGCACTGAGTGGCATAACGGCATGACGGCGATCACGGGTGAAACCGGCGCGGGTAAATCGATTGCCATTGATGCACTTTCACTGTGTTTAGGCGAGCGCGCTGAAGCGTCGGCGGTTCGCCCTGGCACAGATAAAGCAGAAGTGTGCGCACAGTTTGATTTAACTGCCCTTCCTCTTGCTAAAGCATTTTTAGAACAACACATGCTAACGAGTAACGACAACGAATGCCTACTTAGACGCGTTGTATGTAAAAATGGCCGCAGCAAAAGCTATATAAATGGCAGCGCTGTTACAGCAGCTCAACTTAAAGAGCTGGGACAGTATTTAATTTCTATACACGGACAGCACGCTCATCAACACCTTTTAAAAGCTGAACACCAGCTGCAACTGCTTGACGCCTACGCAGGCCACAACCAGCTTGTAAAAGCGGTTAGCCAAAGCTTTAAATTATATGCAAACCTGCAAAAAGAATTTAAACAGCTTGAGCAACAGCAATTACAACAAGCCGCTCAAAAACAATTACTCGAATACCAAGTTGCCGAATTAGATGAGTTTGCCTTACAAGACGGCGAGTTTGAACAAATAGAAGCCGAACATTACAAGCTAAGTAATAGCCAAACCATTTTAGAAGCCTGCCAGCGCGAACTTCAACATTTATACGAAAGTGATGAGCAAAATGCCTGTTCAATGCTGCAATACAGCGCTCAGCAATTTGCCGAGCTTGCAAATTATGACGAAAGCTTAGCAAGTGTAGCTGCATTATTAGATGAAGCCGCAGTCCAAGTTGAAGAAGCAAGCAGAGAAGTAAGAAACTACGCAGAGCAGGCCGACTTAGACCCTGCTAGATTAACAGAAGTAGAAGCGCGCTTAAGTGGCGCAATGGACTTAGCCCGTAAGCATCATATAAAGCCTCAAGAGCTGGTTGAGTTTCATCAAAGTTTAACACAAGAGCTAGAATCAATTAGTAACAATAGCTCACGTTTGGCGCAATTAGACGATGAAATAACTAATGCGCTAAGTGCATACCAGCACGCCAGTGATCAGCTAAGCGAAAGTCGCCATAAATATGCTAATACATTAAATCAATTAATTAGTGAAAGCATGGCTAATTTATCAATGGAAAATGGGGTCTTTGAAATTCAGCTTACCCAAGAAGCTGAGCGCCAACCCAATGCATTAGGTTTTGATAGCGTCTCGTTTTTGGTCTCTACTAACCCTGGGCAGCCATTACAACCTTTAGCTAAAGTTGCCTCGGGTGGTGAGCTGTCGCGTATTAGCCTTGCCATACAGGTGATCATTGCCCAAAAAGTGACAACGCCAACGCTTATTTTTGACGAAGTGGATGTAGGTATATCAGGTCCTACCGCCTCCTCTGTAGGGAAGTTACTACGCCAACTAGGAAAATCAACACAGGTTATTTGTGTAACCCATTTACCCCAGGTTGCAAGTAGTGCGCATCAGCAGTTTTTTGTAGCAAAAGAAATAGCACAAGGCGAGACCTTTACTCAAATGCTCAGCCTAAATAAAGACGGCCGTATTAATGAAATTGCACGCTTACTTGGTGGCGATAATATAAGTAAAACCGCTAAAGCAAATGCTAAAGAGCTTATTATGGCGCACGCCTAAGTTATACTTTTGCTACAACAGTGGAGAGACGTTTTAAATGCAAAGCATGCTGATAAATTTTTGCCATGTTACTGGGTGGCTACTTGTTGTTTTGAGCTTTTTGCTTATTGGGTTTAGTAAGTTTAAGCACGCAGAATTTAAGCTAAAACTCTTTAGCTTTTTAAAACTTATATTGGTTTATCAAGTAACGGTGAGTGTTTGGCAGTGGTTTATTATTGGCAACATAGTGGCTAATAATCAATGGTTACTTTTATTAGCACAGATACTGTGCAGTGCAATGTGCTATTTAAGTTTACAGCGGCGAAAAAGTAAAAGCCGCCCCAACCTTGATAGTTTTTCTATGGATTAACTAACACAAGCGTTAAGAGCAAGTTCTATTTTTACCTTGCTCTTTTGCTTTGTATAATCGCTCGTCGGCAAGCTTTATGTCTTGGGCTATGGTTGTATCTAACTGGCTTTGCACAAGCCCCATACTAATAGTTAATACCACCGATTTTCCATTCATGCGCACTGGATTTTTTTGTAATTCGGCATGAATTATTTCTGCAATACTTTGCCCCTGCTCTTTGTCGCTGTTTGGTAGTGCAATTAAAAACTCTTCACCGCCCCACCGAGAAGCAATACCTTGCTTTGGCATGCTCTTTTTTAAAATATTGGCAAGTTGGGTTAACGCTTCATCACCAAAGTCGTGGCCGTAGTTATCATTAATGTTTTTGAAATTATCAACATCAGCTAGCAAAATTACATACGGCTGCTTATTTTTTTTATGAAGATGTTTAAGCTCAGCAAGTTCTTTCATCATAAAACGTCTGTTAGGTAAATCAGTTAAGTGATCTATTGTGGCAAGGCGCTCATTTTTTTGACTCAGCGCGACTATTTTTTCATTGTATTTTTCGCGTGAGCGCTCATAAAAACCACTTAATAAAGCAACAATAATAAAAGAAATGACCACCCTTAGTGGAAGTGCTTCAGGCTGATAATCATAAATATTAAAGTTATCTGTAATAATAAAGCCGGCGATCACGGCAAATAAAAAAACAACAATATCAAATGTTTCTTTTTTTAGGCCTCTAATAGAGTAAGTCACCGGTGATACAATAAATATCCAAATTGGCCCAGTACCTTCAGCTCCGCCCGAGATCACTAAGTACAGCATTAAACAGTAAAGGTTATATAAAATGGTGGTCGCTGATTTTTCGACTGCGCGGTAAAGACTAAAAGCCCACGCATAAAAACCAGCTGAAACTAGCAGCATAATACCAAGCACTACATCAGCATTAGACAATGCATTACACGCCATAGCGAAGGTAGCTATAAATCCGATGGTCGAAAAAAAGCGAACAATTAGCTTTCTTTCTCTGTTGTCTGAGTATGCATTCATATTATTATTTTTTATTTGCAAGCGAGCTTTAAAAGCTCATTTTCCGAGGATTTAAAAAAAGAAGTTAGCAGCAAGTTTGTACTGAAATAGTACTTTAAGCAAGATTTACACGTTAATTATTGGTTAATGACAATTTTTTAATACTTTTTCATTTGAAAAAAAGCAAAAAAAGCAAGCCAGTTGGCTTGCCTTTATTATATTTAAAACTTAACGAGATAATTAAACCTCTAAATAATCCATAATACCTTCAGCAGCGTTACGCCCTTCAAAAATAGCCGTTACCACTAAATCAGAGCCTCGCACTATATCGCCACCTGCAAATATTTTCGGATTAGTTGTTTGATGAGTAAATTCACCTTGCTCTGGTGCGTTAATGCCGCCCCAGTGGTTAATTTCTACATCATACTTTTCTAACCAGTCCATTTTGTGTGGTTTAAAGCCAAACGCCATAATAACCTGGTCTGCCTCAAGTACGTGCTCAGAGCCTGGTACAACTTCTGCTCGGCTACGGCCGTTTTCATCAGGCTCACCCAGTTGCGTTTTAACCATTTTAACGCCTGCAACATGACCATTATCGTCAAGTACAATACCCGTTGGCTGTACATTAAAGGTAAAGTTTACACCTTCTTCTTTAGCGTTTTTAACTTCACGCTTAGAGCCAGGCATATTTTCTTCATCACGGCGATAAGCACAAGTTACTTTAGCTGCATTTTGGCGAATAGACGTTCGCACACAGTCCATCGCGGTATCACCACCGCCAAGTACCACAACCTTTTGATTGGCCATATCAATGCACGCTTGGTTTTTTTCATCGTAACCCATAACGCGATTTGTGTTACCAATTAAAAATGGCAGTGCGTCGTGTACGCCTGGCGCGTCTTCGTTTTCAAGACCAGCACGCATACTCTGATACGTACCTACACCTAAAAATACCGCGTCGTAGTCAGCTAAAATTTCGTCCATAGTGATATCTACACCCACTTCAACGTTTAGCTTAAATTCCACACCCATTTCGGTGAAAATTTCACGGCGCTTTTGCATTACTTCTTTTTCAAGTTTGAAAGAAGGGATACCAAAAGTAAGTAATCCGCCAATTTCTGGGTGACGGTCAAAAACCACTGGCTTTACACCGTTACGCACTAAAATATCTGCACACCCTAAACCAGCCGGACCCGCACCAATAATAGCTACTTTTTTATCCGTCCATGTCACGTATGACATGTCTGGTTTCCAGCCCATTTTAAATGCGGTATCGGTAATGTATTTTTCAATATTACCTATCGTTACTGCGCCAAACTCTTCATCAAGCGTACATGAACCTTCACACAGTCTGTCTTGTGGACAAACGCGTCCACACACTTCAGGTAAACTGTTTGTACGATGAGAAAGCTCAGCCGCTTCTAAAATACGGCCAGTTCTAATTAGTTTTAACCATTGTGGAATGTAGTTATGCACTGGGCATTTCCATTCACAGTAAGGGTTACCACAATCTAAACAACGGTCAGCTTGTGAATTTACCTGATTCTCAGAAAAGGGTTCGTAAATTTCCACGAAAGATTTTTTACGCGACGAGATTGGTTTTTTGCGCGGATCAACACGCTGCACGTCTATAAATTGATATACATTTTCGCTCATACTGCCCCCTTATTGCGCTTGAACACGAAGTTCTGCGCTACTGCGAGCGCGGTGCCCGAGTAAACTTTTTACATCACTTGATTTTGGTTTAACTAGTTTGAACATAGGTAAGTACAGTTCAAAATTAGCTAAAATGGTTTCTGCTCGACATGAACCCGTTAGCTCTAAATGCTCGGCAATTAGGCCACGCAGATGCTCTTGGTGCGAACTTAAATCATCAAGTGTTACTACTTCTACAAGCTCTGGATTAATGCGTTTTTCAAAGTCACTTCGCTCATCTAAAATATAAGCAAAACCACCTGTCATACCCGCACCAAAGTTAACGCCTACATTACCTAGCACACATACAACGCCGCCAGTCATGTATTCACAGCCGTTATCACCTACGCCTTCAACAACGGCTTGCACGCCAGAGTTACGCACTGCAAAACGCTCACCAGCACAGCCTGCGGCAAATAACTTACCACCCGTAGCACCGTACAAACATGTGTTACCAGCAATGGTTGCTTTATGACTTTCAAACGATGATCCCAGTGGTGGGCGTATAACAAGCTTACCACCAGCCATGCCTTTACCCACGTAGTCGTTTGCATCGCCAATAAGGGTCATTTCAAGGCCACCGGCATTCCAAACACCAAATGATTGCCCTGCTGTACCATGTAGTTCAATAGATACTGGATCTGCAGCCATACCTTGATTGCCGTGCTTAGAGGCTATGTAACCCGACAGCATTGCGCCCACTGAACGGTCTGTATTACATATGCGGCTCACGAGCGAAATACCCGATGAGGTATCAATCGCTTGTTGCGCTTTACCTAGTAACGTTTCGTTAAGTTCACCTAAATAATGCGAGCTATTTGGTGCGCTGCAAAATAAGGTTTCGCCCGTTGGGTTATTTGGCTGAGCAATTACAGACGATAAATCTATTTTCTTTTGCTTCGCTGTTTTACCTTCAATCGCTTCTAATAAGTCTAAACGACCAATTAAGTCAGTTAGATTAGCAACACCTAAGCTTGCCATAATTTCACGTGCTTCTTGGGCTATAAACTTAAAGTAGTTCATCGCCATTTCTGGTAAGCCGTGGTAATGCTTTTGACGAAGTGTTTCATCTTGCGTTGCAACACCGGTCGCACAGTTATTTAAATGACAAATACGTAAGTATTTACAACCTAGCGCCACCATTGGGCCTGTACCAAAGCCAAAGCTCTCTGCACCTAAAATAGCGGCTTTAATGATATCTAAACCTGTTTTTAAACCACCATCTGTTTGCAGGCGAATACGGTGACGAAGACCATTTTCAACAAGCGCTTGCTGGGTTTCTGCAAGGCCAAGCTCCCACGGGCTACCCGCGTATTTAACTGACGTTAATGGGCTTGCCCCGGTACCACCATCGTAACCTGAGATGGTAATTAAGTCGGCGTACGCTTTAGCTACACCTGTGGCAATTGTGCCTACACCCGGCTCAGATACTAACTTCACCGATATCATCGCTTCTGGGTTTACTTGTTTTAAATCGAATATTAGCTGGGCTAAATCTTCAATTGAGTAAATATCGTGATGCGGTGGTGGTGAAATTAATGTTACACCGGGTACCGAATAACGAAGCTTTGCAATATACGGCGTTACTTTTTCGCCTGGTAACTGCCCGCCTTCGCCAGGTTTAGCACCCTGCGCCACTTTAATTTGAATTACATCCGCATTACGAAGGTAGTGCGGCGTTACACCGAAACGACCCGAGGCAACTTGTTTAATACGTGAGTTTTTCTCGGTGTTGTAGCGCAGCTTATCTTCGCCACCTTCACCTGAATTTGAACACCCGCCTAAGCGGTTCATTGCAATGGCAAGCGCTTCATGCGCCTCTGGCGAAAGTGCACCAATACTCATAGCTGCAGAGTCAAAGCGCTGGTATAAAAATTCAGCCGGCTCAACATCATCAATGCTAATGCCTTTTTCGGGTAATTTAAGCGCTAACATATCGCGCAGCGTTGCAATAGGACGGTTATTAACTAAATCAGCATAGGCTGCGTAGTCTTTATAATCGCCTGAACGTACGGCTTTTTGTAGCGTTTGAATAACATCTGGGTTGTAAGCGTGGTATTCACCACCGTGAACGTATTTTAATAAACCGCCATGGCTCAGTAACTTACGCTTACTAAAAGCAAGTTTATGTAGCTTTTGCTGATCAATATCAAAATCGCTAAAACAGGCGCCTTTAATACGACTTGCCACACCTTTAAAGCACATGTCTACCATAGCATCAGATAGACCAACCGCTTCAAAAAGCATTGAACAACGGTACGATGCAATTGTGCTTATGCCCATCTTAGACATAATTTTGTACAAGCCTTTATTAATGGCTTTTCGGTACGAAAGCGTCACTTCGCAGTACGATTTATCAATCACTTTACTGTCGCTCATCGCAACCAGTGACTCGTATGCAAGGTATGGGTAAATTGCGGTTGCACCAAAACCAAGTAATACGGCAAATTGGTGTGCATCGCGTACGCTACCCGTTTCAATAATAATATTAGACTCACAACGTAAGTTATTATCTACTAAACGTTTTTGTACAGCACCTACCGCCATAGCAGCAGGAATTGGTAATTGGGTTTCGCTAAAGTTACGGTCAGATAAAATAAGCATTACACAGCCGGCTGCTGCTTTTTCTTGTGCAGCGTCGCAAATACGTGCAACCGCTTTTTCTAAACCTTCCTCTGCTGTGTATGTAATATCAATTTTACAGTAGCTGTAATGCTCGTCATCGGCATTTAGTAGCTGCTGCATGTCTGCATACATTAAAATTGGCGTATCAAACTGTAGGCGCTTAGCGTGGCCTGTGGTTTCATTAAATACGTTTTGCTCACTACCAATACACGTTGCCAGTGACATTACGTGGTTTTCACGCAGCGGGTCGATTGGCGGGTTAGTCACTTGTGCAAACTTTTGGCGGAAGTAATCGTACAATGAACGATGCCCTTCGCTTAGTACTGCAAATGGCGTGTCATCACCCATAGAGCCAGTTGCTTCTTGGCCGTTTTCACCCATTACGCGAATAACACTATCGAGCTCTTCGTTAGTGTAACCAAACATTTTTTGGTATTTAGCAAGTGTTTCGTCATCAAATGAGCGATTACCCGCATCTTGCTCGGTAAGCTCTTCAAACGGGGTTAAACGTTTAACGTTTTCTTCAAGCCATGACTTATAAGGATGACGCGATTTTAGATCTTGGTCGATTTCGTCTGAGTGCCAAATCTTGCCTAATTTAGTATCAATTACTAACAGCTCACCTGGTCCTACACGGCCTTTTTCGACCACTTCATCTGCAGTGTAATCCCAAATCCCTACCTCAGAGGCAAGTGTAATAAAGCCATCTTGAGTAATAACATAGCGCGCTGGACGCAGGCCATTTCTATCAAGGTTACAGGCTGCAAAACGCCCATCAGACATAACAATGCCCGCAGGGCCATCCCACGGTTCCATGTGCATAGAGTTAAAGTCGTAAAATGCACGTAAGTCATCATCCATAGCACGGTTTTTCTGCCATGCAGGTGGCACAAGCATACGCATAGCACGGAATAAATCCATGCCACCTGCTAAAAACAGCTCCAGCATGTTATCTAAGCTTGAAGAGTCAGAGCCGGTTTCGTTTACAAACGGCGCTGCACTTTGTAAATCAGGAATAAGTGGCGATGAAAACTTATACGAACGTGCACGAGCCCATTGGCGGTTACCTTCAATGGTATTAATTTCACCATTATGCGCTAAATACCTAAATGGTTGTGCTAAAGGCCAACGCGGCTGAGTATTAGTAGAAAAACGCTGATGGAATACACAAATAGCGCTGGTCATACGAATATCAGCTAAGTCTAAATAAAAGTTAGGCAAATCTGCAGGCATCATAAGGCCTTTATAGATAGTCACTAACCCCGATAAACTCGCAATATAAAACGACTCATCCTCTGCTAAACGCTTTTCTGCACGGCGACGTGCTACATATAAACGTCGCTCTAAATCTTTAGAACGCCAACCTTCAGGCGCACTAACAAAAATTTGCTCAAAACCAGGTAATTGCTGTGTAGCAATTGGCCCTAGCATTGAAGGGTCAGTAGGCACTTCACGCCAACCGAGTATTTTAAGTGTTTCTTGTTCTAATTCTTCACATAAAACCTGTTTTGCAGCTTGTGCTAAAACGGGATCTGAATTTAAGAAAACCATGCCTACGGCGTAATTTTTACCTAAGTGCCAATTATGCTCACTCGCAATAGCACGGAAAAAACTGTCAGGTTTTTGTAGTAATAAACCACAGCCGTCACCTGTTTTACCATCGGCAGAAATACCACCGCGGTGCTGCATGCGATCAAGTCCAGTAATAGCTGTACGAATAAGCCGATGACTAGCTTGACCATTTACTTGGGCTATTAAGCCAAAGCCACAATTATCTTTTTCTAATGTTGAGTCGTATAACATAGACCCCTCCCTTGCTGCACTGTTAACGTGAATGAACTGCTCGACGATTTGCTAACAGACGCACAAAACTAGCCTCTATAGTAAATAGAGTCAATATTATTTTGAATACATATTCACATTCTTGAATATTTCTCACTTCATGGCAAGATTTCTTTTTTACCCATAAGTTTTAACAATTAGCGCTTATTTGCGCGTTATTTTTTCATGACACTGGTGTCAATTTTAACATTTTGTAAAAACAAAGGCGCCAAAGCAATACCCTTTACGTAAACGTAAAGAACCAAGTCCATGAATAAATATTCACTAATTTCCCGCAGGTTCAGTTAACATTTAGATAGTTTAATGCGTTTTAAATAAATTAGAGGCTTAGGATCACGCTTTTTTAGCGTTCATTAGTATAGTTATTAATTGTTGTGACGTTTTTAGTGCAGATGTAGTGAATTTTTATTTATTACCAATTCGCTTGATTGAGCGAACTATTGTAAGGCTGGAAAAGCGTGTTGATCGCAGGGCAAAAAACTCGCTATTTGGTTGTTCGAAAAAGAATTCTTTAACGCAAATAGCGACACATTTAGCCCCGTAAATTGATTACGTCTTATTGCGCATTGATATAAAACTCATATTTTAATTAAAATTCGCGCTTATATAAGTAGCTTTGTTGCTTACTTATCCTGACTAGGTGCACCTAAACGAGGAGCAAGGGCTGAGTTTGCTAACTATTGAGCACAGATTAATGGTTATAATCACCCACTGATGGGCTGTTCAAGAGATTAAGACGTAAGAAAGTTAATAGGCACAAAAAAGCCACGTAAAACGTGGCTTTAATAATCTAGCAAAGTAGCAATTACTCTGCGTCAGCTTCTTTATACTTAGCTGCAGTTTCAGTGATCAGTGGCTGTAATTCACCACGTTGAAACATTTCAATGATAATGTCACAACCACCTACTAATTCGCCCTCAACCCAAAGCTGTGGGAAAGTAGGCCAATTTGCGTATGCTGGTAACTCAGCGCGAATATCTGGATTAAGTAAAATATCAACATAGGCAAATGGTTCGCCACATGACATTAGAGCTTGTGACGCTTGTGAAGAAAAACCACAATTTGGTAATTTAGGCGACCCTTTCATGTAAAGGATAATTGGGTTTTCTGAAATCTGCTGTTTAATTTTATCAATGGTTTCCATCTACAACCTCAAAATGACGATAGCTTGATATACCTAGGGCTTGAAAATAAATCATTGTGGCCACAGATATATAACTTAAAATGGGCAAATAAAGCCGCAATTGAAATAGTCTTTAGCAATAGCATTGCTGTTTGCTTAAACTTGAGTAAAATACTCAACAATTATAGTAACACTATATTTTCGTTTGGTATAGGTAAGTGGTCTGTTCTATCAGGCATTACGTACTATCAAGCGAGTTATCAACCAAAAGAAGATGGAGATAAAAAAATGGCATTTGAACTACCGTCACTACCATATGCAATTGATGCACTTGAGCCTCATATTTCACAAGAAACTCTTGAGTATCACCACGGTAAGCACCACAACACTTACGTTGTTAAATTAAACGGTTTAATTCCAGGTACTGAATTTGAAAATAAATCTTTAGAAGAGATTGTTTGTTCATCTGAAGGTGGCGTATTTAACAACGCTGCACAAATTTGGAACCACACTTTCTACTGGAACTGTCTATCTCCAAATGGCGGCGGCGAGCCAACAGGTGCTATCGCTGACGCTATTAACGCTAAATGGGGCTCTTTTGACGCGTTTAAAGATGCATTAAACGACAAAGCGGTTAATAACTTTGGTTCTAGCTGGACATGGTTAGTTAAACTAGCTGACGGTTCATTAGATATCGTAAACACGTCTAACGCAGCAACGCCGCTTACAGACGAAGGTGTTACACCAATCCTAACTGTGGATTTATGGGAACACGCTTACTACATAGATTACCGTAACGTTCGTCCTGATTACCTTAAAGGTTTTTGGGCGCTTGTTAACTGGGAATTCGCGAACGCTAACTTCGCTTAATTAGCTATTATACGCTGATTTAAAAAGACGCCTCGGCGTCTTTTTTTATGCCTTTATAAAATTAAAACCGCCTTTATACGCGCTAAATTGCTAATTTAGCCACATGATCTTTTTTCACTTAAATTTTTAATTTTATTGCACAAAAATATCAATCTCTGACTAAACTTTAAAAAGTAAGCACCTTTTTAAAGCGGGTTTCGGAGGTTATTATGACTATTTTTGAGCACTACCAAGCACGATACGAAGCAGCACAAGAAGAAGAATACAGCATTAGCGAATTTCTAGAAATTTGTAAAAATGACAAATCAGCTTATGCCAGCGCCCCTGAGCGTTTACTTATGGCAATAGGCGAGCCGCAAATGGTTGATACCGCAACCGATGCACGTTTAAGCCGGTTATTTTCTAATAGAGTGGTTGCACGCTACCCTGCCTTTGCAGACTTTTACGGCATGGAAGATGCCATAGAACAAATTGTCTCCTACCTAAAGCATGCGGCTCAAGGCCTAGAAGAATGCAAACAAGTCCTTTATTTACTCGGCCCTGTTGGGGGAGGAAAATCTTCAATTGCAGAAAAACTAAAATATTTAATGCAACAAGTGCCTATCTATTCAATTAAAGGCTCTCCGGTAAACGATCACCCTCTCAGTTTGTTTGACCCAGTAGAAGATGCCAACGTTCTCGAAAAAGAATACGGTATTAAACCACGTTATTTAAAAACGATTATGTCGCCATGGGCTGGTAAACGATTAAAAGAATTTAACGGCGATATTAGCCAATTTAGAGTCGTCAAACGCTACCCCTCTATTTTAAATCAAATAGGTATAGCCAAAACCGAACCCGGTGATGAAAATAATCAAGATATTTCTGCATTGGTAGGCAAAGTAGATATTCGCCAGCTTGAGCACTTTGCTCAAAACGACCCCGATGCCTACGCCTACTCAGGCTCTTTATGTTTAGCAAACCAAGGTTTAATGGAGTTTGTAGAAATGTTTAAAGCCCCTATCAAGGTGCTGCATCCACTCCTTACCGCAACGCAAGAGGGTAACTACAACGGTACTGAAGGTATTAGCGCTCTGCCCTTTAACGGCATGATTTTAGCCCACTCAAATGAGTCAGAATGGCAAACATTCAAAAATAATAAAAACAATGAAGCGTTTTTAGATCGTGTTTATATTGTAAAGGTCCCTTATTGTCTGCGCGTGACCGAAGAAATAAAAATCTACGACAAACTTATTCAACATAGTGAACTTGCCAGTGCACCGTGTGCACCAGGTACGCTTAAAGCGTTAGCGCAATTTACTACCCTATCTCGATTAAAAGAACCTGAAAACTCTAGTATTTACTCAAAAATGCGGGTCTATGATGGTGAAACCCTAAAAGATACCGACCCTAAAGCAAAGTCTTATCAGGAGTATCGTGATTACGCAGGGGTAGATGAAGGCATGACCGGCCTTTCCACTCGTTTTGCTTTTAAGATTTTGTCGCGCGTATTTAATTTTGATACTACCGAGGTTGCAGCTAATCCGGTGCATTTATTTTATGTTTTGGAGCAACAAATAGAGCGTGAACAATTTAGCGCCGAAGTGGAAGAGCGCTATTTAAGTTTTTTAAAAGGCTATTTAATTCCGCAATATGTTGAGTTTATTGGTAAAGAACTACAAACCGCATATTTAGAGTCATACTCTGAATATGGCCAAAATATTTTTGACCGCTATGTGATTTATGCTGATTTTTGGATACAAGATCAAGAATACAGAGACCCAGATACAGGACAGTTATTTGACCGCGCCTCGTTAAATGCAGAACTTGAAAAAATAGAAAAGCCCGCCGGCATTTCTAATCCCAAAGATTTTAGGAACGAAATAGTTAACTTTGTATTACGTGCACGCGCTCACAATAATGGTAAAAACCCGTTATGGACAAGCTACGAAAAACTACGCACTGTGATTGAGAAAAAAATGTTCTCAAATACCGAAGATCTACTGCCTGTTATTTCCTTTAATACAAAAACCTCCGCTGAGGATCAACAAAAACACGAGGACTTTGTTAACCGCATGGTTGAAAAAGGCTACACGCAAAAACAAGTGCGTTTACTTTCTGAGTGGTATTTACGGGTTAGAAAATCGCAGTAACCTTCATGTAGTTTAGGGGGAACAGTATGGCGCATTTTATAGATAGACGCTTAAATGGTAAAAACAAAAGCACGCTTAATCGTCAGCGCTTTATTAGGCGCTATAAAAAGCAAATAAAAGAAGCAGTGTCTGATGCGGTTAATAAACGCAGCGTTACCGACTCAAGTTCAGGGGAGAGTATATCTATCCCGCAACGAGATATTAGCGAGCCCATTTTTCACCAAGGCAAAGGGGGCGACAGAGAACAAGTTCACCCTGGCAACGATCAATTTTCAACAGGTGACAAAATTGAGCGCCCTAAAGGCGGCCAAGGTGGTGGCGCAGGCGATGGCGATGCAAGTGATTCAGGCGAAGGCCAAGATGACTTTGTGTTTTCTATTTCTAAAGATGAATACCTTGATTTACTCTTTGAAGACCTAGAGCTGCCCAACTTACAAGAAAACCAGCTAGATAAGCTTGTACAAATGAAAACTCATCGGGCTGGTTTTTGTAGCGATGGTATGCCCAGTAATATTGATATAGTACGCTCATTACAGGGCTCACTCGCCAGAAGAGTCGCCATGAGCGCGGGTAAAAAAAGGCGCCTAGCAGAGCTTGAAGGCCAACTTGCGATGGAGCGTGAGCAAGCCGACAGCGACCAAGCCATCATTGCGTTATTACAAGAGGAAATTGAACAACTTAAACAGCAAATAAAAGCCGTACCATTTATTGATAATTACGACTTACGTTTTCGTAATTATGAAAAACGCCCCCACCCCACCAGCAAAGCCGTTATGTTTTGTATTATGGATGTATCAGGCTCAATGGATCAGGCCACAAAAGACATGGCAAAGCGTTTTTATATTTTGCTGTATCAATTTTTGACCCGAAGTTATAAAGACATTGAGGTGGTGTATATACGCCACCACACACAAGCTAAAGAGGTCGACGAACAAGAGTTTTTTTATTCTCAAGAAACTGGCGGCACTATTGTCTCCAGTGCCCTTAAATTAATGAACGAAATAATAAAAGAGCGCTATGATTCAGAGCAATGGAATATATACGCAGCGCAAGCATCTGATGGCGATAACTGGGCAGACGACACCCCACACTGCGGTGAAATATTACGCAATAAGCTACTTAATGCGGTACGCTACTTTGCCTATATAGAAATTACCACGCGTGCGCACCAAAGCTTATGGCGCGAATATCAAAACATCACCCAAACCCATAGCAACTTTGCAATACAACATATTCAAAGTGTTGAAGACATTTACCCTATGTTTAGGGAGCTATTTAAAAAAAATCGTCAACAACAAGGGGCTGCTTAGCCTAAGCGAGGTTTACTATGAGCACTGAACGAATTAGCGATGGCCCAGATTGGACCTTTGAGCTGCTTGAGCAATATCAAACTGAAATAGCCCGTGTTGCAGCGCATTACCGCTTAGACACTTACCCTAACCAAATTGAAGTAATAACAGCTGAGCAAATGATGGATGCTTATTCAAGCGTAGGCATGCCTATAGGCTACAGCCATTGGTCATATGGTAAAAAATTTATACAAACCGAACAAAATTATAAGCGTGGGCAAATGGGGCTGGCTTACGAAATTGTGATTAATTCAAACCCCTGTATTGCTTATTTAATG
This sequence comes from Pseudoalteromonas sp. CuT4-3, assembly GCF_035666335.1. Taxonomy (NCBI): domain Bacteria; kingdom Pseudomonadati; phylum Pseudomonadota; class Gammaproteobacteria; order Alteromonadales; family Pseudoalteromonadaceae; genus Pseudoalteromonas; species Pseudoalteromonas sp. CuT4-3. The sequence continues at coordinate 2,144,150 of NZ_CP142030.1, forward strand.
GAAGAAAACACACTCCCTATGCAGGCACTGGTTATGGCGCATGCCTGTTATGGCCATAACTCATTTTTTAAAGGAAACTACTTATTTAAAACATGGACTGACGCAGACTCCATCATAGATTACTTAGTGTTTGCTAAAAATTACATTAGCCGCTGCGAAGAAAAATACGGTATTACACAAGTAGAAAGCTTAATTGATTCATGTCACGCATTGATGAATTACGGCGTAGATAGATATAAACGCCCGCAGCAAATTTCCCTTTTTGAAGAACAAAAACGCCAAAAAGAGCGTGAAGACTACATGCAATCTCAAGTAAACGAGCTATGGCGCACTATCCCCGCTCAACAGCAAGAAGCTAAAAAGCAAGAGAGGCATTTTCCGCAAGAGCCGCAAGAAAACATTTTATACTTTATTGAGAAAAACGCGCCTTTATTAGAGTCTTGGCAGCGAGAAATAATACGTATTGTGCGAAAGATATCGCAATATTTTTATCCGCAAAAACAAACCCAAGTGATGAACGAAGGCTGGGCTACCTTTTGGCACTACACCATTTTGAACCATTTATATGATGAAGGTAAATTAACCGACTCCTTTATGATGGAGTTTTTGCAAAGCCATACCAACGTGGTTTATCAGCCACCTTATAACAGCAATTACTATTCAGGTATAAACCCGTATGCATTGGGTTTTAATATGATGGTGGATATTCGCCGTATTTGCGAAAACCCAACAGATGAGGATAGACGCTGGTTTCCTGAATATGCAGGCACTAATTGGCTAGACACACTGCATTTTGCGATGGAAAACTTTAAAGATGAAAGCTTCATAAGCCAATTTTTATCACCTAAGTTAATTCGTGATTTTAAGCTATTTACTATTGTCGATCACAGCCGTAACCCACATCTAGAGGTAGGCGCAATACATGATGATAGCGGTTATCAGGCTGTACGCGAAGCGCTTTCAGCACAATATAACTTGAGTAATCACGAACCTAACATTCAAGTATATAATGTTGATGTTAGAGGCGATCGTTCTTTAACGTTGCGTTATGTTCCTCACAATAACATCCCCCTTGCTGACTCGCATAAAGAAGTGCTAAAACACCTGTATAGGTTATGGGGGTTCAAGGTTCAATTAGAGCAAGAGACCAGTACAGGCGATGTGTCTACTCTTGGCCAATGCCCAGCAGATGATACTCGCCATACTACAGAGTAAATAAAACGGCTGATAAAAACGGCACTTTAACCAAGCCCTTGTTAAGTATTTACTGCCAAAGCTTGCAGCGTAATTAGATGCATCCTTGGTTACTTTAATTTAGCAGTAATATTACCGCTGCCTTAATTTTAGCAGCGCATAAAAATGACGCTTATGCGTCATTTTTTATATCCTCAAAATCGGTTACTCTGTTACGGCCATGCTCTTTTGAGTGATACAGGGCTTTGTCAGCGGCTTCAATCCACCGCTCATGTTTTGCAAAGTCAGGGCTATTTCCTGCAAAACCAACACTCACAGTCATCTCTATTTTTGTGTTTTTATAAACAAAAGGGTTGGCTTCTATTAACGCTCTTATGCGCTCGGCAAATGTTGCTGCGCCTTGCTTGTCGGTATCGAGTAAAGTAACAACAAACTCCTCCCCACCATAACGCCCTGCTATATCGGTTTCGCGAAGCGTCGTTCGTAGCAGTTCTGAAAGGTGGCGTAGCGCTTCATCGCCACAACTATGGCCATGCTCATCATTAATTTTTTTAAAATGATCGATATCAAACATCAATAATGTGCTGCTGCCACCGCTGCGCTTAACACGCAAAAACTCTTGGTGCAGTGTGCTTTCCCAATGCCCACGGTTAAACAGCTGCGTTAAGCTGTCGGTTTGGCTTACTTGCTCTAAACGCTTATTTAAATCTTCTAATTCTTTTTTATTGACTGCCACATCGGTAACATCATAAATAATGATACAAATATGACTGACCTCACCCAGAGTGTTGGTAAGTGGAATAAAGGTCGCATTTTGGTACATGTAATCCGCTTTACCGGTAATGGGGCGGTAGTTTTTAAAACGAAAGATGTAAGGTTGCTGCTCCCAGATAGTAAAAGAGCGGTTTTTAAGTACAAATACAGACTCTGACTTGCTTCTAAACCATTTCTCATCAATCGAAGGAAATAAATCAAATAGGTCTTTGTCTTTTACAGCACTTGGTAATAGCCCAGAATGGTTTTCCATAAAGCCATTCCACACACACACTTTATAATTTCTATCCAGTACAACCAGGCCCACATCAACCGTGTTAAACATATCCATTAACCAATGGATCTCATTCATTTCTAAATCAGCGGCCATAACTTAGTCTTCTAATAGGTAAGCAACTTTGTATTTCAAAGTTTTAAGTGAATCTTCGGTAAATAACAGCATAAGATCGCAGTTAATATCGTGGTTTTCGATGCCGTAGCTTATTTCTATCGCTAAGGTTCTTTGCCAACGAGATTTATTTGATTTAACCAATTCAGATACATCGCGATGTTGGCCAAGTACAATGGGATGACCTTGGCTAAAAGACATATCTAGCTGTTTAGAAAGCCCCGTTAAAATTGAGCCTATTAAAATATTACTAATATCCATAAGTAGCTCAAGCTCAACTTTGTCGTTCAGCTCACCGTCGTAATTCATCAGTGACGCAATTTCTTTAAAGCTTGAGTCGTTTAATAAAAGTAATGCCTCGCCCGATACGCCACCGCCAATAAAGCCTTGGCACACCCCTGATGTGGCAGCATTATTGTCAATTGACTGCAGCGCCATATCCAGTTCATTAACTTCAAGCACATTCACATTCGGAATTGGCAGCTCTACAAACACATTCAAAAGCCGTGCAAGCAAATCGCCTGCTTGGCCCATAGCGACATTTGTAAGCTCTTGGTATATATCGCGCACATCTGGGTCTACTTGTTCACCTAAAGAATGAGCAAGACGCTCGCGCATGGCTTTATCTTTAATGCCATGATGCTCGATAATATCGGCAAGTTTTTCAGGTGAGCAAGGTTTTTGGATAAAATCAATGGCGCCTAATTCAAGTACGCGTTGGTGCGCATTTGGCTGAATATCGCCAGATACAACCACGGTTAGAATATTAAGGCCTTGCTCTTTCATGGCCATAAGGACTTCGTAACCGTCCATTTCAGGCATGTTTAAATCAAGAAAAAGGATTTCAGGCTCGATTATTTTTAGTTTTTTGATGCAATCAACACCATCTTGAGCAAACTCTACTTTAATATCCCAGTCATCTGGTAAAGAGCGGGCTAGCTGGCGCCTCGCTAATTTTGAGTCGTCACATATTAATACGGATGTTGACATACTATCTCTCTATTATTTAACCCAATGTTGTCAATAGGCCTTATGACTTTATTAAAGATACATTTTGTAACTACATGTTAATAAAAGTTCATGCAGTTTACAATTTATATATCACAGAACTTATTATTACTTTTACAGTGATATTTAATCGCTTGGTCAGTGATATTGAGTATAATACACTCAAACCTATTGCGTTAATTTAAAAGGAAATAACCTATGGTACGCTCTCTTATTTTTGCACTAAGCACACTGGCTTTAAGCTCAGTTGGGCACGCATCACAGTACCCAGAAAACACGCTTGATGCAGGTAAGGTCTCTGCTCAGGGTAAGCCTGTCACTTTGTTAGGTAAAGGTGTAAGTGTAGGTGATAATGCGCCAAATTTTAAAGTGGTTGATGGTGGTTTTGCCCCTGTAAATCTTAATGATTATAAAGGGCAAGCTGTATTAATCAGCGTAGTGCCAAGTTTAGATACTGGCATTTGTAGCTTACAAACCAAACATTTTAATGAAAAAGTAGCGACGCAATTTCCTGCTATCGCAATACTGACCATCAGTGCCGATTTACCTTTTGCTCAAAAACGCTTTTGTAATGCTGAAAACATCGACAAAGTAACAGCTCTTTCTGACTCTGTATGGCGAGACTTTGGCCAAAAATATGGCTTAATTATAAAAGATATGGGGCTACTAACTCGCGCTGTGCTTATTTTAGATAAAAGCCATACAGTGATATACAAACAGCTCGTGTCTAATTTATCTACCGAGCCAAACTACGACCCAGTAATAGAAAAGCTAAAAACGTTATAGGTAACAGGGCGTGTTGACCTTTGGTGGTTTAATTTTAAATTGTTAAAAGCTACTAAATACAAAAAAACCGCCCAAGGGCGGTTTTTTAATACCTAAGCTGTGTTTAGATTATATTAACCTAAAAGCTCTGCTAGTTGCTGGCTTACTGTTTCAACAGCTTGCGTACCATCAATTTTATGGTACTGCGTGTTACCTGCTTGCGCTTCAGCTTGGTAGTAATCAACCAATGGCATAGTTTGCTCATGGTAAATAGCTAAACGTTTACGAACTGTTTCTTCCGTGTCATCTGCACGAATAATAAGCTCTTCGCCTGTTTCATCGTCTTTACCTTCCACTTTTGGTGGGTTGTAAACAACGTGATAAACACGGCCAGAGCCAGGATGTACGCGACGTCCACCCATACGCTCAACAATTACTTCATCAGCAACGTCAAACTCAATAACGTGATCAACCACAACGCCATTTTCTTTCATAGCATCTGCTTGTGGAATAGTACGTGGGAAGCCATCAAGTAAAAAGCCTTGTTCGCAGTCTGGTTTAGCAATACGCTCTTTCACTAAACCAATGATGATATCGTCAGAAATTAACTGACCTGCATCCATTACTTTTTTCGCTTCTAAGCCAAGTGGTGTACCTTCTTTAATGGCTGCACGAAGCATATCACCGGTAGAAATTTGTGGAATACCGTATTTGTCCATTAAAAACTGAGCTTGAGTACCTTTACCAGCACCTGGCGCGCCCAAAAGAATAATGCGCATATCATTGTCCCCTAGTATGGATATTTATTTTAAAGCCTGAATTCTTCCACAAGCGCTGCAGATACTCAAGCAACTTATACTAATTGCCTACTTTAGAGCGCATAAAAAAAGGAAGCATACGCTTCCTTTATAATTATGGTTATATTTTAGGCTCTTTTAGCAATTAAAAGAGCCTGTTAGCCTTACTTATTTAAATCAAGCATTAACTTGTTTAAACGTGTTACGAACCCGGTAGGATCTTTTAATGTACCGCGTTCAGCAAGTAAAGCTTGGTCTAGTAATACATGAGACCACTGTGCAAACTTATCTTCGTCTTGCTCATCGTTTAAGTGCTTAACTAACTGATGCTCAGGGTTAAGCTCAAACACTGGCTTAGCCTCTGGTACAGGTTGCCCTACTGACTCCATAAGCTTTTGCATTTGCGAGCTCATGTCGTTCTCATCGCTAACCACACAGGCAGGAGAGTCTGTTAAGCGATGCGTAAAGCGTACTTCTTTAACTTCTTCGCCTAGCGCTGTTTTAATGCGCTCAATTAAGCCTTCTACTTCTTTTTCAGACTCTTCTTGTGCTTTTTTCGTTTCTTCGTCGTCAAGCTTACCTAAATCAAGGTCGCCACGGGTAATTGACTGGAATGATTTTTCGTTAAACTCAGTTAAGTGGCTCATCATCCACTCATCAACACGGTCACTTAGTAATAATACTTCGATGCCTTTTTTGCGGAAGATTTCTAAGTGCGGCGAGTTTTTAGCCGCTGTAAACGAATCAGCAACCACGTAGTAAATTTTATCTTGCTCATCGTTCATACGCTCAATGTATTGCTCAAGCGATACATCTTGTGTTTCTGAGTCGGTATGCGTAGATGAGAAGCGTAACAATTTAGCAATGGCTTCTTTATTCGCTGTATCTTCTGCTGGGCCTTCTTTGATTACTTGGCCAAACTCGTTCCAAAATGTTTGGTAGTCTTCGGCTTTGTTTTTAGCCATACGCTCTAGCATTTTTAAGATACGAGACGTACACCCTTTACGAATCGCTTGCGTTACTTTGTTATCTTGTAAAATTTCGCGCGATACATTTAGTGGTAAATCGTTTGAATCAAGCAAGCCTTTTACAAAGCGCAGGTAGCTTGGCATAAACTGCTCAGCGTCATCCATAATAAAGACACGTTGAACATACAGTTTTAAGCCACTTTGGCGCTCACGGTTCCATAAATCGAACGGCGCTTTTTTAGGGATATACAATAAGCTTGTGTACTCAGTTTTACCTTCTACTTTATTGTGCGCCCAGTTTAGCGGCTCTTCCCAATCATGGCTTACATGCTTGTAAAACTCTTTGTATTCTTCATCAGAAACCTCTGACTTATCACGTGTCCATAAAGCGGTTGCACGGTTAATGCTTTCCCATTCACCTGGAACTGCTGGGATTTTTTCGCCGTCTTCGCCTTCAGACTCAGGCACTTCTGCTTTATACATTTGTACAGGCGTAGAAATATGATCTGAGTATTTAGTAACGATGCTACGTAAACGGTATTCATCCGCGTATTCTTTTTCTTCTTCACGCAGGTGTAAAATGATATCCGTACCACGGCCTTCTTTTTCAATTTCTTGTAACGTGTACTCACCTTCACCTTGTGATTGCCACTCGTACGCTTGTGTTTCACCCGCTTTACGCGTGCGCACTGTCACTTCATCAGCCACAATAAATGCCGAGTAAAAACCAACACCAAATTGACCAATTAATTGCGAGTCTTTACTTTGGTCACCGGTTAAGTTTTTGAAAAACTCAGCAGTACCCGACTTAGCAATAGTTCCTAAAGAGCTAATCACTTCTTCACGCGTCATACCAATACCATTGTCAGAAATGGTAATTGTGTTCGCTTCTTTATCTGCGCTAATACGTACACGTAAATCGGCATCACCTTGGTAAAGGTCGCCATCAGAAAGCGCTAAAAAGCGTAGCTTATCGGCGGCATCTGATGCATTTGATACAAGTTCACGTAAAAATATTTCTTTATTCGAATATAACGAATGAATCATTAAGTTTAATAGTTGTTTTACTTCTGTTTGAAAGCCTAATGTTTCTTTTTGTGCTGCAGTCATTTATGTATCTCCAATTAGCAAAGTGTCTGCGTTATGCACTTAATATGGGGTGAGGTGGAGTAACTTCAAGGGAAAAATTTAAAAAAGCAGCTTTTGCGCTGACATAAATAAAAAGCCACATAAAAATGTGGCTTTTAGAGTTAATTACGGTGTATTTTTAGCGTGCTGGGCTTTTAAAGCGCTGACTTGTTCGTGCAAATAATTAGCACTTACCTGCTCAGCTTCAATCGGCTCTCCCACACTCACCGAGACTAAAGACCATTTAAGGCGTGGTAGTTGCCACTTGGCTTTACGGCTAAACATACTGCCCCACAAGCCATCTAAGTGAACGGGCACAACAGGCACAGGTGTGCGCGCTATAATCCGCTCAATGCCCCGCCTAAACATGTCCATTTCACCATTGCTTGTTAGTTTTCCTTCAGGAAAAATACCAACTAACTCACCGCGTTCAAGCGCTGCGGCAACCTCATCAAATGCTTTTGCAAACGCCTTTGGGTTGGCTTTTTCGCTATCAATTGGAATAGCTTTTGCCATTTTAAATAGCCAATGCAGCGCTTTTGAGTAATAAATGGGAGCAAACACCATAAAGCGTATAGGCCTAGGCGAAGTGGCTAAAATAAACATCCAATCTACAAAGCTTACATGATTAGCTACAATAACGGCTGCACCTTCGCTTGGAATATTTTCATGCCTTTTTGTGCGCACGCGATACATGCATATGGCTAAAATATAGATAACAAAGCGCAAGAAAAATTCCGGCACCTTAGTGTAAATATAAATAGAGATAAGCAAATTAAGCCCCGCCAAAAGCAATAGTAACGACGAAATATGCCACTCTAAAACAAAGAGCGTTACAATACTTAATATGGCACTGCCAACCATAAAGAGCGCATTAAGCACATTATTAGCAGCAATCACCCGTGAACGACTTGCCTCCTCGGTACGCTGTTGAATAAGCGCATACAGCGGCACAGTATAAAAACCGGATGCAATACCAATACCTGCCATCCAAACAAAATGCCATACCATGTCGCCTGTATTGAGCACTTGCTTTAGGGTTAATAAGTTTTCAGAGGGCGCGATATATTCACTAATAGCCGGCTCTTGGCTTAGTAAATACAAAAATAGCGTAATTAAAATAGCGCCAAAAGGTACAATGCCCAGCTCAATACGTGAGCGCGAAAGCTTTTCGCACAACAAAGACCCCACGGCAATGCTTAGCGAAAACACCACCAGCGCACTGGTTACCACGAGTTCATCGCCACCCATTACATGCTTAACGTAATTAGGTAATGCCGTTAAAATAACCGCGCCTATTAGCCAAAACCAGCTTATACCCAACACCGATTTACCAACCGATTCTGTTTGAGCATTAAGCGCTTTAAATACATTTTTAGTGGATGAAAAAATATTATAGGTAAAGTGCAAATTAGGATTATTGGCTTGGCTTATAGGAATAAAGCGGCTGCTGAAAAAGCCAAGTACCGCAAGTATCAACACGGCAATACTAATAATTGTTGGACCTGTTGTTTGAGTAATGTAATAGGTGCCAAAAATAGTACCAATTAAAATAGCGACAAAAGTGGCAGACTCAACCAAGCCATTGGCTTTTGTTAATTCGTTAGGTGCCACATGTTGCGGTAATATTGAATACTTAAGCGGGCCAAAAAAAGTACTTTGCAAGCCCATAAAAAACACGGTGGTCAGCATTAGCCACACATATTGCGTAAAAATAGAGGCTGCGCCAATAACCATAACCGGTATTTCGCAAAATTTAACAAGCCGGATCAGCTTTGATTTTTCTGTTTTTTCGGCTAATTGACCCGCCATTCCTGAGAATAAAAAAAACGGTAATATAAATAAGCCCGCTGCAAGGTTTGAATACAGCGCACCATCGCCAAGGGTTGCAGCTTGAAACACTAACAATATAAGCACGGATTGCTTATACACATTATCATTCATAGCCGACAAAAACTGCGTTAGAAATAGCGGTAAAAAGCGCTTACTGCTGAGTAAGCCGCCTTTATTGTCGTGTTTATTATTTTGCATAGTACTCCTTACTAATCAGATAAATTCCTGATGTTTTTATAGCAACTTGAGCGATATTTTTAAGGCGCGTGAGCCGTGCAACTATCACGTTATCTTGTTGTTAGTCAATAATTTATAACACAACGTTGCCAAGTTTAACTCATTTATTAATTTAATATGATTACCGGCAAACTCACACACGTTATACGGTAATTAAATAGCAAACACAAAAAAGCCCACATATTTTACTATGTAGGCTTTTAAAACGATTTCAGATAGTTGTGTTAGTCCTGCATAACCGCTCGGCGGCCACTAAATGCATGCATTAACGTTGTGCCATCTACTAAATCAAGCTCGCCACCAACAGGTATACCATGCGCTATACGCGAGGCCCCTACTTTATATTTATGGCAAAGCTGGGCAATATAATGTGCAGTGGTTTCGCCCTCAACCGTAGGGTTGGTAGCTAAAATCACTTCGTTAATACCGCCGTGCGAGAGCTTTTGTTCAAGTATATCAAGGCCTATTTCTTTAGGGCCAATACCGTCAATTGGCGATAAATGCCCCATAAGTACAAAATATAAACCAAGGTATTGGCCTGTTTGCTCTATTGCCAACACATCGGTAGGCGATTCAACAACACACAGCACACCACTGTCTTGGCGTTTTGTACTTAAGCAAATATCACACTGCGCTTGCTCAGTAAAAGTGCGGCACGACTGACAATGCCCAACCGCGCCCATGGCTTTGGTCAATGCGTTACCAAGTTGAGTACCGCCTTTACGATCGCGCTCTAATAAATGAAACGCAATGCGCTGAGCCGACTTAGGACCAATACCCGGTTGGCAACGTAGCGCTTCTATAAGCTGCGTTAAACTATCTGAAAGTTGCATATTTGCTTAAAACGGCATTTTCATACCTGGTGGTAATTGCATACCGCCAGTTACTTTGCCCATACGCTCTTGCGTTTCGTCAGCAACGCGGCGAACAGCATCGTTACATGCTGCAGCAAGTAAATCTTCAATCATGTCTTTGTCGTCTTCCATAAGGCTTTCATCAAGCTCAACACGACGCACGTTATGATTACCAAGCATGGTTACTTTTACAAGGCCTGCGCCGGCTTCGCCAACAACTTCCATTGTCGCGATTTCGTCTTGGGCTTTTTGCATGCGCTCTTGCATTTGCTGCGCTTGCTTCATCATGTTACCCATTCCACCTTTAAACATAATTTTCTCTCTTTCTTTTAAACTCTAGTTGTCATGAAGATAAGGGCGATTGTATTTAATTACAATGCCTGAATACTGTTTTCGTCAATTTCGGCGCTAAATAGCTGCTGAAATTGTACTATGTTTTCATCAGATGTGATCACATCAATTGCTTGCTGGTGTCGCCCTGCATCTATTTTTTGCTGAATTAAATAAGGCGAGTCAATCACCCCTTTTGCAAAGTTAATACTCAGCGATACGTTATGCCCGTAAATGCTTGATAACGCCGCATCGAGCTTTTGCCTAAGCATGGGCGTATCTAAGTGTTTTTGCGATTCATCCACGTCAATATGTAAACTGTCGCCTTGCTTGGTAAAAATCGAGTGTAATGCAAATTGGCGCATTCGCCCACCAAGCCCCATACGCTTAATTAAATAAGCCCACTCATCTTGCTGATGCGCAAATTTAATCTCGCTAATTGGGCTTTGAAAATCATCTGGGACCGGTATAGCGGGCTCTTGCTCTATTACCTCAGGCTTTTTTTGCGGATTAATTTGCTCCAGCAGCTCAGGCGCTAAGTTTTCAGTAATTGTTTGATGCTTTTCTTTAAAATCAACCTTACGCGCTGGCTGGCTTTGCGTTACTGGCTCAGCTGGCGTTTGGCTCCCTGTTACAGGGAGCGTTGGCTTTTTTTCGCTATCGCCTTGCGCATGGTCATGCCATGGCGGTGAATCGTTTTGTGACTCACTCGCTTGCGGGCTTGTATTGTGTGGCTTTGCTTCGCTGTTAGGCGTAGCTTGGGCAGGTGTTTTTGGTGTTTGCGCTTGCTCAGGGGTATTTACACTCCCCCCAGAAAGCCTGCCTGCCCCCGATATATTTCTATCCCGTAAAATTCGCGCAATTGCTGATTGTGCTTGAGCTTCTTGTTCACGCACACTGCTATCTTTAGCATCGGCGTTTTCAGGCGCGGGTTGTGTGTGTTGCGCTACAGGTGCTGGGTTATAACCTTGATCCACCGCACTGCTCATAACATCATCAAATTGTGCGGCTAAGCTTTGCTCCATATTACTGTGTTGCAGATAAGCATCGTCTTCACTTTGGCGCTCAGCAGCATCGTCACTCTTAGCAATGTGCTCACTTTGCCGCACAGGGCTCGGTATATCGTTTTGCGGGCTTTGAGCCGCAGATGATACGCTGTTGCTGTGTTGCTCACTTGGCGAGCGTGTTAGCTGCTCTGTGGGCGGTTGCTCTCCTGGTTCATCAATTGTTTGGCTTTGCGCATTACTTTGGTTTTGGCTTTTCTCAACCATTGCTTGCGAAGCAGGGGTTTCGTCTTGCGATGGTGTTTTATTTTTATTTAATATATCACGCAGCGCATCGGCACGGCCTTTACTACTGGTAGGCGCAGACGTGGCTGCACTTGGTGTGACACTAGGCTCATGAAGCGATTGAGCAAGCGTTGTACCTGCAGATTCAAATGCTAATAAGCGCAGCATTATCATTTCAAAGCCTAAACGAGGCTCTGGCGCCCATTGTAAGTCTTTTTTACCGTTTAATAGTAACTGGTAATAAACCTGTATTTGTTGAGCCTGGGTGTGCTGTGCAACATGGCTAATATAATCGGCATTTTTATCATCAAGTTGCGCTGCTTGCGGGACAAGCTGAGTTAATTGAATAAGATGAGTTAATGCAATTAAATCATCAAGTAGTGCAATATAGTTAGGATTACGGCTCGCAACTTGGGCTATTTCGTCCATCAGTGCGCCACCATCTTGTGCTAACAAAGCAGCAAGCAAACTTTGGCTGTAATGGGTGTCCATTAAACCAAGCATAGCTTGTACGGCTTGATTGTTTATGTCGCCGTTGGTTTGCGCAATAGCTTGATCTGTTAAGCTCAACGCGTCACGCATACTGCCATCGGCGGCTTTTGCTATAATACTTAGCGCATCTTTATCAAAGTTTAACTCCTCTTGAGTAAGTACATGCTCAAGCTGAGTTTTAATTTCGCTTTGCGAAAGTGCATTTAAGTTAAACTGTAAACAGCGTGATAAAATGGTAACAGGTAACTTTTGCGGATCAGTGGTTGCTAGTAAAAACTTCACATGCTCTGGCGGCTCTTCCAACGTTTTTAATAACGCGTTAAAGCTATGCTTAGAGAGCATGTGTACTTCATCTATTAGGTATACTTTGTAACGTCCACGCGTGGGTGCATATTGAACGTTATCAAGAATTTCACGAGTATCTTCTACTTTGGTGCGAGAAGCGGCATCGATTTCAAGTAAGTCAATGTATCGCCCTGCTTCTATGTCAGTACAACTGCTACATTGCCCACAAGGAGATGCCGATATACCCTCATCACAATTTAAGCTTTTAGCAAAAATACGCGCAATGGTCGTTTTACCCACACCACGGGTTCCAGTGAATAAATAAGCGTGATGCAGTCTATTTTGCGTTAGCGCATTAACAAGCGCTTGCTTTACATGAGACTGGCCAACCAATTCATGAAAGGTTTGCGGACGCCATTTTCTCGCTAGAACCTGATAACTCATCAATTACTCGCCTTCAAACTCAACCAGTTTTAAGATTTTAATACCCATTTTTTCTATACGCTGCTCACCACCAAGCTCTGGTAATGAAACAACAAACGCTGCATCAGTGGCTGTGCCGCCTAATTTTGCAACTAGCTTTGCTGTGGCTTCAATTGTGCCACCGGTAGCTAATAAATCGTCAACTAATAATACTTTGTCGCCTGGGACAATAGCATCAACATGAAGCTCTAATGTGTCTTCACCGTATTCAAGTAGGTAATCTTGGCGAATCACTTCGCGTGGTAGCTTGCCTGGCTTACGAACAGGAATAAAAGGGATCCCTAACGCGTAAGATAGCGGTGCACCAAAAATAAAGCCGCGAGATTCTGTACCAATAATTTTTGTAAAGCCTTGGTTTTTATATTCGTTTATAAAAGCATCGATTGTTGCTTTAAAGGCTTCTGGATTTGCCATTAGTGTTGTTACATCACGAAACATAATGCCTGGTTTAGGATAGTCGGCAATGGTTGCGATACTGTTTTTAATAATAGCGGGTGTTACTTGAGTCATAAGTTTAATTGCTCAATAGTTTATATTTCAAAGCAGCTGATTATAACCTTAACTGACGTTAAAATGCGAGTTTGCTGTTATTAATACCGAGGTGGTATGAAAATTATAAGGGTGGAGGAAGAAAAGAAGCTTAAGGCTGATAAAAACAACAGCCTTAATAGAGCAAGGAGCTTTAAGTTAGGCTTGTGATCCAGCCTAAAATCGCATTTAAACAGCCAATACCCACAAAAACTGCTAAAAAAGCAATAAAGTAAGTAGCGTTAAACGGATCTTTAAAGTCTTTATCATCTGACATTGGTATAACCTTTTTTTAAGCACGACAAATAAGGCTGCCATGATAGACGAAGTAAAAACATCTATAAAGACCTTAATGTTGATTTTTTGTCACGATAATACCGCGCTCGCACATTGCATTAAGCGTACTTAACGCACCATGCGCAATTTGTTGTTCGCTAAAATTAGGCGCATGCACTAAAACCTGCTGGCATACACTCTCAAAGTCAATGCCCGCATTAGATTCTATTATTGAAAGTAGCAAGGCGGTCATTGCATTTGTAGCTAAAAACTGTACGTCGTCGTTATCATCTCTGTATACAACAAAGTAATTAGGCTCCTCAGATGGCGTGCTGGGTTTATACTCTGTGCTGATATTTTGCACCGCATATTGGTAGCTTAAATTACGCGCTACACTCGATAAGTAAAGTGCAGAACTGGTTAGTTCAGTGCTTTTTAAGCGTTGCTCATTGGTATCTTCATTAGCCACGGAAACATCAAGCTCTATCCACTCATAATGTGCCAGCTCCAGCATAAATGCATAATCGTACTCTTGCAGGGTATAGCTGCTCGATAAGTAATTAATAAACTCCCCTGCTATGTCTAAAAAGTAAGGCGACTTACAGTCATGCTCACTAAAAAAAGCCCGTATTAATTTTTGCCATTGCTGCTGTGTATATAAAGTTTTAAGCACCGGAAAACCAGATGAGATAAACCCTGCAATATTACTAAAAAATAAGTCACGGTAAATCGCCATGCGTCTATCTTCAATATCGTTAGGCTTTGGATTATGCTCAGGCTCACGTATGTGCGCCATAAACTCATTTTGGCTGTCAATAAAGCTCATATTTCTTCCTTTATGCTAATTGCTGAGAAGGCGATGCGCATAACTGCTTATTTTGTAAATCGTGAATAATATCAAGCTCTTTTGTTAGTGTATTTATACTTGGAATATTAAAGTCACGCTCCAATAAGGTAGGAAACACCCCATGCGCTTGGTACGCTTTATCAAGCAAGTCCCATACGGGGCCAATAACATCAGCGCCGTGGGTATCAACAATTAAATCATCGGCTTCATTGTAGTGCCCAGCTACGTGCCCATATGCAATGCGTTTTGAAGGTAACCCTAATATAAACGCTTCGGCGTTGTAACCATGATTAATTGAATTTACATAAATATTATTTACATCAAGCAGTAGTTTACAATCGGCTTGCTCTAAAATCGTGTTTGTAAATTCAAGCTCAGATAACTGCTGGCCAGGCGCCGCATAATAAGAGACATTTTCGATGGCTATTTGGCGCTCTAAAATATCTTGCACTTGTTTGATGCGAGGTACAACGTGTGCAATGGCATCTTCAGTAAAAGGGATTGGCATTAAATCGTACATATGCCCTTTTCCAGAGCAGTAACTTAGGTGCTCACTGAATAGTTTAATGTTGTGCTGATCAAAAAACGTTTTTAGCGATTTAACAAATTCAATATCAAGAGGTTCAGGCGAGCCGATAGAAAGCGATAAACCATGGCAAACAAAATTATTGGCGTCAGTTAAGGTTTTAAATTGTTTTTTAAAGCGCCCTCCGAGCTTAAGCCAGTTTTCAGGCGCTACTTCCATAAAATCAATTTGCTTTGGTGTATGCGCTAGTAGTTCATCAAGCATCTCTCGACGAAGACCTAAGCCCACCATCCCAAATGCTGAGTTTTGTGTTGCTCTCATCATTATCTCCTAAAACAAAAAGGGCCTTTTGGCCCTTTTAGCATAACGTATATCTGAGTAAATCAGGTACTTAAATCAGCCTGTTATTGGCCGCCACATTTGCCTTCGCCGCATTTACCTTCTTTTTTACCTTTTGCGTCGCCGCCACATTTACCTTCGCCGCACTTACCTTCTTTTTTGCCTTTTGCGTCGCCACCACATTTGCCTTCGCCGCATTTACCTTCTATTTTACCTTTTGCGTCGCCGCCACATTTGCCTTCGCCGCACTTACCTTCTTTTTTACCTTTTGCGTCGCCGCCACATTTGCCTTCGCCGCACTTACCTTCTTTTTTACCTTTTGCCTCACCGCCACATTTGCCTTCGCCGCACTTACCTTCTTTTTTACCTTTTGCGTCGCCGCCACATTTGCCTTCACCGCACTTACCTTCTGCCGCATCAAGCTGGTATCCGGTTACTAGCTGTTGAAATTCAAATGGGTTTGCTTGTGCATCTGCAGAGGCAAAACTTGCAGAGCCAACAACTACTGCACCTAAGGTTAACGCGATTGAGTTTTTCTTTACTGTATTCATTGTATGACTCTCTTATATAAGTGTGTATTAAGATAACGCAAACTAATTATTGTCAATTATGCGTTGCTTGTATAATTAAATAGACCCGCTATCAAATAAAAACTTTCATTTATTTTCATTTTTTTTACTTTTAAATTTATACAAACAAATATGGACAGTAATTTAAGTTTTATCAAACCATACTTTGCAGGTACACTACGCACCCGTTTTTTCAATAAAAATACTCTATGAAACTTGTTTTAGCGCCTATGGAAGGTGTTGTTGATTTTAAAATGCGCCAACTTCTTACCAATATTGGTGGCTTTGACCTATGCGTAACAGAATTTGTTAGAGTAATTGATAAATGTTTACCGGCTAAAGTGTTTCATCGCTATTGCCCTGAGCTCGATAATAACGGTTTAACCAAAGCCGGTACTCCTGTGCGCGTACAGTTATTAGGGCAAGTGGCCGACGTATTAGCAGAAAATGCGGTTAGAGCTATCGAATTAGGCTCTCACGGTATAGATCTTAATTTTGGCTGCCCTGCAAAAACGGTAAATAAAAGCCGCGGGGGTGCTGTTCTGCTAAAAGACCCTGATCATATGTATGACATAATCAAAGCGGTAAGGGATGCGGTAGATAGTAAACATCAAGTAAGTGCAAAAATACGATTAGGCTTTGACGATGATAGTAAAAGCCAGGAAATTGTAGATGCCGTTGTGAGTGCTGGAGCAGATAGTATTGCTATACATGCACGTACCAAGCGCGATGGTTATAACCCACCTGCATACTGGGGAAAAATCCCCCCGCTAATAAAAGATAAAAACATCGCCGTGGTTGCCAACGGTGAAATTTGGCAAGTGGAAGATGCCCTACTTTGTCAAACACGAAGCCAGTGTAGCGATTTAATGCTAGGGCGCGGTGCGCTTTCTCACCCTGATTTAGCGAAAAAAATTAAAGCTCATGTTAATAATGAACAATATACAGGCCTAGAGTGGGAACATATAATTTATCATTTGATTCACTCTGCTATTCATCAAGACCCCACACAAGATGAAAAATATTTTGCCTCTCGTACTAAGCAATGGCTGGGTTATCTAAAACGCCAATACCCACAAGCCAATGCACTATTTGATGAAATAAGACGTCTTAAAGTAAAAGGTGATGTAGCACAGGTTTTAAAAAAATACGCTAAGTCTCCGCAACTTGATTCAAATCATAGCGTATAAGCAGCGCAGCTCAGATAATACCGGTATAACGAAACGCTAAATGAAGGTTATACCAATATGCTTTATCAGCAACAACTGCACAGTGAAATAGCACACGTTAAATCAGTAATATTAGCGATGCTGAGCCAATCTGCACACCCTGCCCATCTTAAGCTACGTGACGTTATATTAACTAGCCAGCATAACGAATGGCTTGACACTGCCACCTACCACTTAGGCCCTGAATATCAAACTTTAGTTAATAGGCTGACAGAATTAGAAGCGGCAATAAGCCAAATTGATATTGGTCAATACGGCTATTGCTGCGATTGTGAAGAAGCAATTTCTGAGCGGTTACTTAAAAAAGACCCTGCAACACAGCGCTGTGAAATGTGCGCTAAGCGCACATAAGCGTTTAAAGTGTTAATAGTTGCTCGGCAAAACTAAAAGCGTGGCCTGGGTACAGCACACTATCTTCAACTAAATACTGCGCATCGCGCTGTGAAATAGCTAATCGTTTTACTAAATTCACTTTTGCCTGAGATAAAGTCCATGCATGGTAGTGTATGCCCACATCGGTTTCCATTAGCGCAAGCATTAGCCTTTTATCTTCTGGGCTTAGCTGGCTGTTTTTAGCCATAGCGGGCAACAGCATGTAATCTGTTTGCCAATCAATCCCTTTTACTTTTGGCGCCTTGCTTAAATATTGGCTAATAAACGAAGTACTATGATGCTCGTTATAGCTCAAATTAGGTGCAGTATGCGAGTCAATTTGAAGATGCTGATTGATAGTATCAACCCATTGCAAAGGCGACTTAACTGCCCCACTAAAGTAATTTAGTTTACTTTGATACCATTCACTGCCATTAGCAAGTCCACGTAAGCCAATGCTTCCCCTTGGTTTGTACTGGGCCAAGTAATCATTAAACTCTGCAATCTGGGCTTTTAAATCGTTTGCGCTAGATTGTTTTAATAGTGGCGTTTGTAAGTAACCCTGCAGGAGGTTTAATTCAACCTTGTTTAATCTCAAATTGCTTTGCAGCGCACTGTCTAATTGATCTTGAGTGAACTTAAGCCACTCAATTACCTCGTTAGCCTTAGTACTTTGAATTTGCGCTGATAATAAGTTGTCTAACACATTGACCTGTGAAGGCCAGCTGAAAAAGCGCTCAGGAAAACGCTCAGCAATAATTAAGTAATTTAGCTGCTGTGTTTGCGCGTTTGAAAGTGTCATTGTTTGTAGCCGCTGATACATCTGATGACGAAGCGATAAATACGCTGAGGAAAAAGGCAATACTTGTTCAGTGGATACACTTGCAGTGCCCGCAGGCTTTAGCGCTGTGTTTAAATTTTTAATACTCTGCTGCGCAGCATCATAAGATTCAAAAGGCGGTGGTTGTTTTGAACAAGCAACCAAAAACAGACTAAATAGGACAGACAAAAGATGCGTTTTATTCATTATAAATTCCAATAAAAAAAGCCCCAAAGGGGCTTTTTATATAATTGCTAAAACAAATTAAAGTTAAATTTTAACACCGTTGCGAGCGGCTTTATCTTTAATAAATGTAGACCAACCTTTAGCAAACTTACGTGTGCGTGGGTCGTCCATTGCTTTAGTAATAGCAGCATAAGCTTGCTTGTATTTAGCTTGGTAGTAATACGCTTCAGCTAAATCTGAATAAATGGTGCCTTTTTTGTCAGAGCCAAGCTCTAACGCTTTGTTCAAACGAACAACAGCAGCACTAAAGTTCTCAGATTGTAAAAGTAACGATCCTGCTTTGCGGTAAAGCTCTGCATCGTCGTCAAATTTAGCAGCTTCTTCGTAGTACTTAGCAGCTTTTTCGATGTCTTTAGAACGGTGGTAGTTACTAGCAATTGCGTTAACATTTTGCTTAGTACGCTTAACTTTATCTTCTTTAATCGCATTTTCAAGGGTTTTAGCCGCTTTAAATGGAATTTCGTTTAAAGAATAAAAGTTAGAAAGTACTTTGTAATCTACTTCCGCTTCAAAATAGCCATTTTTGAATGCTACTTCCATGGTCGCTAGACCTTTAGAGTAGTCTTCGGTTTGTAGGTAGTATTTACCTAAACTAACCCAGGCTTTTTTGTCATCTGGCCAAACTCGTACAATCTCTTCACCAATTTTCACCATGTTGGCGTAGTCTTTAAGTTCAAAGTAAGAACCTAATTTTAATTGGTAAGGGGCCTTGTTAGGCTCCTTTTGTAAAGAGATTGCCTTGTCGGCAGGTTTAAAAACATCACGAAACTGACCTAACTGATAGTTAGCTTGCGCAATACGAGTATAAACTTTAGGGTCTTCTTCGCCGGTGAAGTCCATCCAAGCTGTATAAGCTTTTTTGGCTTCTTGGAACTTTTCTGTACCAGCGTATAAATCACCTAATAGCTTTAAAGTTTGCTCGTGATCTGCGAAGTTTAAAATATCAGGGGCAACAGCTTGTCTAGAGTATTTAATCGCTTCATCGTACTTCTCTTTTTGCGCGTACATGCTACCTAAGTAACGATTTACAGTCGCTTTATCGAAGTCGTTAGATGCGTCAATCTCTTTTAACAAGGCAATTGCTTCATCAATTTTGTCTTCATTGTACAAGTCAAACGCTTTAATTACCTTTTTACCAGTACGCTCGCCCATGATTTTAGTCTTGGCTTTTTTACGCTCTTCAATTTTAGCGTAATCCGGCGCTGCTAATACAGGTGCAGTTATAGCTGCACCTGACACAGACATAAGAATTGCAAGAGCAGTTACTTTAGATAAATTTCTCATTACTCGCCTCCTTAGCCTTGGTTAAGTTTAAAGTCTAGTTGAACTTGTAAACCAACTTGTTTCTGTGGTTTACCGTCAATAATTTTAGGACGGTATTTCCACTTGCGTAATGCACGTTTAGCTTCACGGTCAAAGATACGTTTTGGTTCTGCGTCAATAACTTGAACGTCAGTCACGCCACCTAACTCATCAATTGTGAACGAAAGTTGTACCCAACCTTCTTTACCATCACGCGCTGCTTGCGTTGGATATTTTGGTTCAATACGAACGATAGGTGTCGCATCACCATCTCGTCCAAATGCACCTGGACCACTTAGTCCACCAGCCGAACTTCCTACATCAATGCTACCCATGTTAAATGACATAGCACCAGGGTTAGGATTGTTATTCTCCGGCTGTGGCGGCTGCGGTTTAGGCGGCTGCTTTGGCGGTGGCGGAGGCGGAGGCGGAACACGCTTCCTCTCCTGCACCTTAGATTCAGGCGGATTCGTCATTATTTCGACTATGATCTGCTCTTTTTGTTCAGTATTACGGTCAGCCCCACCAGAGATGAGGTAAGCCATGAAGTAGAACAAGCCGAAAGTAACTGCCCCACCTGCAATCAGTGAAAACAGAAAACGAATCATTACTGATCTCCAGCTATTGAAATTCTCAGGTTGTCACCTGTCGCTTTGATCTGGTCCATAACTTTAACCACTACGCCGTGCTTTGCTTCTTTATCAGCTTGCAAAATCACAACATCAGTAGGTTGTTCTGCTAATAAACTTTCGATTTTTGCTGAAACACGTTCAACATCAACTTGCTGTTTATCAATCCAGATAGCACCATCACTGCGAATAGCAACAAAAATGTTAGCATTTTTTTGCTTCGTAGCTTGGGCCGCTTTAGGTTTATTGACCTCGATACCAGCCTCTTTAACGAACGATGTAGTTACGATAAAGAAAATAAGCATGATAAATACGATGTCAAGCATTGGCGTCATATCTACCGCTGCTTCTTCTTCTTCACGAAAACGTTGTTTACGTGCCATATTTAATTCTCTCTCTAGTGATGAGGCATGCTATCTACAAGTTTGGCTTTCACCATTCTCGCTCTTGCCTCAAGGCGTGAGCTAAAGAAAACTCCAGATAGTGCCGCAACCATTCCAGCCATTGTTGGGATTGTTGCCATTGAAATACCTGATGCCATTAAACGTGCATTACCAGTACCCTGGGTTGCCATGGTTTCGAAAACCGCGATCATACCCGTTACAGTTCCAAGTAAGCCTATTAAAGGACAAACAGCTACTAATGTTTTAATCAACAACATACGCTGATCTAATTTTTCAGACGCTTCAGAAATCCATGCTTCACGGATTCTGTGTGCGTACCAAGACGTAGTGTCTTGGCGGGCATCCCACTTTGCTACAATATCCTTCGTTAAACGAGGAAATTCAGCAAGTAGGAACCAATAGCGCTCAATCATTAAAACCCACATAAGAAAGAGTGCTATCGCGACCACGTATAATACCTGGCCGCCTGTGCCAACAAAATCCCTGATAGATTCCCATATCTCCATCAGGACTAGCATTAGGCTTTCTCCTTCTCCGCGTGAGTAGCAACGATACCCGCGCTTTGCTCATCAAGGATATGTAATACTGACTTACTACGACCTGCAACAATTGAATGAAGTAGGATAAGTGGTAGTGCAGCAATTAGACCTAGCGCTGTAGTTACAAGAGCTAGAGAGATGTTACCAGCCATGATCTTCGGATCGCCCGTACCGAACAATGTGATTGTTTGGAACGTTAAGATCATACCGATTACTGTACCTAGTAGACCAAGTAACGGTGCGATTGCAGCAAGAATCTTGATGATGTTAATACCAGCTTCAACACGTGGCGTTTCACGTAAGATAGCTTCATCAAGTTTAAGCTCAAGGTTTTCAACGTCTTGGCTCTTGTTGTCATGGTACACTTTAAGAATACGACCCAGTGGGTTGTTTGTATTCGGTGTAGACAAGTTTTTAAGCTGAGACTTGATCTTAGAAGTAGTAAGAGCTAAGTCAACGAAACGTACTAAGAAGATTAGTAGACCAACAGCTAATAAAACTGTGATGATGTAACCAACTTCAGCACCTTGCTCGTAGTATTCCATAAGCGTTTTCTTCTGCGTGTTGATACGTAAGATTGCACCACGAGTCGGGTCAATGTATACGCCAGCGTAATTGTCAGAAGAAGTACCTTCAAGAGCTGAGATACCATCTAAAATGTAGCTATCAGGTTGTTTACCTAAAGGCTGAATAGATTTTGTCTCTGGCGAGTAGATTAAGTAACCTTCGTCAGTAACTAAGTTAAAGTTACCAATACGTGTTACTTGCTTAACTGTAGAGTTGCCGTCAAGACCTGACACTTCAGTTTCAAAAGTAGAAACTTTTGCTGACTCAGTCATTTCTGTTTGAAGTGCAATCCAAAGTTCTTCAAGTTCACGAACTGTTGGAAGCTCTTTAGCAGCTGCTAATGAACGAAGTACTTCTGCACGGCCTGGCTTTTCAGCACTTACTAGTGAAGCTTCGATAGAACCGATAGCGTCTTGCGCTGCACGACGTACAACACCAAACATTTCACCAAGAGTACCTTGTGCGTTTTGAAGCGCTTGCTCTTTTTCAGCTAATGTATTTTCGTTTTGTGCATATTGCTTAGCTAAGCTGTCACCGCGTGCTTTTTCAGACGCTAATTGGCTTTTTGCTTTGTTAAGTAATGCTTGCTTGTCAGCACGTTCTGATAAGAACTCTTGCTCACGTTGCTTATTGATTTTACCTTCAGAGATACGTTCTTGCTTTACTTGCTCAAGAATTTTATCTAAAGCATCAGTATTTGCATGTGCATTAAGCGCGGTACCTGCAGAAACAGATAGTACTGCTGCAACAGCAAAACCTTTAAATAGTTTCTTCATTATTCGATTACTCCGCGCCAAAGATTGGTAGTTTAACAAGTTCTAGTGTCGCTTGCTTACGCGCCATACGAATCACTTCTTTAACTGGTTTTAGGTATTCTTCACCTAATTCTTTCCACTCTTTAGTGTTGTTGTCCCACACCCAAGCGTGTTTTAAGTCAAAAGATTGTGCTACGTAAGTGATACGACCTAAACGACCGATATCAACGTTAATGTTTTTACCATCAACTTCTAAAGTACCTTGAGAAGCAGTTACAGCCGAGCTGTAAGCAGTTTCAACTGTGTACGCTTCAAGAACTTGGCGGAATTTCTCAGACGTCGTTACAGACGCAGAAGCCATGATTTCACGAAGTCTTTCTACACGAGCTAGACGAGAATCAAGATTGAACGGAACGTCCGCTTTGATGAATTGCTCAAGCGTATCGATCATGCGATACATCAAAGGCACAACGTTTTGTTTAGTGTTGTCGATAGTAGCGATTTGACGGTCAAACGATTCGATTGACGCATTTTGGTCAGCGACCAAACGTGCTACGTGATCGTTGTACACTTTCATAAGTTCAGTCTCATCAACAATACTACGGTACTCAGCGATTAGCTCTTGAGTTTGACCGTATACGTTGTCAATTTTAGTTTGAGACTTAACAGCAGCCTTTTGAATTTGCTGACCTGCTTTTTGCACGTCATTCAAAGGATCTGCAATCACATTGCTGCTTGCAAATGCAAAAGCGCCAACCAACGCAGATGCTACAAGACTCTTTCTGATTTTAACAGACATAGTTCCCAACCAATTAAGTAATGTTACTTTTATAATTTAATTATCAACCTTATTAAGGATGACAACCCTGATATCTTTTAATAGATATCAACCCTCCAATAATGCTAAATGCAGTACGCCCTGTCAACTTGATGTTAGCTATTCTAAGTAAATAAATACCTTGAAAAAGCTAAAACTAAAGTATTACAAAAAATACTGTTAACATAAATGCAACCAGCATTAAGCCGTTTTAGCATTATATAGCCCCTTTAAAATTAAACACTAGTTAAAAATTAGACACTTACATGAAACAAAAATGCAACATCTAAACAAAACTGAATTGCACCTTAAAAAAAAACAAAAATAATAAAAATGTGACAATTTGATGAACTAGATTTGGTTAATTTAGGCTAATAACACATCTTAACTTGCAAATCCTGCGCTTCATCGTATAAAAATACAACAATCCGAAAGTGGTTTTGAGATGATGTATAAATATTACTGCATTTAAGTTAATGGCTTTAACTTTGCTAAACCCAAGTTAAGCCTTATTAAAGTTAGTAAAAGACTCAGTTAATTACACGGTTTTTTGATACACACTATGCGTGTGGTAAATGTATTGTTTAAGCTTGGTGAAAGTATGCAGATTATGAGCTGTTAATGTATTAAAGCGGCGTTGCTATTAAATAGGGCTAATTAACTATTTAAATGGGAAATATGTTAAACGTGTTTGAAGCTATAGCAAGAAGTTAAATTTAAACGTTTGACTGTATTAAGGAGTGTAGAAACAATATTAAGGAGTGTAGAGACAATATTAGGGAATGTATAAACAATGGGGAAGATTTTGAGGAATTATGGTGAAACAGAAAACTGCTTCACCAAGATGAACTAAGGTTCACATAATTAAAATTATGCTACTTCTACGTTCTCAGCTTCAGGGCCTTTTTGACCTTGTTTGATGCTGAAAGTCACTGCTTGACCTTCGCTAAGAGTGCGAAAACCAGAACCAGTGATTGCGCTGAAATGTACAAACACGTCAGGACCATTTTCTTGTTCAATGAAACCAAAGCCTTTAGCTTCGTTGAAAAATTTTACTTTACCAGTAACCGACATACTAAATTTTCCTGTAAGTCAATAATTAAAATTCAGCCATATTATTATGGCTATATCCTCCCTGAGTCAGTGCCCAAAATTCTGGAGGTATAGTACAGGAACAAGTTTTAACCTAACCGGTAACCTTAAACGCAGCACAATATCCGTAAATTCAATACGCAAAAACTCAAAGCAAGTTAAGGTTAACACATTAATTTTTTTTTGGCTCTATTAATTAAGATTTATTTACTCAGAACAAAAATAAATAAAGCATTATGTGTAAGTGGTTATTTTTAAAGCTAAAATTGAACAAAAAACGGCAGCTTTGTTGCTCCTAATTGTAACAAATCATGTATAACAGCTTAGCTTTACAAATAAAGCCCCTCGTAAAGAGCGTTAAAAACTCGCGTAAAGATTGAATTTCAAGCAAATAAAAAGCCGTACAGCAAGCTATACGGCTTTAATACAATGCTAATTTAATGCACTTTACTTAACCTGCCAGTCAATCGTAGCTTCTGCTTTAATAGGCACAACTTGTGAGTCACCAAGTGTGTAACTTGCGGGAACTTGCCAAGGGCTTTTCTCTAGGGTAATTGTATCGGTGTTACGGGCAAGTCCGTAAAAGTCAGGCCCAAAATGGCTTGCAAAGCCCTCTAGTTTGTCCAGCTCGCCCGCCTCTTCAAAGGCTTCGGCGTAGAGTTCAATCGCGGCATGTGCTGTATAGGCGCCGGCACAACCACATACTGCTTCCTTTTTATCTTTATAATGTGGTGCTGAGTCAGTCCCTAAAAAGAACTTTTTATTTCCACTTATAGCTGCCGCCATTAATGCTTGTTGGTGAATATTGCGCTTTAAAATAGGTAAACAGTAATAATGCGGACGTATGCCACCAGCTAACATGTGGTTACGGTTGTACAATAAGTGATGCGCGGTAATCGTTGCCGCCACATTTTGCGGCGCGGCTGTTACAAAATCAACGGCGTCTTTTGTGGTAATGTGTTCTAGCACTATTTTCAGCTTTGGAAAATCAGCTACCACTTCGCCTAAAATCGTCTCTAAAAATACTTTTTCACGGTCAAAAATATCTATTGATGAATCAGTCACCTCACCATGCACTAATAACAGCATGCCCACGTCTTGCATCGCTTCTAATACAGGGTAAATATTCTTTACTGATGTAACCCCAGAGTCTGAGTTAGTGGTTGCCCCAGCTGGGTACAACTTGGCAGCAACAATTTTGCCCGTTGCTTTGGCTTTTTTAATTTCTTCAGGTGTGGTTTTATCTGTTAGGTAAAGCACCATTAAGGGTTCAAAGTTGCCCTGCGGCCCCGCTGCCATAATTCGCTCTCGATAAGCTAGCGCTAAATCAGTGCTCGTTGCTGGCGGTACAAGGTTTGGCATTATGATGGCGCGGCCCATGTAGCGGCTAATATCGCGTACTGTATCTTTAAGTTGCTCACCATCACGTAAATGGACATGCCAATCATCAGGACGAGTTATGGTTAATGTGTTTTTTGAATCGGTATTAATGCTCATTACTTTTTTCCACGGCTGAATTTATCCGATCATAGGCATATGGAAAGACCTAGTAAAGTGTTATCTAAACTATTCCCCTTTACGGGTGCTGCAAAATACTATTGGGTTTAAGTTTAACGACGATTACACTCGTTTAAGCGTTTTATTTTGAACATGCTTTAAATTTGGGTTAACTTATCAGTGCTAATACAAATAAAAAGAATAAAATTACCCTATGTCAAATCATATCGATACCTATAAAGCGCTCGAAGTTAAAACTGAACAGCTGAGCATAATAAATCAGTTTTCCTCAAGCTTATTACAGCTCGATACCCTAGAAGAGTTATTTGAGTACGTAACCACTCAAGTAGTAAACCGCCTAGGGTTTGTTGATTGTGTTATTTACCTGGCTGATGAAACACGTTTACAGCTAAATCAAGTCGCTTCTATGGGCATAGCCCACGCCAGAGACGAATACCAAGCAGAGCGTAAAATTATTGGCTTTAACGAAGGTATAACCGGTTATGTTGCCCGCACAGGCACAGCTATTATTATTGGCGATGTAACGCAAGACCCTCGCTACATTGCTGATGAGCGCCCTGCTCAATCAGAGTTATGTGTGCCACTTATATACAAGGATCATGTTTTAGGGGTTATTGATTGTGAACATCCAATAAAAAACTACTTCACAAACGCCCATTTAGAAATATTAACCACGGTTGCGCATTTATTAAGTGCTAAGCTAAACCAAGTAAACACGGTCAATAGCTTAACGCACACAGTAAAACAGTTAAATGATGCGCAAAAGCTTGAAAACAGCTTACTGCAAATCGCTAATTTAACGTATAAAGCCAGTAATCTAGATACCTTTTTTGAAGCTCTTCACAGCATAATAAATAGCTTACTTCCTGCAGATAACTTTTTTATTGCCCTTTACGATAAGCAAGTAGACATACTCGATTTGGTTTACATCGTTGAAGAAGGCATTCAAACACACGCCCACAAAAAAATATCAAAAGAGCAATTAAAAGACACAGCTTCGTATTACTTACTAAAATCAGACCGTGTACTGCTATTAAATCAAAACGATTATCAGCAACATATAAATAACGGCGACTTTAAACTTGTTGGCCGTCTTTCTGAATCCTGGCTAGGTGTGCCTTTTAAAGCAAATGATAGAATAAGCGGTGTAATTGTTGTTCAAAGTTACGATAAAAAGCTGCATTACAACGAACACGACAGCGCCCTTTTAACCTACGTAAGTAGGCAAATTAGTATGGCCATAGATAGGCAGCTTGCAAGGCAAGAGCTTGAACACAAAGCATTGCATGATGAGCTAACAGGCCTCGCTAATCGCTCGTTACTTATTGAGCGTATTAAACATGCAATTTTGCGTTTATCGCGTGTTAAAAAAGGCACGAGCCATGCCTTGCTTTATTTAGATTTTGATCGATTTAAAAGTATCAATGATTCGCTTGGGCATGAGGTTGGCGATCACTTTTTAATTAAAATTTGTGAGCTCATAAAAGGCACCGTCAGAAACACCGACACGTTTGCACGCCTTGGTGGCGACGAATTTGCTATTTTTATGGAAAACATCACACACCGAAACCAAGTTAGCGAAGCGCTAAAACGAATAAACACAGCCCTTGCTAAGCCACTTAATGTGGATAGTCATTTATTGCAAGCATCAACCAGCATTGGCATCGCCTTTAGTGAAAGCAGCGACGATAAAGCCTATTTGCTATTACAGCAAGCCGATGCCGCCATGTACGAAGCTAAATCAAGCGGGCGTGGCCAAGTTAAGTTTTTTAATAACACCATGCGTAAAAAGCTCAAAACACATGCCGATATAGAAAACGACCTACAACACGGCATTGAACACAACGAATTTGAGCTTTATTTTCAACCTATTTTTACTATAGCGACAAGCGAAGTTGTCGGCTTTGAAGCATTAGTGAGGTGGCACCATCCTAAAAAAGGGTTTGTGCCACCAAATGAGTTTATTCCGATAGCCGAAACCACTGGGCAAATTATTAACCTCGATTTGCACTTGCTTGACCTCGCAGCCCAACATATTGCGCACTGGCACACATTAGGGCATCGCTTTTTAAAAGTAACGGTCAATGTGTCATCGCGTCATTTTGCCAGCCTCGACTTTGTTGCCCAAGTTCACGCATTGTATAATAAATACCAACTGCCTTTAGGGTCGTTGTGTTTAGAAATCACTGAATCAGGGCTTATTGCTAACCTTGATTTAGCAACCCAAATAATAGAAGGGCTTGCCCCACTTAAAGTGAAGTTATGCTTGGATGACTTTGGTACTGGATACTCAGCACTTGGTTACTTACACCAATTACCTATTCATATTTTAAAAATAGATAAAAGCTTTATCGATCACCTCAACAAAACCAATAACCCATTAGTAGAGGCCATTCTCTCATTAGCGCAATCACTAAACTTTGAAGTTGTGGCTGAGGGAATCGAAACCCAAGAGCAACTAAATATTTTACAAGCCACTCAATGTAATTACGGGCAAGGCTTTTTAAAGTCAAAACCAGTTACAGCACAACACGCCATTAAACTTATCCACAAACCCCTGTAGTAGCTGTTATCCAAAGGCTTACTTTTTCACAACCAAAAGATATAAAAAGTAAGCCCCGTAATACCCATTCGTTTATTTAAGCGCTCAGTTTTGAAGTAATAAAAACATGTTGTTGCTGTTTAAGCTTTAGCCCATTAAAAACAGACCTGTTATTGCGCGTTGTGATAATTACTTATCCCTCTTAAAAACCAGTGCCATTTATTAAGCCGCCCTGCCCATAACGCGCTTTTAACAGCCGCTGCATAACCCAACAAAACAACTTGAGCTAAACTCATGCCAAACTCATCAAACCAGTAGCAACCAAAGTACTCACATTAGTTAATTTAACTTTAAGGGGTTATTTTAGTAATTAATAGATTATTTTAGCCATCTAGACGTTGAAACGTTTTTTGTAAAGGCGTAGTATGTAGTCAATCTGAGCCAAACTCACTTTTCCCTTGAGAATTATTAAAGATGATTGATATAAAACACCTGAAAACTATTGCGACATTAAAAGACACTGGATCGTTAGTTAATACAGCCCGCGAATTATTTTTAACGCAATCAGCTTTATCTCATCAAATTAAAGACTTAGAAAACAAATTAGATTGCCAATTATTTGAAAGAAAAACGCAACCTGTGCGCTTTACGCCACAAGGAATGCTATTACTCGAACTTGCCAACGAAGTTTTACCTAAAGTAGAAGCCACTAAGTGCCGTTTAAAAGAAAGCCTTAACCAACCTATTTCCCAACTGCGCTTAAGTGTTGAATGCCATGCATGTTTTCATTGGCTGCTGCCTACTATTAAAGAATTTAATAATTTTTGGCCAGACATTAAAATTGACTACGAACGCGGCTTTAGCTACGACGCTATACCTGATTTACTCAACGATGAGCTCGACTTAGTATTGACCTCAGATATACGCGATCCTGATAAACTTGAATACGCTCACTTATTTGATTTTAAATTAAAGCTTATCGTCGCCCCTGATCACGACCTAGCTAAAAAAGCATATGTAACGGCGCTTGATTTAAAAAACGAAACCATTATTTCGTATCCTATTCCGCGCGAGCGACAAGATATATTTAAACACTTTATTCAAAATGCCCGCTTTGACGGCACCTTAAAAAATGTAGACCAAGGCTTATTAATTTTTCAGCTAGTGAGTGCAGGAATGGGTGTAGCAGCGCTGCCTGATTGGTTGGTAACACCTTACGAAAGCCAAGGTTTAATTAAATCTATCCCGCTTGGTGCACTAGGGCTAACCCGCCCTATGTACCTAGCAATGAAAAAAGACATGAAAGACAACCCCGTTTATCGCCATTTTTTAAATACCTGTAAGCAAAATAACGGTCGATAAATCACAAACGAATAAGTAACATAAGGCCTATTGTGTTTTATGTTGCTTGTTATGTTTGAATTAAAAAAATTATTAGGTGGCTTAATTATGCCGCTACCACTATTTGGTTTACTTGCGTTTGTAATGCTAGTTTTGGCGTTTCGTGCACGTAAGTCTGCTTTAGTGATCGCAAGCTTAAGTCTATTGGCGCTTTTAGTATTAAGTACGCCGTTTGCTGCGCATCAACTGATTAAAAACAATGAGCCCGCGTCATTGGCTTTTAATGCACTAAAACACCCAACCCTTGATAAAATTGTTGTACTGGGTTGCGACATAAACCCTAACCCCGCTTTAAGCGCTAATAATCAGCTAGGAAATTGTGCGCTTACTCGCTTGGTGGAAGGGGTTAAGCTTGCAAAAAAATACCCTAATGCAACGCTTATCGTATCTGGCGGTGGCTATAATAAAGTAACAAATAGCGCGTTAATGAACCAAACAGCAATAAATTTAGGGGTGAATAACAACCGTATAAAACAAAACCCACAGGCGATGGATACAGCCGCAGAAGCCAAACTACTCGCGCCTAAGCTCGTTGATTTTAAGGTTGCACTGGTTACGTCTGTGCTACATATGCCGCGCTCAATAAACCTGTTTAATGCCCAAGGCATTGAGGTAATTCCTGCCGCTACGGATTATCACAATTTTGCGGCTTTACCTTTGTATAAACAATTTATACCAAATGCTGAGGCATTACGTGTAGTAACGCAATATGCCCATGAAGTGATTGGGAATGCGTGGATAAGTATGCGCCGCTGGATAAACCCAGAGGCGCTGTAGAGTATATATAAATTTATACTGGGTTATCTATATCTATAAAGCTCACATCAAAACCATGTTCTTTGGCAAGTAGCTCACCAAGGGCTTTAATTCCGTAACGCTCGGTTGCATGATGCCCTGCTGCAAAAAAGTCTATATTTTGCTCTCGCGAGCTGTGAATAGTTTGCTCTGAGGCTTCACCCGTTAGGTATGCATCAATCCCCTGCTCTGCTGCTAAATCGATATAACCTTGCCCGCCTCCTGTACACAGGGCAATGGTGTTAATTTTTTCATCGCGTACAACACTACTTAAAGGTTCGCGGTTTAAAACTTTGGCTATTTTATTTGCAAACTCGCTACCTGTAAGCGGAGTTTTTAACCGTCCTTTCATAGCAACGCTATTAGTAACGGGTTCAAGCCCTGTCTCTATTTCAATATCGAGCAAATTAGCAAGCTTGGCGTTGTTACCTATAACAGGGTGAATATCAAGCGGTAAATGATAGGCAAATAAATTAATATCGTGCGCTAACAAAGTCCCAATACGGCGTTTTTTCATGCCTGTAATAGGTTGCGATTCACCTTTCCAAAAATAACCGTGGTGAACCAAAACAGCATCGGCTTTTTTTTCTATTGCTGCATCAATGAGTGCTTGGCTTGCAGTCACCCCCGTAACAATCGTTCTGATTTCATTTTTACCTTCGACTTGCAGCCCATTTGGACAAAAATCTTTAATTGTGTGAGGCTTTAAAATGTCGTTTAACAGTTGGTTAAATTCTCTACGTTGCATACTTATTACCTTACTCGGCACTGAATTTTGTGCAAATTTTGGCGTTTATGGGGCTAAAATGGAAGGAAAATCGCAAAAAATTGAAAAACAGTTAGAAAATAGGTATAAATACGGCTTCTTTATCTGTGTTCACAACGTATAGGGTCTCTGATGAGCAAACTAGACAAAACAGAAGTTTTATCTGCCTTTGAAGCTGCATATGAAGCTGCCAATGGTAAAAAACCTGAAATTACTACAAAACCTGGCTGGTACAGCATCGATGGTGGCAAAAACTTACGCCTAGCTGATGTAGCAGAGCTAACGAAAGAATTAAGCTCTGGCAAATCGCCTGCACAAGCTGAGCAAAAAGCGCCTGCGAAAAAAACTAAAACTAAAGCTGCTGCGCCTGTTAAAGCACAAAAAACAGCGCCGTTTACTGTTGTAACACAAAGCGAAGACGGCTACACAGCTGAAGAGCTTTGGATTGTTGAGCTTGCAAGTAAAGATCACGACTGTCGCTTACCGCGCGGTGTTGTTTAAACAACATGTGATTAATAAAAAAGCCGCGTTAAGCGGTTTTTTTGTGCCTGTTTATCACCTTCTATCAATTCGCTTTATTAAATAATTTATTTTGAGCTAAAAAAAAGCGGCTAATAGCCGCTTTTTAAACGTGTATTACAATTATAGCTTTTCAAAATAAAGTGGTTTTCGCTGCTTTTTACCCACTTCGTTCATTGTGCTTGCATCAAATAAGCGCCCATTGATCATGGTGTAATCGACTTTATCTGAATCGCGAATATTTTTCAGCGGATCGCCATCAATAACAATTAAATCGGCAAGCTTACCTACTTCTAGCGAGCCTATATTTTTATCAAGCCCCAAGTATTTAGCAGGGTCAAGCGTAGAGGCTCTAATTGCTTCAAGTGAACTCATACCGCCTTGAGCAAACATCCACATTTCCCAATGTGCACCTAAGCCCTCGCGTTGTCCGTGAGCACCTAAATTTACCAGTACACCTAAATCTTGCAGCTCTTTAGCAACGCGGGCGTTATTAAAGTGGTTATAGTGATGATCGGGCGCTTTTACTCGGCGCATAGCACGTGGCAACAGCTGATTTTTAGGCACAAACTTACTTAAACGCGGGTGATTCCACACATCTGTTTTATCGTACCAGTAATTTTCTCCCCAAATTCCGCCATAGGCGACAACAAGCGTTGGGGTATAACCAACATCACTTTGCGACCATAATTGTTTTATATCATCGTAAATATGCTCAACCGGAATTGAGTGTTCAATTCCCGTATGCCCATCAACAACCATACTTAAGTTATGTTGTAGCAGTGAGCCGCCCTCTGGCACAACCATCATCTCAAGCTCACGCCCTGCTTCAATAACTTGTTGGCGCTGCTCACGGCGTGGCTGGTTATACGATTTAACACTAAACGCGCCAACCTTTTTAAGACGCTCTAAATGAAATTTAGCATCATCTAGCGAATCAATATGCGAGGTGTAACCAGGCATATTTGCTCCATATAAAATGGTGCCGGTAGAAAAAATACGTGGCCCGACAATCATGCCGGCTTTTTGCATTTCACTGGCGGTAAATATTTCAGAGGTATCGTTTGATGGATCATGAATTGTTGTGACACCTAACGCTAAACCAGCATAGTTTTTCCAGTTTTGCTGAGGAATAATTTCATCGCTGGCTTGTGAGCCATGGGCATGCGCATCAACAATCCCAGGCATAATTGTTTTACCTGCTACATCGATAATTTCAGCCCCTTTAGGGATCGTTATCTCATCAGCAGTACCAATCGCTTTTATACGTTTACCGTCTGTGATGATGACACCATTTTCTATGACTTGCTCACCCTTCATGGTAATAATGTTAGCGCCCTTTAGTGCAATCATGCCCTTTGGTGCAGCTATTTTTTTACTAAAGCTAATATTCTCACCGCTTTTTACTTTAAAGTCAGCATCATCGGCTTTATCAATAGCAAACATACCATCAAGGCTTGCATGGTATAGCTCGGGCCCTAAGCTCCAGTAGAGAGTGTTACTTTGAGCACTCCAACTTATATTTTCACCCGCACGCACAGATAACTGCTCAATAGGAAACTGGTTATCTTTAGGGCTTATTGTGATAGGTGAGCCGCTTTCTACCAGCGGGGTAACAAATACTTTAAAGCGCTCAGCAAACGCTAAGTATTTACCATCTGGTGAGACTCGAAATTCAGTCGCATGCTCTGATTCGTAAAGTTTACGAACGTTTTTAGTTTCAAGCTCCACAACACTTAAGGTAGGCTTAGGCCAAGGGCTCATGATAAATACACGGTCATTGGCGCTACCAAACTGAGGTTGATAACCACTTTTAGAAATAAGCTCGCTCTCTCCCCCTTTTGCGCTTACTTTATAAATACCTGGGTTAAGTGACCACTTAGGATTTAAAATACTTCCGCCGGTGGCTTTACGATAAACGATTGTTTTGCCGTCAGGACTAAAAGTAGGCTCAACGTATTTACCCGGCTCACGGGTTATCGCCTCGCCGCGCCCGTTTCGAGCAGAGACAACGCGCACAGTACCTTGCTTAGTATCACTCCAGGTGGTGTAAACAATCTTTTTACCATCGCGGGAGTACTGCGGGAACAACTCATAATGATCAGTTTGTTTGGTTAAGCGCTTAATTTTACCAGAGTCTAAATCGCGTTTATAAATATAACCTAATGCTTCAAAAATCGCAGTTTCACCATCGGGGCTAACCTGCACGTTGCGCAACATTTTTACATCAAACTCATCGGTATCTAAATTTTGAGTAAAGCGTACCGCGGTTTGTATTTTTTTACTGGTGTTTACTTTAAAGGGAACACGCGCAACAGCTTTATCATCAACAGCAATTTTATGTATTGAACCGGAAGCCCAAAACACCAGCTCTTCGTTATCTGGGGTCCACGCAATGGTCGGATACACACCATGAATAGCCCAAGTTTCTTGCATATCGCGTTCAAGCTTGTCATAAAGCTTGGTGTGCTCGCCACTGGTTAGGTCGTATAAGTACAAGCTTGTTTGAAAGTCATCACGTCTTATATAGGCAAGCTTTTTACCATCAGGTGAAGGTGTGGGTCTTATCGCACCGCCCATGCCTTGTATTATGGTTTCTATTTCGCCTGTTTCTCTATCGTAGCGCTTAATTTTATAAATACCGGCAACAGAATCTTTAGAGTAGTGAAAGGTTTTACCTGGTGTCGCGTCATGAGAAAAATAAACATAGCGCCCATCTGGTGAGAACATTGGCTCACCTAAGTCTTTTTGGTCGTTCTCACGTTTAGTAAGCTGAACACCTTTACCACCCGCTTTGTGGTAAAGCCACACTTCTCCAGCCCCTAGTGAGCGACTAGCGGTAAAGTGTTTGCGTGCGACAAGGTAGTCGCCATCAGGGCTCCATGCGGGGCTGTTTAAAAGTCTAAAGGTTTCGTCAGTCACAGCGTGTTGATTGCTACCATCAACATCCATAACCCAAATATTATCACCACCGCCTTGATCTGAGGTAAACGCAATGTGTTTACCATCGGGGCTAAAGCGAGGCTGCATTTGCCAAGCAATATCTGAGGTGAGTTTAGTTGCTTCACCTCCGCTTATAGGCATAGTGTAAATGTCGCCAAGTAAGTCAAACACTAGCGTGTTGCCATCAGGACTAACATCAATGTTCATCCATGTGCCTTGCTCTGTGCTAATGGTTGCATCTACAAACTCACCTTTTGGTGAGTCTACCTGCCACTTTTCTTGCTCTTCGTTTGCGTGCGGCTGACCTATTGCAAGGGCGACTGATAAAGCCAGTGCAGTGTGAAGCATTTTTTTCATGCATTTCTCGCTTGTTATTATTGCAGTTAAACTCTCTAACACGATTGCAACAAAAACAACGCTAACTTGCCAGCGTTATCAGACCAAGTACCAAAAATTAATGCCAAACTATGGGGTCAAATTGGTAGTAATCCACCAGCATTCTATAAATTTCAGGGTCGTGCTGCCTAAGCTGCGCCGGCTTTTCTAAAAAGGTCTCTGTGAGTACTGCAAAAAACTCAGCCTCGTTGGTGGCCCCATAACTATGAATAACGTGAGGCATGTTATAAGCAACATGACTTTTTAACTGCACAAAGGCACGGCTAAACACTCGGGCCCACTCTTTATAAGCATTGGGGGTTTTTAATAATGGAGTGCCAGTGGTTTTTCCGGTTTCTTGGTCTAACTGGTGGGCAAATTCATGAAACACTAAATTATGGCCATCGCTTGGTAAACGATTCCCTTCAAGTACATCGTGCCAACTTAGCACTAACGTGCCACCAGGCCACGACTCACCTAAGCGTACCGCGTTGTGGTAACTAACCAGCCCAGCACTATCTCGTGTAGATTGCGGCGCATAATACGCACTGGGGTAGAGCAAAATTTCTTTTACGTTTTTATAAAGTGGCCAAGGTTTATTAAGCACTAACACACAGGCATCGGCAGCAACTATCAGCTTCATGGCGGGGGTTAGCTTTAGTCCGTCTCGGCCTAAAAAGCGCTTTTCATTTAAAAACCATATTATGTGGCGCTCAAGCTTGGCTCTGTCGTTATCCGTCATCTTTTTATAGATAGGCATGCAACGAAGGAGTATTTCTTTTTGTTGGGAGTTTAAAACCGCGTTTTTATATTTTTTATTCCAAAGCCAGTTTTGTAGTGCCTGCCAGCGCCAATAAATTACAACAAAAATAGCCAAAGCAAAAATGAGTAGCCCGTTTATCATGGGGACATCCAAAATAAGTTAGTCTCTTATTAATATGTGCGCATGCACTCATTTTCAATCAGATAATTTCTGTGCAATTTCGTCCGCTATTTTTAGCTTTGTATAAAGCTTGATCTGCCCGCGATAAAAGGCGGTCGTAATCACCGACGTTGGTTGAGTCAGACAAGCCAAAACTGGCTGTTACACTTAACCCCTCACCAATGGCCGAAAAGTCATGCTGTGCAATGCTCTCGCGCAGTGCTTCGCATATGATTTTTGCTTCGCTGGCGGTTTTATCTGCAAAAACAATTGTAAACTCTTCACCGCCCCAACGTGCTATATGCTGGTTTTCTTGGCAGCCATTTTTAAGCAGCTCTGCAATAGTACAAATCACTTTGTCACCAATAATATGCGACCAGTTATCGTTAATCCGCTTAAAGTGATCAATATCCAGTATAGCTATGGCTAGCGGCCGGTTTTGCTGTTTGTAAGTGGCAAAGTTATGGGCAAGCCAGCTATCAAAAGCACGCCTGTTAGGCATGTCGGTAAGTTGGTCGTGCGTTGCTTGGTACGCAAACGCATTGGCTTGCGTTTGTAGGTCTTGGGTTTGTTTTTCTACGCGATTAGTCAACTCTATTTCTATTTTTTTGTAGTGGTATAAACGGTATTTGTATATAGCAAAAATAACCATTAAAAATAATACAAATACTGCAAACTTAAATTGCGGTTTTTGCCAAAAAAATGACTGAATTACAATATTTACAGCTTGCTGATTATCTTGCCACTGTGCGTTAGGGTAACTTGCTCGTACCATAAAGGTATATTCCCCAGGCGGTAAGTTAGTGTACTCAGCACCGGTCATATGTTGGCGATTAACCCATTTATCGTTAAAGCCCTTTAATTGGGTTTGAAAATTTAATCGCTGCGGCATAATAAAGCTCAGCCCTGCATAATGAAACGATAAACGAGAAACCCCCGGAGGCAAAAATACCGACTCCCCTTCAAGCGGAAGCGCAATAGGCTTACCATCTACAAAAATATTTTCAATAATGGTCGGCAGCGCAATTTGCGTTGATGCTTGTAAGCGCGCTGGTTTTACGGTACTCACCCCCTTTGCGGTTGCAAACCAAATACTCCCATCGTTATGCGTTACAGCCGAAGGGGTTGAACCTCCGTTGGCCTGCGCACTTAACATCCCATCGCCTTCATCATAAAGTTGATAGTTAAGCACGGGTGCTTTAGCGCTCGCGGGAGCGTCGAGGATTTGCTGTATATGATTTTTATCGATTTGAATAATCCCGCGGTTGCTTGAGAGCCAAAATGAGCCATTGTGCGGCACCACTTGAAATAGTTTATCGATAGGTAAACCTTGCTCTAAGCCAAGCATGGCCATTTTTCCGCTTGTTAGCTCATAGCGTACTAAGCCTCTATCTGTGGCCATCCAGGTATAGGTATCATCAATATAAAACCCAAACGCATATTGCGCAGAAAACTCACGAGGGAATTCAACCGTTGTAAATTGCTCACTAACAATATCAAATACCACCACCCCATTGCCGGTACCTACCCAAATATTGCCTGCGTTATCTTCACTAAGTGCAAGTACAAACCCACTTGGTAAGTCTTTTTTATTTGTAAATTGATTTAAGCTGCCATCTTCATTGATGCGCGTCAGCCCCATGGCAGAGCCTATCCACAAACGGTTTTTAGAATCAAATAATAAAGCCCTTACTTCGTTACTTCCAAGGCCAGTGCTACGATTAATAAACGGCGTAAAGGTATTATTAACTATTTTTAAAACACCTGAGGTATACGTACCTGCCCACACACTACCATCGGGTGCTTCGTGTAAACTGAGCACAGAATAAGGACTGCTTTGTTTAGAGCCTGAAACCAAGGTAGCGCGATTATTTTTTATTATATTTAAGCCAGAGCTTCCCCCCACCCATAAACTGCCATCGGAGTGAGAAAGCACTGTGCGGGTATAATCCCCCGCTAAACCTCTTTTTTGGGTCCACGATGAAAACGGCGACTCACGCAGGCGAAACAACCCGGCGTTAGTGCCAATCCAAATACTGTTTTCTCTATCTTGTAACAAAGATAAAATACGATTGGCGGGTAATCCGTTATTGGCATCTAACTGCTCTACGCCATCAGGCGATAGCCTAAATACCCCTTTATTAATTGTGCCAAACCATAAATCTCCATGGTTATCCTCTAATAAGCTAGAAATAGATTCATTGCTAAGCTTTTCATGTATCGGCTGAAACTGCGCCTTGGTTTTGATCCACGCGCCTTTTTCGCTTCCCACAATAAGCGAGCCACCACGGGTAATTAATAAGTTATAGACAGGTGCATTTGGTAAACCAAAGTGTGGTGTCATTAAGGTCGGTATTTTGTTGTGTATTTTATAAAGGCCTGCACTGGTTGCTGCCCAAATAACCCCATCGTGATCTTCTATAACCCGATAAGCACTTACATTTTTAATAATTGCAAGGTCGGTATCGCTGTTATGTTCACGATAAAACACGCCGTCGTTTTCAAGGGCTAACCATAGGCTTTGATCAGCACTTTCAATTAAATGATTAACCATGGTTGATGCTGATCGCTTGGTATCCCACTGCCTATGTTGATATAAGCTAATTCCTCCGCGCGACCCCGCTATGTATAACCCACCACTATTTGTGGGAGTGAGTGCCCTTAAACCCGAGTCGGGTAAGTTATTAATATGAGCACGGGTTAATATTGTAAACTCTTGGCCATTAAAACGTGCCAAACCTTCCCATGTAGCAACCCATAAGTAGCCATCTTGGGTTTGCGTAACGCTATTAATACTGTTGTGTGGCAATCCAGAGCGGGTATTCCATGTTTCAGAAAAATAATCACTTAACGGTAAACGGGTTTGCTCTTGGGCTTCACATAAAAACATGACGAAAAAAGAACATATAATGCTTAATTGTCTCATCATCAACTGCCTTAGTTATTCTTTTACTTGTGTGTAAGCGTTTTATCGTTATTTAAAAGGAGTAGGAAAGAATTTACTTGGCACTGAGCACACCAAAATTGTGCGCTCCAACAAAGCGTTAAAATCCCTATACGCATTGGGTGAATACACTAGGGTTTGTTTAAGCGCTAAAAGCGGATATTTAAAACTAAACAATAGCGTAAACAACTAATAATACGTGCTAAAAAGCACCTTAAATAAGTCGCTAAAACTTAATGTCGTAAACGTATCAGCTAATCGTTACAAATTAACTTATATCGCCTATCTAACTAAAAATACTACCATAGCAAATAAATACATTGCATTAACTAAATTCAATTAATCTTTACAAAAGTCGTCAATATTGTTTTGTAATACGTTTATAAACGCTGCGACGTGTAAACCGTCCATTAGCGAATGATGCACATCAATCGAAAACGGCATTAGGCCCGTGGTTTTATCGTATTGACCAAACACAAATTTAGGAATACCTAAGCTTTTCCCTTCACCAAAGGCATGCGAAAAACTACTAAAGTTCAGCCAAGGTAAAACCGATATATGTATCAAATCGGCCTGCCCTTCGGTTTGATTAAACGCCTGAGAAAATAACGGTTGAGATTTAGCATTGGCGCTTATAGCTGTGGCGTGCTGAGCAAATTCTTCAAGGCAAGGCGAATAATTAAAGTAACTAAATATAAACGAATCATCACTAGCAAGCTCGACCACACTGGCTCTTACTTGCTTTAAGCGCCATGGGCATTCATTTATAATTCTTAGCATAATCGGGTTATAAGCGTGGCAGGCTTTTAATGTGGCATGCACATATGCTTGAAAAAAAGACAATTTATTTTGTTTACAATATTCAAATAAAGGCTTGGCGTTAAGTGTTACGCACACATTAAAATATGGCTGAGTAAAGTTTTTAAATAATTCAAAGTGTTGTTGGCGAGGCCATGTAACAAGGTCGATGGGCTCCATTAAGGCGTTTGTATCAGTCATAATATCCATAAGCTTGTCGTTAACGATTAGGCCGCATTGCCTTGAGGGTCTTGGCCACAAAAATTACCACGCCACAGAGTATAAACAAAAAAGGCGTACCACTGTACGCCTTAGTTTAAATAAACGGGGTAAATTTACAGGCCGTTTTGAATTATCTCTTGCGCTAACTCATCGGCAATCAAGTGCGTTGATTTTTGCTCTTTTTCACTACGGGTGAATATTTCGGTTAAGGTATCAAAAATACCTTCGACATGTTTATTAGACGCCGCCTCACTGTAGCCTTGTGGCGCAGTTTCGTAATACACATTAATAATGCCACCAGCGTTAATAACGTAATCGGGTGCATACAAAATACCTTTTTCACGAAGTACTTCACCGTGACGAGACTGCGCTAGCTGATTATTAGCACACCCAGCAATAATGGTTGCCTTAATACGTGCAATGGTTTCATCATTAATGGTGGCACCTAATGCACAAGGTGCGTATACATCAACATCAAGGTCGTAAATTTCATCAATACCCACCGCCGTAGCACCAAAGTCATTTACTACGCGCTCTACAGCATCTTGATTGATATCTGTTACAAATAATTTTGCACCAGCTTGGGCTAAATGCTTACATAAACCATAGGCGACTGCACCTAAACCTTGTACAGCCACTTTAATGCCCGCAAAATCTTGATGTCCGCGTTGGTGCTGTAATGCCGCTTTAATTCCTAAAAACGTACCGTAAGCTGTAAAAGGTGACGGGTTACCGCTTTTTCCTTCCAAGCCCAGCACATAATTTGTTTCTTTATTCATTAAAGCAACGTCATCACATGTAATGTTTACATCTTCGGCAGAATAGTAACGGCCATTTAATCGCTCTAATTGACGACCAAAAGCTCGAAATAACTGCTCTGATTTAATCTCTTTTGCATTGCCAATAATAACTGATTTACCACCACCAAACGGTAGGCGAGCAACCGCATTTTTATAGGTCATCCCTTTTGAGAGACGTAAAACATCGTAAACGGCATCTTCATCGTTGGCATAGTCCCACATTCTACAACCCCCAACAGCAGGGCCAAGGTTAGTATTATGTACGGCAATAATTGCTTTTAAACCTGACGCTTCGTCAGAACAAAAAACCACTTGTTCGTGGTTATCAAATTCAGCTTGATTAAACACAGCCACTGTAATTACTCCAAAATAGTTTACCCGTGAGAGGGATGAGCGCTGGAAATTGAAGAAACTTTACCACTTCATTTTTAAGGGTGCCACATAATGAGAAGTTAAACCCGTAAAAAGCGAGCCTTGTGAATTAATAAATCTAAATAGCAATAAAATATGGATATAAAATTCAACAAAAAGCATATAAATTAAATTTAAAGCTAACTACACCGTTAAAAAGCGCCCCCACATTTACGTAAACGTAAAGGTAATGCTAAGTGTAAACCTTGTATTACACAGCTCCCCTCCCAGCAAAGGCGCACAGTGTATAGGTTTATGAAGAAAAAAGCAGATTTACTGTAACTGGTCTGAGGTGTTTATTTGAAGGGGCAATTTGCGCTTTTTTAATATTTCATAAAACAAACACAAAAAAAGCGAGCCTAAGCTCGCTTTTTTATTAAATTACATAAACCTTTATTTAAGCTTACCGTCTAGCTCTTCAATTTTAGCTTTCCAAATTGCAGGGCCTTGCGTGTGTGCGTTAGCACCTTCGCTGTCTACAGCAACCGTAACTGGCATATCTTCTACTTCAAATTCGTAGAT
This sequence comes from Pseudoalteromonas sp. CuT4-3, assembly GCF_035666335.1. NCBI lineage: Bacteria > Pseudomonadati > Pseudomonadota > Gammaproteobacteria > Alteromonadales > Pseudoalteromonadaceae > Pseudoalteromonas > Pseudoalteromonas sp. CuT4-3. Next base: position 2,186,310 of record NZ_CP142030.1, read on the forward strand.
TGCTTCCATACCTAAATCTTCAAAGGCAACCACGCGTGCTTTTTTAATTGCTTTAGATACTAAGTATGCCGCACCACCTACAGCCATTAAATAAACCGATTTATGCTCTTTAATCGACTCAACTGTAGCAGGACCACGCTCAGCTTTGCCTATCATGCCTACAATGCCGGTTTTTTCTAGCATCATATCGGTAAATTTATCCATACGTGTTGCGGTTGTAGGGCCTGCAGGGCCTACAGCTTCATCACCTACAGCATCAACTGGACCAACGTAATAAATAAACTTATTATTAAAATCAACGCCCTCAGGTAAACCTTCACCTGAATTGATCATATCTTGTAAGCGTTTATGAGCAGCATCACGGCCGGTTAAAATAGTGCCTGAGAGTAAAACAGTTTCTCCCATTTTCCACTCGCGGGTGTCTTCTTTAGTTAACGTATCTAAATTAACACGGCGAGTTCCTTCACCTACTTCAAATGTCACTTCTGGCCAGTCTTCTAGCTTAGGCGCTTTTAAATCTGCAGGGCCTGAGCCGTCTAGTGTAAAGTGTACGTGGCGCGTAGCTGCACAGTTAGGGATCATCACAACAGGTTTTGATGCCGCATGCGTAGGCGCTGTTTTTACTTTAATATCAACAACCGTTGTTAAACCACCTAAACCTTGCGCGCCAATACCTAGCTTGTTAGCACGTTCAAAAATTTCTAAACGCAGTTTTTCTTCCGTTGTTTCTGCACCGCGCTCCATAAGCTCATGAATATCAACCGGGTCCATTAACGACTCTTTTGCCATTACCGCTGCTTTTTCGGCGGTTCCACCAATGCCTATACCTAGCATGCCTGGCGGGCACCAACCAGCGCCCATTGTTGGTAGCGTTTTTTCTACCCATGCAGCTACATCGTCAGATGGGTTTAGCATAACCATTTTACTTTTGTTCTCTGAGCCGCCGCCTTTCGCTGCAACCATTACTTCTACTTCGCCGCCCGCCACTAAATCAATGTGTACAACTGAAGGGGTATTATCTTTAGTGTTTTTACGTGTGCCAGCAGGGTCAGCTACAATAGAAGCGCGTAGTGGATTATCTGGATTTAAATATGCGCGACGTGTGCCTTCATCAACCATTTGTTGTACGGTTAAATCTGTTTTATCCCACTTAACATCCATCCCTACTTTTACAAAACAGGTAATAATACCCGTGTCTTGACACAATGGACGCTTGCCTTCAGCCGACATACGCGAGTTAATTAAAATTTGCGCGATTGCATCTTTTGCAGCCTTGCTTTGTTCTTTGTTGTAGGCTTTTTCTAGCGCTTGAACAAAATCAAGAGGATGATAAAAAGAGATATATTGCAACGCATCTTCAATGCTATCAATAAAGTCTTGCTGACGGATTGTACTCATAGTGGTTCCTTAAGTTAGCGTTACGCTTAAGCGTAATCTATACCAAACCGGTGACGGTGGTTTGCACTGTTTTAATTACAACGTAGATTTGATACTAAACGCTGCCAAAAAAATTTGACTTATGATACCCTCCCAGCCCGTTTCGAGCCAGTTCTTAAAGGGGCAGTAAATGCTAAACAATGAAAAAAATTGTGTAAAATTAACCATAACACAAAACTGCATTGATGTTTTCGCGCATTTTGCGCATTTACCCTATGCCGTATTACTAGACTCAGCCAATAGCGAGCACATAAATAGTCGCTTTGATATTATTGCGATAGAGCCTCACGCTATTTTAGAAGTAAACAATAATCAAAGCGTATTTAATCAGCAGCTTGACTCGCGTAGCCCCTTTACAATAATGAACGAAGAACTAAGTAAACTTAGCCCGCAAAAAGCCGCTAATAACCTGCCTTTTAACGGCGGCTGGCTTGGTTATTTTGGTTACGATTTAGGGCGTATTATTGAGCACATGCCACGCACGGCAAAACACGATATAACAATGCCACAAATGGCCATTGGCCTTTATTTAGATGCGCTGATATTTGATAAACACCAGCAAAGCTGGTTTTACGTTTCTCAGCCTAACGTGAACCGTTTAGCGCTTTACCAGCAATTTTTAGCAAACGATGTAGCGCCTGCACAGTTTTCGCTAACCAGCGATTGGCGCTCAAATATGAGTGAACATGAATACGCTGATAAATTTGCGCAAATACAAGATTATTTAAAAAGTGGTGATTGCTATCAAATCAACCTAGCACAGCGCTTTAGTGCCGGTTTTAAAGGCGACCCTTTCCAAGCCTACAAAGTATTGCGTGAGGCTAATAAAGCGCCATTTTCTAGCTTTATTAATCACCCACGTGGCGCCATTTTATCAATATCGCCAGAGCGCTTTATTGCAGTTCACGACAATATAGTTGAAACAAAACCTATCAAAGGCACTTTGCCACGCATGGCAGATGCAATCGCCGACCAACAGCAAGCCAGAGCCCTTGAAAACTCAACCAAAGACCGCGCAGAAAACGTAATGATTGTTGATTTACTGCGTAACGATTTAGGTAAGGTTGCAAAACCTGGCTCTGTAAAGGTGCCCTCACTTTTTGCTATTGAGAGCTTTCCGGCAGTGCATCACTTAGTGAGTACCGTAACGGCAGAACTGGATGAGAGCAAAACGTGTGTTGATCAACTTGAAGCAGCATTCCCCGGAGGGTCAATCACTGGCGCGCCTAAGATTAGAGCTATGGAGATAATTGAAGAGCTAGAGCCTCATAGGCGTAGTATTTACTGTGGCTCTATAGGGTATTTAAGCGCCTGCGGTAATATGGACACCAGTATTACAATCCGTACATTGGTTTGTCATAACGAACACATTTATTGCTGGGCCGGTGGTGGTATTGTCGCTGATTCTAAAGTCGAATTGGAATACCAAGAAACATACGATAAAGTGAATAAAATACTTCCTTTATTAAAACAGTAGAACGCTTTGAATAGTGAACATATTATGGCGCGGTTTCAGCTAAGCCCTACTGCCGCGCCAAATCAAATAAAAGATACCCGTAAAAAGCGTGCCAGTGCGGTTATGCTGCCTATTATTGATGTTGATAACCAGGCGCATATTTTATTGTGCAAACGCCCTACTTATTTACATCATCACCCTGGGGAAATTTGTTTACCCGGCGGTAAATTTGAGCAAAGCGATAAGCACCTGCGCACCACAGCGCTTCGAGAACTACACGAAGAGCTTAATATAGCGCCAAGTAATGTTAAAGTGCTCGGGCAGCTGCCACAATACTCTACCCTAACTGGCTTTAGCATTAGCCCATTTGTGGGTTTACTTGGTGAACACACAGTATGGGAGAACGATTATAATGAAGTGCAAGCTAGCTTTTTACTGTCGCTTACCCAGCTTTCAAACGAGGCCAATTGGCAGCCCATTCCTTTTCAACGTTTTGGCAAAACCATCACCTTGCAAGGGTTTAGTACACCGCACGGATTACTGTGGGGAGCAACGGCTAGCATTATAAAAAACTTTACAAAACAGCTTGCCCTACCAGTGTAAAACTTACGGCCAAATAGTTACATAATATAGAATTAACGTTATGATACTCGACCGTTCAAAGAACAGCTTTCGGGCTGAGTAAATAAAGTAGAGACCCATAGTATGATCAGTGCATTTGATATGTTTAGCATTGGTATTGGCCCATCGTCGTCACATACCGTTGGCCCAATGCGTGCCTCGCGCTTATTTGTTAATGACCTACAAGAGCAACAACTTTTAACCTCTGTTACCGATATAAAGGTAGAGCTTTATGGCTCACTGGGTCAAACCGGCGTAGGCCATGGCTCTGGTAAAGCCGTTATATTAGGGCTTGCCGGCTACGACCCAGAAACAATAGATGCCGATTTAGTTGACGATATCCTTGCCACCATTGAAAAAGAGCAAGTGATATACCTCAACCAAACCCATAAAGCGAACTTTCCTAAGCAAGGGGCTATTGTTTTTCATCGTCGTAAAACCTTACCTAAGCACTCTAATGCCATGGAAATTATTGCCTCAAATAATGGCGAAAAAGTATATAGCAAAGTGTACTACTCTATTGGCGGCGGCTTTATTGTTACCGATGAAGAATTTGAAAACGAAAAACAAGCAGCCCTTGATATACGCGAACAAAACCCTGCTCCTTACCCGTTCGAAAGTGCAAAAGATTTACTAGAGCTGTGTAAAGAATCCGGCTTTAGTGTATCTACTTTAATGATGCATAACGAAAAAACGCTGCGCAAAGAAGACGATATTAAAGACGAGTTGTTTAATATTTGGCAAGTAATGAAAGCCTGTATTGAACGTGGCATGCGCACCGAGGGAATTTTACCAGGTGGTTTAAAAGTTAAACGCCGTGCACCTAGTTTGTATTTAAAGCTAAATGTAGAAGTGAGTAATGACCCACTCAGAGCAATGGATTGGGTGGATTTATTTGCCTTAGCTGTAAATGAAGAAAATGCCGCGGGTGGGCGCGTAGTCACGGCGCCAACAAATGGTGCTGCGGGTATATTGCCGGCCGTTTTAATGTACTACCACACATTTATTAAAGAAGTGGACCGCGAGATAGCCACACGCTATTTATTAACCGCAGCGGCGATTGGTATTTTATACAAAAAAAATGCCTCTATTTCGGGCGCAGAAGTAGGCTGCCAAGGTGAAGTAGGTGTTGCCTGTTCAATGGCAGCTGGCGCACTCACCGAAATTGTTGGTGGTAATGTAGTACATGTTGAAAACGCCGCCGAAATAGGCATGGAGCATAATTTAGGCCTAACCTGCGACCCTGTAGGCGGATTGGTACAAGTACCGTGTATTGAACGCAATGCCATGGGCGCCATTAAAGCAATTAATGCCTCTCGCCTAGCAATACGTGGCAGTGGCGAGCAAAAGGTGTCGCTTGATAAAGTGATTAAAACCATGCTCGATACCGGTAACGACATGAAAACCAAATATAAAGAAACCGCACGCGGTGGATTAGCGGTAAACATTATTGAATGTTAAGCGTATAAAAACAAAAAACCGCGTATTTTAGCAATACGCGGTTTTTTAGTATTTATATAATTAAAGTCTTACTATTTTACTGGCAGTTCTATGTCGGCAAATAACGCATCAACATCTTCTTGATTACGTAATAAGCTTGCTCGCTCTACTCGCTCTTTAGTTAAATGCGGGGCAAAACGCTCAATAAAGTCATACATATAAGTACGTAAAAAACTGCCCTTTCTAAAGCCAATTTTAGTTGTACTAGCTTCAAATAAATGGCTGGCATCAATACACACTAAATCTGTGTCACTTAATTGATCAACGGCCATTGAGGCAACTACACCTACACCTAGCCCTAACCTTACATAAGTTTTAATTACATCGGCATCGGTTGCAGTAAACACAATGTGCGGCTCAAGGCCGTGCGCGTTAAATGCTTTATCAAGCTCAGAGCGCCCAGTAAACCCAAATACATACGTAATAAGCGGATACTGCGCTATATCAGCAACGGTTAAATTGTCGGCCTTTTGTGCTAGAGGATGATCTTTTGCCACCACAATGCTGCGGTTCCAATGATAGCAAGGCAGCATAACTAAATCTGAGTATAAATGAAGTGCTTCAGTTGCAATGGCAAAGTCTGCGTCACCGCGCGCTGCCGCATCAGAAATCTGTTGTGGTGTACCTTGATGCATATGCAGCGAAACAGCTGGGTATTTTTTCATAAAGCCCTGAATAACACTTGGCAAAGCATAACGAGCTTGCGTGTGTGTAGTGGCTATATTTAGTTTACCCTGATCAGGCAGCGTGTGCTCATTAGCAACCGCTTTTATACCTTCGACTTTAGATAAAATTTCGCGAGAAATGTTAATTATTTCTTCGCCGGCACCTGTAACATGCGTTAAATGCTTACCACTGCGGCCAAAAATTTGTACACCTAGCTCATCTTCAAGCATACGCACTTGTTTAGATATACCAGGCTGTGAGGTAAATAAACTCTCAGCAGTTGCTGATACGTTTAGCTTATGGTTTTGAACTTCTACGATGTATCTAAGTTGTTGTAATTTCATGGTTGCAGTTTTTAACGTTATTATTAAGCTTATATGATGGTAATACTAAGCAAAACCAAGTTTAATTTAGTTAAAACTTGGCAAAGTAAGCACGTATATTTTCATTATTTAAGCATTAAGGCTAGCATAATAAACCCGCTGCAGATAGCGATGTTTATTCAGGTTCAACTTATAATACATTATTCTTATATCTAATTTTTAACATATTTTTTAGTTAATCAGCGCAAAGCTACCCTCAAAGCATATATTTGATGTAATATAAAAAAATAGATTATGAATCCGAGAATTAAGCCATGATCGTTTCGATTATAATTGTGCTTATAGTGGCACTAATAGTGATTGCACTGTGGGTAAGCGCTGTACAGCAGCATAAAGAAAAGCAAGAAATTGAACGTCGCAAAGAATTAACAAAACAAAAAGCGATAATTGAAGAAACCGAAGAAGCACTTATGAATAGCGCTAATATACCGCTTTCTGAAAACATTATACGCGTTTTACAACGTAGATGTTACGAAGCACTAAACGCTATGGTGAACCATTCACCAAATTCTAAAGCATTAAAAAGCAGAATGAACGAAGCTAAAGAAAAGCTAAGTGGTGCAGTACAAGGTAATAGCAGCGACAATTTATCGTTACCAAGTAACGATAAGCAGTTAGTCTCGTTAATTCAGGGCATAAAAAAGCTTAGAGTTATTATGCGCTCTGAGCACAGTAAAGGCCGTGTAGATAGCCAAGTATTTGCAGCAGAAGATAAGCGCCTAGAAAAGTTACAACTTAGAATCAACATAGAAAGCCAAATTAAACGCGGTTTATCTGCTCGTTCAGCGAGCATGGTGGGCTCTGCTAGGCAATATTTTGAAAAAGCCTATGCCACACTTAGTGCCGTTACCTATTCTGATGAATACGTAAACGCAAAACGCCAAGAAGTTGAAGCCTATTTAGAAGAAATAAGCACCGAACTAAAAGCATCAAATGCCACTGCCTTGAAGAAAAAAGCAGAAGCAGAGCAAGATGACTTAGACGTACTATTTGCACCTAAAAAGAAATGGTAATTTTAAATACCCAAAAGAAAGCCCATATATAATGTATGGGCTTTTTTGTATCTGTTAAGCTTTTACCAATGGGTAAATACTAACGTATTTTGAGGCACTACCTAGCGCTAACTACGTTATAAACGCTCATTTACCACAACATAGATACGCAAGGTATAACAATGCAGTGGCAATGAGCGATAGCCACTAAATAATAAATGTTTACCCACCCTCAAGCTAAAACTCTAACTAAAAGAATGGGTATTAACTATTACGATAGAAATGCAAACTTGATAATAAATAACGCTGTTAAAATCCACACGCTAATACTAACCTGATCGCGTTTACCACACAGTACTTTAACCGCAGTGTACGATATAAAACCAAGAGCAATACCATGCGCAATAGAGAATGTAAGCGGCGTCATAAGTAGTACCACACTTACCGGAATTGCATCGCTCATGTCATCCCAGTTTACAAACTTAAGGTTTTGCAGCATTAATACCGCAACGTATAAAATAGCACCCGCTGTTGCATAAGCCGGCACCATTTGCGCAAGCGGCGCAAAAAACATCATTAGTAAAAAGCATATACCCACAACAACAGCTGTTAAGCCAGTACGCCCACCAACCGATACACCGGCTACAGACTCAATATAAGAAGTAGTGGTAGAAGTACCTAACATTGCACCCGCAATAGTAGCTGTACTATCGGCACTTAAAGCACGCCCTAAACGTGGCATATTGCCTTTTTCATCGGCTAAGCCTGCTTTTTGAGTTACCGCAACTAACGTGCCTGATGTATCAAATAAATCAACAAACAAAAACGCAAAGATTACACTCAGCATAGAAAGCTCAAAGGCCGCTGCAAAATCAAGTTGCATGAAGGTAGGTAAAATAGACGGTGGCATTGACATTACGCCGTGGTACTCAACTAAGTCGAGGCTTAACGCAATGCCCGTTACTAGCAAAATGCTAATAAGTACGCCGCTTTTTATATCACGATAAAGCAAAGCAGCAATGACAAAAAAGCTTAAAATAGCTAATAAAGGACCTGCCGAAGTAATATCGCCAAGCTGTACTAATGTAGCTGGGCTTGAAACAATAATGCCTGCATTTTTAAGCGCAATTAACGCTAAAAACGCACCAATACCAGTGGCAATAGCCTGCTTTAAAACCAAAGGAATAGCATTAATTATCCACTCTCTGACCTTAAACAAACTTAATATTAAAAATATACAACCAGACATAAATACCGCACCTAATGCAGCTTGCCAGCTATAACCCATGCCCAGTACAACACCGTAAGTAAAAAATGCGTTTAAACCCATGCCCGGCGCAAGTGCTAAAGGGTAATTAGCCCACAATCCCATAATAAAACAGCCAATAGCAGCCGCAATACAGGTAGCAACAAATGCAGCACCTTGATCCATGCCTGCTTCCGCAAGCATTGCAGGGTTTACAAATACAATGTAAACCATAGTAATGAAAGTAGTGATTCCAGCAATGCTTTCGCGTCGCACATTGGAGTTATTTTCGCGGAGTTTAAATAGAGCTTCGAGCATAATAGACTTGTGATAGTAAAAAGTGACGTGATTTTACCATAAAATTAAGTATAAACAGGACATTTTACCTTGCGATATACTAAACTGTTGGCGTAGAAACTATAAAAAAGAAAATATATGAATAAGACTCAGCCTAGCGGACAAGACTTAGAGCAGCAATTAAACAATATTTTAGATTTTGTAACACAGCCTACAAACCACAGCGCTGAAAACAAGAGTGATGTAAGTGAGCAAACAACACTTAACAAAGCCCTGTATTATTTAAAGCATAACCAAGCACCGTTGGCAGCTAAGTGGATGCGCCTTGCCGCAATGGCCGGAAATCATCGCGCCCAGTTTTATTTAGGGTTATTTTTTGTCAAAGGCCAAGGCGTACCAAAAAGCGTATTTCACGCAGCAGCATGGTTAAGTTTAGCCAGCAGCCAAGGCTATGAACCGGCAACCGCTGCTTTAGATGATTTAAGAAAATATATCGACACCAAACGTCTTAAAGACGCTCAATGCTATGCAGCCAGTTTGTATGAGCAAATCCACCAAATTCAGTTTGCCCACTTAATTCCAAAAAATGACTAACTACTGTATAGCTAACAGCTAAGCACTGTAAAACACACTAAAATAACTGTATAGCCATCCCTTAAGTACTGTATAACACTGCTACACTTTATACAGTACTGCAAACACCCTCAGCTTTCACTTACACGGCTTAAATTATAACCCACTGTTTTTAAAGTGTTATTTTATTATTTATTTTTTAAAACCATTAACTGTATAAAAAATAACAAAAAACGCTTGCACACAACAACTGTATAAACTACTGTATACATGTACTGTATATAAACCCAGTGAGTGAGACCTATGCTACAGCCAATTACCGTAAGAACCGTTAAAAGCTACCAACAACATGATGAAAGTGAGTCGGTAAACTTAATAAAAGTAGAAGATGAAATTTCTGCTACGTTTGAGATGCTAAAAGTGTTGCACCAATACAATAGCTCTAACGCGTGGACCTTACTGATTGCGCCCGACCATGTGCCTAGTAAAGCCTTGTTAGATAGCTGCTCTATAGATACCAGCAAACTGCTTGTAATAAGACAAAAGCATTTAGTAAATTTAGAGTATGTGCTTAATTCAGCACTTCATAATGGTAACTTTGCAGCCATAATCACGTGGACAGATATAGTAAGTGAGCAGCAGCTTATTAATTTATCGCTTAATTTAGACAAAAGAAGCGCTAAGCTATTTTGCTTTACTAAAAAAACCAGCACTACAGCAATATCACTTACTCAATAAGCTTGGTAAAATACATTTTTAATTTATGTTAATTAGTATTTTATGAGTGTAACCAGTACTAGCGCTTGCTTATGCAACAGTCAGCTTAATTATGGTGACTGTTGCCAGCCTTATCATCTTGATATAAAAACCCCAGCAACACCTGAGCAACTAATGCGTTCGCGCTTTAGTGCTTATGCATTAAAAAATGCATCTTATGTATTTAAAACTTACGCCAAAGAAAAACAAGCACAAAACCCAGTAAATGAAATTGCTGACTTTGCCAATAGCTGCCGCTTTGTAAAATTAGTTGTGCGCGATACGCAGCAAAGTGATGAGCGAGGTTATGTTGCCTTTAACGCGTATTATTTTTACCAAAACTTATATTGTGAGTTGGATGAGAAATCAGACTTTATAAAAGAGGACGGTGAATGGCGTTATTTAGAGGGTATTATTAATCCGGTCGCCGATATAAAAGTTGCCAGAAACGACCTCTGCCCATGTGCAAGCGGTAAAAAATATAAAAAGTGTCACAGTGTATAAAAAATGCTAAACACTTAGCATAAAAATAGCTTTTTATTTAAGTGCTACTCTATACCACTAAACATGTTAATAACTGCCATAAACAAAAAATGGACCATCTAGGTCCATTTTCTACAATATTGCTATTGGTTATTCATCATCATCTAGATCGAACGATTCACGCTGCGCAGGTCTAGCTAAAATCTCAACATAGAATGAAGTAAGCGCCTGCTTTTCGATTTCGCTGATCTTGTTGTTAATTTCAGCTACGTGAACGACTTCGGCATCATCGGCACTTGTGCCAAACTTACAGTCAAACGCCCAGTAATCAGCTTCAACAGGTAGCGTTTTATTGCGCTCTCTTTTCAAATATTTTTTCACTTCATGCTTTGCAGCATCAACCATACGAGGGTATTTGATTTTCTCATGATTTAGCGTGAATGTTTTCTTCATTACGTTCCTAATTACCTTGATTTAATGATAATGGCACTCAAGTCATACCATTTGCAGCCATTATAGCAATTGCATTTAATTTGTGGATGCTTTTTTTAAACAAAAAAAGAATTGTTCTATTTTATTGCATAACCGGTTATTAAATAGAAGGTGTTTTAGGCTTTTAAAACGCACAAGTGTTAAATTATTTTTATGCGTTAGCAACAAGCAATGGCTTATGTATAGCCTCATTAGTTAAATCGTCATAAAATGCTGCGGCGTCCATTTGTGGGCTTGCAAGCGCGGTGTGCGTGTCATTTAAGCGCCTGCGTACTGATAGTTCACAATTATCGATTACTGTTAAAGGAATATGTAACTTGTCATCTCTAATCGCTAGTGGCTCAGGGTTTAAGCAGTGGCTTAATTTTATTGCTTTCATACCTGCTTGCTCGCCTTGTTGAACAATCATCGACGCGTGCTCTTGCCCTATGGTCATATCAAATTTTTCGGGAGCTAATAATTGCTTTGGTCCAGCACCAAAGCGCTCCCTTAACTGTTCTTCGTCTACATAAGCACTATGCGTTTCACTTTTTGGCAAGTGAAATTGACTAAAATCCAGCGCATCGTGCGATAGCATCGCTAATAAAAGTGAGAATTCGCCTCTGCGATTTTCATGCACACTTTTATTTAGCCTGGTCTTTAGTTGACTCTCTGTGATTAACAAATCATCGATTTGCATAGTCTTTAGCCGATTATGATAACTGGTAGATATTTATCGGCTTTATTTCAAATTTCTTTAGCTTTTTTCTTTACTTAAATACGCAGTTTGCTATTATCAGCGCCGTTGCATTGGAGGGGTTCCCGAGCGGCCAAAGGGATCAGACTGTAAATCTGACGGCTCAGCCTTCGCTGGTTCGAATCCAGCTCCCTCCACCACTTTTCTTACCGCTAAGTTAAGTGGGGCCAAATGTAACAAAATAGTGTGGAGGGGTTCCCGAGCGGCCAAAGGGATCAGACTGTAAATCTGACGGCTCAGCCTTCGCTGGTTCGAATCCAGCTCCCTCCACCACTTCTTATCTTCAGTATCCTTTTCTATATCTTTTTCATTACTATTTAAAACTTCATTTTTAGACTAATTATCAAATACCCACTGTAATGTTGCCCCGTGGTTTTTAAGCCATGCTGATGCAGATTTATAATCGGGATAAAAATTAGCTACGCGCTTCCAAAAAGCGCTGCTGTGGTTCAAATACTTTAAATGAGCCAATTCGTGCACAATAACATAATCAATTATATGATGAGGCGCCCCAACAAGGTTAAGGCTAAAGGTTAGCTCTCGCCGAGAATTACAACTCCCCCACTTACGTTTATAACTTCCAATCGTCAATTTAGTCGGTAATGCTTCTGACATCTGTTGGCAATAATAAGCTAAACGCATTTCAATGTAGTTTGTTAGCATTTCTTCAAGGGCAAGGCAAAGTAACTGCTTGCGTTTTTCAGGCTGTTTTTTTACTCGATTAGAAGTATAAATAGTAAATACGCTATCGGATTGCTGAACATGCGAGCGTGTCCCTTTTGCAAAAGTAATGGTATATGGCTTAGCAAAAACCATTATTTGCTGGTTTTTAAACGGGTGTTGTTGAGTATCAATGGCGTTAAGTTGTTTATGCAATTGCGCAGTTACCCACTCTTTTTTACTAAACAGCCATTGTTCTATTTGTAGTTTTGGCACGTGTGTAGGCGCATAAACAGTAACTAATTTTTGGCTAACTTTTATTGCCACTGTTTTACGCCTTGCACTGCGTTTTAGCTGATACTCAAACAAGGTGTATGCTCTAAATATAAATAAAAGCGTATTATAAAGCCTTATTTAATCAATGCAGTTATTTTGCGATAAATAAATGGGCTCAGTGTTTATTATTATTTTTATTTACGCAAAATCACGTCTTATTAATAAAGTACGCTACGCATGTTAATACTTTAATGCTAAAAAGTAACCTCGCTGATTTATAATATAAATTATTAGATTAACAGTTTATTTATAAAATAAATCTATTAAACTAGTTCAATAAAGATACTAATTTGAGCCACTATGCTGTCTGCATTTTTTATAACCGACCACGATCCGCGCCTCATTATCAACGGTGCATATAACCCTATACTGGTTAGTTTATCGGTCATTACCGCTATTTTTGCTGCCTTTTTTACGATCTGGTTGGTTGATGTAGCAAAGCAAACGCAATTCGAAAGCTATAAACGCTTAGCTAATGTAACCGGTGCCACGGTTTTATCGGCCGGTATTTGGAGCATGCATTTTATAGGTATGCTGGCCTTTTCGTTATGCACAAACATTAGCTATGATCCACTCATTACCATGTTGTCTTTTTTACCGGCGTTTATTTCATGTCAGTATGCTTTTTCGATTTTAGTAAAATCGCAAGGGTCATATAAAAACCTTATTATTTGCTCTATTTTACTAGGCTCAGGCATTGGTACAATGCACTACAGCGGTATGGCAGCAATGGAGCTGGCCCCGTTACTACGTTACGATGCAATCATATTTGCTTTATCAATTGTGGTCGCTGTTGGTTTATCGTTTATAGCACTTTTTACGCGTTATCATTTAACGCGTTTGCTACCTAATTTATCACAACTGCAAGCGCGCGCCATTACCGCTGTTATTTTAGGCTCAGCGGTGGCAGGCATGCACTATATGGGTATGGCCGCTACCCGCTTTGTTGCAACCTCTCCGCTTTTACCCGATTATCAAGAGTCAACCACTGAGCTTGCTTTTGTGGCTATTGCCGTAGCTACCGCGACCGTTGCTATAACCTGTGTCATTGCAGTTATAAATGGCATGGTTAGATACCGCTTACTGCTTGAGGAAAAATCGGCGGATGAATCTCGACTAAATGCTATTTTAGGCACTGCTATTGATGGCATTGTGACTATAGATCACACCGGCATTATTTTGAGCTTTAACGAAGCTGCCAGCAAAATTTTTGGTTGGCGAGAAAACGAAGTCCAAGGTCATAATGTAAAAATGCTGATGGCCGATGAAATCGCTCGCCACCATGATGGCTATTTGTCTCACGCCAAAAATGTAGATCTAGGAAAAGTAATTGGTATAAATAGGGATGTGTCTGCCAAACACAAAGATGGCCACCTTTTTCCTATTCGCTTAGGTATAGGGGAAGTTAATCAGCCAGGCCATATGCCGTTATATGTTGGCTTTATCACCGATTTAACCGAACAACGCGCTATGCAGCAAAGTCTTATTGAAAAAGAGCAAAAGTACCGCTCTTTAATGGATAATATGCCTGGCGCTGCTTTTCGCTGTAAGTACGACGAAAACTGGAGCATGTTATTTATCAGCCCAACAGTGGCTGAGCTAACAGGGTACACGCCAGAAGAGTTCACAGAAAGCTGCATTGAACTTAACGACCTTATTTTAAAAACAGATCAGCCAACGGTAAACGAAGCCGTAGCGCAAGCCATGACCTCAAGTTTAAAGTACTCGGTAGAGTATCGTATTCGCCACCGTAACGGCAAAGTTGCCTGGGTATTAGATAAAGGCAGTATTACCTGTGATAAAGATAATAACCCGCAGTGGATAGATGGGGTATTGGTTGATATTACAGAACAAAAAGAATACGAAGACAAACTTGAGCAGGCAAAATTGCAAGCTGAAGAAGCAGCGCACGCTAAGCAATCTTTTATGGCTAATATGAGCCATGAGATCCGCACGCCGATGAATTCTATTATCGGTTTTAGCGACCTACTGATGGACACTCCGCTAAACCAAGAACAGCAAAAGCACTTGGTTACAGTTAATAATGCGGCGCGTTCATTATTAAGGTTACTTAACGAAGTGCTTGATACCGCAAAACTTGAGCGCGGAAAGCTAACTATTGAACCCGTTCACTTTAGTTTAAAACAAGTACTCGATAGCATTATTTCGACATTTTGGCTTGAAGCAAAAAAGAAAGACTTGCGTTTAAAGTTGAACATTAAAGATTCTGTTGCCACAACTTACTATGGCGACCCAGATAGGTTAAGGCAAATTTTAACTAACCTCATCGGTAACGCCATTAAATTTACCGAGCAAGGTTCGGTTGAGCTAACTGTAAGTACTACGCAAACTGATCAGCTCTTTTTTGAAGTGCAAGATACCGGCATAGGTATTGCCAAAGACCGTGTTAAAGCTATATTTCAGCCGTTTGTTCAGGCCGATGGCACCACTACTCGTCGCTTTGGCGGTACAGGCCTTGGAACAACCATTAGTAAACAATTAGTAGAGCTAATGGGCGGCACTATAAACCTAGTCAGTGAAGAAAACAAAGGTAGCTGCTTTTACTTCTCTTTACCGCTTAAACAAGGCGATGCAGAAAAAATAGACCATTTCGATGGCCTGCACACTCAATTACCATCGCTAAGGGTACTTGTGGTGGATGATATTGAGCAAAACACCGAGCTGCTTTCGTTATTACTTTCTAAAGATCAACATTTGGTAAGCAAAGCAAGCAACGGTTTAGAGGCTATTGCAATATTCGAGAAACAAGATTTTGATGTCATCTTAATGGATATTCATATGCCTGAGTGTGATGGCATAGAAGCAACCACAAAAATTAGAGCCATAGAAAAGCAAAGGCAGCTTAAATTTACCCCCATTATTGCGTTAACGGCAAGCGTCCTACAACAAGATAAACTCACAGCTAAACGTGCTGGCATGAACGGCTTTGCTAATAAGCCGATAGATATAAATCAGCTTAACCAAGAAATTGCTCAGGTGCTTGGCTTAGGTATTGCTAAAGATATGGTTATTAGCCAATCAGACCCTGAAGCTAAACACATCGACTTTGAAAAAGGTGTGATGCTTTGGGGTAATAAATGCAAGCAGTTAACCGAAATTGCCAAATTTATAAATGACAGCAATAAACGATTTGATATTTTATTTAACAGTAAGTTATCTGAGATTAAAAACGCCAATAGCCTGATACATACCCTTAAAGGGGTCGCTGGTAATTTAGGCCTAACAACATTAATGACTTTATTAGCCAATTTAGAGCGCGAGCAAACTTCTGAGCAATCTAAAGCGTTAGTAACACAAATAAAAGACGAGTTAGAGACAATAACGCAATTAATATCAGGCGATGAATGCGCACAAATAACGCCTGCTGAGAGTGAAAATACTGAGCAAAAAAACACGCTAAGCGCGGCTGAATTAAAGTCACTGTGTGAAACGCTGCACCATGAAGCGCAAAGCGCCGAGCTCAACGATGATTTGCTTGCGCAGCTTGAAAATAACGCCCCTGCACACTTACAAACTCAAATAAATGAGGTTGTAAACGCATTTGATGAATTTGACTTTGATCAGGCGCAACACGTGCTAGACGGTCTAATTAAAGAGTTTACCCAAGAATGAGAATATTGAATGGATTTTAGCAACGACAAACCTCGTATATTAATCGTTGACGATGAACCTGCTAACTTAAAAGTCATGCGAGAAGTATTAGGTAATCAATACCGTATGTCTTTTGCTAAATCGGGCGCTGCAGCACTTGCGCTACTGGAAAAAGAACAGCCTAAACTTATATTACTCGATATCATGATGCCCGATATGAATGGCTTTGAGGTCTGCGAAATACTTAAAAGCACACCCGCGCTTTCGCATATCCCAATTATTTTTGTAACGGCTTTGGGTGATGAAAGCGATGAGTTTAAAGGCTTTGAACTTGGCGCTGTTGATTACATTACTAAACCTATTAGCCCCGCGATTGTGCGCGCACGTGTTAAAACGCATTTATCGCTCGTACAAGCCGAGCAATTAAAGCAAGCCCATGTTGATTTAGTACATCGGTTAGGCCGCGCTGCAGAGTACAAAGACACAGACACTGGCGAGCACATTGCTAGGATGAGCCAATACAGTAAATTATTAGCATTAGAATTTGGCATGGGTGAGCAACAAGCAGAGCTACTTCGCCAAGCAGCCCCCATGCACGATGTAGGTAAAATAGGTATTCCGGATGCTATTTTATTAAAGCCTGGGCGATTAACCCCTGACGAATTTGACCACATGAAACAGCATGCGGCTATTGGCGCACAAATTTTAGCAAATTCCTCATCACCGCTATTACAACTTGCCCATAAACTGGCTATAGAGCACCACGAAAAGTGGGATGGCAGTGGCTACCCTAATGGTTTAAAAGGCGAACAAATATCGGTTGAAGGACGTATTGTGGCTATTGCAGATGTATTTGATGCCCTTACCTCAAAACGCCCGTATAAAGAGGCTTGGGGTGTAGAAGAGGCGCTTGAGAATATGCAAGCACAAGCGGGTAAACACTTTGACCCCCACCTCATCAATTTATTTGTAAATAAGCTAGATGCTATAATCGCAATTAAAAGCGCTCACCAAGAGCAACACTAAGTATTGCGCGTGCGTGAGCCTTGTTTTACATCACCATATACCGCTTTTATGTGCGGGTAGTCATGAGAGGTTATTTCGTGGCTATTTCCACTGTTATCTTTAAAATAAAGCGAAAACGTTACACTGTGATCGGCCAGTACAGTTTTTATGTTTAAGCCATTTAAATAATCAACCCAACCAATAAACTGTGCACCGGTTGCTGCAAACGCAATACCTTTGCTTCGCCCTTGTCCTTCAAATAACGCTAAACGCGTTGTTTTTGCGCTATCTTCAAGTGTGAGTGGCCCCTTGCCATTTTCATCCCAAAAGGCAAGCTCTTCAACTACGCTAAAGCCTAGTACCTGCTTGTACCACTTTAGCGCTTCTTGGATGTTTTCAACATTAAGGTGGCAATGATCAATGCCCGATAATAAAGGCGCGCTCATATTATTGACCAATTTCTGATTTTAGCTGCTCTAAAAACGCATACATATACTCTGTGCGTCGCTCTGCCTCGGCTTTAGCTGAGGGCGTATTCATGCTCTTAGCAATATGAAGCAATTTAATAAAAAAATGATCAAGGGTATAGGTTTTATCATCTGCTTCGCGGTTAACACAAAATGGGTCATCAGGGTTATACAGTAAGCGGCTAATAGAGCCCCCTACTTTCATACAACGGCTAACGCCTATTGCACCGAGTGCGTCCATTCTATCGGCATCTTGCACGATTTGCGCTTCTACAGTTTTAACCGCTATATTGGCGCTAAAGCTATGGGCAGCGATAGCATGATGAATATCATCAAACAAACATGCGTCGTAGTTAATTGATTTTAAAAACGCAATGGCTTTATCTGCCGCCATAGTAGATGCTTTTGCTCTATCAGGGTGGTTTTTCGCCACCGCAACACAATCGTGCATCCACGCCGCTGGCAAAACAATATTCATATTGGCTTGCTCGGCGTGACATAATTGAATGGCAACACGCACTACGCGTTCAATATGCGTTATGTCGTGTGCTACATCGGCATGTATTAACGAAGTAATAAATGAGCGACATTGAGAATCAAGCTGTTGTAACTCAGGGCTTAAAGCAGTGTTGGCCACAGTGATGTTCCAAAAAACTAATTTATATGAGAATTATCCGTACTTTAACGTGCTTTACACCTCCCTTGCAAAACATTCATTGTATGTTGCCCTATGCTTGACTAAAATACAGCGCTTATTTATTTCAACTGAGAAGCCTTATGTCATCTGCCGTTTACCTACAAGCTGGTCGCGAAAAATCATTAAAAAGAAAACACCCTTGGTTATTTTCAAAAGCCATCAAAAAAATTAAAGGTAAACCAGGCCTAGGTGATACGGTTACCATTCACGACAGCGAAGGTAAATTTTTAGCCACCGCTGCTTATAGCCCTCACTCACAAATAAGAGCGCGTGTGTGGAGCTTTGATGAAAAAGAAGTAATAGACCAACACTTTTTTGAGCGTCGCTTACGCCGTGCTTTACATGCCCGCGAGCATGCAATAGCCGAAGGCGGTTTAACTGGCTTTAGGTTGTGTGCTGCTGAGTCTGACTACTTGCCAGGTGTAACCATTGATAAGTTTGATAACACCTTAGTTTGCCAATTACTAAGTGCCGGCGCTGAGCGCCATAAAGGTGAAATTGTAGGCGCGTTAATGGCTATTTTTCCTGGTGCGAATATTTATGAGCGCTCAGATGTAGACGTGCGCACCAAAGAAGGCTTAGAACCTTTTAAAGGTGTACTGTGGGGCAACGAACCTTCAGAGCCTGTGGTTATTGAAGAAAATGGCTTAAAGCTTGAAGTAGACATTTTAGAAGGTCATAAAACAGGCTTTTACCTGGATCAACGTGATAGCCGCGCAGCACTTGAGCGCTTTTCAAAAGATAAAACCGTATTAAATTGCTTTAGCTACACAGGTACTTTCTCACTTTACGCACTACGTGGTGGCTGTAAACACGTCACTAATGTTGATGTATCACAACCAGCACTGGATACCGCTAAGCGTAACGTAGAGCACAATAACTTAGATTTAAATAAAGTCGATTTTGTAAAACAAGATGTGTTTAAGCTATTACGCCAATACCGTGAGGAAGGCAAACAGTTTGATACTATTGTGATGGACCCTCCAAAATTTGCAGACAACAAAGCGCAGTTAACCGGTGCGTGTCGTGGTTATAAAGATATAAACATGATTGCTATGCAAATATTAAAACCAGGCGGTACATTACTTACCTTCTCGTGCTCTGGATTAATGGAACAAAACTTGTTTCAAAAAGTGGTAGCAGACGCTGCGCTAGATGCAGGTAAAGAGCTATTGATTATGGAGCGTTTAAATCAAGCGGCCGATCACCCTATTGCTGGCAGTTACCCTGAAGGCTTTTATTTAAAAGGCTTGATTTGTAAGGTTTACTAAAAATTATTGTTATTACCTACAAGGACGTAGGTAATAAAATCGAACGTTATTTAACACCTGCAATAGCAAAAGCCAGCCGCTAGGTGTTTATTCAATTTAATTAAACTGAACTATTTCTAATCCTGCGGTAATGGTGCCATCGTCTTCTTTGCTAGCACGTATAACTTTAGCCGTTGCATTTAAAGAGGCAATACTTGGGTGAGTCGACTCTATATTAACCTGTAGCAAAGTATCGAGCTCAAGCAAGTCATCTAAATGTAGTGATAACCCAGTGGCACTTAAATCAACACATTCTGCGGTATAATTAAGCCCAGCAACAGGCTCTATTGTTGTTAATTGCGCAGGAGTATTAACCTGCATACGTCTAAAATTGCGCTTATCTTCAGTAAACATGCATCACCTTTAAACAACCGTGTTTATTTGCTCAAATAAAGTACCCATCGAAAACGGTTTTACTACATAGGCATCACACCCTGCATCAAAGCCAGCTTGCTTTTCCGAGGGCGACTCTAAGCCCGAAACCATAACAACAGGTATATTTTTAGTTTCAGGCGTGTGCTTAAGCATCCGACATGTATCATACCCATCGAGGCCAGGCATACATACATCAAGCAAAATAATATCCGGCGGGTTAGCAATGGCAGACGCCAAACAGCTTTTACCCGAGTCAGCATAACTAACATCAAATTTTGAGGTCAGGGCAGATTTAAGCATTTCATAATTGAAATACTCGTCATCTACAACTAACAATCGCTTAATCTTATGTTCAACCGATGAGGACATAGGTATGTCGCTTCCTTCTCAACCAAAAATAAATCCTTCTATTAAGGTACTAAGCTTAATAGAAAATGCAAGTTTTATTCTATCTCTTTTATCGCATTCATAACGCGTTTTGCAGAAATAGGATATGGGGTACCTAAGGTTTGCGCAAACAGTGACACCCTAAGCTCCTGCTGCATCCAAAAAATAGCGTTTACCTGTTGCGGAATAGGCAAGCCTTTTGGAATTTTATTTACGAGCTTTTTGTACTCTTGCGCTACTTTTTCAAGTTCTAAAACGCACAATCTATCGCGGTTAGGATCAACAGGCAGTTTTTCTAAACGTTTTTGAATCGCTTTTAAATAACGAATTAGGTCGGGCATTTTATTCGCACCGTGAGCGCTCACAAACCCTTTGAAGATAAGTGACTCAAGCTGCGATTTTATATCGCCATGGGCAGTTATCATAGTTAAATCGACACGCCCTTTCATTTTTTTATGTAACGCATGAGCAATGCTTAAAACTTGTTCAACCAGTGTGGCAATTTCGACCACAGCATCGCCTAGTTCGCCCCTAATTTGCTCTTTAACTTTATCAAAACCGTTTTCATCGCGTATATCGCCATGCTTTATTAATAAGCTGTCTACGCCGGCGGCAATACAATCATCAATTAAATCTGCAATTTTCCCAAACGGATTAAAGTACAAGCCCAGTTTGGCTTTATTAGGCAAGTTTTGCTGAAGGTACTTTATTGGCGACGGCACATTTAATAATACTAAACGCCGTAAACCTTGCTGATGCGCTTGCTGGGCTTTTTCTTCACTATCAAAGAGCTCAATTGCCGCTGTGGATTTTTTATCTACCAGCGCTGGGTAAGCTTTTATTTCGTATTGGCCTTGCTTTTTAACGTACGAGGCAGGCAAAGCGCCAAAGTCCCATTGTGTTAAATCGGCTTTTTCAATGCCTTTATCGGCCACCTTTGATAGCGTATCGGTTACTTTGCCTTGCAGCTGTGTTTTTAGTTTTGCTAAATCTAGTCCGCGTGCAAGCAATTTATCGTGCTCATCACGCACCTCATACTGCAATCTTAAATGAGGCGCCAGTGCGTTTAAATCCCACGCTTCTATATCTACTTTTACGCCTGTCATTCTTAGTAAGCGTGTAGTAAGTGCATCAAGTAAGCTGCCTTGCATAGGCTCAATGGCAGCCAGTACAGCATCAGCGTAATTGGGAGCTGGTACAAAGTTTCGACGTAACGACTTAGGTAACGATTTAATTAAACCACTTATTAGCTCATGCCTAAAGGCAGGTATGTGCCAATCAAACCCAGTTTCTTGCACTTGGTTTAAAAGTGCTACCGGTATTTGTACAGCCACCCCATCAACAGCTTGTCCTGGATCAAAATGATAGCTCAGCGGCAAAATAATATTATCTTGCTGCCATGTATCAGGGTAATCAAACTCAGTAATATTACTTGCACCGTGTTGCATAAGCTCTTCACGGGTCATGTATAGGTAGCGTTTGTCTTTTTGCTTTTGGGTTTTATACCACTTTATAAAGGCTGCACGGTTGTTGATTTCTTTAGGTATTTTTTTATCGTAAAATTCAAATAACGTTTGCTCATCCACCAAAATATCGCGACGTCGCGATTTATGCTCAAGTACCTGAATATCTTCTATTAGCTCGCGGTTGTACGCTAAAAATTGCTCATTTAAGCCAAGCTCTTGCTCTACAAGGGCGGTGCGTACAAACAGCTCACGGCTAACTTTAGGGTCTATATTGCTATACACACAGCGGCGTTTATTAACCACCAATAAGCCGTACAAGGTTTGTTGCTCGAACGCGATAACAGCGCCTGGTTTTTTCTCCCAATGCGGCTCAGAATAGCTTCGTTTTACTAAATGCTGTGCAAGGGGCTCTACCCAATTAATATCTATTTTGGCATTAATACGTGCGTATAGTTTACTGGTTTCTACCAGCTCTGCCGACATAATCCATTTGGGGCTCTTTTTAAATAATCCAGAACCCGGAAAAATATTAAACTGGCTATTACGAGCACCTTTATATATTTGCTTTTCGTCTTTAAAGCCTATGTGACTTAATATGCCGCTCAGTAGCGCTTTGTGTATTAGCTCAGAGTCAGCCACTTGCGTGGTGGCTTTAATTTTCATTTCGTTGCACACAGTGCTTATTTGATAAACAATGTCTTGCCACTCACGAATACGCATATAAGCTAAAAAGTCTTTTTGGCACAACTTTCTAAACTGGCTATTTGTCAGCTCACTTTGCTGCTCTTCTAGGTAATTCCAAAGATTTAAAAAGGCAATAAAATCCGAGTCAGGGTCATCAAAGCGGCTGTGTTTTTCGTTCGCTGCGGCGCGTTTTTCTTGCGGGCGCTCTCGGGGGTCTTGAATCGATAGCGCTGCGACAATAATAATAACTTCTCGTAGTGCACCGAGCTTATTAGCCGTCAACACCATTTTAGCTAAGCGCGGGTCGACCGGTAAGCGGCTAAGCTCACGCCCTGATTGCGTTAAACTCGTTTGATGGCGCTTTTTACTCGGCTTAATCGCCTGAAGTTCTTCAAGTAGGGTTAAGCCATCGTTAATATTGCGACTATCTGGCGCTTGTACAAACGGAAACTCGCTCATATCGCCAAGCCCTAATGCCAACATTTGCAAAATAACAGAGGCTAAATTAGTGCGCAGTATTTCTGGGTCTGTAAATTCAGGGCGAGATATAAAGTCATCTTGCGAGTATAAACGAATACAAATACCCGCTTCAACACGGCCGCAACGTCCCATACGTTGGTTCGCACTTGCCTGAGAAATAGGCTCAATAGGTAAACGCTGTACTTTAGTACGATAGCTGTAACGGCTAATACGCGCTGTACCTGGGTCTATTACATAGCGAATACCCGGCACCGTTAATGAGGTTTCGGCCACGTTGGTTGATAAAATAATATGGCGGCGCGAATGCGGTGCAAATATACGGTTTTGCTCTGCGTTAGATAAGCGCGAATAAAGTGGTAATACGTCGGTGTGTTTTAAATTACGTTTAGAGAGCGCCTCTGCAGTATCGCGTATTTCGCGCTCGCCATTTAAAAATATGAGAATGTCCCCGGGCCCTTCAGCGCACAGCTCATCTACCGCATCAAAAATACCTTGCAGTTGGTCGCCTTCGGCTTCCATAGCGTCTTTATTTATATCGCTTATAGGGTTATAGCGCACCTCAACGGGGAATGTACGTCCCGACACTTCAATAATTGGCGCATCATCAAAGTGCTTTGAAAAACGTTCAGGATCAATGGTCGCCGAGGTAATAATAACTTTTAAGTCGGGGCGCTTTGGCAGTAAGTTTTTTAAATACCCTAAAATAAAATCGATATTTAAGCTGCGCTCATGGGCTTCATCAATAATGATGGTGTCGTACTGATTTAAAAAGCGGTCTTGTTGTATTTCGGCGAGCAAAATACCGTCGGTCATCAGTTTTACATACGTATTATTAGAAACCTGATCACTAAAACGTATTTTAAAACCGATTTGTTGGCCAAGCTCACATTTCATTTCCTCAGCAATTCGGTTAGCTACACTGCGCGCGGCTAAACGTCTTGGCTGGGTATGGCCAATAAAGCCATCAACCCCACGGCCAAGCTCTAAACACATTTTTGGTATTTGCGTGGTTTTACCTGAGCCTGTTTCACCGGCAATAATCACCACTTGATTATTCGCAATGGCGTCTTTAATGACGTCCTTTTTTTGACTTACCGGTAATTGCTCAGGGTACGTTACAGCGGGCAGCTCAGCTAAACGTTTTTCACGTAGCTGCTGGCTGCGGGTAATATCAGCCGCTATTTTTTCAAGGGCATTGGCCTGCTTAGTCTCGTCTTGTATTTTTTTTACGCCATGTAAGCGTTTTTTAAATATAAACTGATCTTTTTTTAAGCACGTTTTAAGCTCGCCAAACAACTGACCTAGGTTTACCACCCGCACACCTTATAAATTTAATAAATGAGGGCTAATAGTATCAAAATAAACACGCAGCGTTAATCCTACAATCCCTATAAGGCTTATATATCATGCTATTGGTTTTTAAAAATGCCCACAAAGGTTGATTGCGTGTTCGATTTGCTTGCTCGGTACATGCCCGAGGTATTAAATGGCATACTAATATGACCTTTAGCATCTACAATAATAACCCCACCTGTACCACCTGTAGGCGCAAGTACTTGGTTAATAACCTCATCCCCAGCTTGTTCAATGGTTCTATTTTGATATTTAACGCGTGCACAAATATCACTGGCAACACTGTAGCGAATAAAATACTCGCCGTGACCGGTGGCCGACACCGCACACGAATCGTTTTCAGCAAATGTACCCGCGCCAATCACAGGGGAATCGCCAATGCGGCCAAAGCGTTTTGCGGTCATGCCACCTGTAGATGTACCTGCGGCTAAATTGCCGTTTTTATCAAGTGCCACTGCGCCTACGGTGCCCATTTTATAATTTGTAGGCAGGGCTTTATGCGCAGCTTGGTAGTCTTTGCTGGTTGCTTTTTCTTTTTCTAATTTTTGCTTTGCTTTTATAAGTGCTTCATAACGGTGCTTAGTATCAAATATATTATTTTCTATCAGCGCAACGCCCTGCTCTTTTGCAAATTCTTCAGCGCCTTGACCACTAAGCATTACGTGTACTGAGTTATCCATTACTAAGCGGGCTAATTGAATTGGGCTTTCTATGTGCTTTACGCCAGCGACCGCACCCGCTTGACGGTTTCGCCCATCCATTATTGAGGCATCAAGTTCATGGCTGCCATCATAGGTGTACACTGCACCACGCCCAGCATTAAAGTAAGGCGACTGCTCTAATACTTCAATAGCAGTGGTGATTGCATCTAAACTTTCGCCGCCCTTTTCAAGTACGGTGTAACCCGCTTCAACAGCTTCGGCTAGTTTTGCTCGGTAGGCTTTTTCTTGCTCTGGGGTAAATTTTGCTTTTTCAATTGTGCCTGCTCCACCATGAATCGCTATAGCAAACGGGGCTTGTTCACTTAATGCTTGCGTGCTTAGTGTTAAGCAGCCGCTGGCTAAAACTGACAATAAGAATTTTTTTTTCATAGTGCGCTCTTTTTTAAATTTAGTATTGAATTTACTTTGAATGGTTACACGTATTTTTTCAACTAATATCAACGGCATTAAGTTAGCACTTTATTTAAGCAGCTAATAAACAGCCTAATAACAAAGCGAAATACGAGGGTGTTATTTCCCTTCATCACCCCTACTTTTTAACCCAATTGGCATAGAGTAAGTTTAATGGCACAAAAAAAGCGCCATCAGGCGCTTTTTACTAAACGTGTATGTAATTACGCGTCTTGCTTAGCTTTTAAACGTGCTAAACGTGCTACTTGGTGAGTAGATGTTAAGAACGAATAAATAGGTGCTAAGTAACCGCGCTTACGAAGCTCTAAAAATTCTTCATCGCTAAGCGAGTTAAGTTTTTTCTCATCGATAAGGTAAATACCGTTGATGTCTTTTTTCTCGCCTTTAATGTCTACTGTTAGCGTTTGCGCTACTAGTAGCTCTTTATCAGCTAAGTATTTAGTGAATGCTTCTGTTACTTGAGAAAACTCAATGAAAGACACTAAAGACTCTTTACGACGCTTTAAGTAGTCTGTTTCTTCACCGTTTTCAAATAATGCGTTGCCTTCTTCTTCACCTACAAGCGAGCTTGCTTCGTCAATCACAATACCGTACTGATCTTGCTCAGGGTGCTTTACTAGACCTAATGGGTAACGCGTTGATGCCATAGGCGCAAAAGCTGCTGTCCATTTACCATCTTCTACAAACAGGTTTTCGCCTGGCTCTAGGCCAAACATTGCAACTGCTTGGAAAGTACCGCTTTCGTTGTTTTTAACAAAAGACATTGGGAATTCATTTGCTACGCGTGCAAACTCATGTGCAACTACTGGCACTAAATGTTGAGTTTTCATAAATTCAACGTTGATGCCGTTTTGAATTTTAGTGTTGGCATGCTTTTCGTTGTGTAAAGGCTGTACTTGTTGCTCCGCCATGTTACTGCTCCGTTTATTTTTAATATATATGTTTCATTGTTAATGCCTTTAGGCTAATGCTTTTGAACGAAAAAAGGAAGGGAAAGTTTTATGACAACCGTCATGAAAAAATAAAGTTTAACTAAATCTGGGCGTTGCTAAAAAACAGACAATAAAAACGTAACCAATACGCTCAAAAACAGTACAAATAACGGGTGATTTTAATACAGCGCTATAAAAACCATTAACATTGGTTAACAGTTTGACGGTATTTTTCGAATAGATTTAGCATGTTATTTAGCCAAATAAAAAGGCAGCTTAATTAAGCTGCCTTTTTAAACTGTAAATGAGCGGCTAAATTAAGGCGCCCAATACACTTCAATATTTATGCTTGGGTGGTTTAGCACAGCGCGAAGTGGCATATCGTTTACATCACCACCCGCTTTAGCTTGCTTGTATACCGCTAGCTTTTCTTCACCACTGATCAGGAGTTTAACCACTTTAGAGTTTGCTATTGCATTTAAAGTCAGTGTCATGCGCTCTGTAATGCTGCCTGTCACGTCACTTTCTATTGCATTAATAGCGCACACAGTTTGCTGTGTTGTTAAACCATGCTCAAGACCCTGCGCATGTGGGAACAAAGAGGCTGTATGGCCATCTGGGCCCATGCCTAAAATTGTTACATCATACGGTGCTTTTAAAGCGCTATAAGCGGCTTCACATACTTGTGCGCCCTGCTCGGCCGTTGCTGCATCGTTTTTCATGGTAATAAAATTAGCGGCACTGCCATAATTTTGTAACAAGGTGCTTTTTATAAACGCTTCGTTACTTTTTTCGTGGCTTGGCTCAACCCAGCGCTCATCAACCATGGCAACATCTACATTTTGCCAATCTAAATCAAGCGTTGATAAGTGCTTGTACGCCGGCGCCGGAGACGAACCGCCCGATACCATTAGCACAGCACGGCCATCACTTTTTATGCCATCACGTAAAGATTGCTCAAGCGTGTGTGATAGCTCAGCGGTTAACTCATCTTTTGAGTCAAAAAATTTTTCAACAAGTGTTGCCATACCTTACGCCTTATCGCCTGTGTTAAACCACACGTGGTTGTTTTCAGCTAATAATTCATCAGCATCATCCGGTCCCCAGCTACCAGCACGGTAAAGTGCAGGTTTGCCTTTGGTTTGCCAGCGCTCAATAATTGGATCTATCCATTTCCACGCTTGACGAACTTCGTCACGGTGTATAAATAACGATGGGTTATTAGCTGCAGCATCAAGCATTAAGCGTTTGTACGCATCAGAATGGAAACCATTGCTGTATGCTTGAGAAAGCTCAATATTCATCGTTACCGGCTCTAATTGCATTTCAAGATTATCAAGGCGCTTAGACATAAGCGTTAATTGAATCGTCTCTTCCGGCTGCAAACGAATAACAAGGCGGTTTGGCTCAATATTACCCACGTTCTCTTCATAAATATTGTGCGATACTTTTTTGTACTCAACCACAATTTCTGCACAACGTTTAGCCATACGCTTACCAGTACGAAGGTAAAAAGGTACCCCCGCCCAGCGCCAGTTATCAATGTGTGCACGAATAGCCACAAAGGTTTCTGTTTTACTTGAACCTTCGTTAAGCTCTTCCAAGTAACCTGGTACAATTTTACCGTTTAAATCCCCTGGTACGTATTGACCGCGAACGATATTTTCATCTACGTCACCTTCTAGTAACGGACGAAGTGCTTCTAATACTTTAAGTTTTTCAGTACGGATGCTATTTGCGTTTAGTTTATTTGGTGATTCCATTGCCACTAAGCACAATAACTGTAACAGGTGGTTTTGCACCATGTCGCGCAGTGCACCGGCTTTATCGTAAAAACCAGCACGGCTTTCAAGGCCTACCGTTTCAGATAAACTAATTTGAATATTATCAATAGATTTAGCATCCCACATGTTTTCAAACAGTGAATTTGAAAAACGCAGTGCCATTAGGTTTTGTACTGTCTCTTTACCTAAGTAGTGGTCAATACGGAAAATTTGCTCTTCGTCAAAAAACTCTGCAATTTTACCATTGATAGCCTCTGCTGATTCGCCGCAGTAACCAATTGGCTTTTCAACAACCACACGTGAAGTGGGTGTGATCAAACCTTTCGTTGATAAAATTTCACAACATGTGCCGTAAACAGCAGGCGGAAGTGATAAATAAAATACGCGAGATTTATTGCTGTCGTGCTCATCTAAAATGCCTTTTAGTACATCCCAGTTGTCGTCAGCTTCAGTTACGTTGCTTACTACAGGCACTAAGTAAGTAGAAAATGCTTTCCAATCTTTAGCGTTAAATTCGCCTTTACTTAAAAACTCTTTCAGTGCGTTGTGTGCTGTTTCTATGTAGTCAGCACGCTTACTTTCTTCACGCACTGTAGGCAGAATACGCGAGCCTTCTGGTAAGTTGCCTTCTTGATATGCTCTGTACATTGCAGGTAGCAATTTGCGTAACGCAAGATCACCACCGCCCCCAAAAATTATAATATCAAAAGGATTAAGCATAGTTACTCTCTACGTTTGTAATACCTAAAAGCGACTTCCATAAGCCGCTTGGTATGCAGGTTTAGTGCTTGAATGACAGTGGCTCTTAGTGTTAATAAAAGCCTATTGAATGTTTTACGCTATGGCGTTTTATTTATTATTTGACTGTTCGCACAATTAAATGAGTCTTAGGAGTCCTGTAAATCCTCTCACAAAAATACAGGCCCTAAGAACTCCAGCGCTACCCGTTCAAAGGTACTCGGTTTGCTTATTTACATAAGCGAATATATTACTGCGTACGGTGTTGCTTGTAGTACGCGATTAAGCCATTTGTTGAACTATCGTGGGCGTGTTTTACGCTGTCATCGGTTAGTTCGCTTTCAATTTTAGAGGCAAGGCCTTTACCAAGCTCTACACCCCATTGATCAAATGAGCAAATTTCTAAAATTATGCCTTGGCAGAAAATTTTATGTTCGTACAGTGCAATTAAGCGTCCTACTGTTTTTGCATCAACTGTATCTAGCAGTATAGATGTTGTAGGGCGATTACCCTGATGAATTTTATGATTTAGTAACTCATCAATTTGCGCTTGTGTTTTACCTTTAGCGGCTAAATCTTCTGTGACTTGCTGTGCATCTACACCGCTCATCATTGCTTCTGTTTGCGCTAAAAAGTTAGATAATAAAATATCGTGATGCTTATCTACGGCTACCTGCGGCTTAACTGAGGCAATAAAATCAGCAGGTACAATTACATTACCTTGGTGTAAACACTGATAAAACGCATGTTGGCCGTTAATACCGGTCATACCCCAAATAATAGGAACCGTTGTATAAGGTACGGTTTCGCCAGCAAAGTTTACGTGTTTACCGTTACTTTCCATCTCACCTTGTTGTAAATACGCAGGTAACATATGAAGCGCTTGGTCGTACGGTAAAATAGCTTGCGACGTAAAGCCTAAAAAGCTGGTATTCCATACACTAAGTAGTGCCATTATAAGCGGAATATTTTGCTCAAATGGGGCTGCTTTAAAGTGCTCATCTACTTCAAATGCGCCTTCTAAAATAGCTTCAAACGCGTCATAACCTAGGTATAACGCAATAGGTAAGCCTATCGCACTCCAAAGTGAAAAGCGACCCCCAACCCAATCCCACATAGTGAATACGTTTTCATCGCTAATACCAAAGGCTGCGGTTTTTTCTAAGTTTGTGCTCACAGCAACAAAATGCTTAGCAATGGCGCTGTCATCTTTTGCTGTTTGTAAAAACCAATCAACGGCCGTTTTGGCGTTGGTCATGGTTTCTGATGTGGTAAATGTTTTCGATGAAATAACAAACAAGGTTGTTTCTGGGTCAATTGCTTTTAACACAGAGGCAATTTGAACACCGTCAGCATTAGATACGTAATGAACATTTAAAGTGTCATCAGCAAGTGCTTTTAGCGCTTCGGTTGCCATTTGCGGGCCTAGGTTTGAACCACCTACACCAATGCTTACCACATCTTTTACTGCTTTACCTGTGTAGCCTACCCACTGCCCACTGCGTACTTTTTCTACAAAGGTTTTAATTTTTGCTAATTCGTTATCAACCGCTTGCGTTACGTCTTCGCCGTCAACAACTAAAGGTGTATGGGCACGATTACGTAAAGCAGTATGAAGAACAGCACGCTCTTCTGTAATATTGATTTTTTCACCGCTAAACATCTTGTCGCGCCAAGAGGCAATGTCACACTCTTTAGCAAGCTCGATGAGTTGTGCAAAAATAGTTTTATCAATACGCTGCTTTGAATAATCAAACAACACACCCGGAATCTGAGTAGAGAATGCATCAAATCGTGTATCATCTTGTGCAAATAACGTTTTTAGATGGGTTTGTTTCATCTGCGCGGCACTATTTTGTAGTGCTTGCCAACTTGCTAATTGCGAACGATTAGACATGTAAATATCCTCTAAAATATTTAAATTAATGATTTAAAAACAGTTTTAGGTAAAAAGACTTCGCTAATTGCGCGTAGTGCTAGTAAAAAAGCAAGCGCTTAGTATAACGAAAAAAGCAATAAAAATGCTGTTTTTATAATTTATGATGCAGATAATAACGCAATTTTTTACTTTTGACACCGGTATCATAAAAATTTTATGAATTAATTACCCACAAATTTTAAGCATTTAATAGTTTAAACAACATTTATTAAATATTCATGAATTAGGGCCTGTTGACCTTTTAGGATTAAAATTTGTACAAACTAGGAACAATTTAATCCTGCCGCGAGGTTTGTTCCCTTATGGGCTCAGTAACTGCTCTTGCGTTACGCTACTGGCTTACATCCATGTAAAAATACCAAACACACTGCTGCAAATTAAACTTCGAAACATTATAGGCCCAAAGCATAAAATGCATCGTATGCACTCGCCTAGCTTTATAGGTGGTTAAAACATCCTCAAAACTAGGCCCATAATTAGCTCACCAACGCCAAGCCACCCGCTACGTTATAAATATTCGCAAAGCCTAATTGCTGCAAATTTGCCGCTGCAATTTTAGAACGATTGCCGCTTCTACACAGTAATATATAGGTGTGCTGCGGGTTTAATTGATTTTGTACTATGGCGTTAGCCATACGGCTAAGTGAAATATTAAGCGTATTAGCTAAAGGCGCGGCAAAAAGCTCCGCCACATTAATTGCGCCATGTTCATACGGCTCACGGGTATCAATTAAATACACATTTTTTTGCGTTAGTAACGCTTTAGCTTGTCCAAAGTCTAGCTGCTTAGTGTCTGTTTGCACCGCCGCCTGTACATAGCCACACAGTTGGTCACTGGTTTGCCTATGCAGCTGATCGTGTTGTGCTTTTAGCTGTGCAAATTGCGCCGTACTTATTTCTCCATTTAATAACGGGCTAAGCAAAGGCGTTTGTGCACGTACAGTACGCCAGTTAATGGCAAAGCATTGCTGATAGTCATGCCCCGAACAAATAACCGTATCGTCACTTATTTGCTCAGCAAGGGTAATAAGTGAGTGTGCCATTTGCGTTGCACTGCCCCCTTCAAGCGAGGTATTGCCAAGTCCTGCAGGTAAAATTAAATCACCGCAAAAACAATAATCAATATGGCCTGTGGTGCGCTCTTTTAATAAATAACTAACGCTGTCTTTGCTGTGCCCTGGGGTTGGCTCTATGGTTAGCGTTTTTGTACCAAGCTCAATGCTATTTTGCATCGCATGCGTTGTGCCTAGTACTTCATTTAACAAAGCCACTGCGCTTGGATGGTCTTGGTGCTGGTGGGTATCTAAAATTGCTTTTACGTTGAGCTGTTGTGTGCTCACTATTTTTTCAAAGCGCGGAATAAGCTCTAATACGGGGTCAATGATAACGGCACTGTCGTCGTCACTAACATACAGCCAGCTACACGCCCCTTTATGCCTAAATTGTGTTAACCCCAGCGCGCACACTTCTTGCTTTGGCGACGCACTGTCAGAAACAATTAAGCAATTGGCCTCTAATACCGCCTTTAACGAGCATATACGCTTGCATGCTTGGCTAATTTGCTGCTCGGTTGCAGCAGGCCCAAAAGACAGCCTAATGGCGTTTTCACTTTGCCAATTAGTTGCCCCCATTGCATCAAGCACAAAACTGCGCGTTGCACCTGTACTGCATGCCGAACCACCGCTCACTCTAATGCCTGCTGCGTCAAATAAATCAATAACCTCTTTGGAGGTAAGCGTATCAACAGCAAAATTAAGGGTGGTAGGTACAGAATGTGAAAGATCGTGATTAAAGGTTATATCACCAAAGGTACTTTGCAGCGCATTAAGCAGTTGCGCTCTGTAGCTATTTAATACCTCAACCGACTTAAACGTGTCGTCGTTTTTATCTAGCAGCAAGTTAAACAGTTTATTAAGCCCTGCTATGCCTGGTAGGTTTTCGGTGCCAGAGCGCATGCCGCTTTCTTGCCCGCCCCCCGCAATAAATGGCGTATAGGCACTGCCATTTTTAATGTATAAAAAACCAATACCTTTTGGTGCATAGAGTTTATGGCCCGAAAACGGGGCATAATCTATGCTGGTACTACTAAGCGCTAGCGCTTGTTTACCTAAAGCTTGTACACAATCAACCATCCAAGACACTGATTTATTACGGCTGCGAATAGTATGTTCTATAGCGTTTAGGTCTTGATAAACACCGGTTTCGTTATTAACCGCCATGGTGCAAATCATTAGCGCGTTATTTATGTGCTCACTAATAAACGCTAAATCTAAAACCCCTTTACTATCAACAGGAATAGCCAGTAATTGGGCGTTAATGCCTAAAACGCTATTCCAATGTTTTAACGTGTTAGGCACCGCTTTGTGCTCAGTTGCCCCGTACAATAATACAGGGTTTTTAATCGTATGATTTTTAGCATGAATGAGCGTTGAAACAATGGCTGTTTGTATGCCCTCTGTGGCACCTGAGGTAAAAAGAATATCGCCATCGGGCGCACCAATAACATGGCGTGCATTTTGTCTTGTTTGTTCTAATAAATACTTAGCTTGTATGCCGCTAATATGGGGGCTTGAAGGGTTGCCAAAACAAATTTGCATGGTATGCGACACCACATCGGCAATACAGGGTAAAACAGGTGTTGTAGCGTTTGCATCAAGATAAACTTGGGCTGCTTGTTCATCGTGCAATAAAAACTCAGACATTAAAAACGCACCTTTATTACTAAAAAATATATCTTATACCCAATAGTACATAAGTTTGTTCACGTTGGGTAATAATCAATTAGTAACTTAGGTGCGTTTACTATGCTTTTTTAAACTAAAAGTACGTTACTCTGCCCGCTCTTTTGTTATTTCTCCATGGGTTGATGACCAGGCATTTATTAGCGCTTTAACAAGCGATGCGAGCGGAATGGCAAAAAACACGCCCCAAAAACCCCATAAGCCACCAAAAAATAGCACTGCAACAATAATAAATACGGGATTTAAATCAACGGCCTCAGAAAACAACAAGGGCACTAATACGTTGCCATCGAGCGCCTGAATGACCCCGTAAATTATTAATATGGTCCAAAACTGCGTTTCGATACCAAATTGAAACAGCGCCACCGCCGCAACCGGTATGGTAACCAATGCCGCACCCACAAACGGAATTAACACCGAAAACCCAACCAACACGCCAAGTAAAGCTGCATAACGCAAATCTAGTACAGTAAAGGCAATAAACGAGGTGCCACCCACAATTAAAATTTCGAATACTTTGCCTCGAATATAATTCATTATTTGCTGGTTCATTTCGTGCCACACTTGCAAAATTAACCGTCTCTGTTGCGGAATAAGCGTAGCGGCACTACTCGTAAGCTCAAGCTTGTCTTTAAGCATAAAAAATACAAGTAAGGGTACAAGCACCAAATAAATAAGCCATGCCACAACATCTTTTAGAGAAGTAAGTGAAAACGAGACAATAACTTGGCCAAATTCGAGCGCCTTTGCCTCTACACTTGCCACGATAGCTTGGACCTGCTCGGCATTAATTAAACTGGGGTATTGCTGCGGTAAGGCCATTAAAAATGACTTACCTTGCTCTACCATGTGCGGGGTTTCTTGTACTAAATTACTGGTTTGCTTCCAAAGCACGGGGCCAATAACCAAAATAAGGGTAAGCATAACCCCGGTAAATATCAGCATTACAATTACTGTGGCGCTAAAGCGTTTTAACCCAAAGCGCTCTAAGTGCACGACCGGCCAATCAAGTAAATAAGCAATCACCAATGCCACTAACACAGGAACAATTAACGAGCCAAAAAAGTACAGTAATGCCACAGAGGCAATGAGTAAAAAAAGTAAGGTGACTGAATGAGGATCTGAGAACTTTCTTTCGTACCATGTTTTAACGTATTCAAACATGCAGTGGCTCCACTAGTAATAGTCCTAGGTGTTGATCAAATTTATATGTATATGCATTTTTGCTTAAAAAACGCGTAATATCATCTGCGCTTTCGTCGTTATTTATACTAAACGTTATTGCCTTATTAGATGACTGCGCATTACGAAGCGCTAATTTAAATTGTACAAACTGTTGTGGGCATTTAAATTTTTTTAAATCGCACTCTAACATAACTACTTTACTCGCTAAGTAAAATGAATAATAAGTCGCATATTGTCGGTCATTCTATTTATAAAATGTGAACAGCAGTAACTTTTTCTTAAAACCATTCCAGCAATGGTTTATCCTTATAACATAATTAGCAGTAAGGATAAGTTAATGCCTGGCACGCATAATAAAGCGCAACTACCTAGTAATCCAACTCTCAAAGAGATTAATTGGTATAAAAAGCAGATAAACTGGGGAGAACTCCCGCCTTTTTATCATCTTGTTGCTTCTTCGGTCAGCGAATCTGAAGGAATATTGGAGCACGGATTTGATAATGCTGTAAAAAGCCTGATCAATAAACGCAATTGGAACTTAGACTTACTTGATGGCTATGAAGATGATTTTGGTGAAATACACACCAAGCATAAGCCGCGTATAGCGCTACACCAAGTATTTACCGACCGAGGCTTTGAGCTCTGGGCGCAACCTTATGCTAAAGACATAATTATTGATCAATACGTTAAAGATAACCGCTTTATGGAGTTTAAAGTATGGGATCCGCATTCTATGAAAAACCTGATCCGCATAAATCAGCTCCATAAGTTTATTGGCTTTTATTTTGAGCGCGGCGACAAGGCCGATAAAGCCATTATTTTACATGCACATAAGGTAGTACATAAAATTATTAAATTTTTGCAGCAGGAATTGAACGTTGTAAAGCTTGATGGAGTCACAATAAAAGAACTCTACCAATTGTGCGAAAAAGACAGCCGTGCAAGCAGCGATGAAATTGACATAGCAAAAATTGCCATTGGTGAACAAATTAACAAGGAATAAAATGCAGCTAAAATCAGCCTTTATCACTTTATGCAGTGCCGCGCTTACCTTTAGCCTACTGGTTAGTGAGCCGTTAAAGGCACAAACAAACTTTACGCTACCCGATTTAGGCACGTCTGCGCTACAAGTGTTGCCACTTGAAAAAGAGCAAGCCATTGGCGAAGTGATGATGATGCAAATAAGAGGCTCATCACCGGTAGTAAACGACCCCGTTTTAGACGAATACTTAACCACACTTGGCCGAAAACTTGTGGCTAATGCTAACGACGTGCGTTTTCCTTTTTCGTTTTTTTGGGTAAATAACAACGAAATTAATGCCTTTGCTTTTTACGGCGGGCATGTTGGTGTGCATACGGGGCTTATTGCGCAATCAGATAACGAAAGCCAATTTGCCTCTGTACTTGGGCACGAAATAGCGCACGTAACTCAGCGCCATTTAGCTCGTCGTATTCAGCAACAACAAGACAACAGCGCACTGACTATTGCAGGCATGATAGCCGGTATATTAGCCACCGTTGTTGCTCCCGACGCAGGTATTGCTATTATTTCGGCTAACCAAACCCAGGCTGCGTTTAGCCAATTAACTCACAGCCGTGCTGCCGAGCAAGAAGCCGACAGAATTGGTATGCAAACCCTTAATAACGCCGGTTTTGACGCCCGTGCATCGAGTGAATTTTTAACTAAACTTTCAGCGCAAATAAGATATAAGTACAAACCACCCGCTTTTTTACTGACTCACCCATTGCCAGAGAGCCGTGTATCTGACGTACGCCTACGTGCAGAGCAATTCCCTGTGCGCCATTTAAACCCAAGCCTTGAGTTTAATTTAGCAAAAAGCCGTGTACTTGCCCGTTATGCCAATAAGCCCGAAAATGCCGAAGCGTTATTTAAAAAATTAATGCGCGAAAACAGTTACAACAACACCGCGCTTAAATATGGCTTGGGTATAAGCTTACTTGATCAAGATAAACTAGATGAAGCCGCCGAAATTTTAGAGCCGCTATTAGCGCAAAGTCCTAAAAATTTATTTTATATCGATACCCATACCGATTTACTAATAGCGCAAAAAAAAGCCGACGAAGCGGTAAATTTTTTGGCTGAACTAAATAACTATCGCCCTAACAACCAAGTTATAACTTTAAACTATGCAAATGCGGCATTAGAGGCTGAGCAGTTTGAATTAGCTGAAAACATTTTAAAAAGCTTTTTACTTGAAAAACCCGACCACAACTTAGGTAAACAGCTATTAGCCGATGCCTATAAAAAGCAAGACAAGCTTGCCGCTTATCACGAGGCCAATGCTGATGTGTTATCGCAATATGGCGCGTATATTAAAGCCGCAGACGAAATCCAAAAAGCGCTTAACTTCGTAGAACCCACAGAGCTGGTTAAACAGCAACGCCTAAAAGCCTTGCTTACTCAGTATCGCCGTTTACAAAAAGAGCTGGCAAGGCTTTAAGTCTGTCAGCGCTTGCCCTAAAATAGCGGCAAATTACATTTTGGAACTAATTGTATGTCAGTTACTATTTATCATAATCCACGTTGTTCTAAATCGCGTGAAACCCTCGCATTACTAGAGCAGAACAACGTAACACCAAGCGTAGTAGAGTATTTAAAAACACCGCTTAACCATGAGCAAATAAGCCAACTTTTAGAACAATTAGGGTTTAGCTCAGCTCGCCAGCTAATGCGCACAAAAGAAGATGCATACAAAGCGCTTAACCTAAAAGAAGAAACCAACGAGTCAGAGCTAATAAACGCCATGGTAGACAACCCTAAACTTATTGAACGCCCTATTGTACAAAACAACGGTAAAGCAGCCCTTGGCCGTCCGCCTGAAAACGTATTAAGCGTATTATAATGACGACTCGCATTGTTGTACTGTATCACTCAAGCCATGGCTCGGTTGAGGCTATGGCGCACGAAATAGCCGAATCTATAGAGCAACAGGGTGCCACAGCCGTATTGCGTACCTTTGTTGCTAAAAATCCGCACGATATAGTAATTACAAAAGATGATTTAATAAATTGCGACGGCCTTGCTTTTGGCACACCTACCCGATTTGGCATGATGGCATCGCAAGCAAAAACGTTTTGGGAAACCACCAGCGATCTCTGGCTAAAAGGCCAGTTAATAGATAAACCGGCCTGTGTGTTTTCATCGTCAAGCAGTATGCATGGCGGAAATGAAGCCACCTTACTTAATTTATCATTACCGCTACTACACCACGGCATGATGTTATTAGGGGTACCTTACGAAGTACCAGAGTTACTAGCTACGCAAACCGGCGGCACACCTTACGGGGCAACACATGTAGCCGGCAGTAGTAATACGAATACTTTAAGTAAAGACGAAATTAAAATATGCCAAAGCGTTGGTAAACGCCTCACTCACATTGCGAGAAAACTTCAATGAATACCGCTGACACCCCTGCTAAAAAGCCAATTACTGTAAAATTTCAGCGCACCGCTATTTTTGGCTATGTGGGTTTATTACTTTTATTTCCTCTGTGGATGTACTTTGTACCTCCGCTAAATGGCAACGCAAGTTTTGTATCCTTGTTTGTGCCTATAATCCCGTTACTGTTGCCCTTAAGAGGCTTTATTAAAGACAACACTTACACTTACGCCTGGGCTAACTTTGTTGTTATGTTGTACTTTATACACGGCTTAACCATGCTATGGGCTGCGCCTGATGAGCTAATATGGGTGTTATTAGAGCTTGTTTTTGCCTCAGCCATGTTTATTGGCTGCACGTATTACGCAAGGCACCGTGGGCAAGAGCAAGGCTTAAAAATACGTAAGCTTAAAGAAGAGCTAGCAGAGGAAAAAGCCGCTAACGAATACAATAAATAATACTAATTCGCAAAATAAATTATTTAAGTTGAAAGTTGAAATAATACCAATCCGCATAAGTAAGTAATCTATTTTGAGGATGGAAAAACGTGTTGATAGCAAGGCAAAAAATTCGCTATTTAGTTGTTCTAAATGAGAGTTTTTTAACGCAGATAGCGACACGTTTAGCCCCGCAAAATGATTAGATATTATTGCGGATTGGTATAACAGCTTATACATACAAAAAACGCGCTTAACATAACAATGTAAGCGCGTTTTTTTAGGCTTTTAGTTTGCCATGGCAGTCGCTACACTAATTCGCTCAGTGCAGCCAGTGCAACTATGCTGGCTAATCCAAGCTGAGCTATTAAGCTTAACAACGAAAAAACACGCAACACAAACAATCCCCACGGGTGCTTTATATGTGGATAGAGCGCACAGCGCTTTAAACTCGCCGCAAAGAAAAAACACACCGATGCAATCAATGTAAAAATTAAAGTCAGCTCACTTTTTATGGCAATGCTTTCATCAAAAAAGAAATAGAGCTGCAATGGTAATAAAATAGTGACAATTGCGTGTAAGGCGTGCACCTTTTTAATGCGGTTAAACTGCCCTTCTGGCGAAAGCTCTTTTATACCAAAATCGCGCTCAAGGCATTTAACTAAATTGCTTGCTTTAATACTTACTGCTAACCGGTAACAGCTTAAGCCCTCGTTATTACGTGCTCTAAAGTCGTAACCTGCTTTTAGTAATAGCACCATAAGGGTTTCGTTTTTAGCTAACACTGCATAATGCAGTGCAGTATTGCCTAAGGTGTCTTGCGCTTTTTGATCCTGTTTAGCCAACAGGGTTTCTATCACATTTACATAGCCTTTTTCGGCTGCCCACATAAACGCTGTTTTATTGTTTTCATCAGCCAATGTACCAGTGGCACCTTGCTCTATAAAACGCATTGCCATGGTTTGCTTTGCGCTTTTTTGGCTTAAATGAGCAAGTAATGCTTTTTCAAGCAATACAATAGAATCAACATCAGGCGATACTTGCGTTAACAGCGTAAAATAGTCTTTACCGTTTGCTACTTTTTGACTGGCAAGCTCTGTAAGTTCGTTTAAATCAGCAACCGATTCAGGTAAAAAAGCACTTAAACGCTCTCTAAAATCAACTTCTTGCCACAGTGCTAGCGTATCGTGTGCACTTAATTTGCTGCCACTATTTAGAGCATGTTCAATTAACGAAAAATAGCGTTTACTAAATAATAAGCTAAACAACGAAAGCGGCGTATCAAGTGCGTTTTGAGCCGCCACACTGGCGTATTTTTCTAAGCGCTGGCACAGCATTAACGCCATGGACTCGCTGGTGTATTCGTTATCTAAATAATGATTTTTAACAGCAGCAATGTAAGCGTGCGCATCTTCGTCATATTCACTAATATGCTGAAAATAACACTCTTCAAAGGGTTCAAGCGGGGTTAACCATATCAAATAGTAAATGGGCGGTAGCACAGTGGTGCATACACCGTCATCTTCAATAGTAGAACGACATGCAGGCCAAGCTTCTAAAGCATCTAAAATAAAGGCACCGTTTTGTTCTACAAGTCCTTTAATAAGTAATGGGTATTCCTTTGGCCAAATCAGTACATTTTCCATTAAAACAGCACAACTCCAGTGTAGCTTGATGAGGCGTCAGTTATAGCAGTTTTTAGCTGACACCACGCTTAATCGACGTGCTGATATTCTATCACACCTTTTTTTTGCTGCGAGCTTAAAGTAGATGAATATTAAGAAAATATAAAAGCAGCCAATACACTTTAGTGCGGCTGCTTTTGTGGTTGGAGAGGGTCTTAATCAGGAAGTGAACTATTTATTTTTTAGTTCAGTAATTACTTGCTCTAAGCCTACATCAGAAATGCGTTGAATGATCTCTTTTTGCTTAGCGCTTAAAAGCGAAATACCTTCGGCAACAATGTCGTAAACTTTCCATTGCTGGTCTTTACCTTGGCGCAGCTTAAAATGCAGATCAATCACGGGCGCGTTTGGCTCAATAATTTGCGTTTTAACTGTAGCGTACTCAGAGTCGCTTTTAGCGGTATCTTGTTCAAATACTACTTGCTGGCCGGTGTATTTCATTAGCGCACCTGCGTAAGTACCTGTTAAATAATGCTCTACCGCATCAATAAAACGTACAGCTTGCTCGCGCTCAATGCCTTTAATGTGCTTACCAAGCAATTTAAACGACACGAACTTAATATCTATGTTTGGCATTAAACGCGTCTCTACAATGCGCGCCATATCGGCTTTGCTTGCATCGCCTTGTGCATTTACTTTTGCAATATCGCTAAAAAGCGTATCGGCAACGCCTTCAAGCATATGTTGAGGCGACTGCGCCGTTTGCGCAAATAACGCGCTGCTAAAAAAGGCAGCAGCAATAAAAATAGTGTTAAAAAGTTTCATGAGCGTGACCATGTGTGTGATTAAGATGTGGCTAAATTACGCGATTTTAAGCCACAAAAACAGACACAAAAATGCACCTTATTAATGCCAAAACAGCACCAATTAAATAAATTATTTATTTTCAATTAGTTAAGCTTTCCCTGTTAACACCCCATAAACAAGCGGCATTTTGTCCTCATTGAAAATGTGAATGGCTCGCCCTTATCATTTATTTACTCATTCGACTCACACACCAATTTGGCAGTTATGAAAACGGTATATAAAACTTTCACACTTATTTTATTTTTAGTTATTTCTGTATGGGGTAACACGGCGCTTGCGCAGTCTAATCATGGTTACGCCGTAGATGTTCTCAAAGGCGAAGGCAACGTGAATGGTGTTAAGCTGGCTTATCAATA
This sequence comes from Pseudoalteromonas sp. CuT4-3, assembly GCF_035666335.1. Classification (NCBI taxonomy): domain Bacteria; kingdom Pseudomonadati; phylum Pseudomonadota; class Gammaproteobacteria; order Alteromonadales; family Pseudoalteromonadaceae; genus Pseudoalteromonas; species Pseudoalteromonas sp. CuT4-3. The sequence continues at coordinate 2,227,917 of NZ_CP142030.1, forward strand.
TCATGCCCCTAGCTTACAAAACTTAGTGGGCGATGCGCGCTTTTATTTTGAAACCAGCGTTAATATGTGGGAATACCGCCATGGTGACAACTCGCAATCTAATCTTGTTTTGGCTATGTCGCCCGTACTGCAGTTTCCTGCTTTTAGTTTTCACAATACCCCGTTTTATATTGAAGCAGGTATTGGTGTATCGCTTATTGATGAAACTAAATTTGCGGGCAAAAATATTAGTACTCACTACCAATTTGAAGACCGTATTGGCCTAGTTGCAGACTTTGGCCACACTAACGTAGCGCTTCGGGTTATTCATTACTCAAACGCCGGATTTAAAGAGCCTAACCCAGGTTTAAACTTTTTAACTCTTTCAGTGGCAAGGCGTTTTTAATCTTAATTCGTATTTAGTATCAATTTGCCCACTTAAGAATGTTAAGCATTAGGGTAAATTGAAATAACTAGCCACAAAAAAGCCCTGACAAATCAGGGCTTTTTTATAATTAAAACACACTACTAGCCAACTAACCAATGCGCCATTAAGGCAATAACCGGCAGCGTAATAAGTGTACGTAAAATAAATATAACGAACAGCTCAACAATGTTTACCGGTATTTTACTGCCCAGTAAAAGTGCACCAACCTCAGACATGTAAATTAGCTGAGTTACGCTCATTGCGGCAATAATAAAGCGAGTTACATCACTTTCAATGGTGCCCGCAGCTAAAATTGACGGAATAAACATATCGGCAAATCCCACCATAATAGTTTGTGCCGCGGCCTGTGCTTCGGGTACTTGTAACCACTCTAAAAATGGCACAAACGGCATACCTAAATATTGAAATACCGGCGTGTGCTCAGCAATTATAAGTGCAAATGTTCCTACGGCCATTACAACAGGCAGTACACCAAACACCATATCAAGCGCATTATGTACACCCTCTTTTAAGGTACCTTTAAAGCCCGACGAGTTATTGGCTTTTGCTAATGCTACATCAAGTGAGTGCCCTACTAAGCTTTTACCCGTTGGGATAGCCTCTGCATCGCGATTTGGCTCACTACCATCAATAAGCAAATCTTTTTTAAAGCGAAGTGGCGGTAAGCGCGGCACAATAATAGCGGCAACCACACCGGCTAAACATACGGTGGCATAAAATGGGGCAAATAAGTGCTCTAATTTCACTTGGCCTAAAACCACCAAGCTAAAGGTAATAGAAACCGCCGAAAACGTAGTACCAATAATAGCGGCTTCGCGCTGCGTGTAGTGCTTTTGGTCGTACTGCCTTGCGGTCATTAAAATACCAACACTGCCATCACCTAACCACGACGCAGTACAGTCAACTGCACTTCGCCCAGGTACGCCAAATACAGGGCGCATTACCTTGGTTAGCATAGTGCCTGCAAGCTCTAATAACCCAAAGTTAATTAGTAAAGGCAGTAATAAACCGGCCAGTATAAATACCGAGAACAAAACAGGTAATAAGTCGTTTAATACCAAAGCACCTGTGTTTGCAGAGGTGATTGCCTCGCTACCTAACCCTAAATGGGTCATTAGCACAAACGCCATACCAAATAAACGCACCACTAACCACACTACACTTACATCAAATAAATGTTTTAACAGGGGTGATTGGCAAATAGCGGTGGGTTTAAATACTTTGGTGATCACCGACATAACTCCAGTAATACAAATAATGAGGGTAATAATTGCTTGCGCAGAGCCAGACATCAACGCTTGCACGCCTTTAGCCATTAACGCAATAGGAATGGTCATCCCGTCTGCGGTAGGAATGGGTGTCATAAATAAAAACACACCAATTAACGACGGTACTAAAAAAGTAAACCAAGTGCGCCACGTATAGTGCCCGCGAGGAGGTAACTGAGACATATTTTTTAATCCATAAAAACTACAAAAAGAGCAAAGCGCTCTTTTTGTAGTAAAAACTTATTATTAATTATTAAATTTTGATGCCGCGCTGAATAAGTGCTGCTTCTAACGCTTGTTGTAAACCATTCATGGTGCCAGGTTCGAGTGTTTCGCCTTTGTCATCCATCCAGGTTAAGCTTGTACCGCCTTCTTTAGTTTTGCTCACTAAAATTTGGTATTGGCCTTCTTCAATTGGAAGCTGCGCAACTTCGTCGCCCCAAATCGAATCCCATACACTGCTTTCTGGCTTGTTGTAGTCGGCAGTTATTAAGCCGGTATCGGTTTTAATCTCAACAATAGTAAACGATAGGCGCTCTAAAAAGCCCGAGAAGCGATCGAATACTGCATCGTATGATTGCTCAGTAACAAGTGCAGCATTGCCTTTGTTATCAAAGCCCATTTCTAAAGAAATAATACCTTGGCGCTTGCGGTTTTCTACTTCTAACTGACGGTAGCGATAATCAAATTCAGCCACAACTTGGTTAAGCGCGCGTACTTCTAATTGCTGCTTAAGTAAATCAGTTAACGTGTCATCACCTTTAAAGTCAATAAGTTCTGCGCGTAACGAAGCAGTACGCTGATGCGATTTTTCTTCAATTGTGAATCTAAAACGCTCTTGGTTTTCGCTTACCTCATCGCCCCACAACCAGCTCTCTTCAGCTTTAATTATTGAGTACCAGTCAGTTTCGATAATACCAAGTAGCTTATCTTCTTTTGTGGTTGTTGCATTATTTTCGGCAATAACCGCTTTAATTGAGTCCCAAACAAATTCATCTAAATCAACAATGCCATCGTTTTTATCAAAGTAAATACGCGCTTGTTTATCGCCCTCTTCTACCCAGCTACCTTTAGCAACAGTTAAAACCTGTGCTGGTGGACGATAGTTTGTTGCCTCAGGGTTGTTATCGTATTGGCCCACATCCATTTTATAAACCGGATCTTGCGCTGGTTGAGATAACGATGGCGGGGTTTTAACACCTTCATGCGTACGATAATTGCGTTCGTTGTGCGCTTCATTAATAAAAACATTACACCCTGATAAACTTACCAATACACTCACTGCAAGTGCTTTTGGGATCCAATACTGCACAGATATTTCTCCTTAGCATACCCTTTAATTGTTTTACACGTATATGAGTGGGTAATACCGAATTTGGTTCAGTGTAAAATCAACATTAACTTTACATTTATTATTTGGCTGTCTAATTGCAATAAAGTTCACACCTAAGTGTTATAAAATCAATCACAACAAAAAGACAAATTTTAGCTATGGTACTTTCCTGTGCCAGTAAAAACAAGGAACACAACGCTTTAAAGCGCCTTTAATTAAGCGCCTATGTAGTTTAGGGCGCTTTTTGTGTTAAACTTCGCCGCCGTGCAACGTAGTGTATGCGCAGCGGGCTATACCAACTCGGTTGTTATATTTCAAAAAACGTAGGTATTAAACTTCATGACTGCATTTTCAAATCATCAAATTGTTTTAACCGCTATTGGCGAAGATAGACCGGGAATTGTAAGTGAACTTACACAGCTTGTAAGTGATTGTCATTGCAACATTATAGATAGCCGAATAGCCATTTTAGGCAGCGAATTTACCTTTACCATGCTGCTAAGCGGCGATATGTCGGCCATTAGCCGCATAGAGCACACCTTGCCTACTAAAGGCATGGAGCTAGGCCTACTCACCATGATGAAGCGCAGCACCACTCGCCACACCGAAAGTGAATTTTGCGCAGGCTATACCCTTGAATACACAGGGATAGACACCCCAGGTACACTGAGTAAAGTAACGCGTTTTTTTGCCGATCACCACATTAGTATCTGCTCATTAAAGTCAGACACCTACGATGAAGAAACCAACACTAAAATGCGCTGCGAAATTGAGTTTAATATCCCAGTAGAGGTTGATATAGACCAATTTAAAGTGACCTTTGAAAACCTTTCGCACAGTCTTAACGTAGATTATATTTTTAAACGTATTCGCTAAGGAGCACAGCATGAACAAAATTAGTCCATTACAAGCCGGTGATACAGCACCAGAATTTAGCTTACAAAACCAAAACGACGAAACAGTCACGTTAAGTGAGCTGTTAAAAGAGCAACAAGTACTGGTGTACTTTTACCCTAAAGCCTCTACACCGGGTTGCACGGTTCAAGCCGAAAACTTACGTGACCAACAAGCGCAGCTTGCTCAATTTAACACCCGCGTTGTAGGCATTAGCCCAGACCCTATTAAGCGCCTTAAAAACTTTGAAACTAAAAAAGAGCTTAACTTTGATTTACTCGCCGATGAAGATCACGCCATTGCTGAAGCATTTGGCGTATGGGGCTACAAAAAGTTTATGGGTAAAGAGTATGACGGTATTCACCGCTTAACCTTTTTAGTAGGCCAAGACGGTAAAATTAAACACTTATTTGATAAGTTTAAAACCAAAGATCACCACCAAGTGGTTTTAGATTATTTAGCGGCGGAATAAGTTAGCTGTAAGCTGTAAGCTGTAAGCTGTAAGCTGTAAAAAATATACAAAAGCGTTGCTCTAGGGCTACGCTTTTTTATTAGCGTTTATTCAATGAAGTACAGTGAAGTACAGTGACGCGTTACATAATTAATTAACCATAAGCGCCACTTGAATATATAAGCTCGTAACTGTGGCTATAAATTTCTAAAATATTGCCAAACGGGTCTTCCATGTAAATCATGCGGTATGGTTTTTCCCCTGGGTAATAATAGCGCGGCGCTTTCATACGCTTTTTTCCGCCCGCGGCCACTATTTTATCAGCGAGTCCTTCTACATCAGGGTCTTGTACGCATAAATGAAATATTCCCGTTTTCCAATACTCAAAATTATTTTTTGGGTTTTGCTGATTTTTAAATTCAAATAGCTCAACCCCCACCCTATCCCCTGTTGATAAATGGGCTATTTTAAAACTGCCCCACCCAGCACCAAATACATCAGTACACATCTCACCAGTCGGTGATTTATCTTCTGTTATTTGTGTGGGTTTCATAATTAAATACCAGCCTAACACCTCAGTGTAAAACTTAACGGCTTGTTCTAAGTTTGGCACTGACACACCAATATGCGAAAACGTGCGCGGGTAAGGCATTGGCGAATCAGCTAAGCCATTTGCTTGCTCGCCTTTATCAGCTGCTTGCAGGTTGGCATTAGCATTTAGACTTGTAAACAGCATAGGCAGCGCGGCAGCACCCAACCCAGCAGCCGATAACTTCATAAAGTCTCTGCGGTTTAACTCTTTTTTATTCATGGCATGTTCCTTAACGGCAAACGCGTTAAATGTAATTAAAGGAATTAATTAGCCATGATAAATGAATGTAGTGAGGACAAAAAATTATCAAATATGATATTAATGATTACGTTTTGTGATGGTTTATAAGATTTTTGTAGATTAAGGCAATAATATCGTATAGTTATTAGATAAGTGTAATATGAAGAACGTTCGTAGTAATTGTTTACTATGTCGTAAATCAAACAGTTTCTTAACCTAGAAAATATTATATCATTCTTGCGAGGCGTCTAGATTACTATCCACTTTTTCATATTTATCAAAAATTAGTCTGTAAGTTTCACTTTCACAAAGAGCATCCTTATGAGTACTCTCAATTAACCCGAAGCTACCAAGCACAGTTATTACTCTATTTATGTCCATGTAAAATACTCTTCCATCAAATTTTTTACTTTTTTTCGAATAAAACTTGATGGCAATACCCATATTAGAGAGGTTTGCAGTAAAAATTCGTAATTTCTCTTCCAATTGCTTATCACTCATACCCCTATCCACCTCATTAAGTAACCCTAAATCAAGAAGCGGACTATCCTTGTCATAAATAATATTACTGGATTTCAAACTGATATTTTCAACACTTTTGGGGCTGTTTTCAGGGAAAGTAACACTGTATAGCTTATCTTTAAATATTAATACATTTTCTTCTTCAGACAGAACAGAAAGCCTAAAAGTAGACTTTGATATTTGTAATAAATCTTCTAACTTTTCATAAAACTGCTTTTTATGCTCTTGATAAAGCATAAAATTTTCTTTCTTAATAGAGAGCCTAAGTTGCTCTTCGACTCTTTCAGCCTGCTTTTTAGCTAAGAGTAATTGCTCAAAGGCTAAACCCTGTTGGAGCCTCGATAACCTAAGCTGCTCTGAAAATTTCAAGCTTCTCGAATACACCCCTAATAATGTCGTAATGGTAACCATTAATAGAAACACTTTAATAGGTAAAGAAAAAGTGACTTCAATAGTTTCCCAATTATTAAGCTTTGAAATATCAAAATTAATCTGATTGCCAACTAAGCTGAGCTGAAAAGCCAAAATTACAAGAGGAGCAATCCATGTAATACTAAAGGCAATGAAAAATCTATTTTCCCATTTTATAGCTTTGTCTTGTCCTGAAATGTGTTTACACATTTAGGACTTATTTTATGAAAACCACTAAAACTAAAGACGTTAAGCGTACTCAGCGAGATTATACATTAGGCTTTAAATTATCTATTGTTGAGCAAGTAGAAAAAGGCGACTTCACCTATAAACAAGCGCAAAGTCATTACGGCATTCAAGGCCGCAGTACCGTTCTGGTATGGCTGCGAAAACATGGTAAATTAGATTGGTCTAAACCAACTTATATAGCCAACATGCCTAAATCGAAAGAAACCCCAGCACAAAAAATTAAACGTTTAGAGCGCGAGATAGAAGAGTTACGCCTAAAGGATTTAATCAAAGATGAAATGATTAATATTATGGATGAAGAATATGGAGCGGGCTTGCGAAAAAAGTACATATCCGAGCTATCACGCGCGCAAAAGAAAACCATCAAATAAAGCTTACTCCGTTATGCCGTGCATATGGCGTAACGCGACAAGGTTACTATCAAGCTATGCGCAGAATAGATGCTCGGAATAAAGAATTGGAGCCAGTCAAAGAATTAGTGATGTACTGGCGGCAATTCATGCCTCGTATTGGTGGGAAGAAACTTTATCTGATGATAAAGCCAGACCTGCAAGAGCGTGGCATTAAACTAGGTCGTGATTGTTTTTTTGATTATTTGAGAGAGCATGACTTTCTTGTAAAACCAAAGAAAAATTACACTAAAACAACAAACAGTAACCATTGGATGCGCAAGCATCCCAATTTACTAAAGGAATACATGCCTACTGCGGCCGAGGAAGTCTTCGTTAGTGACATTACATACGTAAAGTCGGCGCAAGGCGTGCATTACCTATCGTTAGTCACTGATGCTTACAGTCGAAAAATAATGGGTTATGAGCTGAGTGATGAAATGAAAGCAACCGATGTAGCCAAAGCATTAGAAATGACAATTAAGCAACGCGTATATAAACGTGATGCCATTCATCATTCAGATAGAGGTTCACAATATTGCTCTGAAGTATATCAAAATGCGCTATTAAAAGAGGGCATTAGACCATCGATGACCGATGGGTATGACTGTTATCAAAACGCATTAGCAGAGCGTATTAACGGGATATTAAAGCAAGAGTTTTTACTGTATAAATGTCGCAATATGGCAGAGTTAAAACAGCTCGTTGAAGAATCGATATTTATATACAATGAAATGCGACCGCACTTAAGTTTGGATATGAAAACACCAAATCAAGTGCATAAAAAAGACCTGGCGCTTTCGCACCAAGTCTTTCATTAAAACCGTCAACCTATTTCAGGACGGGACACTTCTTTCTCTTGAAAGTTTTGATGCCCAGTATTTACATTTTCTCTATCCATCTCACTCTCCTTAATATGTGGCTCTTAATACTTTCAATATAAGCCCTGAGAGCTTTTTAAACTCAGTGATTTAAATGTCCATATTGTTAGATTACGCACCTTAAAATATCTCATATAAAATAAAACTTTGTATAGCTAATTACCAATCTATTTGATAAAAAGATAAAAAAAGGAGAATTTAATTTTGAGTAAGGCAATTAAGTTTAGAGTGTATTTAGTCGCATTGATTATATGTGTTATTGGCTTTATGTTTTCACCAGCGAGTAGCCAGTTTTATACAAACCCGTTTTATATTGGCAGTTTTATTTTTGCAATCGCGTTAATTGTGAATGTTATTAATTACTTTTGCCCAAATTGTAAGAAAAACCAGGTAATGCAATCAGCTACTAGCTATCGCCTGCCAAAAAATAAATGCTATCACTGCGGGGAAGAAATTAATTAGCCTTTTCGGATGGCGCTTTGCTTATCCGCCCTACGCGTTTAAATAAGCTGGTGTGGTGGTTTATATAAAGAGTGAGTAATGGAGTTGTGGTGTTGGGTTTCGTTTCACTCAACCCAACCTACTAGAGAACCTTAGGAGAACCTTAGGGGTCAAATCTTGACTTCATACATCATAAATTAATTAGCTATTTATATTTGTCGAAACTTAAATAAGTTACTGCGTCGGATGGCGCTTCGCTTATCCGACCTACGTGTTTAAATAAGCTGGTGTGGTGATTTATATAAAGAGTGAGTAATGGGGTTATGGTGTTGGGTTTCGTTTCACCAAACCCAACCTTGTATCTACGTGATATAACTTAACGCCGAGCAGCTTATCGCTTACAGCTAAGCACTTACAGCTGCCCTTGCGCTTTAGCTAATCCCTAAATACTTATGTACCTGCACCGATAAGCGCCAGTTTTTGGCAATACAGGTGTCGATGGCTAATTTGGTGGCTGACACTTTTTGGCTGATTGGCTGTAAGTAAACAAGCTTAGGATTAACGCCTGTTTTGGCAAATAGCGCTTCAAGCTCTTCTACGTGCTTTTGCATCGCTACTGGGTGCTTTATCTCGTTGGCGCGCTTCATGGCGCTGGTAAGTACTTCGTAGCCGCCGCGCATGTTAATTTTAGGCGATACGGTAACCCAGGTTTGCTCAGGGGCAAGTATTTCAAAGGTGCCGCTGGTTTCTATTTGTGTTGTAAAGCCGTTATCGTGCAATAGCTTACACACTGGGTTTAAATCGTACATACACGGCTCGCCGCCGGTAATTACAACATGCTTTGCTGTATAGCCACGCGATTTAAATAGCTCAAGTACTTGCTCGGCGCTGGCATCGGCCCAATGATCTGAATCGGCTTTTTTTTCTACCGTTTCATCAAGCGATACTTTGTACACGTTATCGACTTCCCAAGTTTGTTTAGTATCACACCATGCGCAGCCCACTGGGCAGCCTTGCAAACGCAAAAATATTGAGGGTGTGCCGGTAAAACTTGCTTCACCTTGGATGGTTTCAAACACTTCATTAATTTTGTACAAAAGAGATCTCACTTACTGCCTAGCTGCAAAATTGCTACTATAAAAGACGAAAAAGCGCTGCCCAAAAATTGTTATTTAAGCTGCGGCCGTGTAGTATATCGCGCCCTGATATAAACCTCTATTAAAACTAAAGAGCAATCCAGATATGACGCAAAAAGTAGTTGTTATTTATTCCGGCGGTATGGATTCGTTTACCGTATTAAATAAAGCCTTACAACAAGGCCATGATGTTTATGCCCTTTCATTTGACTATGGTCAGCGTCATGTTAAAGAGCTTGAAGTGGCTGCAAACGTGTGTGAAAAACTTAATGTTCCACATAAAATTGTAGATATATCAGCTATTAACCAGCTTATTGGTGGCTCATCACTGACTGATGATATTGATGTACCAGAAGGTCATTACGAAGAAGAAAGCATGAAAAGCACCATAGTGCCTAATCGTAATATGATTTTGCTTTCGCTGGCGGTTGGTTACGCTGTGTCTTTAAAAGCGAGCAAAGTATATTATGGCGCGCATTCGGGGGATCATGCTATTTACCCTGATTGCCGTCCTGAGTTTGTGCAAAAAATGGATGATGTATGTCGTATTGCTAACTACGACGCTGTAGAAATTTTTAGCCCGTACTTAAATAACACCAAAATTGATATTTTAACCGATGGCATAAAAATGGGCTTAGACTACAGCCAAACATGGACTTGTTATAACGGACGCGAAAAAGCCTGTGGTAAATGTGGCGCCTGCCAAGAACGTTTAGAGGCATTTTCGCTTAATAACGTCACTGATCCAATCGAATACGAATAACCGCTAGTTACGGGGTTTTCAGTGAAAGTACGGTTAATTTATTAGCGCTGAACGCAAAAAGGCTATCATCTCGATAGCCTTTTTTGTATTTGCTTGTAAATTACAACCAGCGTTTTACTTTGTTTTTATACTCTGTGAATTCTTGGCCAAATAATTTGCTAAGCGCCCGCTCCTCAGGAATTATTTGAAAAAACGTTAAATAAGCAATAAACCCAGCAACACATAAAAGTGCCCACAGCGAACTAAGCCAAATACCCCAGCCAGCTAAAATAAACGCAAAGCCTACATACATAGGATTACGTGAAATTTTATATACACCACTGGTTACCAACTTTGATGCTTGCTCGGGCTTATTTGGATTAACTGTGGTACGTGCAAATTTAAAGCTTACCACTCCGGCTATACAAAATGCGCACCCTATAATGACTAAGCTTGCTGCTAAGTAGGCAATAAACGCTGTAAAATCAATCACACTGTAATGGGCTATTAACGCCATAATGCCTGCAAAAACGAGCACGACAATAACCGGAGGTATTTTATTATTTAACATAGCAACTCACTGTATTGATTATAAAATAAAGTTCTATAAGTCTGTAAACACTATACCCGTTTGCATTAATACACAATTAGATACAAGGTTAACGCTTGCATAGAGAGCGTTAAAACTGCAGATTAAAGCAACACAATAAAAATGTTGGCTTTAAAGTCACACGGTTTAATCTCAAATAGACTTATTAATTACGCCATTAGTTATTAAACAATAACGCAGGTGTATCAATGATGAACACAACTCCACGCTGCAATCGACAAATAAAGTTACAATTGTCAGGTTTAACCGCTGCTAAATATGGTTATACTTTATGCAACAGTTAAAACTATAAAAAGGAAGTGGTTATGTCAGGCACTACAATGATAGTACTTATTGTGCTTATATCGATTGGCTCTGGGGTTATTTACGATATGTACAAAAAGCACCTTGAATTTAAACACAAAATGCAAGATAACAACCAAGATGCAAATAAACAACTGGCCGAGGTAAGTGCCCAAGTAGTTGCTTTAAAAGAGCGCGTGCAAACGCTTGAGGCCATAGTGACAGACTCAAGCTACACCACAAAAGAAGAAATTAACCGCCTTTAAAAACGATATAAATGTGCATTTTCTGGCTGCTCTATACCGTGGGCAGCTAAAAACCCATCTATAGCTTGGCCGCAACCTTGTGGCGCACGCGAACTATCAATTTCAAAATTAAGCTTATTAGCATGTTGCTTGCCAAGTGAGCACAGCCCCAACACTTTTGGCGAGCGCATTGCCACACTAAGTGCACCTATTTTTTCTACGCAATTGTGTTTACTAAATCGGGCAAACCCTTGGTATTTAAATTGCTCACTCACATACTCATTACTAATATCAACCAGGGCATTAATAAGGCCATGTAAAAAGCTATTTGCGCTGCTATCACTGGTTAAAAATGAAAAGGTTTTATTATTAAACTCAGTAAGCTGGCAAGTGTTGCAGTGTAATTTTAAGGTGTATAACCACTGCTGCGAGCTTAGTTGCTGCATAGCACTTAGCGATACCTTATCACCTGCAAATACTACCCGTTTTAATAACTGCTCAATAGTGCAATGTTGCTCATTGCCCTGCGCCGCGTGTGCAATAACAAGCTCTGCATTTTGTGCCATAACCGGTAAATCATGATGATTATTAAATGGCGTGCTGGTGGTATTATTGCTGTGAGTAAGTTGAAACAGCTCTCTTACCTCGTGCTCTCGCGCTATTTTAAGCGCTAAAAACGCTGTTTGAATAAGCTCGGAGGTTGGTAAGTTTTCCTCTACTATCCAGCGCCTGCCAAACAGTAATTTTTTTGCTGTGCCCTCACCCGCGTAACTACTGGTTTTGTAATTATCGGGGCTGAGTACGGCAACTTGTAAATAAAGTTGCTGATCTTTTTTTGCAGCAAGCACCCTAAAGTGCGCTGAAAAACTTATATTTTGAAGCACTTGATTAACACTTTGTAAGGTGTGTTTATAGCGTAAAAAGTGCTGTGGAACTATCCAGCTGTTATTAGCAAGTTGCACTAACGGAGCATACGAAATTGGCTGCTCGTAACTGTTTTGCCATTTTTGCTCTGCACTGAGCAGCGGCTCAATGCGACTTTTTTTATCTGACATACATAAACCAAATAAACTCGCGCAAGGCGATATAATCTATGTTGATGTTACGTTTTTGCGCCTTGCATTAGATCACACTATTAGCGCTAAATAAGCCATTTTTAAGCGTCGCTGAGCTTTTTATAATCTGTTATAACTTTTTGATAATAAAGCTCGTCTTTATTAAGCATTTTATTATAATGAGTGAGTAACTGTTTAAGGTATTGCTTGTGCGATGCATTATTTAAATCCCACATGCTGTTACCGGTAGATGTGAGCAACGTTGTGCTACGTTGACTTACCTCTATAAGCTCATAATAGCGGTTGTTTTCAGTGATTAATTGCTCGCTTTCAAGGCCAAAGCCTAATTTGGCTAAACCACTGCGCAAATGATAAGTATGGTGTATAGGGCAAACTATAAAGCGGGTGCTTGCTACAGATGCAGCGCAATTGTTTTTAATAATGCCAGTAACAAGTTTTAGTAACAGCTCGCCGCCAACACCTGCAATAACCACAGTATTTAACGCATTTGGAACGAGCTTTATTTCTCTTACATCTTGGCAATGTACTTTATATTGCGCATCACTTGGCAGTGTTTGGCTAATATTTGTAAGGTGCTCGCTCAGCTCGGCCATTATTTTATCTACCACATCGACAAAATTAACCTGTTTTGCAGCGCGGCGCTTTAATAGTGCAATGCCTAAGTAACCATGATCGCAGCAGCAATCCCAAATAACATCAACGGGGTCAGTAATTAACGCATTAATTGCGTTTAAACGCTTACTCAGTTTCATTTAATACCAATTAGCTTAATTAAGTGATCTATTTTGAGGCTGGAAAAACGTGTTGATAGCTAGGCAAAAAAATCGCTATTTAGTTGTTCTAAATGAGAGTTTTTTAACACAGATAGCGACACGTTTAGCCCCTTAAAATGATTAAGTATTATTACGAATTGGTATAAGTTGCGGTATGCGCCGTTTTATACACTAACGCTTTTAAACTTTTATTGCTGTCTACTTCTACAAAACGGGCCGTTGGTGCAAGGCGCTCAACAAATTCTATTGCTCCTTGGGTGTGCTCGTTTATTAAAGCTTTAAACGCATCTTCGCTAAGCTCTGGGCTATTAGCGCATAATAAAAGCTGTGTGGTATCGCACAGTAGTTCGGGTAATCTGCGCAGCACCTTTTGGTAATCTTTAGTTAGAATAAAGCTGCCCTTTTGAAAGCTTGGCGGGTCTACAATAATTAAATCAAACGGCGCTGCTTTTTTTAATTTACCATACGACTTTAAAATATCGTGCGGTAAAAAACTCACTCCGCGTTCAAAACCATTGAGTTGGTGGTTTTGCTTACCTACTTTGAGTACGCCTTTACTCATATCCATGTTCATAACGTGATCAGCCCCGCCTTGCATTGCCGCAAGCGAAAAACCACACGTGTATGAAAACAAATTAAGTACTTTTGCATGTTTACTATTGGCAGAGACAAACTCACGCCCACTTCGCATATCGGGGAATATTCCGGTGTTTTGGCGGCTTGTTAAATCCACTAAAAAACCAATGCCGTTTTCTTTTACCACATGTGGAGAGGGAAGATTACCATGCACTAAACGATTGCTGCTTTGTACACCCGCGCGCTGTTGATAGACCAATGCAGATATTAATTCAGGGTGATGCTGCTGCGCCCACGCCCAAAGGGTACTGGTCAGTGTATTTAACGTGGCTTCGTCAATTTCATCGTACGAAATTAAAAACAAGCTTGGCGGATAAAAGTCTAAATTAATATGGCTTAGCGATGCCACGCTATGGCCGCGACCATGAAATACGCGGCATAGTTCGTTTTGTAGTAATGGCGCATCTTCAAGCGCGCTTATTAGGGGCGAAAAATCGGGTGTCATTTAGTTAATCAACTGTTGTTGTAGTTCGTGTATTTCGTCGCGTACAGACGCGGCTTTTTCAAATTCAAGATCGCTGGCATAAGCATGCATTTTGCTTTCAAGCTGCTTAATTTGTGTGGCAATTTCTTTAGCACTGAGTATTTTTTTAGACTCTTTACGTACCAGCTTAAGGTTATCTTTTGGTGCTGCTTCTTCGCCCACATCCATAATATCGGTGATCTTTTTAACCAAGGCTTGCGGCTCAATGCCGTGCTCTATATTAAAGGCGTGTTGTATTTCGCGGCGGCGCTGTGTTTCGCTAATCGCTTTTTCCATCGATTTAGTTACTTTATCGGCGTATAAAATGGCGCGCCCGTCGAGGTGACGAGCAGCTCGGCCAATGGTTTGAATAAGCGAACGTGCTGAGCGTAAAAAGCCTTCTTTATCGGCATCTAAAATGGCAACTAGCGCCACTTCTGGCATATCTAAGCCTTCTCGTAATAAGTTTATACCCACTAACACATCAAACACACCGGCGCGTAAATCACGAATTATTTCAACGCGTTCTACTGTGTCTATGTCTGAGTGCAGGTAACGTACTTTTACATTGTGCTCGCTTAAGTAATCGGTTAAATCCTCAGACATGCGCTTGGTAAGCGTAGTTACCAGTACTCGCTCACCTTTTTCTACACATTTATAAATTTCTGATAGTAAATCATCTACTTGAGTGCCTACAGGGCGTATTTCTATTTCTGGGTCTAACAGGCCCGTTGGGCGTATAACTTGCTCTGCTACTTCGCCTGCGCTGCGCTCTAATTCAAAATCACCCGGCGTTGCCGATACATAAATCGTTTGCGGTGCTATGGCTTCAAATTCTTCAAAGCGCAATGGGCGGTTATCCATCGCCGATGGCATTCTAAAGCCATATTCAACTAGGTTTTCTTTACGGCTTCTATCGCCTTTATACATGGCACCAATTTGCGATACGGTTACGTGCGATTCATCGATGATCATCAATGCATCATCAGGAAGATAATCGAGTAATGTTGGTGGTGGATCGCCCGGTGTACGCCCCGACAAATAACGGCTGTAGTTTTCTATGCCCGAGCAATAACCAAGCTCGGTCATCATTTCTATGTCGTATTGTGTACGCTGCGCTATGCGCTGCTCTTCTACTAATTTATTGGCACTTAATAATTGTGCTCTGCGTTCTTTAAGCTCAGCTTTTATTTTTTCTATGGCATCAAGAATTTTTTCGCGTGGCGTTACATAGTGCGTTTTAGGGTAAATAGTGGCACGAACTATGTGTTTTTCTACCGCACCAGTAAGGGGATCAAAAATACTAAGGCGCTCTATTTCGTCATCAAACATTTCTACGCGTACTGCATAGGTGTCTGACTCGGCAGGAAATATATCAACAACTTCGCCGCGTACACGGTAAGTACCACGGCTAAAGTCAATGTCGTTACGGGTATATTGCAGCTCAGCTAAACGGCGCAGCATATCGCGTTGGTCGACCTGTTCGCCTACTTTTAAAAGCAGCATCATTTTCATGTATGAGTCGGGGTCGCCCAAACCATAAATAGCCGACACAGAGGCCACTATTATGGTATCGCGTCGCTCAAGCAGTGCCTTAGTAGCACTTAAACGCATTTGCTCTATGTGCTCATTAATAGAGGCGTCTTTTTCTATAAACGTATCGCTGGCAACCACGTAGGCTTCTGGCTGGTAGTAATCGTAGTAAGATACAAAATACTCAACTGCATTATTAGGAAAAAACTCTTTCATCTCTCCATATAACTGCGCGGCAAGTGTTTTATTATGCGCCATTATTATTGTCGGGCGATTTAAATCACTAATAATATTGGCCATGGTAAATGTTTTACCTGTACCTGTGGCACCGAGTAAGGTTTGATGCGCAAGCCCGGCTTCTAAGCCTTCTTCAAGCTGTTTAATCGCTGTGGGTTGATCGCCCGCGGGTTTAAATTGTGACTTTAGCTCAAAGTGATCACTCATTCATTTACTCCGTTACCGTGTTACTACATATTGCTTCTAGCTCTTTTACAAACCATTTGTACGCGACTAACCCTGTGAATACATTACCGATCGCAGCGCCAATAAATAAACCAATCAAGCCACCTAGCATACTGCCTACATAAGCAAAAGGCAGATAAAACACAAACAAACGAATAATACTTAAAAACAATGCATTCATAGGTTTGTGTAAAGCATTAAACGATGAGTTTGATAAAATGATCACCCCTTGAAAACCATAACTTAGCGGTATGGTGTATATAAAGAGCTTAATAACATCGATTACAGCTTGTTCTTTACCAAATAATTGGCTTATTCCCCCTGACAGCGCAATGAGTAAAATATAAATAGCAAATTGCCATATCATCACAAATTTAAGCGTACCAATGTACGCCTCTTTTACGCGGCCTAATTTACCCGCCCCAAAGTTTTGGCTAACAAAAGGAGGCAATGTCATCGATAAGGCCAGCACTAAAATACTGGCAATTGATTCAATACGGCTGCCCACACCAAAAGCGGCAACCGCTTCGGGTCCATGATTGGCAACGAGTGCGGTCATCACAGCCATTGCTACTGGGGTAAGCATGTTAGCCCCCGCTGCGGGTAAACCTATTTTAAGTACTTTTTTAATTGCACTTGCCGCAGTTTGATTACCGGCTTTTAAGCTTAATAGCCGCTTTTTAACGCCCAGCACATATAAAATAATAATAACCGCTACGCCCCAGGCAATAACACTGGCAATAGCGGCACCTTGAATGCCTAATGCTGGTACTGGGCCCCAGCCAAATATTAAAATAGGATCGAGTATGGCATTAATAAGCCCTGCCCCACCCATTACTATGCTGGGTGTTTTAGTATCGCCACTGGCTCGTAATACCGAATTACCTATCATGGGGGTAATTAAAAATACGCTACCAATAAACCAAATATTCATATACTCATGAATAAGTGGCAGCACTAATTGTCCGGCCCCTAATAAAGTGAATATTGGGTCGATTAGTAAATATCCAACAAACGAAAGTAAAATAACTAATAGTAGCGCCACAATAAGCGACACACTGGCATCAAAACGCGCCTCTTCTATTTTATTACTGCCTAAGGCTTTCGCTATTACCGCTGATGTACCAATACCTAAACCTATGGCTAGGCTTATTACCGTAAAGGTTACCGGAAACGTAAAGCTTACCGCCGCAAGGGGCCCTGTGCCCAACATACTAATAAAAAATGTATCGACTATATTGAACATCATTAGCGTGACCATGCCAAATATCATCGGAATGGTCATTTTTTTCAATGTAGGCAAGATGGGATCGTTAAGTAAATCTGGGCGTGATTGAGAATGTGAAGTTTCGCGCATGGAATAAATAAGCCTCTTTTACTGAGCGAGCCATTTTAAAGCATCATAGCAATTCAAGCCACGGATTTATCAATGGATTTCATACTAATAATAAAGCAACAATTAAAAAAATAGCTAAAGTTGAATTTTTAAGCATTTGTGCACAAATACGCCCTTAGAGCGCCAAAAAACAATAAGTGAACATTTTTATTACTTTTTTAACATTTAACCCTGCAAATTCGCTGAATTTTTACACAGCGCGGTATTAATCCTTATCGTAACGAATTAATTTACTCATCGTTGCATGGTAATTCGGCATGCATTTATAACCCCATGTTTTTTATAGTAATAAAAAAATCGTTTTAAAAGCTTGAAATCGTTGTAGCGCCCTAAAACTCTGGTCGGGACAGTGTTCTTAAAGTTTCATAAACAGAGTTATCCACAGAAACCGTGGATAACTCAGCTGAGCCCGCATTTATAAAGGCTTGCGCGCTGGCTAAAATTCAGCTCAAGTCCAACCTTTGCTCAAAGTTAAAGTAAAAACTTATCAATGCTTGCAAACAAAAAATTAAACTAAGCCAAATCTTTGTGCCTAATACAGCTATAAGTGACTTAATTAGTTAACGCAAATATTTAGCAACTAATTGATTGTTTTGTTTTTGTACAGCTTTTTAAATTAAAGTTTCCAGCCACGGCTTTATTAGTTTAACCCCTGTTAAATAACGTAATACGAAAAAACTACCCTGCTGGATTTTTTAAAAAGATCTGCTAGCTAAATTTATACTCGGTTTTATGACAACCAGGTTAAATACAAATTTACTGATTTGCCGCGATAAATTTTGTCTCAGCGGCATTTTTTACACATAAATTAAACAATGGCTATTTTATGGGCGCTGTTTTTTTTCACATTGGTGTGAGTCTAAATAGAGATTTAACGCCGTGTTTTGCATAAATAGAGTTATAAAATGCGCAGATCGAACATAAAAACAACGAATAAACTTCTTTTTTAAATTTATGACTTTTATATGTTGACACTTTGCGGCTCCATCATTAATATTTCGCCCCGTTGAAAGGCATGACGCTTCCCCCTTAGCTCAGTTGGTTAGAGCGACGGACTGTTAATCCGCAGGTCCCCCGTTCGAGTCGGGGAGGGGGAGCCAAGTTTTTCAATCATAAACGATTCCCCCTTAGCTCAGTTGGTTAGAGCGACGGACTGTTAATCCGCAGGTCCCCCGTTCGAGTCGGGGAGGGGGAGCCAAGTTTATGTTTATGATGTAGTTCCCCCTTAGCTCAGTTGGTTAGAGCGACGGACTGTTAATCCGCAGGTCCCCCGTTCGAGTCGGGGAGGGGGAGCCAAATCATAAAATGACATCTCTATTTGTTCCCCCTTAGCTCAGTTGGTTAGAGCGACGGACTGTTAATCCGCAGGTCCCCCGTTCGAGTCGGGGAGGGGGAGCCAATCATAAGAATTTCATAGACATTTCAGTAATTTTCCACTACCCTTCTGCTTTATAACTAAAACATAATATCTATTCTAATATGTTGCTATTAGTTGAATGATCAAGGACCTGATTCCTTTCCTTTTGAACTATTAAAAGATTGATAACATGGCTGGCTTTAAAAAACTTATTTTTATACAAATCCTGTCTTGGCTTGTATGTGTTGCGGCTGGAAGCTACTTCATATCTGTAAGCTTTAATAATGCAGTAAGTGAAGCACAAACTTCAGCGCAAACCAGTGTAACACGTTACATTAACAGCTTAACAAGTGATGAGCTTTCGCCTGAAAGTATAAAAAAAGCGATTGGCGATGGTAAAACGTTTTCAAGCTTTATACTAAGAGATTATCAAGGGGCTGAGGTATTTTCAGTTAACTCCCCTACCCAGCTACCCATGTTTGCTGAATTTATTCAATCTAGCTTTAATTCGGTTCGCTCACAGTTTGCCGTTAACGACGCTGCAGATATAAAAGTAGAATTTACCCTCAACATTGAACGTTTAGCGCAGCAGCTACAAACCTCGTTATTTATAGTTATATTTATTTCTGCTTTTTTAGTGATTATTCCTATCATATTAATGAAGTCTATTTTTCATAGCTTAAATAAAAATATCAGCATGACCGTTGCCGATGTAATAGACATTTACATTAACCAAAATCAAATTGGCGACGACTTAGACACCGCACTTGATGCAAGTAAAATGAAAAAGCTTGGTAAAGATTTAGTCCCGAGCTTTAATCGCCTTTCGCATTTTTTAAAAAATAAAAATGATGATATTCAAAACGCTGCCCTAAGTATCAAACAAGAAGCCTATAAAGATGTAATTACCGAATTAGGTAACCGTAATATGTTTGTTGAATATTACGAAAAACACATCGAAAACAGTGAACGCAGTACGTTTGGTTCGTTAGCGCTTGTACGCTGTAGTGAGCTGCAAACTATAAACCAAAGCCGTGGCTACCAAAAAGGTGATGACTACGTTAAAGGTGTGGCGGATATAATTAAGCATATAAGCGGCACTTACACCGGCAGCCAAGTATTTAGGCTAAATAGCTCAGACTTTGCCATTGTACTACCTAATACCCCACTTAAAGAAGCTGAGCGTTTTGGTGAAAACCTGCAATCGCGCTTTACTCAATACCAAAAAAATCAAGAGCTAAGCTCTGTGGCTAACACAGGTATTGTGGGCTACGAAAAAGGCAAACCGCTGGGTGAGCTATTATCGGTTGTCGATAACGCAATGAGCATGGCGCAATCTAAGCAAGTAAATGCATGGCATGTGCAGCGCGAAACCGATTTGGTTAATAATGTTAGTGCTGGGTTTGGTAACCAAAACTGGCGTAAAGTGATTAACGAAGTGATTGAATCAAAACGTGTTCACTTAGTAATGCAAAATATTATGCCGCTGGGTAAAAGCATTAAGGCGTATGCAGAGATACAAGTGCGCTTTAAAACCGAAGATAACCAAGTGCTTCCTACGGCTTCGTTTTTAGCCATGGCTGAAAAACTCGATATGGCCATAGAAATTGACCGCTTAATTATTGACTCATCACTTGAAAAAATTAAAAGCCGTAATCTCTCTGAAAAGTTTTTTGGCCTGAATGTAACCGCCTCAAGTGCACATAACGATCAATTTGTTATTTGGTTAGAGCGCCGCTTATTAAAAGATACGCATATAGCCTCTAAATTAGTATTTGAAGTAAGTGAGTTTGGCCTACAGCAAAATATTAAAGCCAGTAAACGCTTTATTGATATGGTGCATCGCGTAGGTGCCCGCGTAACGGTTGAACGCTTTGGTGTAGGACTAACGTCGTTTAAGTTTTTCCGTGATTTAAAACCAGACTTTATTAAAATGGATGCAAGTTACACCCGCGGCCTAGAAGATGATAAAAACAATCAATACTTTATGCGCCTAATGGTTGATTTAGCCCACCGCATTGGTGTGAGTGTGTTTGCTGAGGGCGTTGAAAGCCAAGAAGAAAAACACATAGTAGAAACGCTTTGCCTAGACGGCGTACAAGGTTATTACATAGAAAAACCTAAAGATATTTAGCACCTCCCCTTAATTAAAGTAAAAAAGAGCACATGTGCTCTTTTTTGCGTTTAGCTGTTTAATTTTTCGCTTACTTTAAAATCACATAAATTTTACAGCTTTGTGATCGCTTAATTATTTTACTGTGTTTATTTAACTGATAACGACTCGCATATGTTGTTTATCGGGGCAGAAAAAAGGATAATACACAGGATTTTAATAGCGCGAGGCACACATGACAGAATATGTCTTGTTATTGATTGGAACCGTTCTAGTTAATAACTTTGTATTAGTACAATTTTTAGGCTTATGTCCATTTATGGGTGTATCAGGCAAGCTTGATACCGCTATTGGCATGTCTTTAGCAACCACGTTTGTGCTTACTCTTGCCTCTGTTACAAGCTATTTAGTTAATCAATATATTTTAGCGCCGCTAGATATCGAATTTTTACGCACCATGAGCTTTATTTTAGTGATTGCCGTTGTGGTGCAATTTACCGAAATGGTTGTGCGTAAAACTAGCCCGACTTTATACCGTTTACTGGGTATATTTTTACCGCTGATCACCACTAACTGTGCGGTATTAGGTGTTGCGCTTCTTAACATAAAAGAAGATCACACCTTTTTACAATCGGCCGTGTATGGTTTTGGCGCAGCCGTTGGCTTTTCATTAGTACTTGTATTATTTGCAGCGCTGCGCGAACGCCTTGCTGCTGCAGATGTTCCTACCCCGTTTAAAGGCGCCTCAATAGCTATGATCACCGCCGGCTTAATGTCGATGGCGTTTATGGGTTTTACCGGATTAGTGAAGTTTTAATATGACCTTAATGTATGCCTTGATAGCGCTTGGCTCGCTAGCGCTTGTTTTTGGACTTATTTTAGGCTTTGCAGCTATTCGCTTTCGTGTAGAAGGCGACCCAATTGTTGAGCAAATAGATACCATTTTACCGCAAACCCAGTGTGGCCAGTGTGGCTATCCGGGCTGTCGCCCCTACGCTGAGGCAATTGCCAACGGGGATGAAATTAATAAATGCCCACCAGGCGGAGAAGCAACGGTTAAAAAGCTAGCCGATTTAATGGGCGTAGAGCCTAAACCGCTTGCCGGTGGCGAACAAGCAGAGCCGATAAAAACAGTGGCCTATATTCGCGAAGACGAGTGCATAGGCTGTACTAAGTGTATTCAGGCATGCCCTGTGGATGCCATTGTTGGTGCTACACGCCAAATGCACACTGTACTAATAGAAGAATGTACCGGCTGCGATTTATGTGTAAAGCCCTGCCCTGTAGATTGCATTGATATGCTGCCTGTAGCCGAAACAAAACAAAACTGGAAATGGCAACTTGATGCTATTCCTGTCACGCAAATAGATTAGAGGTTTGAGTGGAAAAGTTACTTGAACAAATTAAAAAAGGCACTGTTTGGGCATTCCCGGGCGGCGTGCATCCACCACAACAAAAAACACTCTCTAACAGTGCGCGTATTGCTAGGCTTCCTCTACCTGATAAGTTAGTTGTACCAATTAAACAGCACATTGGTGCTAACGGTAAATTAATTGTAGAAAAAGGCCAACAGGTATTAAAAGGCCAAGCACTTACCGTACCCGTTGCGAATTGGTCTGTGCCTGTACATGCGCCCAGCTCTGGCACCATAACAGATATTGCTTCTATGCCTTCGGCACATCCATCGGCTTTACCTGAGCTAAGTATTATTATTGAGCCTGATGGCAAAGATCAATGGTGCGAACTAACCCCAACACCTAACCCAAGTGAGCTTAGCCACGATGAATTAGTCGATATAATTCATCAAGCAGGTATAAGTGGTATGGGTGGAGCAGGCTTTCCTACTTATGTAAAAGCCGATATAAAACAACCTATTGAGTTTTTAATTGTTAATGCTGTTGAGTGCGAACCATACATAACAGCCGACGATGTGTTAATGCGTGAACATGCCAAGCAAGTAGTGCAAGGCATTGAGCTAATGCAACAAATTTTAAACCCGACACTGTGTATTGTTGGCATTGAAGATAATAAGCCCGAAGCCATAGCGGCTATGAAAAGTGCCGCAGAGCACAACGCCAATATTGTTATTCAAACGGTGCCTACTGTTTATCCATCGGGTGGCGAAAAACAATTAATTAAATTACTTACAAACCGTGAAGTACCCAGTGGCGGTATTCCTGCCGATATTGGTATTTTAGTACACAACACAGGAACTTTGTTTGCTGTGCAGCAGGCAGTGTACGAAGGTAAACCGCTTATTGAACGCGTTGTTACAGTAACAGGTAACACCATTCATAATGCGGGTAATGTATGGGCATTATTAGGCACCGAAGTTAAGCACCTGCTTGATTGCCAAGGTTTTTCACCCGTACCCCAGCAGCGCGTTGTAATGGGCGGGCCGATGATGGGCTTTACCTTACCGACTGTGCGTATTGGGGTAATTAAAACCACCAACTGTATTTTAGCTCCCGATCATAAAGAGCTGGCAGAGCCTGGCCCTGAAAAAGCCTGTATACGTTGTAGTGCCTGTGCAGATGCCTGCCCAGCTTCGTTATTACCCCAGCAATTACAATGGTTTGCAAAATCAAAAGAATACGACAAATTACAAGAGCACAACTTATTTGATTGTATTGAATGTGGCGCGTGTGCGTATGTATGCCCAAGCGAAATTCCACTGGTGCAGTATTACCGCGTAGCAAAAGTAGAAATAAAAGAGCAACAAGCCGAAAAAATTAAAGCCGATAGAGCAAAAGAGCGCTTTGACGCCCGTAAAGAACGCCTAGAGCGCGAGCAACAAGAACGTCAAAACCGCCATAAACGTAAACCAGCGGCAAAAACATCAGATGAAAAGCAAAAAGTAGCGGATGCCCTTGCCCGCGTTAAGAGCAAATCATCAGATGGCGATGAAAAATCAGCTGTAGCCGCTGCAATTGCCCGCGCCAAAGCAAAAAAACAGCAAGGTGAAGAGCTAGAGCCAGATAACAGTGAAGTAGCTAAAGAGCGTGCACTACGTAAAGAAAAAGCACGTAAATATAAAGAACAAAAAGCTGCCGAGGGCGAGTCATCACCAGCATCTGATGATAAAAAGTCAGCCGTAGCTGCTGCTATTGCCCGCGCTAAAGCGAAAAAAGCGGCGCAAGCTGAGCAAAATGCTGAGCCACAAAACGATGAAGCAACCGCCCCAGCTGATGATAAAAAAGCTGCGCAAGCTGAGCAAAGTGCAGAGCCACAAAGCGATGAAGCTCCCGCCCCAGCTGATGACAAAAAAGCAGCAGTAGCTGCTGCTATTGCGCGTGCTAAAGCTAAAAAAGCGGCGCAAGCTGAGCAAAATGCAGAACCACAAAGCAATGAAGCCCCCGCGCCCGCAGATGATAAAAAAGCAGCGGTAGCTGCTGCTATTGCCCGTGCTAAAGCAAAAAAAGCCGCTAAAGAAGCAGAGCAATCAGCAGCAAGTGAACACAGCGCACCTGAACACAGCAATGAGCCACAAACCAGCAGCGGTTCAGACTCTGAGAAAACGGCCTCTGAGCAAACTGCAGCAGAGAAGAAAAAAGCCGCCGTGGCCGCCGCAATAGCGCGCGCCAAAGCTAAAAAGTTACAAAAAGAAGGAAATGATCAGTCATGAAATTAACCATGGCCAGTTCGCCGCACAACCATAGCCATAAGTCGTTAACGCGATTAATGCTAACCGTAATTGCTGCGTGTATTCCTGGGCTAATAGCGCAAGTGGTATTTTTTGGGACTGGCGTACTTATTCAGTTAGTACTGGCACTTGTTGCTGTAAGCGTATTTGAAGCAGCCATTATGTTAATGCGTAAACGCCCTGTTTGGCCTGCATTGAGTGATGGTAGTGCTTGGCTTACTGGTGTGCTGTTAGCACTGAGTATTCCGCCGCTGGCGCCTTGGTGGGTCATTATTATTGGCTGTTTATTTGCCATTGTGATTGTAAAGCAACTTTATGGTGGGCTTGGGTTTAACTTATTTAACCCAGCAATGGCCGCATACGTACTACTTTTAGTCTCGTTTCCGGTGCAAATGACCGCTTGGTTACCCGTTACCGATTTACTTAATGCCCCAATTGGCTTTATTGACCAATTACGCCTTATATTTACTGATTTTACCGCTCTGGGCTTTAGTGTTGATCAAGTCCGTGCCGGCGTTGATGGCCTCACCATGGCCACCCCGCTTGATACAGTTAAAACCGATGTAGCTCATGGTCTAACTGTTAGCGAAAGCATGCAAAAACCGATTTTTTCTCAATGGGCTGGGCTTGGTTGGCTATGGGTTAACCTAGGCTTTTTAGCCGGTGGTTTATACCTTTTAAAAGCTAAAATTATAAACTGGCATATTCCAGTAAGCTTTATAGGCTCACTAGCGCTGTGCAGTGCCATTGGCTATATTGCCGCGCCGGGTACCGAGCCGGGTATGGTATTTCACCTATTAAGTGGCGCGACCATGATGGGCGCATTTTTTATCGCCACCGATCCTGTTTCGGCTGCAACTACCAATAAAGGGCGCTTAATTTATGGCGCATTAATTGGCTTGTTGGTGTATTTAATTCGCACCTTTGGTGGCTTCCCTGATGCGGTAGCCTTTAGTGTATTATTAATTAATATTGCTGTACCGCTGATTGATTACTACACCCAACCACGCACTTATGGCCACGGAGCAGTAAAATGATTATTTCATCAATGGCTAAAAATGGCGCGATATTAACCGCCTTTGCACTGATAACAACAGGCTTAGTTGCCTCAATTGATGCCTTTACCGCCGATAAGATTGCCGAGCAAGAACGCTTGCAACTAACCTCACAATTACAAGAGGTATTAAACCCAAGCAGCTACGATAATCAGCTCAATACAAATTGCGTAATTATGAGCGATGAACAACTGGGTCCTTACCCCGAGCAAGTTATTTACCGCGCTTATAAAAATCAGCAACCTGTTGCACTTGTAATAAGACACATAACACCTAGTGGTTACAGTGGCGATATTAACTTATTAACCGCCGTACTTGCTGATGGCACTATTGCCGGCGTTCGTACTACTAAGCACGAAGAGACGCCCGGCTTAGGCGATAAAGTAGAAGTTAAAAAGTCGCTGTGGATCACTACATTTAACGATTTAACGGTTCAAAGTGAAGACGATGCCCGTTGGGCGGTAAAAAAGGATGGTGGCCAGTTTGACCAATTTACCGGCGCAACAATTACCCCTCGCGCCGTGGTAGGCTCGGTAAAAAATGCCGTATTATTTGCAAAAACTAACTTTGACGCCATTTTTAAACAGCCTAATGCTTGCCAAGAGGTAACACAATGAGTGAGTTAAAAACCTTATACAAAGAAGGCGTATGGGCTAATAACCCCGCGCTAGTGCAGCTACTCGGTTTATGCCCGCTTTTAGCTGTTACATCAACTGTAACCAACGCGCTCGGCCTAGGGTTAGCCACTTTATTAGTTTTAGTAGGCTCTAATATTACTGTTTCAGTTGTGCGTAATTGGGTGCCTAAAGACATTCGTATTCCGGTATTTGTCATGATTATTGCAGGCTTTGTGACCATAGTTCAGCTACTTATGAATGCGTACACCTTTGGCTTGTATCAATCATTAGGCATATTTATTCCACTAATAGTAACTAACTGCGCCATTATTGGCCGTGCAGAGGCATATGCCTCTAAAAACCCTGTTCACCTGTCTGCATTCGACGGCCTAATGATGGGCTTAGGCTTTATGGCCGTACTGTTAGTGCTAGGTGCAATGCGCGAACTGATAGGCCAAGGTACATTATTTGATGGGGCCGATTTGCTCCTAGGGCCATGGGCACAAAGCCTACGCTTGGAAATATTTAGTTTCGATAGCCAGTTTTTACTCGCTATTTTACCACCCGGCGCCTTTTTAGGGCTTGGGCTGCTAATAGCAGCAAAAAATGTTATTGACGCACAAATAAAATCAAAACAAGTAACGCCGCCAGAAGCCGAAAAAGGCCCACGCGCACGTGTTACTAGCTTAACTTAAGGGGAAAACGCATTAACGCTATTAGCTAATGCGTTTTAAGTTGCATGAATAAAGAAAAACGTCACCAAATACTCTCGCGCTTGCGCGAGCAAAACCCGCATCCAGAAACCGAGCTTGAATACTCGAGCCCATTTGAGCTACTAGTAGCCGTTACGCTCTCTGCACAAGCCACCGATGTAGGGGTAAATAAAGCCACCCGTAAATTATTTCCGGTTGCTAATACGCCACAAGCCATTTTAGATATTGGCCACGATGCGCTTCGCGATTATATAAAAACCATTGGCTTATTTAATTCAAAAGCCGCAAACGTGTACAAAATGTGCCAAATATTGGTTGATCAACATAACGGCATTGTTCCCGAGAACCGCGAAGCTCTAGAAGCCCTACCCGGTGTTGGCCGAAAAACCGCAAATGTCGTGCTCAACACAGCCTTCGGCTGGCTAAAGGATAATGAAGGTAGATACTTTTTAGCAGTAGATACTCACATCCAACGTCTTGCAAACCGTTCGGGTTACGCTAAAGGTAAAACTGTTGAGCAGACAGAACAGGCCATAATTAAAAATACGCCAAATAAAAAAGAGTTTATGTTTAACCTCCATCATTGGTTTATTTTACATGGGCGCTATACGTGTACAGCGAGAAAACCAAAATGTGGAAGCTGTATAATCGAGGATTTGTGTGACTATAAAGAGAAAACTGAGTCATAGCTAAGAGTAGTTACTTTTTAGTTAGTATAAACCTTTTAACAGCCACATTTTTTAGTTTCCATTTAATAAGTTGGCTATTTGGTTCTCATATGAGCCTTTATTAGGCCAGCACCAGTTAAATTGAAAATTTGCGTTAACTTAAGAATAATTTGAATTTAAGCAAGGTGTTGCAATTAGATTATGATTTATTAATTAGAGCCCAGCTTAAACCTAAAATTTAAATACAGAATTCATTGGAAGCTATTTCTGGTTTGTGCCAAAAGCAGCCCTTGAGTGACTTAGTGATAAAGGCTGCAATGATACGATTGCTGACATTTCACTATTTCTTTTTATGCCTTCTCATTGCCATTAATAGACTGTCATTTAGCTATCGCAACAACTTTGACCTTCTTGAATTGGCGGGCATTTCACTGTTCCATAAGAGCAATATACGCAACAATCGCCTTTCAAAGGCTTTAGGAGAACTTTGCAAGATTCACATTCATAATACCACTGGCAAGCGTTGGTTGGCATTTCTTCAGTTTTACTGAAGCCACACTCAGGGCAAGTAATGGTAGAATTTAACTCTATACTTTGCATGTTTGCTCCTTCAAAGGTTTAACAATGTCTAATACGGACATTACAATCATCAAACAAATACCTACATAAAACAAATAAGTGCTCCATTCGTATTGCCATAGTGGATAGAGGGTTAACAAAACCGCTATAGGGCCAATAACCCCAAGAATACCTCTCGCATGATTTTGGTTTTTATACCAGTTATACAAATTTACCAACAATGCCAGAGTTGCAAATATAGGTAACAAGGTATTTACAGCAATTCCCTCAAAGTGAGAGAGAAAGCCTAATCCTAATGCTGATGCTAACGAGCCGAGTGCGGGGAAGCACCCCGTACAACTAAGAGCCGCAAGCCAAACACCACCTGAGCTAACTTTATCTAAAATCTTATTAATCATTTTTAACGTCTAACATTATTTGAATGATTTGAGTATGAACTCCGTAGGTAGGTACGGAGTCAATACTATTTTAGCGAATCGATTATTGGGCAGTGGGATTGATCGTTATTGTTGCGGCATGAATTAGTCATTTCTTTTATGACGACTTCTAAGCGTTGAAGGTCAGCTATCTTATTTTGAATTACGTTCAATTTCAGCAAGCCTAGGGATTCTACTTTGGCACAATCGCCATCCATTGACATCAATGAAGCCACTTCTTTTAGAGTAAAGCCAAGTGCTTTGGCCTTACAGATGAATTGTAATTGTTTGGTGATTGAGTCGTCATAGACACGATAACCATTTTGAGGTTTTTGAGGCTGTTTTATCAAGCCTTCCCGCTCATAAAACCGTATAGTTTCTACGCCTATATCAAGTTCTTTAGCCAACTTGCCTATTGTTTTCATCGTCCAACCATAAAATCAACTTTAATCATGACATTAGTATATCAATACGAAGTAAAATTGCTCGAACTACAATGACTGGTTTTCGCTCTTTTGAGGCATTCGCCTCAACACGTTTTGGGGCAAAGGTGAGTTATATTGATAAATCGTCGATGGACAGAAACGTGTCAGGGACTTTTCTAAATTAGCAACGCACAGATAGCAATACGTACGGCTGTGTTTATCAGACCTGTTTATTCAATAACTTTATCGAGTCCGTTCAAAAGTACCGTTCACATCACGCGTGTAACTTTCCCGTGTGCAATTCGTTATTAGCGCTTACATGGCAAGGCCTCTAGGTTAATACGACAGTGTAACCTAGAGTGCCGCCGCACCTGTTTTTAATGTGAAATGGTAGATACACCGGCAATTATTTTAATAAATACTCACCTTTTGCTTATTCGTAAAAGTGCTATGCGTTAAATTATGATTAAGCGGAACTAAGGCGACAGGTTAATTTTTTCAGCGCCGCAGATAGTTAAAAAATTTTGTTAGTATCAAAGAAACATAAAAAATGAAGGTAACCAGGCACGAGGCCTGGTTGAAAATCAACGATAGTAAAATGGCATGGATGCCACGTTCTAACCGCCAATCTTTTACGGCAATTTAAGATTACACTGCGGTTGGGGCACTATCAATATTAATGAGCACGCGAATGAAAATAGATATTCATTATAAAGTGAAAGTAGAAGGAAGGTTTTCTATTAATTTAATTTCCCTAATTTCTGTAGCCCAATTGGTTATAAGTTTAATAGGTTAATTGTTAGGTAGGGGGTATTGCAGGTCAAAGTGTGATACCCCATTATTTTAGCCGCTAAAATTAAAGTTTCACCGGTGAAACTCAGTTGTTGGATGAAGGTCTTGTGTTTGATTTTCTGCTATCAGTTAACAAATATAAAAATTAATTATTTATCATTATGTTTTCATTTTTTGACAATGCTAAAGGCGTGAACTATAAATACCTTTCAATTGATATTAAAAGGGAAATTCAAGGACTATGAAAATAAATTTAATTAATTGCCTGCTATCTGTAGTCATAGCAACTGGTGTAAGTAATATGAGTTATGCTGAGGAAGTTCCGCGCAGTCAACAAGTAATTACCTCCCTTCCTGTACTCACTAGTCAGAATGCTCCAGCTCCTGCCGAAATCAAAAACATCCGCATGGAGTCTGAATTAATGGCTCGAGCATCAGCTCCGCCGCTATCTTCAATGTGGGTATATGCTGTTGGTTCAACTGATTGTGGGTGGGAGTCCACTGTTGGTATGACAACAACTGCATGTGATCATGGGGGAGAGCAGCTGCGTACTGCTGTTTTAGAAATTGGTTATGGTTATAATCATATTGCTTGGATGAACGGTGGGTTACTTCCGAGTTCCACAATGTACTCAAGTACGCCTGTTTGTGTGACTGGTAGTAATTACACATGGCCTTGTACCGCTGGGCAAACTGTCGTGGGTTTCCTCAATGAATACAATGTCGATGGTCATCAAAACGGATTATTCAAATACCAAAATACTTCGACTAATTCGCCATGGAATACTATGTCAGTCCAGATCAGTATTCTTTGATTTATTAATGATGTAGGCCAGACATTCTGGCCTTTTTATATTTCTAAATACGAATGTTAACACCAGTACTTTTGTCTTGCATGATAGACATAGCTGATTCTAACATCTTCAAAGTAGTCTCGTCATTGCGTGACAGTGCGCCTTGGATGCCATCACGCGTTTTTTGAATGAAGTTATATCGTGTTTCATCACTGTGTGCACCTGCCAGTTCGCCTCCATTTACGGGTATTTTCATAGTCATAGCCATGAAAGGCCTGCCGTCATCGAGAGACATTTCTCCATTGCGGATTTGAGTGTTGGCCCAGTCCCGCATTTCTTGCCGGGTCATACTAGTGAAATCCGCCTGTTTTGTGCTGCTGTCAGTCTTATCATTGTCTGTTTGTGCTGCTGTTAATGCAGCCGAAAATGACGTTGAGGCCTCTGTTGAAGGCTTGGTACGCTGGTTCCCATTAAAATAATGTACGTTTGCATCAACTCGCATAGGTTCTTTTCCTTAGTATGATCGTATGAGTGATATTAACTGCAAAACCTGCGCCATAATTATACACTTATAGTCTTTTGAAAACGCCTTTAAAAAGTTTATTTAAATTAAGTTGTTGAAGGTAATTCATCGTAAAGTGAAAAGCTTAATACAGAGGTGTTGGACGGCAAAGGCTTTCCGGTAACTGGAATATTTACTAATAGGCTTGGCTCATAGGCCTTAAATTATTCAGGATAAAGCCTAATAAAAGAAGGTTTTGAAATAAGCAATATTAAAGTGAAATATTGGGATCGAGATTGATACAAAGATGAGGGATATAGAAATCAATATCCATTTCAATTTTTTGATTTCTTTTAAGTGATTTGCATTTTTAAGCGATTCATTTAGCCGCTGAATATTTAGTTCAACTTCGTGTACAGTCTCCTGAGAGACGAGCGCTAAATCTTTAATACTATCAACAGAGCTTTTTAAGTTTTTCTCTGTTGCTAGTATATGAGTATCAACGCTCTTAATTTCCAGTGATTTCTTCACATATTCAGATAAAGAAATACCTTCCTTTTGCGCCTCACTACTTAAAGACTCTTTTAATTTATCGTCAATTCGGATGCTTAGAATAGCCATTCTAAAATACCTCTGATGTATACGGGTGTAAACAAAGCGTATACGCCTATTTTTAAAGGCGCAACAGGTTATTTTAGATGAAAACTGTGTATGACAAAATGAGATAATAGGCACGCTGTCGAATGTATACAAATGAATCGCCCCGAGTTCATCGGAGACCAGTTTGTTTAAGTCAGGCCACTTTACCTGACTCGTTTAAATTATCATAGTAGTCTGTTTCATATTGAGCTGGTGAAATATACCCAATTGAAGATAATAAGCGTTGATTATTAAACCAATTGACCCACTCTAACGTTGCGTATTCAACAGCATCAACATTCTTCCACGGGCCATTTCTGCGAATAATCTCTGTTTTAAATAATCCATTTATTGTTTCAGCCAATGCATTGTCATAAGAGTCACCCACACTGCCTACAGACGCTTGAATTCCAGCTTCAGCAAGTCGCTCAGTGTATCGTATAGACAAATATTGGCTGCCTCTGTCGCTGTGGTGAATTAACCCTTCGGGGTTGCCACGATGCCAAATAGCTTGCTCTAACGCATCAAGAATAAGCTCTGTGTGCATTGTCGTTGATACACGCCAACCTACAATGTATCGTGAAAAAACATCTATCACGAAAGCGACATAAACAAACCCACTCCATGTGGCAACATAGGTGATGTCAGCTACCCAAAGTTGATTTGGCTGCTCAGCAGTAAATTGACGATTAACTAAATCAAGTGGCTTATCTTGTTGCTCGTCAGGTATCGTTGTCTTATGTGCTTTACCCCGACGAACACCTTGAATTCCCATAACTCGCATCAATCGTTCGACTGTACAGCGGGCGACTTGATGGTCGTCAAGCTGTAGCTGCTTCCATATTTTTCTTGCACCATAAACTGACATATTATCCTCCCACACTTCGCGAATGAGTATTATCAGCTCAGCATCACGCTTTTTGCGGTTAGACAGTCGCTCAGGCTCTCTTTGTATCTGTTTATGAGAATAATACGTTGATGGTGCAATCGGCAATTCCTTGCAAATTGACTCGACACCGTAATGCTCTCTGCAAGCATCAATAAAATCCACTATTACTTCTGTTTGCGGTCGAGCTCCGCTTGGGCGAAAAAAGCGGCAGCTTGCCTCAGGATATCATTCGTTCGCTTGAGCTCTTTATTCTCGCGCTCTAAGACGGCAAGGCGTTCTTCAGTTGATTGCGTATTAGAAGAGGGTTTAGACGGTTGAGCTTGAGATTTCTTGACCCATGCTCTAAGTGTTTCTGGGGTACATCCCAGTTTATCTGAAATCGATACTAGCGCAGCCCAAAGAGAAGGGTATTCATGCTGTTGTGTGGTAACAAGCCTAATTGCACGTTCACGAAATTCTGATGTATAGCGATTTGATTTTTTCATAGTTCCAGTTTCTCAAGTTATTGAGTCTCTGGCAAACACGGGGCGATTCAGGTCAGCTACGCTGGATAACACCGCTTAAATTATATCATCGTACTCATACAGGTTTTGGCATGCAGTATTGTCCCCTATGCTTAGCTGAAAGTACAGACGCTTATTATCGAATTGCTTGGCGAGTGGCTTTTTATACTTTTTGCCCAAAACACTTAATACTCATGGAAGATAGGTGTAGACATTGTGGAATGGCAGTTGCTTTTCACCGAATAGAGCTTGGAAAATATCACCAGTTAGATGCTCCAGATCTAGCGGTGTGTTGGAAATGCGGGGTAAGTTTAACTGATTTCACTCCTATTCCTGTTAATATTTGGCACCAGAACGTACATCGAAGGTGGAAATGGAAGTTAGCGGTATTAGACCGTGGTTTTGTTAATTCAGGTCAAGTAAAAACTCAGAGGCTTAATTTACTGCATCAGCTTTGTAGAATTATTGCCTCACACTCATTGGCTCCCGATTTACAACAATACTTATGTGACAAAACAAATATGCCGTATCAACATATAAGTGATGTAAAAATAGCATTTGAGCAGCGCTCTTTATCTGAGCGGCATTATATTTTAGAGCTCGCATGGTGGTTAATCGAAAAATACCCAAGGAAGATAAATGAAGCCATTAAGTATAAAAAACTACGCCCACATTACCTCTACAAAGATATGCCGAGTCTAAGATTTAAGTAATGCTTATTATCTATGTATATTAAGTTAATTTTTCTTATTAGAAACAACTAAAGTAAGATAATAACCTGCCGATAACTAGTAATAAATAACGAACAAGGAAAATGATATGAAAGTTAATTCAAATGATACTAATCTAGCATCGCAGTTTATATCGAACGGTTCAGAAGTGAAAATTAATAAACCTGTAAATGGTAAAGAACAAATAAATAGTGAAATGGAGCGACTAGCTAAGGACATATATCATAATGATCAGCCTAAAGAGCCTAAAGCGACCTATGATAAGCCAATGAATATATCAACAAATAATGTTGTATCAACAAGGGAAGCAGAAGAAAAAGCGTTAAATAATATTCGAATCGCTACTGTGAATCTTTATATGCCGGGTGGTGAAGTTTCCAACTCTGTTGAAAAAATGTTTACTCAGTATGACAATATTGTG
The DNA here is from genome assembly GCF_035666335.1 of Pseudoalteromonas sp. CuT4-3. Taxonomy (NCBI): domain Bacteria; kingdom Pseudomonadati; phylum Pseudomonadota; class Gammaproteobacteria; order Alteromonadales; family Pseudoalteromonadaceae; genus Pseudoalteromonas; species Pseudoalteromonas sp. CuT4-3. The sequence continues at coordinate 2,262,225 of NZ_CP142030.1, forward strand.
GCTGAAATAGCGGCCGAACAACCATCATTAGCGAATAAAGACTGGGGGATATCAATCAGTCAATCAGGTGAGCTAGAAGTTACAGGTTCTATTAATGATAAAGAGAAAAGTCTGATATCTGAAAAATTAAATGACAACGGGGATTTTGTGGCCGCAGCTAACGAGTTTAAATCGAGCTTTCTAGAGCACATTGACTTGGGAGTTAGGGGGTGGTCAAGTTACGACGTAAACGAAGATAATTTCTCAAAAATATTTGATTTAAAAGAAATTCTGGATAATTCACAAGGAGGAGAAAGCTTTAAACAGGCTTGGAATAAGGACTTTAGTTGGCTTGAGTTAAACGATAATATCTCATCTCAACTTAGAAGAAATGCAGAACGAGAGTAATTTATTGCGAAAGGGCCTCATTTAGAGGCCCTTTTAAATTATGAAGGTTCGCTAGAAATTAAATCCTGATCGCAAATATGACCAAAATATACATATGGCACATTATCGCCACCTATCCCAATAGTGTCTATTTCTCCATTTTCATCAAGGCCTCTATTTGTTGGTATTACAATTTGCCAAGCACCAACTTCGACATCTGATTCCCAAACATTTTTATACCCCAAGCTATATTCCGTATGTAAAATACCCTTAACATTCGGAGTGCAAGAGTTTAAATTTATTTGATCTGATATCTTTCCGTTAGTATTTGATAACGCTTGATATGAGGTTGAAGTATTTGCTTGATCATGAAGCTAATGGCGTATATTTACCATTACATAAAGCTCACGTTCCTCTGGAGTCAATGCCTGACGCTTATGCACACGCAACCATCCATACGAAAAAATATTATTTGAATGTAGAGTTTCTTCTTGACCAGTCAATCAACAAGGGATTAGGACACAGAGGGATAATTGAAGCATTACGTCAAATTTCAGATGGCCTTGAAGATGGTGAATTCCCAATCCATACAAAACTAAGTGGAACTCAGGTTTAATAATATGAAAAGTTTTAATAAAGTATATGGTTTTAATATAAACCCTGATTTATACCTTTACCTCAATGAAACAGGTTTCGAGCAAACGATGCAATTAACAGAAGGCCAAATTTTACTTTTTGATGGCCATTCAATGACAGATAACTGGCGCACTCTTGGAGTTAACTGGCTCATTGATGAGCATGATGTAAACGCTGGGCTTCAAATACCAGATATTGCAGGACTAGGAGCTACTTCTTATGTTTTATCAAAAGAAGTTAAAGCAATAATGGAACCTAATTTAGGACACAATGTTGAATATCTTAAATGTGATTTGCAAGGTGAAACTTGGTATGCGCTAAACCTAGTTGGTTTTGAAGATGCTCTAAACCACGACCTTACTGAGCACAATTATAATAAACGTGGTGAAATAAAAATGATAAAGCCGTTCAAGCGCTTAGTAATAGATAAGTCAAAAGTAGAAAATACAGCTTTATTTCGCACAAAAGAAACGGGATTGAGTTACATAACTACAGATGCAGAAAATAGTTTTTACTCTTTAATAAAAGAGAATAACCTTACTGGAATCGATTTTCATGAAATAGAAGCTATCTAGCTTTACAAGAAGCTCAAACATGTAGATAAGACCCAATATGGTACTCATTCAATGAGACGTACCAAAACATCACTAATTTATAAAAAACTAAAAAGCCTTTCAGCTTCTACTTGGCCATAGAAAACTAGAAAGAACTGTCAGGTACTTAGTAATAGAAGTTGATGATGCGTTAGACCTCTCAGAACAGATCGAAGCTTAATTTGAATCTAAGTTAAGATCTGGCATGTGCCAATCTTTGACTGTCAGATTTAATTGAGCCCTGTTAATCGAATCTGAAAGATGAAACTAAGACTTATGCATTTTAGTGTTAACACCAAGCGACTTTGTCGTATCTTAATTACCAAGCGATTCTGTCGTAATCGCTAATTACCAAGGGAATTTGTCGGTCACTTTTTTACGTGTCTGTTAGTGTTTTGTTTTTGGAATACTAATAAGGCATGTTGAGGATGATTGTGATGGATTCAAAAGCTCAACTCACTGTTGATATTATTGCTAAAGTAGCAGAAAACAGAATAACAATTGGCAATGCAGCAAAGTTACTTAACAAGTCACGACGTACAATTGAACGCTACGTCAAACAATATCAGCAAGTCGGTATTCAATTTGCTATTCATGGTAATCGTGGCAAAGCCCCGCCAAATAAAACACCAGTATCAATTAAAAAAGCCGTGCAAACTCTGATTAAAGAAAAGTATTTCGACTTGAATCTGCTTCACTTAGCTGAGCAGTTAGCAATCAATGAAAACATCGTAGTTAAGCGCGAGACCCTACGAAGTTGGGCGCATGATATCCACCATGTTAAACGCGCTAAACGAAGACGTAGTAATGTTCGCAAACGCAGAGAACGCATGGAAGCTCCGGGGTTAATGATGCAAATGGATGGTAGCCCTCATCGTTGGTTTGGTGATAAAAAGCACTGTTTAGTTATCATGATTGACGATGCTACTAGTGAAGTATACGCCGAGTTCTTTCCTTCAGAAACGACCGTAGGTTGCTTAAAGGTAATGCGAGACTGTATTGAAACCCAAGGTGTGTTTAAAACGCTTTATGTAGACAGAGCTGGTATATTCGGCGGGCCAAAGCGTTGCAACTTCTCTCAAATGCAACGCGCCTGTGAAGAATTAGGTATTGAAATAATTTTTGCTAATTCACCACAAGGTAAGGGGCGTGTTGAGCGTGCGTTTGATACCTTCCAAGACCGACTTGTGCCGGAGCTTAGGTTAAATAATATCAATGATATTGCTGGGGCTAATGCTTACCTTAAACATGTCTTTATTCCTCAATACTGGCAAACTAAAATACAAGTGAAATCGAAACAACGTTCTGAGTTCACACCATTATCAAAACACACCAACCTAGACGATATCTGTGTCATCAAAGATCACCGTAAAATACGTAATGATCATACCTTCAGCTATGACAACAAATTTTACTTGATTGATTCACCGCTCAAATACTCGATTGCCAATCAAAAAATAGAAATTAGAAAAACGAGCAAGAAAGAGTTTACTGCTCACTTCGCTGGACGACAGCTTAAAATATCAGAGGTAAACGAACCAAGTAAACTTGCATCAGAAGACTTGGCTGTACAGAAAAAGCTTGAAGTATTAGCGCTAATTGAGGAGCTTGGAAGTGTCAGTGCAGCCTCACGTCAAAGTGGCGTATCGCGAGATACTATTCACCGTCACTTAAAGCTGGTTAAGCAAGGAGGGGCTGATGCTTTAAAACGTCAAGAGACTCCAAACCTGCGACATAAAAATTGTGTAGATCAAGCGATAGAAGATGCGGTTGTGCAATTCTCAATTGAGCATCCACATCTTGGTCAACAGAAAGTCGCAATGAAGCTGACTGAGTCACTTGGTGTTGATATTAGTGCAGGTGGTGTGCGCAGCATGTGGCTTAGAAATAACTTGAACACTACCGCACTGAGAGTTGAAAGATCGCAAGTGTTACAAGAAACCGCACAAACTGTAGCCCGTTAAATAACTGGCTGGTATGCTATTTACGTCAAAGTCGCTCGGTAATTAGACCGACATAATCCCTTGGTAATCACACTTATGCATTTTAGTGTGCATTTTAGTAGATTTTTACATTTTTGTATTTATTTCTAGACAAAAAAGTATGTTTAGTACCTAAAATAGGTTTGCATATTAATCATGTGAGAATATGGTGGTTTAGGAAATAAAATTAACTATAAGGACATATCATATGAAAAAAATATTTCTCCCTTTGATTTTACTATTTGGAGCTAGCTTTCAGACTCAAGCTCTAGATGTAGAGCCTATGAATAATAAATACTCTCAAACTAAGAATATGGAATCGTTTGAGTTAAACATCTTACAAAGAAGCACGCTGGAAGATATTATACAGAATGCTAATTCAGATAAACGAATTGATGCTGAAAGTGAAGATGGACTTAAAGACACATTCGGAGATTTAAGTCGAAAAGTTTCTTATTCGGGTGTTGAAATGCTAAACATGAATTTGAAATTTGAGGGAATAGCTTCACCTAACATCTCTTTAAAGCCAACTAATCTAACGTATGGCAGAGATTTAAAGTTAAGAAGTGTTGAGTTCAAATCACAAAACAAAAAAATAAAAGCTAGGCTGTATTCATTCGAGGAGAGTAATGAAAGTGCTGAGCCATCTGAGCTTTATTATGAGTTAATTGTTAGCACTAATGAAAGTGAAAAATTCATAAGGTTTTCAGCGGATTGGGAAGTTATTAGTGCTACAGAGACAAAGCGACTGCAAAAGCCCTCCCAATCGGGTGATCACACAATAGAAGTAAGTGATGGGTTAATTAAAGACAACTTAGTTGCTGCTCCTGTTAATTCTTATGCATCAAAGTCTATTAATGGCTGGGCTGTAAAAATGCCGTTAGATCCAAAAACATCTCTAGAAAACACAATAGGTCCTGGCGTCTTGTGGTTAATACATCCAAACATAGCTAAAAGAATGAAAGAATATAAATTCAGACAGTATATGCCTGTCCCTGTTTTGAGAGGCATAACTGATATTATAGATGGAGAAGGTAATATCAGTGGAATGAGGTACTATACAGCTCATGAAAATACTAAATTCGGTACTGAGCGGTACGCGTATAGTTTACCGCCGGAGGATGTTTGTCCACAAGGTAGATGCAGTAGGAATTTTTCTCAGTTATTGTCTAAAATGGCCAATAGTCAAAAGCTAAGAGAGATGCGTAAGGCATGGAAAGCAGACGTAGTGCTATTTATTCACCCTTTCTTTGATTCAGTAAGTGGGGTCGCCGGAAAAGCCTATAAGCCAGTTAGGTCGGGTGATAGAAATAATAAACACTTGGCTTTTGCTGTAGCCAGCTGGGGTTTTAACACTTATGCGAACGAATACTACGCTATGCATGAGTTATTTCATTTGATTGGTTTAGGTCATTCAGCGCATAGCTCAGGACAGCCAGGCGTATCTCCGGCAAGGGCTTTTATTGGTAAGTACACAGACAGTGACAAAGATAAAACCACTTATGGCGTAAGAAGTTTTATGGCGTAAGAAGTTTTATGGCGTATGAAGATGTATGCAAAAGGGTAGCAAAAGCAGATATTTGTGAGAGGCATGATCATTTTTCTTCAACTAGTAGATATATTGAGTTAAGTAACGGAAAAAAGCTAAAGCTTGGATCAAGTTATGATGACAATAGCTTTACAGCTATCAAGTTTATAAGGGAAGTGGGAAATTATAGCAAAAAGTTGTAGATATAACCCTTGTGCTCTCTGTATTTTTTAAATTGATAGCCAAGAATAGTGGTAACTTTTATTTATGGCTATCAATATAACCACCAGCGGTGAGTGAAAAAACTAATCAAATGAATTAAGAACGTAAAGCCTTTTTATTAAGTAGTTATTTAAATTAACCTTACAGCTCTTGTTGATGTACTGTTTCAATGGTGATATCGCTGCGGGTGCATCTCCAAATATGATTGTTGGGGTATGCGCATATAGCATTACGCCTTTAGTGTCATCTTTAAATGAAACATTCAGCTTGGGAGCTACGGGTAAAGGTCGTTTAATTTTTATTGTTTCTGCTCTTTCTGCCTTAATAAGCTCTATCTCTTTAGAAACATAAGGTTGCCATTCCGCTTTATTTGGGGTTTTGTGCCCATCCCCTCGAAATGAACCTTAAGCCTGTTTTTCAACCAATTTTTGAATTTATAGTTAATATGATTAACCAAAATAACAGTTCAAGTGAAAAGGTTTTTCTGCTTTAATAAAAATTGAGATATTAACCTCATATCTCAAGATACTTTCCCTTAAATATTTAAGGGAATAATTTAACATGGATAAAAGGATGTTTGTTATGAAAATGAAAAAACGTTATTAGCTCTTGCTTTGCTTTCTAGTGCTTTTTCAGTAAATTTACTGGCTGCTGATATTGAAGCAGGTGTTGTGAAAAATGTTGTAGACCACTCTGCTTTAATACAGAATGATACACTATATTTTTCACCTTCAGATTTGCAAGGCATTGAAGTTGAAGCTCCAAAGCTAGCCACAAGTGTCAGTACAAGAGCTGCCGCACAAGGAATTACTTATTTCGAAATTGGAGCCGTACAATCGGTTTCCTATCCTAATATAGACCCTGTATCAGCTAATCAGTTCTCAACCACTCAAAATCATGGCGGTGGCCAAGTTAGAGTTTATGTATTTCAGTTCGGTTACGGTAATACAAACAACGCAACGTTTGCAGGTTCTAGTGTATCTGCCACATCTAGCACTCCTAGATGTGGAGCAAACCTAAGTACTTGTAGTGCAGGCCAAACAGTTACTGGATTCCTCCATCAATTCGATTTTTTTGGCGCATCAAATATAAGTGGTACTGTTAATATTTCAGCAAATTCGATAGCATCACCATTTGGTTTTTGGAGTGATTCTGTTTTCGTTCAATAATTAACACACAAGAATTAGAGCACAACCCATGTTCACAATGACACACGAACATGGGTATTTAACCAATAAGTTTTACAATATCAAACACTCTAGACTTAGCTTCAATTGCATTTCTCATTTGAGCTGACCCGTCACTATGTAATTTTAGGCTTTCCAATTCCTTAGTCACGTGAGCTACATAATTAACTTTTTCATCTAAATTAAAATCAATACTTGGTGGTGTATACATATCAAGCATTTGACCGCTAGAAATTAACTTATTGTCATAAAGCTCTTTAGCCATTCCCATTACTTCATTTCCAGAAATATTGGTCATATCGTATTTATTTGCAATTTCTTGCCATTTAGCTTCAGCATTGCGACCGGCAGAGCTGATTGAAACGGTGTCTGTTTCGGTTTTCTTGGTTGTGTTAGTAGCCTGTCCATCATTTATTCTTGTGCTTAACGCGCTATGTTGGGCTGACTCAGCATGATTAACATACGGTGTATTAGTAATTTGCATATTTGCTCCCTTATTAAATATTGCAACGACAATGCTTATATCAGAGCAAGTAGCAGGCCAACAAATCGAAACCTGTTATTTGCAACAGGTTTTTTAGAAGTATTAATACTAATCTCACAAACTAAGTGATCATTTATATGGGTTAAAACCACTAACTACTGCGTTATTTATTTAATTATTAGAACAGCTAGTTATGTAAAAAAGCCTTGTGTTTAATGATTTTCCTCCGCCTAAAATAGATCACTTAATTAATGAAAGTGGTATAAGCACGAAAGTACACATCGAGGTAGAAATGTCAGTGATTTTAGCCAACAGAAGCGGCAAATGGGAAATAGTATGGTTTAATAACGGCAAACTATTGCCGATTAAATAAGGGGATAATTAAGTATTCATTTAAATCTCGAATGAATGAGATCTAGCCTAGCGATAATTTTGTTGCTTCAGTTGATACTTTTTCAAATACATCATTCAATATTCTATAAATCGTAGCCGAACCCAAGTCATAATCTTTTGCCAATTGACCAATGGGTACACCTTCTTTCCTTTTATTATAAATTTCTAAATCTATTTCATCGGTTCTTTTTGTTGGTCGACCAAATTTAACGCCGTGCTCTTTAGCTTTAGCAATACCCTCTAGTTGCCGCTCAGAGCGTAAATCAGTTTCAAATTCGGCAATGGCTGCTAACATGTTAAACATTAACCTTCCAGTGGGAGTAGATGTATCAATTGCTTGGTCAATTACTACTAGATCAATATTTTCTGCCTGAAAGCGCTCCGCAACTTGTGATAAGTGAATAACGGAACGCGCAAGACGGTCTAATCTGGTGATAACAAAAGTGTCCCCTTCCCGAAGATAATTCATGCACTTTTGAAACTCTGGTCGAGCCGCTGTTTTACCACTTTGCTTTTCATGATAAATTTTATCGCAGCCAACTTGATTTAACTTATCAAGTTGCACTTCTAAACTTTGACCTGTTGAGCTTACTCTCGCGTATCCAATTTTTGACATTTTTTTATCGTATACTTTAAGATGTTTTGATAAAAACATTATGAGAGTACTTTTGATAATAGTCAAATATAGTTATCATAAAGTATAGCTTTTTGTAAACTAACTCAATAAAGGATTTTAAGTTATGAAATATTCACATTTACTCCCTGCAACAATGTTTGTTGTTGCTGCTGCAAGTTTTTCTTTCAATGCAATCAGTGCTGATACTTCGGTTACAGAGTCATCTTCGATTCAAGTACAAGAGCAACATGATCAAGTTGCATCATTGAATTCTATTCTTGATTTTGAAGAAGCAGCTAAAAATGAGCAAACAACCAGTGAATATGAACGTTGTAGCCCTACAATTTACACTAGATACACTAGTCTTAAATTGGAGCAGACTCGAACTATTGCAAGCTTTACTTATGATGGTGGTAATTGCCGTAGATACGGTTTTGCAATTTTAAGAAACTATGACGGACATGATTTCAAAGTGACTTTGGTTGATAGCAATGGAGATAGAGTTGCTGGCGGATATAGCGTAGCAGTTTCCACTTCTATCTTTAATGCAGGCACTTATTATTGGGAAGTTGAAAATAAAACAACAACTGGATCTACTTATGGTGGAATTACTTATGAAGTAAGATCTGGTGGCTAGTTAAACTTTCTATTAACGACTCAGCCCTATGAGTCGTTAATAGAAAACAATCTAAAATAAAAGCTTAAGTTTTATAAAATTATGTCGATAAAAGAAAACGACATATGAAAAAGGATTTTTATGAAAATCAGCACCAATCTACTACCTACTCTATTTGAAAGTAAAATATCTATTTTTACAAACAGTGATGATGAAAAAATAAAAAGCTTTTCTACTAAAACAAGCGAAAGTGGCTTAAAAATTAATATAAACACAACTCACCTTGATCCTAAAGTTAAAGAAAAAAAAGACAATAATGCTTTTGATTCATCATTAATTGAGGGAAGTGCATATGAAAAAGTATTTAAAAAAGAAGAGCTCAACTTTTCTAATATGAGTATAAAAGAACTTCATAGTATTGTTAAAAATGTGAATGAAATGGAACGAGAATACACACAAAAATACGATAGTGATGAACCAGTTAGATTAGGTAAGTCAGGAAACCCCATAATATCCAAAAAAAGAGAAGATATGAATAGTTTAGAGTCTAAACTTAGGATCCTTTCTTATGGTGGAGGGGATGTAGATCCTGATAAAAAAATTAATGTTATGGAGTATTTTTCTAATAGTTCAGAGAAATTAGATGGACTTGCTAAAGAATATCCTGAACGTCAGACTTATCAAGTAAGAGCCTCTTACATGAAAGAAATAATTAATACGTTTGATAAATTTATATCAGACGATACTTTTGATTTATATCAAGAAAAGGCTGCTTTATTGTTAACCGACAAAAAGAAAGTCGATGTTTTTATTTGAAAAAAGCCTAGAACATAGCAAAACAGCTTATTGAACACCATTTTGGTGGTTTATAACACACCGAAACGGCGTATATTACATACCCTGATAATTTCACCAATAATTACCTTTGTAAACAAGTAATTAAAACAGCTAGGAATTAAGCATGTTATTTTGCCCCAAAACGGCGTTTAATAATGTTATTGGACAAAATTAGATTTCTACTTAAAACACAGGAATAAATTTAACTTTTTCAGTGTCCGGTTATCGCTCAAAGCCGACCTATAGAATAATTGCTTTAACACGTTTTGGGGCAGAAACGAGTTAATCATGAATGACTGCTCATGGCACTTAGCCAAACTTCGGCAAAGAGCGAATAGCGGACATCAACGTTCACTTCAGCATTACCGAATACTGAACGGTTTTGAGCTAAAGTTTTTGCGCGGCACATGGAAAAGAACTGCGTAGAGTTTGGTGCCAGATGCAAGTCCATGCTAGGGATTTACTGCTGACTAAATAACTGATCCTAATTGTGATACACCTGCTTCAAGCCATGCTTGCCACCTGGGAACGGAGCCGCTGTGTCCATAAAGTGGTATACCTGCTCCAGTAAGTCATCCATGTTCTTACACTGATGGTTACGGGTTATCGTTTCATGCAACGCATGCCATAGCTTTTCAATTTTGTTGTGCCACGGGCTGTATACCGGTAAAAACAAGAGCTTGAACTTTGGGTTCTCATTCAGCCATTTCTGCGTTTTTTTGCTCTTATGGATGATGTAATTATCCACAATTAGCGTGATACTTTTCGCTCGCCGGTATTGCCCTTTCAGTTGCTCCAACAGCGCAATAAACAAATCACTGGTCTTGCGCTCACCACCAACATAACTGATTTGTCCTGTCTGGCTGTGCAGTGCCCCCGCCAGATAGTGTTTCTTATTCTGGCCGGGTGTAGCTACCTTACGCTGTTTACCTTTAAAGCCCCAGTCGGCACCAATCTTCGGATTCAGGTGGATATCCACCTCATCCTGATAAAACACCGGATGGTCCACGCTGCAATTTTCAAGTGCCTCCCGCATGGCTGCTAACTTAGCTTCTTTATCTGGGTCTTGGATATACAGCGTCGGTGCCGCACGACGCCAGACGATGCCGACTTGTGGCAACCACCGCCTGAGAGTTGAGCTATGAATAACGATACGGTAAAGCTTATGCAGTAGCAGTGCGAATAATTCACTACTCCAACGCGACCGCTGATAACCCAGTGTCCTCACCAACAGTTTTAAAACACCGCAGATAAAGCCTTTGGGCTGACTTGGTGGTCGCCCAGCACCCTTGGTTTTAAGGCCATCTATACCTGCTGCTTCATACCAGGTTACCCACCGGTTTACTGATGAACGGCCTGCTTGCAAAACACGGGCTACTTGCGACTTGGTTTCACCTTTTAGCACCAATAACACCGCATTTGCCCGGCGGCACAGGTCTTTATCTCGGGTTTTATGTACAATTTTCTTCAAGCGGCGGGTTTCTGCGCCGTATAAAAATGCTATTTTGTTCATACTCAATGCGGTTGTTGATTGGTTATGTTTGGCGACTGATCTGATCGCGCAAACCGCATTGAGTTCCCTTCCTCGGGTGATCTACTATTTGGAACAGCTATTTAGGATGCCAGCCCATACCTTTCTAATTCATATGTAACATTTTTTCTGTCGTACTGGCATCAAGATAACCAGAACTGAGCAAACAATCTCAAAGGTTGTACAAAATAACACTAAAGTTTTTTCATTAAGTTTTATTGTTATGCTCTTGTGGTGGCTTTCGCCACCACTTTATTAGTTTTCAAGTTCCACCATATCTTTCGCTGCAATGTCACCAGACACTAGCTTTACAGTTGCGAAATGATCATTCACAATTTTAGTAATTTGTACCGTTCCTACCTTTTCGATAGTGTAGGGATCTTCACCTTCACTCAATACTATTCTTTCATGGAATCTAATAACACTGTATTTTTGCCCAACCTCTGCGCCATGCTTAGCACCAATACAGATTAGAGTTCGATTATCAGAACTTTCTACTACCTGACCTCTCATCATGTATTTATGATAAAAAGTGGTATTGGAACAACCCACTAAATATAAACCGAATGTAAGCAATAAAAGAGCTTTTATATAGGGTGTTTTCATCACTGTTACCTCATTTGACTAACTAATTATCTATACACTTTTTTATGAATTCATTTGTTTTTCCGGCCAGCCCCCGAAGGTGCTTGATGACAACTCCAAGGCTTATGAACAGAGTTATCTTTGATGTTCCGATCAACAAATTTATAGTAACTTTCTTTAGTATGTGTCCACCAATCATCATGAACATCTGCGCCATACTTACGGATTACCTCCTCAATCCCATCAAGGCTTACGTTTGCGGCATCATAGGCAAGGTGTATTTCACCTTCTTTGATGTTGTAACTAACTTCATCTATACCAAAAAGCTGATCTATTTCTTTTACTAACTCGTCACAGCTTTCTTCTGTGACATTGCTAAGCTTTAGATTTCGAACAACTAAATTTTGCTCTCTAACGCCAACTCTATGATTTAAATCGCTCATAATTTTTCTCCTAATGTTTGTGTGAATGCTGTTGATTGCTATCTTTCATTTCTTCCATTTTGCGGTTCATCTGCGGCATCATGTTCCCCATCATTTCTAAATGATGTTCAGCCATCTTGATTTGTTGATGCATTGGCATTTCTTCCATGTTTTTATGCATGGATTGCATCATCTTCATCATTGAACGGTGATGTTCAACCATCATCTGCTGTTGCTTTTCAGGATCTTTTTCAGTTTTAATGACATGGACTTCCTTTTTCATTTCCATCATCTTTTTGTGCATTTCTCCCATGTTCTCATGTGGTATTGCCATGCCTTGATGCATATCAGCTTTGTTCGCACCTTCATGTTTATGCTCATTGTTTTGGGCAAATGAGCTAGTGGTTATCAGTAGTGAACTAATAAATAAAATTGATTTAGTTAACGTTTTCATGATTTTTACCTTCTACACTTTTATTAAAATTTGGGATCCAACTTGGTGTCGATTCCATATACCTGTGGTACTCCGAACCAAACTCAGCAATCGCTTGTGCTTCTTCGCGTTTCGCTAGCTCGACGTAAACAACGACTAAGATCGGAAACATCGCAAGTGTTGGGATTGTCGGCCACTGCAATAAAAAGCCGAACATGATTAGAATGAAAGCTACATACTGTGGGTGGCGACACCTTGCATACCATCCAGTTGTAGCCAATTGATGATGTTTTTGCGCGTGATGCAATACATTCCATGCTGAAGACAACATAAAGAAACCTGCAACAATAAACACCATACTCACTATATGAAATGGGTCCCAATGGGCATCACCTTGAAATCCAAAGAAAGTATGTAATAAATGCCCATTTTCATGCGCAAAGAAATTTACTTCTGGATAGGTCTCCGTCAGCCACCCCGACAGAAAATAGATAGTTAAAGGAAAGCCATACATTTCAGTAAATAGGGCAACAATAAAGGCAGAGAACGCGCTTAGACTTCTCCAATCAGTTGATGTTTTTGGTTTGACAAAACTAAAGGCAAAAAAGATAAAAATTGCTGAGTTCAGTATCACCATTGACCATAAGCCATAATCATATGTTTCATTCATCACTGCTCTCCTTTTTATGTGATTCCTTACGTGCCTTTTCTAACCCTTGTATGTAGCCATCGTGATAGGCTGCATTTTTATCCGTGAGTTCTTAAGAGCTCTCTTCCTTTTTTTCATCAGGCGCATGTGAATGATCGTGACCATGTTTACCATGACTGCCATGCATAAATACGTGCATCAAGGGGCATAGCAATAAAATCAAGTAGGGAAGAAATTGCAGCATATGTTGACCATGCTCAAGCACTAAGAAGTAGGTCACTGCGGCAATAAGTGCCAGTGCAGCCCAGCCTGTAGGTGTTGACCAAAAATTAGGGTGTTGATTTTTCATATTGCCCTCCTAAACGACTTTTAAGACACCGCGATACATTTGCATCTGACAGTGAAACTCATGCTCTCCCGGTGATAAGTTCAATAGGGTAATTTGAGTAATTTCATTTAATTTAAGCTGTTCGCTTATATCCAATGAAGGAATAAGCATTGTTTCAGCGCAGGGGGATTGATCTTTGCGCATAAACTTCAGAGTGACAGGTTGGCTAGCAGACACCTGAATTGAGGATGGGGAATACACACCATCCCTCACTTCAATGAGTACTTCATTACCTTGAACGATTGTTTTATTGGGTTTATATAGCCAAAACCACCAAACAATCAGCGCGATTAACATTAAGCCTAATAAGTTAATAACCATCATTGTGATTCTCCTTAATGCTCTTTTGCTTTAAAAAAGCGAAGTCGATTTGCATTTGACACTACAGTCAATGACGAAAACGCCATTGCAGCACCTGCAATTACAGGGCTAAGCAGAATGCCAAAGAAGGGATATAGAACCCCCGCAGCAAAAGGAATCCCGGCTACGTTATAGACAAACGCGCCAAACAAGTTTTGTTTGATATTTCGTAAAGTAGCTTTGCTTACCGCTATGGCATCAGCAAGGCCATGAAGTGAACCACGCATTAGGGTAATGTCAGCACTTTCGATAGCTACATCAGTCCCTGTGCCTATGGCGAAGCCAACATCGGCTAACGCTAGCGCAGGAGCATCGTTGATGCCATCTCCTGTCATACCAACAATTTCGCCGCCTTCTTGTAGCTCTTTCACCTTGTTGGCTTTATCTTCTGGCAGCACTTCAGCAAGAAACTCACTAATACCCACTTTTTTAGCTACGGCGGCAGCGGTTTCCTTGTTATCACCCGTTAACATGATGACGCGTATACCATTAGCCTGAAGCCGTTTGATAGCAGAGATTGAGTCTGACTTGATAGGATCTGCAACAGCAATGATTGCTGCAAGTTCACCATCTACAGCAAAGTACATAGGTGTTTTGGCTTCTTTGGCTAAAGACTGTGCTTGTTCAACAAAGCCTGTGAGGTCTATGCCTTTTAACTTCATTAGTTTATCGTTTCCGAAAAGCAGGGCTTTGTTGTTGCAGCTTGCTTCTACACCAAAACCCGTAATGGCGTTAAAGGCTTCAATTTTTAGTAACTCAATATCCTGATCTAACGCACTTTCAACAATCGCTTGCGCTAAAGGATGCTCTGAGCCGCTTTCTAAACTTGCTGCAAGCTGTAGTACGTCTTTTTCGTCAGTAGCTTTTGCTAAAATAATATCGGTTACCTTAGGTGCCCCTTCAGTAATAGTGCCCGTTTTATCTAAAATCATGGCAGTGATTTTAGAGGCGGTTTGCAGTGCCTCACCGTTGCGAATAAGCACTCCGGCTTCTGCTGCTTTTCCTACTCCCACCATGACAGACATGGGTGTTGCCAAGCCTAAAGCACACGGGCAGGCAATAATAAGCACAGTAGTTGCTGAAACGATGGCAAAAGCAATGGCTGGCTCAGGTCCAAAGTTAAGCCATGCTAGCGCACTTAACACAGAGGTAATCATCACGACAGGTACGAAAAAAGCTGAAATAACATCGGCCAAACGGCCAATCGGCGGTTTTGAATTTTGTGCTCGTTTCACCATATTGATGATCTGTGCAAGCGCCGTGTCTTTACCAACGCGTGTGGCTCTAAATAAAATCATGCCTGATTTGTTCAAAGTACCTGCGACAACCTCATCTTCTTCAGCTTTTTCAGCAGGCATAGGTTCGCCTGTCAGCATGGACTCATCAATAGAGGTGTGTCCTTCCAATACCACGCCATCGACGGGAATTTTTTCACCCGGTTTTACCTTCACAATATCGTTAAATAAAACCTGCTCAATACCTATCTGAACTTCTTTGTTGTCACGAACCACGGTTGCTGTTTTGGCTTGCAAGCCGATAAGACGTTTAATGGCCTCAGAGGTTTTACCTCTGGCTTTGATTTCTAATGCTAAACCTAAATCAATTAAGCCAATGATCATGGCGGTAGCTTCAAAATAAACATGCCGTGCCATCAATGGAACAGCGTCAGGTGCAAACACGACAACCATCGAATACAACCAAGCCGTGCCTGTTCCTAAAGCAATTAGGGTGTCCATATTGGCTGAATGATTTTTGAAGCTCTTCCATGCTCCTACATAGAAATGCTTGCCTGAAAAATACATAACACCAAAAGTTAAAATGCCTACAACCAACCAAGAAATTCGTTCAAGGTTTGTTTCAACCGTCATTTCTCCAACTACAATGCTGTAGATCATCAAAGGAACGCCGAGTGAAAGGGCAATAAACGTATCGCGCATTAGCTTCTTATAATATGCCCAATCAGCCGCCTCTTTCTCATCAAGCGCATCTGTTGCTGAGCTATCATCAATTGGCTTCGCGTTATACCCCACTGACTCAACAGCTTTGATCAATTCTTTTGTTTTAGCTGTCCCATAAACTGTTACTGTCCTATCAGCAAAATTCATTTCCGCACTGACGACTCCAAGAGTTGCCTTCAACGCCCCTTCAATTTTGCCTACACAGCTAGCACACCCAGCACCTTCAATGATAAGCTGTTGGTTATGTGATACTTTCTCCAACGTATTCTCCTTACTTTTACACGAAGAGGATTGAGCTTTTGCCTGACAGCAACAGCCTGATTCAGTTTTTATATTTGTGTTAGTAGCCACCCTTTTTCCTCCTATGCTTTTTTAATTTGCTCAAAGTTTTCGATGAGATGACAAACCATGTTTGCAGTCGGTGCTTTGTCTTCCATTTCTTCCCATCGAGAAAGCGCAGAAGACATTTTTCCTCGAAGTGCCAACATTGCTTGAAACTGCTTTTCTGTTTCTTCAAGCCGCTCTTTGATCAGGCTTCTGACTAATGGGCACGCACTTTTACCATCTTCAGATTCATTAATAATTTCCTTGATATCTGCAACAGAAAAACCAAGGTTTCTGGCACTTAAAATGAATTTAAGTCTCGATACTTCTTTATTCGAGTATGACTTGTAGCCGTTCACTGACTTAGCAGGTTTTAACAATCCCAATCGCGAGTAATAGCGCACCGTATCAGCAGTCGTTCCAAGGCTTTTTGCCAGCTCTGCAACTTTCATGTTCACTCCTTAGTTCTTCACCTAAGTTTGTAATCTCACCTACAGCTTAGACCTGTGTCTAAGACACAGGTCAAGTGATTATTCGTGATTAATAATGCAAAAGCTAAAAACTAATTTTTGGTAAAAAGAGGAATCTCGGCCAAAATCGACAGTATTAATTACTGTAAATGGCAATAACTTGAGCATTTTCATAATGCCTTTCCAAATATCGTACTAATCGTTCAAAACAATTGATTATTTAAATCAATGAATAAGTCATTCTATTTTTGATGGGAGTGGCGAAAAAAAGACGCACTGATCCTGTGATTAGCCAATAATTGGTGGACGATAAAGTAAGAGATGGATACCAGATTTTGGTAGGGGTGTACGCTGTAGAATTAGCTCAGAATGAATATTGCAAATACCTTCGTCTTGCGCTTCCACAAGATAGGCATTTAAATGAAAGCTTGTACAAAAACCGCCTTCACAACAAACACAATCACCAGCTTTACATTTTTCACAGTCTTCATCACCATGACGGTTTTTAGAATCTTGCGAATTTTCAGTGTGATAGTGACTATTGTCAATCATTGATTGATGATGCATATTTTTGCTTGGTTGTATAATATGCGTGTCGGATGAGCCATTATGATGCTCTTCACAATTCATTGGTTTAGCAATAGCAAAGCCATGCTGCGTAAGCAACACAGTTATTATTACTATTTTAAACCACCTGAAAAGTCCAAACATTATCATTCCTTCTTTAGCACCTACAATATTAGCCACTTTGTAAAAATAATTTTATGATCTTGATCAAACTTTGAACTAAAACCTAAACTTTTTACTTTTTACTTTTTACTTTTTTAAACAGCTTAAACTTAACAAGTATAAAAGGGGTGTCTAATTTATACTCATGAGATTGAAGCCAAGCATGAGCACCATTAAAAAAAATAAAAACCCTACGCTCATAACTAGGTATTGAGTAATGGATCATTTTTCCAATTGTTCAGCTTTAAGCGCAGTACTTTGCAACAATCGGTTCTATCCCGGGCACATCCTATTCCCGTTCATCAAAAGTGATAAAATGGCCTATTGTACGTCTTTCAATGGCGATGTTTTTTGGCTTGACTCTTTAACCTTAAACATTCGCCAACTTTACTTCTTAGCTGATATTCCACCTTGATAGGTATACACCAGACTGGCACCGACTGAAAACAAGAAGTAGCTTACTATTACTGCTCTTAGTTCTTTCCAAAAAAACTATTAGCTAGGCCTTTCCTAACATAACTAAAATGGTTTAAATCCCAAAAAACGAAAGCTACCATCAATATAGTTGCGGTAGCTCTCATCAAGTCAATATAGTATTTCTTCACATCAGAGCCAGAACTTGATACCTGCAACAAAAGCAGTATCACGCGTACTTTGCCCATTTAACTTCGCAAAGTCGGCTGTATTACCAAATTTATTTGTCCACTCAACGCCAACATAGGGAGCAAACTGGCGGGTAAACTCATAACGAACCCGAAAACCAATAGCACTGCTAGATAAGCCACTACCAAGGTTATTTTGGACGTCATCCTTACCGTAAAGCGTCAACTCTGCTCGTGGTTGAACAATTAACTTTTGAGTAAGTAATAGCTCATACTCAGCTTCGATCGAAAATGCACTATTACCTTGCTCTCCTAAATACGCAGTCATATCAATTTCAAACCAGTAGGGGGCTAGACCTTGTAAACCAAAAGCTAGCCATTTGCGGTTTTCACCTTCGTTATTGTAATCAAGTCGAATACCGACTTGTGTATCCCAATAAGCAGATATTGCGTGGCCCCATAGAAAATCTGTTTGGTTCTCCTCTAAATTACCTTCGCTAAAATCTCCCTCAGTTTTGATGACTAATCTATCAAAAGTAGTGCCATACCATGCCTGAAAGTCAAAAACACCTGCGTTTGTTTGCTCATTATATTCAAGACGATCCCCTAGTAGCGCGTAAAATGAATGCTCATCTGCCAAAGTCAGTCGTTTGTCGCTACTGAGTGCATAAGGACCTTCAGTCAAAGTTGTACCTGCTGCATAAGCATGGGGGTCTCTAGCATCTTTAGGTGCATCTCCACCTTGTGCTTGCATTTTAGAATCACCCATCTCAGTCATCTCATCTTTTGCAGATACAGATACACTTATAAGGGGCAAACCTATTAATAATAGTCTTAACGTATTGGTTAGTATTAATTTTTTCATGATACAACTACCTCTCTAAACATACCTGCATCCATGTGGAATAATAAATGGCAATGCCATGCCCAGCGACCTACGTCATGAGGTGTTGTTAAAAAACTAATTCTTTGCGCTGGTTGTACAGGGATAGTATGGCGACGAACCTGTACATCACCTTTTTCATTCTCCAAATCGCTCCACATACCATGCAGGTGCATGGGATGTGTCATCATTGTATCGTTTTGTAAAATAACTCTTAAACGTTGATTATGCTTCATGTGAACTGGCGTGCTTTTTCCAAATTCCAAGCCATCAAATGACCAGCTATAACGCTCCATGTTTCCAGTTAAATGTAATTCAATTTCAGCCTCTGGCTCTTGCTGGTTTGTAATTCCCTCAAGAGAATGTAAATCTGCAAGTGTTAAAACACGGCGTCCATTTTTACGTAAACCTATACCGGGATCATCAAGGTTTGTTCTAGGCATATCAACACGCATATCAACAGAAGCTCCATACTCTGTTTTTGCATGACGCACTTTAGTGCTAGCAACAGCTAATGGGTTTTTAGTCATTCCATGTTTACTATGATCCATTGCCATCGCTCCATGACCCATTGCACTATGATCCATTTTATTAGAATTCATGCCCGACATGTCTGCCATACCTGCCATCGCGGAATGCTCACCACCTTGGGCCATATTCCCCATCATATCTGTCATCGTTAACCATTCAACGGGATCTAGAGCAGGTACTGGTGCATCAATATTAGGTGCCATTGATAAAGTACCTTTAGCATAACCTGAGCGATCCATGCTTTGTGCAAAAATCGTATATGCATCATTTTTTGGCTCGACAAGTACATCATAAGTTTCACCGGGACCAAATCTAAATTCATCTACTGTCACAGGTTCAACATTTTGTCCATCAGCTTGTACAACTGTTAACTTCAGCTCAGGTATTCTTACATCAAAAAACGTATTGCTAGAACCGTTAATAAATCTAAGCCTAACCTTTTCGCCAGCTTTAAACATTCCACGCCAGTTTGTCAAAGGCGCACAACCATTCATTAAAAAAGTCATTGCAGATGCTGATAAGTCTGCAAGATCTGTAGGGTTCATTCTCATTTTATTCCACATTTCCCGGCGTTGTAGCGCATTTGAAACGCTGCTATTTGAAATGTCATCAAAAAACTCTGGAACAGTAGGTTGATTAAAGTTAAATACATCGCTCTGTACTTTTAACTTGCGAAACAAATCCATTGGGTCATCATCAGTCCAATCAGACAATTGGATGACATGCTCATTGTCAGCACTAATAATATCCTTTTCTCTTGGCTCAATAATTAATGCGCCGTACATACCTGTCATTTCTTGAAAACCACTGTGTGAGTGATACCAATATGTGCCGCTTTGTTGCAGCTTAAATTTATAAACAAAGGTTTCACCCGGCATTATACCTTTAAAGCTAATACCCGGTACGCCATCCATTTGATACGGAAGAATGATCCCATGCCAATGAATTGAACTCGGCACTGATAATTTATTCGTTACCCTGATAGTAACGTCATCACCTTCTCTGAGGCGCAAGGTAGGAGCTGGTATTGAGCCATTGATTGTTGTAGCCATTCTTACAACACCTGTGAAGTTTACTGGTGACTCATCTATCACCAGATCTATGACTTCCCCACTTAGTTCGGGCGCAGTACCTGTTGAAGTTCCAGCAAGCAAAGATGAAGCTGCATGAAGAACACTTGGAAAAGCAGCTAATACACCGCCAGCAGCTAATCCTTGTACAAAGCGTCTACGTGGCGTAGAAACTTGATGTAATGGATTGTTGTTTCTCATTTTACTCTCCGTTGTTTGACCAATAAATTAATGTGACCAATGAATGTGCTTAATCTTCCATTCACCATTTTGTTTTTCCAGCACCATCGTTTCCATGCCTTGATAATCGCGTTCAACACCTTTATGAGTACCTGTAGTTTGACTGCGCGACGCAGAGATAGCGGTATTTCCAAGTATCGTCACTTGATGTTCAAGTGTGTCGCTCTTCATCGCTGCTAAATACTTCATATCCGACAACATATGATGATGAGCATATTCATCAGCGCTCCTTTCAACGCGGCCTCCCTCGAAAATGGTGACATCATCCGCTAACTGCGCTCTAGCCTGTTTTTGATTGCCAGTTTCAAGTGCTTGATGAAATGCCAAAACAACTTTTGCGGCTGGGGTATCTATACCTTTAAACAAACCTTTGTCTTTGTTCTTATCACCATGAGCGTTTGCTGCGAAACTAAACGTCATTAATAAAACGAGTAATATATTTATTGTTTTCATTTTCATTCTCTCTTTTAGGTTTTAATTTGCAGGGCCAACAACACTAGTAAGCCCAGCCGTTACAGATAAAATGGCAAAAGCTACTACCATTTCTATCGAGATAGATTTAGATAAAGCCTCTCTGCCTTGACTATTTTTAAGTTGTGGAACGAGTATTAGTTTATGTTTAGCAGCAAGTGCCAAAATAGACACTACAAGGGCCAATTTAAACAACAGTGTTTGTCCGTAACTTGAGCTTATTAGTGCATCAAGACTTCCGACCAATTGAATCACGAGCCAGAGGCCTGCTACCAACAATAGGCTCAATGTAAAACTTGCTTGTTTGCCAAAGCTTTCCATCAGCAAATGAAGTTCTGCATAACTTAGCTGTTGGCAAGCCTGTTTTAGTGGCAATAACGCCCCAAACCACCATGCCATAACGAGCACATGCAAAATAAGCAAGCCTTTTTCAATTGTGCCTAACTCAGAAATATGACCCAGTAACGTGAATGAGTATGCAAGGATTAATAAACTCAACATTAAAGCGCTTTGTTTTAAGTACGAGTTCACAGCGAGTTTGAACCTTAAAGCTAAAGCGATTATTGCGGTAACTAGCCCAAGCGCTCGAAGCAAAGCTCCAGTGCCGACAGAGGAGTCCCACATAATAGCCAATATATCAGCGTCTATCGCCCCCTGAATTCCCTCTTCTGCCATTGCACCAGTACTGGCAAAGAACCAAGTAATATTAGCGATCAAAGCCATAACTATATAAGTTCTTGTCCACGTTAAATTCGCTATTACAGCATTAGTATGAGATTCATTATTCTCAAATATTTGCCTGAAAAATGTATAACCAGCAATACAGGCAAAGCCGACGTAAAATACAATTTTTGACAGTACAATGACTGTATTCCAGATATACATTTCCATATCAATCACACCGCCTATTTTAGTGAACCATAAAGCCGAAGCTATGTTTCATTTTATGACCATCGTTACCTAAGAAGGTTACATCCACAGCATAGTTTGCAGGAGCTAATTTAGGTAGTTTCCATGTAAATTTGCTAGTAGCGACTTTAGAAGGCTCGAATCCAAATTTAAATTCTTCGCCTTGTTTATTGGCCAATGAAACTTTTACAACCCGTACCTCTTTGGTGAACACCAAAGTTAACTCTTCTGGAGGATTCATTAGCATTGCATTATCAGCAGGCACACTTTTTTCAAGATGCACATGCGCAAATACCGCACTACTAAAAACGACACTGATTACGGTTAAAAATTTAATTAATGTTTTCATATATACCTCTATTTATTTAATGGATTAACGACTAAATTTATCTTTGAAAATTTTATTACTTGGAATCCCAGCATCTGTAATTATTTTTTCCACTTCACTCATCATTGCTTCTGGACCGCACAAGTAAAACTCAGCCAAAAGCAGTTCTGATTTTTGGTTCATATACGGCAGAAGTACTTTTTGAACATAGCCTGAGTGCCCTTGCCATTCTTCTGAAGGATTAGAAAGAGTAGGAATATAAGAGAAGTTTTTATGCTTCTCACTCAGTGACTTCAATTCATTATGGTATAGCAAGTCATCTTCAGTTCGCGCACCATAGATAAGAGTCAAACCACTTTTATCTTTATGCTTTTTCAACTGTTCAAAAATAATAGACCTCAGTGGTGCAAGTCCTGAACCCGCACCAATAAACACGCGACTAACTTTTTTATTTGAAGTGGCATAAAAATCAGAAAAAGGGCCTTTTGCAGTTATCGTTTCACCTACTTGGAGTGAACCTAAATAACTTGAACCTATTCCTGCTTTAAAACCATTCTTTGCGGTCTGCCAACGGATATTAAACATTAACTCATCAGACTCCTCGTCAAAGTTAACTAATGAGTAGTGGCGAGTTACACCGTTATGAGAAAATTTTCCATGATAGTAGCTATCCCAGTATTTTTCATAGCACTCTGGCATATCATCTGGACGTAAGCTATTCATCCCTGCTGGCACATCAAATTGCATATATGCACCAGCTTTAAATGCCAACTGTTTGCCTGATTTCAGCTTAAATTTCACTTCCTTGATAAAAGGAGTAATGAAATTAGTCGCAACCACAACTAGCTCATGATTTTCAATATTGCGATCAGTATTAACTTCAATCGAACTAATTTCAGAGAACCTATGCTGACATCCAAGCCGATAACCTTCCTTAAGTTGCTCCTGAGATAAATGTTCCTGTTCAGATAGTGTGATAGGTAATTTAGTTGAACTTAAGAACACGCATTTGCCACAAGTACCGCCACCACCGCAACCTGAAGGAAGGTATACATGTGAACTAGCTAGCCCTTCTAGTACAGTTGAGCGACCAACTGCTGAGATGTCAGTAATAGTATTTTCATTGGAAAACGTCACTGCCACTTTTTGCCTGTTAGTGCCCCAACCTAGCTTCAGTAAACCACTTCGATACTGTTGTATCAGCCAAGTAACACCAGTAATTGAAAGGAATAGCGTTGCAAAAGCAAATGCAATGATCAACCAATGGTTAAATCCTCCAGAATTGCCATAGTCCATAAAGTGAAGCTTCATCATCAGATCTTTCAATCTGAAATCATCATTGGCATGGCGAAGTACTTGACCTGTAATACTATCTAAATAAATAGTTGTATTGTTCTCATCCTCAACGGCAACTTGCCACATAGGATTTTGCTGCCTTACGTGATCAGAAAACGGAGGTTGAGATAACACTGGAGTAGTTAACTTACCCTGTCCTGAGTAGGAGTTTTTTGCCAAAGTTAGTACTTGTTCTTCAGACAAATTAAATGGCTTTCCTGTTACAGCATCAAATAGCTTTGAGTGGCGTTCTTGATAGCTATGCTGCCCCTTATCGAACACAAAATGATAGTAAGGCTGATGTAAAACCCATATAAGGTTTACTTCCTGCGGAGCATTACTAGTAATGTCTTTAATAGGGAATAGGTCAAAGCCTGTAATGCTACCTTCATGATGAGAATGAACTCTAAGTTCATTACCACTGGCTTTACTGTGATCCATCAAATTGAAGTAAAGGCCCGTTCCCAACCAAATAAGCAGTTGTAAACCAACAAATAAAGAAAGCCACTTGTGTATCGTTGTATTTAACTTAAATAGTCGCATCAAATGACTCCCTTTTTATTTGGGGAAAGCACTCGGTAATAAGTCAATACTGCGCCAGTAATTGCTCCCATTAGACCTAGAGTTGCGACCAAGAACAAAAACCAGTTAGATACGTTTTCTCCATCATAGTAATCCATAATGTGGAACCGCCACATCCAATCAAACAATCGCCAGTAATCATGACGCTTGGCAACAAGTGATCCTGTTTGTTGACTTATATAAAATGTCGGTGTGGAGAATTGCTCAAACGTCACTCTCCAAACAGGTAAATGCCTTGGGGACAACTCAGCAGGCAAGTTTGTCGCTGACTTAATCAACCTTACGCTGTCGATTTGATGATTCAGCGCATAATGGTATTGTGCGATTTCTTTAGCCTTGATTTCATCTACAAGTGCCTGAACAGCTCCAGTTTTAGCATCTATTGCTACTTTTCCATTTTCTCCATTAATAAAAGAATACAAAGGACGGCCCATACTTTGAGTAAGTGTAACTTGGCTAGCTTTAGGATAATCCGCAGCTAGCTTTACAATGGAGTAATCCATACTTGCTAAATCTATTTTGGCTTCCTCACTCTTAGCCAAGGTTTCGCCGTGTATATAGTGAATATCCATAGTCACCATATACACGCCTGTAATAGACCAGAAGAGGAATTGTATTCCGACAAATGCCATTAGCCATTTGTGATATTTTCTAGCCGTGCTAAGCATTACTTTTTAGCTCCGCCTTAGAAAGCTCCTTGTTAAAGGCGTTTAATTCTGGCTTTTTAACGATTGAGTAAATTACTGGGAGCACAATAAGAGTGAGTAGCACAGCACTTGTCATTCCGCCTACCATAGGTGCAGCAATACGACTCATAATCTCCGAACCTGTTCCTGTACCATATAAAATGGGCATCAAGCCGATAATGATTGTTGCAACTGTCATCATTACTGGACGAACTCGTAAGCCTGCACCGTGCAATAATGCATCTTGATATGCATCATCAGAGATAGGTTCAGCTCGCTCTTCAGCTTTTTCCTTAAGCTCAGCAAGTGCCTGATTGAGATAGACCAACATTATCACACCAATCTCAACCGCTACCCCAGCTAGAGCAATAAAGCCCACGCCAACAGCCACAGAGAAGTTAAACCCTTCCAGATACATCAACCATAAGCCACCAATCATCGCCATCGGCAAGGTAACGATAATGATAGCCACCTCACTAAACGCTCTGAAGTTTAAGTAAAGTAGAATAACAATAATGGCGAGTGTTAAAGGCAATACATAGGTGAGCTTTTCTTTCGCTCTTTCCATATATTCGTATTGCCCAGCCCAAGTAATTGAATAACCTGCTGGTAGTTTTAGATTATTAGCCAAGTGTATTTTTGCACTTTCAACATAAGTACCTACGTCAACACCGTCTATATCGATAAACGTCCAGCCATTTAAACGAGCATTTTCACTCTTAATTCCCGGCGGACCGTTCTCAACTCGAATATCTGCGACATCACCTAGTGCAATGCGTTGACCACTTGGTGTTACAACAGGTAATCGTGATAGCTGCTCAGGAGAGTCTCGATAGTCTTGCGGATAGCGTAAGTTAACAGGGTAACGCTCTTGACCTTCTACCGTTTGGGTAACGTTCATACCACCAATAGCTGTAGAAACCACTTGTTGAACATCTTCGATGTTTAACCCAAAGCGACTTGCCTTATCGCGTGAAATATCAACCTTGATATATCGTCCACCTGCAACTCGCTCTGAGTAAACTGATGCTGTGCCTGTAACTTCGGGTAAAATTTGCTCTATTTGTTGGCCGATTTCCTGAATCACATCAAGCTCTGGTCCGGCGACTTTAATACCCACAGGCGTTTTTATGCCTGTTGCTAACATGTCGATTCGGGTCTTGATTGGCATAACCCAAGCATTCGTTAAGCCCGGAAACTTAACCAATTTATCAAACTCAGCTTTTAACGATTCAGTAGTCACACCTTCTCGCCACTGCTCTCGTGGCTTCAATTGAATAAAGGTTTCAATCATGGTTAAAGGTGCAGGATCGGTTGCAGTTTCAGCTCTTCCTACTTTACCAAATACAGTTTCAACTTCTGGCACAGTGCGAATAAGCTTGTCTGTTTGCTGCAATAACTCCCTTGCTTTACCAATTGAAATACCGGGATAGGTAGTAGGCATATACATGAGATCGCCTTCATCCAATGGCGGAATGAATTCACTACCAATTTTATCGACAGGCCAAAAGCCAACGATAGTCACTAATATTGCTGCTACTATTGTCGATTTTGGAAACTTCATGACTTGCTTTAAAACAGGCATGTAGATAGCAATCAATAATCGGTTTAACGGGTTTTTCTTTTCAGAAACAACTTTGCCTCGAATAAAGTAGCCCATCAAAACAGGCACCAATGTGATCGCCAAACCTGCTGATGCCGCCATTGCATAGGTTTTTGTATAGGCGAGCGGAGAGAACATTCTTCCTTCTTGCGCTTCCAAGATAAATACAGGTAAGAATGAGACTGTAATGATCAGTAAGCTAAAAAATAGTGCAGGGCCTACTTCACTCGCAGCCTTAGCAACAATTTGCCAGCGATTTTCATCTGTTAGTGGTGTTTTCTCCATATGCTTGTGCATATTTTCAATCATCACTATTGCACCATCAGTCATCGCACCAATCGCAATAGCGATACCGCCTAAAGACATAATGTTGGCATTGATGCCTTGCATATACATGATAATGAACGACACCAAGATACCTAATGGCAGAGTAACAACTGCCACAATAGATGAGCGAAGATGAAATAGGAAAGCCACACAGACAATAGCAACGACTGCAAGCTCCTCTAGCAACTTGCTCCAAAGATTATCAACAGCACGATCTATTAACTTCGATCTGTCATAAACAGGGACAATCTCCACCCCCTCTGGTAGAGAAGATTTAAGCGATTCAAGTTTTTCTTTTACCCCGTTTATGGTTTGTTGAGCGTTTTCACCAAAGCGCATAACGACAACACCACCAACAACTTCGCCTTCACCATTAAGCTCTGCGATACCACGGCGCATTTGAGGCCCTAAATTAACGGTAGCAACATCACCAATACGCAATGGCGTGCCTTGTTCGTTAATACCAAGTGGGATTTTCTCTATATCACTAACTGATTGAATATACCCCGTTGCGGTAACCATATATTCAGCTTCAGCCATTTCCACAACGGATGCGCCAGTTTCTTTGTTCCCTTTTTGTAAGGCTATTTGTATTAAACTTAGAGGAATATCGTAAGCTCTCAATTTATCAGGATCTACTTGCACTTGATACTGCTTAACCATACCACCAACGGCGGCAACTTCGGACACGCCCGGAACAGTTTGTAGTTCATACTTTAAGAACCAGTCTTGAATGCTTCTTAATTGGCTTAGATCATGGTTTCCAGACTTATCTGTTAAAGCGTAAATGTATACCCAACCCACACCTGTTGCATCAGGTCCTAATTGAGGTTTTGCCGAATCAGGCAGGCTTGATGCTACTTGGCTTAAGTATTCAAGTACTCTGCTTCTAGCCCAATACAAATCAGTATCGTCATCAAAAATAATGTAGACGTAGGAATCACCAAAAAATGAGTAACCACGAACAGTTTGCGCCCCCGGCACTGATAACATCGCTGTAGTAAGAGGAAATGTCACTTGATCCTGCACTACTTGTGGTGCCTGTCCCGGATAGCTCGTCTTAATTATCACCTGCACATCAGAAAGATCGGGGAGTGCATCTACTGGTGTTTTTTGTAATGAATACAAACCACCAAACGCGATAATTAAGGTAATCAACAAAACAAAGAAACGATTGCCGATAGACCATCTAATAATTGATTCAATCATTATTTTTCTCCCACTTAATGATTAGAATGATCAACAGCAGCTTTATTTTCCTTGCCGTGTTGTTCATCTGATTCAAGAGAAATGTCAGTGATAACTAAGTCATCTCTAACCTCAAAAGTGAAAGTGACATTATCACCGACATTGAAATCAACCATTTCTATATTGTCCGCGACGATAAAATCCATCGTCGCAGCAGGTCTATCCCATTTCTCTATTGGGCCTCTGCTAATATTTAGAATCCGTGTATCAATATCAATCGCATTAATCAAACCAGATACTGTTGCTGATGATACTTCAGGCTCACTCATGATATGAATTCCAGTAATTTCATATCCACCGTCTTCGGTTTTGCTCACTTCAAAGTGCAAAGATTGACCTGACTTTAATGAGTCAATATCGACTTTTTCAGCCACAGTAAAATCCATAACCATTTCAGGCCAATCCCAAGCTTCAGCAGGGCCATGTGAAATATTAACCATGCGGTGCCCTGCCATAACACTATTAACATCCCCTTGCATCCAAACAGAGTTAGGCACTTCATCATGAGTCATTCGTTTAAAGTCAGAGCTTTTACTTGATTCAGAATCAATCAAGAATTGGGCAGATGTCACCACAACGTCATCTTCATTTAAGCCGTCTAATATTTCGATGCTGTCGATATCAACCCGGCCAATAGTCACTTCAATAGATTTAAATTGCCCATCACCTAACGCAAGTACTACTCTGTCCTGTTTACCTGTTCTAATAACGGCTTCTTTAGGCACGAGGATGGTGCTATCAGCTTGATTAGCGTGAATAGAGACTTGTGCAAACATATTTGGTTTTAATTGATAGTCTGTGTTATCAAATTTCAATCTCACTCGGAGTGTGCGTGTTTTACTGTTCAATGTTGGATAAACATAATCAACGACACCAGCCCAGTCCTCACCGGGTAAATAATCCAGTGTCATTGATACAGGAAGTCCTTTTTTAATTAAGGCTGCGTCACGTTCAAACACTTCTGCTTCAACCCAAACTTGATCTAGCTGGCCAATGCTTAATAAGGTGTTTCCCGGCTTTACATAAAAACCTTCTCTAACCTTCAAACCATCGACAACACCTGCTTGTGGTGAATAAAAGGTAATTGTTTGCTGAACCTTTCGTGTCTTTTCTAGCTTTTGAACAAAGTCTGCTGAAAGCTGTAACGCTTTTAGGCGATCTTTGGCTGCTGAAATTAAAGAACTATTGTTGCGCTTTAACGCTATTAACAGCTCTTCCTGAGCATTAACTAACTGAGGAGAATATAGTGTATAAAGAGGCTGCCCTTTCTCTACAGGGTTACCTGCTGCTTTGATGTAAAGTTTATCAATCCAGCCATCAACCCGTGGATGGATATGAATTAGCTTATCTTCATCATATTGAACATAACCTACCGTTGAGATTTCAGTATGCATATTTTTCAGTTCAACAGGTGCAGTGCGAACCCCAAGGTTATTCACTACATGAGGCGCAATTTTTACTGCTCCGGGGCCAAAGTCATCACCAGATGATCCTTCCTCATACACTGGAATTAGATCCATCCCCATAGGCGACTTACCGGGCTTGTCCCGGCGGTAATTAGAATCCATCGGTGCAACCCAATACAGAGGCTTTTTTTCTCCTGATGTTGCTTCATTACTATTACTGTTTGAGCCAGTACCTTGATATAAACTCAATGCTCCAGCACCAAGTGCTGCCCCAATGATGATGGCAATAATTGTTTTTGTATTCGTTGACATTATTTTTCTCCAAATTGCTGACTGGATAAGTGCTGATTAGTTTTGTGTGAAGTTTGCATCGACTTATGTTCAGCATTTGAGTTAGATTGAGAATGTGCAAAGAAATAGTTGATACGAGCAACTGTTTTAAGTGCGTCAACATCAATTCTTAAAGCTGATATTCTGGTATTTAATTCGGCAATTCTTGCTCGAACAACTTCGGCAAAATCGCCATCATCATTTGTGTAGGCTGTCAATGACGCTTCTGCTTGGTCATGAGTTTGTTTAAGGAGTTGTTCTTGATAGATAGATTGTCTATCTGATAAGCGTTTAAGCTGTCTTAGTTCTTTTTCTAAAACACTGATCATTTGCTTTGTCAGTAATAGTTTCTCGGTTTTAATAGTCTCTGAATCTGCAATAGAAGCTGCAACTTGCTTATCTTGTCTGTTCTCGGTAAACAAGGGTAAATCAAACGTTACCCCAACAGAAAATAAATCAGCTCGGCTATCACCAGAGGGCATATTGTCGCGATAGGCATAACTAGCATTAACGCCCCATTGCGGCTCATATTGCTGTTTGGCTAACTCAATTCCTTTTTCTGAAGCTTTGCGTTTTATATCAATCGCAAGTATGGCTGGGTGATTCGAAAGCTCCTGAGCCAATAGATTTCTTGAGTAATTAGATGCTTTTAGGACTGTTGGATTATTCAATTGAATCGAAGGCAATTCTTTTGAGACGCTAAACTCTAATGGTTGCGCGTCAAAGTTGAATGATTCATTCAAACGATCCGCATCGTAAATATGAAGCCACTCATTGAGACGAGCGATTGTCGTTTCTAGTTTCTGCTTTTGCGAAGTTAATCTGTCATCTAACTGCACGATTTCCAACTGAGCACGAATAACATCTTGCTGTCTAGTTTTACCAACAACGTTTGAATAGCTAGCTTTAGCCACTTCCGCCATCTGCTCAAAGAGAGACCAATCATCTTCAATCAATTTAATAGTTTGTTGGGCTAAGTAAGCATCTAACCAAAGTTGTGACACTTGGCTTTTCAACTTAGCTTTACGATCCTCTCGTAACAGTGGAAATTTCGTGGACTCAATTTGTAACTGGTCTTTCTTGATCTCTAGACTGTCGCCTCTCGGAAACATTTGAGAGACGCCAACCTTTAGCTGAGTCATTCCTTCCTGATCTAAATCCCAAGTATCTGTTGGTAAATTCATTATCCCTAGCGATACTTTCGGATCAGGCAAAGTACCTGAAGCAATACTTCTATTTTCAACTGCACTTTGTTTCAATCGGCTACCATGAAGCCAAGGATCATTTTGCTGAGCTAAGGTGATAGCTTGTTCAAGCGACACTACTTTCTCAGCTTGAGCTGAGAATACAGATAAGCCGAGTATTAATGCAGTTGAAAGTGAAGTAAGGTTTGAAGAGTTCAATTTCATTAGAATTGCTCCTCGTATGTCTTAACTTTTGCATAGACTTTGCTCGTTCCATCTTTAAATAGAATTAACACGTTGTATGGCATAAAGCGGTCATCGACTTCCATACCGGGAGAGCCAACTGGCATTGCTGGAACTGAAAGCCCAATCGCATTGGGATGTTCTTCTGATAAGAACTGCTGAATAAATTTAGCAGGTATATGACCTTCAAAGGCAAATCCATTTCTACTCACTGCCGTGTGGCATGAACGGTAATTAGGTTTGATACCATACTTAGTTTTGATGTTGCCGATGTTTCGGAAATCTTTGGAATGCGCAACGATCCCTTTGTCTTCAATATGAGTTATCCATTTTTTACAACACCCACAAGTAGGGGTTTTATAAACGATTAACTCCAAAGGTGTTACGTCGTTATTGTGTGCATGGTTATGTTCGTTGGCGTTTGCAAACGCAGGTGAAAGCAGCATTACTACTGCTATTTTTAAATACTTATTGATCATTTTTGCCCCCAGACATCGCTGGAAAATATCTATAGCGCTACGACGCTATATTGACTAACAGAAAAATTAATTACATGTGCGAGAAATTTGGACACACTAATCCTGTATTAGGCAAAAATTGGTGGACGATAAAGGGAAGTGGAAATTGAATGAGGTTGTTTAGATTGCAGAGCAGCTACAGATTCACTGAATATTTGAATATCTGTCGAATCAATACTGGAATTTAGGACTGTCGTAGATGAGCAAGCATTTGCAGGACAAATACATTCAACGTCACAACAATCTTCTGATTGACCATTACTGCTTTTATTCATATCACCATGATCCATGTTCATGTTCATGTTCATGTGTGATTCGTGAGAACCTGATGACATTTCGCAAGGCATAGCAGAATACGCAAATGCTTGCCCTACAAAGGCAACCAGCATAAGCGTCATTACTAAGACTTTTGAAAATGCTTTAGACATAAAATTCTCTTACAAATATACATCTCCAATACTAATGCAAATTTTTGACTAAGTCAATTGATGCTGTATAAACATTTATGAATATTTGCTGAGGGATCCCCTCGAATTTGACCATAGTATCAGCTCTTTTCCAGTTTGATGACACCCCAGTCAAACTCTGCGGCCCAGAGCGTGACTTGCCGTCTTGCCGCTTGTATCTCTTCTTCAGTTAAGCCCAGCTGGGCGGCCTTTGATAATCGCATTCCCAGGTAGTTAAATGAGAGTACTCGCCGATGTTTGATGCTGTTAGCCTGAAACTGCAAGTGCTTCCCGGCCAGCTCTGCCGCCAGCCCTATCATGTAATGCAACCAATTTGCCAGTGCCGCCAATAGCAACAGCACTTCCAATCGTTCGCGTTTATAAGTACGGTGGGCTTCGCTACCTAAGCCATAGGTCTGGCTTTTCTGGTCGCGGAAGCTCTCTTCTATTTGCATGCGTTTGCCGTAGCATTTGGCAATCTTCGTCGCGTAATCGAAGCAATTGGGCAAGGATGAGACCAACAACCACGGCTCTTTATATTGCTTGTGTTTGTCGGATTTTCGCAGCTTCCAACCGGTGCCCACCAGCACGGCTTGAGTGCGATATTGCTGGGCTTTGGTCAGCTTAACCTCACCCAAGACTTGGGGCGTAGGGCGTGCTTTTTTGTAGGCTTTGGCAACCGTGATATAGGCATCCTGGCCGGGTAGTTGCAGTGTCTGGTTGCCACGAACTCTGGCAATGTAATGCCAGCCGAGCTTACGTATTTGCTTAAACCACGGCACTTTAAAACCCGCATCGGTAATAATCACCGGCTTAAAGTCTGCCGGCAGTACCTGCTTTAACCGGTATAAAAACGCCCTGTGTACGTGTGGGCACGTATACTCGTCCATCGGCACAACAACTTGATGTAACGTCAGTGGGCGACCTTCCAGCGCCAGGCTGGCACGCAGGATAAAATGGCGCTTTTCGGTGTCGGCATTGCTCCAGTCCACTAAAATCAGCGGCTGTTTGCCCTGACGTAGCAAGCGGGTCATTTCGCCATAAATAAGCGGCGCCTCTGCTTGAAGCGCTTCATTTCTTAGCAAACGGTCAGCTCGTTTGATGCCGTGTTTTTATGACGTTTCACTGTCAAAATTACGGCCGATAGCCGTTACCGTGCATTGGCCATTCTGCATCAAGCTTTGTACTGCCGCCCCCACAGCTAAAAATCGGGCTTTGTGCATACATTTGGGGGTGACAAATGAGAGGAAATCGGCGAGCATTGTTTTTACATTCATGGCAGCATTCATGGTTAGGTGTTTTTGGCGAAAGATCAGATCGGGAACTGCCATGAATGTTCCCTTCGCCTCTAACTATTTGTTTTATCTACGCCATTCGTGGGGATTCGTCAGCTATATTGCTTTAATTAAACTTACAAATACTTTTAGGTACATCTGATATTTGTGCAAGCTATAAATTCGTTGCTCACCATTGACTAGAAGTGTCCGCTTTTGGCACTCTCCAGCCACTCGACAACATAATAATTGGTAAAGTATTTTACTGTGTCTGATGGCGCTTAGCTTATCCGACCTACTCTGGCACTAACTGAAAATACTTTTACTCTAAATTAAAATTGAAGCTCTAATCAAAAATATCAATTTTTGTGCCCTGTTTTACTTCAAATTGTAGTTATTCTCAAGCTGTGGCTCAAAATCATCTGAAATGATGGTACCCACAAGCCCACACTTGATATCTAATATTTCATAATTTATACGTTGATGTTTGTCGAATCAAAATATTTTAACTAGCTTAAAGGCAGACTGGTCAAAAACTTAAATACTTATAAAACTAAAAAAGCGCCTGATTAACTCGGAGCGCTTTGTGTTTAGGACAAATAAACAGGTTTTATACAAATTTAAATAACAAATATTTGAGCGCTATCTTCATACTACGCTTATTGCTTTGGCAATATTGCTCATAGTTAATTATGCCAATAGCCATTTTGCTACAGAATAAAGTGAGCGAAATAAACCACGCAAAATTTTGAGTTGATTGATATTGAAAAAATAGTATAGCTGAGCCAATGAATGCAATAGTCGAATAGACGACTTCTATTCGATATTGATTAATAGTTTTCAATATTTTGTGCATTAAAAACCATCATCAAACGAGTCAAATGCATCAAAACAGTCATCATTGTTTGAATCGGCTATCGAATCTTCAATCTCATAAACAGTCATTACCCTGTCTGGCTGGCCCACCACATTGCCACCAACATCTACGATATTAGTACTGGCATTTGTGATAGGTAATCCTGTTGAGGGGTTAATTGCGATATCAATAGCGTCGTTTTTCATTTTTTAAACCTTATTAATCATTAATTACAACTTCACAATTTAATGATTTCGTGATAAAAAAACTCGTTTGACTGCGCAGCTCAGCAACAAACAGTTTGGATTAAGTAATTAGCCCTTCCCTTACTTCACCTAATTTTATTAAGTAAAAACCCCTTATTATTTTCTAAAAAACTTTATTAATTAGTTTAATTTGAAGGCGGTTTTTGTCTGCAAGACAGGTTTTTTAAAACGCATTTTTCGGCACGAAAAACTGCAAAATAGCGCCTCAGAATGAGGCCAACAAGCGCGTAATGTGGTGTAGGCGAAGCCGTAGACACATGGAGAAAGCGCGAATGTACAGCTGGTCTGTACTGACCGCGATAGTGTTTCGCATCAGCGAAATTCGATTAAAATTTGGCACAAATTGATATCGAACCATCTATTTTCGTAGAAAATAAAAGCGAAGAAAAATGCGGATAATGGGGCACCCATCGCATTGTCTGAAGCGGCAGTATGGCGGTCAGTACGGAGCGTAGCTCGTACATTCGCGCGGGGTCTACAACGCTAGCGCGATAGCGCGTCGAGTCAGCTCGTTGCGGAGCAACACCAGAGCTGGCGGGCGTTTTAGACCCTATGGTTGAACAACGAAGTTGAGAAACCATCCGCTGACAGCGGTTTTTGTTGCGATAATTATCGCGACAATGATTCCGTGCATGCTGTCAGAGCATCTCGGAATGAAAAACGGAAATACATTTATAAAATGATGATAATTTTTGTGTTGCGGTGCTAGTTAATTTTAACAATTAACTCACCAAAAGGCTTTTGTGAATTGACTCAGCAACCATCAAAAGATTTAGAAACGAACAACTTACTTCTCACTCACTACCCTCGCTATTTTGATATTGATATGCGGTATTATCCAGGCGCAAACAATCATCAAAAAGGGGTTAACCGAACTAGGTTGACCGTATTAATCGCGATTCGATTTTCCATTATTACCCCAGGCATTGTTCGTTGGTTATATGGCATCAATCATCGGTTGGCATTAGAGCATTTAAACCGGCAAGAAAAAGATGGGCTATTGCGTGTGGTAAAAACACACCGCAGTCCAGATGGTCGTGTCTACGTGCCTACCTATACTGCAGCCAAATTTGCCGAGGAGTTAATGGGCATTGACGTGCATTTTAGGAGCAACAAAAATCCTTCTTTGCAGTTCAATCAAAATAATATAATGCATAATCTAATTAACGCATTTGTCATGCTGCGCGGTATACATAATTACCACAGTGATGAAACGTACGCACCAATGTGGAATGGGTTTATTACCGAGCCTGAATTTAAACGTATTAATAACCTATCTGATACACGAACCGTGGATGGTGCTGTGCGACTCTTAGATGGCTCTATTGCAGCAGTTGAAATTGAGCACTCATTTAAAAATAAAACGGCACGGCAGGCTATTTTACTAAAATATTTGGCCTCGTTAAAAAATAAGGATTACAGTAAGATTTTTTTATTCTCTCAGTCGGTCAAAATTTTTGATGATATAAAACGATTACATGAGCAGCTACTTACGGAGCTACCTGAACGTTACGACAAAAAAACACGAGCACCACTTCTCAGTGAAAGTGATGCTGAGCTGCTGCGTGCCTCAATAATATACCGAACTAAATTGTGTGAAGAAATTAATGAAATGTTTTACTCGTAATGCAGTAGTATAAACATTAAGGCGTTATGGTTTTTTTGCTCAATTGTTTAGAGTAAAAAACCTTAGTTTCATCGTCACTAAGGATTTTTGCATACGTTATACAGCGCCTTATATCGACTTTTGCCAACCTAAAATCAGGGTTTTGATTCTGTTTTAACAACTCATAGGTTCTTAATAGCTTGAGGTTTTCACGAGCCCAGACACCTTCTTTAGCTGACCCTTTTTTGACTTTAGGGCGGCGAAATAGATTCGGCCGTGCTATATGTTCACTTTTACTAGGGCATTGGGTGAAGTACGCAAACTCAATCGCAGTAATACAATTGCCCATTTTTTTTGGCCTAAACGTTACGCATATATCTGTATGAGCATTGATTTTTTCAATAGCGGGTATGAGTACGCGAGCCTTAAAATCCCGCCATGCTCCATATGATTCGGATAAAAATAATTTTTGTTTCATCTCTGGTAATTGAAAATTCACAACTACCGCGCCCCGTCGTTTGTAATTGTGGTAATTTCGCACCCGATTAAGGAGTGCGTATAATCGAAATGATGCCAGACTGTTTAATTTTACTGTGTTATGAAAAAATAACTCTGTGAAATCACCCTCAATATTAAAAATATAGGGCTCGATGTCTTTTGAGAACTCCAATGTGATAAACGAGCCCTGATTTTTCACCTTTTCATATCTAGCATTGCTCACCCAGGGGATTGAAAGCGACGTCCCACTATCGTCTAAAATAGTGACAGATTTATCTCTTAGTGACTCTGCGGCAGAACTCAGCTGCTCATAAACGCTGTGCTTACTCAGACCGAAACACTTGGCATATTCCGTTGGATAAATCACAATTTTTCCTGGGTTAGGCTTTTTTGAATTTACTTTAGACAGCGCTAGATTTATTAATCGCTGCTCATTAATATCGAGCGAATAACCCGCATGTAGTAATTTATTAGCGAAAACAATTTTTGGAGAATTTTTACTGCTCATCTCTCTACCTCATTTCTAATTGATGGTGTTATGCTAACCGCGACCCAACCAATAAAAGAAATTTCGGTAAGTTTTTTGGTAAATAAAATTTTTATTTATTCACGGTAAAGGTGTCCCCCTAAACCGTATAAATTGCCTACTCATTTCGTATAAAGTGCCACAATAAACATATAAATTGCCCACCAAACACTTAAATATTTCATTTCATTCACAAGCTTATGACCCTCTAAAAGTATTAAAATAGAAAAAGATAAAATAAAGACTCATTTGGCACTTTTATAGATTTATTAATTCATTTCTGGCGGTTAAAATATAAATTAATTATTTTTTTAATTTTTTACCACGCCACTATGATTTGTAATGAGGCTACTGAGTGAACTAACTGCCTTACTGAAATACGCAAAAGGGAGGTAGACGTATCTACCTCCCTTTTGCATTTGACCTATGCGCCCTGCCAAACATGATTACAATGACTGCGCTTTTGAGCCACCGTAACGAAATCCTGTATTTGCGCAGGACCTCCTCCCAGGTTTGATACTCAGTAACTGAGTAAAATGCCCTATTAAACGCTATTGCAGTTAGGGCAACGAATCAGCAAATAATGATTCACGGCATATTTTGGGAGACATGATCAGGCTGTTACTTTTTAATTTGAAAATAACCATTATGACCTAGTTCAACTGCTAATTATTTCCAATTTCACACTAAGCAAAAACATCATCTTCAAAGTCGCACGGCAGCTCCACACGCTCTATTGGGTCGCTAATTAGAGCATGCATAATCTCGTAGGTGAGTTTTCGCATAGCATACTGGTTGAGCGCTCTATTTGCTGTAATTTCAGGGCCAATAACCTCCCACAGCTCATCTAAATTCGCATTATCACTGCGTAATTCTAATAAGTTTATCTGGTGGTCATTAGCGGTGATTACTCGGCTAAATGAGTGTAATAAATTTAAAAAATCCAATGTTGATACGTATGTATGTTTCATTTTTTCACTATCCTTGTGTGTTTTGTTATCAAAATCGATAACGTATTAGTAAATAAAATCAGACATGGGTATTTAAAACGGTTTACGAAAAAAATTTTTAAAAAAGCGAACAAATGTTCGCTTAGGGGGTTATGCATTGTCGATAATATCGACCCAATCACTTTCTGTTGCTGCAAAAAATGCAGTTGGCGTTTGCATAAATATTTGCTGGAACTCTTCAGAGAACAGCTCACAAAACTGTGTTATTTGCTCTATGTAGATAAGTAAAAAAAGCGTCATGTCGTGCCCTTCTAAATACCTATTCTCAAAACTTGGATTTTTTTCCAACATACTATTTGAAATACTAATGCCAAGTATTTTTCCAACGCTATCTCTATGTAAATAGATGTAATTATTGAAATTTAACTCTAATGTTTGTTCATTAACTACATCTGCTAACAATAAAATTGTAGAGCAGTCATCCCACGGAGATCTACTGGCTCGAACGTATTGGCGAATAAATTGAGATTTAATATTTTTCATGATTTGTCCTCGTTAATTGTCCTGAAATTAACTAGGGCCATGCGATGGGTAAAAATAGAAAATCACGTTTATGTAGGCTAAATTTGCAAAAAGAATAAAAATCATTAAGGTTAAAAAAGTTCCTAACTTTGAGGTAGAACAATATGACTGATTATATTTGGCTATTACCTGCGACCATACTAACAATAGTTTTAGTCAAGCTTATTAAAAAGTCCAGAAAGTAAACCTACACTTTAAGTGCATAAATAATTCAGTGTGAAAAATAACTTAAGCCTACCTATTGATAATAAAAATATTGAACAATTAATGAACCAACCCTAACGATCGCTTAAAAAAAACACAAATAAAATTACTTTATCCTCCATTTATCTAAAAAAAATTAAATAAAATTTTGTATATTTTTCTGAATTTTAATCAAGATGAAACGTAAATCTCCATTTGGCGGAGGTATTCAGAAGTTCATCAAAAAAATCACTAAACTTTTGAAATTTATTGAAATTAGTTATCATAGTACTATTAGTTTGATTAATTAAAACTTCAAGCTAACCAATTCTTTTTTTAATAAATTAAAGGTTTCTATGCAAATTATTTTTTCTAATAATGATGGACTTCAAATGCAAAAAGGATTTGCGCTAGCGATAATTACCAATCAAGGTAAGATTATTCAGTCAGGAATGGTTGTTGAGTCAATGGTCTTTGAAGCCATGTTGGCCCACACTATTGAAACCTTTTGTTCTAAGTTTACAAGTATTGACCCTAATTATTTTAAAGAACCTCAATAGCTAAGCCCTTTAGCTAAGTAATATTAAGTATGGCCTGTTGCAAGGTTAAACTTGCAACTGACCTCTTCGTAATTACGTCAAAAGTCATAACCACTAACTAGCTCACCAGTATGTTTATGCAGACGTAACAAACGCCTCTTATCATTATGAAATTCAAGTAAAAGCTCAAAGTAATCAGCATTTGAGGTACCTAACAGACGCTCAAATACATTATTGAGGCCACCTTTATCGCCGCTAAATGTATTTAATTGTAAACTGATGCTTTTAAAAGTGTCTTTAACTAGTTGACGAATAGCTAGACGTTCGTCGTTGGAAAGTTTTATAAGGTTTTTAGTAATTGATAACCACCGATCAGTTACTTCATCACGAAATGAGTTATCAATTCTAGCTAACTTATTTTTACTAATACTAATCTGCGACTCAACATCACGTGCCTCAGACTCAAGTTTGGATATTTTGTTAGCAATGGCCTGTGGCGGAGTTCCATTTAAAGTCAGAAGAGCCTCAGTAAATAAATCTATATCACCATTAATTTTAACTAAACGCGCCCTAAGATTAGCCTCTTGGCTGTTAATGGCCTCCCTATCTCCACCTTTTAACAAAATACGCTGTAGGTTAACCTTATCTTGGCAAAAAGTGACAACTGCTTTTTCTATCACATCAATTTGGACGGTTGAATTCATTTCACAGTTATTTTTTCGCCGTGCTTCAACACAGCCATATCGTTTATGGCTGCTTTTTACTTCATTCAAACATTTGTTTCGATAAACAACATGTGAACCTACAGACTTTCCGCAATTGCCGCATTTAAATACACCTACCCCAGATAAAATACCAACAAACTTCTGTGATTGTTTAGTAGCGCCACGCTTAGATGAATCAGCGACTAAAAAGTTAAATTCAGATTCACTCATCAGCGGAGGATAATAACCTTTAAGGCCATACTCTGCATTCCCTACTTTTACATTGAGCTCACCAATAAGTGAACGACGCTTAACCTCTTTATATACATTGGCACCAGTATGATGAATAGTGCCTGCACCAAACTCACTATTAATTAACATTGCTATTTTTATGCCGCCATATCCTTTTTTAAAAAGCTCTATTTTGCGGAGCATAATTTTTTTATGATGTGGCTCAAATTCAAATATTTTTTTATCATCATTCCACACAGTCCAACTAGGCGGCTTACCACAATTTACTCTGAATCCACGCTTGCCCGCACTCCAATCATCACACTGCTGTTTCAATACATCTCGTACACGTTGAGATTTGGTTTCACTCTCTTCATTTGCTCGCATGAAGATCATCAACATGGCAAGTAACTCAAACGGGTTTTCATCAATAAGTTGGCTGTTATATTCTTTGTTGTCTATTGCGGTTATTACTGTAATACCAGCATTGATTATCTGAGTTACAATACTTGCGCATTCTGAGACCTTCCTTCTTGACATTCTATCTAGACTTTCAATAAGCAAAACTGAGCCTGAAGGGATATTACCGTCCTCTATCGCTTTTAAAAATACTCCAAATGCACCTTTTTTAATATTATTTCCATGATATGCACTAAGGCCTAGATCTCTCATTGTAAGAGACTCATCCAATAATAATCCTCTTTCCTTAGCTACTTTATTTGCATAATCTAATTGCCTTTTAAGGGAATGTCCCTTGGCTTGCTCTTGAGTAGAAAATCTCACATAGCTGAACAACAAAGGTTTTTCTGACATAGGGCTTTTCAAATCGTTAGTTATCTATTATGAAAGGACTGTATCACAATCTAGTTTAATTATACATTGTCTGGCCAACCATTGCCGTAGACACGCATATTTTTCGTGTTTCAAACCGCACCAAATTTGCGATGGGCAAAGATGTAGTCGCCGTTGAGCAAAAGCTTGAAAAGGTCGTCCCTAAAGAATTTAAAGTAGACGTACACCACTGGTTAATACTACACGGGCGCTATACCTGCGTTGCACGCAAGCCTAAATGCGGCAGCTGTATTATTGAAGACTTGTGTGAGTTTAAAGAAAAAACAGAATAACCTCGAATAACTCTATTTTGGGTATTTTGAAAGTTAGACAGCTAATTAATTAGCTGTCTGTCGAGTCTATATTATTTATAAATTGCGCCATATTTACTAAACGCTCACCGACAATAAATGCAATGGTGCGTTTAACCCAAGGCGCTTTAATATTTGTGTAGTTTAGTTTAGCTAATACGTAGCTTGTAATTATTAAAAGTAGAAGCGATGACACGCTGTAAAACCAAACCATGTGTTGATCTAGGTGTGCATACAAGTCAATTTCAAATAGCACATCAAAGCCAATAAAAACATAAGCCATATAAAAAGGTGCAGACATAAATAACAACTTAGTTAGTTGTAATTTATGTGAGCAAAGGCGGTAAACGTCTTTTTGAAGTTGGCTAATTGGCTTTGCATAATCAATGTTAGCAATATGCACTATTTGGCCAATATTACCTGCAAGGCCAGCAATGGAAAATACACTCAGTATCAACGCAGATATTGAAGGCGCTGAAACACTAAAGTTATTTGCAATATACTGCCCTAATAAAAAAATAATAAAAAAGAAGGCTGCGCTTTCAATAATACGTGCCCACTTCATAGCATTAAGCTCTTTCATTTGTTTATTCACTTTTGTTTCGCTCAGCAGTGATTGGTTTATTGTAATTGCCGATTCGTTAACACTATTTTGCTGCTGCCATGTGTTTTTAATGTTATCTAAATTCATTTTAAGCCCCCTGTTTTTCAAATTGATTTTTTAGTGTTTCTTTAATGCGGCCAATTCGCGTAGCGACGTTGGTTTTACTTATGCCTAAACTCGTCGCTATGCTTTGATGGGGTTCGCCTTCTAAATACAGCAATACTATGGCTTTATTTAACTTATCGAGCTTTGCTATAAATTCATAAAGCTGCTTAACCTCTTCGCTTTTATCATTGTGCGCTGATAGGTCGGCTATGTGCACAATGCACTGCTCACTTTCATTGGCTTTATCTTCTCGTTTACTGTCTTTGCGGTAATATGAAATCGCCACATTCAGTGCTATTCGGTACATCCACGTAGAAAATTTATAGTCTTTGTCGTAATTATCATAAGCAAGCCACATGGTGGTGAGTATTTCTTGCGCTAGGTCTTGCCTGTCGTGCTGGTTTTGACAGTACGAGTTAACAATTTTATAAATAATGCCTTTATGCTGCTCCATTGTTTGAGCAAACAGTGCTTTTTTATTGGTGTTCATTTACGCATAAATCCATCATCTAAATTAATCTCATCACGTAGTTGGCTCATCGCAGTTTTATTGTGTTTAAGTGCTAATGCATCTGTTTTTAAAGTAATAAAGTGCGGCGCTTTGGCCTATTCAACGAAACCTGTACACGGTTAAATATAAACATTTTAGCTTTACCATAATACTCACATAACCTTCTTATTTAGTTATTCGCAGTCTCGCTGCAATAATCACAATTATTATTAAAATAAATTATCAACAAAAACTACGAAGTGATTCTTAATTACCTTCATTATCAATACCAATTAACTTTGTTATCTTCTCTTTCGTCAACTCAAGACAATGTAGATTAATTCGGAAGAAATGTATCTTTCTATACTGTGGAGAATATTATGTTTAAGAATTTTGGTTGGATCGTTGAAGCAAAAATTAAAAAAGGCGAATTAGAAAACTTTAAAGCGGTGATGAATTCGCAAGTTAACCGCGCATTGACTGAAGAAGGTACGCTTAATTACCAATACTATTTGTCTGATGATGGCGATGTTTTAGTTTACGAGCGATTTGCTGATGCACACGCTTCACACGAACACATTGAAAACTGGGATGCACATGCTGAGCGCTGGATAGCCGCTGCTGAGCCAACTCGTATGCTTCATCTTGGCGATTTACCTGATGATGTACGAGAGCGTCACGCTGCGCTATCACCAACATGGCTAAAACCATTAGGTGGCTTTGCTCGAGAAGTAGATGAAACAAGCATGATTAACACTGACAATGGCACAACCTTCGAAAATTTTGGTTGGATTGTTGAAGCTAAACTAAACGAAGGCCAACTTGAAGCATTCAAGGCGGTAATGAATTCGCAAGTAGAAAGAGCTAAAACAGAGCCTGGCACTTTAAACTATCAATACTACCTATCTGATGAAGGTGACGTATTGGTTTATGAGCGCTTTCGTGATTTAGAGTCATCCTTCACTCATATTGAAAATTGGAACGACCATGCCGAGCAGTGGATTAAAGCAGCAACCCCTACACGTATGGTCCATTTAGGTGACTTACCTAAAGAGTTACGAGATATGCATGCTGCACTTTCGCCACTATTACTAAAACCATTGGGTGGTTTTGCTAAATAACTAGTAGTTCCAAATGCCGGTTTTTATATCGATTATGATTACCGGCCATGTTTTACACATCCATTGCCATTTAAAGGGATACTATGAAAAGTTTAACTAAATACACAAAAATAGTAAGTTTACTGCTAATTTCAGGTGTACTTTTTGCTTGTACGCAAACACCACCAGCACAACAAACTTATTCACTACAAAATTTACCTGCGCAGTTTAATTCTCCTGCCAGCTTTGCACTTGATGCTAATAACAATATTTTATTTACTTCACCAAATTTA
The DNA here is from genome assembly GCF_035666335.1 of Pseudoalteromonas sp. CuT4-3. NCBI lineage: Bacteria > Pseudomonadati > Pseudomonadota > Gammaproteobacteria > Alteromonadales > Pseudoalteromonadaceae > Pseudoalteromonas > Pseudoalteromonas sp. CuT4-3. The sequence goes on from NZ_CP142030.1 coordinate 2,306,425, forward strand.
CATAATCAAACACTTATCGAAAAAGGGGTCATACAAAATGCCCAAGCGCCAACGATTGGCCTAATTGATGAAAACGATCGCGTATCAGTATGGTATACATTTAAGCCCCGCGATCTTGAACCAACCAGCGGAGTAGTTACGCCTATGGGTATTGCTATGGGGCCAGATGGCAACATTTACGTAGCCGATATGCAATTATGGTTTGGTGGCGAATCGCGTTTATTACGCGTTAATGTACAAAACGGCAAAGCCACCACAGTTGATGTTGTTGCTAAAGGGTTTTCTTTTCCTAATGCCATAGCGTGGCACGGTAACGACTTATTCATCTCAGATACAGTGCTTGCAACTGAAAAAGGCAGCTCAACCACCAGCGGTGTGTACAAAGTAAGTTTAGAGGAGTTAGACCCAAAAAATCCATTACAGATCGCGGCGTATAAAGGAAAAGATAATTTTGACGCACATTTATTTGAAGTCTTTTACTCAGATGGAAGCCTAGGTTTTGGTGCCAATGGTTTAGCTGTTGATGGGCTTGGTAACTTATATACCGGTATTATGGAAGAAGGGACGGTGTATAAAACCACCATTAGTAACAATGGCACTAAACAATCAACCACGCTATTTAGTGAAGGCTTGATTGCAAGTGACGGTATTCAGTGGAGTGAGGACTCTCAGGCTTTATATATTACTGACCTATTTGACAATGCTGCTTATAGTATTGATGTAAATGGTAAAACAACTTTACTGACAAAAAATAAAGACAGCGACGGTACAAATAATGAGTTAGACGGACCTGGAGAAGCGATTGTTAGAGGCAACACCGTGTATATTACAAATTTTGATGCAGTGTTTGATGCACCAAACATGGCCAACACGCAAGCTGACGCACCGTTTACTATATCAACAGTGTCTTTAAAATAATGATGCACTCAAAACGGTCAGCGCTCACTGACCGTTTTGACTCTCCAATACTTTATCCCAATAAGGCGGGCTGCCATAGCTGGCTGAAAAAAAGTCGATAAATGCCCGCACCTTTGGGGCCACTAATTTTGAAGACGGGTAAACCGCCCATATAGAAGCATGAGATTCTAACGGGTAATCCCTTAGAATTTGTACTAATTGACCTGCTTTTAATTGCTCATAGGCAATCCAAGTAGAGCACATGATTACCCCCATGCCATTAACACCCGCATTGCGCACCGCCTCTCCATTATCTGAGGCAAAGCTCCCTTTGGTTTTAACCGTCTTTGACCCACTAGGCGTTTTAAAATGCCAATGCTCATTGCCTATTAAATTAATACAGTTATGTTGTAAAAGCGCTTCGGGATTGGTAGGTATACCATGCTTGTTAAGGTAATCTGGTGATGCACATATAATTCTGTTGTCAGTTGCGAGCTTCCTTGCGACTAATGTAGAGTCTTTAAGCTCTGCGTTACGAATAGCAATGTCAAACCCACCTTCAACCATATCTACTATTGTATCGCTAAGGCGAAGCTCTACGGTTAAATCAGGGTAAAGATCCATAAACTTATTTAGCGCAGGAATGAGATGAATATGACCAAAAGAAACAGGGGCTGTTATTCTCAATTTGCCTGCTATTTTTGCCCTTTCGCTCTTTACAGACGTTAGCGCGATATCAGCAGTAACAAGCACATCCTTCGCGTGGGGCAGAAACTCTTTTCCTTCATCAGTAAGCGATACTTTTCGTGTAGTTCTGTGTATTAGCCGAACTCCAATACTCTCTTCTAATTTATTAAGGTGAGCACTTGCTACAGCCGATGACAAGCCAAGTTCAGCTCCAGCTTTTGATATATTATTAGTTGCAGCTACTCTGACAAATAAGTTTAGGTAATCGAGGTTCATCATTATTTAGTTCATAGGTAAAAGTAAACGACAGATTAGTTTCACTTTACCGCTCCTTTAAGAAACACAGAAACTAAAATTACTTTTAGTTTCTAAAATTAACAATCTTGATACTAGTTGCGTACTTTTAAATACCACCAAATTAAAGGCGCGAGTATTACTAATTCAATACCCACATTTAGCCACTGTTTTGCTACCGAGCCATCTAACATAATGCCAATAAGCCTTGCAATTAAAAGCCCTACGAGTAACGATGACAGTGTTGCCGCTATAGTAGCTTGCCAAGGTACAAGCTGATGATGAAATTGCAGCAATAAGCCAAAAAGAATTAATACCGCACCAACAACCCTAAAAATGACTATATTATCCATGATCAATCCCTCAGGCTGGTTGATTGATCAACTGTTTGAGCAATCGATTGCTCAACAAGCTCCTGAGGTAACTCCTTTGCTTGGCTCCACTGCTTTGGCGATTGCCCATACATACGTTTAAATTCTCGGCTAAATTGTGATGAGCTAACATAGCCTACCGACATGGCCGCCGAACTTACGTTCATACCCGCTGCAATTTTCATCGCAGCGGTATTTAAGCGCATAGATTTAACAAATTGAATCGGCGACATACTGGTCGCATCCTTAAATTTTCGATGCAAAACTGCCCTACTTACACCAATTTTTGCTGCCATATCGTCTATGGTTATGGTTTCATCTAATCGAGATGCCAAATAATCAATTGAGCGTGCTATGTCGTTTCCTACGCCAAAGGCTTGGTGCACACTACTACCAGCCTGTCCGTTTAATATGGCGTAATATAATTCTCGCAGTCGCCCTTCGCCTAAAACTGCAATATCTACAGGGTTGCCTACAAGTTGCAGCAATCGTAGTAATGAATCGGTAAATGAGTCATCCCATGCTGCGAGTGTAAGCCCTTGCGTTTTGGGGCCTGATGCGTGTTTTTTTACACCTTGTGCAGCCATGGTAATAGATAATTCGGTCATCACTTTTGTATCTAGCGATACAATAACGCCTAGCAAGGGGTTCTCAGGTGAAGCCGTGGGTGTACCCGCTTCTACCGGCATAGACATAGGGCAGCACATATAATTATTTTCATCGTATATAAAATGCTTACCATCGAGTATGGCTTCTTTAGCGCCACTGACTATAGCAACAATACACGGCTCGTATACCGCAGGTGCACAGCGCATAGCATGCGTTACTTTAAACAACTGAACACCTTTAATACCCGTTTCTATTAGCCCTAGGGTATAATTTTCATCGTTGTTTACATCGTTAAAAGACAGGCTATTTTGTATAAGTTGCTTAATGTGGTGTTTGCTCATTCACCCATACCTTTTAAATATAGAATAAATCCAATCTAGCACCGTAAATACACATTCTCAATGCAGCGATACAAATAGGCATATTTTAAAGAGGATATCGCCTAGTTACACCTGGTAGCGAGAGTTATATTACCTAACAAGCAATGTGGAACAATGCGCATAGCCCTGTACTGCATATTTATACTTAACTATTGATAGGAATTTAACTAATGAGCGCAACTAACCCATTTGGCCCTTCTGGCTGGACTCCCGACCAACTCTGTTCTTTAGTTGGTAAATGCTATCTAATAACGGGAGCAAATACAGGCGCAGGCTTTGAAGCAACCCGACTATTACTCGCTAAAGGCGCAAAAGTAGTTATGCTCAATCGTAACCCTTTAAAATCAGATGAAGCTATTGCTAAGTTAAAACAGGAGTTTGGCAATAATACCGATGTGAGCTTTATAAAAATGGACCTAGCAGAGCTTGCCTCTGTGCGCCATGCAGCCAATGAGGTATTACAAACTGTGCCACACATAGATGCACTTATTTGTAACGGTGCTATTGCGCAGGTCGCGACTCAGCAATTTACTAAAGACGGCTTTGAAAGTCAGTTAGGGGTTAACCACTATGGGCACTTTTTACTGTGTGGTTTACTTTTTAACAAAATAGAGCAATCTAGCGGGCGTATTGTTGTAGTGGCCAGTGAAGGCTACAAAATGGGGCTTAAAACGATTCAATTTGATGACATGAATTGGAATAAAAACTACCACCCAAATAAAACCTACTGCCACAGTAAGCTTGCACAAATGATGTTTGCTTATGAGCTGCAAAATAAAATAGCCGCCGCCAATAAAAATGTGCAGGTGTTTGTGTGTCACCCAGGTGCAGCTAATACCTCTCTTATTGGCGATAATGTTAACTTTGCAACCCGATTTACCTGGTCATTAATAGTAAAAATGGGCTTAGCACAATCGGCAGAGCAAGGTGCATACCCTGAGGTTATGTGTGCCACCGAGCATAACCTAAAACAACGTGCGTATTATGGCCCATCAGGAAGATGGAATTGGAGCGGCCCCGTAGGAATATGCAAACTTGAGCCGTTTGCTTTAGAGCAACGTTTACTTAGCAAATTATGGGCGGTTACTGAGCAGCACACTGCTTTTAAATGGACAATATAATTGCTAATAGCGAACGTGTGTAGGGTGTAAAAGTAATGAAAAAACCATTAGTAATCGGCCTAATATTTTTACTTTTCCTAACCGGTTGTAAAAGTACCAATAACCTCCCTGTGCAGTATAAACCTAATGATGAGCTGGTAGTACTTGCCCATGGGTTAGGCAGAAGCGATTGGGCAATGCGATATTTTGCCCAGCAGCTTAAACGTGCACATTATAAGGTATGCAGCCTAAATTACGCCTCTTTAGGGCAAAGTGTTGAGGCTGTGTTTACGCAAACAACCACACAAATTAATGCCTGTATTGCTAACGCGAGTAAAGTACATTTTGTAGGGCACTCCCTAGGTGGCTTAGTTATTAGAGCCTACTTGCAAAATAACCCTCGGGTATTTAATGGTAATACACTTGGAAATGTCGTGTTAATTGGCACGCCTAACAAAGGCAGCGAATTAGCTAATCATTTAAATGGTTCATGGTTAATGCATATAGCCGGCGGTGTAAGCCAATCTTTAATTACAGGCAGTAAGAGTTTGGGCAACACCATAAATGAGCTGGACATTGATTTAGGCGTAATAGCCGGTGCTAAAGCATCCACCCTGACACAGCATTATTTTAAAGGTAAAAACGATGGCTTGGTGTCTGTAGAATCAACCAAACTGAGGGCGTGTTGATTTTTGCGGATTGAAATTTGTTCAATCTAGGGGCGATTAAATCGCGGCGCGAGGTTTGTAACCTAGTGGGCTAAGTAAAAACCAAGTAAAGCTTCCGCGTCCTGCTCACGCCCCTTACCTACATCCATGTAGGCAACAAAGAGTTTATCGCCCCTAGGCAGAACCCAAAGGGCAGCGCATGTTTGGCATTTATGCAGCGTTATCGCCTATTTATGGGGAATAACCACACTTCACAGGCTCTGCCTTGCCTAAAAACCAAACACACTGCTGCAAATTCAACCATCAAATACCAACACGCCCTACTAATATGCGTGATTTTATTACCCTTGATGTAAGCCACACGGGAATGCGCTACAACCAACAAGTAATACAACACACACTTTATTTTTGCAAACAGGTGCATTTTTCCCCCCAACACAAAGAACCACGGCCCATTATTAACCACCTAACTGCGGCTAATTTTAGGTAAAAAAAAAGCAAGCCATGTGGCTTGCTTTTTAGTGCCCGTTCAAAGGCTACACACTCTCAACATACTTTTTAAAAACGGTAACTTGCACCCAGTGTAATACGACGGTCAGTTAAACCTTGGAAACACAATAGTGCGCTTTCGTTTACACATGATTGGCTAATTTCAGATTCAGTAATATTTACTGCCTCTAAGCCAATATTAAGTTGCTCGTTCACATCGTAACTAATACTTGCATTAAGCTGGCCACGGTCTTCTTGTACCACTGGGAAACCCCAAGGGAAGCTAGACGTACTACCAAAGTCATTTGAACGATACCCTTCACGCCACGTGTAACGCATACGTGCTGATAGGCCAAATTTTTCGTAGTACAGCGTAAAGTTATACGCGTTTTCAGAAAGGTTAAGTAAGCCTTGAATTTCACTTACTTCAATACCTGGCGTACCGGTGGTTGCTGCAAATACATTACTTGCTCTTGAGGTTGCTGAGTTTTCGGTTTCACCACCTGAGAACTCTTGAATTGTATAGTTAGCTAATACACCAAAGCCAGATGCCCACCCTAGGTCTTTTTCAAAGCCTGATAGGTCATATTGAAAGGCAAACTCAATCCCTTTTTGGGTAGTTTCACCACTATCGTTTACTTTTGTTTCTGTGCCAACACATACGCCACGGCCATTCTCAGGGCCAAATACATTTATATCTGCAATGGGGTTAAATATACCGCCACCTTCACATGGGTCTGTTAAGTCGCGATACCCTGTTACAGGGTCTTCAACTGGCGAGGTTAACTGATTTACGTGTAAGTCTTTACGTGTTTTATGAAAAATACCTACGCTAAATACACTTGCCTCTGCAAAATACCACTCTGCCGATAAATCGTAAGACAGTACTTCTTCAGGTTTCAGTGCTGGGTTACCAAATTCAACTTCGTCATTTGGACTTGTGCTGTAGGTAATAGACGTTGATAAGTCGTTATAATCAGGACGACGAATATCTTTACCTACACCAAAGCGCACAAGTACATCTTCCGATACATCAGCCACAAGGTTTAAACGAGGTAAAATAAAGTCATAGTCTGATTCATTGGTAATACGCGTTACCAGTTCATTACCACTACCATCTTGAGTAACCGAGTTACCGGTAGACTCTACGTCTGTTTGAATGTAACGTACGCCAATATTACCGCGTACCATTTCGTACTCAAAGTTAGCTTGTGCATATAGCGCATGGGTGATTTCTTCTATATCAAAAAAACCTGCAGAACTTGAAGTAGGTGCATTTAATGTTTTGCTTGAACCATGCGCAGTCATCGCTGCTTGTAATGTGGCAAGTACCGCATCAGGGTCTGACGCCACAAGCTCTGGATCAATTAATAAAAAGTCGCCTATGTATAACGAGCGGCCATCAGCTTCGTTAAAGTTATCTGGGCCTGCCACTAATAAGTCGGCAAATAAATCACCTGTTGGGCTATCAGCCATGGTTCTTAAACCAATGCTTGAGGTAATTTCGTTTTGTTTGCTTTGTGATTTACTGTAGCGGTAACCAAAATCAATAGAGGTTACAATTGAGTCTGTGTAATAGGTTGAATCAATACGGAACGCATCTTCAGAGTTTTCAACCGTATCTTGACCAATATTTACATCACGTAGCACTACATTTGCAGGGTCTAGTAGTTGTTCAACCGTTGGCGCGTACTCTGCACCCTCTGCAATACCAAATGCCAATGCGCCACCTGATAAGTCATACTCAAACGGCACACTATTATCATTACCGCCACCAGCATCTAACGGCACATTAGGGTTAATAAAGTTAAGCGTTGTATTAAAGCTAGGCGTAGTTGTATCTGAAGATGATGATGCAATTTCAGCACTAACAAACCACTTATCGCCTTGCCATTCGCCACCGAGTCTAAAAATATTACTGTCGGTAACACGCGAGTTTGTATCACTTGAAAAACGAAGGTTAGGATCGTCATCATCGTTTTCTAAATTAACCGGAATGACACCGCGTAAGGCCGCTTGAATAGACCCAAGGTTGGTACCGCCAAGTGAGCCTAAGTTTATGGTTTCAAATTCATCAGGAACCGAAATATCATTAAGCGCACTTACACCAGAAGCCTGTACACGAGAGCTTTCTTGGCGACGTTCTTGATCGTTAACCACAGCATCAAAATAAAACTTTGTGTTGTCGTTTGGCGCCCATTCAATGGTACCTACAAAGTTTTTAGTTTCGTATTCGTAGTTATCGTAATCTTGTACAGAAAATTGAATCGGTAAAAAGTCAAAAGACTGAGCGCTGGCTACACCGCTATCTGCAGTGATAATGTTATCTCTATCTGCACGTGGGCGAAACGCCGTTACATCTTGCTCTGCGTAGCTGCCGCTCACTAACACACCAAATTTACCGTAATCACCTTCCCAGTTATCAGCAAAAGTTCCCGAAAAACGTGGTTGCAAACCGCTATCAGTGCTTAAGCTACTGTGCTCACCTTGCACTCTAATAGTGGCTAGCTGCTCACCTAAATGCAGTGGGCGAATCGTTTTAAGGTTAATAGTACCGCCTACAGAGCCCTCTATTGTTTTCGCTTCAGGCGACTTTATTACCTCTAAACTTGAAATAATTGACGCTGATACATCTTCAAAGCTAATACCACTTCGACCAGAGCCTGAGCCCACCGTTGATACACCATTAATTTCGGTACGGTTAGCATCGGTACCACGAATTTGTACACCTGTGCCTACACCCGCTTGACGTGTAATTTGAATACCCGTTACGTTTTCTAATACTTCAGCGAGGTTTTGATCGGGTAATTTACCAATATCTTCTGACTGAATAATTTCAACTAGGCTATCTGCAGAGCGTTTTTCAGCAAGTGCATTAGTAAGTGATTGACGAATGCCAGATACTTCGATGATCTCTACATCATCTTCTGCAATTGGCTTGGCTTCCTGTGCGTGTGTGGACATAGAAAGGTTTAATGCTGTGGCAGATATAACTGCTAGCGTAATTTTTGATAACTTGTGATTCATAGTTTTTCCTGTGTGTGTCAGTGCTATGTGTAACTCGCTATATATTTTTTATTAAACGCCTTACCATTTGTCTAAATGGTTAACTTAATATTTACAGCAAAAGCACCAAAGGTCAACCTATTGGTAAACCATTTTTTGTAAAAAAAGCAAAAACAGTCATTACCAATAAAAGCCAATTCGGCATGACAAAAATACTTTTATTACTGACCATAATATAACCACTTGTATTCAATGTGCTTTTAAATCTCAATCAAGGTTAAATAACACACAAAAATAGATTAAAACCTCCTCAATCTCCTCGATATATTTTTTTTATATATACCGCGTTATTTTTATATTTAGCCGCTTTTACCGAATTAATTGGTCAACCAAGATAAAGATAGTAGACTTTTGGCTAACTAATTCGCTGCCAATAACGCAGCGTTACTAACACTGAGTTTAGTAATGCTGCGCTTTAGGTAAAAAGGTTTAGCCAAGATTTAGTTAAGAGAGTACGCCGCGATTCAAAAAGCTTAGGTTTAATAGCCCACACACATACAAAAAAACCCAATTAGCGGCATACGCTAATTGGGCTTTAAAGTGGGGATCACTGGTTATTGTGTTATAGCTTAAAGCTCATTCCTAAGAATAAACGTGGGCCGTAATCGTTTACTTCACCTAGGTTATCTTCCACAAAGAAGTCTTGTGACTTAGGTGCGCTAAACAAGTTAATGGCTTCAGCTTTAACTCTAAAGTGCTCGTTAATTTTATACGATGCACGCATTTCCCATACACCTACGGCATCAACATAACGTAAGCGGGTACCATTACTGGTATATGGTTGGAAGTATTCACTACGGTATTTATAAATAATGGCCGTATCAAAGTCACCAATTTGGTAATACAGTTGGCTGCTAAATACATGCTCTGAGAACCCCGGCACCGAACCAGGTTCAATAATACCGGCAGTTAATTGAGTAGTATTGCCATCTAGGTCGGTAACGTATGTATCGCCATATAAGCTATCTTCAAACTCAAAGTCAGTATCTGCAAAGTTATAGCCAAATTTTACACCAATACCATTATCCCAACGGTACGAGAACGATGCTTCTAAACCCAGTATATCGCTATCATTATCGGTTGTTACCGAATTTGTCACTGGTAATGATACCGTTTCACCGCCAACCACATAGTCTTCAATTACAGTTTGTTGCTGGAAGCCACCTTGGAACTGTTTGTAGTATAGGCTTAGTGCTAAAATAGAATCTTCATTAGGGTACCATTCAAAGGCTAAGTCGTAGTTCCATGACATTAATGGTTGAGTATCAGGGTTACCTGAACCATCTACGGTTAATAAGTCAGAAAGCGATAGCGCAACAGATTGATCGTCTGTTACAAAGTCGCGATCATAGCCTAAATCAGATGGGTCAGCACGTGACATACCACGGTAAATACCCGCACGTAGTAAAATGTCTTCACTGTAATCAACTACTAAGTTAAAGCTTGGTAAATATTTAGTATAACCACCGCCGCTTTCGGTTCTTTCTAGTGAATCCCCTACATCGAGGGTTACAGCGCCTGTAGTTTCATCTACATCTACAGTGTAATTTGTTCTAAAGCCTACCGAGGTTACATCAGTATCAACAATACGCAGGCCGAAGTTACCACGAATAAACTTACCAAATACTTCGGTGTCGTAGTTTGCCATTAAGTACACTGAGGTGGTTTTTTCAGTAACATCTATGGTACCGGCATTTTCGTACTCAACATCAGGGTAACCAAATTCACCTGTATAATCAGCGTCTGTAGCCGCTACAGCTTGAGAGAAACATACGTTATCGTAGGTCGCCCACGAAGAACCTGTCCCAGAGCTTATTACATTACCGCTACTATCTACATTTGTTACTAAGTTGCCATCCGATACGCTAGATAAAAAATCAGATTCTGGGAAGTCAATTTGACAGCCCTGAAGTATCTCCAATGCTGAGTCATCGCCTATAGTATACTCAGTACGAGACCCATTACCTTGGCTACCACCAAACTGTATAAAGCTTAGTTCTGAGGCTCTAATACCCCCCTTCAATACTGGTAAATATATCGCCCTCTAACGCGTAGTCAAAATCAATACGCGCCGATTTAACTACGTTTTCGCGAACGTTTTCACGGTCTAAACGTGTACGTAAGCTATCTGTAAAGTTAGAAATATCAGTTACATCAAAGTCCGTTAACGTGAAGTGAGGAATTTCATCGCCCATATCCCAGCTAAACAAATTACGGTCGGCGGTTCTACCACGGTTAGAAATTTGTAGCTCTTCACGCTCAGTTTTTGAATACGCTAAATCAAGATTTACAGTAAGGCGGTCGGTTACCGTGTGCTCAATATTAATACCATAACCTTGGTAGTTTTCTTCACGTGAGAATTGCTCGCCTGCCGATTCAATACGTTCTTCACCTTCCCAATGTAAAATTCCGCCTACATCGTTAGTAACAAGCGTTGGGCCTGTTAAACCAGGTGTTGCGCGTTTTTGTAAAAAAATTAAATCGTGGCGTGCTTCTCTTTGTGTTCTGTCAGAGATTTGTGCATCAAAATTAACATCCCACTCAGACGACGGCTGATATTGCATTGCAATAAATACTGCATCACGCTCATCTGAGGTTTCATTTTGACGATAGCTGCGGCTACTACCTGTCCATGCGTATGGAGTGCCATCGCTTTCGGCTTTGCCTGTTTCTGGGTCGATGTTTGTTTGATAACCTTGATTGTTACTGCCATTTACTTGGTCTTCACAATCACCTGCGCTGCTTCTGTAAAAGCCTTCATTCGTATTAGTTGGGTCATTTAAACATGCCCAAAGTGAAGAGCCCGATGGGCTTGAGCTTCTGTACTCTGCTTCTGGTTGGCTAATATCTTTGCGCTGCACACCAAAAGACACACCCACTGCTTGGCCATCGGCAAACTCAAATTGGTCAACATAACTAAACGTACCACGATAGCCTGTATCACTTTGCAGTGAGTTTTCTACATTACTTTCATCTGGATTGTAATTTAGTTTGACTTCGCCTTGTACGCGTTGCTTGCCGTAATCTAGCGGGGCAATCGTTTCAAGTGCAATCACACCGGCTACGCCACCTTCAATCATTGAAGCATCTTGGGTTTTGTAAATAGCGACCTTTTTTACAAGCTCTGATGGAAACTGCGAAAAGTTAACCGAGCGGTCACCACTACCATTGGTAGCTTCACGGCCATTAATATGGGTTGCGCTTAAAAATGGGCCTAAACCACGAATGGTGATTTCGGTAGCGCCCCCGTTTTCACGGTGAGATGCGGCACCGGTAATCGACTCAAGCGCTTCACCAATTGACAGCGCGGGTAAATCACCAATATCTTCTGCAGATAAACCATCGACAACCGTTGTTGCCTCACGCTTAATTGCAATTTGATCTTGTATGGTTCTACGAGTACCTGTAACGCTGATGATTTCTACATCTTGCTCTACTTCAGTCACTTTTTCTTGGGCTTCTTGCTGAGCAAAAGCATTAAATGACAATGAGCCTGCCATACCTGCAAGTAAACTAGCTCTAATTAACTTAGCAGCAGGTGAAAGTGCAAAATGATTACAAACAGAGCTGTTTGTAGAATGTTGACGTCTTCGATCCATTTTTAACGACATGCCGCGTTCTCCTTTATCATTGTGTGTGTTGTGCGTAGTTTGCTATTTTTATAAATATTAATAATGTACAGTGTGGGCTTATTCATCTTGTGCCACCCACGTAGAACCTGCACCTACATCAGTGCTTTGGATGTAGTATAAGTTTCTTGCACCTGCTAAGGCTTGTGCTCCATTTGAGTCAGTCTCAAGCAGCGTACTTGTAGCAGTGACAAACTCTGGGATTTCTTTACCATTTGCTTCTGGGTTTTGGTCAATAGCGCCATCGGTGTCGTATTCACCATTGCCATTTACGTTTCTAATATCAACCCAAAGGTCGCTCGCATCGCCCGACTCATAACTGTCACTAAAGCCAAAGCTGTTAGAGAACAGTGATTCAGTATGGTTAATTAGGTCACAGTCGTATTCAAAAGAGTGATCGCTCGACAGCTCGTTAGGGTAAAAGAAACCATAAACAAGCGCGCTGCTTTCAATGGTGTCTTCATCAGTTTGATCGCCCACCCCATTAGCATTTAAATTACCGTTGAAGTTAATTTCAAACGCATTTTTAGTTAAACCATACAGTACAGGTGCATTTTCTGCGGTAAGCTCATCACAATCTCCAACAGGTGCCTTTGAACCTATTTCTGTACTAAATACAAATGGTTGCTGTGAGTTAAGTACCGTATTGTTTGTCACATTAAGGGTAAAGTCGCCTGCGCCATCAAGCACAGCTTGGTTACCTCCATTTGGCACCCCGCCATCAGCTTGTGAAAATGGGTTAGCGGTAAATACAATACCACCGGCTTCTTTATTACCTGAGCGAATACCAGCGATGTAATTATTGCTTACAGTGTGACCTAAAGGCGTAATTAGCACGCCAGCAGGACGATCGCTTGAACTTGCAATATCAGTGGTACGAATAATAATGTTGTCTGATACCGTATTAAATCCACCATCTTCAAGCGAAATACCGCCATTAGGATTTAAAATGGTATTGCCTTTAATCGTCGCGCCAGAGGTTTGTACGCGCATTAAGCGTCGGCCTGTAACAAAGTTTTCTACTCGGTTATATTGAATAGTAAAGTTTGCATCATCAGCAGAGCCTGTACCTGTTGTACTCCCTGCGTTAATTAAGTGCAGGCTAGAGTTACCAAAATTTGGGTTGCTGCTGGTACCTGTGAAAAGGTTATATTGAATAACGTGGTTAGTGCTCGATGAAGACATTTTTATCACCGAACCATTTTCTGCTTTATCGCGGTTGGCAAAGGTATTACGCTCAACCATTGCGGCGTCGCCTTTAAGCATTAACCAATGGTAGGTAGAATTATTTAACGTCTCTGCTTCACCATCGATAGTATTTTGTGTAAAGGTGAAGTTGTCACCCTCAGAATAAATAACGGCATCTTCTTCGGTTTCACAAAAGCCACCCGATTTAGTATCAATATTTTTAAATGTGAGTCCTTCAATACCCGCGCCATCAACCCCACTGGCTACATGAATACAAAGCTCGCCACTAATTACCGGGCTTTGTCCTTCAACAGCTTTAAGTGTTGCTGCGCTAGTTAGCAAAATGGCATCAAGATCGGCATATACACCGGTATTTAAACCAAGCACATCGCCATCACCAAGCCCTGCATTAATAGCACCTAATAGCGCACCCGCATCGCTTATCACTTGCGTGTACACTACTGTATCGGCGGCACCGGTAATTGTGCTTGAAAAGCCATCGTTATCGGTATAACTCGCAGTGACCGATATAATCGCACCAGCTTGATTAGTTGGCGTAAATGTTTTGTTGTTGGTGTCGGCAATTGCTACGCCATCAGCAAGCCAAGTGTAGGTAACGTTTTGCTCATCTACGCCGTTGTTATCGCTAATTTCAGCGGTTAATTCGCTAGTCACTAAATAAGGCGTAGCCCCTGAGATGGTGATACTACCCGCTTCATCTACAGCCTCTGCAGAAACAGCAATGGTTGCCTCAGAAAGGTTGTCTTCAGTAAAACCGTGATCGTCCGTGTAGGTAACCTGCACGGTAATAAATTGCCCTAATAATGACTCATCTACAACGTAAGTGCTTTGCGTGGCACCACTAATTGCAACCTCATCTGCAAACCATTGGTAAGTAATTGTGCCGCTTGCGCCATCTTCATCTGTTATTTCGGCTGTAAGTGTATTACCCACCGTAGGTGTGCCAACAATAGCCACCGACCCTTCTGAATTTGCACGCTCTACTGGCGCTGTGGCAGTTGATGTAGCTGACTCTGCAAAGCCTCTGTTATCTTCAAATGCTGCATTTACGGTTATAACTTTACCTAGTTGCGATTCGGTAATAGTATAGGTTGCTAGGGTTTCATCGGCAATTTCAACATCATCTGCAAACCATGTATATGCTACAAGCGCCGGATCAAAACCATTTTCATCCGCTACATTAGCACTTAGTTCATTACCTATAATTGCATCACCGTTAATTTCTACCGTGGCCGCAAAAGGAATAGCTGACACTTCATCGGTGGGCTCACTTAAATGTGACTCATTAACACCGCTGTCATCTGTATAAAGTGCTTGTGCTGTAATTGCAAAACCAATTTGCTCATCTGTTAATGTAAAAGTTGCGTCATTAGCGCCACTTATAACTTGTCCGTCGGCGTACCAGTAGTAGCTTACTTCGCCAGAAATACCATCGGCATCATTCACGCTGGTCGACAATGTTTCGCCCGTTAACGCTGTGCCTGATAGAGCAATAGAGCCCAATGTGTTGTTATTATTATTTGAATCCGTGTCACAACCTATAATGGCAGCTGCAACAGCACATAATGCAAAATGTTTTAATTTCATCATGGCTCTATTCTCCTTAATTGTGTGGTTTAGTATTTAGCAGGTGTTATGTGTGATTTACCAAATACCCAGTGCGTTATTACCAAATTATTTTATTTTTACGCTTCATTGTTAACCAACTTGGTAATATAAGCATAATAAAAACACTTTTACCACTATATTCGTTCAAAATTCATCATATTTTATTAACTGAAAGTTAACTTACGTCTATACCTAATAACGCAGCGTTATTACCAATATTAATTTCACGAATAGATAAACAAACAACCTTTATGAACAATTGGTTTTACCGAAAGAATTACTCTTAATTGTTACGTAGTGCGATAAGCACATAAAGAATGGAGGGGTGGAAAATACAGGCGTAAAGCTTTAACTGTAATAGCCTATAGATATGAATTTTTGGTGTGTATATAAAATAACGTAGCCACTGCGTTTAACTCACTATTAGTCAGCAGTGGCTTACGTTTTATTTAAAAGGCGTAAGGGCACAATAACCGCCCTTTTGTACTAAGGCCTTAGCCAGGTTTAATAAACCGTAGAATTAAAATAAGTCACAGGTTCACTAGAGCCTAAAATAACAGGCACACGCTGGTGCAGCTCATCGGGCTGAATATCTAAAATACGCATACCCTTAGAGGTGGCTATACCGCCTGCGTTTTCAGTGAGCATCGCCAGCGGGTTAGCTTCGTAAAGTAAGCGTATTTTACCGTTTTCATTACCAGCGCGCGTATCTTGCGGGTACATAAATACCCCGCCACGGCATAAAATTCGGTGCACATCACCAACCATGGCTGCATTATAGCGAATTGAGCTTTTAGCAAATTCTTCTGATGTATACAGTAATTTATCAAAGTAAATTTGTGTTGCTTCATCCCAGTATCGGTAATTTGCCATATTAACCGAGAACTCACGGCTTTTACTCGGTACTGCAAGCTCTGGTTTTGTAAGCAAAAAGCCACCGTGGGTTAAATCGTGTGTATAACAGCGGGTTGGCCCACCTGTACTCATTACTAGTAACGACGATGGCCCATACAGCACGTAGCCTGCACAAACCTGATTAGTACCGGGTTGATTAAATTGCTCATCACTATCGTAGGGCACATCTACCTTTGCTGGGTAAATGGTAAAAATAGTGCCTATTTGCCCGTTAACATCAATGTTTGATGACCCATCAAGGGGATCAAATGCCACAATATATTTTCCATCAGGGTGGGCGCCTACTGCATTATCTTCTTCTTCAGATGCCACTGTTTTTACAAGATCGTCATCAATTAAGGTATCTTTTAACAGTTGATTGGCAATGACATCTAACTTTTTTTGCACCTCGCCCTGGATATTTTCGTTAAGGGTAGAGCCTAAAACACCCGCAAGCTCACCTTGGCTTACTCTAAACGCTATTTCTTTTGTGGTTGCTAATAGCGTGCGAATTAACATGATAAGGTCGGTTTCAACCCCATCTTGCTTTAATACTTTATTCAGTCTTTTCATGCGCTATACCTGTTCACACAATTAAGGTCGTCAAAACATTGGATCAGGCGAGCCACCATATGCTGCTCCGACTGGCGTAACCACACACGTGGATCATAGTATTTTTTATTGGGTTTATCTTCGCCATCAGGGTTACCAATTTGGCCTTGCAAGTAGTCTTGTTTTTCTTGGTAGTAGTTTAATACCCCGTTCCAACTCGCCCATTGGGTGTCGGTATCAATGTTCATTTTTACCACCCCGTAGGTTAGCGACTCAGCAATTTTACTGTGCTCAGAGCCACTCCCACCGTGAAATACAAAATTAATAGCGTTATGCTCTAAATTAAATTTTTCAGCTACATAGGCTTGCGAGTCGCGTAATATGGTAGGTGTTAATACCACATTGCCAGGCTTGTATACGCCGTGAACGTTACCAAACGAAGCAGCAATGATAAAATTAGGGCTTATTTTACTAAGTCGCTCATAGGCGTAGGCTACATCTTCTGGTTGAGTGTAAAGCGCAGAGCTGTCGAGGTGCGAGTTATCAACCCCGTCTTCTTCTCCGCCGGTACACCCGAGCTCTATTTCAAGTGTCATGCCTATTTTTGCCATGCGCGCTAAATAACGCTCACAAATTTCTATATTTTCTTCCAGTGGCTCTTCTGACAGGTCTATCATGTGCGATGAAAAAAGCGGCTTGCCTGTTTGTGCAAAATACTTTTCGCCTTCATCTAATAAACCATCAATCCAGGGCAGTAGTTTTTTTGCTGCGTGATCTGTGTGCAGCATGACAGCAACGCCATAGTGCTTCGCCACGTTATGCACATACTGTGCAGCACTTATTGCCCCAACAACGACAGATTGCTGGCCCTCTAGTGCTAAACCTTTACCACAAAAAAACTGCGCTCCCCCATTAGATAGTTGAATAATGACCGGCGACTTCATTTTTTTTGCGGCCTCTAAGGTGGCATTAATTGACGATGTGCTCACCACGTTTACAGCAGGCAATGCATACTGATGCGTTCGTGCGTGTTTATACACTTCGCTTACTTCATCGCCAACAACAACGCCTGGTGCAATGGTTGGGGCTAAATAATTCATTTTTTGCTCCTTGCTATTTTAAAGCCTCGATACAAGAGTCTGTAATGGCTTGCCAATTACCCTGCGCTACCCATTCTTTTTTAGCAACCCAGGTACCGCCTACTGCAAATACATTGTTTAACGACAAGTAATCCATTTTATTTTTTTCGCTTACACCGCCAGTCGGGCAAAAGCTCACTGCACGAAATACAGATGAGACAGCAGAGACAAACGGCGCACCACCAGCCAGTGAAGCAGGAAAGAGTTTTTGCTCTTCAAAACCATACTCAAGCGCCATTGATATATCGCCGGTATTTGATACACCTGGCAATACTGGCACGTTACACTTAACCAGCTCACTTAATAGTGTAGGCGATACAGCGGGAGTAACTATAAAATCTGAGCCTGCTTCTAGCGCTTGCTTTAAAATTGTTTCGTTAATAACGGTGCCTGCGCCCACTTTTAGCTGTGGAACCTGTTCTTTTATGGCTTTAAGCGCATCAATTGATGCATCTGTTCTAAGAACAACTTCTACCAAAGTTAGGCCTGCCTCTGCCATTGCTTTAGCAATGTTTACACCTTGCTCTGGCGTGTCTGCTTGAATTATAGGTAGCAGAGTTTGCCCTGCCATTAGTTCAGAAAAGCGAGTCATGCGTTATTTCCCTTATTTTTAAATAATCGTGCTACTTAGTGTTATAAATTGAGTAAATTAGCCAGTTAGAGACCTGATTTAGCCATGGCTTGTTGAAAAACATCTTTTGGTGCAATAGCACCGGGTTGCTGAATAACAGCGCCGGCAGCCTGCGCGCCCAGCTTAACCGCTTCACTTATAGGGCGCCCATCTAAGCGCGCTCCTAAATACACGCCGTTAAAGGCATCGCCTGCGGAGGTTGTATCAATAACGTTTTTAACCGGCGTAATACTGTGGCTTTGCACTGTATTAGCCTCTTTTGTAATGACTGAATCGGGGCCGTTTTTTACTATAATTTCGTTAATGTTGTACGGAGCCAAATAATCAATTACCGCTTCTACACTTTGCACGTTGTAAAGCGTTTCTAAGTCTTCAACGCCGGGTAACGTAATATCGGCTAAGCTAAATGCACTATGGTATTGCGCTTTAGTTTGCTCAACGTTATCCCAAAGTCGCGCACGGTAATTTGGGTCAAATACTATTTTTACACCCGCGGCTTTAAGTTGCTTTACTATGTCCCAAAACTGCGCTCTTGCTTGCTCTTCTATTACGGCTAAAGAAATACCCGAAAAGAAAAACATATCACCCGATGACAGCTGCTTAACAAGCTCAGGGCTGATAAATTCAACCACCTTTTTGGCTGCTGAATCATCCCGCCAATAAATAAAACTGCGCTCGCCTTGATCGTCCGTTTCTATGTAATACATACCTGGGACTTTACTGCTATGAGCAAATACATAGTCTGTATTTAATTGCTCACTTGCAAAACGCTCACGCATTTTTTTACTTAAGTTATCTTCCCCTAAAGCGGTAATAACTGAGGTGGTGATTTGTGGGAAACAACGCTTTAAGTAAACAGCCGAATTGTATACGTCACCTGCAAATGACTGATGCAATGTAGAGGGAACAGTCGCTCTTAACTCAATCATGCACTCGCCAATAAAGTAAATATTTTTCATTATTATCACTTACCTTAGGTAGTAAATGGCTGTGAGAAACACAGCCATTGCCAACAAATTAGTTAGGCTTTTTCAATGGTTCAATTTTTGGAATTAAAATCCATACAGCTGCCATTGCAATAATCGCTAAAGACGCGCCTATCACAAACGCCGGTGTATAATTACCGTCCGCTGTTAAAATAGGTACCAATGACGTAAGCCCTACAGCACCTAATTTAGCGGCCATGCCAGAGAAGCCCGACAACGTACCTACCGCTTTTTTACCCAGTAAGTCGCTTGGTAAGGTTTGAACGTTACCAATGGCGGTTTGAAAACCAAATAAAATAACAGCCATAATAAGTACCGCAATTACCGGCTCGCCTGGGTTTGCCATTGCAAGCAGCGCCGGCAACATAATTAAACACCCTAATGTGATGGTCAGCTTACGCGTTTTATCGGTATTCCAGCCTGCTTTAAGGCGGTTTTGGGCAAGTAAGCCACCAAACCAAGCACCAAACATAGCGCCTTGTATCTCTCGTTGATAAATGATTAGCTATCATTTATCACATCGAAGTCAGTGAGCTTGCCTTTGCGCCTAGTATTTAATACTGCTCCGTAGATAAAGCCCTGACTTTCTATTCTCACAAACTGAATGGTATCCAAGCACACTTTTATTTAAGTAGATGCTGTATGTACAAGGGGAGTAAGTAGAGATGATGTTTATCGGCATTGATATTAGTAAAGAGAAAATTGATTTATCGTGGTTGAGAGACCAGCTTACAAACAAGATTAAAACAAAAGTCTTTAAAAACAAGCATCAAGACTTTGAGAAAATAGAAAAGTGGCTTTTAAATACAACTAAAAGCGTTGCTAGTGAGCTCGTTATCACCCTCGAACCAACGGGTGTTTATCATGAAGCACTGATGTATTTTTTACATGAGCAAGGCTTTAATATTATTTTAGCGAATACAGGCAAAGCGAAAAAGTATGCTGACGCGTTAAACATAATTCATAAAACAGACAAATCTGATGCAACGATGCTTGCCCACTACGGCTGTGCAAAGCACGCAGTCGTTGATTATTGGCAACCTGAAGCGTTAGAAGTTAGAGAGCTTAAAGCCCTTATCCGTCGTTTAGATGCGCTTGAGAGTAACCGGCAACGAGAAGCTAACCGATTAGAAGCAAGTGAATTCAGCAACGTTTCAGCACGTGTTCGCCAATCGATAAAAGTGACTATCGCATTTTTAGATGACGAAATTAAACAGCTTAAATCTGACATTGATGATCACATAGATAATGAGCCTGGTTTAAAAAGAAACAGGAAACTACTAGAGTCTATACCTGGCATTGGGCATGTATTATCGAGAGAGCTGACATATTTGTTTGCGGCTAAAAAGTTTAATAAAGCCAAAGAAGCAGCAGCTTATTGTGGGTTAATTCCACGGCATAATGAATCGGGTAAATTAAAAGGGCGAACATCAATTAGTAAACTTGGGCCAGCCAGAATTCGCTGCAAACTCTATATGGCAGCTATTGTCGCTGGGCAGTGGAATAAAACAATAAAACGACACAAGTTAACATTAATAAATAACGGTAAAACACCGATGCAAACTGTGTGTGCGAATATGAGAAAGCTCATCCATATATGTTTTGGTGTAATAAAAAACCAAGAAGCGTTTAAGCTCCAAGTAAGTTAAGTACGACCTTGAAGCTTAAAATGAGAGATGGTATCTACATACGGAACCCAGCCATAAATACCAATCGATTTAACATCCATGCCATACACTTCGTTTAAGTAAATTGGTATCCAAAAAACAAATAACCACCAAATAGGGTCGATAGCTGCAGAGGCTATAATTACGCCCCAGCTTTGCTTACGAGAGAGTAACTCGCCTGTAGACGGGTTATATTCTTCTTCGTCATCGCTTGTTACATCGCCGTTATCATCAACGCGTCTTTGTCCGGTAAGAATGTACTCACGCTCTTCTTCACTTATCCAAGGGTGAGAGCCTGGAGGCGCTTTTACCAATATAATCCAAGGAACTAACCATAAAAAACCTAAGGCACCAACAAATACAAACACCATTTGCCAGCTAAAGTACACGGTTAAATAAGCAATAAGCGGGATAGCAATAATGCCACCAATGGCTGCGCCAGAATTAAATATACCTTGCGCTAAAGCACGCTCTTTTGTTGGAAACCACTCGGCATTACCTTTAGCTGCACCGGGCCAGTTACCAGCTTCGGCTACACCTAAAATTGCACGGAAAATACTTAAACTAAGCACCCCTTGTGCAAAAGCATGGGCAACAGTGGCTAATGACCACACACCAATTGAAAGCACAAAACCTAAACGCGTACCAACCCAGTCAAAAATTTTGCCAAAAATAGCTTGGCCAAATGCATAAGCAAATACGAATACTATAGAAATATTAGCGTAAATTTGTTTACGCTCTAACGCAGATTCATCAGGGAACATTTCTTCCACAATGTCTGGCCATAAAACGCTAAGCGCTTGACGGTCTATGTAGTTAATAATGGTAGCAAGTGCAATTAGCACTATAACCCACCAGCGTAAGCCTTGAATTTTCATAGGTTATTCCTCAAGAAAGTCTTCGCGAGCTGGGCTAAAGGTATCAATCAGTATACCGCCAGTTGGGCACGTTGCACCGTGATCAGCAAAAGGAGGAATAAAACAGCTATCACCCGCTTTTAAGATTTTAGTTACGCCATCAATGTTAAAGTGAAACTCACCCTCAACCACATACGTTACTTGCGAGTGCCTGTGTGCATGGTTATAACCAATAGCCCCTTCTGAGAACCAAATTTTCACGGCCATTAGCTCTTCGTTATAGCCAAGCATTTGGCGTTTTAAGCCATTACCTAAATCTTCAATCTCGGTTTCGTTACCAAATGAAAAGTGTGCACTTTGCTTTTGCATCCTGTTTACTCCTGATTATTCTTCATCGCATAAACGCCAAGGCGGCCATTTAAGGTGAATGCTTTATTTTGATATGTGAATGTGTGTTTAGCTGCTTTATCGGCTTTGTTGATAGCAACCAAATAGGTATTATTTTTTACTTTAACTTCAATTAGGTCTAAGTGCTCTTGCGCGTCATACTTAAGTGACGATACACGGCTAACAGCCTCTAGGGTATATTCTTTACTTGGGTTGTATTCACCGTGAGGCTCAAGTACTGAAATAAATTTATGCTGTTTTTTACCTTCTACACGGCGAATGTAGCCATTTTCGTTACGAAGATTAAAGTGTGGATCGTTTGCCCCTATTTGCGTAAATAAGAAAGACTCATCCCCTTTTACTAGGCTTGTTTGTGTATAAAACGGCCGTTGTCGTTTAACCACGTTACCTTTGCTAGGCCTTCATCTGGTTGCGCCTGTGCTTTTAACCATAAATGTTGATAGCCATTTTTATCACCCAGCGCAGCTAAGCTTTTGGTGTTACCAAGTAACTCAAAGCTGGTATCAATTAATTGGCCTTTGTAATGCAGTGGTAAATCAATTTTATGGGAGGAATCTGCAGTCACATTAAAAATATCAACTGAAAGCGTGCTTTCAAGCATAGGTAAATTAATTAACGCTAACGTGCGTTCAAGCTCAACACCTTTGTAAGCGGTGCTTATTTGCCCACTTGACACCGTTCCGTATTGGTTTGTTTCAAAGAAATTAAGCGTAGGATGATTGTTATTACCCACTTTAACATTTGCATTAAAATGCGAGGTTTCATCAATCACAACCGTATTGTGTGCCACGGTATGTTTTGCGTAAGTTTCGTTTTCTGGTAGGTAACGGCCGCCGTATTTAGCCTCAACATTTAAAAAACGTGCAGCGCCATAATCAGATACAATTTCATTGCCATGATCGTAAAATTGCCATGTTAATTTATCAAAATGTCCATGCCCTAAACCCTGTGCGGCAGGTTTAAATAAAAGTGCTTGGTCGCCGCCAGTTTGCGTACGCATTACTACCAACGCCCCTTGCTTGCCATCGTTACCATCGCCAAACGCTACCGATTTAAATACATAAGGAGTTTGCTTATTTTTATCCAGCGCTTGAGCCACCTTTAGGCCATCGCCAGAGAGTATTATTTGATTTTGCTTTTTAGCTATATCTAAGTAACCAGTATCGTGTGTTAAACCATAAGCGGCAGTTACACCGTGTACCAGCTCTATTGTGTCTATACCTTTACTTTTAATTGCATCGTTTATCGGGAAAAATAAACCGTTATAGCTTAGCTGAATAGTGGTATCAATGGCTTTAAGTAATATGCCATCGCGATATTCAAAAATGTCTCGCTGCGGTTCGTTGTTTTCAATTGCTTTAGCAAAGGTAACAAACGGAAGTAGTGCAAAGCGTTGATAATAAGGACCTTCGTTGTAATAGCCTTGTGGCGAAAACAGCATGTCTAGCTGCTTAATAAAGCCACCCTCGCCCGATTTATCTAAATCGTAAAGAGACTTTTCGACCCACTCAGATTCATCTAGCACATACCCTGCCATGCCTACACCGGCTGTAGCCCACGTACCATGGTTATGTACCTTGTTAAAGGTTGATGGCTGGCCTTGTGATAAAAATAACGATACTGGACGCAGTAAGTCATTTTCGATGGTTTTAATATTAGCGGCGCTTAACGCATCATGCACTAAATCGTATGCTTGAATGGTATAAACAAGCCACATGGCCTCATTAAGGCTTTGCCAAAATAGTTTACCTGGGTTTTGCGACTTAACTTTGCGCTTAGGGTGTACATCAAGTGTTGGGTATAATTTGGCATATTCAAGCAACATATCACGTACGTAATGAGCGTATTTATCATCTTGGCTAAGCTGATAAAGAACACCGGCGTTATACATAAGCTGATAATTTTTTTTGTGTCGTTCGTGGGTATACCCTCCCCCACCGTCTTTTGGTACAGGCACTGTTATAGGGCTTTTAATTTGCTCATCTACTTGTGCTTTAAGCGCTGCAAATGCGTTGGCAAACTTACCCTGTTCATTGTTGCTAATTGCTTGGCGCATTTGCTGTACATCATCATTGGTTATTACCAAATTTGGATGCGCTGCGTAGGCGTTTATCGATAAAACTAAGGCACTTACAGTAACACCCAGCGTTTTAAATAATGACTTATTTTGGGTTAAATTCATCATTGTTAGTTCACCTTATTTAAAACGTTGTTATTTTTAATCGTTGCCGTGTGCGAGCCCGCTACACGTAACTCTTTTACGCTTGGCGCTTGAGTTGCATCAAAGGTGTTATCTGTAATGGCTGTTATTGGCTCACCAACCGTGTGCTCAATTTTAATCGGTGCCGATTTTTCAAATACGTTGCTTGCAATATTTGTGACTTGTACACCGTGCGCATACACACTCGCTTGCGCCTTGTTGCGCTTACCTAAACCTACTTTAGTTAGGGTGTTATTGGTCATTAATAAATGCGGACCAAAGGTGCTTTCATCACTTCCACCTCGGTATAACTTAACGACTCCACCGGCTACCTCATTAAAGGTATTGCTTTTAAGTGTTACATACTCTGCGTTATAAATACCTAAGTCTTCTATTTCGGTATCGAGACGTAAAATATCGCCAGTTACATTTTTAAAGGTGTTATTTACTAACGTGATTTCATCTGCCATCGCCCCTTTACCCGTTACAAAAAAGTGAAATGAGTGATTAATATCAAGATTAGTTAATTGTGAGTTGTGTATTTCAAAGCGGTAGTTATCAACCATGCCCCACTTTTTAGTACGTACCACACTATTATTAATGGCATCAGGTGCGTTTTCACCCGAGATAACTAAACCATCTAGCTTTAAGCTACCGCCATCATGAATTTCGAATAAGGTGGAGCGTTGGTAGGTCAGCTTAGCTTTGCCAGTATGTTTAGCCTTAAGGGTAAGCACTTTTGTTATTTTAACGAGTTTAGAAACATCGTATTGTCCATCTGCAAGCTCTAATACATCACCCGTTTGGGCTGCATTGATTGCGTTAAGTAAGGCATCTGCAGTTGCTTTAACCTGGTGAGTTTTACCCGTATCAAATGCCACAACTTGCTCTGTTTTTGGATACCAGCTAACGCCGGTATCGGCCTTTTTTAGCACCTTTAAACCGCGTTTAGCACCTGCACTAATTTTGCTTGATTCAGGATACAGTAAACCGTTACTAGCTCTGGTTAGTGTTACATTTTGCTGTTTAACACCGTAATTTAACTCTTTTAATACCTGGGTATTAGCTACATTTTCACTAAATTTAATACCGCTTACATCATCAAAGGTTGTAAAAGGCTGCTCGCCATTTTGATTAATAATAAGGTTATTTATCATTACGCTATTAATTGGTGCAGCGCTACGCTCGCTATCGCTACCTGCGCCAAGTTGTATATGACGCACATTTACATAGGTATTGTTTTCAATTGTCGCGTTTTCTACCTGATGGTAGCGATTTATTGGTGAGTTAGGTACGCCGTTCATAACCGTAAAACCACTGCCAAAACGGTAGCCTGTTAAACCTTCTAAGTAGTTATTTTTTACTGTTTGGTTTTTATTAATGATGCGAATGCCACCTGTGTGATCTACACCGTTACCAAAAAAAACGTTCTCTTCTATAATATTGCCATTACCATGGCGCAACGTTAGTGTGCCGCGAGACTCAAAAAACACATTATTGCGGATTTGGTTTTTCCCTGATTTAACCGAGATTATTTCTACTTCGCCGTTAGTACGTTCAAAGTAGTTGTTTTCAACTACGGTAAATGAATCACTTAATGAATAGTGGCTAGTACCAATACGCAGTGTTTCACCGCCGTTAGATCCAAAAGTAGGACGATAGCCAAAGAAGTTATGATCAATTTGATGGTGGTTTTGTTGGCTTTGCTCACTATTAAGCCTTACAGCAACCGTAACGCCTTTGTTACGTTTACCTACTAAGTGGCTGTGATCAAAACGATTGTGTTTACCATATAGAGCCACCCAATAGTCTGATTCTCGTTTATCGGGGTTATTGTAGTTATCGATAACGACTTGTGTTACGCGGGAGTGAGTAGCAAGCTCATCTTTATTTTTACGAAATTCAATAACGGCTGAGCTAGGCGTATAACCATTTTTAAATACAAGTCCTGACACTTCTAAATACGAACCCGCCAGTCTTAAATTAGATTGCCCTGATAAAATAACGTTACCCTTGGTTTGCGCTGTAAGCTTTATAGGGGCGTTTTTGGTTCCTTGGCCTTGTAATAAAATTTCGAAATTAGACCACGTACCGTCTTTGAGAGTTATTTTATCGCCGGCAACGAGTTTGTCAGAGATTTCTTGAAAAGCTTGTTTAGTGTCTACAAAATAATCTTTGGCTGCCAATTGTGTGGATGTGCACCCAATAAGAACTAGGCTAAGCTTTATTATATTAATTAAACGCATAGATAACTCTTTTTCAGTGTGACCGGAAGTAATGCCTTATCAATAGTAATGCTGCACTCATTGCACAAAGCAGGTTAAATCTAGCCAATTGATGTTGTGTGTGTTTTGGTGCTTTAACTACGTTAAAGCACCCAATGTTGTCGGTATTACTTTTCTAGAGTTTTAAAGTAATCAAAAATTTCTGGTACGTTGCCTTGCCCCATACCTGCATCAAATGCCGCTTGTAAGTTAGCAGATGACCCTTCAGCAATTTTTGATTCAGTCCCAAGGTCTGAAACCATTTGTAGGAAGTAGCCTAAATCTTTGTTTGCATTGGCAATTGAAAAATCAAGGTCGCTTACATTGTCTACCGCGTAGTTTTTACAAAATTGCATAAATGGAGAGCTAGAAGACCCTGTCGACATAATGTCAAATAGTTGCTGGCGGTCTACACCGGCTTTGTCTGCTACAGCAAACGCTTGTGACATAGCACATACCGTGGTCATACCCATAAAGTTATTGATTAACTTAGTTGTATGCCCTGCGCCTAGCTCACCTAGGTGAAATACGTTTTCGCCTTGATCTTCAAGTACAGGTTTAACTTTATTGAAGGTGTCAATATCACCCGCTGCCATAATATTTAATAGGCCGTCTTTAGCATGGGCTGGAGTACGCCCTAGTGGTGCGTCAATCATGCCTGCGCCTTTAGCGGCTAGATCAGCACCAATTTTTTTAGTAGATGAAGGAATTGATGTACCAAAATCAATTAATACCGCGCCTTCTTTAATACCCGCTAAAATGCCATCTTCTGCGTACACAATTTTTTCAACAACTGCTGATGTTGTTAAACAAAACATAATTATGTCTGCACCTTGTGCAAGCTCTTTTGCAGTGCTTGCTGTTTTTGCGCCTCTGCTAACGCATGCAGCAACCGCATCTTTGTTTAAATCCATAACAATAAGCTCATAGCCTTTGTTCTGTAAGTTTTCGGCCATATTGCCGCCCATTAAGCCAAGGCCGATAAAACCGATTACTGGTTTAGACATGAATAACTCCTAAATATGATGGCGCGTGCTTTTATGAGTACGAGTAATGATTTACCCCATAAATAGGTACGCTGTGTCGTTTAATTCAATTTGCTAAAGTAACCCTGAGCATGTTCGTTTGAATAGGTAACCCGCCGCGTTATTACCATTTGAGCGAATAAAAACAGAGTGATTACACGCTGTATATTATTGACTGGTTACGTATTTATTTCGTTATGCTTAGCATTGCTTTGATTATTTATTAATACCTTGGAGAAGCTAAAACCAAGCAACTTACCAATTGGTATGTAAAAACTGTATTACCATACACCAATATTGTCAACCAATAAGTTAACTTTGTAAACCAAGGTAATTTACAATTTATTTCAAGTTAACAAAATAACAATAATAAACAATTAGTTATAGGTAGTATGGAAATCAAATTAATTCAACGCACTTTTCCCTTCTTTGGTTAGAGCTTAATAAAAAATAGGTTGACCAATAAGTGCAACAACTTTATAAACTCGTATAAATAGCATGGCTATAATTACATTGTGTACTAACCCATTGTTGGTAATACCACTTAATTTAGTGTGCTAATATTATGGCAATGCGTGGTTGTAAATGCCGAGCCTTGCCCACATTTAGCTTAAATTGCCCGAACTCAGGTTAAGAAGTTTACTTACGTATTAAATCGTACTGATATGTTAATTTATTTCACAAGCCGAGGTTTTCAGTGAAGGCAAAGCCACTTGCGCGGCAGTAGCTGGGCTTATTACAAGTAAATTTGACACAATGAGTGCGCAAATAGCTGGTTAATTTAAACTTATTGTTCACAGTTGAGGTAAAATAAGCCTCTCGGTATATGGGAGGCTCTGGCCTTGGCAATGCGGTTATGGATACTCCATAAAGACGCTATGCTCTACACCTATATAAATTTAAACTCACAGAGGTAACCTAAATGCGTTTATTACACACAATGTTGCGTGTAGCCGACTTAGAAAAGTCACTTTCTTTTTATACACAGATTTTAGGAATGAAAGAATTACGCCGTTCTGACAATGAAGAGTATCGTTATACATTAGCTTTTGTAGGGTATGGTGAAGAGGATAGTAATACTGTATTAGAGCTTACTTATAATTGGGATGAAAATAGCTACGATCTTGGTAATGCGTATGGCCATATAGCTATTGAATTTGACGATATATACAAGGCATGTGACGACATAAAGGCCGCTGGTGGAAACGTCAGTCGAGAACCGGGGCCAGTAAAAGGCGGCACAACAGAAATTGCTTTTGTGAAAGACCCTGATGGCTATTCAATTGAGCTTATTCAGAAAAAGAAAAACAAAGCTCACTAGGCAATAAAATTTATCAAAAAGGTGCCTAGTCGCACCTTTACCTTAGTTGGCTATCTTTACTTGCTCGGCGGTTTACGCCAGCAACGCCCTTGCCTTTAGCCTCAAGCTCACTTTGACACGCCATACAGTGCCTAACACCTGGCAGCGCTAACCTGCGTGCCTGTGGTATTTCACAATCACACTCATCACAGAATTCAGCACTCGCGCCTGAGATTAAATTTTGCCTTGCATATTGCACTGCGTCGTTAACACTTGCATCGATTTGATCTTGAATTGCGCCATCACGCGCCCAACCACTTGCCATAATTAACTCCTAATAATGAGAAATTAAACTAAAAGGCTAGCAGCACAGCGCTTTATAAATGCTGAATATTTTGTACTGGCTTTATTGATTGAGCTATTTAAAGGATGAATAGATATGATTAAGAGTAATTTGTAATTTAGTTGTGCTATCCATTTTATCTACACATGCAGTTATAAGTATGTATTTTTAACGCAGCTAGCAAAAAATTTATCACTGTAAATGAATAATTATTATTGCGGATCGGTCTTGAAAGCCTAAGAAGTTATACGTAGGTGATTATTAATTAAATAGATAGGTTTTTAGATATTGAAGAAAATTAAAAGTGTAAAACTAAAATTTTAACGGATAAACGGTAGAAATTAATGCGCTGGATAGCGCTGAGGAAGTAATAGCTTTATACACTACTAAAATAGTATGTGGCGTCTCAATAGATTAGTACTCTTGATAACGTCGTGCATATAGAGTGCGGTGTCACACTGCTTTATGCATCACCTAAAATAGTAAGTGGCGTCCCCAAGGGGATTCGAACCCCTGTTACCGCCGTGAAAGGGCGGTGTCCTAGGCCTCTAGACGATGGGGACGCAGAAATTGCTTTGCAAATCACTGATTTGCTATTTCTAAGTAAGATGAGGCCGAGCCTGCGAGGCGAATGGCATTATCTTCTTAAAAACTTTTCTGTGTCACTAGGACAACTGAATGGTTTGACTCGTTTCAGGCGAGTTTTTAATAACACTACCCTACTATAAATAGTAAGTGGCGTCCCCAAGGGGATTCGAACCCCTGTTACCGCCGTGAAAGGGCGGTGTCCTAGGCCTCTAGACGATGGGGACGCAGAAATTGCTTTGCAAATCACTGATTTGCTATTTCTAAGTAAGATGAGACCGAGCCTGCGAGGCGAATGGCATTATCTTCTCAAAAACGTTTTCTGTGTCACTAGGACAACTGAATGGTTTGACTCGTTTCAGACGAGTTTTTAATAACACTACCCTACTATAAATAGTAAGTGGCGTCCCCAAGGGGATTCGAACCCCTGTTACCGCCGTGAAAGGGCGGTGTCCTAGGCCTCTAGACGATGGGGACGCAGAAATTGCTTTGCAAATCACTGATTTGCTATTTCTAAATAAGATGAGACCGAGCCTGCGAGGCGAATGGCATTATCTTCTCAAAAACGTTTTCTGTGTCACTAGGACAACTGAATGGTTTGACTCGTTTCAGACGAGTTTTTAATAACACTACCCTACTATAAATAGTAAGTGGCGTCCCCAAGGGGATTCGAACCCCTGTTACCGCCGTGAAAGGGCGGTGTCCTAGGCCTCTAGACGATGGGGACGCAGAAATTGCTTTGCAAATCACTGATTTGCTATTTCTAAATAAGATGAGACCGAGCCTGCGAGGCGAATGGCATTATCTTCTCAAAAACGTTTTCTGTGTCACTAGGACAACTGAATGGTTTGACTCGTTTCAGGCGAGTTTTATTAATAACACTACCCTACTATAAATAGTAAGTGGCGTCCCCAAGGGGATTCGAACCCCTGTTACCGCCGTGAAAGGGCGGTGTCCTAGGCCTCTAGACGATGGGGACACTAAAAAGTGTCACTAGGACAACTGAATGGTTTGACTCGTTTCAGGCGAGTTTTATTAATAACACTACCCTACTATAAATAGTAAGTGGCGTCCCCAAGGGGATTCGAACCCCTGTTACCGCCGTGAAAGGGCGGTGTCCTAGGCCTCTAGACGATGGGGACACTAAAAAGTGTCACTAGGACAACTGAATGGTTTGACTCGTTTCAGGCGAGTTTTATTAATAACACTACCCTACTATAAATAGTAAGTGGCGTCCCCAAGGGGATTCGAACCCCTGTTACCGCCGTGAAAGGGCGGTGTCCTAGGCCTCTAGACGATGGGGACACTAAAAAGTGTCACTAGGACAGTTGATAAGTTTAACTCATATCATGAGGTGCTAAGGTAATACGTTTAATACACATAAAGACTCGAGCTTTAAGTGTTACGCTATTCTCTTGGTAAAACCACGCCTAACTATTTGTTAGATGGCGTCCCCAAGGGGATTCGAACCCCTGTTACCGCCGTGAAAGGGCGGTGTCCTAGGCCTCTAGACGATGGGGACACAGAAAACTGCTACCCTAGGACATGCACAAAGACTTGGTGGAGCTATGCGGGATCGAACCGCAGGCCTCTTCGCTGCCAGCGAAGCGCTCTCCCAGCTGAGCTATAGCCCCAAACCTTTTAATACCTAACGTGTTTAACACGTTGTGTATCGCTGAGTGCGGGGCGCATTCTATGCACCCCCCAAAATAAAGTCAACAGTTTTTTATGCCGCTTTATTTAAATGGTTTAATTTTCAACAAACTGGCTATCAGACATGCAAAAAAATACAATTTCGACAAAATTTGGCCTGTACTTCATCTCACAGTACTATAAACAGGTTAATTATCTATTTATACCTCGTTGATGAAGTAATAATGTTTAACATAAAAGGTATACATTTATATGCAAATTGAGTTGGGGTTAAAAAAGTACTAAAACCAAGGCTAAACCCCGCATTTAAGTGTGTTATTAAAATGCGAGGGCTCTATTCGATAACCTTATTATTAAATGCTCAACCCTTCCCTTTTTAAGTTGCTTGTACACACATATAAAAATTGAAGTGAATTAGGCCGTCGTTAAAAATGCTAGCAAATAATTCGTGCTGTTTTTAAACACTATGTTCCAGTTTGGGTAATAGGCTCTATTTTGTTGTCATTGTGCCAAAACCCATGGCGTTAATTAAAGTTTATTCGCACTAATGGCAATACAGATAACTGCTTATGCCCTTACCTTTTAAAAAGTACCGTATACCAGTTCAATAATTTAAAACCTTATATAGTCATAAATCTTCTTTTTGATAAAACGTCACGCTTACTGTATCAATTTCAACATCGCCTTTTATTAGCTTATTTAAGTAATGCTTTTTATTGTAAGTAAAAATAAGGCAGTCACTTAGCTCAGTTTCAGCTGTTAATTTACCCTAACAACTTAAATTTGATGATAAAGTAAACGCGAACCACCCTGCACTGTTTATAAAACCTTCATTCAGCACATTTTTATCATTCAAGTGTTGACACATTTGCAACTCTATCTATAATAGCGCCCCACAACAACGCAGCAATGTAATGTTGTTTAGATGTGGGTGATTAGCTCAGTTGGGAGAGCATCGCCCTTACAAGGCGAGGGTCACTGGTTCAAGTCCAGTATCACCCACCACTTTATTAAGTGTACACATCTAAAATTCTATATGAGTTGTTAACTCAGTTAGAAAAGAGACCGTCACTGCTTTTAGTAAAAGAGGGTGAGGTTCACTGGTTAAAGTCCAGTACTATTATTAATAGTAGCGTTTTAATTTATATGTGGGTGATTAGCTCAGTTGGGAGAGCATCGCCCTTACAAGGCGAGGGTCACTGGTTCAAGTCCAGTATCACCCACCACATATAAATCTATTATTATATTAATAGTCGCGTTTAAAAATTGTAATATGGGTCGTTAGCTCAGTTACAAAAAAAGAGAGCATCACCGCTTTTTATAAAAGATGGCGAAGTTCACTGGTTAAAGTCCAGTACTACCTATACAGGTAGTAGCATGTAATATGGGTCGTTAGCTCAGTTGGGAGAGCATCGCCCTTACAAGGCGAGGGTCACTGGTTCAAGTCCAGTACGACCCACCATTCTTAGAATGGTGCATATTACACAAATCTAAATGGGTCATTACTCAGCTAGAAAAAGAGAGCATAACCGCTACTTCAAAGTAACGGCGAGGTTCACTGGTTAAAGTCCAGTACTATTTATTTTAATAGTAGCGTTTTAATTTATATGTGGGTGATTAGCTCAGTTGGGAGAGCATCGCCCTTACAAGGCGAGGGTCACTGGTTCAAGTCCAGTATCACCCACCACATATAAAGCCTATTATTATATTAATAGTCGCGTTTTAAAATTTAATATGGGTCGTTAGCTCAGTTGGGAGAGCATCGCCCTTACAAGGCGAGGGTCACTGGTTCAAGTCCAGTACGACCCACCATTCTTAGAATGGTGCATATTAAATATATAATTTGGGTGATTAGCTCAGTTGGGAGAGCATCGCCCTTACAAGGCGAGGGTCACTGGTTCAAGTCCAGTATCACCCACCAAATTATACAAAACGTTAAATTGATAAAGTCATACCTATTATATGTGGGTGATTAGCTCAGTTGGGAGAGCATCGCCCTTACAAGGCGAGGGTCACTGGTTCAAGTCCAGTATCACCCACCACATATAAACACTTCTTAATAATTATTATAAAATCCTATTTGGGTAATTAACTCAGTTATAAGAAAAAGAGAGCATCGCCGCCTTTTACAAATAATGGCGAGGGTCACTGGTTCAGTTCAGTATCACCCACCACATATAAACACTTCTAAAGCATCTAAACTCCTCTGAATAATTATTATAAAAATCCTATTTGGGTAATTAATCCAGTTGTAAGAAAAGAGAGCATCGCCGCCTTGTACAAATAATGGCGAGGGTCACTGGTTTAAGCCAAGTAATCACCCACCACATATAAACACTTCAAAATACCTAAGTTAAAAACTTCCAAAAATATCACTCTTAATTTGTCTTTTGCAAAACGATTAATCTGTAACATGTAAAGTTCTATATGGGTTATAAACTGCGCCATGAGCAAACATATAGTTAATCGCTCATTTAGAGCATCTTTTTACCTATTAATTAAGCACTGATTTTAAATCGCTAAGGCTAAGATAATATGAAGCCATCTAAACGTATTAAAATAATTTAATCTTCTAATAACCTCGGCTAATAGTTAAATTCCCTTGTAAGCAGCTAAACTGTTGATTATAGTCTGTGATAAATCAAACAACATGTAAGCCAATGCCAACTAAGATCTACGCCAAAGCCAAAATACTGATAGTGGAAGAGCAGCCCCTCGCTCAAAGCTATATGAAACAGTCGCTAGAAAGGCTTGGCTTTCGGCAGTTGCACTTTGCCGATCATGCAATTGCAGCAAAAGAGCAATGTATGGCTGAGCAATTTGATTTAATTGTATGTTCGTTTAATTTAAGCAAACACCAAGACGGCTACCAACTCTACGAAGAACTCCGTGTTAAGCAACTGATAAAAAACTCCACCGCGTTTATTTTTATTTCTGCAGAAACCAGTGGTGCGCTAGTGCATAGCGTTTTAGAGCTTCAACCCGACGACTTTTTGGTAAAGCCATTTACGGTACAAGAGTTAAAAACGCGGATTGAGCGTATTCTAAAACGTAAAAATGAGCTTCAGAGCATTTATACCTTAGTAGATGATGGCAACGACTCTAAAGCAATAAAAGTAATCGATGCCACTTTAAATAAAAAAAACAATATATACAGCCCTATCCTCCTTCGCTTAAAAGGAGATGCATTGCTTAGGCTAAACCGCAGTGAAGAAGCTAAAGACTTTTTTACCTCGGTGCTAGACATACAAAAATTTGCCTGGGCCAAAGTTGGTTTAGTAGAAGCGCTGATTGCTAATAATGAGCATATTCTTGCTCAGCGCATGTTAAAAACCATGCTTGAACGCCATGAAACACGTTTAGTTGCACTGGATTTACTCGGCCGATTAGAAATAAAACTAAACCAATTTGAATTGGCACAAGATTTTTTAAGCCAAGCGGTCGATATCGCGCCACGTAATATCCAAAGACAAAAATCGTTAAGCAATGTTTCGTTAATAAACCACGATTACGAAAAGAGCTATTTAACCCAAAAAGACATAGCCAGCTATGCGCGTCATTCTATTCATGACAGCCCCGACATCTATCTCAATGCAGCCCGTGCCGGTATAGACTTTGCTTTAACCACAGATCAAACAGACCAAATACAACGTATTTCGCGTCAAACTAATAAATACATAAATGATTTAAAAAAGCAGTTTCCTAACAACGCAAACCAATCTCAAATTGATGTACTTAATGCGCGTTTGCACTATTTAAAAGACGAGCACCAAAAAGCCAAGCGCCTTATAGAGCAACTCGACGATGACGATACGTTAATACGCTCTGTAGATGGGGCGCTTGATAAAGCAAAAGCGTTTCACGAGCTGGGTTTTCATCAAAAAGCACAAACATTATTTAGCCAAATAATTAGCCATTGTGAGCGCCACCCCAATATGAGTGATACAACTTACCTGCGTTACATTCAACAGCAGCAAAGTGAGCGTCGTGACATTAAAATGGGTCCTAAAGAGCTTAACAACCATGCAGTAACTCAATTTAATAGAGGGCAATTAAATACGGCGTTAGAGGCGTTTACGCAAGCATTTAGAGTAATGCCGCGTAACCCAAGCATTGCGCTTAATTTATTACAGTGTTTGTTTGATTCGACAAAACAAAAAGGCGGCACTTTTAACTTGGTTATTGCTAAAAAGTGTTACGCCCTTTTGAGTAACTCTACACTGCAGCCAGATCAGTCGCAGCGATTAGATAAAATTTTGCATATGGCAAAAGAAATGAAACTCGATATTCAATCCCCCTAGCGCTAACTAGCGGCTAAAATAGCTGTTTTATCTAGATTGAAGGCTAACTATATAATTAAAGCTTTTTCATTGCAGCGGCATTTACACAATAGCGCAAACCCGACGGTGCTGGCCCATCAGGAAAAATATGCCCTAAGTGTGCATCACACACATTACACACCACTTCAACGCGCTGCATACCATGGCTTAAATCGTTCACATAACCAATTGCATCGACAGTTGCAGGCTGCGTGAATGATGGCCAGCCTGTGCCGCTATCAAACTTTTCATCGGCATCAAAAAGTAAATTATCGCAGCATACACACGCGTATTTACCCGGTTCTAGTAATGTGCAACTTTGTGAGCTGTGAGGGCGTTCTGTGCCCTTTTTACGTGTCACATAGTATTGCTCATCACTTAGCATTGCCTGCCATTGCGCGTCTGTTTTTACAACCTTTTCGCGTGGCGTAGGATTGCCATTATTAGCAAAATTTATAACATCATTCCAAGTAAGCATAATAGCCTCCTTCGGTATTAATAAGTGATTAGGGTCTGTTGATCTTTTAAGGTTAAATTTGCAGTAGTCTGTTTGGTATTTAGGCAAGGCAGAGCCTATGCAGTCTGGTTATTCCCCATAATTGGGCGATAACGTAGCATTAATGCCAAACAGGCGCTGCCCAACGGGTTCTTCCTAGGGGCTATTTACTCTTTGTTGCCTACATGGATGTAGGTAAAGGGCGTGAGCAGGACGCGGAAGCTTTGCTCAGCTTTTACTTAGCCCACTAGGTTACAAACTTCGCGCCGCGATTAAATAGCCCCTAGTTTGAACAAACTTTAATCCGCAAAGTTCAACAGCCCCTAACTAAAGCGAATAGTTTGCTTTTCTTGATCTGAAAGTATGCGCTTCATGTAGGCGTCTATGTCATTTTTTTGTGCGGGTAAACTTACACTAAATTGTCGCTCGTTATTGCTATGAATAATAAGCTCATCGTTCTTACTTTCTATATGTTCAATGTTGCCAATAACAAGCCATTGCGGGCCAAATTTTTTATCAAAAAAACCTGCCAAGCTAAATAACATTAAGTGCTGTGCATCGCGCTGAATAAAATTATCAAGCGTATTGCGCTTTTTAAAGGCGGGTGTCAGCCTGTAACAACACGAACAAAACACAAATAACCATAATCCTATTACGGCAGAAAACCAAATATGATCAGTTAGCGATGTAAACAACACCAAAGCGCCTAAGATAATGCCAATACCAAGCACTACAATGGCAATTTTTTTATTAATGTTATCCATTTAGCTCCCTTTTATTTAGCGTTTTTATCATCTGCTTTTTCGGTAGGCTCTGGCCAATCGTTAAAAAACACCTGCAAATAACGACTCTTTGCCAAGTACCACATTACCCAAAACACAATCACCATTTGCACAGCTAAAAACAGTGAAAACCTGTAATGACTATGTGCAGCTTGTATTGTTAACCAGCTTAAGTCGGTTATTGCACACACAAGTAACGGCCAGCGCATGTAGCGCCACACCATCGCTAAACGCGCACTTTGCTGATGAGAGTCGCGCGGGCGTCTTAAGCAAAATAAAAAAGTGGGCACTATCGCAATAGCGCCAATCGAAATTGCGATAAAAAAATCGTTTTTAGATTTAAAAAATAGCGACATTAAATCAAGCTCAGGGCGACGACTCAGCGCCGCTATAACCCAAATAAAATACGCACGTAGTAACACCAATAAACTCAGATGAAATGCAATTGGCGTACGGTAGCTTCCGTATTTATCCCAGTACTCGGGTCCATATCGGCTCATTTTATTACCCTAAGCATTGTACTTATCAAACAGTGCAATTAAGTCGTCTTCGCTAAGTATGTCTATGCCTAAATCTTGTGCTTTAGTTAATTTAGAGCCGGCTTTTTCGCCCGCCACCAATGCATCTGTTTTAGCCGACACACTACCGGCTACTTTTGCACCTAACTGTTGTAAGCGTGCTTTAGCATCGTTTCGGTTTAAAGTATTAAGAGTGCCAGTTAATACATAGGTTAGCCCAGCTAAGGGTTGCTCATCCTCTGAAGGCGGCGTTAGCGCTGGCCAATTAATGCCTTGTTCAATTAAAGCATTAACCACATCTACATTATGTTGCTCATCAAAAAAGCCACGAACATGAGTTGCTACAATAACCCCTACATCGCTCACTTGTGTAAGGCTTTCAATACTGGCTTGGGTTACCTTTTCAAGTGTTAAAAAATGATTTGCTAAGTTTTGCGCTGTGGCCTCGCCAACCTCACGAATACCCAGCGAATATAAAAACTTTGCAAGCGTAGTTGTTTTGGCAACTTCAAGCGCATCCACTAAGTTTTTAGCCGACTTAGGGCCCATACGCTCAAGTGACTCAAAGTGACCTTGTTTTAATATAAATAGATCTGCGGGGGTTTTTACCAGCTCTCTATCAACCAGCTGATCAACTATTTTGTCGCCTAAGCCATCTATATCAAGCGCTTTGCGTGATGCGAAATGCTTTATCGCTTGTTTACGCTGAGCTTGGCACACTAAGCCACCGGTACAACGAGCCACGGCCTCGCCTTCTACTTTTTCAACGTGTGAGTCACAAATGGGGCAACTGGCAGGAAATACAATGTCGCGTGCATCATCTGGGCGGCGCTCAAGTACTACTTGTGTAATTTGCGGAATAACATCGCCGGCGCGGCGTATAATTACTGTATCGCCTACCTTTACGCCTAAACGGGCTATTTCATCGCCATTGTGCAGCGTTGCGTTTGATACCGTAACACCGCCTACAAATACAGGCTCTAAACGCGCTACCGGCGTTACTGCACCTGTGCGACCAACCTGAAATTCTACATCAAGTAACTGGGTTATTTCTTCTTGCGCAGGAAACTTATAAGCAATTGCCCAGCGCGGTGCACGTGCAACAAACCCTAAACGCTCTTGTAAGGCTTTTTGGTTTATTTTAATTACTACACCATCAATTTCATATTTAAGCTCACTTCTGCGCGTTAAAATATCACTGTAGTAATCTAAAGCCGCTTGCGTACCTTCAACTAACTTTGTTTCTGGGCACAGCGGTAAACCCCAATCAGTTAATTTTGCCAATTGTTGGTAGTGATCCTCAGGGATTGTGCCATCGGCCACCAGCCCTGTGCTATACGCATAAAACATTAGCGGGCGCTTAGCGGTAATTTTTGAATCAAGCTGGCGTAGGCTACCTGCGGCTGCATTTCGAGGATTTACAAATACTTTTTCGCCTCGTTTTTCGGCTTCGCTGTTTAGTTTTTCGAATCCAGCGCTATCCATAAATACTTCGCCACGTACTTCAAGCTCTGCGGGGTAATCGCCACGCAGCTTAAGAGGCACGTTACGGATTGTTTTTACATTTTGTGTGATATTCTCGCCAGTAAAACCATCGCCACGAGTTGCGGCCTGCACAAGCACGCCGTCACGGTAAATAATCGACACAGCCAAGCCATCTAACTTGGGCTCACAACAAAAAGTGAGCTCATCTTGGCTCATTAAACGCTCTTTAATGCGGCGGTTAAAGGCGCTAAATTCTTCTTCACTAAAGGCGTTATCAAGCGATAACATAGGCACTTGGTGAGCAACTTGTTCAAATTTACTCAGCGCAGCGCCTCCTACCTTTTGAGTGGGTGAGTCAGGCGTTAAAAATTCTGGGTTTTCTCTTTCAAGGGCGCTTAACTCGCGCAATAGTCTATCGTATTCTGCATCAGGAATACTGGGTGTATCAAGGACATAATAATTGTAGTTGTGTTGCTCTAACGTACTACGAAGATGATTAATTTGCTCACTAATGCTGCTAGACATTTAAACCTCAAAAAACATAAAAAAAGCCACTTTTAGGTAAGTGGCTTAATAAAAATAATGTGTGCGTATAAATTACGCAGAAAATGCACGAACCTGCTCAACATATTGACGAACGCGCTCAACGGTCATTTCTTCACGCTCGGCATCTAAAATTTGTGCACCAAATTCATCGGCAATTTTCTTAGCTGCGCTATGTAACATATTAAAAGCAGCTAGCCCGTCGCCTTCACAAGGTAAAGTCATAAATAAGCTAACCCCTGCGGTGCTAAACTGTTCCATATTATCAATATCAAACGTACCTGGGTTATACATATTTACTAATCTAAATAACACTGGACCTTGCCCTGCAGGGTCTATGTGGCGATTAAAAAAGCCTTCTTCTGAATATTTAAATCCTAAAGTATTTACTGCAGGTAATAACTTACTGCCTTGCATGCTTAGCCCCTCAGGCATTTGAATATGCACAATAACAAAGTCAGACACATCTGCTGGCGCTTCTTTTTCGCTCTCTGGCTCTGGTTCTAGCTCTGGCTCTTGAACTACTTGCAGGTCGTCTTCAATGGGTGTTTGCGCCACGCTAGTATCTATTTGCGGCTCGTTTGCATCAAAGTTTAGCTCACCAAATTGCGGCTCATCTCGCTGGGCAACAACCGGCTCTTTAGGTTCAACTGGTGTATGCGAAGGTGTATCTTGCATTGGTTCAACCCGCTCTGAAGGCGCTACCTCTGGGCTGTCTTTTTTTCTAACTGACCATAAACCATGTACTAATAAGCCACCTATGACAAGTACACTGATCACAATTAAAACCAATCTTAGTTCTTCGGCCATCCCCTCACCTTTTATTATTTGTTATGCCTAAACCCGTGTATTAATTAATACTAATACGCTTAAAATAAACTGTTATGTGTGTGCAAGTTGCACTGCTTGTTCTATATCTACTGCTACCATGCGTGATACGCCTGGCTCTGCCATAGTAACGCCAGTTAAACGCCCTGCCATTTCCATCGCAATTTTATTATGACTAATATAAATAAACTGCACCGATTGTGACATTTCTTCAACCAAACGGCAAAAGCGCACCACGTTAGCATCATCAAGCGGCGCATCTACTTCATCCAGCATACAGAATGGAGCTGGATTGAGCCTGAATATAGAAAACACCAATGATAATGCGCTCAGCGCTTTTTCTCCACCACTTAACAGATGAATTGTCGAATTTTTCTTACCTGGCGGCTGTGCCATTATACTAACACCACTTTCGAGTAAATCGTCACTGGTTAATTCTAAATACGCGCTACCACCGCCAAATACTTTTGGAAATAGCTCGGCAAAGTCGTTGTTCACTTGATCGAAGGTAGCTTTAAAGCGTGTTTTGGTTTCGCTGTCAATTTTACGAATCGCCCCTTCAAGCGTATTTAGCGCTTTGGTTAAATCCTCAAGTTGATTATTAAGATAATCACTGCGCTCTTTAGCTTGTTCAAACTCATCTATTGCGGCTAAATTAACTGGACCTAGCTTATCTAATTGATGCACAAGCCCACTGATCTGATTTTGCGCTGCATTTAAACTCAGTGAATCAGGCAGTGTATCTAAAACACTGTTTAAACTTTGCTTTAATTCTTCAAGCGGCTCAAGTGCTGCCTGCGCTTTTATAATTAGGCTTTGCTCTTCAATGCTTAGCTTTTGATGTTGTTCTTGCAAACCTGTCAGCTCACCTTGAGAATGCTTAAGGCTGGCTTGTTTACTTATAAGTGTTTGCTTTGCCTCGTTAAGCTTTTTTTGTAACGCAACCAAGCTAGCTTCGCCCTGCTGATGTTTTATTAAAAGCTGTGCTATTTGCTCAGTGAGCTCTTGCTCGGGTATAAGCAACGCTTCCATTTGCGCTTGCAGCTCTTTTGCTTCTTCTTGCGCACTCATGAGTTCTTGCTCAGCATGATTAAGCTTTGTTTGACTAAGCTGCCACTCACTGTGTGCTTTTTGCTCTTTTAACGTGGCCTGATGTGCTTGTGTTTTATATTGCTCAAGTGTAGCTGCA
Source organism: Pseudoalteromonas sp. CuT4-3 (assembly GCF_035666335.1). NCBI lineage: Bacteria > Pseudomonadati > Pseudomonadota > Gammaproteobacteria > Alteromonadales > Pseudoalteromonadaceae > Pseudoalteromonas > Pseudoalteromonas sp. CuT4-3. The sequence continues at coordinate 2,348,096 of NZ_CP142030.1, forward strand.
GCTTGGCTGTATGCAGTATTACTGCGTGTGCAAGCGGCGTCGGCGCTTGCCAGTTCGTCAGCTAAATTACGTTGCTGTTGATGTAACACTTCAAGCGCACTGTTGTGCTCATCGCGCGTTTTTAAAAATTGTGATTGCTCAGTGGTTAATGCACGCTTTTGTTGCTGGTACTTTTCTAGTTGCTGTAAAAATTGTGCTACTTGCTCTTTTAACATGTCGCTGCGCGTAGTGGCCACGGCAATGTTTTGTGCTAATTGATGAATTGCGTTTTTAAGTACCGCTAACTCATCACTCAGCTTTTGCTGCTGTGTTTTTAGCGCATTAAGATTCTCAAAATCCCTTGCGAGGGTATTTTCGGCCTCTACTAAGCTCGCTGTTTTTTGCTTTAACTGTGTGTGTTTTAAAAGTTGTGAGTTTTCGGCGTTTTTGTCTGCGCTACGGTGCCAGTTTCGAGCATGTAAAGCACCGCTTTTATCCATAACCGCAATATAAAACGTATCATTTAACACAGCGAGTGCGGCGTTTTCGCTGTACGCAATGCGGGTCAATAAATCTGGATAAACACCCTCAGTAATCAACGCCGCAACGCTATTGACTGGTATTTCACTTTTGTGAGGCCACACACTATTGTTGCTTTGCACATCGGCTACGTTTAGTTGCTCAAGCGTTTGCAGTGCCTGTTCAACTATATGTTCAAACCCTGGTTTTACCTGTAATTGATTAAATAAAGTGTGCTGCTTATTGTCATCTTCAATCCCTAAACTACTTTTAAGCCCAGCAATGCGAGCTTTTAGCTCATTAACGTGCTGTAAGCTTTGCTGATGTTGCTGCTCAGCGTCATTTACTAAATCGGTTTGCTCTTTAAGTGCTGCGGTGCAGTGTGTTTGCGCCGTTTGCTTACTGGCAAGCTCTTGAGTTAGGGTTTGTTTGTATTTTTGTTGCTCGGCTAGTTGCTGCTCTAATTGGCTACTTTTAATATCGTCAATTTGGCTATTTAGTTGGCTTAGCTGTGCGTTTACATGGGCTAAGGCTTGCTCTGTTTGCTTAACACTACTTTGCTGCGCCTGTACTTTATTATTAAGCGCGTGCTGTTGTTGGTTAAGGCTTTGCCACACGGCTGTGTGCTTATTTTTTTCATCAGCTAAATCTGCAAGTGTAAGGGTAAGCTCTTCAACTTGTTCGCTGCACTCTAAACTGTACTCGCTTATCTCTTGGTGGCTCACAGATAACTGCTCACACACATTTTGTTGCTGTGTTTTTAGCGCTTCACTTTGCAGCTTTCGCTGCTCAAGCTTAACCACACTTTGTTTAAGTGTTTGCGTTTGCTGTTTAATATTAATGTGTTGTTGTTCGGCGCGGGTCAACTCTGTGTGGGTAACGTGTTGCTGATGCTGCGCATCGTTAAGCGCATCTTGCTCTGCATTTACTTGAGCCTCTAGGCTTGCAAGTACATCGTCGTGGCCTGAGTGAGCCGTTTTAAAAAAGGCGATTTGCTCATTAAGCTTTTTGATTTGCTCACTTTTTTCAAGCTGTTGTTGATGCAGCTTTTGCCATTTTAATACAGCTACTTGGCCTTTTAAGGTACGCTCTTGCGCTTTTAAATCGCGGTATTTTTTCGCATCAACCGACTGCACAGCCAGTTTATCTAGTTGCGCTTGTAATTCTTTACGCACATCAAGTAAACGCTCAAGGTTTTCGCGGGTACTTTTAATTCGGGTTTGCGTTTCGCGGCGGCGTTCTTTGTATTTAGACACACCCGCGGCTTCTTCTAAAAATACGCGCAGCTCTTGAGGTTTGCTCTCGATTAAACGCGAGATCATCCCTTGCTCTATAATTGCGTAACTACGCGGGCCAAGCCCGGTGCCTAAAAATATATCGGTAATATCGCGCTTACGGCATTTGCTCCCATTTAAAAAGTACAGCGATTGGCCATCGCGTGTTACTAAACGCTTAATCGCTATTTGGTTTCTGTCGGCAAATGTATTAGGTAAATCACCTTGAGTGTTATCAAAAATAAGCTCTACTGAGGCTTGCGAGATAGGTTTACGATTAGTTGAGCCATTAAAAATAACATCGGTCATGGCATCGCCACGCAAGTTTTTAGCTGAGCTTTCACCAAGCACCCATCGCACAGCGTCAATCACGTTTGATTTGCCACAGCCGTTAGGCCCAACAACACACGTCATTTGATCAGGAAATGGAATTTTAGTGGGCTCTACAAACGATTTAAAGCCCGCTAATTTAATAGTGCTTAAGCGCATCTTATTGTTATTACCGATTATTATTGTTATTACTTACAAACAATTTAACTCATAAACAGTTAAAAAGTTAAGCTTGGCGTTTAAAGTTATCTAAAATAATACCTGTAGCCATTGCCACATTAAGTGACTCTGCCTCACCAAAAGCCGGTATGGTTATTTTTTCGCTTACTAATTTTGCACACTGCTCGCGTATGCCATGCGACTCACTGCCCATAAGCAATACACCCTTTGCGCTAAGGTCCGTTGTATGTACGCTTTGCCCATCTAAAAATGCCCCATAAATAGGCATATTTAATGTTTGTAAGTATTCAGGTAGCTCTACTTGGCTTACCGATACTCTGACAAACGAACCCATGGTAGCGCTAATTGTTTTAGGGTTGTAAGCATCGGCGCTGTCGGTACTTGTTACTATATGTTGAATGCCATACCAATCGGCAACTCTGATAATAGTACCTAAATTCCCCGGATCAGAAACTCCATCAAGCGCCAATATTAAGCCGGTATTATTAGGTAAATCAGCCTTTGGCATATCAACCACTGCAATGGCCGCGTTATTACTCACTAAGGTACTGGCTTTAGTCAGCGACTCTTCTTCTGCTGGCGTAAGATCTACATGTGGAAACTGGTTTTGGTGAGTATTTATAAACGCCTGTGTTGCAAATATATCAACCGCCTTTAATGGGCTGTTTAACAACTCAAGTACGTTTTTTTCACCTTGTACAAGGTATTGATTATATTGCTTTCGGTACTTTTTTTGGCCAAGTTGGCGAATAAGCTTGAGTTGGTTTTTTGAAATCATAACAGCCCCATAAAATTATCGCCCTAGTATACCAGAGATGATTTAAAGTGCAGCACCACATATATCAAAAGCAGCGCCATTGTAGGCTGTAAGGCTATTAAAGATTGAGCTTTGCACCAAATTTAGGTAAATTAACAAAAAAACAACATGGATATAATTTTAATGGAATCAATACACCCTACTCCCCCAGAAACCACCCCTGCAGTAAGTGAACCTGCTGCCCCTATTTTTAGCGGCAAAGTACAGTTTAGCGGTAAAGGCGGTGAGTTTTTTGGTATTTGGATAGTCAATATTTTACTGAGCGTACTTACTTTAGGTATTTACTCGGCTTGGGCAAAAGTGCGCACAATGCGATACTTTTATGGCCACACCCGCATTGACGGACACAGCTTTGACTACTTAGCCACCCCGATGCAAATTTTAAAAGGCCGTATTTTAGCGGTTATTGTATTTTTAATTTACTCCTTTGGTAGCAGCTTTTTTCCTCTTGTAGGTTTACTATTTGCGGTTGCTTTTATCTTTTTAATGCCGTGGATTATTAACCAAGGTCTGCGCTTTAATATGCGTATGACCCGTCATCGAAATGTACGCTTTGCATTTAAAGGCGATTACGGCGAAGCCTTCATTAACTTTATTCTTTTACCTATTGCCAGTATTTTTACCCTTTATTTATTAATGCCGTATGTTTTAAAACGTATCGACACGTACATACATAGCAATATTAGCTACGGTGACACGCCATTAACCGTAAACCTTAAAGGTGAAACCTACTACTTAACCGCCCTTATTTGCTTTGTGGTGAGCTCTATCACTATGGTGATATTTATGGCTGTATTAGGCTTATTTGGGCTTGATTTAATGAATGTAGAAAACCAACAAGCTGCACAAGATCCAGCCAAAATGGGCATTATGTTTGGTGGATTAATGATTGCTTACGTATTTATGATTGCGATAGTAACCGCTGTGTGGGCTGCGGCTATTCGTAACCATATTTTTGATAACTGTCAATTTGAAGACGTAGCATCATTTAAATCAGAGCTTAAGCCTATTCCTTTTGCCATATTACTATTAACCAATATGCTGGCCATTGTGTTTTCTTTAGGGCTTGCCTACCCGTGGACCAAAGTGCGTACATCGAGAATGCTTGCCGAGGTTACAACCGTTAATATTTACCCTAGTGCGCTAAATTTAGTGGATACCGCGCAACAAGAGCAGTCATCGTTTGCTGAAGAAGCAGCCAATGTATTTGATATTGACCTATCGCTAACCTAAGAGCTTATTATGCACGTACAGGGACATTACTTCCCCAAGGCATCAAGCAATTACCAGCAAGGTGTCGCTAGTATTAGCGACACCTGTGTTGAGATTAGCTACGATGACCAGCTTATTTCAAGCCATGCAATAAGCGATATAACACTCACTTCTGGCCTAGCTGGGCTTGCTGATGAACTAAATTTTAATGATGGCAGCCGCTTTATTCCTACTGATGTAAATTATCGCTGGCCTTTTAAAGCAAATAAGCATGACCTACTAGAGCGCCTTGAAAAAAGTAAATGGGCTATTATCGCGGCCGTTATTTTTACACCGCTTTTTATGTGGTTAATGCTTTATAAAGTTGTGCCCGCTATTGCTGTTTACAGTGTTGATACCCTGCCGCGCAGTGTAGTAGAGCAAATGGGTGAACAAAGCTTTACCCTAATTGAAAAGCTCGCGCTTGATGACAGTGAGCTGCCTAATGAGCAACAAACTAAAGTACAACAACACTTTAATACCATGCTTAATGCGCTCTCGCTTGAGCCATCGGTTTATAGGTTATCGTTTTATAAATCAGAGGCCTTTGGAGCGAATGCGTTTGCAATGCCCCATGGACGTATTGTCGTAACCGATGAGTTAGCAAATTTATTAGCTGATAAACCTAACGCATTAAAAGCCGTATTACTTCACGAAATTGGCCACGTAGTCCACCAGCATAGCGTACGCATGACTGCGCAATCGGCAGCCAGTACCATTGTACTTGCAGTTATATTTGGTGATTTAGAAGGCATAGCAGAAGTGGTACTTGGTACGGGGGCATCTTTTGCACAGCAAGGGTTTTCTCGTGATATGGAGCGCGAGGCAGATAGCTATGCACTCATTCAACTTGAAAACTTAGGGTATTCAAGCAACGACTTTGCCGATGCCATTGAAGCATTACAAGGCGCGCATACCAGCGAAAACGAACACCTTGAAAAGGTAAATAATTTGCTCGAATATTTATCTAGCCACCCAAGTGCACAAGAGCGAATAGACAATGCGAGGAAATAACCCCGGTTATATACAAATTGCTCGCTACATAGTGAGTTTAAGTTGGGTATACTAATTCGATTAACTATAGGAGCTATTTTAACGATAAATAAATCATTTAGTAACTAGGCAAAAAATTTTGTGTTTAGTGGTTCTAAATAGAGATTTTTTAACGACGTTAGTAATTGATTTAGTACGTTAAATTGTTCAAATAGTTATTTGGGTTAGTATCATTCACGGCTTTTTTCCAAAGCTTTATCATATTGCCCCGCTTGAAAAACTAATGACTGGCAGTGCGGGTTTTTCAGCAGAAGTGTCTGACTTAATTACACGTTCGGCGGGTATTGGCGAAATTATATTTGGCGTGTGCTTATTAGTGTTTTATAAAAATAAGCACCTCGTTATTTTAAATATTTTAGCGCTTTTAGGGCTTTTGTTAGCGGTTGTAGTAATGCAGCCACCATTACTCATTGAAGCATTTAACCCAGTAACCACTAACCTGCCGCTTATTGGGTTAAGTTTTATTTGGTTAAAAGAAATTAAGCTGCAAAATAATCGACACCTCTAAAATAAAAAAGGTATGCCTGCGCATACCTTTTTTGTAGTGCTTAACTTATAGCGTTAATACTTATTTTTATGTGTCCACAGGTGCAATAATTCACTGGCAATTGTTGCTGCAGCAATCGCGGTAAGCTCACTTTGGTCGTACGACGGTGATACCTCTACCACATCCATTCCGACCATATTTATGCCTTTGAGTGCGCGCAGTATTTTAAGCACTTTATCAGATGTTAAACCACCGCATACAGGTGTGCCTGTACCTGGTGCAAATGCAGGGTCTAAGCAATCTATATCAAATGTTAAGTAAACGGGTAAGTCGCCTACTCGCTCGCGTACTTGCGCTGCTATTTCATTAGCGTGCAAATCGTTAGCTTGCATTGCATCAATCACTGCAAACTCATGCTTTGATTGGTCAAAGTCGGTACGAATACCAATTTGGATACTGTGCTCTACATCAATCAGCCCTTCCATGGGTGCATGATAAAACATAGTGCCGTGATCAAAGCGCGAGCCATTGCTGTATGTATCAGTGTGCGCATCAAAGTGAACCAGTGCCATTTTGCCATGTATCTTTGCATGCGCGCGCAATAGCGGAAGCGTTACAAAGTGATCGCCACCAAGGCCTAACAGCGTTGCCCCTTGGCGAAGTATTTGCTCTGCAGCCATTTCTAGCTGTGCCGTAAAATATTCAGGATCGCCTACCGGATAAGTAAAGTCCCCCGCATCAGCAACCGTTAAACGCTCAAACAAAGGAAATGTCCACGGGTATTTAGTGTCTTCCCAGGCTAAATGTACCGACGCACGGCGAATGGCATCGGGCCCTAAGCGAGCACCGGGGCGACCCGAAGTTGCTAAGTCAAAGGGTAAGCCTAGTACAACGACATCTGCATCAATGGCATTAATGTTTTGCACCATAGGACGACGTAAAAACGTCATCCCGTTTGAATACAATGAGTGGTCAACATGACCAAACAAGCTAGACATTGCTTATAACTCTTCTAAATAAGTGTAGCCATTAAGGCCGCTTTGCAACTCGTCTAAAACGCTTTGCTGTTCATTTTTATCTATTTTTGCAGACACTAACTGCGCGTACGAATGTTGAAAGCTCTCAACATCTAAATGTACATAGCGCATCATATCGGCTACGGTATCGCCTTGGTTTATTTCACTAATACTGGCAACGCCTTGCTCATCCATATTGATAATAGCGCTGTGCGTATCGCCAAATAAATTGTGCATATCACCTAAAATTTCTTGGTACGCACCCACTAAGAAAAAGCCCATTAAGTAAGGTTTATCAGCACTGTACTCAGGCACGGGTAATGTGCTTTCAATGCCTTGGCCATCAACATAGTGCTCAAGCGCGCCGTCTGAATCACAGGTTATATCAAGTAATACAGCACGTTTTTTTGGTGCTTCGGTTAAGCCACTTAATGGCAATACCGGAAACACTTGATCAATCCCCCACGCATCAGGCAATGATTGAAAAAGCGAAAAGTTTACAAAAAACTTATCGGCTAAACGTGCGTTCAACTCGTCAATAATCGGGCGATGAAAACGGTTTTTGTTATCCATGTGTTTGTTAAGCTCATAACAAATACGTAAGTTAACTTGCTCTGCCCACGCACGCTGCGTTAAATCTAAAAGCCCAAGTGCAAACTGGTTATGCGCCTCCGCTAAATCCCCTTGGCTGTCGTGGTAAATTTCAATTAGTGCGCGATCATCCGTTAAATCGGTTAACTGCACAAACGATGCCCACATATTATTTAATAAAAGCGGTGCATCTGCTGCTGGCGCTACTAACTCTTCTGGCGTGTAACTTTCAGTACCAATAACATTTGAGATAAGTACTGCATGGTGCGCCGTTAGTGCACGCCCCGACTCAGAAATAATCGTCGGCATGGGCTGTGCATACTGCTTACAAGTATCACCTATGGTGTACACAATATTATTTGCATACTCAGCTAAACTGTAGTTCATTGAATTATGTGATTGGCTGCGGGTACCATCGTAATCAATAGCTAAACCGCCCCCTACATCTAAGCACTCAATGATTGCACCTAATTTGCGTAGCTCACAGTAAAAACGTGCGGCCTCGCTTACACCTAAACGCACATCACGAATGTTTGCCATTTGCGAGCCTAAGTGAAAATGCACAAGTTGCATTAAATCAAGCTGGCCTGCGTCTTTTAAACGGTTTACTACATGCAGTACTTGCGACGCAGATAAACCAAATTTAGATTTTTCGCCGCCACTTGCTTGCCATTTACCTTTGCCTTGCGAAGCTAAACGAACGCGAATACCAATACGTGGTTTAACATTTAGCGCTTTTGCTTGGCTAAGTACCATGTCGAGCTCAGAGAGTTTTTCAAGCACTATGTATACTCTGTGGCCTAGCTTTTCGCCTATCAGTGCTAAGCGCACATATTCTTTATCTTTGTAGCCATTACATACAATCACTGCACTGGTTTTTTCTGCCATTGCCAAAACAGTTAAAAGCTCTGGTTTGCTGCCCGCCTCAAGGCCTAATTGTTTTTTTTCTAATTCGGCTTGGCTTGCTACTATTTCTTCAACCACTTCGCGTTGTTGGTTTACTTTAATTGGGTAAACTAATAAGTAATCTTTTGGGTAACCATAGTTTTCAATCGCGGTATTAAATGCGCCACATAAACTGTGCACACGATGATGTAAAATTTGTGGAAAGCGCACTAAAGCCGGTAAGCTTAAGCCTTTTTCTTGAAGTTGTTTTGCTATATCTGTAAGTGCAATAGTTTGCTCTGGGGCGTGAGCCTTTGGGGCAACATACACATCACCTTGATCATTAATACCAAAAAAACCTTGGCTCCAATGACGAACATTGTAACTCGTGCGAGCTTGTTCTAGTGATGTTGTCTCTTTCATTTATCTTTCTCTTGTATTTAATGAATGCCGGTTTGGCTAGTTGCGCGCATTAAAAGAAAAATAGACTTTTAAGTCCAACAAGTATTTTTACTCGTAACGAGTGATTTTTAGTGTTGAGAGAAAAAACCCCTACACCTTAGCTTTTACAGCTAACCGCCTTTAGTAAAGCAAGCTGGTTATGCGGCTAAAAAAATAAGTACAGTTGTACTTATTTAAGATAAAATAGAACAACTGTACTTATTTGGTATAAACATGAAACAAATTTATTTTAATCAAAACAAGCCACCTAAATTTTCTAAAATAACAAAGGCTGCCACTTTTGGTCTGACCAAAACATTTCCTAAACTCAGTGCCCGCCTTGCCATGAAGGTATTTTGTAACCCGCATAGCCGACGCCAATACGAATTTAGAACATGTATACAGCCAATTAATATTAAACTTACTACCGAGCTTGGCGCTGTAAACCTGTACTATTTTAGCCAAGCCGAAAACACTAAAACGGTATTTTTATCTCATGGCTGGGCCGATAGCACTAATCGGTTTACTGCTTTAATAGATGAACTACTTGAAAAAGGCTTTAATGTTTACTCAATTGATCACATAGGCCATGGCTATTCGCACGGCAATACCTCGCACTTATACGGGTACATGCAGGGGCTAACAGCGGCTTTTGAGTACTTTAATGGGCAAAATATTACAATTAATAGAGTCGTTACACACTCTATGGGCGGTGTTGCTTTGTTAAACTTAGCGCCTCATTATTTAGAGAATAAAAAAATTGTGATGATCTCTGCCCCTGCACAAATATTTGAAGCCATGTTTGCTAAGGTCAGGCAAGTGGGTATTTCTGAGCTCATGCTAGAAAATATGCTTAATAAAGTGTCGGACAAATATGGTATTAGCTGGCAAAACCTTCACCCTGATCATTCTAAAAATAAAATTAACGAAAACATGTTGTTTATTCATGATAAAAATGACTCAGTGGCAAGCTTTGAGGCAATAAAATTATTAACTGAGAACACACCCGCAACACTTGTGGCCACACAAGAGCTGGGGCACGTGCGCATTTTAAAAAGCCAATACGTGTACGACCAAATAACACGCTTTATGGATTAACGATGAAAAAAAGTGAGAGCACTAAACGCAATATTTTGTACAAAGGAATGGCCTATGCGGCTGCACATGGTTTATATAGCTTGTCGATAGGAAAAATAGCGGCAGTGACTAACATGTCGCGTACTGGGGTGATCTCACACTTTGCCAATAAAGAAGATATGCAAGTGGCTATTTTGGCCTACACCGAAGAAGAGTTTAGAAAACAGGTTGTTGATATATCTGTTGATGAAGATGCGTTAATTCATTTAAATAATTTTCAGCAACGTTGGCTTGAATGGCTCAACTTTTTAGATACGGTATCGCCTGGTAAGCAGGCAAGTTGCCCGCTCATTAAAGCGTCGGTAGAATTTAAAGCAAGCCCGAACTGTTTGGTAAGGCAGTTTATGCAAGACCAACACTTAAAAATGATTAACTACCTCACTAAACTTGCAGTTAACTGCCAAGCACAAGGCTACTTTTGCCAAGACAAAGAGCCGAGCATTTTTGCGTATGAATTTTATGGCTTATATACCGGGCATGTTGTACAAACAAGCTTAATAGATAATCCAGCTTTAACGCTTACTTATAAAAAAGTAGTTGGCAATTTAATTGCGCGATATATGCGTTAACAGTGGCCTGTAAGGCGTTTTTTACCTTTAATATGGCGTACTTTTTAAGCGCTTTTAGGTGCAAAAATAATAATAGCCATGCCCAGTAAGGCAACCGCCCCGCCCACTACATCCCACATTGTAAGCTTTACGCCATCAACTGCCCATAACCACAGTAAAGCCACGCATATGTACACACCGCCATACGCGGCATACACCCGTCCAGCGGCTGCTGGGTGTAACGTAAGCAACCACGCGAATAGCGCTAAACTGACTGCTGCAGGTATTAAAAGGAATATGGATTTATCTTCTTTAAGCCAAAGATAAGGTAAGTAACAGCCAATAATTTCTGCCAGTGCGGTAATAATAAATAGCGCGATAGTTTTTACTTCAAACATAAAACCTCACGTGATTTAAATAACGGGAGCATAATAAAGCTAAGTAACTGCAAACTAGTTACTTAGCTAAAATAGTGCAAATTATGGGTAAAAAATTTTTACCCATATTTATGTAAAACAGGTTACTCAGCTAAGGCCACGTCGGCCAGCTTCATTGTACTTTCGAACGATTTAGTACCGGCTATAAATAAGCCATTGTGGCAAAATACAGCGTCGTCTAAGCCTGTTTCAGCTTGAAACTCTTCATCAGATAAACCGGCCCACGCTTTAGGCAGTGACTTTCTATCTTCAAACGAGCCTGGCTCTACTGGTACAGTTTGAATAATCCATTGGCCGTTTTGCGAAGGGTAAACCATAAATAAAGCGTCGCTTGATAAATGGTGTACTGTTTTTTTCCATGGTGTGTATTTTTCTAAAATAATCACGCGGGGATCTTTTGCCTCTTCTATTGCTTTTGCAACAATATCTTTGGCGTTAATGCTTCCTTTTGCTGAGGCAATAAAACGGGTTAATAAACGCGCTGCAAACTCAACGGCTTCATCAAAGCATTCATCAAAGTTGCCTTCCTCTTCCCATGTTGGATTAAACATAGAAAGCGTTTGGCTAAGCGTTATGCCCTCAACCACACCCTTAACGTAACCACAATCTATGGCATCAATTGTAGAGACTAAACCAGCGTCAACTCTATCAGCCACCGCTTGGTTATTATCACACAGTGCTAAACCATACTTTTTCCAAATTAAGCCAAATGACGAGTATGGCGTGCCATTTTCGCGCTCGCCTGCGCCGCCGCGTTGGTGGTGATCAAAGCGTCCTGTGTCAGGGTTGTATTCGCCACCTACATCAACAACAATATCGGCACTTTCTATTACTGCTTTATCGCGGGTTCGTACCAAGTTAAAGGCAGGCAATACATGCTTAAGTACCGCAATACTAAACACGTCATCGGCATGGAAATTACCACTGTGGGTTACTACTGTTAAATCGCTCATTGGTTTTGGGCTACTTTTAAAAAAGATAAAATTCTCACTTATGAAGTGCTAAATAAAGGTTTATACCCGTTTGCTTAATCAAGTAATTTATTTTGAAGCAAAAAAGCTTGTTTATAGCCAGGTTTTGCCTCTTAAAATCATTAAGTATTACTGTGCACAGGTATTAAATATACGTGGCGAATTTTATACGAAGATAGCAGTGAAAAACAGTGAAGTATTTTTTGCGCCTACAGAGTCAGCTATAGGCACACAGTAGTAAATAGCTTATTTATTCTGGCTCAGGGCTCAGGGCAAGCTCCATAAATACACTTTGTGGGTTATCTTGATACGAGCCAAAGCTTGCACAGCGCGCAAAACCTAAATCTTCATATAAACTAATTGATTCGGTTTGCTTTGGGCCTGTTTCTAATCGGATAAGTGGAATTTTTGTTTCGCCGGCGTAATGCAGGAGGTTTTGCATTATGCGTCTTGAAAAACCTCTACCACGGTAACTTGGTTTTACGTATAAACGCCTTATTTCGCCATATAGCGCGCCGTCATTTTGCTTAACAATAGCACCACAGGCAATAATGCCATCTTCGTTTTTTAAACCAATTGCGTAAACGTTGTCTTTGCTTAATTCTTCTAATTTGAGAGATTGGGCTGTAGCCACGGGGTATAAGGAGTTTATCAGTCTATCTATATCTGCAAACACATTAACTACATCAGGATCCTTAGGGGTTAATTCGACTAACTGCATCTCTTGTCGTCCATTTTATTATTTTGAATCGTTATAGTGGCTTCATAATATATACTTAATACGCGTGTTCCTAGTGTTGTTTAAACAAAATGTTTTAATAAGGTAAAAATAGCTTTATTAAAACGTTAGCTTAATTTACAAAAACAACGCACAGCCTGCTAAGCACTTAGGCTTTGCTTTTTTAATTGATGGGCATGCCACTTAATATAGTTACTGGCATTCATAGGTTTTGCGACTAAATAGCCTTGTATACAATCTGCATTGAGCAAGTTTAGTAACTCAAATTGCGCCTCTTGCTCTACACCTTCAGCAACAACGGTAATGTCTAAACTTTTGCCCAGGCTTATAATCGTATTAACAATATTAAAGCCTTTGCCTTTATCTAAAATCTTATCGATAAAGCTTTTATCAATTTTTATTTCCTGCACGGGGAACGCATTTAAATGGGCTAAACAGGAATACCCTGTACCAAAGTCGTCTATAGAAAACACAAAACCTTGTTCTTGTAGCTCCGTCATTTGCTTTATTGTGCTGTCAATATCGCCCGATAGCATGGTTTCGGTGATCTCAAGTTTAATATGCTGCGGTTTTATGTTGAACTCTTTAATTGTAGAGCAGAGCTCACGGGTAAGCTGTGCAGAATTAAACTGTATATGACTAATATTTATAGATACGCTAAAGTGCTCATCTATCATGTTTTTTTCATTAAGTTGATTAATAAGGCGGCATATATTGCGAAGCACTATGTTTTGCAGTTTTTGAATCAGGCCATATTGCTCTGCAATAGGAATAAACTGATTAGGCGCAATAACCCCTTTATTAGGGTGTATCCACCTTATCAGGGCTTCTGCACCTATTATCTTCCCTTGCATACTAATTTGCGGCTGAAAATACGCACAAAATTCGTTATTAGCGATTGCTCTTACAATATCCGTTTCTAATTCGGCTTGGTTTTCGAGTAAAGTTTGCAGTTTAGGGTCATAAAAGCTGCAGCTATTGCCACCTTTTGCCTTAGAGCGGTACATAGCTGTATCTGCAAATTTTAATATGTTATCGGTGGCTGTGTGCTCTTCGTTAATTAAGCAAATACCTATACTGCAGCTAACTTGAAATGCCAGCTCCCCTATTGCAAACTTATCATTAAACACGCCTTGTACTTTTTTAGCGACTATTTCGGATTCAATACAAGCTTGGTGATTATGCTCGCCAATGTATTCGAGTAAAATAATAAATTCATCACCGCCCACTCTAGCTAAAGTATCAGATGATCGTATTACGCCACCTAAGCGTTTTGCTAATTCTATTAATACTTGATCTCCGGCGCCGTGGCCTAATGAATCATTTATTCTTTTAAAGTTATCAACATCTAAAAACAACAATGCGCCCGTTTTTTTGGTGCGTTTAATACGCTCTACACACTTTGCTAGGCTGTCGCTGAGCATTCGTCTGTTGGGAAGCCCTGTTAGTGGATCAAAAAACGCAAGCCGTTGAACTTCTTGCTCGGCTTTTTTGCGAAGGGTTACATCTCTTGCCATCCACACTACGTGCTTAAGTTCTGGTTTTTCTGGCTGGTAGTTAGTAAGTGCAGCCGCTCTTCCTTCAAAGGTTATGTGGCCTTTGGGCACGGCTAAATCGTACTCAAATATTTGCATTTCATTGGTGCGAATGGTTTTTTTAATAATCCCCATGATCATGTCGGCATCTTTAACTGGGAACAAGTCTTGCACATTTTGACCAATTAAGTCGGTAGGCGATTCAAGTAATAAGTCACTCGAGGTACCGTAAATATCGGTATAGACGCCCTCTTCGTTCAAAATCAAAATAAGATCGGGCATCACTTGCGTAAATGCTTTAAATTTTTCATTACTTTTTTGCAGGTCTGCCACTAGCTGCCTAGCTTTGAGCGACTCTGCGTTTTTTTCTAGTGCTATGCTAGAAAAATGTACAAAATAGTCAATGAGTTCTAAATCTTGCTGTGTAGGTGCTTTAGGGGTGCCGTGGTAAATAGCAAAAGTGCCTAATATTTCATTGGTGGTTGAAATAACCGGGGTTGACCAACAAGAATATAAACCGTACCTGTGCGCTAAATCTTTGTAATCTTCCCACAAGGGCGAAAGGTCAATATTTTGCGCAATAACTCGCTCATTTTTATAGGCTGCGGTGCCACAAGACCCTACATTAGGGCCTATAAACACACCATTAATGGCCTTTAAATATTCATCGTCAATATTTGGGGCAGCACGATGAAATAACTGATTACCTGTTAAAGACAGTATTGAGCATCTTGCAGAGCTGTCTTCAATAACTTGCTCTATAGCTAAACAAATATCTTGTAAAACATCGTCTAAGGCAATGCCTAACGCGATTTTAGATAATATATCCTGCTGGTGAGATAACAATTGTTTTAGTTTTGCAGTATTCATACTTCACCATGCATCTAGGTACTTTTATGTTGCTACGCACTTTAAAAAAGTGCAGTGCATCAACAAATTCCTGCTCTTAGTTCATATATTTAAAATGAGTATAGTTAATAAACTTACAGCGCGAGTTTTATTATTACGATTATGGAAATTGTTTTTTAATAAAATAGGTAAAAAACAACTTTAGTATGCGTTAAGCCTACATTATTTTGCAACAAAAAATAAACATCCATAACAAAAACAATCCAGCCAACACACTCTAAAACTTTTTAAAAATTTTGCAGGTTTAACACTTTGTTACTTAAAAAGGCTGTTCAAAATTATCAGTCTAATTATACTGCATGCAGATATGAGTCTTTTTTGAGGTTACTGTGCAGATCATACAAGGTATGGAATATTTTTTTTCAGGCTTTAAATTAATTAGCCAAAAAGGCCTTAAGCGCTTTGTGCTTATTCCACTTTTACTTAATATTTTATTGTTTGGTAGTTCATTATTCTTTTTATTTGGTTGGTTAAGCGACAGCTTTAATTATATAAACAACATGTTACCTGAGTGGCTAAGCTGGCTTGAATGGTTAATGTGGCCCATTGCCGTGCTTGTAGTGCTATTTAGCTACAGCATGCTATTTACGGTAATAACTAACTTTATTGCGGCCCCTTTTAACGGACTACTCAGCGAAAAAGTAGAGCTTTATTTAACGGGTCAAAAAATAAATGACGACGGTTTTGCTGATTTAGTAAAAGACATTCCACGCATGGTAGGCAGAGAGTGGACAAAGCTTTGCTATTACTTACCCCGCGCTATTGGCTTTTTTATTTTGCTGTGGATTTTACCCGTTATTGGACAAGTGTTATGGGTTTTATTTACATGTTGGATGTATGCTGTGCAATACAAAGATTTTGCCTTCGATAACCATAAAGTAGGCTTTAAACAAATGAAAGACGATTTAAAGTCTAAACAAGGTTTATCTTATGGCTTTGGCTTTGCTGTTATGCTGCTCACTGCAATCCCATTTATTAACCTAATTGTTATGCCCGTTGCTGTGTGTGGCGCTACTCGTTTGTGGGTAGATAATTATCGCTCTAAATACCGAGCGGGCTAAATAACACTACGGAAAATAATAAAAGCACCTTTTGGTGCTTTTATTTTATCTATATCAACTTAAGTGCAGTGTAATTTAGTCTAGCGCGCCTTGGCAGTGCTGCATTTTTTTCATCTTGTAAAGTAAACGCTGTGATCACTATCGAGAATAACTGCTTTTTAAAAGTAATATTAATGACTTCGCCTATTTTAGTTTTATAAGTGTGTTGCTGATTAAACAGTTTAAGTTCACCGTTTGCTAATTGCTCAACATACAAATAGGGGGTGTGCAAAGGCAGTTTTAACCTTATAACATTTAAACTGCTTTGCTCCTGTACTGCAACCCACTCCCCATCTTTATAAAGCGTATTAAAACGCGTTATGCCCTCGGGCTGTAGTACAGAGTCGTTTTGTATTAAACACGTGCTGCACCCGTTTACACGCCTTTGCTGCCAATTTACTGGCTTGTTATTATAATAAAGCGCATCAGTTAGTAACCATTCACTACTATGGCTACTACTGGCTTTATTAATAGCGCCTTGGCTACAGGCAGCAACTAAAAAAATAATAGCTCCTTGTAAAAGTGCAGCTTTTATAAATCGGTAGCTCATTTAGCGCTCTTTAATTGCTTTAATTTGGTTGATTATAGCCTCGCTTGGCGCTGCTTCTTTTATATAGCTAGGCAATGAAGTAGAAACAGCTTGAGCACGCTGCTGTTGATACAGCTTATGGCTCATCGTATTTGCCACACCAAATCGGTTACCTGCACTTTGTGAGTAAAACTGTAAGTTAATCATGCTCCACTCATCGGTATCCGTTAATACAGTAATTTGCGAGTCTTGGTTTGCATCAAAGTTAGTTAATGTATCGCCTAAAATTGCATTACAATTATAATCGACCGCCTCAGAGCCAGGCCTATTTAATCCTGCGCTTTCATCAATAGCACTTTCATTTATATTTGCAGCGCTGCCGTTTGAATAATCAATGATAAAATCATCCGTTGATCCTGTTTGATTATTGGTATTTGGCACAAGGTCGCAGTTAATGTTGTTGGTATAAAACCGGTCGTAATAACGATCACCTTCGTTATTACCTATGCTTGCAAGCCCCGTTAATTGATATAGATAATTCATAGAGCTTAAATGATTTGGCTTAAAGTTCACTTCTTCGTCGCCGCCATGATAAAGCCCTAAATTATGCCCCAACTCATGAAAAATAGTAGACGCTTGGTAATTGTTCGTCACATTTTGTGATGTTTGCTCATCAACAGATAATCCCCATCCGCCCATAGTCAGCATTAGGTCATTACCATTTATTTCAGCAATACCTGAGCCACTAATGCTGCCATCTTCGTTACCACTGTTTGCCATTAATAAATAATGAAAAATTGGGCGGCGCGTTGTATCGGCATATTCCATTTTATAGGCAAATAAATTAGCGGTACCTTGGTCATATTCAAAGGGCGTGTAGCTGTTAAACGGTACGGTTGTACCGCCTCCTAAATCAAAGTTAGCGGTGGAAATACCCGTGCTTTGGTCAAACAAATCGCCTACATCAAAATGCACTGTGTAACCGTTACTTGCAAATACGCTCACTACTTTTTCTAATGCTGTACGCTGTGGCGTAATACCTATATCGGTACTATCCATATAATCAATTTCTATAAATATATCTTTTTGATTTACCCGTGCGCCCCATTCATATAAAGGCAGCCCGCCAAACGTTGCGCCTTCTTGCTCACTGCAATCAGGGATCCCATCTAAATCTGTATCGGTATCACAGCTAATATCATTTTGACCTGCCGGCGTATTAAACACAGAGTAAACCCAATCACTTGCTTGATTAGTATCTGTTGCATTAAGCGCACGTTTTAAGCTTGAGCCTTGTTCGGCCTGCATTTGTGGTGCGTTATCGCCTTGCCATTGCGTGGCACTAACCGGTTGCTGGGTAGAATTACCAAATTTAACAAAGTCGATTGTTTGTGTGGCGGCGCTATTTAATAACTCTGCAAAGCCATTTATATACCAGTAAGGACGTAGCGCATCGCTTTGGTTACCCACCAGCACAATTTTAGGGTTATTAAGTGCCGCACTTGCTAAAAACTCATCACCAAAACGACTTTGCAGTAAAATATAACTGCCGTTTTCTAATACTTTGTTGGGTAATGTAAATACTTGCTCTGCGCTCACTGAGCTATCAAGCATATTAATTGCGCGCGTTTTTAATGAATAGTTTTGTAAATTAACAGCCTCTCCTGTGCCGTTATAAATCTCTACCCAGGGCGTATCATTAGTAAATTGCACCGATATGAGTTCGGTTATTTTTAAATCTTGGGTTGAGGTGGTAAATTCACTCACTTGGCCTGCTGTCGCAGCAGTACCAGAAAAATTAACTAATTGGTCATTTACACGCACTTTGTAAAGCGTGTTTTCTGAAAAATCAGCGCTTAAGTTAACGTTTTTAAAATAGTCACTCGTCTCATCAGGCGCACCAGATACGCTCTCTACAATAAGTGCAACGCAGCTTGCAAAATCATCACTTGATACCTGAACACTGCCTTCGCAGCTCCCCGCGCTACTATTTACGGTTAACGAACTGCTCAGCATCACATCTGAAAACGTAATACTAATGGGGGTGTCAACCAATACCGGTTCATCTGCTCCATTAGGCGTTATTTCTGTCACCGTTGCAGCGCTGGTATCAATAATTGTCGTATTAAGTAAAAAGTTAGTGCTGTCTTCACCATCACTGGCGGTCAGTGTATAGCTTTTTGCAGAAATACTATTTACAGGCGGTGTATAGCTAAAGCGCAGCGCTTGGGCATCAATAACGCTCACCTGCGCCCCTTCTAGGTCATCTGGAAAAGTAATTTGTACCGTATCGCCATCGGCATCATTTACCGTCAAATTAAATTCAGCACTTAAGTTATATTGCACCTCAACGGTTACATCGTCTGCCACAGGCGGATTGTTAGGCGGCACCACAATCACCGTTTTTTGGGCGCTATTAGTTGCATCGTCGTTATCTCTAACGGTGGCTAAAAAGGTAATATTGGTATTTTGAGCAACCGTTGGGGCATTAAACGTAATGCTGGAGTCGGTTTGCGTAAATTCGACCACGGGGCCGTTTGTTTGCTGCCAGCTTAGCTCGCTAATGGTGCCATCGCTGTCCTGCGCTGTAGCTGTTATTGTCACTGACTCATTTTGCATTGCCTCGTCAGGCCCAGCTAAGGTAACACTAGGTGCGCTATTTAATTGCGTAATAAGTACCGTCGCACTGCTTTGTACAGTGCCCCCGGCATTGTCGGTTACAGTAACACTAAAACCAAGTGTTTCATTTTCACTTACATTTGGGGCGGTAAAGCTTAATTCACCGTCAATTTGGCTAAATTCGATGGAGGAGCCAGCAGATTGTACCCACACTATGGCGCTGATTGTGCCATCTATGTCTTGTGCATTAGCAATTAAACTCACTTGGGTATTAGCCAGTGCACTGCTTGGGCCTGTAATATTAACTGTGGGAGGGGTGTTTTGAACCGTGATAGTCCCAGAAAACACTTGCTCTGTAGTTGCGCCGTCATTATCGGTTACTAGCACCGAAAAACTAAAATCAGTGTCGCTCTCTACACTGGGGGCCGTTGCTGTGAGTATGTTGCCATTGGCAGTAAAGGTAAATTCAGGCCCCGACAGCTGCTGCCATTGATAACTAGACACCTGCCCGTCACTATCGCTTGCCTGAGCCGTAATAGTAAAGGTTTGGTTAGCAACAATAACGCTGCTGCTTACATCAACACTCACAGTAGGGGCGGTATTGCCAGTTGAGCCACTATCGGTGGCATCACTATCGCTGCCACCGCCGCAACCGGCTATTAAAAGTGATAAAAAAAGTAATCCTAGCCATTTATAAACATTATTTAATACCACTTTTATGCCTCAATGATTTAGCTATACAAATTTTGGGGCACCTTAACAACGTTTAAATGAACGGTGATTTCCTCACGATCATGATACAAATGCTTAGCTTGCAACTCATAGGTTATACCGTACTTAGTAAGCTCTTCTTTGATCATCGTTAGGCATTCATAAACACTATCAAAGCGTTTTTTCATAGGCAGCTTTAAATTAAATATCAGCTCTTTGGCGTATGCGTTTACTGCCCAGTCAATCATTAGATTAGTCACTTTGGTTGGTTTTTCCACCATATCGCACACTAACCAGTTAATATTTCTTTTTTCTGGGCGGTATTTAAAACCATCGGCTCTAAAGTGTTTAACTTGGCCTGTTTCCATCAAACTATCGTTCATTGGGCCATTATCTATTGCGCTAACAAACATGCCTCTGCGTACTAATTGATAGGTCCAACCGCCTGGGCAAGCGCCTAAATCAACCCCTCGCATGCCTGGTTGTACTCGCGCTTCTCGCTCTTTTTCAGGGATAAAAACATTAAAGGCTTCGTCAAGTTTTAACGTTGAGCGGCTCGGTCCGTCACTGGGCATACGTAAACGTAAAATGCCCATAAAAAACGGCGAATTATTATAACTATACGAATACCCTACATATGCGGCATTGTTTGCTAAAAATAGTACATGCATTACCGGGCGGTTTGCCTTTGGCTCACGTAATACCGTGTTTTGTTTTTCGAGTGCTTTTTTTAACGGCGTTGATATTTTTTTACAAAAGGTAAGCAGCTCTTTGCCTTCGTTAGTATCGGGGGTTTCTACGCGCAATTCACTACACAAAGGAAAATCCTTTGCGGCTTCTTTTAATGCAGTGACCCTATCTTCTACCGGCATATTTTCGATTAACGTGCCAGCAAACCACTGGCGCGCAAATACCATATTTTTAAAGTCGACCTTTTTGATTATTTCGTCGCTGTGTTGCGCTTCAAAACATTCATAAATCACGTAGCCGGTATTTGGTTTGGCTTTTACATAGCCGGCAAAACCTTGCTCGGCAGCATGAAACGTTATTTCAGCAGCCGCATCGTTTTCAAAACCACTACGACAATAAATCACAACACTAGACATATTAACCCTTAAACTCTTTAAAACTTAAATCGTGCAACTTGCACTAAAATAACAACCCAACCAATTATAAAACATAACCCACCTAATGGGGTTATTGGGCCTAACCACTTCATGCCGCTTAGGGCTAGTAAATATAAACTGCCACTAAAAAGCAGTGTACCGGCAATAAAAAAACCTCCCGCCACGGTTAAATTAATACCCCACTTAATAAGAATCGCCACGGCTATAAGCGCTAAACCATGCACCATTTGATACTCAGCTGCGATTTTAAATACCCCGAGTGAATACTCAGTTAAACGGCTTTTTAAGCCATGCGCGGCAAATGCCCCTAACATAACCGACAGCATGCAAAAAAAGCTGCCCGTGAGTAAAAATAATTTAATCATAATTGCTCCACTCTATTGGCTATAAATTTACTTGCTTCAAGCGCTGCAGTTTCACGATTTTGCAGCTCGCTCACACCACTTTTTTTGCGTGGTTTGAGTGAATGGTCGCCATCGCTAAGCCACACATAGCTTGGCTGTTTTGGCATAGAAAGCGTTTTAAGCTCTTCACGTGTGCCAAAGGTATCTCGCTCGCCTTGTAAGACTAAAAACGGGCAAGGTATGTCTGCAAAATGATCGGTGCGCAGCTTATCTG
This sequence comes from Pseudoalteromonas sp. CuT4-3, assembly GCF_035666335.1. Lineage (NCBI taxonomy): Bacteria > Pseudomonadati > Pseudomonadota > Gammaproteobacteria > Alteromonadales > Pseudoalteromonadaceae > Pseudoalteromonas > Pseudoalteromonas sp. CuT4-3. The sequence goes on from NZ_CP142030.1 coordinate 2,369,899, forward strand.
GCTTACCGGGCGGATGAAACGGATAGCCAAACGCTAATACACCTGCAATCGGTTGTGTAGAGCTACAAGCAAGCATAGACGCCATACGCCCGCCCATCGACTTGCCGCCAATAAATAACGGTAAATTAGGTTGCGCATTTGTTAGTACTTGCTCGTAATAAGCTAACAGTTTAGGGGCTCGCTCTGGCGGTCTACGTTTTTGTGTTTGTTTAGCAATTTGCATGTATTCAAAATCAAATAAACCTACATCAATACCCTGCGCACTAATGAGTTTAGCCATATGCTGCATAAAATCAGAATCTGATCCAGCTCCGGCACCATGCGCAAATATAAACTGTGCAATAGCCGGCTGCGTTGCGCTTTTAAACCATTCAATCATTATTAATACTCTTGTTCTTGTTCAACTAAGCTCAGCATCCAATCTTTAAACGAGACTATTTTACCCAGCTCTGTTTGCGACTCTCTAATCACTAAGTAATACGCGTTTTTACTCTCTAAGCTGTGGCTAAATGGGATCACTAAACGGCCCGCGTCAATATCGGGTTTGGCAAGCACACTATTGCCTATTGCTACGCCCTGGCCGTGCACCGCGGCTTGGAGCACCATTGATGAGTGGCTAAATATAGGGCCTTGATTCACTTGTACATTACGTACACCCGCCGTTTTCATCCAGGTTTTCCAGTTACGGCGCGTGGTATCGTGCAACAAAGTGTGCTGGGCTAAGTCACTCGGTTGATTAAGCGGTTTATGCCCGCTTAATAACAGTGGGCTACATAACGGCACTAAATACTCGGTGTGCAATTTGTAAGTTTGAACCCCACTCCAGTGCCCTCGGCCGTAGTAAATAGCAATATCTACATCATCGGTTAACGAGTTTTCGTCTTGGTCTTGCGCTTTTATACGCACATCTATTTCGGGGTGGAGTTCGTTAAATAAACTTAATCGAGGTACCAACCACTGAATTGCAAAACTCGGGGTTAAACTTACGGTAAGCGAGCCTTTTGCACCGCGAGCAAGTAGCTTTTCGGTGGCATCTATCAGCTGGGTAAAAATCTCTTTAATATCTAAAAAGTAGCCTTGGCCTTCTTCGGTTAATAATAACGAGCGATTTTTACGTAAAAACAATTTTAAGCCTAAATGCTCTTCAAGGGTTTTAATTTGATGGCTCACTGCCGCTTGCGTTACATACAGCTCTTCCGCTGCTTTAGTAAAGCTTAAATGGCGTGCCGCGGCTTCAAAAGCTTTAAGTGCGTTTAATGGGGGGACTCGTCTTGACATAGTAACCAAGCTTAGAATTAGTTTTTCTTATGCTTAAGATTATATACAGCATCGTTGTGTGTGTATATTAATGGAATAAAAAAAGCGACCTAAGTCGCTTTTTAACTATTACCTAAATAGGTGTTAAATTATAAATCGCTTGCGCTTGTATCAAGTGGTGCAAAGCTTTTAATTAAATCATCTACAGCTTTCATTTGCGATAAGTACCCTTCAAGCTTGCTAAGTGCCAATGCACATGGGCCATCACACTTTGCTTCATTAGGGTTAGGGTGCGCTTCAATAAATAGGCCCGCAATGCCCAGTGCCATGCCGCTGCGAGCAAGCTCGGCAGCTTGTGCACGGCGTCCATCAGCAGAGTCAGCTCGCCCGCCTGGGCGCTGTAGTGCATGGGTGGCATCAAAAATAACCGGTGCAATGGCTTTCATGTCATCCATACCTAGCATATCAACAACTAAGTTGTTGTAGCCAAAGCTTGAGCCGCGCTCACACAGTGCAACATTATCATTACCTGCTTCATTAAATTTAGTAATGATATGACGCATTTCGTGCGGTGCTAAAAACTGTGGTTTTTTCACATTAATAATGGCACCCGTTTTAGCCATAGCTACCACTAAATCTGTTTGGCGTGCTAAAAATGCAGGTAACTGAATTACATCAACCACTTCAGCAACAGGCGCTGCTTGGTGTGGTTCGTGCACATCGGTTATAAGCGGAATGTTAAAAGTATTTTTAATCTCTTCAAATATTTTTAAGCCTTCTTCCATACCTGGGCCGCGGTAAGAATTTATTGATGAGCGATTCGCTTTATCAAACGAGGCTTTAAATACATAAGGAATATTTAATTTAGAGGTTACTTCTACATAGTGCTCTGCAATGCGCATTGCTAAATCGCGCGACTCTAAAACATTCATACCACCAAATAATACAAATGGTTTGTCGTTTGCCAGCTCAATGTTATTAATATCAATTACTTGGTTGTTCATTTAAATTCCTTAAGGTGCAACTGCTTGCATCATTAATCCACAAATGTAAGCCATATATGTACCTACACCATACCCTAGTACAGCTAATAAAACGCCCACTGGCGCAAGCGAAGGGTGAAACGCAGAAGCCACCACAGGCGCCGACGCAGCGCCGCCAACGTTAGCTTGCGAGCCCACAGCCATATAAAATAACGGGGCTTTTATTACTTTGGCTACAATCAGCATTAAACTTGCGTGTGTTAGCATCCAAATAGCCCCAATTAAAAATAACCCAGGGTTACTAAATATAGCGGTTACGTTCATATGTAGGCCAATTGATGCCACTAAAATATATAAAAAGCTTGAAGCAACTTTTGATGCGCCAAACGCTTCTATTTGCCTTACTTTAGTAAATGATAAACTAATACCAATAGTGGTTGAAATAACAATTAGCCAAAAGAATTTACTGTTTAAACTGTACTCTTTAGCCCACGCATAATTGTTTGCAAAAAACGGCCCTAAAAAGTCGGCACAAAAATGAGCAAGCCCCGTTATACCAAATGCTATGGCAATAATGGTCATGTAGTCATTGAGTGTCGGCATGCGGGCATGCTCTGCATGGTATTGCTCAACACGGTTTTTTAAATCTTCTATGGCGGTTGTATCAGCCCCTGTTGCGGCATCAATTTTTTTATGGTTTGCAGCCATGAGTAATAAAACAGCCATCCAAATATTCGCCACAATCACATCAACGGTCACCATAACCGAGAATATATCGCCGCCCACTTCAAACATTTCTTTCATTGAAGCTTGGTTAGCGCCGCCGCCAATCCAGCTGCCGGCAACCGTTGTCATACCACGCCAAACAGCATCTGGGCCGTGGCCGCCTACTAAATCAGGGCTAAATACACTAACCACTAAAATAGATAAAGGCCCACCAATCACAATACCCAGCGTGCCCACTAAAAACATAATTAGCGCTTTGGGGCCTAAATTAATAATCGCTTTTAAATCAATACTAATGGTAAGTAAGATTAAACATGCTGGCAGCAAATAGCGCGAAGCAACATAGTAAACATTTGAACTATGTCCATCTACAATGCCAAACGTATTGAGTAAAGAAGGTAAAAAGTAACACAGCAATAATGCTGGTACATATTTATAAAATGCTTTTAGTTTGGGGTTTTCGCTGCTAGAGGTTTTAAAAATGAACCCTAAAATTACAGCAAGCAAACCCAGTACAACAGCATCATTAGTAATTAATGCAGTGTGAGTATCAGCCATATTTGTTCCTATTATTAATGGTGTGTTTTATTATTATCTTCAAGTTCTTCTAGTTGATGCTGAATAATTTCAATTGCCGGATCGTCCGGGCACTCATCAATAAAAAACTGTAAATCATCGCGTGCCATTTTAGGACAATCTAACTGATTGAGTAAGTAACCTCTGTCGCGTCTCTCGTACGGATCATCGCCTAATAGCTCCATTAGCAACTCAACACATACCAGCGCGTGGCCAAATTTATTTTCGCTAATAAACGACCATTTTTGCTGCGCTAAAAACAATTTATAAACTTCATCGTTATAAATAAGTTCAAGTGGCTCTTGCTCTTGGCCATTTTCTTCATCCGCATTTTCAGGAATGATGTACCAGCTTTGTTGCCCACTGCTAGGCTCAATAATGTAGCCTTCTTCATCACTTATTGCGACATGCACGCTAATATCGCCCTGATTAATACACACACTGGCATCTAATTGCGCTTGCTCAAGCAAATGACTCAATAAAATACCTAATGTGGTTATAGAGCCGCTGCGCATAGTGAGTGTATAGCTTAAGCTATTTATTTTATGCTCTGGCACCTTTAGCCCAGAGGCGCTAAATAGCCATTTGCTATAAAAAATATCAAGAAGGGCTTCTAATCTATCGTGTGGGTCTTTTTGCTTTGCGCACATAGCAGTGATCTGCTGCTCAAAGTCAGTTAATACAGAAAAAGTTGGCGCTAAATCTATTTGAGGGTCCCATTTCGACTCTGCATTAATACACCGATACAGTGGCGGTGGAGTAAATTCATCATATGCATCATCTAAATAAGATTCGTCGTGTTCGTCATACCCGAGGGTGGTCATCAATACTACAACATTTATTAAAAAACGAAGGCGTAGTTTACCTAATTTTATGGATAGTTACCAATACAGCGAAGCTCCCAGCCGTAATTATACCCCATAGGGTTACTTTATAGTAAAAGGAGTGGCCAGCCTAGCTGAAAAATGGTGAAGGTTATAAAGCGTGCAGAGGTGTATTAACTGTATTAACTGTTACTTAAGTTCCTTGGGGGTTTAAGTTCCTTACGTATTAGCTCCTTACGTGTAAGCCCCTTACTTATAAGTATCGTGCGTGTTTAAAAAGTATATACACGCACCGACACTTAACTTGCAACAGAGTAGGTATTATAAAAGTAGCGGCGATTTTGCCGTTGCCAAATACCCTATCGCTAAAATCACAACCGTGTTAACTACCACATACATAATTTTTGGCAGCGTATTAGTTTGTTTTGCACTAATAATACCTATCGCAATATAAATCACTACAAGCACTATTTTTTCTAATAACCATAGTTGCTCAAAGGGGTTTATTTTTGCCATGAACACCAATGTTATTGCAGAAATAAGTAATAAAGTGTCAATGCTGTGACTGCCAATAAAAACCAGTTTATTTTTGGCAAGCTTGCCACTGCTCATACGCGAAAAAGAGCGGATGTAAAATAAGATAACGCTTAGCATAGCAATTGCCATGTGTGAGTGTTTTACTGCTAAATAATCCATAAGCCTCAGTACTTTTTGTTTTGTTAAATTTAGTTAAGTGCGTTTAATACCAATCCGCTTAATTAAGTGATCTATTTTGAGGATGGAAAAACGTGTTGATAGCTAGGCAAAAATTTGCTATTTAGTTGTTCTAAATGAGAATTTTTTAACGCTGATAGCAACACGTTTAGCCCCCTCAAAATGATTAAGTATTATTGCTGCTTGGTATAATACCAAGCCCTACGCACTGCTTTGGCTATTATGCCTCACAAACTAAAAAGCACATAGTCGCAAGGCTATGTGCTTTTTAAATTTATAGTAACGATTAACGTTGTTGTCGTTGCACGTTCTCAAATGCTAGTTGTACATTTTGCGAAAAAATCTCAATTAAATTACGTTGCGTATCGGTTATATTTTTAGGGATCCCCGATATAAATAACATCGAATTGTGTTTGTACTCGCTACTACAATAAGCAAATAAATAGTTATCTTTATAAATTATGCTTTTATCTTTAAGTGCTTGATGACACGCCTCTAGTTGCTCGTTTTGCAGCACAGCATCTAACTCTTTACCCTCGCTTTGCTCAAACTCACCGGTACCAGAGCGTACTATTAGCTTATCATTACTATTTTCTTGCGTATTTTGCGCCACTAACGTAGTGGCATACACCGCTTGATCAGCAATGCCTAATAACGAGGTAAGTTGCTGCATCACCCCTTCAATAAACTGCTCTATTGAACGTGTGGCAAATATATCGCGCGAGGCAACAATAATTTTTTCAAGCCCTTCGCGAGATTGCTCTATAGAAATAATATCGCGATACGAGCGTAAGCTCGACATAATCACAGTAAACAGCTTTTGCGCTGTCAGCTCTGTTTTCGATTTATAGTCGTTAATATCGTAATTAATAATGACTTGGCGCTCAGGCGCCTGCCCAGGCTGACCGGTTCTTAAAATAATGCGAATATGATTATTATTAGCTTCTTCGCGAATAAATTTAGCAACCTGTAACCCGGCGTCATCTGTTTCCATTACCACATCTAGCAGTACAATAGCGGCATCTGGGTGCGCATTTATTAATTCTTTTGCTTCAGCGCCCGAGTATGCGCTTAAAAATTCTAAACGTTTGTTCTGAAATTCAAAATCACTCAACGCAAGCTTTGTAACAGCATGAACTTCAGGTTCGTCATCAACGATTAATACTTTCCAAGTGCCAAGCTCTACTTCACTTTCTAACTCATCTGGCTCATCTGAAAATAAAAAATCACCCATCATATTAAAGGTTCCTTAATGCATTTATAGAACACACAATCATGGCTGTTTATTATCAAATTAAGGCCACTGTGCGAGCGTTACACGATCGTTATTTCCCAAGTCTTTTACTGTTTTAATATTTATATACGCCATTTGCTTAAACAAATGCCGAACAGCTTCACCCTGTTCAAAACCATGTTCTATTAAAAGATAGCCACTAGGGAGCAAATAGTCACGTGATTGTGTAATTATTTGTTTTATATCAGCCATTCCTGCATCATCAGCCACTAACGCAGAAAGAGGCTCAAAGCGCACATCCCCTTCTTTTAAATGTTTATCGTCGTGTTCAATGTACGGTGGGTTGGTCACAATTAAATTAAACTGCTCATTTTTCAGCGCGCTAAACCAGTTACTTTGCTTAACTTGCACATTATCAATGGCTAAACGCTGCTGATTCCGAGTCGCTAAGGCCACCGCATCTGCTACTTTATCGACTGCTGTAATTTGCCATGTTGGCATTTCACTGCCAAGTGCAAGTGCAATAGCGCCGGTGCCAGTGCCTAAATCAAGCACTTTTGCTTGCTCAGGCACGGTAAGTGCTAAAGCTTGCTCAACGAGTGTTTCGGTATCAGGCCTAGGAATAAGCGTCGTGGCATTCACCTCGAGCGCTAAGCTCCAAAATTCGCGCTGGCCAATAATATGCGCTACGGGTTCACCATTTAAACGCCGTTCACAAAATTCATCATATTGGCGCTGTTCGTCGCTGCTAAGTAGGTTATCTGGCCAGGTAAATAAGTAACTGCGGGGTTTTTGAAGAATATGTAACAGCAGTACTTGTGCGTCTAATTTAGCGCTGTCGCTAGTTGGTGCAAGTTTAGTTGCACCAACCGCTATTGCCTGCTCAAGCGTGTGGCTCACAATTACTCATCGCCCATGGCGGCAAGTAAATCAGCCTGATGCTCTTGCATTAATGGATCGATAATTGCGCCTAAATCACCAGTTACCACTTCGTTTAAGCGATAAAGCGTTAAATTAATACGGTGATCGGTAATACGCCCTTGCGGGTAGTTGTAAGTACGAATACGCTCAGAGCGATCGCCGCTGCCCACTAAGTTACGACGCTCAGAGGCCTCAGCCGCATGACGTTTTTCATCTTCGGCTTGCTGTAAACGCGCGGCAAGTACCGACATCGCTTTAGCACGGTTTTTATGTTGCGAACGCTCATCCTGACACTCAACCACAACACCCGTTGGAATATGAGTAATACGAATTGCAGAGTCGGTTTTATTTACGTGCTGACCACCGGCGCCCGAGGCTCTAAAGGTATCTACTTTTATATCGGCGGTGTTTATTTCAATGGCTTCAGCTTCTGGAATTTCGGCCATTACTGCGACCGTACACGCAGAGGTATGTACACGCCCTTGCGATTCAGTCTCTGGTACACGTTGTACACGGTGAGCGCCCGATTCAAACTTAAGCTTACCGTACACACCTTCACCGCTAATGTTTGCGATAACTTCTTTGTAGCCGCCGTGTTCACCTTCGTTGGTGCTCACTACTTCAACTTTCCATTTTTGTGTTTCGGCGTAACGGCTGTACATTCTAAATAAATCGCCTGCAAAAATAGCCGCTTCGTCACCACCGGTACCCGCACGTACTTCTAAAAATACATTGTTGTTATCTTTAGGATCTTTAGGAAGCATAAGCACTTGCAGCTCATCTTCTAATGATAAAATTTGCGCTTTAGCTTCTTTGTATTCTTCTTGCGCCATTTCACGCATATCTGGGTCTGAATCTTTTAACATTTCTTCAGCAGTCGCTACATCGTCTTGCGCTTGTTGGTATGCTAAAAATGTTTTTACAATTTCTTCAAGCTCAGAGTATTCTTTTGAAAGAGCACGAAAGCGGTTTTGATCACTAATGACCGACGGATCGCTCAGTAGCGCTTGTACTTCTTCGTAGCGCTCTACTAAGGTTTCTAATTTACGATATACAGACTCTTTCATTTAACTGTTATTCCTGATCAATACCTAACATTTTTTTCAACTGAGTTAGTTGTGCCACTTCACCTTTTTTAGCCGCATCTTGAATTGCACGGGTAGGCGCGTGCATTAAGCGGTTGGTTAATTTATTGGCCAACTCTAATATAATTTTTTCTGCGTCTTTACCTGTATTTAGCTGACTAACCGCCCGCTCAACAAGTTCTGACTTAATGGTTTGTACGTCGTTTCGGTAGTGGCGAATTAAATCAACCGAATCGAGAGAGCGAACCCACATTTCAAATTCTTTTACGCGCTCGCTTATTATTAATTGGGCTTGTTCTGCCGCCTGTTCACGCGCGGCCATATTCTCGCTTACAATGGCTTGTAAGTCATCAACGGAATATAAATAGGCTGCGTCAAGCTCGCCTACTTGGCTTTCTATATCGCGCGGTACGGCAATATCAATAAACAGCATAGGTTTATGGCGGCGCTGTTTTAATGCTTGCTCCACCACCCCTTTACCTATTATTGGTAACGTACTGGCGGTTGAGCTAATAACAATATCGGCTTTGTGTAAACGCTCAGGTAGTTGTGCCAGCGCAATCACATCGGCCGACACTTCCTGCGCTAAACCTCGTGCACGCTCAATGGTTCTATTGGCAACCGTAATTTGTTGCGGCTCATTTTGATATAAATGTTTAGCTACAAGCTCTATTGTTTCGCCGGCACCAATTAATAACACATTGGTTTTATCAAGCTTGCCATAAATATGTTTTGCTAAATTAACCGCTGCAAACGCCACCGACACAGCACTGGCACCAATATCGGTGTCGGTACGGACCTGCTTAGCTACCGAAAAGGTTTTTTGAAACAACCTATCAAACTTAACGCCTACGGCATCGTGTGTTTTGGCGCTATGATAAGCTTGCTTAATTTGCCCTAAAATTTGCGGCTCGCCCAATACCAACGAATCTAAGCCGCACGCAACACGCATTAAATGATTAATGGCTGCATCACCTTGGTGGCAATATATATTTTTGCTCAGTTCGTGTTCATCCAAGCCATGGAAACTGGCAAGCCAGGCTAGCAGTGCTTGGGAATTTGACTGCTCAAGGCTACAATAGATTTCGGTACGGTTACAGGTAGATACAATAACGGCTTCGTTAAAGTCGGCATGACCGCTTAATTGCTGGAGCGCCTCAGACATTTGCTCAGGCGAAAAAGCCACTTTTTCACGTAATTCTACGGATGCGGTTTTGTGATTTATACCAAGTGCTATGATGGTCATATTTGCCAAATATTGCTGCGCCCTACTTTAAAGGCGGCAATTTTACCAAAAATCAGCGGAATATGGAAAGTAAGGAACAACATTTGATTAGACATTATTTAATTTTATTCACTCTTTTTTTGTTTTTAGCGGGCTGCGCCCACCAAATTGATACAAAAACAACGCTTTACGATGATTGGAAACCACGCTTAGCAGCGCAAAAAACCTGGCAAGCACAAGGTAAATTAGCGTTTATAAGCCCTGATGAGCGCCAATCTGCAAACTTAAATTGGCAACAAGACGAAAAACAAAACAACTTAGTGCTCACTACGTTTATTGGTACTCGTATATTGTCGCTTAAACAAACCCGCACAGGTGCGGTACTTGATTACGACGATAAAACATACACAGACACTAACGCCGCGTTATTATTAAAACGCTTAACCGGTTTTGACCTGCCAGTTGATAACGCCGATAACTGGTTAAAAGGCACGTTAACGTCGCAAACATTAAAAGTAGACGAACTTGGCCGTGCACAACAAGTTATTTGGTACGATAACAGCAATAAAAAGTGGCAAATAACGTATTCAAACTATAAACAGCAAGGTGGCTTTTGGGTTCCTGGCAATGTCACGCTAAAACATCAGCAAATTAAAATCAAAATTCAACTCTACAATTGGCAATTTAATTAAGTATGAATACTAAAACAGCTTTTTCGGTCATTGCACCGGCAAAACTTAACTTATTTTTACACATCAATGCGCGCCGTGATGACGGTTATCACGAACTAGAAACCTTATTTACCTTTTTAAATTTTGGCGACACACTCGACTTTTCAGTTAACGAAGCGCCCACTATTTTAATAACAGGTGATACAAAAGGCATAGCAGATTGCGATAATCTCATCTATAAAGCCGCGTTATTGCTTAAAAATCACTGTGGCATTTCATCAGGTGTAAAAATAAATCTCACTAAACGTTTACCTATGGGTGGCGGTGTAGGAGGCGGTTCATCTGATGCAGCCACCACGTTACTTGCACTTAATAAAATGTGGAATACACAACTAAATATTGATGAATTAGCAAACTTAGGCTTGCAATTAGGCGCCGACGTACCGGTATTTATTCGTGGTAAAAGCGCCATAGCACACGGTATTGGCGAACAATTGGTTGACGTAGAGCTTGAACAAAAATGGTATTGCGTTGTGCACCCTAATCAGCATGTCAGTACCGCTAAAATATTCACTCACCCAGATTTAAAACGCGATACACCAAAAATTTCAGGTGATTGGCGAACCCATAAATTAACCAACGATTGTGAGCCTTTAGTTAAAAAGCTCTGCCCCGAGGTTGAAAAAACCCTGCAGTGGTTGCTAAAATACGCCCCGTCGAAGATGACCGGAACAGGTTCATGTTGTTTTGTCGAATTTGCTAGCCAAGTTCAAGCACAAGATGTACTTGATAACCTCCCCCATACTTGGCAGGGTTTTGTTGCTTCTAGCGCAAATGTCTCACCTGCTCATACGGAGCTTGCCGCCATATTCGATCAATGAAGTAACGTACAAGTAATCATAAGTTAACGCGTAGTGGGTTTTACCTATTTACCCGTTAGTCCAAAAATTCAGTGCCTGAGGAACCCTACCGTGCCTGACATGAAGCTCTTCGCTGGTAACGCAACACCTGAGTTAGCTCAAAAAGTTGCAAAACGTTTGTATATTGAATTAGGCGATGCTGTTGTTGGCCGTTTTAGCGACGGTGAGATCAGTGTTCAAATAAATGAAAATGTTCGTGGCTCGGATGTTTTTATCTTGCAATCAACCTGTGCCCCTACTAACGATAACCTAATGGAACTTATCGTTATGGTTGATGCTCTACGTCGTGCATCAGCAGGTCGTATTACTGCCGTCATTCCTTATTTTGGTTATGCACGTCAAGACCGTCGAGTACGTTCTGCGCGCGTTCCAATTACCGCTAAAGTTGTTGCCGATTTCTTATCAAGTGTAGGTGTTGACCGCGTTCTTACGGTTGATTTACACGCTGAGCAAATACAAGGTTTCTTTGACGTACCAGTAGATAACGTATTTGGTAGCCCTGTATTACTTGAAGATATGGAAGAGCGTGAGTTTGAAGACGTTGTTGTAGTATCGCCAGATATTGGTGGTGTAGTACGTGCCCGTGCTATTGCAAAACTACTTCACGACACAGACCTTGCTATTATTGATAAACGTCGCCCTCAAGCTAACGTTTCTCAAGTAATGCATATTATTGGTGATGTTGAAGGCCGCGACTGTATTATCGTAGATGATATGATTGATACCGGTGGTACTTTATGTAAAGCCGCAGAAGCACTTAAAGAACACGGTGCTAAACGCGTATTTGCCTATGCAACGCACCCTATTTTATCTGGCAAAGCTGCAGAGAACATTCGTAACTCAGTAATTGATGAAGTAATTGTAACTGACTCAATTCCGTTATCTGATGAATTAAAAGCGCTTGATAAAGTAAAAGTACTGACTCTTGCTGACATGTTAGCCGAAACAATTCGTCGCATCAGCAATGAAGAATCTATTTCAGCGATGTTTGAACACTAAAATCACACATTCGTTGGAACATATAAGCGCCTTTTGGCGCTTTTTTTGTATGTGTTGTTTATTTTATCGGGGGGCGGTGTTATGATAGCGCGCCTTTTGGGTAGGGACCTTGGTCGCAAAGGCCCTAACACTTTTAATTATTGGAGACATTATGTCTAACGAAACTTATACTTACAACGCTGAACTTCGCGTAGAAACTGGTACTGGTGCGAGCCGCCGCCTACGTCGCGAAGACAAAGTACCTGCTATCCTTTACGGTGCAGATAAAGAAGCGGTATCGCTTACTCTTGCTCATAAAGACATGATCAAAGCACAAGAAAGCGAAGGTTTTTACACGCACATTCTTACGCTAAATGTTGGCGGCGAGTCTGTTGAAGCTATCTTAAAAGATATTCAACGTCACCCATTCAAGCCAAAAATCACTCACCTTGATTTCCAACGTGTAGATGCAACTCACAAATTAGTAACTAAAGTTCCTCTTCACTTCATCGGTGAAGAAGCAGTTACTAAAGCTGGCGCAACTGTTGTTCACCAGTTAACTGAAGTTGAGATTTCTTGTCTTCCTAAAGCACTTCCAGAATTCGTTGAAGTTAACGTTTCTAATTTAGTAGTTGGTGATTCAGTTCACATTTCTGACCTTGAACTTCCTTCAGGTGTTCAGTCTGTTGAACTAGGTAAAGGCGAAGGCCACGACCTGTCAGTAGTTACAATCAAAGCTAACAAAGCAGCTCCTACTGAAGAAGAAGCTTCAGACGCTGCTGAATAATATTTAAGGTCTTGCACCTTGAATTCTATTCAAATGCTTGTGGGCCTGGCTAATCCAGGCTCCGAATACGCAAACACACGCCACAATGCAGGTGCTTGGTTCATTGAAGAACTCGCAGCACGCTACAACTGCACGCTCAAACACGATCCTAAATATCACGGCCTAACTGGCAAAGTGATCATCCAAGGCCAAGAATTCAAATTATTGATCCCCACCACCTACATGAACTTAAGTGGTAAAGCGGTCGGTAGTTTAGCCAATTTTTTCAAAATCCCCGTGGAAAACATACTTGTTGCCCATGACGAAATGGATTTAGACCCAGGCGTTGCCAAACTTAAAAAAGGTGGCGGTCATGGCGGTCATAATGGCTTAAAAGACATTATTGCAAAAATGGCAAACCAAAAAGATTTTATGCGTTTACGCATAGGTATCGGTCACCCAGGGCATCGTGAAATGGTTACCGGTTGGGTGCTTGGAAAAGCAGCCAAAGAAGACCAAGAAAAAATGGATGCAGCGGTTGATGAAGCTGTTCGTTGTATGGAAATACTTGCAAAAGATGGTGTGTTAAAAGCACAAAACAGACTACATTCTTTTAAACCATAATCGTTTAAACGAATCTTAACAAGGTATCTTACTATGGGTTTTAAATGTGGCATCGTTGGCTTGCCTAATGTTGGTAAATCAACGCTTTTTAATGCACTAACTAAAGCGGGTATTGAAGCCGCTAACTTTCCTTTTTGTACCATCGAACCTAACACAGGTGTAGTACCGGTACCCGATCCTCGCTTAGACGAGCTAGCAAAAATTGTAAATCCTCAACGTATTCTACCTACCAGTATGGAATTTGTTGATATTGCTGGTTTAGTAAAAGGCGCATCAAAAGGTGAAGGTTTAGGAAACCAATTTTTAGCAAACATTCGTGAAACGGATGCAATTGGCCATGTAGTTCGCTGTTTTGAAGACGAAAACGTAATTCACGTTGCAGGTACTATTGACCCTGCTGACGATATTGACGTTATCAATACCGAATTAGTACTTGCCGATATGGACAGCGCTGATAAAGCAATTTTCCGTAACGCTAAAAAAGCGAAAGGCGGCGATAAAGACGCTAAAGAGCAAAATGCAGTACTTGAAAAAGTTAAAGTACACTTAGACGAAGGGTTAACACTTCGCTCTTTAGAGCTTACTAAAGAAGAAAAAGCAGCAATTAGCTCAATTAACTTCTTAACTATTAAGCCTACTATGTACATTGCTAACGTAGCTGAAGATGGCTTTGAAAATAACCCACACCTTGACCGTGTACGTGCTATTGCAGAGTCTGAAGATGCTGTAGTAATTCCGGTGTGTGCTGCAATCGAATCTGAGCTTTCTGAACTAGATGAAGAAGACAAGCTTGAATTTATGGCAGACCTAGGTTTAGAAGAACCAGGCCTAAACCGTGTTATTCGCGGTGGTTACGAGCTATTGCATTTACAAACCTACTTCACTGCAGGTGTAAAAGAAGTACGCGCGTGGACTATTCCAGTAGGTGCAACTGCGCCGCAAGCGGCTGGTAAAATTCACACCGACTTTGAACGTGGCTTTATTCGCGCACAAACCATTGCTTATGACGACTACATTGCCTTTAATGGCGAAGGTGGCGCTAAAGAAGCCGGTAAAATGCGTCAAGAAGGTAAAGAGTACATTGTTAAAGATGGCGATGTAATGAACTTCTTGTTCAACGTATAATTACGCCTAAACAATCTGTTTATAAAAGCCCGCTTAATGCGGGTTTTTTTATGCCTTTATCTAAATAAGTTTTATCCCAAAAGACAAATGGCCTTAATTACTTTTGGCTTTTTAAACCAATTAGCATAATTAAGCGATCTATTTTGTTGATGGAAAAACCAGATGATAGCTAGAAAAAACTCGCTATTTGGATGTTCTGAATGAGAATTTTTACACACAGATAGCGACACGTTTAGTCCCGCAAAATGATATAACTATTATTACGGATTGGTATGATACTCACGAGCTAAGCTAAATACTTTATTTAACGTGATAAATACGCATCAGTAATAAGCAAATTGCCCTACCAACTGCCTCCACGCAGTGATTAATATGTAATTTTTAACGCAACTAGTGCACGTTATGGTGACTTAAAATGATTACGTAGCCTGGTTGTTAAGTATCATAGCTTCATTCAATAGCTAAAATACTCAATAAACTCGGTTTTAATACGACTTGATCGCAAAACGACTGCTTAAATACTCAGCAGTTTTTATATTAACGGTTTTAAGTTGTTATTACTTAGTGTACTTTGACAGTTGATTTACAGTTAAAAAAACAGCAAATTTATTAAAATTTAGCCTCTTAGCTTAATTTTCCTGCAAACAAACCCTGTTAAGTGTTTTTTTGCAAAAAAGGTGTTGACGGATTTGGGTCATATCAGCATAATACGCCCCGCACTCAGCGATGAAGTGATAACAAAAGAGATGGCTAAGTAGCTCAGCTGGTTAGAGCACATCACTCATAATGATGGGGTCACAGGTTCAAATCCCGTCTTAGCCACCATTTTTCTTTTGTTGCTCAATGAAGAGTTTAAAATAACTACCTTCCTTTGATTATTCAAAGTGAAAATGCGGGAGTGGCGGAATTGGTAGACGCGCTGGATTTAGGTTCCAGTATCTTAGGATGTGAGAGTTCAAGTCTCTCCTTCCGCACCATGTTCTGATATGAACTAAACTATCAATTGTTTTCTGTTGGGATATCGCCAAGCGGTAAGGCACCAGGTTTTGATCCTGGCATTCCCAGGTTCAAATCCTGGTATCCCAGCCAACAATGGCTAAGTAGCTCAGCTGGTTAGAGCACATCACTCATAATGATGGGGTCACAGGTTCAAATCCCGTCTTAGCCACCATTTCTTTTTTTAGAAGTGGCTCTGCAAGAGTTAAAATGCAGCTCAATGAAGAGTTTAAAATAACTACCTTTCTTTGATTATTCAAAGTAAAAATGCGGGAGTGGCGGAATTGGTAGACGCGCTGGATTTAGGTTCCAGTATCTTAGGATGTGAGAGTTCAAGTCTCTCCTTCCGCACCATGTTCTCGATAAGAACTAAAATAATCAGCTAATTCTTTGTTGGGATATCGCCAAGCGGTAAGGCACCAGGTTTTGATCCTGGCATTCCCAGGTTCAAATCCTGGTATCCCAGCCAATTTCTTCTACCAAAGAAATTGCTATAAAGAATGACAATATACGGGAGTATCGGAATTGGCAGTAGTCTTGAATTAGACGCTGGGTTTAGGTTCCAATACATTAACACCTGTGTATGTTAAATGCGGGAGTGGCGGAATTGGTAGACGCGCTGGATTTAGGTTCCAGTAACTTAGGTTGTGAGAGTTCAAGTCTCTCCTTCCGCACCATGTTCTCGATAAGAACTAAAATAATCAGCTAATTCTTTGTTGGGATATCGCCAAGCGGTAAGGCACCAGGTTTTGATCCTGGCATTCCCAGGTTCAAATCCTGGTATCCCAGCCAATTTCTTCTACCAAAGAAATTGCTAAAAGAATGACCATATGCGGGAGTATCGGAATTAGCAGTTGTCTTGAATTAGACGCTGGATTTAGGTTCCAATACATTAACATCTGTGTATGTAAAATGCGGGAGTGGCGGAATTGGTAGACGCGCTGGATTTAGGTTCCAGTATCTTAGGATGTGAGAGTTCAAGTCTCTCCTTCCGCACCATGTTCTTATCTAGAACTAAAACTATTCCAAATTTAGCGTTGGGATATCGCCAAGCGGTAAGGCACCAGGTTTTGATCCTGGCATTCCCAGGTTCAAATCCTGGTATCCCAGCCAATTTCTATATTATCCTGTACTCTTCCTCATTAGCATATTTGTGTATAAACTCATTAATGTTTACTGGCTTGCTAAAAAAATACCCTTGCAAATAATCACAATCCATTAGCGTTAATGTTTGTTTAAGATCGTTATCTTCTATTCCCTCTGCCACCACTTTACAATTAAGTCGTGTCGCTAAAAACAATGTCGATTCAACAATCGCGTAATCTGCTATTTGAGTCAGCATGTCTTTTATAAATGATTGATCTATTTTTATTTGGCTTATTGGTAATTCTCGCAGTAATACCAAAGAAGAAAAGCCAGTACCAAAATCATCTACACTAAATTCAAACCCTCTGCTATTTAGTTTTTGCATCATTGTGCGGGCGGCTTCTAGGTTTGTCATCATGGCGCATTCGGTTATTTCAAAAATAATTGCGTCGCTTAACGTTGGGTCATGCTTTACTAGTTCTTCAACAAACTCATAAAATTCCGGGCTTTCTAAATCTTTAGTAGAAAGGTTTACATGCAACGAACCTATAAACCCAGCTGCTTTTAACACCTTTAAGTGCTTTATTGTTTCTAGTAGCACCCATTTAGAAATATTTAATATCAACCCACTTTGCTCAGCAATGCCAATAAACACCTCTGGGCTAATAAAAGAGCCATCACTTTGCGGCCAGCGTATTAATGCCTCTGCACCATGTACTTCATCGGCTCTGGCATCAAAAATAGGCTGTAAATAAAGCTCAAATTCGTGGTTTTTAATAGCCTGCTTAATACGTGAGGTCATATTTGAAAGCTCATTTGCTCGGGTGCTCAGCGCCTCAAAGTAATGTACATACAGTTGCTGTGTGTCTTTAGCCTCATGCAGTGCTAAGTCTGCTTGCTTTAATAACTCATTAGCGTGCGACGAGTGATTCGCAAAGGTTGTTATTCCCACAGTCACGTGTACACGTAAGCTATGCTCGTAAATATGAAATGGGTGTTTAGTTGATTTTTTTATTGCTTCAATACATAAATTAATTGCCTCATTGGCTGAGTTATCAACAATAAGTGCAAATTCATCGCCGCCTAAGCGGTACAGCTTGGCTATTCCCACAATATTATGGCTGAGTGTTTTTGAAAAAATGCTTAACAGCATATCCCCTACTTTATTGCCGTATGAGTCATTAATCGATTTAAAGCGGTTTAAATCTATAAGCATTAAATAAAACGAAGGCTCGTACTTAACTTGTTTGTTAAGCACCTGAAAAAACTTTTTTCGATTAGGGAGGCCGGTTAAGCTGTCGTTTTCGGCAAGGGTTCGTTGACGTTTTGCAAAGCGGTCTATTTTTAAAATACTTTTATAACTGAGCTGAATAACTAAATAAACAAAAGCGCCCCCGCCAAATAAAATAAGCGATACGCTCATAGCAATAAATCCGGCTATATCGTTATTTACAAAATAATAAAGTACATACCAATAACCCACTATAAAGCTAAAAATAAGCGCCAGTAGCAAAATCCACGAAACACGGTTAGTTTTTTTACAAATTTTTATTGTTGGCACAATGCTCAGCGTTAGTAGCAAAGCGCCGACAATGAGTATAAAAATAAAAAAAATATCCACAAACACACAACTTTTAATTGGTTAGTAGTTTGAGTATGGCAAAAAAACGCAATAACGGAATAAATTAATAGTGACAACTATGCAGGTGCCCAAGTGGCATAAGAAAGGGAGTGATTGGCTGTGCATTTATTAAATTAGCCAATCACTTAAGCGGATTTAATTAAGCTCCCCACTAATGGCGTATTTTAATACCCAGTTTTTTAAAGGACCGGTATTGTTAGCCATTTTTAAAAACTGGCTGCGTGCCCATTTTAGTGGCGTAATTTGATTAGAAAAACCAAAGTAACACGCATCCATCATGCTCATCATTAATAGGTTGGCTTTACGGCGGCTTCGCTCGTATTCTTTTAGTTTTAGCGGACAACCTATATCATCAGCGTCTTCAAGTGCCTGTGCGAGTGCTACCACATCTTGAAAGCCTAAATTAACGCCCTGCCCAGCCAGTGGATTAATTGTATGAGCCGCATCGCCCACTAACACCAAACGCCCATTAGAGTAATTATTTGCATGCTGACGGGTAAGCGGAAATACCGCATGGTTTTGCACCTCAAAATCCCCTGCAAGAAGCGGAAACTTATTTAAAACATGCGCTTTAATTTGCTCAGCCGTTAACCCTTTAAAGTTTTGTAAGGTATTAGCGCTGTCGTACCAAATTAAATTAGCGTATGGCGCCTGCATAGGTAAAAAGGCTAACGGGCCTGTAGGGGTAAATTGTTGCCACGTTTTTACTTGCTGCGGCGCATCTAGCTTTATTAGTACGCCCATGCAGTGCTGCTGATACTGCCACCCTGTTACACCAATATTTGCCTTTGCTCGTAGCTGCGATTGCCCGCCATCGGCTGCAATAACTAAATCAGCAGTGTAACGGGTATCGCCATAAATGAGGGTGATTGACGTTGTGTCTTGCTCAATAGCACTTAAAGGTGCTGATTGTTCAATAACCTCAATATTATAATGTGCAAACTGCTGCCAAAGGCTTGCTTGTATTAAATTGTTTTCAATTAAATGACCTAAGTGCGAAGTATTAATATCGGCGCAATCAAATAATAGGTTGTCGCCACCGCGCTCAAATGCTTCTAACTGCGTGTAAGGTGCTAATCGGTTTTGCCTTAAAATAGGCATAGCCCCTAGCTCGTCCAGCAGGTTTTCTGAAAAACGGTTAATAGCCGATACCCGTATATCTACCTGATCACTTGCTAAAATGGCATCGGCGTTAATCAGTTTTTTTTCTATTATTTGTACTGATTTTCCTTGCTGTGCAAGCTTTATGGCCATGGCCGCACCGACCATCCCTGCGCCTACAACAATCACTTTGTTTTGAGTCATGTTTTTCATCATTTGGTTAATACGTGAAACTGTTTTGATTGTACCGTAACTCGCCGCATTAGTGCGAGAGTATATAACTATCACGCTATTAAACTGCCTGTGTATTGATTTGAGATCACAAACATGAAAACTATACTTGGATCTGGGCGGGTATCCAGCTAAAATACGCGTCCTTTAAGTGAGCAACCTTGCTCCTTAATCCCGTTTTAAGCACATTTTTGTGCCACTACCGAATTGAACACGAGGCTATATTTCAATGAGCAAAAAGCTGCATATCAAAACTTGGGGTTGTCAGATGAACGAGTACGACTCTCAGAAGATGGCTGATCTTTTAGATGCAACCAACGGCTACCAGCTAACGGAAGAAGCAGCAGACGCCGACGTTATTTTACTTAACACCTGTTCAATTCGTGAAAAAGCGCAAGAAAAAGTATTTCACCAATTAGGTCGCTGGAAGTTATTAAAAGACGACAAGCCAGACTTAATTATTGGTGTAGGTGGTTGTGTTGCCTCACAAGAAGGTGACTCTATTCGCCAGCGCGCACCGTTTGTTGATGTTATTTTTGGCCCACAAACATTGCACCGTTTACCAGAAATGATTAAACAAGTGCAAGGCGACAAAGGCTCATCGGTGGTTGATATTTCGTTCCCAGAAATTGAAAAGTTTGACCGTTTACCAGAGCCAAAAGCAGAAGGCCCGTCTGCATTTGTATCAATAATGGAAGGTTGTTCTAAGTACTGTACTTTTTGTGTTGTACCTTATACCCGTGGTGAAGAAGTTAGCCGCCCATTAGATGATGTATTATTAGAAGTTGCGCAACTTGCCGAGCAAGGCGTACGTGAAGTAAACCTGCTTGGTCAAAATGTAAATGCATACCGCGGTGAAACACACGATGGCGAAATTTGTTACTTCTCAGATTTAATCCGTTACGTAGCAGCGATTGATGGTATTGACCGTATTCGTTACACCACCTCGCACCCGGTAGAGTTTACGCCAGATATTATTGATGCGTACGCTGATGTACCAGAGCTTGTTGATCACTTACACCTACCTGTGCAAAGTGGTTCAGACCGTATTCTTAATTTAATGAAACGCGGCCATACAGCGCTTGAGTACAAATCAACAATACGTAAGCTGCGTAAAATTCGCCCTAACTTAAGCATGTCGTCAGACTTCATTATTGGTTTCCCAGGTGAAAGCAAAACAGACTTTGAAGCCACAATGAACCTAATTAACGACATTGGCTTTGATATGAGCTTTAGCTTTATTTACAGTGCGCGTCCAGGTACGCCTGCCGCCGACTTACCTGATGACGTATCAGAGCAAGAGAAAAAAGAGCGCTTGTACCTACTACAAAACCGTATTACACAAATGGCACAACAAATTAGCCGCCAAATGTTTGATACAGAGCAACGTATTTTAGTTGAGGGCCCTTCTAAAAAGAACCCAATGGAATTACGTGGCCGCACCGAAAACAACCGTGTAGTTAACTTTGTTGGCCCACACACAGTGATCGGCCAGTTTGTTGATGTACGTATTACCGAAGCGTTACCAAACTCTTTACGTGGCGATTTAATTCGTACAGAATCAGAAATGAACTTACGTCGTGATATTGCTCCTTCAGCTATTTTAACAAAAGCTGCAAGCGTTGAGCCAAAAATCGATACAACCAACGAAATTGGCGTAGCTACTTTCGTACCGTAGTTGTATAAATTCATTGCGCCAGTAACCCTTACTGGCGCACCCGAATAGGAAGTAATTTTGAGTAATCAGTTAAAAACATTAGAGATTTATTTAGAACCTGCCGACAACAAACGCCTTTCTTCTTTATGTGGTCCGTTTGACGAAAACATCAAACAAATTGAACGCCGCCTAGGTGTTGAAATAATCCACCGCGACAACTTTTTTAAAGTAACAGGTAAACTGCACTCAAGTGCCGCGGCCGTAGACATTTTAAAAAACCTTTATGTTGATACTCAACCTGTTCGTGGCGAAATTGGTGAAATAGAGCCCGACAACGTACATTTAGCCATTACCGAATCAAAAGCCCTAGAACAAGAAGTGCCGCAAAGTGCGTACGGCAAAGAAATGTTTATTAAAACCCGCCGTGGCGTAATTAAACCGCGTAACGACAACCAAGGTTTGTACGTTGCTAATATTTTGCATCACGACATTACCTTTGGTATTGGCCCTGCCGGTACAGGTAAAACCTACCTAGCAGTTGCAGCCGCAGTAGATGCTCTAGAGCGCCAAGAAATTCGTCGTATATTACTTACTCGCCCAGCGGTAGAAGCCGGCGAAAAACTGGGCTTTTTACCAGGCGATTTAAGCCAAAAGGTAGACCCATACCTGCGCCCTCTTTACGATGCGCTATTTGAAATGCTTGGCTTTGAAAAAGTAGAAAAACTTATTGAAAAACACATTATTGAAATTGCCCCACTTGCTTACATGCGTGGCCGTACACTAAATGATGCGTTTATTATTTTAGATGAAAGCCAAAATACCACCGCCGAGCAAATGAAAATGTTTTTAACCCGTATAGGCTTTAACTCTAAAGCAGTAATAACGGGCGATATAACACAAGTTGATTTACCACGCGGTGCGCGCTCAGGCCTTCGTCATGCAATAGAAGTACTTAGCGATGTTGAAGAAATTAGCTTTAACTTTTTCCAATCGCACGACATTGTTCGCCACCCTGTTGTTGGCCGTATTGTTGAAGCCTACGAGCGCAATGACGAAAGCGAGCGACTAAAACGTATAGAAAAACAAAAAGCCAAAGAGCAACTTGCCGCTCAACAGCCGCCTTCAACTAAAGAGTAATACCGTGAGCACCGAATTAGATTTACAAATAGCGTGTGAGTTTGACAACCTCCCAAGCGAAGAACAATTTGCACTGTGGGCCGATAAAGCCCTGAGCAAGTTTCGTGATGAGTCGGAGCTGAGCATCGTTATAAGCGATGAAGCCCAATCACAACAATTAAACAACGACTACCGTGGTAAAAATAAACCAACCAACGTGTTGTCGTTCGAATTTGAAGCACCGCCAGGCATTGATTTGCCATTAGTAGGTGATTTAATAATTTGCCCAGCCATTGTACTGGCCGAAGCAATCGAGCAAGAAAAGTCATTTCATGACCACTTTACCCATATGGTTATTCATGGATGCTTGCATTTACTTGGATTTGACCATATAAAGAGTGAAGACGCTTTTGAGATGGAAAGCATAGAAAAGCAATTACTTGCAGAGCTAAACATAGCTGACCCATACCGGGACGAAATTTAAATTAACGGAGCATTTAGACGCAATGAGCGACGATAACTCGCAATCTAGCCAGGGTTCTTCTGGCAAAACGTGGATGGGCCGCATAGCCCAAATGTTGCAAGGGGAACCCCAGAATAGAGAAGAGCTGGTTGAAGTAATTGCCGACGCGCAAGAGCGTGACGTAATCGACCCAGAAACCAAAGAAATGATTGAAGGTGTGCTTGGTGTATCCAAGCTTAAAGTGCGCGATATAATGATCCCGCGCTCACAAATGGTCACACTTGAGGTCGACAGCCCCCTTGAAGATTTGATCCCCATGATGGTCGACTCCACCCACTCGCGTTTTCCGGTGGTGTGTGAAGACAAAGACCACGTTGAAGGTATTTTGCTCGCAAAAGACTTGCTGCCGCTTATTTTAAATAAAGATGAGCACCTACCCTCACTGCGCGAATATTTACGCCCAGCCATGGTAGTGCCAGAAAGCAAGCGCGTAGACACCCTACTAAATGAATTTCGCCAGCAACGCTACCACATGGCTATTGTCATTGACGAATACGGCGGTGTATCGGGCCTTGTCACCATTGAAGATATTCTTGAAATAATTGTCGGCGAAATCGAAGATGAACACGACGAAGAAGAAGATCAACAAGATATTCGCCAACTTGCTAAGCATGTATACGTAGTACAAGCGCTCACCCCTGTAGATGACTTTAACGAGTACTTTAAAACAGGTTACAGCACCGATGAAGCCGATACCATTGGCGGCACGGTACTACACGCATTTGGCCATATGCCAAGTCGCGGCGAAACAATTGAAATAGACGACTATCAGTTTAAAGTAACTAATTCTGATAACCGCCGTATTTTACAACTGCAAGTCACCGTTCCTAAGGTTGATGAAAACGACAGTGAAGAAACTACTAACTAAACTCACCCTGTTAGTAAAAGATAAAAAAGCATGGCTCGCACTGGTTGCGGGCCTTATTTTAACTTTTGGCTACGCCCCTTACCAAATTTGGCCCATCGCATTTTTTAGCATTGCCGCCATTATTTTTTGTATTAACCCAAACAACACAGGTAAAACGCACGCAAAAAGCGCTGCTAAATATGGCTTTATATTTGGCTTAGGTTGGTTTGGCGCGGGTATTAGCTGGGTGCATGTATCTATTGCCACCTTTGGCGGCATGCCGCTTATAGCATCGCTCTCGTTAATGGCTTTACTGTGCTCATATTTAGCCCTGTTTCCGGCGCTGGCGTTTTGGGCTGCAACTCGCTTTGCAAGTGGCCCTAAAAGCATGGGCGCACTTCTAATTGCCACCATAGCCATTAGTGAATACTTACGTGGACACTTACTGACCGGCTTTCCATGGCTAAGTTTTGGCTATACACAAACAGATGGCCCGCTTAGGCTGCTTGCCCCTTATATTGGCGAATTTGGCTTAACGCTTACCTGTGTTGGCATTGGTTTTGCCCTTTACAGGCTCACCCAAAAAGATTTTAAAACCCCATTAATAAGCGCAGCCGCTTTAGCGTTACTTGTTATTGGCGCATTAAATACCGGTAATAATCACTACTCAGGTAAAGAAATGTCGACCTTATTGGTACAAGGTAATATTAAACAACACCTGCGCTTTGAACCCAGTGAGTTTTGGACCACCATGAGCAAGTACCAAGACCTAACACGCCCACATTGGGATGCCGACCTAGTGGTATGGCCCGAAGCCGCCGTGCCCGAAATAGAAGCCCTTGCCGACACGTACTTAGCCAATTTAGACAGCGCGGCCTCGTTTAATAAAACCGCATTAGTTACCGGTATTGTTGACTACCAGCTCGACACCAAAACCATTTACAACACCCTTATTGTGGTAGGTAATAAAGAGCACAACGACGAGCGCGGCCATTATCGCTACCTAGACAAAAACCGCTACCGTAAGCACCAGTTGTTACCTATCGGCGAATTTGTACCATTTCAGGATATATTGCGCCCTATAGCGCCATTGTTTGATTTACCTATGTCATCGTTTACCCGTGGCGATAGAGTGCAAAACAACTTACGCGCCAATGGCTTTAACCTGCTACCTGCGATTTGCTACGAAATAGTATTTGCCGATTTAGTACGCGGTAATTACCAAAGCGACTCTGACTTGCTGTTTACCGTAAGTAACGATGCCTGGTTTGGCGATTCAATTGGGCCATTGCAACACATGCAAATAGCCCGTATGCGCGCATTAGAGTTACAACGCCCGCTGGTACGTGTTACCAACAATGGCGTAAGCGCCGTATACGACCCAATAAGCCACACACAGCAAACCATGCCACAGTTTGAAGCTGCGACCATGAAAGCCGATATAAAGCTTATACAAGGCGATAGCGTGTACAGTCAGTACGGCAATGTGTTTGTATGGGGATTTGTGTTGTTGATGATGATCGGTGGAATTGGGGTTAGGTTTAGGAAATAAAATAGAGTGGTTCGCTGTTAATTGTCAGTTGTCAGTTGTCAGTTGTCAGTTGTCAGTTCAATGATCTGACCCCGATAAAGTAGACACGGGGTTTTAATTCATTGATTCATATTGTATGGGGCTAACATTTCCAATCGTCCCATGCATTCGCACTGAGTTGTAGTAATTCTCAATATAAAAACGACTTTGTATTGTCATTTCGCTACGACTCAGTTCATTTAGATTACTCATCCATTCTTTTTTGTACTGAGCAAAAAAACTTTCTGAACAGGCATTATCCCAGCAGTTCCCCTTTCTCGACATGCTAATCGTTACACCTCGCTTGTTCAACCACGATATAGTCTCTTTAGCTCGATACTGGCTCCCTTGATCTGAATGAAACAGTAAACGTTGCCCGTTCGGCTTGCGCACATTCCAAGCCTTCTTTAGTGTTTTAATCACTAAAACCGCATTATTAATTCGACTTGTTGCCCAGCCCACAACTTTGCGTGAGTATAAATCTAAAATGACACATAAGTACTGCCAGCCTTCTTTACAGCGCACCTGAGTTATATCCGATACCCATACACTATTAGGCTCTTCAACATCAAATTGACGAGCAAGTAGATTCTCTGTCGTTATAAAACCCTGCTTTTTATTACCACTGGTGTAGCGACGCTTACCTGATTTAGAGCGATAACCTACGCTTTGTAATAAACGCTGCACTCGGCCTTTACTGCAATCATATCCGTCGGCTATGGCGGCTTGCCACAATTTTCTGTAACCAGGTATGCAGTGCTCTTCATTACTTCTTTTTATTAAAAACTGAAGTAAAAAATCATTTTTTCTTTCAACTGGATTCGACGACTGTTTCAACCATTTGTAATACCCAGCCTTAGAAACAGATAATAACTTACATAACTTGCTTACTGTTTTCTTCACCGTCGTGGTCTTATGAATATATTGAAACCTTATTCTTTTAGACTGTCGAAGTAGGCCCTCGCCTTTTTTAGTACGTCGTTCTCCAACTGTACGTCCTCAAGCTGCTTTTCAAGGTTACGAACTTGACGTTCAAGGTCTTTATATGACTTTTCTGGACCATGGTTTTTAAGTGGCTTAGGCTCTTTTCTTGAGGTCATTTTACTTCTCCAACTTGACAGCATATCGGGATGAATACCGTATTTATTAGCGGTCATTTTAACGGTACCGTGTGAGTCTAATGACTCCTGCACCACTTTTCTTTTAAATTCCTCTGTATGTTTACGAAACGCTTTTACTTTCATGAGAACTGACTCCTAAATAGGTGTCTACTTTTATGGAGTCAGATCATAAGATAAAGGAATATTTTATTACATGTGTACAAAAGTTGTTTGGCTAAAGAAGAACTGGTTGAAGCTTATGGGTCTATGCTTAATATTAATGCCAATATTAATATTTATAACTTTGCTCATTGCCTGGAACCAAACTTTTACAATTGGTCTAAATGGTACAAGTTCAACGTGGTCAAATTTAGGAGGTTTTTTAGGTGGCCTACTTGGTCCAATATTTAGTTATTTTTCTATTTTAGCTATTCTTTTTACTCTTTATAATCAACAAAAAGATAGCAAGCTTATTTTAAAAAATAACGCGATTAACACACACTCCGTTATACTAAATATGTTTATAGATTATTGTGATCGTGAAGAGTTAAAAATAAATCCTTACAAGTTATTTAACTTTATTTTCTCAAACTCCCTTGCCGAGTATATTCATGAACAAAA
Source organism: Pseudoalteromonas sp. CuT4-3 (assembly GCF_035666335.1). NCBI lineage: Bacteria > Pseudomonadati > Pseudomonadota > Gammaproteobacteria > Alteromonadales > Pseudoalteromonadaceae > Pseudoalteromonas > Pseudoalteromonas sp. CuT4-3. The sequence continues at coordinate 2,397,018 of NZ_CP142030.1, forward strand.
GGCTTCTGATGACGTTTTCTTATTAAAACTGCAACCTAAATCACTTACTAAATTTATAAATGAGATGAAGTTAGATGCTGAAAAATTACAGGCAGTTTTAAAAGAAGGAGGTAACTTTCAAGCCACAATAGATGATCTTCAACTACCCAAACTATTAGGACTTAAAAACCTAGAAGTGATAAAAACTGCTGAACAACTCAAGGCATATTTAGAGTTAGCAAAAAGCACTTTTGAAAGTGCCTTAGAATTCCCATCTTTTTATATAAATGAAGATAAAAAGAAAAATTTTACTGATAAAACCCAAAAATATATCAATTCATTTATAGAAGAAAGTGTGGATGAAAGCGTATTTTATGAAACTGTTGATGAGCTTAAAGACACTCGCAACAAATAACTAAGTACAAAACTAAAAGAATCGAGTCATTCTATAATGTCATTAAGCTTTTTAACCCATAATACCAGCTAAGCGCTGCGACTGTGCCATGAGTTTCATCTTTAAAGTAACGTTGATTAATAATTAGATTATTGCTTGGGTGCGCTTTTAACCTTTTAGCAAACGCTACACCCCATTGACAATTTGCTTTACCAATTTCGCCAAACGCTTCGTCATTATTTGCAAAAGTAAAATAGACATTGCCTTTAAGCTGCTTATTTATAAGCTGTTGTTCGTCAAAATAACGATTGAGATAATTATTATCCCACAAGTAGGTTGCATCAATTATTAAGTAATCTGTAAATAGCGCATGGTTGGTAAGCAATACATAGCTGGCAAACAAACCACCGAAGGACTCACCTATTAATACGCGTTTAGTTGATGTTCGGTAATTTTTATTAATGAGTGGGATAAGTTCTTTTTCAAAAAAGGCACTGTAATTTGAGGCGTTGCCAATATTTTCAAACTTTTCTAGAAGTTTACCGTTAAATGTCCAATCAACATTGGTTGGGGTAAAGTCACGCTCTCTTATCGCATTTTGACTATTAGGAATGGCTACTATAATTGCTTGTTGTATTTGCTGCTCAAGCCGCTGAGTACTAAGTGCCTCGACTAGCCCAGCGACAGCTTTTAGGTGTGTTTGGTCACCATCGAGCAAGTAAATAACTGGGTATGACTGATTGGGGCTTTGATTGTAGCTTGGCGGTAAGTAAACGCTAAAACTGCGTTGTTCATTTAAAATAACAGACTTAAGCTGATAGGTTTTGGCTAAAGTAATAGGCTCTGAGGCATATACATTTATTGTAAAAAATAAAGATAAAAATATTATTGATAAGACTTTCATACATATCCTTGTATTAAATTAATAGCTAACCAAGAAGAAACGCCCGCCCTTCTTTCAACAATCAAAACACCGCTTTTATTGATAAGCTATTCCTTAGCTCTTGAGGCTAACTTTTTATATATTGCATCTTTATCGCGTTTACCAATTGCGAGTACATACACCACAACTTCGTCATCAATAACTTCGTAAGCAAGGCGGTACCCTGCCGTACGCAATTTTATTTTATAAACATTATCAAAGCCGCGTAATTTAGAGGCTGGGACATGCGGATTATCTAAGCGCTCAGCAAGTTTCTTTTTAAACTGGCTTTTAAGTAGTGGCGCAAGTTTTTCCCACTCTTTTAAGGCTGCTGGTAAAAACTTTAACTTATAAGTCATCTATACTAACTTCAACCGCTTGAGATAAATCGCCTCTGCGGCTCTCAACAACTTTAGTTAGTTCATAATCATCCAATTGTTCCATAAGTTGCTCATACATTTGTGCAGGCACCAAGTAAGCTGCAGGCTTATTATGATTTAATATGGCTATTGCAGCGCCATCAGCTTCATTTAAAAGCGCGGTTGGGTTTTTTTTAAGTTCTGAAATACTTGCCGAACAATCAGCTAAAACCTGTCTCATATAACACCTATAAAGAACTAAATTAAGACCTTATTTTAGCCCTTTTTTTATCTAAAGCTATATATTTTATAATTGCTTATTTTCTAAGTAGTTTTTAAATTCTCTTCTACCGTTTTCACATTTACAACTTGGTTCACGCTGCCCTGAATAACCACAGTCGCTGATATTTTATCTTGAATAGCTTGCCTGCTTGGGTCCCAGTACACTTGTAAGAAGCCTAATAAACCTGTTGCAAAACCGGCGCCGTATCCACCGCATCTGCCAAAACAATCAAGCATACCTATTGGCTCGCCATTTAGTGAAACCACCCGAATATTACATACTTTTTTACCAGGGGTTTGCCCGCGCCATAATAACGAGAACAACGTAAAGTATACGGCTGCCCAACCAAAACCAAGGCCTAGGTCTTGAATAATGCCTTTACCCCACTGCAAAATGCTGATGACAGGTTTGGTTTGTACGCTTTTAGTTTCAGCTTTTTCTGTGATATTGCTTTTATGAGTTACTTCGCCCGAAATGCTTTCTCGCTCTGTCTCATTATTTTTAAAATCATCTGCCGCAACAGGTTCATCATCAGATATGGCCATTAAGTGCAATAATGTGCGCGTAACTTCAATCCCTCCTACGTTTTGCATTTCAGCAAGCGCTGGTAATTGGTCAACTAAATTAGCTCGAGCAACGCTTTGGCAAGCATCATCGCAGTTTTTATCGTCGTCTGTTTGCGTTAAATAGGTGTGTATTATTGCTTTATCATGCTCGCTTAGCTCATCGTTTTGCTGTGTTTTTTCTAGTTGAGGTGTTTGTATAGCAGTATCGCCTTCAAAAAAATCAATCGCTAACGAGAGTACAGTTAGTGAACTTACAAATAAAAAGCTCGCGGCAAAAAGCTTTAAGGCTCTGCGCCAAAACGACGACATTTTTGGAAGATATTGCTGCGCAGTGCCTTTATAAAAAGCCATGGCAGCCACAAAGGCAATTAAAGTGGCGCTTAACTTAGCGGCCATAAATATTAAAGTGACATCAATAGTCATCGCCAATGCACGTTTAATTGGGCTCGCTAATGGAATACCTAATAACGCTTGGTCAATTTTAAAGGCATACGGGGTGATCACGTCTTTGGTTTCAGAGTCTGATAACGCGAGTTGCTCTATCTCTTTGGTTTTCATTTTTATGTTTTTAAAATGGGTAAGCTATTTAACTTACGCGCTTTTTATTTTTATATCAATCCGCTTAATTAAGTGATCTATTTTGCTGATTGGTATTAGCTCAAGTTAAAGCTATTGATTTACCAGCATAAAAAAAGGGCTGCATACATGCAGCCCTTAAAATACTTTATTTATAAATAATTAAGCGGTTGGGTAATCGGTATAGCCTTGCTCTGCGCCACCAAATAAGGTGTCGGGGTTGTGGCTATTTAGCGGTTTACCTTGCTCTAAACGTGCAGGTAAATCTGGGTTAGACACAAACGGGCGACCAAAGCCAATCATGTCGGCCCAGCCTTGTGCTAGGGCCACGGCTAGCGCATTTTAATCCCAGATTCTAACAGGGTTGAGCGATAATCATCGTCTAGCCCTGCCATTTTCTTTTTTCTCGCCATACTGGCTGTTTTAGTTGTATCTTGTTTAAATAACGCCATGGCTATTTTTCTCATTACGTTAAAAACAAGGGGTCCTTGCTTCTTACGGATTCTTGATTCATCTTCCCTAAAGTTCATATCCAACATCCAATGCATACTTTCAACCTGCCAGTGGCTTCGTACCGCATTAAGAGCTTGCTCCGCACCTAACGCTAACGAACTAATATACCAACGCGTTTCTATCGTGTCTGTACCTGATGATTTATCGTGAACCTCAGCGGTTACTTGAATAACACTCTTTAAGCCAGACCATTGGTAGATTTTATCTAACCAGCTTTTATCAATAAGCAATTGCTGACAAACCCTTGTTTCAATGCGCCCATGCCCTGAGCTTATTTCGGTATGTTTATCATAGTTGCTATTGGTCAATCCTTCGCGCTCACTCTTGTGCCACCAAGCTTCTAATTCACTCTGCATACCTGAATGGTTACCTTTGAGCGCTAGGATATAATCAGCTTTTTGTTTAATTATTTGTTTCGCTATTTCTTGCTGGCAGCCCATAGCATCAAGTGTAATGATGCTATTTTCAATATCTAGCATGGTGAGTAACTCAGGTATGGCTGTGATTTCATTTGTTTTGCTATCAACGGCTGTTTGCCCTAAAACTAACTGGTGTTGGCAGCTCCATGCACTGACGGTATGTAAAGCACTTTTTCTATCTTTGGTTGTAAATGAACGACGTGCAGTTTTTCCATCCATAGCAATAATATCAGCACCCGTGGTTTCAATAAGTGAAGATATCCAAGATTGAAATGCATGCTCTATTTCATCTGATTTTAACCGACAAATGACACGGGCTATGGTGTCGTGTCTTGGAATACCCGCGTTGAAAGCGCCATATCTTTTTAACCAATCAAGTTTTAGATGCCCAAAGTCTTCAATATCCTCCCATCCTTGTGCACCGGAGATTACTGCACTAATGGCTAAAAGGAGAATATCGATAAGCTCATGCTTTTTACAGCGTTCAATGCGAGGATCGGTAATTGAATTAAAGTGTTTCAGAAAAGTAGCGCTCATATTTTACGTGACCAAGGTGATTATTATGCCTTGATCTGATCACTACATATTCTATAAGTTCAATTTATAATGATCTTGCCGTGGTGCTAGGGCTTCATCGGCACGTTCTTTAGTGTACTTACCTGCATAAATTAATACGCCGCTGTACGCTTTACGAATAGCCTGTTTAAATTCAACGCTCATTAAAGGGGCATCATCCCAGTCGGCTTCAGCAATGTGCATGTAGCCCACGCCAGCGTCGTTTAGTGCTTGAGCAACGGCTAAATATGTTTGCTCTGGGTTATCATCAACCGTGCCGTTAAGCGTGGTAAGTGGTGCAAGCCTTACACCTACTTTTTGACTACCAATTTCATCGCTTACTGCATTTACAACCTCTGTTAAAAAACGCAAACGATTTTGCACACTGCCGCCATATTCATCAGTACGGGCATTTGATTGCGAGTCTAAAAATTGGTTAATTAAATACCCGTTAGCGGCGTGTAGCTCTATGCCGTCAAAGCCTGCGTCTACTGCATTTTTAGCCGCTTGGCGAAATTCGCCTAGTACATTTTCAATATCTTGCTTGCTCATTTCACGCGGTAACTGAGTATCTACAAAGCCAGGCTCGCCGTTTGTATCTACAAATACTTTTACGTCTTTTGCAGCAATGGCCGATGCGGATATAGGCTGCACACCGCCTGTGTTATCGCTGTGAGTTACGCGCCCTACATGCCAAAGCTGCGCAAACATAACGCCACCAGCATCGTGCACTTTGTTGGTCACCGTGCGCCAACCTGCTACTTGCTCGTTTGTGTAAATACCTGGTGTCCAGGCATAGCCTTTACCCAGCTCACTTATTTGTGTGCCTTCGCTTACTATTAACCCAGCACTTGCTCGCTGCGCATAATAAGTGGCCATTAAATCATTGGCAATGTCGCCAGGCTGCGTTGAGCGCGAGCGAGTCATTGGTGGCATAACAATACGGTTTTTTAAAGTTTTACCTGCAAGTTCTATGGGTGAGAAAAGTAACGTCATAATGCCTCCTAAGTTTGATGGCGCTCATAATAGCGCAGCTATATAAATTCAAAAAATAGCAAAAAACACAAAATAGCTTTGTTGTATTTGCAAAAGTGTCTGCTTATTCTTCTGCTGAGCATTACATACAAACCATTTAAAAAGTCATGCTAGTGCTAGAAAATTTAATTGATACAATATAACATACCAATAAATACCTATTAGTAAGTAAAATTAAATGATCAATAAACTGCCCGTCACAGTGTTATCAGGCTTTTTAGGCGCTGGTAAAACAACCGTACTTAGCCATATTCTTAATAACCGACTAGGAAAAAAAGTGGCTGTTATAGTCAACGATATGAGCGACATAAACATAGATGCAGCCACAATTAAAAACGATGTGTCGCTCAATCACAGCAACGAAAAACTCGTCGAAATGAGCAATGGTTGTATTTGCTGCACCCTACGAGAAGATTTACTTGTTGAAGTGGGCAAACTTGCCAAAGATGGCCGTTTTGATTATCTCGTCATTGAATCAACAGGTATTTCAGAGCCTCTACCGGTTGCCGAAACATTTACCTTTGCCGACGAAAACGGTGTTTCTCTTGGTGATGTTGCCACCCTCGATACCATGGTAACCGTGGTTGATGCGGTTAACTTTTTAACCGACTACGAACAAGCAAACGATTTACAAGATACTGGCGAATCGTTAGGAGAAGACGACGAGCGAAGCGTGGCTGACCTACTTATTGATCAAGTTGAATTTGCCGACGTTATTTTAATTAGCAAAACTGATTTAGTCACCAATGAACAGCTCAATAAGCTTATTGCCATTTTAAATACGCTTAATACTCAAGCTAAAATGATTCCTATATCAAACGGCAATATTAATATTAACGAAGTGCTCAACACGGGCTTATTTAATTTTGCACGCGCCCAACAAGCGCCGGGTTGGCTTAAAGAAATGCGTGGTGAACACATTCCCGAAACCGAAGAGTATGGTATTAGCAGCTTTAATTATACGGCGCGCCGCCCATTTAACCCTGAAAAGTTTTATCACTTTTTGCACAACACCGAGCAATTTGGCCAGCTCATTCGCTCTAAAGGGTATTTTTGGCTCGCAACGCGCCCTTTATTTTGCGCGCAGTGGAGCCAAGCAGGCGGTATAGCTCATTACGGGTTTGCTGGCATGTTTTATAAAGCAATTCCTAAAAAAGACTGGCCCACAGAGCCCGAGCTACTTGCTGATATAAACAGTAAATGGGTAGAGCCCTTTGGTGATATGCGTCAAGAACTTGTATTTATTGGTCAGTCGTTAAATAAACAAGCCATGATTGAGGCGCTTGATGACTGCCTACTGCCAGAAGAAGCTGTGCTTAAAGGTAAAGATTTTTGGAAAACCTATAACGACCCGTTTCCTATTTGGGAGGAAGTGTAGTGAATGCCCTAGCTCCAATAACGGTGCAAATAAAACCCACTGAGCAACTTCACCGAAGTGCAGCCAAAGACAGTAACGCCAATGTATTGCCACACATTTATGACCAAAACACTAACATCGTTATTTGGCAAAGAGACCTTGAACAAGTATTAACAAATGCCGTTAATACACTCATTAGCACTAATGCTATAAAACCACTTGAGCTTGCGGTATCTCCCGATGATGCGTTTGATAAGTTAGTTACTGCACTTAAACCAGATGATAATAACCGCGATGAAATTGATGCGCTGTGTAAAGACATAGCATTATTAGTTGAAATGTTTTGCTGCCTATTTGACTTAAAACGCGCCGGTTTAAGGCTAAAAATATTAGATAAACCTATGTGCCCGTGCTTTCATGTAGACAAAATTCCGTGCCGATTAGTGACAACTTACCAAGGCATTGCAACGCAGTGGTTAAATCACAGCGATGTAGACCGCTCAAAGCTTGGAACTGGTAATTTAGGTAAGCCCGATGAAGAGTCTGGCTTATTTAAAAGCCTAAATAATATTAATCAGCTAAATCAAGGGGATGTTGCGCTACTTAAAGGCGAGTACTGGGATGAAAACGAAGGCGCAGGGCTTGTACATCGCTCGCCACCGGTGGCTGCAAACGAGCAACGCTTGTTGCTCACCCTCGATTTTATTTAAAGTTTGTTATGGTGATAAACGCTGCACTAATGGGCGTTTATCACCCTCGCGATTACTTCGTACAACCCTTGTGTATTTACCGGTTTAGATACAAAGTCATCCATGCCTACACTCAAACAGCGCTGCTTATCATCTTCATAGGCGTTTGCGGTAATAGCAACAATGGGCACATGTGCCTTTGTGTTTACCTCGTTAGCCCGTATTGTTTGGGTGCACTCGTAGCCATCCATATTAGGCATTTGGCAATCCATTAAAATTAAATCAAAGCGATTACCTTCAAGTACTTTTAGCGCTTCTATGCCATCGGTTGCCATCACTAAGTTTACCTTTGTAGGCTCTAGCATTTTTGCAATTACTTGGCGGTTAATGGGGTTATCTTCAACCAGTAAAAGTGTTTTATCGCTTAAATTAGGCAACGACTTCGGCTGTTTAACGGGCTCTGGTTTGTTGGACTGTGCTTTAGGTGCACTTACGTAAAATTTAAGTACGCTGCCTTTGCCTGGTTCGCTGTTGAGGGTAATTTCACCCTGCATTTTTTTAATTAACCCTTGGCTAATTGCTAAACCTAACCCTGTGCCACCATACTTACGTGCCACACCTACATCTGCTTGCGTAAACTCACTAAATAACAACGACTGCTGATCTTTTTCAATACCAATGCCGCTATCGGCTACGCTTATTAAAAGTTGCTCGTTTTCGTAATCAAACGATAAACGTACAAAACCACGCTCGGTAAACTTATACGCATTAGATAGCAAGTTAATAATGACTTGGTTTAAACGTAGGTCGTCTACTTTTACGCAATCTGGCAGCCTGTCGCTTTGACTAACAATAAACTCGACGTGATCAGAACTTACAATGGGAGAAAACAACGACTTTATATTGGCAATAAACGGCGCTAGGTTAGTCGCCCGAGGGCTAATTTCCATGGCGTTGGCTTCTATTTTAGAAAAATCTAAAATATCGTTTAAAATTTTCAGTAAATTTTGTGCGCTTTTTTGCTGCGTATTTAACAGCTCCCGCTGCTCATCGGTTAATGAATTATCGCGCAATAAAACCTCTCCCATGCCTAAAATACCGTTCATAGGGGTGCGTAGCTCGTGGCTCATATTGGCTAAAAATTGCGACTTAGCAACATTGGCTAAATTAGCCCTATTTACCGCTTTTTTAAGCTCTGTGGTTTGCTCTGCTACTTTGCCCTCTAGCTGCTGATTAAATTCGCTCAGCTGGGTATTTAACCCTTGGTTTCTGATATTAGAGGCTTGTAGGTTTTCTATAGAACGCTGAAGCGCATTAGCCAGTAATTCAAATTGCTGTTGCAGTTGCAATACCTCATGCCAGCTTGAGTCTGTATTAAACTTATGTGTTTTGGTTTTACCAAAGCTTTGCATTAGCGTAGTTAAGCTAGTGATTGGCTGCACTAATAAATTAGCAAGTTGGTGTATAAAAATAACCACCATAAGCATCAATAGCGCACTTAACAAAATAGTGGGTAGCCAAGCTTTTGCCACCGACATACTTAAATGTTTACGATTATAAAAGGTAATAACTTGCCAGTGATTTTGTGGATCAATGTACCTAGAGCTGTGGTACACCTCGTTTTTGCTTGAACGAAATAGGTTTTTATCACCTAAATTACTGGTATTAAAGCCCTCCCCGTTAAAATGGCTCAGTATTTTAAATTCATCAAGGGAGCTAAATACCACTTTTTGCTGCGCATCTAGCACCACTAAATCGCCCGTGTACTCAAATAAGTTAGGTATAAACCGCTCTAAGCGGTCTAACTTTAACGAGCCCTCTACCACACCATAAAACGTATTGTTACGGTATATAGGTGCCGACAGCGCCACAATGGCCTCGTTACCTAGGCCGCGACCTTGAAACACGCCACTGGTATAACCCTGAGGGAACTGCTGAGCTTGAGTAAAGTATGCTCGGTCTTTAACACTACGCTGCGCAAGGCTAAGCCCCTCTATTAAATCGCTGGGCGAGCTAAGCTCTACAAAGCCATCTGGGTTTGCATACAAGCTGGTTGTAAAGCCTGGAAATAACGACATTAATCGTTTGAGCTGCACATCGCTTGCAGTGCCCGCACTTATTGCGTCGCTACTCATAACAATGGCGTTTTTATGAAATGCTAAATAATCATTTAATTGCGTGCTAATAGACTCGGCTTTTTCTTTTAGTTGAGCGTTTACTTCATACTCTAAGCGCGCATGATGATCGTTTACTAAAATTACACTGGTTAGCAATACCACTAAAATAATAATGACACTAACCACATAGCTTAAAATTTTTGCCAGTGGCCTACCCTGATACGCACGGCTAGCGTAAGGTACAAATACACTAACCAAATCAACCACCGCCAAGCTTATTAGCGCGTTAATTAAGTACTTTGATATCGCTACTATTAGCGTTAACCAGGCCAAGCCAATAACAAATTGGCCTATAACCCATACAAAGGGTAAACCTATACATAGCCAAAATACGCTACCCAGAGGAAGAATAGGTTTAGAGCGGCGTAAGCAAAAAGCATAAAGCCAACAAAGCTCGAGTAAATACACAATACTCGGCCAACAATGGCCCCACCTATAAAGTAAAAAACCAGAAACAATAGCAAGGCTTAGGCACGCGTAACGCAGCCCAGTAAATACTAAACTGCATAAAACAAACAATTGCCCAAACAAAAATTCGGAGCTGTCGAAAAAATACAATGGCGAGAGATTTACTAACCCGCCTAATAACCCTAATAAAACAGCGAGTGTCCACTTACTTCTTTGCGGCATTAATCAACCTTGGGGCACCTTGTTAACATTTTACATGTTAAAATTAATGTAATTTTTACATTATTACGTACAAGGCACGGGTTGTCTAGCAGCAATAAAACAGGAACAGGTAAACATTACCCCCTGTCAAAAAGCGTGTTATGTGTTTTTACACTTACTCTTTTTATGACTGCCGCTTAAATTTTACTTAACATCCTTAAGCATAGGCTTAGCATTTGCGATTGCTAAATAGGCATTAGCTAACACTTCTGGAGCTGCGCAATAATCTACATCGAGTATTACTGTTGAAACATTTAGTGACTGTAATTTATTGCCAAGCTCAGCAGATGTGAGTTTTGCTTTGGCGTTGCTAAATAAGTAATTTGATTTTTTTACATAAATAGTGAATGTTTCATCTGCTAGTGCAGTAAACGGCAATAATAAAAACAGTGTGAATGTAAAAATGAGGTAGAGCGGTAATAGTGGAAAATCGACACTCGTGATACTAAATATCTAACGGTGTTACTAAGGAATAATTTAAAAAGAATGTATTTTCACCCAAATGAGGAATTTGGGTGGCAGTCTTACCAGCCACATCTCGGCACACACGTCACAAACTGTGGCTGCTCCCTTCCGGGCCTGACCAGGTTCGCCTGCTAGTGTTGCGAGAGGACCAATAAGACTACCATTGAGGGCCTTGGTTGGCGCGGGAAAGATTATCTCTACTTTTGGTGTGTTATTCAAGGGATAATCAAAAAAGAAAGTGCGATTGCATACTTCATATACAATCGCGGTTAAAAACAGCCTTTAATGCCTATTAATTACTCTCTAACTCGGCTTTAACTTTACGCAGTGCTGCTTTTACTTTTTTCATATTTTCTGGGCCCATACGTAACAGCTGTTTTTGTGCAGCTGGTAATTGCTCCCATTCAGAAAACGCATACTGATAAGTAACCGAGTCACGCAGTAGCGGTAACTCGCCTTCTGGCTCCGGTGTATCAAGTAATAACTCAATAGCATCTTCTAGCGTTTGATTAAATTCATCATCGCCGTAACCAATTTCACTGTACGCGTTGTTAATTAATGGCTTGTATTGCTCGTACATACGCACAGCTTGGGCGGCGCTCATGCTCGTAAATACTTTTACATACGGTGTATAGCGCTCGTAGCTGTTAGGGTCAATTGTTAAAATGTCCCCTTCGTTTACGCTAAATTCTTCTTCGGGTTTAACCACTGGCGTGTGCTTTTTAGCAATTTTGCCTTTAGCTATGTTGTCTATAAATACGACGCCACGGCGAATTACATCGTCGGTTACCATTAGGCTCATTACCGAGTCGCTTAAGTATTCATCCATTTTGGCAACCACTACGGTGTCGCTTTCATCAAGCGTTGGTAATGGCTCTACAACCGGCTCTGGCTCAGCTGGGCGTTGAGCAGGTACGCTAAGATCCGCTGGCTTTTCAGGCTTAACTGATGGCGCATCTACCACAGGGTCGTTCTCTGGCTTTAGCTCCATCACTGGCTGTTCTTTTGGTGTTTGCTCTACCTCTGTGCGAGTTTCTGGCTCGTCAGTGGGCGATAACAGGACGAACGCAGCGGCACACACTAAAATAATTAAAATAATAACGGCGAATAAAAAATTGTTTTTAGGCGGACGTTTTTGAACATCTGACGCTTCTGGTTTATCTGACATACAAACTCCATAAATTTAAATGCATATTACTCAGAGTACGCTGAGTGGAAAAAATTCACTATCGGTAATCACTATTACTTTAAATATAGGCTTTACAACATAAACCTACACTTACTAATTAGAACAACGAGCCATAGTAACTCAGTTATTCTTTGATTCTTCTAGCTTAAAGACTTAAAGTTGATAAATAAAGAAAAGACGTTAAGCAGTTCAAAAACCACTATGAAAATCCAGCAAGTTGACCCACATAAACCTAAAATAGCCCTATTACTTACAGGTGGTGGCGCTCGCGCTGCTTATCAAGTGGGCGTGCTTAAAGCGCTTGCTCATAGTATGCCTCGCACTGCGCCTTTGCCATTTAGAATTATTAACGGCACTTCTGCAGGCGCGATTAATTCTGCAGCTTTGGCCTGTTATGCCTCGTGTGCGCATTTGGCCGTGCGTAAACTTGAGTCTGTTTGGAAAAACTTTTCAACGTCTATGGTCTACAAAAGCGACTTTTTAAGTGTATTTGGCCATATTGCGCGCAATATTTTAACCAGTTTTCAGTCTGAACACATAAACCACCCACCCGGCAGTTTGCTGAATAACCGCCCTTTGCGCGGTTTATTAAACGAAATTTTAGACCTGCACCGCATTGAACGTAATTTACATCGCAATTATTTAGAAGCGATTTCTATTACCGCTTCAAGCTATACAACCGGTGACTCTGTTGCGTTTTTTCAGTCAAACACACAAACACCTTGGCAACGCGCCAAACGCGAAGGTCGCCCTATGCGCATTAACGTTGAGCATTTAATGGCATCAAGTGCTATTCCTATGGTGTTTCCGAGTGTTAATGTATTTAACCACTATTTTGGCGATGGCTCTATTCACCAGCTTTCACCGCTTAGCCCGTCTATTCATTTAGGGGCCGAAAAAATATTTATTATTGGGGTGGACCAACCAAAAGAGTCGCATCCGGCGGGTTACTCGCCCCACTACCCTGGGCTTTCTGCGGTTGCAGGGCATTTACTCGATAGTGTATTTAGCGACACCATGCAAGCCGACCTTGAGCGCCTTGAGCGTGTAAATCGCACTTTAGGGCTGCTTCCGGCGCGCGACAAACACCAAGAGCTGAAACAAATAGAAACCTGTATTATTAATCCATCAAAAAACTTTAACGATATTGCCGCGCAATACTACAGTGATATGCCGTGGGCAATTAAGTTGCTGCTGCGCACAATTGGGGTAAAAAAGCACTCGCAATCGAGTTTAACCAGCTATTTGTTGTTTGAAAAACGCTACACTCAGCACCTAATTCAAATTGGCTATGAAGATGGCATGAAAAAACTACCCGAAATACGCCAATTTTTAGAGCTCGACTAGCTAATGTTGGCCTTGAAACCTGTTATTTAATCGCAGAGCAAGCTTTGAAACCAACTGAGCTGTATAACTACCTCTGTGTTATTTTACTAACTTGCATCTATGTCAGTAAAAAACATCAAATGCATTTTTTATTCAAGCCCATCGAGTAGGTAATGCTCTACTCGCTCTACCCGCCTAGGCTTACCTTGCAATACCAGTACATCGTTTGCGCACAATGTGGTGCTGGTTAATGGGTCGTCTATTTCTTGCCCCTCTCGGCGCAAAGCTTTTACAGTCACGCGGCGTTTAGATAAGTTAAGCTCATCTATTGTTTTATCCACCGCATAGGCTTGATCTGGCAACGCAACTACGTGTAAATATTCTAAGCGCTCAGAAGAGGTTTCTTCGTTATCTTTAAAGTAACCGGCGTAAAAACTTTGCATAAGCGGGTAGCGATTACGGCGTTCTTTACTAACACGGCGCACAATACGTGTCATCGGTACACCCGACATCGACAACACATGTGAAACCAACATTAAGCTTGCCTCTAACGACTCAGGCACCACCTCAGTAACACCCAACTCTTTTAAGTTGTTTAATTGGCTGTCGTCGCGGGTTCTTATTAGTATTTTAACGTTGGGTGCAAGCTGCTTTATGGCGTCTATTACCACGTGTGCATGCTCAAGCTCTGTAAAGGTAATAATCACTAGGCGTGCTCGCTCTACCCCTGCGCACTTTAAAATATCTTTTTGTTTTACATAGCCAAATATTACTGGCTCACCTGCGGCTTTGCCCTCTTGTACTAAAATAGGGTTACTTTCTATGGCAACGTAATCTATGGCTTCGGGTTTTAAAAATCGCGCTATAGTTTGTCCTACGCGTGAAAAGCCACAAATAACCACGTGATCGTTATATAAGGTGCTACTTTTAGGCTCGCTCTCCCTCGCCATACTGGGGTGATCTAAAATACCTAATTGCTTTAAAATTAGTGGGGTTTTATCAATTAAAAACGGGGTTAGCGCCATCGATAGCACCCCTAAGGCAATTAAAAACGAGGCTTGCTCTGAATTGAGCAACTCATGCTGACTTGCCAAAGCAATAAGCACAAACCCAAATTCTCCCATTTGCCACAGCATAACCCCGCAGGCTAGCGAGTCTTGATTGCGCTCATGCATTAATCTGGCACTGAATGCCAGCACGGTAATTTTTAATATTAACAAGCCAAATAACGCGCCAATAATTACAAAACCATGTGAAAGCACAAATAAAATATCGAGCTGCATCCCCACAGTTACAAAAAACAGCCCCATTAAAATATCGCGAAATGGCCTAATATCGGCCTCTAGTTGATGTCGGTAATGGCTCTCTCCTAGCATCATGCCGGCTAAAAATGCCCCAAGCGCCATTGATAAACCAAACATGTAAGTTAAAAAGCCGGCAAATAACGCCACCAAAATTGTGGTAAGTACAAACAGCTCATCGGTTCGTACCTGCGCTATTTCTTTAAACACCTTAGGCAGCACCCATTTACCAATCGCCCACAGTAATAAGCACACAAACGCGCCTTTTGTAAGCGCAAATGCCAGCGCCCAACTAATACTTTGCGAATCGCTTGAGGCAAACAATGGCAAAATAATAAGTAGGGGCACAACGGCAATATCTTGAAACAGTAATACGCCCACCGCCAGCTGCCCACGGCGCTGGTTTAGCTCGCCAGTTTCTTTTAATAGCTTAACCACCACCGCGGTTGAAGAAAGCGCCATAATTGTGCCAATGGTAAAGCTAGTGAGTAAGCTAAAATTTAAGCAATATAAAATAATAATGAAGAGCAAGCTGGTAACACCAACTTGTAACGAGCCCAGTCCAAACACAATATTGCGCATGGCCATTAGCCGCGATATAGAAAATTCGAGCCCTAAACTAAACAATAAAAATACGATGCCCAGCTCAGCAATAAACTCAATTTCGTGAGATTGAGCAAGCCAACCAATGCCATGGCTGCCCGCTAAAACGCCTGTTGCTAAATACGCCAAAATAGGCGGCAAACCAATGCGCTTAAAAAACCATACAAAAAGCACCGCCGCCACTAACAAGCCAAAAATTTGAGCGTTTATACTTTGCAAATTCGGCCTCCAGCGTCAATTAAACTACGGAATGAACTTTAAATATAGCAACCATATGTTTATCAAGCAATTTTAAAATATGGCATAAAAATAGCTTAGTTATTGCAAAGTAACACCCTGGGGGAAGATTTTAATGGAAAATGTCCATATTTTGACACAACGCGTGTCTGGGCGCGGCGATTTTTTGCCGTTTTCAGCAGAGCAAACACACACAAACGAAACAGCGGCAACGCACGATTTAGTTACCGAGCTACAAACAAGCCTAGTAATAGAAGATGTGTTGGCTATTTATGCAAAATTTGCCAAACAGCTACTTAACTTTTCAGGGCTGCAGTTTCAATCAACGCTCGGCACTGCACAAACCTCAGATAGCAACACGAACACTAGCCCGTATTCTTACGATTTAGCTATTGGTCGCGAGCACTTAGGACAGCTAATTTACTTTAGCCAATACCCTATTAGTAAAGCGATTGAAAACAAATTACGTGCTTTGCACAGCGCCCTTGTGTACCCACTACGTAACGCAATGATGTACAGCCGAGTGTTAAAACTTGCCACAAAAGATGCGCTCACTGGGTTGAATAACCGTAGCCAATTTAATGACATGTTATCGCAAAAGCTCGAAAACTGCCGCCGTTACCAGCGCCCTTTTAGTTTAATGCTGCTTGATTTAGATAACTTTAAGCAAGTAAACGACAACTATGGTCATAAAGTAGGTGACGATGTTTTAAAAGAGTTTTCGCAGGTACTTTGTAGCAGTATACGCGGTACCGACTCCGTGTTTAGATTTGGTGGCGATGAGTTTTCGCTGATTATTGAAGACACCGAGTTTACAACAAACAAAGTGGTTGCTGAGCGCATTATGCACTTAGTCAGAAACTCAAGTTTAATGTCTAAATACAAAGTAACCACCAGCATTGGCTTTACCCTAGCCAATAGCCAAGATTGCGAAACAGCAATATTTGCTAGAGCCGATAAAGGCTTATATAAGGCAAAAGCCTCTGGGCGCAACTGTGCAAAAGCATATTAGTATTTATATAACTGTATTATTTATAAAAGCTTAGCTTCCCCCGCTGAGCTTTTTTATTACTGTTTAATTATTTATTAGCCAGTAATTTATAAACAAACAAGGCCGCACAAAAGCCAAAAAAGAAGCCGCTCACTAAATTAAGCAATGCTGTTATGCTTGCAAGCGGGGTAAATAACACTAAAACCAATGGTAAACTTACGCCTAAAATAAAAAATAACCCGCCTTTACCTAACCAGTAGGCAAGCAGTAATACCGCCGATACCACCCCGCCCACAACGGCATAACCTAATGTAATAATATTAAGCTCTAATAATACATTGGCTATAACAGCAACTAACGCTGTTATTAACATACCCATCGGCGCTTTGCTAACTAGCGATAAGCCTACATGTGGCTGATCTTTCATTTATTTACACTCCCAAAAAATGCCGTTTTCGTCTTGGTGTTTTTCACTTACAAAATAACCAACAACTTGCACAAGCTCGTCGTTATAAAATATTAAAGGTACGCGCTCCCTTAACCACGGGGCTACTTTTGCATCTTTAAACCAGTGTTTAAGCGTATTGCTGCCTGGCTTTTTTAACGGCTTTATACGCGCACTATTACAATTAAAGCGCACGGTGACTTGCTCGTTTGGCAGTGGGGCACGTAGGCCTTTACCTTGTTGCTTTATTAAAACGCGCCCATCATCAAGCGCTAGCTCATTGCTCGTTAGCGCTTCATCGGCTAATAATATGTGTGGTGTAACAAAATACAAATACCCTTGATGGCGTCGTATTTGCCCCTCGCTTAAATCAACTTGCATTTGCGCATCAGCCTGCGCATTTATGGCTTGGTTAATTATTTGCAAAAGCTGCTTTTGAGAGGGCATTACTTGGGTAAATAAGCTAAGCCATGCACGAACCACATTGGTTATGCGCACGTTGCTGTAGCTGGTTAGTTGGCTAACGCTCAGTGCTTGATGGGCATTTACGCTTTGTTTTAAATCAAGTTCAGTGTACTCATCAAGTAGCGTTTGTTGTTGCTGTAGTAACTCAATGCTGCGCCCAGCACAATGTTCAAAACCTTTAAAGCGCTTTGCAAGTAAAGGCACTACACGTGCACGTAAAAAGTTACGATCAAAACGCTCATCGGTATTTGAGTCATCAGTTATGTGCGTAATATTAAACTCTGTGGCAAAGTGCTCTATATCACTGCGCGTTATGTTTAAAAGCGGCCTGTAGCATATTCGCCCGCTTTGTAGTTCACGCATTTTTTGCATTGCGCCTAACCCTTTTAAGCCAGATCCGCGCTTTAACCGCAGTAAAAACGTTTCTATTTGATCGTTTATATGCTGACCCAGCAAAATAACACTGCCCGCGGGGCTTAGCTCATCAAGTGCTTTGTAACGCGCCTCACGTGCCTGCGCTTCAAGGCTTGTTCGTGTTTGCGGGTTTATTGTTACCTGCGCGGCATTAAACGGTACATTTAGCTCAGCGCACAAGTTTAGGCAAAAGCGCTGCCAGTCATTCGCGTATTGGCTTAAACCATGATTAACATAAATCGCGTTTACGTTTAGCTTTGGTTGCGCTTGTTTTAATAAGTGCATTACATGAAGCAATACCACCGAATCCACGCCACCCGAAAGCGCCACCGTAAAGTTATATTGCTGGTGCTTAAAAAAGTGCTCAAGGGCGTGTTTAACGTGCTGATAAATAGGTGATGCTTGCATGGATACGCTATAAATTTAATGTTTGCAGTATTTTAAAACAAAAAAGCCGCATAAGCGGCCTTTTTTAACAATAAATGCGTTGGTTAGCTAATTAGCAGTAACCAAACGACATTAAACGTTTGTAACGTTGATCAAGCATGTCTTCAAGCGATAGCGCTTGTAAGTCAGCAAGGTCACGTTTTAAACGTGTTTTCAAGTTACGTGCCATTGCATCGTAATTGCGGTGTGCGCCGCCTAAAGGCTCTTCAACTAAGTTATTAATTAAATCAAGCTCTTTAACGCGCTCAGCAGTTACACCCATTGCTTCTGCGGCAAGTGGTGCTTTATCGGCGCTTTTCCATAAAATTGAAGCACAGCCTTCTGGCGAAATTACTGAGTACGTGCTGTATTGCAACATGTTAACTCTGTCGCCAACACCAATGGCTAATGCACCACCAGAGCCGCCTTCGCCAATAACCGTACAAATTGTGGGTACTTTAAGTGCCGCCATTACTTTTAGGTTACGTGCAATTGCCTCAGACTGACCGCGCTCTTCAGCGCCCACACCTGGGTATGCCCCTGGGGTGTCGATAAAGGTCATAATTGGCATTTTAAAACGCTCGGCCATTTCCATTAAACGTAGCGCTTTGCGGTAGCCTTCTGGTTTTGGCATACCAAAGTTACGTTTAATTTTTTCAGCTGTATCGCGCCCTTTTTGCTGACCAATCACCATTACTGGTTCGCCATCTAAACGTGCAACACCGCCTAAAATAGCCGGATCGTTAGCAAAAGTACGATCGCCTGCAAACTCGTCAAATTCCGTGAAAATGCGCTCGATATAATCTCGAGTGTAAGGACGCAACGGATGACGCGCTAACTGCGATACTTGCCAAGCGCCTAAATTTGAGAATATTTCCTCTTTTTGCTTAGCGCTTTTTTCTTTTAATTTGCTGACTTCCTCTTCTAACTCAAGGTCTAATTCGCCAGCGCGGCTTATGCTTTGTAATTCTTCAATTTTTGCTTCTAATTCTGCAATCGGAAGCTCAAAATCAAGATAATTGAGGCTCATGCTCTAAACTACCTAATCAGTTAAATTCTAGTTCTACATCTTGTGCCGCCATGAGTGATAACTTATGAATTAAGTCGTCGCTCGGCGTAACACACCATTCGATCCCTAGGGTTAATTGAGCCAACGCATCGGGGCGCTGGTAATAAACCTTGATCGGACACGTTCCCATTTTATAAGGTTCGAGTACTTTTTGTAATTTATCGAAGAAACCTGCCTCGATTTGCACCATGTTCAGCGTCATTTTAATCGCTTTAATGCGTTTTTCACGCGCTTGAGCAATGGTGTTTATTTCTCTGGCGGTCATTGTAATGCCACCGGAGAAGTTATCAAAGCTGACCTGTCCAGATATTACCAAGATATTGTTTACTTGAAGCATTTCTTGGTACATTTCGAACTGTTCAGGAAACAAGCGTACATCAATACGGGCGCTCTTGTCATCTAAAGTTATTAAGCCCCAACGATTTCCTTTTTTATTAATTAAGGTCCGCGCTGAAATAACTAAACCCGCCGCCGTAGAGAGTACATCACGATTTGTTGGCTGTAAATCCACCAGCTTGCCGCTGGTGTAATGTCTAAGTTCACGACGATACTGATTTATCGGATGCCCTGTTAAATAAAGGCCTAGCGTGTCTTTTTCGCCATCAAGCCATTGGTTATCGGTAAGCGGTGTGGCTTTAATAAAGGCTTGCTCAACTTCATCAGGCTCAGTGGCCAGTAAGCCAAATAAATCGCTTTGCCCAAGTTGCTCAGCTTTGTTGTGCTGATCGGCAGCGCGCATGGCATCTTTTAAACTTGCCAGTAATGTTGCACGCCCTGCTTGGGTTTTCTCTGGCCCGAGTTGATCAAGTGCACCGGCGTAAATTAATTTTTCGGTCACACGTTTATTTAAGCGTTTTAAATCTACACGGGCACAAAAATCAAATAAATCTTTAAATGGGCCGCCTTTTGCGCGCGCTTCTAAAATAGCCTCTACCGGCGCTTCACCTACACCTTTAATAGCACCAATACCGTAAACAATTTCACCTTGCAGGTTTACCGTAAATTTAAATTCTCCGGCGTTTACATCAGGCGGTAATAAGGTGAGCTTCATGTTTTCACATTCATCCACCAAGATTACTATTTTGTCGGTGTTATCCATATCGGCCGACATTACCGCAGCCATAAATTCTGCCGGATGGTGCGTTTTCATCCACAGCGTTTGGTACGAAACCAGTGCATACGCTGCCGAGTGAGATTTATTAAAACCATAACCTGCGAATTTTTCTACCAGGTCGAAAATTTTAATCGCCAGTTCGCCGTCTATACCATTATTGCGTGCACCTTCTTCAAAGGTTGAACGCTGTTTAGCCATTTCTTCGGGTTTTTTCTTACCCATTGCACGACGTAGCATATCGGCGCCACCAAGCGTATAGCCTGCTAGTACTTGGGCAATTTGCATTACTTGTTCTTGGTACAAAATAATGCCGTAAGTAGGCTCAAGTATGGGCTTTAAGCTTTCGTGTTGGTATTGGGCATCTGGGTATGAAATTTCTTCTCGGCCAAGCTTACGGTCGATGAAGTTATCTACCATGCCTGATTGCAGTGGGCCTGGGCGGAACAAGGCTACCAATGCAATCATATCTTCAAAGCAATCGGGCTTTAATCGGCGTACGAGGTCTTTCATGCCGCGCGATTCTAGCTGGAATACCGCGGTTGTTTCGGCGCGCAGTAATAGCTCTATACTTTTTTTATCATCCAGTGGAATGGTATTTATATCAACGGGCGCTTTGCCTTCGCGCTTCATGCGCTCGTTGGTCATATCCACAGCCCACTGCAAAATGGTCAATGTACGTAAGCCCAAGAAATCGAACTTAACTAGGCCTGCGGTTTCTACGTCGTTTTTATCAAACTGTGTTACCGGAAACTTACCTTCGTCATCGCAATAAAGTGCAGCAAAGTCGGTAATGGTCGTCGGCGATATTACAACACCACCGGCGTGTTTACCGGCATTACGTGTACACCCTTCGAGGATGCGACACATATCGATTAAATCTTTTACCTCTGAGTCGCCATCGTAGGCTTCTTGTAAACGCGGCTCTACTTCAAACGCTTTGGCAAGCGTCATCCCGGGATCCCCTGGGATCAGCTTAGAAATACGATCAACAAAACCATAAGGGTGGCCAAGTACACGGCCTACATCGCGTATTACCGCTTTTGCAGCCATGGTACCAAAGGTAATAATTTGTGATACCGCGTCCCGCCCATACAATGCCGATACATGGTCAATTACCTCATCACGCCTGTCCATACAAAAATCGACATCGAAATCGGGCATTGATACACGTTCAGGGTTTAAGAATCGCTCAAAGAGTAGGTCAAATTCAAGCGGATCAAGGTCGGTAATTTTTAGGGCATATGCCACTAATGAACCCGCACCCGAACCACGCCCTGGCCCCACTGGAATATTGTTATCTTTACTCCACTGAATAAACTCCATTACGATTAAGAAGTAGCCTGGGAAACCCATTTGGTTAATTACACCAAGCTCTACTTTTAAGCGCTCGTCGTATTCGCCTCGTTTTTCTTGTCGCTCTTGTTCATCAGGGAATAAAAACTGCAGGCGCTCTTCAAGTCCATCTTCTGAAACCTTAACTAAAAAGTCTTCAATTTTTAACGAGCCGGTTGGGTAATCAGGCAAAAAGTAAGTGCCTAGTTGCACCGTCACGTTACAGCGTTTGGCTATTTCTACCGTATTTTGCAGCGCTTCAGGGATATCGCTAAATAGCTCTGCCATTTGCTCAGGCGTTTTTAGGTATTGCTCTTGTGAGAACCGTTTAGGGCGGCGTTTGTCATCAAGGGTGTAACCGTCAAAAATAGCCACACGAATTTCGTGCGCTTCAAAATTTTCGGGCTTTAAAAAAACCACTTCGTTTGTGGCAACAACGGGCAGCTGCTCTTTTGCTGCAAGCTCTACCGCCATATGCAGGTAGTCTTCTTCAAGCGGACGGTCGGTGCGAATAAGCTCTAAATAGTAATGATCGCTAAAATGCTGCTTATAAAAGCTCACTACAGATTCAATAACGCCTGGGTTATTTTTTAATAAGGCTTTACCTAAGTCACCATCTTTTGCGCCTGAGAGAATAATAAGCCCTTCTTTGTGCTTAACTAGCCATTCTCGGTCAATCACTGGGCGATGAAATATATGCCCGCGTTGGTAAGCTTCAGATATTAATAAGGTAATATTTTTATAACCGTCGTTGTTTTTAGCTAGCAACGTAATACGGCTTGGCTCATCTGGAAACTCTGGGCTGCGCAACCAAAAATCGGCTCCCACTATGGGTTTAATACCGGCACTGTGAGTTGCGCCATAAAAACGCACTAAACCACAAAAGTTCATTTGATCGGTAATTGCCAGCGCGGGCATTTCAAGCTCTTGCGCTTTAGCAACAATAGGCTTGGTTTTAGCTAAGCCATCGACCATTGAAAAGTCTGAGTGAACCCGTAAATGTACAAAATCTGGAGCAGCCATTATTTATGCCTCGCCCTTTGCTTGCATTAGCACACGTTGTACCGGCTTAAAGCTTTTACGGTGCTCATCAATAGCGCCGTATTGCTCAAGCGCTGCAAAATGTGCTTTAGTTGGGTACCCTTTGTGCCCTGCAAACCCGTATTGCGGGTAGCGAGTATCAAGCTCAAGCATTTCATCATCACGCGCTACTTTGGCTAAAATAGAGGCTGCTGAAATTTCAGCCACTAAACTATCGCCTTTAACAACTGCTTGAGCCGGCATAGCTAATTTAGGTAAGCGGTTACCATCTACAAATACAAACTCTGGTTGCGTACTTAACCCCTCAACTGCACGTGTCATTGCAAGCATAGTTGCATGCAAAATGTTTAACTCGTCAATTTCTGTTGGGCTACAACGACCAATGGCATAACACAGCGCTTTTTGTTTTATTTCTATAGCCAGTGCTTGGCGCTTTTTGTCGGTTAGCTTTTTAGAGTCAGCTAAACCTGCAATAGGATTCGCTGGGTCAAGTATTACCGCAGCGGTAACAACATCGCCGACAAGCGGGCCACGCCCTACTTCATCTACACCGGCAATTAAGGTTACGTTGGGTCGTTCAATTTGCATTTATTAACTCCGCCACAGCCTTGGCTGCTTGTTTGCTGGCATTTAATCTAATTTTTTCGTGGATGGCTAAAAAGCGTGCTTTTAGTTCTTTATTATCGGTATTTAGCATAGGCGTAAGTGCGCCCATTAAATTAGCCACGTTACATTCACTTTGTAAAAACTCCGGCACTAGCTCTTCATCGGCTAATAAGTTTGGCAGTGAAAAATATTTAATATTAAAGGTAAACAAGGTTTTAAAAATCCAATAGCTCATTGGCTTAATTTTATAACCCACCACCATAGGCTTTTTATACAGCATGCCTTCAAGCGTTGCTGTGCCTGATGCAAGTAAAATGGCATCAGCTGCTTGCATGGCTAGTTTTGACTGACCATCGAGTAGGTTTACATTTAAATTTGGTGCAGTGGCATTTAAAATCTCACTAAATTGCGCTTTGCGTTTTTCGTTAACCAGCGGCACCACTATTTTAAGGTCTGGGTTTTGCGCTTGTAACTGCGCAGCTGTATTTATATAGGTTTCGCTGAGTAAGCCTACTTCTGAGCCACGGCTACCTGGCAGTAAAGCCAGTACTTTGTCGTCGGTATTTAGGCCAAGTTCTTGGCGAGCTTGGCTATCGTCGTGCTCAAGCGCTATATCGTCAGCTAAGGTGTGTCCTACAAATGTACACGGTACTTGGTGCTTATCGTAAAATTCTTTTTCAAATGGCAGCAAAGCAAGCACTAAATTTGTGGCAGCACTAATGGTATGAATGCGTTTTTCGCGCCACGCCCAAACCGACGGGCTTACGTATTGAATGGTTTTAATACCGGCATCTTTTAAAGGCTTTTCTACGCGTAGGTTAAAATCGGGCGCATCAATACCTATAAATACATCGGGTGGGTTATCTTTAAAGTGCTGCACCAGCTGCTTACGTATTTTAAGTAAACGCGGTAAACGCCCTAATACTTCAACCAGCCCCATTACCGAGAGCTCGTCCATGTCGTAAAGCGTTTTACAGCCTTGCGCCTGCATTTTTGGCCCTGCAATGCCTTCAAATATGGCATCTGGAAAGTGCGTTTTAAGTGCTTTAATTAAGCCTTCGCCTAAAATATCGCCCGACAGCTCACCTGCCACAATACCAATACGTAGTTGTTTTTTCTCTTTATTCATTCGACTTTATTTATCAGGCGTTCATAGCGGTTAGTTTACCGTGTTTTAATGTTTGGTTAAACGCTTTAAATTAACGATTATTTGTAACTAATTTAGTACCAAACGATTGTTTGTATTTCATACTGATGTAGCATGGTGAATATATATTAACTTTTTCTAATATGTTTATTGACAAAAATTGTGCAAACGTAAATAATATTCCAAACTTTCAGTAATTACTGAAAGTTCATTAATTTTAACTTTGCCAATTATTAATTGCCTTGTTAACCCGTCACCCTCAAGGAGCCAAAAATGATAGATGAAACCTTTGTGGATCTATCGCGATTACAGTTTGCTGTTACCGCACTCTTCCATTTCTTATTCGTACCTTTAACCATAGGTATGACCTGGATTTTAGTTATTATGGAATCGGTTTATGTTATGACCGGTCGCGAAATTTATCGTGATATGACTAAGTTTTGGGGAAAATTGTTTGGTATTAACTTTGCTATTGGGGTGGCAACGGGCCTGACCATGGAGTTTGAGTTTGGTACTAACTGGTCTTATTACTCGCATTACGTAGGCGATGTATTTGGCGCCCCGCTCGCTATTGAAGGCTTAATGGCATTCTTTTTAGAATCGACCTTTGTGGGTATGTTCTTTTTAGGCTGGGATAGGTTAACTAAACGCCAACATTTGGGCGCTACATTTTTAATGGCGCTAGGTACTAATATGTCGGCGCTGTGGATATTAATAGCTAACGGGTGGATGCAAAACCCAGTAGGGGCAGAGTTTAACTATCAAACCATGCGTATGGAAATGACCAGCTTTGCAGAGCTTGTATTTAACCCTGTAGCGCAGGTTAAGTTTATTCATACGGTATCGGCAGGTTACGTAGCCGCTTCTATGTTTGTACTGGGCATTAGTAGCTGGTACATATTAAAAGGCCGTGATTTAGCCTTTGCTAAGCGCTCGTTCTCTGTGGCATCGGGCTTTGGTTTAGCATCAATACTGTGTGTTATTTTATTAGGTGACGAATCAGGCTACGAAGTAGGCGAAGTTCAAAAAGTAAAACTAGCAACAATAGAAGCTGAGTGGCATACAGAAGAGGCCCCTGCTGCGTTTACCGCGCTTGGTTTTCCTGACTCAGATGAGCAGGTAACTCATGCAGCAGTAAAAATACCTTACGCACTGGGTATTATTGCTACCCGCTCTTTAGATGAGCAAGTTATTGGTATTTCTGATTTAGAGAAAAAACACGAGGTACGCATTCGTAACGGAATGATAGCGTACGAATACCTCCAAAAGCTAAGAAATGGCGATGACAGCGAAGAAAACATAGCTAAATTTGATTCTCTTAAAGCCGATTTAGGTTATGGCTTGCTGCTTAAGCGCTATACCCCCAATGTAGTAGATGCCACAGAAGAGCACATTCAAATGGCAGTTAAAGACTCGTTCCCTAAAGTGGGGCCTATGTTTTGGTCATTTAGGATTATGGTGGCCTGTGGTGTAGCTATGCTGGCCGTATTTGTATTGGCATTTTATTACAACGCACACCGTATTATTGAGCAAAAACGTTGGCTACTGTGGGCTGCAGTATTAAGTATTCCGCTACCATGGATTGCAATAGAATTTGGTTGGATCGTTGCTGAATATGGTCGCCAGCCTTGGGCTATATCAGAAATATTACCGACCTTTTTAGCCACCTCGTCACTCACGGTAAACGATATTTTGATTAGCTTAACTGGGTTTATTATTTTTTACACTGGCCTTGCCATTGTAGAAGGTTGGTTAATGGTGCGTTTTATTAAACAAGGCCCAAGCTCGTTACATACAGGTAAGTATCACTTTGAGTTACCAAACAAAGCAGATAAAGACGCAGGAGAGCAATTATGATTTTTGATTATGAAACATTAAAAATGCTGTGGTGGTTGCTCATTGGCGTACTGCTAATAGGCTTTGCAATTACCGATGGCATGGATATGGGCGTAGCGATGCTGCTTCGCCTAGTTGGTAAAACAGACTCAGAGCGCCGCACGGTAATCAACACCATTGGCGCCCACTGGGACGGTAACCAAGTATGGTTTATTACCGCAGGCGGCGCTTTATTTGCAGCGTGGCCTATGGTGTATGCCGCTGCATTTTCGGGTTTTTACTTTGCCATGATGCTGGTCTTGTTTGCGCTATTTTTTAGACCTTTAGGTTTTGATTACCGCTCAAAAATAGACTCTAAACGCTGGCGTAATAACTGGGATTGGGGCTTATTTGCAGGCAGCGCCATTCCGGCTTTAGTATTTGGTGTGGCATTTGGTAACTTATTTTTAGGTGTACCGTTTAATATTGATAACTTACTGCGTGTAAGTTACCAAGGCTCGTTTTTTGGCTTACTCAACCCATTTGGCCTACTGGCAGGTTTAATTAGTATCACCATGTTAATTGCCCATGCAGGCATGTGGCTACAACTGCGCACAGCAGATGCCGTTGCAGCGCGCTCAGCGCAATATGGCCGCTACGCATTAGTGGTATTTATTGTACTGTTTGCGGCTGCTGGTTTTTGGGTGGCAAACATAAATGGCTACCAAATTGTTTCTATGCCTGATACGCAAAGCCATGCAGATCCGTTGGCAAAAGTTGTAAGCACAGCGCAAGGTGCGTGGCTTAATAATTACAGCGAGCGTCCATGGACAATGACCTTCCCTATTTTAGGCTTTGTTATGGCACTCAGTGCTTTACTGTTCTCTAAACTAAACAAGCCAGCGCTTGGGCTTATTTCAACCAGCATTATGTTAATTGGCGTTATTATGACGGCGGGTGTGTCGCTGTTCCCATTTATTATGCCATCTGTTAATAACCCAGATATTAGCTTAACTATTTGGGATGCGGTGTCGAGCCACAGAACGCTTAATATTATGTTTGTTGCTGTTGTTATATTTATTCCGTTAATTTTGGCCTACACCACCTGGTGTTACGTAAAAATGTGGCGCAGAGTAACGGTAGACGAAATTGAAAACAACACGCACGGTAGCTACTAAGGAGACTAAATTATGTGGTATTTCGCTTGGATTTTAGGTGTACTTTTAGCCTGTACCTTAGGTGTTATAAATGTAATGTGGTACGAGTTTCATCAAAATAAAAACAGCATAGCTGATGATGAACAACCGATGCACGATTTACTAAACGAAGCTAACAACACAAAAGATGACGACTAATCCCCGACCAAATCGCGCGCAGCAGCAATCTCTGCGCGCTTTTTTAAAGCGGCAAAGTAAGCCTGCGGGTGCATGGTTAAAGTTAAGTATTGCACTGGGCACATTTAACGCTATTTTAATGATTGCAGGCGCCTATTTAGTGGCACAAACTATTCATAACGTAATGTTTGAAGGTGCAAGCCTTAGCCAAGTAACCCACTTACTTTGGCCACTTACGGGTATTATTTTACTCAGAGCCCTGTTTTTAGCTATCAGTGAAAGGCTCAGTGCTTATGCGGCACTTAAAATAAAGTCGGCTATGCGCCAAACCTTATTGACCAAATTAACGCAACTTGGCCCAAGTTATATTGAACAACACGGCCAAGGAGCAACGCTCAACACCGTGCACGATGGCGTTGAAGCACTGCACGACTACTACGCTAAATACTTGCCTGGCGTTGCTTATAGCGCGCTTATTCCGCTGGCAATATTGATGGTTATTTTTCCAACCGACTATAAAGCAGGCTTAATATTTTTATTAACCGCCCCGCTTATTCCGTTTTTTATGATTTTGGTGGGCTCAAAGGCCGAGGCGTTAAATCAAAAAAGATGGCAGCAACTAGCCGTACTAGGTAATTACTTTTTTGACCGCGTACAAGGTTTAACACAACTTAAATTGTTTAACGCAACACAAAAAGAGCTTAAACAAATAGCCAAAATTTCTGATGACTTTAGGCACGCTACACTCGGTGTGTTAAAAATTGCCTTTTTATCATCATTTGCGCTGGAATTTTTAGCCACAATTAGTGTGGCGCTGGTGGCGGTAATCATTGGTTTTAGACTGTTTTTTGGCACGCTTGATTTTGCAACCGGCTTTGTTGTTTTACTACTTGCCCCAGAATTTTACTTACCACTGCGCCAATTAGGCAGCCACTACCATGCCCGCTTGCAAGGTATAAGCGCAGCGGCCGATATGGTCACTATTTTAAATGCCCCACTTCCTGAGCAATCACAGCAACATGAAACAAAGTTTGAGGAGCATATAAGCTCAATAAACATAAACAACTTAAACTTTACCTACCCAAACAGTAACGAAGGCATAAAAAATATAAACCTTACGCTACCCGCTAAAGGATTAGTGGCAGTAGTAGGTGCTAGTGGCTCAGGTAAAAGTACTTTATTTGATTGTTTATTAGGGTTTCATCCGCAGGTGATTGAACAAATAAGCATTAATAATAAACCACTTGATGCTACAAGCATTAGCACATTACAAAACGCAATTGCGTGGATCCCACAAACCCCAACGCTTTTTTACCAAAGCATTAGCGATAACATAAAAATAGCCAAGCCAGCCGCTACGCAACTAGAGCTTGAGCAAGCCGCACACCAAGCGGGCGCCTTAGATTTTATAAAGACGTTAGAGAATGGGTTCGACACCCTGATAGGTGAGCAAGGTGAAGGGCTCTCTGGCGGTCAAAAGCAGCGTATAGCCCTCGCGCGGGCGTTTTTAAAACAAGCGCCTATTTTAGTGCTTGACGAACCGACAGCCCACCTTGATAGCCAAACCGAGCAGCTTATTCAGCAGGCTATAAATAATTACGCTAAAAACCACTTAGTGTTGGTCATTGCCCACCGGCTAAATACAGTCAAAAACGCAAGCAATATCCTTGTTATGCAAAATGGCGAAATAGCACAGCAAGGTACTTACAGCCAACTTGAGCAACAACAAGGCGCATTTAAATCACTCCTTAATTTACAAGCGCAAGGAGCAAACAATGACTAATTTTATAAGGCTATTAAAGCTTTGCCGCCCGCATTATAAAGCCATGCTACTGGGTACTTTTTTAGCAACGCTAACGGTACTTGCAAACGTGGGCTTATTAGCTATATCGGGGTGGTTTTTAGCCTCAATGGCGGCAGCGGGTATCGCAGGCGTACAAATGAATTACTTTACACCTGCAGGAACCATTCGATTTTTAGCGATTGTACGAACTGCATCACGCTATGGTGAGCGCTTAGTAACACATAACGCGACGTTTTTATTACTTAGTGAAATACGCGTTAATATGTTTGCCACGCTAAGTAAGCTAAACAATGTAGATTTAGCAATGAGCCGCAGCGCCGATTTAGTTAACCGCTTACAAAATGACGTGGATGCGCTTGATAAGTTTTACTTAAACATATTACTGCCAATGCTGGTAGCGCTGTTGAGTGTGCCCATAATTATGGTGTTTATGGCGGCTTATAACGCCAATGTTGCGCTTATTTGTTTTATAGGCATTTTATTAATTGGTGTTGTTTTACCTGCGCTGTTAAGTGCTAAATTAAATAAAAATAGCCATAAAGAAACACAGCTCAGTGCACAACTTAGAGCTGAGCTTTCTGACACCCTAACCGGCCTTAGAGAGCTGAGTATTTATCAGGCACGTGCTGGGCAAATTTCAAAATGTAATGAACTAAATGAGCAATATAACCAACAACTTTATAGTCGCCATAAAGCACTCGCAAATAGCGACGGTTTAAGTTTGCTGGTTGTGCAGCTAGCTATGCTTGGCGCCATAGTCACTATTGTGCCTTTGGTTTACAGCGGCGCTATGGTAAATGTTGAGCTTGCTATGTTAAGCCTATTTGTATTAGCAAGCTTTGAAACTGTATTGCTGTTGCCAAATGCATTTATAGAGCTGCCCACTGTACTCAAAGCCGCTGAGCGGCTATTTACACTGGAAGATAAAGTCACAGCGCAAGAAGCTAATAGCGCTGAGTTAATTGAGATGCAGTTTGATAAAAACAATACAACTTTGGCGCTTAATAACATTGGCTATAAATACCAGGAGCACAGTGCTTTAACTAATATCAGCTTTACCCTTAAAGCACAGCAAAAAGTAGCGATTGTAGGCAGAAGCGGCAGTGGTAAAAGCACCTTGGTTAATTTACTCACAGGGTTATGGCCAGTGCAGCAAGGCAGTATTAGGCTAAGCGATGAAAATAACGCAGAAGAACTCCACGCACTAAGCAGCAACACCCGCGCAAGCGTTATTAATATACTCGCGCAGCAGCATCATATTTTTGATGGCACATTAAGTGAAAACTTACGCTATGCAAAGCCAAGCGCCACAAAAGAAGAAATGCTTGAAGCCATTAACCTTGCACAGCTAAAACCTTGGTTTAATGAGCTACAAGATGGATTAAAAACCCGTTTAGGCACAGGTGGGAGAAGTGTTTCTCAAGGCCAATCAAGGCGCATAGCCATTGCGCAAGCTTTATTACAAAACCCAGCTATTTTAGTCCTTGATGAGCCTACAGAAGGGCTTGATAACCAATCTAAGCAAACGGTAATGAGCGCTATTATGCAGGTAATGAGTAACGCAAGCGTACTTACCATTACCCACGACCCTGCTCTTTTAGCGCAAATGGATAACATTATTTGGCTAGAAAATGGCAGCCTTGTAGCGCAAGGCACTCATAAAGAGCTTAGCGAAACATATACCGATTATGTTGCCTTAACTACTCGGTTCTAATACGCTGATTGATACATCTATAACGCCGACTTTAGGGTCGGCAATTTTTTTAAACATACCTAACGATAAATCAATAACCCGCCCTCTAACGTACGGGCCTCTATCGTTTATTCGCACGATCACCGATTTGTTATTTGCCAAGTTTGTAACCTTCACTTTTGTACCAAAGGGTAATTCTAAATGCGCAGCAGTGGATGCGTTTTGGCTAAATGTTTCGCCGTTTGCTGTTGTGCGACCATGGTATTTATTAGCGTAATAAGAGGCTTTACCTAACTGAGTACGCTCGCCATTAGTAGAGGTAACTATAGGTTGGCTGCTACACGCAGCTAAAATTGATAAAAAACTGAGGGTAAAAATTAACTTAGTAAAAGACATAGATGCGCTTTAATTATAAAAATTCGCGCAAAGGTTAACCTTACGTGGCTGAGTGTGTACTGAATTAAAATATTTTATAGGCAATAAAAAACCACCGTCGATTACTCTTAGGTGGTTTTTTTAAAAAGCATAAGGCGTTTATCTTACGATACCGCGCTCAGAGCTTTGCACAAAATCAATCATGGTTTGTACTGCAGGGTACTTAGCGGCATCTTCATTTAGTGAGGCAATTGCTTCGTCCACACTTAAGCTCTTACGATAAAACGCTTTATAAGCACGGCGTACGGCCATAATTTCGTCGCTTTCAAAGCCACGACGCTTCATACCTTCTTTATTGGTCGCTGCAGGGCCTGCTGGCATACCAATGGTGGTTACAAATGGCGGTACGTCTTTATTAACACCTGAGTACATGCCAATAAATGCGTGTTCACCAATTTTACAAAATTGATGCACACCTGAGTTACCACCTAAAATAACCCAATCGCCTACATGCACGTGCCCTGCAACGCTTGCGTTATTAGCAAATATAACGTTATTACCAATTACGGCATCGTGAGCAACGTGGGTATACGCCATAAATAAGTTATTGCTACCAATTTTAGTCACACCTTGGTCTTGAATAGTACCACGGTGAATGGTTGCACACTCACGTATAACGTTGTTATCGCCCATAATAAGAGTGGTTGGTTCGTTGTTATATTTTTTGTCTTGGCAGGCTTCGCCTACTGACGCAAATTGAAAAATATGATTGCCAGAGCCAATAGTAGATGGCCCTTTAATAACAACGTGAGACTCAATAATACAGTCATCACCGATCACAACATCATTGCCAATATAGCTATATGGACCAACTGAGACATTGTTGCCTAGTTTAGCGCCAGGTTCGATTATTGCTGTAGAATGGATCACTATTAAAACTCTCTTCTCGCACACATAATTTCGGCACTACATACAACCTTGCCGTCGACTCTTGCTTCAGCGGCAAATTTCCATATATTGCGACGCTCTTTTAAAAACTCTACATGCAAATGCATTGTATCGCCCGGTATAACTGGCTGTTTAAAACGTGCGTTATCTACTGCAGCAAATAAGTAAAGCTCGTTATCGCTACGGTTTTCTACTGTTTTAAATCCTAATAAACCGGTGGCTTGCGCCATGGCTTCTAATATTAGCACACCAGGGAAAATTGGCTGATTTGGAAAGTGGCCAGTAAAAATAGGCTCGTTAACCGATACATTTTTAATCGCATGAAGTGACTCGCCAGGCGTAAAGTCAATTACACGATCAATTAAAAGCATCGGGTAGCGGTGTGGTAATAAACTTAAAATTTCTTGAATATCAAGGCTATTTAATTCGTTTGCCAAAATAGCATCCTTATTAGTGTTCAACGTTATGACTTAGCCAATGCTTCAAGCGCTTTGAGACGTGATTTCATGTCTGAAAGATTACGCAAGTGGGCAATTGATTTACGCCATTCTTTATTAGTTGTATGGGGCATACCAGATGAGTAAATACCCGGCTCGGTGATCGATTTAGTCACCATACTCATGCCGGTAATTATAACACCATCACATACTGACATGTGACCATTAATTGCGGTCATGCCACCTATTTGGCAGTTTTTACCAATGGTTACACTACCTGCTAGTACAGTACAGCCTGCAATTGCAGTACCCGAGTTAACTTCAACGTTGTGTGCTATTTGACATTGGTTATCGATGATCACATTACTATGAATAATCGTGTTATCGAGTGCGCCGCGGTCAATTGTTGTGCTTGCGCCCACTTCTACCTTGTCGCCGATAATCACAGAGCCTAGCTGAGGAATTTTAACCCACTGCCCGCGCTCGTTTGCATAGCCAAATCCGTCACTGCCAACCACACTGTTTGCTTGAAATAAACAATCAGCGCCAATTTCAACATCGTGATAAATAGTCACACTCGGCCAAAGCTTTGTGCCAGAGCCTATTTTAACACGTTCACCGATGAAACTGTTCGGACCAATTTGTGCGTTATCACCAATTACAGCACCGGCTTCTATAACAACATTTGCGCCAATGGCAGCACTTGTGCTTACCGTTGCATTTGGGTGAATAGTCGCACTAGCGTGTATACCTTGCTGCGCCGCTTGCGGGGTTGTATCCATAAATTGTGCAAGCTTTGCGTAGCTCACATACGGATTTCCAACAATGATTTTTGCGCCACTAAAATACGGTGCATCGGCTTCGCTAAGAATCACTGCGCTGGCTTGTGTGGTTTCAAGCTGCGTACGATATTTTGAGTTCGCTAAAAATGCAATATGCCCAGAACGGGCATTTGCAAGTGTAGCTATTTTTGTAATTTCTAAAGCGCCATCACCTTGAAGTTCGGCGCCTAGAAGTTCCGCAATGTGCGAAAGCGTATAATTTTGCATAGAGTGATTATTTCTTACTAACTGCTGATACAACTTTGCTTGAAAGATCAGTTACTTCTTTAGGGTTAAAGTAAATAGTAGTGTCTTTAACTTTAACTTCATCGAAGTCGCCATCTTTAGCAATTTCTTCAATTGTTTTAATAATTAAACCCTGAACTTTAGCAAGTTCTTGGTTTTGACGTGCTTTGATTTCTTGCTCTAAAGGACGACCTTTTTCAGCAAGGTTTTGTTGCATGCCTTGAATTTTATCACGTAGTGCATCTTTTTGAGCTTGGCTCATTGTAGTGCTTTCACGCTTAAATTTTTCTGCTTCAAAGCGAATGTCGCCTTGTAGTTTTTCAAGCTCTTGACGACGCTCAGCAAACTCAGTTTGTAAAGACTGCTCAATTTTAGCCATTTGAGGAATTTGCTTGTAGATCTCTTGCATATCAACAATGCCTACTTTGTGGGCAAATGCACTTGCAGAGGTGCCCATCATCAATGTTGCTAACACGGCTACTGCTGTTGATTTAAATAATTTTTTCACAAAAAACTCCTTTAGAAAGTGTTACTAATATTAAAGCTGATGGTCTTTGTATCGTCATCTTCTTCTTTTTGCAATGGATACGCAAAACTAATCAGCATTGGACCCATTGGAGAGATCCATTGTAAAGATAAACCGGTTGATACCCTAAAGCGCATTGGATCAGAGTAATCATCTAACTTAGCACGCTCATCTGGCGCTAAGTTTTGGAAACGGTCAACGTTAAATTCAGTATCCCATACGTTGGCAGCATCTACAAAGAAACTGGTACGTACAGAGCTGGTATTTTCTTCATCTAAGAACGGCGTAGGTACAATGAGCTCCATACCTGCAACCGCTTTTGCATTACCACCAATACGCCCTTGCGGTACTAAAATATCAAACTCATCAGAGCCACCGATGCTACCGGTTGTAGTACCATCAGCACCTGGCGTACCAGGGATTGATAAAGGAACACGTGATACAGCACGCGGCAGTATAGTATTACGATCAAAGCCACGTAGTTCCATTTCCGTTATACGGAAGAACTCTTGGAATGGCAGTGTTTGCTCATAACCATTGGTTGACCCATAACCATTACCGTAACCAAGCGCTGCACGTGTTGAGAACACCCAACGGTGGTCATTAGATATTGGCCAGTAAAAACGCGAATCGTAGTTCAGTTTAAAATACTGAAGATCAGAGTTAGGCGTTGTGGCTGTTAAATTTAATGTTTGGCGCGAACCCGCTGTTGGGAATAAACCACGGTTAACTGTGATACGCGACCAACCAACGCTTAGCTCATATTTAGTAAAGTCAAAGCCAGCATCTGGGTTTTCTTCATCTAAGAAGGTTTCGCGTAGTACGCGAGTTTGTTCGTACTCGGCAATTTCTGAAAGTTCTTCTTGAATCCAACGTACGCCAAAGTTAACACGGTTTACCGCATCAATTGGGAAACCAATATTGGTACCAATACCGTAACTTGTTGATTTATAATCTACTAAGCTAAATTTACTGGCATCGTAGTTGTTGTAAAAAATACTGCTGCCTTGCGATACACCATCTGGCGTAAAGTAAGGGTCGGTGTACGACAAGCTAATGCTTTCAGAACCAGTAGAGGTATTTAAGTTTAAGCCAATTTGATTACCCGTACCTAAAAAGTTAGATTCGGTTACACCAATATTAAACTGAAGCCCTGCGTATGAGCCATACGCTAAGCCCGCGTTAAAGCTACCGGCCGATTGCTCTTTTACTGTAAAGTCTACGTCTACTTGGTCATCTACACCCGGTACTGGTACTACGTTAAAGTCAACAGTTTCCATGTACGGTAAACGTTGAATTTGCAGCTTTGAGCGCTCAAGGTTTTGATTAGATAACCAGGCACCTTCAAGTTGTGTCATTTCGCGACGAAGTACTTCATCAGCGGTATTTTGGTTACCACCAACGATGATACGACGTACGTACACACGCTTGCCCGGATTTACCGACAGCGTAAGTTGCACTTCTTGTTTTTCATCATCAATTTCTGGAATTGTGCGTACTTCGGCATTGGCATAACCAAAGCGCGCTAAGTAGCTTTTGATAAATTCTTCAGATGAGGTCACCACTGAGCCATTGTAAAGCTCGCCGGCGCGAAGTGGGATAACGCTTTTGATTAGCTCTTCTCGGCCAAGTAAATCACCGATAAAGTCAAAACCTTTAACTGTGTACTTAACACCTTCTGTTAAGTTAGCAGTTACATACACAGATTCGCGCTCAGGACTTACTGATACTTGCGTAGAGTCGATATTAAAACGTAAGTAACCGCGGTCTAAGTAAAAGCTGCGAATTTTTTCTAAATCGCCTTCAATGGTTTGTTTTTGGTAACGGTCGCTACCCATAAACTGCCACCACGGTAAATCTTGTTGCGATTCAGCAAGCTTTAAAAGCTCTTCGTTAGAGAATAATTCGTTACCCACTAAGTTGATTTGACGAATAGAGGCGGCTTCGCCTTCGTCAAATTCTAGCTTAAGCTTTACACGGTTACGTGGCAGCTTAGTTACGCTAATATCAACGGTGGCATTGTATTTACCAATACTGTGGAAAAACTCAACCAACCCTTTTTCGATATTATCGATAACGGTTTTATCAAGCGGTTCACCTTGGCGAATATCTTGCTGATCGAGTGATTCGTTAAGCTGCTCGTCTTTTATATCTTTATTGCCTTCAAATTCAATAAAGCTAATAGTAGGACGCTCAGTCACTTTAAAAATAACGTTATTACCATCGCGTAACGCTTTGATGTTGTCAAAGTGACCTGAACGATAAAGTGACTTTATTGTTTTTGAAATCGTATAGTCATCAACGTTATCGCCCACATTGATAGGAACATGCGTTAGTGCTGCACCAAGTGCTACACGTTGCAAACCTTCAATTTTTAAATCTTCAACAATAAAGGAGTTTTGGCCCAGGGCTGCAAAACTTGCACCCAATAAACTTGAAACTGCCAAATGTTTTTTTATAGCCATTTTATTATCTTTATCCTTTACAACTGTATTACCGCTTAACATCAAAACTAATAATTAGTGATGCTTACAATCGTGTTCTAATTAGTAATTGTCACGCTGTAACTACAAACGCGATACATCATTGAACAAAGCGAAACATGTTAAAAATATGAGCAGCAATGCGCCCACTTTAAAACCAAATTCTTGTGTCTTTTCAGAGACCGGCTTTTTACGGAAAAGTTCAATTATGTAATACATTAAGTGTCCACCATCAAGCACTGGCAGAGGTAATAAATTAAATACACCCAAGTTAACGCTTATTAGCGCTAAAAAGCTTAAAAAGGCGACTAGCCCGTAGCTTACGCTAGTTCCTGCACCAACTGCAATGCCCACAGGGCCACTTAAATTTTTAACCGAAACCTGACCTGTAATTAAATTACCAATCATGTCAAAGCTAAGCGTTATAAGGCGCCAGGTCTCTTGGGTACCACGAGCAATACTATCAAGCGGACCAAAGCTTCGGGTTTCAACATAGCCCTCAGGCCAAGGTTGAACAACCGGCGCAACACCTAAAAACCCTTGTTCAATACCGTGCTCATTAATGCGCGATTTAGGCGTTACTGTTACGCTATTTATACTATCTTGTCTTTTTACACTAAATTGTAAAGATTTGTTAGCCGATTGCGTAATAAGATTAACTAATTGCTGCCAATCGCTTATTGTTTCACCATTTACAGCGATAATCGTATCGTTAACCTGCAAATTAGCCAGTTCGGCTGCTGAATTTTTAGTAATAGCCGCAATGGTTAATGTGGCTTGCGGTCTAAACGGTACAATACCCAACGAACTCAGTGGCGGCACGTCTTGTTGATCGAGCTTCCAACCCTCTACGTTAAGCATTTTTGTTTGCTCTTGGTAGTTTTTGTTACGCACTACTACGGGCACGCTTTGCTCACCTAAGCTCGACATAAGTGCAAAAGTTGCATCTTGCCAGGTGGCAATTGTGTCATCACCAATTTTAATAATTTGTTCAGAGGGCATAATGCCCGCCTGCTCTGCTCTGCTACCTTCGGTAATACTACCCACTACAGGTTTTACCGATTGCACGCCCACCATGTACATAGCCGCCAACGCCACAATAGCAAATAAAAAATTAGCCAGCGGGCCGGCTGCTACTATGGCTATACGGGCCTGAACCGATTTAGCGTTAAATGACAAATGGCGCTCATTTTCAGGTACCTCATCCACGCGTTCATCAAGCATTTTAACGTAGCCACCCAGCGGAATAGCGGCAATTACGTATTCTGTATTGTATTTATCGTGCCACTTTAAAAGCGGTTTACCAAAACCAATCGAAAAGCGCAGCACTTTAACACCCATTTTACGGGCCACCCAAAAGTGCCCATATTCATGAATAGCAACTAAAATGCCCAGCGCTAAAATAAACGAGCCAAGATTCCAAAAAAAATCTAACATATTAATGAGTCACTTTTGTTATTAGGTCCGCTGCACGTTGGCGGGCTTGTTGGTTACACGCTAATATTTCATCTAGGCTTTGTACGTTAGTGAATGTGGCCGCATCAAGCGTTTGTGCATTAATTTTATAAATGTCAGTAAAGCCAATTTGGCCTTTTAAAAATGCCGCAACCGCTATTTCGTTTGCTGCATTTACCGTTGTGGTTGCGCCTTGCCCTGCGCTGCACGCATCAATAGCAAGTTGTAAATTTGGATAACGCGCAAAATCAGGTTTTGTGAACGAAAAATCACAAATATCCGAAAAGTTGAGTGGTTTTACACCCGCGTTAATTCGATCTGGGTAAGCGAGTGCGTGTGCAATAGGTGTGCGCATATCGGGGTTACCCATTTGCGCTAAAATGGAGCCATCGTGGTATTGCACCATAGAATGAATAATACTTTGCGGGTGGATCACCACATCAATATCGCTGGTGTCACAATTAAACAGCCATTTAGCTTCAATAAATTCAAGCCCTTTGTTCATCATGGTGGCTGAATCTACCGATATTTTTTGCCCCATAGACCAATTAGGGTGAGCGACGGCTTCACTAACCGTAACCTCTTTTAAGGTATTTATATCGCGCGTTAAAAATGGCCCACCAGAGCCGGTAAGCAATATTTTACTTACGCCATGCTCTTGTAAATTTTGATCAGCGTTTGCGTTTTGAAGTGAATGAGGTAAGCACTGAAAAATAGCGTTATGCTCGCTATCAATAGGCAACAACGTGGCTTTATGCTGTTTTACTTTATCAATAAACAACTGCCCTGACATAACCAACGATTCTTTATTGGCAAGCAGTACTTTTTTACCTGCTTCAACGGCGCTTAGTGTAGGCAGTAAACCGGCAGCGCCAACAATAGCTGACATGACGGTATCGACATCGGGATGCGCACATAAATCGCTCATAGCCTGCGGTGAATGCATTACTAAGGTTTGGCATGGCGTATTATTTAAATACGATGATAGTTGCTCTGCAGCGCTTTGTGTGGCCATAACCGCATATAACGGTTCGTGCTCAATACACAGCTCTGCCATTTTTTTTGCATTGTGGCCTGCAGTGAGGGCAAATACGTTAAATAGCGCTTTGTTTCGCGCTATAACATCTAATGTACTTAACCCAATTGAACCTGTAGCGCCTAAAATAACAAGTTGTTGCTGTTGGCTCATAAACTCAAGGTCCATGCATAGCACATTACAAACATTGGGGCTGCTGCGGTTAAGCTGTCAATTCTATCTAAAATACCGCCGTGGCCGGGTAAACAGCGACCACTGTCTTTTAGGCCGGCTTCACGTTTAAACATGCTTTCGAGTAAATCACCAACAGCCGAAAACAAGGCTATAAAGGCGGTCATTACGGCATAAATAGGCCATACAGCAAAATCCACACCGGTAAAGTGACAAAAAGCTAAAACAAATATAATCGATGCAACCACACCGCCTGCTAGGCCTTCGATGGTTTTATTTGGGCTCACCTTTGGCATAAGCTTGTGCTTACCAAAACTTTTGCCTGTAAAATAAGCCCCTACATCGGCGCTCCACACAATACCAAGTACCACTAAAATCAGTACCGAGCCAAAGTGCGTTGATTCAGCGTATTGCGCGCTACGTAAGGTATTGAGTGCAAGCCAAAGTGGGATTAAAGTAAGCAACCCGGCAATGCCGCGCATTACCAAGCCTTCGTTCCATGCTTTGGCCATGGCTGGGTAGCGCCAAATTAAATAACTGGCCACAATCCACCAAGCAAACGAGAGCGTAAATAAGTAATTTGCATCCCCGACCAGCTGGCCGTTTTGCCACAGTGATTCAATCGGCCAATGTAAATTTAGCAGCGCCAATAACGCGCCAATTAACACCACAAACGCACCACGTTTTAATTTTGTGCATAGGCCCATAAAAGCAGACCACTCCCACGCGCCAAGTAAAACAATAATACCGGCAAAATAACTAAACAATGTTAGTGGAGTATAAAAAACCAAGGCTAGCGCTAACGGCGCTAATACAACCGAGGTTAAAATTCGTTGTTTTAACAAAATAGTGACCCTTATTCTATTTTAGGTTTGAGCGAGTAATTGTTTTATTTGTTCGCCCGTACAACCAAAACGTCGCTCTCTGGCAACGTAACACGCAATGGCCTCAGCAAATGCTGCTTCATTAAAATCAGGCCAAAGAGTTTCGGTAAAGTAAAGTTCCGCATAAGCAGCTTGCCATAGTAAAAAGTTACTAATACGAACATCACCACCCGTGCGAATTAGTAAATCCGGCTCCGCTTGGTCTGCCATGCTCATATGCTGTGCTAAGCGCTCTTCTGTAACATCCTCTGCCTTGAGTTGTCCGTTTGCAACTTGTAGTGCTAGTTGCTTTGCTGCATTTGCCATATCCCATCTACCGCCATAATTAGCGGCCACGTTTAAATGCAAACCGGTGTTATCTGCTGTTAGCTCATGTGCAGCGTTTACTTTGCTACGTAAACTTTCAGAGAATCGTGATAAATCTCCAATAATGGTCAGTTTTACATTATTTTTATGAAGCTTTTTTACTTCCTTTGTTAAAACAAACAAAAAAAGCTCCATTAAAGTGTTTACTTCGTCTTCGGGGCGGCGCCAGTTTTCACTACTAAAAGCAAATAAGGTTAACGATTGTATCCCTAATTTAGTACAAAACTGAACAGATTGACGAACTGCGTCCACGCCTTTTTTATGCCCGAACACACGAGGTCTATTTCTAGCTTGCGCCCAACGCCCGTTACCATCCATGATGATGGCAACATGTTTAGGTAAACATTGCTGTGAAATTGTATCAGCGTCTAGAACCATAAATATTGAGTATTCCATAAAAAAACGCCGCCTAGTATACCCTAGACGGCGTTTCAAAACTAATATATTTCATAACCTGCATTGAGGTTATTTAGCTGTTTAGATTTCCATCAACTCAGCTTCTTTCGCTGTTAGTTGTGCATCCATTTCTTTGATAAATTTATCTGTAAGCTTTTGAATTGTATCTTCTGCTTGACGCGCTTCATCTTCAGAAATTTCTTTATCTTTTAATAAAGATTTTACATCGCCATTAGCGTCACGACGAATGTTACGCACAGCAACACGGCCGCTTTCAACTTCGCCACGTACAATTTTAATTAAATCTTTACGACGCTCTTCTGTAAGCGGAGGAAGTGGTACGCGAATTACTGTACCAGCAGACATAGGGTTTAAACCTAAGTCAGACGCCATAATTGCTTTTTCTACAGCTTGCGCTAAAGACTTATCGAATACGCCGATAGCCAGCGTACGAGAGTCTTCAATCGTTACATTAGCCACTTGGTTAAGCGGTGTATCAGCACCGTAGTACGATACCATAATGCCGTCTAAAATTGCTGGGTGAGCACGACCTGTACGAATTTTTGATAGTTGACTACCTAGTGCTGCTACACTTTTTTGCATGCGCTCTTGCGCATCTTTTTGAATATCGTTAATCACGGTTTAATCCTAATTATTTGATTACTTCATCTGAGGCTTGTGAAGAGATAAGTGTGCCTTCTTCTTCACCCATAATTACGCGTTTTAAGGCGCCTGATTTATTCATGTTAAATACGCTCAATGGCATATTATGATCGCGAGCGAGTGTAAACGCCGCTAAATCCATTACTTTTAGTTCTTTATCAATAATTTCATTGTAGCTTAAGTGACGGTAAAGCGTGGCTTCTGGGTTTTTAACCGGATCATCACTAAATACGCCATCAACCTTAGTCGCTTTAATTACAGTGTCGGCTTCAATTTCAATACCGCGTAAACACGCAGCAGAATCGGTAGTGAAGAACGGGTTACCCGTACCTGCTGCAAAAATAACAACGCGGCCAGATTTTAATAAGCTAATTGCCTCAGCCCAGTTGTATGCATCACATACACCGTTTAGAGGGATTGCCGACATTAAACGACAATTAACAAATGCACGGTGTAGTGCATCACGCATTGCAAGGCCGTTCATTACGGTTGCAAGCATACCCATGTGGTCACCAACTACGCGGTTCATGCCAGCTTCTGCTAGTGATCCGCCACGTAAAAAGTTACCACCGCCGATAACCAAACCCACTTCTACGTCGAGTTCTACCAGCTCTTTAATTTCTTGGGCCATACGATCTAGCACTTTTGGGTCGATGCCGAAGCCTTCGTCTCCCATTAAAGCTTCACCACTTAATTTGAGAAGAACACGTCTAAAAATAGGTTTACGATTGATAGTCATAGTATTGGGGCCAACTTTTTATTAAATTATGGGTAAAAAATAACCGCGCTTATGATAAACATAAAAGCGCGGTTATTTTAAAGAATTTCTAAGCGTGACGCAAAAGCAAATAGTACTTTAATGGCATCTAATTTCCTTATGCATCACAAATAGTTAATCTTACTCGCCTTTTGCAGCTGCAATTTGAGCAGCAACTTCAGCAGCAAAATCTTCTTCTTTCTTCTCGATACCTTCACCAACTTCTACACGTGCGAAGCTAGTAACTGTTGCGTTTTTCTCTTTAAGAATTTCGCCAACAGATTTTTTAGGCTCCATGATGAAAGCTTGACCAGTAAGAGAAACCTCACCAGTAAATTTCTTCATGCGGCCAACAACCATTTTTTCAGCGATTTCAGCAGGCTTGCCTTCGTTCATCGCGATGTCGATTTGAACTTGCTTTTCTTTTTCTACAACGTCAGCAGGTACATCTTCAGGCGTTAAGTACTCTGGGTTTGAAGCAGCAACGTGCATTGCAATGTGCTTAAGTGTTTCTTCATCAGCAACACCTGCAACAACAACACCAATACGCTCACCGTGACGGTATTCAACAAGTGTTTCACCAGTGATGTACTGAAGACGACGTACGTTGATGTTTTCACCAATTTTAGTTACTAGCTCAACACGGTCTTCTTCAAACTTAGCTTGTAAGTCTTCGATAGTGATTGTTTCAGCGATAGCAGCGTCAGCAACTTTGTTAGCAAACGCTAAGAAGCTTTCGTCTTTTGCTACGAAGTCAGTTTGACAGTTAACTTCTACTAGTACTGCAACACCATCGTTTTGCTTGATGATGATAGTACCTTCAGCAGCAATGTTACCTGCTTTCTTAGCAGCCTTTGCAGCACCGCTCTTACGCATGTTTTCAATCGCTAACTCGATGTCGCCATCAGTTTCAGTTAACGCTTTTTTACAATCCATCATGCCAGCGCCAGTACGCTCGCGTAATTCTTTAACTAGGGCAGTAGTTACAGCCATTAGTAAATCCTCAAATCTGAAATCAGGTATTAGATAAGCGGGTAAACCGCTCTACAAGAATAGCAAGTCTTCACCTTAAAAAGATGAAGACTTGATGACAGCTAATTACTCAGCTTCTACAAAGTCGTCTTTCTCAGCTTGAGCAACGATGTTGTTCTCACGACCTTCAGTGATAGCAGCTGCAACAGAGCTAGTGTAAAGGTTGATTGCACGGATAGCATCATCGTTACCAGGTACGATGTAATCAACACCGTCTGGGTTAGAGTTAGTATCAACGATTGCAACAACTGGAATACCTAGGTTGTTTGCTTCACGGATAGCAATGTGCTCGTGATCAGCATCGATAACGAAGATAGCGTCTGGAAGGCCACCCATGTTTTTGATACCGCCAAGGCTCTTTTCAAGCTTTTCCATTTCGCGAGTAAGCATTAACGCTTCTTTCTTAGTTAACTTCTCGAAAGTACCGTCTTGGCTTTGAGCTTCAAGGTCTTTAAGACGCTTGATTGACTGACGAACTGTTTTCCAGTTAGTTAACATACCACCTAACCAGCGGTGGTTAACGAAGAACTGGTCGCTTTGTAAAGCAGCTTCTTTAACTGCTTCGCTTGCTGCGCGCTTAGTACCAACGAAAAGAACTTTACCTTTGTTTGCAGCAGCACTTGATAAAAACTTAAGTGCGTCGTTGAACATTGGTACTGTTTGCTCAAGGTTGATGATATGTACACGGTTACGTGCGCCGAAGATGAAAGGCTTCATCTTAGGGTTCCAGTAACGTGCTTGGTGACCAAAGTGAACACCAGCTTGAAGCATATCGCGCATTGAAACGTTTGCCATTTTGTAAATCCTCTATGTAGTTTAGGGTTAGGCCTCCACATATCCCATAGCACCAACACCGAAGTATTTAAACTTCAAATGCACCCAAGTGTATGTGACGATACGTGTGTGTGTTAAAATAAAATTGTGTTTGCCTTAAAT
This sequence comes from Pseudoalteromonas sp. CuT4-3, assembly GCF_035666335.1. Lineage (NCBI taxonomy): Bacteria > Pseudomonadati > Pseudomonadota > Gammaproteobacteria > Alteromonadales > Pseudoalteromonadaceae > Pseudoalteromonas > Pseudoalteromonas sp. CuT4-3. The sequence goes on from NZ_CP142030.1 coordinate 2,441,860, forward strand.
ACAAAAAATCATTTAAGAATTTATTTGTAAAAAGACGGCGCGCTTTATACCATATTAAAATTAAATACTCAACGTCGCGTGCAAAATTTGTGCGACGATAAATGTTAAAAAACGCAACTTTGGAGCCTCAATGAGCGCTGTGATCAAGACCCCTGAAGAAATTGAAAAAATGCGTGTAGCCGGGCGTTTAGCGGCAGACGTACTTGAAATGATTGAACCACATGTAGTGCCAGGTGTGACTACTGATGAGCTAAATACAATTTGTCATGATTATATTGTAAATGTGCAAGATGCCATACCTGCGCCACTAAATTACCACGGTTTTCCTAAGTCGGTTTGTACCTCTGTAAATCATGTAATTTGCCACGGTATTCCAAATGACAAACCGCTAAAAGATGGCGATAGCGTCAACATTGATGTAACCGTAATTAAAGACGGTTACCACGGCGACACCTCAAAGATGTTTCATGTAGGTACGCCTAACATTCAAGGTAAACGCCTTGCACAAGTAACACAAGAAAGCTTATACCTTGCCATTAAAATGGTAAAACCAGGTGTGCGCTTAGGCGATATTGGTGAAGCAATTCAAAAATACGCAGAGAGCTTTAACTACTCAATTGTACGTGAATACTGCGGCCACGGTATTGGTAGCGAATTTCATGAAGAGCCTCAAGTAATGCACTACGGTAAAGCAGGTACTGGCGAAACACTTAAAGCCGGTATGTGTTTAACAATAGAGCCAATGGTTAACGCAGGTAAGCGCCAGTGTAAACTTTTAAAAGATGAGTGGACTGTAGTTACACGCGACCGTAGTTTGTCTGCACAGTGGGAACACACCCTATTAGTGACTGAAAATGGTGTTGAAATTTTAACGCTGCGATCAGATGATACTATCGACAGGATTATCGAACACTAATAAAAACCGAGCCACTTGATAAAAGTATTTAACCTCTAATCGGGTTAATACATTTAATAACATACTGAATTATATGTAATATTTAATTTATTTTTTCCAAGTTGGAGATTTTCAGTGAAAACAAATCGAATTGACGCGCCAAATAGCGAGCCTATTTGCAAGTGGATTCAACACTGTTAACACTGAAAATAGCCGCTGGGGATAGACTTATTACTTCACGTTCAGGTTATTTATCAATGCTAACGGTTCAATAAGGAGCCAGCCCACGTGGCATTACCCAACAAAGTAAAAAAGTTGCTTAGCGATGCTGAGCAACTGAGCGTTTATCGCGATTGTTCTAGCTATTTTTATAAGTGGTTACATAACGAATTTTCTAAGCAACCAGTTGGTAATTTAATTAATGCCCGGGCTGAGTTTATAGACCGCCTGCTAATTAAACTGTTTCATGTTTACGATTTAGCTCACGAGCCTGATCTTGCCCTTATTGCCGTGGGCGGGTACGGCCGTGGCGAGCTACACCCCTACTCCGACATTGACTTTTTATTGCTTGTTACGCAGCCGCCTAGCGAGCAAATATGCGAAAAAATAGGCCAGTTTGTTACCATGCTATGGGATCTCAATTTAGAGATAGGCCACAGTGTGCGTACCATTGAACAAGCCATAGAGCAAAAACGTGAAGACGTTACCTTTGCCACCAGCTTGCTCGAAAGCAGGCTCATTTTTGGTAATCACATTGAGTTTGAAAAACTCAAAACGCATATTATAGAAACCCCTGTTTGGCGCTCAGGCGAATTTTTTGTAGCCAAAGTGCAAGAGCAAAACCTACGCCATAAAAAGTGCCACGGTACTGCTTACAACCTAGAGCCAAACATAAAAGAAAACCCCGGTGGCCTTCGCGATTTACAAACCATTATTTGGGTTGCTAAAAAGCACTTTAGAGCCGAAACCCTACAAGAGCTAATTAGCCACGGCTACTTAACGCATGAAGAGTTTCAGGAGCTTTCGGAGTGCCTAGAGAACCTTTGGAATATTCGCTTTGCACTGCATTTAGCCGCTGGGCGCTCAGAAAACCGTTTGTTGTTTGACCATCAACCACACACAGCTGAAATACTTGGCTTTGGTAGCGATGGTAAAGCCTCGGTTGAGCGCATGATGAAACGCTTATTTAGAATAATGAGCCGCGTACGCGAGCTTAACCAAATGCTGCTATCGTACTTTGAAGAAAGTATTATGCCAGAGAGCAGCGAAGCGCCAGTGATTGAATTAGACAAAGACTTTGAACGCGTTGGGCACCAAATTAGGGTTAAAAACCCATCGGTATTTTTTAGACGCGATCAACTTTTTGTTTTGTTTGAGCATATTGCCGACAACCCCGAAATTACCCATATTTACCCAAGTACTATTCGTACCATTAGGCAAGTACGCAGGCGCCTATTAGGTGACTTACAAGATTACGCAGCGTGCCGCGAGGCATTTATGCGTATAGTAAAACACCCTAACGGCATGGGCCGCGCATTCACGCTCATGCACAAACACGGCATGTTGGCCGCGTATTTACCACAATGGCGTAATATATTTGGGCAAATGCAATTTGACTTATTTCATGCCTACACAGTAGATGAGCACACCCATAAATTAATCAATAATATTTACCAATATTTTGATAAATCTAAAGTGAGCGAGTTTCCTATTTGTAGCGAAATAGTAACCCGAATGGATAAGCCTGAGCTGCTTTATTTAGCGGGTATTTTTCATGATATTGCTAAAGGGCGTGGCGGCGATCACTCAGAGCTAGGCTCGGTTGATGCCATTGCTTTTTCTAAATTACATGGCTTCCCATCATCTGATGGCAAGCTTATATCGTGGTTAGTTGTTAACCATTTACTTATGTCGGTTACTGCGCAGCGTAAAGACATAAATGACCCAGGTGTTATTAAAGACTTTGCCTCACGCGTAAAAACAGAGCGCCAACTCGATTACCTCTATTGTTTAACTGTTGCCGATATACGCGCAACCAACGACAACTTATGGAATGATTGGAAAAACACCCTACTACGCGAATTATACTTGCATACTCAGCGTGCATTACGCCTAGGGCTTGAAAACCCAATGGATCAACGCGACCAAATACGCGATAAAAAACACCAAGCTAAACAGCGCTTACTTAATTTGGGCTACCTAGAAAACCAAATTGATTTAATTTGGAGCCGCTTTAAAGCCAATTACTTTACTGCCTTTAGCGAGCAGCAAATATCATGGCAAACCGAGCACCTATTAAAATGCGCAGACTTAAGCCTACCCAGTGTCATTGTTTCTGATAAAGCAATGCATGGTGGCACGCAAGTGTTTGCTTATAGCCCATATTCTGGGCCGTTATTCGCTCGCTTAGTTAGCGTAATTGGTTCTAAAAAGGCGCAAATACAACACGCTCAAGTGCTTACTACCAAAGATGGCTACGCCCTATTTAACTTTGTAATACTTGAAGTGAGCGGCGACCCTATTGCAAGTAGCCGTGCTCAGTCAATTAAACGGGGGCTTGAGCAAGCACTTAGCGAACCACGTAAAAAAATACGCTTTAAAAAGAATCGCTCGCAACGATTTAAAGACTTTAATATTAAACCTAAAATAGTGCTGCGCCCTCATGCCCGTAAAGATCGCAGCCTAATAGAAATTCAAGCTGTTGATATACCTGGTTTACTTACTAAAATTGCCGAAGTTTTCCAAGCGCATTTATTACACATTCACGCAGCCCGTATTACAACGGTAGGTGAACGTGCAGAGGATTTCTTTGTCGTATCAAATAACGAATACCAAGCGCTGACTGATGAAGAGCAAGCCAAAATTCATCAGGCATTACGTAAAAAATTCAACGCCGAAACAGAATAAGGACACACCATGTCAGATTTAAAAACCATGATAGAAAACGCCTGGGATAACCGCGATAGCATTAGCCCAAGCAGCGTATCTAGCGATGTAAAACAAGCGATTATTGACGCACTAGAGCTTCTTGATAGCGGCGCAGCCCGTGTTGCTGAAAAAATATCAGGCGAATGGGTCGTACACCAATGGCTTAAAAAAGCCGTTTTATTATCGTTCCGTATTCGCGATAACCAACCAATGAACGACGGCGTAAACCAGTTTTACGATAAAGTACCGCTTAAATTTAGCGACTACACACCGGAGCAATTTCAGCAAGGTGGCATGCGCGTAGTGCCAAATGCTGTAGCACGTAAAGGCAGCTTTGTAGGTAAAAACGTCGTACTTATGCCATCGTATGTGAACATTGGGGCATTTGTAGATGAAGGCACCATGGTTGATACATGGGCAACTGTTGGCTCGTGTGCACAAATTGGTAAGAACGTACACTTATCGGGCGGCGTGGGCATAGGCGGCGTTTTAGAGCCACTACAAGCTAACCCTACCATCATTGAAGACAACTGCTTTATTGGCGCACGCTCTGAAATTGTTGAAGGTGTAGTAGTAGAGGAAGGCGCTGTTATTTCAATGGGCGTTTACATTAGCCAAAGCACCCGTATTTACGACCGTGAAACCGGCGAAATTCACTACGGCCGCGTACCTGCAGGCGCTGTAGTTGTGCCAGGTGCATTACCATCAAAAGATGGCACTCACAGCCTATACGCTGCAATTATCGTGAAAAAGGTAGATCAACAAACACGCGAAAAAGTAGGCATCAACGCCCTACTACGCTCAATTGATGATTAAAAGAAGCGATAAGCTTTTAGCTGTAAGCCCTAAGCTGATTGGTGTTAAACGTAGGTTGGGTTGAGTGAAACGAAACCCAACGACACATTAAAGCTTAGTGTTTTAGCAAAATTAAGAAAGCTCTAAGCCCTTTGGGTTTAGAGCTTTTCTGTTTAGATTAGAGTTTATCTCTTAAATAGCTAAACCGTTGGGTTTCTCTGTGCTCAACTCAACCTTAATTCAAAGCAATATACGTTTACAAACAAACGACTGAATTAGCCAACACACCCAAGATATAATAAGGTAGTAAAGCATACTTGAAAGTTAGCAATTAATATTAAGGATTAATATGACAAAAACTGCTTTACGCTCAACTATTTTGCTACCGGTATTTTTGCCCGCGGTATTTATTATTCTGCTTTTGGTCATTGGTACAAGTAGCAACCCTGAACTGGCAGGGCAAGCATTCAGTGTCGCCCTCAAGTGGATAACAGAAACCTTTGGCTGGTTTTATATGTTATCAGTTGCCATCTTCTTAGTTTTCATCGTTTGTGTTGCCGCCTCCAGCTGGGGAAATATCAAGCTAGGGCCTGATCATGCGCAACCGCAATACAGCTTTGGCGAATGGTTTGCCATGCTATTTTCGGCCGGTTACGGAGTCGCATTACTTTATTTTGGTGTAGCAGAACCCGTGCTCCATTATGCATCTCCGCCCGCGGGCGCCGCAGAAACCGTTGATGCCGCTAAGCAGGCTATGCAAATTGCATTTTTTCATTGGGGTTTTCATATATGGGCAATTTATGGGATTGTTGGTTTAGTGCTTGCTTACTTTGCATTTCGCCACGGCCTTCCGCTGTCTATTCGCTCAGCCTTGTATCCACTTATTGGTGATAAAATATATGGCCCTATTGGACACACTGTTGATGTGTTTGCCATATTAGGCACGCTATTTGGTATTGCCACAACGTTAGGGCTTTCGGTTACTCAAATTAATGCCGGGTTGCACTACTTATGGCCAAGCATCCCTATTAATACCACGGTACAAATTACCGCTATTGTTATTATTACCGCAGCGGCAACGCTTTCTGTGGTGGCAGGTATGGATAAAGGAGTGAAGCGTTTATCTATAATAAACATGACACTCGCCGTATCATTAATGGCCTTTGTGTTTTTTATTGGCCCGACTATTCATATTCTTGAATCGTTTTTACAAAATACCGGCAGCTACCTCAGTGGTATTGTTGAGCGTACTTTTAATTTACAAGCCTATAGCCGTAGTGATTGGATTGGTAACTGGACCCTATTTATATTTGGCTGGACTATAGCGTGGGCACCCTTTGTTGGTATGTTTATCGCTAAAATTAGCCGCGGCAGAACCATTAGGCAATTTGTTGTGGGCGTGATGCTAGTTCCGACTATTTTTACCTTTTTATGGTTTTCTGTATTTGGCGATACCGCGCTAAATTTAATAATGAATGAAGGGTTTAATACTTTAATAACCGATGTTCAAGCAAACCATGCCGTTGCGCTATTTCAATTATTTGAAGTGCTACCGTTATCGTTTATTATTTCGCTACTAACGGTTATCTTAATTATTACCTTTTTTGTAACCTCATCTGACTCGGGCTCGTTAGTTATTGACTCCCTCGCCTCTGGCGGGAGTATTGATACGCCTGCATGGCAACGGGTGTTTTGGGCTGTGCTTGAAGGCGCTGTGGCTGCTGTTTTATTAGTAGCAGGTGGGCTAAGTGCACTACAAACTATGACAATAGCCAGTGCCCTACCCTTTGCTATTATTATGCTTATTGCAACCGCGGGACTTTGGCGCGCACTTACCATTGAAGGCCATCGCGATACGAGCTTACAAGCACATGCGCTCAATAGCCGTAATGTTAACCTATCTCATTGGAAGCGCCGGTTAGCCGCTATGGTTAATTATCCGAATAAGGAAAAAGTGCATACCTTCATCAGTAGTGTGGTGGTACAAGCAATGCAAGCTGTACAAGCAGAATTAAAAGCGCGCCAGTGGCATGCCGAGGTAGATTTTGATACTGACTTAGGCCGCGCCCATTTAACCGTACTACGCCATGAACATGTTGATTTTGTGTATGATATTCGCCTTACTGAGCACCCAATGCCAAGCTTTGCCTATACAGAGCTAAAACCGGATGCTGATAACTCCGAGATGTATTACAAGGCAGATGTTTTCTTACGCCGCGGTGGGTTATCTTACGATGTATATGGCTACAGTGAAGATGATATTGTGAAGGACATTCTTGATCAATTTGAGAATTACTTGCACTTTTTAGGTAACAGCCCAGGGGAACTTCCGTGGGATATGGCCGAACACGATGACATGTTAAATAGCGACAAACCTTAAATAAGCGCTTTATTTAACAGCGCAATTTTGATGCAATAAAAAAGGCACTGAAAAGTGCCTTTTTAGTCTGCTCAATTAATTTTTTAATTACAGCGCGTTAAATACGTCGTCTGTTTTAGCTGCGCAAATAAAATCGTTTTTGTGCAGGCCTTTAATTGAATGGCTCCACCACGTTACGGTTACTTTGCCCCACTCGGTTAATAAACCAGGGTGATGGCCTTCATCTTCTGCCATATCACCTACTTTATTGGTAAACGCCATAGCTTGTTTAAAGTTTTTAAACTTATAAACACGCTCAAGTTGCATAATGCCGTCGCGTACCTCTGGTACCCAGTCTGGAATTTTTGTAATAAGTTGGGCAAGCTCTTCCTCAGATACCTTTGGCGCATCTACGTGACAGGCTTCGCATTTTTGTTCACTTAATGAAGACATTTTAAATCCTTACTTTAGCGTTTCTTTTTAAATTAAAGTTAACCGGCTAATTTTTCTTTAGGTGGAAATTTTGGGTCGTGCAAACCAAGCGCTTTAGCTTGCTCAACCAAAGTCATAATATCCATTTGCGATATATCAAACAGATCATGAATCGAATTTATGGTGTAGTACTGTGGTTGCATAATATCAATGCGGTACGGCGTACGCAGCACATCAATTACGCTCATAGGCGTTATCTCTGGTGTATCTGAATACACGTACTGGGTTTCACCTGGGCTTGATAATATACCACCGCCATATATACGCAGGCCGTTTTCGGCTTGCATTAAACCAAACTCAACCGTAAACCAATACATACGTGCAAGGTATACACGATCTTTTTTCTGCGCTGCATACCCTAGCTGGCCGTATTTGTGTGTGAATTCGGCAAAGTCAGGGTTTGTTAGCATAGCGCAGTGGCCAAATATTTCATGGAAAATGTCAGGCTCTTGCAGGTAGTCAAACTCTTCTCGACTACGAATAAACGTCGCTACCGGAAATTGTTTGTTTGCCAATAACCTAAAAAATTCATCAAAATCGATAAGCGCAGGTACAGGCGCTACTTGCCAACCGGTGGTGGCAAGAAGCACTTCGTTAAGTTCGCTTAACTGCGGAATACGATCGTGTGGTAGGTTTATTTTTTTAAGCCCATCCATGTACTCATCACAAGCTTTGCCTTCTATGCACGCAAGTTGGCGCGTAACAAGCTCAGACCAAATTTTGTTTTCTTCTTCGCTCCAATGAATAACACCGTTTTCATCGGGTGTTTTAGAGGTGTATTTACTTGCTTTAGCCATAATAACCTTCTTGGGGTTAAGCCCTAAATGTGTGTCAGTGTGATACTCAAGATTAGTGAATATCTAATGCTGCCATACTATGCAAAAGTGAAGAAAAGTTTAATAGTTAGGCGGATATCTACATTTAGCACGATCCCCTAAAGTGTACATATAAAATTACACCACCGGCATTAATATTATACAACCAATAAAATGAAGGCGTTAAGGGTAAATTTATCTGTACAGAAATAAATACACCTAACAAATTAATGTAAAAGCTTGGTTTAAGTCGTCAATAATATCGTTAACATCTTCAAGCCCTACAGAGAGTCTTATTAAGCCATCACTTATGCCTGCGGCTGCTCGCTCCTCGGGTGTGTAAGGAGAATGCGTCATTGATGCAGGGTGCTGAATAAGCGTTTCGGCATCACCTAAACTTACAGCAAGTGTGCAAAGCTTCATGCTATCTATAAACTGCGCTCCTTGAGCAAGGCTGCCTTTAATTTCAAATGCAATAACGCCGCCTGCGGCTTTCATTTGCTTGCCTATATATTTGTTGCCGGGGTGCGATTTAAGTCCAGGGTAATAAACAATATTAACCTGTGGGTGCGTCTCTAAATATTCGGCAACCGATTGCGCGCTTTGGCAATGGCGCTCCATGCGTATAGCTAAAGTTTTTAATCCGCGATTAATAAGCCATGCGTCGTGCGGGCTTATGGTGGCACCAATATCTTTAAGTACCGTCATTTTTATTAAGGTAATGTGCTCATGCGTTCCACACACAAGCCCCGCTACTACATCGCCATGGCCGTTTAAGTACTTAGTGGCACTGTGTACAATAATATCTATGCCGTACTGCTTAGGTGATTGCAGCAGTGGCGTTAAAAAGGTGTTGTCGACCACACTAATTAAATTATGTTGCTTAGCGAACGCGCCAATTAAGGCTAAATCAATGACTGCCATTGTGGGGTTGATTGGCGTTTCTACAAATATCATTTTTGAATTAGGTTTTATAGCAGCGCGAAGCTCGCCTTCGTTGGTCATATCAACAAAAGTTACTTCAATTCCCCAGCGCGGTAACATGTGAGCAAAAAACGCAAAAGTACATCCATACAATGCACTTGATGCAATTAAATGATCGCCCTGCGATAAAAAGCTTAATACCGACGCCGAGACAGCCCCCATACCTGTAGCGGTAGCAGCAGCAGCTTCGCAGCCCTCTAACTGTGCTACTTTTTGCTCAAGTTCGGTGGTGGTTGGGTTACCTAGGCGGGTGTAAATATAACCGAGCTCATCGCCTGCAAAACGCGCGGCACCTTGTGCTGCATTTTCAAAATGAAAGGTAGAGGTTTGATACAAAGGCGACGTGAGTGCGCCGTGCGGATCGTTTGCTTTTTGCGGGCCATGAATACATTGGGTATTAATATGCTGCTTGCTCATTGTGTGATCTCGTTTTTATTATGTGTGTCAATTACATAAATAAAACGCACCGCAGTTTAAATCACAAGCATGCCGGATGCTCAGATGGCTATTTGTGCAAAAACCGCTCAGTGCGGTTTTGTACACAAATATTGCCACTGCTACTTTAGGTCGTTGGCTCGGCCTTTTTACGGTTCATAATTTTGCTGGCAATACTTTGCACTGTGCCTTTTAACAAGCTGCGTTTGTTTTCAAGCCTTGGTAATGGGCGGCTAAGCTCCATTGCTTTGTAACCAATACGTGCTGTAAAAATACCGGCGCTTACACCTTGCGCTGCACGCCCCGAAAGCTTACCTAAAAGCTCAGCACTGAGTGCTGTGGCTGCTAAATCAGATACAAGTTCAGCACTGCCTACAAACATAACTTGCTTTATAAGCATACGGTAGAGCTTAATGCGGCTTGCGTAACCAAAACCAATGCCATAAATTTTACCAATTTGCTCTATTAACTTAGTACCGCGCCAAAGCACCGCCATCATGTCCACCAGCGCAAGGGGGCTTAGGGCAACAAGCAACGCTGACTCTGTCGCAAAGCGGTTTATAAGCTTTTTAGCTTGCGTGTCTTGCGTTATAAGCAAGCTATTTGCGTAAAGGGTCATTATTTCTTTATCGCTATGATGGGTAGCCACTTGGTTTTTAAACGCTTCGAAGTTGTCTAGTTGTTGGTGCTTGTTTAGTTTTTCAAGCCAGGGTAATGCGCCACCTACTTGCTCACTATTTAAGAGTCTGTCGGCTTCTTGGCGGTGTAACTGATTACGCTTTAAACTGCGCAGCATTCTGTATTCGCGCCATAGCATGCGCCCAATTAGCAACACACCGCTTACTACCGCCGTTAAATACACGCCGCCTAAAATGACCGACTGCTGAAACGCAAACACTAACGAATAAGCAAACTCAAGTAGCACGAGCACTAAAAAGCTTACAGCAAACACCCCTTTCAGCGTTTGCCATTTAGACTTTTTATATACCGGCTCTAGGTCTATTTCTTCATCAAGAAGTTCATCTTCAGGCTCTTCAATGTATTCACTTTGACCCTGGGTAATTATTTTTGCAGGAGCAAGCGTCGCCTCAACCTGCTCATCAGCTTGGCTATCAATTCGCCTACCTGCTTGGAAAGTTTGCTGTGTGTCGTTCATGATAATTTGTCTCCTAACAAGTACTGCATCACATGATCAAGGCGAATATGCTTAAGTTGCTTATCGGGGTTTGGCATAGGCGCAAACGATAAAAACTCAAAGCCCTGCGCTGGCCACTCATTTTTATTAAGCATGCGCTTTGGTGGCTGTGGGGGTAAATAAGTAAGCCAATCTTGCTCGTTTAATGGTTTACCATAAATACAATCAAGCGTTTGGCCTTTATCGGCCACTTGGCGCGGCTGCGTTGCTGCAATTGACGACATTGCCATGGTTTCTATTTGTACGCCATCAAACTTTAAGTGATTACTTTGCTCATGCACTAGCGAGTCAAGTAGTAGTGCTAAATCTTTATGATGCTTTGCACTTATGTGATCTGACTTATTTGCAGCAAATAGTATTTTATCTATGTTGGGTTTAAATAAACGCTTAAAAAAGCCCGACTCGCCATAATTAAAATGTGCGAGTAATTGGTTTATTACACTACTTTGCTCTTGGAGTGTTTCGTGGCCTTCGTTTAAAGCGCTGAGTACATCTACCAACACAATTTGGCGGTCAAAGTGTTTAAAGTGCTCATTATAAAATGGCTTAACCACCTCTTTTACATAGGCGTTAAAGCGTTTAATTAAATGCGCTAAGTTAGAGCCGGGCACTACCTCATCACTTTTTATATGCTGCGCATTTACCGGAAAAAACAACAAAAGCGGCGCACCTTGTAAGTCGCCAGGCATTAGCATGCGCCCAGGTTGTAACATGGCAAGCTTAGTATCTTTTTTAAGGCCCACCAGCATACTTTGATAAAGCGCCGCAATGTGTGCAAGCAAGCCTTCATCTACAGGCGCATTTAAATCAAGCTGTTCAAACGCGTTTAAAAATTCTGTAGAGGTATTCACACGTGGGTGCTGTAGTAACAGCGGGTATTGTTGCTCGCACCATTGACTATAGCTTTGCTCAAGCATGGGTAAATCAAGTAGCCACTCACCAGGGTAGTCGATAATGTCTAAATACAGCGTAGATTGCGGCGAAAAATGCCCACGCAACCCAGATGCGCTTTGGTATTTAATTGCTAAACGCAGGGTGTTAATACGCTCAGTTGATGCAGGCCATGTAGGCATCCCATCAGTTGGGAGCAAGGCATTAAGCGCGCGCGGATAGTCAAACGTAGGAACTTTTAACGCCTCTTGCGGCACCACTTTAGTGGCTATATGGCGGTGCTCTCGCATTACATCAAAAAACGGTAAGTTTTTATCATCGCTTTGTGTTGTAAGGTGCTTAACAAGTGCGGTAATAAACGCGGTTTTACCACTGCCACTTAGGCCGGTTACGGCCAATTTTACGTGTTGATCTAAACTGCGATGAAGGGCTTTTTGGGCTGAACCTTTAATACTTTTAAAGGTTTTTTTGGCAAATGAAGTGCTACTCATAATGGGCTAGCACTTCATTGATGCTGTTAATCACCGAACAAAGTGCTATTAAATCCTTTAAAGTTTGTTGATTTCACGGCTAACCGTAAACTCGCTTGAAGTAACATGGCGCTCCATATCTTGAAGACGCGTGTCTATTCGCGTTAAACGCTCTTTTAAGTCTTGCAATGCGCGGCGCGGTGGCTCGCCTTTTTGCCATACTTTAAATTTAACTTCTAGCGGATCGTCAGTTTTAGTTGAGCTACTAGTATGTATAGTTGTGGGGTCTTTTTTATCTAAAATAAACCACGCTGCAATATACGCTACCACAAATAATGGGCCACCCGTTAGCAGTACCGCACTAACAAAAATAATGCGAACTAACCATAACTCCATATTAAAGTAGTCACTTAATCCCGCACATACACCGGCGATTTTACCGCGCTGTGGGTCTCTTAATAATTCGCGTTTGGCACTCATACTTTGCGTCTCCATTGTGGTGACTCTTGATCGAGTAATGCTTCAAGGGTTTCTACTCTATCAGCCATTTTTTCGGCCTTGTGGGCAAGTTCCAATAACTGGCGATGTTCATGCTCACTTAACCCTTGGCTCACTTGCTTTTTGCTACGGTAGTGCAAAATTAACCACAGTGGCGCAACAAAAATCATGAACAAGATAAATGGTGCAATTAGTATCTCTGGATCAAACATAATCCTCTCCTGACAATCCGTAATCGATGTTTTAAGCAGTGGGGCACTTTAAGTACCCCTTTATAAGTTATTTATCAGCTAGCTTCTTTTTAAGTTCGGCAAGCTCATCATCTATCTTTTCATTTTTTTGTAGGTCGGCAATTTCATCTGCAAGCGACTTTTTACCTAAATCGTAAGACTCTATTTGAGATTCTAGTCCATCAATTTTAGTTTCGTAGCGCTCAAAGCGATTAAGTGCATCTTCTACTTTAGAGCTATCAAGGGCTTTTTTCACTTCAAGGCGCGACTCAGCCGAACGTTGACGTAAAATAATTGCCTTTTGACGTGCTTTAGCATCGGCTAGCTTTTCTTGTAGAGTGGTGACTTCTTGCTGAAGTTTCTCAATATGAGACTCTACATGCTCAAGCTCAGACTCTACTGCTGCGACTGCTTCTGCCGATTTTTGCTTTTCTAGTAATGCTGAACGCGCTAAATCGTCGCGGTCTTTACTTAGTGCAAGCTCTGCTTTGTCTTGCCAATCACTTACTTGTGCTTTTAGTGTGTCTACACGACGTACTAATTCTTTTTTCTCAGCCAGTGTTTTAGCTGACGTAGAGCGCACCTCTACCAATGTGTCTTCCATCTCTTGGATAATAAGACGAACCATTTTTTCTGGGTCTTCTGCTTTATCTAAAATGGCATTGATATTAGAATTAACAATGTCTGCAAAACGTGAAAAAATTCCCATAACATTTACCTCTGTAATATAAACTTAGTTGGTCTGCTGTAACTAGTATCAATATGCTTGCCAACTTTTTAAAATCTAAAATACACTTTATTTTCATTAAGTTAAACTAAATATACAAATTCCTTTAGTTATCCCTGATTATGAAATACACTAACTGTTAGCAAAAATGACCAAGAGTTAGGAAAAATGAGCCAATATCGCCAACAGGATAATTTACTCGGCCAATCTGATAGCTTTTTAGCTGTACTTGATCAGGTATCGCAGTTAGCTAATTTAGATAAGCCAGTGCTTATTATTGGCGAGCGAGGAACCGGTAAAGAGCTTATAGCCGCCCGTTTACATTTTTTATCAAAGCGTTGGGATCAAAACTACGTAAAGCTTAACTGTGCAGCCCTTAACGAAAACCTCCTCGAAAGCGAATTATTTGGTCATGAAAGCGGTGCTTTTACCGGGGCAAGTAAACGTCACGAAGGTCGCTTTGAGCGCGCTAACAGCGGTACCTTATTTTTAGATGAGCTGGCTAATACATCGGCCATGGTACAAGAAAAGCTTCTGCGCGTTATAGAATACGGTGAATTTGAGCGGGTTGGTGGTAAACACACCGTAAAGGTAGATACTCGTTTAGTGTGTGCCACCAACGAAGATTTACCCCACCTTGCTGAACAGGGCGAATTTAGAAGTGACTTACTTGACCGCTTAGCCTTTGATGTAATTACCCTGCCACCACTGCGCGAACGTCAAGACGATATTATGCTACTCGCTGAGCAATTTGCGATGAATATGGCACGCGATTTAGAGTGGGAGTTATTTAGTGGCTTTACCCGCAGCGCCACCGAAGCCCTGCTAAATTACGATTGGCCGGGTAATATACGCGAGCTTAAAAATGTAGTTGAGCGAAGCTTGTATCGTCATGGTAATGAGCATATCCCCGTTCACCAGATTATTTTAGACCCGTTTGAAAGCCGTTTTAGACCCAAAGCACGCATTAAAGCTCCTATTGCAACACCGCCTGCCCCAGCTGAGCCTACAACACTAGCCACACCTGTTAGCGAGGTTAGTAACGAGCTTAGCGCCCCAATTGAATTTCCGTGTAGCTTAAAAGAGCGCTCTAACGAATTTGAAATAAATATGATTAATAAAGCCCTTGAGCATAGCCAATTTAATCAAAAGAAAACTGCAGAAGTACTCGGTTTAACGTATCATCAATTACGTGGTTATCTTAAAAAATACAATTTATTAGAAGATAAATAGTTAGAGGTTATGCGAGTGCATAAAATACTACTTGTTTTACTAGCCAGCACCTTAACAGGCTGCTTTGATAGTAAAGAAGAAATAATAGAAGAGAAAAACCAAGGCCTCGTTTATTGCGCCGAAGCGAACCCTGTGTCGTTTAATCCGCAAGTAACAACCACTGGCTCAACTATTGATATTATTGCTAATCAGTTATTTGACCGTTTAATTAGTATTGACCCCGTTACTGCAGATTTTAAAAGTGAGCTGGCAACCGATTGGAAAATTAGCAACGATGGAAAGTCGGTCACCTTTACGCTGCGTAAAGGCGTAAAATTTCATTCTACCTCGTACTTTACCCCTACTCGCGATTTTAACGCTGATGATGTTATTTTTACCTTTAGCCGATTATTTGACGTTTACAACCCGTACCATTTTGTAGGCGATGCAAACTACCCGTATTTTCAAAGTGTGGGGCTCGATCAGCTTATTCGTAAAATTGTACGCGTGTCTGACTATCAAGTGCGCTTTGAGCTATTTCACCCAGAAAGCAGTTTTTTAACGAACATGGCCACCGACTTTGCCGTGGTGCTGTCGCAAGAATACGCAATGCAATTAAAAGCGCGAGATCAAACTAATTTATTCGATCAGTACCCTATTGGCACAGGCCCCTACATTTATAAAGAGTACCGACGCGATCACTTAGTGCGCTTTTACCGCAACCCCCTTTATTGGAAGCACGATGTTGCCCTTGAACAGCTGGTATACGACATTACGACAAACGGCACTACACGCATAGCAAAAATGCTCACTAAAGAGTGCGATGTAACCTCACACCCAAGTAGCGCACAACTGAGTATTTTAGCGCAACGAGACGATATAAACGTTGAAAAAGAAACCAATTTAAATATTGGTTATTGGGCCTTTAATACTGAGCGCGCCCCT
This sequence comes from Pseudoalteromonas sp. CuT4-3, assembly GCF_035666335.1. Lineage (NCBI taxonomy): Bacteria > Pseudomonadati > Pseudomonadota > Gammaproteobacteria > Alteromonadales > Pseudoalteromonadaceae > Pseudoalteromonas > Pseudoalteromonas sp. CuT4-3. The sequence continues at coordinate 2,457,731 of NZ_CP142030.1, forward strand.
TTTGATGACATTAGAGTGCGCAGAGCCCTTGCGCATGCAATTGATATAGACAAAATAATGCAAGCCGTTTATTACGGTAATGGTATACGCGCGCAATCTATTTTACCGCCGACTTCGTGGGGCTTTGAACCACAAGAAAACATGCCTATGTTTGACCCAGAGCTAGCTAAAAAACTACTCATAGAAGCGGGGTTACCTAATGGCTTTGATATGACCATTTGGGCAATGCCGGTGAGTCGAATATACAATCCTAATGCCCGCAAAATGGCTGAGCTGATGCAAAGCGATTTACGCAAAATAGGTGTTAATGTAAGTATTGTTGAATACGAGTGGAATACTTTTATTCAGCGTATAGGTGAGCACCGCCACGATAGCGTATTACTCGGCTGGGCTGCCGATACCCCCGATCCAGATAACTTTTTTAGCCCATTGCTAAGCTGCACCGCCACTTTTAGCGGTAAAAACCCAGCCAATTGGTGTAACCCACAGTTTGACTTATTGCTTACCCAAGCGCTCGACACCACCGATTTAAGCTTACGCAAGCAGTATTACGATCAGGTTCAAGCGCTCATTGTTGATCAGCTCCCGTTAGTGCCTATTGCTCATGGTATGCGTTTTCAAGCAAATAGTGCCGATGTAGAAGGGATAACCCTTGGCCCATTTGGGGCGATTTCACTCGCAAATGCGAGGAAAAAATAATGATACTTGACTATATATTACGCCGCCTTGGCTTATTTTTGTTTATGATTTTAATGCTAAGCATATTTACCTTTTCGCTTAGCTACTTGTTCCCAGGGGATCCGCTTAGCAACCTAAGTGGCATTCCTAGCGGTAATTTTTCTCAGCACAGTGAGCTTGAAGATAAATACATGTATGACAGCAACTACGTTATGCAGTATTTAGCGTTTTTAGGGCGTATATTTCAAGGTGATTGGGGCGTGTCGTTTGCCTCGGGAGATAACGTTTTTCAGCACATTTTAGATTTAATTCCAGCAACTTTAGAACTGTGTGTTTATGCGCTTATTGTATCGGTTGTGGTAGGTGTACCAGCGGGCATTTTGGCTTCAGCATACACACGCCGTTGGCCAGATAAATTAATTAGCTCTACCACCATGATTGGTTACTCTATTCCGGTTTTTTGGTTAGCGCTGTTACTTATTATGATTTTTTCGCTCAAGCTGGGCTGGTTTCCTATGTCGGGTAGAATGGGGTTACTATTTGAAATACCGCCTAATACCGGGTTTATATTAATCGATATTATGCTCGCAGGCTTCCCGTACAAAGGTGAAGCATTTATAGATGCACTGCATCACTTAACATTGCCGACCATAGTACTGGCCATGTTTCCTACCACTGTTTTAGTGCGCTTTACCCGCGACTCTATGCTTAAAGTAATGGATCAAAGCTTTATAAAAACAGCCAGGGCAAAAGGCCTTAATCGCCGCCAATTAATCATGCATCATGCGCTGCGCAATGCGCTATTGCCGGTAATAAAACAAATAGGGCTGCAATTTAGTACGCTTATTACGCTTGCCATGATAACCGAAGTTATTTTTTCTTGGCCGGGTATTGGCCGTTGGCTAATCGATAGTATTTACCAACGAGACTACCCTGCTATTCAAGGCGGTTTAATGGCGGTGTCTATGTTTGTTATTATTGCCACTATTGTTGCCGAGCTTACATATACTCTGTTCGACCCAATTTCGCGGAATCAGGCACATGGTAAAGTTTAAATTATTTTCTGAAGAGTCGAATAAATCGCCGCTGGCGCGTTTTTGGCGCAAATTTAAAAACAATCACCCCGCCTTGGTGGGATTATGGATTTTTATGGCGTTTGCGCTATTGGCCGCCAGTGCGCCCTTTTTAGCGCCGTATGGAGTTAACCAGCAACATAGCGATGCTTTACTTATACCGCCATCATGGCGAGAAATGGGTGATGTGCGCTTTATTTTGGGCACCGATGATTTAGGACGCGATGTACTCTCGCGCTTAATGAATGGCGCAACCTACACGTTTGGCTTATCGGTGGTGGCTGCATTTATTACCACCATTATTGGTGTGCTTGTTGGCACTTTTGCCGGCATTAGCCGCGGCCTTCGTTCAAGCTTTTTAAATCACTTGCTTGATATCACGCTCTCTATTCCGTCTTTGCTATTGGCGATTATTATTATTGCAGTGCTTGGGCCGGGCTTAATGAATACAGTGTGGGCCATTATACTGGCGTTATTACCGCAATTTATTCACTCTATTCGTAATTTAATTGTTGATGAGCTAAGTAAAGACTACATTACCGCTTTTAAGCTTGATGGTGCCTCTAACTGGCATATTTTGTCGCGGGGTATTTTTCCTAATATTTATGAGCACATTGTGGTTATTTTTACCACCGCGCTTTCTACTGCTATTTTAGATATTGCTGCCTTAGGCTTTTTAAAACTTGGTGCACAGCCCCCTACAACCGAATGGGGCGCCATACTGGCTGAGAATTTAGGCCTTATATATTTAGCACCTTGGACCGTTGCGCTACCGGGTGTATTATTATTTTTAGCGGTTTTGTCTACCAATTTAGTAGGTGATGGCCTACGAAAAGTGCTTAAAGCACGTAAGGCTGATTAAATGCAATTACTCGACGTTAGAAATTTAACCATAGAGCTGCGTACCTCTGAAACGGTGATTCGCGCTGTAGACAGAGTCAGCTTTAGCCTAAAAGAAGGCGAAGTACATGGCTTGGTGGGTGAGTCGGGCTCAGGTAAAAGCTTAATAGCCAAAGCCATTGTTGGGGTACTTAACGAACGCTGGCATATAACAGCCGATAGAATGCATTGGCGCGGTGTTGATTTAATGCGCTTAACCCCAGAGCAACGAAGAAAAACAGTCAGCCAAGACATTGCGATGATTTACCAAGACCCTAGCCGCTGCCTTGACCCAACCGCTAAAATATTTGACCAAATAGCCGAAACACTGCCTGAAACATCCACTAAAGGCTTTTTTTTAAAGCGCAATAGAGAACGTAAAGACCGCGTAAAAGCACTTATCCATAAAGTGGGTATTAAAAACCACGATGCTGTGCTTGATAGTTACCCGCACGAGCTCTCAGAAGGCGTGTGCCAAAAGGTCATGATTGCCATGGCCATAGCGCGCACTCCTAAGCTACTAATTGCTGATGAGCCGACTACAGCGCTTGAAAGCACCACCCGTGCACAGGTATTTAGGTTGCTAAAAAGCTTAAATCAATTAAAAAATATGTCTATTTTGATGATTTCTCATGAGCTTGAAGAAATAGCCGACTGGTCGCACGGTATTCATGTTTTATATTGTGGGCAAATGGTTGAAGCCGGCCCTACACAACGTATTTTTCGCCAGCCTCGCCACCCTTACACGCAAGCGTTATTAAAAAGCTTACCCAATTATGAGCAAGGCTTAGCACACAAAGAACCCTTTTATGCACTTAAAGGCACTATCCCTACTTTGCAACATTTACCTATAGGTTGTCGATTAGGCCCACGCTGCCCTCAAGCACAAAAAGAATGTGTAATTACCCCTGCACTTACTAAGCACCATGGGCACAGCTATGCGTGTCATTTTCCGCTTATTAAGGAGATGAAGTAATGCAACCGGTATTAAAAGTACAAGCGCTTTGTAAAACCTTTAACATACGTGCCGGTTTATTTAGCCGCAAAAAATTTGAGGTACTAAAAAATATCTCTTTTTGTGTGGGCAAAGGCGAAACAATCGCAGTAATCGGTGAAACCGGTGCGGGTAAAAGTACACTCGCTAAATTACTCGCAGGGGCCGATAGCGCTGACAGTGGGCAAATTTTATTAGAAAGTAACATTATTGAAGATGACGGCGTGCGCGATGATCAATGTCGACATATCCGCATGATATTCCAAGACTCCGCTGCCTCGCTCAACCCAGGTCTCACCATAGGTGATATGCTAGATGATTGCTTGCAGTATAATACCGATTCAGACCAACTAGCTCGCCAAGAAAAAATAGATGCCACGCTTTCCAAAGTGGGACTGCTAATCGATCATCAACATTATTACCCTCACATGTTTAGTGTAGGCCAATTGCAGCGTGTAGCGTTGGCGCGGGCGCTCATTTTAGACCCTAAAGTGGTGGTGCTTGATGAAGCGCTATCGGCTTTAGATCCCTCCGTCCGTGCGCAAACAGTTAACTTATTACTTAAGCTGCAAAAAGAAACCGGTCTAACTTATGTACTCATTACGCACCATTTAAGTTTAGTGCGCCATATCAGCGATCAACTAGTGGTGCTTGAAAAAGGTGAGGTAGTAGAATATGGGCGTACCGAAGAGGTGTTTCAAAATCCGCAATCAAAAGTAACACAACGCCTAATTTGCTGTTAATACTAAGCTTATATTTATAAGCAATACTGCCTAATCATTTTACTAAGCACATTGAAGTTATAAAAAAGGCGCGTTACTTATAAAGTAACGCGCCTTTTTTAATGCGTCGCGATTATTCTGCTGCTTGCTCTACCACAGGTAGGTTTAGCTCAGCTTTAGCCTTTAAAGACTCAATAAACGCTAAGTAGTTTTTGTTAGCTTGCGCCATAGTAATATTTTGCTGTACTTGCGGGTCGATATTTGCGGTTACTTGCGCATCGCTTACCGATTTAAGTGCAACAATTGCCGCATCGCCGTTGTTTAAATCAACCACATCTGTGCTTGGTGCATCATTAGGACGAGGCATTTTAAACGCTTGCGTTACAATAGCAGGCGAAACCGTGTAGCTTTGACGCGTTAAGCTCGCTTCTTCACGTACCGTTAGGTTTTGCTCACTGGCCACATCGCTTAGCGTTTTACCTGCTTGGACTTGTGCAAATAACTCACGTGCTTTTTCTTTAGCAAGTGTTGATGCTTTTTCATTAACTAAACGTGTTTTGATTTGCTCACTCACTTGCGCAAGCGGTTTAGTTGCAGATGGCTCGTATTTATTTACACGTACTACAATAACGTGCTCATCACCTAGCTCAATCACTTCTGAGTTTACTTTATCTTCAAGTAATTCTACTGAGAACAACTGTGAAATTACCGCAGGTGTATTAAGTGGCTCTGGCAATGCATTACGTGCAACAAGTGGCGTGGTTTTAACTTCAACGTCTGCCACTTCTGCTGCATCGTCTAAACGGTCAGAAATCTCAAATGCTAAGGCACCCATTTCTGTTTGCTTTTCGTAAAACGCATCTACTTTTTCAGTTTGCTCAAGCTCTGCACGTAAGTCGGCTTTTACGTCGTCATACGCTTTCACTTGCTCTGGCTGTAAGTCAGTAAGTTTAATAATGTGATAACCAAACTCTGATGCTACAACTTCTGAAATATCACCTTTGTTTTGAAGCGCAAATGCAGCATCTTCAAAAGCTGGGTCCATTACATCGCGCTCAATCCACTCTAGGTCGCCGCCCATTTCGCCACTCACAACATCATCAGATGATGACTCTGCAAGCTGTGCAAAATCAGCACCTTGCTCTAACTGCTCATGTAATGCGTTGGCTTTTTCAAGCGCGGCATCATCATCTTCGCTGTTATCAATTAAAATGTGCGATACACGGCGTTTTTCAGGCTCGATGTATTGTGCTTTATTTTGCTCATAATACGCTTTTACGTCGTCTTCTGTTAGCGACTCTACGGTGATATCTTGTGCTTTAAGCTCAATGTAATCAACCGATACACGCTCTGGCGATAAAAATTGTGATGCGTTTAGCTCGTAGTAATCAGCAATTTCTTGCTCAGATACGTCTACGTTTGCTTGTAACGCTTCTTTGCTTAACACAAGGTAGTCTATGCTACGCGTTTGCTGCTGCAGGGCTGCAGCGCGTTTAAGCTCGTTTTCAAGTGCAAACTCAGTACCAGCAACCGCAGACACTAATTGGCTGCGTGTCATGTCTTTACGTAAGTACTCACGAAAAGCATCTGGTTGAAAGTTCATTTGACGAATTACTTGTAGGTAACGGTCGTTATTGAATTTTTCACCAATTTGAAAGTACGGTAGTTCTAAAATTGTTTTACGTACGCTGTCGTCGCTTACGCGAAGGCCTAAATCTGCCGCTAATTGTGATTGCAATTCTTGTTGTACTAAGCGGTCAATTACACCTTGACGAATTTGCGCCATGTAATTTGGATCTGCACTGATTTGTGCAAAGTATTCGCCAAATTGTTGCTCTAAACGGCTACGTTCGTTTTGATAAGCACGATTAAATTCGGTTTGGCTAATTTTAATTCCATTTACTTCAGCAACGGGTTGTTCTGGGGTTTGACCTAAGTAACTACCGATCCCTGCTAAGGCAAAAGATAAAATCACCGCGCCTAAAATTATTTTGGCTACAGGACCCTGTGAGCCCTCTCTGATTTTCTCAAGCATTTGTTTATCTCTTATTGATCAAGGTATTTTACCTTGTCATATGTAAAAAAAGCGTATCTTACCAGATACGCTTTTTCACTTGAAGTAACTGGCGGTGAAGTTACTTAATTCATCGATTAGGATAATTAAGTTTATATACACTCGCCATAACTAATCTGTATTTAAACAGTGATTAGTTTACTGCGTCTTTCAGCGCTTTACCGGCTTTGAAAGAAGGAATATTTGCCGCAGCGATTTGGATAGTTTCACCAGTTTGTGGGTTACGGCCTGAACGAGCAGCACGCTCGCGTACTGAGAAAGTACCAAAACCTACAAGTGCAACTGAATCGCCATCTTTAAGCGCTCCAGATACAGACTCGATGAATGAATCTAGTGCACGACCTGCAGCCGCTTTAGAAATGTCAGCGTCAGCTGCGATTTGATCGATTAATTGAGATTTATTCACAATATCATCCTCTTTCATTGTTATTATCAAGAGCGATTGTTTTTTAAACTAACATCACTTTTTTGAAAATTTTAGAGCAAACTTTTAATGCTCACATGATTATATTTTTCTTAAGCCTAGGCCCCATAAGGGCTAGGCTCGAAAACCAGTGCTTAACTTATCATACCGATTAGATTTGAAAAGCCCTTTAAAGCACTTTTTTTGGGTTTTTTATTGGTTTTTCGGTGTTTCGACTGAAAAACTCTCAACAGGATGCACTAAAGCTAACTTTAATACTTCATCAATCCATGTAACTGGGTGAACATCTAAGCCTGCCAGTACGTTATCTGGGATCTCTTTTAAGTCACGTTCGTTAATTTTAGGAATGATGACTGTTTTAATTCCACCACGGTGTGCAGCAAGTAGTTTCTCTTTTAAACCACCAATAGGCAGTACTTCACCGCGCAGTGTTATTTCACCTGTCATTGCTACATCGGCTTTAACGGGGTTACCTGTTAAGCTCGATACTAAACCCGTTACCATTGCTGCACCGGCGCTTGGACCATCTTTAGGGGTCGCACCCTCTGGTACATGCACATGAATGTCGCGTTTTTCGTAAAAATCGTTATTAATACGGAACGTATCAGCACGATTACGAACCACCGTCATGGCCGCTTGTATCGACTCTTGCATTACATCGCCCAGTGAGCCTGTGTAGCTTAGCTTGCCTTTACCTGGCACAGCAGCACATTCAATGGTCAGTAAATCGCCGCCTACTTCGGTCCACGCTAAGCCTGTTACCTGGCCAATGCGATCGCCGTCTTCAGCTTTACCGTAGTCGTAGCGCTGTACACCTAAAAACTCTTCTAGGTTATCTTGATTGATAGTGACTGTTTTAGTCTCTTTATCAAGTAAGATATTTTTAACGGCTTTACGGCATAGTTTAGATACTTCGCGCTCTAAATTACGTACGCCCGCTTCACGCGTGTAGTAACGAATAATGCCAATAATTGCACTGTCTTCTATTACTAGCTCAGAAGGTTTTAAACCATTGCGTTTGACTTGCTTAGTAATTAAGTGCTCTTTTGCAATGTTTAGCTTTTCATCTTCGGTGTAACCCGATAAGCGAATAACTTCCATTCTGTCCAATAATGGACCAGGGATATTAAAGCTGTTTGATGTTGCTACAAACATTACATCCGATAAATCGTAGTCTACTTCTAAGTAGTGATCAGCAAAGTGGCTGTTTTGCTCCGGATCTAGCACCTCTAATAGTGCTGATGCTGGGTCGCCGCGCATATCAGATGACATTTTGTCGATTTCATCTAACAAGAATAATGGGTTTTTAACGCCCACTTTTGTCATGTTTTGAATCAGCTTACCTGGCATAGAGCCAATGTAAGTACGACGATGACCACGAATTTCAGCTTCGTCACGTACGCCACCTAATGCCATACGAACATATTTACGACCCGTAGAGCGTGCAATAGACTGCCCTAGTGATGTTTTACCAACACCCGGTGGTCCTACTAAACATAAAATAGGCCCTTTGAGCTTATTAGTACGTTGTTGCACCGCGAGGTATTCAATTATGCGTTCTTTAACTTTATCTAAGCCGTGGTGATCGCTATCAAGAATTTTTTGCGCGCCTGCTAAGTCTTTTTTCACTTTCGAGCGTTTTTTCCATGGTACGTTAATTAACGTATCAATGTATGAACGCACTACAGTGGCCTCTGCAGACATTGGCGACATCATTTTAAGCTTATTAAGCTCAGCTGATGCTTTTTCTTTCGCTTCTTCTGGCATACCTGATTCTTCAATACGCTTTTTAAGCGCTTCAAATTCGTCAGGTACATCATCAAGCTCACCAAGTTCTTTTTGAATGGCTTTCATTTGCTCGTTGAGGTAGTACTCGCGCTGAGACTTTTCCATCTGCTTTTTCACGCGGGTACGAATTTTTTTCTCAACTTGCAATAAGTCTATTTCACCTTCCATCAGTGCCATTAAGTATTCTAAGCGCTCTGTAACGCTTGAAATCTCTAACACTTTTTGTTTTTCAGGCACTTTTAATGGCATATGCGCTGCCATTGTATCGGCAAGGCGTGCTGGCTCATCAATACCTGAAACAGAGGTTAATACCTCAGGTGGAATTTTTTTATTAAGTTTTACATAGCCTTCAAACTGGCTAACAGCGCTGCGGATGAAAATATCTTGTTCTTGCTCATCCACTGAATCAGATTCGATGAACTGAGCATTCGCTACAAAAAACTCATCGTTATCTACAAATTCTTCAATTTGTGCGCGCTGCGTACCTTCAACTAAAACTTTAACTGTACCGTCTGGTAACTTTAATAACTGAAGTACAGTAGCAATAGTACCGATACGGTAAATATCGTCTTGCTCAGGTTCGTCTACAGTTGCATCTTTTTGTGCAACCAAGAAAATTTGTTTGTCTTTATCCATTGCCGCTTCGAGGCATTTTATTGATTTTTCACGGCCTACAAAAAGCGGGATCACCATGTGCGGATATACCACAACATCGCGCAGTGCTAACACTGGGATTTCGACTCGATCGGTTCTCTCAAGCGTCATTATAGTTTCTCTTCGCACTTCATTTATTTAAAAGATTACTCAAGTATATGGGGATAATCTAATTAAAGTTCAACAATTTTCCCCAACTCGTTCAAATTAATTATAAAAAAAGGAGCCTAAGGCTCCTTTTTTTATACAAATAGCTTAAAAACTACTCTGATGCAGCTTTATCTTGATTATTGTTTTCATAAATCAAGATTGGGTCAGATTCACCTTTAATCACGGTTTCATCTATAACCACTTTGCTTACATCATCCATTGATGGCAGCTCATACATAGTATCAAGGAGTACGCCTTCAACAATTGAGCGAAGTCCGCGAGCACCTGTTTTACGCTCCATTGCTTTGTGAGCAATAGCGCTTAGTGCATCATCACGGAACTCTAATTCAACGTCTTCCATACCAAACAATACAGAGAACTGTTTAGTAATGGCGTTTTTAGGTTCACTAAGTATTTGTACAAGTGCCGCTTCATCAAGCTCAGTTAATGTAGCAACAACAGGTAAACGACCAATAAACTCAGGAATTAAGCCGTACTTAACTAAATCTTCTGGCTCTACGTCTTTAAATGTTTCGCTTAAAGAACGGCTCGACGCTGACTCTTTAACGTTAACACCAAAGCCAATTCCGGTATTTTTATGGCTACGCTGTTCGATTACTTTATCTAGGCCTGCAAATGCACCACCACAGATAAATAAAATCTTAGAGGTATCAACCTGTAAAAACTCTTGCTGCGGGTGCTTACGACCACCTTGTGGTGGTACTGAGGCAACCGTGCCTTCAATTAGTTTAAGCAGCGCTTGTTGTACGCCCTCACCCGACACGTCACGTGTAATAGATGGGTTATCTGATTTACGCGAAATTTTGTCAATTTCATCAATGTAAACAATACCACGTTGCGCTTTTTCTACGTCGTAGTCACATTTTTGTAGCAGTTTTTGAATGATGTTTTCTACATCTTCACCTACATAACCGGCTTCGGTTAGTGTAGTTGCATCTGCCATAGTAAACGGTACATCAAGTAAACGCGCAAGTGTTTCTGCCAGTAATGTTTTACCACTACCTGTAGGGCCAATAAGCAAAATGTTACTTTTACCTAGTTCTACTTCTTGCTTTGTAGATTGGTTGCGTAGGCGCTTGTAGTGATTGTATACCGCTACAGACAATACTTTTTTAGCATGGTCTTGACCAATTACGTAGTCATCTAAGTGATTACGAATTTCTTTTGGCACAGGTAGTTTATCAGACGAATTATGCTTAGGAGCAATGTCTTTGATTTCTTCCCTGATAATATCGTTACACAGCTCTACACATTCATCACAAATGTATACTGAAGGACCTGCAATTAATTTACGCACTTCGTGTTGGCTTTTGCCACAAAAAGAGCAGTATAACAATTTATTACTTTTGTCGCCGTCTGTAGGAGTGTCAGACATTCAGCTACCTCTTTTATACGTTGGCTGCCAAATAAGGTTGGCAACTATTTCAAATTCGCTTTTAACTATACCAAAATTTACTGGTTTTCGCATAGTAACTCAAAGTGGCAAGCAATTATTTGCTTGCCTACACGCTTACTTGCTTTCGCGATTTGTAAACACTGAGTCAACCAGGCCGTAATCTACAGCTTGTGATGCACTCATAAAGTTATCACGGTCAGTATCGCGTGAAATAACATCTAATGGCTGGCCTGTATGCTCTGCCATTAAGCGGTTAAGTTTGTCTTTAATAGACAGAATTTCTTTTGCGTGTATTTCAAAGTCAGATGCTTGACCTTGGAAACCACCTAACGGTTGGTGAATCATTACACGTGAGTTTGGTAAACAAAAACGCTTACCTTTAGCGCCAGCAGTAAGCAAAAATGCGCCCATGCTTGCCGCTTGGCCAACACAAATTGTACTTACATCTGGTTTGATGAAGTTCATTGTATCGTAAATTGCCATACCAGCGGTTACCGAACCACCTGGTGAATTAATATATAAAAAGATATCTTTTTCAGGGTTCTCTGATTCTAAAAATAGCATTTGCGCTAAAATTAGGTTTGCCATGTTGTCTTCAACTTGGCCCGTTAAAAAGATAATTCGCTCTTTTAATAGACGCGAATAAATGTCATACGAGCGCTCACCTTTAGCTGTTTGTTCAACAACCATAGGGACTAATGCATTTAGGGGATCTGTCATACCAGTGTTCATACTTTTTTAATTCCTTATGCGCTTATGCTTTTTCTTACTAAGGAAGCATAGTTATCATTTTTCGCAAATTATGGGGCACAAACTAAAATGGCCCGGGCACACTGCATAAACAGAGTAACACGAGCCATTTAATCGTTAGCGAGCGCTTAAGTCAATGACTTATTAAGCACCTTGCTGAGGATTCATGATGTCATCAAATGCTTTTTCAACGTCAGACACGTTTGCTTTAGCTAAAATAGCTTCAACAGCTTGCTCTTCCATTGCAACATTACGCATTTGCTGCATAAGTTGATCATTTGCTTTGTAGTATTCTACTACTTCAGTTGGATCTTCGTAAGCAGATGCAACTGTAGCAATTAATGCTTCAACTTTTTCATCATCAACTTTGATATCGTTTGCTTTGATCACTTCACCTAGTAATAGGCCAGTTTTAACGCGAGTTACAGCTTGCTCGTGGAACAATTCAGCTGGAAGCTCAGGCATGTTTTTAGCGTCGCCACCAAAACGTTGAGCTGCTTGCTGACGTAATGCGTCAACTTCTTGATCAATAAGTGCTTTAGGCACTTCGATTTCGTTGTTTTCTAAAAGACCTTTAATCGCTTGGTCTTTCACGTTAGCTTTAACCGCTTGGTCTAGCTCACGTGTCATGTTCTTTTTAACTTCTTCTTTAAGCGCGTCTACGCCGCCTTCGGTAACACCGAACTTAGTTGCAAACTCTTCGCTTAATTCAGGTAGCTCTTGTGCTTCAACTTTTTTCACTGTGATAGTGAATTGAGCCGCTTTACCTTTCAGGTTTTCAGCGTGGTAATCTTCAGGGAAAGTTACATCAGCAACTACTTCTTCGCCTGCTTTTTTACCAACGATGTTGTCTTCAAAACCTGGGATCATACGACCTTGGCCAAGCTCAAGTGGGAAGTCTTCAGCTTTGCCGCCTTCAAACTCTTCACCGTCAATAGTACCTACGAAATCAACTGTTACACGGTCGTTTTCGCCAGCAGCTGCGTCAACATCAGCCCAAGAAGCGTGTTGCTTACGAAGTGTTTCTAGCATGTTTGCTAAGTCTTCGTCAGTTACTGTTACCGCTGGTTTTTCTACTGCAATTTTGTCTAAACCTTGAACTTCAACTTCAGGGTATACTTCAAACGTTGCAGTAAACTCTAAATCTTTACCTGCTTCAAGTGATTTAGGTGCAAATGATGGTGCGCCAGCAGGGTTAATTTTTTCAGCAACAATTGCTTCAATGTAGTTACGCTGCATTACTTCGCCAGCTACTTCTTGACGAACCGCAGGTCCAAAACGCTTGTTAATTACTGAAACTGGTACTTTACCAGCACGGAAGCCATCGATACGCTGCGTTTTTGACAGTTGTTGTAAGCGTTTTTTTACTTCGGTCTCAACGTTCTCTGCAGGAACGGTGATGGTCAGACGGCGCTCAAGGCCTTGAGTCGTCTCAACAGAAACTTGCATGATTTACCTCAATATTCAATTTTGGCGACTGTTCGCCTTCCTTACAAACAAAGTAATCTTCATGAGTCTTGATAAATTTTAAAGCGATTTTTCACTAAAAAGCATCCGTCACTACCATGAGATCCCATTGCTGCTCTGCCCTTCGGGCACTATGTTAAACAATAGACGCGGCATTATAACCTAATAATTATGATAGTCGAGTGTAGGGGGCAATTATTTGGACTAGTTTAGCTACGATCGAGACCAACTGCGTAAAAAACAGACTAACTGGTTCGTTAAAGCGATATTTTAGTAGGAAGTAGATAGAAGTTATTGCTGAGTGATTACTCGTTTACTTTCTTTAAGGTTAAGAAAGTGGTCGGCGATGCAGGATTTGAACCTGCGACCCCTTGGACCCAAACCAAGTGCGCTACCAAACTGCGCTAATCGCCGATAATCGTGTTGAATACTTAAATGTTGAATTTAAGACCACTTATGAGAAAGTGGTCGGCGATGCAGGATTTGAACCTGCGACCCCTTGGACCCAAACCAAGTGCGCTACCAAACTGCGCTAATCGCCGATACTCGAAGTAAATTGGGGTGACTGATGGGGCTCGAACCCACGACAACCGGAATCACAATCCGGGGCTCTACCAACTGAGCTACAATCACCACGGTATTTACTTTGTTTTCAAATGGCGCACCCGGAAGGATTCGAACCTTCGACCAACGCCTTAGAAGGGCGTTGCTCTATCCAGCTGAGCTACGGGCGCATCGAAAACTTCATAGTTTGCCTGTAAGCTATTCTATTATAAAAATAAAAGAAGTGGTCGGCGATGCAGGATTTGAACCTGCGACCCCTTGGACCCAAACCAAGTGCGCTACCAAACTGCGCTAATCGCCGATGCTTACGATTGCCTGCGAGTGACCTCGTTGACAACGGGGTGCATAATAGTGATTTGCCTGGGAGAGGTCAAACGTTTTTTGCATAAAATAAATCAATCGGTCATTTTTAGTTCATAATGGTTAAATATTGCAAAACTAAGCTGAAATTTAGACGCTTTTTTTGAAAACACCGGTTTATAACCTAAAAGCAACTTGGCGCTTCGGGCCTTTTCTGCGAAAATAGCCTGCATATTAAAAAAGCATTAATAAAATTAATTTTTTGCATACACCCCTCTTTATATGCAGATGCTTTTAAAATATAAGTATCGAAGTTTATTTAACCCCAATTAAAGGTCCCCCATGACGGCAAACATCATTGATGGTAAGGCAATCGCAAAACAAGTACGTAGTGCAGTGGCTGAGCGCGTAAGCGAACGCGTTGCAAACGGTTTACGTGCACCCGGTTTAGCAGTAGTACTGGTAGGGCTTGACCCTGCAAGCCAAGTTTACGTTGGCTCTAAGCGTAAAGCGTGTGAAGAAGTAGGATTTATTTCAAAGTCATTTGATTTACCAGCGCAAACCAGCGAAGAAGAACTACTAACATTAATTGATGAGCTAAATAATGATGGCGAAGTAGATGGTATTTTAGTGCAACTACCGCTACCTGAAGGCCTAGATGCTGAAAAGATTTTAGAACGTATTACACCACATAAAGATGTAGACGGTTTTCACCCTTACAATATTGGCCGCTTAGCGCAACGTATGCCGGCGCTGCGCCCATGTACACCCAAAGGGATTATTACCTTATTAGATTCAACGGGTGTGCGTTACAAAGGGATGCATGCGGTAGTTGTTGGTGCCTCTAATATTGTTGGTCGCCCTATGTCGCTTGAGTTATTACTTGCCGGTTGTACTACAACGGTATGTCACAAATTTACACAAGACTTAGAAACCCATGTGCGCCGCGCAGACTTATTAGTAGTGGCCGTAGGTAAACCTGAATTTATACCTGGTGAGTGGGTAAAAGAAGGTGCGATTGTGATTGATGTAGGTATTAACCGTTTAGATACAGGCAAGTTAGTGGGCGATGTTCAGTACAGTGTTGCAGAGCAAAAAGCTGATTTTATTACCCCTGTACCGGGTGGCGTTGGCCCAATGACTGTAGCAAGTTTAATTGAAAATACCCTCGAAGCATGTGAAAAATACCACAGTTAACTTAATGCCTTAGCATTAAAAAAGGGTTGCCAACTGGCAACCCTTTTTAGTTTAAAAGCTACTTTAACGCATTTACGCTTTACGCCATGTTGTTTTACCTGCTGAGTCTTCAAGCACGACACCGAGTGCATTAAGTGCATCACGTGCTTCATCTGCAGCGGCCCAATCTTTGTTTGCGCGCGCTTCATTACGTTTTACAATCAGCGCTTCGATAGTGGCCACTTCATCATCATCTTGCCCGCCTTGCAAAAACGATTCAGGTGCTTGCTGGGCAACACCAAGCACTTCGCCTATGCTGCGTAGCACAAATGCTAATTGACCCGCTTGCTGTGTATCGGTGTCTTTAACACGGTTTAGCTCTTTAGCCAGTTCAAATAAAACCGGTAACGCCTCTGGTGTATTAAAATCATCATTCATGGCTTTTCTAAATTTAGCCACGTACTCATTGTTTTCAATATCGCACGTTATTGGCTCAACACCACGAAGTGCTGTGTAAATACGTTCAAGCGATGAACGTGCTTGATCTAAATTCTCTTGCGAGTAATTTAGCTGGCTACGGTAATGCCCTGAGATTAAAAAGTAACGAACTGATTCAGCGTCATATGTTTTTAGTACCTCACGCACAGTAAAAAAGTTGTCTAATGATTTAGACATTTTTTCTTTATTTACTTGTACCATGCCTGTGTGGATCCATGTATTTACATACTTACCATTGTTTGCACAGCATGATTGCGCAATTTCGTTTTCGTGATGCGGAAACTGTAAATCAGAGCCGCCACCGTGAATATCAAAATGCTCGCCTAAATGCTTTGAGCTCATTGCTGAACATTCTATATGCCAACCCGGACGCCCTGCTCCCCACGGTGATGACCATGAAGGTTCGCCTGCTTTTGCTTTTTTCCACAATACAAAATCAAGCGGATCGTCTTTATCCTGTGCAACCTCTACGCGAGAGCCTGCTTGGAGCATACTTAAATCTTGCTGCGATAGTGCGCCGTACTGCTCAAACGTAGAAACATCAAAAAGCACGTCACCGTCGTTTGCTACGTACGCATGGCCTTTTGCAATTAAGCGCTCAACCATTTCGATAATTTCATCCATATGATTTGTAACCGTAGGTTCAATATCTGGGCGCAGCATGTTTAGGCTATCAAAGTCTTCGTGCATGGCTTGGGTCATACGCAGAGTTAGGTCATTAATTGACTCGCCATTTTCGTTTGCGCGTTTAATTATTTTATCATCTACGTCGGTAATATTACGTACGTATTTTAAGTCGTAACCAAGGTGGCGAAGGTAGCGGACAATAACATCAAACCCGACAAATGTACGCGCATGACCGATATGACAAAAATCATAAATGGTGATACCACACACATACATGTCGATTTTGCCTTCGACCATAGGTTTAAACTGCTCTTTTTGTCGCGTGAGTGTGTTGTATATTTGTACCATTTACTTTTAGTCCTTGACTGTTTGCTGAGTTGGCTATGTTAACACTTGAAAAGCCCCCGCTCTAGCGCTTTTTATACCCAAACCACCTCAATGCGCGTGTTTAAGTTGGAATTAAAACCAATTTAGGCAAGGCCTTGATTGTATGTAATAGAGGTTCTGTTGTTAAAATTAATAACACTGTAAAAATCAGTTTCAAACCACCCTGCTTATTGCTTAACAGGCTCTTGCTCTGTGCATGGTTATATATTGAGAGAAAATACCACAACGGCCAAATACCGCCTCGATATTAACCCCCTGTAAAACGCACAAGTATATACCTTGGGCAGCTTTGGATATATTGAACAAGCACTTTGTTTATCTTAGTTAACTAAGATAAAATAGCGCGACTAATTAAACCAGATATAGGAAACCACATGGTTGTTCTACACACTAATTTTGGTGGCATCACCATTAAAATGTTTGAGCAAGAAGCTCCAAACACAGTTAAAAACTTTTTAGAGTACGCAAACTCAGGTTTTTACAACGGCACTATTTTTCACCGCGTAATTGACGGCTTTATGGTGCAAGGCGGTGGATTTGTACCTGGTATGGAACAAAAAGACGTTAACGACCCAATTCAAAACGAAGCAAATAATGGCCTATCTAATAAAGTAGGTACATTAGCAATGGCGCGTACGCCTGATCCACATTCAGCAACAGCCCAATTTTTTATTAACGTTAACGACAACGACTTTTTAAACCACAGCAGCGAAACTTCGCAAGGCTGGGGTTACTGTGTATTTGCTGAAGTAGTTGAAGGCATGGACGTAGTAAATAAAATTAAAGGTGTAGCAACAGGCAGCGCTGGTTTTCACCAAGACGTACCGCTTGAAAATGTAATCATCGAAAACGTTACTGTAAGCTAAACGTTTACTCATACACTGAGTAATTAAGCGGGCATGGTACATTATGTATGCGCCCGCTTTTATTTAACCTAACTAGATGCCTCTATGACTTCTCAAACCTACTTTATTGCAGACTTACACCTAAGTGAAAACCGCCCAGATATTAGCGAGGCCTTTTATCGCTTTATAAATACGCACATTATTGGTAAGCCCGTAGATGCACTGTATATTTTAGGTGATTTTTTTGAAGTATGGGTTGGGGATGACTACGTAACAGAATTGGCTAGTGAGGTAGCAAAGCATTTAAAAGCCGTTAAAGATGGCGGTACACCAGTGTACTTTATACACGGTAATCGCGATTTTATTATGCGTGAGCAATACGCTAAACGCGCAGGTATGGTATTGCTAAACGAGCAAACGGTTATAGATTTATATGGCACTCCCACTGTTATTTTGCACGGTGATGAAATGTGTACCCAAGATATTGAGTATCAAAAGTTTCGTAAAAAAAGTCGCGGTTGGTGGTGGCCTAAATTAATGTTAGCAATGCCACTATGGTACAGAAAAAAAATTGCTCGCAATGCCAGAGAAAAAAGCAAATTAAGCCAAGCCGACAAACCCATAGAAATTTTAGACGTAGTAGATGACGCCGTACTAGCGATGTTTGCCAAGTATAATGTAAGCAACATGATACACGGCCACACCCACCGCCCTAACGTACACACTTACTCTGTAGGTAAGCAAACACTAACACGCACTGTGCTTGGTGATTGGTATACGCAAGGCTCATATTTAGTGGTTACTCCGCAAGGTCAAAAACTCATTAATACGCCCTTCGCATAATCTCAAATCCTGACTATTATTTAAGTACTTTTTGGTAATAGGATAAGGATATATGTATAAAGCTATTTATTGTTTGGTGCTTTGTTGCATTTTTTCCAAAGGGTATGCCTCAGAAAATTGGCAGCTCGTCGCCGAAAACTCCCCACCCTATATTGGTGAGCGCTTAATTGATAACGGCTGGGTTACTGCCTTAACTAAAGCGGCCTTAGCTAATCAAAATATTAATAACGACATCGAGTTTACCAGCTGGAACAGGGCGCTGGAGCTTACCAAAATAAATAAAAAAGATGCAATTTTAGGCGCTTTTTATACAAAGTCGCGTACTGATCTTTTTTATTACTCGCGCCCACTTGCTAACGTATACGTTGGACTATTTAAGCTCAAAGACAGACAAATAAACTATGACGGCAGTATGGACTCTTTACAGCCATACAGTATTTGTAAAGGCGTTGGCTATGCAGTAAGTGAAGTTTTTTCTGAAAGTAATGGCCTGGCCGTAACCTCAACTCGCGGGTTAATTAACAGTTTATATATGCTTCAAAAAGGACGAATAGACTTAGTAGCAGGCACTAAAGAAGTGGGTGAATACTGGTTAAAAAACACCGAAAAGCTTAATGAACCCGGCGCGCCACAAGTTGAATATATTTCGCCCGATTTAGAGCATCATCAACTGCATGTTATGTTTCCAAAGTCTGACCCTGATGCAAAACAAAAAAGAGACGCGCTTGAACAAGGCTTTTCTACTATTTTATACAATGGCACCGCAAAAGAGCTATTAGTAAAACATGGCTTTTCTCAAAGCACGGCGCTTGAGCTCATAGACTTTATAGAAAGAAGTAGCACACCTAACTAACCGGTGTGCTTGAAGAGCTAAATAACACTGCTTTAATTAGTAACTAGTGCAGGAGCGCCACTGTGAAATTTAAAGTCTTCATCAGGGCTAGTGATCAAATCAGCCTCAATTTTACCAAAAAAGTCGACTCGCTCAGTAATATCAAAATCAGCAATTTCTTGTGCCAGTGTTAAGTAATCTTGATAATGGCGCGCCTCAGAGCGAAGTAATGAAATATAAAAATCGCCTAAGCGTTTATCAACATGTGGAGCAAGTGCAGCAAAACGCTCACATGAGCGAGCCTCAATATAAGCACCTACAATTAGTTTATCGACTAATGCATTAGGCTCAAACGTTTTAACGTTACGTAGCATCCCTTTAGCGTAACGACACGGTGTAATACTGCGGTACTCTACTCCATACTCGTCCATTATTTCGAGCACTTGATAAAAGTGATGTAATTCTTCTTTTATTAGCATCACCATTTTATCTATTAAATCTTGCCCGTAAGGTGAGTTAGACTTTGGGATAATAGATTTTGTAAGTTTATTTTTAGCCGCTAAATCACGCCAATTACCTTCGCGTTTATAAATAAGTGTTTCAAAGGGCTTTAGCCATTCAAGTAATGCATCGCTGCTGTCTTTATCTACCGCGTACTTACGAATTAAAAACATTGCACTTTGCGCTGCTTTTAACTCACAAATTAAGTGATCGATTAAAATAATCGATAAATTTTCTTTTTTTACTGCCTCAATAACCCATTCATTTGGGGTTTCGCACAATAAAAAATTATTAATAGGGGCTAAAAGTTCGCTATGTGGCACAGGGCTGCTCGTTACTTCAAATAATAAAAAGCCATTTTAACACGAAAAATAACTAAGAATAAAACGAGCTAAAACAACCTCTTTAAAATGTTAATAAGCAGTTAACTTGACTTTGTATATGAACTAAACCATAAATATAGATACTGTATAAAAAACAAACTAACTAAAGCTAAATTATAACCAACAGTAATACGTTCCTTTTATGGAGTACCGCTATGATACTGAACCACCTGTGGGGCATTTATGCTCATCCACTCGAAGAATGGCAAACAATAGATAACCGCCACGAAAGCCTGACTTATAGCCTGTCGCATATTTTACTTATTGCATTATTTCCATCGATTATGGGGTATTACTCATCGGTGTATTTAGGCTGGAGTATTGGTGCGGGCAACCCAGTATTTTTAACACATGAAAGCGCACTGCTAATTGCCGTGGCTATGTATGGTGCGTTAATAGCCGGTGTGTTTGCACTGGCCTATTTAGCCCATTGGATGGCCGTTACATTTGGTGCTAAACCTACCTTTACACAAACGCTTGAACTTGCCGCTTATACTGCTACACCCGTGTTTATGTCGGCCTTAGCCGCTTTTTTACCTGAGCTGTGGTTTGTTGTTTGCGTAGGTATGATTGCCCTAGCCTACTCGGTGTACTTGCTTTATACAGGCGTGCCAATACTAATGCATATTCCACAAGAGCGCGGCTTTATTTATGCCAGCTCTGTTGTTACCTGCGGGCTAATTTTATTGGTAATAATTTTAGCTGTAACCGCAATACTTTGGACTAACGGCATTGTGAGTCCAATGTTTACCTAATCAACCACGTTGTTTGATATGAAGTGTTCCCTTTCTTTCCTTCGCAAAAAAGGAGCTAATTAGCTCCTTTTTTTTATGTCTGATTATGTTTAATCACACATTAATCAGCTTCGTTGGCATCTTGATTGTGTATTTCAAGGCCTGATGACATGGCGTTTTCGCGGTTACTTTTAGCCGAGTCGTTACGCAATTGATCAATATGGTTTAAGTAATCTTGATCGATATCGCCGGTAATGTATTGCCCATCAAATACAGAGGTTTCAAACTTAGTAATTTCTGGGTTTTCTTGGCTTACAGCGGCAATTAAATCGTTTAGTGATTGAAAAATTAAGCCATCAGCACTGATGCTTTGGTTAATGTCTTCAACTTCGCGGCCATGCGCAATAAGCTCTGCGGCAGATGGCATATCAATACCATACACATTAGGAAAACGAATTTCTGGTGCTGCTGAGGCAAAATACACATTTTTTGCTCCGGCTTCACGGGCCATTTCTACAATTTGTGCCGAGGTTGTACCGCGTACAATTGAATCATCAACCAGTAAAACGTTTTTACCTTTAAACTCACGGTCAATCGCATTTAGCTTTTGACGCACTGACTTTTTACGCATTTCTTGGCCAGGCATGATAAATGTACGACCAATATAACGGTTTTTAACAAAGCCTTGGCGGTAAGGTAAATCAAGCATGCGGGCAATTTCTAACGCCACATCGCATGAGGTTTCAGGAATTGGGATAACAACATCAATGTCTTTATCGCTCCACTCACGCGCAATTTTTTCACCCAGTTTAGTACCCATGTTTACACGCGTTGCGTAAACCGACATTCGATCGATGGTTGAATCAGGGCGAGCAAAATAAACAAACTCAAAAATACACGGCGCATAAGAGGCTTTTTCAGCACAACTTTGTGAATGAAATTGGCCATCTTCAGTTACGTAAATCGCTTCACCTGGTGCAACGTCACGCACAAATTCAAATCCGTCTGGCTTTAATGCTACGCTTTCTGAGGCAAACATGTACTCAGTGCCTTTAGGGGTTTCACGCTTACCAAATACCAAAGGACGGATACCATTTGGGTCACGAAATGCTAAAACACCGTGGCCAATAATCATCGCAATAGCGGCGTAGCCACCGGTTACTTTGTTGTTTACTTCGGTTACTGCAGTGAAGATGTCTTCAGCGTCTAAATGTAATTTGTCAGACTTACTTAGCTCATGTGCCATGATATTAAGTAGTATTTCTGAGTCAGACGTTGTATTAACGTGACGACGCGCTTCTGAGAACAGTTGCTGCTTTAGAGTTTCAGCATTGGTTAAATTACCATTGTGCGCAAGCGCAATACCAAATGGTGAATTAACATAAAACGGCTGCGCTTCAGATGAACTTGACGAGCCAGCAGTAGGGTAACGTACGTGGCCAATACCAATTGTGCCTTGTAGTCGTTTCATATGGCGGGTGTGAAACACATCCTTTACTAGGCCATTTGCTTTGCGCAAGCTAAACGTATTGTTTTCAATGGTAATGATGCCCGCGGCATCTTGACCTCGGTGCTGCAAAACAGTTAAGCCATCATAAATCGCCTGATTAACAGGAGATGTTCCGACTATCCCAACGATACCACACATGTAATTTATCCTCGCCGATTAACGGTTTACTGAATTTAAAAAGCTCGAGTTGTTTTCTAGGTACGAAAAGAACCATTCAACAACAAAGCCAAATTCTGGAATCAAAATAGAATTGCCCCACCAGTGCGTGTTTGGTGCACCAGTAAAAGCATCAAGAAAGAAGAGTAACGCGCTCACGACCAACACGCCTCGTAACGCACCAAAAACAATGCCGAAAACACGATCGGTGCCAGATAAACCAGTACGTTGTACAAGCTCACCTAAAATGTAGTTTAGTAAACCGCCTAACAGTAGCGTCGCAAAGAAGAGTATGGCAATGGCCGCCGCATTTCTTAAAAGGGGTTCAGAAATACTTGTTAGGAAGGAAGCTAAATATTGGTAAAACAAACTAGAGATGATAAATGCGCAAGCCCATACTGCTAATGACATAGCTTCTTTAACAAAGCCGCGTATTAAACCGATGATGGTAGACAGTGCAATGATGCCAAGAATGGCGTAATCAACCCAGATCATATTAACCAATTAGTCGCTATTTTGGGGCGCATTCTATACCCAAACCTCGTTAATATGCAAGTTAAAGCGGGAGATAACCAGCAACTAGCACGTACAAAAACTTATCACTTTAACGGCTATTTTTAGCCCTTAAAAACAAAAAAAGCCTTACTATAGTAAGGCCTTTTAAAATCAATTAGAGACACTGTATTGGGTGACTTTACCGTTTAACTTGGTAACAGCTTTAAGCTCGGGTAACTTTTTGGTCAGCTCCCCCTTATCAAGCGAGGGCCCAACAAACACTTTAGTCAATGTGCCGTTTGGCGTTTTAATTGGTTTTGTAAACGTTTTAAAGCCTTTCGCTTTAAGCTTAGCTTGTAAGGCCTTAACATTAGCCGCATGGGAAAAACTACCTAGCTGAATTACATAGGCCATATCAGTGAGGTTTTCTTCACTTTTACGTGGCGCAATAGGTTTTGCTTTTACCGGCTCTGGCGCTTTCGCTACAGGCTCTGGCGCAGTCTGAGGCTCTATGCTTGCTTCGACTATTTCAGGCTCTGCTGCGTATTGGCTTTCTTTGCTTGTTAGCAAATCGTCATCGGCAGCTATGTCTTCAATTTGCTCTTGTTTTAAAGGCTCAGCCTGCGCTACTTTTTCATCTATAGACTCTTGAAGGTCAATAGTTTTAAACTCAGAGCGTTCGGGGATAGCTTTAAAGCCCTCTTTGTAGTGGACCTTTTCGCCATCGAGTATATTAGGAATAAACACAATTGCTGCGATCACCACAATACTGGTTCCGACTAAACGATTTATAAAACCTGAGTTCACCGACTTTCTCTCTATTTTTTAAAGTAGTTTATAGCATCTGCAACAGTAAAAAATGACCCAAACACAATTAAAAGCGTATCACTTTGCTGTGTAGGCATAATTACATTAAGTGCTTCGTGCACACTATTATAGCGTTCATGCGTGCCTGTATGAGGTATAGTTTGCAACGTCGCGGCCATATTTTCAACGTTATCGCCACGAGGTATGTGCAAGCTAGTAAGAGACCAGTGATCAATTACATGGCTTACCTCTTTAAGTACACCCGCTTTATCTTTATCAGCAAGCATAGCGGCTAATGCATGAATTTTAAAGCCTTTATCTTTATAGCTTGCAAGCTTTAGTGCTAAATAACGAGCAGATTCGGGATTGTGAGCTACATCGGTAAACACTAAAGGTGAAGTGCTTAACTGCTCAAAGCGTCCCTCAACAACTAAGTTAGCTAAACAATGCTTAATTACCTCATCACTTGGCAATAAATTTAGCACAGCTAAGGTTGTTAAGGCCGTTGCTGCATTTTGTGCTGGGATCGCTGGCTTATCTAACAGCAAATTATAATTTTTATATTGCCATGTAAAATGCGCTTCGTGCTCTTTGAATATAAAATCAGTACCGGATATAACCATGCCTGCTTTAATCTCAGCACCGTAATCGGTCATTGTATGTGGTATGTTTAAATCACCAATAATAGCCGGCGTGTTTTGACGAAATATACCTGCTTTATCATAAGCAACTAACTCTCGTGTATCGCCTAGGTATTCTTTATGATCTAAATCTATGGTGGTGATCACGCTTGCATAAGGTGTAACAATATTGGTGGCATCAAAGCGCCCGCCCAAACCAACCTCAAGCAGCACATAATCAACTTCAAAGCGTTTAAAAATAGCCAGCGCACCTAGGGTGCCATATTCAAAATACGTAAGCGCCGTGCTAGCGCGACCTTGCTCTAGCGTGTTAAAGGCATCAACATGGTATTGATCATCAAGCTCTTGGCCATTTATGCGCACACGCTCGTTGTATCTAATTAAATGAGGAGAGGCATACGTACCTACGCTGTAACCTTGCGCAAGTAATAGCGATTCTAAACAGCGTGCAGTTGTGCCTTTGCCGTTTGTGCCGCCAATAAGAATAATTTTGCTGGAAGTGTTTAATAAGCCAATGTTATTTGCAACAGTAGCAACGCGTTCGAGTCCCATTTCAATATTTGCAGGGTGAACACTCTCTAAATAACAAAGCCAATCATCAAGGCTTGATGATTGGCTAGGAATTGTATTTGTCATAGCGTGTAATCAGTAAAGCTGAAATTTACGCTACTCTATGCTCTTGTTCGGTAGAAGGCAAGTTCATAAATTTAGCAAGTACGCGTGCTAATGTGTCGCGCATTTCACGACGGTCAATAATCATATCAATTGCACCGTGCTCTAATAAGAACTCACTGCGTTGAAAACCTTCTGGCAAGGTTTCACGTACTGTTTGCTCAATTACGCGCGGACCCGCAAAGCCAATTAAAGCTTTTGGCTCAGCTACGTTAATATCACCTAACATCGCTAATGATGCAGATACACCACCCATGGTTGGGTCGGTCATTACTGATATAAACGGCAGGCCTTTTTCGCTCATTTTAGCAAGCGCAGCGCTGGTTTTAGCCATTTGCATTAGCGACATAAGCGCTTCTTGCATACGTGCACCACCTGAGGCAGAAAAACACACTAATGGCATGTTGTGCTCTAAACATTGGTCTACGGCATCAACAAAACGTGCGCCTACAACCGAAGCCATTGAACCACCCATAAATGAGAATTCAAAAGCAACCGCAGCAACAGGAATACCTTTTAAGCGGCCCTTCATTGCTACTAACGCGTCTTTTTCGCCACTTAATTTTTGGGCTGCGCTAATACGGTCTGAGTATTTTTTAGAGTCTTTAAACTTTAATACATCTTTAGGTTCGTGCTCAGTGCCAAGCTCCGTGCGGTCACCTTCATCTAAAAAGTGCTCTAAACGTTTACGGCCGCTCACACGCATGTGATGGTCGCATTTAGGACATACGTTTAAAGATTTTTCTAGTTCAGCTTTATATAAAATTGAATCGCAAGCTGTACATTTAGCCCAAACGCCTTCTGGAATTTCTTTACGACCTGACGACTTAGTCGTTTTAGGTAAGATTTTTTCTAACCAACTCATTTGCAACTCTCTTAATGCTGTTCTGTGTCGCGAGTCTGCTAATAAGTAGCAGACAGATTTTTTCAATTAAAACATGAATTACACAAACACGGTATAAAAAACTGGTCTTAGTAGTTAGATAAACGCTTATAAATTCAACACTAACATTTCGAGTCAGGTAAAAATAATGGCCCTAGTGGGGTTTTAGGAATATTAAAGTGTTCTGGGTAATCTACATCTACTAAATAAAGACCCGCGGCTTTTGCTGTGGCACTGGCTTTAGCACGCTCTTTTAAATCTAATAGCTCTTTTAACCATACAGGTTGGTGCTTGTGTAGGCCTATATCCATTAAACAGCCGGTAATATTACGCACCATATGGTGTAAAAAAGCGTTCGCTTTAATATCAATAATAACGTAATCGCCCTGGCGTTGTACCGATAAATGATGAATAGTTCTGTTTGCTGTATTAGCTTGGCAATGCAGCGCTCTAAAAGAGGTAAAGTCGTGCTCGCCAATTAAGTACTGACACGCCTCTTGCATTTTCGTTTCATCAAGTGGGTGATGAAAGTGCGTAACGCCTTCATTCATAACTGCGCCTCTATAAGCGTAATTATAAATAACATAACGATAACGACGCGCTGTTGCGCTAAAGCGTGCATGAAAGTCTTCACTAACAGGTTGTGCAAAACGAATCGCTATATCTTTAGGGAGTAACGTGTTCATTCCCATAGTAAATGCAACCATCTCACGGGGAGCATGGGTTTCAAAGTGTACAACTTGACCAGTGCCATGTACACCTGCATCTGTGCGGCCCGCACACACTATTTCAACCGGATGATTACAAATGCTCGACAACGCTTTTTCTACTTCTTGTTGTACGCTATTTACATGAGACTGACGTTGCCACCCACTGTAACGTGCGCCGTTGTATTCAACTCCAAGTGCTACTCGCATAATTACTGCTTTACCTACTGTGCTAATGAACGGGGCATTTTATGCTATCTCGCGGTGCAATAAAAGTAACCTCGTCTATTTATAGTTATTCGCAAAATTAAGTAATTTATTTTACCCCAATAAAACACAGCGATAAGTTAGTGAGCTTTTAACGTCTTGGGTTTAATAAACATCTAAAACTAATTAAGTGCTTTTATAGGTTAGAGTTATTCGTACCTATAAAAAAACCGCATTAACAAAGCTAATGCGGTTTTTTTAATCATGAATGCTCTAGTTAAGTTTAGCTTTTAAACTTTGCGCTTCTTCTTGTACATCTTCAGGGCCACTTTCAATAACATCTTCAATCACTTTAAGGGCTGAGTCAAAGTCGTCAATTTCAATGTATGCTCGTGCCAAATCAAGCTTGGCAGAATAACCACCGCTTTCTAAGTCAACATCTGTTGGGTTATCGCCTGCAAGTAACGAATCAAAGTCACTTAACCCTACATCCATATTAACCTCGTCATAGGGTTCGTGCTCAAGTACTGAGTCATTGCTTTGTTCAAGTAGCGCGTCAATATCAACAAAATCATCGGTTGTAGCCTGCTGAGCATTTTGCGAAGGCTCTTGTTGCACCGCTTTCGCTTCAACTTCAGTGTCTAAGTCTTCGTTTAATAGGCTATCAAAGTCGACATCAAATTCGCTGCTATCTTCTAAATTTAACTCATCCGGTTCACCTAACTCACTAAGCAACGCATCAAAATCGGTTTGCGTTAAGTCAGCCATAAACTCATCGTCTAGCTGCTCGTCGGGTATAACGTCTTCATTAGTTTGATCATCAGCAGCCTGTGTTAGCTCGGCTTCTAATTGCGAATTTGTTATTTCATCTTCAACGTCTTCTGAAAGTGCTTGTTCTAAAATTGCATCGTCAAAATCAGGCTGTTCCTGCGCACTATCCGTTGTTTTCGCCTCACCTAAAGGTTCCTCTTGCGGTAAAGGCGCATCAAGCTCATCGTCAATCAGCGGCTCGTCATCTAGGTCGGCTTCTAACGCATCAATACCAGTGTTACCAGCAAGTGCATTTGCTAAATCTTGCTCAGCTTGGCTTGGCGCCATACCGCTTGCTTGCCCATCAAGTTCATCACCTTGTAATTCTTGCGGACTATATGATTGCTGATCATCTAAATCAATTTCGTCATCGTTATCAAGCTCTAACTCAGGGTACTCGTCAAGTTCTTCACTTGGAGTTACTTGCTCATCTAATAAAGCATTGAGCTCGTCGTCTAGCTCATCAACGCTTTGCAATAAATCATCATCGAAAACCCCTTCGTCTTCATCCGTATTTTCAGATAAATCTCGCTTGCTTTCATTATCAGTTAATTCATCTAGTGATGACGGCACTTGAGCGTGGTTATCATCTGCACCTATATCATCGGTATGCTTCGGCTCAAGCTCTGGCTCTGAAAAATCGTTATCAATGAGTAACTCATCATCAAAGTCGTCTTCTAAGCTATCTAATTCACTGCCTGAAAGTGCGTTTGCTAAGTCTTGTTCAGCTTGGCTTGGCTGCATGCCTGTTGCATCACCATCAAGCTCATCTCCCAATAACTCATCAGGAAGATATTGCTGTTGCTCTGTTACATCTAACGTCTCGGGCTTATCATCTGAAAAGTCTATATCATCACTAAGCGTATCATTTACAGCATCATTTTCAGGTTGAGTATCTAAAAGCGGACTCGCTGGTGTTTCTTGTGAATCAAGCGGATCGTCACCTAAATCAACCTCTACCTCTTCAATGTCATCATCAAGATCATCTAACGCCCAATCAGGGTTTTCAACATAGTCTTCGTCTGTAGCCTGCTGTAGCTCGTTGAGTAATTCATCAACACTTTTTAGGGTATCGTCAGTGTACTCTTCCTGTGCATCTTCTGGGTCGAGTAACGTTTCTGAACTATCTGTAAAGTCAGTGTTTTCAAGCAAGTCAGCATTAAGCTCTGGTTCCTCGAGAAGTTCAGGCTCTTCTTCGAGCTCTGGCTCATCTGCAAGCTCGGGTTCTTCTTCAAGCTCTGGTTCCTCGAGAAGTTCTGGCTCGTCTGCAAGCTCAGGCTCTTCTACAAGCTCTGGTTCCTCGAGAAGCTCAGGCTCCTCTTCAAGCTCAGGCTCTTCTACAAGCTCAGGCTCTTCTACAAGCTTTGGTTCTTCTGCAAGCTCTGGTTCTTCTACAAGCTCAGGCTCCTCTTCAAGCTCTGGTTCTTCTACAAGCTCTGGTTCCTCGAGAAGCTCTGGTTCTTCTGCAAGCTCTGGCTCATCAATAAGTGAAGACGCTAAGGTTTCAATATCATCTTCGTCAAAATCTTGCTGTGCATCAGCTAGATCTTCGACTGAATCAGCTAATGCGCTATCAATATCTCGCTCTGTATCATTATCTGTTGCTACTTGAGCGGCAGGTGAATCTTCAACTTCATCGATTAGGCTATCTATGTCGTCTAAATCAAAGTCATCGCTTTCTTCAACTAGCGCGTCAGTAGGTGTTTCTTCGGTTGTATCGCCGGCTTCATCAATTAAGCTGTCTATGTCGTCTAAATCAAAGTCATCGCTTTCTTCAACTAGCGCATCAGCAGGGGTTTCATCAGGTGCATCGCCCGCTTCATCAATTAAGCTGTCTATGTCGTCTAAATCAAAGTCATCGCTTTCTTCAACTAGCGCATCAGCAGGGGTTTCTTCAGGTGTATCGCCTGTGTCATCAATTAGGCTGTCTATGTCGTCTAAATCAAAGTCATCGCTTTCTTCAACTAGCGCATCAGCAGGGGTTTCATCAGGTGCATCGCCTGCGTCATCAATTAGGCTGTCTATGTCGTCTAAATCAAAGTCATCGCTTTCTTCAACTAGCGCATCAGCAGGGGTTTCATCAGGTGCATCGCCCGCTTCATCAATTAAGCTGTCTATGTCGTCTAAATCAAAGTCATCGTTTTCTTCAACCAGCGCATCAGCAGGGGTTTCTTCGGTTGTATCGCCGGCTTCATCAATTAAGCTGTCTATGTCGTCTAAATCAAAGTCATCGCTTTCTTCAACTAGCGCAGCATCAGTAGGTGTTTCTTCGGTTGTATCGCCGGCTTCATCAATTAAGCTGTCTATGTCGTCTAAATCAAAGTCATCGTTTTCTTCAACCAGCGCAGCATCAGTAGGTGTTTCTTCGGTTGTACCGCCGGCTTCATCAATTAAGCTGTCTATGTCGTCTAAATCAAAGTCATCGTCTTTTGGTGATTCTTTATCAGCTTGTTGATCTAATAATTCATCAATATCAAAGTCATCATCCTCTTCTTGGGCTAGCTCTTCGCTTAAGGCGGCCAACTCATCATTACTTTCTAAGCTGCTATCCTCGGTAGGTTGCTCAACCTCAGGCAAGTCAATTTCAGGCAGGCTATCGTCCTCGTCAAATAAATCGTCTAGGTCGTCACTGCTTAAAATATCGTCCGAATCTTTTGTATCATCTAAATCAAGGTCAATTTCATCATCTTGTTTTTCATCTACAGGTTCATCAAAGCCCTGCTGCATGAAAACGTCTAACTCGTCCCCTTCACTGCCTTCGTCATCAAAAACAATATCATCACTTAATAGGCTTTCTAATTCGTCTTGATCGAGCAAGTTTTCTGAATCAGAAAATTCATCGTCTAACGCATCATCGAGAGAATCATCAAATGCAATATCATCCTCTGGCAAAATATCGCTGCTATGATTGTCATCTAGTTGAATATCTAAATCATCAAGAGGGTCAGGAATGATTGGATCGTCTAACGCATCATTACTTTGCGGCTCGTCTTCGGTAAAGCTGGGCGTTTGTGGCAGAAAATCATCGTCATCTTGAGTTTCTTCGTCTTTGTTGGCGCGCTTTCGTAAAAACATCACCACAGCAAAAATAATTAATAACGCAGGAATGGTCATTAATAAAATAAGTACAAGTGGGTTAGACATTAAAGCGCCTAGGTCAAAAGGTTCTTCTTTTGGTACTTCTTGCACTTTTTGCTGAGCTATTATTTCGTTTTGTTTTTCTATTAGCTCTTTTAGCTGTTTTTGAATTTCGCTGTCTTGACCTAGCTGTTCTTTTACATTGGCGAGCTCTTTTGAAATACCCGACAATTGTTTTTTGAGATTATTATTCTCAGCTAATATTTCTTCTACATTATTAACCGAGCTTTTAAATTGCTGCTGCAGCTCTACAAGCTTATTACCTTGCTGCGTTTTTATTTCATTTAATTCTTTTTGAATTTCTTTTTTAGCGTCGTCAACATCGGCTTTACGTGCTTGTGTTACTTTAGTTTGCGCGGCGTTAATTTCACTGGTGGTTAGTGTGCCATTTTTCTTTTTTCCCCACAGCGCGTCATCTTGCTCTGAGCGTTGTTTAGCAAGCTGTGGATCTACGCGTCTAATTTCCGCTAAGGTGGGTATTTTTAAATATGCACCACTTTGCATGTGGTTTAGGTTTTGTTCTAAAAAAGAATTAGGGTTTTTGTTATACAAGGCTTGCATAACTTGGTAAATACTAACTGAGTTATCTGGGCGTACTTTGGCAGCAATACGCCATAGTGTATCGGTTGGCTTTATAGGCCCTATTGATCGCCCTTGCGCACCATAGTCAGCGCCTTTTGGCCCCTTTAATTGGGTGCTGTCTTGAGAGTAAATTGGAGTTACTACCAATGCAGACGCTAATATAATAAGTGAAGCTAAACCGCGCATGCTGATCCTTTAATGTGTAAATGTTAAATGATTTGCTATTTATTTAGCTGCTCAACATTAATTATTCTTGCCGTAACCAGCCAAATAGCTGATCTACATTTGTTATTACAATCTATTTTTATTGCAAGCTCTATTCCAGTTACAAACTATAAACCAGTTGCGGCCTAATATCCATTGCAACGCTTTGAAAATAAATACCTTAAAACTTTATTCTTAATACTATTTTATCGTGATAGATCAAGGCGTTTAGTTTGTAGCAACGCTAAGCGGCAATAATTTGGCTCCCTTAAATACAAAAGCGGCAAACTATAAAAGTTTGCCGCTTAATTTACACACAATATTAGCGAGTATTTATAAGTAGTTAGCGATTAACTCTTCCGCTATTTGCACACTATTAGTGGCAGCCCCTTTACGGGTGTTATCACTTACAACCCACATATTTAAACCATGAGGGTGCGAAATATCAGCGCGTAAGCGGCCAACGTAAACTGTATCATTACCACTGGCATCTGAAACCGCAGTTGGATAATCGCCCTCATCTTCAATAAGCTCGACTCCTGGGGCATCATTTAAAAGCTGTTTAACGTGTTCAAAGTCATACGGCATGCGTGTTTCAATGTTGATTGACTCAGAGTGGCCAAAAAATACAGGTACACGTACACAGGTTGGGTTAACAGCAATAGTGGTATCGCCCAAAATTTTATGCGTCTCGTTTACCATTTTCATTTCTTCGCGCGTGTAGCCGTTATCTTCAAAGGTATCTATTTGAGGAATAACGTTAAATGCAATTTGCTTAGGAAAAATTTCGTTTTCCATTGGGCGAGCATTCATTAAATTAGCTGTTTGCTTTGCTAGTTCATCTACGGCTTCTTTGCCTGCACCAGATACAGCTTGGTAGGTAGATACATTAATGCGGTCAATACCATAAGCATCGTAAATTGGTTTAAGCGCTAGCATCATTTGAATAGTAGAGCAGTTAGGGTTTGCAATAATATTGCGGTTTCTAAAGTCTTCAAGGCTTGCTGCATTAACTTCTGGTACCACTAGCGGTACTTCAAAGTCATTTCTAAAATGTGAGGTGTTATCAATTACAACACAGCCCGCATCGGCTGCAATTGGCGCGTATTTTTCTGATACACTGCCACCAGCTGAAAACAAACCTATGTGTGCTTGGCTAAAGTCAAAGCCTTCTACGTCTTGCACTTCAATGGTTTCACCACGAAACTTTATGTCTTCACCTGCGCTGCGGCTACTGGCTAGTAAAAAAAGTTGGTCTACCGGAAATTTACGATCTTCCAGGGTTTCAATAATTTGACGACCTACTAAGCCTGTAGCGCCAAGTACAGCAACGTTATATTTTTGCGACATATTTTATCCTCTTTAAGCAGTGTTAAAACAACACTACTAGTTAAATTAGTTTGCGGTGTTAAAGCCAAGCTGAGCGAGTGCATCTGTATGCTGTGCACTCCCTTTTACCGTTAAAGTGCTAAACTCACGCCTTACTGGGTAGTTTTTACGTAAACTATCAAACCCGTCTTTTGCTAAGTTGCGCAGCAAAATGCCATCATCACGGCGTACGTCGTAAATTAAATGCACTAAACGCGCAATATCAGCCTCAGTAAAGCTGCTTTGTAAACTTAGGCTTGTAACAGCAGGTTGTGGTAAAAAATCAGCAAGAGATTTTTCTGCGGTTACGCCTTTTAATTTACACAATGCTTGGTACAGCATTTGTGTGCCGCGGGCTTTTCCTTCAAGGGTATGGCCGGCAATGTGCACGCTGGCATAGCGCACATGATCAAGCAATGGAATTAAAATGTTAGGCTCGTTTTCCCAAACATCCAAAACCAAATCTAAGTCTGCCCCTTGCTCCATAACCGATAACAAAGCTTGATTATCAATTACTTCTCCGCGGCTCGCATTTATAACTGCTAACCCAGGCTTTAACGCTTTAAGGCGTTTTTCATCAATTAGATGATGCGTTTTGTGCTCACCGGTTTTAATCAGCGGTACATGAAAGGTAACCGCATCTACGCGTTCAAGTAGTTCGTCAAGCTCAACATGCTCGGCTAATAAGCCCTGCTCATGTTTAATTGGGTCACATAATAAAACATCAACATTAAGTGCTTTTAGTTTTTGTGCTAAACAGCTGCCAATGTTACCCACCCCAACAATACCTATTGTTTGACCACTTAAAGGGGCTGCGTTTTCTTGGCTTAAGGCAAACAAGCTACTTATTACATACTCAGCCACCGCCACTGCATTGCAACCTGGGGCACTACTAAAGGCAATGCCTTTATCGTTTAGTAACTGTGTATCTATATGATCAACACCAATAGTGGCGGTACCTACAAAGCTTAATTTATTAGCGTGGGCAAGCAAGTCACTGTTTACTTTAGTAACCGAACGCGTAAGTAATACATCAACATCAATTAACGCATCGGGTGTTAAGTTTCGTCCATCAAAGCGCGTTACCTCACCAAAGTCTGCAAAATACTGCTCAACTAAAGGCATGTTTTGATCGGCAAGAATCTTCATTGGGGAGTCCGTATGGCAAAATGAGGCGCTATTGTAACGAACAACCGAGCCATTACACAAACTAAAAAGCCGAGCAATGCTCGGC
This sequence comes from Pseudoalteromonas sp. CuT4-3, assembly GCF_035666335.1. Lineage (NCBI taxonomy): Bacteria > Pseudomonadati > Pseudomonadota > Gammaproteobacteria > Alteromonadales > Pseudoalteromonadaceae > Pseudoalteromonas > Pseudoalteromonas sp. CuT4-3. The sequence continues at coordinate 2,491,905 of NZ_CP142030.1, forward strand.
TTTTAATCACTATAAAGAGAAAACGAATTAACCTTTATATTTGCTCATAACTAATGTGGCGTTTGTACCACCAAAGCCAAAGCTATTAGACATAACAGTATTAAGCTGTGCATCACGGCGCTCAGTTACAATGTTAAGGCCTTGTGCTTGCTCATCTAGCTCATCTACGTTAATAGATGGCGCTACAAAGTCGTTTTCCATCATTAAAATTGAGAAAATAGCTTCGTGAACACCCGCAGCACCTAGTGCGTGACCCGTTAATGATTTAGTCGCACTAATAAGCGGCGAGTTACCACCAAACACTTCTTGAATAGCGCCTAGCTCTTTAACATCGCCTACCGGCGTAGATGTACCATGCGTGTTTAAATAATCAATTGGTGTATCAACGCCTTGCATTGCTTGGCGCATACAGCGTACTGCGCCTTCACCTGACGGTGCTACCATGTCGTAGCCATCAGATGTAGCACCGTAGCCTACAATTTCTGCGTAAATATGTGCGCCACGAGCAAGTGCATGCTCAAGCTCTTCTACTACAACAATACCGCCACCAGCAGAAATAACAAAACCATCGCGGTTTGCATCGTACGTACGAGATGCTTTTTCTGGTGTTTCGTTATATTTGGTAGATAACGCGCCCATTGCGTCAAATTCCATTGCAAGAGTCCAGTGGAGCTCTTCACCACCACCGGCAAAAATAACATCTTGCTTGCCTAATTGAATTTGCTCAACAGCGTGGCCAATACAATGTGCAGATGTTGCACACGCAGAGCTTATAGAATAGTTAACGCCTTTAATTTTAAATGGCGTTGCTAAACAAGCCGATGTCGTGCTTGCCATCGTACGCGGAACCATATAAGGACCTACACGCTTTACGCCTTTTTCGCGCAAAATATCGGCCGCTTCTACTTGCCACTTTGAAGAGCCACCACCAGAGCCAACTAATAAACCCGTGCGCTCATTAGATACTTGCTCATCAGATAAGCCAGCATCTTCAATTGCTTGCTTCATAGAAATATAAGAGTAAGCAGCAGCATCACCCATAAAGCGCATTGCTTTACGGTCTACGTGTTCTTTAACATCAATATCAATTTTGCCCGATACATTACTACGTAAGTTGTAATCGGCAAATTCTTGGTTAAAAGCAATACCGCTTTTGCCCGCTTTTAGTGACTCTAATACTTCTTGTTTGTTATTACCGATGCTTGATACAACACCGATACCCGTAATTACGGCTCTTCTCATGGGTAATTCCCTTAGCTTGATACTAAATTACTGTGTATTTTACGCTGTTTTTAGGTGTTAAGTGGTCAGCTTTCTAGCGTACACCTGTACTCTGAATTTAATAGCTTATAAATAACGCCAGACTATTTCAAAGAAAACCCGTAAAATAATTAAAAAATACTGTCTAAAAATTTAATAAGTCATGATAAAAAACGCCCAAATACACTTTAATGAAGTAGGCACACCGGTAGCCGATAACTTTGACGATGTTTATTTTTCTAATGACGACGGCCTTGCTGAATCGCATTACGTGTTTTATCAACAAAACAATATACAGGCGCGGTTACAAAATCATGACCAAACGCATTTTGTTATTGCCGAAACCGGTTTTGGTACTGGTTTAAACTTTCTAAATGCATGGCAACACTTTAATGACCACCTTGCCAATCAACAAGTTCAAAATCAAGTAGACAAACGGGTTAAGCGATTGCATTTTATTTCGTTTGAAAAATACCCACTTAATGCTGATGATCTAAAAAAAGCACTGCAAGCGTGGCCAACATTAAACAAGCTTAGTGACGAATTAATAACGCACTATCCTATAAACTTAGGCGGCTGTCATCGCATAGAATTTAATAACGGCCAAGTTATACTTGATTTGTATTTTGGCGACGTGCTTGATTCAATAAATGCAATGAGCTACCCGCAATCAGGGGTGGTCGATGCGTGGTTTTTAGATGGCTTTGCACCAAGTAAAAACCCTGACATGTGGCAACAAAGTGTGTTTAATGCCATGGTTGATATATCGCGCAAGCATGCAACACTTGCCACATTTACCGCTGCAGGCTTTGTACGCCGAGGCTTAATAGCTGCAGGCTTTAGCATGCAAAAAGCGAAAGGCTTTGGCCGTAAACGCGAAATGCTGATAGGCCAATTAGCACACGCTAATAGTGCACAGTCATCGCCCCCGTACTTTGATCAACCCCCTGCCAAGCTAGAGCATGTTGCTGTAATTGGCGGCGGGATTGCGAGTAGCTGTATTTTGCACAGTTTGGCTAAGCGTGGCATTAAAAGTAGCCTATTTTGCCAAGATGAAAAACCAGCTATGGGCGCTTCACATAACGTACAAGGCGCGGTTTACCCCCATCTGCAAGCTAAAAATTCACCTCATAGTGAATTATTTGCGCACAGTTTTTTATACGCTAAACGCAGTTACCAGCAACTACTAAAAAACGGCTTTAATTTTGATTATAGCTGGTGCGGTGTACTGCAACATGCGGTTAAAAAGCCTCTTGCCGATAAACATCAAAACTTAGAACAAAAACAGTTATGGCCTCAAGCCTTAATGCGCAATGTAACTGTAGAGCAAGGAGATAAACTGGCAGGCGTAAAAACCGGCTACCCCGGCGTTTATTTTGAGCAAGGCGGTTGGGTAAACCCACCCCAGCTAGTTGAGGCAATGCTAAAAGCAGCCAATAGCCTTAACCCTATTAATAGCTATTTTAATTGCCATATACAGCAACTTACTAAAACCGATGCAGGCTGGTATTTAACCCACAAGCATACCCAATATGGCCCTTTTAGTGATGTAATAATATGTGCAGGTGAGCATAGCGATGCGTTTGAACAAACAAACGCATTACCTATTGTAGGGGTACGTGGTCAAGTATCGCATATTCAAGCGAGTGAACAATCTAAGCAGCTTAAAACTGTGTTGTGCCATAAAGGTTATTTTACCCCCGCCTATTTAGGTAAACACTGTATGGGCGCTACATTTGAAAAAAACACAAAAAGTCGCGTCGTTACAGAAAAAGACAACCAGCTAAACCACGAGCAATTACTTAGCTTTTACCATCAAAGCGACTTTGCCACCACATTAGGTGACATTACCTGTGCTAAAGCAGCTGTGCGCTGCACGTTTATAGATCACTTACCAATGGCAGGACAATGGTGTGAGCAAAGCGATTACAGCACCGCCTTTGCTAATTTACGCCTAGGTAAACGCTATCAATACTCACCTCTATGCAAGCCACAACAAGGCTTACATATTTTTACCGGATTTGGAGCGCGCGCATTATGCAGCGCACCGTTATTAAGCGAGCACTTTATTAGCACGTTAAATACTGAACCACGCCCACTCAGCGAGCGTGTAAGCCAGGCCATTCACCCTGCGCGTTTTATAGTGCGTGATTTAATACGAAATAAAATTTAAATGACATCATTCATTTTTTGCGTAAAATAATAACCATAAAAGGAATTTATACCAATCCGCTTAATTAAGTGATCAATTTTGAGGCAGAAAAAACGTGTTGATGGCTAGGTAAAAAGTTCGCTATTTAGTTGTTCTAAATAAGAATTTTTAAAACAGGCAACGACACTGTTAGCACCGAAAAATGAATAAGTATTATTACGCACTGGTATTATATAACCAATGCGCACCATATGTATGAATGCGGATGGGTATCAATAAAAGGATAACAATGAAAGCTTTAACCTGTGCTGTAACATTACTCGCCGCTATATCGTTTAACACATTTAGCCAAGACGTAACCGCCATCCCCTTACCTGAAGAATTCATCACCACCATGGATGTAACTGGCGAATACCCGCTGGTTAGAACAGGGTATTTAGCTGCTTCTATTGATGCTATTTCTAAATTTTATCAGCAGGCCCTTGGTGATCCCATTAACAGCAAAGGCGATAATAACTACCGCACCCTTTACTATAACTACCAAAACCATGCTGTTCGCATCAGTTTATACCATCATAATTATGTTACCGAAGTCAGCATAATGATTAGCGCACGTTGACCTTTGGTGGGTGAATATGCGCTGCCCAACGGGTTCTTTCTAGGGACGATAAACTCTTAGTTGCCTACATGGATGTAGGTAAGGGGCGTCAGCAGAACGTGGAAGCTTTACTCGCTTTTTACTTATTCTTACAGGGATGTAAGTCATTACAATAATGCAGGAGCAGTTACCGAGCCTACTAGGTTACAAAGCTCACGCCGCGATTCAATCGCCCCTAGATTGAACAAATTTCAATCCAAAAAGGTCAACACACCCTAAATAAACACAGTAAAAAGCGGCTGATTTTCATACTCAGTTCAGACTCAATTTTTATTTACTTTTAAATAACCACTTTGTAGAGAAAAACAGCGTTTTACCCTTTAAAAACGAATGCCTACCCCAAGGTCTATTTGTACTAAATACCTTTACACTAAATTGAGAAGGAATTAATTATGAGTAAGACCCTAATTATTGGCGCTAGCGGACAAATTGGCAAAATGGCAACCAAATTGCTTTTAAACAATGAGCAAAATGTATCTGCATTAGTGCGTGATAAAAGTAAGTTAGATGATTTAGATAGTCCATTTTTAACCATTGTGGAGCAAGATCTCGAAGGAGATTTTTCTGGTGCGTTAAAAGATTGCGATCAAGTTATTTTTGCTGCTGGCTCGGGCGGAAGTACAGGCACAGATAAAACCGTGCTTATTGATTTATGGGCAGCCACCAAAGCAGCAACGTATGCTAAAGAGCATGGCGTAAAGCATTTTATTATGATTAGCTCTATTGGCGCTGACGATCCAGACTCAATTGAAAGCGACTTAAAACCTTACTTAGTTGCCAAACATATGGCCGATGAGCACCTTATCAACAGTGGCTTAAACTACACCATAGTGCGCCCAGGTGGGCTGACCGATGAAAGCGCCTCAATGAAAGTAACCACCGAGCGTCCAAACGATCGTTCTAAAGCTAAAATTAGCCGCGAAAACGTTGCCAATGCCCTATTACATATTGCTACTAACGCATTTAATGGCAACCGCGTTTTTGAACTATTTGACGGCGAAACGCCCATTAAAGCAGCTGTAAAATAAACACTCTGGTTGCCCTTTGTAAACCCTCTTGCAAAGGGCAACGTATTTAAATGCTAAATCGCACGCGCCCTCCCTTGCTTCACTATATTTATTAAATGTAAACAACTCGTTTAAATCGCTTTATAAAAGCAAACCCATCGCGTTCCTAATAAAACAACATGAAAAACAAGCACTTCCAATAAAACCACCACAAAACAATGCGTTAAAAACTCAACAGAGTAAATTTTGTTCAGGCTTTTTTACTAGTTTAATAAGGCTAAATACTAGAACCCCCCTATTATATCTGGTAAATTAACAGCGTGTTAAAACAATAATAAAAATTCCTCAATGGAAGTTGCACGAATAAGGACATTGCGTGAGCGCCTCATTTAAAATTATTTTTAATGGTCAATTACACCAAAATGCTGACATTAGTACCGTACAAGAGCAACTCTGTCAGTTTTTAAAAATTCCCCATAATGTCGCTGTAAAGTTATTTGATGGCCGAGCCTACGCACTCGTAAAAGGCCTATCGAGTATTGATGCAGTTAAAACAGAATCTAAACTAAAAAGTTTTGGTTTAATCACCAAAGTAGAGCCGCACGCAAGTGTAAGGGCACCCCAAAGTGCCGCGGGTACTAAACTGGTTGTTGCTCACAATGAGCCTGCAGTAAAAAACATAGCTAATACAATAACCAGCATTAAAAAATCCGGCGTAAATAGCCCTGCTGCCTTGCCCAAATTAGCACTGCAAAGCGCATTATTTTTTTGTTATAGCTTATTATTCATCTGCCTTATTTGCTCAGCAGTAATAAGCTTTAACACACTTAAAATGAGTATGATAGACAGCTCATCAGCTTCGCCCTCAACAACATTAAATTACGTTCATTATAAGCAGTACTTAGCAAAACAAAAAAAGCACCCAGAAGTCACCTTGCCTAACACCCACAACACAGGTGAGCTTAACCAAGGGGCGCAGCAAAAAATTGATAGCTATTTTGCTCGTTTTTCAACGCATATAAACAGTTACGCAAAAATTCTAAAGCAACCAAATATAAACAGCATGGGCGCAGAAAGGTTAAAGCAGCACCTACAAGAAATAGATGCGCTAGGCACTGAACATGTATTTTGGGAGCAATTAATTAACCTTGCTAAATCGCTTAATAACGACGCCCATGTAATGAGCAAGCTTGGTAATGATAACCCTGATAAAATTCAATGGATAAACGCCGTTGATTGGATAAGCCAAAGCTACATTAGGCAACAACAAAATAAGCCTGACGCTTTGCCCGTCACGCCTACAAACACACAACTCGCCAAGTCACCGATATTAGATTTAACTCTACTAATTAGCTTAATGTCGTTTTTAACGCTTATTATTATTAGTATTAAAATGAAAGTAAGGTCGATAAAAATGAAGCTAGCCACTACAAGCACAGAATAAATTAAAGCCATAAAAAAACCGCCAACTTGATTGCTCAAATTGGCGGTTTTTTATGGTTTTTAAGTAACGAACTTAAATACCTGTATTGGTGGAGCTGGGGGAGTCTTGGTAGACAATGCAATGCATTGATTTGCTTATAAATGCCAAATCAAAAACGAGGTTGATGGTACTAACCATGGTACTAAAAACAAGTGTCATATTCGAACCCCTACGTTAAATTCGTTTAATAAAACTTTTATAACTTTTTGTCCTACATTTCTTCCCACAGACTATCAGCATCTACATTTGGGTCTTTTTTCAGCTCTACTTTTTTAGTTTCTTCTGGCCATTCTATATTACTATCTCTTATTAAACCTTCCAGTGTATGCAATGACTTTGCCTTCAATTAATTTTTACCATACCATTTAATAAATCGAACTCCCAATCCCCTTACCCATATTTTACAGCTATAAAGTGAAGACCTATTTCTGTAGAAAGCCAATAACCATTTTTATGAGCTGCCTGTGCGGCAGTGAACGGCTTCTCTCTACTTGGCCGCTTTATTTCTAATTTCTGAGCTGCCTGTGCGGCAGTGAACGAGTCCGTAACGAGTTAATTAGTCTTACAGGTTTTCTGAGCTGCCTGTGCGGCAGTGAACTTAGTAGTTACACTTCGCCTATATCGTTGGCATTTCTGAGCTGCCTGTGCGGCAGTGAACTAGTAAATATTTCATGGATAGTGCTTGTTGCATTTCTGAGCTGCCTGTGCGGCAGTGAACGCGATACAAACCGCGATGACTCTAAATCGTATTTTCTGAGCTGCCTGTGCGGCAGTGAACGAAACGACGTTTTACACTCGACGCGACCCGAATTTCTGAGCTGCCTGTGCGGCAGTGAACATCCAGCAGATAGAACGTTATTTGTTGATCAATTTCTGAGCTGCCTGTGCGGCAGTGAACTTTATTGGTGTTGCCGGTACAACTTACGATGCTTTCTGAGCTGCCTGTGCGGCAGTGAACTTATAAGATTAACGAATACCGGCTTTAATTCGTTTCTGAGCTGCCTGTGCGGCAGTGAACATAAACGCCAAAGTTTCATTTACTGAAATGCAATTTCTGAGCTGCCTGTGCGGCAGTGAACATGCGTGGGGCGGCGAGATTCAAGCGGTTAATTTTCTGAGCTGCCTGTGCGGCAGTGAACGCTTACAGGTGACACAGATGAAGGTGCTCTTATTTCTGAGCAGCCTGTGCGGCAGTGAACGCTTGCCTATTGATAACTCGGTGTTTTTTATTCTTCTGAGCTGCCTGTGCGGCAGTGAACCACCTGAACCATTATAAGATGCGCGGGCACAATTTCTGAGCTGCCTGTGCGGCAGTGAACGGAAAAGCTAAGTTGCTCGGACTCGATAAGCATTTCTGAGCTGCCTGTGCGACAGTGAACTAATAGGCTGCGACCCTGACAGCTCAAAGAGTTTTCTGAGCTGCCTGTGCGGCAGTGAACAATAACACCGGAGCGGTGGGCTTTGTTGCTGATTTCTGAGCTGCCTGTGCGGCAGTGAACTTGTTGGCATGGGTCCGTGGGCTGCTGGAATATTTCTGAGCTGCCTGTGCGGCAGTGAACGTTCAACAGGTTCATAAGGGTCATCTTGACAATTTCTGAGCTGCCTGTGCGGCAGTGAACTTGCACACCAATCGCATTTACAAACGCTTCGATTTCTGAGCTGCCTGTGCGGCAGTGAACTTCAGTCGACGCAGGGCGTGTAATTAACACATTTTCTGAGCTGCCTGTGCGGCAGTGAACGTATTGGTCGTCTGAAATCGTTGAACCCGCACTTTCTGAGCTGCCTGTGCGGCAGTGAACCTTAACCCAGTCTTTCAACGATGGGCGCTTATTTTCTGAGCTGCCTGTGCGGCAGTGAACAGATGGATATTCCTGCTTCATCTTGCCTTTTTTTTCTGAGCTGCCTGTGCGGCAGTGAACTTAGCGGTTGTGTTTGACCAAGCCCCTGTTGATTTCTGAGCTGCCTGTGCGGCAGTGAACCTCTTCTGCTTGATTTAGTAGCTCAAGCTCTTTTTCTGAGCTGCCTGTGCGGCAGTGAATTGACGGCACAGCGGAGGTGGTACCCAGTGGTTTTTCTGAGCTGCCTGTGCGGCAGTGAACCTTTAAACGATTTATTATTGAAGCCATGGACATTTCTGAGCTGCCTGTGCGGCAGTGAACGCCTACCTATTGATAAGTCAGTGTTTTTTATTTTTCTGAGCTGCCTGTGCGGCAGTGAACAACAGAATATCAGCATAAAAATAAGTTACAACAAACCATTATATAAAAAGTATGTATTTAACCTTATTTAAATGAAAAGCTGTAACATTCTGTTTTTATGTCATATTTTTAAAGAGCAAAAATAAAAGGTGCATACCACCCTTTATAGATTAAAATTGAGGTACACAACCAAAATTATTTTCACCGTTCGATTTTGCACTGAGCCCATAGCTGTCAAATGTGCCATTCTCAGAGCCATTGACTTCTACTTTAGAAATAAACAAAGGGAACTTACTATTTTTATGGGGAGAACGTCGCTTAGTCTCTTGGCTATGCAAAAAGATAAACGGTAGCTTACTGTGTCCTACTGGTTTTGTCTTTTCAAGCTCAAGTAAGCATTGCGCTAAAGATTGACCACTTTTAGCAGCCCAACGTTTTGCTTTTTCTTGCATATCTCGGTCTATACGTTCAGCCGACTTAACATGTGTACGCTTAAAACAAACATAAGTTACATCAGCCGGTACTGGTTTAATGGCTTTTACGTGCACATAATCTTCAAGGCGTGTTAACCATTCGCTAATACCTAACTGTTCAAGCTCTGCTTTATCTTTAGCAAACAAGCGTAGTTTACTACCCAGTGGGAAGTTCGTTTGTTTGTAATCAGGAAACCCCACCGCGATAGCTGATTGATTCGGCGCTATTTTATTTTCAACAAGTGCTATATGAACCTGTTGAAATACATTTTTCCAAATAAAACCTAGCGCAATTTCAGCATCGGGCAGCAAGGTGACTTCTTGGTAATAATTCATGGTCTCTCCTTATTCGCCAAATACACCGCCACGAATTAACATGGCCATAATATAATGCTGTTGCTCAAGTTCAGGCTCTTTACCTTTTAACATCCAACCATCAAGTAGCTTATAAAAATCCATACTTTGTTTTGGTTGACGGTATGCTGCACCACGATTTGTAACAGACCCATATGGTTCTACTGCTATTGGCCCAATTTCATCTGCTTCAGAATGCCATGTATCTATGGTACGCAAAGCATTACCCACTTTTTGTGAATGTATTGCTGCTTGGCCATCCAATTGATATAAGAACTTGCTCTTATCACCCTTACCACCGCCCATCACCAGTTCTTGTGATGGATAAACTGCTTGCCCTTGCCCTAACTGACTATAAGCTTCAACTTTGATCAACGCATGCTCTTCGGTAAGACCTTGCTGAATGATTTGTGCTAATTCATTTATTTGTTGGTTTTCTTCAAAATCGCGCAGGCTAAACTCATAACTATCAAAAGTAAATTGCTTTCTATTTTCTTTATTACCCGCAGTAACCACCACTTTTACCGCTTCAGCGCCTACACGGTTGCGCCACAAAAAACGACCATTGGCAATGTTATGCGCGTAGCGCTTGGCTAATTCTTTAAACTCTGTTGAAATTTGGTATTGCTTTACTTTTTCAACTAATGCACTTTGATAAGCGGGATCATTACACGTTGATGGAACATGTAGGTTACTTAACACGCGTAAGGTGAAGACTAATTTTAAGGTATCTGTACTGTGTGGTAATGCGGCAACATCAACAGTTTGTAAATTGGCTTTTGATACTTCTGCATCCAATTTCGCTGGATCATTTGCCATTGCGGCTTTTAGTCTATTTGAAATGGTGCCACGTACTGCTTTTTCGCCAACTAAAATTGGTTGCCAGTTATTTTCATCTACATTCCCTGCAAACATCAGGGCATCAGATGGGATCAATTTTGCTTCAAACGCTAGTACTGAAGGGGTTTTAAGTTTTACATCTGCCATGGTTAAATCTCCGTTTATTATTAAAAGTCAGGGTCAAATACAGTATCACTTGTTTGGACTTCTATATCTGGTTCTAAAATAGTTGTTGTGGTTGAAGTTGTTTTGGCAATATACCAAGGGTACTGATAGGTATAGCGCCAAACGCCATTATTAATTTGTTTAAGGCGGTGAACGCTTTGCCACTCACCAACGCTATACGCGGTTTCTGCAAATGCGACTGGCACTGTTTTATCGCGCACGTTTTCAACTTCACCGGCCGCATAAAGCTCTGAAATTGCATAGTAGCCCGCAGCTATTGGTACTAAATAACCACCATTAGGCTTTACAACATACTTCCACGAGGCTCTTATTTTTGTGCTTTCTTCGTTTTCTTGCGCAGGCTCTACTTGCTCACTTTCACTGTTTTGATTTTCAAGTGGCGTGGCTTGAAATTTTAATTTGACAAAATCGCACCATGCATCAAATAAGCTTGTATTTTCTTGTTTAGCTTTCAGTGTTGAAAAGTGCGCTTCGAGGTAGTCACTTCTATCGAGCAAGACAAAGCCCGGCATTAAGCGGCGTAATGCTTTTTGTTGTGACTGTTCATCATTTAACACTTCACAGGATTCAAAGCTCGTTATTTGCCCACCAGCTAGGCGCATGGAAGGAATTGAATTATTTAACTCTTCTTGCAATAGCTGCAGTGTTGTTTGATCGCCTGCAACCAACCCCTCCACTTCAATCAATAAAGAGATTTGCATATTCATGCGACCTTCTTCATTAATGGGGGCAGTATTACCTTGTTGTGTAAGCGGGTTTCGCGTTAAAGCGAAAACGTAATCTCCCCATCCTTTAGGTTGGCGTACATGGACGTTATTTTTATGACTGATTACTGCGACACCCCCCAACTTTATTTTAAGCTTGTCAGGTAATTTCCGTGATAGCGCATGAGCAAAACCTAAAAAATTAGTAATCGCAGGAAAACCATAAGTTAAGCCTGCAATCGCATTAGCATTTTGTACGTTAAGTTTTTTAAGTAGAATATATTGCTGCATATTATTGTTCTCCCAACTTTAGCGTATGGCGCTCAAAAACTTTTAACTCGTGTAAACACAGCTTTTTAAAGTATTGTTGTTCAACATCGCCCAACAAATAGCACTGTTTATTTTCAAGTTTGCGCAACAGCCAAAGTGAAAAGTCGTTTGCAATAACCTCAAGCCAATCGTTCTTTTCACGCTCAGCTTGAAAAGCCGTACTTGGATTATTTACATCTAACCAAAGCGCGTGCTCACGTTTCATTTGGCATTGCTCATCACTTGCCCAACCCGCGTGTTCGGTTAGGCTTTGAATTTGTACTGCATGATTAAATAAGCTGTCGAGTAAAGGCTGAACAAAGCCATAATCAAGCTTATAACGGGTTTTAAAGTTTCTATCTTGCTCAGTAAGCCCAGTTAAAAAGGCTTTAAATTCACGAATAAGTGTTGTCGTTTTAAAACCAAATTCACGATTAAATATCGATGCACTGGTTAACGGTGGTTTACTCTGAACTTGAAAGGTTGGCGGCGCACAGTTGAGTAAAAAGCTTTGACCATATCGCTCGCTATTTAACTGTGAAATATTCTGTGGTTTAGAACCACCAAAATTTTGTACTGCGGTGGCTGGAAAGCTTTCATCTAACGCTTGATGAAAATGCCCTTTTTTTCGTGCATCTCGAATCTCTTTCGACTCACCAAAACGCGTTTTAGTAACCTGTTTATGTAGTTCATGAGCGAGTGACGATGAAAATAACGGGCACAATAAATGATATTTTTCAGCGTCATTTCCCTCTAAGTCCACGGGGTAATAAAGCTGTTTTGTCAGAGTGTGACCTGAGCGTTTTTCATCACCTAGCGCCTTTTCAAAGCCCAACTGCCACTCACGAAGTAACGCTTCATCATCAGAGAACGCCTTTAACGCATCTACATGCTTATTTTGCAGCTGATCAATTAAGCTTTCGCCGTTAACGGTTATTTTCAAAAGCTTTGCAATATCAAGTGCTGCTGCATTACCCACTGCATCAATTGCTTTAGACTCTAAGTTAGCAGTGGTTACATACCCTGTATTCTGTTGTTCTATGGCTGTCACCAGAATGCTGCTAGCTTTAGCGTCACTGTGGGTAAACTTTGCTGCATGTGTCGCTAAACTAATTTGTTTAGCTCGCTTGGCGGCATCAGTTAACCAATCGGCAGGTTGAAATGCCGATTCAATCGGTGCGGCAGCTTCATAATATTGCGATTTAGCCATGCTTATTTCGGTAAAGTCGTCACTTTTTTCTAGCACTTTATCGAGCGCTTTTTGCAAAGGCTCTAATTTAATTTTTTTGCGCTGCTCGATATAATCGGCAATCGCTTCACTTAAGGTCAATTCCATTGGTTTTCCTTATTTTTTGATTGCTCATAAACACCTAATTGCGGGTGCCATGACCATGTAATCAGTTGTTCTTCTTTTTCTGCCCTTAAATTTATTTCACCTAATTGCTGGCTGGCTTTTTGTAAGTTGCAATCAAGCGCTTCAGAAAAGTATTGATAGATATCGATTGGCGTCTCTGCAAACCACCAATGGCAGCCCTGAGCTAAGATAATATCTTCACTATTAAAGCGGCTGTTCTTTGGTGTATACCTGTAGGGTTTTTGCGTTATATCTAACTGACACCATATGAGTTGCTCATCTTCATCAATCCGTAAAACAAACGCTTCTTGCATCTGAGATTTTCGGAACTCTGTTTGACGAATAAATTCCCCATTCCAACTAGCGTGTGTCGCTGTGCACTCGCTCCACCAGATATCGGCTTCTTTATAATTGCGGTAAAACTCTTTTTTAAATTTCCCACCGTCCATAGTTTCTAAGTGAAAACGCAGCGCACGATGCTCTTGTACCATAAATTGATTCGTTGCTTTTGCAGCACCATATTTTTCATCCACTTCAAAATCAGCTAAGGTGAACTTTGGTTCGATAATCCGAGATATTGCTGAGATATGGGCTAGTTCGTTACTAACTAGTTCATTCAGGTCATGAACTGAAAGTGGTAATGAAGTACTTTCAAAGCCCGGCTTACAATAAGCAGGTATCTCATTTTTCAATGCTCGGATATTTTTATTTAATACCCGTACATTACTGGTTTTTGGTACATGTTGGCGATGCCTTTGCACTCGCCCCGCCAATTGAATAATGGAGCGCATTGAGCTCGGTTCGGCTATTGCCCAGTCATAATCATGATCACGTCCTACTTCAACTACAGATGTACCAATCACAACGAAAATATGGTTTGTCATTGAATTCATTTCTATAGCGCGTCGTATTTCTGGTTGTTGCCATAATTGCTGCTCGTCTTGGCGGCTAAGGGTCATATCTAAGCGACTTTCTTTAAAAGAGCGCATTGCCAAAGGAAACTGTGAGTGATAAATACAAAAATGAATATGGTGATCACTTTTAGGTGTCATATTCATTAAGCATTTAGCAACTTCGACCATCGGGTTAATATTGGCCATACGTACCACGCCCAATGAGACTTTTTTGCCTGACGAGTGTGTTACATAGTGGCTACTGTGCAATTGATGCATGTGTTCATAAATAGTTTGAGATGTACTTAAATACTCGCTAGGAACTGGGTAACTGCTTGCGCTCTCTAACAGTACAGGTTCAGTATTAATGATTTCACCTTTACGTAATATTTTTTGTTCTCTGGTGAGTTTTGCTATCCGCTTTTCCACAAATGCTTTATGGGTTGCGATAAAGTTTTCTTTATTTTGTATTTCCACCGTTTGGCTTTTAAATTCATCAAACCAGCCGCACCATATAGGTTGTTCTTTATCTTTTGGGAATTGCGCTTGATTGAAGTGCTGACGCCCTGATTGGTATGCATCAAATAACGCTTTCATCAATGAAGGTGGCAGTGTGGCTGAAGAAAGCAGCACCCGTGAACCCAACATCCCAGCCCAATTCACTAAACGACACAATGCTGGTAGGTCTTCTAAACCAAAATCGTCGGGTTCATCCAACACTAAATCTGAAGTGAGTAAGCGTAACATTGGCGCTATTTGTTTACCGCCACGTTTACTTTCTGTTGCTGGCATGAGGTGATCGATAGTGCTCACTAATACCGGCGCACTAATTAGCTGTTCTAACTTAGGACTAGCACTGAGCCAATACTTTAAACGGCCATCGTATATTTGACCTTCATAACTCACAAATAGCTGATCAAACAATTCATCTGCTGATTCACTACCGGAGTTTGCCATTTCAGGCTCTTTATTAAGTTGGTGTAATGTCTTAACGGCTTGAGACCCAACTAATACTGCCAATTCATCAACACCGAGCTTTAATAAGTCACGGTAAGCATCTCCTGTTTGCAAGGTTAGTGTGCGTAAACCCAATGCAACAGAAAAACGGCAGCCCTCTTTTTCATCTGACAAACCATACATAACACGCGCATTGGCAACAGTTTTACCACAGCCTGTTGATGCCATATTTATACCGAAAAACCCCTGCTTTTCAGTTGCTTTTGAAATGGCCTTTGCATGAGAAAATGCATTATCCTGCCAGCGATATTTCTCATGTTCTGCTCGTTTACTAAATAGCTTGTGCTGCGCAATAGCAGGTAAAGTATACTTAAGCGCTGGTAAGTTTTGAGCAAAGCGCTGTGCATTAACGGAAACACCAATATTATGCTCATCAAGTTGCTGCTTGGGTTTATAACTTGTCTGCTGTACGTTTTGCCTATCTGTATTGGCGATCGCTTTGTATTGTTTATCTCGCCACACTGTTTTTGACTTTTCAATTGGCAATGAGGAATAGTAGTGATCAGCAAGCATTAGCGACAATCTCGCCATATGGCTGACAAAACGTTGTTCAAACCAATTTATTTCATCAGTAAATAATAAAGGTGTATTTAAAGCCCGCTTTGCTATACGACTTGCTTTATGTTGCCATGGTTTACTGACAAAAGGCGTACCTTGCGCAAAAAGCCAGTTTTGTGAAATTGTTTTGGCACTGTATTTATCAAGGTCGATAGCATTAGCTGAATTCCAATGACAATCAAAGCAATGAGACAACCACTTATTAATGTCTTTAATTTGGACAGCATCACCATTTGCCATAGGTAGGCGATGATGCGATACGATCAACCAACCAACTAACTTTGCAAAAGGAGCAAGCTCGTTAAATACGCGTTGACTGCCTTCCCCATCAATAAACAGGTTACTGAGCACTTGTTTTTCAACTTCAACACCGTGACCATTTTCAAAAATATTCGCTAATTGCTCTAACCAATCGTTATCTGCTTTCCCTTTGGTGAACGCTTCAAATAAACGCAGCGAAATCCATTCATGACGATAAGGCTCTGCTTTTGATTCTGTTAACCCTTTTAATTTCTGCTGAAACAAATCATTAGCTTTACCAAAATCATGAAATAATCCCGCAATACTTGATGCTAAAACGACCATTTCATTTAAATACCAGCCTTGTTCCCACTCTTTATGATCTAGATTAAGAGAGGTTCGATTAACAGGCACTATGCCCTGTTCATTAAATTTCAATCTATTTCCTACAACCCACAATAACTGACTACGTGAGCGACTTCTTATCCAATGGCAACTTACTGCAGTACTGCGACTGGCAGTTTTACGCAGCATTCTTCTAACCGTTAGTAAACCGTCATCGGTGATTAACGTTTGCCATGTGTTGTCGCCAATGCGGTTGGCAAAAGCGTCAAGTACGCGGCGGGTTTTGGTAAGGGCGTTTTTTTCACATTGTGAGACAAAGGTGACCATCATATGTTTTGTGCCTCAATGTCTTGTGTTGAATAATTTTGTAAGGCAATGTCCTTAACTGTATCGAACATAAAGGCATGTGCTTTGTGGTCGGTAAAGGCTTGTAATACTTGCTGGCGAAACTCTTGTTCAGTTGCGCTTTCTTTGGCACAAATAAACGCCCAAGGTAGGACTATTGCGTCTTTAATTAAGTCAGCAACATCGAACACTAAAGCGCCGCGTCTAGTTTTACCGTGCATAACAGCAAAACCATGGGGGATGCCAAGTACCCATAAACAACTCGCCGCTAAGCCATACGCTAAGTAGTTGCCATGATTTAAAAAGTCATTGGCTTTATTGATACTATTTTTATCTGGTTGGTGTTGGCGCTTAAACTCTGATGCATTGGTATTGTTGGCAGCATATTTATAGAGTAATTTGGTGAGCTGTGCTTCGGTCAACAGCAAGTCTGATTGCTTGTTTGCAGCATCGGTGCGGGCATGGAACTTGGTTAACGCGTTCTGAATTTGCTCGCTATTAAAATCGAATCCCTCACTTTTTAAATCACGATCTTTTTGCCAGACCTTTTGTAAGTAATCAATTCGCGCTTGTTGAAATGTCTTTGCGGCCTTGAGGCGCTTTTCATCATCAAACCAAAACTGTAACCATCCATGAAGGTATTCCGTTGGGCGATATTCACTTTGCGGCGTAAACCATTCTACTTCGCAGGCCATATGTAATGGTGTGCCCCCGCCACCAGCAAAACCGACTAGTACACCTGCTTGTGCCAACATTCGTATAGCCGCTTGGGTAATTGATGTACCATTGCCCAATAACACAACAGTAGTGTTCGCGATTGGAATATTGAAAAACTGATTTTCGTTTTTAGCTTCTGTAAGATAAAGAACACGGCCATCTTTTTGCATTACCCTACAGTATTCAAGGTAAAATATATTGGCGCGTTTAGAGTGCAAAATTGTTTTTAACTCTGAGGGCGAAAAGTCATCCATTAGCTTAATCCTTTAAATCATTATCCTTTTCCGATATTCAATACACTATAAAAGTGGATGATATTCAACCTTTTTGTAATCCTTTAAACCACAGCCCTATTGAAAAGTACTTTTAATCTTCCATAAAGTAATCGCTATCGAGCGCTTTTACTTCAAATACATGTTTGGTGCTTACGCCTAAATTATGGGTAAGCATGAGTTCGGTTAGTTGTGCGCCATCCACCAGCACTATGCGTTTTTCTATCATGCCTACATATTCGAGGGCTTCTTTACTAAAGCTACTGGTGGTAATAAAAACGCCCTTTTTAGCACGGTGCATATCAAGCGCACCTGCAAAGGCTTGTATATCTGGGCGACCAACTGTTTTATTGGTATAACGTTTGGCTTGCAAGTATATCATTTCAAGACCAAGTTTATCTTCTTTGATTACACCATCAATGCCACCATCTTGGGTGTATTGAGTAGCTTGGCCTGCATCTTTACGCGAACCGCCGTAACCCATAGCAAGCATTAAATCGACCACTAGGTTTTCAAAAAATACGGGGGAGGCTGCTAATATCGCTTTTAGTATTTCGTCACTTAGGTTGGTGTTGAGCGTATCAATTGCAGCTTCTATAAGCTCTTCTGGGGTTTTATCAGCGTTATTACTTACTATGCTGGTGGTGTTTACTTGTGTGGGCTCGTTTGCGTCTTTAGATCGTGTTTTAAAATCGAGGAAAGCATCGAACTTACTTAAGTATTGGTTATTGATTGGCTCCCCCGACTCTATTGCAGCTAGACCTTTTTGTGTGATTTTGCAAAAAGCTCTTTTAGGCTGCTCTATTAAACCCGCTTGAACTAGGTAAGTTTTAGCCCATCCCAAGCGATGATAGGCATAGGTTTGCTTACCACTGGGTATGCGGAGCTTTAGTTGATCGGCACTAAGCCCAAGCTTTCGGTAAACTTCGGCATCAATATCACGCAGTTTAACTGTTTTACCATTGGCTAAGCATGCAAGTAACGGGGTCATAAAAGATTGGTAATCAGGGAGTGGCATAGTGTTCCTTTACTGGTGAAGTAGCAATAATCCATTATTAAGTAAAAGATATTATATAAAACTGACCCGTTTATCAAAACAAAGGCTACTTTGACTCTTGCATGGTAGTGAAATGGTAAATTTAAAGGCCAAAGGTGATCGAATACGAGGGCGATCACCTTTTAGAATTAATACAAGGCTTGCCACAAAAATCTTAAGCCATTGAATTTAAATGAAAAATTAGAATATCTTTGATTGTTTGGTAGCTTGATCGGTTACTTTCCTTTTTTTATTTTGCCGTGTTAAAGCGACTCTGCAGTGTACCAAGCCCACCAAAATCCTTAAAAGTCGAACGACAAAGTGCCTTTATACCTCATAAAATGTTTATAAATTAGAAGTCTAGATTCGTAACTGTCATCTTTATTAAGCTTTTTGAGAGTTTCTAACTGTACTAAGCACAACGCTTTATATTCAAAGTCAGATAGCTCTTTATCTAAGGGTACACCATGCATTACCTTAGCCCTGCCGCCATGCTTAAGAGCATTTATGTTACCTTTTGGCGCACCTGCTCCTTTTCTTTTGCCACCCCTAGCCATTTAACTACCCTCATTATATTCAAGTCTACTTGAAGAATAGTTTTTTACGGATTGCGAAACACGCCGTTTAGAATAGCATTTAGCAAGGTAACTAAGCCTGTAAACGGCCTCCTTAAAGTTATCGTAAAAGTTAGGCTGATTAATAAATAACTGATAAAAGCAATGTTCAGGTATATATAGTGTTCCACCAGCCGAAGCTTTAAACCACCCTGCTTGAATTAAACTTATTACTTTACTAGGGTGTATGATTTTATGACCATTAAAAAAGTAAGCTATGTGGTAGTGCTGCTTATCAGCTTTGTTTTGCTCTCTTACCCATATATAGGCGAACTCACCGTATGTATTCTTTATTTTCTTTTGAATACTATTAATAAACTGTGAAACAACTTTATTGTCTTTACTATATTGTTCTAATCTTAAATCGAGCCTGAGTACGAGTACTTTTGAAAACTTACAAAGCATCACATCCAATTGCTTTAGCGTAGCTTTAATAATGTCGTAGTAATATCCACTTGGGAAATTCATTATCTCCAAAGCTATATAAGACTCTTCTGATAGTTTTTGATAATGTACTTCAACACCATATTTATCTTTTAATTTTTGAACTAACTGAGATGGCATGATTTTCTCTAAATATTATAAATAACCTGCACTACAACAATGAAGTTAACCGCACTATTACTGGCGCTTTAAGCAAGTAAAGGTCATGTAAAAGGGTCTAACTAATAAAATAACATCCCTTGTTATCCTAAGAAGTGCTAATTTGGTTGAGTTGCTTTACCTCTGTCAAAGGCCAACCAATAACTTTTTGAGCTAACTCCACTGGCTCTGAAAGAGTCCTTTCTTTTACTAGCTTGCCTATTAAGTAAGACGAAAAACCAAAGTGCTTTTGAATTGCAACTTTTGAAATAAAAACATCTTCATCAGCAATTTTAACTTCTCGTTTAGCTAAAAATTTCATGCTTGTACTCTTGAGTCAATCCAATTAATAACATCACTATATTGCCACCCCATAGCGCGCCCACTTTGCACTAACTTTATACTTTGTGGGAAATCGCCTTTACTCTGTAAGTCGTAAATCATAGTTCGAGATAAACCAGTCAAAGTTTGTACATCTTTAAGGCGAAGAATTCTTTTGCTGTTAGTTAATAGGTTATTTAAATTCATGATACTGCTCCGAATCATTTGAGACTTTGTCCCGTTAATTTCTAAGATAGACAGATATGTCCGTCTAGGTACGAAGCTATATTGCAAAACTTTTTTCATCGTTTAATTAACTATTCCGTGAGGAATCGGCATTAAAACAATTCAATTGCACAAAAATCACACATAAAACTTAATTTTTTATAATTTAATTGAGTTGCTACTAATATATGTGACTAATTTGAAGAGTATTTATGGTTAATTATTAGTTTTGTCTACAGTAAGTTTTAACTGATTAGCACTGCATACTTATAGTAAAAGCCTGTAATTAAAAACTGACAAGGCTTTGTGGATGTGCTCTATAGTTTGTATTTAACCTTTTGGCTGTGTGCCAATCCAGCCTCCTTAAATGAGTACTTGATTCTGATCTCAAGTAGCTGTGATTCAATAGGTGTTAAATAACAATTACTTGGCTGCGAAAAAAATGTAGGGCTTATTGCTTTTATCTCATTATAAATAGACTGGCTATACATAAACTCATTTAAATCGGTTAAAGGCTTGCTACCTGATATTTTAATTAATGATTTAAGATGTGAGAGTATATATTGAGTTACAAGCTTTGCAGAAAGCCTCATTATAAGAGGAACATGAAGTGGCTCTACTTCCTCATCGTAACGCAATTCATACTTTAATAAGTAATGTAAGGCATCTAGGCACTTACTTAAATTAGCATCTATTGAGTCAGTGCTAGTGTGATTCTTGTATTCGAACTCTTCACTTTTATAAAATGTTGAGTAAAGTTCATGAATATCAGAGCTATACTCACGATTTAAAAAAACAACAAGCTTATCTCTTAATTTCAGCATCTCACTATTTGGCTTTCCTTTGCCTATTTCTATATTTAAATATTTAGCAATTTTTTGGGATGAACTCTTTTTTTCTATAAGCATTGCACTATCTAGCGAAGCCTTAAGAAAAATATCTACGCCACTGATAATCGCCCAATCGTTATTGGCAAAACCTAGAGTTTTTATTGCGCAAAAAATCTCTTTAGAAAGTTTTAAATAAGTTTGAGTTTTTATTTGCTTGCCAATATTAGCTTTTTGCGCTTTTTCTTTTGTTTGTTGATGTAAAAGTAAGCTATTAGCAAACCGGTGAAGGGTGTTGTATTCGCCTATTAGAGCACCTAATGTAAATAGCTCTAAGCCTTCAGGTTGCTCATTATTTAGCACATTAGTCAAAAGTTCTTCCGCTTTTGTTTTTAAATGAGTAAGGCTAACCCCTGTTAAATGCAACAAATCAAAGTCATTTAATATCCTATCCGATGTATTAGCCTCAATGGCGTAAATAGACGCGATAACATCTTTTAATATTTGCTTTAAATAAACTTTGCCTCCCTCTGCAGCCTGAAGCCGAGAGGGTTCAAAATCAATCCGTTGGATTGTTGTTTCTTGTAGCAAATTAAGGCTAGCTAACGCTTTAAAGTTAGACAAGAGACTGTACCTTCGCTTTGTGTATATACTCACTCCACCAGCACATCATTTCTCTTCTACTTTCTAGATAGTCACTTCGATTATATGCAGCTCGAACTTGGTTCGTGTCTTGATGCGCTAATGCAACTTCTATTAACTCATAGTCAAATAACCTAGATTCATTTAACACAGTACTTGCAAGTGATCTTAAGCCATGTGCAACAAGCTCCCCTTTATAGCCCATTCGACTTATTGCTGCATTTGGGGTTTGAGGGTTCATATGATCTCTAGGGTTTCTATCAGCAGGGAAAATAAATTCTCGGTGTCCACTTATCGGGCTCATCAACTCAAGTAATTTTAGCGTTCTTGGAGTTAATGGTATTTTATGGACTTTAGCTGCTTTCATTTTTTCTGCAGGTATTATCCACACATTGTTTTCTAAATCTATCTCAGACCATTTTGCTTTAGTGGCTTCATTTGGCCTTACCATTGTATGTAATTGCCACTCAATCGCACACCGAGTAGGAAACTTTATACTGGCTCTCGAAAGATCCGCCATAAACTCAGATAACCTGCTAGCATCTATCGTTGGCATCGGCTTTGTTATTGGTTTTGCAAAGCCATCTCTAATTCTTTCCAAAGGGTTATGCTTTATAATTCCTGTATTTACTGCGTAGCCCATAACTTGATTGAGTACCTGACACGTCTTTCTTACTGTTTCAAGAGTGCCTTTTGCAGCAACAGGCCTCAATGCATTAATTGTTACAACAGCATCGATACTACTTATAGGCCGCTTGCCTAGTTCAGGAAACACATGATTTTTTAACTTTCCCAGAATGCCCTCTGCGTGCTTAGGCTTTATTTTTGGTTTGTGAATCTCAAACCATTCCATCGCTACTTTCTCTAAAGTATTTAAACGCGCTTGCGTCTCTTGAATATATTGTTGCTCTTTGAACTCTTTTGGGTCTTTTTCATTAGCAAGAAGCCCGCGTGCCTCTTCTCTTTTTACTCTAGCAGCGGCAAGGGTAATTTGAGGATACTGTCCAAAAGAAATGTTTGTCCTTTTTTTAGTGAGTGGTTTGTAGTACTTAAATATCCAACTTTTAGTACCATTAGGTCTAATAGATAGCTGAAGCCCACTACCATCTGAAAGTAAGTATTCTTTTTCTTTAGGCTTAGCTTGCTTAATTTGTGTATCGTTGAGGGGTTTTACAGTTCTGGCCATTTCTTTTATGTATACCATGTTCTAGCCCTGTGAATTCAAGGCTTTCTTATTTTTAGTACCACAGCATTTTCACTAATAAGTGCTGTGGTACTAACCATGGTACTAAAAATACTGGATGCAGGTAAACATCTTGGGATATTACAGGCAATAAAAAACCCGCTAGCCTATATGGTTAGCGGGTTTCCTGTATCTGTTCGGATGTTATCGAACAGCGAATTGGTGGAGCTGGGGGGATTTGAACCCCCGTCCGAAAAGCCTCGACCGTCGGTACTACATGTTTAGTATTGTCATTTAATTAACCTTTAAATCCCGGACAAACACGGTAGATAAAGGCGAGGCCGCTTAGTTTTAACGCTTCAACCCCGGCCAGGGTTTCCGTCGCGATCAGGTGTTAGGGTGACACTCCAAAATCCAGTCCACAAGAATACATGGAAGGAGCGCTAGCCAGCCTAAGCTGCTAGAGAGTAGTTATCGTCGTTTGCGATTACTTTAAATTGCGGCTTTTTTACGAGGCAAACCGCACCTCGACATGCACCTCAGGCTTCTTGAATTCCGTCGAATCCTAATCAGCCCCTGAAATATGAATTTCTTTCAGTAAGGGCAGTATAACTGAGTAAACGACTGATACTCAAGGGGTGTGACACTTTTATTTTAGCTAACTGAATCAACTGAACAGTAAACAAGCACAAGTTTGTAAAAAAGCAAACAAATACTGAACATTTACTTAACATACCGGTCAAGTTGTGCTCAAATAAGGAGTTAAATTTACACTAGCTATAAGGCTTTAGTAGTAAAAGTAATAATCATAATAACAGGCATATTACGTAGGGAATTTATAAATGTCGGTTTTTTTATTTAATGAACAAACGGGTGAGCTGGCGTTATCTGCACACCCTATTGATAATGGATTTCCGGTGACGAGTGCTCAACTTATTGAGCTGCTTGAACAGTCTGATTATTGCGAGTTTGAAGTACTCTCTGGCAATATTGGTAAGTTATTTTCACCGAGTAAAAATTATCAGCAAGAATCATTAGTAATTGCCAAAGCCACGGACGCGAGCATTGTTATTAACGTTGATGAAAAAAACATGGTTGCAGAGGCTACGCTTACCACGGCCAAAGGCGGCGCATTACTCTCAATGGAGGCAGCTCAAGCAGCTTTAGTTAAAGCCGGTGTAAAAAAAGGCATTAGTCCTCGTGCACTTGATACGTTTTTAGGTCAGCAGTTTTCTCACCCTGCAGGTACATCATACAGCGCTATTGTGGCTCATGGCCGAAACCCTAAAGAAGGCAGTGATGCGAGGTTTGTTCGCCTTTGCTCTACAGCGCAAGACCGCGTACTTAGCCCCCAAGCAAAAGAAGGTGGCAAGGTCGATATGAAAGACCTTGGCGCGATTATTACGGTAAAGCCCGGCACCCCTTTAATGCAGCGAGTAGCAGCTACTCCAGGTGAAGATGGCTATACGGTTTTTGGCGATATGATCAAGGCAACGCCTGGTAAAGAACATCAATTACAGCCCTTTGAAGGCACAAAAATAGACCCTAATAACCCAAACATGCTCATTGCCGATTGTAAAGGTGTGCCTGTGGCCTTACCTAGAGGCATGCGGGTTGACGATGTTTTGTGTTTTCATAACGTAGATGTAAGTACAGGCCACGTTGATTTTGATGGCAGTGTAATTATCTCTGGTGATGTAAAAGACGGTATGCGGGTTAAAGCCAATGGCGATATTACTGTATTAGGGTTTGTTGAATCAGGCACGATTGAAAGCCAAAGCGCGGTAACTATTATGCTCGGCGCTATTGGCCGTAAGCGTGAAAATGAAGAAGCATTTACGTGTGAAATTTCAGCCCAGCGTATTATTTCTATTGGCTATGCCCAGTACTGTAATATTAAAAGTGCGCAAGATTTATTTATAGAACGCCAAGCATTACATTGTAATTTAAGTGCAAGGCGCTTAATACGTGTGGGTAAAGCAGGTAACCCTCGCGGCAAAATAATTGGGGGGAATATTCTTGATGCTATGCGTATTGAAACAGGTGAGCTAGGTGCGCCGGCAGGGACTAAAACCCGTGTGTTTTTAGCTCAAAACTGGCATGAACTGCGCTCAAAGCAGTCTCAAATAATTGATTTTGAAAAAGTATTAGCAAGTAAAACATCTGCACTTAAACAAGCTAAAGAAAAAGCGATAAAAATTCCAGTTGCTGCTCAACGCCAACAGCTACTAGATAAAATTGCCGCTAATGAGCAGCATATAAAAACTCGAGCTATGCACGTACAACGTCAAAAAAGATTGGTGAAGCAAAAAATATCTCAGCTATTGGCAACTAGCCGACTTAAAATTAACGAAATAATGCACCCAGGTGTGGAGCTTAAAATAGCAAAAGACACAAAACAGTTTTCGCGTATTTACCCACCCCACTTAGTAAAACTTTCTGAGGGAAAAATCACTCAGTCGTTTTAGTCTCCTCTTCGGTGTTTTCAGATTCTTGGGCGTCACTTTCGGGTAGTGGCGCTAATGGCCAGCCCCCTAGTTCTTGCCAACGATTTACTATTAAACAATATAGTTCTGCTGTGCGTTCTGTATCGTAAAGTGCAGAGTGTGCTTGGCTGTTATCAAACTCAATCCCCGCGGCTCTACATGCTTTAGCCAGTACCGTTTGACCTAAAGCTAACCCTGCAAGCGAGGTTGTGTCGAAACTCACAAATGGATGAAATGGCGTACGCTTAATATTGTTACGCTCAATGGCTGCGTTTAAAAAGCCATGATCAAAGGCGGCATTGTGTGCCACTACAACTGAGCGTTGACACCCAGCAGCTTTTTGCGCTTTACGTACTGCTTTACAAATTTCTTTAATTGCTTCGTCTTCTGGTACAGCGCCGCGCAACGGACTAAACGGGTCTATGCCGTTAAATTCAATTGCGGCTTGTTCAATATTAGCGCCTTCAAAAGGCTCTACATGAAAATGAACGGTATGATCTATGCTGAGTAACCCTTCGTCATCCATTTTTAAAATTGATACGGCAATTTCAAGTAAGGCGTCGGTTTCTTTATTAAAGCCGGCGGTTTCTACATCAATAACAACAGGAAAAAAGCCGCGAAAGCGTTGTGCGAAAAGTGTTTGCTCAGTATTTGCCATAGTCTTCTTGGTTTATGAGGATAAGCTCACTATTATGTCAAAATTGGGGGCTACTCGGCTAGGGCTTTATAAATTATTTAATTAATATATTGTAGGCATGCTATTTGCTTTTAAATAACTGCTAATTGTATTGGCTGTTATTAATTCCCATCGCATTAAATTACGGATACCAGTATGGCGCCTAGAAAATAGCGCAATAACAAGGCGAAATTATTTATAGCTTTGTTTTACATCAGTAAGTTTAACGCAGTGAGCGGGCTATTTAATATGATACGAAGATTATGTTTTTAATTAAGTTGGTATAGAGCCCTACTTTAGCCGTACGCCAAAATATTGGCTTAGTAGATTAACCGGAGCGTTTTATGAAGTGTAAGTTGTTTTTTATTAGCGTAAGCCTTGGCACCGCCTTGATGAGTTATTCATCGCAAGCGGCTATGCGCCAATACAGCGCAAATCAAGATAACTCCAATTGGGAAGTTATAAAAAAAACACGCTTACAGTGCCAATTAAACCACGAAGTGCCCT
Source organism: Pseudoalteromonas sp. CuT4-3 (assembly GCF_035666335.1). Lineage (NCBI taxonomy): Bacteria > Pseudomonadati > Pseudomonadota > Gammaproteobacteria > Alteromonadales > Pseudoalteromonadaceae > Pseudoalteromonas > Pseudoalteromonas sp. CuT4-3. Next base: position 2,518,369 of record NZ_CP142030.1, read on the forward strand.
ACTACGGTGAGGCCATATTTAAGGCATCGGCTAGTAAAAACAAAAACCTAACTTTTAATCTAGATATGGTTGTGCGCCCCGACAATTACGATATAGCCGGTTTAAAGGCGGTGCCACCAGCATGGCGTTCAGGCCTGCCCGCGCGTGATATAACCACGATGAAGTTACTTAAAAAGTTTGATGGTGAGCTTGGTAATAAAACCGCATGGGAAATGCTAACTGAACTTGAAAAAGGGTTTCATCCTACCTTTTACTACCAAGACTGGCAAAATAGTGCCGACAAAATTGCCGTTGGTATTTCAAGCGTTAATTTTAAGCAAGCCTACTGGGCGTTTTTACAGTGCCGCGATGAGCTTCTACCATACAGCTTTGAAGATATTTCATTTACTGTAATGAACTACCAATCAAATAGCAGTAAGCTCACTAAAGAGTCGCAAAAGCGCTTAGATAAAATTGCTGAGTATTTAAAAAATGATACCAGTATTGAGTCTATAAATATTGATTCGTATACCGATAGCTACGGTGGTCGTTGGAATAACTTAGATTTATCGCGTAAGCGTGCTAAAGCTATAAAAGATTATATGATCAGCTTAGGTGTTGATGAGGGCAAAGTACAAACCACAGGCCTAGGTGAAAAACGTTTTGTTGATACTAACGAAAATATTTTAGGGCGAAATAAAAACCGTCGTTTAATTATTCAAATAGCAAAAATGTAACCGCCCTAAACTGCTAGCTACCGCTGCGCCGCTTTGTGAGCTTATCGCCAAACTGAAAAAACGTTAGGCTCAAAAATATAATTATGGCTCCTATAATAAGCTCCTGACTTAAAGGCTCGTTATTAAGTAATGCGCCTAGCGCTAATGCAAAACTTGGTGTAATTAAACTACTTAAGGCTACAGTACTGGCGTTTAACTTTTGTAATACATGAAAATACGCTAAAGCCCCTACAATCGAGCCAAAAATACCTAAATACGCAATACTCCATAACGAGCGAGCACTCCAATAATCCATACTTATTTGCCCATCTACCAGCCACCACAGCAGCCCAAATAAAGGAGTAACAAAAACCAGCGCTCCAAAAGTGGTTGCCATAGGGTGAATAGCAATTTTTACACGTTTGATCATCACCCCACTGAGACTAAATAAAGTAACCGCCAATAACACATACATCAGCCCTATGCCCTGAGTTTGTGAGGTTTGTAGCTGGTTATAACTTACAAAATAAAGGCCTATTAATGCACAGCTCAGCGCTATTAATTTAATAGGGCTAAATTTAGGCTCATTAAGTAACCTTTGTGCTAAAAAACCAGAGAGAATAGGCGCAAGGCCAAACACTAACGAAATAATACCTGAAGGTACTGTGGTAGCAGCCATGTAACTTAATGACATACCGCCAAAAATACCCAAACTGGAGTATGCATATAACGTACACGCGTTTTTGCTCCAAGGTACACGAATATTGCCTATAGCAACAATTAACCCAGCAACAAATAAGCCTATAATCATGCGCATTAAAACGGCGAGCGTTGGTGCTACAGTTTCACTGCTCCATACAATACCTAAAGGCGTAGTACACCAAATAATGACAAGTAGTAAATAAGATAATTTAACTGGCACACGCCATTCCTTTGCACTGAGGAGGTAGAAACCCTATTAAAGTAAATTATACGCGCGAAAGTAATACGCAGTACATATATAAACGTCTAAATACAGCTGTAAATTCATAGTTACATTATTATTTACCGGCATTTATTACAAAACTATTTATGTTTTAAGTAACTAGTTATATCTTGAGTGCCTCTCACACATTTTAGGATAGTTAAGTGCTTAAAAATAAAACAATAGGCAGCATGTTAATTGTTGCAGGCACCACCATAGGCGCAGGTATGCTGGCATTGCCAATTGCCTCTGCAGGACTTGGGTTTAATACCGCGCTTACACTGATAATAGCCAGTTGGTTACTGATGACCTACACCGCTTTATTAATGCTAGAGCTCCACCAATACGCCCCTAGAGATGCAACGTTAAACACCTTAGCAAAGCGCTGGTTAGGAAAACGCGGCCAGTACATTGCTAACTTTTCGATGATATTTTTGTTTTACGCCCTGTGCGCAGCCTATATAGCCGGGGGTGGCGCGCAGTTGCAGTCGCGTATTAGTAGTGATTTGAGAATAAACATAGCGCCCCAAATTGCCTCTATTGTTTTGGCCATTGTAATAGGTAGCGTGGTTACTTTAGGCACCAGTAAAGTAGATAAACTTAACCGCGTGTTATTTACGATTAAAATTTTAGTACTAGGCAGCTTGTTTTATATGCTTACACCCTATGTACAAGGTAAGCACTTACTTGAAATGCCCGTTGAGCAAGGGCTGATTTTATCTGCCTTACCCGTTATTTTTACCTCATTTGGTTTTCATGGCTCTATTCCGTCAATTGTTAAGTATGTGGGGCTAGAAACAAAAGTATTGCGTAAAGTAATGATTGCAGGGGCTGCTTTACCTTTAGTGATTTATATTTTTTGGCAACTGCTTAGCCAAGGTATTATGCAGCAAAGTGATTTACTCAATAGTAATGGCTTAACAGGCTTTGTAGAGAGTGTGGCAAATATTGCGCATAATCCGCAGGTAACAAGCGCTGTTACACTGTTTGCCGACTTAGCATTGGCCACCTCTTTTTTAGGTGTTAGCTTAGGGTTATTTGATTTTTTCGCTGATGCATTTAATAAAGGCGACACCAAATCAGAAAGAATAAAAACCGCACTAATTACTTTTATTCCCCCTTTAGGATTTGCGTTATTTTACCCTCAGGGATTTATAATGGCGCTAGGCTTTGCAGCCATCGCCCTTGTGGTATTAGCAATATTTTTACCGGTTTCTATGGTGTATAAGCAACGTAAATCGGGCCCTCAAACGGGATACCAAGTGCGAAGTGGTAATATGGGATTAGCGGTGGCAGGGCTGTGCGGCATTGTAATTATTGTAGCTCAATTTATGCAAATGTTGGGATTAGTACCCGCTATTGGTTAATAACAAAACTAACCCCTTTAGCTTAAAAAGGGGTTAGTTAAAAATGTTAAAATACCCGAGACTCACCCCGGCCTGTAGCCTGAGAAGCTGCTTGTAACTCACCGTCTTTATTTACAATAACCTGCAAATCACCAAAGCGGCGCTCATCCAGTGTGTAGCCCATTTTTATAAGTTCAGCTTGTGTGTTTTCACTGAGCCCTGCATGTGTTCTGATCACGTTTTTAGGCCATAACTGATGATGAAACCGCGTGCTATTAACAATATCGTTGGCGCCCATGTTAAATTCAACCGCATTTAAAATAGATTGATACACCGAGCTAATAATTGTTGTGCCCCCAGGCGAGCCTGTGACCATTTTAACGCTGTTGTTTTTGAGCAGTATGGTTGGCGACATTGAGCTAAGCATACGCTTTTGTGGCTGAATTTCATTGGCTTTACCCCCGAGCGCACCAAAGGCGTTCATTACCCCAGGTTTAGCGCTAAAGTCGTCCATTTCGTCATTTAATATAAAGCCAGCCCCTTCAACCACAACGCCACTACCAAAGCTTAAATTAATCGTTGTGGTATTGGCCACCGCATTACCCATTTTATCAATAATAGAAAAATGCGTGGTTTGCTCACTTTCTTTGAGGCCTGGTTTAATGTTTTCGGTCGTTGAAATAGCTGTTAAAGAAATATCTTTACTGCGCGCTTTTAGGTAATCAATATGAGTAAGCTCAGTCACTGGTACATCAAAAAAGTCCGGATCGCCCAAATACTCTGCTCTATCGGCAAACACACGTTTACCTATTTCAGCAAGTAAATGTACGTATTGAGTAGAGTTATGTACCAGCCCCATTTCACTTTTTTTAAGCTCAAACATTTTTAGCCACTGCAAAATAGCTATTCCGCCAGAGCTTGGCGGTGGAGAGGTTAATACTTCATAACCGTTCCAGTTAGCTTTAATCGGCGTGCGCGACACAGCCGTGTAATTAGCCAAATCAGTTTGGTTAATAATGCCGCCGTGCTGGTGCATAAAGTTGGCAATAATGCGGGCTGTTTCGCCTTTATAAAACCCGTCTTGGCCGTTATCTCTTATGCGTTTTAAAGTAGCGGCTAGCTCAGGCTGTTTAAAAATCTGATTTGCTTTTATATCTGCAAAATAGTGTTTAAAATTTACATTTATATTTTGTTTGTCTAGATGAGCAATGTATTGTGCGACCCCTTGAGCCAATTTGGGCGGCACTTTAAAGCCTTGCTCTGCTAAGGTAACCGCTGGCTGTACTAATGTTTGCCATTTTAAGGTGCCGTGTTTTTGATGGGCCAGCCACATACCGGCTACGCTCCCTGGTACACCACTTGCGTGAATACCATAAATTGACTTGTTTTTAATTACATCGCCCTTGGCATCTAAATACATATCCCTGTGCGCTGCTTGGGGAGCCGTTTCGCGATAGTCTATAAAGTCGCCTTTTCCCTCTTTTTGTATAAGCATAAAGCCTCCCCCGCCAATATTTCCGGCTTCGGGTAGCGTTACCGCTAATACAAATTGCGCAGCAATAGCCGCATCAACGGCATTTCCACCTTGCTCTAAAATAGCTTGTGCTGTATCTGCACTAAACGAGTCAGGCATTGCGACAGCGCTTTTAGTAACTTGCTCCGCCTGCACGCTAAATATACAAAATTTTGCAATCAACACACTCTTTACAATGAGCCGGCTTGGTCGAAAAAATAACCCCATAAAACATCCTTACTTTATTATTTGAATCTCGCTTGGCTCATTTATGCATACCATAGAATGTTAGGTCAATGTTTATACAAGTAATTTTTTGTATGCTATAACGCCTTTGCGTATAAAACGGCATCCAAATCGCCTTGTTCATCAGTGTGTATATAGTTTTTGACCCAGGTAAACCCCAGCTTTTGCATGACGCTAATTGAGGCTTTATTATCGGCCAGTGCCATTGCTGATAGTGTTTTTATCTCTGGCTGCATTTTTAAGGCGTTACATAATGCACTAGCCGCTTCCGTTGCATAACCCTGTCCCCAACTAGATTGCTTAAAGCGCCACCCTATTTCAATATTTGTAAAATCGGGAGTTTGAGTAAAAAAGTGCATAGGCCTAATCAGCACCCACCCTATAAAAAAGTCCTCTTTTTTAAGGGTGACTTTCCACAGCCCCCAGCCTTTGTTTGCATTTTTATAGGCAAGCATTCTGGGGATCCCTATTTCTTTAATTTGTTTTAATGTCGAAGGCGTTCCTCGGTTTATGTATTTCATTACCGCGGGGTCTTGATCTAGTTCATGCAGCAGCGGCCAATCGTGTTCATTCATTAATTTGAAATTTAAGCGTGTTGTTACAGGTGTGTTCATCTTCGCTGTTCTATTATTAAGTGGAATTAATTATTTGTCTCTAAGGAGAGATAGCACATGAACAAATTAGCAGGTTTAGCTTTATTAGGCACTTTAATTACACTAGCGGGCTGTGAAGATGCTCAGGAAGTACAAGAAGATGCAAAAGATAAAAGCGCGCAAATGCAAGAGCAGCTTGGTGATACATGGAACGATGTAAAAGATAAAGCCACAGAGCTTAAAAATGATGAGTCATTAAATGAGCTGCTTGAACAAAGTAAAGCAATGGGCTTAGACATGTACGACGATGGCAAAGAGATTGCCGTTGATGCATGGATAAAAAGCAAAGAAGCAGCGGGTGAATTAACCGAAAAAACGAAGCAAAAAGCGCAAGAAATTGCCGAAGAAATTGAAGAAGCGCGTGAAGAACATGCTGAAAAACAGTAATATTATTGATACTAATTCATTTAATTAAGTAATTTTCTTTGGGGTAAAAACATTCTTTAGTAAGTAAAAATTGCTATTTAGGTGTTCTTAACAAGCGTTTTAACGCACTTAGCGTGAGGCTTAGCCCCTTAAAATACTTAATTATTATTGCTGATTGGTATTAAATAGTATTTACAAAAAAAGGCTGCAAATAACATTATTTGCAGCCTTTTTATTTATGCGCTTATTACTATAATTAAATTGCTTCTTCGTCTTCTTCTGCGGTGCGTATACGTACTACACGCTCAACATCTGTGACAAATATTTTACCATCACCAATTTTGCCTGTTTGCGCTGTTTTTACTATTACTTCTATAGCGCGTTCAACATCTTCATCGGTTAGCACAATATCAAGTTTTACCTTAGGTAAAAAATCCACCATGTACTCAGCGCCACGGTAAAGTTCTGTGTGACCTTTTTGACGACCAAAACCTTTTACTTCACTTACAGTCATACCCGTGATACCTACATCTGATAGGGCTTCGCGTACGTCGTCTAACTTAAACGGTTTGATGATTGCTTCTATTTTTTTCATGCTCACTACTTATTAAAGCTTTAGTTGCCTCGATTTTAGACAATCATGGAGTTCATAGCAAACAAAGCAATTGAATTCGATGATAAAACAACCAAGCGTGGTATAATTATTTATAAGTCTGAATTATAAATCTTTCTCAACTAGCTATAATAATAACAAATGTAGTAGGTATAAATAATATGAAAAAATTCCAAACCGGTTTAACTTTATTAGAGCTCATGGTGGCAGTAGCCATAGTAGGTATTATCGCCTCTATAGCTCTTTGGGACAGTAGCGATATGCTTGAAGAAAACCGCGCTGAGAATTTTTTGCTTGAGCTAAAACGCAATATTAGCTTTGCTCGTGCCCAAGCCGCCAGTACAGATGAGATTGTTATCATATGCCCAGCTCCTATAAATCAAGTTGAGAGTAATCGATACTTTAAATGCCAGAGCTCTTGGGGGGGGGAGTCCATAATTACTCTCTTTGTAGATACCAATAATAACGGAATATATAACTGGCAAAAAGACACTATTTTACGCACAATGGAGCAAATAAATAGTATCGACAAGGTTAAATTTACTGGGAATAGTAGCCTTCGCTTTAATACTAGTGGGCGCATTACAACAACCCTAAGCAACAGCGATAACTTTTCTGGCTTTGTATATTGCCCCAATAATGATAATCAAAACAATAAAGCGCTAAATGTATCAGTATCTGGCACTGCTTTTTACCTTGGTGACACCACCGAGGGTTGTGATTAAAAAACAGACAGCCATATCTTGTCATATTCGTATCATTTACTACACTGAGCTAATACATTTTTTTATTCAGGGCTTCAGGGATGAGGTTATCTACCCAAACTCAGGCTGGCTATACGCTTTTAGAATTAATGGCATCTATTGCTATTGTGAGTATTGTTAGCCAAATTTCTCTATCGGTTTTTCCTGATTTTTTAGCAAAAACCCGAGCCGACAATCATGTTAGTTTGCTACACAGAAACATTAATTATGGCCGCCTTTACGCCATTGAAAATGGCACTTATGTTACTTTGTGTACTTTAAAAGATAATCAATGCACTAAAGATGAGTGGGATGGGAAAATGTCGCTGTTTATTGATAACGACAAATCTACCTCATTAGACACCGACGACTTATTAATAAGCACATTTGAAAAAATCCATGATGCAGATTCTATTCAATACCCCCGAAGTGCAATTACCTTTCGGCCCGACGGCTCTTTAAATGGTTTTCAAAATGGAACATTTATATATTGCCCAAATAAAGATAAAGCCAACCTTGAGGGGCTGGCTTTATCTGTCAGTCAAACAGGCCGTATACGTATTAAATCAACTGATAAATGTCAGAAAAAGTAGCTCGAACTATCGGCCCCAACAATAACCAACATCGGAATCTCCTTTAGTACCTTCTGCACCTTTTAAACCGATATCAGTAATTGAAAGCTCTTTACAATCAGTATCCCCTTTTACAGCACCCGTAATAGGTTTTGCAGTAATTGTAAACGTATTATCGTCATCACCCACATCAATCGACAGCTTAAAATGGCCGTTTTCTGTGGTTTCTTGTATACCTAAGTCTGAGAATGTCTCTGTGTACTCACGATTATCTACAAAGTACTGCTCTTGTTTGTTTGCAGCGTCTAAAAGCGCCGCTGCGGCCTCGGCCCGAGAAGAGCGTTTTACATACTCAGTATAATTAGGCAGTGCTATTGAGGCTAAAATACCTACAATAGCTACGGCTATCATTAACTCTATCAACGTGAATCCGCGTGCTTGTTTATTCATTAATATTCCTTAATCATCAATTTCATCATTTTCTTCACGTTTATAAATATAGGTTTGTTGGGTTTTAAAGCCAAACCCTACACTATCATCGTCATTCACTAATTGTACGGTACCATCTACAACCGTTAAGCCTGGGCCCATTATTTCTACTGGCTTCATTGGGTTTTGTGCATCTTCGCCTTTTATTCCCGGCCCAATTAGGTAAAATTGGCTTTCTTCGGTCACTTCAATGGTTGGGTTATCATCACAAAAGCCGTCGCCATTTCCATCGGCACAAGAGGGGCCTTCACCAAAGTACAATTGTGGTGTATCAGGTACATCATAGCTAGTGGTAAACTTTAAGTCGTCATATACCTTGGTGCCATAATGTAAATGGAACGCATACAACGAGCCGCCACCGCCACTCAACGAACATTGGTTCTCTGTAGAGGTTTCTGATGATGGAGTAAAGCTTGTATAGTAAGCGACACCGCCCACCACTGTGGCTGCTGCTAAAGATTTTTCGCCTGTGCCTAATTCATAGCGCCAGCCTTTAAATTTGGCTAAATCGACTTCTAAATCAACAAACTCATCTACATCATCAAGTGCATTACCAAACGGGTCGCTGTTCATTAGCATTAAATCTGCTGGTTTAATCGCTGTAGGGGCGCTAGTGAATGACTGAGTTACTGTATTTTCATCTCTTATCATAAACAGCTGATCGTCTTCATTTGTACCTGTTGGTTTTGAGCGATTTCCGCTGCCTATTACAATAGCGTCATACGGCGTATCTAAACGTGTAATCACTGTTTCACCATTAATCGTTGTTTCACTTACTTTGCTATAAAGTGTACGTGCCACCAACGGCTGGTAAAAAAAGCGACGGTCTTGGCTTGCTAAACTGCTACCAAGCTCTGCAAGTTTAAAGTGCGTAAAATTACTGGTGCTTGTGCCTGGCATGTCTATACGCCAAATATCGCCCCCGGTATCGGCAGCATAAATTCTGTCAATGTAACCATCGTAATCTGAATCAAGCGTAGAAACATTTGCTGCAATCGAGTGCTTGCCTTTAAATCCATTTTCGTTTGGCGTTAAAGCCCACACTTTTTTACCTGTTTCAGCTTCTACTATATAAATACCGCGACCAACAGAGTCTTCACTTCTAACCACGGCATCTTTATTTGTATCGTACCCTGCACCAAAGACGAGTAATGGCTTATCGCCAAATGCTTTTATGTACGCTATTTTGGGTTTTGACCACGTTTGAGCTAGCTCTTTAAAATCGCCAGTACCGCCTTCTATAGGATTATCCCATAGTTTTTTAGGCTGATCGGGGTTAGTAATATCAAAGGCGTAATAGTTTTTTCCACCACGGCGCATACCTGCAAATGCCCACACGTCGTCACCATCGCTTGCATCAACAATACCATCGTTAATGCCTTCGTCATTTAAGCTTTTATCACTAAAGTAAACACTGATTGGGCCGTCCATCCCGTAGAGTTTACCGGTGTCTTCATTGCGTAAAGGCTTAATAATATCGTAAAGATCAGAGGGAATGAACGCCCAACTTTCGGTCACTTGGTTATTGGTATCATCGTCTTTAAACATATGTAAAAAGCCGGCATTAGTACCAATCAATATACGTAAGTCGTCATTGCCATAGTCGATTGCTACGGGCTTAGAATGTAAAGGGTCGCCAAAAATATCGCTGCGTTGATCGGTGTTTGAACCATCGTTGTCTTCATCGTCAACATCTATCCCCATTGCCCATTTTATATCTGAACTAGCTAGGCTAATCGGGTTGTTGGTGACTAAATCTAAAATATCGCTCACAATATTAGTAGTAAACTCAACTATATCGCCTTGCTTATCTGTATAGAGGTTGCGTCTATCTTCAGCTGGAGTCCCTGTGAGCGTAGCTAAATGATAGTTTACGCCCCCTTGTGCAACTAAGTTACCATCGGCAGACTGGCCATCTGGCAGCCAAAACGTTTTAGCATCTGTGTCTATTAAGCCATCAGAATCAAGCGCTGTATTATCTTCAGAGTCAACTATTTCACTGCCTGATACTTTTAATTTTTTTAAATTCCCACCCCACCGGGTGTTTGTTTCTGGGTAAAACATGGCAAAGTAAATAGCATCACGGCTACGTGTTTGGTCTACGTTGTTACTCGCAACTGAAGGCGAAGAAAAACTATCGTTAACTTCACGAATGCGAGAAATAGCGCTATTTAGCGAGTTAGAAAGCTCATCGGGTGTACTTGCAGGTAAGTTTTCACCACCACCTAATAAAGCTGTTTGCCGCAACAACTCTTGCCCTTCGTCACTCATGCCTGACCCAAAACCTATGGTGTATATGCGGCCTGTTTCATGAATATCAGGTGTTGATGGATACAAATCAACTGTCGTATTACTGGTGCCATGAATTATTTTAGCTAATTGATGCAAATAATTATTATAAACGTAGTCCCCCTCGACCAAAGGTTGCCCAAAATAATTATTGTGTATTGCGCTTATTGAAGCATCACTGCCATTATCGCTATTTTCGTTAATGTAACGTCTTCCCCAACGATCATATACATATCGGGGTGAAGGGTCTCCATCCGTCATGTAAATTATATTTACTGAATTATCACAACGTTTTGCCTCTGCATTTGAGTCAGCGAAAGGGGAAATATAGTTATAACTATATGTATTTTCCCACTCGTTCCAACATCTCCATCTATTACATTTACGAACACGCTCTCTTCCAGTTAATACTTCGTTCTCGATTGAGGTGTCTCTATCTGATTGATCTATTGGCTCCGCATACTCTAAACCGCCACCTGTAATATACAGATATGCTTCCCACAGAGTCTCGGCTAATGGCGTACCCCCATTAGCAGGAAGCCTGTCGATTGATGAAGTAATATCCGAGTGCGGGCTTCCTATGCCTTCAACCACATAGCCACCAGCTGTTCCTACAAAACGCATTAAGCCGAAATCGATCCCTTCATTGTCATTCACTACTTTTTTCATTGCAGTCTTTGCAGCAGCAAGACGGCTATCTGGGCAAGGAATATACAGGTTACTACTTTCATTGAAACCACAACTAAGACCTGTGTTAGATGAAAACGCCATACTGCCTGAGGTATCAAATATAAGTAAAACCCTTGGCTTTTCTTCCACATCCACATCGTGGTTTACATAAAGCTCTATGTCTTCAGCCAATGCTGAGGCGCTAAGTGCTAAACCAAGTAAAGAGACCAATGGCTTATTAAGATTAAATTTCATTCTAAATCCCCTTACTTATACTGGCCATTTCTTGAGCTACACCTGTTACAATTGTAAGTTCGTGCTTTGCTTTAGAGCCATATTGAATAGTGGTAGAAACTTGCAGCATGTTACACGATATACCCGCAGTAAAATTAAATCGACGTGGGCATTCTAAATCAAGCGCCCCCTGATTTAGGTTTATCATTTTGCTTTGCATATCGTCGTGCGTGGCTATTACCATCCCTTCATCATCTGCGCCTGCATGAGTTGATACTTCATCTGGCGTTAAAAAAAACTGATTAGCAGCACCTTTGCTTGCCTCATCAGAAATCATTCGCTGTACTTCCCCAATAAGCTCATTTTCAGCGACTTCTCGCTCTTGAGCTGCATTGGTAATTTTTATATCTACACTACTGCTGCTCATTAGTGTAACGGCAATTCCCGTTACAGCAATGACCATAATAAGGGCTGTAATAAGCACAACACCTTGTTGTTTATTTGCGTGTTTACTTAGATACGCCATAAATTTGCTCCCACGTTATTTAAACGAATTGTGGTGGTAAATACTGTTCTTCTGTAAGTATCGGTAAAAGTGAGCTCTCGGGAGTCTTCATCTTCACCTAAAATATATGTCTGATTTTTTATTTTAAGACCCGGATCTGGCTGCAATGCTCTAACTAATAAAAAAACCTGCACTGTTAGAATACTTTTGCGGTTTTCCCAGTCAGAGTGCTGCATGTCCTCAATACTTCGGTACGAATCAACACGGCTATCACTGTCTGTATCTAAACCAAATACAAAGCGCATGTTTTCAACGCCCTCCATAATGGTTTCGGCCTTCATGTTGGCGCCATTTAAGCGTTTACGCATTAATGCTGGTACTGTAAGGCTTTTATTATTTACCGTATAAGTTTGTTCTGCGAGGTAATAAACATGATGGCTATAAGGCCACACCGTGGCATTAACGTTTAAACTACCCGCAGCTACAACGCCTCGGGTAAATTCTGCGCTTTCTTGCTCAGCTATAAAATAGTTTTCATCCGCTTGTGTTTCATTAGTAGCGCCATCTACCGTGAGCTGCTCACCTTGTAAAAACTTGATTTGTAAAATGTCAGTCCCTGCAATTGGCTTACTTATACAGTTAAGCTCACTTGTTGAACTGGCTTCTTTTGCATAAATAGTTCTGAAATTGCTAGAAGATGCTAAATCTGGAAAGCTGCCGTTATTAAGCCCTTCGAAGCAATCACCATCAGGGTTAGCTAACGTTTGTGTGTTTGCTGCAGTAAACGAATCATCATAATAAGTTCCCCAAAAGCCCACCTGCTCTATATCACGCTGCATAATATTAATGGCTAAGCGGCCTGACTCTTGTAACTCGCTTATTGTCATTGTGTCTTTTGTGGTTACTTTCATGCCAATATAGGTAAACATTACCCCACCTAAAATAAGCCCACCAATAAATAATGAAATCATCATTTCTATTAGTGTAAAACCTTTTTCTCTCATGTTAGCTCCTTAGGTATATATAGCTATTTAATGCAACCAAACGGCGTTTCTTATCGTCAGTACCGCATTTTAGCGCTTTGGTTTCATCATTGGCATTAAACTCTTGGCGGCCTTGCCAAGACACTATTACTTCAATATTAAACCCACGCCCACCCGTACCTGCTGCAGCAGTAGGGTTTATACATACAGTGGCATCATCGAGAGAGCCGGTATTTTCGCGTGCACGAATGGCGCGTTTCCATTGCTGTAAATCAAGGGCTGCAACTTGCGCTGCAGTGCATGACCCACTAAAACAAGCCGTAGAGGTAGACGTTGATGTTTTACTGGTGAAAGTTTGCGTATATAAAGTAACTAGCTGTGCGGTATCATTTGATCTAATGCGCTGAATAATATCATTTCCTAACGCTACCGCGGCTGCGCGCTGCATAGAGTCAAAGCTTGCTTGCTTAGCTTTTGCTTGCAGTGCAACAGCGCCTAATAAGCCAAAGCTTAAAATAATAAACGCAATCAGCACTTCAATTAAGGTAAAGCCTTTTTGAGGTTTTTTGTGAGGTGAATGCATAGTAAAAACCAAATAAATTTTATCTGACTATAAGTTTATGCATTGAAAATGTAGATGCAATACATACTAGGACAAGCGGTTAAATTTGTTGATAAACGGTTAACAGCATCAAGCCAATTGAGCTTTGAGGATTAAAGTTACTCTATCTAGAAGCGATTTAATTCCAGCGCAATGCTGCTAATTTAGTGGGCTCAATAACGGCCTCTGCCTTACTTAAAAAGCCGAGCAATCTACTACAAATTCAACCTAAAATATAACAGGCTCTAACATAGCGCATTTTTTACTGTTTTTAGCTCTCGCCTACTTACGCTTAATTGCTCCTTACATCCGGCTAGTTCTACGCTATGTACACCAGGGCTTTGAGTATGCAAGGCAACAAGCTTTTGTTTGTTTATGAGCGTGTTTCTGTGAATACGTAATAATTGCGTTGGGAAGCGTTGCTCAAGTTGTTTTAAGCTTTGTTCAATTAGTGCCTCGCCTTCTTTGAATACCATATTGGTGTATTTTTCTTGGGCATTAAAGTAATACACTTGATCAAGTTCAATACTTTTTATTGTGCCACCAAGCTGATAACTAATTTTTGTAGATTGCTGCTTTTGCATATGCGCTTTATTTAAACGCCCTACTTGCGCTAACACTTTATTTAATGCCTGTTCAGTAACTGGTTTTACTAAGTATCCTGCGGCACTGAGCTGAAGCGCATCAAGTGCATGCTCGGGGTAAGCCGTTACAAATACTATTGCCGGTGGCACGCTCAGCGTATTTAGTTGCTGTGCTACTTCTAGGCCATTAATACCCGGCATATCTATGTCTAAAAAAACCAAATCGGGATGAACCTGCTTGATAATGGCAAGCCCCTGCGCGCCGTTATCACCTTCGCCTTTAACTAAAATATGCTCGTTGTGCTGCAGTAGCCGCTTTATTCTAGCGCGAGCTAGTGGTTCATCATCAATAATTACAACATTCATTGGGGGTTCTCAAACTGCTTAGGGATCACCACTTTTACTCTAAATACATCCTCTTTTTGTGTGATCGTTAGTTGGGCTTTTTCTTTGTAATATATAAACAATCGTTGGCGAATATTTTCAAGTGCCATGCCGTTATTTGGTCTTTTTAACGCCTCATTATGAGTGATAGGGTTAGAAACAATCAATGTTAAATACCCAGTAGTTACGTGTAGCTCTACACTAATAACGGCCCCTGTTTCACTGGGCTCTACCCCATGGCATACCGCATTTTCTATTAGCGGCTGAAGGGTTAAGCACGGAATACTAATATCTGGTAAATCAGCAGGCACTTGCCAATTAAGCTTTAAACGGTTGCCAAAGCGCCATGTTTCCAGCGCAACATATTGTTTTGATAAGGTCAGCTCATCTTCGAGAGAAACGCGCTGCCCCGAGCGCATAGCCGCTTGCGACAGCGCCGCAAGCGCAAGTATTGCTTGCTCTGCAGCATCGGCATCATGATGTGTTAGCTCGGCGGCGGTATTAAGGCTATTGTACAAAAAATGAGGGCGAATTCTGGCTTGCAAAGCATCAAGCTCCGCGCGTGAGAGCGCTTTTGTTTGCAGCTCTTTTTCAAAATAAATCAGTAAAAACTGTACAAATAAAGCCGTGATCAAAAAAACAATTAAGCAGTTTCGTAATACAAAATAAATACTCGTTTCATTATTTGTAATATCTAAAAAATAGCGGGCACACAGCACACTAAATAAAGCGGTACTGACTAAAAAGGAAATAAAAAAAGCAAAAAGTTGGGTGGTTTGCGGCTTTTTTTGTAAAACACCCCGAAAAGAGTATAAAGCAGAAATACAGACCAAAACGGTCATATGAGAAAATAAACTAATTACGCCAAGGCTTTGCCAGCTATCCCCCTCAACAAAAGGAGCAAACGCTAAGATGGTAGCTACAACTTGGGTAACAATAAGCGTGGCAAGTACCCCGCGCTCATTAAAAAGAGCCGAAAAAAGCAATGTTTCACCTTGCGGCAACTTGCTCATAACGGCTCTCCTTGTAATCTAAATAATTAATTTATATAGATTAACGCAGCTCTACAGGAACGGCAAATACGATATTCTCTTCTTCACCTGGGTTTTCAACTACCTGCTTGCCGCCAAGCTCTTTTAAGCGGGCAATAACTTGTTGTACAAGCACTTCTGGCGCAGAAGCCCCCGCAGTTACTCCCACAGCGTTAGTTTCGCCAAACCACTGTGCTTCAACATTGGTTGCATCATCGATTAAATAAGCGGTTGTGCCCATTTTATCTGCAAGTTCACGTAAACGGTTAGAGTTAGAGCTGTTTTTTGCTCCCACAACTAATAACACATCTACTTTGTCTGCTAAATCACGCACAGCATCTTGACGGTTTTGTGTCGCATAGCAAATGTCATCTTTGCGCGGGCCATCAATTGCTGGGAATTTTTCGCGCAGCGCATCAATTACATCTGCAGTGTCATCTACTGAGAGCGTTGTTTGGCTACAATAAAATAGGTTATCAGCATTTTTAACGTTAAGTTCGGCAACATCTTCTGCGGTTTCTACAAGGTAAATACCACCGTCGTTATTGTCATACTGCCCCATAGTACCCTCAACTTCTGGGTGACCATGGTGACCAATTAAAATACACTCAATACCTTTACGGCTCGCACGCGTTACTTCCATATGCACTTTAGTAACTAATGGGCATGTTGCGTCAAACACTTTTAAATCGCGGCGTTTAGCTTCTGAGCGTACTGCTTGCGATACACCGTGGGCGCTAAAAATAACAATGCTGTCATCAGGTACTTGGTCTAGCTCTTCAACAAATACGGCACCACGGTTTTTTAAGCCATCTACTACGTAGCGGTTATGAACAACCTCGTGGCGTACGTAAATAGGCTTTTCAAAAATATCTAAAGCGCGCTCTACTATGCTAATTGCACGGTCTACCCCTGCACAAAAGCCTCGCGGGTTCGCTAATAAAATATCCATTAGCCTTGCACCTCAATAATATCTACTTCAAACGTTAAACGTTGGCCTGCTAACGGATGATTAAAATCTATAGTAACCGACTCACCTTGTACTTCGCGTACCAGTCCTGGCAGCTCAGTACCATCTGGCTGAGTAAAGGCAATAATTGCACCGACTTTAGCTGGCGTTTCTGCACCAAATTTACTGCGTTCTACATAGTAAATATTATCTGGATTAGGTTGGCCAAAGGCGTCTTCTGGTTCTAACTCAAACGTTTTGCTTTCGCCTGCACTTAAACCTAGTAAGCACTTTTCAAAATTAGCCGTTAAGCTGCCATCACCCATCGTTAACTTGGCTGGTTTATTATGCACCTTGGTTGAGTCTGCGGCAGAGCCATCTTCTAGTTTAATAGAAAAGTGAAAAATAACCTCTGAGTTTTCACCAATTACAGCTTGGCTCATGCTTTATGCTCCTTCGGACTTTCGCCTGTAAAGGCATCAAATAATAATAATGCGGCACCAATACAAATTGCACAGTCGGCAATATTAAATACTGGAAAATGCGAGTTTTTATAAAACACATGTATAAAGTCAATTACATAACCATAAGCAACACGGTCATATAAATTACCAATAGCGCCAGCAAGCACTAACGCATAAGCACTACATAATATTTTATTTGTCGCTGGTAAACGCTTTAACCACCACACTAATAGCGCACTAATAGCAATGGCAATAAAACTTAAAAACCAACGTTGCCAGCCACCCGCTTCACTTAAAAAGCTGTAGGCCGCTCCATAGTTATGTACGTAGGTAATACTAAAAACAGGCAGTAAATTAATCGACTCTTGATAAGCCATGGTATTTACAACAAGTGTTTTAGTGGCAAAGTCTATTACAAGCAGTAATAGACTTAACCAAAGCCACACTAAACCACTTTTTTGGGCTAGTTTGCTCACTGAGTAAAGCTCCTAAGCGAATTGACGCTTTTCACCTTCGCCGTCAACATTGCTTACACAACGACCACAAATTTCAGGGTGTGCGGGCTCTGAACCTACATCATCGCTGTAATGCCAACAACGCTCACATTTAGTTGCATCTGTGGCTGCTACGCTAATGTACAAACCTTCAATTTCGGTTGTTTGTGTATCACTTGGCTGGCTATCCACTGCAGATACAGTGACCGCAGACGTTAGTAATACAAAACGTAGTTCATCACCTAATGCTGCTAACTTATCAGCCAGTGCTTTTTCGGCGTATAAGTTAACGCTTGCTTGTAACGTTGCGCCAATCACTTCTTCTTTTCGGGCTGCTTCTAGTACGCGGTTTACTTCGTCGCGTACATTTAGAATCGCTTGCCAGTCATCGTTGCTAAATTGGCTGTTTGTCGGTGCTTGTAAACCGTCGTACCATACCGATGTAAATACGTAATCGCTACGCTCGCCCGGTAATGCTTCCCAAATTTCTTGAGCTGTAAAGCTCATAATTGGCGCCATCCAACGAGTCATTGCTTCAGCAATATGATAAAGCGCAGTTTGACAAGAACGACGTGCATGACTGTCGCTTTTTGCTGTGTACTGGCGGTCTTTAATTACATCTAAGTAGAACGAACCAAGCTCACCTGTACAGAAGTTCATTAGCTTTTGCGTTACTAATAGCATTTGGTAGCTATCGTAAGCTGCTAAAATTTCTTCTTGTAATTGGGCTGCACGGCCAACAATCCACTTATCAAGCTCAACCATATCATCAACAGCAACTTGGTCTGTTTTTGGATCAAAACCACTTAGGTTAGCTAATAAGTAACGGCTAGTGTTACGAATACGGCGGTAGCGATCTGCAGAGCGTTTAAATATTTCATCCGATACCGTCATTTCGGCGGTGTAATCGGTAGAAGCTACCCATAAACGTAAAATGTCAGCGCCAAGTTTATTCATCACGTTTTGTGGTGAAATAACGTTGCCTAACGACTTTGACATTTTGCGGCCGTTTTCATCTACGGTAAAGCCATGCGTTAGTACTTGCTTGTAAGGTGCGTGACCGTTAATAGCAACTGAGGTCATCATTGATGACATAAACCAACCACGGTGCTGATCAGAACCTTCTAGGTATAAATCGGCTGGGCCAACTAACTCTTCTCGTGCATCAACAACACATGCATGTGTTACGCCCGAATCAAACCATACATCTAACGTATCTTGTACTTTCATGTATTGCTTGGCATCTTCTTCGCCTAACAACGTGGCAGGCTCTAGGTCATACCATGCTTGAATGCCTGATTTTTCTACCAGCTCTGCAGCTTGCTCAATAAGCGCTTGCGTATTTGGGTGTAAAGCACCAGTGTCTTTATCAACAAATAAAGCAATTGGCACACCCCAAGTACGTTGGCGTGAAATACACCAATCTGGGCGACCTTCAACCATGTTCGCAATGCGGCTTTCGCCCCACTCTGGCAACCATTGGGTGTTTTTAATTTCGCTTAACGAGTCTTGACGTAAGTTAGCCTGATCCATGCTTACAAACCACTGCGGTGTAGCACGGAAAATTATAGGTGTTTTGTGGCGCCAACAATGCGGGTAGCTATGCGTAAGCGCATGATGATGCATTAAAGCACCGCGCTCTGTTAGTACGTCAATTACACTGGCATTTGCTTTAAATACATGCTGACCAGCAAATAATTCTGTATCAGGCAGGTAAACGCCATTCGCGCCCACAGGGTTTGCTACTTCAAGATTGTAATTTAAGCCTGCCGCGAAATCTTCTTGGCCATGGCCTGGCGCGGTATGTACCACACCCGTACCTGAGTCAGTAGTAACGTGGTCTGCTACAATTACCGGTACATCAAAATCGTAAAATGGGTGAGCAACGTGTAAGTTTTCAAGTGCTGCACCTTTAACATAACCTAGTACGTGGAAATGATTAAAGCCATAACGGTCCATTGCATCTTTAACAAGCTCTGAGCCTAAAATTAAACGTTGCTGTGAGCCTTCATCATCTACTTGTACTAAGGCGTACTCTAAATCTGCATGCACTGCTACCGCACGGTTAGCGGGTAAAGTCCACGGCGTTGTAGTCCAAATAACAGTACCTACACTGCCTTGGCCTTTATGGCCATCGGCTAAATCAAAGGCATTAACAACCGCGTCTTGATCTGCAAATGTAAAACGTACGTCAATGGCTGGAGATTGCTTATCTTGGTACTCTACTTCGGCCTCTGCTAATGCAGAGCCACAGTCTGTACACCAATGCACAGGCTTTGCACCTTTATGAAGGTGGCCATTTTTAATAATACGACCAAGCACACGAATAGCGTTTGCTTCAAAGTCATAGTTCATTGTTAAGTAAGGTTTGTCCCAATCGCCAAACACACCTAAACGTTTAAAGTCTACTTTTTGACCTTCAACTTGCTTTTTAGCGTAAGCACGGCATTTTTCACGAAACTCGCTCGCGGTTACTTTAACGCCTGGCTTACCTACTTTTTTCTCAACCATTAACTCAATTGGCAAACCATGACAGTCCCAACCAGGCACATAAGGTGCATCAAAGTCAGATAAAGTTTTAGACTTAACAATTATGTCTTTTAAAATTTTATTTACTGAGTGGCCTAAATGGATATCGCCGTTTGCATACGGAGGGCCGTCATGCAAAATAAAGGTCTTTTTACCTTTTTTAGCGCTGCGAATTTGACCGTACAGGTCGTCTTCATACCATGCTTTAAGCATTTTTGGTTCACGTTGTGCCAAATTGCCACGCATTGGAAACTGTGTTTCCGGTAAATTCAAAGTATGTTTGTAGTCGCTCATTAATCCTACTTTCCGTATCTATCGGCTACCTAATTTAAACCAAAACACTGTTTTGCGGCGGCAACATCGGTTGCAATTTGTGCCGTTAACTGTGTTAATGTCTCGAATTTTTTCTCATCGCGAAGTTTTTTTATTAACTCCACGTGCATAAACTGTCCATATATATCTTGTGCAAAGTCAAAAAGATGAACTTCTAACAAAGCACGAGTTCCATTAAAAGTGGGCTTATTACCAATATTGGCTACCCCATAAACGTGTTTTCCGGCAATGTTTGCTTTTACGGCAAACACCCCATTTACAGGGCAAACTTGGCGTTTAAGCGCTATATTTGCAGTTCGAAAACCAAGCTCTCGCCCTCTTTTCCAACCATGTATTACACGCCCTGAAATAGCATAATTATGCCCTAGCATTAACTTAGCATTTTCTAAGTCGCCTGCGGCTAATGCTTCACGTATTAGTGTGCTGCTTACTCTAGCATTTAATTGGCGAAAACTCGCGGTGCTTTTTACATCCATGCCCGCTTGTTTGCCCATACTGAGCAGTAAATTAAAATTCCCTTGGCGCTGTTTACCAAATTTAAAATCATCACCTACTGTGAGTGCTTTAACGCCTAGCTTTTTAATTAAAATATCACTAACAAATTGCTCAGCATGCATATTGGCAAATTGTTGGTTAAAGCTAATACAAATAACCCGCTCAATACCTAAGTTACTTAGTAATCTGAGTTTGTCGCGTAACCGAGTAAGTCGAGCTGGCGCATTGTTTTTAGCAAAAAACTCTTGCGGCTGCGGCTCAAATAACATCACAGTACTGGGTAAGTTATGTGCTTTGGCATCCGCTAACAGCCCTTTTAACACTTCGCCATGGCCTAAATGCACACCGTCAAAATTACCAATAGTCAACACACAACCATAATGTTGCGCTCGAATATTGTGTATACCTCTAATTAACTCCATGCCACCTAATGCCTTTTTCAGCGAGTATTATTAACGACTTTAAAATCGTTCAAAACCACAGGGCTGCCGATTATAATCTTTTTTTTAGTTTGATTCAGTAGTTGCTACACTTTTTATCATATTTAGTCTTACACCAAGTAAAAACAGCACCGCAAAGTAACTTATTGCAGCAATTACTAGCAATGCAATTAACAACATTACTTGCTCAGAAAAATGCCATGTAGCCCAATAATAACGGCTGCTGACGTACCACGTTAGAGCGCCCATTACCAAGCTTGCCACTATGCACTTTACGCTAAAGCGCAGGCTCATTGCAGAAAACTGATACACGTTTTCTTTTTTAAGTTGCCTGTAAAGTAAAAAAGCATTGCAGCTGGCCGACATAGACGTTGCTAAAGCAAGCCCTAAATATCCTATAAACGGGGCTAACATAATATTAAATACCATATTAAGCACCAGCGTAATAATACCAATGCGCACAGGTGTTTTGGTATCTTGGCGCGAGTAAAAACCCGGGGCTAATACTTTAATAAGCATAAAGCTAACTAACCCTACCGAGTAGGCAACCACCCCTAGGCTTACCGCTTTGACATGATCAACATCAGCGTCTTTAAATGCGCCGTGATCAAATAGTACAGTAATGATAAGCGGGCTTATAATCACTAAACCAACCATGGCGGGTATGCCTAAAAAAATCACAAAACGCACCCCCCAATCTAACGTATGTTGAAAATCACTGAGCTTTTTACTGCTATGTAATTTAGAAAGCGCGGGTAAAATAACAGTGGCAATACCAATACCAAATAAACCAAGTGGAAACTCAATTAACCTATCTGAGTAATAAAGCCATGCGATAGAGCCCGTCATTAATAGCGAGGCAATCATGGTGTCGAGCAGGAGGTTAATTTGGCTTATTGAAACACCAAATAATGCCGGTAGCATAAGCTTACGCACTTTTTTAACGTTCTCGTCTTGCCACGCCCAGCGAGGACGTGCCAGCATTTTTGCTCGGTATAAAAATGGTAACTGAAAGAACAATTGCACCACTCCGCCCACAAATACACCAATAGCTAACGCATACGCCCCCACGCTAAATTTGTCGTGCAATAAAATGGCGCAGGTAATAATTGAAACATTAAGTAATACGGGCGTAAAAGCAGCCACTGCAAAGCGGTTATACACATTCATTACCGCACCGCTAAGTGCTACCAAACTAACAAATAACAAATACGGAAAGGTTAACTTTAATAATGAGCTTGCCAGCACAAACTTTTCTGCATTGGGGCCACCTTGCCACCAATCTATAAACCAGCCAGTACCAAATAACGCGGCAATAACAGGCGAGGCAATAACGCCAAAAATAGTCACACAAAGCAAAATAGTGCCCAGCGTACCGGCAGCCTGTGCTACAAATAACTTAACTTTATCATCGCCATGGTGTTCTTTAATTTCACTAAGTACAGGCACAAATGCCTGAGCAAAGGCCCCCTCTGCAAATAGACGGCGTAAAAAATTGGGAATACGGTTAGCAAACAAAAAAACATCAGCAGCTGCACTAGCACCTAATAAGTTTGCAACGACAGCGTCTCGTACTAACCCTAAAATACGCGATATCATTGTCATACAACTTACAATCATACCGGAGCGAAATAATCCTTTTGACACCTTAAACCTACTTAAAAACCTTTAGTTAGCGCAATTATGCCACAGTCTTTTTTATAAATCGCTTTAAAGCACTAGGCTGGGCGTCTGTGCTTTGTTACAATAGCGATATTAACTGCTAAAGCGGCAAATTGATGTTCGTTATAAGGAGCAGTTTTTCTTGAGTTGTTAAATTTAAATTGACATTCATGATAAAAACAGGCATATTCCACGGCCTTTAATTTAAGCTTTATTTAAGATTGTTAGGAGCAAACCTTGGCTAACATCAAGTCTGCAAAAAAACGCGCTATCACTAGCGAAAAAAACCGTCAGCACAACGCAAGCCGTCGTTCAATGATGCGTACTTACTTCAAAAAAGTAACCGCTGCTATTGAAGCTGGCGATAAAGAAGCTGCACAGCAAGCTTTCTCTGTTGCTACACCTATCCTAGACCGTTACGCAACTAAGGGTCTAATTCATAAAAACAAAGCAGCTCGTCATAAGAGCCGTTTAGCAGCTAAAATTAAAGCGCTATAATTTGTTTTATGATTAAAAAACCGGCCTAGGCCGGTTTTTTTATATCTAAAATTTGGTATTTAGCAATCCGCTAAACTTTAAGCTAATTTAACGCATTACTATTAAAGCTGGTTAAACGTTTTCCAAATCGGGATAAAACTTTTTCAACATGGCCGCAATTTTTTTAGGTGTAAATGGCTTAACCACAAATCCTTTAGCACCTTTATCGATGGCTTCTTTAACATTTTCTACTGCTGAATGGGCCGACACCATCACCACATTAGTTTCAGGGTTAATATCATTAATTTGCGCGATTAACTCTTTACCATCGCCGTCAGGCAGTTCAATATCTAAAAAAATCATATTGTAATTAGCTGCTTGGCATTCGCTAATGCATTGTTTAGCCGTTGAAGCCTCTTTAACGTTTTCTATTCCTAAGTGCATGAGCGTTTGGCTCAAAAAACTACGCACTGTGCTAACATCATCTACTATTAAAATTGATAGCTGCGTATCCATGTATCTTCCTCGTAGGCTAAAAGCATTGTATAAGTTATTATATAACTAGATATTTAATCATTTTATTATAGAGACCTACGCTCAAAAGGCCAGATTTGCTTTATGTCAAACAACACAAAAAAACAATCATTGCTTGGTAAAACACCACAAAAAAGAAAAACCCCTGTAAAAAAGCCCCGCAATAGGCCGCAAACAGCACCGCAATCTTCAGCTAACCCAACATCAACCCCAGCGGAGCAGCCTGTAAAGTCTAAAAAAGGGTTACTTATTACGCTGGCTATCATTTTTGCCGTAGCCATTATTTTTCCAAAACCTACTTTGCTCACCTATAAAAAATTAGGGTTAGTGAGCGAAAGTATTTATTGGCCTGGGGTCTTTGGGTATGGCCGTACATTACTTGATTCAAACTTACACCCGCAGCTAGACGAGAAGCGCAATGCCCTTTATTTATGCGCAGATATGATGGCGCCGCAAAGCTGTCAAAAGTACCAACTAATAAAAAATAATGGCTTTTTTGCAGCACTAGCTAGCTATATTTAGCATTAAAAAAACTAATCTGAAAATTTAAAATTACTTGGTTGAAAGGTGTGCAAAAGATCAACATAATGGCGCTCCTTTTTTCAACAACTGAACTATTGAAACGACCATGCTAAACGAGCTAGATTGGCTTTTAAACACTGTATTACTTGCACTAGGTTTAGGTGCATTCTTTATTAACCACATAACAATACTGCGTGTTGCAGCGATTAGTGCATGTGGTCTGTTATTTTTGTCTTTTAGCTTGGATTTAATGTCGTCGAGTGTTATTTCGAATATGAGTTTAGTGTTGATCAATACATTTTACTTGTTCAAAGTGTATACGTTTGGACAATTTAATGTAACGCAGAGTTAACATTTCCCCTTAGAATATTTTATAGCCCAGCCTTGCTGGGCTTTTTTATTTGAAAAAATTAAAAGGCTTGGGGAACAGATTGAACTAAGATAAAATTTATCTCGTATTAATCTTCATTTAGGTCTTACTATGTCTTTATCTGATTTCGATTTATTTTTATCTTCTATGGAAGATGTAAAACCTATAAACCACGATACTGTAACTCCCCTTGCAAGTAATCCCAGTGCCACCCTTGCCCAACAAGAAAAACGCAAAGCTGCCGAGCTTAGCCTTGCGAATGACGAAAATTACTTACAATCTGAGCATGTAGAGCTTTTAGACCCGCATGCATTACTCAGTTTTAAAAAAGATGGCGTACAAAGCGCAGTATTTAAAAACTTACGCTTAGCTAAATACCAAGTTGATGCCACATTAGATTTGCATGGCCAATTACTCAAAAACGCACGCACAACATTATTTAACTTTATTACTGATTGCCACCAGCGAAACATTCGCGTTGTATTAGTTCGCCATGGCATTGGTATAAAAAATAAAGCTAAGCCCGGTATACTAAAGAGCTATGTTAATAAGTGGCTACAGGCTCTACCCGCGGTATTAGCGTATCATACCGCTTTAAAGCACCATGGTGGCAGTGGCGCAACGTATGTGTTGCTTAAAAAAAGTGATGAGAAAAAGCATGAAAACCGAGAGTTCCATGCTAAACGGTACTAATTAACTTATTTTACTAAATACCAGTAACGAAGCGCACTTTAGTAATTAAATGGCCTAATGAAAGGTGGGTATTCTTTAATGATCTGGCTTTATTAAGCCAAAAACAAATTAATAGAGTCCCCTTTTTATAATGTGCCTACGAATACGCCTATTCACTTTGTGAAGTTTGTGAAGTTTCACTTTGTGGCACTTGATCGGCACTTGCTTGGTTAAACCAAGCAGACACGCCTAGCACTATAATAGAAACCACTACTAAACTTAGTTTTACTCCGCCTTGACTTGATTTCATACGTTACTCTTATTATTTTTATTTTAGTGACTAAACTTCACAATAATTAAAATTACAAATGTTAACAAGCTGTTTGTTAAACTGTTTTGCTATCTATTAATAACCTTTTGTTCTATTAACCCGATTATTTAATGTAAGGCCGCTTTTTAGGCGATTAATATTTTCTGCAATTTGCGCTGTTACGCTATTTAAATCAGATAACGCGGCGCAGTGTGGTGTAATCGTTATTTTAGCGTTATGCCAAAATGGGTGGTCGTGCGGTAGCGGCTCTTGGGTAAATACATCGAGCGTGGCAGCCCTTAACATTTCACTATTAAGTGCGTTTATTAAATCTTGCTCTACTAGGTGCTTTCCTCTGGCAACGTTAATTACACACGCATGGGCCGGTAACTTAGCTAATAAATCGGCATTAATAATACCCTTAGTATCTTTTGTTAGCGGCAGTAGACATACCAAGTAGTCAATTGTGGGCAGCATTTCATTAAGGCCTTGCTGCTGAGAATATAAATGCACCTGCTCATCACTTTTTTCAGTTTTTGACCAAGCGCTTACCGTAAAGCCATTCAGGGTTAGTTTTTTGGCGCACGCTTTACCTAGCTCACCAAAGCCTAAAATACCCACGTGATTATATTTATATGCGCGCTTAGGTTTATAATTGCATTGTGATTGCTTAACAAAATACTCTTTTAATCGCAGCTTGTGCGCAAATACATGGCCTAGTACGTACTCTGCCATATCTTGAGCAAGCTCAGTATCAACAATGCGAACCACGTCTACCTCTTTAGGCAATAAAGACATATTAATACTATCTACACCCGCCCCAAACGATGACACCGCTTTTAAGTTAGGTAATTGCTGCCACAAATCATCTGGTGCATTCCAGGCTAATACAAACTCTACATTGTTGAGCTTTTTACACTCTGGCCATTGCATTATCTCTTCATTGGGTAATAGCTCTTTTAGCTTTGCAATTAGCTTTGTATTATCTCGCCCGGTAATGGCTACTAATACCGACATAGAAGCTCCTAATTTTATTAAATAAATTTTATCTACACTAATAAACAACTGAGCAGCTCGTTATGTGCTCTTTAAAAAGTCACACAACTGCAAAGTAAATGTCACACCCTTTTTTTACTCTAAACAGGATGGCGAATAGGCCAAATTGTAAATGAGGTTAATATGATAAGCGTTGATAAAGTAATAGCTGCAAACTTACCACAATTAGAGAACTCCCCTAAAGTAAAAGGTTTAGTTAAAAAGGGGCTTGGCTACTTATTACATGAACAAGAATTTGTCGCCTTTGGCGATGCTTACCCCCATTTACAAGGGCTAGAGTTTGTTGAACAAGTGCTTGATGAGCTTGACTTTGATACCCGCTACAAACCAAAGCAAATTGAAAACATACCCAGCGAAGGTAAGTTAGTTATTGTGGCTAACCACCCCATTGGCTCGCTCGACGCACTTGCGCTGATAAAAGTACTTTCCAGCGTTAGGCAAAATTTAAAAGTGGTTGCCAATCGCATGCTAATGTCGGTCACCCCTATGCATTCATTGCTGTTGCCAGTAGATAATTTATCGGGAACCAGTAAAAAACAAGAATTAAGTAATATACAAAAACACTTAAAAGATGAAGGTGCGTTACTTATTTTTCCTGCGGGAGAGGTCTCGCGTTTAAGCCCTACCGGTATTAAAGATTGCAAGTGGAACAGTGGCTTTTTACGCATGGCTAAAAAAGCAAACAGCCCTATTTTACCTATTTATATAAAAGCTAAAAACAGCCCGCTTTTTTATGGCACCTCAATGATTTACAAACCACTTGCGAGCTTATTATTAGTAAAAGAAATGTTTAAGCAGCGACAAAAGTCATTAGAGTTTGAAATTGGTGCTTCCATTCCGCCTGAGTCATATTTAATCGAAAACTTAAAAGATAAAGAAATCGTTAATCTCATTCGCAAGCAACTTTATCGCCTTACCACTAAAAAGCCCCTTCCCCTTAAAACCCAAACCCCTATTGCAATACCTGAGTGCCGCAAAGAGCTTAAAAAAGCCATAGAGAGTTGTCAGTTATTAGGCAAAACACAAGATGGCATGCATATTCATTTATACCAGTACACTGGCAGCTCACCAGTGTTTAGAGAGCTTGGACGACTGAGAGAAATTGCCTTTAGAGCGGTAGGTGAAGGCAGCGGGAAACGCCGCGACATCGACAAATATGATATGGATTATCAACACTTAGTGCTATGGGATCCTACGCAGCTAGAATTAGTGGGTGCATATCGCCTTGCTTGTGCAAAGGAAATAATAGAGAAACATGGCCGAGAAGGCTTATACACCGATAGTTTGTTTAGTTACACACAAGCAATGAAACCGTATTTAGAGCAAGGTATAGAACTTGGCCGCAGCTTTGTGCAACCTAAATATTGGGGGCGTAAAAGCTTAGACTACTTATGGTACGGTATTGGCGCATTTATTAAAAACTACCCGCAATATCGTTACTTATTTGGCGCGGTGAGCGTTTCTAACGCCTTGCCTGAACAAGCAAAAGCCATGCTTGTGCATTACTATCAACATTATTATAAATCAGAGCAACACCTCGCCACCCCCAATAACGAGTTTAAATTAAGCGAGCAACAACTCACTCAGTGTGAAACTGTTTTTAGTGGCAACGATGTAAAAGAAGACTTTGTAGAATTAAAACATGTACTGGCCAATATGGGGGCACAAGTTCCTACGCTATTTAAGCAATATACTGAGCTGTGTAAGCCTGGCGGCGTAAAATTTTTAAGCTTTAGTATCGACCCCGACTTTAACAACTGTATTGATGGGTTGGTGCTGGTAGATTTACAAAACGTAAAAGAAAATAAAGCCAAACGCTATTTAGGCTAGTCAAATAAAGCAGCGAAGTGATTCTCGCTGTTTATTTTTATTGGGCGATTACTATTTATGGCTAAAAATTCGTGCTAATAAGTCTGTGTAAATGGCCTCAATTTTAAGTAAATCATCAACCGGAACATGCTCGTTTACCTGATGAATAGTACTATTTTTAACGCCGCACTCAATAACTTGGGTATGCTGGTTTGCAAAAAATCGGCCATCAGAAGTACCGCCACTGGTACTTAACATGGGGTAACTCCCTGTTTGCGCATAAATGGTGTGCTCTAACTGCTGCAATAAACTCCACCCGTTGGTTGGTGGCGTATAATAGGGCTCACACGCTCGCTCCCATTCAACCTCAAGGTGCTGAGCGTATTCACTCAGCGCCGCTGATATACAGTGCTTTATTGCATTGCTTGTATAACCATGGCTATATCGCACATTAAAGGTAATTTCGCATTCACTAGGCACTAAATTATCAACAACATTATTTATATTAATGCCGGTCACTTGCAAGGTGGTTTTAGAGCTTGGCTCATCGTCAGGCCATGTTAAATTACTTAAACAATTTACAATATTACCCGCAATATGCGCAGCGTTTATAGTGTTCTGTGGGTAGGCAACATGTCCGGCCTTGCCGTGAACTTTTATACGAGAAGAAATAGCGCCTCGGCGACCATTTTTAATTGTATCGCCTACGTGTGTAGAGCTTGTCGGCTCACCAACAATACAGCCATCAAGCTGTATATTATTTTTTGCTAAACGCGCGGCTATTACCTCTGAGCCAAATACGGCCTCTCCTTCCTCATCGGAGGTAATAAGCCAGTAAAAACGCCCTTTTTTACTCTTAGTATCTTTTAATAGTGCCTTAGTAGCACCAAGCATAGCCGCCACACCGCCTTTCATATCGGCAGCGCCGCGACCATACACGGCATTATTAATAATATTGCCGGCAAAAGGCGGGCTTAGCCAGTTGCTAGACTCTGCGGGCACAACATCAATATGCCCAGAAAACGCAACACATGGCCCTTCTTGCTCAAAACTAACGTAGGCAATTAAATTGGTAACGCCTTCACAAATAAACTGCTCACAGTTAAAACCAAGCGCAGTTAACTCATTGCTAAGCCAATCTATGGCACCGCCTTGGTTAGGCGTTACAGACTCAAACCTAATAAGCGTTTGCGTATTTTTTACCACCGCGCTTAAAGGCTTACTTACACTGTTTTGCGATACTTTTGCAACAGACATAACAACACACTCAATAACCATAAGAGAGATTATTAAAGCGCGAGAATATGACCAAATAATGGCAAAGTTAATACAGTGCGATGACCGTTAAATACATAGCTGTGTCAATTAATTAAAATACTTTTTGCACTGACTTTAATCTAAATCAAGAAAAGGGTTCACATACTTCAAACATTTTTGAAACTTTGATCTAGAACAGGTTTTCAACGCTCGGAGATTGTAATAATAGCGTCAATCAAAAAGTAGTTATTGGAGCACAACATGAAAACCCAAATCAGCATTGCATTACTTACCTCTTTACTTGCTATTACCCCTGCGGCACACGCTAACCTTAGCGTTAATGTTGGCGCTATTAATGTAAATCCAGATAACAGCAGCTCGGCAATTAACGAAGCGCCAACACTGGGTCTCAAAGGCGACTCTGACACGCAGCTAGGTATTACAATCGATTATGCATTTAACGATAAGTGGGTGGTAGAGCTTATTGCCGCTACGCCGTTTTCGCACGATGTAAATGGCGCAGGTGGGTTAGCTGGCAATAAAATTGCCGACATCAAACAGCTTCCGCCATCATTGGTTGCGCAATACCACTTTTTAGATACAAGTTACGCGCTACGCCCGTTTATTGGTGTAGGGTTAAATTACACCACCTTTTTTGACGAGCAGCCTTCTCAAGCGCTAAAAGCAACCCTAGGCACTGATGATGTTGAAGTAAAACTCGATGATTCGTTTGGCTTTATTGCACAAGTAGGCGCTAACTATAAAATCGATCAACATTGGGGGCTACATGCCATGG
Organism: Pseudoalteromonas sp. CuT4-3; assembly: GCF_035666335.1. Classification (NCBI taxonomy): domain Bacteria; kingdom Pseudomonadati; phylum Pseudomonadota; class Gammaproteobacteria; order Alteromonadales; family Pseudoalteromonadaceae; genus Pseudoalteromonas; species Pseudoalteromonas sp. CuT4-3. The sequence continues at coordinate 2,549,018 of NZ_CP142030.1, forward strand.
TGTCAATGATTGATATAGATACCGATGCCACAGTGTATGCAAACGGTGCAAAAGCCCTTACATCAACCGTTGAGCTTGACCCTGTCGTTGCCATGTTTGGTGTAAGGTACAGCTTTTAATTAAGTTTGCAGCGCCTATGTTCTATGTGTTTAAGGCCGTAAGGCCTTATTTTATGAAAATTATTTAGGAAGGTTATTCACCTTTTTTTGCTCAAGCATTTCTTTCCAGTGCATAATTTCGCTTGGCAAAATAGGCGCTACACCATCAAACTCGGCTACTTCAAGCATTTCTTCAATACTGACAATGCCTTTTTTGTTTTTAAACACACCGCGCACATACGCTATAGCGTGCAGGCCACGCGCAGAATGAAACTTTTGTTCAATGTAAAAATATTTATGATCCCACCCCACCAGCTTGGTACTAATGGTATAACGCTGCATAGGTTTAATATCGCGAATATAAGTAATGGCTGTAGCATTAACAATAGGAAACCAACGGCGCTTCATTACTTGTTTTAATAGACCAATTCGCTCAATCATCCAAGTACGCGACAAGTCCATCATAGCCAAATAACGCGAGTTTGTTAGATGCAGGTTGATATCGCAGTCTGTTGGCAGTGCTTTGTAATCAATATCAACAGTATCAAGTAACTGTTGGTAGTCGCGGTTGCGCTTAATTTTAAAAAATAATAAAAGAAGTCTAATATATAAGTTCACGAGAAGGTCTTACCAGTATAAAGTTAACTCAGTGTAACATAGCCACTTGTTAAGGCGAATGTTCTGTTTTAATCTCAAATTATAAATATAAAAAAGTCATAGTATGAAATATAAATTAGCGACACTTTTCACAACCAGTTTATTATGCATTAGCACCAGCGCACTGGCCGATTTTACAATTAAAGGCCCAGGTACGGTAACTTACCCAACAGGTATAGAAAAAACCTTTAATTTTGGCTTTGCATGGCAGCAGCAGCTTGGTAAATTTTCGATAGGTAGCAAAAGCTACGATATGTCGCAATTACCTAACTCATACTCGGTGGCAATCACTTTAGCTAAAGATGAAAGCCAAGTGTGGGTACAAGAGTTTAATAATGGCTTTATTGAAGCGTTTGATTGGCAAATAGGTAAACATACTGTCAGTTTAAAAAAGCAGCAATTTAAAGACCCCGTAAAAGGCAATTACGTGATTGAGCTGAATGGCCGCAGTTACTTTTTTACTCGTAATAACGCAAGCATAGTGATTAATTTTGATGAAAATGGCATAGAAACTATCGCCATTGATGGGGTTACTAAAAACATGGGCACTAAGAGCTAGTGCCCAGTAAAGCGGCTATTAAACTTTAACAGTTTTGCGATTAATACCGTAATCTCGTAGTTTATTTGCCACTGCAGTGTGGCTAAGCCCTAAACGCTTAGCTAATTGTCTTGAGCTTGGGTAAGCCGGATACAATTTGCGTAGCAAGGTTGCTTCAAAACGTTTTACAGCTTGATCTAACGACCCTTCAAAATCTGACTCTAAGTAGCCTAAATCGTGGGTAAAGGTGGGCAATTGCAAATGCTCTACACGTAGCTCGCTATCATCAAGTAACGACACCGCCCGATAAATTGCGTTCTCTAGCTGGCGCACATTACCTGGCCACGGGTACTCTTGTAAAAAGCGTAAGCACTCTTGTGATAAAAGCGGAATTGCATGGCCGTTTTGCTGTGCGTACTTTTGAATAAAGTGCTCGGCTAATGGGCCCACATCAGCTTTTCGGTCTCTCAGTGGTGCAATCTCTAATGTGAGTACATTAATTCGATAGTATAAGTCTTCTCTAAATACGCCCTCTTGCACCATTGCGGGTAAATCTTTTTGTGTGGCTGCAATAATACGCACGTTTACTTTTACTTCGTTTTCGTCTCCCACTTTTCTAAATGTGCCGTCTTGCAAAAAGCGCAGCAGCTTTGTTTGTAGCTGTGTAGACATTTCGCCAACTTCATCTAAAAACACAGTACCGCCATCGGCTTGCTCTAGTACCCCGCGTTTAGGTGCGGTGTTTTCTTCATATCCGGCGTAACCAAATAATTCAGATTCAGCCACATCATCGGGCAAAGATGCGCACGAAAGTGCAATAAACGGCTTAACCGAACGATTAGAGGCATAGTGGCACGCACGAGCAAGGAGCTCTTTACCTGTGCCAGTTTCTCCGGTTATTAAAATGGGGGCTTCTAGCTGCGACATTTTTCGTGCTTCGCGCACTACCCGGCGCATAGCAGTACTAAAGTTGTGAATTGTTGCAAAGCTTTCTTGCCCGTAACGTCTAAAGGCACTGACCTGCTGACCAAGGCGGCTTTGCGATTTTATATTTATAACCGCACCAGCTAACACGTCACCTTCACCACCTTGCGGGACGGCAATCGGTAAAATATCGGCAATAAAGTCTTCACCAGCAACATCTACCCGGGTTGTTTGTCCAAGTACTTCTTTGCCTTCTAACCAACGCGTAAAGTTAAACCCTTTTAGTAGGTTATTAATATTGGCCCCTACTACTTCTTTTTCGCTCAACTGTAGGTCTTTACAGGCAGCGTCGTTACACAAACGTACCCACCCTTTTGCGTCAATCGAGATAACACCATCGGGAAGTGCACGCAACAGTGTATTTAATTCGTTATGCTCTCGCTCAGAGGGTAAAAAGGCGGTTGTGCGAACATCATGTACGCCATCAATCAAACGAATAGAAGGCATAATTTTTTGAAATTGCTCAAATTCAATTTCAGGAAAGCTTACATACATACGGCAATTTACCGAATCAACCTCAATCCCTTTTAAGTCAACATCGTAGTTTACTAAAATATTTAGGATCTCTTGGGCAATACCTACACGGTCGGCACAATGAATATCTAGACGCATACATCCTCGAATAAGGAAAAACTATATTAGCCGAATAATACGCTAACTCCGTTATTCAATACAGTAAATTGTAAACAAATTTGGACAAACACCGCCTTTATCGCTGTAAACTCACGCCTATAAACATCAAACTGTAATAACGTGCAGCTTAAAACTAAAAAACGCAGCGTGTAAGCTGCGTTTTAAAAGGGGTCGTGCATATATGCTATTAATTTTGCGGGTATGGGGTCCAGTCTCCGCCATCTAATTGAATATAAGGGCGCTTATTAACATACATCATTATTGTGTCAGCGTTTTCGGCTACTTTAGGTGCACGAGGCAGCGTATCAACTAAGTCGGCAATATTGCCATTACCTGCAAAAAAGTTTGTGCTAAGCACGCCACTAATTAGCTCCGATAAACCAAAGTAACTTGTTGATTCGCTTACAAGCGTTTGTGAATAGCTTTGTACATTTTTACCAATAAACTTAATCGCCACTGGAACAGATACAATACTGGGGCTTGGTATCTCACGAAGCCCAGCAAACTGCACTTTATCGCCTTTTAATGCTGCGCCGTGTTCAGGTACTATCATCAGCATGACATTACGGCCACGTTTTTCTAGGTTTTTAATAAACCCGTTAATATCGTTAAATAAGTTTTTATGTCTAATTGGGTAACTTTCAAGGCTACTCATGCGGGCTTGATTCGCTAGTTGATTGCCATCATGCAAACTGGTGGTGTTGTAATACATAGCACATGGCGCGCAGTCTTCACCTTTTTCATTTAACCATGAGTTTAGTACTGCCCCGTCTGAGTAAATAGGTTTGTTGTCAAACCCGTATTGAGCTACAGGTAAGTTAGTTATATCGTAAGGCTGCTCATCTATTTTACCAAACTTTTTCACCAAACCTTTAAACTCATCAAAGTGGCCGTCGTGGTTCATTACCACATTACTTTTATAGCCTAAGTTTTCTAAATTTTTAAACAAGTGACACTGCTCTGGCGCATTTTCAAATAAGGCAGTTTGGCTTGTTTGACCACAGCTTGCTCGTAGAAGGCGAATTGCAGCAGGTCCAGAGTAAGAAGTAGCCGAATTAAAATCAGAAAACACAACATCAAAATCGCTATATAAATCATCAAGGCTTACGCCAATAGCCTCTAGATCAGCCACGGCCATCGAGCAAATATTTAGTACTATGACATCAAATAACTCGCCATTATATTGCTGAGGGAATTGGCTTGCTAGCAAACTTTGCTGCTGATAAAACTCTTTTAATTGCTGATCAGGCGATTTTGCTTCTTGTGTTACCACCTGTGCTTGTGCACGAGGCGCTGCTGTTTGAACATTATTAGCCGCCACTGGCTGTGTAATTAAATTATCCTCGTTGTTTGTGCCCTGCCAAGCTACAAACATAAGCCCAACTATTGTTACGGTGGTAAAGCGTATCCACTGTGAGCAATACCAAAAGCACACAGTAATAACAAACAGTGCCAATAACATATCAACATTAATAACACGCGCCATCAGCTCTAAAAAGTAGCCAAAGCTAAAGTCTTGCACGTTACCAGCTTGGCGTGTTAAACGGTCTATAGGGGGCAACCACGAATCTTTATAAAGTAAAACAATGGCCATTACTGCGCCTAACCAATGTTTGGCTTTATTTAGTAAAGGGTGCGTGTAAGAAATAGCAAAAAAAGCAGCCAGCGCTGCATTTGCTAATAAGCCAAAGTCGATTGCACCATAATAAAAAAGTGCAAACTTAACTAAAAAATAGAGGTTCCACACCCCTAAGCCTGATAATTTCACTATTTACCCTTCTTTATTCTATTTGGTTTGTAAGGTTCGAGTACTTCATGTTTAAACGTAAGCTGAGCATAGTATTTTTTTATTTTTTTCAGTATCAACGACCCCGACATACATAAAAATACGCCAACTAGCATCGCTAAAATTGCTGTAATCAATAATTGATTAATACTCATACGTTACTCTTTATAGCCATTTTGAACGGCACGGCATCTGCGCGCTCGTTTTTAGTAAACTCTGGTGTTTCTAAATTAGTTGCAACACTTGCATCTATTTTTTGCGAAAATTTATAGCTGTCATTCTCTGTTAATTGGGCAGAGTAATCGGTTATATCTTGGCCCGCATAATAACGCCTAAGCTGTTTACATTCTTGCTGAATATAAAAATGATCGGAAATAATATTTTGCTGCGCAAAAAAATCGTTTGTTTCTAATTTAAACAAGTGCTTTATCGCATTGTTTACATCATTTTCGCGACACGCATGTAAATACAAATACACGGTGTTTTCTACCAAACTGAATACGTCACCTTCTCGCTTTATATGAAATAAATGCAAAGGGTGGATTGGGTCAATCCGAGGCAAAAGCTCTAATTTAACCAACACCCCGCTTACCCCTAAATTTACAGCTGAGTCGCTGTGAACTTCTACCTGTTTGGTAAATTCTATAAAAGGCAGGTAACCTTTAGAAAAGGTATTTTCGGTAAATTGAAGTACATGTTCAATAGAAGGCGGTAACGGTCTTGAAAATTGAAACCCTTGAATTGACTGCACCTGTGAGAGCAACCTAGAAGGCTCTGAAAAACTATACAAAATTAGATTAACACCTAAGGTCAAAAATAAGCATTCATCTTGATGGCGGATCACCCCATCAACGTTCTGAATCACTAATTTAAGCCAGCGACCACAGTTTTTTCTCAGCTCAAAACATTGCTTGGCAAGCAGGGCTAAATCGGTATAGCGCGAAACTGCAAATACCAATGTTGCCGCCTCTAATTTAGGGCCTTTAGAAAAAAGCGCATTGTTGTCTTTTATTATTTTATATTTTGCAGGAAGCTTGGTCCCTTCAGGAATAGCTCCTTGTACAATCCACACGTCGTCTTCATCTGCAAATACACCCGATGTTGAGGTTTGTTGTTCCGTAATACTATTTTGCTGCACTTTAAAGCAGCCATTTTCAATCATTAATGGATACTGTACAGAGGCGATGATACCTGTACTGTGATGCCAATAATCGTACTCTAGTACGCGCACTGTTGAATCATTTTCAACATATACCAACCCGTCGAGGTCCGAATTTAACCGCCTTAATAAAAAGCGATAGTTAGTCACCTCAGGGCCAGAAACTAAAAATAAAACGGTCGCTCCTGATTGTGTACTAAATTTTTTATAGGTCTGAACACTTTGCATCAGTTGCTTTTGATCCAATGAGGCTAAATCAGTCGTACTAAAGTGAACAATGACCAATGCGTTATTTAGCTGTTTATAAGCATTTAGCTCTTTTAGGGTGTTGTTAATTATTTGTTGCTTTGGCCAGTCACGCGTATCTGCCGAAAACCTAAACGGATGCACTTTGTGTTGGTCAAATGCATGATTTAATGCATCGCTAAAAGGGCCTTCAAAAAATGTTTCTATTTGAGAAGAAACAATATAAATATCAGAGGTTGAGGGTTTATTAATTGCATGTAATGCCAGTTCAGTAGCAAAATTGTCTAAAGGGGCTAAAATTGCATATAACGATGCAGGTTTTAGCTCTGCAGCAGAGGGCTGCAAGCCTGAAATGTTAAAGTTTTGCACTGAATTTAGCCTATAAAAAATACTTTTTTACTAGTTTTACCCGCTATTCTATATATAATAGACAAATATTGTCCACTTTAAATAAAAATAATAAACTTCACTATAAAGGCAACAATGCGTAATTTAACGACAAAAAGCTCTGAAACCTTAACATCAAATGACATTGAGAACCTTGCACGGCGTTTTGGCGGCAAAAGTGAAGATTACGTTGAAATTGTTAATAAACAAAAAAATAAACAAACAATAGAAAAATACGCATTACTGAACGAAATACACCGTGCAGTAAATGCGTAAGTAGTAATTGAAACGACAAGTAAACAACCCCTTGCAAAGAATTTTTCTAAAAGGCATTAAAGGCGGCACTGGCGCTACTTCTATGGTTGCCAACTTAGCCTGCGTATTAAAAAAGTCGGGCTCTGACGTTATTGCTATAGATTTAGATTCTAAAAGCGATTTGGGCCTGCACTTTGGCCTGCCTTGGCAGTACAACCACGGCTGGAGTAACGAGCAGGACTTTGAACAAGCCCTTGAGCACTTTCATCAAGATAGTGATGGCATAGTGTTTTTACCTTTTGGCGATAAAAGTGTTAGTACCGCCGCGCTATTCGATTTTATAAACAATTGCAATAAACTGGATTATAACAATAATGCTTGGCTTCTTTTTGATTGCCCTGCACATATTGATATCACCCACTATCCGCTCGATAAGAACGACATAGTGATTGAAATAGTTAATTGTGATGCTATTTGCCACAGCTTAATTTATAAAAAACTACAAACGTTAAAACACACTGACAACCAGTGGAAACACTTCTTTTTAGTCAATCGTTATAACTCTGCATCAACACTTGAGTTTGACCTGTTTTCTTTGTGGCAATCTACCTTGCCGCTTATGGCGCCTTTTTTTATAAATAGTGATGAAGTAATTAAAGAGTCTACAGCCTATAGAAATGTAGCGCTTAATTGTGCGCCTTACAGTGTTGCTAACGATGACTTTGAAACACTTGCCGGCTGGCTTGTAAGTAAATCGGCCCTGTAGTTATGAGCTTTTCTTTATTTTATAAGCGCCCAATACACAGTACTTTGTATTTACTGTTAAGCATTATTTTTACTGAAAAACTTGTACGTTATATTTTATTTAAGTTTCATAGTTATTTTAACCAGCACAAAGTAAACGTAATAGAAGCCTTTTTAATGCCTTTTATTACGCTGATTAGTTCATTGTTTATCAATATAAAAGACCACAAAATTAACTTTGAACTTATTTTATATGATTACTACCCGCACCTTCGTTTGCCGTACCGCACGTTTATTTATTCAAATATTTTGCGCTTTATCATTCAAAGCGTTTATTTGTTATTTTTTAAATACAAACCTAAAAATAACTCTGTAAGGGAACGGCTATCAAATCAGTTTTATAATGGGGTAAGTTATTCACTTAAACAGTTGCGTTGGTTTGACTTAAAGCTAGGTAGATTACTAAAGCGTTTGTTATCAAAAAACGTTAAGGGTTCTAAAAAAAGTGCTTTTAAAACCATGGCTGACGCTAAGATATGGCAAAATAAACTAATAAAATATGTGGTTGTAGCCTTTATATTGTTTTTACTGGCTATTTTTATAACCATTCCGTTTAGCCTAGAAGCGCAAGCCGTGTTTATTAGTTTTATTTTGATAGTGGCATACGGGCTCAAGCGCGTTAAAGGGCAAATGGCCACCATTGTAATGATCACCCTATCGGTAACCACTTCATCGCGTTATTTATGGTGGCGCTACACAGAAACCCTCAATTGGGATGACCCTGTTGCGCTTACGTTAGGCGCAGGCTTGCTGCTGGCAGAAACCTATGCGTGGCTAGTGCTCATTTTAGGCTTTTTTCAAACTATAAACCCCCTTGAGCGTAAACCTGTTCCGTTGCCAGAAAACACCGACTTATGGCCAACAGTCGATGTATATATTCCTACTTATAATGAACCATTAAGCGTTGTACAACCTACCACGCTTGCGGCGATGAGCATTGATTGGCCTGCTGATAAGCTCAACGTGTATATTCTTGATGATGGCAAACGCCCTGAGTTTAAAGAATTTGCTCAAAAAGTGGGGGTGGGTTATTTAACACGACCCGATAATAACCACGCTAAAGCCGGTAATATGAATAGCGCCATGCGCTACACTAACGGCGACTACATTGCTATTTTTGACTGCGACCACGTACCTGCCCGCTCATTTTTACAAATGACCATGGGGCAATTTTTAAAAGACAGCAAAGTATGTTTAGTGCAAACACCGCATCACTTTTTCTCAGCAGACCCGTTTGAGCGTAATTTAAATAACCACAGCCAAATCCCTAATGAAAACATGCTTTTTTATGGCTTGATCCAAGATGGTAATGACATGTGGGACGCCACCTTCTTTTGTGGCTCATGCGCTGTTTTAAAACGTGAAGCACTCGACAATATTGGTGGCTTTGCATTTGAAACGGTAACCGAAGATGCCCACACTGCACTGCGTATGCAACGTGCCGGTTATAAAACCGCTTATATAAATATCCCACAAGCTGCAGGCCTTGCCACCGATAGCCTCTCTGCACATATTGGCCAGCGTATTCGTTGGGCTCGGGGTATGGCGCAAATATTTAGGCTCGATAACCCAATTTTAGGTAAAGGGCTCGATATACCACAGCGCCTGTGCTACTTAAACGCCATGCTGCACTTTTTATCGGGCATTCCGCGTATTGTATTTTTAACCGCGCCACTGGCACTCATATACTTTAATGCTTACATTATTTATGCGCCGTTTTTAGCTATTTTTATTTATGTAGTGCCTACACTCATACAAATAAAAGCGACCAACTCACGAATTCAGGGTAAATATCGCTACTCTTTTTGGGGTGAAGTGTATGAGTCTGTTCTTGCGTGGTACATATTAAAGCCTACAACCGTTGCGCTAATAAACCCTAATAAGGGTAAGTTTAACGTAACAGAAAAAGGCGGCTTAAATGATAAAGAACATTACGATTGGGGTATATCTAAACCCTACTTGGTACTTTTACTCATAAACTTAGTTGGCATGCTTGTAGGTGTTTTACGCTTAGGCTTTGGCGATCCGAGCCAAGTGGGCGTTTTGTTAATCAGCATGGGCTGGGCAATTTATAATATTATTATTTTAGGCGCTGCGGTAGCCGTTGCTGCAGAAGCTAGGCAAGTAAGGCAGTCACACCGTATTAAGGCAAACTTTCCGGCGGGCGTGCGCTTAGCAAATGGGCATACGTTAAAAGTTAAAATAACCGATTACTCTGATAATGGGGTAGGCATTGAAACAGAGCACGCTCATTTATGCCGAGTAAACGACAAAATAGAGCTATTAATGAGCCGCGGTAATAAACAGTTTTCGTTTACAACGTATGTATGTAACACCCGAAACAAACAAATAGGCTTAACGTTAAAAGATCTCTCGCTCGAAAAGCAAAAAGCATTTATACAGTGCACCTTTTCAAGAGCGGATGCGTGGCTTGACTGGCAAAATAATTTTCGTCATGACCGCCCTTCATATAGCTTTAAAGAAGTACAAAAAACAAGTTTAAGAGGATTTAGCAATTTATTGTTTCATGCTCCTAAGCCATTACAACCCTTTGTAAAACTAATGACAAAAATTGTTGTATATATAAACTCTTTCACCCCTAAAAAACCAATAGTGCATAATAATTATGATTAAAAATTTGCTTAATACATTTCTAATACTGTTTTTAACATGCAGTGCTTACAAAGCATGTGCTATTGAGCCAATGCACGATAAATCTGTGTTTATAAATGGCTACCCAGAAAGCGCCAACGTGTCTAGTTTAAGATTAGACTTTGCTGCTTTAGGCTTTAATGGCTACAAGCTTGATGGCATTAACAACAACTCAAGAGTGGATTTTACCAACCGCATTGATAAATTAAGCACCGATTTACAGCTTAATTTTTCGTACACAAACTCGCCATCATTGATTGCTAACGTGTCGCATTTAAAAGTGTATTTTAATGAAAACTTAGTCACTGTACTGCCCATAAATGAGCAACTAAGTGTGGTTAAAAATACCGTTAACCATAGCCTAAAACTCAATGCTAAGTATGTACAAGACTACAACCAAGTACGGTTTGAGCTTGTTGGTTATTATGATTTACGTTGCCAAGATTACTTTAGCCGCTCTATTTGGACCGAAATTAATAAATCGAGCAATATTACGCTCAACCAAAAACAACTGGCAATAGATAGCCGTTTAGAATATTTACCAGAGCCCTTTTTTGATGCCAAAGATTACAATAAGTTAAGCTTACCGTTTGTGTTTGCAAAAACACCTAACTCCAAAACGATTGAAGCGGCTGCGACTCTTTCAAGCTGGTTTGGCGCGCAAGCTGACTGGCGTGGTGCTGATTTTCCGGTGGTGATTAACAAATCATTAGATACGCACAGCGTGGTTTTTATTACCAACGATTCAAAGCCTGACTTTTTAAAAGACTATCCCGATGTGGAAAAGCCAACCGTTGAGATTATTTCAAACCCACTACATAGATACAGCAAAATGTTGCTTATTTTAGGGCGTGATGAAGACGATTTAAAAACCGCCGTCACGGGATTGGCCTTTGGCCATAAAGTCATGACCGGCAGAACAGCTAGCATAGAAGCAATTAACCAACTACCGCTTCGCAAGGCGTACGATGCCCCGCGCTGGTTACGCGCTGATAGAGCAGTACACTTTGACGAATTAATTGATTTTGACAATCAGCTACAAGCACAAGGGTTAAATAACGGACCCGTAAAATTAAACGTGCGTTTTGCTCCAGATTTATTTACTTGGCGTGAAAAAGGCATCCCCATTACATTGCAATATCGCAGCACACCCGAGAGCGAGTCTTTGGACTCTCGGTTAAATATGTTGATTAATCAAAAATTTATTAGTGGATATTTGTTAGATAATGACGACTCTGCACTCAATACTACAAAAACATTATTGCCACTTATTGCCAATACCGATACTACACAAAACGCAGAAAACTTTTCACTGAATGGCATAAACTTAGCCACTCGGAACGAGCTAAACTTTGATTTTCGATTTGGTGTGCTGAAAAAAGGTGAGTGTGCAATAGCACCACCTGGTGGTGAGTTTGGTGTTATTGATGGTAATTCTAATATTGATGTAAGTGGCTTTGATCATTACATTGCCCTGCCAGATTTAAATGTATTTGCGAACAGTGGCTTCCCGTACACCAAATATGCCGATTTACAGCAAACACTTGTACTAATTGACCAGCAGCCTTCTGCAAAAGCGTTAACTTTGCTGTTTAATCTTACCGGTCATTTTGGCGCAATAACGGGGTATCCAACCCACAGAATGACAGTGGCCCATTTAAATGAAAATGTTGATTTAGACGACAAAGATATTTTAGTTGTTGCAAAGCCTGGCAGCACAGCTCAGCAACTAGATGAAGATGCGCATACAAACGTACTTTTAACGAATAACCAACGTGAAATAAAGCAAGCAATTTACAACGGTGCATACGATGAGCAAGCCACAGATAAAATACAAGTGAGTGTAAGAAGTAGCGGAGATATGGCGGTAATTACAGCTTATCAATCTCCTTTTGATTCTGAACGCTCTGTTGTATCACTTAATGCCACCACTGAAAAAGCATTTGGCTTAATTGATAAAACCCTTATGGACTCGCAAACATTAAGCCAATTAAAAGGCAGTGCTGCGGTTATAAACTCACAAGGCGTTAAAACAATAAAAACCGAAGAGCAATACTTTGTTGGTCATATTCCTGTACATACGCTGGTGTGGTTCCATTTATCTGACCATCCATTTATTTTAGCCCTGCTTTCTATATTAACGCTGTTACTAATTTCATTTATTTTATGGCGATTACTACAAGCACTCACCCATAAGCGTTTAGCTGAAGGAGATGAATAATGACATTACTTAACCGAGCATTATTAGTAGCCGCTTTTTTAAGTTTTTCTGTGTCAGCGCAAACGCAGCAGTGCGAGCCTTGGCAGGGGTGGCAAGTATTTAAAAATCACTTTATTAGTGATGAAGGCCGCGTAATAGACCTAGGCTCAAAACAAAATATTACCACCTCAGAGGGCCAATCATACGCGCTATTTTTTGCGCTAGTAGCAAATGATAAAGCCGCGTTTGATAGCATTTTAGATTGGACGCAAGACCATCTCTCTGAAGGCGATTTAAGTACACGTCTGCCTGCGTGGCAATGGGGTGAAACAGGCAATGATACCTATGGGATTATAGACTCAAACCCAGCATCAGATTCTGATTTATGGATAGCATATAGTTTATCGCAAGCAGCTATTTTATGGGATGACCGCCGCTATAGTATTTTAGCTGCTGTATTAGCGCAGCGTATTATGCGAGAAGAAACCGCCTATATTTCAGGGTTAGGGCTTACTTTATTACCCGCCCCTGCTGGGTTTGAATTTGAAAATAACACCTATAAACTCAACCCTAGTTATTCACCGTTATTTATTTATCAGCAATTTAGCAAATTATACCCGCACTCACCTTGGCAGCAATTACATGAAGCGTCTGCAAAGCTTATTTTGGATACCGCTAAAAACGGAGTTAGCCCTGACTGGGTGATGTATAGCCCAGCAAAAGGTTTTTATTACGATAAAAAAGCAACCGATTTAGGCAGTTTTAACGCCATTAGGGTTTACTTATGGGCCAGCATGATGGCGAACGATGCGCCATACAAAGCACAACTAAGCGAGCAGTTTACCCCTTTTGTAGAGGCTATAAACAGCCGTGGCTATGTCCCTTTAAATACCTATGCGCGCTCTGGCAAAACCCAAAAGCGTGGCCCATTAGGCTTTAATGTTGCCCTACTGCCCATGCTAAAAGAAAATGGCGATGATTCTTTGGTTATGGCCATTCAACAAAAGTTAATGGTCGATAAGTCATTCACACAAACACGCTATTACGACAGTGTATTAAACCTGTTTGGTAGTAGCGCGCTTAATAAGCGCTTTTTAATAACAGCAGACGGGACGCTCAAGCCAAGGTGGAGCACTGAATGTCGTTAAAATGGGCTGTTGTTTGTACGTTAGCAGTCAGCGCAAGTGTGCATGCTAAAACAAATAATGACATTGATACACACTCTGTTGAGTGGCTTTTAAGCCAAATCAATATTGGTGAAGTGCAAGAAAATAAAGATTTAATTGCCGATAGCTTACAAAAGTTATTGGCCATTGCCCCTAATCGAATAGAAAGCCAGTGTGCGCTTGCTCGTTTTGAGTTTGCCGATGGTAAGGCTATACAAGCAAATCAAATTTTAAGAAAAATTGACGGTAACAACACACGTACCCACCCTTGTGTAGAACAGTTACGATTAATTGCTAGATTAGAAAACGAAGACAAAGCAGATATACAACAAGCTAAATTACTTGCCCGTGCGGGACGTTACGAACAAGCGCGATTAATTTACAGCAGGCTTTTTAAAAACACCTATCCAAGCTTAGCGTTTGAGCTCGAGCACTTAAGTTGGTATGCACAAGAGCAAAGCCAATGGAAAAATGTAAAAAAAGGCTACGAAAGGCTACTACGCAGTTACGAGAACATCGGCGCGGTAGATATTGCATATGCGCGCCACTTACTCAGAAATAACCCCATTGATAGCACCGCGCTAACTATTTTAAGTAAATATGGTGCCACCTCTCGCTACAGTAATGAAGTAGAAACAATCTGGTTAGGTGCTTTATCTAACATGCAATTAAATAGCGCTACAGAAAAACAATTTCAGCGCTACTTTAGCGTGTATCCGTTTAGCAGCAAAGGCGAATTACAGTATCAAGATTTCAAAAAAGATTTAAAAGCGCGACAAAAATTATTAGCTAACCCGGCCTACCAACTATGGCTTAAAGGTGAGGCGTTACTTGAAAAAAACAAGCTCGTTGCCGCAGAGCCGCTTTTACTAAAAGCGCTCAAAGGGCGCCCTAACGATGGCGCAATTATGCGCAGCCTTGGCACCCTTTATTTGCGTATGGGTAAAAATCAAACGTCTTATAATTATTTTACTAAAGCGTATTCGCATACCGCCGACTTTGCCGAGCGAGAAACGCTAAAAGACTTAGCCACCACGGCAAAGTTTTGGCTTTACATACGCCAAGCTAAAGAAGCCATTAATAATAGCCAGTTTAAAACGGCGTTGCTTAAATTAAATTTAGCCGACACACTTGAGCAAGACCCTGCTAGCGTTTTGTATAACCGCGGATTGTTACTATTTGCTCAAGGTAATTATTCACAAGCGGCCGCTATTTATCAAACCGTGTTAAAAAATGATCCGCTTAATAATGGCGCTCTAACAGGGTTATTAGAAATTGTTGAATTGGATAACAATGAGCAGTCGTTAATCAAGTTTTATAATGCTTTATCTCAGTCTCAAAAAGCACAACTTAAACCTGTGTATTCGGCAACGTTAAGTAGCCAGCTTCGCGAAAAAGCACGCCAATATAGTGATGCAGGCGATACAGAGCTTGCTGAGCAAACCTTAAAAGAGGCTATTGAACTGGCCCCTGAGCAGCCTTGGCTTTATTACGATTTAGCGTTTATTTATCAACAAAACGGGTTAACTCAAAAGGCAAAAACGTTATTTAATAATGTGCTTTGGCAGTTTCCGCTCAATCCACAGTTACGTTATAGCCATGCTTTATTTTTACGCTCAATTGATGATTATCAAGGCGCTTTAAACACCTTAGAGTATGTGCCGGTTAATGATCGAAATGACGACATAATTTCTCTTGAGCAACAGCTTAGGCTCAACGAGTCTCTTCGACAAAGCGAGCGACACTTAAATACCAAAAATAGAACCACGGCTATTTTTCATTTAAGTAATTTAGAAGCGCAAAATTTAACTCCAGTAATGAAAGCCGAGCTATCGCGTAGCTGGTATCAAATAGATGAGAAAAAACACGCTCTAAAGTTAATTAATAATGCATTAAATACCGAGCCTACTTTATCACCTTATTGGCATATGCTTTACGCGCAGTGGCTATTAGAACAAAACGAGCGCCCTTCTGTAGCGCAATGGTTTTCTCATTACAGCTTGCCTAATAATGCAAGTGCTGGCGAAGTAGAACAGTACGTCAATTTATACACCACGTATATTAATCAGTATTACGAAGGTGGCGAATTATTAGCAAAGCTTAACCAGCTTGATCAAAAGTACCAAAGTACACCCGCCATCACCACGGCATTAATAAATGCTAATTTAGCTCTGGGGCAGCAAGAGTCAGCAATTATTGTTTATCAGCAAAAACTGAAAAACAATCAGCCAATTGAACCTCAAGCAATGCTTGCAATAGCTAAAGCTTACAGAGAATTAGGTAACGACTTTCAGGCAAAAGAAGTTACTGAGCGCGCAATAACGCAAACAGATGATCAGCAAGCCTACTTACAACGCCAAATAATGGCCTCGTTAAATGACTTTAATTACGCAGGTGATGCTTTAGTTTTAGCCAATCAATTAATTGCTAAATCACCCAATGATAAAGAGCTTAGTTATTTGGGCGCTGAAGTTGCTCGAAATTTTAATGAACAAGACCAAGCTAAGCAATGGTATTTAAAAACGCTATCAAGCGAGCAACGCCTAAACGATGAATCGTTTTACAAACAAATTGCTCGCATAGATGAAAATGATGCGTGGTATATTAATGGCGCTAAGCGCGAGCTTATAAATGAGCAAAGCAAAAACCAAGCATACATTGCTATTGGGGTAAACTTTAGTGGCCAAACAAGCACCGAAAGCGAGGCAACTCTTGGCGCAGGCTTAGTACCTATTGAGGCCTACTTTCCACTTTGGCAAGGCCAAGGGTTTATTAAAATAGACCCAACCACTATTAGCGCACAAACAACTCGCTTTGATGAGCAATTTGCTGGTAGCCGCTACGGCCAAGGTGCACTTTGTATATTTACCTGTACTATTGATGAAGTAAGCCCTGAGCAAGATGGGGTCGACATAGGTATTGGATGGCAAAATGAAAATTGGCGTGTTGATGTAGGCACGACCCCACTTGGCTTTTTAATTGAAGACATAGTATGGGGTGTAAATTACGCCAACAGTATTGGCGACTTTGGTTATAGCCTAGAGTTCGAAAAACGCCCAGTAACAAGCTCCGTGCTCTCTTATGCTGGGCTTGAAGATGTAAATACCGGTGAAATTTGGGGCGGCGTGCGCTCAACAGGCCTAACTGCCAACCTATCTCATGACTTAGGTGGCGATTGGGGCTTTTGGTCAAGCGCCGACTTTACGCTCTATAAAGGGAAAAATGTTAAAGATAACCAACGCTATAGAGTAATGGGCGGGTCTTATTATCGCGTTATTAGTAATCAAGAACGCGAGTTTACCGTCGGCGCAAGTCTATTACATTGGGCATATCAGTATAATTTAAGTGAAGAAACATGGGGCCACGGCGGTTACTATAGCCCACAAAACTACGTTGGGTTGTCGGTGCCTTTAAGCTACGATGCGCGCTGGGGCGATGATTTTGTTTATCGCTTAAAAACGGGGATTTCGTATTCGCAAACAAAAACCCAAGCCATTGATTTTTATCCTAACGATACAGACTTGCAGCTACAAGCCTACGATAGAGAATCGATTACCGGGGTAGACCCAGTATTTGAGAGTGATGACAGCTCTGGCGTGTCATACAATCTTGAAGGGAGCTTTGAGTATCGTATAACGCCACATTGGTTTTTTGGTGGTTATTTAGCCATCGATCGCGCTGACTTTTACGAACCAAACTTTGGCCAGCTCTATATTCGCTATTACTTCAATCCTGTGTACGGGACGTTAGAGTTTCCTGGCACCCCAATTATTCCCTATGCAGACTTTTAACGCAGTGCAAGGTGATACATCGCGAATGCTTCCCCTCGCACTAAGGTATATGTATACTTGAGCGCAATTGTAACTAGGATAAGGGTGTGTCTCTTACCTTGTGGTGTTACTACCATTTAGCAAATCATTATCTTAGCTACAAATAATATACAGATGGTCGAGCGTTTTAGTGCCCCATGGCACAAAACAGCTAAAGCAAAAAATTATAAGGCCATTACAACAATTCTTAAAGTTAGGAAGTAAATATGAGTTCAGCTCCAGATAGTGGTTGGTTTGGCCACCCTAAAGGACTTTCGACATTGTTCTTCACTGAGATGTGGGAACGAATGAGTTACTACGGCATGCGAGCGATGCTCGTATTGTTTATGACAGCAAGCCTACAAGAAGAAGGCCTTGCCTTTACTGTTGCATCAGCGGCTGCAATCTACGGTTTATACACAGGTGCCGTTTATTTCTTAGGCTTACCGGGTGGTTGGCTAGCGGATAGATTATTCGGTGGTCAAAAGGCCGTATGGTACGGCGGTATCATCATCATGTGTGGCCATATTATTTTGGCCGTGCCTCATGAGTATTCATTTTTTATTGGTTTGATCTTTGTTGCTACAGGTACTGGTTTGCTAAAACCAAATATCAGCGCAATGGTAGGCCAGTTATACAGCGATGCTGATGAGCGCCGTGATGGCGGTTACGCTATATACTACATGGGTATTAACTTAGGTTCTTTAATTGGTTACTACGTATGTGGCTACTTTATGGAAAACGTAGGTTGGCACTGGGCATTTGGTGCAGCTGCTGTGGGTATGGCTATTGGCTTAATCCAATATAAGCGCACGCTTAACAATCTACCAGAGCACAGCGCTTTGCCTGCTAACCCATTAAGCGCTAAAGGTGCATCTCGTGCATGGTTTGGTATTGCTGCTTTTGTTGTTATCGCCGCTGGTGTGACCGCTGCAGCAATGACGGGCGCAATTATTATTAACCCAACTGTTTTAGCAGGCTACACAGCTGTTGTGTTTACTATTATATTCTTTATTTATTTCGGGGTTATTTACTTTACAGGTAAATTAACAGCGGGCGAAAAACAAAGAATGTGGGCACTATTTTTAGTGTGTGTTGCCTCTGCGTGTTTTTGGTCTGGCTTTGAGCAAGCGGGTTCATCACTTAACTTATTTGCCCGTGATTACACAGATCGCCTTATTGGTACTTTTGAAATTCCAACAACATGGTTCCAATCTTTAAACTCACTATTTATTATTGCTTTATCGCCATTTTTCGCCGCGCTTTGGATTAACTTATCTAAAAAGATGGTATCGCCGACTTACAGCGTAAAATGTGCAATGGGCTTAATTATTATGGCTTCGGGCTTTTTAGTTATGTTTATGGCCGCTCACTACGCAGCTGAAGGCTTAAAAGTAGCGCCATACTGGCTGGTAACAACCTACTTTTTACATACAGTGGGTGAGCTTTGTTTAAGCCCTGTAGCATTAAGTGCGGTAAGTAAACTTTCGCCACGTCGTTACACAGGCCAAATGATGGGTGTATTTGTATTAACTTATTCAATTGGTAACATTATTGCTGGCTTACTAGCTGGTAACTTTGATCCAAATAACGTTGAAGAAATCCCTAACTTATACTTACAAATTGCCTTATTTAGCATTGGCGTAGGTATTGTTTTAGTGCTTATGAGCTTTAAAGCGAAAGTATGGGAAAAACAAGGCCTAGAAGAAAAAGCTGCATAATATTGCACGTTTAATTACGCGTAATACTATTTATAATTTCCCCCATAAGCGCTATGGGGGAAATTTTCTCAAATTTCTATATCACCTCGCTGTAAACTGGTATCATCTGCTGATTAATTTTTAACTAGTCTCAGGGACGCAGTACATGCGCTTGTTAACTTTATCTCACACCCTATTTTTAACCTTAAGCATTGTTTTTTTATCTGCATGCGGTGGTTCAGACGATCAAGTTACAACTACCCCTAATGATCCCGTTGAGCCTGAGCCTAGCGAGTTAACAGTATCTACAACTACAGGTTTAGATGTCAGCCTTGATGAAGGAAGCTTTTTACTGACTGTACCTGCCAATGCAGTCTCTCAAAACACTGAGCTTACCTACGAAAAAACAGTATTAGATGATGCAAATGCACTACTAAATATTATCTCAGATATACACCTACTCACCCCAAGTACGCTTTCTTTTAGTAACCCAATAACAATTACCATAAAAATACCTGATGATTACCAATTAGGTGGCCAGCTATTTATTGCTAGACAATCTGGCGATAGCTGGGCGGTTATTGATAACTCTTTTGTTGCAGATGGTTTTGTAAGTGCGCAAGTAACAACACTAGGAACCTTCGCTATTATGATGCAGCGCAATGAGGCCTTTGCTGCTATAGGCCCAACGTGTGATGCCACAGCCACAGAGCAATCGGTTAGATTTGTTCATGTTGCCGACCTACATGCGCGATTTGGTTATGAGGAGCAATACTTTAGCCGTATAAAGGCCTACTACAATCAAGCACTTGCCCAAACGCCGCATACCCTTTTTACCAACGGGGGGGATGACTACGAAAAAGGCACTGTTGCTGAGCAACTATCACAAGGTAGCGCTACAGAAGAAGCCATTAAGGCCATGAAGTTTGATTTACGTGTGGTAGGAAATCACGACTACGCATGGGGGCCAGAAAAGTTATTAAGCTACTCGCAAGATGATAACGCCATAGTACTTGCCAGTAATACACGCTATGAAGGCGAACAATTACAAGACTTTGCCGCTGTAGGCTTTGCTAAAGTACAAGTAGGCTGTGTGACCTTAGGTGTATTTGGTATGACCTCAGTACCTTGGAACGAGCTAGATGAACCGATAGACGATGAGCCTATACCTGATTTTATCAAACAATTTAAAATGAGCTGGCAGTGGCAACAAATAGCACAAAGTATAGTAAACCAATACCAAGACGATGTTGACTACATGGTAATGCTAAGCCATTTAGGTGAAGGCTTAGACATTGATATGGCAACCGATGTAAGCGGTATTGATTTAGTGTTAGGCGGCCATACTCATGGCGGTGAAAGTTATAATACGCTCGAGAACGGCGCTGTGGTTATTCAGCCAGATTTTTACGCCAAAGGCATCACCGATGTTACTCTTACGTTTAACTTGCAAGATAAAACATCGCCAACAATAGATTACAGCACCATTGAAACTGACAGCATTAGCGAACGTGATGAACCAACTAAGCTGGCAATTGATGAAATTATGGGCCGCTATGCGCCTGATGCAAACACAGAAATTGCTATTTCTGAAAACTACCCAAGTAGTTTAGAACTTGCAGAAATAACGGCTTTAGCTGCAGCCCATGCAAGTGATATAACGGCGGCCATGCTTAACCCAGAATTAGTACAAACGAGGTGGACACCAGGGACCTTAACACAAGAAGACTTTCATAAAGCCTACTATGTTGAGCGCCAGCCCTCTAACACTCCGGGCTTTAATTCGTTATATAGCGTAACGGTTACAGGTAGCGATTTAAACACCATGTTTGCCAATCAGCCAGATTGGTTTTTACTCAAACCAGATGATATACAAGCTGCGAGCACTTACCAGGTTGCGTTATTTAAAGGCGCAGCACTTAATCCTGAGCTATTTTTTAGCGGTGTTACCTTTTCAAACGTAGAAGCCATTGACGAAGCATGGTGGTTACTTGATCAATATGCGCGTTTTAGAACAAGCCAGTGCTTATACCTAGATACCGATAATCAACTCTTTTCATGTAATGAGCAAAGCAATGTCACAGTGTGGAATTTTGACGATGCAAATAGCCCTTTGGCAGCAGATTATGGCCCTTCAGTATTGAGCTATTTTGACCCAGAACAAACAAACTGGGGCCCTGAAGAAACGCAATATAATACAACTCAAGCACTTGGTATTGCTGATTTTGCTGATGGCAGCTCTGGTGTAATGGCGTTTTCACGCCACGCCCCTACCGAGGGGTTATTAATAACCTTAAATACACCTGCCAATGGTGATTATGCAAGTGAAGGAATGGTTTCTGATTACACCTTAGTAATGGATTTATATTGGCCAGAAGAAGGCAAAGATATTTATCGCGCTATCATGCAAGCAAACACACAAGATTACCTCACTGATGATGCCGATATGTTTATCGACCCAACCGGCGGTTATGGTAAATCAACCAGTGATAGTGGTTACTTTGGACAAACAGAGCCTGAAAACTGGCACCGAGTTGCATTTGTATTTTATACCGCCCCCAGTAATGGGGTATTTGAAGTGTACATAGACGGCGAGCTTGCTGGTGTTAAACAAGACGGTGAAATAAATAACACCTGGGCATTAACGTCATCTGTTTTACTCTTTACAGATAACAACTTTGAAACAGTGCCCGGTTATTTAAACGCCCTTTTATATGCTGGGCGCGCCCTGACTCGAGACGAAATTAAAAGCATGGGCAGCGCACAATCAAAGCTGACATTTACCCCTACAACACGGGTATTAAACCAAGCTATTGAGCGCCATTACCAAGCAGCTCCAACCGTAACACCTAATCTTTGGCTCGAGCAGCGCAACACGTTTTTTAACAATCGCACACAAAGTGTAAACAATTAAATACAAAAAACATTACGTAGCTACATTTTTAAAAGAGGTTTTATTTTTATAAAACCTCTTTTTTATTCATTTATATCAATATCTTAAACTTTAATAAACGAAAAGCATCAAGCTAATACATGCTCGTTTACCCTAAAACGTAAGGTATAAACCTATTGACTAAGTAAACGTCTTATTAAATTTACAGTTTGCTCGAATGCTAAATCTGCTCCCCCTCTTCCCCAAACTTAAAATCTAGTTGATTATCTAGCTCAACACGACAACAACACATAATCGCAGTAGCAATATTTATTGCAGGAGTAATAAAAATGAGTGAAGCAAATAATCCACTAGGTTTAGTTGGTATTGAGTTTACTGAATACGCAACACCTGATGCAGACTACATGGATAAAGTGTTTACTGATTTTGGTTTTTCAAAATTAAAAAAATTTAAAGGCAAGGATATTGTCTATTACAACCAAAACGACATTCACTTTTTACTAAATAACGAACGCGATGGTTTTTCTGCTGAATTTGCAAAAAGTCATGGCCCAGCAATTTGCTCTATGGGTTGGCGCGTTGAGGATGCACAGCATGCATTTGAAACAGCTGTAGCACGTGGTGCAAAACCCGCAACCGACTCAACCCATAAAGACTTACCTTATCCCGCCATTTACGGTATTGGCGATAGCCTGATTTACTTTATTGAGCAATTTGGTGATAAAGGGTCTATTTATGAGTCTGACTTTGAAGATTTATCATCACCTAATGTAGTTGAAGATAAAGGCTTTATACGTATAGATCACCTAACTAATAACGTTTACAAAGGCACTATGGAAACATGGGCAAACTTTTACAAAGACGTGTTTGGTTTTACAGAAGTACGCTATTTCGATATTAAAGGTCAAAAAACAGCGCTGCTATCGTATGCATTAAAATCACCCTGTGGCACCTTCTCAATTCCTATTAATGAAGGTAAAGGCAATAACAACAACCAAATTGACGAGTATTTAGGCGAATATAATGGCCCTGGTGTACAACACCTCGCGTTTTTAACTGACGATTTAGTTAGCTCGCTTGATAAGCTTGATAAATCGACCATTGCTACTTTAGACATTATTCCTGAGTATTACGACACTATTTTTGACCGTGTACCGTGGGTTGCAGAAGATAAAGAAAAAATTCGCGAGCATCAAATATTAGTCGATAGCCAAAGTGAAAACTGCTACCTATTACAAATTTTCTCTAAAAACCTATTTGGACCTATTTTTATAGAAATGATCCAACGTGTAGATGATGGTGGTTTTGGTGAAGGTAATTTCCAAGCATTGTTTGAGTCAATTGAGCGAGACCAAGAGCGCCGCGGCGTTTTATAACTTTTTTGAGTAAATTAAAAGCAGCGATCTTCGCTGCTTTTTGTCGTTTTAATATTTAAAAAGTAGGGTGCAAGATACAAGTATGCTTAAATAAATGCATGCACCCAACATCAAACCTAAAGGATAAGTAATGAGCCAAATTAACGAAACCCACGACATTAATTTAACTAGCTGGGTAGAGTCGGCCAATATTAAAGGCTGTGATTTCCCGATTCAAAATTTACCTTTTGCAGAATTTCGTACTAAAAACACAAATGAAGAATTTAGAGGCGGGGTTGCTATTGGCGATCAGGTTATTGATTTAGCAAAATTGAGCCACTTAAACATTTTTACCGGTGATGCTAAAACAGCCCTAGATGCAGCAAGCGAATCAACACTAAATACATTTATGGGTTTAGGGGAGCAATACTGGTCAGCACTGCGCTTAGCGCTTTCAAAAGCATTGCGTGAAGGCGCACAGCAACAAAAAGAAATGCAAAGTACCCTTATTGCTCAAGCTGATATAGAGTTTTCACTGCCGTGTCGTATTGGTGATTACACCGACTTTTATACCTCAATTTACCATGCAACAGCCGTTGGTAGCTTGTTTAGACCAGACAACCCGCTTTTACCAAACTATAAATGGGTGCCGATTGGCTATCATGGCCGCTCTTCTTCTATTGATGTATCGGGGCAAACGTTTCACCGCCCTAAAGGGCAAACTAAAGCGCCCGATGCAGATACCCCATCATTTGGCCCATGTAAGCGCCTAGATTACGAGTTAGAGCTCGGTATTTACTTAGGCAAAGGCAATGCGCTGGGTGATGCTATCGCCATTGAAAACGCTGAAAACCATGTATTTGGTTTTTGTGTATTTAATGATTGGTCAGCACGTGATTTACAAGCATGGGAATACCAACCATTAGGCCCGTTTTTAGCTAAAAACTTTGCATCAACCGTATCGCCTTGGATTGTCACCACTGAAGCACTTGCACCTTTTAGAACTAGCTGGACACGTGATGAAAACGACCCTCAGCCAATGCCGTACCTAGAATCTGCCGCTAACCGCGAGCAAGGTGCATTTGATATTCAAATGGATGTTAAAATTCAGACTCAAAAAATGCGTGATGAAAACCACCAACCTACGCAGGTCTCTACCTCAAGCTTCAAACATTCATATTGGACTGTGGCGCAAATGGTGACCCATCATACTGTAAATGGCTGTAACTTTATGCCAGGTGATATGCTCGGCTCTGGCACGCAGTCAGGCCCTACACATGAAGAAGCGGGCTCTTTATTAGAGCTTTCTCGTGGTGGTAAAGAAAAAATAACCCTGAGTAATGGTGAGCAACGCAGCTTTTTAGAAGATGGCGATAACGTAATTATGCGCGGCTGGTGTGAAAAGCCAGGCTATGCCCGTATTGGCTTTGGTAGTGTAGAAAGCACAGTATTACCTGCTAAATAACTTATTGGTTATTGATATGTCCTAAATAAGCAAACACATTTGAGGACAACACATAGCAAATAAAAAAGCCACCTAGTTAAACTAGGTGGCTTTTTCGTATCTAAAGTACGGGTTGATTAAAGGTCTTTTTCAACCTCATCAAATAGCGCAGTAATATTTTGCGCTGGCTCTTTCGTCGCTAAGCTTACAACTACAATTGCAATACTTGCTAAAATAAAGCCTGGTACAATTTCGTACATGTAACTGCTTAAGCTTTGCCCATCAATCATAAATGGTGAGTAAATCCAAAACAGAACCGTACCAGCACCTACAACCATACCTGCTAGTGCGCCTTCAAAGTTCATGCGTTTCCAGTACAGGCTAAATAAAACCAGTGGGCCAAATGCCGCACCAAAACCTGCCCATGCATTACTTACTAAGCTTAATATTGAGCTGTCTCTATCGTACGCTAAGTAAATAGCACACAAAGCGACTGCTGCTACACTAATACGCCCTACAGTAACAAGCTCTGTGTCGCTTGCTTCTTTGCGTAAAAACGTTTTGTAAAAATCTTCAGTTAACGAACTTGAGCTAACAAGTAACTGCGAAGAAATTGTACTCATGATTGCAGCTAAAATAGCCGCCAATAAGAAACCAGCAATTAATGGGTGGAATAATAACTCAGAAAGAATTAAGAAAATGGTTTCTGGGTCTTCAACAACAATGTTGTTTTCGTAAGTGTACGCGGCACCAAATAAACCAGTACCCACAGCACCAATGGCTGCAACTATCATCCATGTCATACCAATACGGCGAGCCGTTGGCATATCTTTTACGCTACGCACCGACATAAAACGTACAATAATATGAGGTTGACCAAAGTAGCCCAAGCCCCACGCCATTGCCGAAATAATCCCTAATGCAGAGCCTGCACCTATCCAATTAAGCATATCGGGGTTAACGCTATGTAGCGTTGACTCTAGCGGTTGATCTAATAAAGAGTAAGCAACGGTCGGTACCAGTATCAAGGCAATAAACATAATACAGCCTTGCACAAAGTCAGTTAAGCTAACTGCTAAGAAGCCACCAAATAAGGTATATAAAACAACAACACCAGTGGTGATGTATAAACCCATTTCGTAACTTAAGCCAAACGAGCTTTCAAACAATTTACCGCCTGCTACAACACCTGATGATGTATAAAGCGTAAAGAACACAATAATTACTACCGCAGAAACTACACGTAAAAGGTTTGATTTATCATTAAAACGATTAGAGAAGTAGTCTGGGATTGTGATTGAGTCGTTCGCTTTTTCAGTGTAAACACGCAAACGAGGCGCAACTAAAAAGTAGTTTAACCACGCACCAATAACCAAGCCTATTGCTATCCATGTGCTACTAAAGCCAGTAACGAACATAGCGCCAGGTAAGCCCATTAAAATCCAACCGCTCATATCCGATGCGCCAGCAGATAATGCTGCAACACTTGGAGATAAGCTACGTCCACCTAGCATATAACCCGATACATCACTTGTAGACTGTTTGTATGCATAAAGTCCAATGCCAAGCATGACTATAAAATACAATGCCAGTGAAATAATCATTCCTGTTTCCAAATTCGCCTCCACAAAGTTGTATAAAACAGGCTTTTAATCCTAATAATGACTCTTAAAATATTATAATAAAGACACTATTGGGGTAAAAACCATCCGTCTTGACTATACCATGCTTAAAGGTGATAACTCCAACTTGTTACACTGAAGTGAACAAAAAACAGCCGTATTGACTATTTAACCCTCAAACACCCGATATACGGTAAATTTATTTACATATATAGCTAATATTTAATAACAATTCATTAAATCAATAATAATTACCTAATGCTATTTCGAACGTTTTGCCATATATTATAGCCATTGCTAATAATTATTATTTTGTACGGAACTATTTATGTATTTTTATGCTGCACGCCAACCTATTTTAGACCGCGAAAAGGAGCTTGTTGGATACGAGTTATTATTTCGTGATGGCGTTGATAATGTATTTCCAGACATAGACGGTGACGAAGCAACAACTAAGCTAATCGAAGGGAGTCAGTTTAATTTTGGCTTAGAAGATTTAACTGGCAACAAACCCGCCTATATTAACTTTACCCTAGAAACCTTACTTAAAGGTTACCCTACTATGTTAGGGAAAGAGACGGTCGTTGTAGAAATCCTTGAAACAGTGCAACCAGGTAAGCGCTTACTGGCTATTGTTAAAGATTTAAAAGAAAAAGGCTACACCCTAGCGCTTGATGATTACATTCACCAACCAGTATGGCGCCATTTTTACCCGTTTATCGATATTTTAAAAATAGACTTTTTAACCACTGATGAAAATGCAATAAAAACCATAATTAACGATATTAAAGCCTATCCACACATCAAGCTTTTAGCTGAAAAAGTAGAAACCTATGAAGCCTATAATTTAGCTCTTGAGCTTGGGTTTGAATATTTTCAGGGGTTCTTTTTTTCAAAGCCTGAAATGGTACAAAGTAAAGCACTGCCGCCATCAGAAATGGCATTAGCAGAGCTGCTTTACGAAACCTCATCTGTTGAAATGGATCTTAAAAAGATAACCGATGTGTTTGAACGTGACGTAAATCTATCTTACAAGTTATTGCGTTATTCAAACTCAGCTGCGTTTGCGCGCAGAGCAGAAATAAACACAATTAAACAAGCACTCATCGTCCTTGGCGCTAACGAAATTAAAAAGCTGTTATCTTTGTTATTTGCAGCGCAAGTTTCTGCCGATAAACCTGTTGAGCTAATTAGGCTTTCGCTAACACGTGCACGATTTGGCGAACTACTTGCTATTTCACACGGGCAGTTTAAAGATACCGGTATGGCCTTTTTAACTGGCATGATGTCGCTTATGGACGCTATTTTAGATGAAACCATGGAAAGCGTTATGCAAAAGCTCCCGCTGTCTGCAGAGATAAAAGCTGCGCTATTGAATGACGAAGGCCTGCTTGCTCAGTATCTAAACTTGGTTAAGTTTTATGAGCACGCAGATTGGGAAGCCGCCAACGAAATTGCTAAACAGTTAAATTTAGGCGAAGAAGTTGCCAATGCATACCATGACGCCTTAACGTGGGTTAATGAGCAAATGCAGCTGATGGTTAAAGAACAATAAACATTAGAGCTTATTTATTTAAGCTCAAAATACACATAAAAAATGCCAGCAATTGCTGGCATTTTTTATAGCTGTTATTTATAGGCTTTCTAAGAAGTCTTCATCAAAGTCTTCAGGCTCTTCTTTGATTGGAGGATTGCCGTCGTATAGCTCATAAAGCTGACGCTGGAAGTATATGTCTTTAACAAACAAATACGGGTCAAGAGAGTCATTAAGTAGGCCTTCTTGCGGGATAAGTGAAGCACGAGCTTCAACCGCTTTAAGCGCAAAAACTAAAATAGTTTGAGGCGTAGTCAGGGCGATTTCTGGTAACACAAAGTTATCAACTACATCGCCTGTTAAGTTACGTGCTGTAGTTGGCCCCATTGCCGGCAGCATAATATATGCGCCGTCGCCAACGCCCCACACGCCCAATGTTTGACCAAAGTCTTCATCTACCAGCTCAAGTCCAAGTGAACTTGCAACATCAAAAATACCAAATACACCTACCGTAGAGTTAACTAAAAAACGCGCTAAACTCACGCCTGCGTTACCCGCTTTACCTTGTAGCCCTGCGTTTATCATATCAACAGGCGCACTAATATTATCGGTAAAGTTAACAATCCCATTGCGTACAGGCACAGGGGTCACTTCTACATACCCTACAGCCACAGGGCGTAAAATATAAGCATCAAGAATATCCATATTAAAGTCGTACAATGGACGGTTAATGCTTTGTAGCGGGTCGCGCTCATCAACTTTGTTTTCTGGTACTTGTGCACATCCGGCTAGCACCAATAAACATAAAAAAGTAAAACTATGCTTTAACATCTAATGTCCTTAAGGTATTAATGTATCAATTTGAAGTTGGTAGTCACTTACGTTTTCACGTTGTAATGTCTCAGAGTGACCCTCTAACTCACCACTACTTGGCATAACTGACTCATCGATTGAGATCCGCGCTGTGATCACTATATCTTTAGCACTTGATAAGTTTAACCCATCAACCATTGCATTAGCATCAGTGAGTTGCACCGTTAGCGGAAAGCTGTATTCATTTAGTTTAACAACCGCTAATGGCATAGGAGAGCCTTGAGCAGCCTTGGCAAAAATAAATAAAGTCCCCTGCTGTGGCTGCTTATCGAAAAGCTCATCTGCTAAGCTCACAGTAACACTAATAGCACTGTTAGCAGAGACCGGCATTACAGAGCCCTCATTTTGCATTTGTTGCTCTATATCGGAAATACGCTGCGCTATCATTGAATAACGCGTATCGCTTTTATCCATGCTTGCCAGTAATACTTCAAACGCCGCTTTGGCTTGCGGCCAGTCCTTGCGCTCATAGGCAATAAGCGCTAATAAAGAAATAGCATCAAGGTTTGTTGGTTCAACCTTTAGCACTTTAGATAGCATACCCGCTGCACGCGTCATGTTCTCTTCGCTGCCTTCAAGCAATAAAACTTGGCTGTAGCTAATGAGTACTTGCATGTTGTCTGGGTTCATTCGCAGGGCTTTATCAAACGATTGCTGCGCCATATCAAATTCGTTTAACGACATAGCCACACGTCCAAGCAGCATCCACGCAACTTCGTCATCGCCTGATTCACTAAGCTTAGTGCGCAGCGCTAAAGCAAACGCTTGCAACTCGTTTTGAGTTAGTGGCTCACCTTTTTGCATTACCGCACGCTCGCCATAATCTGCAAGGTTATCCATTGCATCATACCACGCTGCTATTTGCTGCTGGCTCCCTGTAAAGGTGTAAAAAACACCGGTGAGGGCTAATAAAAATGCTGCGCCTGTTAAAGCAAAAATACGGTTATTACCTTTGCTATTAAGCGATTTTTCTGGCGATAGCTCGTTCAATAAACGACGTTTTAGCTCAATAACCGATTCACTGTGGCTTTGCGCATCAATACGTTGATTGTCTAAGTCGTTTTGCAGCTCAACTAAACGCTGCTCGTAAATGCTGATCAATTCTGCATTAGCATTGTGAGTAATGGTTTGCACGCGCTCTTTTTTTAAAAAAGGCAACATAATAAAAGCCAGTGCAATTAGTGTGAGTAAAGTAAAACACGCCCACATTAAAATCATTAATTTTGCTCCTGACGTTTATTTTCTGCAATTAACTTAGCAAGTTTTGCTTCATCATCGCTGTTCCAGGTTTGCTTAACTGACGCCTTACGCTGGCGAATTACAATAAAACCAAAACCCAAAATAACAATAAGTACAGGTAAAACCCAAAGTACTAATGTGGCTGGTGTTACAGGCGGATCGTAATGAACAAAATAACCGTATCTGTCTATCATGTAATCGATTACTTCGTCTTTTGTTTTACCTTCTTTTACCAACGCGAGTACCTTGTCGCGTAAATCTTTTGCAACAATGGCATCAGAGTCTGCAATATTTTGGTTTTGACATTTAGGGCACCTGAGCTCTTTGGTTAACTCTTCAAAGCGCACAGCTTGTTGGTTATTGTCAAACTGGTAGCGATCTTGCTCGGCATACACTGCCATACTTATAAAAAAGCTCAGGGTTAATAAAAACACTCGCATTAATTTAGCTCCTGCATAACAGGGGCAAATTTAGCACGCCATACGCGCAGGTTTAGATCCCCTGTATGGTGTAATAAAATTTTACCCGTTTTATCCACTAAAAATGTTTCAGGGGCACCTGATACACCTAAATCAAGTGACAAGGTACGGTGCAAGTCTAAAATATTAAACTGGTATGGGTCGCCAGCACGGCTGAGCATATCACTCACATCGGTGCGCAAAGCTTGCATATCAAATGGACCATCAAAATCGGCATCGTAGCCTTGTACATAGTACAAACCAATAATTTTTACGCCTTGCTCACGCAGCTTGGTTAAATACCCAAGTTCAACTAAACATGTAGGGCACCAAGTCCCCCATACATTAAGTAAATAAACTTCGCCTTTTAGGCTTTCATCTGTCCAGCGCTTATCATCTTGCATTAAATCAGGCAGGTTAAACGCAGGCATCGTTTGGCCTAGTCGACCGGTTTGAATTTCACGCGGGTTGGCAAACAAACCTTGATACAAAAATACACATAAAAATATAAATATTAATAACGGTGCTAAAGCTAAAATTTTACGGTTCATTACGCATTCTCCAACGCTTTTTTGCGTGTACTTGCTGATGTACGGTAGCGTTTATCAAATAAAATCATAAACCCTGCAAGCGATATAAGTACACCGCCTATCCACATCCAACGCACGAACGGTTTGTGATAAATACGCAGTGACCATGCCCCTTTACTTAATTGCTCTCCGAGCGCTAAATATAGGTCGCGAGTAAAGCCGGCATCAATTGCCGCTTCGGTCATAAATTGCATACCAATATCGTATTTGCGTTTTTCTGCGTGCAGCTCAGTCACTAGCTTATCGTTATTAAATACCGACACTACACCAGCATGTCCACTGTAGTTAGGGCCGCGTATTGCTTTAACGCCATCAAATCGGTATTCGTATTGATTAAGCGTAACAATATCGCCTTGCTTCATAGAAACATCACGCTCTACCGAGTACGCCGAAGTAAGCGTAACGCCTGCAATAACAAATGCTAAACCAACGTGACCAAGCACCATAGCCCAGTAGCTAATGCCTAAACGTTTAATGCCTTCTTTTAGCGTCCCGTGAACCGACGCCTTAGCGTATAAATCTATGGCAGTTGAGACTGCAACCCATACACCTAAGGTGGTGGCTAATAATGTAAGTGGTTTTACGACATCGTAGCTTGAGAACAACCACGCACAGGTAATAACAACACTTATCAACACGCCTATTAATACTTTATTTTGTAGTACAGCCCACTTATTTTGTTTCCAACGAAGAAAAGGCCCTATTCCCATTAATATGGCAAATGGTACTAATAAAATGGCAAACATTTTATTAAAGAACGGTTCGCCAATAGAAATACTGCCTAGGCCCATTTCTTTATGCACCATAGGTAACAAAGTACCTAAAAGAACAATTAATGTGGCTACCACTAAAAAGATGTTGTTAAGCCACAAGGCCACTTCACGTGATACAAACTTGTAACGGCCTTCGCTTTTAACTTGTGATACGCGCAGCGCATACAACGATAAACCGCCGCCAACAACAATGCCTAAAAAGGCTAGAATGAATAAACCTCTATCAGGGTCAGTGGCAAATGCATGCACCGATACAATAATGCCTGAGCGAACAATAAAGGTGCCTAATAAGCTTAGGGAAAATGCAGCGATGGCAAGCAGCACAGTCCACGATTTAAATACACCGCGCTTTTCTGTCACGCTCAAAGAGTGCAATAAAGCCGTAGCAACTAGCCAGGGCATAAGCGATGCGTTTTCTACCGGATCCCAAAACCACCAGCCACCCCAGCCAAGCTCAGAGTAAGCCCACCAGCTGCCTATGGTTATTCCTAAACTTAAAAAGCCCCAAGCAGTCATCGTCCATGGGCGAGACCATTTAGCCCAGGTGTTATCAAGTTTACCTGTTAAAAGTGCTGCAATAGCAAATGAAAACGCAACCGATAACCCCACATATCCCATATACAGTAATGGCGGATGAATGATCATACCTGGGTCTTGCAGAAGCGGATTTAAATCACGCCCTTCAACAGGGAAATACGGCAGTAAGCGTTCAAATGGGCTTGAAAGCAGTAGTGTGTACATCATAAAACCGACACCTAAAAAGCCAAGCACACCTAAAACACGTGCACGCAACACCCAAGGTAGCGATTTAGAACGCATAGCAACCACGGCGGTCCACCCTGCTTGCATTACAAGCCACAGTAAAATAGCGCCTTCGTGCCCACCCCACGTAGAGGTAATTTTATAATACCAAGGCAACGTACTACTTGAATGATACGCCACATAAGATACCGTAAAGTCATCAGTTAAGCTGGCATAGATAAGCGCAGCAAACGAGAGAAGTACAAAAGCAAACTGCCCAACGGCTAAAGACGGGGCCGCACGCATTAAACGAAGATTACCGGTATGCGCGCCCCACAGCGGAAAAATACACAGTAAAACGCTTAGCACCATGGCAAGCGTTAAAGAAAAATAACCAAGTTCTGGGATCATATTAGCTACCGCTATCTAGGTTGTATTTTGGTTTTTCGTGTTTAATTCCTTTTACGGCTTCTGCTACTTCTGCTGGCATGTATTCTTCATCATGCTTAGCCAGTACTTCAAAAGCTTCAATCACGTTTGGTTCTACAAGCACACCTTGCGCTACAATACCTTGGCCTTCGCGAAATAAGTCAGGCAAAATGCCTTGGTATTTAATTGTTACCAATGGCCCAGTATCAATCAGTTTAAAGCTGACTTGTAAACTTTGTTCATTACGAATGACAGAACCCGGCACAACCATACCGCCAATACGCAACTTTTGCCCTATTTGCGGTTTTTCTTTATCTGGGCCTTTGCCGTCTATTAGCTCGCTTGGTGTATAAAATAAGTTTATGTTTTCTTGAAGTGCATAAAGCACTAGGCCTACAGAGGCACCAATACCAAACAGTACTGCAATAATTACCAATAGGCGTTTTTTACGTCTTGGGTTCATGAGATTTGTTCCTGCTTCGCTTTTTTAATTCGCGCTTCACGCGCAACTTGCTGCTCTACTGAGGCCATAATACGTTTTGTATCACGTAAAGAGCTAAATAAAATGCCCAACAAAATTAAGGCGCATGTACCAAATGAAAGCCACACGTAAAACCCGTAGCCTCCCATTGCAATAAAATCAGAAAAAGAGTCAAACTGCATAATTTACCCCTTACTTAACAAGGCTCGAACCCAAGGTCGATGCTTTTCACGTTGTAATATTTCATTTTTAAGGCGAATTAACGTTACAGTGCCCACAAACGCTGCAAATGCTAAAATGTTTACCATAAGCGGCCAAAACATACTTGGGTCAATGGCTTTTGTATCAAGCTTTGTGATTGTTGCGCCTTGGTGCAGAGTGTTCCACCACTCTACGGAGTAGTGAATAACAGGTAAATTAATTACCCCTACAATGGCTAAAATAGACGCTGCGCGCCCTGCTGATTTTTTATCTTCAAAGGCATGGTAAAGCGACAGCACGCCTAAGTATAAAAACAATAAAATAAGTTCAGAGGTTAAACGTGCATCCCATACCCACCAAGCACCCCACATAGGTTTACCCCATGCAGCGCCGGTAATTAAGGCAATAGCTGTAACACAAGCTCCCACCGGGGCAATAGCAATTACAGCAAGTTCAGCGTTACGTAATTGCCACACTAAAGCGACAATAGCTGCTATAGCCATAGAAGAGTATGCGCCCATAGACAAAATAGCCGATGGAACATGAATGAAAATAATACGGTAGCTGTCTTTTTGTTGATAATCAGCCGGTGCAAAACCTAAGCCCCAAATCCAACCAACAAGCATACTTATAACCGTAACAACGGCAAAATAAGGCAGTAACGTATTACATAATTGATATGCGCGCTCTGCTTTTGCGTAGGGATGTAACCACTTCCACATATTAACTTACACTCACTTTTAATGCTGACGATATGGCGATGGGTGCGCACATAATAGCAACTACTAACATGGCCCCAAGAATGGCAAGCTGCCCGCTATAATCCAGCGACATAGTACTGGTATCAATGGCTGACGTTGCAAAAATTAAAACAGGAATATACAAAGGCAACACTAATAAGCTCATTAAAATGCCGCCTTTTTGTAATCCCACAGTAAGGCCAGCCCCAATTGCACCAATAAAGCTTAATAATGGCGTGCCTAATAATAATGTTAATACGGTCGCTAACAGCGCAGAGCTCTCTAAATTAAGCAATAAAGCAAATAACGGTGTCATTAATACTAATGGTAAACCGGTAACAACCCAATGCGCCGCAACTTTAGCCAACACGGTGAGTGATAGCGGGTACGATGAAGCAATTAACTGCTCCAACGAGCCATCGTTATAGTCGTCTCTGAATAATTTATCGAGTCCAAGCATGGTAGAGAGCAAAGCTGCTACCCAAATAATACCTGGCGCCATTCTGTTTAATAGACCGGGCTCTGGGCCAATTGCTAACGGAAATAAAGAAATAACAATGAGAAAAAACAAGATAGGATTGATAATTTCAGCACGCTGGCGAAACGCAAGCTTTACATCTTTACTAAATACCGCACTAAACAGCAGCCAATATGAATGTTGACGAGTCATCAGTAACGATACTCCAAGGTCACCGTTTGTAGGTTTTCAAACTGTGTTGTTAAATCTTGATGGGTTGTTAGTAAAATAGCGCCACCACTTTTTAAATGCTCAGAAAAACGTTGTTGTAAAAATGCAACGCCATTTTTATCAAGTGCAGTAAAGGGTTCATCAAGCACCCATAGTTTTGCATCACTTAACCATAATCGCACTAAAGCGACACGACGCTGCTGCCCTGCAGAGAGCATTCTTACCGGCACATCTTCAAGGCCCACTAAGCCAAGCTTAGCTAAAATTGGATATAAGTCGGGCTCATTTGTATAGCCGTTAATGTGTAACCAATGGCGTACGTTTTCCAGTGCGCTGAGCTGCACATTGACACCGGTTTTATGGCCTATAAATAGCAGGTCTGTGGCGTACTCTTCATAATGCTTGGTAATAGCTTGCTGGTTATAAAAAATAGCGCCTTCATCAGGCACACTAAAGCCTGCGACAATACGCAATAATGATGTTTTGCCAGCCCCGTTAGGACCCGCTAATTGCATGATTTGACCGCTATTTAGGCTAAAATTAAGATCCGCAAACAAACAACGTTCTTGCTTGATGCAGGTGACGGACTTAATGTGTAACAAGATGACGTTTCTCTATGCCAAAAATTAGGCGTTAGTCTACCATAATGATAGGGTAATACGAATATTGCTTTAAAATCGATTCACGAAAATTAGCGAAAACTTGATTTAAAATAATGAATAATCCAACGCAAATCACATTATCTAATTCATT
Source organism: Pseudoalteromonas sp. CuT4-3 (assembly GCF_035666335.1). Taxonomy (NCBI): domain Bacteria; kingdom Pseudomonadati; phylum Pseudomonadota; class Gammaproteobacteria; order Alteromonadales; family Pseudoalteromonadaceae; genus Pseudoalteromonas; species Pseudoalteromonas sp. CuT4-3. Next base: position 2,584,906 of record NZ_CP142030.1, read on the forward strand.
GGTTAATAACCAAAGCGCTCCGAGCACTTCGGACGAATTAGTACAATTACCAGAGCAGGTACTTGCGGCTAAAAATATTCAGTTTTCAAAAGGCTCAATTACACTCGATGTTTTAATAGATAAACACTGGCAAACTCTACGCTTAGGCATAACGCATGCCCCTCAAAATACAGACAAAATAGCAAGTGCTAACATACAGCTCAGCGCTGATGGAAAGCAGCTAAATATTACTCCTAACAATACCAATATTACACTTAGCAACGCATCACAACTGCAGCGTTTTTTAAATTATGTTAGTACCGGTAGTGAAATACAAAGTAAACCCTTGCCAGTCAATGTACAGCTTTCGCCGTCACCGCAGCTTATGATACCTAGCCTTAATGCCAGTATTGCAATTAACAAAGAAACCGCACAGCTGTTAAATACCGAGCAGCCATTACAGGTACTTATTAATACAACCAATAAAGGCGCACAAATAAATGTTATTAACCGCTTTGCTGACACCGTCCATACTCAAACTCTCAGCCAACATAAAATTTCGCAGCTATTAACTAACTTACTGCCCAGCGCGCAACTACAAGCAACGCCTAAATTAGCTATTATTTCGCACCCTCAGCATAGCGGCTCGTTCACAACCCCGATAACCAATAAACAGCTTAGTGAATTGCCTAGCAAGCCCGTGGCAGTAAATATTACTAATCAAGCAGATAAGCTGCTCATTAAAACTAACTTACCTAAAATGCAGGTCGCACTTAATAACTCATTTAGTAAACCCTTTACCGACTTGGTTTTATCACAGCAGCAAAATGCAGCCAGACCCCCCGCTGATAAAACAAGCCCGCAGTTAAGTGCACAAAGCCCTATAAAGTCATGGTTACAAAGCAGCTTTAGCGATTTAAAAACGCGAATTAACGATGCCGTTAAATACTTTGAAAACAAACCCTTTGCGAGTAAAACGTCACCTTTGCAGGCTCAACAAGCTAAGCTTGATGTAAATAAAACGCCGACACAAATAAACACGCTAACAAACCTTAATTTAAGCAAGCTAAATATAACCGCTGAAGTTGCTAATCATTCTTTTACCCCTAACAGCCCTTTAGCTAAACACTTTGCGCAGCTTCCTCCTTTAGTGCAAATAACCCAGCAATTAAAGGCAAGTGTGTCGTTATGGCAATCAGCAAACAATACAGCTCAGCCCCAAGCAGTGAGCGCCCAACCAACAAATGTAAGTACGCAAGGCAACGCTTCTACGCCGCTGAGTTTAAAAACACTACATGCCACAACTTCACAGGTAAATACTCCCAATCAACCCAGTTTGTCTCACTCGCTTTTTAACACAGCTGTAAGTCAGCAGTTACAACCAACAGAAGCTAAAATTTTAACCTCGCTTTTAAATTTGCCAACAGAGAGTGAGCGCCCAAATAGTGCTTCCAACCCTAAGACATTGTTGAGTAGCCAAATTACTGACATAGCAAGTAAAGCTACTCAAAATACACCTGATCTTACGCGTTTAGTGAATCAAGCTTTTAATAGAATGGTCTCCAGTACTAATGTCCACCCAGCCACCATACAGCGAGAGCTTTTAAGTACCTTACAACCGCTTACTACGCCAAACGACACACTACAAAGTAGCTTTACAAAAGGGCTTGAGCAACTTGCGGTTACTATTTTAGCGGCGCCAATAATAAGCCAACCAAGTACTTCGCTAACGTTTAATAACCACACAGGGGTTGATGCCCTACTTAATGTGCTTTTACCTACTTTTAAAGTAGGTAATGGCGCGGATAAACTATTAGAGCAACTTCAACAAACACAAATACAAGAGCTTGCCCCAGAGCTGCTACAAGTTAAAAATACCCTTAGCCAAGTACAAGTAACTACGCCAAACCAACAAAGCGACACAAACCCGCTAGCACAGTTTTTATTTCCGATGAAACTTCCGCCTGAAGCGGGACAAACAGAGATAACCTTAGGGCAATATAAAAAAGCCAGTGTAGATAAAACCGAAAAAAACGTGTGGTTTGTTAGATTAAATTTTGATTATGCACAGCAAGGGCAATTACAAATAGTGGCTGAGCTTATGGACAAAGCGCTCGATTGCCAGCTGCTTGCCTCTAGCCAAGAAGTAAGTGCAATTGCACACCCTCACTTAGATAGCCTCAGGGCTAAATTAGCTCAGCATGGCTTGCAAGTAGGCGAGCTAAACTTAAAACGCGGAGATGCTAGTCATCAAGCGTTTTATCAATCGCATGCCATTATAAATATTAAGGTTTAACATGACTGACACCTCTAATTTAGCAGCAAATAATAAATCCGCGATTGGCCTGTTGTATGAAGCAGGAAGTACCCCAGCAGTAAGTGTAAAAGGGTTTGGCGAGTTAGCCGATGAAATAATCGCAGCAGCAAAACAAAAAGGCATTATGATCCACCAAGATGAAGCACTTGCTAAAACACTCTCACACTTAGAATTGGGAGAGGAAATACCTAAAGAGCTTTATTATGTTATTGCTGAATTGATTGCTTTTTCGTACGTGCTTCGTGGGCAGTTCCCACCTGGCTGGCAAGACTTTCAAGGTAAGCTAAATGTAAAGGCATAACTAGGTGGATGAATTATATCTCCCCCTTTATTAAGTATTACTGCACATTGGTGTTGTGTGTAGTTAAAAGCAAAAAAGACGCTAGGCGTCTTTTTGTTTATGTAACGAAAATAATAGTTCAGCCTCAGCCCTAGGAAGCTCGCACTCGCGTATCACCTCATCTAAATCTGCGCCAAGCTCAACCATTTTAACAGCACGTGAATATATTTTTGCGTCTGGGTCATCATATTTTTGGGCAGCTTGTTGTTGCATCAACTCTTGATTTTGTTGCTCAACTTCAAGTACGCGCTTACCTATACTTAAAAGCCCTGTTCTGAGCTCAGACACTTCACTGCGTAATATATGTGTTTGCTCTGAGGTATCTTTTAATTGCTGTGATACCGCATTAAGCTCCGCCGACTGTTTATTTTTTAATGCAACAATTAGCGCCAGCGATATTAAACCTATCCCTAGCGCTGCTATTGCGATACTGAGTAACAACATAATTTTAGTGGTAAAGCTTAAATATCGCTTAACTCATCCCATTCGTCATCGCTAAGTAATTTATTTAAATCGACTAAAATAAGTAATTCGTTATCGCGGTTACATACACCTTGGATAAACTTAGCGCTTTCTTCGGTACCAACATTTGGGGCGCTGTCTATTTCAGAGCTGCGTAAATACACAACTTCAGAAACACTATCGGCTAAAATACCAATTACTTGCTCTTCTGCTTCAATAATTAAAATGCGAGAGTTATCAGTTGCATCCGCAGCAGGCAAACCAAAGCGTGCACGAGTATCAATAACAGTGACTACGTTACCACGTAAATTTATAATGCCAATAACGTATGAAGGTGCTCCAGGTACTGGGGCAATTTCGGTATAACGTAAAATTTCTTGCACCTGCATTACGTTGACGCCATACGTTTCTTCTTCAAGCTTAAACGTTACCCACTGTAAAATTTCATCGTTGTTATCTGCGTTTTTATTCGCTGATAATAGTCTATCTTCGCTCATGCTGTTACCCCGTAATGGTCGTTACTACTGACGGCTATCTAAGCCTTTTTCTAATAGTGCATTTAAATTATCTACATCTATTAAAGCACACATTTTTTCTTTAATAACACCGGCAAGCCAAGGGCGTTTGCCACTGTTTTTTCGCCATTTTACATCTTCTTTACTCAATGTAATGTTATTTATTAACTTTTCGGCCAATAAACCCCAGTTGCTATCGCCTAAGGTTATTAAATACTGATAATTAAGAGAGGCCTCTAACTTTTCATCGTACTTTTCAGGCATTACCCAACGGGCAGTATCAACTACGTTTAGCTTTTCATCTCTATTAAGCATAACGCCTTTAAACCACTTTGGCTTACCAAATAAATGATTTACTTCACCTAATTGATGAATTCCTCCAAGCGCTTTCAAAGGAACAGCCAATGTTAAACCAGCCACTTCAAAAAACAGAGCCTGAAATTCACCTTCAAAGTAATCTTCTTGGCTATGTAATAAAGGGGCAGGTTCTGTACTTAACTGGGTTTGCACCTCAGCTGTCTCTACTGGCTCAGGCTCAATAGGTGCCGGTGGCGAAATAGTGGCGTCAGCCTCGCTATTACTCTCTTTTACTTGCTCAGAATAAAGCTGCTCGGTTACTTTTAATTGCGCTTTGGGCTTTAAAAGTACTTCGTCGTTTTGTAAGGCACTAGGTACTTGCTCAAGTAGCTTTGCTACAGGCTCAAGGTTTTCCTCAGGTTCGTCTTCGCATAATAGCGCCCCTAAGTATTGAGTCATTACTTTTTCATTAGCAAATAATTGCTTACTCATTCATTAACCTTGTCCAATTAAATAATCTAATAACGCTTTATAAGCGTAAACCCCACGCGAACGTGGGCAAAACTCTATGGGTACCTTTTGTGCAAGGCTTGCATCTCTAAACTTTGTATCAACGGGGATCACTCCTGGCCATACTTTATCTTTATATGTATTTTGCAACGTTTTGTAGGCTTCAAGCGACGCTTTAGTGCGCTTATCATACATAGTAGGGATTATAGTATATTGGTACTGTTTCGCTTGAGAGCTTTGCATTAATTCCATAGTGCGCATCATTCTATCAAGCCCTTTGAGCGCCAAAAACTCAGTTTGCACAGGCACTAAAATACGTTCGCTGGCGGCTAATGCGTTCACCATTAAAACACCTAAAACGGGCGGGCAATCAAGCAGCGCATAATCGTAATGTTCACTAATTTTTGCAAGTGTTTTTTTTAAAATTAAGCCCATCCCCGTTTTATTGCCCATACTTCTATCGAGGGTTGCTATAGCCATCGTCGCGGGCAATATATCTAGGTTTTCCATGGTAGAGGGGCACAAGGCTTGTAGTATTTCTTCACTTTGCATTGAGGTGCCGCGGGCAAAAATATCGTACACACTGACTTCTAAATCTTCAGAATCAATACCAAAATAGTACGTTAGTGAGGCGTGAGGGTCGGTATCAATGAGTAATACGCGTTTACCTTGCAAGGCCAAAATACCAGCAAGACTGACAGCCGTTGTGGTTTTACCTACACCGCCCTTTTGATTTGCTACTGTCCAAATCTTCACATTAAGTCCTAATTACTGTTCATTGCGCGTGGTGATTCTGATGCCACCATGAGGTAAACGAATTATTTTAATAGAGTTATCATCAGAGGGAAGTTCCACCTCTGGCTCAGGCGCAGCTTGTTGCACTTGCTCATCAGGCTCAGCTTCATTTTCGGTGGTTTGTTGTACTAAGCCATACTTAGAAAGCGCAATAACAACTTTACGATTCTCTGCTCGACCCGCTGCGGTGTCGTTATCGGCAAAAGGTGAGTATTGCCCATACCCCTCGATTGCCATTCGCGCTGGGTTAATTCCTAACGTTTCTAATTCAACTAAAATAGAGGTCGCCCGTGCAACTGACAACTCCCAGTTAGAGCGAAACATTTCATTGCGAATACTTTCGTTATCTGTGTAACCTCTTACCCTTATGTAGTTATCTACTGGGGCAATAATATCTTTTACAATTTTTACGACTTGCTTAGCTCGCGCGTGGGCCACTGAGCTACCACTTGAGAACAGCATTCCTGAACTTAGCTCAATAATAAGCCAATCTTGGTTGAGCTCTAAACTTGCTTCTCCATCACGAATTTCATCAATAAGTGCTGAATGTAATTTAGTTAACAGACTATCGAGTGGTTTACCTAAATGTTTTTGTTTTATATTGCTGGTATCACTATGTCCATCTAACAGCTCTGGGCCAGACTCCTGTTTTTGAATGCTCTCACCATACAATAACTCTTGCTCTGGGGTAACACGGTCAGTAAGTAGCCCTTCGCCTTTCACGCCCTCACCTTGTTGCGATTGTTGCCTTGCTGATTTGTCAAAAACCTGTTCTAGGGAGTCGGAGAGGATTTGAAAACTTTCTTCTTTATTTATGGCAATGGCATACATAACCACAAAAAAGGCAAACATAATGGTCATGTAATCAGCATAAGAGACTAACCAACGTTCTGTAAGTTGATTTTTTTCAGCTGATTGACGTAAGCGCCGGCGTAACATAAAAGTTACTCTACCACGACATTAGGGCGCTCTGTGCGATAAGCTTCAAGCTTTAATTCTATGTTTATAGGACTTTCGCCAAGGCTTATAGCAATCACCCCTTCGGCCATCATTTCATGGTAAAGCATTTTTTGCTCTACTCGCTGCTTAAGCTTATTGGCCATAGGTAAAAATAATAAGTTAGCTAAACCCACCCCATATATTGTTGCAATAAATGCGGTGGCGACCCCTGCACCAAGCTTTTGAGGGTCGGTAATAAATGACATTGCTTGAATAAGGCCAAGTACAGCCCCTAAAATACCTATAGTTGGGCTATATCCGCCCATGGCTTCGTACACTCTACTTGCTTCAAGTAAGCGGTCTCGTTCAAGCATTAAATCTATTTCTAAGGTGTCGCGTAGCTTTTGCTCCGAACACCCATCTACTAGTAAGCTAAGCCCTTTTGCTGCATAAGGATCTGGGTGACTAAGTGCCTCTTTTTCAAGCGCTAAGTACCCTTCCTGGCGAGCTTTATGCGACCACGTTTTAATTTGCTCTATGGCTTGCTCAATATTGTACTGAGGTGAAAAAAACACCCAATGGCTCATGCTTAGCGTTTTTTTAAAGGTGCTTGTCGCCGTTTGCAACATAACAGCCCCTAAGGTGCCGCCAAGTACAATAATAAGTGCAGGGCCATTAAATAACGCCGTGACAACGCCCCCCTCTAAAGAGTAACCAATCGCTATAGCGCCCAGCGCAATGATTAACCCTAAAACAGAGAGCTTATCCACAACCAGTCTCTCTTTTTATTCTTGCTGCTACGTCGTTTAACGCTAAATGCTCAGAGGCAAGCCCAGCGTTGGCAATAGCTTGAGGCATACCGTATACCACACAGCTTTTTTCATCTTGCGCCCAAATTGTTGCGCCAGATTGCTTAAGCATTCGCGCGCCATCACGTCCATCAGCGCCCATGCCGGTTAAAACAATAGCAAGTACATCTCCTTGGTAGCTTTTGGCAACACTTGCAAAAGTCACATCAACGCTTGGTTTGTAGCTTATACGTTCACTATTATCTTCAAATACACGCAACGTTTTGTTACCACTTCGCCCTTCTACCATCATTTGCTGTCCACCAGGTGCTAAGTAGGCTGTGCCGGCTTCTAGCCTGTCACCTTGTTGCGCTTCTTTAACGCGTATTTTGCAAAGGCTATTTAAACGTGCCGCAAACGCAGGCGTAAATGCTGCCGGCATGTGCTGAATTAACAAAATAGGGTGAGCAAAGTGAGCAGGTAATTGGGTTAATATGGTTTGTAAAGCAACTGGCCCGCCAGTTGAAGTGCCAATAGCCACTATTTGATAGTGTTTACCGCTGGCACGCGTGGGCATACTGGGTGTAGTTGTTGTCTGCACTGGGGCAGCACGTTGAAAGCTTCTATCAGGTTGTTTAAGCGATGAGCTTGTTGTGGCAAGTTTGCTTGCAGATGGAGCAGTAGTCTTACTTGATGTTAATGGCCTAACAGGGCGCGGTGCTCGCCTGCGACCAATTTCCTTCACTTTAGCTTGCAATAACTTGATTGCATCTTCGTTATTTCGTGCAATGTCTTCAAACTTTTTCGGTAAAAAGTCCATAGCTCCGGCATCAAGTGCATCTAAAGTTGCGGTTGCACCGTCGCGAGTTAATGAAGAAAACATAAGTATTGGCGTTGGGTTACTCCCCATAATTTCTTTAACTGCGCTAATACCATCAAGCACAGGCATTTCTACATCCATGGTGATCATATCTGGACGTAACTGCGCTGTTTTTTCTACGGCTTCTCTACCGTTAACAGCAAAGCCTATTACTTCGATACCGCTGTCTTGTTCAAGGATTTCGCTCACTCGACGGCGAAAAAAACTGGAATCGTCAACAACTAAAACTTTTACGGCCATTGCGCTCTCTTATTAAATTTATGTATAGGCATACACAGGTATGCCTACATTTTACCCTGCGTAATGCTTAAGCATATTAGGTACATCCAGAATCAGCGCAATACCACCGTCAGATGTAATTGTTGCACCAGCCATTCCAGGCGTACCTTGTAATAACGCATCAAGAGGCTTAATAACAACTTCTTCTTGGCCAATTAATGAATCAACCACAAAGCCAACTTGCTGAGTACCTATTTGTACAATTACCACATGACCTTGCGCTTTTCGCTGAGAACAATCAGCACCTTTAACTAACCAATGCTCTAAGTAAAATAGCGGTATCGCTTTTTTACGAACAATAATTGTAAGCTGACCATCTACCACATTGGTTTTGGTTAAATCTAAGTGGAATATTTCACTCACACCAGCAAGTGGTAACGCAAACGTTTGCTCACCAACAATAACCATCAGCGTAGGTAAAATAGCCAGTGTTAATGGTACTTTTATTTCTAAAATAGTCCCTACGCCCAACTCTGACTGTATACTCACAGAGCCATTAAGCTGCGTAATTTTAGTTTTTACTACATCCATGCCTACGCCACGGCCAGAAATATCAGATATCTCTTCTTTGGTCGAAAAGCCTGGCGCAAATATTAAGTTATACGCTTCTGTATCTGATAAGCGACTTGCCTGATCATGGTCAATAACGCCTTTACTGATCGCTATTTTTTTCAGTTTTTCCGCATCCATACCTGCACCATCATCTTTAATGGTTAACAAAATATGGTCGCCTTCTTGCGAAGCCGATAATGTAACGTTACCGGTTCTAGGCTTACCCGCAGCTTCACGCGCTGCTGGCATTTCAATTCCGTGGTCAACTGAGTTTCGTACTAAATGCACCAACGGATCGGCCAGTGCCTCAACTAAGTTTTTATCTAAATCGGTTTCTTCACCTACAAGCTGTAAATCAATTTCTTTATTTAAGCTACGGGCTAAGTCACGTACTACGCGAGGGAATCGGCCAAACACTTTTTTGATAGGCTGCATTCGCGTTTGCATTACTGCACCTTGAATATCAGCAGTGACCACATCAAGATTTGATATCGCCTTACCCATCGCTTCACTGTCTGTATTGGTCGCTAAACTGACCAACCTATTTCGTACTAATACCAACTCGCCAACCATATTCATTATTTGATCTAAACGCTTTGTATCAACACGTACTGTAGTTTCAGCAGGTGGAGGCGTAGCTTTTTTAGGTGCAGCGCTACTCGCTGGTTTTTCAGCCACTTTAGGTTTAGGCGCAGCGGCTTTTGCCGCCGGAGCTTGTTTTGCTGCAGGTGCTGGCGTAGGCTTTTCTGGCGTAGGTTTTGCTGGCGTTTGTGCTACAGGTGCAGCCTTAGGTGGCTGCGGTGCAGGTGTGTCAGCTTCTTTTGATTCTGGTGCGGCACCTTTACCATGCAGTTCATCAAGCAATGCCTCAAATTCATCATCGCTGATTTCATCATCACCGCTATCATTTGTAACAGCCGCTGGTGGTGCTGTGTGTTTTACTTCTGACTCACTGCTTGAAGTATCTCCTGCAACCGGACCAAAACTACCTACACCGTGTAATTCATCTAATAAACTGTCAAATTCATCATCGGTAATATCTGAACTTGAATCTGGCTCTGCACTTGCACTTGGTTGCGACACCGGGCTCTGGCCTTTGCCGTGTAGCTCATCGAGTAAGCTTTCAAATTCATCTTCTGTAATTTCATCAATTTGCGTGCTATCTGCTGAAGGGCTTGAACCTGCCACATCAAATAGTTCATCAAATGCAAATGGGTCTTCATCATCTGTTGCGCTAACGGGAGCTGCGGGTTCTTGTTCAACAACTTCGGGGGCTGTTTCAGTAAGCTCTTCATCCGTAGGCGGTTGACCAAGTTTGTGAAGGGTTTCTAGTAATTGAGGGTCTGCTGGGTCTGGCTGTTCGCGGTTTTGAATAGTGGCAAACATTTCATTAATGGTATCTAGTGCTTGTAAAATCACATCCATTAATTCTGAATTAACGGTTCTAACCCCTTGGCGTAAGAGATCAAATACGTTTTCAGCACCATGACAGGCATCAACAAGCTCAGTCATAGCTAAAAAGCCTGCTCCCCCTTTTACGGTATGAAAGCCCCTAAAAATAGCATTTAGTAACTCAGTATCTTCTGGGTTATTTTCTAGCTCAACTAACTGTTCAGATAAAAGCTCTAGGATTTCTCCGGCCTCTACAAGAAAGTCTTGTAAAATATCTTCATCGACTTCAAAGCTCATGCAGTTACTCTCCTCTTAGAAGCCCAAACTTGATAATAGGTCATCGACCTCGTCTTGGTCAGATACAACATCATTTCGCGACTCTTTATCAATAATAGGGCCTTCAGGACCTGCTAATGTTTGTGCGGCAACCAGTTCTTCTGTTTCTTGTTGTTCTTTACTTTCAGCTATGCTGTCATCTTGTGCAGCAAATGCTGTTAAAAGGTGGATTAAACTTTCTTCTACTTCTCTGACTAATTCAATTACACGGCGGATAACCTGGCCGGTTAAATCTTGAAAATCCTGCGCCATTAGTACATTAGTCATTAAGGTTTGCAACTCATCGGTTTTATGATGAGAGCTGTTCATAAACTTGTCGATGCTGTGGCATAAGGTTTTAAACTCGCCCAGCTCTATTTCGCGGTTCATAAGCCTATCCCAAGTAGGCTTAATATGTGCAATTTCATCTGCTAGCTGCTGCGCAATAGGGAGGCTTGCTTCGACCGCATCCATTGTCTTATTAGCTGCATTTTCTGTCATTTCCATGACATAGTTTAAGCGCTTTTTCGCATCCGGAATTGCATCAGTGGTTAAATCGGTTAAACGCGTATCAAGTTCAAAGCTTTTAAGGGCTTCGTGTAATTGGCGTGTTAACTTACCTACTTCAGCAAAAAGCTGCGATTGCTCTTGAGAGGCAGTATCTAAAATTAATTGATCTGCTTTATCTTGCTCACCGTTTTCTAAAAAAACGACGAGCTGACGAGCTTGTTCTAAAGTAATTTGAGGCGCAGCTGGTGCTGACATAAGCCTCTCCTCTCATTAACCTAAGCGTTCAAACACTTTTTCTAATTTAGTTTTCAAAGTACCAGCAGTAAATGGCTTAACAATATAGCCATTAACACCTGCTTGCGCTGCCGCTATTATTTGTTCTTTTTTAGCTTCTGCCGTCACCATTAAAACCGGAATATGTTTTAATTTTTCGTCAGCTCTAATGGCTCTTAGCAAGTCAATACCCTGCATGCCTGGCATGTTCCAATCGGTTACAACAAAGTCAAAAACCTGATTTTGCAACATAGGTAATGCTGTAGAACCATCGTCAGCTTCTTGAACATTCGTGAACCCTAGGTCACGCAACAGATTTTTTATAATACGTCTCATTGTAGAGAAATCATCAACAACAAGAATTTTCATGTTTTTATCCAAAACATCCTCCGGTGAGGTCTTAACCTATAATTTACTTACTACTAGTTTATCCAGTCATTGATTTTTGCTTTGAGCTTAATCATCGCCTGACCATGTATCTGACTTACACGCGATTCACTTACATCGAGTATATGCCCAATTTCTTTTAAATTCATTTCATCGTTGTAATACAAAGAAAGCACCATTGCATCTCGCTCTGGTAAAGACTTTATTGCCTCTAACAATGAATTATTAAACCGTTCATTTTTAACATTATTAAATGGTTTGTCTAGCGCTAAATCTTGACCTGCAGGGCTAATAACATCTTCATCTACCCCTAGGTCTTCTATACCAAGCACTTTACTGGAATTAACATCATTTAAAATATGATGGTATTCTTCTAGCGAAATATCAAGTTTTTCAGCTACTTCAGTATCTTTTGGTTCTCTATTTAAGCTATTTTCTAATTCTGTGATGGTTTCGGCTACTAATCGGCTTTTGCGGTGCACCGAACGTGGTGCCCAATCCCCTCTGCGCATTTCATCAAGCATAGCGCCGCGGATACGAATACCAGCAAACGTTTCAAAGCTTGCCCCTTTACTGGCGTCAAAGTTTTTTGAGGCCTCGATAAGGCCAATCATTCCCGATTGGATTAAGTCATCAAGCTGAACGCTAGGAGGAAGACGAGCTATTAAATGGCACGCCACTTTTTTGACGAGCGACGCGTGCTTTTCAACAATCACATTTAAATTTTGTGTTGATTGATATCCCATAGCTCTTTTCACCGATGTTGTCATAATCAGCCGTTTACTAGCTTCTCAATGAAAAACTCTAAATGTCCTGAAGGTTGATTAGGTATAGGCCATTTTACTGCTTTTGTCGCTAATGTTTTAAACGCAACTGCTGCTGGTGAATTAGGGAAAAGATCGACAATTACTTTTTGTTTACGCGTAGATTTACGCATATTTTCATCATATGGAATAGTCGCAACAAGCTCCATAGACACATCTAAAAAGCGGTCTGTTACTTTAGAGAGCTTTGCAAAAAGCTCTTGGCCCTCGCGCATACTGCGCACCATGTTTGCAACAATTTTAAATTTATAAACGCCATGCTCGCGGCTAAGTACTTTAATAAGCGCGTAGGCATCAGTAATAGAGGTCGGCTCGTCACACACCACCACCATGACATCTTGCGCTGCACGAGAAAAACTCAGCACCATGTCAGAAATACCAGCGGCGGTATCTACAATTAAAATATCAAATTCGGTATTAAGCTCACTAAAGGCACGAATTAACCCAGCATGCTCAGATGGGGTTAGCTCCACCATACTTTGCGAGCCTGATGTAGCAGGCACGATTTTAATGCCGCCTGGGCCTTCAACTAAAATCTCGTCAAGTTCGCACTCGCCTGAAAGGACATGAGATAAGTTTTTTTCAACACGTAGTCCTAGCATTACATCACAATTAGCTAGGCCTAAATCGGCATCTAATACTAATACACGATTACCCTGCTGCCCTAAAGCAATTGCAGTATTTAAAGAGACGTTGGTTTTACCCACCCCTCCTTTACCGCCGGTGACAGCGATAACTTTTACGCCGTTGTTGTTTTGACTCATTTTGCGCAGGCCGCTTGCTTGATCTAATACTGTGTTAATCATACATCCCTACTGTGCTTGGCGCCACTGCTTGGTGCCTTGAATGTTGTGCTTTTGCTCTTTTTAAATACAATTGCTCAGCTTTTTTTACTAGTTTTTCAGCATTTGCAACGCGAATATCTTCTGGTACGCGCTGACCATTAGTAAGATACCCTATTGGAAGACGATTTTGAATCGCTATACTAATAATCTCACCTAAACTTAATGATTCATCTAACTTAGTGAAAATACAACCGCTTAGCTGAACCTTTTTAAAATGTCTTACGGTTTCTTGCAATACATTTATTTGTGCTGTGGCACTTAATACTAAATAACTACGTATATCTACTCGCTGGTTGCGCATTAACGTATTTAATTGCTCTGTAAGGCGTAAATCACGTTGGCTCATACCCGCTGTATCAATTAATACTAGACGCTTATTGCGTAAATGATATAAAACTTCAGCTAATTCATTGGCATCTTTTACTTGTTTAACACCACAACCAATAATACGACCATACGTTGCAAGCTGCTCATACGCACCAATTCTGTATGTATCAGTGGTGATTAGGGCAACTTTGTCGGCGCCATACTTTTGTGCGCCTAATGCGGCAAGTTTAGCTACTGTGGTTGTTTTACCTACACCAGTAGGCCCAACAAGGGCGTACACACCCCTTTGGCGAAGAATTTCGTTGTTGGTGGTTTGCATTTGATCTTCAACCATTTGCAATAATGCTTTCCAACCTTGCTGACGCGATACGTCATCTGGGATAAAACACGCCATTTGCTCTGCAACGTCTTTATCTATTCCCATGCCAACTAAACGGTCAATCATGCATGCACGTGTAGGGTCGCGACGTGCCATATCTTGCTGCATTAAACCCGATACTTGGTGTTCTAGTAACTGGCGAATTGCGTTCATTTCATCACGCATCGCGCTCATTTGGGCGCTTTCGTTGTTATTAGCTTGACTACGCGGAGCCACAGGCGCATCTAAATCGTCAAAGTCTTGATCTAAGTCATCAAAGCCTAGGCTGTCTGCTTGGGTTTGCATGCGTTTTGGCGCTTCATTTTCGCGAGCAAACATATTTGTCGTACGTGGCTGTGCTGGTTCTTGGTAATGCTCAGACGTATCAATACCTGATTGCGAAAACATAGAGGCAAGCTCAGGAGAGCGAGGGCGTGGCGACTGGCGCTCTAATAAAGCTTGTAAGCTATCAGCTACTTTTGCTTGTGGCTCAGGTTGCGCACGCTTAGGCTCTGGCTTTACAAAGTTATGAGTAGGCTGTTGCACGGCTCTTTGCGGAGCAGGCGCTGCCTGTGGTTGCGCTGCGGCTTTAGGGGCTGCTTTGTCGTAATCTACTGCGGCAACAATTTCTACACCATTAGCGAGTTTTTTGTTCGACATAATAACGGCATCAACACCTAGCTCATCTTTAACCTCTTTCAGTGCGGTGCGCATATCTTTGGCAAAAAAACGTTTAATCTTCATGGTTCAACCCCTGTTAAAATCTTTATTGTTGGCCTACTGAGCTGACAATCTTGATCTGTCTTTCATCTGGTACCTCTTGATAAGACATCACCCTTAAACCCGGTATGGTGTACTTAACAAAACGAGATAACACAGTGCGTAACATTCCTGACGTTAGCAATATTGAAGGTTCTCCGGCCATTTCTTGATTCTGATGCGCTTCGTTTAATGATGTTTGAAGTCGCTCAGCAAGGCTTGGTTCTATTCCGGCACCTTCGTCGCCTGCATTTTGTAACGACTGATGCAACATCTGTTCCAACTCAGGCGCCAAGGTTATGACAGGGATTTCTGATGACATTCCCACAGCGTCTTGAACTATTAAACGGCGCAGCGAAATACGCACTGCAGCTGTTAAAACATCGGCATCTTGGCTACGTGGGCCGTACTCTACAAGGGTTTGAACAATAGAGCGCATATCACGAATAGCCACACCTTCGTTTAATAAATTTTGCAGTACTTTTACAACGGTTGTCAGTGGTAGTACTTCTGGCACTAACCCTTCGACTAAACGTGGATGGCTTTTAGCTAACATATCAAGCAGGTTTTGAACCTCCTCATGGCCTAGTAATAATGCGGCACTGTTAGTTAATAACTGGCTAATATGGGTGGCTACCACAGTGGCTGAGTCAACCACGGTGTAACCTAGTGATTGTGCTTCGTCTTTTTGATCAGGCTTTATCCACACCGCATCTAAGCCAAATGCAGGGTCTTTGGTTTCAACCCCTTTAATAGGGCCAAATACTTGCCCAGGGTTTATGGCCAGTTCATCGCCATGTTTGAGTTCGCCCTCACCACTTGAAACACCCATCATGGTAATACGGTACGCATTAGGGTCTAACTCTAAGTTATCGCGAATATGTACAGGCGGTACTAAAAAGCCAAGCTCCTGAGATAACTTTTTACGCACCCCTTTAATTCGGTTGAGCAGCTCACCACCTTGAGATTGGTCAACAAGCGGAATAAGCCTGTAGCCAACTTCTAAGCCAATAACGTCAATTTGTTGTACATCGTCCCATCCAAGCTCTTTTTGCTCTTGCTTGTTTGCAACGCCAGTACCGGCAACGGCACCACTTTCAGCCTCTTGGGCTGCTAGAGCAGCGGCTTTTAATTTTTGCTGCTGAGTAAAGTAAGCTAAGTAGCCAAGTAGTGCGCCTAAACTTAAAAAAGCAATATGAGGCATACCCGGAACCAACCCCATAATGATTAAAATACCTGAGGCGATAAATAATGATTTTTCGTTACCTAATTGGGCTTTAAATTGCTCACCCATGTTATGTGATTCGTTTTGGCGAGTAACAACAATAGCAGTACCAATAGAGAGTAATAATGAAGGAAGCTGCGCCACAAGGCCGTCACCAATGGTAAGTAAAGTATATACTTCCATTGCGCGGCTAAAGCTCAAGTCATGTTGGATCATGCCCACAAATAAGCCGCCAACAATATTAATAATTAATATCACGATACCGGCAATGGCATCGCCTTTTACAAACTTACTCGCCCCATCCATAGAGCCGTAAAAGTCGGCTTCGCGGGTTACTTCGCTGCGGCGCTCACGTGCTTGCTCTGCACTAATAAAGCCAGCGTTTAAGTCGGCATCTATCGCCATTTGCTTACCCGGCATAGCATCTAGCGTGAAACGAGCCGATACTTCAGAAATACGCCCTGCACCTTTGGTTATTACTACAAAGTTTATGATGATCAAAATTAAAAACACCACTAAACCTACCGCGTAGTTTCCGCCAATAACCACTGAGCCAAACGCTTCAATTACCTTACCAGCCGCATCGCCCCCGTTGTGACCCTCAAGGAGCACCACGCGTGTACTGGCAACATTTAGGGCTAAACGCATAATTGTAGCGATTAACAATACCGCCGGAAACATACCAAATTCGAGGGGTTTCATGGTGTAAACAGTCACCAGTAAAACAACTAAGGCAAGGGCAATATTAAATGAAAATAATATATCAAGAAGAAATGGCGGCAGCGGTAAAATAACCATACCCAGCGCTGCAAGTACTAGTAGCGGTGTGCCAACACCTTTGGCATACTCTTTTTTATCTTTGTTAAGTTGTTGTAATACCGCTTTAAAATCCATAACTCTACAATTCAATAAATTGACACTAGCCTGAAATTGCAATAACTATTCCAAGTATAGAGCCAGCAATAGATTCATTGAGTATTGATACAAAATTTAAAGCAAGTGAGAGACAAGAGCGAATGGGCTTTATGATTAGTATTTGCAGCCCCGTGTTGGTATTTAGGCAAGGCGCCCCTGTAAAGTGTGGTTAGCTCATCTTACCCTAATCGTATTTAAAATCATCCGGAATAGGCAGTTTAGATTTAAGAGGGATGGGGCGCTTTCCGCGACCTTTTTTAAACCGTTTAAGCTGAAATACATAGGCTAAAACTTGAGCGACAGCAGTAAATAGCTGATCTGGTATCTGTTGGCCTATTTCGGCGGTATGATAAAGCGCCCTCGTAAGCATAGGAGATTCTACAATCGGTACTTCGTTACCTTTGGCTATTTTACGAATTTGCATAGCCATTTCATCTATCCCTTTGGCAAGTACAATCGGTGCACCTGCTCGCTCAGTATCGTATTTTAACGCTACAGAATAGTGAGTAGGGTTGGTTACAATTACGTCGGCATCGGGAACATCTTGCATCATTCTTCGCTGCGACATTTGCCTTTGTGTTTGCCTAATGCGCGCTTTAATTTGCGGATCACCCTCTGAGTTTTTGTACTCGTCTTTGATCTCCTGCATGGTCATTTTAAGTTGTTTGTTGTGGTTATAACTCTGATAAGGCGCATCTATTGCGGCAATAATCACCAAAGTGCACGACAATCCTAAAAACATCCACGAGAGTATTTCAAGGGCATGAATTATATTACTAGGTGCGCTTTCAATACTTAAATGCAAAATTTCATCAAAAAAAGTTTGAATCAAAAACACCGCAAAAATAGCCACCAGCGCAAACTTTAATATAGATTTTACAAGCTCTATCGCTGCTTGTGGGCCAAACATGCGTTTAAAGCCCTTCATTGGCGACATTTTACTGGGTTTAGGTGCCGCAGCTTCCCAACTAAAATTAAAGCCGCCGAGTAAGGTATTTCCTATAAATGCTGCAATAACAATAATTAAAACAAACATCGCCATAGGAAACAGCAGCGCACTGTCCACCTCACTCCATACCGCAAACATTTTAGTGGTGTCGTAGGTTTCACTGCGATTTAAAGACAGCATCCTGCCCATAATATTGTATAAGCCTTTGCCTATTTCGGGCCCATACAACAGCAACGAAATTGCAGAAAAAATAAGTACAAACATAGTACCTAGTTCTTTTGAGCGTGCTATTTGACCTTTCTTTTTAGCATCTTCGAGCTTTTTGGAGGTGGGTTCTTCTGTTTTTTCTTGTCCTGAATCTTCAGCCATTGCCCCTCCTACACCGTACAGCCAACAAGGCTACACATTAGCTCAATCATTTTTAACCACTGAAACTCAAATTGGGTTACAAAATTACCCAAGGTGGCCCAAATAATCATTAAACCGGCAACTAATGTAAACGGAAAACCTATTGAGAAAATGTTTAATTGCGGTGCTGCGCGGGTCATAATACCAAATGAAATATTAATAATGAGCATGGCCGTTAGGGGGGCTAAAGCCAATACCAATGCAGTGGTAAACATCCAGCTGCCCCACGTTACTATGTCCCAGTAATGATCAACAGCCCACCACTGGCCGTTTATAGGCAACACCGAAAAACTATGCACCACCATTTGAATCATCATTAAATGGCCATTAAAAACAAAAAATAACAAGGTCGCTAAAATTAAGTAAAACTGGCCAACTGCAGGCACACTCGCACCATTTGAAGGGTCTATAACAGAGGCAAAGCCCAAACCGGTTTGCATTGCCAGTATTTGCCCAGCAAGCACAAAGGTATTTAGCATTAGCGTAGAGGCAAACCCTATCGCAACACCTATCAACATTTGCTGAATAACCACCAGCACCATTTCAAAAGAAAATAAATTAGTAAATGTTGCAGGTGGCAGCGCTGGCACCACTAAAAACGTTACCACTACCGCCAGCCCCATTTTAATGCGGGTAGGTACGTTTTGCGCGCCTAAGCCCGCCATAATCATGATCATAGAGCTGATGCGAACTAAAGGCAGTAAAAAATCACTTAACCATTGAATAACAACAGAAAAAGGAAATTCCACAATTAGCCTGCAATTTCAGGAATGAGTAACACTAGGCGGGTAAAAAAGTCCATTAGCTCTTGAGTAAGCCAATGCCCACCTACAATAAGTGCCCCAATGGTAATTAATAAGCGCGGTAAAAAACTTAGGGTTTGTTCATTAATAGAGGTGGCAGCCTGAAACACCGCCACCACTAAACCAACAAGTAAACCAGGTACCACAATAGCTGATACCAGCTTAATAACTAAAAATAGTGCATCGCTAAGAATATCAACAAAAATTTCTGGTTCCATGTTGTACTCCTAATGTTTAAAAGTGCGAATGTAAAACATGGTTTATGTCCCTAAGCCAAAGCTTTTGGCTAACGTGCCCATTACTAAGCTCCAGCCATCGACCAGTACAAATAACATTATTTTAAAAGGCAAGGACACTATCATGGGCGAGAGCATCATCATACCCATGGCCATTAACACCGAGGCAACCACTAAATCCACAATTAAAAACGGTATAAAAAACATAAAACCAATGATAAACGCGGTTTGTAGTTCACTGGTCACAAATGCAGGTATTAACACAATAAGCGGTGTGGCCTCTGGCGAATCAAGCTGCTCATAACCTGCTATTTTGGCAAACGTTTCTAAGTCTTTTAATCGTACCTGCGAGAGCATAAAGGCCTTCATGGGCTCCTTTGCAAGCTCTAATGCTTGTACCGAAGTAACTTGTTCATTTAAATAGGGTTCTATCGCACGTTCGTTAACTTGCTGATAAATAGGCGCCATAATAAAAATACTTAAAAAAAGCGACATCCCTAATAAAACTTGGTTTGAAGGTGTTGATTGTAAACCAATGGCTTGGCGCAAAATGGCCAGTACAACAATAATACGGGTAAACGAAGTCATCATAATTATGGCGGCAGGAATAAAGCTCAGCGCCGTCATAATTGCCAGTACTTGCAAGGTTACAGAGTAATCTTGCGTCCCGTCGGCATTGGTTGTAATGGTTAGAGCGTCTATGCCCTCTGCACTGCTTGCGGCAGGTACAAATAACACAGCTAAAATAATCAGCAGCCACTTTATCATAGGGTTAATTCTTTTTATTTTGATTCGTTTGCGGGTTTAGTAGTTTGCTAAATCGCTTAGCAAGTTCTGGCAGTTCTTTTTCACTTAACGGCGTGTCTAATTTATGTAAGTAGTTAATACTGTGCGGGGTGACCCCTAATAAATGCTGTGCATTATCTATTTCAACCACCATTAAGCGCTCTCGAGAGCCAAGCGGTAAGCTTCGTACCACTTTAAATTCTTCGCTATTAGCTAAATTTGGGTTAAGTTTTTTAACAAAAAATGCCAGCACTACAATCAATACTAGCACCGCAACCAACGACAACACCATAGACAAAATGTCGGCCGTAGGTGTTAAAGTTTCTGCCTTTGTAAATACTGAGTTTGTTAAAGCAGCAAGGGAGCTCATCGTAATTTTTTGATCCGCTCTACCTGGCTAATAACATCCGTTAAACGAATACCAAATTTATCATTCACTACAACCACTTCGCCATGGGCAATGAGCGTACCATTTACTAATACATCCAGTGGTTCACCGGCTACACGGTCTAGTTCAACAACAGAGCCTTGGTTTAGCTGCAGTAAGTTACGAATATTTATTTTAGAGCGCCCTACTTCCATAGAAATAGTCACAGGAATATCTAAAATTGTATCGAGTTTACGCTTTTCGTCACCGCTAAGTTCATGTTTAGCATCACTTAGTTCATCAAGCTCTGCTACATGCGCTTCGGCGCTCTCATCACCGCCTTCGGCTTCAGCTAGGGCTGCTGCCCATTCGTCCATTGTGTCTTGATCATCGCTCATACTTTTAACCTTTTAATCAATTACCAGTCTAAGTCTACACCGTCAGAAAGGTGTAAATCATCTTCTAGTTCTGCTAATTCTGCATCTGAATCAATTTTCTTGCCGCCTTTGGTAAATACATGCAGCTCAGATTTAACTGAATCAGGGCGTTTAATTTTTTCACTAATTTGTAGCGCAACGTTATCGCGAGAACGACCCATTTTAGCTCTAAATGTAGGTAACTCCTCAACAAATACCGTAATATGCTCTGGCATTTCTACCGGTATAATATCGCCCGCTTTAAGTTCCATTATTTGTTTAAGAGACAAATCCACCTCAAGAAGTTGAGTCGACATATCAACCTCAACGTCCATAATTTCATCGCGTAAAGCTTTGCTCCAGCGCAAATCGGTGTCTTCTGTATCCGATTGTACACCCGCATCTAATAGCTCTCTAATGGGTTCAAGCATTGAATACGGCAGAGCGATGTGAAAATCGCCGCCACCGCCATCTAATTCAATATGAAAAGAGCTAATAACCACAACCTCAGTAGGGCTCACAATGTTAGCCATTGCTGGGTTTACTTCTGAATCGAGGTATTCAAACGACACGTCCATAACCGGCGCCCATGCTTCTTTGTAATCTTCAAAGATAATTTTTAGTAGCATTTGCACGATTCGACGTTCGGTAGGGGTAAATTCGCGGCCTTCAATTTTGGCATGGTAACGCCCGTCACCACCAAAAAAGTTATCTACCAAAATAAACACTAAACGTGCTTCCATGGTGATAAGGCCAGTGCCTTTTAGCGGTCTAAAACGCACCATATTTAAACTTGTTGGTACAAATAAGGTATGAATGTATTCGCCAAATTTAATCATTTGTACGCCATTAATCGACACCTCTGCGGTGCGGCGCATCATGTTAAATAAGCTTATTCGCATATGACGAGCAAACCGCTCGTTAACAATTTCCAGGGTCGGCATGCGACCACGCACGATCCGATCTTGCGAAGAAAAGTCGTACTGTAATGTACTGCCTTCGCCGTCTTCACCTTCGTGTATATCTTCCTCTTCGACTTCATCAACGCCGTGTAAGAGTGCATCAATTTCGTCTTGGGATAATAAATCGCTCACGCTAGCCCCTTATTGCATCACAAAGCCGGTAAACAATACCCGCTCAATTACTTTAGTGCCTTCAACATCATTTAGCGCAGCTTGCACTTTTTCAAGCGCAGTAAAGCGTAATGTTTCTTTGCCTGCACTGGTGCTGAGCTCATCAGCTGTAGTGGTTGAAAACACGCTTAACAAGGTGCCTTCAATCAGTGGGATGTGCTTTTTAGCGGTTTCTTCATTTACATCGCCACGCACAAGTAATTGCACTTTTATTTGTACAATTCTATCTCTGCTTGACCCAGGTACATTAAACACAAAGGGTCTTGGCATAGCAACATACAAGGCACTGCCCATTTCAGCTGAAGAGCCTGAAGGTGTAGCCGAGTCGCTTTGCGCTGCGGTTGTTGTTTCTTCATCTAATGTTTCAACGGGTGCATCATCGCCCGCCATAAAAAAATAGCCTGCACCACCGCCAACAACAAGCAGTACTGCCACTATGATTATGATCAGCTTTTTTTTGCTTTTACCGGTTTCTTCTATTTCTAAACTTGTTTCTTCGGCCATTGTGATTCCTTTTTTAGCAAAGGTACTTGCTTGTTTTAGTTATTATAATAGCAGTACTTAGGCATAGTAATCTATTGATGATGAAGTTTGTTGTCGAGAACTTTGTGGGTTAGCTCCATCTTGCTCATCATTTTTATCCTGCTGTGTATTTTTATTAGCCGTTTGACCTTGTGATTGCCCCTCGCCTTCATCGCTTTGCTCATTACCAGATTGCCCGTAAGAAATCGTACTTTCACCTAAATCAATTCCCTGCTCGGCTAACATTTCACGTAAGCGCGGCATTGATTGTTCAAGTGCTTCTTTAGCTTGCTGGTTTTGCACTACAAAATTTATTTGTGCTTGTTCAGCATCACTTCTGATACGAATTTGCATACTGCCCATTTCTGGCGGATCTAAGCGAATTTCAGCTTCTTTATTGCTAATGCTTAGCATTGAAGATACACGCTCTTGAAGCATTTTAGCTGCATCACTTTTAACAATATTAATAGCCTGCATCATGCTTGCATCTATATTTACCTGCTTAACCTGCGCGGTGCTGCTTTGTAATTGCTGCGACTGTATAGCTTGGCTCTCTAAAATAGACTGCTCATAACGAGCGTTGTCGTACTGAGTATTTATTTGTGCCTGCGTGTTATTAATGCCATCGGTTATCAACGTAAACACCTGAGCTACACGCGATAAACCAGTATTTGTTTTAGGCTCTTTAAGTAAGCTTTCCTGCTCGGCCTCTAGGGCGTTGAACTCATCTGGATTTACACCGTCCTGCTCAATACTAGAGGGTGCTTCTGCATTAATCATGGCTTTATTTTGCGGTGTATTCGCATTCATTGCAGCATTACTGGCTTGCTGCGCATTTAAAGCCGCATTTGCAGAGCTCGACACACTTTGCGCTTTGCTCTCACTAAGCTGCGTATCAAGCATAGTTTGTAAGTTGCTTATTGTTTCATTTACTTTTTTGAGCGTATCACCTGTTGGTTGCTCGTTACTCACATAGCTTTTTAATTGGCTAAGTAGCGCCTGCTTTTCATCGCTATTTAAGTTTTTTAACTGAGATTGAACTAGCTCACCGCGCGTGCTTGTCTCTTTTTCGTTTTGTACGACAAATTCTGTCAGTAATTGTTTAACGGAGCTTGCACGATTATCACCTTCACTTGGCGTGGTTTCAGTAAATGAGCTTTTAACGTGCTCGTTTAATTGTGCACGTTGCGTTTCGCTTAATGAGTTGAGTACTTTAGATGTAGTTGATAGCTCTGATTGCGTAGATGAACGAGTCAGTTCTTTGGCTAATTGCTCTATGTCTGCATCGCTTATAGGCAGCGCACTTTCAGCATTTAATACAGTGCCTGGCGCTTTTGTATTCTCAGCACCTTTACCTTCATTATTTACAGAGGCTGCACTGCTATTAGTTTTATTAATTTGTGTTTGCACCGCTTCTGCTATTGGATTTTTAGCGGCACTACTTGCTAGGCTCTCATTTTTTAAAGACGGGGCTAAATTTTCTCCAGCGCTTTGCTTAGCTGCTTTAGTTTCAAGCTCGGCGCTCATAAACGCGCTTTTTTTGCCGTTGCTATTAACATCAGCTAAAAGAGTATCATCGGCTTTAGTCGTTATGGCATCTGCTTCATCAGTTTCACCTAATTGCGAAGCTAAAAAGTTGACACTTTTATCACTCTTTTTAGCACTTAAATCGCTAAAATCATTATCGCTACTGCCGTGTTTTTTTACACTTACGTCAATCACTTGCGAGGAGTTTATTTGTGCTAAAACGCTATCGCCAGATAATAACGTATCTTGCGTGTCATCACTTGATGAAGCTGTCGATTTTTTGCTATTGGCTAGCTGCTTATCATCTGTTGGCAACAAAGAGCCTGTTTGGCTAGTAGCCTCAGAATTAGCAGGCAATACAAAGGGTTTGTCTGCATCTTGTAGCTGGCTTAAAAAAGCATCACCAGATTCGTTACCTGCAGGTAAGTTATTGTCTTTAAATGCTAAAAAAGAGTCTTTTTCAGCTGTTGCCAACATTGAAATATCGTTTATTGCCATAATTCACCTACACAGCACTGCGGCAAGTTGCCACCGCACTTTGCCAAAATTAATTACCACCTACCAATAAAGCAATAAACGCGCCAGAGTTATAAACTTTTACGGCGCTGAAAAAATTGATTAGCAGAAAACTCGTCCAGCATTTTTTGCTCACTCTTTGCCATTAACGCTGCTTCTTTTAGGTTTTGTTTTTCAATTAATTTTGCTACGGCTTTTGCTTTTACCTGCTGCTTTAACCACAAAGCTTTACGCTGTGTTACAACTTGCTTTGCGGTATTGACCGTACTGGCTTGCTGACGAATCGCTTCTTCAATTTTTGCTATAAAGGCATGGTACTGGCCAAAGCCCGCGCTTGATAAACCGGACTTTCCTTTCACATGTAATTGCTGAGAGTATTCTAATCTAAAGTTATTTAACCCTTGCAGCTTTTGTTGGTTAGCTTGTAAATTTTGATTGGCTTGTAAGTAGCTCATGCGCAGATTTTCTTCTTTGTCGTTTTCGAGCTTAAGCAGCAAATCGAGCTTATTTTTTGCCATTATGCTTGTCCTAGTAATTGGGCTAGGCCATGTAAACCATCGTCGTAACTTATGACATCGCGCATACCTTGCTGTAAAAACGCATTGACGCGCGGCATCATATTTATAGCTTGATCAAGCATTTGGTCAGCCCCTTTTTGATACGCACCTAAGGTGATCATATCTTTATTTTGCTGATACATTGAATACACTTGTTTTAATACGCGGGCCTGCTGCATATGAGGCTCAGACACCACTTGCGGCATAACACGAGAAATTGATTTTTCGATATCTATCGCGGGATAATGACCGCTATCGGCTAAATCTCGAGAAAGTACAATATGCCCATCTAAAATAGCACGTGCAGCATCGGCTATTGGGTCTTGCATATCATCGCCCTCACTAAGCACTGTAAAAAACGCAGTGATAGACCCTTGCCCTTCGCCGCCATTACCCGCTCGCTCCACCAGCGCCGGTAATTTAGCAAATACAGAAGGCGGATACCCTTTTGTTGCAGGAGGTTCGCCAACCGCTAGCGCTATTTCGCGTTGCGCCATGGCGTAACGGGTTACTGAATCAAGCAATAACAATACGTTTAAACCTTGATCACGAAAGTACTCAGCAATGGTCACCGCACTTTCACAGCCTTTTAAGCGCATAAGGGGCGATGCATCAGCAGGAGCAGCTACCACAACAGAGCGTTTGCGCCCTTCTACACCGAGTATCTCTTCAATAAATTCTTTTACCTCACGGCCACGCTCACCCACTAGGCCAACCACAATAACATCGGCTTCACTGCCGCGGGTCATCATACCTAAGAGGACCGATTTACCTACACCAGAGCCTGCAAACAAGCCCATACGCTGGCCTTGCCCTACAGTAATAACTGAGTTTATAGCCCGTACACCTACATCCATAGGTTGGCTGATTGGTCTTCTAGCGAGGGGGTTTATGGGGTTTTGTGCAAACTTTAAATAGTGTTCGGCGTTAATTTTCCCCAGGCCGTCAAGCGGGCGGCCTAAGCCATCCACAACGCGGCCCAGAAGGCTCATACCTACGGGCAAGCCGGTATCATTTACTTGTGGAATAACACGCGCACCGGGTAACACACCGGAAATGTGGTCATTAGGCATTAAGTAAAGGGTTTGCTCACTAAAACCCACTACCTCAGCATCTACAAAGCCCGACATAGTTTCTATTTTGCATTGGCTGCCTACAGGCGCACGTAGCCCTTTCGCCTCAAGGGTTAAACCGACTACGCGGGTTAAAATACCCGCTACAGCAGGTTTAAACGCTGCAATATGTTGTTGGTATTGATTTAAGCGTTCGCTTAGAGGTGCACGTTGAGCTGCCATAACACGCCACAAAAAAGATTAGATACCGCTATTATGCAAAAAGCTATCCAACGTTTCTTTGACACGGGTTTTTAGGGTCATATCTAAAGACGATTGTGGCGTTTTAACTTCGCAACCGCCGCGCTCGAGTGTGGGTTCTGCAATTAGCTGCCAATTATTATCTGCAATAGTTTGCTCACCATAGCTTTGCTTTACCAGCTCTAGGTCATCTGGGTTTAAATGCACTCGAACTTTTTCTTGCTCAGTATTTAATGCATCTATGCTTTTTTTAAGCGTATGTAAAATAACATCGGGCGATGTTTTAATTTCTTGATAGGTTATAGCTTCTGCTAACATAACCGCTAATTGCACTAAGTGCTTTTCTGCCAGTTCGTCCACTTTATCAAGCGGAGCGCTGAGGTTGTCGATTATGCTACGCAAGCTGGTTAACTGCTCTTCTATTAACGGCTTTACGTCTTCTTGGCCTTGTGTTTTACCAAGCTCTACGCCTTCTTTATAGCCTGCTTCTTTGCCCTCACCAACCCCTTTTTCAAAGCCATCTATGTAGCCTTGTTCGTGCCCTTGCTTTAAGCCTTCCTCATAAGCATCTTGCCTAATGCGCTCAAGCTCAGCCATAGTTAACGAAGGCAGTTCAGGCTCTTGCGGCTGAGTGTCTTCTACAGCTTCTTCTTCAACTTCTTTTTTATACAAATCAGAAAGTGGTGTGCCAAAAGCCGTTGAACGATTGCCAAAACTGCGCTCATCAGGAGCAACATCAGGTATTGGCCAGTTTTTTAAAAGCTCATCAGCTTCATCTGCATGTAAAGGGCGACCTTTTAATTTAGACATAGCTTACAGGAACTCCTCGCCACCGCCGCCGCCTAACTGAATCTCACCCGAGTCAGATAGACGCCTTGCTGTAGAAAGCACTTCTTTTTGGGCAGCTTCTACTTCACTTATTCTAACTGGTGCCATTGCTTCTAAGTCATCGGCAAGCATTTCGGCTGCACGTTTAGACATATTACCCAAAATTTTATCTTTAAGCGCTTCGTCAGTCCCTTTAATTGCTTTCATTAGTACGTCTTGCTGTACTTCACGCAATATGGCTTGAATACCGCGGTCATCCACATCCATAAGGTTTTCAAACACAAACATAAGATCTTGAATTTGCTGAGACATTTCTTCATCGTGTTCACGAATAGAGTCCATCAACTGCCCTTCTACATTTGTATCTAGGTAGTTCATTATATCTGCCGCGGCTTTTAAGCCACCCATTTTAGCGGCTTGTGCGCCTGCTTGGCCGGCAAATTGTTTTTCCATAATTTCGTTAAGTTCTTGCAATGCTGCAGGTTGCACTTCTTCAAGGTTCGCAATACGCATAGTTAAATCTAGGCGCACTTTTTCAGGAAATTGCGCTAGGATTTCTGCAGATTGCTCAGGCTCTAAATACGATAAAACAATAGTTTGAATTTGCGGGTGCTCATTACGAATAATATTGGCAACTTGCTTTGAGTCCATCCATTTAAGTGAATCTAAGCCTTTTGCGCCCGAGCCCATTACAATTTGGTCTATCAAACTAGCTGCTTTATCTTCACCTAATGCGGCGGTAAGCGCCTTTTTAATAAAGTCTTCTGACTGGAAGCCAATTGTACTAAAGCTTTGTATTTGTTCTATAAATAAATTGTGAACTGCGCTTATTTTAGATTGTGACAAGTCATCTAGCGCAGCCATTGCCATACCCACTTTTTGCACTTGCTTAGGCTCTAAGTGTTTAAGTATTTGCGCTGCGTCTTCTTCAGATAAGCTCAATAAAAGAATCGCGGCTTTATCTACGCCATCTAACTTGTCAACATCAAACGCTGGCGGGAGTTGTTTTTGTTCTTGATCAGTCATCTTCTGTTAACCACGCTTTCACTACTTGTGATGAGAGTTCAGGTTCGTTCGCTACAAGTGCTCTTACCGCTTTAAGCAAATCTTCGTCGCCATGTAAATCTGGCAGCTGTAGTGTACCATCGCTTGAGAAGCCTACAGAAGCAGAATCAAAGTCTTTATTTAGCATATCTAGCGTGCTATCGCCAATATCCACCCCAGAGCTTAATGCATCTTCATCGTACTCTTCGAGCGTATCATCTGGATATATTAAGCGTTTAAGCATAGGCTTAACAACTGCCATAATAAGCACAATAATAACCAGCGCACCCAGTACTAAGCGGACGATTTTCATAAACCAGTCCTGCTCCCACAGCGGTACTTCTAAATCTAAATCAACTGCTTCGCGTACAAATGGCACGGTTACCACCTCTAATGCATCGCCACGTTGCATATCAAAACCTACCCCACCTTGTAATAGGCGACGTATATTTGACAAAGCCTCTACCGAGCGCGGCGCCATGGTTGTTTCGCCGTTTTCACCTACTTTTGGCACATAATCAACGGCAACCGAGACGCTAATTCTGCGAATAACCCCTGTTTGTTGGCGCTTATGCGAAATGGTGGTATCTAGCTCAAAGTTACGTGTAGCCTCTTTATGCACTCGGCTTGGGTTCGTTGCTGTACCAGCATTGCCTTGACCTGCCACTTCTGGAATAGTTGAATTCATAGGTGGCTGATTAGTAAGTGCCCCAGGGATACCTACCGCTAAGCCACCAATGTTGTTCTCTTCAAATGTGGTTTCGCTTCTTACTGCTGGTAAGTCTGGGTTGTAGCGCTTTTGTGTTTCTTCTACTGAGCTAAAGTCCATGTTTAAATCAACTTGCGCCGTGTAGTTACCCAAGCCGACTACAGGAATAAGAATACTGTCTATTTTTTCTAAATACTCTTGTTCACGCTTTCTTTCAATGTCGTACTCTTTACGAGAGCGTGCTGCTAATGAGTCTTGCGAGCCTGAATTAAGTAAGCGGCCGTTTTGATCTGTTACCGTAACACGTGAAGGCTCAAGCCCTTGTACTGCAGAGGCAATCATATCAACCACTGAGTCAATCTCTTCGCCATCAAGCATTCTGCCGCGCTTAAGAGTCAATACCACTGTGGCTGATGGCTTTTTCTCTCTGCGTGCAAATACGTTTTCTTTTGGAATGGCTAATAAAACTTTAGCGCGTGTTACGTTGTTTAATTCTTCTATGGTGCGGGCAAGTTGTTGTTCGCGGCCGTGTTTTAAGCGTTCACGCTCTAATCGTTGGCTAACACCAAAGCCCATATCTTGCATTATGATGTCGGTGCCTGAAGTAGGACCTTGCTCAAGGCCTTCACGGGCCATCAGCAATTTAATGTTTTGATACTCGCTTTCATCAACCGAAATCACGTTGCCGTCTAGTTCGTAGTCAATTTTTTGTGCATCTAAAAAATCAAGGGTTTGGATCAGCTCTTCTGTTGGCATTTTACCCAGCGGACGCATGTCTGGCTGACGTGCCCAAATAATCACAAATATGGCAATAGCTAAACAAATAGCCAGCGCAATAATAAGGGTGACTTGGCGAAGCACATCAACACCATTTAAGGCGCTTAAGTAGCCCGACTTTTGTTCTTGTTGCTCGTTATCTTCGCTTTGGTCAATACCGCCGCCAGCAAGAGCAAGATCTGTTGATTGATTAGATTGCGCCACAATAATTCTCCACTACCTACTTAAACAGGCATGTTCATAATTTCTTGGTATGACTCAACAAGTTTATTTCTTACTTGTACTGTAGCCTCAAATGCCACTGACGATTTTTGTGAGGCAATCATTGCCTCAGCAAGCGATACACTTCTATCACCCATTTCAACAGCCACTACTTTTTGTTTAGCATCTTGTTGTAAGCCATTAACCGTGTTTAATGCATCACTTAGTAAGTCACCAAATTGAGCAGACGATGTTGGCTGAGCTTGAGTAGGTAGCTTATTGATTTGATTTGTATGGCCTGCTTCTAAAGCCATTGATTGCATTTCTTGAAATAGCGCGCTGTTTTGAATTTTCATAATTTTCTCTGGCAAATGCAGTTAACGTTCATAAAGGGAATAAAGCACAAAGTGTGCCATAAAAATAAACCCTTAATTACATGAGGTTAACTATTATTTTGAGAGTCAGAGATTTGACAACCCTAAACTAAGCGTGGTTAGTTTAGGGTTATATAGAAGAAAGGGATAAAGTTATGCGGGCAGCGAAATACCTAAATCGCGCATTTGCGCTAGTTTATAACGTAAAGTACGCGGACTGATCCCAAGTGTTTGTGCAACATCTTTACGTTTGCCTTGGCAGCGCGCTAGGGTTTCTAATATTATTTTATGCTCTTTATCTTTTAGCTCATCTTTATAGCTGCCAGTATCAACACTAGGCAGAGAGCTACTCGCCTCTGCAGGCGTTATTTTGTCATCATAATACGCGCCACTGGGAGTGTTCGCTGGTTCAGCCGCTACCTCCTGTTTAGGCGTACTGTTAATTGGCGCTTGCACTAAGTTTTCAATAAAAATAGCCTGTTCGCCAATTACATTGCCCGTTCGCAAAATAAGCGCACGTTGAATTACGTTATCAAGCTCGCGTACATTACCAGGCCATGCATGGCTTAGTAATTTTTGCTCAGCGGCACTATCAAGCGTTGCTAGCGGCTCTTTACTTTTAACTAAATGGCGCTCTATTAAATGCTTAGCCAATACAATTATATCCCCTGGACGCTCACAGAGCGGTCGCCACATTAGGGGGAATACATTTAAGCGATAATATAAGTCTTCTCTAAATTGGTTATCTGCAACGGCTTCTTTTAGGTCGCGGTTACTGGTGGCGAGTACTCTTACATCGAGTGAAATTGTTTTACGGGCACCTAAACGCTCAACTTCACGCTCTTGCAATACCCGTAATAGCTTAGCTTGCAGCCCTAAGTCCATTTCGGTTATTTCATCAAGTAATATGGTGCCGCCTTGGGCTTGTTCAAACTTACCTGGGCATGCTTGTATTGCACCGGTAAACGCGCCTTTTTCGTAGCCAAATAAAGTGGCTTCAAGCATGTTTTCGGGAATAGCCGCACAGTTTATTGCCACAAAAGGCGCATCGCATCGGTTTGATTTATCGTGAATGTATCGCGCTAACACTTCTTTACCAGAGCCACTAGGGCCTAGCACCATAACACTTGCATCTGAGCGCGCCACTTTGCTCGCCAGTTCTAAAAGCGCAATACTGCTAGGGTCGGCAACAATTGGGCCGTCAGTGTCTTTTGGTTTTTCGGGTAAATACCGACTAACCATATTTAAAAGCACCTCAGGGGCAAATGGTTTAGCCATATAATCAATTGCGCCTAAGCGCATTGCCTCTACTGCATCATCAATCGTTGCATAGGCAGTCATCATTAATACGGGGAGATCTGGGTAGTTAAGCTTAATGCTTCTAAGTAAATCTAGGCCGCTCATCGCGCCCATTTGCACGTCGCTGACCACTAATGAAAACTCAGATTTTTTTAATTGGATCATGGCTTGCTCAGCACTATCGGCTGCAACACAGGCAATACCCGACATCTCTAACGTGTCTATGAGTGCTTCTCTTAAACCTGCATCATCTTCAACCACTAGTATTGTATTACTCATGCTGTTTTCTCCTGCGTTGAGGCCGTGCATATGGGCAGCAATAGACTAAAACATGCACCACCATTGGCATTATTAACCACTTCAACACGTCCTTGATGCGCATTAGCCACAGAGCTTACAACAGCAAGCCCAAGCCCTGTACCTTGGCTTTTTGTGGTATAAAACGGTTCAAAAATTTTCTCTATTTGGCTCAAGTCTACACCAGGGCCGTTATCGCATACGCTAATACGCACGGTATCGGGTTCGCTGCTATCGCGCTGCGCTTTTAATGTCACCTGGGCTTGGCTGCCAATAATTTGAATACTATTGTGAATAAGGTTTTGAATAGCACTGGCCAGCGCGGTTTTATTACCGGTAATTTCTATGTCTGGTTCTGGTAGCTCAACAACAAGTGAGCTGTTATTTAAGGCCACCATTGCATCGGCACCTAGTTTTACCTCGTTTAAAAGCTGCTGCATAGAAACCTGTTCAACCACTTGTTGCTCGCCGCTTTTAGCAAAAAGCAGCATATCGTTAACTTGGGTTTCTAAGTCTTTTAATCGCGACATTAATTTAGTTTGAAAGTTATCCCGTGATGACTCTGGTAGCTTTTTAGAGCCCAAATTAGCCGCGTATAACATAGCCGCCGAAAGCGGTGTACGCACTTGGTGCGCAAGCGATGCCACCATTTTACCAAGCGCACTCAAACGTTGCATATGGGCTACGCGCTTTTGCAAACGGCGCGTTTCTGTTAAATCTGTCATTAATATTAATTGCCCAGGCTCTGGCGCTAGCGCAGTAATATCAAGCTTTATAAGTCGCCCATCTTTAAGCGACACTTCGTGCCCATCATCTTGGTGGGGACGAAAAGAGCGCTGAATAATGTTAAACCACTTCTCTCCTTCGAGCGGCTCGCCTAACATATCAATCGCTATTTGATTGGCTTTTGCAATAAGCCCTTTGCCATCAAGCACTACAACACCCGCAGGCATGGTATCAACTAAATGCGACAGCCAACTTGCCTGCTGTCTTAAATCACTTAATTCACCAATGTACTCTTCTTGAAGTAAACATGGGTTATACTGCTTTGCAGTAATAAACTGTGGTTTAAGTACACTCGCAAGGGCCATAATCAAATCTCTTAATGATGTAGATATAGGGCTAAATGCACAATTTATACCAATATTATTTTATATATTTTTCATTTAGTTACCTTACAATATCGCGTAACAAAAAAATGACGCACACTAAAAGGAATAATAATGAGTGAGCAAAATAAATGCCGTTGTGCATGGCTCGACGCCACAAAGCCTGATTATGTGAAATACCATGATGAAGAATGGGGAGTCCCCCTTTATGACGACACGAAATTATTTGAATTTATTACTCTCGAGTCGGCGCAAGCGGGCTTAAGTTGGTACACCATTTTAAAAAAGCGCGCAGGCTATAAAAAAGCATTTACTAATTTTAATGTGCAAAAAGTGGCTAACTTTACAGCCGATGATATAGAACGGCTAATGCAAGATGAGAGCATAGTGCGTAACCGCTTAAAAATTGCTGCCACCGTTAATAATGCTCAACGGTTTATTGAGATTCAAAAAGAATTTGGCAGCTTTAGTAATTACCAATGGCGATTTGTGGGCAATAAACCAATTATTAGTGATTTAAATAGTGTTGAAGACACCCCTGCAATTACCGAGGAGTCAAAAGCGTTTGCAAAGGATTTAAAAAAACGAGGTTTTAAATTTTTGGGCCCTACAACGGTATACGCACATATGCAGGCCTGTGGCATGGTAAACGATCATAGTAATGATTGTTTTAGAAAAGAAGAAATTATAAAGGCTTTTGGTGAATAAGTGATTTATCACCATAAAAGTGATCTGTTCTTAAAAAGGTGAAGAGACGCTTCGCTTTAGAGAAGTAACGTGTAAGTTAATTGTGGTTTCTCATTTGATCTCGTTTTTTGGGTGGGCTAAGTAATTAAAAGCTGCGCTTTTTACGCGAGCAAGCTTCGCGTCTACCGCCAAAGTTTACGTTTTTCTTATAGCGCGAAGCTTGCTTGCGTGACGGGCAAAGCCCGTAAATTAACTCCTCAAAAATGAATAATAAATAACGAAAAGTCTTTCACCATTTGCATACTGCTAATCTCGTGAAAGATTGTACTTTTTCATTTTTTCAACAAGCGTTGTACGCCTTACACCTAATATTTCTGCGGCGCGCGCAACAACGTAATCAAAACGCTCTAACGCTTGGGTAATTAAGCTTATTTCAAGCTCTGCTAAATAATCTTTAAGCTCTATGCCCTCTTCGGGTAATACGCCAGATCCCGGTTGGCTAAATTCAGGCTCTGGTTCATTATCATAATCGCTAAAGCCTGAGCTAAAAATATCGTTAAAGGCATCTTTTTCAAGTAGCTCTTCAGGGTATTCTGGCTCGTATGCGTCTACCTCTATGTAGCGATATTTATTGGGTAAATCGGGTACATCCACTACTTTTTCAGGGAACATAATCACCATGCGCTCCACTAAATTAGCAAGCTCTCGAATATTACCAGGCCAAGCATGCTCTTTTAGGCTCTCTACCGCGCGCTCTGTAAATTTAGCCGACGTACCACTTTGCTCATTCACACGACGCATTAACTCTTTAAGTAATAAAGGTATGTCGTCTGCACGCTCATTAAGAGACGGGTTTTCAATAGGAAACACATTTAAACGGTAATATAAATCTTCCCTAAAGCTGCCCTTTTCAATCATTTCCTCAAGGTTGCGATGAGTAGCGGCAATCACCCGTACATCTGCTTGAATAGCTTTGGTGCCACCTACACGCTCGTAGCTGCGCTCTTGTAATACCCGCAATAGCTTAACTTGCATTTGCAGCGGCATATCGCCAATTTCATCTAAAAATAGCGTACCGCCTTGAGCCAATTCAAAGCGCCCTTTACGTGCAGAAATAGCGCCGGTAAACGCCCCTTTTTCGTGACCGAATAACTCGCTTTCGAGCAACTCTCCAGGAATAGCGCCACAGTTTACTGGTACAAACGGCCCAGTATTGCGTTTAGATAATAAATGGACGTTACGCGCAACCACCTCTTTACCTGTACCCGACTCGCCTAAAATAAGCACATTTGCATCGGTTTTAGCCACTTGCTCAATTAAAAAGCGTACGTTTTTAACAGCATCGGTTTCGCCAACTAAACCATCAAATGTTTTATGTGGTTTATGCTGCTTGTGACTCCCAGGAAGCATACGTTGGTACTGTTGGCAGTCGTGTAATAACTGTGTGGTTACTTCGTGATTAAACGGCTCACAAATTAAGCCCACCACATTAGCAATACTTAATAAGGGCTTGAGTGTTTCACCAATCAGTAAAAAAGGTAGGGTTGGAAAACGCTTAATTAAGCTTTCATGATCTAAGCTTTGCAATGCACCTAAAATAACAATGCATTCTTGTTGTTGATACTTACTAGATACTTGCTCAAAATCACTTTCGTCAAGTAACTGCACAGCTTCCCCAATAAAGGTAAGCGATGCATTTAATCCTATTGCACGGTTATTATTATTATCTAAAATCAAGATCATAGTTAGCGAGCCATAATTTCACTAATTTATTTTATTAGCTAAATTGTAAGCGAGATCTGAATGGATGCAAGTAATAGCGGCGGTTTTTTGACATAAACGCCAAAAAATAGACATTGCTATAAAACAATAATACTTAATAATTAAAACTTAAGTACTGGTTTATCAATTAATACTTAAAGCTAATATTCTGTACTACTTTTACTTAGTGCATAAAATTACTTTGGTCAAAAATATAAACTATAATTAGCTTAAGTTGAAAGCAACGATGCCGATAACTAAATAAACGCAAGATGCTTGGCATTAATATTGCTTTTGTTTCGTACAGACGATTTCACATATTTATTTAGGATTTCCCCATGGCTCATGTTTCATTAAAAAAATATTCTCAAGTGCGTGCCAGCAACATCGCTGAAATGGCGCCCTATGAGCAAATTAACCTTATTTTTAGTAACATAATTGGCCGTTTGGCCGCTACTAAAGGTTTTATTGAGCGCAAAGAAATAGAAAAAAAAGGCGAAAACCTTTCAGCATGTATTTTACTACTAGGTGCACTTCAAGATGCGCTTAACTTAGAAGTAGAGCAAGATCCTAGTATTTCTGATAATTTATTGGCGCTATACGCATACTGCCAACGCAGGTTAACTCAAGCTAATATAAATAATGATATTGAAGCAGTTGTTGAAGTTTCAAGCATCATTAAAGAAATAAAAGAAGGCTGGGATAGTATTCCTGTCGATCAGCGTATTCCTGCGGTATAAACTAATGGCTTTAGAGCAAATAAGCAAAGCTGAGTACATTAACCAATTACTCAGCCAAATTGAAGTATTAGTGCAAAGCAACAAAGCTGATGACGCGACGCCAATTATGGCTACTTTAAATAGTGAGCTTGAGCGCTGGTGCGAAAGCGATAACCCGCCTAACGCCGAGCAGCTTATGGCAGTTCAAACCAACATAAACAACATTAGTAAACAAGCAAATGCTGTAAAAAATGAATCATCTAAAGCCATAATTAAACAAAAAAAAACAGGTAAAGCTATCTCTGCCTACAAATCAGTTTAACTAAGTATCGCACGACGCTATTTAAACTTAATTGAGCATAAAAAAACCGTTTATAAAACGGTTTTTTTATATAGGCATTAACAAATTTTAATGGTTATGAATTGTTACTCACCACACCAGGCATATTTTCAAGCTGCGCTTGCACATAACTACTTGTAGAGTTAAGGCTCGCGACTAGTAAATCCATGGCGTTGTACTGAGCGTATAGCCTGTCAGATAAAGACTCCATTTTGCTGGCAAGGCTAAGACGTTGATCATCTAAATCGTCTAGTTGGTTAGTTTTACTGTCTATACGGTTTTGGATAATACCGTCAGAGTCTGTATAAAAGCTCATTAGCTCATCAAAAGACTGCGCAAAACCGCCCTCGTCTTCGTCATCACCTACAAAAAACTGCTGTACTAAATCTACATCAGATTCTATTTGCTCGTTTAGTGTTTCAGTATTGAGTGTTAAAACACCGTAGCGATCTGTTTCAACACCTAATTGTGAAAGTGATAATGAATTACCATCGCCTAAATCAACCGACTCAGTTATTTCACTACGTAGCTTTGACATAACACCACGAAGGAGTGAATCACCCGCCATTACACCAGCACCGCTTTCACTTGATGCACCTAAATTATTACTGAGCTCTAACAGTTCGTTGTAACTTGTAATAAAGCTATTTAAACCTGCTTGTATATTATTATTATTTTCAGTGACAGATATATCGCTCACATCATCGTCGGCATCATGCAATTTTTTTGCGGTGATATCTACGCCATCAATTACATTGCTAAATTCATTTGTATTGCTAGATACCGTTAATGCGCCATCAATCGTTATTTGGGCATTTTGCGCAGCGTTTACTTCAGTTAAGTTTGTAGTATGGTTTAGTGGGTCGGCGTCAGATACATCGTAAGCTAACCGTGAAAGCCCACCTGTATCGGTATTATTACCATCATCATCTTGTACGGTAATAGTAATTGCGTTGTCTTCACCGGTTTCTTTACTAGTAAGCACTAAATGCTGACCTGAGTCACTGGTTACTATAGTCGCCACCACCGAGTCGTTACTGTCATTCCCAATAAAAGGGCCGTTATTAATTTGGTCGCGTAAATCTTCTAAGGTGTTGGTTGCTGATAAAACAGTAGAGAAGCTATTTTCACCAGAGCCAATTGTAATTACTCCCGCGCCAATGGCTTCATCGGCCGCAAATGCAGGGGACGATAATTTATGTGCTTGCGCTAATGCATCTACTTTTACGTTGTAGCTACCTGGTTGAGCGTCTTCATCTGCACTTATCGATATAAAATCATCACCGCCAGAAGCCGTGCGTTGTTGGTATTTATCGCTGTCTCCTAACGCTTCCATTGACGTTTGTACTTTTTCAAGCGCAGACTTTAATGCACCAACGGCAGAAATATCCGTAGTTAAGTTACTTTCGGTAGTATTTAAACGAGCCTCAGCTGGAGCTTGCTCAGCATTAACTAGTGCATCAACTATATCTGATACCGCTAAACCTGAGCCTAAACCATTAAACGAAATAGACATACTTCACCTCTTTAAACCCAAAAAACTTGACTAATAATATATCAACGATACGGCGACTAAACAGTTTGGTCGATTAAAATACCCGCAGATTCAGAAAGCTTTGACACTAAGCTTAACACTTCTTCCGAAGGGTATTGCTTAATTACATTACCACTCGTTTTATCAAGTATTTTAATAACATCACGGCCTGAGTCTTCATCAACTTGAAATTGCAGACTACGGCTCATCTCCCCCATAAACTCCTGCAATTGTTGCGCCACTTTTTCAAGCTGCTCACGCTCAAGTTGTTGGTTTTGTGAACTATTAGTCTCAGTTCCTTGTTGAGCGTATTGGTTGTTTAACTGATTTTGTGGGCCTTGTTCATCCGTTTTATTTACGTCATCAACAGCGCGCTGAATCAATGTCGCTCCAGACTGCCCTACTGGTTTATCTTCACCAGTTAAAGATGTTGATGCTATCGTAACTTCTGCGTTTGAAGTAATGGTGTTCATAACGCCTCCTAAATTTTGCCGAACTTGTATAGTTATTAAACTAACAATAGCTTAATTTATACCCTTAAACCACAAAAGGAGGTAGCTAAAGCCACCTCCTTGTTTTTAAAACTAATACTGACTTTATGTACTAGATAGCTAGCCATTAAGCTATAACGTTTAACTTATTAACCTAATAAGCTAAGTGCTGTTTGAGGTAACTGATTCGCTTGCGATAAAATTGACGTACCTGCTTGTTGCAAGATTTGGTTTTTCGTCATTTCTGCGGTTTCAGTTGCAAAATCTGTATCTTGAATACGGCTACGTGACGCTGATACGTTTTCTTCAATGTTAGCAAGGTTACTAATAGTGTGTCCGAAGCGGTTTTGAACAGCACCTAAGTCAGCTCTTTGAGAATCGATATCTGCTAACGCAGCATCAATAACTGCAAGTGCATTCTGAGAGCCCACAGCAGTTTTCAAATCAATTTTAGCTACCTGATCAAGCGTTGAAGAGGTCGCTCCTACAATATCCCCAGAAGTTCCACCTACTGAAAAACTATCTGAAGATGTTAGATTTAACTCAGCATCAACGACAACACCGCTA
This sequence comes from Pseudoalteromonas sp. CuT4-3, assembly GCF_035666335.1. Lineage (NCBI taxonomy): Bacteria > Pseudomonadati > Pseudomonadota > Gammaproteobacteria > Alteromonadales > Pseudoalteromonadaceae > Pseudoalteromonas > Pseudoalteromonas sp. CuT4-3. The sequence goes on from NZ_CP142030.1 coordinate 2,623,959, forward strand.
TCGTCTGCAGTCGCAGAATTTAAGGTCATAGTGTTAGTTGCTCCACCCACAATCATAACACCAGCTACATCGGTTTCTTCAATAACAACACTATCAGTGTCACTTGAGTATGTTGCATTTACACCAGATTTACCCAAATCCGATGCAAGCTCTTTAGCTGACCCCTTATAACTAGCTAAATCAAACGTTTTATCTCCCACTGTCAGCGTTCCAGTATCAGCTGAGGTGAACCCTGCGATTGTAGCTGTTACACTTGTTTGAGCGTCTATACCTGTCCCCAAACCATTGATTGTAGCTGCAACTTCTTGAGCGTTTTGACCGCTTATGTCTGTCGCAGCGGAATTGCTTACAGGGCCTGAAAATGTCGTATCTGTTGACGTAGCTGTATTAAATGCAGTCCCAACTGCAGCTGTATTATTAAAAATACTACCACCACCTTTAATTGCATTCTGGCCAATACTATCAGCGGCAATATTACTCAAAGACACGTCTATAGTTTCGTTCGCATTTGCGCCCACCTGAAACTTTTTAGTAGCAAATGAACCATCTAGTAATTGCTGCCCACCAAAAGAAGTAGTTTCAGCTATTCGCGTTAACTCTGTTTGCAATGCTGAGACTTCTTTTTGAAGAGATGCTCTGTCTGAATCAGAGTTTGAGCCATTAGCCGATTGAAGAGCAAGCTCACGCATTCGTTGTAAAATATTTGTAGATTCGCTCATCGCGCCTTCAGCAGTTTGCGCCATTGAAATACCGTCGTTAGCGTTACGTTGCGCCACTGCTAAGCCATTTACCTGTGATGTTAAACGGTTTGAGATTTGTAGACCTGCCGCATCATCTTTTGCGCTATTAATACGCATACCCGATGATAGACGTTCCATAGAAGTTGCTAAATCAGAACCTGATTGAGATAAGTTACGTTGAGCATTTAGTGAAGATACATTTGTGTTTACTGAAATCATAATAAAACTCCTGATTACTTTCGTAATGTGACTGTTTAGATTTAACCAAGAGCTATCACAATTGTATGCTCAAGCTCTATACTGGTTAAGTTAACGGCAGGAAAAATACTATCTTTAGCGTTATTTTTATTTTTTTTTAAGTAATTCATAAGAATACACTTAAGAATCTGATTTTAAATAAAATAATTAATTATATTTTTTGTTAAATGTTATTTATTTTCTTGAAACATGCTACTTACCTTCAATAAAATAAAGAAGCACACCATGAAAGGTGTGCTTCTTATTATCGGTTTTACTAATTAGAGGTCGTTGCTAACCACCTAGCAAGCTAATAGCCGCCTGTGGAATTTGATTAGCCTGCGAAAGTATTGATGTACCCGCCTGCTGTAATATCTGATTTTTAGTCATATGTGCTGTTTCAGTTGCAAAATCTGTATCTTGAATACGGCTGCGTGAAGCAGATACATTTTCGGAGATGTTTGCAAGATTACTGATTGTGTGACCAAAACGGTTCTGTACTGCACCTAAATCAGCTCTTTGCGCATCGATCCCTGCTAATGCAGCATCAATAACTGCTAACGCATCTTGAGAACCTACAGCTGTTTTTAAATCAATTTTTGCTACCTGATCAAGCGTTGAAGAGGTCGCTCCTACAATATCCGCAGAAGTTCCACCGACAGAAAAACTCTCTGAGGATGTTAAGTTTAATTGAGCATCAACAACAACACCGCCATCGTCTGCAGTCGTAGAATTTAAGGTCATAGTGTTAGTTGCTCCACCCACAATCATAACACCAGCTACATCGGTTTCTTCAATAACAACACTATCGGTATCACTTGAATATGTAGCATTTACACCTGACTTACCCAAATCCGATGCAAGTTCCTTAGCTGAACCTTTATAACTAGCTAGATCAAACGTTTTATCTCCCACAGTCAACGTCCCAGTGTCACCTGATGTAAAACCTGCAATTGTAGCTGTTACGCTTGTTTGAGCGTCTATACCTGTCCCCAAACCATTGATTGTAGCTGCAACTTCTTGAGCGTTTTGACCGCTTATGTCTGTCGCAGCGGAATTGCTTACAGGGCCTGAAAATGTCGTATCTGTTGACGTAGCTGTATTAAATGCAGTCCCAACTGCAGCTGTATTATTAAAAATACTACCACCACCTTTAATTGCATTCTGGCCAATACTATCAGCAGCAATATTACTCAAAGACACGTCTATAGTTTCGTTCGCATTTGCGCCCACCTGAAATTTCTTTGTTCCATATGAGCCATCTAGTAATTGCTGCCCACCAAATGAGGTTGTGTCAGCTATACGTGTGAGCTCTGTCTGTAATGCGGAGACTTCTTTTTGTAAAGCATCACGGTCTGAATCAGAATTTGAGCCATTAGCCGATTGCAAAGCAAGCTCTCGCATACGCTGTAGAATATTAGTTGATTCTTGCATCGCACCTTCAGCGGTTTGCGCCATGGAAATACCATCATTCGCGTTACGTTGAGCAACTGACAAACCATTTATTTGTGAGGTTAAGCGGTTTGAAATTTGTAAGCCCGCCGCATCATCTTTAGCGCTATTAATACGCATGCCAGAGGCTAAACGCTCCATTGAGGTAGCCAAACCTTCGCCAGATTTAGTTAAGTTACGTTGTGCGTTTATTGACGACACATTAGTATTTACTGTTAATGCCATTTTACCATCTCCTAGGTTTAAACAGAGTGTGGTTCAACACGTTTTAACAGGAACCACTATTCGATAATTTCTAATTATTAGAAAGCATTTACTGTGCCAACTTTTAAACAAATATAACCGCATGTTTTTAAAGCCTTTTCAATCAAAATGTCAAACGTTAATAATAAGTTACCTGGTTAGCTGGAGGGATGACAAATTATTGCCGCTTTTTTGAGGGAGGTTTTTGCCGCTTTGTATTAACTAAAGCGGCAAGGTATTTCTGCTTATAATCTGTTTATAAGTAATCAAATAAAGAAAGGTTAGTTAAACGGCCAAACGTGGCTTGTGAGGCTTGCAGTGCGGTTTCTTGTTTAGTGAGTTCACTAATGGCTTCTGCCATGTCTACCTCTACTAAATCAGATAGGTTGCTTTTGTTTTGAATATCTTGCGCAAGATTAGAGTCGCTAACTCTTTCAAGTGCATTCATACGCCCACCTAAACTTGCTTGTGTAAACACAACTTGCTCGCTGGCATTTTGTAATTGCACTAAGCCATCGGCTAGTACTTGCTGAAAATCATCACCCTCAAGTGTGCCGTCATTTAAACTTGTAATAAGCGATTGTAATGTATTAAGCACGTTTTCTTTGTGCGGCTTTTCGAGGGTAAAATCTAGCTGGCCTGGTGCTGCGCCTTCAAATTCGATTTTCATGCCTGCAAAATCGATTGTATTATCATTAACTTCCCCTGTTTGAGGGGGGTCAAGCGGCACGCCATCTTGTAAAATTTCATATGTATCAGGATCGTTTACTGTTGCACCAGCTGTGGTTACAACACTAAAAGTATTTGCTGTGGGTGACACTGAAGTCCCTGGATCAGCATTGTAATTTGTCTGATGAAACTTATCGAACTCTGTTTGACCATCGACATAAACCGTCCCTGCAGTAATATTATTTGCAGGCGTAGTTACCGGAATCGCAGCTTGATTATCAGTAACATCAAGTCGTGCGTCGCTTTTCTCAAACGTATCAAAACCGTTATCGCTAGATTTAATACTTACACCTTCAGCAATAGTTATTACATGCTGGCCTTGATCTCCATTATAAGTATATTCACCCGTAGTAGAGTCAAACTGGTATGGTTGAGTGCTATCTTGGTAGCCTGAAAAAATAAACTTACCGTCTTCTGAGCGGGTATTCATTAAATTGACGAGTGTTTTTTGTATTTCACTCAGCTCAGCCGCGATTGACTCTAAATCATCTTGAGTATAAGCACCATTGCCCGCTTGAATCGCTAGCTCTTGTGCTTGTTGGATATTGGTATTTATACTTTGTAAGATGGTTTCTTCAGTCTCAAGACGGCCAGTTAATTGGTCAATATTTTTAGTATATTGCTCATTTGTTTGTATTTTATTTGAATACAGCATTCCTTGCGAGATAGCGGCAGGTGCTTCTGAGGTAGTTAAGTATTTTTTACCTGTTGTTACTTGCTCTTGTGCATTAGCAACACTTTGTTGGTTATCGAGTATTTTATTAATGTTGTTTTGATACATTAAGTTATTTGATAAACGCATAATTACCTCGCTGCACTTAATAAGGTGTCAAAAATTTCTTGAGCTGCAGCCAACACTTGAGCTGATGCTGAATATGATTGCTGAAAACGCAGTAAATTGGCAGCCTCTTCATCTAGGTTTACACCTGAGAGCGACTCATACCACGCTTCTGATTGCTCTGCTAACGCATCAAATGCGCTAGCACTGGTAATGGCTTGGCCAGTGACTACGCCAATATCACTCACTAACCCTGAATAGGCTTGGTTAAACGTGCCATGATTGTCGGCAGCGGCTGTTGTCACTACATTTTTACGCACTAATTCGCCATTTTGTAAATCAGCAAGTTTTAAACCATTACGGTTATCATCAAAGCCGCCTTCGTTAAATTCAAGGGTAAAAGTGTCTCCAGTAGCTGGCGTGCCTTCAATATCAAAATCAAAGCCATAGTTGCTATAAGGTACGCCAGCCTGAGCCAGTACGCCCTCTGCTGGAGGCGTTACTGTAAACGTAGAGGTGCCATTTGCATCTGTAATTTGATATTCGTTTGCAGTGCCTGTTTTAACTAACGTGATATCGCCATTGGCTAAACCAGGGGTAGTGTTAAAGCCACCCGAGGTAACACTTGTTACTTCTCCGGCTGAAATAGTCGCTGTACCTACATTATCTATGCTGTTAGCTGTACGAATAGGCGATGCCAGTGCTAAGTCTTCACCGCGGCTTGTCGCAAGGGAAATACTGGTTGCCGCCTCTGAGTTAAGTTTAATTTGAAACTGATCACCTGTATTACCAGTACCTGCTACATCAATTTGTAAACCAAACGACTCCCCACTCGTAATATCATCTGAGTCGATAACACCAGATGGCGGTATCGTCGCTAAAGAGGCGCTGCCTATCGGCTCCCCTTTATTATCTATAGGCTGAATGCTCACTTCATTTGCATTAGCGGTATAAGTAACAATAAAGTCGCTGGCAGGCAGTTCACTGCCTTTACCAGCCTCAAGCGTGGCAGTTAAACTGGCGCCGCCGGTATTAGCTTGGTATGCATAAGCACCCACGGTAGGTATATTAAATATATCACCGCCTAGCTCGCCGTTAGCATCCATACCCAATTTATTTTGCTCGTTGAACGCATCTGCAATGGCCAATCCCATTTGGCCAATTTGGTTTTGTGCAGGCACGAGTATGTCGTCTCTAAAAGCCAACAAGCCGCCAATTTTGCCTTTTAATTTAGTTGCATCTATTTCTAGCGGCACAGCTTTGCCGCCATTAACGTCAAGCGTCAATTCTTTAAAATTAGGATCGGGGTCGCCCGACAGTGAAAACAAGTTAAATGTACCGTTTTCCATAACTAAAGATTCACCGCTGCCCATAAAGACGAGTTTTTCGCCATTAGGGCCATCAAGTGTTTCTATATCAACAAGCTCTGATAATTCACGAATCGCTAAGTCGCGCTGGTTATAAATAGAGCTTGCGCTTGATGCGTTATTTGTGCCATTTACGACTGCAATTTCTTGGTTTAACGTATTTATATTTTGGATAAGTGAGTTGGCTTCTTCAGAAAAAATCTCAAGCTGCTCATTCACTATACCTTGTTGCTCAAGCACGATACCCGAAAGCCTATCCATTTGATCAACTAAGCTTTGCGCATCGGTCATTACTAATGAGCGAGCAACTGTTGAAGATGGCTGATTTAGCGCCTCTTGCACGTTATTAAATAATGAATTTATGCCCGTTGATAAGTTATTAGACTCTTCTGAAAAAATAGTATCAACACGGTTGGCTTCTGTTACAAATTGATCAAAAAACGATTTATTTGAGGTGTCACGGTTTAACTGCGACTGGGCAAACTCGTTCAATAATCTGTATGTTTCGCCGCGACCTACTTGGTTATCTACCATCGTAGTAAATTCAGTGCGCTCACGTACGTAGCCTTCTGTATTTACATTGGTGATGTTTTTACTGGTCGTTTGCAACAGCTCAGAGCTTGAACGCACCCCAGCACTGGCAATATTTAATAAACTAAACGACATATTACTTCACTCCTTGGGTAAACGCGCTTGTTGCAATATTTTTAAGCTCACTGCTATTTAGCACTTTTTTTATTTTACTCGCGTAATTAGGATCGGTTGCATAGCCTGCTTTTTGTAGCGAATCTAAAAATTCGTTTGGCTGTGCTGTTTTTTGTAATGCTTCTTCGTAGCGTGGGTTTTGCGTTAAAAAATCGACAAAGTCGTTCACGCTTTCTTTTATAGATTCGTAAGCTCTAAAACTTGCTTGCTTTTTAACAGGGGTACCTTGCTCAAATTCAAGCGTTACTTTACTTGCTTTATCGCCTTCCCAGCTTTTATCTGATTTAATATTGAACAGGTTATTTGAGCTATTCCCGTCGCTTTTATTAATAATATGCTTACCCCAACCCGTCTCAAGTGCCGCTTGGGCCACCATTACTGCAGGGTTTAAACCAATTTTTTCGGCCGCTGTTTTAGCATGCTCCCACACTGCACTAACAAACTCTTCAGCATTATTAAATGACGACTGTTGTGTAGGCTGTGTTGTGGTTTTAGTTTGTGTTGCCGCGCTGCTGACTACTGAGTCATCTTTATTTGCTTGCTTTTCACTGTGTACCTTTTCGTGCGGTAGTTCAGAGCCTGCGCGTTTATCACTGATAAAGTCGTTAGTAGTTCTTAATACGGAGCCAGGCATAAAGTTCTCAGCCTCTGGTGAGAGCTGCTGAACAATTAAATCAGCCAAACCCAAAGACCCATTTGATGAAAGCTCAGAAGAGAGCTGCTGATCGTGCATTTCTTCAAAAAACTTTACACCGCTTGAGTTAAACGGGCTGTCTTCATCTTCAAATGCTTCGTTGGCTTTACGCATCCCTTTTAGAAGCATTTGTGTAAAAATAGCTTCAAATTGTGCCGCTGCTTTTTTTAGCGCCGCTTTAGACGCATCAGTAGATGCATCACCGCTGTTTAAAGCGTCTTGACGTAAAGTATTAAGATTACTTAAATCAAAAAAGTTTTGCTTATCGAGGTGATTTGTTTCCATCAGCTTTTTGACACAAAAATGAATAATGCTTTAAGAAATGCAAAAATTGAGCCAAAGAAAGGTAAACAGTAAAAAGCTTAAGTACCTTTTGAGTACTTAAGCATTATGTGGAAGGGTAAACATTCTTAAAAATAATTAAATAACAACAAGCTGTCCGTTAATTGCACCCGCTTCTTTAAGCGCTTCTAAAATAGCCATTAGGTCTCCAGGTGCTGCGCCTACTTCATTTATAGCACGCACTAAGTCATCTAAGCTAACGCCGGGGTTAAAAACAAACGCACGAGAATCATCTTGATTAACGTCAATAATACTTTGCTGTGTAACAACAGTTTCGCCTTCTGCTAACGGATTAGGCTGCGTTACATTTTGCTGTTCAGCAATTGTGACTGTTAGGCCGCCATGGGTTATTGCCGCAGGCTGTAGCTTCACATTTTTGCCAATGACAATCGTTCCCGTACGTGAATTAACAATAATCTTGGCTGAGGTATCAGCAGGCTTAAACTCTAGGTTTTCAAGCGTTGATAAATAAGACACTCGTTGCGATGCATCACGTGGCGCAATAACGCGTACTGAGGCAGCGTCAATAGCTTGTGCACTATTAGGGCCTACCAAATTGTTAATTGTTGCTTCTAAACGTTTTGCCGTTGTAAAGTCTGGGCGGTTTAAGTTAAAAGTAATGTAGTCGCCTTGCATAAAAGGGCTTTTAACTTCGCGCTCAACAGTGGCTCCGTTAGGTACGCGGCCAACTGTCGGGGTGTTAATGACCACTTTGCTGCCATCAAGCCCTTGTGCTCCTAAACCACCCACAATTAGGCTACCTTGTGCTATGGCGTATACGTTTCCATCCACCCCTTTTAAGAAAGTTTGGAGCAAGGTGCCGCCACGTAAACTGCCTGCACTGCCAATAGAAGATACCGTAATATCAATTGTTTGACCCGGCTTTCTAAACGGCGGAAGCTCAGCATGGACTGCCACTGCTGCTACGTTTTTAATTTTAGGGCTTTGTGTTGAAGGCAGTGTAATACCAAAACTGTTTAGCATGCCTCTAAAACTTTGTTGCGTGTAAGAGTTTTGCTCTCCAGTACCAGGTAGCCCCACCACTAAACCATAGCCAACCAATTGGTTAGCACGTACACCTTCAACCATAGAGACATCTTTTATACGCTCGGCGCTGGCAGAAAATTGCCAGCCTAGCAGTATGATCAAAATAAACGCTTTAATGCTATTCATACTACTATCCTCTAAAACGGAAATAACGAGCTACTAAAGAAACGTGTTAACCACCCTGGGCTTTGCGCTTCTTGTGTTTGTCCTTTACCTGAATATTGAATTCGGGCATTGGCAATTCTATTCGACTCAACCGTGTTATCGGCGCTTACATCTTGCGGACGTACAAGGCCTTCGAGCCTAATAAACTCTTCGCCGGTGTTAAGTGTTAGCCATTTTTCACCACGAATAACTAAGTTACCATTGGGTAAAACACGCATAACATTCACCGAGATATCGCCCACTAAACTGTTTGACTGATTTGATTTAGAGTCACCGGTAAATGATGAATCACTACCAATGCCAAACTGAATACTGTCGCCACCTATATTTACTGGTAAACCACCTAACCCAATAACGGGGTCTAGGCTGGCTTCGGTTTCTTTATCGGTTTCGGTTTTAGCCGCTTTTGTAGCTTGTGTTGACTCTTCAAGCTTAACGGTAATTATATCGCCGGTTCTAAGTGCTTTTTTGTCTGAATACAAATCATTAAATGTATTGGTGTTAAACAATGAACCCGTTGCAACAACAGGCTCTGCTACAGGCTCTGGGTACATGGGTGCGTAGTAGGGGTCATCTTGAACCACTTCACTATTTTGCGTAGAAACACAGCCACTTAAAAATAAGGTGCCTGCTGCAAATAAAATAACATTACGCATAACTATCCCCTTGTGCACGGTTATAACTGTTGATTGATGTAGCTCATCATTTCGTCAACGGCCGAAATTACTTTTGAGTTCATTTCGTAAACACGTTGAGTTTCGATAAGGTTTACCAATTCTTCCGTTACATTAACGTTTGATGTTTCAAGTGAGCCTTGAATAATAGTTCCTAAGCCTTCTACGCCTGGATTACCTTGAACAGGCGCACCACTAACAGCGGTTTCGGTGTAAAGGTTTTGACCAATTGGCTCAAGACCCGATGGATTAATAAAGTCACTAATTGTTAGCTGGCCAATCACCACGTTATCGGCTTGCCCTGCAACGCGTACAGATACTTCACCATCTTGAGAGACTGTAATTGATTGCGCATCATCGGGTACATTCATTTCGGGCTGAACAACAAAACCTGCACCTGAGGTAACAATGCGGCCGTCTTCATCGGTAGTAAATTGTCCATTTCGCGAATACGCAATATTGCCATCGGGTTGCAGCACTTCAAAAAAGCCTTCGCCTGAAATCATCCAATCGAGTGAATTTTCGGTGGTGAGCATATTACCTTGCGTAAACTCTTTTTGGTTAGCAACCACTTTTGCACCAGCACCTAGCATTAGGCCTGATGGCAGCTCGGTATCTTGTGAAGATCGCCCGCCAGGCTGGTTGATGTTTTGATACAGTAAATCTTCAAAAATAGCGCGGCTTTTTTTGTAACCTACGGTACTGGCATTCGCCAAGTTATTTGAAATAACTGAAATATCAGTTTGTTGAGCGTCTAGCCCTGTTTTACTTATCCACAATGCAGGATTCATAAGTATGCCCTCATTTTAAAGTTAAACTATGCGCATCAACTGATCTTGACGTTCGTCAATCTCTTCAGCTGTTTTCATTAGTTTTACTTGTAGCTCAAATTGACGTTGGTGGTTGATCATATCGACCATTTCGTGAACTGGATTAACGTTAGACATTTCCAGTGCACCACTTAACACTTTTACATTTGCAGAGGTATCGACGGTTTGCCCTGGTACAGGTCTAAATAAACCATCGTTGCCTTTTTCAAGCTCTCTGCTGTTTCCTTCAACAACGCGCAGCGTGTCTACTTCTTCTAAAAAATTGGCTGGTGCCCCTTGCGGGCGAACCTGTATGGCGCCATCTTCACTAAAACTTATTTTTTCTATAGGAACCGGTAAAATTACGGGGCCACCTTCGCCAATAACTTGACGACCATGACTTGTTACCAACATACCTTGCGCAGTAATGTTTAGCGTGCCTACTTTTGTATAGGCTTCGTTTCCTGAGTCATCTTGAACCGCAAGCCAGGCGTTATCGCTCATGGCAATATCTAAATCACGACCTGTTTCGATTATGCCGCCAGAGGTCATGTTAGAACCTGGTCGCTCTTGCATTGAAAACACGCGCGTTGGCAAGCCCTCGCCAAATGCTTGCATAGAGCGCGCTTGCGCAAAGTCAGCTTTAAAGCCTGTGGTGTTTGCGTTTGCCAAATTATTGGCTTTAAGTGCAAGCCCTTGTAGGCTTTGCTTAGCGCCAGAGGCTGCAATGTAGACCATTTTGTCCATAACATCGACTCACATAAAAAATCTCTGAGTTGATAAATGCAAAATAGATGCCAGGTTAAATTTGACGCAATATAAGGAAGGTATTGAACGGTTCAGCTACGCTAGTTTTAGCTACATAGCTACAAAAAAGGCTGCAAAAATGCAGCCTTAAAATCTTAACCAAAAATAAGGTTAACTTATCGAATCTGCAAAATACTTTGCTGAATTGTTGAGTTAACTTCAAGCGCTCTTGAGTTTGCTTGGTAGTTACGTTGAGCGGTAATCAAATCAACTAATTCGTTTGTTAAGTTGGTATTTGATTGCTCAAGCGCGGATGAATTAATACTACCAAAAGTACCCGAGCCTGCTTCACCGGCCACTGGCTCACCAGAGTCTATACTTTGCTTCCAGCTGGTATCGCCTACTTGCGAAAGGCCTTGAGAGTTTGGAAAGCGAACCATAGCAACTTGGCCTAAGTAGGTTGAATCGCCATTGCTGTATGAGGCAACAATTTTACCGTCTGTGCCAATATCAATGCCCGCTAAACGACCCACTGTAGAACCATCTTGGTCAAGTGCTTTTACTTCAAAGCCACTTGAGTACTGAGTTGGAATACGGCCAGCTGTGTTGTTTTCATCACGCCAGTTTAGCTCAATACCTGTACTTGGGAATGTTGCGCCGTTATCAAGCATTGACGATAAACCAGTACCTGCACCTGCCGGTAAATTAATTTCATCAAACGTGGTGGCGTTAGTATTTGCTACACCATCTGTTGTGGCGGGTAAACCGCTAGAATCAAAACCAAGTGTGGTAATAGGTGTATATGGTGTAGTTGTTTGCTCTGCACCAGATGTACCGTCTACCACTTTACCATCAAGCGTAGCGTATACTTCCCAGCTATTGTCTGTACCACCTGCAGCTGCATCTTCTTCTTTTACAAAAAAGTATTGCAGAATATGTGGTTCACCTAATGAGTCGTAAACAGTAGTAGACGTCGACGAATTATAGGTACCGTTCGATGTCGGATCAAAATCGAGGCCTGTTGCATCCGCTGTTGCATCTAAGTTGAACGATAAAAATACGTTTTCGGTTGCGCGAGGCGAACCAGATGAATCAGGAATTTGAATTGGGTTAGTTGTACTTAGACTTACCGATGTGGTATCACCTGATGACTCGTCTACTGGAAAAGCTTGTAAATAATTACCTTTGGCATCAACCATAAAGTTATCTTGGTTAAGCTTAAATGCACCTGCACGAGTGTAGGTTAAATCTTGCGACGAAATATCGTCGGTCATTGCAAAATACCCTTCACCGGTAATCGCTAAGTCTAATGAGTTGTTAGTAAATTGCAGTGACCCTTGGTGGAATTGCTGTGCAACCATGGTTGTTTGCACACCATCACCGTTTTTAGTTTTACCTGCACTAAAAACAGATGCAGCGTATACATCGGCAAATTCAGCACGCGATTCTTTAAAACCGGTGGTGTTTACATTAGCAATATTGTTTGCTGTTACGTCTAAGTCTTTTTGAGCGGCAGCTAGGCCTGTAAGTGCGATATTAAAGCTCATAATTCACCTCTAACTTTTAATCTAATAGCCTGCTAGCAGGCGAAATACTTTTTAATTGGTTATGCGATCTCTGCGACATCAGTCAACCTAACCGCACCCTCTTTAGTGTTAATAATAATGCCACTAGAGCCATTGATATTAACGCTTTCAATGTTTTTGAATGTTGCCACCGGTAAGCTTGAAAACTCGCCGTTGGTACTGCCCTCTGCAGTAATAGTGTATTCGCCCTCTGGTAGGCGCTCACCGGATTCATTATTACCATCCCAGCTAAAGCGCACTGCACCCGCTGCTTGCGAACCCATATCGATAGTTCTAACCAGTTGCCCAGAAGCATCTGTGACTTTAATTGTTAAATTATCAACGGCTTCTTCAGCAACCGCAGACCCTTTTGCCTCTCCGCTTTCGCCAAGCTCAAGCGTATTAGATTCTAAAAGCGCTTGCTTACCAACCAGCGTTGATGCTTGTAAGGCAGAGTTTGAGGTCATTGACGAGGCAAGTGACTCAAAATTTGTGTTTAAATCGGTGATGCCTTGCGCCATGGTAAAATTAGTCATTTGCGCAATCATCTGATCGTTATCAGCCGGATTACTCGGATCTTGATACGATAGCTGCTGAGTTAGCAACGAGAAAAAATCTTCCTGCGTTAATGCATCGCTCTCTTCAGTGGTTGTCGCTACTTGGGTCTCTTGCCAAGTTATAGAGTCCAAAAAAGATGAACTAGTACTAATATCGTTACTCATAACCTACCCTCGGTTATCGCTGCCCAAGTAACAGCGTTTTGCTTAACATTTGCTTAGCTGCATCGGCAACTTGCACGTTTGTTTGATAAGAGCGAGAAGCAGAGATCATATTTGCCATCTCCTCAACAACATTAACGTTGGGTTTATAGATATAGCCATTTTCATCCGCACTGGGGTGATTAGGGTTATATTCAATTTGTAGTGGTTTGTTACTCTCAACAATTCCCAGCACTTTAACACCAACAGCGGAGCCCTGAGGGTTGCTGGCTGAGGCAGACGCTTTCGTCAGCTCGGCAGCAAATACAGGTTGGCGTGCTCGGTAAGTTTTGTCTTGGGATGAACTAATTGTATTAGCATTCGAAATATTACTCGCGGTGGTATTTAAGCGAACATTTTGTGCACTCATACCACTGCCTGAAATATCAAAAACGTTATATAAACTCATAATTATTATCCTTGACTACCGAGCGCTTTATTCAGGCCCTTAAATTTACTACTTAAAAATTGCAGGCTTGCCTGATACTCCATCGCATTCTGTGTATACAAGTTTCGTTCCACCTGTATATCAACTGAGTTACCATCGCCTGTATCTCCTTGATTTGGATTGCGAAATAATTCAGAACCACCTACACTTCGAGTACCGCCAGCAATGTGTTTTTCATTGGTAGTAACCATGCTATTGCCGCTTTGCTGAGTTGACCTTGCCGCTTTTAATGCTGAGGCAAAGTCGATATCTTTTGCTTTATAGCCAGGCGTATCAGCATTCGCTATATTTGTGGCAAGTACTTCTGCCCGCTGTGAGCGGATCAACATTGCATGCGGGTGCACACCTAATGCTTTATCAAAACTGATAGCCATAACGTTCTCCAAAAAATTGACTTGCTTAAGTTAAAGCAATTTATAAGCCAGTAGTTTTTAGTTACGTTATTTTTTTATAGAGGGTTGTTATTAAATAAAAAAACGACGCTAAGAACGTCGTTTTTTAATAACAAAGTGATAGGATTATTTTTTTTGGTAGATGATTCCAGGGTTACAACGAACCATATCAAACTCATTACTTAAGCCCGTCATCGACTCCGACGCACCTAAAAATAAATACCCTTTTGGGTTTAGTGCTTGGGCAAACTGACCAATTATTTTTGCTTTAACCTCTGGTGAAAAATAAATCAGGACATTGCGGCAAAAAATAATATCAAACTTCCCCATTAAGGCGTAAGAATCAAGCAAGTTTAAATGTCTAAAGCTCACCTGTTTTCTAACTGAGTCGACAACTTTTGCCATACCGTTGCCGCTATCCATAAAGTACTTTTTACGGCGCTCTGCTGATAGGCCTCGCGCTAATGCCAACGCATCATATTCAGCGTTTTTACACATATCGAGCATTGTGTTAGAAATATCAGTACCAATAATTTGAGCCCCCATACGCAACACGCCCGGTTGCTTGGCCTGAAACTCAGCAACAGACATGGCAATAGAGTATGGTTCTTGGCCTGAAGAGCTGGCCGCTGACCAAATTTTTAATGGTCGGCGGGCGTCTTTAAACTCTGGAAACAGTTTATTTTTTAAAAGCTCAAATGGGTATTGATCCCTAAACCACAAGGTTTCGTTAGTGGTCATGGCATCAACTACAGCGGCTCTAAGTTGCCGCTCATGAGGGCCAAGCGTTTTACTCACTAATTGTGATAAAGATTCAACATTAAAACGAGCCATAAGCGGCGCAAGCCTACTTTTTACTAAATACTGCTTGTTTTCGCCTAGCACAATACCACATTGTTGCTCTAAAAATGAGCGAAACTGATCGTAGTCACTTTGCTGCAAATCTTTATTATTCAAATTAATAACACCTATTGTTGTTTAGTCGCAATGAACCCATTTTTTAACTGCTGTTGCCAATTCATCAGGGTTAAATTTTGCTATAAAGTCATCCGCGCCTACTTTTTCGATCATCGCCTGATTAAACACCCCACTCAAAGAAGTGTGTAAAATAACATGTAGAGGCGCTAATTTTGGATCTGCTTTAATTTCTGCTGTTAATGTATAGCCGTCCATTTCAGGCATTTCAACATCAGAGATAAGTAAACCTACACGCTCAGTAATATCATTTTTACAATCAAGCTCGGCTATTTCTTTAAGCCTAACTAAAGCCTCTTTACCATTTTTTGCAAGCTCAGTTTGCACGCCAAGTGGCTCAAGTGCTCTTTTTACTTGGTTACGTGCAACAGCTGAATCGTCGGCAATAAATACAATGCGCTCGCCTAAATCTTTTTGTATTGCACTATCGGCAGCAAGGTCGGCACTAACCTCGGTATTTACTGGACAAATTTCGTTTAAGATTTTTTCTACATCGAGAATTTCGACCAATTCGTTTTCAATCTCGGTAACGGCAGTTAAATAAGAGTAACGCCCTGCTCCTGACGGAGGTGGCATTATTTTTTCCCAGTTCATGTTAACAATTCGCTCAACGCCGCCAACTAAAAAGCCCTGCACAGAACGATTGTATTCTGCAATTATAATGAAGCTGTCTTTAACATTTTCAATAGGTCGGCCGCCTACGGCCATTGATAAGTCGATAACTGAAATAGTTTGACCACGAATATGCGCCACACCCCGAATGTATGCATTTGATTTAGGCATACTCGTTAAAGGAGGACATTGCAGTACTTCTCTTACTTTAAATACATTGATCCCAAAACGCTGACGCCCTCTGAGCTTAAATAATAGTAATTCTAGGCGGTTCTGCCCAACCAACTGGGTGCGTTGGTTTACTGAGTCTAAAATGCCTGCCATTCAAATCTCCTAAAGAAAACAAATAATGCGGAACGATAATTGCTTTCTGTTTATAAAGCTACATAACATCGCGGGAGCGTCTACTTTTTGACGCAAAATATTTATACCCTGTTTGAAACCATAAGCATAGTCGAAACATTATGAGTTTGTTAAAAAAAGTCAGAAGATACAGTGTTTTTTATTTTCTTGCTAGCCTCTGCTTAGCAACACCTTTGCATGCAAAAGTGTTTAGTAAAGATTTATTACAAGAAATAGCAATTTCTCATATTGCAGAGCAAGTTACCGTGCCACTTGAAAAAAATGTGGAGATTACCGCGCTTGCCCTCGATAGCCGCATTCCTGATAGAGTATGCGAAAACGAGCCAGAATTAGTCGTGCCAAATGAGCCGCCATTTACCCGCCAGGTGACTGTACAAATAAAATGTAACGATGCGCAAAGCTGGACTCAATATGTCCATGTAAGAATAGTTAAAATGGCGCCCGTTGTGGTTGCCACGGCAAATCTAGCCCGTGGTGAAGTTATTACTAAGTCTCATTTAAGCGTACAAATGAAGCCTTCGCAGTTTGTTAGGGTACAATATTTAGATGACCCTTTAATGCTTATTGGCAGCCGCAGTAAGCGAAATATAAGAAGCGGTATGCCGGTTTTGCTTAACCAAATTTGTATGGTTTGCAAAGGCGACGCTGTTAATATTTATGCGAGTATTAAAGGACTTAGAATAAAAACCACGGGGATAGCACTTGAAGATGGCACCCTTGGTGAGCAAGTACAGATCAAGAATAAAAAATCCGGTAAAATTTTGAATGCACGCGTAGATGGTGTAGAGTCTGTGCAAGTAAATATTTAATTTCGATTTATACTAAAGTATCCTATGTATATGCCGATAACTTGGCATAAGTTGGGTAATATACAGGTTTATTATTATGGTTAATCAAGTTAATGGCAGTAATCAACAAGCTAATGCGCTTACAAACGCAAAACAGCAACAAGTTGATATTAAAAAAGATAACGCTGCAAGTACACAAACAACACAGACTCCTTCGCCTAAAGCGGCGAGCGATTCAGTGAGCCTGACGCCGCAAGCACAGCAGTTAAAAACACTGCAAGATAAAGCACAGCAATCATCTGGCTTTGATAGTGAAAAGGTCGCTGAGCTTAAAAAAGCGATTACCGAAGGTAAATACCAAATTGATGCTGAAAAGCTGACTAAAAACTTAGCTGATTTTGAGTTTAACGTATATGGCTGATCACAATAGTTTAATTAGCGTTAAATTAAATGAACAAGTTAAATGCTTGGATTCATTATATGCGTTATTAAACGAAGAGCTTAGTATTATTGCCTCTCGCAGAGGTGAAGGTTTAAAAGAACTTGCCCAACAAAAAATGTCTTTTTTAACTAAGCTTACGCAGCTCGATAAAGAGTTGAATAAACTTTTTGCTGCAAATGATGAAAATGCCCCTGACGTGACTGAACGAGTAGCGCAAGTTAAAGCGCAGTTAGCGCAGTGCCAAAAACAAAATAAAGTAAACTCACATGCTGCCCGCCAAGCACACTTAAGTGTAAAACAATTAAAAGATATTTTAATTGGCGCCCCAACTAGTATGACTTACGACCAAGGCGGTAGCGTAGTAAATACAGATAACAAGTTAGTTCGTAACCTAAAAGCTTAACTGCTTTTATCTATCCTAATTTATTAAAAAAGCCCTTATTGAAGTCTCAATAAGGGCTTTTTTAGGTTTACTACTTAGCACAAAATAATAACCACACTTTTGATTAAGTGAGTTTTAGAAACCCACTTCAGTTATTTAACTGAAGTGGGTTACTGATTTAAATATCTGTTTGGTTATTACCATTTTCAATTAAGTGTTTAATCATTTCCTCTGATTGATTTTGAACATCAACTGCTGGCGCAGCTTCATCGGTACTTCCGCCACTTTGTGCAGGGCTATAAGCAATTGCAGAGCCTTCATCGTCAATCAAAGTATTAAGAGCAACGAGTTGCTCGGTTTCAGAGTCAATAATTACATCGTTTATATTAAGTGGCTCTGTTTCACTCACTTGTACAACTTGCTCTGATGAACTTGCCATGGCCCCTGCGTTTGCTAAGTTGGTGGTTTCGGTGCTCAACAGACCTTCATTTTGCGTATCACCCAATGCTGACTCTTCGCTAAATGACGCCGGCATAGTGTCGCCAGCACCTGAGCTAGATTGTGAGGTATACATATTTCCGGACTCCTCTATCACATTATCCGTATTTTTGATTAAGTAGTTTCCTGCCTCATCAACAGTAACAAAATAGTATTGCTCCCCTCCACCAATGTTTAG
Source organism: Pseudoalteromonas sp. CuT4-3 (assembly GCF_035666335.1). Classification (NCBI taxonomy): domain Bacteria; kingdom Pseudomonadati; phylum Pseudomonadota; class Gammaproteobacteria; order Alteromonadales; family Pseudoalteromonadaceae; genus Pseudoalteromonas; species Pseudoalteromonas sp. CuT4-3. The sequence continues at coordinate 2,642,089 of NZ_CP142030.1, forward strand.
GTTGGCTAAGTTTAATACCCCTCCCCAATCTCCATTATTATCTGAAGTAAAGCTACTTGATAGTTCTAATACATCTAAATCTAGACCGAGTAAGTCAACGCCCAATAACGAAGAGCCAATAATGTATACTTCAGTATCTGGCTCTGTTGTCCCTTCAACTGATGGAAATAAAATTCCTAATACTCCTGAACTAAAATCAGTAACCACAAAACCTATTGGCGTGGTATCTATAATCAATCCAGAGAGGCTACCGCTTGAGATTGTATTGCCTGATGCATCAGTTGCTACCGCTGATACAGTATAAGCCCAATCAGCTAACCCCGTATCCGGTGAGGCACTCCATACACCTGATCCGTTAGCAGTTACCTGTTTAGTGACTTCTGTTGCACCGCTAAAGGTGACTAATATAGTTTCACCAGCGCCCGCAGTCCCCGTAACAAGTGGGTTTTGATCTGCTGTTAGTTCTAACCCCGAGTCAATTGTAATACCTGAGTCAATTGCGCTACTTGTTGATTGTGTACCTGTATTACCTGCGCTATCAGCAATGCTTACATCTACGCTGTAATTACCCTCAGGAAGTACTTCTGCAGAGGTCACACTCCAACTTCCATCAGGTCCAACTGTTGTTTGAACATTGTGAGTGGCACCCGCTGAATCAGTAAACATAACGATTACTAACGCGCCTTCAAAGCTTCCAGTTACTGACCCTGTAACAGTAGGCGTAGTATCTTGACCTACAACAATTGGATCTATGACTACAGTTGGTGCAGTGTAGTCTGTGCTTGACACCATTGTATCGCTAGAGGAGTTACCCGCAGTATCACTTATTGATGCTGTTGCACTAAAGCTACCTTCACTTAATGGAGTAGTCGCTGTTACTGACCATGTGCCATTGCCTGCAACTTGGGCAGTAAGTGTTTGTGAACCGTTATTAGCATCAGTAATAACCACGCTCAGTGTTGTACCTGCTGGTGCATCACTTATACCTGTAATGGTTGGTAGCGGATTATTAGTAACGGATAACTGGTCAACCTCAATTGTTGGCGGTGTTAAATCAACAATACCACCTAGGCTTGTAGAACTAGTAAGCCCTAAGTTTTCGACTGTCGCATCACCCGTAAACGCGCCTTCAGCTAATGGTGTGGTGGGTATTAATGTCCATACACCAGAAATAGCTTGAGTATTGTAGGTTGTTGCATTACCACTGCTATCTGTAATAACAACTTCTACATTACCGTTTATTACATCGGTAGTACCACTAATCGTAGGAGTTGTATCGCTTGTATCTATTATTGGGTTAATTAATAGGCCCGGTAAAGTGGTGCTAACGGTGCCCGTTTGTGTCACTGTTGCTATATTTCCTGCATCATCAATACTAATAGCCTCGACGGTTAAATCGCCCTCAGCAAGTAAAGGTGCAACAACAAGCCACGTGCCATCTCCTAATACTGTTGTAGTAACTTCATAAAGTGTGTTAGCAGAGTCGGTAATATTAACCGTGATTAAGCTACCGGTTTCTTCGTCACTGGTGCCAGTAATAGTAGGCGTTAATGTATTAAGTACACCAAAGGCGTCTATTTCTAACGATGGCGGTATGGTATCAATCGTCACTTGCTCAGTAGCAGACTGGCCTAGATTACCCGCAGCATCAGTAATACTTGCGAATACACTATATATACCATCAGGTAGGCTAGTGGTTACTAATGACCACGTGCCGTCGCTACCAACAAGGGCATCAAATACTGTTGCGTTGCCGTTACTATCTATCACAGTTACATCAATGTCTGTGCCTTGAGCTTCTTCAGAAGTACCAGAAATAGTTAAAATGTCAGTATTGCTGATGCTCAACGGTAAAATATCTACCACAGGCACTAACGTATCAACAACAAACTCGAGCGTTTGTGTTACTACATTTCCGGCATCATCAGTGATACTCACGTTGGCAACATGCTGCCCTTCAGTCAGCGCATCAACCTCCAGTGAAAATAGCCCTGCTGCATTCACTGTTGTTGTTAGTACTGAGCCTCCGTCCAGCTGAATCTCTACCACTCCATTAATTAAATCACTGGTTCCTTGAATAATTGGAGTAGAATCTGACGTTGTACCAATCACTTGCAAATTAAGCGTTGGCGAGATGGTATCTACTACACTGCTTAGCAGCTGTGTAGCTGTGATCCCGACTTCACTTAATACATTTACAGTTACAGTAAACACGCCCTCAGCAAGTGATTGAGGAACCTGTACAGTCCATGAATTATCTGCCTGCACTATGGCAAGCAAATCTTGTGCTATGTTATCGCTATCTACCACTCTAACTAGCACTTCGGTGCCTGGGGCTTGGTCGGTCGTACCGCTAATTACTGGTAAACCCTCGCCAGCTACAAAGTCAACCACCGCATTAAGTAACGGCGTTGAAGCATCTACATCTGCCGTCGTAATAGTGGTGGTGTTACCCGCTTCATCAGTTGCAGAGGCTTCAACAATTGATAGGCCAATAATATTAACCGCTAGGCCTAATAACTCCCAATCACCATTGGCATCGGTGGTTACATCGTAAGTTAAGTTAGCCAAATCACCTGCTAATTCTAAATTAACGGTAACTGTTTTACCTTCACCTAAATCGGAAGTACCAGATAAAGATACTAGCTGTCCTAATACGAACGAAGGCACAATTGGACTTCCCATAGTTTGCTAGACACCCAATGAGTTACATTGTAACTTCTAATTAGAGGTGTTTTATGAGCAAAGGCAAACGGTATACCCAAGAATTTAAAATAGAAGCAGTTAAACAAATAACTGAACGTGGTTATTCAGTTGCTGAAGTATCAGAACGATTAGATATTTGTACCAAAACGTTATATCACTGGCGAAGCCAGTTATCAGAGAAACCCAAACAAACCAAATCATCAGATGAACAACTAAGGATCGCCAAACTTGAGGCCGAGCTAAAACGTGTCACGGAGGAACGCGACATTCTAAAAAAGGCCGCAAGGTACTTTGCCAGCAACCCCGAGTAAAGTACGCTTTTATTCGTGAGCATCAAAATGAGTTTTCTATTGCTGCGATGTGTAAACTCTTTAAGCTACACCGCAGTGGCTTTTATGCGTGGTTAAAGAAGCCATTGAGTGACAGAGCAATCGAAGATAATCGTTTGCTTAAGCTTATTAGAGAGTTTTACGTTGCCAGTGGTGGCACTTACGGTAGTCCTTGGATACACGCAGATTTACGTGAAGCTGGTGAAAAATGTAGTGTTAATCGCGTAGCTAAGATCATGCGCCAACATAAACTCAAAGCGCAAATAGGGTATAAACGTCGCCATATTAAAGGCGGTAAAACATCGCGCATTGCAGATAACTTGCTAGCTCGTCAGTTTAATCCTCCTGCGCCGAATCAAACTTGGGTAAGTGATATTACTTATGTGAGAACCTATGAAGGATTCTTGTATGTAGCAACTGTCATGGATTTATTCTCTAGGCGCATCGTAGGCTGGTCGATGGATAAAAACATGGACAAGCACTTAGTAATTAAAGCATTGCTCATGGCAGTTTATCAGCGCCAACCCAAAGCTGACGTAATGGTACATAGTGATCAAGGAAGCCAGTATGGTAGCGCTGATTACTTAGCCTTTATGAAAGAACATAACCTTGTACCCTCAATGAGTCGAGCTGGGAATTGTCACGATAATGCAGTTGCTGAAAGCTTTTTTGCGACGATTAAAAAGCGAATAGTTAAGCGTAAGATATATTCGACAAGGGAAGATGCGAAAGCAGAGATATTTAATTTTATAGAAATGTTTTACAATCCGAAAAAACGTCACTCGCATACAGGCGGTGTTTCACCTGCTAAGTTTGAGGAAGCGTATTTTTCTGAGTTAGAAACTGTCTAGTAAAAGCTGGGAAGTCCAATACGCGCAATATAGTTTTCTGAAAAGTGCGCCTGGTTCGACTCTAAAAACTGTGTTAACACCTGAGAAAAACGGCGTAAAAAGTTAACCATTTCTACACGGCTAATCGATTCACTTATTTTATCTAAATTAACCACCCTAAATAAAAACAAAGCACCATGGGCATGATCTTTCACTTTTTGTAAATGAGCCTCTAATGTGGCACTAAAATACTCTCGATTGGCAAGCCCTGTTAGCTCATCGTGCTGGGCTTTAAAACGCAACTCCTCTAAGCGTTTATTATCTTCTTTTATAATGCGACTAAACCGTGTCGATAATAAATTCATCGACTGCACAAGGCGAGCAAACTCAAAGGTTTTTGGCACTTTTGATTTAATAAAACGCTTATCGCCAAAGGCGTTTGCTTGGTACACCACATCATCAAGTGGCGTTAAAATTCTACGTAATAAATACGCACTTATGGCACAGGCAAAAAAGGCCACCACTAAAAAGCTAAAAAACAGTTTAAGGGCGCTTTCCCACAATGCTTGCTCAGCATATTGGCTGTGGCTTTCAACAAATAAAGTGCCAAATTGCTGCCAACCGTTGTTAACCTGCCCTACACCTGGCTGTACATTAAGCCCATATACCGCTCTAAACCAAGCTGGTGCGGTATTTTCTAACGTGTCGGTAAATACGCGCTTTACAATAACCTCACCATTTGGGTCTTGCAGTTCTATGCGTTTGTAGTGACCGGTATCAAAAGTGGCCGACACTAACAGCTCAAGCTCTACAGGGTCTTTTTCAAGCTGACTAATCATCAGCGCTAAAGAGCTGGCATTATCAACATTTTTTAAATACAGCTGCGTAGAAAAATAGTTTCTAGCAGAGTTAGTACTTATTAACACGCTACTTATAAAGCCAACAAAAATCACCACCAGCAAGGTGATCCACAGCTCTTGCCTAAGAGTGATTTTTCTTTTTTTGAAAAACTTAAATAAGGAAAATGACGCCATTACCACATAATCCCTTCTTGTGATGTCTGCTCCAAAATTTTACGCCAACGCGATAGCCTTGCTGTCGGGCTGGCTACACTTTTAGTCGAGTTATTTGCCCATAAACCTTGGCTGTTAAAACTAAATACCGGGCTTAAATCAACGCGTTTTGCTGCAGGTAACACTTTTGTTATTAAACTATCTAAAATAAGCGGCTGAGCATTAGGCGTAGCAAAGTAGCCTAATACCATGTGTGCTTGTGTTTTGTTTGTACCAGCAAGCTTAGCTTTTACATATATAAGCCTAAGCTTGTCGTCGCTTACGCCTAAGGCGCGTAAACTAATGTATTTAGCAATGGCATAATCTTCACAATCACCTAAACCACGGCCAAGGGTTTCTAATGGCGTAGCCCAATAGTCGTTTTGCTTCCAAAGCTGTATATCGGTTTGGTATCGAAGATTGCGTGCAAAAAAGTCGTTGACAATTAAAATTTGTTGTTATTCTGGTTTATTTTGGGTGCGCACCAGCATAGTTTGCCAATTACGCGCTACAGTGACTCGCGCAGGGCCATATTTTTGCCCCATTAATTCTATAAAGGTATTAAATTGAATAGTTAAACGGCTCGCAAACACGCCGCTTGAAAGTAAAAAAAATAGCAGTAAATAGCGCAAATTGCTTTTGCACCAAAAAAATAGCTTATTTGAGGAAAGAGTGGGTCTAAGTGTCATTCACAGCCCAAAAAAAGAAAAATTAAAAACATATACCAAACGCTACACTACTTGTTCAAATATTATTCGTAACAACAGCATAGCACTCAATATAAAAGGATGAGATATTTTGTATGTGTTTTTTTACTAGATTTAAATTTTAACTCGGCCATTTCAACATTGCTTAATACATTAACTAACATATTGAATCATCGTTGTATTTAAAGCTGATTTATCAAACCCTAGATTTACAGAAAAACGCTCCCGTAAATAGCAAAGTTATGTATTGCTGTACGAATATATTCGACGCGTTTAACACTAAAACCAGCTGCCAAAATAGCAGCTTAATATAGCTTTACTATTTAAAGTACTGGCCAGTTACTTAGTAGTAGGTCACTTTTTTAACTTCACGCGGCTTAATTTCACCTATGTATAAGTCGTGCACGCGCTTCATGTTTAGCTCAAGCTCGGTAACGTATACATCGTCAACTGAGTAAGTTTTAATAATTTGCGCACCTTTAATTATGCCCTGCACTTTACTTTCCATGTAATCGTTTTGAGCGATAGCACCTGCTACAGACGTGCCCGCTGTAATTTTTTGCCCATAAACTTGCTCAGTCAGTTCACGGTACGCCTCAAGCTTAGAGGCCTTAATTGCCATTAATTGCTTTTGTGATTTATTAGCCCCTTGCTGCAAGCTAATAGGTGCATAACCAACCGCTTTAAGTATGGGATAATTATTTGGCTCTACATATTTGTACTCAACATGTTTATCAAACACGTTGCTGCAACCGGCAAGGCCAAGGCCTGCTAAAGTAAGTAATATAATTGCACGCATTTATTTGCACCCTTTAAAGTAATTGCGCAAATAAATGCAGGTTTAATGCCATTTGTTATAAAGTCCTCATATTGGTGCAGTCCTTGCTTAGCTAAAGCGTAATTAACTAATTTTATGTGGAGTACCAGTATGAACACGTTTTTATCATCACTATTTGCAGGTGTTACTAGCGCTGCATTATTAACGTTTTCTGCCAGTACTTACGCACAATGGTTTGAATCTACCGGCCATGCACAAATACAAAATGGCGACATAAGCAGTGCTAAATCGGCCGCGATTAAAGATGCAATTACACAAGCATTAGTGTTTTCTGGCGCCCGGGTTAGCTCGGTACAAACCTTGGTAGATGGCGTGCTAACGCAAGATCAGCTAAAAATTAGTAGCCACGGCGAAATACAAAAAATAGAGCTGGTGAGCGAGCAACGCCAAAATCAACAATTTGCCATTACGCTTAGGCTTGATGTATTTGCCCAAACAGAGCAATGCCCACAAAGTAGCTTTAATAAATTTGTTGCTGTAACCCAAAGCCAGCTTGTTCATCGTGAACATGCCTTAATGGGTCAAATATTTGACGTAAATAAAACCATTAGTAAAAAGTTATTTAGCGCTTTGCAAAGCACAAAAATGAGCGCCCTGCCCGTTGCTTACTACAATAAAGCAATTAATGTAGACAATTACTTTAATCAGCAGCACGACTACTCAAATGCACAACTAGAAGAGCTTTCAGCCAGAAGCAACGCGCAATATGTTTTATTAAGCCAAATAACCAATTTAGCGCCAAGCGATAAACTCAACAACGACTACGCCTTTTGGCAAGACGAAACCTACCAGCGCAGCTACGCTATTGAGTTTATGTTGTTAGATGGCACCACGTACGAACAATTATGGCAAAACAGCTATCATACCCAAGCTGTATGGCCATTTGAAAAAACAGCCATAGTTGATGTAAATAGTGATAGGTTTTGGCAATCACCTTTTGGGCAAAGTATTAGCGATATAAATCAAACGGTCAGTTACGATATACAAGCGGCTATGGCGTGTTTTCCTACTAAAGGAAAAATAATGCACATGGAAAACAATAAATTGGTGATAAACCTAGGCAAAGATCATGGCCTTAAAAAAGGCCAACTATTAAGCATTGCGCACCATAACTACTTAACCGATGCACAAGGCAATACTATGCCGCATACCATCACCACGCTTAACACCATTGTGGTTGAGCAACTTTATAAACAAAGCGCCATTGCTGTAAGCCTTAACGACAAGCCTTTGCCTGGGGTACAAATAAACGATGTGGTAGAAGTTGCAAGCCAAGAACGCTAAATAAGCGCCCGCTTTAAATTTGGGTGCTCTGCCAACCACTGGGCTAATTGCTCAACGCCCGCCAAACGCGGGTAGTGTTTTCTGCAAGCAAATACCACATTACGTTGCTGATTAGGAAAAATAGCTAAATAATTAATCCCTACACGCTGTGTACACGCAAGCTTGGGCACAAATGTCACCCCGTCATCTATCGCCACCAGCGCCAATAAAGTCTCTAAACTATTGCCCTGATATTGGTTTGACACATCCACTCCCGCAGCAAAACAAAACTTTTGGGCTTGATCTTTAAAGCAATGGCCATCACTTAACATTAATAGGCTACAACTTTGTAAATCGCTTAGCGCTACTTTTTTACGATTAGATAACGGGTTATCGGTTGAAACAGCAACCATAAAGTCTTCTTTGTACACATTAACCGTATGGTAGTTTTTAAGCTCGGGAACATCGGCCAAAACTGCAAAGTCGAGCTCGCCGTTATCAAGCGCCTCTAGCATAGTCGCTGTTTGCATTTCTATAAACGAAAAGTGGCTCTCGCTAAAGGCCGCTTTCATAGAGGTCAGTAAAGCGCTGAGTAAGTACGGCGCAATAGTAGGAATAATACCAATTCTTAGCTTACCTTGTAGCGGCCCGTTTGAAGTAGCCGCCAGCTCTTTTAAGATTTCTGTTTGCTCTAAAATAACGTTTATTTGTGTCAACAAACGTTCACCTTGCGCTGTTAATGTAACTTGCTTAGTTGAGCGGTCAAATAAAACAACATTAAGCTCTTGCTCAAGCTTTTTTACTTGCCCACTTAGTGTAGGCTGGCTAACAAAACAGGCATCGGCCGCTTTGCGAAAATGCTTGTGGTGCGCTATTGCTTTTACATACTCTAAATCTTTTAAGTTCAAATTCATCTCCACCTGATAGGCTATACCTATTAGTTTAATACAAACAAACGATTGGAACTATATTTAAATTCTCGCCATAATGGCTCCAACAAATCAAGAGGAACAAACTATGTTAAAGAATATTGAAGGTCAAACAATCCCAAGCGTTACATTTGCAACACGTCAAAACGACGAATGGAAATCAGTAACCACAGACGAAATTTTTACAGGCAGAACCGTTGTTGTGTTTTCACTACCGGGCGCATTTACACCAACCTGTTCATCAACTCACTTACCACGCTACAACGAGTTAGCCGGTGTACTTAAGCAAAATGGCGTTGATGAAATTGTATGTGTATCAGTAAACGATACATTTGTAATGAACGCATGGGCAGAGCATCAAGAAGCGCAAAACATTACATTATTACCTGATGGCAACGGCGAATTCACTGACGGCATGGGCATGTTAGTAGATAAAAACGATTTAGGCTTTGGTAAGCGCAGCTGGAGATACTCTATGCTAGTTAAAGATGGCGTTATCGACAAAATGTTCATTGAACCAGATTTACCAGGCGACCCGTTTGAAGTTTCTGATGCAGACACAATGCTTGACTACATCAACCCTAAACAAACTAAGCCAGAGCCAGTAACCGTATTTTCTAAGCCTGGTTGCCCTTTCTGTAAAAAAGCAAAAGAGCTACTAACAGAAAAAGGCTACGCATTTGAAGAAGTTGTTATGGGTGCAGGCGCTACATTAACAAGCCTTAAAGCAATTTCTGGCCGTGACACTGTTCCACAAATATTTATTGGTGGACAACACATTGGCGGCTCAGACGATTTAGAAAAATACTTTGCTTAATTAAGTAAAAAAATAGCAGGGGCGTACGCGCCCCTCTATATCAATCTCATCGCTCAGATTGAAAATAATAAAGGATACCACTATGAAAGAATTACAAACCGATGTTGTTGTTATAGGTGCAGGTACTGCAGGCTTAAGCGCATACCGTAACGCAAAACAATTCACCCCTAACGTTTTAATGATTGAATCAGGCCCATACGGTACTACCTGTGCACGCGTTGGTTGTATGCCAAGTAAATTACTTATTGCCGCAGCCGAAGCCGCGCATTCAATTGAAATGGCACCTGCATTTGGTGTACATAGCTCAAAGCCACGAATAGACGGCAAAGCAGTTATGGCACGTGTTAAAAGCGAACGAGACCGCTTTGCAGGATTCGTAGTAGAAGCCGTAGACGACATTCCTGATGAAGATAAAATTCGTGGCTACGCCAAGTTTTTAGACGCCAACCGCGTACAAATTGACGATGATATTATTATAACTGCTAAACGTTTTGTAATTGCCACCGGTTCGCGCCCATCATACCCAGGCGTGTTTAATAACTTTGGCGACAAACTTATTATAAACGACGATGTATTTAACTGGGACGACCTACCAGAGTCAGTGGCTGTATTTGGCCCAGGCGTAATAGGCCTAGAAATTGGCCAAGCACTTAGCCGCTTAGGCGTAAACGTAAAATTATTTGGTGTTGGCGGCGCAATTGGCCCACTTACCGACCCAGTAATTAAAGACTATGCAAACACTGTTTTTGCTGAAGAATTTTTTGTAGATACCGACTCAAACGTATCTGACATGATGCAAGTTGGCGATAAAGCCCAGCTTACTTACACCGATAAAGACGGTGCTAAACACACCGAGCAATTTGACTACGTACTTGCAGCCACAGGCCGAGTACCCAACGTAGACAAGCTAGGTTTAGAAAATACCGGCATAGAGCTTGATGAGCGCGGTGTGCCACACGCCGACCCGCACACAATGCAATGTGGTAACCCAAATATATTTATAGCGGGCGATGCCAGCAATATGATCCCTCTGCTACACGAAGCATCTGATCAAGGCACCATTGCCGGACAAAATGCTGGGCGCTTCCCCGATGTACGCATTGGCCTTCGCCGCGCTAAAATTGCCGCAGTGTTTAGTGACCCACAAATAGCAATGGTAGGCGACAGCTACAAACAAATTACAGACCGCCTAGGTGAATGTGGTTGCTTTGAAGTAGGCGAAGTGAGCTTTGAAAACCAAGGCCGCAGCCGAGTAATGCTTAAAAATAAAGGCCACATGCGCGTTTACGCAGAGCAAGGCACAGGCTTATTTTTAGGTGCAGAATTTATTGGCCCACAAGCCGAACACCTTGCTCATTTATTAGCATGGGCTGTGCAAAACAAAATGACCGTACCAGAAATGCTGGATATGCCATTTTACCACCCAGTAATTGAAGAAGGTTTACGCACTGCCCTACGCGATTTAAATGCCAGACTTAAATTTGGCCCAGATATTATTAACAGCTGTATGGAATGCGGACCAGGCGCTTAACTTTTATACAGCAATAAAACAAATACATACTTGCTAACAAAAAGCCAAAACAGTTGTTTTGGCTTTTTTATGCGCTTTTTTAACGCTAATACCCATTGTATTAAATTATGAGGTATTGATAGCAACAGATAAACAGAGTAATAACACAGGCATAATTTTCGATAGGCATTTGTTCTACTTAAAAATTTATAACGCCGTTTACGCTTTATTTAGCACGTTAGAATGACTAAATTTTTAATTCGATCGCTATAACCTCTCAAAAATTATTTTAGCTGTTACACTTATTTGATCACTCAATCACAACAAGATGGAAAAGCTATGCCCAATAATAAATTTAGACTAGTCACCCGCAGCGATTTCGACGGCTTAGTATGTGCCGTACTGCTCAAAGACTTAGACCTAATTGATGACATTTTATTTGTACACCCAAAAGACATGCAAGATGGCAAAATAGACATAACTGCAAACGACATTACCACTAACCTACCCTACGTTGCTGGCTGTCACATTGCATTTGACCATCACTTAAGCGAAACCGTACGTAACGCAAGCGATATTAAAAACCACGTAATTGACCCTAAAGCCCCTTCTGCTGCACGCGTTGTTTATGATTATTATGGCGGCGCAGAAAAATTTCCAAACATCAGCACAGACATGATGGAAGCCGTAGATAAAGGCGATGCAGCGCAGTTCTCAGAAGACGAAATACTCAACCCAACAGACTGGGTATTAATGAACTTTATCATGGATGCACGCACAGGCCTTGGCCGCTTCCGCGAGTTTAAAATTTCAAACTACCAATTAATGATGAAGCTAATTGATGCCTGTAAAGATCAAAGCATTGAAGATATTTTAAAAATGGAAGACGTAGCCGAACGTGTTGCGCTTTATAACGAGCATAACGAAAAGGCCAAAGAGCAAATAGCACAATGCGCAACCGTGCATAAAAACCTCGTGGTGCTAGATTTAACTCAAGAAGAAACCATTTACGCCACCAACCGTTTTGTAATTTACGCCATGTACCCAGACTGCAATATATCAATTCACAAAATGTGGGGCCTTAAAAAACAAAACGTAGTATTTGCCATTGGTAAATCAATCACTAACCGCAGCTCAAACACCAATGTGGGCGAGTTATGTCTTAAATACGGCGGTGGCGGCCACTTAAACGCCGGCACCTGCCAAGTAGAAACCAGTAAAGCCGAAGCAGTGCTTGGTGAGCTGATAGATACGATTACGAGTGATGCTTGAGCTGTCAGCTGTAAGCTGTAAGCTGTAAGCTGTCTGATCTGACCCCGATAAAGTAGACACGGGGTTTTAATTCATTGATTCATATTGTATGGGGCTAACATTTCCAATCGTCCCATGCATTCGCACTGAGTTGTAGTAATTCTCAATATAAAAACGACTTTGTATTGTCATTTCGCTACGACTCAGTTCATTTAGATTACTCATCCATTCTTTTTTGTACTGAGCAAAAAAACTTTCTGAACAGGCATTATCCCAGCAGTTCCCCTTTCTCGACATGCTAATCGTTACACCTCGCTTGTTCAACCACGATATAGTCTCTTTAGCTCGATACTGGCTCCCTTGATCTGAATGAAACAGTAAACGTTGCCCGTTCGGCTTGCGCACATTCCAAGCCTTCTTTAGTGTTTTAATCACTAAAACCGCATTATTAATTCGACTTGTTGCCCAGCCCACAACTTTGCGTGAGTATAAATCTAAAATGACACATAAGTACTGCCAGCCTTCTTTACAGCGCACCTGAGTTATATCCGATACCCATACACTATTAGGCTCTTCAACATCAAATTGACGAGCAAGTAGATTCTCTGTCGTTATAAAACCCTGCTTTTTATTACCACTGGTGTAGCGACGCTTACCTGATTTAGAGCGATAACCTACGCTTTGTAATAAACGCTGCACTCGGCCTTTACTGCAATCATATCCGTCGGCTATGGCGGCTTGCCACAATTTTCTGTAACCAGGTATGCAGTGCTCTTCATTACTTCTTTTTATTAAAAACTGAAGTAAAAAATCATTTTTTCTTTCAACTGGATTCGACGACTGTTTCAACCATTTGTAATACCCAGCCTTAGAAACAGATAATAACTTACATAACTTGCTTACTGTTTTCTTCACCGTCGTGGTCTTATGAATATATTGAAACCTTATTCTTTTAGACTGTCGAAGTAGGCCCTCGCCTTTTTTAGTACGTCGTTCTCCAACTGTACGTCCTCAAGCTGCTTTTCAAGGTTACGAACTTGACGTTCAAGGTCTTTATATGACTTTTCTGGACCATGGTTTTTAAGTGGCTTAGGCTCTTTTCTTGAGGTCATTTTACTTCTCCAACTTGACAGCATATCGGGATGAATACCGTATTTATTAGCGGTCATTTTAACGGTACCGTGTGAGTCTAATGACTCCTGCACCACTTTTCTTTTAAATTCCTCTGTATGTTTACGAAACGCTTTTACTTTCATGAGAACTGACTCCTAAATAGGTGTCTACTTTTATGGAGTCAGATCAGTAAGCTGTCGAAATTATAAAGCGAGTAGATTTATATTTACTCGCTTTTTTATGTGTAGTTATTAAAATTACTGTTTTACTAACACTTCAACTTAGTAGTTATTGGCATCTTTGGTTTTTTAAGGGCGGCTTTGAGCTATAAGCGGACGATCGGGTAAACTCGTTGTTAGACAGAAACGTGTTAGATCTGATGGTCTAATACGTTACTGTCAAATTAGGCAAAGTATGTGGATTTCTGTTTGTTAGGCTTTTGTACTGCACCACTGGACTTCCCACAGAAATCATCAAGCATTCTGAGAAGCTAACAGCGAAAGATGATCAAACCCGATTATAAGTTTAACAAGCGCATTAAATCTGACGCCCTACATTGTCCGATTTTTTGCTTAAAAGAAAATGACGCAAAAAAGCGTCCAACATGTTCCGCAGTTTATGCGGGCGTTAGCAGTCGATATGAAATTTCGCATAATTAGAAGCATTGAAGCACATATTATTAAAGATCGTGTACCAACTGAGTACAAGAGCTTAGCGGCAGCTTGTGAACCTCAGTTTTCTGAAAAATGTACTTTGATTACTTTTCCACATAATAGAAAAGATGTGATAAAAAGTAACCTTACAGAAAAAGCATTAAAAAAGTTTGGAGAGCCGAGCCAAGATACTTTAATAGTTGTTGGAGGCTGTTTTTCATTAGAATCTGTTAAAAAATTAAAAAAGTACAATGCCGTTTTTCTTGCTCTATCGGAGTTCTCATGGACAGATGAGCGGTACACGTTAATAAAGTCAGGCGAACCTAGGTAGAGTCAACTGCTAAGAAGTCGTTTAAAAGGACAAAAACAGTTGGCTTTTAACGAGTCGTTACGAACGTCCGGAAGTGGCACTGAGCCGAACTTCGACAAAGAGCGAATTACGGACATTGAGCTAATCTTCATTCTTAAATAATATTATGCTATACCATTATAATGACTCTTTATTTTATAGGGATTTGAAATAACAAATGATGAGAACTTTTTTATTGTGTTGCAGTTTAATCATTGCGACGTCTGCTTATGGAAATATGCCATCCTATTTCAACGAAGACATTGATAGCGAGTACAGAGAGCTGCTTAAACATGCGGACAAGATGCTTCCCCAAACGGATAAACAGCTAGCATACCTTCCTTCATTCTTTCCATTTAGTCTGTTGGATGTTCGCCCAACGAATTTCGTCAATAATGACAAGCAAGCCTTTGCAAATTTTAATTTTGGGGTATTAGGAAGTAGGTTCCTGAATATTAATAAGAAGCAACTTTCTAATTTGCCAAGCATCTCAATATGCAAGGAGCAAAAATGTAAAAAAGAACGAATTGAGCTGATAAAGCAGTTTTTAGTGGATTCTAAGAGTGAAGTTGAAATGTTGAGACAAAATACAAATCTTTATATTGTCCAGCAAACGGCACCACATGTTTTTCGCATAAATAACACGTTTTATAGTCCAACGCAGCTTATTACCTACTACCCATCCAAACAAGCAGGATTTATCCCGTCAGGTGACTATAGGCTATCCAAGCCTGAAGAAGCTCCCAAAATGTTGGCATTATCTGAAGTTACTAAGGCTCTGAGAGAGGTGATGGCTAAGTATAATGTTGCTGCAATCACGAGAGTAAACGAAGAGAGTCTCAACATAATCTTTGGAGGTATAAGCGATAACCATTGGGGAATCGTAATTAACCATAATTCAACTATTCCAACTTCTGGTGATTATAGCCATATAGGTTTGGAATTCGATATTGTTCAAAAAGTTTCTGATAGCAGTTTTTACTATCAAACTAACTAATGGCTGTTATTGGCACTACCTAGCCACTCGGCAACACAAAGTATTGATAATAATTGGTAAGGTATTTTACTGTGTCGGATGGCGCTTCGCTTATCCGACCTACGCAGGCACAAAAGAGTTACTAATATTGCATTAGGTTTTTGGTTGGTAGCCCCTGCAACCACCACGTCAACCATTTAACTTACTGATTAATATATAAATAATAAAAATAAAAAGGAGCTAGTGTAACTTACAGTGTAACAAAAACATTTTCTCTGCGTAGGTATAAAAAAACCTTCGTTATATAACTCAAATCAAAAATTGAATTTAAATATAAATAAACCTATATTTAAAAACCAAATTTAAAAACCAATCATTCAAAGAGTTACTATCATGGACGATAAAATGGATACGGCGAGAACCATTCTTAATATAACCTCTTCAATCGAGAAAATAGAGAAAGATAAAAACGAACTTTTCATTATTTTATGGATCGGGCTTGGGGTTTTATTTTCTGCTTTGAGAGATGAGCTTCTAACCTCTTGGGTTGCGGCAATTACAATCGCAGCTGTTTATGCCTATGGATTTTACAAAAAAGATGAGCTCAACAATTTAAAAAAATCAAAGAGCTATTACTTGCAAATACTCAACCCTCACATGCAACCTAAAAAATAAATATTATTTAATCTTTAAGTTTACTGAGGGGTATGCGGCCTATTTTATCGTCAAAGCTTCACTTGGATAATATCTATTAATAATGACTTAGACCTTAACGTTACCTCGTTGCGTAATAAGCATATTTTATTTGAACCGGTAATATATAAAATTTACTTAGTTTTAGTTATAACTATATGGTAAAAATAATTAAAAATTTAAGGCAAAGGAAGGCTATGAATATTTATGACAACAGACTATCTTTTCAAGAACAGTTAGAACAGTGTAAGAAAAATTTAGACAGACTCTCTGATAATGCTTTTGTCTCATTGGAGGTAGCTCAAAATTTTATCCAAGAATCTGTTTGGTGGAATCACCCTAAAAGTGGTTGGGTTAGAGCACCTAGGCATTCGAGAAATATAGAGCGAGGTAGTCGAGGCTGGGAAATTCACTTTGGTGCGAACAAGTTTTGTATAAGTTTAGCTATTACTCGATGCGTGTCAGTTCTTCATACTTTAATTACTAAATTTAGTGAAAATAATGAATATCCGCGTGAAGAGTTATTAGAAACACTCTATCACCAAGTGAGATGCTCTATCTGTAATTACAACGGAGATTTGTATAAAACCCCTTATAAGCTAAATGGCAATGATATGATATTTGGTACTACTTCTATTGATATTAAAGACTTCGTAGATGAAGTCATTTTAATATCAAAAATAACGCGATTATATAATTATAAAATAGTTAACAAGTCGTCTGCCAATTTAAATTCTTTAATCAAACATCAACATGCTACGTTTATTTCATTAAGTTCTAAGTTTTTAGAAAGTGAAGGGAATCCTGTAATGTATGAGTATGAAGCTTGGAGCAGCCAAGACTACTTCGCGCTACTTGGTGAATTAAAAACAAATTTAGATGAGAATGAGCAGCAGCTTTCTGATATTGATTACCTGTATGAAAAATATAAACCGCATATTCCTCTAAGGTAAGTTACACATCTTGCTTTATATAACGCGCACTTGACCGCACCTGTCAAAATAATTAGCAGTATTTTACTAATTATTTTGTAATTAACCTTGATTAATACCTGATCCGACCGTATGATCTTGCTATCTCATCTACCAACGTTTACGTATAAGTGTAGAAGGAGTTACGGTTCCGCCTTCTTCGGAAGGCGAGACTAGCTTTCCCCCTTCTCAGTTCAGCTTTTATTCCTTTCCCAACGCTTATTGTACTTCTTACGTTGGTGCTCATATTCAATATAAAAAGCAGTCCAGGGTAAAATAAAATCTTTTCTGTCATCTAGCACTACTAAATAACCCTCAGGCTCAAACCAAATATGAATACGCTGACTACTGCCGCGCTTTTCTGACCATACTTTGAGTGAAGGGTCTGTACTATTGTCAATAATTGGCTTAGGCCAGCAGATACGCTCACAACGACGCATATCGGGTGTTCTTTCTGCTTCATTACTGCCTTCGCTCATCATATGCCAAAACGTTGCTGACTTACCATCATACTCTGGGTGCCTTTTTAACCCTAATCGCTTGCCTCTATAGACTGGTTTATTCAAAATAAAGTCTTTTTCAAAGCAATCATATATAAAATCAAAAAAAGCATTCCAATCACCTTGGAAGTCTTCTAATAAAATGAGATCTGGCAACCACTCTGGGAGTATATTAGCTGTCATGCTCTAGGCTCCCATATTAATAAATTAAACTTGGATTCCATTTGTAAGGTATTTTTTAACAGCGCGTATCCGCTACGTTTTCGGATACGCTCAATAATGGCATTTTTAGCAGTGCTTTCGCTTAAGCCCCTATGAAGGTAAGACAAAGCACCAATTAATAAGTCAGCTAGCTGTAACTGCTCTGCTTCATCTGAATGAACTTGTTGAATACGCTCTACCATTTTTCGTGAGTAATCGTAAGCATTATTACAAAGCACATCATGTAGTGTGCTTATTTTTTCAGCGCCAAGCGTGTCTTTAATATCAATATAAACACGGTATTTTGATTGCGGTTTGAAGATAGCTTTTAGCATCACAAAGTACATTTTGTAATACCAGTCATCATGGCTTTGACCAAACTTGCCGTGTTCTAAAATATTTTTATCTGGCGCAACTACGCCTCTAAAATGTAGATCATCGTCATCAAAAAAATAATCTATCACATCTAAATAGAAAGCGAGTTTGCTGGGGCTGACCTTAGTCCATTTAATCTCAAATTGTTTTGATAAACCGTGTTTTTGTTTAATCTCACGGATGCGCTCAGCAACCTCTCGTCGCTTATCTTTAGCACACCATACTGCGCCCAGCACCATCGCTTTTTGCTTGTCATTTTCTAAGTGACAAGACTCGTCACAATAAACGTTATATGTTTGACTCATAATATCCCCTACTTACAGCGCCTGCTCGACTATGGCGTCGGTTAGGTGAAGTTTAGTGGTTTGTGCGTCGGTTAAACGGGCTTTTAGTTGATCGCATAGGGCCATTAATTCATCGACTTTAGCGACGATGCGTTGTTGCTCCTCTAATGAAGGAAAAATAATAGGAATCTGTAATAATGTGTTTTTCGTAAGCTTCTTCCTACCTGTAGTACCCGATGTTAGAGGAATAAAGGGATAATACGACAGAAGAAAATTTAAAAAGCTAGGTAGAATCACAGATGTACATTTTAACACATGTACATGATTATTTACCCAAGATTCACCCTTTATCAAATATGAAAAGGGTTTAACTCTTCCTATAAATGTTTCATCCTCTACAACTAAAACAAGCTCTTCATCGAAAAGGTATTCGCCAATAAAACCAACTGGGCCATTAGCCCCATAATAAGGAATATTACCTTTTGTCCTTTCGGACTTTTTCACCGGTACTCGTTTATGATCGAGGCTTATTACAACATCACAAAGTAAACATTGCGTCCAATTAGTAGGAGCTTTCTTATATTGATTTACAATGGTAATAGGCTTTATTTTTTCTAGCTTACCCTCTTTATTTCTAATAGATTCTTCTATCTCATATAAAGCCTTGGATAAAGGCTCAGACTCTAAATTATTAGTTTGAAAATGAGTACTATCAGAAAAACTACCTACAACAGATAATTCAATAATAGTTCTCTTTAGCGTGTCGATGCTGGCGGTGGTGGTGAATAGCGTATCGAAGTGCTCGCTTAAACGTTGCCAGTTTTGTTGGAACTGTTCAGCTGTTTGTTCCGGTGTTGCGCCTTGCTCTGGTGCTTTCAGCAAGGCCTCTAACAGCACTTCAACTAATGTTTGATGTGCCGCAATACTATTTTCAGTTTGCGCCTCAAGCGCATCACACAAGCCCATTAGCTCATCGATTTTATCAATCAACAACTGTTGATGGCTCGTTGGGGGTAACGGTATTATAAAGCCACGTATATCACCCATAGATATGTTGTCATTTGTGGAGTTTTTAGCTTCTTCAATTACACTTTGTATTAAATTTGTTTGCAAAACGTACTTCAAATATCTGGGCTCAACTTCACTTAAAAGCCTAATACCAGCTACCCTCTGATTCACTAATAAAGGTTCTGAGACTTCTTTTAGTAACAAAGACTTACCAACTGTTCCACCAGTCATCGCCATTAACAAATCGTTTTTGGCAAGTAAAAAAGGTTCAAGTTTTGGCTCGTATTCGTATCGAACAATATTTTCGTTTTTTAGCCCCCTTTCATCAAAATCTGAAATTCTTATCACTCTTGTACCGTCACCAACATATTGGGAGCTTTTGAAAGCAAAACCTCCTGTAAATACAGCTATCCGATCTAATTGTGCAAACTCCCAATTATCTGGTAGTAAATAATCAGGAACAAACTTGTTGTCGATTGCTTTAGGCTTTTTAATTTTTTTATCTTTAACCAATTGCGCTTTTTCAGCGGCTATGCGCTCTAGCAACACTGAGGCTGGTTCATCATTTGGATCTTGTGGCACTAACTTGCCACGTACTGCGAGCTCTAAAATAAGTTCACGCAGTTTTTTAATACCGTGAAGTGAAAACTTTTTAGATGAGCCTCGACCTGATGACGACTTTTGCTCAATGGCAGTCGTCCAAATATCAAGGTGCTCGGTTATTAGCTGCTCAGCGCTTGTGTTTGGTGCTTTAGTATCAGCCATTACTTGCCCTCAGTATCTTTTGAAAGGGCTGCTGATAATATACCTTTAAGCTGGTCACGCAGTGCTTGTATATCAGCTTGCTGCTTTGAGTAGTCGGCTAATAGCTCTTCTGGGTCGTGGCTGATTACCTCGCCTACGTGCGGGTTTTTAATGTCTAGGTTGTAATTACGGGCAATAATATCGTCGATTGATACTTTCCACGCTTGCTCGGTCTCTGTACGGCTGGCAAAGCCGTCTGCTTCGTTGCCCCACCATTCGAGTTCAGTTTTAAACTCTTCAAACTTCATTGGTTTTGTTTTGTTGTAATTTTTTACACCGGCTGGGTATGGGTGCTCGTAAAACCACACGTCTTTTGTTGGCGTGCCTTTGGTAAAAAACAGAATATTAGTTTTAATACTGGTGTACGGGTTAAACACGCCATTGGGTAAGCGTATTATGGTATGTAAGTTACATTCCTCTACCAATAGCTTTTTGATTTTGGTTTTTACGCCTTCACCAAACAAGGTGCCATCGGGCAATACGACTGCGGCGCGGCCTTTGGTATTAAGTACTTCTATAATGAGCTGTAAGAACAAGTCGGCTGTTTCGCGAGTTTGCATATCGCTTGGGAAGTTTTTTTCGATGCCGTCTTCTTCAGTGCCACCAAAAGGGGGGTTGGTGATGATTACATCGACTTGATCATCCCAACTTGAAAGCGGCTTATTTAGGGTATTGCCGTGTTTAACTTGTACCGGTACCTCAATGCCGTGAAGCATCATGTTGGTAGTACACAGTAAATGCGGGAGTTGTTTTTTTTCTACACCGTGTATTTGCTTTTGAAGTATTTGGTGGTCGTCGCCCGATTTAACATAGTTTGCTTTTACATGGTCGAACGCACACGCTAAAAAGCCACCAGTACCACAAGCCGGGTCCATGATTGACTCGCCTAGTTTTGGGTCGGTTACTGCCACTATAAATTTAGTGATGGCGCGCGGGGTATAAAATTCGCCCGCGTTGCCTGCGCTTTGTAAGTCTTTTAGTATTTGCTCGTAAAGGTCGCCAAATAAGTGGCGCTCTTTTGAGTCGGTAAAGTCTATTTCGTTTAGCTTATTAATTACCTGGCGTAGTAGCGTGCCGTTTTTCATGTAGTTAAAGGCATCGCTAAATGCTTGGGTGACTACATAGCCGCGCGGGTTTTTATCTATGGGTGCTGTTAGGTTTTTAAGCTCAGGGAATAGCTTGTCGTTTACAAACTCTAACAGCTCATCGCCCGTTATGCCTTCGTTATCGGCTGCCCAATTGCGCCATAAAAATTGCTCAGGGATTGGCTCGCGGTAATCGTCTAATTCAAGCTCTAGTTCTTCTTCTTGCGCGTCGAATACTTTTAAAAATAGTAACCACGACATTTGACCAAGGCGTTGCGCGTCGCCATCGACACCGGCGTCTTTACGCATAATATCTTGAATAGACTTAATAGCTGAACTGATAGACATAGTATTCTCTTGTTTGATTATTTTTATAAACAGCGGCTAAAAAGAGTGTGAAAGCTGTTTATTTTGATTTATTTGATGCTTTGCTGTCGCTAATACATAGCGACAACAAACATATAATTAAGCTGTTTTAGGCGCTGGCATTTGGTAAATTTCGGCCTCGAGCTCTTTAAGTGCTTGCTCATATTGTGGTTTGCCACCAAAGCCTTTTTTTACTATTTCACTTAGGCTGCCTATTTCGTTAAACGGCGCCACTTTAAGTGCTTGCATAGATTCTATTTCTTGCACGCCTACATCGGCGTATTTTAACAGAAGGTTCTCGAGTACGGTGTGTGCGGTACCCGAATATTTAGTGAAATAGTTACGCTTTTGTACGTTATCTGCGCGCTCTTTGCGGGTAAGGGGTGGTTGGTCGTAAACTACATGGCAGATCATATCAAATGGGTCCATGTCTTTGCCGACTTCCTCTTCAAGCGCTGACCAAATAATCCCTTCTTCGGCAAGCTCATCTATTACGGCTTGCTTACGGTCTGACTCATTCCAACGTTTTACAAAGTCATCCAATGAACTGTATTGTTTGCTCATGGTTTTACGGGTGTAATCTATAAATGACTCGGTAACCAGCTTACCATCGGTATCGTAATACTGGACTCGCTCTGCCACTTTATTAACGGTAACACCTGATACGCGGTACTTAACCATTTTACTTGTTTCATCGTCCCATTCGCCATCCAGCGTGCCATCGCCTTTAGGGTCGTTAATTGTGTCGTTATTGGCATCGGTTGTATCGTCAACGGTTGATTGATCATCGAATACGCTATCAGTCTGCTCGACACCGGTTGTATCTTCTTGTGATTCAAGATCAACGTCTTCGTCTTCAATGTCGATGGGCGTTACTTTTATTATTTTTTCTGGTGTGCCATCAAAGCGTTCATCGGCAAACAGTTCGGTGGCTTTTTTAAAGTCGAGTATGGTAAACCATAGCTTGCCGTAGCGGTCGTCAATACGGGTACCACGACCAATGATTTGCTTAAACTTGGTCATTGATTGGATGTTTTGATCAAGCACTACTAGCTTACAGGTTTTAGCATCTACTCCTGTGGTCATAAGCTCTGAAGTGGTAGCAATAACTGGGTATGGGCGTTTAGGGTTTATAAAGTTATCGAGTTGGCCTTTACCTAGTTCGTCATCGCCAGTGATCTTCATTACGTACTTATCGTTTTTAGCCATTTGCTCTGGGTTTAAGTTGGCAATGGCGCGGCGCATACGTTCGGCGTGATCTATGTCGTTACAAAACACGATAGTTTTAGCCATAGGATCTGTACGCTTTAGGTAGTTGGTAATGGTTTCGGCCACCAGCATGGTGCGCTCATCAATCACCATTGTTCGGTCAAAGTCTTTTTGATTGTATATACGGTCTTCTATTACTTCGCCTTGGTTATCAACTTGGCCTTTAGTGGGCCGCCAGCCTTGTAGGTCTACGTCAAGATCGACACGGACCACTTTGTATGGTGCTAAAAAGCCGTCTTCAATACCTTCTTTTAGTGAGTAAGTATAAGCAGGGTCGCCAAAGTAATCGGAGTTTGATACTTCGTCGGTTTCTTTGGGGGTTGCGGTTAAACCTACCTGCGCTGCGCCTTTAAAATATTCAAGTATTTCGCGCCATGCGCTATCTTCACTTGCGCTGCCTCGGTGGCACTCGTCAATAATAATGAGGTCGAAAAAGTCTGGGTCAACCTGCTTAAATGCTTTTTGAGATTCTTCTGGGCCTGTTAGCGCTTGGTATAGTGCTAGGTGTATTTCGTAAGCGGGGTCGATTGTTCTGCCGGTAATTTTGGTCATTGAAGTACCAAATGGCTGAAAGTCGTTAATACGAGTTTGATCGACCAATATGTTGCGGTCGGCTAAAAATAATATGCGTTTTTTAGCGCGTGATTTCCATAAGCGCCAAATGATTTGAAACGCGGTATAAGTTTTACCGGTGCCGGTTGCCATAACAAGGAGTACGCGGTCTTTACCTGACGATATAGCCTCTACTGTTTTATTAATTGCTTGTAGCTGATAGTAACGCGGGTGTTTACCGCTACCATCATCGTAATAGGCTTGGTTTATTATAGGGAGTTGCGATTCGGTATAGCCTTTGTAAGCACAATACTTAGCCCAAAGCTCTTGAGGTGATGGAAAGTCCTCTAAGCGTATTTCGGTTTCAAGATTATGCGCATCAGGCGTACCTAGCTTGGTTTTATCGTGGAATATAAAGCCATCGCCGTTAGAGGCGAATATAAATGGCACATCAAGCAGCCTAGCGTAATCTAAGCCTTGTTGAAGGCCTTTGCCTACTTCATGCTTATTGGCTTTAGCTTCAATGACAGCAAGCGGCATACTGGGTTTATGGTACAGCACTATGTCAGCCGATTTAACCGTTTTACGTACACCAAGTTGCCCACGTACGATTACTTTACCGTCACGTAGTTTAACCTCTTGGCGTATTTGGGTTATGTCGTCCCACCCTGCGGTTTTAACTGCGGGCAGAATGAACTTGCTGATTATATCGGTTTCACTGAGCTTTCTTTTATCCATAACTTAAACCATCCCTAAATACTACGCTATGAGTGCGCACAACTCGTTGATTCAACGCGTTTCATGCTATTTAGTGATGCTATATAAAATACGGTTAATAAGCAAAAATAAAAGGTAAACAAAATGATGTGATTAAAAATAAAATTATAACTTTTATACAAAATAGAGAAGAGGACAAATCGTTTATTTAGCGCTTTTTATGTTCCGATAAAACAACAAAGTATTATTCTATCATGCACTTAAAAATATATTTGTTCCGCCATTTGTTCCGCGTTGTTCCGTTTATAAAAAGCGTTTTTAGAACAGGTAAACGAGTGATATTTTTGCAATATTAAAGTTTACTACAACTGCTAAGCATTATCGTAATCATCTAGCCACTCGGCTACAGTTTGCTCTTGTGGTTTTCGTTTTAAATATATTCCCTCTTCTTGCTCTATAGAACGGGCTATAGCATTACCTTTTTCCGCACTACCTTGTTTACTTATACCGTGGCTATAAGACTCCGTATTATTTAATGTCCGTGATTCACAATATACGTAGTTATTCATACTCGTAGTCTCACCATTTTCTATGCCTTGGTATATGTGGCTATTAGCATTTTCGCTGCCACTGTTTAATGCCCCATAAACATGCCCCGCTATATTGCCACGGCTAAGTGCCGCACGAGTGCCACCGCTTTGCCCTTCGCCTGTCGCTAAAACGCCCCGATTAACCGCCTTAATAATTTGCTGATATGTTATGTTTGCTAAGCAAAGTGTTTTAGAGTCGAGTTTATTACCTTTTCTTATTTCAGCTTGCCACAGGTAGTTTTTCATAATATTTATTTTTTTATAAAGTTCACTTGGCCTTCTTGGTTTTGGTAAGTTTGAGCAACTCCAGAATTTGAGTAACGCTCCTTGTGCTGGTGGATTAAAAAGTTTTCCATTTAAGCGCCCTGACTTTTTTTTACGATCCAATGATACGTTAAAAATTGTGTAGTAATCTTCGTGGAAACTCAAATCAGTAAAGCTCATTGTTAGGCCATCGTATTTACTCAAATATCGTCCAACTTTAAACTGTCTAAATTGGTATATAGGCTGTGCGATCACACTGCTTAACTGGCTTAGTAAAGTGTTTTGATAGATGTGGAGCCAGTCACTAGGAACCGGCTTTCCACTTTTTGGAGTAATATTTAATTTGCCGTTTATGATACTAATTACATCACCACGGTTAATTAAGTCATTAAGATTAACCATATAACCTCCTAGCTTCCCAGGAGGTGCTTTATTGGCTTTAAAAGTTCAGCTGTTTGCTCTGGTGTGAACTCAGCTAATTTGCGTTTAATACGGCTTTTATTTATGGCAGTTATGATAGTTTCAGCAATATCTAATGAGCTAAAACTATATTTTAAATGACCACCGATACCATCTGAGTTTGGTATTTTTTCGCGTATAAATTTGAATCCGAACTCGCGCTCAAGATCTGTAAAGTAGTTTCTTCCACTTGATAAACCAGCATTACGTAAAATATCTAATTCAGTCGCACCCTCAGGATGAGCAAGAATATATAGGTTAGCTCGCTCTGTTTTAGACTGCGGCTTTTTAGGAGCAGGGCTTACGGCGTTACTACCGCTTACAGCACACATTAAGCTGCCCCTTTATGATGTTTTACACTTGGCAGGTTTTCAAGCCATTGCTGAATGTCGCTTTCAAGCCAGCCAACTGAGTTTAAACCTAGCTGTTTTCTTTTTGGAAATAAACCTAGTCGCTCTTTGCGCCAAATAGTTGAACGACTCAAACCGGTGAGTTCTGTTACTTCTTGGAAACGTAATATTTTGTTGTTCATGGAGATTCGCCTTGTTTAGTTATAGTTCAAGGCGAATGTTAGAGATTCAGAAAAAATGAACGAGAGTGATTTTTAAAAATATTTTTTCCATGAAAAATATAATATTAAAAACTCCGGTTAAAACACTAGCTATAAAACTCCGTTGGCTTTATTAATTGAAAAGTTTGCATGTAAAATAGTTTTTATCAGTTTACTTACTTTTGCATTACCTCCGGCTAAATCAGCACTATCTAAATCATTGAGATAAAATTCGACACAATTAGCTAAGACTCGCTTAGAGATCGTTAAATTTTCATGCAATTCCCAAATCATTAAATCAAATAAAGGAATGATCTTATAATCTTTAATTTTATTTATCTCAGCATTTTTAATAAATCTTTTATTTGGCTCTGGGATTTTTAATATATTTGTTCGCCAACTCGGCAACTGATTCCTAATTGACTGTAATATTTCCTCATCTGTGTGATTTTTTAAATCTAATGAGCAACTGATTTCTCCGTTTGGCTTTAAAAGAGAAATTGAGCTTAAAAGGGAGGTTCTTTTTGAGTCTTCAAGGCTAGTTTCATCGCCATCATAATAATTATTTTCAAGTAACCATCGATGATTTTTAAGAGTTTCAAAAATACTCGTAGGCATTACAGCAGAGCCAAAATTCAACACATTTTGGAAATAGAACCCTGTAGAAGAAAAAATTTCAGGTCTTATTCCAGGTACCTCTTCAGCATTCTCAAATTCAATACCGCGCTCAGAATTCGAAAGCTTTATTTTAGGATCTCCATTAAAAATAAACTCACATTGTTGAGAATAAAAAAACTCATCGCTAGATGTATTACCCAATAAGATATCTCGCCGTATTTCTAATTCCAATAAAATATCACTTTCATCGAGATAATGAATATAGTCGTAATTTTCAATCTTGAACCAAGGTATATCTTTTTGAGATTTTATTTTTTTCATAGTGCCCTCCTAGACTATTTTTAAATGCTGGTTACCTGTGACAGAATAATTGCCCGTACTAGCTTCTTCAATATGTTCAGACCACCAGCACATCATCTTACGTCTGCGTTCTAAGTAATCAGTTCGGTTGTAGGCAGCACGAACTTTATTCTTATCTACATGTGCTAAAGCTGCTTCAATAACATCAGCATCAAAACCTTGCTCATTTAATGTGGTGCTAGCAAGCGCTCTTAACCCATGAGCTGTTTGCTTGCCTATTAAACCCATACGCCTAAGTGCTGCGCCTAAAGTTTCTCGGCTGGCATGCGATCTGGGATCTTTATCAGCAGGGAAAATAAATTCTCGATGCGCACTAATAGGTTTTAGGTACTCGAGTAAAGCTAGTGCCTGCGGTGATAAGGGTACTGTGTGTGGTTTGCGCTTTTTCATTCGCTCAACGGGAATATTCCATAGCTTATTTTCAAAGTCTATTTCATTCCAAGCAGCACCGGCAGCTTCACCAGGGCGAACCATAGTATGTAGTTGCCATTCAAATAAGCACCGTGTCATTAACTTGATATTAGCGCTGTTCACTATGCTAATAAGTTTAGGAAGCTCCTGGGGTGTAAAACTAGCCATGCTTTCATGTTTGGCAGAATCAAATGCCTTACTTATACCTCTTAGGTTATTTGTTTGTATTCGGCCGGTGTTAATAGCAAACTCCATAACCTCATTTACTCTGCGACAAATACGTCCAAGAATATCGAGCTTATCAGCAGCGGCTAAAGGCTTTAAGGCCTCAATTGCTTGTTGTGCCGACAACTTGCTAATGGGCACCTTCCCTAAAGAGGGAAACAAGTGGAGCTCAAAACCTCTTCGTAAATTAAAAGCATATCGCGCGCTTACTTTTGGCTCTTTTAAGGCTATCCACTCTTTAACTACAGCTTCAAATGTACTTTTAGCTTCGGCAGCTTTATGGTTTGCAAATGCTTCTTTATGCTCTTTAGGATCTATGTTCTTTGCTAATAAGGCTCTGGCCTCATCTCTGCTCGTGCGAGCATCAGACAAAGTTACATCTGAATACATACCAAAACTAATTTGAGCTCTTTTTTTGGTGTAGGGTTTAGAGTAAGTAAATAACCACATTTTTGAGCCATTTGGCTTAACTCTCAGAGCAAGGCCTTTGCCATCGGCTAAAAGGTATTCCTTTTCTTTTGGCTTCGCTTTTTTTACTTGGGTGTCATTTAATGGGGTAACTAATTTAGGCATTTAACGCTCCACTGTCGAACTGGTAACCAGCGCTAAGAAAACAAAAAAAGTTATAATTTTGATTCTTCCTTTAATTTTCATCTGGTTACGGTTTTATGTTACACCAACCACTAAATTTTGGTTCGGTGTAACAAACAGTGTAACTAAAAATTTGAATTATGGCGACACCCTATGAACCAAGGTGGAACGCTAAAGCCTTTCATATAAAAGGCCAAAGGATAGTTGTGGTGTGTAGTGAATCACGCTGAATAGTGGTTGTGGTAGCCCCTGCAGGAATCGAACCTGCAACTGCCCCTTAGGAGGGGGCCGTTATATCCATTTAACTAAGAGGCCGCATCGAGCTTACAGCTTACAGCTTACAGCTTACAGCTTACAGCTTACAGCTTACAGCTTACAGCTTACAGCTTACAGCTTACAGCTTACAAAAATTATAACGGCATCTTGTTTTTCATATCAAGCTAAAATTAACTTAATTGCTTGATAAATATATATCTTCTTTGTTTAACACGTACAGCGGTATGAGTTTACGGCTGCTTGCTACAATATGTTTGCTGTGAACATTTATAACGCGGGTGTTTACTGCTACGCCATTTGGGCGGTAAATTAACGTACCTGCTAATACATAGTTAGCCATGCTGCTTTCGCTTAGCTTTTCTATATCGCGAGATAACACGAAGTCGCCTCTGTTTGATACATCAATGTTGTCCATGGTTTTAAAATCTACCACGCCGTAGCCAAATTTTTGCAGCTGATGAATAAACGTCTCTGCTAATTGATTACCCAACTGGTTACTTTTATTAAGCGATGCGTCTAAATCTACAATGGTGGTAACCGCTATGTTGATGCTGTTGTTATCGGGCGCTTCGGCTTCAAGCGTATCGACTAAATCCAGCGCCATTTGCTCTACATAGTTTGCCAGCGTTTTGTGGTGTTTAAGCGGTGTAAACTGCCTTGCTGTGTCGTACTCACTTTGCTGCTGCACAGATTGGTTGGCATACATAGGCGTGGGTTGGCTACTTTGCGTTACCACGGTGTAATCTGAGCGCGTGTTTATGCTTTCGTTATGCTCATTATTTTGCGTTATTGAACAGCCAGTTAATGCTAACGTTGCCGTTAGCCCCGCTATAGCAGATAGTTTGTAAAACATGGTCAACCTCACTCGCTGGCTTGTTTAAGCATAATTCCGTCGGTGCGATAGCTACTGTTTAGCGCATCAACCACTGATTGAGGGATAAACCCTTGCGCACTGCCCACTACCGCTTTACTTTTAATGCCCACTATTCGTGCATTTACCAGTACGCCACCTTGGTGGCTCACAAGAGTTCCTGCTAATACGTAATTAAAGTTTTGATCTTGGTTTAGCTCTAGGTAATCGCGGCTAAATACAAAGTCGCCTGCGGGGGTTACTCGCATATAATCGGTGGTTTTAAAATCGATAACCGGTACTCCAAAACTATGCAGCTCGTGCATAAAGCTTTCGGCTATTTGGTTACCTAACAGGCTTCCATCGCTATAGTCATCATCTAAAAATACAAAGCTAGAAACGGCAAGTGGCGTTTTGTCGTTTACGTATTGCAGGTTTTCGACCATGTCTTGCATTATACCGCGCACATAATGGTTTATATTTTTGCGTTTTGCAGGGGCACTTTTGGTGTAGTTACTTTGCTTGTTTAAATTAGACTGAAATAACGCTTCATTTGGTGCAGGTGCTTTTACCGCACGTTGCTCTGAAACAAGCTGGGCTGCATTATCTTGCTCAACCTGCTCCGGCTCTGAATGTAGCGAATTTAACATTTGCGAACAGCCAAAGCCTAATGGCAAACATAGGGTAATTAATAGGTTTCTCATGGTGTGCTCCTGATTAATATTCGCTGCGGTACAAAGAGCCGTCACGCTGCTGAATTTTTTCGTTTCCCCACATTACATTTATAGGGATCTCTGTGCTGCCTGCCGACAATACTTGCTTGTTTTCAATATTAACGAGTCGTGCATTAACTATGTAAGCATGCTGTTGGCGCGTTACAGTGCCGGTGATGACTAAGTCAATATTTTGGCGATTGCGTAATTTACTTAAGTCGCGGCTTAATATGCTGTCTGCGTTTTGCGCTAATATAAGGTTATTGCCAAGGCGGTACTCAACGGTATGATAGCCAAGCTGGGTAAATTGCGTTAATAAGCTTTCTTGAATTTGTAAGCTCAAACCCGAGGCCTGCCCTGCTACTAGCTTAGTATCTAAAGCATCGGCATAAAAAAAGCTACTCACACCAATGCGCGCATTGGCATTTAAAGCGCCATTTACATGGTTAAGCTGCGAGGTTAGATTTGCTACATACTCGTTAACGGTATAGGGTGCCATTGCTGCTTTTGGCGCGTCAGTAGGCACACTCGGCTCTGGGGGCGGAACCAAGTTGCAAGCAGTTAAATTTAACAATACTAAAGGCAGTAAAAGGCGCATAGTTGTCGTCCTCTTTAAAACATACCGAGGATATAGCAATTATTATGCCTAATTAACCTAAACTCTGGATAATAAACCTATCTCTAGCAGCTATTTTCAGTGCTAACTGCGTTAAATTTACTTGCAATAGGCCAGCTATTGACGCGTAAATTCGCCTTGTTTTCATTGAAAATCTCTGGCTAGAGATAATAAATTTAAGTATCAAGATAGTTCAATATGCTAGTAAGGCTTTTAACCAGAGTTCAGGTTAATTAACTTTGAGGCGTTTTGACGTAGTAGGTTACAAAGCAAGTATTATTGTTTATTAATGACTTACATGCATCCTTTGCTGCTTCTTTTGTTTTAAACGCACCAAGCTTTAATCTATAAAAGGTGTGCTGGTCAATCAGTACTTGCTCGGTATTTACTTCAAGCTTATTTGAGGCCGATTGAAATTGCTTTATAGCCGCTTCAAGTACCGCTTTATTTTTATATGCCCCCACTTGCACAGCAAACAGCGCATTTGTATTTACAACAGCTAAGTGGTTAGTTTGCTGTGGTTTTGGCTGCGCGTTAAGTTGTTTTAATTTATCTACTGTGCGCTGTAATTCACTTTCTAGCTTTAACAGTCTTTCTAGTTGAGGCTTGGTTTGTTGCCACTGCTGCGCTGACTCTTTTAGTACGGCTAAGTCATCTTTTTTAATGAGCACCGCCTGCTTTTGGGCCGTTGCTAGTGCGTGAGCACTGTTTGCTAATGCAAAGCCTAAAACTAATGTGGCTAAAAAATCCTTGTAGTGCAGCATAAGTATGTTGTTAATATGGGTAAGAGTGGGCGCTATTTTAACAGCCAATCAACGCTTAGCAAGTCACGCGTGCTAGGACCTATTACGCTTTTATACCAATTAGCTTAATTAAGTAATCTATTATGAGGATAGTAAAACGTATTGATAGCTAGGCAAAAAAATTGCTATTTAGTTGCTCTAAATGAGAATTTTTTAACGCAGAACGCAACTCGATTAGCCCCGTAAAATGATTATTTATTATTGCGGGTTGGTATCACTATTAAAGTTTAATTGGCTTATCGGTGTAGTTACTTACAATGCAGTCGAGCTTATACATTTTAAATACTTCACAGTCGGCTTTGGCATTTTTAAGGTTTTTATAAGAGCCAAGCTTTAAGCGATAAAAGGTTTTATCATTTATTTTTGCGGTTTCTACGTTAGTTAATATTTTATCTCTAAATAGTGGCGCTGCTTTGGTATTTAGTTCTTGCCAGGCTTTGGCTACATCCTGCTTAGAATCAACTGAGGCAACTTGTAATGCAAATACATGTTTAGGGGTATTAAGCTTTAGAGTTTGCTTTTGGTTATTGTTAGCGGCTTTGTAAGTTTGCTGACGACGTGGCTTGTTACTGGTTGAGCGCGAAGGCGTACGAGTGTAACGGCTGCTATAGGCAGGGCTTGCATTAGATTGTGCAATAGCTTTAGAGTTTATTATATCTATATGATTAACCAGGTAAGTAATTTCTTTTTCAAGCTTTAAAATACGCTCTATACCGGCGCGTGCTTGCTGCCATTGCATTGCGGCATCTTTTAATTGCGCAAGCTCTAGTGCAGTTATCGATACGTAATCGGGCGTGGTGTTAGGTATTTCATTATCAACAGCAGGTTTAGCAGTAGGCGTAATAGAGCACGCCGTGCCAAACGTAAGCGTAAAAAGGCATACAAAAAAGTGTTTATAGTATTTTTTTAATTTAAGCATGTACCCGTTATCCTGAAAGCAGTGCCTGTGCACTTACATTTCAGTTAAACATTCTCACAAGAAAGCGTTTAACTTAGCAATTTAAACAATGAGCGATTTTTGCTCCCGCACGCTAATTTACCTGCATAGATAAAATTAACATGACCCTTCCGTGAGTTTGGCTTTTAATACAACTTTGATGCCAATTAACATAAACTTTACAATATAAATTACGTTATGTTGCTATATAACGCAAGTCAAATTCAGAACATAATTAAGCGTAGACCATCTTTATTACTGGCGTGGTTAAAATTAAGTAAACCCATACCTATTTTTGTATTAATAATTTAGCACTAAAAAAGGCGCCTAAACAGGCGCCTTGGTGGGTAATTTAATAAAACCTAAATTAACGATTTAATAAATGTTTTTAAATCATCTGCAAACTCGTCGCGGCGCAGAGCAAACTCTATCGTTGCTTTTAAGTAGCCTATTTTACTACCGCAATCGTGGCTGCGGCCTTTCATTGCGTACGCGTCTACTTTTTCTTGCTGCATTAGCATGGCAATTGCATCTGTAAGTTGAATTTCGTTGCCAGCCCCTTGCGGCGTTTTAGCAAGCAGTGGCCAGATGTTTTCGCTTAATACATAACGCCCTACTACCGATAGGTTTGAAGGTGCTTCATCTACTGGCGGTTTTTCTACCATGTTAATAATTGGCGAGCTTTCACCTTGGTGAAGCTCTACGTCACCTAAATCAACAACACCAAATTTGTCTACTTCGTCCATTGGTACTGGCTCAACCATAATTTGGCTGTGCTTAGTTTCTTCAAAACGGGCGATCATCTCTGCTAGGTTGTCTTTTTTAAGGTCGCTCTCTACGTCATCAACAATTACATCTGGCAAAATAACCACAAAGGGTTCGTTGCCAATAATTGGCGCTGCACAGTTAATTGCGTGGCCTAAGCCTTTGGCTTCGCCTTGGCGTACGTGAATAATGGTCACATCTTTAGGGCAAATTGCCTGTACTTCGGCAAGTAATTGCCGCTTTACGCGTTTTTCAAGCGTGGCTTCTAACTCAAAGCTGGTATCAAAATGGTTTTCGATAGAGTTTTTACTTGAGTGCGTTACAAGTACAATCTCTTTAACGCCTGCTGCTACCGCTTCATTTACTACATATTGAATAAGCGGGCGGTCTACCACAGGGAGCATCTCTTTAGGGATAGCTTTTGTGGCAGGTAACATACGCGTTCCAAGGCCTGCTACTGGGATCACTGCTTTCATCTTGTTCTCCTTAATCTTATTATACTGAAAACGGATATTGGATTGGTTCGTGGCATTGATAGCCTACTACTTCAAAATCGTCTCGTGTTACCCATGTTTCTATATCTTCTAGTGATTTTATGTTTGGGTTAATATTTAATTGCGGTGAGTCAAATGGCTCACGTGTTAACTGCACATCGCGCATTAACGGTAACTGGTTTTCGTAAATATGCGCATTAGCAATTTTATGATACGCCTTACCTGCTTTATGGCCGGTAATTTGCGCTACCAATGCCAGTAATACAAAACACTGAATTTGATTAAAATTAAGGCCCAGCGGCACATCGCAACTGCGCTGATAGGATGTTAAATATAGCGTGTCGCCAAGCAGCGAAAACGTATGCGTGTGCATACATGGGCGCAAGCAACCAAGCTCAAACTCACCAGGATTATAAAAGGTAATTATTTCACCTCTGTCATCAATCCCGTTTTTTAAGTTATTTATTACTTTAGCAAGCTGATCGAGCGTTGAGCCATCTGGGCGCTGCCAATTACGCCCTTGCACGCCATAAACGCGGCCCATGTCGTCCTCGCCTTTGCGGTTAGGGTTATTTAGCCATGCGTTATTATCATTTGCGTTTGCATCCCAGGTTTTACAGCCTATATCGCGAAATTGCGCTGCGCTATCGTACCCTCGTAAATAACCTAAAAGCTCTGCTATAGCAGCTTTGTAGTAACTTTTACGAGTGGTGATCATAGGAAATTTATTATTACCTACATCGTATTCTAAGTCGGCATTAATAACGGTTAAGCAACGCGTGCCTGTGCGTTTGTTTTCTACCCATACACCTTCGTCAACGATGCGCTGACATAA
Source organism: Pseudoalteromonas sp. CuT4-3 (assembly GCF_035666335.1). Lineage (NCBI taxonomy): Bacteria > Pseudomonadati > Pseudomonadota > Gammaproteobacteria > Alteromonadales > Pseudoalteromonadaceae > Pseudoalteromonas > Pseudoalteromonas sp. CuT4-3. The sequence continues at coordinate 2,676,594 of NZ_CP142030.1, forward strand.
TTTTAAATATTGTTTCATGATCTGTTCTTACTATGCCTTTGCTGCGGTTACAGGTTGCGGTTTTTTGTACGCCCAAATTAATAGCCCTAGGCCACCAATTATCATAGGTAACGAGAGTATTTGACCCATTGAGATAAAATCGGCAAATAGACCAAGCTGCGCATCTGGTTGGCGGAAATATTCAATACAAAATCTAAATACGCCGTACCCTAATAAAAATACACCGGCTACACTGCCTGCAGGGCGAGGCTTTTTGATAAACCATAATAAAATTAAAAACAGGACTAGCCCTTCAAAAAAGGCTTCGTATAACTGCGATGGGTGACGCGCAAGCGGCCCACCCGTTGGAAATACCATTGCCCATGGCACATCGCTTACGCGGCCCCATAACTCGCCATTTATAAAGTTACCAATACGCCCTGCTAATAAGCCTACCGGAACCAGCGGCACCACAAAATCTCCCACTGCAAATAGTGATTTTTTGCGGGTTTTGGCAAATAGTATAATAGCGGTAATAACCCCTAATGTTCCGCCGTGGAACGACATACCGCCTTGGTCAATTCTAAATAAATATAATGGATTTTCTAAAAAGTAGCTAAACTGATAAAACAATACATAGCCAATTCTGCCGCCTAAAATAACCCCTAGCATGCCGTAAAAAAGCAAGTCGCTAACTTGCTCTTTAGTCCAGCCAGAGTTTGGTTTTTCGGCTTGACGATTAGCAAACCACATCGCAAATGCAAAACCAATTAAATACATTAAACCGTACCAACGTACGCTTAGCGGTCCAACAGAAAAAATTATTGGATCGATTTGAGGAAACTCAAGTGCCATAAATAAACCTTTAGCTAAAAACCATTTTAAGTGCGATGAGCACAAGCAACACCGCGAAAATTTTCTTTATTATATTAACAGGTAAATAATGAGTTGCTTTAGCCCCTAAGGGCGCCACAAACCACGATGTTATTACAATACCAAATAATGCAGGTAAGTATACAAACCCTGCGAACCCATGGGCTAAATCGGTTACCTGCCAGCCTGCGCTTATATAACCAATAGAGCCAAATAGCGCGATAACAATACCGCTCGCTGATGCACAGCCTATCGCTTTTTTCATATCAACTGAAAAGTAATTAAGCATAGGGGCAATAAGTGCGCCGCCACCAATACCTATTAAACCAGAAAGCGCGCCCATAAGGGCTGAAATGCTCCCTAAAATAATCCCTTTTGGTAGCGGTTTTTCTTTAAGCGATTTACTACGTGATGCCAACACCATTCTGCCTGCAATAAATACAACACTTATTGCAAACACGTTGCGTAATGCCTGTTCGGGTATTAAACTTGCGGCAAAGCCACTTATTAACGCGCCTAAGCCTACACCCGACATAACCCACGGTGCAATTTGCCACGGCACATTATCATTTTTATGATGAGCCAAGACTGAAGAAGTAGAAGTGAATAAAATAGAGGCAAGCGATGTTGCAATAGAAATAACTAATACGTGATCAGGTGAAGTAACGTCAAACATCAGTAATAAGCTACTTAAAACAGGCACAATAATTAAACCGCCGCCTATCCCTAATAGCCCAGCTAAAAAGCCAACTACACAGCCAAGTAGCGCACAACTGGCCACGAGTAAAGCTAAGTCATACATAGTGTTCTCAAATACCTTTTCGTGCGCCTATATTAAAGGATTATAAAGTTAATAGCATCTTTAAGCGCTGCATTATTTGGCGGTATAAAACAGATCGCCTAATTGGTGTTCAATCATAAAATTGCGCGTTAAGCGCAGTACCTGTTTAGCGTTCGATTGCACTAAGCACTCTGCGAGTAATTGCTGCATATCGTTAATATTTAAACGCCTTAAAATCCACTTTACTTTAGTTAACGACGACATGTTCATACTTAAATGCCTATAACCCATGGCAATGAGTAAAATAGCGCCCTCTGGCTCGCCGCCTAGCTCGCCACATAAACTAAAGGGTAAACGGTGTTTATTACATTCATTCGCTACTTTATTTAATACCCTTAACACACCGGGGTGATATGGGTTAAATAACTGAGCCACGCGCGCATTTGCTCTATCGACAGCAAGTAAGTATTGCGTTAAATCGTTACTGCCTACTGAACAAAAATCGACTTTTTTAGCCCACTCGTCGAGCATAAATATACTTGAGGGTACTTCAAGCATAATGCCCACTTCTGGGCGCTCCAAGTTTTGCTCTGGATGTTTTTCTGCCAGTTCAAAATAAGCTTGTTCAAATAACGCGAGCGCTTCGTCTACCTCTTCTGTACCGCTGATCATAGGCAGCATTATTTTTAAATTACCTAAGCCCATGTTTGCTTTTAACATAGCTTTGAGCTGATCTAAAAACAGCTCTGGATGGTCAAGGCTTATGCGTATGCCGCGCCACCCTAAAAAGGGATTTTCTTCGGTGATATTAAAGTAATCTAAAACCTTGTCGCCACCAATATCTAGGGTTCGCATAACCACTGGCGCTGGGTGGTAACTTTTTAGCACCTCCCTATACCAGTTTTCTTGCTCAGCTTGCGATGGAAATTGCCCCTTTTGCATAAACCATGCTTCGGTACGATAAAGCCCTACCCCATCGCAAATATGCGCACTGCTTTGCTCGGTATTAAGCTCAAGCCCTGCATTTAGCATTAAATTTATTTGCTCACCATCTAAGGTAACCGACTGTGCACTTTGCTCTGCTAAAAAGCGGTTATTGAGTAGTTTATCTTGGTGCTTTAGCTGTGCGTATTCATCGAGTAACACTTGCGAAGGAGAAATATATAAACGCCCTGCAAAGGCATCTAAAATCATTGGTTTAGCATCAAATTGCAATAAGGGTAAATCTTCAATACCCCAAATAGCCGGTATTCCCATCGCTCGGGTTAATATAGAGGCATGGCTATTTGCCGAGCCATTCACACTCACTACACCGGCTAAATGCCCGTTAGGTACTTCAGCCAGCATGGCGGGCGTTAAGGTATTCGCAATTAATATGGTATTGGGTGGGTAATCTTTTACTGCGTGCTCTGTGTTTACAAGGTGGTGTAATACCCTTAAACCTATGTCTTTTACATCAACTGCGCGCTCTTTAATGTAGGGGTCTTGCATGGCATTAAACTGCGAAATAAGCCGCTCAATAACAATTTTTAAGGCGCTTTTTGCACACCAGCCCTCTTGTAACTGTACCTCAACATTGTGGCCTAAACTTTTCGCATCAAGCAATTGTTGGTATACATCAAATACCGCGAGTGCTTCTCGCGGTATTGAGTCACTCAAGGTCATAGACAGGGTATTAAATTCTTTGCGGGTGGCAGCAACGGCTTGTGTAAACAAACGGCGCTGCTCGGCGCTATCGGGATCTTTTTTTAGCTCTATAGATTTAAAATCAAGCTTGGGCAGTACCACAAAGGCTTGGCCAATCCCAATACCTGGGGCACTCGAGACCCCTTTGAGCACTGAGGTTTGGTGTGATGATTCGTCTTGGCGTAAAAGCTCTTTTATTTCAGCATGCGCAAGTTGTGAGGCTAGCTGTGCTGAAAGGGTAATTAAAAACGACTCTTCGTCTTGGCTAAAAACCCGCGCCATTTTTTGTTGTACAACAATAACGCCCAATACCTTTTTTTGATGCACCACAGGCACAGACAAAAAGGCATTGTAACCTTCTTCGTTTACTTCGGGGGAGAGCTTAAAACGCGGATGAGATTTTGCAAAAGCTATATTAATGGGCTCTTCACGCTGGGCCACTAAACCTACAAGCCCTTCGGTAAAGCCAATTCTAAACTTACCTACGGCGTCGGGGTTAAGGCCTTCGGTTGCCATAAGTACAAAGTTATCTTGGCTGTAGTCGGCAAAATAAATAGAGCAGCACTGGGTTTTCATGGCCTCTTTAACCATTTTCACAAAGCACACTAAGGCACTGTCTAAATTCGCTTGTTGCGAAACAGACTCAGCAATAGTTCTAAGTGTTGCCAGCATTACCTGCTCCTTATTTTATAATTATGCTACTACCTTTTGTGTCGCCACTGTTCTTTATGATGTTCTCTTTTATTAAAAGGCATTGCAAACGGTGCAAACTCTTTCATCACCCGTCTGTATACATCGCGTTTAAACGATACCACTTGCCTTACTGGGTACCAATAACTCACCCAGCGCCAATCATCAAACTCGGGATGATGTGTTTTAAGCAAGTTTACATCTTCATCTTTGCAACGCAGTTTTAATAAAAACCATTTTTGTTTTTGCCCAATACACACCGGACTAGAGTCGCGGCGAATTAATCGCTTGGGTAATTTATAGCGTAACCAATGTTTTGAGCTTGCAACTATTTCTACATCTTCTGGTCGCAAACCTACTTCTTCGTGTAATTCACGGTACATGGTTTGTTCGGGTGTTTCTCCGTCATCAACACCGCCTTGGGGAAATTGCCAAGAATGTTGACCGTAACGTCGAGCCCAAAAAACCTGCCCCTGATTATTGCAAATTACAATTCCGACATTGGCACGAAAACCTTCGGCATCAATCACCTTAGTGCCTCATTTGTAAGTCGATTTTTAATGATTGTTCCACATTAGCTGCAATTCGGCAAACACTATTATCCCCAAAGTCATCACGCCCTAATCGCACGTTTACTATTTACGCTGTGCATAACGACTTAACCTTAAATGAGCACTGAGTAATTACAAGGATAAAATAACCCTTAATTCACGCAACTTTTAGCAAAAAAAGCTAAGCTATGCCTTGATTATTATGTTTAGTGCTATTTACTCACAGCTTGTGTATAACTTTTGATAAACAAGGCTATTTTGCAAACAAGTCCACAATAGCAGATCTAAAAACTCGCTTTCTCCACAGATTCTGTGGATAAACATGTTTATATAGTTGTATTTATCCCATATAGAATTTGCTAACTTAATTAAAGCTGAATGAGTTAATTGAAAATATTAAAGCTAGTCAGTCACTTACAGTTAAACTGTGACTTTTTGGGGTGAGCAAAATTACGCCAAACACAGTACGTATAAAAAACAACCAAAAGCAAAGATATCCACCTTACGGGGGTTTTGCTATCATGGCGCTGTTAATTATTCAAGGTAAATGAGTAGCATGCGACCAACAAAACCCCATTCAATTAATGACTTAATGCAACGCGTAAACGCTATTGCTGGTTTAACATTAGGGCAATTAGCCTCTCAATACAGCTTTAAAACCCCTGACGACCTATTACGTGAAAAAGGCTGGACCGGGCAACTTATTGAATACGTGTTAGGCGCTACTGCAGGCTCAAAACCCCTCCCCGACTTTGAAGATTTAGGCATTGAATTAAAAACACTGCCTATTTCGTATAAAGGAAAACCCTTAGAAACCACTTTTGTGTCGGTTACCCCCCTTATAAACGTAACCGGCATGACGTGGCATACAAGCGCTGTGCGTAAAAAACTCAATCATGTTTTATGGCTGCCTATATTGAGTGAGCGCGATATTGCGCCTTTTGATAGAACCATAGGCAGTGGTTTTTTATGGCAGCCTACGCCTGAGCAAGATGCGTTGCTACAACGCGATTGGGAAGAACAAATGGAGTTAATAGCGCTTGGGCGAGTTGATGAAATATCAGGCCATTTAGGGGATGCTATACAAATTAGACCTAAAGCCGCTAATAGCAAAGTAGTTACCGATGCTATTGGCCCAAATGGGCAAACAATAAAAACCTTACCGCGTGGTTTTTATTTAAAAACCAGTTTTACAGGGGCTATTTTAAAGCAGCAGTTTCAGCTCTGAGCTGTGCAGAAAATATTATGAGTTAAGCAAACCCTGTTTCGCACTACTTGCGCGAGTCAGCGAGCTTAACGCCTACAAAGCATTCTCATCTCTTTAAAAAATTATCAGGCATAAAAAATCCCCGCATTAGCGAGGATTTTATCATCTAAAATTAAAAATAAGATTCTATATAGAATAGAATTACTGACCTTTAACTTCTTTAAGACCGTTGTAAGGTGCTTTAGAACCTAGCGCTTCTTCAATGCGAAGAAGTTGGTTGTACTTAGCAACACGGTCAGAGCGGCTCAATGAACCTGTTTTAATTTGGCCTGCAGCAGTACCTACCGCTAAATCAGCAATTGTTGCATCTTCTGTTTCGCCAGAACGGTGTGAAATAACAACTGTAAAGCCTGCATCTTTAGCCATTTTGATTGCTGCTAACGTTTCAGTTAGTGAACCAATTTGGTTAAATTTAATTAGGATTGAGTTAGCAATACCGTTATCAATACCGCGTTTTAAAATCTTTGTGTTAGTTACGAATAAATCATCGCCTACTAATTGGATTTTATCGCCCATTAATTTAGTTTGGTGTGCAAAGCCATCCCAATCTGACTCATCTAAGCCATCTTCAATAGATACAATTGGGTATTGCTCAGTTAAATCTTTTAAGAAGTAGTTAAACTCTTCTGAAGTGAACTTTTTGCCTTCACCTTTCAGATCGTAAATGTTTGCTTCTTTGTCGTAAAACTCAGATGCTGCACAGTCCATAGCCAGTGTAATATCTTTACCTAGCTCGTAACCTGCGTTTGCTACAGCTGTTTTAATAGCAGCAAGTGCTGCTTCGTTTGATGCAAGGCTTGGTGCAAAACCACCTTCATCACCTACCGCTGTAGAGTGGCCGTCTGCTTTTAATACTTTAGCAAGGCTGTGGAATACTTCAGCGCCCATACGTAGGCCTTCGCGGAAGTTTTCAGCGCCAACAGGTTGGATCATAAATTCTTGAATATCTACAGAGTTATCTGCGTGCTCACCACCGTTGATGATGTTCATCATAGGTAATGGCATTGAGTAAACACCTGGTGTACCGTTTAAGTCTGCGATGTGCTCGTAAAGCTCAACTTTTTTAAATTGTGCAGCGGCTTTTGCAGTTGCTAGTGATACCGCTAAGATAGCATTTGCACCTAGTTTTTCTTTATTTTCGGTGCCATCTAAATCTAGCATTACTTTATCTACAGCACTTTGCTCTAATGCATTTTGGCCTTTTAGCGCATCCGCAATTTCGTTGTTAATAAAACCAACTGCGTTTAATACGCCTTTACCTAAGTAACGGGCTTTGTCACCATCACGTAGCTCTAGAGCTTCGCGAGTACCTGTTGATGCACCTGAAGGAGCGGCAGCGCGGCCCCAAGAACCATCAGCTAAATATACATCAGCTTCAACAGTAGGGTTACCACGCGAGTCCATAATTTCGCGACCAATTACTTTTACGATTTCTGACATCTTGATTCCTCTATATTCCCAAAATGGTGAGTTCAGCTAACTTTACTACGTTTTATATCTTTTAGTCAGCCCTTTAGACAAAAAAGCCGTGCATTATGCACGGCTTTTTCTAATTACGAAGACGTTTTTTGGTGAGTATGAGCGGCTGCTACAAACCCTTCAAATAACGGGTGACCATCACGTGGTGTTGACGTAAATTCCGGGTGGAATTGCGCGGCAATAAACCATGGGTGATCTTTGTTTTCGATGATCTCTACTAGTTTTTTATCTTCTGATAAACCGGTAAAGCTTAAGCCTGCTTGCTCTAATTGCTCTACAAAGTTGTTGTTTACTTCGTAGCGATGACGGTGACGTTCAATAATTTCTGTATTGCCGTACACTTCGTGCACCTTAGAACCCGGCGTTAAGTGACATTTTTGTGCGCCTAAACGCATGGTGCCACCTAAATCAGATTTTTCATCACGTATTTCAATGTTACCTTCAGCATCTAACCACTCTGTAATTAAGCCCACTACTGGCGCTTTTGAGTGAATATTAAACTCAGTTGAGTTAGCGTCGGTTAAACCTGCAACATTACGTGCGTATTCAATAAGTGCTACTTGCATACCTAAACAAATGCCTAGGTAAGGTACTTTGTTTTCACGGGCATACTTAGCTGCTAAAATTTTACCTTCAACACCACGGCCGCCAAAACCACCTGGTACTAAAATAGCGTCTAGATGAGAAAGAAGTTCTACCCCTTTGCTTTCTAAGTCTTGCGAGTCAACGTATTCAATATTAATGGTTAAACGGTTTTTAAGACCTGCATGTTTTAGTGCTTCGTTAACTGATTTGTATGCATCTGGTAGTTCAATGTACTTACCAACCATACCAATTGTTACTTCGCCGGTCGGGTTAGACTCTTGATAAAGTACTTGTTCCCATTCAACTAAATCAGCTTCTGGTGCGTCAAGGTGGAAACGACGACATACAAAGTTATCTAGCTCTTGTGATTTTAATAGCGCAGGAATTTTGTAAATGCTGTCTACGTCAGGAAGCGAAATAACCGCTTTTTCTTCAACGTTTGTAAACAATGCAATTTTTGCACGTTCGTTGTTAGGCAATTTACGGTCTGAGCGACAAATAAGAATATCTGGCTGAATACCTACAGAGCGTAACTCTTTAACTGAGTGCTGTGTTGGTTTGGTTTTCACTTCGCCTGCAGGGCCTAAGAATGGCACTAGCGTTAGGTGAATAAATAGCGCACGTTCGCGGCCAATTTCTGTACCTAACTGACGAATTGCTTCAATAAATGGTTGTGATTCAATATCACCTACTGTGCCACCAATTTCCACAATCGCAATATCATGACCTTCAGCACCGTCGTATACACGTTGCTTAATGTCGTTTGTGATGTGTGGAATAACCTGAATGGTTGCACCTAAGTATTCACCACGGCGCTCACGACGTAGTACATCTTCGTACACTCGCCCTTGTGTGAAGTTGTTGCGGCTGGTCATTTTGGTGCGAATAAAACGCTCGTAGTGACCTAAATCAAGATCCGTTTCGGCGCCGTCTTCTGTAACGTATACTTCACCGTGTTGAATTGGGCTCATTGTGCCTGGGTCAACGTTTATGTAAGGATCCAGCTTTAAAATGGTAACATCTAAACCGCGGGCCTCTAAAATAGCTGCCAATGACGCTGCTGCAATACCTTTACCCAACGAAGAAACAACCCCGCCAGTAACGAAGATAAATTTTGTACTCATGCGAACCCTAGAATATCAGGAATTAAAAGGAATATAACACCCGAGAAAGAGACTCTGGGTATATCATCAAGACGGGGCGAAATTGTACCAAAACAGCGTTGAGCAATCCAGCTAAAAATAGCGTTTAGACGCACAAAAAATGTTCGTTGATTAACATTAGGTTGTACTGAGCTAATCTTATTTCGCTTTTTTAATGGCTTCCCATGCTTCTTCCATTTCGTCAAGCGTTGCGCGCTCTAAACTTTTACCTTTTGCAATTAAATAACCTTGCACTTTTTCAAAGCGCGCCGAGAACTTATCGTTGGCTTGTCTGAGTAGTTGCTCTGGGTCGCGTTTAACATGGCGAGCCACATTTACCGTGGCAAATAATAAGTCGCCTATTTCTTCTGCTGTATGATCGGATGAAGGGTCGTGCTCAAGCGCTTCTTTTACTTCAAGTACTTCTTCACTTAATTTATCAAGTGCCCCGTGGTAACTCGGCCAATCAAAACCAAGTGCGGCAACACGCTGCTGAATTTTTTTAGCTTTAGTTAGGCTTGGCATATTGGTGGGTATATCTTGCCAAAGTGAGGCTTGGCTTGGCTGTACTTTTGCTGCACGCTCTTGTGCTTTAATTGCTTGCCATTGCTTTGCTAATTGCTCGTCGGTTAATGCTTGCTTAGTGTTAAAAACATGAGGGTGACGGCGGGTAAGTTTACTATTTAGCTCACTAACCACGTCGTTAAAATCAAACATGTCCTGCTCTTTGGCAAGTTGTGCGTAAAAAACGATTTGAAACAGTAAATCACCCAGCTCATTTTTAAGCTCGTTTAAATTACCCGACTCTATGCAATCGGCCACTTCTAAGGCTTCTTCTAGCGTGTGCGGAACAATCGATTTAAAGTTTTGCTTGCGATCCCACGGGCAACCGTCGGTAGGATCGCGAAGCAACGCCATAATATCGAGGAGTTGCTCAAGGGCGTTACTGTTTGCCATTTTATTGGTTTCGCTTGGCACTGTGCACACCTTCAATTTGATGCAATTTAGACAAAACCCGGTTTGTGCCCGACAGGTCATGCACTTCTATTTGCATAGTAAATACCGCTAACTGATCGGCCCCAACGGTATTGACGTTCATGTTGATCACATTTACTTTTTCGTTAGCCAGTACAGAGCTAATATCGCGAATTAAACCTGAGCGATCGCTTGCTTCTATTTTTATACTTAGCGCATAAGAGCCGTTTATTTCATCTGACCAACTAACCGATATAACACGCTCTGGGTGTTGCTCTTTTAAGTTGTTAAATGAATCGCAATCTTCGCGGTGTACCCCAATGCCACGGCCTTGTGTAATATAGCCAATTATTTTATCGCCAGGTACTGGGCGACAACACTTAGCAACGTGGCTCATTAAGCTGCCCACGCCATCCACCACAATGCCGTTTTTATCGCCAGTTACTTTACTTGGCGCTTTAAAACGAATAACGGGTTCTTCTTCAGTACGATCACTGACAAAGTTAAGCATTTGGTTTAAGCGAACATCGCCGGCACCTATGGCAACCATTAAGTCATCTAGTTCTTTAAAATTAAAGCGCTTAATAGCTGGGTCTAAATCTTTGTAGGTTAAATCTAGCTTTTGCAGTTCGTTATCAAGAATCTCTTTACCGGCGCTTAAGTTTTTATCGCGGTCGAGCTGTTTAAACCAATGATGGATTTTAGCCCTTGCACGCGACGATTTAATGTAACCAAGCGATGGATTTAGCCAATCGCGGCTTGGATTAGGCTGCTTTTGCGTGAGAATTTCTACCTGATCGCCCGTTGATAGCTGATGTGTAAACGGCACTATTTTGCCAAATACTTTAGCCCCTATACAGCGGTGCCCTACATTTGAGTGAATGTAGTAAGCAAAATCAAGCGGTGTAGCGCCAACAGGTAAATCGATAATATCGCCGCTTGGGGTAAATATATAGACGCGGTCTTCTACAACTTGGTTTTTAAGCTCTTCGGCTAAATCGCCCCCATCAACCACTTCTTCTTGCCATTGCAATAATTTGCGCAACCAGCTAATTTTTTGCTCGTAGCCTGAGCCACGCCCAGGTAAAGCGCCTTCTTTATACATCCAGTGCGCGGCTACGCCTAGCTCAGCATCTTGGTGCATTTCGCTGGTGCGTATTTGTATTTCAACGGTTTTCCCTTCAGGGCCAAATACCACGGTATGAATTGATTGATAGCCATTTTGCTTAGGTGTAGCAACGTAGTCGTCAAACTCTTTATTAAGGTGGCGCCAATTAGTGTGCACTATACCTAGCGCGCCGTAACAATCTTGCAGGCGCTCTACAACAATTCGCATTGCTCTAATATCAAACAGCTGATCAAACTCGTAGTTTTTTTGCTGCATTTTTTTATAAATGCTGTAAATGTGCTTAGGGCGGCCATACACTTGCGCCTCAATACCGGCTTCGCTTAAGCGAGCTTTTACTTGCGCAACCATATCTTCCATATAGGCTTCGCGGGCAAGGCGCTTGTCATCAAGTTGTTTAGCAATGCTTTTATAGGTGTCGGGGTGTAAATACCTAAACGATAAATCTTCTAGTTCCCACTTAAGCTGGCCTATACCTAACCTGTTTGCTAACGGGGCAAAAATATCGGCGGTTTCTTTAGCGGCAATAACACGCTCTTCTTCATCGCCATTTTTTACATTGCGTAAATGGCACACTTGCTCAGCAAGTTTAATCACCACAGCGCGCACATCTTCAACCATGGTAAGTAACATTTTACGAATGTTATCTACCTGCATAGTGCCTTTACCTTGGTGCGATAAAGTACTAATAGCAGCCATTTGCGCAACCCCAGTTAAAAGCATGGCTACATTTTTGCCAAGTTGTGCTTCTACGGTTTCAAGGTCTACTAAGTCATTTAAGTAGTAATGCGTGAGATACGCGGTTGCGAGAGATTCTGCATCTAAATTTAGCTCGGCTAAAATCTCGACCATTTCTATGGCCGTGTTTTGCCGTGCTTGGTTGTCACATGTACCACACAATGCTTGCGCTTTGTTTAGTAGCGTTATTTTCTCTTGCGATAACGCTAACTGTTTTAGGCTAGTAGCAAAGTCACCTGTGTCGTCCTGTTGATGTGATTGACGTGTAGCGACCATAAAACGCTTTACCTCCGTTGAAATAACGCCATTGTTTCTATGTGTCCTGTATGTGGAAACATATTCATTAGCCCAATTTTAGTAACTTCAAAGCCTGCTTGCGAAATAATTGCACTGTCACGGGCTAAAGTAACAGGATCGCAAGAGACATATAAAATGGTTTTAAACTGCTTTAAAGGTAGTTGCTCTAAAACAGCCATAGCACCTGTGCGAGAAGGGTCTAATACTAATACGTCTAGCGCCTTATTAAACCATTGTGCTGTTTCAATTTTTTGCGTTAAATCAAAACAATGAAAGTGCGCATTAGTGATAGAGTTAGTTTGCGCATTTTGTGTCGCCATTGCAACCGCCGATGCAACCCCTTCTACTCCAATAACCGATTTAGCATGCTGGGCTAGCACTAATGAAAAGTTACCAATACCACAAAATAAATCCAATACTTGCTCGTTTCCTTGCAAGTTAAGCCAATTTACCGACTGAGCTAACATAGCTTGGTTAACTTCATCATTTACTTGAATAAAATTACCAAGGCCAAATTCAAATTTTAATTTAAACTTTTCTAAAAAATAATACGGCGTAGGCAAATGAGCTTGCTCTATAACATCGCTGTTGTCTTGCCAAGTAATTAACCATTGCTGTGCGTTTGCCGCTTCTTGTACGTAGCTTTTGGCTTCATCTGGTATCGCTTTAGTATGGCGAATAACAATAAAGTTCCCAGCTTTGTTTTGGCACAACTGTAAATGACTTATACTGTGTAGCGCTTTATATTGATTAATAAGCGTTTCAAAAATACTAAATACGTTAGTAAATGCCTCACTAAGCACATCACATTGCTCAATACTAATCACATTTTTAGAGCTAGGCGCACGATACCCAACTCGCATTTTTTTAGCGGCTTTATCATACATTACGGCAATACGCGCACTGCGTCTGTAATGAGTGGGCTTACTTAAAAGAGGCGCTTGCCAATTTAAGTCGCTTAATTTGGCAAATTTTTGAAACAATTGCGTCACTGCATTTTGCTTTTCAGCCACTTGCTGATTTATTTCTAGGTGCTGCAACTGGCAACCACCACAGTGATTATAATGCTGACAAAAAGGCTGCGTGCGTGCATCGCTTGGATTAATAACCTTAACCAGCTTTGCACTACTGTATTTGGCTTTATCTTCTATTAGGGTTGCCGTTACTTTTTCATTCATTAAAGCGCCGCTTACAAAGCACACTTTATTATTGTGTTTGGCAACGCCCCGCCCTTGATGATCCATGGCCGTAATATTAAGTGTGAGTGTTTGCTGTTTAAGTGGTTTTTTCTTTGCTTTAAAAATTTGCGCCATGCGGCATTACCTTAAATTTTGTATTACGTATAAGCAAATCAGATGCTTTGAGAATAGCCGATGAACCGTATATACTCGATCCATACTAATAATGATAATAACGCTTCCATTATGACCAAATTAGGCTTACGTGATTCTGTTTTAACCTTAACCTTGATCCCCACAGTGATCATTGGTTTGTTACTTGGCGGCTATTTTACAATAAATCGTTACATTGAGCTTGATGAAATTTTATATCAGCAAGGCAGCTCAATATCTGAACCCTTAGCAATTGCTTTAGAGCAGCCTTTACTTGAAAAAAATAAAAAGCTGCTCAACCGTCTGATTAGTTACACACACAATAAGCACTCCCCAACCATTAAATCGATTGCTATTTTTGATACCAGCAATCAGCTTATTATGACCAGTAACTATCATCGCTCGTTTGATGAACTAACTCAAAAAGAACAAATTGAAAATCTTCACACAACAAAAATTAATAAATCAGAAGAGTTAATCACGTTCTATACTCCAATTTTTAATCACTCTGCGCCGGTATCAAAATGGGATATTAATGATTTTCAAACCCCGCTTGGCACCGTTATTTTACAACTTAATAAAGACCAAGCGATTATAGGCCAGCAGCGAGCGGTTTTAATTAGCGGCATTGTTATTTTATTTTCAATAATATTGGCATCTATTTTAGCGCTTAAGCTTAGCCGTATGTTTATGAACCCGCTTAATAAGTTAGTACTTGCCACCGACAAACTAGTTGAAGGTAAAAGAGACACGGATTTAAACGACACCATGATGGGCGAATTTGAACTTTTGCGTGAAGGGCTTAATACCATTGCCCACACTATGGTTATGCAAAAAGACGAAATGCAGAAAAATATTGATCAAGCCACGAGTGATTACCGCGAAACCCTAGAGCAATACGAAACCTCAAATATTCAGCTAACTATGGCCAAAAAAGAGGCGCAAGATGCTAACCGCGTTAAGTCCGACTTTTTAGCTAAAATGAGTCACGAGTTACGCACCCCACTTAATGGGGTTATTGGCTTTACGCGCCAATTGTATAAAACACCTTTAAATAAACATCAAAAAGACTACCTCGATACCATAGAGCTTTCTGCCAATAGTTTATTGACGATTATTAGCGATATTTTAGATTTTTCTAAACTTGAAGCAGGCGCAATGGAGCTTGAATCAATCCAGTTTCAACTGCGCGATAGCGTAAACGAGGTTATGACATTATTAGCTCCCTCGGCGCATGAAAAACAACTTGAGCTATCTATTTATATCAACCCACAAGTGCCTGATGATTTAACCGGTGACCCCACTCGCCTTAAACAAGTACTCATTAACTTGTTAAGTAATGCCATTAAGTTTACTGAAAAAGGCTCTATAAAAGTTGATATAAGCTACCGCTTATTAGATGAAGACCGCGCCTCTATTTTAGTATCAGTAACCGATACCGGTGTGGGTATTCCAATGGATAAGCAAGATGCGTTATTTACTGCATTTGGCCAAGCAGATTCATCTATCACCCGAAAATTTGGCGGCACTGGTTTAGGTCTCATTATTACTAAACATATTGTAGAGGCTATGAATGGCCGAATAACGCTAAATTCAGCCCCAGGAAGCGGCACCTGTTTTACCTTTAATGGTGTGTTTAGGTTGCCTGATCATACCTTTAGTAACGACTTACCTTCTAAATCACTTATTGGTAAACGCATATTATACCTAGAGCCACACGAGCATACGCACCACTCTGTGCTTTCTGTATTAAACGAGTGGGAAGCGGTTGTAACCGCCTGTTTTAATGAAGCAGCGTTTTTAGACGCCATCAAACATAAAATGTTCAAGTACGATATTTGTATTATTGGTGATATGGCATCGGTAGATGATATGCAGCGACTTAAGAGCTATGTGAATATGGTTCGCGAGTCGTGCGATTATTTATACCTTATGCTCAATACTGTATCGCATAATATGCGCGAAGCGTTTATTGGTAGCGGTGCCGATGCGTGCTTAAGTAAGCCGCTTAATCATCGTAAATTATGTGAAGTACTGGCTGCGCCTTATCGCCTTGATCATCCAACCTTAAATATTGAGCCAAGCGATCAAACATTATTGCCATTAAAAGTACTGGTGGTAGATGACAACGATGCAAACTTAAAACTTATTTGCACCTTGTTAAAAGAGCAAGTTGAATTTATAGACACCGCTTATAATGGCTCGCAAGCCTACAGCTTAAGTAAAAGCCATAAGTACGATGTTATTTTTATGGACATACAAATGCCGATTATGGATGGCATTACCGCGTGTAAACTTATTAAGGAGTCTTCTTTAAACGAAGACACACCTATTATTGCGGTAACCGCGCATGCACTGCACAGTGAAAAAGAGCAGCTATTAAAAGATGGCTTTAAAGGCTATTTAACTAAGCCTATTGATGAGGACATGCTGAGCCAAATTATTTGCGATCATAGTCCGCAATCGCCCGTAAGCCGCGACAAAATTAAAAGTGTAACGTCACAAAGCCCAGCTCCATTTGAAAGTAACTGCTTAGATTGGTCGCTTGCGCTACAACGTGCAGGGGGCAAAGGTGAGCTGGCGCTGGAAATGCTCAATATGCTATTACAAAGTGTGCCAGAGACGCTCTCGCAGCTCAACGAAGCTATTGAGCAAAACGATTGCCAAACGGTATTAAGTGTTATTCACAAATTCCATGGCGCGTGCTGTTATACCGGTGTGCCTAAGCTTAAATCACTGGCAGAAACCATAGAAACCTCACTTAAAAGTGAGTGCGTGCTAGATAACGTTGAGCCTGAACTATTTGAGCTTCAGGATGAGCTGGAAAACCTCATGGCAGATGCAAGTGTTACCGAGCATCAACGCTAAAAAACACGTAATAAAAAAGCGCAGTAAATGCGCTTTTAACAGGTTTTGATACCATTTTACTTAATTAAGTATTGCTATGAAATGGTGCCACTATAGGGTTAAATTTATAACCTTGCCTCAATCATAAGACGTTTCATGTCGCGTACTGCTTTTTCAAGGCCATCAATAGCTGCGCGCGCAATAATAGCGTGGCCAATGTTAAGCTCATAAATTTCAGGCATTGCAGCAATAGGTTTTACGTTATGATAATGAAGGCCATGCCCTGCATTTACAATTAAGCCTAAGCTCGCCGCGTATTTCACACCCTCTCGTATGTGCTCAAGCTCTTTGTGTAAATCTTCATCATTAGTGGCATCTGCATACGCGCCGGTATGAATTTCTACATATGGTGCACCACACGCTTTAGCTGCATCTAACTGTGCTTTATCGGCGTCAATAAATAATGACACTTTAATACCCGCATCAGTTAGTGTTTTAGTGGCCGCTTTAATTTTATCTACATTACCAGCCACATCTAGGCCGCCTTCGGTCGTAAGCTCTTCACGTTTTTCAGGTACTAAACATACATACTCAGGCTTTACTTCAAGAGCAATGTTAATCATTTCATCTGTAACCGCTGTTTCAAGATTCATACGCGTTTGAATCGTTTTAGCCATTACGTATACATCGCGGTCTTGAATATGGCGGCGGTCTTCACGCAAATGAATAGTAATACCATCTGCACCGGCGTGCTCTGCCACACTGGCTGCATGTGCTGGGTCTGGGTATGATGTACCACGCGCTTGGCGAAGCGTTGCAATATGATCAACGTTTACGCCTAAAAGAATGTCTTTCATTTTGTTACCTGTAAAATATGTTTATTGAGAGGCCATAAATAATTCACGGCTTTTTAATGGTTTATTACCCAGTAAAGGTTTTAGTAAATAACGGCTTAATTGTTTTGCCATATAGAGTACATCGCTTTGGCTAAAATCATGATTAGCAATCGCTTTGAGCTGCGCGCCGCTAAACCCTGAGCGCGTATCTTGTTGCATCAAAAAACCCAACTCAGGAAAGTAACTATACGTTTGTCTTTCATCAATTGGCTCACCACTGGCATCAAAGCTAAAGTCGACGCCATAGCCCAACAACTCTAATAGTTGAAATTCGTATGAGCGCAGCACCGATTGTAAATCGACATCGCTATTTAAGTTCTCTAGGTGAGTTTTGTAGAGCTCAAACACTTGTTCAAGTGGCTCGTTTACCGGCACAATGCGGTTAGTCAGCTCATTTAAATAAAAACCACAGTAAAGCTTATCCTTTGTTAAATATAAAGGATTACCGTGTAGCTCAAATTTATTAATGTATTTTAAATCGTACTTGCCACTGTAATGAACAAGCAGTGCCTGAAAAGGCTGTAATTGTGCTTTGTGTTTAGTGGCCTGGCGACCACTCACTCTGGCTAGCATTCTAAGCTGGCCTACGCCTTCTACCAGCATATCGAGCATTACTTGGGAGTCGCTATAAGGACGCCGATGTAATAGGTACGCTGTGTAGAAGTCGCTATCCATATTAGTTGGCTAAATGCTGGTTAATCTTCGCCATAGCCTAAACTTCTTAAGGCACGTTCATCATCTGCCCAACCCGATTTAACTTTAACCCAAAGCTCTAAAAACACTTTGTTATCGAGCATTTCTTCAAGGTCTTTACGGGCTTCACGGCCAATCACTTTAAGCTTTTCGCCTTTGTTGCCTATTACCATGCGTTTTTGGGTTTCACGCTCAACAAGAATTAACCCGTTGATATGCCAAACACCGTTTTCTTGCCATTTAAACTGCTCAATTTCTACAGTAACAGAATACGGCAGCTCTTCACCCATAAAGCGCATTAGCTTTTCACGAATAACTTCTGCCGCCATAAAACGCATTGAGCGGTCGGTTACATAGTCATCAGGAAAGTAAAATTCGCACGGTGGTAAGCGTTTAGTTACTTCGGCTTTAATTAAATCAACGTTTTTACCTTGCGTTGCCGATACCGGCATTATGCCCACAAAATCAAATTTGTCGCCAAGCATTTTCATATGCGGTAATACTAAGTCGCGGTCTTTTACTTGGTCTATTTTATTAATAACAAGTAAAACAGGCTTACCACTTTGCGATACTTTATTAAGTACCATTTCGTCATCGGCATTCCAGTGAGTGCCCTCAACAACAAAAATAATAAGCTCTACATCACCAATTGAGCTCGATGCAGCACGGTTCATTAAGCGGTTAATAGCGCGCTTTTCTTCAACGTGTAAGCCCGGCGTATCAATATAAACAGCTTGGTGTTGCCCTTCTGTATGAATACCCATAATACGGTGGCGAGTTGTTTGTGGCTTGCGCGAGGTAATACTTACTTTTTGCTCAATGATTTCATTAAGCAATGTTGATTTACCTACATTAGGGCGGCCAACAATGGCAACCATGCCACAAAACGTATCAATATCACCTTCATGAGGCTGTATTAAGGTATCAAGATTCATTTTTTAGTATCTTCAATGCTTTTTCGGCAGCTTTTTGTTCGGCTTTACGGCGCGAGCTACCAACAGAAATAATGCTATCCATACCTTCAACTATACATTCAACCGTGAACGTTTGATTGTGCGCTTGACCTTTGGTATCAACAACGGTGTAGCCCGGTAAAGATAACTTACGCGCTTGTAGATACTCTTGCAGCAAGGTCTTAGGATCTTTTTGATTAAGCCCTGGTGAAATAGCATCAAGTCGAGATTCGTACCACGCTAAAATTAGCTCGCCACAGCGGTCTATGTTTGAGTCTAAAAACACAGCCCCTATAATGGCTTCTACAGCATCAGCTAATGTTGATTCACGACGAAAACCACCGCTTTTTAACTCACCCGGCCCAAGGCGCAAGTAGTCACCTAAACCAAACTCTAGCCCAAATTCAGCAAGTGTTTGGCCACGCACAAGCGTAGATCGCATACGGCTTAAATCGCCTTCACGCGCTTTTGGAAATTTGTCGTACAAAGCATTGGCAATAACAAAGCTCAAAATTGAATCGCCTAAAAACTCTAAGCGTTCGTTGTGTTGACCTTTATGACTGCGGTGCGTCATTGCCTGTTCAAGTAAACCTTGATCAGCAAATTCGTAGCCAATTCGTTTATATAATTCTGTTACATTTTTTTTCATTGTTACTGAATATTACCTAGGCGTTCAAAACGAACACCAGTTGGAACCCATCCTGGTAAAACATCATCTGGGCCATTCTCAAATTCAAAACTCATCCATATAAAGACAGCTTTACCCACCAAGTTTTCTTTTGGTACAAAGCCCCAAAAGCGACTATCTTGGCTGTTGTCGCGGTTATCACCCATCATAAAATAATGATCAGCTGGTACAGTCCATTCATCCGAAGGAGTACCTGGTTGCTGATAGTAACGCCCTTTACGTTCAGGTGCGCGTGGGTTGATTAAAATGTCGTGCTTGAGTGTCGTTAAATCTTCATTTACTCGGGCAAGCGACATTTGGCCTTGTTTAAACTCATTATCGTTAATTAATTTAAAATCAATTTTATTAAACTCATTACAAAGTAGGTCACCCTGCTGGGTCTCGCCTTCTTTACAATTAGGTTGAATATATAAACGCTTATCACGATAAACGATTTTATCGCCCGGTAAACCAATAGCACGTTTTATATAATCTACTCTCTCATCTAACGGGTATTTAAAAACAACAATATCGCCGCGTTCAGGCTCGCCTACATCTACAAGCTGGCTACGCCATACTGGGTCTTTAATCCCGTACGAGTACTTTTGTACTAAAATAAAGTCGCCTACCAACAGAGTTGGCATCATTGAACCTGACGGTATTTGAAAAGGCTCAAAAATAAACGACCTAAAAATAGTAATAGCTGCAATCATCGGAAAAATCGATTTTGCAGTTTCTGTAATTGCCGGCTCAGGAGCAATTAACGCCGCTGTTTCTTCATCAAGCTGGCCACCGGCAGATGTTTGGGCAAGCGCCAAACGCTCTTGCCTTTTTGGCGCATACATTAGGTGGTCAATTAACCATATTAAACCTGAGCCTAACGTTAATAACACCAATAAAACTGAGAAATAACCAGCCATCTATAATCCTTTGTTTTTATTTACCAACTTTCAAAATAGCTAGAAACGCTTCTTGCGGTACTTCTACGTTACCCAATTGCTTCATTCGTTTTTTACCATCTTTTTGTTTTTGCAGTAGCTTTTTCTTACGACTCACGTCACCACCGTAACACTTAGCGATTACATTTTTACGTAATTGCTTAACCGTAGTACGGGCAATAACATGTTGTCCTATTGCAGCTTGAATCGCAATATCAAACATTTGACGCGGAATAAGCTCTTTTAACGCATCAGCAAGTTGGCGGCCGCGTGATTGTGCACTGTCTCGGTGAACAATAATAGCGAGCGCATCAACACGTTCACCATTGATAAGTATATCAACACGTACCATGTCTGATGTTTGAAAGTGCTTAAAGTTGTAATCAAGCGATGCAAAACCACGACTGGTTGACTTTAATTTATCAAAAAAGTCCATAACCACTTCAGCCATAGGTAGCTCATAAGTTACAGCGACTTGCTTGCCGTGATAACTCATTTTAGTTTGCATACCACGCTTTTCTACACACAGAGTAATAACGCTACCTAAAAACTCTTGCGGTACAAGTATGTTTGCCTCTACCACTGGTTCGCGTATTTCAACAATATCATTTACCGCCGGTAAGTCAGACGGGTTATCAATTTGACTCGTACCTTCTTTGGTTACTACTTCGTAGATTACAGTAGGTGCCGTGGTAATTAAATCAATATCGTATTCACGCTCTAAACGCTCTTGAATAATTTCCATGTGTAGCATACCTAAAAAGCCACAGCGGAAACCAAAACCCAGTGCTGTTGAATTTTCAGGTTCAAAAAATAACGACGCATCATTTAAGCTTAGTTTATTAAGCGCATCGCGGAACGATTCATAATCATCAGAGGCAATTGGGAACATACCTGCATATACTTGCGGCTTAATTTTTTGAAAGCCTGGTAAACGCGCTGGTGCCGCATTTTTTTGATGCGTAATCGTATCGCCCACTGGGGCGCCGTGTATTTCTTTAATACCGGCAATAACAAACCCTACTTCGCCGGTACGTAAAATACCCGTGTTGGTTTGTTTAGGGGTAAAAATACCCACGTGATCAGCTGTATGTACTTGCTCGTTCGACATTATTTTTATTTTGTCGCCGGCACGTAGTTCACCGTGCTTAATACGCACTAGTGATACAACACCTTGGTATGGGTCAAACCACGAGTCAATAATAAGCGCCTGTAAAGGTTGATCTTTTTCACCTACCGGTGGTGGGATATCCTTTACAATCATTTCAAGTACTTCAGCAATACCAACACCTGTTTTTGCACTACATTGCACAGCGTCTAGGGCATCAATACCAATAATGTCTTCAATTTCTTCTGCTACACGAAGCGGATCGGCTTGCGGTAAATCTATTTTATTTAAAACAGGGATTACTTCTAAATCCATTTCAATGGCGGTATAACAGTTTGCCAGCGTTTGTGCTTCAACACCTTGTCCGGCATCAACAACTAAAAGCGCACCTTCACATGCCGCTAAAGAGCGAGAAACTTCATAAGTAAAGTCAACGTGCCCTGGTGTATCGATAAAGTTAAGTTGGTAGGTTTCGCCATCGTTAGCAGTGTAGTTAAGCGTTACACTTTGCGCTTTAATGGTAATACCGCGCTCACGCTCGATGTCCATTGAATCTAACACTTGCTTTTGCATTTCGCGGTCTGTTAAGCCACCACAAACCTGGATCAAACGATCTGAAAGGGTCGATTTACCATGGTCAATATGGGCGATGATCGAAAAATTACGGATATGCTTCATAAACTGGATTCTAAACTTCTATTTTAATAGGCTAAGTACGAACACCTGAGTGACTTGAAAATACTTATTGGGTATAAGTGCTATATAAGTGGCTAAATGCGCTTTAGATAATCAAATTTTTGATTGCCTTTTTACCCTGTATTTCCAAGTTACTCTGGTATAAAACGGCAATTTTACATTTAATTGGCCTTAATCACCATCTATTTGCGTTAAAGGAAGGCTAATTGGATGAATTTTTATCACTTTTACATCATGCCTGAGTGTTTTTACTTTGCTTTTAGCTAAAAAGTAACCACCTACACCGCCCAAAGCGGCGAATAATATTTGCCATCCCTGCGCTAAAAGTAGTAATTCGGCACTAATAAATGCAAGCGTTAATCCTAAAAATAAAGGCAGCATGTATACAGCAAAAGCATGTTTGACTAAATGCGAATCATCTAATGAAAGCGTTACTTTTTGGCCCACTTCTACAGGAGTATCAAATTGATAGGGAAAGGTTTTTTTATCGCTACCAAAGAGTTTGGCAAAGACTTGCGAGCCACAGCGACCATTACACCCTTCGCAGGCTTTTTTTTGCTGGGCTTCTAAGTGGGCAGTGGTGCCATCTAGGGCAACCACTGTAAGTGTTTGTTCAATCATAACAACCCTTACGAATTGTTTATAATGCGCGAGTCACTGACTCAGCAATTGCCTTTGCGGTTTGGCTTGGCACATTACCAACAACAGATACATCAAAGTTTCCGCCATTATGCACATAAATTGTCGTTGCGCCAGAAGTTAATGATCCGCTTAAGCGGCGACCTGGTAGGGGGCGCTGTACAAAAACAGAAATTTCCACAAACCCATCAGAATATAAATAATAGTCAGTAAGTTCGTTGTTTAAATCAAGTTTATGGCGGTCTGATTTTAGTAATTTAAAGCCATTAGGTAACCAACCAATGCGCCAGTTTGTGGCATTACTTTTTTCACCTTCCAGTGCGTTACCTGGTAACGGCGTTGGAAAATTACGGTTGAGCACTTCTAAAATCATCGGTGCTGGTTGCTCTGTTACGCTAATATGGGTTAACTGTAGCTGCTCTAATGCTTCACCTTTGTGGTTAACATAAGCGGCTTTTAATAACAGCGATGACTCTGTATCAAGCCAAATCCAATAGTTATATTTGTATTCATCTTTTGATTCTATTCTCACCAGTTGCGCCGCTCGCCCTGCAATACGGCCTTTACCACCTAGCACAAAATCATATTGGCTGCTTAGCGCTTCAATATCTTTAAATAATACTTCAGGTATTGGCCCAGCAATGGAGTCTGTATTTATAGAATATGGCTGCGATTGCGGTTCAAAGTAGGTTACTTGGTCGTTAATTCTCACCATTTCTAAGCCCGCGCCATTAAGTAAACTTAAATGCTCAAGCTCTGTTTCACCTTGCTTTGCATGCACCCAACGGTAAGGTTCCATGGCTTTACCCTTTACCACCACAAAAGAGGCGTCAAAATTACGGGTATGCACTGCATTCGCCATGTTTAGTAATAAATCTTTGGCGGGATTTGTGTCGTTAGCAAAAACATTAAAGCTTAATACTAACGACAGAACAAAAGTGATTACTTTCATTTAATTAGTTTTTTTCCTCTTGCGCTTTGTCACTATTTTGCGCTGTTTGCAAAGAGTGTGCAACACGTGCTTGACGTTGATGCTCTAAAACTAACGCGCCAATGCGTTGTTGCTGTAATTCGCGTAAACCTTGCTCAGCGTTTTCAAGAGCAGGTTCTGAAGAATAACTCACCGGCGACGCCATACCTGTTAATGGGGTAGTTTGTAAAAGCGGAATTTCGCTTTCTTGCTCGCCCGCACCTTGCGGCAAGGTATTTACGCCAACAATGGCAAACATAGCTACGCTTGCAGCAATAGCAAGTTGTGCAACCGGCTTACGCCAATTAAACGCCACTACTTTGTTGTCTTGCTGCGCTTCACTGCGCTCGGTATCTGGAGC
This sequence comes from Pseudoalteromonas sp. CuT4-3, assembly GCF_035666335.1. Lineage (NCBI taxonomy): Bacteria > Pseudomonadati > Pseudomonadota > Gammaproteobacteria > Alteromonadales > Pseudoalteromonadaceae > Pseudoalteromonas > Pseudoalteromonas sp. CuT4-3. The sequence continues at coordinate 2,700,862 of NZ_CP142030.1, forward strand.
TTTGTTTGCTGTCGATTGGGTGAAATCGGCATACACAGGCTCACTTTCAAGTGCTAAGGCGATGTTATCGCTTATATCGATGTGTATGTCGTTGTTATTTTTTTGAGCACGCATCGCATCACCAATTAGCGCATATCGACCAAACGTAGCAACATCCTGATCAGAAATTTTACCCTCTGCAAGGTGTTGTTCGCCGTCAAGTAATGCTGATAACGTTTCGCTATCCAACTTGTTAACGTGTGCTTTTGTCATACTAAGACTCGCCTATTAATGGGTTTAATTTATTATCTATTGCTTCTCGGGCTCTAAAAATACGCGAACGTACTGTCCCAACAGGGCAATCCATTACCACGGCTATTTCTTCATAGCTCATCCCTTCGATTTCTCTTAGGGTAATCGCGGTTTTAAGGTCTTCAGGCAAACTATCAATCGTATTAAAAATAACAGCGCGTACTTCGTCGCTTAACAGTAAGTTTTCAGGCGATGCGTTTGAACGCATCGAATCCGCACCGTCATAAAACTCGGCATCTTCAGCGTCTATATCGTTTGCTGGCGGTTTACGGCCCTGAGCTACTAAATAATTTTTAGCACAATTAACGGCAATACGGTATAACCACGTATAAAAGGCACTATCACCTCTAAAGTTTGGAAGTGCACGGTAGGCCTTAATAAATGCCTCTTGTGCTACATCTGCAATATCGCCTTGGTTAGACACATAACGTGAAATTAACCCTGCAATTTTGTTCTGATACTTCTTTACTAATAGGTTGAAGGCGTTTTTATCTCCTTGCTGGACCCTTTTTACAAGCGCTAAATCTAATTCCTGCTCGCTCATTCGAGCCGGTACTCCTCTGTTTGATTCTTGCTGGTTATTCATAGTGTCGCCATTGTTCACAAATACTCTGACCTCTTTATGAATAAAAAGTTCTGCTTAATATTATTTTTTTATAAAATAGTCGTAAATAACGGCGCTAAGCCATTAAAATCACTACGTAGTAATATGACAAATATGATACAACTACATTATTAAAAACAAATATTGCTCTAATTTGAGCATTGTAACCGCAAAGTACCTCTGACATGAACCAAAATAAACATCATATTGCTGATGTCGCTATTATCGGTAGCGGCGCGGCGGGCTTATCTCTTGCATTGTCTTTAGCTAACTATTGTAATGTTACTGTGATCAGTAAAGGTGCCCTCACCGAAGGCTCTACACTGTATGCACAAGGCGGGATTGCCGCAGTATTTGATAAAAAAAACGACAGCATAGAATCACATGTTGAAGATACCCTTGATGCCGGCGGTGGTTTATGTGACCGAGAAGCTGTGCATTATACTGCAAGTAATGCGCATCAGTGTTTACAATGGCTCATTGAGCAAGGCGTTCCTTTTGATATGGAGTTTGATAGCAAAGGAAAAGAGCGCTTTCATTTAACCCGCGAAGGCGGACACAGCCATCGCCGTATTTTACATGCAGCCGATGCCACTGGTAAGGCCGTACAAACCACGTTAATTAGCCAAGTTAAAGCGCATAAAAACATTACCCTGCTCGAGCAATACAACGCCATCGATTTGATTAGTGATAAAAGCTTAGGTAAGCCGGGTTCGCATATTCATGGCATGTACGTGTGGAATAAAAAAGCAAAAAAAGTAGAAACTATTTCAGCTAAATTTGTAGCGCTCGCAACAGGGGGGGCAAGCAAGGTGTATTTGTACACTTCAAACCCTGATGTATCTAGCGGTGACGGTATTGCCATGGCGTGGCGTGCAGGCTGTAGGGTAGCCAATATGGAATTTAACCAGTTTCACCCCACTAGCCTTTATCATCCAGAGCTACAAAACTTCTTAATTACCGAAGCTATGCGCGGTGAAGGAGCGTATTTAAAGCGCCCCGACGGCACTCGCTTTATGAAAGACTTTGACGATAGAGAAGAGCTGGCACCGCGCGACATAGTAGCCCGTGCTATCGACTTTGAAATGAAGCGTTTAGGTGCAAATTGTGTATACCTAGATATTAGCCACAAAGATAAAGACTTTATTATTGAGCACTTCCCTACTATTTACGCAAAGTGTTTAAGTGTAGGGCTTGATATAACCAAAGAAGCCATCCCGGTTGTTCCTGCCGCGCATTATACGTGTGGCGGTGTAATGAGCGACTTTAACGGTAAAACCGATTTAGATAACCTATATGCTGTAGGCGAAGTAGCCTACACGGGTTTGCACGGCGCTAACCGTATGGCGAGCAATTCATTATTAGAGTGCATTGTATTTGCTCACGCTGCCGCAAAAGATATTTTAAGTAAACTTGAGCATGCGCCAGCACCACTTGCGCTGCCAAGCTGGGATGAAAGCCGAGTCAGTAATTCTGATGAAGAAATTGTTATTACCCATAACTGGCACGAACTTCGGTTATTTATGTGGGATTATGTAGGCATTGTGCGCTCAACTAAACGCCTAGAACGAGCACTGCACCGTGTTGAGTTATTACAACAAGAAATACATGATTATTACGCAAACTTTAGAGTAAGTAATAACTTATTGGAGCTTCGTAATTTAGTGCAAGTAGCCGAGCTGATAATTAGAAGTGCAATGCAGCGTAAAGAAAGCCGTGGCCTTCACTATACGATTGACTACCCTGAGCAAAATGAAAACCCAACACCCACTATTTTGATTCCACTTCGCCATTAATGGCAATCAATGCTGCGCGCTTTAAACGTGCGTAGCTTTGCTTATTTACGCCATTAGCTGAAATAATAAGCCATTGGCGTTTATTAAAACCTTTAATGTGTAACCAAACAGTAGTATTTAATATTTTTGTTTTAGGGGTTATTTGCCCCTGAACCTTTAAATTTTCGTTTTCAAAGCGTATTTGCTTAGGCTCTAAAATAATAACGCCACTTTCAGGGTGAATAGCCACTATTTTTTGCCATACCCAGTAAAACGCAATTGTATTTACAGTTATACAAACGACAATGCTAAAAAAAGAGCTTAAATAAAGCCCTAATACCACACTTAATAAGCAGAAAAACAGCACCACAGGCCGCTGTTCTGCTTTGTTATTTACTACCGTAAACCTATACACGAACTCGGTCTAAAATTAGCGATACCATGGTGTTAAGCTCAGCATCTTTACACTCTTCATGGCCCATAAACCATGCAAATAAATCAGGGTCTTCTTGGGTTAGCAAACGCTGAAATACAGCCTGTTGCTGTGCATTTAACGAATCATACGCCTGCTCTACAAATGGCATAAACAAAACATCTAACTCTAACATGCCGCGGCGACAAGCCCAGCGTATACGTGCTTTACTATGAATTTCAGTCATTTTAAACCTCATACTTAATTGTCCCGAGTTTAACAAATACCCGCCTAATTAGCAGCTATTAATCTGTGTTCAAATAATAAAAAACTGCCCGCCTTCGTTGCTGTACCCTAGGTTATAACTGCGTTATTATGTCTACTCATTTGTATTGCACAGAAGGTTTTTATGTCGAGCGTTTATGCATGTCCGTTATCTCACCAACTTATTAGCCTAACCGGTGCGGATAAATTGTCTTATCTTCACGGACAAATCACTCAAGATCTCAATAAACTATCTAACAGCAATTATTTATGGGCTGGTCACTGCAGCGCCAAAGGCAAGTTGTGGGGTGTGTTTAAATTATTTTCTCACCAAGATAGCTACTACTTAGCAGGTTCACAGCCTGAGGTAGAGAAGTCGCTCAGTGAGCTAAAAAAATACGCTGTGTTTGCCAAAGTCGATATTGATGTTTCTACGAACAGATTAATCGGGTTGATCAGTGACGATTTAACCCCAGTACTAGAAAAACTTGATATTCGTTTTTCTGATGACCAAACGGCCTGTGACTTCCCAAGTGGTAAAGCCCTTAAGTTAGCGCCAAATCGCGTTTTACTAATGGTTGATAGCCAATTTAGTATGCCAGATGATGTGTCTACATTAGATAACTGCGCGCTATGGCAAGAAGCCGCTATAAAAGCGGGCGAGCCACAATTAAATAGTGACGCCATTGGCGAATACGTACCACAAATGGTAAACCTTCAAGCGATTAACGGCATTAGTTTTAAAAAAGGCTGTTACACCGGCCAAGAAACGGTTGCCCGTATGAAGTACCTAGGTAAAAACAAACGCGCTATGTATATTGTTACAGGTAAAAGCGATGGCCTACTTGAAGAGCCTGAGCTTGAAACCCAAGTGGGCGAAAACTGGCGCCGCGCTGGTAAACTAATTGCCCAAAGCTATAACGAAAATAGCCAAACCTTATTTGGCCTTGTTGTGCTGCCAAACGATACACCAAGTACACACGTACTTCGTGCAAAGCACACCCCTCAGGTAGAGCTAAGCATTCTGCCTCTACCTTACTCTCTTGAAGATGAATAAATAGGAATGACTATGATCGTTGCACCAAACACAGTAGTAAAAATGCATTATTCAGTACTGGATAACGATGGCAATACCATTGATAACTCTTTTGATGGCGAGCCACTGGTTTTTATTATTGGCACAGGCTACTTAATCCCAGGGCTTGAAAATGCACTCCAAGGCAAGCAAGCCGGTGATACATTAAATGTAAAAGTAGAACCTGAAGAAGGCTACGGCGAACGTCACGATAACCTAATGCAAGCGGTGCCTAAGTCGATGTTTGATGGCATGGAGATTGAAGTGGGTATGCAATTTAGAGCGTCAACTGATGATGGTGATCAATCTGTGATGATTATCGAGATTCAAGATGAAGACGTTATAGTTGATGGCAACCACCCGCTTTCGGGTATTACCCTTAATTTTGATGTAGAAATTTTAGAGGTGCGCGAAGCAACCGAAGAAGAGCTTGCGCACGGCCACGTGCACGGTGAAGGCGGTTGTGGTCACGATCACTAATCATACCGCCGTTTATAAAAAAAGCGCCTAAGGCGCTTTTTTTATAACATATTGTTGTAGGTCGCGGTTTTTATTGGCGCCGGTTCCTCTAAAGGGGTTTCACTGGGTGTTATTTTACCCTCAAGCGCACGTAATAAGCCTTGCTGATCGTTTGTTCCCACTCGGTACTTAGTACCGTCTTTTAAGGTTAACTGTAGCGCACTAAACCCGGATACAGAATACACCCACCCATCATGCGTAATACGAATACCAATACCGTGGCGGTAAGAGTTTTGCACCGCTTTAGCCTCTACTATGTCAGCTAGTGCTAATCGTTGCCCCGCAACGCCAGGGCCAAAAGCCCAACTAATTGTTTGCTCGTCAACTTTTACAGTTAAACCATGAAACAAAAAACCGACTAAAACCAATACACCGGCAAATACCATTAATGGCACATCGGCGCCCATTAAGTTCCAGGCTAAGGCTACAAAGCCGCCTATCCATGCTAAAACAAAAAATATAAACACCGCATATTGTTTATGCTGATACATAACGCTCTCTTTATTATTAAAAACTGTACACCAACGTGGCGCTTAATTCTGAGTCGTATTTAAGGTTATCGTCTTCAGGTTTTGAATTATAACGATACATGTAGGCAAACTTTAACGATACCGCACCTATGACTTGGCTAATCAAAGCGGTTTCTGACTTCAAACGCGAATTTAGCCCCGACAAAGACTGCTCAATACTCACATCTTGATTAAAGCGCGTGCGCTTTGATACCAAACGCTCCCACTGCATTGCAATACGTACTAAATAACCAGTTTTGTTTTCATCTTCTTCGCTTACCTCTGATTCATCATCAGCGACAGAGCGATATAAGCCTGGGCCAATATCAATATCTACTTTATTTTTTACACCTTGGTAAACTCTGGCACCATAGCCGGTAGCCACCGTACTTTTGTAGTCTAGGCCACTAAATTTATCTTCTTCGTAGTCACCGTAAATAAAAAATGAAGAGTTTTTAACGCCCACTTTGTAGTTACCCTGTGCAGAGACAAAAATACGGTCTGCCGTTACATCGGTTTGCCCTGTATCTTCGTTTTGATCTCGTTTATACAAGGTGTCTAATTTAAATTGGTTACGCCAATTTTCGAAGTCTTGGTATAAATTCCCTCTAAACTTAAAGCTGGTAGAGTTAGTATTACCCTTACTTAAAATCAAGCCAAATTCCGTATCGCCATAGAGCATTTCGCCTTTATGTAGCTCGTGAATTTCTTCATCAGAGAGTTGTCCATATTCATGAAAGTCTTCAAATGGATCAACAGCCCAACAGCGGCTGCTCATTATTAAAAACACGAATAGTAAATACTTATGCACGGTAAACTCTCTTGCACATACAAACAAAACGGCTTACTCAGCGTGCTCTGTTTCTTTCCACAAAATATGACAAAACGGCGCGTCTTTATCACGGCTAATTAAAATTTTTGCAAATAACACATCTTCGTTTTCAAACTCTAACCCCACTAGCACTTGCACAAATAACTCCGGCTCTATTTCAAGTGCTACAAAGTCTTGCCATTGCTCATCAGGCTCGCCCTCTTCAATAAACCCAAGTTCTTCTCGGTATTCGTTAAAGTCTTCAACATCTTGTTCGCTAAGATTATTTGGCGCCAGCTCTAAAAAAATATCGTACGCTTGATGGGTAACTTCTTCTTCGCTATATAAACGTGGGCCTGACATGGGTAAAACCTCAATGCATTTTAAGTGCGCACATAATATCAAAACTCATCTGTGTTTTGAGAAAAAACAGCTAAAAATAATGACTTTTTTGTTACCAGCTCATGCGCAGTTAAGCTTAAATAAGATTCAAAGTGCTTTGACTAAAAAAGTTAAAAATAATTCAATTTATTTTTTATTATAAAACAAACCGTTACTTTACTTAGTAAGGCGTACATCATAAGCTCAAACACATAATAATAGGAGAGCGCAATGATAAAACTAGAAATACAACAAGGCATTGCTAACGTTATTTTAAGCCGCGCAGAAAAACAAAATGCACTTAGCTTTGATATGTTCATGCAATTAAACAGCACTATTAAACGTATAAAAAAAGATAATAGTGTTCGCGCCGTAGTAATAAAAGGTGATGGTGAGCATTTTTGCTCAGGGCTTGATGTGGCTGCAGTGATGGCCTCACCATTAAACATTGTTAGGCTGTTGCTAAAATGGCTACCTGGCAATCAAAACCTAGCGCAAAAAGTGGTACTGGGCTGGCAATCGTTAAGCGTACCTGTGATTGCGCAAATAAACGGAAATTGTTTAGGGGGTGGGCTACAAATAGCGTTGGGCGCCGACTACAGAATTGTTGATACCCACGCAAAACTGGCCATTATGGAAGCGCGTTGGGGGTTATGCCCCGATATGGGCGCTAATGTAGTGCTTGCTGGTTTATTAAAGCGCGACCAAGCACTGTGGCTGGCAAGCCACGCCAATCCTATTAGTGCACACACGGCCTACGAGCTGGGGTTAGTCACAGAGCTTACAGACAATACCGAACAGGCCACGCAGCGCATGTTAAATATATTACGTGAACGCTCCCCCGATACACTGGCAGCGATAAAGCGCGTTACTCAAAAAAGCTACACAACAAACCAACGACAAATTTTAGCTAAAGAAACGTTTAGCCAAATTCGCTTGTTACTCAATCCTAATACTAAAAAAGCAATTGCCAAAGCAAAAGGGAAAACAGATATAAGCTATGCAAATTCAAAGCGCTGGTAAGACTAAATTAGCATTTAATAATAGTGCGTATTTGCTAACGTTAATTTCTTTCTATATTAATGAGCCATTATCATGAAGTACTTGCTTAGCAGTGCAATTATTTTACTGTGCTTAGGGTGTGCTAAATTAATAATGCACTTAATTGGTGGCAGCTTCCCTGCACCGCTCCTTGGCATGGTTATTTTACTGAGTTTATTACTGTTAGGTGTAGTGAAAGAGCACCATATTAAACCCTCGGCCTCTCCTATTTTAAATATTATGCCAATATTTTTTATACCCGCGGGGGTAGGATTTATCGAGCACATTGCACTTATTAAGCTGCATTGGCCCTATTTGGTTTTGGTTATTTTGCTCGTCCCTGCCAGTACGCTTTTACTGGTAAGCAGCGTTGTTGGCTATGTTAAAGGTAAAAATAACAATGACTGAGCTGCACCTTACGCTATGGTACTTAACAACTCCCGCTATTATGTTGCTGTTTTTATTATTAAGAGCGTTTAATAAACACTGGCAGCACAGCATAGTAAAGTCGCTCACCAACCCGGTGTTTTTAAGTATTGCGATTATTGCCTTAGTGCTTGTTAATTTAAAATTACCTTATGCTGATTTTTCTAGGCATAGCCAACTACTTAGTTGGCTATTAGAGCCTGCTATAGTGGCACTGGCCTTACCTTTGTATCAGCAGTTTATACATGTAAGAAAAAATCTACTGTTAATAGTAAGCACCTGTAGCTTAGGTATTATTAACGCCACTGTGGTGGCTTTTATTTTAAGTATTTTATTTGATGTACCCGCCAATTTAAGCGCCTCCGTAGCTGCATTAAGTGTAACTACGCCTATTTCATTAATAGTTACTGAGTCTTTAGGGGGGATTAGCTCTCTTGCCGCAGCATTAGTTATATTTATTGGCTTACTAGGTGCACTCTTTGGGTTAATGCTCATTAAGTGGGTAGGTGTTAATAACCACCAAGCTCAAGGAATAGCAATGGGAACTGCGTGCCATGCTATAGGCACCGCAGCAGCACTGGACGAGCACCCAAAAATAGGCGCGTTTTCCTCGGTTGCTATGGCTTTAAGCGCATTATTAACCGCCATAATAGTCCCCGTGCTATATCCTTTTTTAGTCAACACTTTGCTATAGTTAGCAAAAAATAATTACGCAATATAAAGAGCCCACTATGATCAGTTCTGAAATAGAACAATTTGAAAAATACTACACCATGCTCACTGAGTATTTAGTTACCTACAGCATGCAAATTGTGGGTGCCGTTTTTATTCTTATACTAGGTTTGTGGGTGGCTAAAAAACTCTCAAATTTAGTCGCTAAATTGATGGCTCGTCACAACATCGATATCACGCTTACCAGCTTTGTCAGTAACGTGGTAAAAGTATTGCTTATTGTGATGGTTGTAGTGATAGCGCTTGGCAAAATAGGCATTAGTGTTACCCCCTTTGTAGCGGCTATAGGTGCAGCCTCTCTAGGTGCGGGTTTAGCCTTACAAGGAATGCTTTCAAACTATGGCGCTGGCCTTGCTATTATTGCCACGCGCCCTTTTGTGGTAGGCGATACCATTGAAGTAAAAGGGGTCAGCGGCCAAGTAAAAACAATTGAGCTGGGTTACACCATTTTAATTGATGAAGAAAAAGTAGAAATCACTATTCCTAACAAGCACATAGTGGGTGAAATTATTCACAACTCGTTTAGTTACTCGTTAGTTAAAGGAGAAATAGACATAGCCTATACTGCCTGCGCTGATACCGCTGTTAGCCTTATTGAAGAAGTGTTAAAGGCTCATGATCAGGTGGCTCAAAACCCTATTTCTCAAGTAGGCATAGAGCGCTTTGCCGATAGCGGCGTAACCATTAGTTATCGCTATTGGGTGCCTACAACCAAAATAATAGAAACCAAGCTTGCTATTAACGCAGGCGTTTATAAAGCCATTAATAGCGCTGAGATAGAAATACCCTTTCCGCAGCGGGTGGTTACTATTAAAGAACGCGACCTTTCTTAATAAAAAACAAAGCCGCTTAATGCGGCTTTGTTGTTTTATAGCTTAAAGCAGTAATAAACTGCCTAACCCTAAAAAGGTCACAAACCCAACTATATCGGTAACCGTGGTTAATATTACCGAGCCAGAAAGCGCAGGGTCTATTTTCATTTTGTCTAAAATAGACGGTATAACAACCCCAGCTAACGACGCAGCCACTAAGTTAAGCAATATAGCAACGGTAATTGTAATGCTTAGCATTATGTCGCTAAACCAAACAAAGGTGAGCGCGCCAATCACTAATGCCCACACTAAGCCGTTCACCGCACCCACCCGTAGCTCCTTTTTTAAAAGTGCATTGCGGTTAGAGTCGGTTACCTGGCCAAGCGCTAAACCGCGCACTATTACCGTTAAAGTTTGACTCCCGGCGATTCCGCCCATAGAGGCCACCACAGGCATAAGTACCGCCAATGCCACAACTTGCTCTATTGTTGCGCCAAATAAGCCAATAAACCAAGATGCTAAAAACGCAGTGGCTAAATTTATACCCAGCCAAATTCCCCGGTTTTTAGCACTTTTTCTTACACTGGCAAACAGGTCTTCGTCTTCGCGTAAACCACCAGCTTTGGCCGCAGCTTCGTCGGCAATTTCTTGGCGTAGTTCGTATGCCGAGCTAATGGTTAAACGCCCGACTAATTTGTTATCGGTATTAACCACCGGCATGGCCATTTTTTCACTGTGAATAACCACTTCTGCCGCTTCGTATAAATCATCATCTGCATGTAATGATGAAAAATCATAGTTTGCCAGCGCCAATAGGTTATCGCCTTCATCGGCTTTTATTAAATCATTTACTGCAAGTTCACCTATTAGGCTGCCTTGGCGGCTAACTAAATACACAACTTCGCTGTATTGTGGCAAACCTTTATGCAGTAATTTTTTAACGCCTGCAATTGTTGCTTTTTCAGTTATTTTTAGAAAGTCGAAACCAACCCAGTGACCTAATTGCTCAGGCGGATACTGCTGAGCAAGATCATATTGTTTCGTTTGTACTTCATCGAGTTGCTTTTTAGCATAATCAACAAAGCGTTCAGGAATAACCTCTTCAAGCTCAAGTAATTCTTCAACATTCACTTCATCTAATAGCGCGTATGCCTCGCTATCATCTAAGGTTTGTAGTAACCATAAGCAGCTGTCATCGCTCAGGGTGACAAATATTTCATGCTGCGTGTCTTTATCTAATAGCTGCCAAATTTCTAGACGCTGTTCTTTTGGGATGGCCTCAAAAAGTAGCGATAGGTGTTCAGTAGATAAATTAAGCTGTGCATCGGCTAAAAGCTGGCTTTTTTGCGTGTGTGTTTCGCATTGTAATAAATCGTTTATTAGCTGCGGTAGTTGGTCGACTGGATACTCAATCATCTTGAAACCTTAAATTTAAAAATGCACATTGCTTATAGTTTACTTGAACAATAAAAAATTGCAGAAAAAACCTAAACTTATTAAGACGCTTTAAGCTTTGATGGTTGAAACTGCGCTCATTACTTTTGCGCATTGTAGGGGCAAAAACACCAGCGATACTACTGTTTATTTTAAAAATTAAAAAAGAAATTATTGGCCTTATTTTTAGCCAAAAAAAAAGCCCATAACGCTAAGCTGTTATGGGCAAAGTCACACAATGAAAAAGGGGAATTAAAATCTATCGGTTAAGTTACGTATTAGGTCAGAGTCCACAAACTGCGTGACCATTGCAGCACCCCATGCATATGCACGTTGTATTGGGTAGCCTTTAAATATCCAGCGTTTACGAACATGGTTAAAACGCTGCAAATACTGCTGCTTAGCACGCGGCAAAGGTGTACTACTTAGCTTATCCCACGCTTTATATACGCCCGACATGTCAGAGCCGCGCATAAAACGTTGCAACCAACGCGAAAAGCGCGAAAAGCTAATGGTTGACTGAAAATCAATGATATAAGGCTTGCCATCGCTACCACATAATATATTGCCCATATTACGTAAATCTAAATGCACAATGCCTAGGCGGTGCATTTTTGCAACTTGGCGTTCAAGCTCAATAAAAAATTCAACAGGCAACGTCTCACCCTGGTGTATTAAGCTTCTAAGCGGCGTGCCTTCTATGTAGTCATACGCCACCGCTATCGGCGATAAACGGCTAAACCGATTAGCAACTGCATCAAGCTGTGCTAAGCGGCTCAACCCTTTAAATTCTTGATTTACAGAAAGCTTGGCAAAGGTTTTACGAATAAACCACGGGCTTTGGCTAAAGTCTTTTACTATTAAGTCAAACGTATCATCTTTGTACCTGTATACAATTGCGTTCGCAAAACGCCCTTTATGAACAACACTTAAATACTGTTGCATAAATACATGTTCAGGAAACTGCTGCTGTAATTGTGATAACAACTTATTTTCAATCATAACAAACCTAACAAGATGATGACTTTAATTGCCTAGGCAACCATATTAGCAAAGTTGGATTTGCCGCACAATTAGATCTAGTACTTAGCAGGCTAAGTTTTTATTGAAACAGTATCGCTAAATTGTTGATAATCTTTTTTAGAGATTTATGAAGGTGTATCTAGGTTGTTTATTGCTCGGTTTAGTAAGTCCATAACGCTGTGTTTTTCATTTTCAGAAAAACCGCTAAGTGCTTTTTCGTACACTTGATTTACTAAGGGCATTATTTGCGGATAAAGCGCTTTACCTTTATCACTTAAACTTAAAAGTGTAGAGCGCTTATCAAACTCACATTGTGTTTTTTCAATTAAGTCTTTTTCTTCTAAACGCTTTAACAAACGGCTCATCGCGCCTTTATCGTACACCATATGATCGCTCAGTCCGGCTAATGTGTTTACTGAGCCACGCGCTAATAGCACCACCACAATATATTGCGCAGAGGTTAAGTCCATACAATCGAGTTGGGCATCAATGTGTGTGGCAATTTTTGAACGTAAAAACGATATCAACCGGCCTAGGTCTTGCTCTGCTACGAGCGTTTCGGGGTCGGCGTTTTGTATTGAAGGCATACTTTGTTGCATATAAGGGTTACTCTGTTTATTCAAAATGCGTGTAATAGACTACACATAATTAATAAAATTCCCTAGGGTTAGCGTACTTTCAAAAATAAAAATTTGTTCTAGCTAGGGTCTGACATGTTTGGCGTTAATAAGCCTATGCCTTTGCAGCAACCTTAAAATATAAGCACAGCTTTACCAAGTAAAGGTACCTTGCTAAAAATTCAACCTCAAAAAGTAAACAGGCCCTAAACCATTTTGCATTTAAAATAAAAAGCCGCAATATAAGTTGCGGCTAGTAGTGGTTTATGTAATGCCGTTTTAAACCTTAAACTGCCCTATTAATTGTCCTAAGTTTTCACCGCGCCCTGCTAAATGCTGGCTAACCTCAGTGGTGGCTTTACTTGCTTGGGTTAGTTCATTAACAATTTCTTGAATGGCAAACACATTACGGTTTATCTCTTCTGTCACTGAGCTTTGCTCTGTTGCAGCGGTTGCAATTTGCGTACTCATGTCGTTAATGGTGGTAACCGACGTAGTCACAGCACCTAAACTTTGCGATATATCGCGCGATGACTCAACTGAGCGATTACAACTTGCTTGGCTCGCCTGCATGGCATCTACCGCGGCGCCCACTAAGTTATGTAATTCACTTAGCATTTCACTAATTTCATGGGTACTAAGTTGCGTACGACTCGCTAAGCTCCTTACTTCATCAGCCACCACGGCAAAACCCCGACCCTGCTCGCCGGCACGTGCTGCTTCTATGGCGGCGTTAAGTGCAAGCAAATTAGTTTGCTCGGCAATGCCACCTATTACACTAAGTACACTGTCTATTTTTTTAGATTGCTCACTTAAAGAGTTTACCTGATCAGCAGCTAGGTTAATTTCGCCCATAAGGTTGGAAACTTCACTTAGTGAAATATCTACGCACTCTTGCGCTTTTGCCACTTCTAGCGTTGCCGAATGAGTAGACTCAGCAACTTGCGTGGTATTTTTAGCCACTTCGTGAGAGGTGGCCGACATTTCGGTAATCGCTGTGGCAACTAAATCCGTTTCGTGGTTATGATTAAGCAGTTTATTTTCAAACAGTTTTGTTTGCGAATTGATATCGCTTGAGGCATTTTTTACATCATTAGTAACATCAGCCACATTACTTATAATGCTTTGCAGCTTGCTAACAAATACATTAAACGATTCGCCCAACTGCCCTATTTCATCGTGCGTATGTATAGCTAGGCGTTTTGTTAAGTCGCCTTCACCTTTAGCAATATCATCTAAGCTTTGGCCCATTATTTGGATAGGTTTAACCATAGCGTTAGACGCTAAAAGTGCGCCCACTACGCTAACCACAACCCAAAATAAGGCAATTAATAACAAGGTGGTTATTTTTTCGCGAGTATGCGATTGCATAGTTTGTTTATAATTTGCAAGCTCTGTTTGTATATCATCCATATAGGCACCCGTACCAATCATCCAATCGGTACCTGGTATCATTACGGCATACCCTATTTTCTCTACTAACCCGTTGGTATTTGGCTTTTGAAAATGGTAATTAAATGCCCCGCCACCTCTACGTGCTTGCTCTAATAATCCAACAATTATTTTTTTACCATTTGGGTCTGTCATCCCTATTTTATTTTGCCCTTCAATAGCACTTCCTAATAAGGCATGGAACACACTAACGCCGCGTGTGTCGTAAATAAAAAAGTAACCGTCGTCACCAAAAGTAAGCTCCCTAAGAACATTTTTAACACTTTGTGTTGATCCGTTATCTAACTGATGGCGTACCAACTTGCTTGCTATTTCCACTTCGGTGGCAAGTAGCGTGTGTTTGTCTTTAATGAGTTTAGATTTAATTGTTTCAAAATTTTGTTGCTGGTTTTGTGATTCTAAATAGTACGAGCTGGCCATTAAGCTAATTAATAACAAGCTCAACGGTAAAATAGCCAGTAGTAAAAGTTTATTTCTCAAGCTTAAGTTACTCATTAACTCTCCGGTGTAAATGCGTAAAGCATTAAATTTAGTAACTTTAATAAATACTTATAGAACAGGTTTAATAAGGTTAAACCCACTATATGGATATAATATTAACGCCCACATATAGTTTTGATAGAAGTGAAGTGTTACCAAGTTAATGGCATTATAAGATATATTATAATTTTTATATAAATCTTTGAACATACAAATGGCGCTACATTAGTCTAATGCTAACTATTTTTATCTATAAAATCAGATTTAATAACCTAGGGTTTTATCAAAACAATTTGAAGAGCTTGAGTACGAAACTTTTATGCTGCAGTAGCATAACGGTTTTCGTATAAAATTAGCCTGATATTCCACGCTTTTTATAATAGGATCTATGAATGAGAAAGTCGTTTGAATTCACGGTCAAATCAAACAAAATTAAAATAATTAATTATTGGTTTGGTGGCATTAAGTTATATGTAAATGGTGACTTGCGCGAGTGTAATAAAACGCTTTTTGCCTTTGGCAACAAAGCTTTGTTATCTGCAAACCTTGAGGATATTGGCACACTAGAAATAAAACCATTATCAGGACTGATTTCTGTAGAAATTGATGCATACCTTGTTAAAGCCGATGATATACATCATGTTTATAGCTCACATAAGCGCCTCAGCCTTAAACAAAAAAGGCTAGCGCAGTAAGTATATAAAATGCTGCTAAAACAAAGAGTATAAAAAGCCAAGGAAACTCCCCTTACTTAGCTTAGCTAATCATTAGCATAGTTAGACATAACTAGTTTGGCTTTATACTAAATGATGATGCAGCTGCAATTACTTACTCACCCAGCGCGCTTTAAAACCACGCGTATCAACATGTATAAATGCACCGCGATGCGATTTTGGCCCGTAAACACCTAAACCGCCAAGTAAGCCTTTAAATGATTCTCGCTTAGCGAGCGACTCCACTATACCAGCCATAGCTTGTGCATCGCCAATAGAGTGCTTGCCGTCGTTGTTTATATCATCCATACGGTAGTCGCCATCGTTATCTATAAATATATCGGCAGCGTCGCCAAACACATGGCGGCTAAGCTTTACGTTACCAATGGCTTTGTTGTAATAAGGGGTGCGGTAACCGCTCATTACCACCATATTTTTAACCGGTATGTTTTCTAAAATCAGCTCTTTGCGTATTTTTTCAAGTTTAAGTAACAACTTATTTTGTAAAAATAAGTATTTAGGGTGCTTACTTCGTTGCTTACTCACAAATTCTTTAAGAGAAAAATGCGGTGATATTTTTATATTTTCGTTCTCTGGGGTCACCTTTACAAAACCATCGGGCACTATGTAATGCTTACTATCTTTAATTTGTGAGGGCGTTGGGTAATGGCCAATGTGGTAATATTTAAGCTTTCCACCTTGTACTTCATCTGCAGGTACTTTAACAAACACATTAATTGTCATACGTTGCTTTTTGTCGGGGGATTCAATAATTACCCGTGTTAAGCCAGGCTTTTTAGGCGCCTGCCACTGCCAGCGGTTTGTATCCGTTAAGGTGGCGTTGCTATGGTTATTAATAAATGAATAGGATCGTTTTGATTGTGCGTAAAGCACTTCAAATTCAACTGCCTCATTAGGCATCACAAATACAGAAAACACCGAATACGGCATTACTATGTCGTTAATTTTTAGGCTAAACTCTGCATCTTCAAAATTTGCTTTATTTTGAATATCAACGCTTGGGTGTGCTTTTTTCACGGGCTCGGCGGCATAACTACCTACGCTTACGCAAAGCGCTAATATGCAGCCTAAAATACGTGGTATAAACGGCATAAATCCTCTCATAGTCTATTTTATCAATGCAGCAATGACTGACTGATCTTCGTTTTTAAGTAATGCTTTTGCGTCATGTTGATAAATATCGTCTCTAAAATTAACGAGCAAGTCTTCATCAACCCACGCCGTCCAATACACCAAATGAATAGGTAAGGGCTCATTTAAATAAAAGGTTTGAGTGGTATCAGTATCTCTGGCTTTATCCACTTGCTTAAGGGTGCGCTCTTCACCTTGGTGCTTAATTATTTCACGCGCCAATGAAAATGGCTCTTCAACCCTTATACAGCCATGTGATAACGCACGCTGCGCTTGGTTAAAACGCTGCTTTGCTGGAGTATCGTGAACATAAATGGCTTCAGGATTTGGAAACAGATATTTCACTTCGCCAAGTGGGTTTTCATCCCCTGCACGCTTAACTAAAAAATGATCAAACTGATAGGGCTTAATAGCCTGCCAATCAATATTACTGGGGTTAACTGTTTTAGAATCTAGGTAGCTGCTTTTTCTAACTTCGATATTATTTTTAGCAAGGTACTGAGGATCTTTTGCCACCTTTGGTGCTATTTCTTTGGTTGCAATAGAGGTTGGTATGCGCCACTCAGGGTTTACTACAAATTTTTCGATTTCGTCACTAAAGGCAGGTGTTTCCCAACTCGGCTTACCCACAATAACGTTATTTTGTAGTTTTACTTCACCTGCTTTTACATAGCGCAATGTGTACTCAGGTATGTTTACATACACATACTGCGAATCACTTGAGCCTGCGAAGTTAGTTATGCGGTAAAAGTTAAGCTTTAATTTAGCCAATTTTTTCTTAGCGGGTACATTAAGCTTAGCTAAGGTGCGCTTTCCTACTCGCCCATCAACCTTTAAACCGTGGCGACGCTGAAACTGTTGCACAGCCTGCTCTATGGTTTTATCAAATGTGCACATTGCGGTGTCACATACATTGCTGGTTAAGTCACGCTCTTGATACAAACGCAGCGCCAACTGACTCACCGCTTTACTAGTGCTGCCAAGTTCAAGCAACTCATTAGTGTATAAAGGGGTAAACCCGCCACTGTTAACTATTTCTGTGTACCAGTTAATTGCTTTTTCGGTGCGCGCTATTAACTGTGCTGCATTTTGATCAAAATAATAATCGCCATTTTGCAATTGTTGTTGCGAGTTGTAAGTGGTCAATGAAGAGTTGGCAAGTGCCACACTTTCAAGATCTGCACTGCCTAGCGCTTGCCCTGTTAGCATGGCGCTAACGCAGCCTGCGAGCGTAGCGTGTAACGTAATGTGCTTTACCTTTGTAGACAATGCCTTTGAAAATAACCCCTTCACTTTGTACCTCCTCGCTAAATATCATTGATAAATGCTTTTGTACTTACTGCTTAACAGTAATTTGAAGGTGCAATGCAGGTGCCAAAATAAAATAAAAACACAACACTTTGAAATTTAATAACTTTTTAAACTTTCACATGCTGATTAAAAAACACTTCAACTACGCAATTATGTAATTTGGTTGCTGTAGTGTGTAAAGTTGCTATAGCAATTAGTCTTTTAAAAAGGCTAAAAAGCCACGTTCATAACGACTCAAGTATTTTGTTTTTCGCGGTAAAGAAAGCGACTCTCGCCACGCTGTTTGGGTTTGTTCATCCTCTTTACACAAGGCAATTAAATCCGGGTGAACATACGATTTACGTGCAATAGCGGGCGTGTTACCTAGCTGCTCAGACACGCTCTCGAGCATACTTTTTAAACTAAGTGCGCCTTTTGCTTTTACAAGTTGCTTAAAGGCAATAACACTGGCTCGCCAGGTTCTAAAGTGCTTAGCGCTAAAGTCCTCACCCATTATTTGTTGAATATACTGGTTAATTTCACTAGAGGTTACGTTTGTGCGCTCTCCATCGCTTATATATTGAAACAAATGCTGACCGGGTAAATCTTGTAGGTCTTTAATTACATGGCTAAGCACTCTGTCGGTTATGTTTACCTCGCGCTCTTTGCCCGATTTAGCCCGATACCGTAGCTGTATATTTTTACCCGTAAGCTTAGCATGGCGATTGCGCAGGGTTGTGGCGCCAAAACTTTTGTTTTGCTTTACATTTCGCTCGTTACCTACCCGCAATGCACCTAAGTCCATAAGCCTAACTACCGCAGCTAATGTGCGCTCTACGCTGAGCTCATCCCCTTGTAAATCGTTTTCTAAACGGGCACGCAGTAATGGCAGCTTATTGCCAAACACCCCACAGGCTTGGTATTTTTTCGCCTCTTGTTGAGCTCTAAAATCTTCATGGTAGCGGTATTGCTTACGACCTTTACTATCTACCCCGGTTGCTAAAATATGGCCATTTTCTTCAGGGCAAAACCAAGCATTTTTGTAGGCGGGCGGAAACGCTAACGCATTTAAACGATCAATCACTTTTTGATCGGTGATTTGCTTTCCTATTGGGTCAAAGTACAGCCACGTTTTGTTTTTACGCTTACGGGTTATACCGGGTAAATTATCATCGACGTAGATTAGTTTCATTTATGCTCCTAGCAACTTAAACCACCATCAATAAATGTATCACTGTAAAATAACCTTAAACTGAACAACGTTATTGATATATAATCAAAAATTGAACAATAATATAAAAATCCGTTTAGTTAATTACCTGCTTAAGTATATAAACTGCACCTATTGGTATCGTTTAGCTATGCTCGTTTTGGCCAAAATATACACGGATAATAATACCAACTCGCTTAATTAATTAGTCTATTTGAGCCCGGAAAAACATAGCTAACACTAGGTTTGGTCCCGCAAATGATTAAGTATTATTGCAAAACTGGTAACCCCCCTTAAATAATGTGCTGTTTACAAGG
The DNA here is from genome assembly GCF_035666335.1 of Pseudoalteromonas sp. CuT4-3. Lineage (NCBI taxonomy): Bacteria > Pseudomonadati > Pseudomonadota > Gammaproteobacteria > Alteromonadales > Pseudoalteromonadaceae > Pseudoalteromonas > Pseudoalteromonas sp. CuT4-3. The sequence goes on from NZ_CP142030.1 coordinate 2,720,202, forward strand.
AGCATACAATGGCATTTGATTATGGTTCTATTGATCTTGGGTTAAAAAATCCCTTTAAGTTGGAAGGTAAAGTAACCGCGCTAAGAGGTATTATTGAGTCGGTAGCAGGCGTAAGTTTACTTGTTATAGCTGCAAGCTCGGTGAAAGAAAGTACCACCGCAGGCTGGATTTTAATGCTATTTGGCATGTTTATTTTAGCGCTGGGTATTCGCTCTTTATCGTCAGGTATTTATGCCACCTTAAAATACTTTGTAGGTAGAAACCACCCTACATCGCTTGCGTATAATTTTAGTAAGTCTGAGAGCTCTACCGCGCAAGAAGAAAAAAAAGAAGTAGCCTATAACGCCCAATCACTCGAAGAAATGCTGGTTGGTCGTAAAAACAGTACCTTTAAAGAGCCTAACGGATTTTTATCTCGTTTGTTACACAGCTTAATTCCCAAACTATTATTTTTACCTTACCCAATTCGAAATGTAGCGCAGCGATTATTTGGCTCATGGGTGAGCACGCTTGTTGCTTTAGTTGCTTATGGGCTTGTAGCGTTTGTTTCGCTGTCGGGCTTTACTGGGGAAGCTGGCGAATTGGCCTTTCCGGTTTACAGTGCTATTTTAATGTTTTATGTGCTTTTTTCTTGGCGCTCAAGTAGCAAACCTATCTCTCGCAATGCTGAAAGAAACATTGAAGCACTGGGAGGCGGTACATTAGCTAAAATTATTTCGTTGTCGTTTATTTTGCCTATTGTTATTGGCCTTTCTATGTCGTGGCTAATGCAAGAGCAACATATCAGCAAACAAGAAATAGACGCGTGGATGGCACAACTGCCAAACTTGCATGCTGGCATATACCTCATTGCCATTATTATATTAGCAACGTTAAGCTGCGCATTAGTATTTACAATGATCAAAGCACGCTTAAACGCAGTGACCCCTACCGCCGAAGTGTCAGAATTACGTGAAAACTGGCAAGAGTCTGTTCACCCTGATGAAGTATTTATAAACCTTGATAATCTTGTCATGGCAAATAGACGCTACAAAGAAGTGCCTAATAGAGTTTACCGCGAGCTAGACCCAAAATTGCAAGAGCAAATAGAGGGTAAAGGCGGTTTTAAAGGCGAAATGATTCAAGAGGTTCAGCCTAAACTACATGCTATGGAGCTAGGTAAAAACTTTACCCTAGCCAGATTAATTGCGCTAATCAGTGCTAATTTACTTTATATTGTGGCGTTAGCATTAACGGTGTTGTTAGCCTATTCATTAATAGATATTTATTACTACATAGATAGCGCTAATATTAATAATTTACAGCAAGCGTTTAATAATCAAAACGTTATACAGTTTAGTAGCTTACTAATGAGCAGTGTTCATATTTTAATAATAGCAGTGATTATTAAAGCCTTTGCTCGTTTACTGGCTAACTGTGCTCATTTATTTTTTGCCGAAATGCAGTTTGAATCATTACTTGTGTACTTTAAGTGCGAAGGTACATTTACCGAATCTAAAATTTCAACGGGTACAGGTATTCACGACAGCACTCGCTCAGAAAACACCTTAGTGCGCAGCAGTATCACGCCATGGGTCATTGTCTCTCGTGTTATTACGAGCACGTTTGCTGCCACCGGTATGAAAAACCTTGAGCATCCTCGCCATATAATGGAAATGCACAAAGATGAAGGTCAATTACAAGCCATTAAAAATGACGTAATTGCCTTTCTAAAAGACCGCGAATCGATTGCCTCCATTACCAGTGAGCGCGATTTAGGCAATGCATCGCAAATACATCAATTAAACCAACAAACCCGTGCAATACCTACTCAGCAAGCAATAACAAAAGAGGATGAAGAGGCCGCTGGTTACCTAAGGCAAGAAGAGAACTTAACACCAGAGCCTAAAGCTTAATAATCGCTTTGCTATATTTGTAAAAACTAAACTGCGCCGCGGTTTGTAATCTAGGCAACTAGGTTACAAACTGTGCGCGCACTAAATACTTACCGCTAAACCTTTTTTAAATACCAGCTTGTTAAAATTTATGGTGTTTATCTGCCTTATTATTAACGTATTTTTAATTGTCCTTCACTTTATTGAATCATTTATACCTATTTGACCGATTAATTCTAAATTTACGCATAAACCCCTTGCTTTATGCGTTAAAAACCAAATAATGAAGCAATTATAAACTGGGTAAGAATGAGGAAAATGAGCTATATACTAACCACCCAATGTGCCGACGATGTAGGCCTAATTGCCAAAATTACAGGGCTTTGCCACGCGCACAATTTAAATATTACACGTAATAACGAATTTGTAGATAAAGACGCCAAGCGCTTTTTTATGCGCACTGAACTAACCGGCGAGCCACAAAGTGACTTTTTATCGCAATTACGCGCTTTATTACCTGAGGGTGCACAACTTGCTCTACATGATGATACAAAAACTAAAGTGGTACTGCTTGCAACAAAAGAAGCACATTGCTTAGGGTCTGTATTACTTAAACAGTTTGAGCAAGCGTTAAATATTGAAGTATTAGCTGTGATTGCCAACTACCCAGATTTAGAGCCATTAGCAAAAGGCTTTGATGTGCCTTTTCATGTTGTTTCGCACGTAGGCCTAAGTCGCGCCGAGCATGATGAAAAAGTAGGTGATTTAATTGCCTCTTATAACCCTGACATTATTGGCTTAGCAAAATACATGCGCATACTAAGCCCTGAATTTGTGGGTCGCTTTGAGAACAAAATTATTAATATTCACCACTCGTTTTTACCGGCATTTATTGGCGCTAAACCGTATCATCAAGCATTTGAGCGCGGCGTAAAAGTTATTGGTGCTACGGCTCACTTTGTAAATAATGAGCTAGATGAAGGCCCTATTATTTTACAAGACGTCACCAGCGTAACGCACGCTAACACCGCTGAAATGATGGCTAAAATGGGTAAAGACGTAGAAAAAACCGTGTTTAGTAAAGCCTTACAACTAGCTTCTGAACACAAACTATTTATTAACGGTAATAAAACCGTGGTATTTAGCTAATACCATTCCGCATAATTAAGTGATCTATTTTGAGGATGGATAAACGTGTTGATAGCAAGGCAAAAAATTCGCTATTTAGTTGCTCTAAATGAGAATTTTTTTACGCAGATAGCGACACGTTTAGCCCCTGAAAATGATTAAGTATTATTGCGGATTGGTATAAGACCCCTTTTTACATACTATAAAGCCAGCAACAGGGCTCTCCCCTTATGCTGGCTTTTTTATGCCTAACAGCTTAATTAGAGTCAGATATTAGCTGTAGCTGTGTTTTATCCGACACCGTAATTAATTGTAAATTGGCATCCACCATTAAGGTGTATAATAAATAGGTGACTCAGGTCCTACTGGCAAGCCTAAAGCAAACACCCATACGTAAAATAAAATGACCCAACCGATAAAAAACACAATACTGTATGGCAGCATGGTGGCCACTAACGTTCCTATACCCATGTCTTTTTTATATTTAACTGCCACCGCTAAAATTAAGCCAAAATAGCTCATCATTGGGGTGATTAAGTTAGTCACAGAGTCACCAATACGATACGCCGCTTGAATGGTTTCTGGCGCGTAACCAATAAGCATAAGCATAGGCACAAAAATAGGGGCTGTAATCGCCCACTGCGCCGATGACGAGCCTAAACTCAAGTTAACCATTGCACACATTAATATAAACAATACAAACACTTCTGGGCCAGTAAGGTTTAACACTTGTAATAGTGCTGCACCATTAATTGCCAAAATAGTGCCTAAATTAGTCCATTTAAAAAAGGCCACAAACTGGGCTGCAAAAAATACTAATACTATATATAAACCCATTGAGCTCATGCTTTTGCTCATTGCGTTAATAATGTCTTTATCGTTTTTCATGCTGCCAACAACACGCCCGTAAACAAAGCCTGGCACACTAAAAGTTACAAATATAATTGCGACTATTCCTTTTAAAAAAGGCGAGCCTGCCACTTGGCCTGTTTCTGGGTGGCGTAAAATACCATCGGCAGGAATAATCGTCCAAGCAAATAACGACAGCACCACTAATAGAGCAACACCCGCCCATTTTAGACCGGTTTTTTCTAACGCGGTAAGTGTATCAATATTATTTTGTGACAAGTCGATACTGGCTTCATCGGGGTTATATTTACCTAAACGCGGCTCTACTATTTTTTCTGTTACGAGTGTACCCAGTGCGGCAATAAGTAATACTGATATCATCATGAAATACCAGTTAGCCTCGGCGCCAACCTCGTACGTTGGGTCAATCATTTGCGCTGCAGGCGTAGTTATACCTGCTAATAATGGGTCTATTGTGCCAAGTAGTAAATTAGCGCTATAGCCGCCAGAAACACCGGCAAAAGCAGCCGCTAAGCCAGCTAAAGGGTGGCGCCCCAAACTATGAAATATCATGGCTGCAAGCGGAATTAACACCACATAGCCAAGCTCAGAAGCTGTGTTAGACATTATGGCCGCAAACACCACCATAAAGGTAACTAAACGCTTTGACGCGCCCATAACCATGCCTCGCATAGCAGCAGAGAGTAGCCCTGAATGCTCTGCAACACTTACCCCAAGTAGTGCCACTAAAACAGTGCCTAAAGGCGCAAAACCGGTAAAGTTAGTAACCAAGCCAGTCATAATACGCTGTAGCCCCTCAGCACTGAGTAAACTAACAACTTCAATTACTCCATCAGGCGCACGCCCTGCTGCCCCAATCGGTCTTGGGTCAATTGCGCTTAGCCCAAACCAATCGGCAATACCACTTATTAGCACAATTGAAACTGCAAATATCGCAAATAAAGTAATGGGATGAGGAAGCATATTTCCTAAGAACTCAACGGTTGCTAAAAAGCGATTAAATAAGCCATTATTGTCTTTAGGTTGATTATTAGGTGAGTGTGTGGAGTCTGTCATACTTGGCTCTATAAATTACAAAATTGCGCTAACCTAGCATTGTTTGCAAAAGAGATCATGTATAAAAGGTAAATGACGTGTAGGTTTTAAGTTTAAAAAGCGCTGCTTGAGTGTATTGGCTTTTGTGGATTGAAGTTTATTCAGTCTTGCCATATCACCCAGAGCAGCGAATATCTGGTATTTGTAAGCGCTTATCACCTATAAACAGGCAATAAGCTCATTAGCTAGGCACGGCTTTGCCTAAACGATAAACAGATTTTCGCGCTTTTAATATTTTAAGCTTGCTCTATTGGTTCTAGTTGTAGTTTAGCTGCAATAAGAACGGCTTGAGTACGGTTATAAACGCCAAGTTTTCTAAAAATTGCAGTAATGTGTGCTTTGACTGTTGCCTCAGAAATATGTAGTTCGTAGGCTATTTGTTTGTTTAGTAACCCTTCATGAAGGTATTGCAATACACGATATTGCTGCGGCGTTAACGATGCAACCTGCGCGGCAATTTCTCTGTCTTCTCCTTCTATTTCGGCTACTTTATTTTTTAACTCTTTTGGAAGCCATGTATCGCCTTCTAGTATTTGGTTTATAGCATTAGCAATATCATCTGAAGATGATGACTTAGGAATAAAGCCTATTGCGCCATAACCCATTACCTTAGACACTATGTTTATGTCTTCACTTCCTGAGACAACCGCTATGGGTAAGCTTGGGTAGTCTTCGCGAATACGGATCAGGCCATATAAATCGCCATTACCTGGCATATGTAAATCTAGCAGTAATATATCAAGATCTTCTTGTTCGCTAAGTACTTGCAGTGTGCTGTCAAAATCTGATGATTCAAATACCTCTAAATCGTCAAACTTAGCACTTAATGCTCCTTTTAGTGCCTCGCGAAATAACGGATGATCATCCGCTATTAAAAACTGACTCATGGTTCGCTCCTAATAAATTCGGCTGCCAATAAGGTATAAAGTACTTACTGACAGCCGATATACTACGTTTAGAATCAACTTGTAATCAAGTTTTTAACGCGCATTTAACGATTTAATCGGTTTTCTATGAGCTCATCTACCACGGTTGGGTCTGCAAGTGTTGATGTATCCCCTAGCTGTTGGTGTTCATTTGCGGCTATTTTACGTAAAATTCGACGCATAATCTTACCTGAACGCGTTTTTGGTAAGCCTGGCGACCATTGAATCATATCAGGGGAAGCTATTGGGCTTAGCTCTTTACGTACCCAATTACGGACTTGAGTTGTCAGCTCATCACTTACAGTAACGCCTTCATTGGGCGTAATGTAAACATAAATACCTTGGCCTTTAATATCATGCGGATAACCTACTACGGCGGCCTCTGCTACAGCTTCGTGAGCAACCAGCGCGCTTTCTATTTCAGCGGTACCTAAGCGATGCCCTGATACATTAAGCACGTCATCAACACGCCCTGTGATCCAGTAATAGCCATCTTCATCACGACGACAGCCGTCACCTGTAAAGTAAACACCGGGGTAAGCACTAAAATAGGTTTGTTCAAAACGTTCGTGGTCGCCATAAACAGTACGCGCTTGTGAAGGCCAGCTATCTAATATCACTAAATTACCGTCAACGGCACCTTCTAGTGTATTACCCTCTGCATCAAATAGAGCCGGCGCAATACCAAAAAACGGATGCGTTGCTGAACCTGGCTTAGTTTGGGTGGCACCAGGCAGTGGGGTGATCATAATGCCGCCCGTTTCGGTTTGCCACCACGTATCTACGATTGGGCAATTAGCATTACCAATATTTTCGTAATACCACGTCCATGCTTCAGGGTTGATGGGTTCACCCACCGAGCCTAAAATGCGTAAACTTTGACGATTAGATGACGCGGTTGGCTCATCGCCTTTAGCCATTAACGCTCGAATAGCGGTTGGTGCAGTGTATAAAATGGTTACGCCGTGCTTATCAATCACCTCACCCATGCGCCCTGCGGTTGGGTAAGTAGGCACGCCTTCAAATACCACTTGCGTACAGCCATTAACCAATGGGCCATAAGCAATATAGCTGTGGCCGGTGATCCAACCTACATCGGCGCTACACCAATATACGTCGTCCTCTTGTAAATCAAATACGTATTCGTGGGTCATTGATGAGTAAACTAAGTAACCCCCTGTAGTATGCACAACCCCTTTTGGTTGGCCAGTAGAGCCCGAAGTATATAAAATAAAGAGTGGATCTTCTGCATTCATTGGCTCCGGTTCGCACTGCGCCGGATGGTCGGCTACAAGCTCATGCCACCAAATATCGTGCTCGTTCCAATCAACTTCGCCACCGGTTAGCTGATGTACAATAACGTGTTCAATGCTTGTCACCGACTCTTGTGCTACGGCTTCATCAACATTCGCTTTTAAAGGAACACAATTACCAGCTCGGCGGCCTTCATCGGATGTGATCACCACTTTAGCGCCAGAGTCTTTAATTCGATCTGCAATGGCAGAGGGAGAAAAACCACCAAATACAACCGAGTGAATAGCACCTATACGTGCACAGGCCTGCATGGCGTAAATGGCTTGCGGCGTCATCGGCATATAAATAGCAACTCGGTCACCTTTTTGTACGCCCAGTTTTTTTAAACCATTGGCAAAGCGCGCCACTTCATCATGTAATTGTTGGTAGGTAATGTTTTCACTTTGGTTTGGGTTGTCTCCTTCCCAAATAAGCGCAACTTTATCGGCTTTGGTTTTTAAATGGCGGTCAATACAGTTATAAGAGGCATTTAAAACGCCATCTTCGTACCATTTTATATCGATATGGCCTTTATCAAATGAGGTGTTTTTTACTTTAGTATACGGAGTAAACCAATCTAAGCGCTGGCCATGTTCACGCCAAAACCCTTGTGGGTCATCAATCGACTGTTTGTAGAGTGTATTATATTTTTCGTTATTAACTAACGTCGTTTTTTCAATATGTGCAGGAACAGGATAGATACTTTGTGACATCTCAGTCTCCATTTTTATAACTTGCCATGATTAAAGGATTACTCAGCAGTACTTTATTAAGTATTAGACCTTAGTTGTACAACCCTTCTAATTAACATTTTGTGGTTTATAATCTCGCCGCTCATGACTTTTTTACATAGAAATACAATATGTTAAATATAAGTAAGTGGCCATTAAATTACTCTTAAACCTTCGTCTTATAGACCAATAGGTAGTTGAGTAAATTTTGCACATATTTAAAAGTGGTTTTCGGACATTAAAATAATGATGCAGCCATGCAAGTTAAACACTTATTTAACGAACTCGTAGCGTGATGCAAGATAAATAAATTTTTATTCGTAAGTAATACCTGTAGCAAGTAATACATTTGAACGTTTAAAAAGCAACAAACAACAAGTAGCCTTTAAAGGACACCACAATGAAATTTACCCCATTAAAAACTCTTGCAGCGAGTGCTGTATTATGTGCTTTAACAAGCACGGCTTATGCGGCAACTGCAGCTAAAGTAGGTAACACCGAATTTACTTACGGCGGATACATTAAGCTAGATACAATGTGGAGTGATTACTCTGCAGGCGCTCCTGATGGCTCAAATGTAGGGCGTGATTTTTACGTACCAAGCACACTGCCAGTAGGCGATGACGATGATTCGGATGCCGTATTTGATATGCATGCACGTGAGTCACGTTTTAACTTTGGTACGTCAACGTTAATGGATAACGGTAAAACAGTTAAAACTAAAATAGAGTTAGACTTTTTAGCATCGGCACCTGGCGGTAACGAGCGCGTATCAAACTCATATGCACCACGTATTCGCCATGCATTTGTAACTTACGATGGCTGGTTATTTGGTCAAACATGGTCAAACTTTCAAAACGTGGGTGCACTTGCAGAAACACTTGATTTTGTAGGCCCTGCTGAAGGCACTGTTTTTGTTCGCCAAACGCAAATTAAGTACACAACCGGTGCTTGGTCGTTCTCACTAGAAAACCCAGAAAGCACAATTACCACTCAAGGTGGCGCACGTGTAGAAACAGATGATGCGTCACTTCCTGATTTTACTGCGCGCTACACACACAATGCCGATTGGGGTAACTTTGTAGTTGCAGCACTTGCTCGCCAACTTACTTATAAAGTAGGCGATGTTGACGCTGATGAAACCTCGTTTGGTATTAGCGCTTCGGGCCGTGTAAATTTTGGCGAAGACTACCTTAAATTTATGCTTACTCAAGGTAAAGGCCTTGGCCGTTACGTGGGCTTAAATGTTGCCCATGGTGCTGTGCTTAATGGCGATGAGCTTGATGCAATAGACTCAACATCTGGTTTTGTTGCTTATCAACATAAATGGACAAGCCAGTGGCGCTCAACCTTCTTATATTCTTTCTTTAGTGCTGACAACAACACCGATCTATTAACAATATCAGGCGACCCTGTTGAATCAAGCCAAAGCTTTAGTGCAAACATTTTATACTCACCGGTTAAGCGTTTAACATTTGGTGCAGAGTTTAAACATGCCGAGCGCGAAACAGAAAGTGGTATTGACGGTGATTTAGAGCGCTTACAATTTTCTGTAAAATACAATTTTTAATTAAACATAGTGTTCACAATAAAGCGGTTTAGGCCGCTTTTTTTTAGCTATACAACTTGAACTCTGCTTAAAAGGTTTAATAGTACTGTGGTAGTAATGGTATTTAAGAATGCTTTTTTGTCTGAGATTTTCAGTAAATTAAACACGGTTAGCGCTTAAACAAGCTTAAATAGCAGCATTTGGAAGAGCTCAGATAAAAGTTTGTACAGAAATAACACTCTCTTTGCGATTAAGGAATATTACCTTAGCGCTAAACTAAGCGGCTATTTAGTTGCTAAAATCCACTAAATCCCCACAATTTCGGATAACTACTAATTATTTTGCACAAACAACAAACATGTTATTGAAAATCACTCTCATTTAGATTATGTTATGCACTTCTTTTTTGAACCTATTGGAAAAACACATGTCGTCCCAACAAATTTTGCGTTTATCTAAGCTAAGCCTTATTACTTCACTTGTTTTATCTGGTCATGCATTTGCACAAGAAACTACAACAAATACAGATGACTCATTAGAAAAAATAGCAGTGTATGGCCAGCATCATAAAAACTACATCACAGAAGATGCGCAATCTGCTACAAAATTAGGCCTAACAATCAAAGAAACCCCACAAAGTATTTCTGTTGTTTCTCGCGCTTTAATGGATGATTTTTCACTAGATGATATTAACTCAGTGCTAGAGAGCACCCCCGGTGTAACTGTAGAACAAATAGAAACTGACCGTACTTATTTTAAAGCCCGTGGCTTTGAAATAACAAACTTTCAGGTTGATGGTTTAGGCATCCCACAAAGCTCAGGCTCTATTCAGGGCACTTTAGATACGTCTATTTACGACCGTGTAGAAATTGTACGTGGTGCAAACGGCCTTATGACTGGCGCAGGTAACCCATCTGCAACCGTAAATATGGTATTAAAAAAACCAACTTACATAACTCAAGCGCATGCATCTGCATCGTATGGTTCATGGAACAACAAGCGTTTAGAAGTAGATGTTTCAACGCCAATTAACGACGACCAAGCTGTGCGCGCCGTATTTACCAAGCAAAAAGCGGAGTCATACCTAGATCGTTACGAAACAGATAAAACAATTGCTTATCTTGCTTACGAAGGCAAGCTAACCGACGACACGACATTAAGCATCAACTATGTTAACCAACAAAAAGATGCCGATAGCCCACTTTGGGGCGCACTCCCTCTTTATTACACCGATGGCACAGCAACAAACTACGACGCCTCTACAAGTACGGCATCTGATTGGTCTTACTGGGACAACAGCGCAGAGCAAGTATATGTAACACTTGAGCAAAACCTATCGGCTACGTGGGTTGCAACAGCGCGTTACGCACACATAGAAAACGAGCAAGACTCAGAACTATTTTACGTATATGGCACACCAGATAGCGAAACTGGCCTTGGTTTAACAGGTTACGCAAGCCGTTACGACTACGAAGATAAGCACGATTTATTTGATTTATACGCCAGCGGTAAATTTGATTTATTTGGCCAAGAACACGACCTGTCATTTGGTGTTAGTCAAGCAAAAATGGATTACAACGAGCAGTCGCTTTACGATTACACCACGGGCAACGGCTTCCCAGCAATGCCTTCGCTTGATACGTGGGATGGCGTAGTACCTGAAGCAACCCTTGCTGATGGCTTAAATGGCAGTGACATAGAAAACAAACAGCAATCAGCTTATATGTCTACTCGCATTAAATTAAGCGCTCCGCTAAGTGTGTTAGCAGGTGTACGTTACACTGATTGGGAAACATCGGGCACTGCTTATGGTGTTGAACAAACACGTAACGACAGCGAAGTTATCCCGTATGTGGGGGCTGTGTATGACTTTAATGAATCGCTTTCAGCCTACGCAAGTTACACAGAGACCTTTGTGCCACAAAAAGAGCTTGATATTAATGCTGAGCAATTGGCGCCAATTACAGGTAAAAGTAGCGAAATTGGTTTAAAAGCACAGCTTTTAGACGATCAAGTATTTGTAACCTTTGCTTACTTTGATGCAAAACAAGAAAACCTAGCTGTTGCATTACCTGATTCATTACCAAGCGATACTCGTTATTATGGTGCTGATGGAATCACCAGCGACGGTTTTGAAATTGAATTAAGTGGTAAAGTGACCGAAGATTTAAGTGCAAGCATCAGCTTTAGTAATTTAAGTATTGATGGTGATGATTTAGTTGAAGATTACACGCCAGAGAATCAGCTAAAACTGGCTGCAACTTACCAAGTACCATTTGTTGAAGGCTTAACATTTGGTGCAAATTATCGTTGGCAAGACTCGGTTAGCCGCGTACAAGTTGAAGATGCAACCGGCGCTGCACTTATAACCACGAACCAAGATGCTTACGGTATTCTTGATTTAATGGCTAACTACAAAATTACAGAAAACGTTGGGGTTACTTTTAACGTCAATAACACCACAGATGAAAAATACCTACACAGCCTATACTGGGCTCAAGGTTATTACGGTGCGCCGCGTAACTACGCGCTATCTGTAAACTGGCAGCTATAAGTCGCTTTTTTAAAGTACGGCTTTTAAAATTAAACGGCACTTTTTAGTGCCGTTTTTGTTTTAAGCCCCTTTAAGTTAAAACGCATATCCCCCCTCCTTGCGCTATCTACCTTATGCAAAGTAATTGCAATAGCATGCTTTTATTACGCGCCTCAATTAAAAAGCGAACTTGTTAGCCAGCCTCACTGAAAATATGGCTAAGTGCTATTTAAACTGCATCTATTAAAGCCTGTAAGGTTATAGTTTTAGCGTGCTTTAAACACAAAAAGGCGCTAACCATTGCTGATTAGCGCCTTTTAAAGCTCGGGTCAAATCAAGCTTAGAGAACGTTTACACTTAAAGGTCAGACTCAGCGCCTAATACGTCTTCGCCATCTTCTGGCTCAACCGTTGCTTTTAATAGCAACATATCACGTAACTTACCTTCAATTTCATCTGCAATTTCTACGTTTTCTTTCAAAAACTTAATAGAGTTTGATTTACCTTGGCCTACTTTATTGCCGTTGTAGCTGTACCAAGCACCTGCTTTTTCAACAATTTTGTGCTTAACACCTAAATCAATTAACTCACCTTGTTTAGAAATACCTTCACCATACATAATGATGAATTCAGCTTGTTTAAACGGTGGTGCAACTTTGTTTTTAACTACTTTAACGCGGGTTTCGTTACCGACTACCTCATCGCCTTCTTTAACAGAGCCAATACGACGAATATCAATACGCACTGATGCGTAAAACTTAAGTGCATTACCACCTGTTGTTGTTTCAGGGTTACCAAACATTACACCAATTTTCATACGAATTTGGTTAATGAAAATACATAGCGTATTTGAGCGTTTAATATTACCTGTAAGTTTACGTAGTGCTTGCGACATTAAACGTGCTTGTAAGCCCATATGCGAGTCGCCCATGTCACCTTCAATTTCAGCTTTTGGTGTAAGCGCTGCAACAGAATCGACAATAACAACATCTACAGCACTTGAACGTACTAACATGTCACAAATTTCTAGTGCTTGCTCACCGGTATCTGGCTGAGAAACTAACAGCTCATCAATGTTAACACCTAGCTTTTGTGCGTATACCGGATCAAGAGCATGCTCAGCATCAACAAAGGCACATGTTTTGCCTTCTTTTTGAGCCTGCGCGATAACTTGCAAAGTAAGCGTTGTTTTACCTGAAGACTCTGGGCCATACACTTCAACAATACGCCCCATAGGCAAACCGCCTATGCCTAAAGCAATATCAATCCCAAGTGAACCTGTAGATACAGCATCAATATTTAGGGCTTTGTTATCGCCCAGTTTCATAATTGATCCTTTACCAAATTGACGCTCAATTTGTGATAGTGCAGCGTCCAGCGCTTTTTGTTTATTATCGTTCATTCTGTTCTCCAAATCCGGCTAATGCGAACAAGTATACTGTATGAAATCACAGTATCAAGTGAAATTTATAATTTTATCTTCTCGATAGTACTTTTCAATGCAAATTCAATAGCTTGCATTCTAACTTGTGCTCTATCGCCGTTAAATATTTGCTTAAACGTAAATTGTTCATTGGCAATTTGTATGCAAAACCACACAAAGCCAACTGGTTTGTCGGACGTAGCACCACCTGGCCCTGCAATGCCCGAAATTGCCACTGCAACATCAGCTTTGGCAACGCTTGCGGCACCAAAAGCCATCTCTTTTACTGTTTGCTCACTCACCGCACCAAATTGCTCTAGCGTAGTATTGGCCACATTAAGCAGTTCATGCTTAGCTTCATTACTATAAGTAACAAATGCGCGGCCCAAATAACCTGAACTACCTGGCGTATCTGTAAGCGCATAACTCACTCCGCCACCAGTACATGATTCAGCGGTAGTGATCCATAAGCGTTTATCCGTTAAAATAACGCCCAATTGCGCAGCAAGTGTTTTAATCTCTTGATGTAATTCCATATTCAGCCTTTGGGTAAATACATGTCGTTTGATCTTTATGCACCGCACACTATAAAACAACAAACCCCTATGATGCAGCAGTATCTAAAAATAAAATCAGAGCATCGCGATATTTTATTGTTTTATCGTATGGGGGATTTTTATGAACTCTTTTTTGACGACGCTAAACGCGCGGCCCAACTACTCGATATTTCGCAAACGCATCGCGGTAAAGCCGGCGGCGATCCTATCCCTATGGCGGGTGTCCCTTATCATGCAGTAGAAAACTATTTAGCTCGTTTAGTGCAAATGGGCGAATCGGTTGCTATATGTGAGCAAGTTGGCGATCCTGCAACCAGTAAAGGGCCAGTAGAGCGCAAAGTCGTACGTATCGTTACACCGGGTACTATTTCAGATGAAGCGCTATTGCAAGAACGCCAAGATAACTTACTCACTAGCGTATGGCAAAATAAAAAAGGGCTATACGGTATTGCCTACCTTGATATAAATTCAGGGCGTTTCAACGTAGTTGAAGTTAACACCGACGAAGCATTTACTTCAACCTTACAGCGCTTAGCACCTGCGGAGCTTTTATACTGTGAAAGTTTTGAAAACACACATTTAATTGAGCATATAAAAGGGGCACGGCGACGCCCTGAGTGGGAGTTTGACCTAGACACCGCTCAACACTTACTGTGCGAGCAGTTTGGCACCAAAGATTTAGTTGGTTTTGGTGTAGATAAAGCGCATGCTGCTTTGGTCGCTGCGGGCTGTTTAATGCAATACGTAAAAGATACACAACGTATTGCGCTCCCTCACATTCGCGCTATTACGCTTGAGCATAACGAGCACGCAGTTATATTAGATGCGGCAACGCGCAAAAATTTAGAACTAACCGTTAATTTATCGGGCGGCTTTGAAAACACCTTAGCGCAGGTACTTGATAAAACCGCCACGGCCATGGGGTCGCGTTTACTTAAACGCCGCATTCATACACCTGTGCGTAATAAAAATGAGCTTAACTCACGTTTAAATGCCATTAGCGCTATTTTAGATGTGCAATTATATGGCGAGTTACACGATTCATTAAAAGAAATTGGTGATATAGAGCGCGTAATAGCACGACTTGCTTTATGCACTGCACGCCCGCGCGATTTAACCCGACTGCGCAGTGCCCTACAAGCACTCGCACCACTGCACGCATTATTAAACGATGCTAATGATGAGCGTATCGCTAGCATTGTTCGCCATTCTCCAGAGCTGCCTGAACTACAAGCTTTACTTGAGCGTGCTGTTATTGATAACCCACCAGTACTAATTCGCGATGGGGGCGTTATTGCACCAGGCTACAACAGCGAACTCGATGAATGGCGAAACTTGAGTAAAGGCGCTACCGATATACTTGAGCAACTAGAGCTTAGAGAGCGCGAGCGCACCGGGATCAGCACATTAAAAATTGGCTATAACAAGGTACATGGCTTTTTTATCGAGGTAAGTCGTGCAAACTCACACTTAGTACCTGCTGATTATATTCGCCGCCAAACGCTTAAAAATAATGAACGCTACATAATACCTGAATTAAAAGAGCACGAAGACAAAGTGCTTGGCAGCCAATCAAAAGCTCTTGCGCTTGAAAAACAATTATATGAAGAGCTATTTGAGTTTATAGCCCCGCATATTGAACAGCTTCAAATGATGGCTGGCGCATTAGCTGATTTAGATGTATTGAATAACTTAGCAGAGCGAGCGCACACGCTTAATTATGCTAAACCCCAGCTATGCGATGATGACAATATAAGTATTAAACAAGGTCGCCACCCCGTGGTAGAGCAAGTAATGAAAGAACCTTTTATTGCCAACCCTGTGGAGCTAAATAGCCAGCGTAAAATGTTGATTATCACCGGTCCAAACATGGGTGGTAAATCAACCTATATGCGCCAAACAGCACTTATCGTATTGATGGCGCAAATTGGCTGTTATGTCCCTGCTGATAGTGCAAAAATTGGTAATATTGACCGTATATTTACTCGCATTGGTGCAAGCGACGATTTAGCCTCTGGTCGCTCTACTTTCATGGTAGAAATGACCGAAACTGCCACAATTTTAAATAATGCAACTGCGCAATCTTTGGTATTAATGGATGAAATAGGCAGAGGCACCAGTACCTACGATGGCTTGTCACTTGCTTATGCAACGGCTGATCATCTGGCACAAAAAATATCTGCTAAAACATTATTTGCTACGCACTACTTTGAATTAACGGAACTTGCCGAGCAAAAAACTGGGCTGGTGAATGTGCACTTAGATGCCATAGAGCACAACGACACCATTGCATTTATGCATACTGTGCTTGATGGTGCAGCAAGTAAAAGCTTTGGCTTACAGGTCGCAGCGCTTGCCGGCGTGCCTAAAGCCGTGATATCCCAAGCAAAGCAAAAGCTTAAACTGCTCGAAAACCACCAAAGTGTAACAGCGCCTAATGCTGAGCAGCAGGCGTTTTCATTTGCTAATGAGTTACCTGCCCCTGAGCCTTCAGAGGTTGAGGAGCAGCTCAGTGCCATTGACCCTGATAATCTATCGCCGCGTCAAGCACACGAACTTCTTTATAAATTAAAAGCACTACTTTAAATATAGATAACTTGAGCGATGGTTAAGAGGCTGATAGTACTGTAAATAGTATTTCTTGGGGGTCATAAGACATAAAAAAGCTGAAGGTTTTATCCTTCAGCTTTTAAACACATAGACAGTATAAAAGGGAGTTACTGGAACTGGTCAAACAAACTTTCTGTTCTTAACCCTTCTTGTTGTAAAATATCTTTTAAACGACGTAATGCTTCTACCTGAATTTGTCTTACGCGCTCTCGCGTTAAACCAATTTCACGGCCAACATCTTCAAGTGTTGATGGCTCATAGCCAAGTAAACCAAAGCGACGCGCTAATACTTCACGTTGTTTAGGGTTTAACTCACCTAACCAATCGACAATATGTTTGTTGATATCGTTGTTTTGAACTTCGCCCTCAGGGCCTGCGCTTTTTTCATCGGCAATAATGTCTAACAGTGCGCTGTCGTTCTCACCGCCAATTGGCATATCAACTGAGGCAATTTTTTCGTTTAAGCGTAGCATTTTAGTTACGTCTTCTACGGGTCTACCTAAGCTTTCAGCAATTTCTTCAGCAGTTGGCTCATGGTCTAGCTTTTGTGTCAGCTCGCGTGCTGTACGCAAGTAAACATTTAATTCTTTAACTACATGTATTGGCAGGCGAATGGTGCGCGTTTGATTCATAATGGCGCGTTCAATTGTTTGGCGTATCCACCACGTTGCATAAGTCGAAAATCTAAAACCGCGCTCTGGGTCAAACTTTTCAACAGCGCGAATTAAACCTAGGTTACCTTCTTCAATTAAATCTAGAAGTGCTAATCCTCGGTTGTTATAACGGCGGGCAATTTTTACAACTAAACGTAGGTTACTTTCAATCATACGCTTGCGAGATGCTTCACATCCACGTAGCGATTTGCGGGCAAAAAAGACTTCTTCTTCAGCGCTAAGTAGGGGAGAAAAACCAATTTCTCCTAAATAAAGTTGGGTTGCATCAAGGTTTTTAGTTACTTCCTCTTTTGCAAATATCTCTTCTTCGTTATCAACCTCTTCAAGTAATGCTGCAGTTTCTGCTACTGCGGTGTCATCAAATTTTTCGTCGGTGGTGTTTTTGTCAAGTTTTGCTGCGTTAGCCATAAGCCTTCTCCCGAGCAATTATCAATACCTAAAAATTAGGGAAGGTATTTAGCAGGACTGACAGCTTGCCCACGGTAGCGAATTTCAAAACGAAGCGCAGTGACCGAAGATTCTGACTTGCCCATTTCTGCTATTTTTTGTCCTGCCTTAACTTTCTGCTTTTCTCTAACAAGTAGTTTCGAGTTATGTGCATATGCACTTAGGTAATCATCATTATGTTTCAAAATGATTAAATTACCGTACCCTCGAAGCGCATTACCCGCATACACCACCGTTCCTTGTGCTGCGGCTAAAACTGAAGCCCCTGTACGGTTAGCAATCTGTAAACCCTTGTAACCGTTTTCCTTATTAGAAAAGCGTTTAGTCACTTTGCCCTTTGCAGGCCAAAACCACTTTACTTTACTGCTCGACGAAGGTTTAGCATTACTAACTATTTTATTGGCTTGTTTTTGAACATACTCTCGTTGTTTCGGCTGTTCAAGATTTTTCTTTAATTTTTTGTTAGTTTTTTGTTTTATTTTAGTGCGGCTATTTTTTTTATTCTTAACTGTATTAGCTATAGCCATTGTATTACCGGGCTTTACTAATAAAATAATCTGTCCAGGATAAATTATATAAGGTGATGGAATTGAGTTGTTTTTTGCAAGTGTTCTAAAATCTTTGCCTGCACTAAAGGCAATGGAATATAAAGTATCACCCTTTTGTACTGTGTATTTATTGCCATTAATGTTAATGCCTTTTTGGAAATCATTAACACTAGTATTGAGGCTGCTAACAGGAGCAGGATTATGGCGAGATGAACACCCCGAAAGCAAAACAACAATAAATACAATTACATATAATGCGTACTGACTTTTCAAGGTGTTTTGCTCCGAAATTTAAAAAGTACTACTTTTGTTTTTTAGCGTAATAAAAAGTAAGCAACCGCTATTAATATAACTAAACCCCAGCCAAGTACTTCAACATATTGACGTAATTTTTGCTCCATTTTAACCCCACCCCACTTCATTAAAGCAGAAACTAAAAAGAAACGCGCACCACGGCCAACGGCAGACGCTATTAAAAATGGTAAAAATGCCATTTGTAATACCCCTGCACCAATAGTAAATACCTTATAAGGGATAGGTGAAAAGCCCGCTAAAAATACCACCCACACGCCATACTCTTTAAACCATGTAAGCGCTGTTTCAAACTTTTCTTGCCAGTGCATCTGCTCAATAAAGGGCTGTACAACAGGCTCAAATAACCAGTAACCTAAAAAGTAACCTACAATCCCCCCAAGTACTGAAGCAACTGTTGCAAAGCTTGCAAAGCGCCACGCTTTACTTGGCTGAGCAAGCGACATAGGGGCAAGCATTACATCTGGTGGTACCGGAAAAAAAACGGACTCAGCAAAGCTCATGGCTGCTAAATAGCGCTCAGCAAAGCGGTGTTTTGCCCACACTAGGGCCATATCGTATAACTTAGTAAACAATTTCAACGTGAATTCCTATTCAATATCACCAGGGACGAGAGGGACAAACCGAACTGGTGCAATAACATGCTCTGTGAAGCTATCGCCTTGGCGAATAACCATGGTTAATTTTTGTTCTTGCTCTCCAATGGGGGCGAGGAGTACACCGCCATCAGCTAGTTGTGCAAGTAAGTCTTGAGGTACTTTTGATGCGGCCGCGGTAACTATAATACCATTAAACGGGGCCTGCGATTGCCAGCCTTGCCAGCCATCTGCGTGTTTCATGGTTACATTGTATAAATCAAGTTGATGTAAACGGCGTTTAGCCTGCCATTGCAGTGCTTTTATACGCTCGACCGAATACACCTTATTAAAACACTTGGCTAACACTGCGGTTTGATAACCAGAGCCTGTGCCAATTTCTAACACTTTGTCGCGTACGCCAGCCAAATGAAGCAGCTCGGTCATACGCGCCACAATATAAGGCTGCGAAATAGTTTGCCCTTGCCCTATCGGCAACGCCGTGTTTTCGTACGCCTTATGTTTTAGTACATCATCAATAAAGGCATGACGTGGTATATCAGCAATGGCTTTTAATACCTGTTTGTCTTCTACCCCTTCTTGCTCTAATAGCTTAGAAAGCGCAATAGCACTGCGCGAGTAATTAGCCAGCACGGTTTATCTCCATTTCAGCTAACCACTGCCCAACCGCTTCAATACTTTCTTTTGCTGTCATATCAACGCTTAACGGTGTAACTGAAGCATAGCCATTATTAACAGCGTAAAAATCAGTGCCCTCACCGGCATCGCTTTCAATACCAAGCGAGCCATACCAAAAAATATCACGCCCCCATGGGTCAGTTTGTTTGGTCATGGTTTCGGCTTTATGTCGGGCACCTAAACGCGTAACTTGCACCCCTTTTAGCTCACTTAGAGGAATATCGGGTACATTTACGTTGATAATTTGATCTTTAGGCAGTGGGTGCGATGCTAGCCCTTTAATTATATTAACGGTCACAGCTGCTGCGGTTTCAAAGTGCTCACCATGGTGTGAGCAAAGCGACACGGCAATAGCAGGCAAGCCTAAATGGCGCCCTTCGGTCGCCGCTGCCACAGTGCCTGAATACAATGTATCGTCGCCCAAATTAGCGCCGTGGTTAATACCTGCTACGACTAAATCAGGCGTTTCATCTACTAACTGATTAACCCCTAAATGAACACAATCAGTAGGCGTGCCATTAACCGATATAAAGCCGTTTTCAAGCGTGGTAGAGCGCAGTGGATTTATTAACGTTAACGAGTTACTGGCACCACTACAGTTACGATCAGGGGCTACAAGGGTTACATCGGCAATTTGCGTAAGAGCCTGGTATAGAACAGCAATCCCTTTAGCATTTACACCGTCGTCGTTACTTAGCAGTATCTTCATTTTGACTGTCCTTTTCTTTTCGCTCATTAGGGCTTGCATCGGTGTAATCCACCAGCTCACGTAAAAGTGCGGTAGCAAAACACCCTTTAGGCAATCCAAAGCTTAATTTTAAAGTCGTTTCGTCTAGTGTTTCTATGGTTAAATCTTGCGGAATGAGGCGCAGCATACGGCGCTCATTTTTAAGGCCTAATTCGCCTAAGCCCTCACACCATGCTTGGTATGGTTTTAGCCATAATTTTTCTTGTTCAGTTAAGCCCTTTTCGCTTTTACCAACCATAGGAGCCGACATCATAATATCGCCAGAGACTAAACGTGCTATGTTTTCATCGCTTATTGCATCTTCAAAAAATGCGTTACTACCGCTTAGCATAAATACTTCACGGTGCATGGTTTTAGCTAACCCATGCTCTTTAACACGTAAGCTCACTATTTGATTAAATACATGTGAACGGGCAGCGGAGATAATAATACCGCGTAGTTTTTTATCGCGAATGCGCTCGCCGGCAAACATTTTTTCGGCCATAACTAAATTATGCCCATCGCGGCCAAAGCGCTGCTCGCCAAAGTAGTTAGGCACACCCGCACGTACGGCATTAATGCGGCATAAAATATCAAGTGGCTGGGTTACATTACGAAGCGTAATAGTGAATCGGTTTCCTTTGTGGCAACCAGTGCGTAATTTACGCTCGTGGCGCTGTTGCGAAACCACAAAAATGCTGTCGCTATTGAGTTCACTAAAATCAATATGCTTTTTAATGGGTACTTTTACACTAAACCATTGGCTACACACGCCGTGGCGGTCTTTCATGCCAGCATAGCTTACTTCGCGCGGTGACACTCCAGCCTTTTGTGCAATTAACTTGGCCACATATTGCGTGTTTTCACCTTTTTTAACGACCTGTAAGCATACATGCTCACCACCGCCGGTAAATTCTATGCCGAGGTCTTCATCAACCATAAAATCTTCAGCAACGGTTTTAAAGTCTGCTTTTGAAAGCGGTGCACCGTATAGGTAATTTAAATCGCTCATGCGCTTGCTGTACTCTCAGGCGCTTTGCTCATAATAACCACCGCATGGCTAGAAATACCTTCTTTACGCCCTTCAAAGCCGAGCTTTTCGGTGGTGGTCGCTTTAACATTTATTTGTGAAAGCTCGCAATTTAAATCGCTGGCTAAATTAGAGCGCATAGCTTGGATGTGTGGCAACATTTTAGGAGCCTGCGCCACAATAGTGACATCGCCATTGCCCAGTACATAACCTTGCTCTTTGGCAAGGCCTACAACATGGCGAAGTAAAATACGGCTATCTATATTTTCATACTCGCTCGCCGTATCCGGAAAATGCTTACCAATATCGCCCATTGCCAACGCGCCTAAAATAGCATCGCATAATGCATGAATAGCAACATCGCCATCTGAGTGTGCTAAAAAGCCCTGCGGGTAATCTATTTTTTCGCCGCAAATTGTTATTGGGCCTTCGCCACCAAATTTGTGTACGTCAAAACCATGGCCAATTCGAATCATAATGCTTGCTCGTTTTGTTGTTTGTTTAATAAAAACCCCGCTAGGTCTAAATCCTCCGGCGTGGTTATTTTAATATTGTCGCTGCGCCCTGCAATTAGCTTAACGGGTTTATTTGCCCACTCAATGGCACTGGCTTCATCGGTAATAGTTACGCCTTCACAAAGCGCACGTTGCAACGCACTTTTAAGCTCGTCATATTTAAAAAGTTGCGGCGTAAGCGCTTGCCATAAATCATCACGAGGCACGGTTTGCTCGCTATGCGTGTTACCACGCTTTATGGTGTCTTTTACTTTGCTTGCTAAAATACCGCCTTCGTCGTCGGCTATACAATGCGCTATTAAGGTTTCAATATCGTTAATAGTGACTAAGGGGCGGGCTGCGTCGTGTACCAGCACCCATTCAGGAGGGTTATTTTCTAAAAATAATAGGCTATTAAGCACTGAGTCTGCTCGCTCTTGCCCGCCGTTCGCGCGTAAAATTCGCGAGTCTATATGCGCAAGCGAGTCAAAATAAGGGTCAGTTTGACTAACGGCTACAACTATTTGGCTTAAGCTTTGTAATTGCGAAAGCTTACAGAGCGTATGCTCTAAAATAGTTTTTCCTGCCAATTTAATATACTGCTTAGGTGCACTGTGCTGCATTCTGCTGCCTACGCCGGCAGCGGGTACAATGGCAGCTATTGAATTATTATTTTTCATGTTGTTTGCCCGGTAAAACACGTATAAATGTTTCATCCGGTTTAATCATTCCTAATTCGTTACGAGCGCGCTCTTCTATGCCTTCTTGGCCAAGCTTTAAATCTTCTATGTCGGCGGTAAGTACTTTATTGCGCTTAATTAGTTTTTCATTAGTTTGTTGATGAGAAGCCACGGCTGCTTTTAAACGCGTATAGTCTTGCACCCCGTTATGACCAAACCAAAGTCGGTATTGTATAAACAGTGCTAAGCACAACAGGCCAAGCTGAAAAAACCGCATTTAACACTCCCTATTTGTTTTTCGTTATTAAATAAAATTAGGCTCGTGGGCGTTTTATATTACGCCAATTAATATTACCCGCTAATAGCATTTCTCTAAGTGAAAGCAACCTAGGTGCGCAGCGTTTTGAAAATTGCCACTGATGCCCGCAACACGCCGCTGTTAAACTCATTTTACTGGGTTTTACCAACTGCGCATTTGCTTGCTCTAGGCCCTTGCCAAAAAAATCGAACCAGCCTAGTTCATTACAGTGCAGTTTATTGTCGCTTACTTGATCTATGCTGTCTATTCTTAGCCTCACTTGGTCATGGCTATTTATTAACACCGGCACTATTAGCCCCACTTGGGCATATTTTTTATAAAAAAGTTCATTTGCCTGAGCGTTAACCTCTGGCGGTGTTGGCTTTTGTTTTTCAAGCCAAGAGCCATTTTGTGAGTCGAGCGCAAACGGCGAACTCCCATTGGCAACCAAAGTGGCCGCCCGTTCTATATAATACGGTAAGCTTTTTAATTGGCGGCGTAGTTTATCGGCATTAGGCTCAGCAACTAAGCGCTGTACCTCTCGCTGATAAAACGCATTGCACAATTGTGCATACAGCACTTTTTGCGCATCACTTTGCCATATTTCTTGCTGCTGAGCTGCAAGTGGCTGACTCTTCGCTACCAATAGTTATACTCAAAAAACAATTAGGTAGCTGTTTTATAGCACAATAGCCGCTATTTTTTAAGCGTACTAGGCAATTTAAGCGCTTGGCTTTTCACCTAATTTAGCAATGCCGCTTTCTAAAAATTGCACCACGGTATTACGCTTTTTACCAATTAATAAACTGCCATCAGCTAAAAACATAAAGTTTTGCCAATTACGTTTAAATACATCAAAGGTGGTTTCTATAACGTTATCGCGTGCCATACAAAAATAAACAGTGGTATTAGCCTGCCAATCTAAATGATCCAAAATAGCTTGCGGTAAGCTTTCGTCGCCATTTTCCCACGCATCTTCCCAATTTACTTCATCGCTAAAGCTTTCTTCTTTACCGCACCAATCAGTTTTATCAAAAAAATCGGGGTGGTCGAACTCGCGGCTCACCATAGTGCTCCAAAGCACCGCAGCACGTTCGCTGCTCATTGGCTTAATACGCGCAGCGTCTTCTTCAGATACAGGGAGGTCTTTATGACGAAAAACCCAGGCTTTTTTGTGATCATCGAGCGAAATATAATTCATAGTGTTGGTGTATTCTTTGGCATAATAAAAAGCAGACGCAATTATACAAGAGATCAAAACATGACTACAGCAATAAAACCGCTTTCCCTCACACCAGGCATATATCAACACTACAAAGGCCCACAATACAAAGTATTTTACGTAGCAACACACAGTGAAACCGACGAGCAACTAGTTATATATCAAGCCCTGTATGGCGAGTACGGCATGTGGGCACGTCCACTAAGTATGTTTTTAGAAACCGTTGAAAAAGATGGACACACTATTCCACGCTTTGCCTACCTTGGAGCTGCAGATTAACTATGGCATTATAATCACATACAACACTGATCAGACCAGGCAAGGGGAACCCGTGCAATTTAATTCTACCGACAACTACATCGCTAGCAGCTCGCTTAAACAGGCTGTAAATGCCGCTATTATGCTTGAAAAACCCTTATTAATTAAAGGTGAGCCAGGTACAGGTAAAACCATGCTGGCTGAAGAGCTTGCTAAAAGCTTAGATACCGAGCTTATTCAGTGGCACATTAAATCAACCACTAAAGCACAACAGGGCTTGTACGAATACGACGCGGTATCGCGCCTACGCGACAGCCAATTAGGCGATGAGCGCGTACATAACATTGGCAACTACATTGTTAAAGGTAAGCTATGGCAAGCGTTTAACTACGCTGAACTTAACGGCAAACGCCCAGTGCTTTTAATCGACGAAATAGACAAAGCCGACATCGAGTTCCCAAACGACTTACTGCTCGAACTTGATAAAATGGAGTTTCATGTTTACGAAACTAACGAGCGCATTGTAGCGAAAGAACGCCCTATTGTGATCATCACTTCCAATAATGAAAAAGAACTACCAGATGCCTTTTTACGCCGCTGCTTTTTTCACTATATTGATTTTCCAAGCAGCGAAGAAATGCAGCAAATCGTTGATGTGCACTACCCTAACGTTAAACAAGATTTAGTTCGCCAAGCACTCGAAGTATTTTTTAACTTACGTGAAGCCAACGGTCTTAAAAAGAAACCTTCCACCAGCGAATTACTGGATTGGTTAAAGCTTTTAATGGCCGAAGATATAGACGCTAAAACACTGCACGATAAAGCCCAAAAAGGCGGCTTAATGCCGATGTTTGGCGCACTGCTTAAAAATGAGCAAGACATAAGCCTCATCGAAAAACTCGCGTTTATGAGCCGTCGCTAACATGCTAGTACAGTTTTTTTTCACGCTGCGCAAATACCGCTTACCGGTAAGCCTGCGCGAGCTACTCGATTTAATAAACGCCTTAAAAAAAGGCGTTATATTTGCCGATGTAGATGGCTTTTACCATTTAGCCCGCACCCTAATGGTAAAAGACGAAACCCATTTTGACCGGTTCGACAAAGCGTTCAGCGACTACTTTAGCGGTTTTGCCGACCTTGATTTGCTCGAAAGTTTAAAACAACAGCACAACTTACCTAAAGACTGGTTGCGCAAAGAGTTTGAAAAACACCTAAGCGATGAAGAAAAAGCCCAGCTAAAAGCCATGGGTGGGCTCGACGAGCTAATGAAAACCCTAAAAGAGCGTTTAGAAGAACAGCAAAAACGCCACGCAGGCGGCAATAAATGGGTAGGCACCGGCGGTACATCACCTTTTGGTGCATACGGCTATAACCCAGAAGGCGTGCGTATAGGGCAAGAGGGTAACCGTAATCGCCAAGCGGTAAAAGTGTGGGATAAACGCGAATACCGCAATTTAGACTCTGATCGCGAAATAGGCTCACGTACTATTAAACTCGCCCTTAAAAAATTACGTAAATTTGCCCGCACTGGCGCAAGTGACACCCTTGATTTAAACGAGACCATTCGCGCTACTGCCAAACAAGGCGGCATGCTGGATGTAAAAATGGCGCCCGAGCGCCACAATGCCGTTAAAGTATTAATGCTGTTTGATATTGGCGGCTCAATGGATGACTACATTCATACTTGCGAAGAGCTATTTAGCGCAGCCTACAGCGAGTTTAAACATTTAGAGTTTTACTACTTTCATAACTGTTTGTACGAACACGTGTGGCAAGATAACGCACGCCGCCATTCAAACATCATCGATACCATGACGCTGATTAATAAATTTACCAGCGACTACAAAGTAATTTTTGTGGGCGATGCTACTATGGGCCCATACGAAATAGCGTACCCCGGTGGCTCAGTAGAGCACTACAATGAAGAGCCCGGCAGTGCATGGTTGCAACGTATAACAAACCACTTTGATAAAGTCGCCTGGCTCAACCCACAACCGGTTGAACACTGGCCGTACTATCAATCAATTGATTTTATAAAGCAGCTGATGGATAACAGAATGTACCCGCTGAGTTTAGATGGAATAAGTAGAGCGATAAAAGAGCTGAGTTAATTCACCAATTTGAACCAGACTCTCCGTAGCTTGCTGGATACTTAATGAGTTACTTTTTAACTTTCAATTATATATATACATTTAGCAAGGTTAAATAATATATTCTCGAATGTAAAATGGGTATTTTGCTAGGCCTAAACTTAATAAAGACTAGGGCAATGCTTTAACTATACTAATAATAAAGTGGTTTAACATGATAGAACCTACTATTTGCGATCTTAAATTTCGAAAGCTCTATAAAGATTTATTAAAGAAGAACTCACTAAATGACTTTGAAAAGACATCTTCGGTAATTAAGTCAATTTACTCTCATGCTAAAGTAGAAAAAATTACAGTAGGACGGTTTTTAGCTATTAAAGGATATAAAATTACTATAGGAAAAAGAACTGCTTTTTTTCCAGTTAGTAAGTCAAGAGATATTAAAAATAATAAACTTAATGGATTATCATTTCTTAGAAATGAATTTTATGAAATTGGTATTGTTCTGCCAACTTTAATCTCTAATGGTGATCAAGAAATGCTTTTAAAGACATTATCTGAAAACCAAGATAAAAATATAAATGAAAAAATAATTACCGATTTTTTCAAAGTTACTTTAGGGTTACCTGAGCTTTTAACGAGCACATACTCAACCAACAAACATATTTCGAAGTACATTAAAATATTAGAGGAGTCGCTTAAAGCTTACCACTTAGGATTATTTAAAGTTGCAGTGATTTCATTATTACCATGTATAGAAGGTGTAATTAGGGATCTTGGTGTAAAGGCTTCATCTGTTTCTTCCAAAGAGTTGATGGGCAATCTCATCAAGCTCCAACGATACTATATTAAGTACTATATTTTTAATTCTTATAATTATATCCCTCAAGATTTCCTAGATATAAAGTTGCATGACACTTATGATGAATGCATCCAAGTAATTGAATCTTTAAGGTGGTTTTTAGAAAAGTCTTTATACCAACATACAAATACATTTAATGAATCTCATAGCCTAAATAGGCATTCAATATTGCACGCCCTGAAACCTGAAAGTAATTACGGTACAGAAAGTAATTTTTTTAGATTGATTAATATATTAAATTCATTATATTTTTGCTCAGTTTTTAGCGGTGAGAATGGAAGCTTATTTCATCCCTCCCACACTGCACAATCAGAAAAGTTGGAATCAAAATATTTACTCTATTCAAGTTTTAAACATTTAATATGATGTGGTCGCGTCTCTTTCTATGATTCGTAATAAATCAAACTTGTCTAAGTATCTCATTTACTTGAATGAGCTCCATAATGCCTATAACTCAGCTATATGATTCAATGTCTCAGGGTGACGCTGCACAAGCTTTAGCAATGTTATCGCTTGCCCATTCGGTGCACTACGCCCTTGCTCCCAGTTTTCGAGTGTTCTTGCTGATGTATGTAGAATGTTTGCAAATACACCGCGCGACATATTAAATGTTTCTCGAATATTTACTATTTCATCGGGTGAGATAGCAAGATCGTTAATATCATTTACCGCATGAGTACGTAACGTAAGCTTTCCTTGTGAATGCGCTTTAGCATCATCAAGTGCTGTCGTTAATTCTGAAAATAAATCACGTTTGCTCATTGCGCCATACCTCTAAGAATTCTTTTAATTGCTTTTTCTGATCTGCTGTTAAATCGGTTACTTCGTTTTTACTGTAAATAGTGAGTAGATAAAAACGTCTTTTGTCGTCCAAGTAATAATATATAACTCTTGAACCGCCACGCTTACCTTTTCCTTTGCTCGCAACTCGAACTTTACGTAAGCCGCCTGTTCCTTGAATCACATCGCCTTGTTTTGGGTTAACCGTGAGGTCTGCTTGAAATAAACGATATTCGTCATCACTCAAGTACAGCTCTCGGTACTTTTCAAATATGCTTGATTCAACAAATAGGCTTTTCATACATAGAAGTATACGCAGATAGCGTATAAATTCAATTAAAGATTTTAAATGGGCGGCAGCTGGTAGCTTTTGCGTTAGCTAAAGCACTTTACTCATAAACAAGCTGTACGGATCTAGCTGATAATCACCGAACGGCTCGCACTCTTTAAAACCAAATTGAGTGTAAAGCTTTTGCGCAGGTAAAAATGCTTTTGCTGTTCCAGTTTCTAGGCTTAACTTTTTATACCCTCGCAGTGTTGCTTGCTCAATAATATGGGTGAGTAACTTAGCGGCTATGCCTTGGCGTAAGTAGTTGCTTGAGGTGCGCATTGATTTAATTTCGCCATGCGTTGTATTTAGCACTTTTAATGCGCCAACACCCGCTAAATTATTATCAATCCATAAGCTATAAAAAGTTATATCGGGCTTTGTGAGTTTAGTTACATCCAGCGCATGTACGCTTTCAACAGGTGAGTGTTTTAGCATATCGTTATGATGCGCTTGTAGTAACTTTATAATGTGTGGGTTTGAAAGCTCGCCTGTTCTAATATCCATTTACACCCCATTTAATCTTTGAATTTAATGCTTTAGGGCTTTAATTAAAGCCCTAAAATAAACAGCTATTTTTAGGCTGCTAGCTTCCACACCACAAACGCAACAGCAAAACCAACCAAGTACACTAAGCCTAACCACGTTAAGCTGCGCAATAGTACGCTGTGTTTAATGGCCGGCTCTGAGCGCACTAAACTAAAGTTAAGCCATGCAAAAACGGGGGTAGTGACAAAAGCAAGTGTCATAGCAAAGGTAAGCATTGGGCCAAGGGCCGATTTAAAAAATAAAATAACGGCCATACCGGCAAAGGCCTGCAGTACTAACCAAATATTTAAACTGTGTTTAGATTGCTTAAAACCAAGTAGTTTATGTGACTCGTTAAGTGTACGTGCATAGCCATCAAGCACTGTGAGTGTAGTGCCAAACATACATAAAAAAGCAATGGCTGATACAAGCGGCCTCGCCCACTCGCCAATAGTCAGTGCATACATATCAATAAGCTGTTTAGCAAAGGCAACACCGCCAAGCTCAATACTGTTGCTTTGCCCGTATTGCACCAGCACACCTAAGCTAAAAAATACCAATGCTAAACAGGCTGTTAGCCAATAGCCTACGTTAAAATCGGATAAGCCTTGGCTTTTAGTAACCGTTTGCTGAGTTTGTTTTTCTTTAAGCCAAAGCGAACTAAGGGCTGAAATTTCAATGGGTGCCGGCATCCAGCCCATTAACGCGACCATAAAGCTCAGCATAGCCAACTCGTAAGGTGATGGGCCAATATAGTCAGCTGGTGCCATTGGGCCGTTACTAAACGCGATAACCAGCGCAATAACAGTAGCTAACGTTAATAGCCCCATTATGCCTTTAGCAACGCTATCGAGCGCTTTAAAGTGCCCAAGTAATAAAATGGCTAAACACACGGCCAATAATATCCAACACAGTAGCGTGACTTCTATCACTATTGGCAGCGCATAATGCAGCAAGCTTGCAGTCAGTAATAACACCCCTGCGGTATTAACTATGGCGGCCAGTATATTTAAGCCAATAAAACTATAAAAATAGACAGGACCTTTATTTTTATAGCCTTCTACTAAACTGTTTTTGGTTGCTAAGGTGTATTCCATACCAAAGCGAAAAAACGGGTACTTTAATACGTTAACAACGAGAATTAGCCAAAACAGTTGCCAGCCAAATA
This sequence comes from Pseudoalteromonas sp. CuT4-3, assembly GCF_035666335.1. Classification (NCBI taxonomy): domain Bacteria; kingdom Pseudomonadati; phylum Pseudomonadota; class Gammaproteobacteria; order Alteromonadales; family Pseudoalteromonadaceae; genus Pseudoalteromonas; species Pseudoalteromonas sp. CuT4-3. Next base: position 2,750,510 of record NZ_CP142030.1, read on the forward strand.
GCGCGCCAGCTTGAGTAGATGCAACTAAGTGAGAGCCGCCAATTGCTGCGGTTGCCATTAAGACACCAGGGCCTAGTGCGCCCAATCGAGATTTCCAAGAGGTGTGTGTTTGCTGCATTAATTTCTCAAATTATGTGTGTTATTCGCTCTGGTTATTAATTTTCATAATTAATAACACCGAGGGCTGCATAACTTACCTAAATTAAAGGCAATAAAAAAGAGCCGTAAGGCTCTTTTTTATAGTACTTTGGGACTAAATCTTATTTTAGTTCCATCTCTTGGATGATTTCGTGCGCTATTTCTGGCGTTGTGCTTACAGGCTTTTCGTGTAAATTTGCTTTTATTTGCCCTTTTCGATGTTTTAGTGCTGCATCGAGTTTTTTAGCTGCGCTTGCAATCGCCGGGTACATAACTTCGTTTTCCCCTTTTACCGATATACGCGCACCTTCGTAATTTGTGCTAATTTCTGCTTGGATTTTGTGATGCTCTTTAGACAATATAATGTCGAGTGCGATAAGTGATGGAAAGTGGCTCTCGACTTTTGAAAACTTTTCGTTGATATGCTCTCTAATAGAGTTAGTAACGTCTACATGGTGACCAGAAAGATTAATTTTCATAGGGTATCCTTTTATTTGTTACCTCATAAATAGTATTGGGGGCTATTTAGATTAACACAAGGAAAAAGCACTGATTTTTGAAATTAATTTATTACTTAAACTGTTTTAAATTATAAGTTGTGCAAAGTTTATGCAAAGCCCATGAGGTATGGGCTTTCAGACGTCTAGCCTTTAGCGTTTAGTCTGTGTACGAACAGCAATAGTCAGCAAAATCACTCACTTTTACTTTAAAGCTAACATTGGCATCAACGTTAAATGATTCGCCCGCGGTAAATGTTTTCCACTGCGTTTCACCAGGTAATAAAATGTCCCACTGGCCGCCTAACAGCTCCATTAATTCTTTTTTACTGGTATCAAATACAAATTCGCCTGGTTGCATAAAACCTAGCGTTTTGGTTGTGCCATCGTTAAATACCACGGTACGGCTTGATACTTTACCGTCAAAATACACGTTCGCTTTTTTAATTACGCTTACATTTTCAAACTGAGACATCCTCACTCCTGTTGTATTATTTTATTTAATCGGCCACCACCTTGCCTGATAGGTCATAGCCTTGCAAGAAAAGCGCTGTGAAAATTACTCATCTGAAATTAAAACTCAAAAGGCTTTAAACTAAGAAAGTACTACGTATTACAAGCAGTGTGATGCAGTATCTTAAGGCTACTACACCGCTTTATAACTCAGTCAGCAAACAAAAAAGCCCGCCCTATTTTACACAGTGCGGGCTTTTAAATATTAAAGCTAACGATTAAAACAACTCGTTTGCTTTATTTACAATGTTCTCTACTGTAAAGCCAAAGTACTCAAACAGCTCGCCAGCAGGTGCCGACTCACCAAAGGTAGTCATACCTACTACTGCACCGTTTAGGCCAACGTACTTGTACCAGTAATCAGCAATACCAGCTTCTACTGCTACGCGGCGTGTAACAGCTGCCGGTAGTACGCTTTCTTTGTACTGTGCGCTTTGCTCTTCAAATACATCAGTACATGGCATAGATACAACACGTACCTTTTTACCTTGGCTGCGTAGCTCTGTTGCAGAGTCTTGTGCTAGTTGCACCTCAGAACCTGTTGCAATAATAATTAGCTCCGGTTCGCCGTCACAGCTAAGGATGTAACCACCCTTTTTAACATCTGCTAATTGCTGAGCGTCACGCGCTTGTTGCTCAAGACCTTGGCGAGTAAAGATAAGTGATGTAGGACCATCTTTACGCTCAATAGCTTGTTGCCATGCAATTGCCGACTCAACTTGGTCACACGGGCGCCAGTTGTATAAGTTTGGCGTTAGACGCATGCTAGCAATTTGCTCTACCGGTTGGTGAGTTGGACCGTCTTCACCTAGGCCGATTGAATCGTGCGTGTATACAAAAATGCTTGGTTGCTTCATTAGCGCAGCCATACGTACCGCATTTTTTGCGTATTCAACAAACATTAAGAACGTTGCCCCGTAAGGAATAAAGCCTTTATGAAGGGCAATACCATTCATAATTGCCGACATACCAAACTCACGTACACCGTAGTAAACGTAGTTACCGCTTGCATCGTCTGCAGTTAGCCCTTTAGAGCCATCCCAAATTGTTAAGTTTGATCCAGCTAAATCGGCTGAGCCACCCATGAATTCTGGTAATAACGGGCCAAATGCATTTAATGCATTTTGCGACGCTTTACGAGATGCAGGGTTTGCAGGGTTTGCTTGTAGTTGCTCTATGTACGCTTGAGATTTTTCAGCCCAATCGCCTGGAAGTTCGTTATTAATACGGCGCTTATATTCAGCTGCAAGCTCTGGGAATGCCTTTGCGTATGCTGCAAATTTTTCGTCCCAGCTAGATTCAAGCTGTTGACCTTTTTCTTTGCTATCCCACTGTGCGTAAATATCATCAGGGATTTCAAATGCACCGCCAGACCAGCCTAAAAATTCGCGAGACGCTGTAATTTCGTCATCACCTAATGGCGCGCCGTGACAATCGTGGCTACCAGATTTGTTAGGTGAACCGTAACCAATCACTGTTTTACAACAAATTAGTGATGGTTTGTCGGTAACACTTTGAGCCTCTGCTATTGCAGCACTAACAGCATCGCTGTCGTGACCATCAACGTCACTTATTACATGCCAGCCGTACGCTTTAAATCGTGCTGGTGTATCGTCGCTAAACCAACCTTCAACTTCACCATCGATTGAAATACCGTTGTCATCCCAAAAAGCCACTAACTTGCCAAGGCCTAATGTGCCAGCAAGTGAACATGCTTCATGAGAAATACCTTCCATTAAACAACCGTCACCCATAAATGCATATGTGTAGTGATCAACAATGTCGTGGCCTTCACGGTTAAATTGTGCAGCAAGCGCTTTTTCAGCAATCGCCATACCTACCGCATTTGTGATCCCCTGACCTAGTGGGCCCGTAGTAGTTTCAATTCCTGGTGCATAACCGTACTCAGGGTGGCCTGGCGTTTTAGAATGCATTTGACGGAAGTTTTTAATTTCATCAAGTGGTAAGTCGTAACCAGTTAGGTGCAATAGAGAATAGATAAGCATTGAACCGTGGCCGTTTGAAAGAATAAATCTGTCACGGTCAGCCCACTCTGGATTAGTTGGATTATGCTTTAGATAATCGCGCCATAATACTTCTGCGATGTCGGCCATGCCCATTGGGGCTCCAGGGTGGCCAGATTTGGCCTTTTGTACTGCGTCCATTGACAAGACGCGAATAGCATTTGCAAGTTCTTTGCGAGATGGCATGAATTCTCCTACCTTTATGTGTATTTGCGCGGGTACTTATGTGTTCGTTAATACCCTTAAGTAACTTAAGAGCTGTTATAGCAACCATTCTTACTTAATGTGGGTGCACTGTGCAATTAAAAACCCCATAAAAATGGGCTATTATGAATATTTTTTAAGACCAAAAAGTTATTACTCATTTTATTTAGACGTCTAGGCGTAAAAACACTATGCAAGGAGTTTTGTTTTAGATAAAATACGCCCCTTAATTTTTTAGCGCTAATACCGACGTTTGTGAAGCGCAATATTTGTGAGCAGAAATACAATGGCAAAACATTTATTTACTTCTGAATCTGTTTCTGAAGGTCATCCGGATAAAATCGCCGATCAAATCTCTGATGCGGTACTTGATGCTATCCTAGAGCAAGACTCTCATGCCCGTGTTGCGTGCGAAACTTACGTAAAAACCGGTATGGTTATGGTTGGTGGTGAAATTACCACTAGCGCATGGGTTGATATTGAAGAAATTACACGTAAAACAGTACGTGAAATTGGCTACACGCATTCAGACATGGGTTTCGATGCAGACTCGTGTGCAATTTTAAACACTATTGGTAAGCAGTCTCCTGATATTAACCAAGGTGTTGACCGTACTAGCCCAGAAGAACAAGGTGCTGGCGACCAAGGCCTTATGTTTGGTTATGCATGTAACGAAACAGAAGTACTAATGCCTGCGCCAATTACTTACTCACACCGTTTAGTACAGCGCCAAGCGCAAGTACGTAAAAGCGGCGAGCTTAACTGGTTACGCCCAGATGCAAAATCTCAAGTAACTTTTGCATACGAAAACGGCAAGCCAGTAGGTATTGATGCAGTTGTACTTTCTACTCAGCACGCTGAAGAAATTTCGCAAAATGACTTAGTTGAAGCCGTGATGGAAACCATCATTAAGCCGGTACTTCCTGCCGAGCTTATTACTAGCGCGACTAAATTTTTCATTAACCCAACGGGTCGTTTTGTAATTGGTGGACCTATGGGCGACTGTGGTTTAACGGGTCGTAAAATCATCGTAGATACATACGGTGGTATGGCACGTCACGGTGGCGGTGCTTTCTCAGGTAAAGATCCATCAAAAGTTGACCGCTCAGCTGCATACGCTGCACGTTACGTAGCTAAAAACGTAGTGGCTGCAGGCCTTGCTGATAAGTGTGAGCTACAAGTATCTTACGCAATTGGTGTAGCAGAGCCTACCTCTATCAGCGTTGAAACTTTTGGTACAAGCAAGCTTGAAGAAGGTCGTTTAATTGAGCTTATTCGTGAGCACTTTGACCTACGCCCTTACGGCTTAATTCAAATGCTTGATTTAGAGCGCCCTATCTACCAACCAACAGCGGCATACGGTCACTTTGGTCGTGACGAATTCCCATGGGAACGTACAGATAAAGCAGACGCACTTCGCGCAGCGGCTGGCCTATAAGCCAAAATGCATTAAATAATAAACGGCCCTTTTAAGGGCCGTTTTTATATCTAAAGCAAAGGCTAATTATGCGCTTTATATCAATTGCATTAATTTAGTTGTTTATCATAGCACCCAAAAAATAGTGCAATAACAAAGTGAATTTACGGCGTACAGTTATTTTATATAAATAATTTTAACGCAGTCAGTGCGCTATTTAATACGCTAAACTAATCGTGTTTTGAATTAAATTGGTATTAGCTAGCCCTCGAATTTCGCACGGTTTTAGGTATATACTCTTTGTATAATAAAAGCTTAAGGGATAAGTAAATGGCCAATAATTTTCGCGTTATGTTTGTAGGACTCGCCGAGGGCACTGAGGCTAAAACGGCCTGCGTAAATTTAGCAAGTAAGCTAAAAACGTCTGAAGATAAAGTAACTCAGTTTTTTAATGGCAAAGCACTCTTTGCACCTAGCAATAAAGACAAAGCCCTAAAGCAGGCCAAATTACTAGCAAGCCTAGGCATTAAAAGTAAGTTACAAGCCACAGGTGAGCTACCCACTCAAAGTCCTAGCGCAGCTAGTCAGCGCGATGAACGGATTTTTGATGCCCTTGATTACATAACAAGCAGCCTGATCCGCCTAGAAGAAAAGCTAGAAGAGCTAGAACAAAGGCTTCCAACCAATGAGCTAAAAAGCCCTACAGATGAAAACGATGAGTGGCAAGAAGATGATCTTATGCTTGACGAGCAGCTCGATGAACCCGTTAAAACGCGTAGCAATACTTTGTTATATTCACTGATTGCCACTGCCGTTTTACTACTTATTGTGCTTGCTGTTTACTTAGCTTTTCCTGATTTAGTGTCTATTTAATCAAAGGTGCGTAATTACAATGAGCAATAAACGTACACACATACGCCAATCTATTCGCCAATTACGCAATAATCTATCAAAAAAACAGCAAGAAAAAGCCGCGGCACAGTTAAAGTTGAATTTTACTCAACAGCTAAATAGCGATAAAACAGCCTCAAAAAAACATATAGCCATTTACTTTAGTAACGATGGAGAATTAGATACATCATTGTTAATTAATGAGTTATGGCAACAAGGCCATACCCTTTACTTACCCGTTATACACCCATTTAATGGGGCTGCTTTGCTGTTTCAACGCTATGAAAAAAACTCACCCATGAGGGCAAATCGCTATGGTATCTTGGAGCCTAAGCTGAACTGCTCTCAAATATGCCCATTAACTGATTTAGATTACTTACTGATGCCACTTGTAGCATTTGATAATCAAGGTAACAGATTAGGAATGGGGGGTGGATTTTACGATAAAACACTGGCGCAATTACACGCTTACAATTGGCAAAAACCGCAACTTATAGGCTTAGCACATAGCTGCCAAAAAGTAGATGCACTGCCAATTGAATCGTGGGATGTTCCACTTAAAACCATTATTACTCCCGATAAAATTTATCACTGGTAATAAACACCCACTACACATTTGAAATATGAGCATAACAATGACGCAAGACGAATTAAAAAAAGCAGCTGCGTGGGCTGCACTCGAGTTTGTAAAAGAAAACACCATTGTTGGTGTGGGGACAGGCTCTACCGTAAATCATTTTATTGATGCCCTAGGCACAGTAAAAGACACCATAACGGGTGCGGTATCTAGCTCTGAGGCTTCAACAGCGCGTTTACACGCATTAGGTATTGAAGTGTTTGAGCTAAACGATGTAGATGCTCTTGATGTATACGTAGACGGCGCAGATGAAATTAATGCCCAAAACGAAATGATCAAAGGCGGCGGCGCAGCACTTACCCGCGAAAAAATAGTTGCAGCCGTTGCAAAACAATTTGTTTGTATTGTTGATGACACAAAATTAGTAGATACATTGGGTGATTTTCCGCTTCCGGTAGAAGTTATACCCATGGCACGCAGCTACGTAGCGCGTGAATTATTAAAACTTGGTGGCGACCCTGTGTACCGCCAAGGCGTAGTAACCGATAACGGTAACGTTATTTTAGATGTACACAATTTAAGTATTAGTAATGCCAAACAACTTGAAACACAAATTAATTCAATTGTTGGCGTAGTTACCAACGGCCTATTTGCGATGCGCGGCGCTGATAAAGTGATTATCGGCACTAAAAATGGGCCACAAATTAAATAGGATGAGGTTATGAGTAAGGTATCGTTAGCAAAAGACAAAATTAAAATTCTCTTGCTTGAAGGTGTTCACCAAAGCGCTGTAGAAACGCTTAAACGTAATGGTTACAGCAACATCGACTACGTAAAAACATCGCTACCTGAGGACGAACTTAAAGAGCGTATTAAAGATGTGCACTTTGTAGGGCTTCGTTCTCGTACTCATATTAACCAAGCAGTTTTAGACTCAGCTGAAAAGCTAGTAGCCATTGGTTGTTTTTGTATTGGTACTAACCAAGTTGACTTAAACTCAGCTCGCGAGCGCGGTATTGCGGTATTTAATGCACCGTTTTCAAACACTCGTTCAGTGGCTGAACTTGTACTTGGCGAAATACTATTACTATTACGTGGTATTCCAAAGCGTAATGCAGCAGCGCACCGTGGCGGCTGGTTAAAAACAGCAACCGGCTCGTTTGAAGCGCGCGGTAAAACGCTCGGGATTATTGGTTACGGCCACATAGGTACACAGCTTGGTATTATGGCTGAAAACATAGGTATGAACGTAGAGTATTACGACATTGAAGATAAGCTCTCTTTAGGTAATGCAACACAAATTCATAACCTAACACAGCTTTTACAGCGCGCTGATATTATTAGTTTACACGTACCAGAAACACCGCAAACTAAAAACCTAATTGGCACAGCAGAACTTGCCGTAATGAAGCAAGGATCAATACTAATTAACGCTTCACGCGGTACTGTAGTGGATATTGATGCACTTGCCGAAGCACTTAGCGAGAAAAAGCTAAGCGGCGCAGCTATTGATGTATTCCCTGTTGAGCCAAAATCTAACGAAGAAGAATTTGTATCGCCACTGCGTGAATTCGACAACGTTATTTTAACGCCGCACATTGGTGGCTCAACCCAAGAAGCGCAAGAAAACATTGGCATTGAAGTAGCCGGTAAATTAGCTAAATACTCAGATAATGGCTCAACTATTACAGCGGTTAACTTCCCTGAGGTTTCGCTACCAGAGCTTGCTAACCGTAGCCGCTTATTGCACGTACACCACAACCGCCCTGGCGTACTTACGCAGATTAACCAAGCGTTTGCCCAGCACGGTATTAACATTGCCGCTCAATACTTACAAACTGATGAATCAATTGGTTATGTAGTTATTGACGTAGATACCGATCAGTCAGAAGTTGCACTTAAAGAGCTAAGCGCAGTAGAAGGTACAATTAGAGCGCGTATTCTTCACTAAAAGATGAAGTGTAAAAAATAATTAAATAAACACCGTGTTTAAAATAAATACGGTGTTTTTTATTTTAAAGCTAACTTAACTTTAGGCTCTCATTTCAACGCATTTACCTAGGTGCCCATTATAAACCTTGAGTAGCGCCTTGCTTAAACAGTTTCAAGTTTTCATAACCACTTATACTTTCACAGCTGATGCTATCCTCGCATTTATCTCCTTTAATACGACTCGATACGGCGGTTCGCATACTAGGCATATTTTTTATATTAGTGATAAAATTACCCATTGTTTGCTTTTCTCTAACAACGGTTATACGCTCAATATCTTTTTTTTCAGGCTCTCTTGGTAAATCAATGCCTAAAGAGGCAAGCTTTAGTTTTGCCCTTGGGTCTTTTATAGCCGCCTTTTTATAATGCTTAATTGCTTTTTCTTTATTGGATTGACCTAAAATTGCTGATTCATACACTTTAGCTAGTAAAAAATTTGCCCTCACATAGCCCTTATTTGCTGCCAGTTCTAGCTTTTCTTTTGCTTCTAAAGCATCATCTTTTGTCGGGTTATTAGTTAGCATATATGCTGCAATATAATAATTTGCTTTTGGTAACTTTTTAGCGGCGTGTCGTAAGTTTGTAAAGCCAAGGCTTTTATTAACTTCACCACCTTGGCCTTCAATCATCATTATGCCAAGTTTAAACTGGCTATTAGGCAGCCCCCAACGAGCGGCTTCATAAAAGTACCTTCTTGCTTTTTTTAAATCTTGCTCTACACCATAACCATTATAATAAAAAGTGCCCAACATCTCTTGAGCAAGTGGGATCTGTTGACGTGAGTATCGCTTTAGTTTTTTAAACTCTTCCTTACATTTTTCCGAAGAGCATGACTCCACCTTGATAATGTGCTCAAAATTAGTTTTTGCTGATAAGGTAGCCGGAAGCGATAAGATTATTACTTGGGTAAGAATTAAAAATAAGCGCATAATTAGGTCCATTTCCGTATGTATAATTAATACACTAGCCAAACAGAGACTAAAAAACAAGCAGTTCAACCAATGAAAAAGCACTTAAAACAGATTATTATATTGCACAAAAAAGCGTGAGATATACCCACGCTCTAACAACTTCATTGTTTGCAGCCAACCATGTAGGTAACTACAAAGCTAAAACGACTTTACTCGCCTTTAACTTCTAAATTAACAAATTTAACTAGCTCTTCTGGCTGGCCAGCTAACATCATTATTTGCTGGTTTACTTCCATCATGGTTTTACTTTCAGGCAATTTTGCCGATATGCTTAATGAGTTTAAACCTTTGGCAAAATCAGTCAGCGCCTGTGCAATTTCTTCAGTTACGGGAGCTTGCTGTAACTGTTGCTGTAGCGTCATTTGCATTTGCTCAAGCGTCATACCTTGTTTTTCAAGCTCGCTCACAAATAGCTCTTTTAATCTGCCTTGGTTATTAAGTACTAAATTAATATTACGTGGCTCAAGCTTGCTCATAGCTTGCATAACTAAGGTTTGCTGTTGTAACTCTTGCTCGTACGTAAGTGGCGTATCACCTGCTTCTTGCTGCGCTTTGCTTATAGCAAGGGATGCGTCCATTAATGCTTTAGAGTTAGCAAGTCCTACATCCATATTAAAACTAGCAATATCTTTTGCATCAAGCTTTAAAACTACGTCGCTGTCGCCAGATTGTTCATCGTAATCGAGCGATGAGCTTAAGTCGTAACTTGCAGAGGCAAGCATTTCGTTTGTATCAGCAGGTAGTTTTGCTACAAAGTCTTTATCGAACTGAAAGCTTTTTACTGTAAACGATGTATGTGGCGATATTTTATCGGTTTCGTAACCGGTTACTTCAATACTTTGAATATGCGCTACGTTATCACCTTCGGGGCTAATTACTTCCATGTTAGTAATTTCAACACTTTGAGAAATAACACTTGCCGATAAACCCGCGTATTTAAATGTTGCACCGGTTTGATCGCTCACTAAAGCAAGCTGCTTGTCTACTTCGGTACGTACTTCTTGAGTTGCTACATAGTTTGCGTAGCTAACACCGCCTACGCCAGCTGCAACAATGGCTATGGCTATTACGAGTTTTTTCATGCTATTTCCTTATTCTGATCTGTATATAAATTGTGTTTGCTCAAGAGTAACATTGCACAGCAGCCGCTGTAAGCGTTAATTAATTAAACTCAGTAACTCGTGCACGGTTTTTACTGGCGTAATTTTAGCCCCTAGTCCTTCCATCGATTTATGGTAATTACGAAACGGAATAAATATTTCAGTAAACCCATGCTGAGCCGCTTCTTTAACCCGTGGTACACCGCTGTCGATTGGGCGAACATCGCCGTTTAAACTAAGCTCACCCATAATGCAGGTTGTACGCGGTACAACAAACTCGTTTAAGCTGCTTAAAAGCGCGGTTACTAACGCTAAATCAATACAGGTTTCGGTTTCATCGATTCGTAAGCCGCCCACAATATTAAAAAACGTATCGTGAAATATTTTAGTTTTGGTGTGTTTGCGTAAAATACCAGTGAGCATTTTTATTCGGTTCATGTTTAAACCCACGCACACACGCTGCGGAAATTCGGCTTCGGTTTCGGTGGTTAAACATTGAATTTCGAGCAATAAGTTACGGTTACCTTTTCGGATACACGTAATAGTAGAGCCTGGTGATTCAGTACTTGATCCCGATAAAAAAATCTCGCTGGGGTTATCAACACTTAGCATGCCGCGTTCGCACATTTTAAAAATGCCTACGGTATCAATATCACCAAAACGGTTTTTGTTAGCTCTAAGCGTACGTACCTGTCCATCATTCGTGTCAATGTGCAATAAGGCATCCACTATATGCACTAATGTTTGCGGCCCTGCAATTTCGTTGTTTTTATTTACATGGGCAATAATAAACATAGTGACATCGTTTTGCTTACAATACTGAGTAAGCGCTTGCGCGGCACTTTTTACTTGCGAAGGCGAACCAGGGCTGCCATTTGCAGTGTCGGTTACAACAGCTTGAATAGAGTCGATAACAGCAAACTTAATTTTATTTTTATCAAGCTCTTCAATAATGGTTTCTACGCTAGTTTCAGAAAGTAAATAAAGCTCATCGGCGTTATAGTTAAGCTTTAAGCGGTTTACACGGTTTTTAAACTGCGACAACGACTCCTCAGCAGTACAGTAAAGTGATGGCATACGCTGCGACATTCTGGCTACTAAATCAGATAACAGCGTTGTTTTACCTGCCCCTGGGTCGCCCGATATAATATTAACCGAGCCCGTGGTTACGCCGCCGCTTAGTACACGGTCAAGCTCGCCTATTTCTGTAAGCTGCTTTTCGGCCTCGGTGGTGGCTACATCATCAATTTTTTTAGAGCCGCCACCAATGCCACCTGCATAACCACCAACGGTTGCTCGCGCAGCGGCTTTTTTACTTTGCCCTGCAGAGGGTTTAAATTCTGCCAACGTGTTCCACGCACCACAGCGACACTGACCTTGCCAACGTTGGTAGTTCATACCACACTCTGTACAAACAAATTCTACTTTTGCCGCCTTAGCCATTTATAACCTTACCTACTATTCTTTAATTTAAAATGCATACATTTAGTTGTTTATTTTATCATGGGGAGAACGACATAGCAGCGCTACATTGCTAAAGCCAATCAAGGATCTATATTAGAAACAAACACATGTAATTTTCTCTTTTACTTTAAGTTAGGGCATACTTATTGCTTTTAAATACTTTAAAGTAACTTGCCAACAAATTGGCATTTAACACATAATAACAAGAGTTAAACTGTACTTACACGAAAAATCGTACCTATATTAATAACATAGCACGATGTTACGTTTATTGAATTTTTCAAATAAATGGACTTTACAGTATACCTACTTTTCAATTAGACGGTGACGATTTATAAATGGCTGAAGACATACTGCTCAAACACGAAGACCTCGTAAATGAGCTAAAAACCTATTTAGGTAACGCAAAGTTCGACCTAATTTTCAAATCTAAAACGGCAGGTTTAACAAAGCCTGAGCAGTTTTTAATGAAAATGGAAATGTCGCGCCTATCTCAGCCAGTTGCCCGTTTTGTTGACCTGCGAGGCTTAGTAACAGGCCAAGTTCGCCCGTATGAGCACAATGGTAAACAACACTTTATGGATGACACCGCCATAGAAGTATTTGAGGCAGCCTTAAAACAACACGGCGGCTATACTTTAGCGGTATACGAAGCGGTAATGAACACCGAAAACAACCATCGCGTACTACAAAAACAAGCACAAGAGCAAAGTGATACACAAGTTGAAAACGACACTCTGACTACCAGCGTAATAAAATTTGCCTCTTATGAAAGCCGCTCTGAGGAGCGAATGAACTACTCGATTAAAGTTAAAATTGAGTACAACGATAAGAAAAACATTGCCGCGAGTACCTCAGATATCTCTTTGAGTGGTTGTAAAATTAAGCTTCCTACCCGCCAAATTATAAAAAAAGGGCAGCTAATTGCCATGCGGCTAGTAGGGCTTGAGCAAGATTTTGAGCTAGGCCTTAAAAATGGCATTCAATATGAAGTAGTTGCAGTTGAAAACATATCTCGTGAATATAACCACATTCGTTTAAAGCGTACTTTTATAGAAAAAAATGAAGCATTCGATAATTTTTTAGATAGCTTTATAAACGGTAATAAACGCCGCTATAAAGTGAACTTAGATAACACCCTAGATGCTTTGGTTTCAAAGGGTTATGAGCAATATTATATTCCGCGCGTTACCTCTTTATACGTATTTTTAAGTAAAAAAGGCGAACAAATTGTTCCTAGTTTAAGCCTAACCACTGAAAATAATATTTTTATTCAGCGCTATTTTACTGATGAACGAAAAGTGCCCTGCCTATATAGCATTTTAAATAATCAACGTATTAGCCAAATGCTTACCCAAGTAAACGCAGTAAAAGAAGATTACTTATATACGTTTACTCATGTTTCTGCAGGAAAAATCTATTACTACTCAGCCACGCGTACAGAGCTTAATAACAACCCTAAATTAAGAAACCTATTTTTAGGGTTTGGTAGCCAAAAAGACAGCTGGCAATGCTTTAAATTACAAGTTATGCCAAGCCACCCAGATGATTCGTTTATTCCATTATCGTTGCCTAATTCGGCGAGTAAAAACATAGAAAAGCTAAATAAGCCACCTTCTCCAAGAGTGGCAGGCCTTATAAAAGATGTAAAATATATTGCGGTTTTAACCACCATTGGCAACAGTGAAGAACAAGCGCATTATAAGAAGCAGCCCTACGATAAGGCGTTAGTTAACCAGCTTAAACATTTTGGCCACGCTAAGCATAATAAGCCTCCTTATTTAGATATTGTGCCACTAGAGTATGTAAATTTACGCTCTCACAAACGATACTTATATAAAACACCTGCCGTGCTTACGTTTGAGGATAAGCAGTATCAGGCTCATACTCGGGATTTTTCGGTTATGGGTTTGCAATTAGAGTCAGCATCGCCGGTTAGCTTTAAAAAAGGTGATATTGTTTTACTGTCTTTCCCCGATTTACAAAAAATAACTAAAAAGCATAATTTAAGTGAGCTTAAATACGAAGTGATGGCAATTAGTAAGTCGTTAACGACCATTAATTTAAAAGCCAACAGAGTTGCTGACTTACCACATGCAGGGGTTAACTTTTTTACCCAATTAATTCAAAGTAATAAAGATAAATTAAAAGTGTCTGAAGAAGCGCCTAAAATAGAAGGCCTTTCTACCGCACTGAGAAATATGGTGACCAAAAGTGTGTGCCAATTCCCGCTTTATTTACATAAAGAAGCAAGCCACTTTATTCCAGGTGCCATAGGTTTTGGTTTATATGCCAGCCCAATTCACGTGATTTTACAAAATTTTGGCTTATTAAATAATAAAACTGACCTAAGCCATATTTTAACGCAGCAACAAATTATTGATGTGATCACCCCAAGCATTAAAGATCGTAGCCGACAAGACCCGCCTTTGCCGTTTACACTCGCAATTAATTTTGACCCTAAACAAGATAACATTGAAAAAGCTGTGACGAGCCAATGCGTACTAGGGGAAAGCTATTCAAGCTTTAGTGAGCAAATTAGCGCAGGCGTTAAGTCTGAGCTGGTATTTGTTATGCGCTTGTACTTATCGCGAACGGGTCGCCCAGATACAGATTACCTATCAAACGAACTTAAATATGTAAGCCAATATGCAATGCACAAAGCAAAAGACATAGAAGAAGCGCTGTGGGCAGTATCTGGGGTGGGTGATATTGTAGATATAACCGACGAAGCGCTTAGCCATTTAGAGTTAGATCAAAAGCAGGTCGCTCAAATGGGCCGCAGAAAGCTGTTATGGTTAAACCGCTTGCGCTAAGCGGCTTAATACCAATCGACTTAAAAGTTTATAGCGTGCTAAATAAAACGTTAGCGGCGTTATAAATTTCTCATGTAGAACAACTACATGTCGAAATTTATGCCTTGTTATCACGCTATTTATCTATCGCTATAAATGTCTAACAACCTAACCCGATTGGTATAACTTATTTTGGTAGTTATTCTCAGGTTACTTATTTAAGGGAATAGCCAGCATATACAGCAATTGCAGTAACGAGCCCTGACATATAGCCGCTTGAGCTTGCTCCACCACTTTTGGTTTACCATGTACGGCAACGCCTAATCCTGCTTTTTCCATCATGAGCAAATCATTTGCACCATCGCCAATGGCTACCGTTTGCGTATTTGCTAAGCCCAGCTTTTGCTGCAGTGTTTCTAAAACAACCGCTTTTTGCTGCGCATCAACAATGGCACCAGAGACTTTTCCTGTGAGTTTATCGTTTGCAAATTCAAGCACATTAGCATGTACTTCATCTAAATTAATCAGCTGCTGCACACGCTCGGCAAAGGGTACAAACCCGCCTGATGCTATAGCAAGATACCAATTATGCTGCTTTAATATTTGGCATAACGCTTTAATACCTGGCATTAATGGTAAGGTGTTTTTTAAATCTTCAATTAAGCTTTGCTCTATGCCGGCTAACTTTGCTACCCGCTGATTTAAACTTTCGCTAAAATCTAGTTTGCCCGCCATTGCAAGCGCGGTCACAGAAGCCACATCGTCATATACATCTGCTAAACGTGCAATTTCATCAATGCACTCTATGGTGATGGCGGTAGAGTCCATATCCATAACCAGCAGCCCTGGCTCATATAGGTTAGGTGGCGTTGTAACTTGCACTAGCTGAAAGTCAAGCGTGTTTGCAAACTCTCTTAGCGCAAGCGGGTTAATTTTTTGCTCTGCCTCTGGGCTATAAAAACACAGAGCTGGGGCTAACCCTAAGTCGGGCTGATATTGACATACAGCGGTTACTTTAAGCGCGTGCGTTTTTAAAAAGTCGATAATACTCGTTACATGCTTTAGTTCAAAATCGCCCGCAAACGCAATACTAAATAACCCAACGGTTTTATCTGGTATTGTTTGAGCAGGAGTAAAACTCCCTTCTTTGTAATCAAACCATGTGTTTAGCGTTAAAGAATGTAATGCTTGCTCAGCAGCTGGCTGTGCCATGTTCATTTGCGACATGGGTTCTCCGTGTTTGTTATTTATTTTTCTAATTTGGCGTATCAATTAGGGTATTCATAACGCTAAATTCGCCATCGGGGTAGATTTAAGGTTATAGTTAGCGTAGTTGTAACATCAAATCAAAATGCTGTCAGTAGCATATACGGTGACTATGAAAAATAACCATATAAAAAGCCCTTTGTCTGCATCACAAAGAAAGCGAATCGTTCGCTTGTTATTGGCTGCGGGCTGTTTTGTATTACTGAGTTTTGTAGGTGTTAACAGTAGCTTTGAAAGCCACCAACTACTTTATAATAGTGCCGATAATACAGCCAAAAGCTTAACCTCATTTATGGCTCTTAATGCTAAAGAGCCTCTGCTTGCTAAAAATAAGCCACAGCTTAGAGCTTTGTGTAATGATATAAGCAAAGACGAGTTTGTACTTTCAGCCACAATTTACGATCAGCAAGGCGTACTTATAGCCAGCAGCGATCACTGGCAATCGCACCACATATTTGGCCAATTGCCAGAGTCTACCCCAGGGATTAGTAAATTAAAAACCCCATTTGTTGAGCCCGTTGTAAGCGACATAGATAAGCCTTTAGGCTTTGTATCTATTACTTATTTAACCCGCGCGGCAATATCTGACAGCCATAATCACTTTCATGATTTAGGCAGGCAAGTTTTATTAATGCTAGTAATAGCCTGTATTTTTACATGGCAGCTAGGGCGAGGCCTAAAACGTTGGCAGGTAAATCGCTATATGCAAAAAACCTCAGAGCAAGAATCGTAAAGCTGCTGAGCAAGTCCGGCTTTATTGCTATTTGGCTTTAAGCTACATAAAACTTCAAATACAGTAGGAATATGCGCAGGGGTGTTAATTTCTCCCTGATGGCCACTTAATGGCATTGAGGGCGCGTCCGTCTCAAGCACTAAATGCTGCGGTTCTATTTGAGCAATTACATCACGGGTTTTTGCTGCTCGTTCATAGGTAATAACGCCACCTACACCTAATTTAAAGCCCTGTTTAATATAATACTGTGCTTGTTGCATGGAGCCTGAGTATGCATGTATCACGCCGCCATATTTTGGCTTGCAGCGCTTAAACGCATGCGCAATTAAATCATGGCTTTGTCTGTGATGCACAATAAGCGGCAGCTTGAGCTCATTAGCAAGGGTAATGTGTTGTTCAAATAGGTTGGTTTGTTTTTCAAGGTCATCAATACTTCTATCAAGCCCGCACTCCCCTATTGCCACCAACTGCTTTTTATTGGTTTTTGCAAAATCGAATAACTGCGCTAAGTGAGCATCTTTATGCTCATCTAAAAAGTAAGGATGAAGCCCTGCGGCAATATGTACTTGTGGGTATTTAGCTTTAAATTCAATTAGCTGCTGAGATTGCGCCAAGCTAATACCTGGCACAATAAAGCGCTCAACACCTTTAGCCATACACTCTTTTATTAGTGATCCGCGGTTTGCGTCAAACTCAGTAAAATCGAGGTGGCAGTGGGAGTCTATAAACTTCACAGCGTAAACCGGTTAAGGGTTTAAACGTGTTATTTGCCAGCTATTATCGGTTTGGCGCTGATATATAAAGCGGTCGTGTAAACGATGTGCGCCACCTTGCCAAAACTCAATTTTAGAAGGGACTACGCAGTAACCGCCCCAAAAATCAGGCAATGGAATTTCACCATTAGCAAATTTACTCTTCATATTAGCAAAGGTTTCCATAAGTACTTTGCGCGATGAGACCGGCCTGCTTTGCGCTGAGGCCCATGCTGCTAATTGGCTTTCTTTAGGGCGCGATAAAAAATATTTAGCGACTGCAGCCGTCGGTAATGGTTTTGCCTCGCCGTATACAATCACTTGGCGCTCCATATGGTGCCACGGAAAGTGCAGCGATATTTTGTTATTGCCTTTTAGCTCTTGCGCTTTACGTGAGCCGGTATTAGTAAAAAATACAAACCCGTTATCATCTAAATGTTTTAACAATACAATACGCTGTGAAGGTTGCCCGGTTTCATCAACCGTTGCCACAACCATGGCCGTTGGGTCTGGGATATTACTGCCCACAGCATGCTCAAGCCACGTTTCAAATTGTTTGAATGGATCATCTTGCAAGTTATCTTCGCTTAGCGCGTCTTGCAGGTATTCACGGCGGATGTCTTCGAGTTTCATAAACAAATCCTTCTCTGTTTATTAAAGCGTATGTGGGTAAGTTAAGGCCAGGCAATCAATAGTAATCAGTAATAAGAACAATTTTATATTTTGGGTTAGTGCTTGGTTAATGTTGGGTTTCGTTTCACTCAACCCAACCTACGGTGCTATCAGCTACAAAATGATTAACTTACAAAAGTTCGTCAAGTAAAGCCTAAAATCATCTGCAAGTGTAGGAGTGCTAGCACAAGGCAGTAAAACTATTTATGCCAAGGAGCATACGGTTTGTATGTGACTTAGGCTAAATAATTTTACCAACGCAGCTAAAGCGAACTACACGAAGCAGAAGGTTCACCTAAGTAGTTTAGCCTAAGACAAGGCATTCACCCCTACTTATCCCTATGAGCATACGGTTTGTATGTGATTAGGGTAAGTTGGGGTGGATAACGCAGTATTAGGTTAAAATACGACGGTAATTACATTTGCTCCATGACTTCAATGCCAAGCAAATCCAATCCTGTTTTTAGCGTATCTGCCACTAAATTACATAACACTAAACGGCTGTCACGTACGTTTGGCTCTACGCCTTCTTTTAGTACTGGACAGGCTTCGTAGAATGTCATGTATAGGCTAGCTAGCTCGTATAAGTAGCTACATAGTACGTGCGGAGTAGCCTCAGAGATCATTAAATCAAGGACTTCTTCAAGCTGTAACAGTTTAAGCGCGAGTGCTTTTTCTTGCGGCTCGGCTATGACTACATCTGCATTTAGCGTAGCGGCATCGACACCTGATTTACGGAAAATACTGCGCACACGGGTATAAGCATATTGTAAGTAAGGTGCTGTTGCGCCTTCAAAGCTTAACATGGTGTCCCAGTTGAATATGTAATCGCTGGTACGATGCTTAGAAAGATCAGCGTATTTAACAGCGCCAATACCTACTTTACGCGCAATTTCGCTGCGATCATGATCTGATAAATCAGATTCACGCTCAGCAAGTTTTGTTGCTGCACGGCTAATTGACTCTTCAAGTAAATCAGCAAGTTTTACTGTACCACCTGTACGGGTTTTAAATGGTTTACCATCGGCGCCCATCATGGTGCCAAACGGGCAAAACTCATAGCTTGTTTCATCGCGTAAAAGGCCTGCTTTACGTGCGGTAAGCTCCACTTGATTAAAGTGAAGGCTTTGGCGTGCATCAACAAATATTAAAATACGCTCAGCGCCTAAGGTATTTGAGCGGTAGTTACACGCGGCTAAATCGGTGGTTGCATATAAAAAGCCGCCGCCAGATTTTTGCACGATAAACGCCGATGGCTCACCATCTTTATTAGCAAGTTCATCTAAAAACACTACTTGTGCGCCTTGCGACTCTACCGCTATGTTTTTATCTTTTAATAGGCTAATAATATCGTTAAGCTCACTGTTGTAAGCACTTTCAGCCATAATATCGTCTTGGGTAAGCGTTACGTTTAGACGTTTGTAAACTTCCTCAGAGTGCTTAACAGAGGTCGCTATAAATAGCTTCCATAACTTTTCACAGTGCGCGTCGCCGCCTTGTAGTTTAACTACATAGTCACGGGCTTTATCGGCAAAGCCTTCTTCATCGTCAAAACGTTTTTTAGCATCGCGGTAAAACGTTTCTAAATCAGCAAGCGCTACCGACTCTAAGTCTACGCCTTGGCTAATTTGATCTTCTAAATGCGCAATTAGCATACCAAACTGTGTGCCCCAATCGCCCATGTGGTTTTGACGAATGACTTTGTCGCCTCTAAATTCAAGCGCACGTACAATGGCATCACCAATAATGGTTGAACGCAAATGGCCTACGTGCATTTCTTTTGCAAGGTTAGGTGATGAGTAATCTACCACGACAGTTTGCGGATTTGCGTGCTCGTTTACAGCCAGTTTTGCATCGTTGTTTGCTGCTTTTACACTGTTGGCTAAAAACTCAGGCTTTAAATGAATATTAATAAAACCTGGGCCGGCAATTTCTGTTTTTTCAGCGATGTCGGTTACATCTAGGTTATCAATAATTTTTTGCGCAAGCTCACGTGGGTTGCTTTTCATTTTTTTAGCGGCGCCCATTGCACCATTAATTTGGTAATCACCAAACTGTGGGCGTGTGCTTTGTGTAACAGCTGGGTTTGTGTCTTCTGGTAAGCCTGCTGCGGTCATGGCGGCAATGGCTTTTTCTACTAAAATAGTACGAATGTTCATTATATTATTTACCTTTGTAAGCCCGCCATAGCAGGCTTTCAGTTAACTTTAGTCAGTCAATTCTAGTTTTCGCGCGTATGGTTAAAGGTTACCTCTGGGTAACGCTCTACCGATAAGTTAAGGTTTACACGGCTCGGTGCTATGTAAGTTAAGTTATCGCCACCATCGAGTGCTAAGTTGCTTTCGCACTTACGTTTAAACTCTTCAAACTTTTTAACATCGTCGCTGCTTACCCAACGTGCCGTATTTACATTTACGCCTTCGTAAATTGCATCTACGTTGTACTCAGCTTTTAAGCGCGCTACAACCACATCAAACTGTAGTACACCCACCGCGCCTACAATTAAATCGTTGTTAGTAAGCGGTCTAAATACCTGTACAGCACCTTCTTCAGAAAGTTGTACTAAGCCTTTTAATAATTGCTTTTGTTTGAGTGGATCGCGTAAACGAATACGACGAAACAGCTCAGGGGCAAAGTTAGGAATACCGCTAAATTTAAGCTTTTCGCCTTGCGTAAAGGTATCACCAATTTGAATGGTACCGTGGTTATGCAAACCAATAATATCGCCCGCATATGCATCTGCTGCGCGCTCACGATCGCCCGCCATAAAGGTTACCGCATCAGAAATACTAATTTGCTTACCAAGGCGTACGTGGTTCATTTTCATGCCTTGGCTGTATTTACCCGACACAATACGCATAAAGGCAATGCGGTCACGGTGTTTAGGGTCCATGTTGGCCTGAATTTTAAACACAAAACCGGTAAAGTTTTCTTCTGTTGCGATTACTTGGCGGTCATCTGTTTCGCGCGGTAATGGCGTTGGTGCCCATTGCGTTAAACCATCAAGTACATGGTCTACACCAAAGTTACCAAGGGCTGTACCAAAGTACACCGGTGAAAGCTCACCCGCTAAAAACAATTCAAGATCAAACTCATTTGAGGCACCAATTACCAGCTCTAGCTCTTCACGTAATTGCTCAGCGAGTTCTTCACCAATGGCAGTATCAAGCTCTGGGTTATCTAGGCCTTTTACAGTGCGAACTTCTTGAATAGTATGGCCTTGGCCTGTTTTGTATAAAACCGCTTCGTCGTTATGAATGTGATAAACACCTTTAAACTCTTTACCACAACCAATTGGCCAAGTAATAGGCGCACAGGCAATATTTAGCTCTGTTTCTACTTCATCGAGTAGTTCCATTGGGTCACGAATATCACGGTCACACTTATTCATAAAGGTTACAATAGGCGTGGTACGTAGGCGCGTAACTTCCATTAGCTTACGGGTACGTTCTTCTACACCTTTTGCGGCATCAATAACCATTAAACACGAATCTACCGCGGTCAATGTACGGTAAGTATCTTCTGAGAAGTCTTCGTGTCCAGGGGTATCAAGTAAATTAACCAGCGCATTGTTATACGGAAACTGCATTACAGAGGTAGTAACCGATATACCACGCTCTTTTTCCATTTCCATCCAGTCAGACTTTGCATGCTGATTAGAGCCACGACCTTTTACAGTACCGGCTTTTTGAATCGCTTGTCCGAACAAAAGTACTTTTTCGGTGATGGTGGTTTTACCAGCATCCGGGTGCGATATGATTGCAAAAGTCCTTCGCTTGCTAATTTCGTTGATAATATTCTGGTCTGCCATTAATAAGTTCTTTTAGTTTGATGCCAAGTTACATGCATAACATTGAGTGTATGCAAGGCAACCCGTTAAGTTGATCGTTATTAACTGGGCTTTGAGCAATTTAGTGTGAATAAATTGACAACAATTAACGCCATATAGCTAATTTTTTAATAGTGGCAATTGTAACAGGAGTCGGTATAAAAGTGTGCTATCTAACTCAAAAATATCTTGGCTTTATATGCAAAAGGAAGGAGTAACTAATTTTAAGGGCCAGCAACATGGTTACTGGCCTTGTAATTAACACAATGTGCTACTGCGTTATTGAAATACTGGGTACCACCGACATACCTACTCGTAACTGCTTAAGCGCCGGCTGGTTTGCATCTAAGCTAATTTTAACCGGTAAACGCTGCACAATTTTGGTGAAGTTTCCCGTGGCGTTATGTGCACCAATGGCTGAGTAGCTCACGCCACTGGCAGGGCTTAGGCTATCAACATAGCCGCGTAAAATTTGCCCTGGTAGTGCATCTACTTTTATTTCAACTTCTTGGCCTACTTTTACATTAGCTAGCTGAGTTTCACGGTAGTTTGCACTAACAAACACTTTATCGAGCGGTACAACAACCAATAGCGGGCTGCCTGGGTTTACATACGCCCCTACACGCACCGATTTTTGGCCAACTATGCCATCAATAGGCGCTGTAATTTGGGTGTACGATAACTTAAGTTCGGCATCTACTACACGTGCTTTAGCTTGTACAAGCGCAGCTTTGGCTTTTTCAATATCGGCACGTAAAATTTTAATCTGCTGCTTTGCTGCCGCAAGGCCTGCTTGGTTTTTATGCAAGTTTGCTTTTTGAATAGCCAGCTTTGCTTGTGCTTCTTCTCGTGCTTGCACAGTGCCTGAGCCATCGGTTGCTAAGTTGGTATAACGCTTTAAATTTAACTGCGCTAATTTAAGTGATGCAGTGTCGGCCTCTACCGCAGCTTGCGCTTGTTGTACCAGCGAATCTTGATAAGTTAACTTAGCTTGCAAGCTAGCTACACTAGCTTTAGCACTATTAGCTTGGGCTTTAGCGGAATCTAGAGCCACTACAAAATCGCGATTATCTATGGTGGCAATTAAATCGCCTTTTTGTACTCGCTGGTTATCTTTAATGAGTACTTGATCTACCGTGCCAGATACCTGAGGTGCCACAAAGGTAAAGTCGGCTTGCACGTAGGCATCGTCAGTTGTTTGAGTTGCACTTTGCGACTCCGGTTTATTAAGATAAATAATACTGCCTGCAACAACGGCAAGTATAGTTGCTGCAACGGTTAATTTAACTACTTTTGGTAAGGCCATAATATATTACTCAACGATTAAAATTTAAGATTTATTAAGATTCGGGGCTGGTACAAAGTTCATACATAGCGCCAGCGGAATTAATACAAGTGCTAACACACCAAGCACCAAGTAGGCATCACCTACCGACATCACTAACGATTGCTGGGCAATAACGCCGCCTAATTGCTCATTAGGTATGGTGTTTGCCAATGAGTTACCGACCAGTGAGGCGCGATCTAATAGCATTTCGTTATGAAAATGACTGCGCACCGTTAATAGCTGCCCCACAACAGCCCCGCCAATAAGCGAGCCAAACACACGTAATGTGTTTATGGTTCCCGAAAAAAACGGCCCTTCGCTTGGGTCTAGTACACTGGTCATTAAAAATAAAATAGAGACCACTGCCATGGGCTGGCCAAATGCTTGCAACAGCTGCGCTGTGATAAATTGATCGCGATGCCATAAAGGCGTAATTTGTGCGCCGCTAAAACAGGCCAGCGCAATTAAAAATAATCCAATTGACATCACAATGCGGGCGTCTACCCATTTTTTGTATAAAAGCAGTGCCACTACCGAGCCAAGTACAAGTTGTGGTAGCGCAATTAATAACCCTACTGGCGCTAGCTGTAATGCTCTATAGCTATGTAAATTGGCTAAATGGGTTGAGGGCAACATTGAGCCCGACATCAACACCACTAACAACATGGTAAGTAGTACAGAGCCAATACCTAAATTGCGTCGGCCTAATAATTGCGGTCTCATAAATGGCGCTTTGTGATGCCACTCGGTTAATACGTAGCAGCCAAATAAAATTAGCCCACCAAAAAAACACACACTAATAAGCGATGAATTAAACCAATCTAAACGCACACCTTGATCAAGCGCGATGGCAATTAACGTCAAAGACGATACGCCGCATACTAGGCCTAACCAGTTTCCTTCTTTAAAGCGCGCATATTTAACACCCTCTTTTGGGAGCCCCCACGCAGTTAGTGAACCTGCAATAATACAAAGCGGAATAACTTGCCAGTAAATCCAGCGCCAGTCCGATAAAACATCAGCCCACTGCCCGCTTAGCCAAATAGCTAAATTTGGGGCGAATGTAGCGGTCATCGCGTAAAGCGCTAAACCGTGTAAACGTATGTTAGGGGGTAAAAATTTAAGTGCAGCCATCATTAATATAGGAATGAGCGCGCCACTACTTACCCCTTGCACAAAACGCAGCGCAATTAATAAGTTTAAATCATGAATAAAAGACAAAATAGCCGCAATAACGCCACATATAGTCACCATAGAAATATGAAAGCGTCTAACCGATAACGTAATGGCAAACCACGAAGCAAAAGGCATAGCGATTAGCTCCCCAACGGTATAGGCGCTTGAAAGCCAAGAGGCATCATCTAAACTTGCCCCTATTACGCCCCTCACATCTGCTAATCCAAGTGCCCCTACTCGGTTATTTAAACCCGCCATCATAGCGGCAATAAAAATGCATAATAGCCCAGCCAGTGCTTGTTTTGATGGCCCTGCGGGCTTAGCAACAGGTGCCGCATTTTGTACAGGCACATTAATCGTGACTGCATTCATTACTCGCCCTCCGCCTTGGCTGACATTGGCGCAAGCGCACTTTCAGATAGCGCGTCTGGGTTCCAGCCACCACCGAGAGATTTATACAAATTTACAACCGCAATCGAGGCATTGGTTGCACTGTTATTTAACTTAGTTTGGCTTGCTAATAAATTACGCTGCGCCGTTAAAACGCTAAGGTAGTCGGCTGCCCCTTGCTGGTAGGCTCTTTCAACGGTTTGTAAAGCCTGCTTATTAAAGTCGTGAGCAATTTCAACTTTGTGATGGTGATTTTGCTGCGCAGCCCAGCCATCTACTGCGTTATCAACTTCGTGCCACGCTTTTAGTACAGTTTGACGATACGTTAATGCCGCGTTTTTCTCGCGCTCTTTAGTCAGCTTAAGCTGTGATTTTAAGCGCCCCCCCTGAAAAATAGGCAAATAAACATTTGGTCCCACTGAAAAAACACGTGAATCCCAGGTTGATAAATCACTTTGCGCATACCCCTCAACCCCTAATGAGCCCGTTAAAGTAATGCGTGGGTAAAAATTCGCTTCGGCCGTGCCAATAGCGGCAACAGCACTGTGTAAGTGTGCTTGCGCTTGTAAAATATCTGGGCGGCGTTTCACAAACTCTGATGGAATAGCCGAAGGGATTTCGCTTGGCATAACAGGCGCAGCAATACGCTCGGCTAACAAAGTATTTAAGGCACGTGGCTTTTCACCTACTAGCAACGCAAGCGCGTTCATTAACACATTACGGCGCTGCGTTTGCTCTGGTAGCGCAGCATTAATTGTTGCCAGCTCTGCTTTTGCACTAATTGTTTCAAAACGTGTACTTACACCGTTTTTTTCGCGGCTTTGTGCAAGCTTTAACACACGCTCTGCAATGGTTTTGTTTTCGTGTGTTATGTTGAGCTGCGTTTGTACACTGCGCAGTAACAAATACGTTTTAGCCACCTCGCCAGCTAAGCTAACACGGGCGGCTTCACGCGCATACAAAGAGGCCTGCAGCATAGCGACGGCCCCTTCTTCAACACGTTTATTACGGCCCCATAAATCAAGTTCCCAGCTGGCATCAAAAACAAGCTGCCAAAAGTTATCAGGGTCTGAGGGCGCACCGAGTGCAACAAACTTACCATTTTCGCTCAGCCCTTCGCGCTTGTAGTCAAACCCAGCAGATACACTGGGTAAGCGGTCTGCCGATGCAATACCCAATGCTGCGCGGCTTTGGGCAATTCGGCTTGATGCTAGCTGTAAGTCAAGATTACCTAACTGTGCTTTGCGCTCTAGCTCCGTTAAAATAGGATCGTTTAAAATTGTCCACCAATTCCACGCCAATTCAGCATTACCGCCTTGTAGCTGAGTAAATTCGGGTGTTGGCTTTATAGCATCGTTGTTTATATTTGTATTAGGCTCTTCAAAGTTAGGACCCACTACACAACCCGACAAAGCCGCAGCTAATGTAAGCGCAATAGCTGAATGCCGCGAATAATTAAAAAGTCTTTTATTAAGACACTGATTAGCCATTTTTAAATCCTAAATTAATAACACAATTATTTATGTACTGTACCGCTCGGTTTGATCGATAAGCAAAAAAAAAGCTAAGCACGCTAATTGCTGCCTAGTCACACCTTAAATACATTTAAACAGGGTAATACCGATAGTTAACAGCTGCTAAAAACACCCTTAACTCAAAGCTTAAATTGAACTGTACCGCTCGGTTTGATACGCTAGGCGTAATTTAACATTATGTCAAGGTGAAATGTAATGACAAAAACGCTTATTAATGCCCAAAACACTCTGCCTCCAAGTGAATTAGAGCTTGGTGCAAAAGCACGAACGGTATTACACGCTGCACGTAAAATATTTTTAATTCATGGTTTTAATGGTGCAACCACCGACATGATCCAACGTGAGGCAGGCGTATCAAAATCGACGGTTTACGCTCACTTTGCAAATAAAGAAATTTTATTTTTAGCGGTCATTAAAAGTGAATGCGAAATATTTACAGCATCAATCGATAATATAACGTTTAAGCCAGGCAACTTAACAGAAAACTTACGCCGCCTTGGGCATGCTTATTTACAAATCGCTCTATCAGAGACTGCCATGGCTCTATACCGAATTGTTGTTGCTGAAGCCACCCGCTTACCCGCCCTAGGTCATATGTTTTATAACTCTGGCCCGCGGGTGGTAAAAGACAAGGTCTCTAATTATTTAAAAGCGGCAGTGGAATCTAAAGAGCTTGATTTTGAAGAATTAAACATTGAAGAAGCCACTAACCTATTTGTTGCCTTAATGCGCAGTGAGCTACATTTAATGTACTTAACTCACCCCGATCAGCCTGTGCTTAAAAAAGATATAGACCGCTGGGTAGAAGTAGCAATAAACTTTTTAGTGCGCTCTTACGGTACGGCTCACACTCAAAAGAACTAATTTTTAAATTTGTAATACTTTAAATAAATAGCATTTTAAAGCCACGCATTAATTTTAAGCGTGGCTAAATTACCCTTAATGCCAATGCCCTAACAACGCATATTTTAATGCATTGTGCTAAACACTAATAAATATAAAATAGCGCTACGGGTTAGCCCCTTGCGCTCAATTTATGACAGGCATTGATACTGCACTGTTAGCTATATAATTAAAAAACCAAGCAGCGCAGCCGCTAACTTATTTAAAATAAAGCTAAATATAGCGCCTTAAAATATAATCTCGCTTTCGGTGCTCACTAGCCTTATTTAAACCAATTATATACACACTTTTTTTACGCTAAATTAACCCAAATCAGCTTACGCTTCTTGTGTAATAAAGTCGTAACGCATATCATTGCTAGATTGCACGGAGGATAAGTAGTTTGGTCATGAAAACCAGTAAGTTAAGTATTCGATTATTATGGTATATAACCCCGCTTGTTATATTACCCTTGTTGTTTTTAGGTGGTTTTACATTAACTAACGTAACCAACTCAACACAAAAGCAGGCTGATCTTATAATGAGTCGCTTTGTTGAGCAGCAACAGCAAAAGGTTTTCAACTACATAGACTCGTTTCATTCAACAGCAAAACTACTGTCTACCTCGCCTGTTTTAAACGATTTTTTATCAAACGACATTCATGCTGATGGCAGCTATACACGCCGCTTAGGGGCACTAATGGATGTTTTTGCCAGTTATAGCGAAGCCTACCCAGATATAATTAGTATTAACTTAGTCTCGGCCAGTGGTAAAAGTGACGCGTATTATTCTAATAATTTAACAACCGCACCGCAGTCATACCCATTTTTTAAGCAAGTACTGCAAAGTAATTTGCGCCAACAACAATTTATGGTGCAAAACAACGACGGCACCACCAACTTATTTTTTGTACAGCGCGTACAAAGTGTTGATTACTATTTAAAACGCCCACAACAACTTGGCTTTATAGTATTACAAGTTGAACCCTCTATATTAAACACCAGTATTTTAGAGGCACCTTATAACAACACCCTTAATTTACTGCTAACCAACGACGGGCAAATTTTATTTAGCTCAGACTACAGCTTACGCGGGCAATATATTACCGAGCACGAGCTTGAACAGGTTCACGATTTAGCCGATGTAGGCACCCTTTCGACTATTGAACTTTCGAGCATAGATAAAATAGAAAGAATGATATTTGCTGTACAAATGAGCGGCGGTTATTACTTTGTATCAACCATTCCAAAAGGCGTGCTTTATCAGTCGGGTAAGGCAATTAGCTTAATCACAGGCTTAATTGTGATAATTTCGGTGATCACCCTGCCTATTCTTATTTTTGTGGTTGTGCGCAATTTACTGCTAAACCCAATTGAGCTTTTAGGGGCCGCCAGCCACCGTGTAGGTGATGGTGATTTATCGGTAAATTTACCTGCTCATACAAATGATGAAGTTGGGGTGTTGTTTAACGATTTTAATCACATGATCAACCAAATAAGACACTACCAAGAACAGCTAGAAGAATATAAACACCACCTAGAAGACAAAGTAGAAAGCCGTACTAAAGCGCTCGAAGCGATGAACAGCCAGCTTGAACTTGCCATAGCTCAAGCAGAGCAAGCTAACCAGCTTAAAAGCCGTTTTTTAGCAAATATGAGTCACGAGATTCGCACCCCACTTACGGCCATTATGGGCTTTACCGAGCAGTTATTAATTAACGATAAAGTGGTTAACGACAAACAGCATTTAAATACCATTTTACGAAACTCTAAACACTTATTAGAGCTAATAAACAACATACTCGATTTATCTAAAATAGAAGCAGAAAAGCTCGCTGTAGAGCAAGCCCCCCTTAATGTAGTACAGCTGGTTCACGATATAGAATCAATTATTGAACCGCTAGCGCACGACAAACAACTGGCGTTTAGCATTCATTACGAGCTGCCATTACCGCGCACTATTTATAGTGATATGACGCGTTTAAAACAAATTTTGATAAACATAGCCAGCAATGCCGTAAAATTTACCGAGCAAGGCAATGTGTCAATTTGTGTGCATTATTTGCAAAGTAAGCAGCAGCTTGAATTTGTGGTTAAAGACACCGGTATTGGTATGTCTGAGCACCAAATAGAGCGTATATTTAAACCTTTTGAACAAGCCGATGCCACCACCACGCGCCGCTTTGGAGGCACAGGATTAGGTTTATGTATTTCTAAAAACTTAGCGCAGTTATTGGGTGGCGATGTTACTTTAAAAAGCGAAATTGGCATAGGCAGTCGCTTTGCTATTACCGTTGATTGCCATATTAACGAGCCGAAACAGCCACTAGAGCTTTTAACTGAGCAAGCACAGCTTATTCCAGAAAAAGACCCTTTCTTGTCGTTTGCCACTTCTAGTTTTGATGCCAACATATTAGTTGCCGAAGATAACCCCGATAACCAGTTACTTATAAAACTGCTATTACAAACCTGGGGCCTAGAGCCAGATATGGCTAACAATGGTGCACAAGCAGTAGAAATGGCGTTAGTAAACGACTACCAGCTAATTATTATGGATATGCAAATGCCTGTAATGGGCGGCCTTGAGGCTACTAAAATGCTACGTCATGCAGCCTACGATGGGCCCATTATCGCGCTTACCGCCAATGTAATGAACCATGATATAGACACATACATTGAGGCCGGTTGCGATAAAGCACTGGCAAAACCCATTGATAAAGACGCGCTTGAAAACGTGCTAGTTAGTTACTTAAATCTTGAAAAAGATAATCAGAACAAGTGGGATAGTTTACTAAAAAGTGAAAAGTTTCAGCAAATTAACGATAACTATGTGGCTAATCTGCCAAGTTACTTGCAAAAGGTAAACAGCTTAAAAGCCAGTAACGATGCAGAGGCACTTCGAAGTGTAGCTCATAGCTTAAAAGGCAGTGCTGGTTGCTTTAATTTTGACGATATTTACCACAGTGCAGCGCTGCTAGAAGAAAACCTGCTTAGTAATGACCAAGCCCAGCGCCCCACATTAATTGTAAATCTAATTAATGCTATTGAGCAAACCATAGCTAGAAGTAAAGAAACCGCCTAAAAGTGCGTGTTTTACTTTAAACGTTTATTTAGCGCTTAATTTAACCCTTTAACTAAACGCTAAGTTAAGCGCCATACCCATTAGTATGGCGTCTTCATAGCCATTTTTAGAGGGCTCATCGCTTGGGTAATAGTTTTTACGTACCGACATTTGCGTAAAGCCAGCATGTTCGTAAAGCTTTATTGCACGCGCGTTTGATTCGCGTACTTCTAAAAAAAGGTTTTCAGCATTTTGCTGCTCGCCATATTCAATAAACTGGCTAAGTAACTGCCTTGCAATGCCTTTACCTTGCTCACTGGGCGTTACACATATATCCATAAGGGTAAAGTCAGGCCCTGCCTTTTCACCTATATAAAAACCTACTAGGGTGTTTTCATCAAACGCCGCTAAATTAAAGTAACGGCCGCCCATGCAAGAGCTCATTGTTTTAAGAGACCAAGGATGAGATTGGCAGGCAGTTTCAATAGCCATTAATTGTGCTATTGCGCTTTCGTTTACAGGTTTAAAGTTTATCAAGGTGTGTGCTCATTAAAGCCCATAAAGCGCGCTTATCAGAAGCACTGAGCTGTGAGGTTGGTAGTGTAAGCTTATCGTCGGCTAACTGTATGTCTGCCCCTTTTAAAACATGATTAATTGTTAAAGAAGGTGCACTAAAACGTATATCACTTAATAACTGCTTGCTCAGCGCTAACGGCTCAGCTGGAGTGCTTTGTGAAACGGCTAAAGTAGTCTCAGTATTTTTAGGACGATAATGCTGATTTAGTTCAAGGTTTTCTATACCAAAAATAGCTGCGTAACGTGGATGCATAACAACTCAGTAGATTAAACACTAGAACAATATATGAAGTAATAAAAACGATGTAAAGAAGAAATGGCAGGGGCGGAGAGATTCGAACTCCCAACCGTCGGTTTTGGAGACCGCTGTTCTACCAATTGGAACTACGCCCCTGCAATGTCGACGAATTATAGAGACCTTTTAGAAAAGGTAAAGTAAAAAATTAACTTTTTAGTTTAACTGCTTTTAAATTATACAAAACGCTGAATTAGCAAGCTAAATAGCGCTGTAAAGCCACTTTAGCTTTAGCAGCACTCACCTTTAAAAAAATAAATGCTGCTCAGCTTAGCGTAATTAAAACTGCAGTATGTGCTTTAAAACCGTACGAGCTTAATAACCGCGGTACTGTTTTTACCTACGCTTAGCCCAAACGCTATGCTGTAAATTCCTTCTTAAGTGTTAAATACTTTAGCTAGCATGGTGTATTTACACTTGCTGCTAGTTATTTTTATAGCGATTTAGCTTGGTGGAGTTGCTGTATACATAAACAAGTCAATAACATTGGCAGCATTTATAATACAATTTAGCGTCTAGGGGATCCGCGCCTTACCACCTAATTGCATATTTCATCATGTATCTTACTTACGCGGGTCATTCACAATGCAAATATGGAGGAGCTTTACTATTAGCAGTTGCTGGTAGTTCACGCCGTGTTATATGAAGTTTAAATCAAAAAAATACAGTATCGATTCAACCGATTACCAAGTAGGACAAGATAACGTTAGCAAATGGGGCATGGATATTCATACTAATGTATTTTCTGTTTCTATTGGCCTATCTCTACTTTTTATAATTACTCTACTTGCCCTCTCGCCTAACGAAGCTAAAGAGGCGATTAACTCAATAAAAAATGCCGCACTAACTAATTTTGACTACGTATTTATGTGGGGCGCCAATATATTGCTGCTGTTTGCAGTGGGTATTGCCGCTTCACCGTTGGGTAAAATTCGCCTTGGCGGCGATAAAGCAACTACAGATTATTCAACCTTATCGTGGGTATCTATGCTCTTTGCTGCAGGCATGGGTATAGGCCTTATTTTTTGAGGTGTGGCAGAGCCCACCGCCTTTTACACCGACTGGTTTGGCACGCCTCTCAATGCAGAGGCCTTTACCGAGCAAGGGCGAGAAATGGCTTTAGGGGCTACTGTATTCCATTGGGGTCTGCACGCGTGGGCAATTTACGGTATGACCGCTTTATGCCTAGCCTATTTTGTTTATAACAAAGGCTTACCGCTTTCTATGCGCTCTATATTTTATCCGCTTTTAGGAGATAGAGTATGGGGCAAGTTAGGTGATGTTATCGATGTAATGGCGGTATTAGT
This sequence comes from Pseudoalteromonas sp. CuT4-3, assembly GCF_035666335.1. Taxonomy (NCBI): domain Bacteria; kingdom Pseudomonadati; phylum Pseudomonadota; class Gammaproteobacteria; order Alteromonadales; family Pseudoalteromonadaceae; genus Pseudoalteromonas; species Pseudoalteromonas sp. CuT4-3. Next base: position 2,782,894 of record NZ_CP142030.1, read on the forward strand.
TACCCTTTTTGGTCTTGCTACGTCGTTAGGCTTAGGCGGGGCACAAGCTGCCAGTGGTATTAGCCACGTACTCGGCTTTAAAAGCTCTTTGTTATTACAACAAGGCATTATTTTATTAATTATGAGCTTGGCTATCCTCTCTATTGTGCGCGGTATGGATGGTGGCGTTAAACTCCTAAGTAATATAAATATGGGCATAGCCTTTGTGTTTCTGGGGTTAGTGTTTATTTTAAACTTTACCACGGTACTTGATTCTGCATACACAGCCGTAATAGGTTATGTTAAAAATATCATTCCTCTAAGCTCAAGCACAGGCCGAGAAGATACGCAGTGGCTACATGGCTGGACTGTGTCTTATTGGGCGTGGTGGGTTGCATACGCACCTTGCTTTGGTATGTTTGTAGCGCGTATTTCAAAAGGGCGTACCATACGCGAATTTTTAGTGTATGTATTACTCATTCCTACTCTTGTAACTACTGCTTGGATGTCGGTTTTTGGTGGTGTTGCGATTGATCAAATTATAAATGAAGTTGGGGTACTTGGCGCAAACCAAGGTATTACAGATGTAACGCTTAGCTTGTTTTATATGCTAGATGCTTATGCGTTTGGTACGCTGCTTTCTCTTTTAGCTGTGGCGTTAATAATTATCTTTTTTGTTACCACCCTCGACTCCGGCTCTATTGTAATAGATAGCCTTACATCAGGCGGAAAACTAGAAGTACCTATAAAGCAAAAGCTAGTATGGGCCGTTATTGCCAGTATTATTGCTATGTTAATGCTGTGGATTGGTGGCACCGATTCAATTCAAGCATTGCAATACATTATTATTATTGCCGCCCTGCCCTTTACTATTATTTTAATTCTAGGCTGTATTAGTCTAGTTAAAGGGCTACTTACAGAAACAGAGCAACCTACGCCCGTTCCTGCAAAATAAACCCACTTAGCCCACTTCACTTAATTAGTTTAGTGGGCAAGAACTAACGGTTTTTATTATTTAAATAACAAAACTATGTTTGCTATCTAAAAGGCATTAACCATTAGTAAAAACGGGTGTTATTCCCACTCGAATATCAACAGGCACAAAATACATCGAAATAACAGCTATTTAGAAATACCACCTTTCCCGATACCATCATCTATACCATGCGCAGAATTTTTTGATTTTTTTGCGTCTCGTCGGCGTTTGAGTTCTGCTTTGGCCCAAGCTGAGGATTCTTGCATATCACGACGAAGCTCTTGTATCTATTCAACACTAAGCCGTCGCGGACCCGAGGTAATTCTATCCATCTTGTACCTCCAACTTGTCGCAATACATTTTAAAACGCATCAAAACATGAGTTACCAGCAAGAAACCTTGGTGATATTTTTAGATTGTTTTTCATACACATATTGAAAGCCATCAATACTGCCCAAAGATTATACAACGAGGAATAACCTCGTTAAATAAAAGGATCAAATTATGGGTTTAAAACCAGGACCAAAACCAATAGCCAAGTCGACTGGTAAACCAGATCAACGTCGACGTGACAACAAAAAAACTCCAGGAAACACTCCGGGACTAAAGCCGAGTAAGTCCTCGAACAAGTAGCGTTCCCCTGTTTAGTGCCGAGTCAGAGTATGTGGTACTGACTTTTGTTCTAAACAGCTCTTTTTCTAAACCCATATGCCAAAAAAAAATTTAAAACCGATACTCACAACATTCATTCAAGCCAGATTTGGACTTAGTTTATATAATCCATTACTAGGTCTGTAGTAGCTATTCAACAAGCCCTATTTTATTAATAGGGCTTGTTTCTAATTGCTAGGTTACTGAATACGTTTTAGATCGCCACGCGTTACGGTCAATATCCAAATCGCTGAATTCATCCGGGTCGAATTGGGGATGTTCTATCCCATCTTTAAGTTTGTTTCGGTAATCTTTCAACAGACGCATTACCGTAGGGAACAGCATTATCAGAACGAGTAAGTTCACAATAGCTAGTATACCCATCATTGGATCTGAAAAGAAAAATACTGACGTTGCTGTTGGAGCTACAGCCCCAATGAATACGATAGCAATAACTGAAATTCGTAGGATGTGTAACGCCAGCTTGCTTTTCGATATAAAGGTCAGTGCATTTTCTCCCAAGTAGTAATTGTAGATAATGGAACTGAAAGAGAATAAAAAAATCGTACCCGTTAGAAAGTACTGAGCCCACCCTCCTAGATGAGACACCAATGATTGTTGTGTAAGGACAGCACCATCAGCAACTGTCTCACCCGGTACATATACATTACCAAGTAAAATCACGAAAGCTGTGCAACTGCATACAACGATAGTATCAATGAATACAGACAGAGATTGAGTTATTCCCTGGCTAATCGGGTGCGTTACATCCGCTGTTGCAGCAACATTTGGTGCAGAACCTAGGCCTGCTTCATTGGAGAATAAGCCTCGTCGGAGACCGTTTGCAACTGCTGCCCCCATCCCACCACTTACTACTTCTTCAATACCAAAAGCGTTTTTAACGATTGTTAATATGACCGCCGGAAGATCGGAAATATTCATGATAATTATGAGCAAAGAAATACCTATATATGCAATCGCCATTATGGGGACGATGACGTCTGTCGTTTTAGCGATACGATGGATGCCACCGTATATAATAAAGCTAACGATAACTGCAAGAAATGCTCCGGTATAGATACGATCGATACCTAGACTATCTACAACTACTCCTGCAACTGTATTACCTTGAAATGCGCTGAAGCCGATTGCAAAAGATGCTATTAAGCATATAGAATAAACATAAGCTAGCCATTTGTAATCTTTTCCAAGGCCATGAATAATCGTCCTTGCAGGACCGCCACGGAAAACATCACCGTCTACTCGCTTATAGAGCTGAGCGAGTGAGCACTCTACCAAGCTCGTCGCCATTCCGATAAGCGCAACAGCCCACATCCAAAATACCGCGCCTGGTCCACCTAATGTGATAGCAACGGCAACACCTGCAATGTTTCCGCCACCTACACGACCGCCTATCGACAATAAAAGAGCTTCTCGACCAGAGATCGCATTCTGATCCGAAGTTTGGTTTTTAGTCAGCAACACTCGGAACATGCGTTTGAAGAATCTAAACTGAACGAAGTCAGTTGCGATTGTGAAGAAGAGACCGAATATTAAAAGGAATGGAATAAGTGACCAACCCCATGTGAGATCTCCGATTAATCCAAAAAAGGATTCTAGTATTAGCATTAGTATTCCTTGATATATTAATAATTTTATCTACTCATGCTCTCGTTCTAAATAATATGTAGTTTGAATTTTATTATATTTTTTATTGATTTAATTTGTTCTTAAATTCCTCCTCTTTGATTGAGAGTGCTTTTCTGTTTTATTAGCCTAAAATTAAAAAGTGAAGCAACGCTCTCACTAATATTCCTAATAATATCCCTGGTATTGCATATTTAAATAGTCGTACAAAACGATAGCTTAAACCTAAGAATATACCTACACCTGGTAAGTCGAATGTATTAACCAGAAATCCGGCGGAGGTATTTATCTGCGTAGCGGACATATTGCCTTGTTGAATCAAATCAGTCGCGACACCTAAATAAGCAGTCCCTCCACCTAGGTATTTTGCCAGAGTGGGCATAACAAACATGGAAGATATATTGACGGCGTTCAACAGAGGCAATAATGTTTGCTCTAGAGCAGTAACGGCTCCTGCGGCTTTGAGAATGCCGACAATAGTAATTGACAACGTTAGCATTGGAATAGCACCTACAGCTAATCGAATTGCGTCAATGCCAGCATCATTAATCACCTTTATTAAACCACTATGGGACGAACTGTCATTTGACGCTTGGTCTGAAGAATGATTGTCTTTATCTGATAAATTCCGCCCTGAGAAATACCAAGTCAATGAAGATGCACATAATCCACCGATGATAGAAATGACAATTGCTGCTGTCCAGTTGAGGCCTAAAGGGATCATTGGATAGAGAATATTACCTTGCGCCATTGCTAATAGCATCGCCAAGGTTGCGGCTAAGTGTCGGTCTGATACACCTCGACTTTGCATAATAGACAACGTAGCAAGTGGAGCCGCGAAACTGATAAAGTTCATCTGAAGTAAGGCGAAGGTGCTCATTCCCGTTAAGCCAAATGGCTTAAAAATTGGAGTCAGCTTCTTAACAATGATATCCATTATCCCCTTTGTTTCCAGCACTTTCATGATACACAGCATGACTATCATGACAGGGAGAAGCGTATAAAGCGCGATATCAACAGAGAACCGACCTGAAGACAAAATAATTTCAATGAATGACATGCTGATTCCTGAAAGATACCTTTAGCGTTAAAAGTAGAGGTCTTTTAAAGTAGTGTTTATTTAATTGAAAAGATGGCATCTACCTGAAGAATCATGTTAAAAGGCAGTGAATTAGCTCCCATGACAGAGCGGGTGTGATAGCCCCTCTCGCCTAAAACTTCAACTAGTAAGTCAGAGCAACCGTTCACAACTTTGGCATGGTCAACGAAGCTATCGCTGGCATTGACCATACCAAATAATTTAACGACCGAATCAATACGTGATAAATCACCTAATACATCTTTTGCAACGGCCAGTATTTGTAACCCCACATTGCGCCCAGCCAAATAACCTTCCTGTACGGTAAGATCGTTACCCAAAGTTCCTGTTATAAATTGCCCATCTTCACTTCTTGGTCCTTGCCCAGATAAATAAAGCATATTTCCAACTAAACCAGCAGGTTGATATTGACCTGCTGGTTTAGGAGCTGAGGGTAAAATAATATTAAGTGATTCAAGTGCTTTCTCTGGTGATATTGGCATACCAATCTTCTCAATCATTAGTGAATGTTATTTGATCAGCTAAGCAACCGTGCGCTGCCTGACACTTTGATCCCAGAACCAATTTGAGGTGAGATCTCAGCGGTTAAGCATGAAGACATACCCATATCTTCCCCTTGATAAACCACGATAGATCCTTGATGTGGCCAAGTGATATCTCTGAGATATCCAGAAAGTGCTGCTGCCGCCGCTCCAGTTGCAGGGTCTTCAAATACTCCTCCTACAGGAAACGGATTTCGTGAGTGGAATACTTGATTCTGCTCAGCGTAAATCAGGTTAAATGTCACCAGCTTTTCTCGAAGAGATAAATGACGACCATCTTCTTGGTTATACTGCATCGCTTGCAATGTTTGTCTGTCTTTTAAGGCAAGGATCAAGTGATCTCCACCGCCATGAGCTATCGCAGGCGGAATTCGTAGATCAAGGTTCGCCTCGCTGAGGCCAAATAAAGCGAGGGCTTCAGCGAGTAATTCCTTACTAATTGGGCGGCTATGAGTAGATGGAGAGATAAATGAAGCCCCCCAGTCCTGCTCAGAGAAGTAGCCTTCAACGCTGATTTGCGCGTGATTGAGTGTTAAGTGAAAGGTTCCAGACCCAAAATCTCGCGCAAGAGCGGAGCCGAGTGCAATGGTTGCATGACCGCAAAAGTCTACCTCTACTTCTGGTGAAAAATATCGAACTCGCCAACCTGTATCGTTAGGAGCTGCAAATACTGTTTCTGAATAACCAATATCTGCTGCCAATGTTTGCATCGTTTTGGTGTCAGGCATCAATTCACATAGAACAACGCCAGCGGGATTTCCCCCTTCTGAACCGTTTGAGAATGCAGCAATACGCTGAATATTCATAATATTTTTCTCCGAAAGTAAGGAATTACAAAGATATGCCAATATATCAACAGGTAAGCGGTTCAAAGGAAGCCACTAAGTCTATTTCAACCAAAGCATCTTCAAGAGCCAGTTGTGAGATAACGGTAGAACGAGTTGGCAAATGGTCACCAAATGTGCGGGCAAATGCGGCATCAAATTTCTGAAAATTACTTCGCTCGGTAATCCATACACCGGCTTTTACGACATTTTCTGGCCCCAAATTATATTCAGCCAGGACCTTAAACTGATGAGCAAGAATTAAAGCTGTCTGCTCTTCAACATCACCTTGGATTTTGCCGTTGCTATCGAACGCAAGCTGGCCGGATAAGAACAGAAATGAGCCTGATTTTATTGCTGGGGAAAGGTGTGGCATATTGAGATCTCCTTTGATTATCTGCTGGAGGTGATTGTGTCAACATGCACGGTGGGAGGCAATATCTTAAATTTGCACAATACTCATGCATTATTTGCATGAATCAGACGTAAAAGTAGCACTAACTATTATTTCCATGGTGCTGCCTGAAATAGCTGTGAAATCCATTCACCAAATGCGCCTGTGCGAGCTGATATATAGTGACGCGACGCTCGAACCAGATAAATTCCTCCATCACTATCAAAATGCCATTGCGGCATTAATTGCACTAAGGACCCTGAATGTATGTCTTGAGCAACAAGCCACTCTCCAGCACCAAGTATTCCAATGCCAGCCTTTGCCGCCTCTAGCATGGCGATACTATCGTTAGTGACTAAGGTTCCGTTGGTACGAACCATGGCTAGTTGTTGTCCATCGGACAGGCGCCATATCGGGTAGGAGTGAAGACTGGGGTTACCGATACAGTTGTGTTCAAGTAGTTGGTCTGGCTCTAGAGGCGTTCCATGCTGTTGCAAATAATTAGGTGACGCAACGAGAATTCGTTTATGGCTGATCAGCTTACGTGCAACGAGACGACTGTCGGTCAGATGCCCAATTCGAATAGCAGCATCAAAGCCACCTTCAATAAGATCGACATAATTATCGCTATAGCTAATATCTAGCTCTAGATTGGGATACTTCACCATGAATTCCGGAATTTTCGGTGCTAACCACAAACGTCCCATAGTGGCTGGAAAAGCCAGTTTTAGTCTTCCACTTAGATTATTCGCGTTTTCAGTCGCTTCTTCCTGCGCTTCCTCTATAAGGTCAGTCGCTACCCTATATTTATCAGCGAGACGTTTGCCTGTATCTGTTAGTTGAACTTGGCGTGTCGTGCGTTCAACCAAACGAACCCCCAGACGGGTCTCCAATGACGCTATACGTTTAGAAATAATGGTAGGATGTCGTCCAATTGCTTTTCCGGCGGCGGCAAAAGTTCCGTTAGCAGCAATGGCTAGCAGTGCCGCTATTTCATCAATATGTTGGCTGTTTATTTTCATTATAAATAGGGGCCTGCAGTCTAGTAAACACCTGCGAAGTTGTACGGAATCTGCTAGTGTTTTAACAATACACGAGGTAACGTCCTGATTTTTCCCTGTATAGGTTAGCGATTCAGGAATTAAATATGTCGAATAATTCTGGAATAGTATTAATCCATTGAGTTTTAAGGTAACAACGCTTTTTTTAGTTCGTCAATATCCTCTTCAATTGCTGTTTTCAACCCTCGTTTTTCTAGCCATTGCCTACCCCATATACTTAGATCCAAAACAAGCTTATTTAGTTCCCTCCCCTCTTCACTCAGTGAATACTCAACCTTAGGCGGAACGACAGCATAAACCTTGCGTAGAACTAGTCCATCTTCTTCCAGCTCGCGTAGCTGCTTCGTAAGTAATCGTTGATTAATACTAGGCATAAAACGTTGTAGTTCACTAAAGCGGAGGGTTCCATCTTTGAAGAGATGATAAAGGATTACTCCTTTCCATTTTCCTCCCATGATATGAAGAGCTGCTTCCATGGAGCACCCTGGGGCTGAATCGTAGTTACGTAATTTCTTCATGTTCACCTCTAAGTTACCTTTAGGTAAGTATATGTATTTTTTGCTGTATTTAATAATTTTGTTTATATGTTAGTTTAGTTAGCCTTAATAGCAAGTCACTTTCTGGAGAAATAATGTCAACCTTACTTTTTGAACCAATTACCATCAATGGTATTGAGTTTCGCAACCGTATTGCGATGTCCCCCATGTGCATGCACTCGGCGTCAGATAACGGGCATATTAATGATTTTCATGTAGTCCATTACGGAGCTCGAGCCCTTGGAGGAGCAGGTCTCATCATGCTGGAGACAGCCTCAGTATTACCTAATGGACCCATTGGACCTGGTGACATCGGCATATGGGATGATAGTCATATTGAAGGTCTAGCACGGGTGACTAGCGCTATTCATCGCTTCGGTTCCAAAGCGGGTGCACAAATTGGTCATGCTGGGCGTCAACTGGGTATTGACTTACCTTCAATTGCACCTTCTGCGATTCCTTTTACTTCTGATTCTCGCGTGCCACAAGCTATGACTGTCGATCAAATTAAAGAGGTCGTTGAAGCATTTCGCCAAGGTGCGCGCCGTGCTCGTGAAGCCGGTTTCGATGTAATTGAAATTCACTGTGCACACGGATATTTATTGAATCAGTTTTTGTCACCATTGGCGAATAAACGTGCGGATGAGTATGGTGGGAATCAGGAAAACCGTTATCGTATTGTGCGCGAAGTTATTGATGTAGTACGCAGCGAGTGGGACGGCCCACTGTTCCTTCGTATCTCTTCTACGGATTATGCTGAAGGCGGTAATCGGCCAGAGGACTTCCTCGTTTACGGTAAGTGGATGAAGGAGCAAGGTATTGATCTTATTGATTGTTCAACTGGCGGTATTGCTATGGTTGACGTAAACACTTATCCGAACTATCAGGTTCCTGCGGCTGAACTTCTTCGTCGAGAGTTGGACATCAAAACAGGTGCTGTTGGGCTTATCGAAACTGGTCGTCAGGCGGAAGAAATTTTACAGAATGGTCGTGCAGATTTTGTTTTTGTAGGCCGAGATATGCTCAAAGACCCTTTCTGGGCTCGCACCGCAGCTGATGATCTAAAAGTGGCTATTTCAGTGCCACCACAATACACTCGTTACGGCTCTGGCTGGCAGCGTTCACAACCAAGATTACCTGCCGCGCCATTAGATATAACAGTGGAGTGCACGAACACCTGATGTTCAGGGTTCGATATATTCCGGTTTTTTACCTTCAAATTGAAATACAGGATCTATCCTGTTATCCCCCTGATAGGGCATATCAAGGGGATAACCTCGTTGAAAAATCAGATTAATAAATCAGATTGATCTAATATAGCAAATACAGTCAGTTAAGTTGACTTGGATAAACCAGTTGCAATGATTTTTATCTCGATGGCTGCTGAATCTAAGACAATAAGTTCAAATGTCGTTAAACCACAATCAAATCATCAGAATCTAGACAGTTCTTTAAACAATTCGATACCTGTAGTGATTCATCACTTGCTAAACTAGTAAAATACTTGGCAAGGCTTTGTCCAGATATAAATTGCGTTTTCTATGACACATAACATATCGGTCGGAGATATATAGAAATGCGGGCCGGTGCACCATCACCGGCCCGTGTGCTTTCTAACTACTTGCGTCGGCCAAACGGCCAAACGGCCAACGTCTCATTTTGTCGATTTTATCGACCGATCTCGTCATGTCCTTGTAAACACGCCCGGCTAACCTGTTTTGGAATACCTCCACTTTGTCAGCAATGGCTTTCATCTTCGGGCCGTGTCCGGTGTTGTACAGCCACTGCCCAAAAAAATAGAAGACCAGCATCACAATGAACATCACTGCGAAGAAACCAATTACCTCCGCAAGGGTAGCGTCCAAAGGTGATGGTTTCTTGCCTGCCATTGATTGAGTAGTTGTAGCGAAAGGAGATAGACCCCGCTTTGGTGACAGCAACATAGAGGCCATCACGGTCATTGACTTTGTAAAGTTTATCTTTGGGTTTGAGATTGCGTAGTTTGGTATCAGTCAGCATGTTTCGACCTATTATTATTGTTTAATACCATGCTGAAACACCCTTAAAAAACCAGAGGTTAATCTTTATAAAACAAATAGATATAAAAATTTAATACCATGCCCCATCAAAAACACTCAGCATGGTATCGGGCGTAATCCATGGCATTACTGATGAATCATACCCATCAAAATACCACGGTCAAACCGTGCTTGGCGTTGCCAGACATTGCCAAAATTGACTAAGCCAAAAACAAAAAAAGTCCGCAATTACGCGGACTTAAGGTTGATTTCGTGCCTGTTAATGCCAGACCTTTCTTAAAGGAGGATTATTCCCACTCAATAGTAGCCGGTGGTTTACCAGAAATATCGTAAACAACACGTGAGATACCGTCAATTTCGTTAATGATACGGTTAGAAACCACACCTAAAAACTCATACGGTAAATGTGACCAACGCGCCGTCATAAAGTCGATAGTTTCAACACAACGTAGTGAAACAACCCAATCATATTTACGTGCATCGCCCATAACCCCTACCGACTTAACAGGTAAGAATACAGTAAACGCTTGGCTTACTTTATGATAAAGCTCAGCTTTGTGTAGCTCTTCAATAAAGATAGCATCAGCACGGCGTAGTAAATCACAGTACTCTTTTTTAATTTCGCCAAGTACACGTACACCTAAACCTGGCCCTGGGAATGGGTGGCGGTAAAGCATGTCGTACGGTAAACCAAGCTCTAAACCAATTTTACGTACTTCGTCTTTAAATAATTCACGTAATGGCTCAACTAAGCCCATTTTCATGTCATCTGGTAAGCCGCCCACGTTGTGGTGAGATTTAATTACGTGTGCTTTACCTGTCGCTGAAGCGGCTGATTCTATTACGTCTGGGTAAATAGTCCCTTGACCTAACCACTTCGCATTTTTAAGCTTTTTAGCTTGCTCATCAAATACATTAATAAACGTATGGCCAATGGCTTTACGTTTTTCTTCTGGATCTGATTTGCCCGCAAGGTCAGCTAAAAATTGCTCCTCAGCGTCTACTTTAACAATGTTTAAGCCAAATTTATTGCCAAACATGTCCATAACTTGCTGACCTTCGTTTAAGCGAAGTAAGCCATTATCAACAAATACACATGTTAGGTTTTCGCCAATTGCACGGTGAATCAGCATTGCTACAACAGATGAATCAACACCTCCTGATAAGCCTAAAATAACTTCATCATCGCCAACGGTTTCTTTAATGCGCTCAATAGCATCATCAATAATTTTGGCAGGTGTCCATAGCTTTTCACATCCACAAATATCAATTGCAAAACGCTCTAATAAACGTTGTCCTTGATGAGTGTGCGTTACTTCTGGGTGAAATTGTACACCGTAAAAACGTTTTTCTTCGTTAGACATAGCAGCATGCGGACACGTTGGTGTTTTAGCTGTGGTGCTAAAGCTTGCCGGCACTTCCATTACTTTGTCGCCGTGGCTCATCCACACGTCTAAAACGCCGTTGCCGCCATCGGTAATATGATCTTCAATTGCATCGAATAATGCACAGTTACCCACTTTTTCTACTTGTGCATAACCAAACTCTTTTTTATCTGAGCTGTGTACACTGCCGCCAAGTTGAGCTGCCATGGTTTGCATGCCGTAACAAATACCCAGCACTGGCACGCCAGCGTTAAACACGTATTCAGGTGCACGCGGGCTGTTCTCTAGTGTGGTTGACTCAGGGCCACCAGATAAAATAATACCTTGTGGATTAAATTCGCGAATTTGCTCTTTGGTCACATCCCATGCCCACAGCTCACAGTAAACGCCAATTTCGCGGATACGACGCGCGATTAATTGAGTGTATTGCGAACCAAAATCTAAAATTAGAATTCGTGAATCGTGAATATCTTTGCTCATGAAGGATCTCGTAAAGTAGATGCTAGATTCCACTAATTTGCTTAGTGGCTATAAAAGAGGGCTGGTAATTCCAGCCCCGTAATTTAAACGTGTTGTTTAACCTAAGCGGTAGTTAGGCGCTTCTTTGGTAATTTGCACATCGTGAACGTGCGACTCACCCATACCTGCAGATGTAACACGTACAAACTGCGGTTTAGTATTTAGCTCTTCAATGGTGGCACAACCCGTTAATCCCATTGCGCTACGAAGGCCACCCACTTGCTGATGAATAATCGTTGCAATTGGGCCTTTATAAGCGACGCGACCTTCAATACCTTCAGGTACTAATTTGTCAGCTTGGTTAGATTTTTGGAAGTAACGATCCGACGAACCTTCTTTTTGATCCATCGCACCTAATGAGCCCATACCACGGTAAGATTTGTAGTAACGGCCTTGGTAAAGTTCAACTTCGCCTGGCGCTTCTTCTGTACCAGCAAGCATTGAGCCCACCATTACACACGATGCACCCGCAACCAATGCTTTAACAATATCGCCAGAAAAACGAATACCGCCATCAGCAATTACTGGAATGTCACGCCCTTGTAAGCCATCTACCGCATCAGAAATAGCCGTAATTTGTGGCACACCACAACCTGTAACAATACGCGTAGTACAAATTGAACCTGGGCCAATACCTACTTTAACCGCATCCACACCTGCATCAGCAAGGGCAATTGCGCCTTCGGCTGTAGCAACGTTACCGGCAATAATTTGTAAATCTGGGTAAGTTTCACGAGTTTGAGAAACACGGTCAATAACACCTTGTGAGTGGCCGTGTGAAGTATCGATAAGTAAAACATCAACACCCGCCTCTACTAATGCAGCAATTCGCTCATCAGTACCTGCGCCAACACCAACTGCAGCACCTACACGTAAACGACCTAGCTCGTCTTTACATGCATGTGGTTTGTCTTGCGCTTTTTGGTAATCTTTTACGGTGATCATGCCTTTTAGTTTAAACGCATCATCAACCACTAAGATTTTTTCAATACGGTGTTCGTGCATTAAACCTAAAATTTCTTCGCGCGATGCGCCTTCTTGAACCGTTACCAGTTTGTCTTTTTTAGTCATAACGCTAGAAACTGGCTGTTCAAGCTTCGTTTCAAAACGCATGTCACGACCAGTAACAATACCTAGTAGGTTATTTTCGCTATCAGTAACCGGGAATCCCGAGAACCCTTTTTCTTGCGAAAGAAGCGTCGCATCTGCAATGGTTAAATCGGCAGACACAGTAACAGGGAATGACACAATACCTGCTTCGTAGGTTTTAACTTTACGTACGTTTCTCGCTTGTTCTTCAATGGTCATGTTTTTATGGATAAAACCAAGACCACCTTCCTGCGCGAGGGCAATAGCTAAACGAGCTTCTGTAACAGTATCCATAGATGCTGAAATAAGCGGCAAGTTAAGTTTGATACCACGCGTTAAGCGAGTTGAAATATTTGCCGTGTGTGGCAAAACAGTAGAATGACCAGGTACTAAAAGTACGTCATCAAAGGTAAGAGCTTCTTTAGCGATTCTAAGCATTTTGGCAACTTCTCACATGTGGATCTAAGATAAGGAATTGCGGCCAAATTTTAACAGCGTTGTGGGCATTCGTAAATAATATTTCGCAAATATTTATGATAAACTTGCCTTATAACTTGCCTCATAATAGTTTTAGGTTGTTTTTTATGTTTTCGAAGCCTTCGCAAACGGTTTACACCGTATCGCGCCTTAACAGAGAGATTCGTACAGTTCTTGAGCAGGGCTTTGCATCGCTAATTTTAACAGGCGAAATTTCTAACTTTATTACCCCTGCTTCTGGGCACTGGTACTTTTCGTTAAAAGATGAAAAAGCACAAATTAAAGCGGCTATGTGGCGCGGCAATAACCGCTCTCAAAGTTACCGCCCTGAAAACGGCACACAAGTAACAGTAAGAGCCCGTGTTTCACTTTACGAACCACGCGGTGATTATCAGCTTATTGTTGAGCATATGGAACCTGCCGGTGAAGGCCAGCTTAAGCAAGAGTTTGATGCATTAAAAATGCGCCTAGCCGCTGAGGGCTTGTTTAGTTCGGCCTATAAAAAACCACTGCCGCAAAATATAAACCGTGTAGGTGTAATAACCTCAGCAACGGGCGCTGCTATAAAAGATATATTAACCGTACTTAAACGCCGCGCACCGCAATTAGAAGTCATTATTTACCCAGCCATGGTGCAAGGCAAAGAAGCCCATGTGCACTTAATTAACCAAATACAGTTAGCCAATGCACGCAATGAGGTCGACGTACTTATTGTAGGGCGAGGCGGTGGCTCGTTAGAAGATTTATGGTGCTTTAACCATGAGCAGCTTGCGCGTGCTATTTATCAAAGTGAATTACCCATAGTCAGTGCGGTAGGCCACGAAATAGACACAACCATAAGCGACTACGTTGCCGATGTACGCGCAGCAACGCCCTCAGCAGCCGCTGAGCTTGTCAGCCCCAACACGCAAGAGCTACATGGCAAGGTTATTGAGCTCATTAACCGGTTAAATAATGCCTTTAAACACGATATGGCCGATAAGCGTGCACTAGCAACAGAGTTACAGCATCGGCTTAACTTGTGTCATCCGCGCAATCAACTTAATCAAAAAACGCAGCGATTAGATGAGCTAACTATTGCCTTACAACAGGGCATGCGCAATCGCCTTTACCAACAAGAGCGCACGCTTAATAATTTAACCCCGCGTTTAATGCGTCAATCGCCTGATAAAAAGTTATCGCAGGCCAGCCATCAGCTTATGCAGATACAAACTCGGCTTGAGCAAGCAATGCAGCACAAGTTGCAACACGCGCAAAATAGTTTAGCGCTGCAAGCGAGTAGGCTCGACTCGGTAAGTCCACTTAATGTTTTAGCGCGCGGTTACAGCATAACCAAAACCCAACAAGGCAAAGTGATTAAATCGGTAGATCACATTAAAACGGGTGACGTGCTAATTACAGAGCTGGCCGATGGCGCTATAAAATCAACGGTGTTGTAAAGCTCTTTCAGTTAAAGCTCTGTGGCCATTAGTAAGGTTAGTTCGGTGTCGCTTGACGTTGAGGTTGTTCTTTTAAATTGCAACCAAAACTCTTGCTTCATTAACTTATCGTTTAGCTCTCGCCATTGGGTATGATCAAACGAGTCGTTATCAGTAGGTGCAGCAAGTTCAAATTTACATACTGTGGTTTTACACGCTGCACTAACAATCTCTGGGATAGAGCTTAGATCAGAGGTAAGTAAAAAATCTTGTAAAGCTATTTCTGTTTGATAAGCCCACTCTTCATTACGTATTTGCTCATCAAATTGCGCTTGCAAAACGGCTTGTGCATCAGAGGGGTCACGCAGCTGCTGCGCCGCGTTTTTCATCAAGGCTTTTTGCGCTGCTAATTGCTGTTTAAGTTGCGATACTTGCTCTTCTAAAGGAAGCTCATCTAGCGGTTGTGGTTCTGGTTTAGGGGGATTATCTTTTTGCTCTATATGAGCGCTTTGTTCAGGGGCAGCGGGTACAACACGCTTTGCTGTTGCTTCACTGCTTTTAACTGGCTGAACAAAAGGTGCCTGCTGCTTTGTATCAGCATGTTGTAACTTTGCGGGGTTTGCGTCACTTGAAGATAAATTAAAGTAGCTCCACGTTAAACCTACACCCGCAATAAATCCTATCCCTAGTGTTAATAAGCTATTTTTGTTCATTTTAATTCCTTTTAAAATTATTTTTATTTATACAGGCTGCTATTACAGCATGGCGCTGGTGTGTGATTCGTTTTCAGGCTCTGGAGTGGTTAAAAAGTTTTGGTTCATACTTTGCGCCGGACACGGACAATCCGGTCTGCCAATAATTTTAGCCGGTACGCCTACAGCGGTGGTATGTGGCGGTACCGCAGTTAAAACGACTGAACCTGCGCCAATACGTGCGCCCTCGCCTACTTCAATATTACCCAGCACTTTAGCGCCTGCACCAATAAGCACACCGGCTCTAATTTTAGGATGACGGTCGCCCTGCTCGTTACCCGTACCACCAAGCGTGACCGATTGCAGTATTGATACGTTATCTTCAATTACCGCCGTTTCACCAATAACAATACCGGTGGCGTGGTCAAACATTATCCCTTTACCAACCTGACACGCAGGGTGAATATCAACCCCAAACACTTCTGAGGTTCGGCTTTGAATAAAACGAGCAAGCTCTTTACGGTTTTGCTGCCACAAGCAGTTAGCTAAACGATGCGCTTGAATAGCATGAAACCCTTTTAAGTTTAAAATAACCGTAAGGTAGGTTTCGGCTGCCGGGTC
The DNA here is from genome assembly GCF_035666335.1 of Pseudoalteromonas sp. CuT4-3. Classification (NCBI taxonomy): domain Bacteria; kingdom Pseudomonadati; phylum Pseudomonadota; class Gammaproteobacteria; order Alteromonadales; family Pseudoalteromonadaceae; genus Pseudoalteromonas; species Pseudoalteromonas sp. CuT4-3. The sequence continues at coordinate 2,798,843 of NZ_CP142030.1, forward strand.
TCTGTCTTTAACGGCTTTAATATCTTCGGCCACATAAGTAAGCATACGGTCGCACTTTACAAACGCTTGGTCGAATAACTCACGTATTGTAAAAGCCGATACAACAGCATCTGCCAACTTATTAGCAACAATAAAGCTTAACGCCGAACCTAAACACTCATGATTTAAAATGCATGAATACACATGACTTGCTAAAAGGGGTTCGCGAGTTACAACTTCATTAGCTTCACTACGAAGCTGTTGCCAAATTTCATGACGCATAATACTACACTGCCTTAAATTGATATAAAAAGAGCCTTTTCCTAAGTTTAACGGATTTAAAGCCTAAGGTGTTAACGCCTTAGTTATTTGTTCTGGTTATTAGGTATAACTAAGAGTAAAAAAATTATATGAGTGCTAAATCACTCACACACAAAGCATCTTTTCCTTTATCTTTTGCTTTATAAAGTAAATCGTCTGCTTCTTTGATTAAATACGCACAGGTAAAGTCACTACTGGGTGTAATAGTAGTGAGGCCTACACTCACTGTAAGGGTTCTGCTTGGTAATGAATGTTTATTTTCAATGTTTAACTGTTTTAATTTTTCTAAAATATCGTTCAATACTAACAAGGCCTGATCTGAGTTTGTATTTCCATACACTAAAACAAATTCTTCACCACCAAAACGGGCACATAAATCACCTGGGCGTTTAGTAAATTCATTGAGTACTTTAGCCAACCTTTTTAAGCATGTATCGCCTTGTTGGTGGCCGTAAGTATCATTGAGTAATTTAAAATCATCTATATCAATAATAGCCAACGAAAGCGGCATACCTAAACGCTGACAACGATTCCACTCTTGCTCTAAAAAGGTATCAAAAAAGCCTCGGTTAGCAATATCAGTTAAGCCATCAATAGCGGCAAGTTTTTGTACTTGCTCTTCAGCAAGTTTACGCTCGGTAATATTTTGATGACTAATAGCGTAATACGCTTTATCGGTATGGCTAAACGGCACTACTCGCATCATAAACCAACGCTTTTCATCTTCACTATGGCATGGATATTCTAAATAGAAGTCGTCATTAGCCCCCGAAATAACTGATTTAATGCCGTTAAATGCCTTTAAACCAAAGCTATCTCCTTTTTTAGCAGCTTTTTCACACTCTGCTAAGTAATTTTGCTGCTCCCACATATCACAGCAGGCACAATCGTTTTGCTCACCAAAGTTTTGCCAGCTTCGGTTTATATAAACTATGTCGCCTTTAGAATTAATAACCACTACTTGGTCGGGCGTGGTATCTAGTACCAACTTAAAAAACGCTTTATCGTCAATCACGAGCTTTCCATTTTAGCTTTGTTGTTAATCATTATAATCAATAACAATTTTTTAACACAATATTATTACTTTACTTCACGCTAGTTGCATAATTTATTAATGTGAAGTAATACTCCGTATGACAGCTAAGTAGTCTATAAAAAATATAAAAATTTTACTTTTACATTAAAAATCAGATACTAAAGCAGCATGACAGGTTACTGTCATATGCCAAACTAGCTACTGGCATACTACTGACGGCGTAAAAAATAAAAACAAACGCTAAATTAGCATCATCAACTCAACAAGGATAACGATGATGAAAAACGATATATTGAATACAAAAAAGCTTGGTTATAAATTTTACTTTCAAGATGGCGACAATCAAATAGCCTGTTTTGGAATCTACTTTACGGGTAAAGAAGAAGTGTTTGTAAACGATGACCTATTCAGTAAAAAACAAAATATCTACTGTGCAAGCACACACTCTTTTGCTTTTGAGGGCTCACAGTACCAAGTAAAATTTGACATGCTTAATATACTTACAGGGCGTCTGGAGTGCACTCTTTATAAAAATAGCAGTGTGATAGCCAAACAAGTTCAAAGTAGTCTTTCAGACGATCCTAAAAAAGCAGCATTTTTTCTTGCTGGCTGTACATTGGGTGGGGCGGTGTTTGGCTATACAACGGCAACAATTGTTGAACTATTTGTAGGGAAGCTTTAACGTGCAATTAAATCCTACAACAGTTAAATCGCTTAGAAGTAAGTTAGATTGGACGCAGCAACAGCTCGCAGATGCCTGCGATGTAAGTTTGCGGACCATTCAACGGGTAGAAAAAGAAGGCGCCGCTTCTAAATAAACCACTATGGCGCTTTGCGCGGTACTTGAAGTACGCCAAGGCGAGCTCATTAAACTTGATGAGCCTATAAATAATGACGTTAAAAGTACGCCAACTAAAAGCTTTTTAGCGGGAGTGGTTATTAGCTCCTTAATAAGCTTTGCTCTAGGCGCAGGCTCAGTGCTTTTAGCGACTAACTAATATTACGCTTTAATAGCATTAATTAAATAAAAATGCCCCAGGCTATAAGCACTGGGGCATTTTTTATATGTTAGAAAAAGAGATTAATTACTGAAACACTTTTTCAACAGCCATTACTTCAATGTTGTTAGCTGGAATAGCTAATTTATAATCGGCAATGACTTTATCCTCAGCAACAAGCGCTGCTGGTTTTTCTGTGTTGTAAACCATTGGCGATGTTTGCTCTGACACTAAACGTTTTTTCATGTCTTCGCCGTCACCGGTAATAAACACGTACTGTACGTTATCTGTTTGCAAATTATCTTTAATCACGCGATTAACATCAGCAAGCGTTAGCTTTTCAAGTTTACTTGTCACGTATTTTACAAACGACTCTGTGTTATAAAATTCACTATCAAGTGCATAACCTAATTGGCGGTTTTGACTTGCGACAAGCTGCGGTACGTAGTTAATTAAAAAGTTACGTGTTGCTTCAAAGTCTTTTTCGGTTAAGCCATTTTTAATAAGCTTATCCAGCTCAAACAGCGCGGTACGTGTTGCAAAGTGTGCATCGTTATTAGAGCGCAGCGGGCGTAACCAAATTTGGAATATTTGCTCAGAGCGTCCTAAGTTTGCATCAGGCTTAGTTTGAAACATGCCACGTGGGAAGTACTCAATGTAGGCGTAATCGCCGTAGTTCATACCACGTGTTTGACGAATTCGCTCATACAAGTATGAGTTAGAACTACGGTGCTCACCAAAGTACGAACGCACCAGCCAAAGGGCTGTCCAATCTTCACTACTACGAATAGTATCAATTGGGAAACCAAACGATACCGCAGTAGATTGCGCCGACTTTTCTACAATCGCGGCATGGTGACCTTCAAGCTCTGGCGCATCAGGAATACTTAAACGGCTTTGCTCGCCTTTAGGTAAGGTTGCTAAGTCGCTCATGATTTCTGCTTTAAGCGCTTTTGGCACAGCGCCAATTAAACCCAGTGTTAGTTTAGATTGGGTAAGCTCTGTGTTGTAAAATGCTTTTACATCATCAAGCGTTAGTGCTTCTAAATCCGAAATATCCCCGTAATTGTAGCTTTCGTATGGGTGATCTTTGTAAAGTGCGCTGTAAAGCACTTCTTTACCTAGCTCTTCATCGTTAGAGGCTTTTAAGCCCGACTTAATACCGTCGATCATTTCTTTTTTAAGGCGTTTAAAGTCATCGTCTCTAAAGCCTGGGTTAAGTAACTGATCGCTTACAAGCGCATACCATGTGGCAGCGTTATCTTTATGAATGCGCCCTTGGAATGACAGCATTTCTTTATCTATTTGATAACCAAAGCTGCCAGCAAGCGGATAAAGCGCTTTTTGTATGTCTTTGTAACTCGTACTTTGCGAGCCACCTTGAGCAAGCATAGCGGCGGTGAGCGCAGCAACCCCTTTTTTACCTTGCGGGTCTGCAGCAGCCCCTGTATTGAATAAAAAGTTTACATCAATCAGCGGCGAGCTATTCGTTTTATCAAGCACTTTAAATACGGGTGCCTCTGGCGCTTTATCACGCTTAGCTACTAATGCGTTTAAGCTTGTTTCTTGTTCAAACCCTGGCGCTTTATCAAGTGCCGACATAGTTACGGTAGTACGCGCGTCATCTACAAAATATTTATTAGCCACAGCTTTAATGTCTTGTGCTGTGATGTTGTCGGCCGATTTATAAAGCTGGTTAATAACCTCTGGGTCGCGCTCAAAATGCATATAACTTGCAAGGGTTGATGCAATCGCTTGTGATGAATCTAAGCCGTTAATAAAGCTGTATTTAAGGTTAGACTTTAAATCACTTAGTTTTTGCTCATCAACAAGTTCGGTACGTGCTTTTGCGTAAGTGCGGTTAATAGCATCGCGTGCTTTTGCTAAATCATCTTCGTTTTCTACTTTTACAAACACATGCAGTAAGCCAGGATCTTTTGTCTCTGGATTGTAGGTAAACATTTGACTCGCTATTTGTTTATCAACAACTAGCTCTTGGTATAAATCGGAGTTATTAGAAAAATAAAGCTGTGAGATTAAATCAAGTGCGGCTCTGTCCTTTTTAGCAGGCTCCCATGCAGCACCTTTGTAAGATACAAGCAACCAATGACCAGGCAAACCTTCGTTTTTCTCATGTACATATTTAGGTGCTTGCTGCGCAGGCTCAGCTTTAATATCGGCAACGTAATCGCCTTTTTCCCAGCCACCCCAATGTTTTTTAACCATAGCCATTGTAGCTTGTGGGTCAACATCGCCCACAATCACTAGCGATACATATTCAGGCTTATAAAACTTATCAAAAAATTCTTTACCGTAAGCCATTTGATCTGGCATGGCTTCTATATCTTCAAAAAAGCCCATGGTGGTATGTTTATAAGTGTGCGTATCAAACGCTTCTTCGCGTACTGCGCTCAATAACTTACGAATTGGGCTGGCGTTATTTTTTAAATATTCCCCTTTAACCGTTAGCGCTTCGGTTCTAAATTGCTCTTCGGTGTAGGTTAAGTTTTGAAAAATATCGGCTTCAATTTCAAGTACTTTATCAAGGTGCTGCTTTGAAAAGTTTAAATGGTAGTTTGTGTAATCGTTAGTGGTGTAAGCACGGTTATCGACCCCTGCACTTTTAAATATGGCAGTGTATTCCTCTTGCGGAAATTTTTTAGAGCCTTTAAACATCATGTGCTCAAAAAAGTGAGCAAAACCGGTTTTACCTGCTTTTACTTCATTACGCGAGCCAACCGAGACCGGAATTTGCAGCGAGACGACATCGGGGTAATCAGTTTTAACAACCATTACGCGTAAGCCGTTATCAAGCTCTTCGATTAAGTACTCTTGCGAAAATACACGTTCGTCAGCTTTTGTTGTTTGCTGTTGTTGTGCCGCTTGGGTGTTTTCGCTTTGCTGTGTTGCGCAGCCTGTTAGTGCCAGCGATACCGCTAAGCTTGTTGCTAGTAATTTAAATTTCATTGTTGTCCCTTTTTAAATTGAGCAAATTTGTTATTAGGTTTAATACTAACTCGCTTAGATTATGCCCCAAAGCCACTAAATATAAGAGCTCATCGGCTATTTATAATGTAAACAACTGTGTCAATTCCCTATTTTAAAAACATTTAAGTATGAAAAAAGCTCAAGTTGATTGAAAAACTTTCACTAAATAAATCTATCTAGACGTCTAAATGGCTGCTATATTAAATTACATACATTGGACTAAGCTGGAATGAGGATTATGGCTTTATCACTACAAGAAAAAATAGAAGACACCAATCAAGGTGTTTATCTTATTGGTACTACTCCACCTAAAATTGGTACTGATAAAACGCAACTAAAAATCATTGCAGAAAAACTACTTGCTCGCTTACACGAAATTGAATACGACGGCGTGATAATTTACGACATTCAAGATGAAAGTAGCCGTACAGATAAAGCACGCCCATTTCCGTTTAAACAAACTGTAGACCCACGTGAATACAGTCACTTACTACGTAATTTATCTGCTCCAGATGTCATCACTTACAAAAGTGTGGCACAACGTGGTGTAGAGGAGTTTAAAGGCTGGTTGGATGAAACTAAAAACGACTACGATTTAAAAAATGTCGTTTTAGTGGGTAGCCCCTCATCGGTAGGTGATATAAAACTAAGCTTGCCCGATGCCTATAAAACATTGGCAGAGCAAAGTGATGACTTCTTTTTAGGGGGCGTTACCATTGCTGAGCGACATTCAAGTAAGCGAAATGAACACGAGCGCCTTATAGAAAAAACAGCACAAGGTTGTCAGTTTTTTATATCGCAAGCGGTTTACGACGCGCAAGCAACTATAGAGCTAATAACAAGTTACGCGCGTACCTGTAAAGCACAGGGTATTACACCAAAACGGATTATTTTAACGTTTACGCCGTGCGGTGGCGATAAAACCTTAGAGTTTATGCAATGGTTGGGTATCTCAGTGCCAGAGGCCACTAAATGGCGCATGCTTGATGCAGACAATACCTTAAGTGAATCTGTACGTATTTGCCGAGAAAATCTCGACCTAATACTCAAAAGTTGTGCGCACCTAGATGTGCCACTGGGCTTAAATATTGAAAGCTTAACAAACCGTAAAGAAGAAATTGACGCATCAATAAACTTATACCGTTTATTAAAAGCTATTATGGAATTAAACCTAGCCGAAAAACAAATCGCTTAAAGCCTAATTATCCCCGTTTATAGCAAGCCTAATGGCTTGCTTTTTTGTTGCTATGTTTAAGTGTATTACTTTTATTATTATGCTTTTTTAACCAATTTGTACGCTTGTTTATTTTTATACATTTGGTGATCGGCCAAATTTAATAACGTATCAAAAGGTTGCTTTTGTTTATTAGTAAAACTTTCGCCTATGCTGAGTGTCAGCGCGCATACGTTGTTTTCTAATAGTGCGTTTGTATACTCAATTTTTATTTTATCAATAATATGGCTAAGCTTACTTCTATCACTAATTTGCATTACTGCTACAAATTCATCGCCGCCTAAACGACCTACTATATCAGCCTCTCTTAAATGTGTTTTTAAGGTATTTGCTAAGAGGATTAACGCTTGATCGCCTATTTCATGGCCATAAGTGTCGTTTAGTTTTTTAAAGTCGTTTATATCAATAAACAAGCAACACACATCAAAACCTAAACGCAGCGCTAAATTAAGTTTGTGTTGGGCAAGTAAGCTAAGTGCACGGCGATTATAAATATTGGTAAGCGGGTCGAGCATGGCTATTTCGCGCATTTGCTCAAAGCTATAAATAAGCGCTAAATCGTCTTCAATTAAATCACGAAGCTGCTCTATTAGCTCAAAATATTCATCGGTGTAACTGGTTTTTTTTGAATCTTTTAAACATAAGGTGCCAAATACTTCACCTTCAGGCCAGTGAATTGGCAAGCCTAGGTAGGATTCAACGCCATCTTCAATAACCTCGGGCATGGTATTCCACTGCGTATCGCTGCGGGTATCGCTAACATACAAAGTGTTGTTGTTTTCGGCTACATATTTACAAAATAAGGGAGTTTCGGGAGGGAGTATAGGGTTGGTTTCAAAGTGTGAGCCACCTTCATTAGCTCTAATAACTACACGATAACCTTTACTAGTAGCCTGAACTATATAACCAGAGGGGGCCGAAAAAAGCCCCGTAATAAGATCAATGGTTTTTTGCCATTTATGTAACGATATTTGGCCATCGACACCAGAAAACGCCCACTGATCTGTTTCAAACATAACTATACCTCAGCTATTTAGTGGCCTTAGTATAGCCAAATAAATATGTTTAAGGCTACTTTCTGCGGCGTTTACTTGGTGCTCTTTGCCCGGTAATGCGCTTTTTATCGCGATCTTTACGCGCTTTGTTGGTGTTTTTACGGTTATCTTTAGGGGGCTTGTTTAAATCAGGCTCGTAACCTTCTAGCCATTGTGGTGCTAAACGGGTGTCCAGTAGCACTTCAATTTCTTCCAATAACCATTGCTCGTCAATACTTACCAGCGACATGGCAAGGCCTTGCTCGCCAGCGCGCCCCGTACGGCCAATTCGGTGTACGTAATCTTCTGCTATGTAAGGTAGCTCAAAGTTTATTACGTATTTAAGCGCTGGAATATCTAAACCGCGGGCAGCTACATCGGTGGCAACTAAAACCCGCGTTGTGCCTTCTTTAAAGTTTTGTAATGCACGGTCGCGTGCACCTTGAGATTTATCGCCATGGATAGACTCAGTTTTTAAGCCGTCTTTACACATTTCTTTGGCAAGTTTATCGGCCATTTGTTTGGTACGTGTAAATATAAGTACTTGGCGCCAGTTTTTCATGCCAATCATGTGCGATACAAGCTCACGCTTTCGCTCTTCATCAACTGCGTAAATAACTTGCTCTACTTCAACGGCGGCTGAGTTACGTTTATCAACTTCAATCAGCTCGGGGTTTTTAAGTAGTTTTTTACTCAGCTCAAACACGCTGTCATCGAATGTGGCTGAGAACAATAAGGTTTGGCGATCGCCCGGAATGTGGCGCAAAATACGTTTTATTTCATCAATAAAGCCCATATCCAGCATACGGTCGGCTTCATCAAATACTAACGAATCAACACTTGAAAGCACCACACTGCCTTTAACAATATGATCAAGTAAACGCCCAGGCGTTGCGACTATCACTTGCGCCGTTTTAAGCGCTTTAATTTGCGGGCCAATACTTGCACCGCCATACGCTAAAGCGCCTTGAATATTTGTGCCTTGGGCGTATTTTTCAAAGCTTGCAAACACTTGCTGAGCAAGCTCACGCGTGGGCGTTAAAATAACCACTCGAGCTATGCCTGGCTCATCTTTTTTTGGTGTATTTAAAAGCTTATGTAGTAGTGGTAATACAAAGGCGGCTGTTTTACCTGTGCCTGTTTGCGCGCTGCCCATTACATCGCTGCCCGCTAATATGTGCGGAATAGTTTTAACCTGAATTGCGGTAGGCGTGGTGTAATTATTTTGCTCAATTGCGGTTAGTAATAACGAATCGAGTTTAAGAGATGAGAACGATGTGGCAGACATAGGCTTAGCTTTAAAATAACAAAGAGCGCTATTGTACGCATATTACGGTACTGCGTAAATTAACCAGCTCAGAAAAGTATTCAGCTTAGTTGTGTTCCCTACACCAATAAAAAAGGCGCTAAATAACAATGTATTTAGCGCCCTTTTTATACCAATCCGCTTAATTAAGTGGTCTATTTTGAGGACAGATAAACGTGTTGATAGCTAGGCAAAAAATTCGCTATTTAGTTGTTCTAAATGAGAATTTTTTAACGCAGATAGTAACACTTTTAGCCCCTAAAAATGATTAAGTATTATTGCGGATAGGTATTATAATTTAATAACGTTTTAAACCGGTTTTAAGGTGGCTTTTCGCTCATTATAAAACGCGATTAAGTCATCGACCGTTGCTTGGCAGTATTCACGAATACCCGACACCACCATGTGCTTTTCACCAAAACCCACTTTTTCGCCGTTTTCTAGTAAATTAAAGCGCAAGGTAATTTTGCCGCGCTTACCCGTGTACTCAAAACTTGGCTCAGCAAACTCAAGCGTTGGCGCTTGAATATTGATGTTATCAAGGTTAATGATCATCGACTCGTAAATAACCATAGGGCGCGCTGGGTTAATCATTACATTTTGCTTACCCATTAGCGGAATAATTACGTGCGGAAATGCAGCACCAGAAAACTCAACATAGTTTTTTATTAAGCTGTTTGTAAGTGTTGGGCATTTGCTGGTTTTACCTTCGCGTTTTACCTTTAAAATTACTTTGTCGCCGTTGGTTACATCAAACTCGTCATCCCCTTCTGGGAAATTAAGTTTGGTGTTTTCATCAACCATACCGGCAAAGGTAAATTCCATTCGCTCACTTATACCGTAGCGGTCTAACACTAAAGAAAAAAGTAAGTCTCCTGGCGCGCAAAACTTTTTGGCATCTTTGTCATGAAGTGGGTTGTAATCATCGGCAACGCACTTTGCGAAACGACACCCTTGCTCACGAGAGATAGAAACATAATCAGCATGCTGCTGAAAGTAAGGACTTAACATAGATTGTTCACTGCTTAAACTGCTTATAACCTGCCCATACTACCAGAAAAAATTTAAAGAGAGGTCGAATCACTTACAAATTCATACAATTAACTTAAGAGTAAATGTTGCGCACACCTGTTTTAGTTAGTAATTTAGGTACCAAACTAAATAAGGGACTAATTATTATGTTACGTGTTTTTGCAGTAATAAGCGTACTCACTACTTTGGCTGGATGTTCTAGCGTGACTTTTCATACCGATATAGATAACGATGTTTTATCTGAGGAAATTGGTACGTACGTTAAAAAACGAGATTTACAACAGTTTTATAGCGACCAAGAAGCACACGAAAGTGGCGCCACACTTTTAGGCCGAATTGAAGGCGAAAGCTGCAATGGCGACGGTAGAGGCGACAATAATATAAGCTACAATCGCTTAAAATCAAATGCTATAGATTTACTTAAAGCAGATGCAATGCGCAGAGGCGGTAACGCCTTTACTATAAATTCTTGTAGCGAAATCTCTGTATCGTATTGTGACCTGTCTGTTTTATGCAGCGGACAGGCCTACGACTATTAATAAATTATATATTAAGCGAGAAGCTAAGTAGTACGCGCTTTCCCGACTCAATTTTAGATACGCTATGCTCGTATTTGTCGGGTCTAAATAAATACACCCGGTTAAACCAATTAATAATGCATTTTGAGCATTTAAAAACCCCACCAGCTTTAGGTTTTACTAGTACAAAATTAAGTTTGTAGTAGCGCCCTTGCTGTACTGGATCTATATGGTTCATCACACTGTGATGTGTAGGGTAAGTAACTAGGTTTATTGAAAAGGCATTACTGCTAAATAAAGCTTTGTTTTTTACAGGTGCAATCATGCTGCCTCCTTTTAATTTACATGCAGCATTGTAGCATTTGCTAAAGTGCCACGGCTTGCGCTAAACAATATCAAAACGCGATGACATATAGCCAAACGGCCTGAAACAAAAAAGCCGAGCTTAATTAATAAGCTCGGCTTTTTATAAAGTATGACTAAAGATTATGCACTTGGGTATGTGCGGTACGCACGCTCAATATTTTTAGCCTGCTTTTTAGAAATGCCTAAATGAGCAAGCGCTACACGTAAACGCGCACGTGATAAGTCTGAGCCCAAAATTTCCATTGCATCAAGCACAGAGGTAGATGATGTTTTACCTGTGATTGCTACAAATATTGGCTCTAAAAAGTCTTTAATTTTAAGCTCGTGGAATGTAGCAACTTCTTTTGCAATAGCAAAAATAGCTGGCTTATCAAAACTACGTAAACCTTCAAGCTGCCATACAAAAAACTGTAGCGCTTGGCGTATTACATTTTCGTCAGCTTTGCCCGCCGTTAACAGTGCTGGGTCGTAAGTTGGAATGCCGCCTACAAAATGCCCTGCTAAATCAACCATGTCCGAAAGCGTATTAATGCGCGTTTTAGCTTCTGGTAATACTTTAGCTAGCATTTCGCCATTAAACTTCCAATCAACAAAGCGCTGCACAAGCTCTTCGTCTGTTAGGTTTTCGCGGATCCACATGCCGTTTAACCAGCTAAGCTTATCAACATCAAATACTGGGCCACCAAGTGATACACGCTTCATGTCGAAGTGTTCAATCATCTCGTTAAGAGTGAATTTTTCACGCTCATCTGGCATTGACCAACCCATACGGCCTAAGTAGTTAAGCACGGCCTCTGGTAGGTAACCCATTTCTTTATAGTAATTAATAGAAGTTGGGTTTTTACGCTTAGAAAGCTTTGATTTATCAGGGTTACGCAGTAGTGGTAAATGCCCTAGTACGGGTGCTTCCCAACCTAAATCTTCGTAAAGTTTTAATAGTTTAGGTGCTGAGTTAATCCACTCTTCGCCACGGAAAATATGGCTTATTTGCATGTGGTGGTCATCCACTACGTTTGCTAAAAAGTACGTAGGGAAACCATCGGCTTTTAATAGCACTTGCATGTCTACGTTTTCCCACGGGATCTCAATTTCGTCGCGTAGGTAGTCGTTAAATTTAAAAGTGCCTTCGCTTGGTATTTTCATACGAATAACGTAAGGCTTGCCTGCGGCTAGGTTTGCTTTAATTTCATCTTCGGTGTGGTTTAAGCCACGGCCGTCGTATTTAGGGCGCAGACCTTCTGCCATTTGCTCTTCACGCATTTGGTCAAGCTCTTCGCTGGTTGCAAAACAGTAAAATGCTTTACCTTGCTCAACTAATTGGTGTGCGTATTTTTTGTATAAATCGCTGCGCTCTGATTGACGGTAAGGGCCAAATTCACCACCTACGTCAGGGCCATGATCCCACTCAAGACCTAACCAACGTAAGCTATCCATAATCGCTTGTTCTGACTCTGGCGTGCTACGAACTTGGTCTGTATCTTCAATACGAAGCACAAACTCGCCGCCTTGTTGTTTAGCAAAACAGTAGTTAAATAAAGCAATATAAGCGGTGCCAAGATGCGGGTCACCTGTTGGAGATGGGGCAACACGAGTACGGATTGTCATGATAATGTCTCTTTTAATAAGTGAGATAAAAATTAAGGGGGTCGTTTAAGCCGCTACTTTGTTTAAGTAAGCAATAATATCGTTAGATTCGTATAGCCACTCTACTTGGCCATTTTTTTCTATACGAAGGCATGGCACTTTAATTTTGCCGCCTTGCTCTAACAGCTCTTGACGAAATTGTTGATTATTTTTTGCATCACGCGTTTCTATTTTTAAGCCTTCGCGCTTAATTGCACGGCGTACTTTTACGCAAAACGGGCATGCTTTAAATTGATAAAGTTTAAATTGTGAGGTTTGCTGATCAAGCTGCGCTTGCACATCGCTTGCACGCTTTTTACTGCGAGGAGTAAATACAAAATTAAAGAATAAAATTATACAACCTAAAAACCAACGAACGAATTTCATGTTTTGTGCCTGCCTACAACAATTTAAGGAGCCAGATTTTAGCACAAATTTACAATCAAAAAAGCTCAATACTATTATCGGTGGTCACTTCTTCATTTACCTCAAGCTCGCTATAAGCAGTCACTTTATTACGGCCGCTATTTTTAGAATGATACAGCGCCATATCGGCTTGGTTTACGATACTAGATACAGTATCAATACTTGCCAGCTCTAAAAAGCCAATACTTATTGTAAGCTGCCCAACTTGCGGAAAAGGATACTCAGCAATATTTGAGCGTAAACGGTTAAGTGCTATATGTGCTTGTGCCTCGGTTTTGGTTTGAAATAACACTGCAAACTCTTCGCCACCATACCTAAATACGTAGTCTTCTAGCCTAAAGTTATTTTTTAACAACCGCGCCACAAGTAAAATAACTTCATCGCCTATTACATGGCCGTAGCTGTCGTTTACGCGTTTAAAGTGATCGATATCTGCAATGGCTAAATACCATCGTCGCTTTTCGTTGGTATCATCACGGGGTAATAAAAAGCCTTTGCCTGAGACAATTTCGATCACTTTTTTATCAAAGGTTTGTCTATTTAAAAGCTCGGTTAAAGGGTCTAACCGCGATTTATGTAATAGCCCTAGCTGGTTGGCATAAATATTTAAAATATGCACGGCGAGCATTGTGGTGGTTTGCGCTAACTCTTTTGTGGTTTCTATTAGTAATATGCCAATTACTTTACCAAAGTAATACACTGGCACATACGTAGTTACTACACCTAAGGCACGGCTTACTCTTATTTTGTTTTGGGTTACTTTATTAAGCAGCGCTAAGGCTTCGTTAGACTCTAATACTTCAAGGCGGGTGTGGGTGTTTATTAGCGTAGGCGGTAATTGCGCACTAAAGTGCTTATTAATATAAATAGCAAAATTTTCAACTTCGAGTAGGTCGCCAATAATCTGCGCTAATGATGCATCTAAATCACTTTCTTCTTCTTGCTGAGTTAGACTGATTATCCATTCGTGCCCGCAATTGTTTGCCTTCATTAGTTTGCCTAAACTGTTTTAACTTCAATCAGTTTAGACAAAACCATCAACTTTGCTAATTAATTAACCAATACTTTTGAATTAGGTCGCATTGAGCTATGTGGATTAAAGTTTGTTTTAGCTAAGCGCTATTAAATCGTAGCGCGAGCTTAGTAACTTAGTGAGCTCAATAACTACTGCGCTGTTATTTAATAACTTAAATACAGCAGAGCCTCAAACAGCCTATGCTTTGCATTTATGCTTTGTATTTATGTTTTTGTACAACCAGTTATACTAAACACAACATAGGTCCTGCCTTGCTTAAATACCGAATATACGGCCGCAATACTAATAACCAATACGCGCTATTTAAAATAGCTAAAACAAAACTAAGTCGTCTCTGTGTAGCACCACAGCGCCACTATCAAAGTCGAGTAGTTCGCCTATTTGCTCTGAATGAGCACCTTTAATTTTATTTACTTCAACCTGGTTAAAACGTGTTAACCCTCGTGCAATAACTTGGTTGTTGGCGTCTATTAAATCTATTAAGTCGCCACGCTCAAAACGGCCAAACGCATTGGTTATGCCTTTTGCCAGCAGGCTTGCCCCTTTGTTTTGTAGCGCCGAAATAGCCCCTTTATCAATCATAATTTGGCCGGTACTTTTAGGCCCTGCCATTAGCCATTTTTTACGGCCATCTTTTGGCGCAGTAAGTTTTAAAAACCGCGTACCGGGTAATTGCTCACTCATGCATTTTAAAATAACGTTGTTGCCAGCGCCTTTTGCAATAATAACCTCTACCCCTGCGCGCCTTGCTACGTCGGCGGCTTGTAGTTTTGTGGCCATACCGCCGGTGCCTAAACTTGTACCGCTACCACCAGCCAGTTGGCGTAACTCATCGTTTATATGAGTGACTTCGTCAATCAGTTTTGCGTCGGTATTTGTGCGCGGATCGCTGGTAAATAAACCTTCTTGATCAGTAAGCAGTAATAGCTTGTTGGCATTAGCTAAAATAGCCACCAGCGCCGATAAATTATCGTTATCGCCTACTTTTATTTCAGCGGTTGCTACCGCGTCGTTTTCATTAATAATAGGCACAACATCGTGGCTTAATAACGCATTTAAGGTATCGCGCGCATTTAAATAGCGTTCACGGTCATCTACGTCTGCACGGGTAAGCAGCATTTGCCCTACGTTTATGCCATACAAGGCAAATAAGCTTTGCCAAATATGTATAAGCTGACCTTGCCCTACGGCTGCCAACATTTGTTTATCTATTAGGCCGCGGCCACAGGGTTTAATAAGTTGTTCGCGACCCGCAGCAACCGCGCCACTTGATACTAATATAACTTGGTGGCCTTGCTTTTTAAGTTCGCTACATTGGCGAACCAGCTCAACCATATGGGCTTTATCTAACTTATCGGTGCCGCCGGTTAGTACACTTGTACCAAGCTTAACAACAATTACCTGTTCCCTACGCATTATTATTTACTATTAAAATGAAAGATAAATAAACTTATACCAGCTCGGTATTTTTGAACAAGTTAAAATTATTCATGCTAGGATCGGCGTTAATTTAATTTGATAAAATTTCATTTATGCCAGCCAGTTTATGCCTAATTATTGCCACCTTTTTATGGGGTAGCTCCTTTATTGCACTTAAATATGCTATTGCCGTTTACGACCCTGCACTAGTTATATTTTTACGCATGCTAACCACCTTAGTTTTATCGCTTTGTTTATGGCGTTATGTAATTAGGTTTGAGTATTTAAAAGGCGATTGGAAGTACTTATTAGGTATGTCGCTCGCAGAGCCATGCTTGTACTTTTTATTTGAAGGCCACGCAATGGAATACACCTCGGCCTCTCAGGCGGGGGTTATTGTTTCGTGTTTGCCTATTATTGTGGCATTGATGGCGTTTTTTATGCTTAAAGAGTATATAAGTAAAGCCATTGTGATTGGGTTTACCCTGTGTATTGGCGGCAGTATTTTACTTACGTTGCTTTCACCAAATACCGATCAGGCCCCTAATCCATTATTGGGTAACTTTTTAGAGCTTATGGCCATGGTATGCGCGGCGTTTTACACCATTAGCATTAAGCACTTGGCCAATCGCTACTCGCCGTTAACGCTAATTGCTTTACAAGGCATAAGCGGCAGTGTGTTTTTTGCACCGTTTTTATTTTTTATCGACTTACCAAGCGAAAACCAGCATGACCTAACCGCCCTTATGAGCATTTTGTATTTAGGCTCGTTTGTCACCTTAGGTGGCTATGGTATGTATAACTATGCAATTGGCAAAGTGTCGGTATTAACGGCTGCAGCTTATTCAAATTTAATCCCTATTTTTACGCTTATTTTATCGGCCATTATTTTGGGTGAAGTACTCGATTTTTGGCAATGGGTGAGTATATTTGTTGTTTTTGCAGGGGTGATGATAAGCCAACGACATCAAGAGCTGGTAGTAGATATACCGCTTAATGACGCTGGCGATGACCCTATCAACTCAGCCGATACAAGCCATCTTAAATCAGTACCTGATGCCAGCGAGTCAAAAGGGTAACAGGTTAATAAATAAAGGCCTGGGGTTTGTAAAAACGCCTGCTGGGATTGATGAATAACCTCAATCCCCTTCACTTTATAATGCTGTATTACGCCGCTTTGCAGCTGCAGCGTAAACGTTTCACCCACTTTGGTGTGTTTTAAAAATGCAAAGTGGGTATCGTTGTGACCCGCTATTAACGCACCGCCATGTTTATCTCCAAGCTTTGCCCCTGGCAAAAAGTGGCTTGGTGCAAATGCTAAATTACGACCACTTGCCCCAGCTAAAACGCTAAGCACTTTATTATGCACAGGCCAGTTAAGCTGCGCGGTTACAAAGCTGTCGGCGTAAAACCACGGTTTAACGCGAGCGTGTGGCGTAATAAGCGCCTCTTGCCAGGCCTGCTCTATTAATACTTGGGCAAGCCATGCCTTGGCTTGCATATAAGCACCATGAGAAAACAGCCCCAGCCCGGCGATTAATAAGCCCGCACTTAGCCACTTATTCATTTAAGCCCTCGGTTTATTTTAAACGCGCCATAACCAAGTAATAAAATACAGCCCAGCAATATGTACAGTCGGCTTTGCCCATCGGTTTGTGGTAAACGCATAGCCAGTCCTTGTGGCGCTGCGTTCTTAGCCAGTGCCGTTTGCTTTGCAGGCTCGTTAATTTGAGTATGCTCAATAGCTATAAAAGCAGTAAACGGGCTCAGTAGTTGATGTGTGAGCGCAAGCCCTTGCACCTCATTTTTAACTGACTGACGGTCATTATACAAAAGCAACGATTTAATTTTTTGGCGCGCCCACAGCTTATCAATCCCTTTTGCGTTAGCGCTATTTTGTGCGCTTAGTTTTATATTTAAAGGGCCTTGAGCGGTTTGCCCACTAAGCGTAATTTGATTTGTATCATTTAGTTTTATAGCCACCATTATTGGCTCGCCAAAATATAAATCGGGCAAGGGAGATGGCCAAAAATCTAAACTGTGATTGCTTTCATCGCGCAGTGCTAAATTAGTGATCGCAGGATGAGCAAGCTTATCAAATAACTGCTGCATTTTAGGCTGTACCTCATTTGTGCTGCCAATAAACGTAAATGACCCTTTACCTATATCAGCTGCGCGACGCATAAAAAAGCTATTGGGGGCACTGCCAATGCCTACAGTAAATAAACGGCTATCACCCAATTTACGCTGAATATTTTTAAATAAGGCATCTTCGTTACTTACACTGCCATCCGTTAAAAACACCACTTGGCGTACAAAGTCTTCAAAACTGCTGCCATCAAGTACCGCATCAAGTGCACCTTGTATTTCGGTACCACCGTCGGCCTCTAGGCTATAAATAAAGCGCTCAGCGCGGCGTAAGTTAAAGTCACTAGCAATAAGGGGTTTATCGCTCATGGGGGTAACCACGTTATCAAAGCCAATAATGTTAAAACTGTCGTCGCTATCAAGCAAAGACAGCGCATAAAACAGGGCCTTTTTAGCTTGCTCCATAGATTGCCCGTGCATAGAGCCTGAGGTATCTACAACAAACACCATTTCGCGAGGTAGGCGCTGCGTTTGTGTAAAGTGATCTGCTGGCGGCATTAGCATAGCAAGCCCGTACCGGTCGCCGTTTTCAAACTGCTGGGTAAAAAATGCTGCTTGTGCGCTTTCTTTTTGCAGCGGTTTAAACTCAAGTACAAGGTCGCGATTAGCCCCCGTTTGCTCATTTAAAGCAACCGTATATTGCCCAAAGGCCGGGGTTTTTACTTCAACACGATGAAATTTAGACGTTATATCTACAAGCTCTAAGCCTACATCTATATCAATATTTAAACTAAATTGGCTGCTTGGCGCTTCGCTGTGCTGCGTTTTGCTATACACAGGGCTTAACCACCCCTGAGGAGCATGGGTTAGGCTAGTTTGCTCAGCTTCAATATTTGCGCTTATTGTGTGATAGCGCGGCGTAATGGTACTTGGGAAGCGAATAGCAAATGTGCCATTGCTGTAATCAATGATCTCTTGGTATTCAAGCTCTATCACAATTTGCTCGCCAGGGCCTATATTTGCCACGTTAGTAATAAACATATTAGCGCGCTGCTGGCGTACAAGTGCGGCTTGCTTGCCAGCATTTTTAGCTGCCTGATACTTTTTTTCGGCCTCTACTTTTTTATCTATTTGGCCTTTTATGACTCGCTCACCTATGCGCATCGTCATCGCATGCACGGCGCTTTCATCAGGTAGCGGAAACACATAACGCGCATTTACCGCAAACGGATTATCGTTTTGATAAGTTTGCTTAACAACCACGTGATTTATCAGCCCGGTTAGGGTCATGCTAGCATCGCTTTTTAATATAATTGCCGGCGCGACAGATGCGCCGCTGCTGTCAAAAAGTTCAAGCTTGGGCGACTGTGCACGGCTATTAAAACTAACCAGAAGCACAGCCACTAAGAAAATAAAAATGCTTACTTTAGTAAGCATTTTGGTTGGGTTACTCAACATAAAATCACTCCATCGAACGCTTAACTTTACTCAAATAAAAGTGGCTTTAGTTACTTGCCGTTTGGCCATTTACTGGGTTTATTGAGCGAGTGCTAAGTGTTACGCGTCTATCAAAAAAGTTATCTTCTACGGTATTGCTGCGCGCTAATGTTTGTTGCTCGCCAAAAGCGTGCGCACTTAAACGTGTATGGTTAATACCGTGCTTTATAAGGTAACTTTGCACTGCGTTTACACGTTTTTTAGACAATAAAAGATTCGCTTGCTCATCACCGCGCTGATCGGCAAAGCCACTTAAATCTAATGCTAGTTGCGGCTGATTTTTTAACAGCACCACAAGCTGGTCTAACTGCGTAGCAAAGTGCGGGGCAATAGCACTTGAGCCGGTTTTAAATTGTACTGTCATGGCAAGTAAGTTATTTATTTGCGATTGTGTTAACTGCTCATTTTGATTAGTTAGTACATCTAACTGCTGCTCTAGCCTATTGTTTTGATTAAGTACCTGTTGGTAGTCACTGGTTTTTTGCTGCATCACTGTTATTGCTCTCTGCTGCTGGGCAATTTTGTCATCAGCTACTTTTGAATCACCAATTAAGCCCCCGGCAAATGCGCCAATAAAAGCACCAATTGGCCCACCAACGACACCACCAATAATGGCGCCAGTACCTAAGCCGATGGCAGTTTCTTTATGTGCTTCTTTAGAAGGGGTGTTAGCGGCTGCGGCAAATGCAGGTGTACACACTGTGGCTACTAGCGTTAATGCGATTAATGTCTTCTTCATAATGTAATCCTTAAACTTGTTTTAATTTGTGATGTTTTGTTTTGATGGTTGTATTAAAACAGCTGCAAGTGGCAACAAAGGGGAGCAAAAATGGCAAACCGCTGAGCAATTGTGGCAAAAAAATGGCAATTGCCTTTTTGAGCGTACATAACTGAAAAACTTCGATATAGTGCGTTTTAAAATAAATAAGGGTGAGTAGAATGAAAAAAATAGCCATCATTGAAGATGAAACCGCCATCCGCGAAAACTATATTGAAATGCTTAGCGCCCAAGGTTACCAGGTAAGTGGTTTTGCTAACCGTGTCAGCGCAGAGATTGCATTTAAAGACGCCCTACCCGATTTAGCCATTGTTGATATTGGTTTAGGCCACGAAATAGACGGCGGTTTTTTACTTTGCCAAACCTTGCGTACGCTTTCTAAAACACTGCCTATTATTTTTTTAACCGCCCGCGATAGCGAAATAGATACCGTGTGTGGCCTGCGTATGGGCGCCGATGACTACCTAACAAAAGATATTAGCTTAGCCCACTTGGCTGCCAGAATAGGCGCGCTATTTAGACGCATGGAAGCGCTTGAGCAACCCGCCGATGCCAATGCATTAATTACACGCGGCCAGTTAACGCTCGACACCCAGCGCATGCAAGTATTTTGGCAGCAGCAATTGGTTGATTTAACCGTGACCGAATTTTGGATGTTGCACTCACTTGCGCAGCGCCCAGGCCATGTAAAAAGCCGTAACGATTTAATGAGCGATGCAAAAATTTACGTAGACGACAGCACTATCACTTCGCATGTAAAACGCATTCGTAAAAAGTTTATCGCCCTTGATAACAACTTTGACTGCATAGATACGGTGTACGGCATGGGCTACAGGTGGGAACAACGCTAATGTTACGATTTGGCCTGCGCAGTAAATTTATATTACTGTCGTGTTTTTTGTTTTTACTGCCTTGGCTTGGCTACGAGTACGTGTGGGAAATGGAAAAGTTTTTACGCCAAGGCCAAGAAAAAACCCTCGTAGGCACCACACGGGCGCTCGCCACCGCCCTGCATGAGCGCCCAGCACTTTTTGATGAGCAAACCAATTTTTTAGACCAGGTAGTAAAAGGGCGCGACTTATATGCGTACAATCTTAAAAACGCCATTCAACTCGATGGCAAACTGAGCGACTGGCAAAGCTATCAACCACTCTTTTGGCATTACGATAAACGCTATTTACAAAAAGCAGACAAGGAACATAAAGCTGAGGATTTATCGTTTGATCATATGGTTGGAAAATTTGATAACTATTTATATGCCGTGTTTAAAGTAACTGACGATCACCTTGTATATCGTGCTAAAAATAGTTTAAGCATTACTAATAACGACCATTTAATAATTGGCCTAAAAAGCCCAGCCGGAGATTTTAATACGTACATTATTGCCCCACGCCAAGATGGCTGGGTAAATGCGTTTGATGCTAATACCAAAACACCGTTTACAAAAATTCAGGGCTATTTTATACGCACTGAATCGGGATATAACGTAGAGCTGCGCTTTCCTATAAATATGCTTGGTAACAAGCTAGGCTTTGCCGTGATCGATATTGACACAAAAAAAGCGCCGCTCGATTTTAAAACAATGTCGACCTCTAATTTAAATAACCCAAGCGATTTAGGCTCGGTATTGGTGCCCTCACCAGAAATTAACCGAATTTTAAAAGGTATGGGTCACAGTGGTAGCCGTATTTGGGTGGTTGATAATCATCATCGCGTATTAGCGCAGTCGGGCACAATTCAAAATGCCGATGGCGTATGGGCCGACGGTCTTAAAAACCAGCCGCCTAAAAATGCCTGGCAACGCTTTGAGCAAACGTATTTGCACCCGCTTTATTATAAAATTTTAACTCGCCCAGAGAACGAATTTTTAGATACCCTGCACGATGTTGCCTCAATGCAGGGCACGCATTTAGCTAAGGCACTGAAGGGGCAACCAGCGTCGTCTTGGCGGTTAACGCCCGACAGTAAAGCCGTTATTTTATCGGCGGCTTACCCTATTTGGATAGAAGATAAAGTGATTGGCGCAGTAATCGCCGAGGAAACCACTAACGGTGTTCGCACCCTGCGTAATAAATCGCTGGAAAAGCTTTTTAACGTTATTTTAGCGGTGATGCTAATTGGTACCGTTACGTTGTTCTTTTTTGCCTCGCGTATTTCGAGCCGTATTAGGCGACTGCGCGACACCGCAGAGCAAGCTATTGATGCCCAAGGGCGCATTACCGGCAGTATTAATTACAGCGACTCAAACGATGAAATAGGCGACCTTTCACGAAGTTTTGCCAATATTGTTGGCCGCTTAGGCGGGTACACTAATTATTTAGAAAATATGTCATCGCGGTTATCTCATGAGCTACGTACACCGGTGGCTGTGGTTCGCTCTTCTTTAGAAAACCTACAAAGCTTGGAGCAAAATGAGCTTAGCCAAAAATACCTAGAGCGAGCGAGTGAAGGGGTTGAGCGCTTAGGTAAAATAATAACCACCATGAGCGAAGCCACGCGCCTTGAACAAAGCATTCAAAGCAACGAGAGCGAGCCGTTTGATTTACAAAAAGTAATTAATGGCTGTATGCAAGGCTACCAGCTCACTTACCCTGAGCAGTTATTTGAGCTTGATGTATGCCAAAGCCCTTTACCTATGCAAGGTGCTCCCGAATTTATAGCTCAGCTACTTGATAAGCTTATTAATAATGCGCTGGAATTTAGTGAAGCAAATACAGCTATTAATGTAGGTCTTAAGCAGAGCGAAAATAAAGCAATATTAGCAGTGAGTAATACAGGCCCTGCCCTGCCTGAAGGGCTAACTGAGCATATTTTTGATTCTATGGTGTCGGTGCGTAGCCAGCAAATGCAGCAGCAACCGCACTTAGGTTTAGGGCTTTATATTGTAAGGCTGGTGTGTGATTACCACAAAGGCAGTGTCACTGCGCAAAACAACGAGCGCGGTAATGGCGTGGTGTTTAAAGTAACCCTGCCTTTACAAAGCTAAGCTGTGCATAAAGTGGCGCCCTACTGAGTCGCCCTTATTTTTTGCACATCGATTACAATTTACTACAACTTAAAATGTAACTATTCACTTTTAATTCAGTCAAACGGCCATACCCTGAACGCTAATTAAGGAGAATAGATCATGAACAACCCACTTGAGCGTGAAGAGATCGAATTTATTTTTGATCTATACAGGCCCCAAGAGCAAGCACCTAGCTTGCCTTCAGAGCCTGCCACCTCTACATATAAAAACTTACGACAGCCAGAACAAGTTAAAAACGAAGGCGTGTCAGAATACCTCAGCTAGGGTATTGCCTATTGCGTTGCTTGCTCGTTTTGTAAAAATGCTTTGATGCAGTTTATTTCTGCCAGTTTTACCTCTTCGCCTATTTCTGGGCCTTTTTTGCCATTTTTAAGTGCAGTTTGTACTACCTGCTTTTTATCCATTTTTTGTAATTCATTAAAAATTGCACGCAGTTTAGCCCCTTGCGGATAGGGCTTATTTACGAGTGTTTCTCCGCGCCCTTGCGCATCACATTGGCATGCTTGGGTAAACGCAATAAATCGCTCTGGGTGCACTAAAGCATTTAAATTAGTGACGATTAATTTATGAATCGTTTGTGGCCTTAATTGCTCAAGCGTATGGCATAAGGTGTGATTATCGCTGGTGAGTACGCCAATATCGCGAAAACGATTAGGCACTTTTAAACGCTCACAAAACTTTTCGACTACGGCTACCCCTTCGCGTTCGTGGCCGCGCAAATTACCGCGTTTTTTAAAGCTCGGGGCCTTACCAAAATCATGGGTTAATGCCGCAAACCGTGTTTCTAAATTAAAATTTAAATCGGCAGCGCGCCTAAGTACCAACATAGTATGAACAAACACATCGCCTTCAGGATGGTGGTTTGCAGGTTGCGGCACCCCTTGCATACTCTCTATTTCAGGGAAAATACCTAAGCCATGTAATGCTTGAAAATACAGTTCAGGGTGTTTTTCACCCAGCGCTTTTTCGGTTTCGAGCCATACGCGCTCGGGCACTAAATGATTAAGCTCACCTTTGTTTTTAAGCTCGCGCATTAATGCATAAGTACTTGGGTGAATACGCCATTCGCTTCCGTAGCGTGCTAAAAAACGCGCTATGCGTAATACCCTTACCGGGTCTTCTACAAAGGCTTCTGTGGTGTGGCGCAGTATTTTATTGTGTAAATCGCTTTGGCCATTGAAAGGGTCAATAACGGTGCCGCTTTCATCAAGTGCCATTGAGTTTATGGTTAAATCGCGCCGTGCTAAATCTTCTTCAAGGGTGACATTAGGGCTGGCATCTACCACAAAGCCGGTATAGCCTTTACCGCTTTTTCGCTCGGTGCGACCCAAGGCGTATTCTTCTTTTGTTTTTGGGTGTAAATAAACCGGAAAATCACTTCCTATAGGCACAAAACCAAGCGACTCCATAGTTTGGGGTGTTTCGCCTATAACAACATAGTCGTTATCTTTTGATGCTATATTAAGTAGCTGGTCGCGTACCGCGCCACCAACAAGGTAAACTTGCTTAAGGTTGTGTTTCACTGTTTATCCTAATCACACTGGGTGGTTATTTGATGTCGATCATACCATTAAAATCACCATAGTTTGCCAAGCTTAAATAAGCTCATTACAATAGCGCTTTATTTTAAGCCATAGCCTTATACTCAATGAAAAATCATTCATCAAAAAAAGAACTTATGCTACTGCCTATATTACTTGTGGTTATTGTAATGTGCGTGGCGGGTCACTTTTTACTACAGGCTAACTTTCAAGATAGCAACATGGTTGAATACATGTTGGCAGCGCTGCCCTTTGCGATGTTTGGCCTAGTTATTGTGGCATTTAAAATGGCAGCTAAAAGCGAAGCCAATGAGCAAAGCGAGCAAGACTCTTAATTTTACTGTTAAAGAATATAATACCCAAACCAATCTGGTTTTATTGGTTGAGCATGCCCACTTGGCGTAAGCTTAATATTTAGTTGGCTGTCGAGCAGGTCTACAGCAAAGCAGTCATCTACATCATGTAAATCATCTTTATGAATATGGCTAAGGCCTGCAAGCAAATCGCTTTTAGCGCGCTCCTTGGCCTCTGCAGCACTACTGGCAACATACAATGCAAAGTCGTGTTGCTCAGCCATAGAGTCACTTCTGTAAGCGCCTAAATTAACAAAATACAGCTGCTTATTTTGCTCAACGTAGGTATCAACAACTTCTACTTTATAACCGTCGATATGGTTAATTGCCATGTAGCTGTCCATATGCACATTGTTTTTATCGCCCACCCATTGGCTTTTTAGCTTTGAGTAGGTTTGCTCAATGCTTTGCCCTACGACAAAGCGAATATCGTGCATTTCTATGTGGCAGCCTTGAATTCGCCCGCCCAGATACACCATAAATAACTGCATTTAATAACCTTACTCTTAAATTACACTAAATTATCGACATCAATATTGTGTTTTTTTATTAACTTATAAAAATCCGAACGATTACGTTTGGCAAGCTTTGCGCCTTCGGCTACGTTACCGCCGGCCATTTTGAGGGTGTTTATTACATAATCGCGCTCAAACTCTTTTTTGGCATCATTTAGAGAAAGCGGCTCTGCACTGGCTTGGTTTGAGTTAAGTGCGTTTAACACTAAGTGCGCAGAAATTACCTCGCTGGCGCTCAATGCGACCACTTGCTCTACAACATTTTGTAACTGGCGAATATTCCCAGGCCAGTCGTAACGTACCAGCGCATGCATGGCATCGTTTGCAAAGCGCTTTTCTTTTTGGTTCATACGTTTAGCAATACTTGCGCTAAAGTGCTGAGCGAGCAGACTTATGTCTTCTCGGCGCTCACACAGCGGCGGTAATTTTAAATTAACAACATTTAGGCGGTAGTATAAATCTTCCCTAAATTGTTGATTGCTAATCGCATCGGGTAAATTTTTGTGAGTGGCCGATACAATACGCACATCAATAGGAATTTCTTCTTGAAAGCCCACCGGGCGTATGGTTTTTTCTTGTAGTACACGCAGTAACTTAACTTGTAAATTAAGCGGCATATCGCCAATTTCATCTAAAAATAAGGTGCCGCCTTGAGCTTGCTGAAATAAACCTTGGTGATCTTTCACCGCCCCTGTAAATGCGCCTTTTTTATGGCCAAATAATTCTGACTCTAAAAGCTCCCCAGGCACTGCGCCACAGTTAATGGCCACAAATGGCCCTTCGCTTACATGGCTGTGTTGATGAATCGCCTGAGCCAGCAGCTCCTTACCGGTGCCGCTGGCGCCAGAAATAAGCACATTTACTTGGGTTGGCCCCAGTAACTTTACTTGCTCAAGGAGGTGCAACATAGCGCCACTGCGCGTTACTATATTGCTTTTTTGGGGCGATTCTTCTGCGTTTACGCCATGTATTTCAATAGCTTTGGCTAGGCTGTCAAACAGCTCGTCTTTATCTACCGGTTTTGTGATAAACGCAAAAATACCTTGTTTTGTCGCCTCCACCGCATCGGGTATAGAGCCATGCGCTGTCATCATTATAACCGGCAGTGCTGGGTAGCGGCTTTGTAATTGGCGATGTAAGGCCATGCCGTCCATTTCGTCCATACGCAGGTCTGTTATAACTGCATCAAACACTTGGTTTTTAAGAATTTGTAATGCAAGTATGCCGCTTTCACAGGTTGTTACTTCATACCCTTTAGACTCGATTCTTAGCGCGAGTAATTTAAGTAAACTTGCATCGTCATCAACGAGTAATACTTTTGCACCTTGTGGTGTGTGTGTTGCCATAATTACTGCTCCTTAGTGTCTTCGCGTAGTAACAGCTGCTGCTCTATGGTGGCTAAAGACGATAACGTTTGCTGCATTTTGTCATTTAACGCCTGCTGCTCTTTTAGGGCATTTATTTGCCGAGTAACATGCTGCTTTTGAAGCCATAAATATTGTTTTATTGGCTCAGGCCAAAAGTAGGCTAAATCGAGTTTTTGTAATCGTGTCATTACCTCCTCTGGTGCACTTGAGGTGTTAACACACATGAATTTAAAAAAACGTTTTAGCTCTTTTTCACCTAAATAAGTATGTAGGCTTGGCTTTACTTTAAAACCGCCACATTGATTAGCATGCCATGCAACAACACGTTCTGCGCTGGGGTAAACGGGGTCACTTTTAGGGCGCTTTTTAGGATTTGGCACCGCATTTTTTGCAGGCTCAACCTCCTGCGACACTGCTGCTGTTTGTGTGTTATTTGTTTCACACCCAGCTAAAACAACCGCACTACTGAGCACACATAAAATAGCTATTAAACGCGTACGCATGCTATTAAACTCCTTGATTAATTAAAGGTATTTTTATTGTAAATAAGCAGCCTTGGGGCTGGTTATGCTCAACACTAAGCTGGCCTTGTAACTGCTCAACCGACTCTTTTACTATGGTTAAACCTAAGCCACTGCCTTGCAGCGTAACATCTTTATTATGCTTGCCTTGGTAAAATGCGCTGAATATCTGGGTTTTTTCTTGCTCTTTAATACCACAGCCTTCGTCGCGCACTTGCATTATTAATAGCTTTTGCTCAAGAGCTAAGGTTACATCAACACTTTGCCCTGTATTTGAAAATTTTAACGCATTAGAAATGAGCTGAATGAGGGTCATTTCTATCAGCTCTGCGGGTAATGCAAGTGGCTGTTTTGTTATGCTGTTGTGCCAATTTAAGCGTTGCTGCTTAGCCGTTAAGCGGTGCTCAAAATGGCTGTTTATTTTATTTATTAAATTATCAAATTCGACTTCGCTTACGCTGTCTTTACTGGTTCTGATAGCGTTATAACTAAGTAGACTGTCAATCATAGTGCGCAAACGCACCATAGATTGGCTAATAAGCTCAAGCACAGCTTGCTGCTCTTTTGTAATGGGGCCGACTATTTCATCGCTAAGTAAATCGGTGCCCTCGACCATTGAAGCCAACGGCGTTTTAAGCTCGTGGGTTACATGGCGTAAAAAGGTATCTTTTTGTTGCTCAAGCATATGTAGCTGCTCTTGCACCCACTGTAGTTTTTCGCCTAATTCCACCAGCTCACTTGAGCCTTGCACTGCAATTTTTTGCTGCCAGTGGCCTTGTCCTAGTTTATCTATTACCGACGTAAGCCCTTTTAAGCGCTTACTTATGCGCCATAAAAAGCCTCCACCCACTAGTAAAGTAAGCGGAATAAGTGCCACTAACCAGTTAATAAACGAGCTTTGTAAAGTACTTAATTCGCTTTGGTTGTTTTGTATTTGTGCTGCATTCGTATCGCGCAACCACACAGTAAGCTCAGCCACTAAATCGCTAATAGGCACAAACAATGCAGCATCTTGTTGGTTATTTTCAATTAAAGCTTGATGAGTACTACGCAATGTTGTTGCTAAGCGACGCCACTGCATAGTGTATTGCTGTGTGGCACTGGCTTGGCTGAGCGTGTCGATTGTTTGTAAGGAGGATTGCCATTTTTCGTTTATTAACGTGTCGAGCGACTCGCTTTTTAACACCCAGTTTTGTCGCGTTGCCCGCTCTAGGCTATTAAGCTCTTGCTTTAAAAAATTAAACGACTTAGTAACTTGGTAATTATTACTAACGATAAGCTGGGTAACAGCGAGCTGTTTGTTTAACGCATTTAAAAAAACAATAACCACTAAACTAAGCGGCAGTAACGACAGCAACATACTAATTATAAACTGACCTATTAAGTTAGGCCGCCAATTAAGCATTGCACGATACTTTTTAGCCAACGTTACAGGCATTATCATTTCCTTTTATTATTTTAAGCGCCCTATTTTAGTTACTTACCTTATACTCTCGCTGAATCAACTTCTATATTTAACCCAATATATCCACCTGTTGCCATTTAGCAACACACTAAGCTATTGATAACTCTATTAACTACTAATAGTACGTACCGCCTGTTGCAAAAATAACACACATTTAAGTAAAAAATTCCGACCAGCGCCCCTTAAACAATATAAACCATTGATTTTAAACACTTATTTAAATTGGCACCATTTTTGTAATAGTGAGTGCAACTTTAATCAATAAGGAAATTAAATGAACAACCGCTTTTTAGTAATTTTACCCATGCTGGCTTTTGGGTTTATGGGCACAGATGCAATAGCTATGGACGTTCAAGCTACATTTAATGAGCTAGATAAAGACAGTAACGGCACGCTTAGCGAATCAGAAGCGGGTGAAGATGCCGTACTACACGAAAACTTTTCACAAATAGACACTAACCAAGATGGCCAGTTGTCGCTAAGTGAATTCAAAAAGTTTATTCAGTAAATTCATTTAATTAGGGAACATGATTATGAAACAACTTATCGCAGCATTTGCATTAATGTTTTTAGCCATTAGCGCCACGGCTTTAGCCTCTTCTGTCAACATTCGCTTTGCTCATTTAGACAAAGATATGGATGGAGCAGTATCGCTTGCAGAAGCCAAACAAGATAAAGAAGTAATGAGGCAATTTGCCGATTTAGACGAAAACCAAGACAAGAAAATTTCTAAAGAAGAGTTTCAAAATTTTAAACCTTAATTTTGATTAAGCGCTTTAATAACAAACTCAATAGTAACGATGTTTAAATCTTTTTCTGTGGCTAGAAATTTTAAGCCGTTAGCGCTAAAACGAGCTGCTTAAAATAGATTTATTATCCACAGCTGAAGTTAATTAAGTTTTACTTAAGCTTTTACCTAGTAAGGTAGGTTTCAAAAGCATTTGCCATAATCCCTGAGGGAATGTGTAAACGGATTTAATGTTGGGAAGTTAAATTATGGCAAGTGCTTTTTTTTATTAATCTACAAACACTGTATGTTGGAAGGAAAACCATGAAGTGTGTTTTTTTTAGTGTTATCGCTATTACTATGATCAGCTTTAATGCTGTAGCGTTAGATGTTAAACAACGTTTTGATCACCTTGATGTCAATAAAAGCGGCTTCTTAACAGAAGACGAATTAGAGCCACAGCCTCAGCTACTCAGCACCTTTACTCGCTGGGATAAAAACCAAGACAAACAAATCTCGCTTCTTGAGTTTAAAGACTATTTAACCAATAACCTTTACTGAGTATAAGTATGAAGACCGTAAGCTATTTAGCGCTTGTTGCGCTGGGCCTTTTTAGCGATGTAAGCCTTGGCCAAAGTACAGAAGTTGCCGATAAATTTGAAAAGTTTGACCGTAACCACGATGGCTTTTTAACCCGTTCAGAAACCGCCATTGACCCCGCTCTTTGGTCGCGTTTTTCAAGCTATGATAAAGATAAAGACGGCAGACTTACCCTTTCGGAATATGGCATATACGCCAGTAAGTAACTCTTTTTTATAAGCGTAAGCGCTAAATTTTTAACAGCCCTTACGCTTTTAAGCTATCTACCTCAACATATTGGTATTCTAAAAGTGAGTTTGCTAGTGTTATTTTACTAACAATAAAAAATAACCAACTTATGCAACTCAAAAAACTATTTAACCCACTACTGCTTGCCGGCTTATTTGTAAGCAGCACTGCGATTGCGCAAACGCAGGTCATTTACAACGCTAATGGTTACACTCCCTTATACCAAGGTGGTATTCAAACGTTTTCTACTTTAGTGATTAAAAACGGTAAAGTTGTTAAAACTGGAGATGATACGCTTAAAAACACTTTTCCTGATGCCACACTTATTGATGCCAAAGGTAATACGTTACTGCCAGGGTTGATTGACGCTCACGGGCATGTAATTGGCCTTGGCGATAACTTATCGCAACTTGATGTCCGCGGCGCTAAATCGGTCGCTGAAATAACCACAAAGCTAGAACAATTTGCGAAAAATAAACAAGGCTGGATACTAGGGCGAGGCTGGAACCAAGAGCTGTGGAGCGACACGCGCTTTCCTACCGCCAAAGACTTAGACAAAGTAGTCAATGACCGCCCAGTGGTACTTTCGCGCGTTGACAGCCATGCAATTTGGGTTAACAGCAAAGCCTTAGAGCTGGCCGGTATTACCGCAGCCACTCAAGCCCCTGACGGCGGCGAAATTATTAAAGATGAATTTGGTAATCCAACCGGTATTTTTGTTGATAAGGCCGAGTCGTTAATTACCCAGCATATGAGCGCCCCTTCAAAACAAGCTATAAGCGACTCGTTAGATGCCGCAGGCGCGCACTTATTAAGCTTAGGCATTACCTCTAC
Source organism: Pseudoalteromonas sp. CuT4-3 (assembly GCF_035666335.1). NCBI lineage: Bacteria > Pseudomonadati > Pseudomonadota > Gammaproteobacteria > Alteromonadales > Pseudoalteromonadaceae > Pseudoalteromonas > Pseudoalteromonas sp. CuT4-3. The sequence goes on from NZ_CP142030.1 coordinate 2,829,701, forward strand.
TCACGATGCCGGTATTGATAAAACCACCTGGGAAGTTTACAAAGAGCGCAGCGAGCAAGGTAATTTGCCACTAAGAATAGTCGCCATGCTAAGTGCTGCTAGCCCCGATTTAAAGCACATGCTTAAGGCAGGGCGCTATCAAGATGCAGCATCGTTTATGTCTATCCGTAGTGTAAAAGTATATGCCGATGGCGCATTAGGCTCGCGCGGGGCTGCGCTAATTGATGACTACGCAGATAGAAAAAACCACCACGGCCTAATGCTAGAAACCCAAGCTAAGCTTGAAGAATTATTTACTTTAAGCTTTAAAAATGGCTTTAGCGCCAACACCCATGCAATTGGTGATAAGGCAAATAAAGTGGTACTTGATGCGTATCAAAACGTGTTTAAGCAAACGGGCGGTATGTTACTGCGTAACCGTATTGAACACGCGCAAATAGTCACCCCTGATGACATTCCACGTTTTAAAGCTCTTAAAATCATTCCATCTATGCAGCCTGTGCATGCCACCTCAGATATGCATATGGCTCAGCAGCGCTTAACCGATAACCAATTACAAGGCGCATATGCATGGCAAACATTTTTAAAGCAAGGCTCTGTGATTGCAGCAGGCTCTGACTACCCAGTAGAGCTGGCGAACCCTTTTGATGGCTTGTATTCAGCCATTACCCGTATGGATCATAATATGCTGCCTGAGAACGGCTGGCGCACAAGCGAAGTGCTAAGCCGCGAACAAGCCCTAAGAGCGTTTACACTCGGCGGCGCGTATGCAGCGCACCAAGAGTTTAAAATAGCCAGCTTAGAAAACGGAAAATGGGCAGATTTTATTTTAATAGACAAAGACTACTTTAAAGCCCCTGTCGATGAGATTTATAAAACACAGGTTTTACAGACTTGGGTAGCTGGAGAATTACGCTTTAAAAAAGAATAGCTTATAAAGCATACAAACTTAAAAATAAACAAAGTAATTATGGATATTTACTAAAGTAATTAAAAAGTGTGTCGATAAGTGAGGGAATTTAAAAAATCTCTTATGTTTCAGGAAGAAAACATGTTTTCAAAAAAACTATCTCTTACTTTATCGGCTCTTTTTACTTTATCACTTAGTGCATGCTCTACTCACCCAGTTTATAACGGCCACGCTTCGCATAATAATATTGGCCATCACAATAGCCATAATCGTTACACAGACGTTCATCAGCCACGCGTAAATAACTGGCAGTTCCCAGAAAATAACTACCGCCCTATTAACAGCAGTAAATTATTAAGTAACTATACAGAACAATTAGCAATGAAGCTGATTGAAAATATGAACTACATCAACAGTGGAACGCCTGTTGCAATTACTTCGTTTGTGAACTTAGATGACAATTTACAAACCACAAATATATTTGGTAATCACTTGGCTGAAAGCTTTATTACTGAAATGCAGGAGTTTGGCTTATCGGTAGTTGATTACAAACACACAGGCGCTGTGCATGTAACCCCGTTAGGTGATTTCTCGTTTAGTCGTAATGGTAAAGAAATTAAAGGTTACCCACATATTGAATACACTTTATCAGGCACTCTAACTTACACGAATCGTGGTGTAATAGTTAACGCTCGTATTATTGGGGCAAAGTCTAAAGTAGTGGTCTCATCGGCTAAAGGATTTATCCCAAGCTTTGTTGTTGAGTCACTTTATCCAACTCGTAGAACTGATGGCATTGTTTTAGACGCGGTGCTTTAAAACAAAAAAGGGTTAACTTAAATGTTAACCCTTTTTTTGAATTTTTAGCTTCACGCTTCTTTGACTTTGGGCTGTCGGTAGAGCTTTATAATATGGTACATATTTACCAGCGCTAATAATCCATTAGTAAACGCAACAGGCACTGCACCAATAGCCACACCGTAAATAGTAAATACAATACAACCAAACATATTATACCAACGCAGTTTTACTACATCGGTCATTGTTAACGATGCAACCAAGAAAGCTGATGCAATATAACCTAAATATTCCCAACTCAATTGTTCTCTCCTACCCTTTAGGTTAGCATTACGCTAATGCTAACGTGTGGCACTTGTCAGTGTTACAACGTTAAATACCAATGCGCAATAATACTCAATCATTTTGTGGGGCTAAACGTGTCGCTACCTGCGTTAAAAAATGCTCATTTACGACTGCATGGATGCAGAAGGTAGAGCAATGCAGGAGCAATTGCCGAGAACGACTAAATAGCTATTTTTTGCCTAGCTATCAACAGGTTTTCCTAGCCTTAAAATTGATCACTTAATTAGGCTGATTGGTATAAAATAAAAAAACTAACTTGCTTAAAAAACCTTAAAAAGTATATTGGTTGTAGCCAATAGCTTCCTAAATCATTACACGGGAAATGAAGGTATTACGTACTTAGCAAGGCTAAATACAGTAGCAAGTTAGCGTAAATTCTTAGAGCCTTAATAATATCGTCATTAAGGTGTAATAAATAGGACAATTGTCCGAAGAGCATATTGATGTTTCAATACCATTTTTCTAGTTACCTTGTTGAACAATTACTCACTTTTGCAGGGAGTAGCTATCAACAATCAAAAAAAGAAGTGCTGATCCACCAAGATCAACCACTTAGTAAACTTGTGCTGGTGCGCAGCGGTACTATTTCATTTAGTTATGATGTAGGTAACGGACGCCGCCTATTATTAGGCCAATTAGATTGCAACAACACCCTAATTGGTGAAATAGAAGCACTAAACAATAACCCATGTATTTATACGGTCACCTGTTTTAGCGATGTAACCTATAATTTAATAGAGCTTCGCCACTGGCGAGCATTACTACTCGAAAAGCCAGAGCTGAGCTTATATACCGCGCAAACTATTGCGGCTAAGTTTCAAGAAAACCAAAAAATTAATTTAGATAAGTTACTGCTGCCTTTAAGCTACAACATAGCTAAAGACTGCTTACTACGCGCCGAGAACAATAACCCAACGCTACTGCGCGCATACCCAACCGTTAACGCCGAAGCAGAGCGCTTTGCAACCACTGAGCGAGCTTATCGCCGCGTAGTTACCGAACTTGTTGAAAAAGGCTTAGTGCAGCGCAGCTCCCATGGGCTAAAAGCGGTCGATACGCAAAGTTTAAGTGATTATGTAGACAGTTTTGCGCAGCTATAAAAAAATCAGACACAAAAAAAGGCCGTAATGGCCTTTTTTAGTTTTTGTGGTATTTATTAGCACTGCGCTATAGCAATAATTTATTTAAAACGAGTACACAAACACGCCCCCGCGCAAATAAACCCCTACTTAACGCTTTGGCAATTACTTATCTAATAAAATATCTTGGATATTTACTAAATCAGATTTACCTTCAATTATTTCATCTGGCGTTAAACCCGATAACTCATGCGGGAACACTAACCACTCTTCTGACTCATGAATAAAGTAATCTGGCACCATCTCTACTTTTGAGTTTTTAGGCTTATAGTACGGACATGCCACGCGAATATCGCGTGGTAAGTTTAAGCGCATAAGCTCAGAAAGCTTTTCTTTTAGTGCAAATATACTGCGGCCAGAATCAAACACATCATCAACAATAAGCAGTGAGTCACCTGCATTAGCGTTTTCTACAATGTAGTGTAGGCCGTGTACTTTTATTTCTTTAGATTGCTTGCCAATACCGTAATAAGACGACGTACGCACCGCAATGTGATCAGTTTCAATGCCTTTGTAATCGTAGTATTCTTGCACAGCAATACCAATAGGTGCACCACCTCGCCAAATACCAATTATAAAGTCTGGACGAAAGCCATCTTTATAAACTTGTGCCGCTACGCGGAATGAATCTTCAAGTAGCTGTTGAGCTGTGATGTAGCACTTATCTGACATAGTTTAGAACCCCAGTGGTGAGTATAACATTTGAGTGTAGGCACTTTAGCCAATAATTAAACACCCAAACAGGTATTGGCGAAGGATTTTACCGTAAATAAAAATAAATTGCTTGCCTGCAAATAGCAAAATAGGCACCAATTGGTGCCTATTTTATGTATTAAACGCCTAGTTACTTACTATTAAGCTTTTTCTAACAATGTACGTGCCACTGTGCGCATACCTTGCGTAGTTGCACCTGCAGCCCATTGGCTAGTGCTACCCATATTAAATGCTGCAGCTAAATCAATGTGTATCCAACCTTTACCATCATTTGGTACAAAGCGAGATAAAAAGCCTGCTGCATTTGATGCGCCGCCGTAACCGCCACCTTTTTGAGCGCGGCTATTTGCCGTATCAGCATATGGAGATGGGCAGTTTTGCTGGTGCCATTTTTCAAGCGGAAGAGGCCATGCAGCTTCCATTTCTTGCGATGCAAAGTCTTCTACTTCGCGAACCAGCTCTTTATCAAGGGCAAATAATGCGTTGTACTCTTGCCCTACAGCCACTAGTGCAGCACCTGTTAGTGTTGCCGCATCGATAATTAGCTCTGCGCCAGTTTCGCCTGCAGCCATTAGGCCATCAGCAAGCACTAAACGCCCTTCAGCATCGGTGTTTACAATTTCAACGGTTGTGCCATTTTTGTAGGTTAAAATATCACCTAGTTTGTACGCATGGCCCGAAATTAAGTTCTCTGCACAGCATAAAAATAGCTTAATGCGTTTTTCTATACCGCGGTTAATAGCCAGTGCTAAACCCGCTGTTACCGTTGCCGCGCCACCCATGTCGCACTTCATTCCTAGCATACCTTCGCTAGATTTAATTGAGTAACCACCAGAGTCAAACGTAATACCTTTACCTACAAGCGCAGCGCTTACCGGTGCGTTTTCATCACCTGTTGGGTTGTAATCAAGCTCAAGTAAAACAGGTGGGCGCTCAGAGCCACGCCCCACAGCATGAATACCAATCCACTGTTGCTCTAATAACGCATCGCCTTTAATAATTTGGTAGCTTACGTGTTCAGGCGCTAACGATTGAATAAATTCGGCGGCTTTTTCAGCAAGGCTTTCAGGGTAAATGTCATCGGCTGTACCGTTTACCATTTCTCGTGCCCACGTAGCTGAGGCTTTTAAATGCGCAAGCTCGTTTAGATCTGATTGTGCGTTATCAACAAATTCAACACCATGTAATGATTTAGGTGTTACAAAACCTTGGTAAAAAGCCCATTGGCTTTCTGTGCACCATGTATCGCCCGCAAGCTCAACCTGTTTAACACCTTGGCTTGCAATTGTTCGCGCCGCTTTTTGAACATTTTTTAATGTTTCTTGCTCAGATAAATGAACCGTTGCGCCTTGCTCGTTAAAAGACAACGCCGCGTTTTCGCCCCAATGGCTTGGTGCTGCTTGCTCGCTTAGTTGAACAACAAATTTTTCACTCATGTTAGAATACCCTTACACTTAAATGTGCCACCGAGTTTACTATAGTGAGTACAAGTTCCCAACAGCTTGAGATAAATAACATAAACCAACGCATCTGCAGCGTTTAGCATTGGAGTTTAAATGAAATACACCCCAGCTTTACAGCCCGCCACGTTATTAAAACGCTATAAACGCTTTTTAGCCGACCTCCAACTTAACGATGGAACTGAATTTACCGCCCACTGCGCCAACACCGGTAAAATGACAGGTTGCGCAGAGCCTGGCTTTAGCGCTTATTATTCAACCAGCGATAACAGTAAACGAAAATACCCTCAGTCGTTAGAGCTCACTCAAAACTCCCTCTCGCAGTTAATATGTGTTAATACCGCCGTGGCAAATAAAGTGGTCGAAGAGGCTATCAACAACCAGGTGATTACAGAGCTTAACGGCTATGAGCAGCTTCAAAGTGAAGTAAAATACGGCAGCGAAAACAGCCGTATCGACTTTTTACTCACCAGTGACAATAAACCCACTTGCTATGTAGAGGTAAAGTCAGTCACCTTGTTAAGCGAAACCGCACCACAAAATGGGCAAGGCTACTTTCCGGATGCGCAAACCGTGCGTGGGCAAAAACACATTCGCGAATTAATAGAAATGATCGAACAAGGCCACCGCGCAGTATTACTGTTCGCTGTTTTGCACCAAGGTATTAATACGGTGAGTGCAGCAAGCCACATAGATAAAAAATACAGCGACTTATTAAACCACGCGATTAAAAAAGGCGTGGAGGTATACGCTTATAAGGCATCTATTTCACCAAATGAAGTAACGCTTAGTGAGAAAGTGGCCTTTAAATAAAAAATTTAACTTGCTTTTAAACTTTATGCCCATATAACTAGGCAAGTTTAAATACCGAAATAACGATTAATAAAGCATCAAAATTAAAATATGAGCCTTTTTAGTCAACACACTGGTTGAAGCTAATTCGATTAATTAAAAAATAAATTTGCCTAGGGTATAAGATTCTGCTATTTATACCGCCGGCTAATGCTGAGGCATTAAATTAAGGATTTAGGAGAGAGTTATGCCAGACCAACAAAGACATGGTTTATTGGCTCAAGCCGGTTTAGAACCATACCAAGAAAAGCCGGGCGAAGAGTATATGAATGAAGCACAACGTGCTCATTTTAAAGCGATTTTAGAAGCGTGGCGTAACGACTTACGTAATGAAGTTGACCGCACGAAATCGCATATGCAAGACGAAGCTGCCAACTTTCCTGATCCAGTTGACCGCGCTGCGCAAGAAGAAGAGTTCTCTTTAGAACTTCGTACTCGCGACCGCGAACGTAAACTGATCAAAAAAATTGAAAAAACAATTATCTTAATTAAAGAAGATGATTTTGGCTTTTGTGAGTCATGCGGAATCGAAATTGGTATTCGTCGTTTAGAGGCTCGTCCAACTGCAGATTTATGCGTAGACTGTAAAACCCTTGCAGAAATTAAAGAAAAACAAGCTGGGCGCGGTTAATTAAAATTAGTTAACTATGTCTCCTACAGCCGTTACCACGCCAAAGCGTGACTATCGCGGTCGATTTGCACCGTCTCCTTCTGGGCCACTTCACTTTGGCTCACTTGTGGCGGCTGTGGGCAGCTACCTTGATGCTAAAGTAAATCAGGGTAAATGGTTAGTGCGCATTGAAGATATAGACACCACCCGCGTGGTTAAAAATGCCGACACCCATATTCTAAATACCTTACAAGCCTACGGCCTTTACTGGGACGAATCCGTTGTTTATCAAACTCAGCGCCTACCTCTTTATCAAGAGGTAACAAACAAGCTGATCCACCAACAATGTGTATATGGTTGTCGCTGTTCTCGCAAACAAATAAAAGCCATGGGTGGCATTTACCAAGGTCACTGCAAAACGCTTAACTTATCAACAGAGCAAGGCGCACTTCGTCTTAGCCAGCAGCACCCAACATGCCATTTTAACGATTTGATTCAAGGCGATATTACTGTAAATAGTGCATTAGCCCATGAAGATTACATAATAAAGCGCAGTGACGGATTATTTGCCTACCAGCTAGTGGTGGTTATTGATGACATTGAGCAAGGTATTAATCGTGTGGTACGTGGCGCCGATTTAATCGAGCCTACAGCAAGGCAAATCAGTTTATTTAAACAGCTTAATGCGCCCATCCCCCAATACGCACATTTACCCCTTGTGGTGGCCGAGCCTGGTTTTAAACTCTCTAAACAAAATTATGCGCCCGCTATTAGCACAGACAATCCAAAACCTGCGCTTATTGATGCGTTTGAATTTTTAAACTTACCTGTACATAGCCAATTGAATGATTTGTCTGTAGAGCAATTAATTACGTGGGCTATTGACGAATTTAGCTTAACAGCGGTGCCAAACATACCCGAAATTCAAATTTCGCAAGGTCAGCATCCAAACAGCACTAAATTTACGCATTTAAGCAAATAAAAAACTTAAAAACGGCTTAATTTCAGTCCATCAACTTAATTTTTATACCGCGCTGGTATATGATAACCGCCTAAATAGAGGCTATTTACAATAAATACAAAGCACCGCACTATAATACCTAATTTATGTGCTTTTTGATTGCGATGACCAGCCAATCATCATTTCTGTAGGAGACAGATTATTATTTCCAAGCTTTTTCAATTTTGCAGGCAAATAATCGGCCCAAATGCCGATGTGCAAAGCACTCAAACAAGTGATGAACCGGTTGTTGTAACACGCGGCGAACATGGTATTTCACGTAAACAATTTAGCCCAAATGCAATCAAAGTACTTTACCGTTTAAAAGACGGTGGTTACGACGCTTACCTTGTAGGTGGTTGTATTCGCGATATATTGTTAGGTCAACAACCAAAAGACTTTGACGTTGTTACCAATGCCACCCCAGAGCAAGTTAAAAAACTATTTAGAAATTGCCGCCTAATTGGTCGTCGTTTTCGATTAGCACATATTGTTTTTGGTCGCGAAATTATAGAAGTAGCCACCATGCGCGGGCACCACGAAGCGCAAGAAGACAAAAACCAAATTAGCCAATCAAGCGAGCACGGGCAGTTACTGCGCGATAACGTGTTTGGTAGCATTGAAGAAGACGCCGAGCGCCGTGATTTTTCTATCAACGCGCTGTATTACTCTATTAACGATTTTTGTATATACGATTACGCCAATGGCTTAGCGGCCATACAAGCAAAACAAATTGAGTTAATTGGCGACCCAGAAACACGCTACCGCGAAGACCCTGTACGTATGCTACGTGCGGTACGCTTTGCAACCAAGCTTGATATGAGCATAGCGCCAAAAAGCGAAAAGCCAATTACTGCGCTTGCCAGCCTACTTGATAACATACCGCCAGCGCGTTTATTTGAAGAAGTTCTAAAGCTGTTTTTAAACGGTAAAGCCGAAGCTAACTATTTAATGCTACGCCAATACGGCTTATTTAAGTCGTTATTTCCGGTGCTTGATAAAATTTTAGATAAAAACCCTGACGGCTTAGAAGCGGCGTTTATTCAGCAAATGTTTCAAAACACCGATAAACGCATTAATGCAGATAAAAAAGTAACGCCTGCGTTTATATTTGCTGCTTTAATGTGGTTTCCGCTGCTTGAGCGCACAACTAAAATTAAACAACAAGAACAGCTGTCTTACTTTGATGCCTTTGCTCAAGCCATGAATAAAGTACTGAGCGAAAATGCCCAGCATATAGCAGTACCTAAACGCTTTACCTTAGGCGCACGCGACATTTGGCATATACAGCAACGCTTAGATAAACGTGCCGGCCAACGCGCTTACAGACTTACCCAGCAGCCACGATTTAAAGCCGCTTATGACTTTTTATTATTACGAGTGGATGCCGGTGAGCACCAACATAGTGAGCTTGCCCAGTGGTGGACACAATACTTGAGCCTAGATATTAATGGCCAAAAAGAAATGGTAAAAAACCTAGGCCACCAAGGTGGACCAAAACCACGTAAACGTCCGCGCCGCCGCACCACTAAAAAGCCAGCTGAGTAATTGCATGCAGTGTGTATATTTGGGTTTAGGTGCCAACCTAAACTCACCCAAAGAGCAGCTTGATAACGCCGTTTGTGCGCTTAAAAAGCTGCCTCATTGTGAATTTATAAGTGTATCGCATTACTATGCAAGCAAACCAATGGGCCCACAAGATCAACCCGACTATGTAAATGCCGTAGCGTGTATTAAAACCGCGCTTGAACCTGAGCAATTACTTGATTTAACTCAAGCCATAGAGCTTGAACATGGGCGGGTAAGAAAAGCCGAACGTTGGGGGCCGCGTACGCTCGATATAGACACCTTACTGTTTGGTGAGCAAGTGATTAATACTCAGCGCTTAACTGTGCCACATTATGGCCTGTGCGAACGTGAGTTTGTAGTTTACCCTTTACTTGAGCTTGCCCCAGAACTGATTTTACCAAGCGGCATTGCATTAAAAACCATTGCGCAAGACTTACCGCTCAACGACTTACAACAATTACCTCTGTAATTAACCAAGGCTTATGCCTGCGAGGATATTATGTCTAAAATAACCGTTTCTACTTTAAATAAAATGAAAGCAGAAAATAACAAAATCACCGCATTAACCGCTTACGATGCCAGTTTTGCGAAGTTATTTCATGATAACGGTGTGGACGTTATTTTAGTTGGCGATTCTTTGGGCATGGTGCTGCAAGGTGGCGACGATACCCTAGGCGTAACCAATCAAGATATAGCCTATCATACCCGCTGTGTTCGCGGTGGCAGCCGTGAGCTTTTTGTAATAGCCGATATGCCCTTTATGAGCTATTCAAATGTTAGCGACACCTGTAAAAATGCAGCAGAGTTAATGCGTGCAGGCGCTAATATGGTAAAACTTGAAGGCGGTGAATGGCTTTACGACAGCATTAAAAGTTTAACGCAGCAAGGGATTCCTGTTTGTGGCCATTTAGGATTAACGCCGCAATCAGTACACGTATTTGGTGGCTTTAAAATTCAAGGCCGCGAAGACGACAAAGCGCAAAAAATGATTGATGATGCAAAAGCCCTAGAAGCCGCAGGTGCCCAATTATTAGTGCTTGAGTGTATCCCAAGTGTTCTCGCTAAACGCATTACCGATGCCGTCACCATTCCTACCATAGGTATTGGCGCAGGTAATGTAACGGATGGCCAAATACTGGTAATGCACGACTTAGTCGGTATTTCGGCAGGATACATTCCTAAATTTTCTAAAAACTTTTTACTGGAAACTGGCAACATGCCAGATGCAGTTAAAAAATATTGTACAGACGTTAAAAGTGGCGCGTTTCCAAGCGCCGAACATGAGTTTAAATAATGCAGTCAATTACTGAAATTAAATCATTACGTAGTCAAATTAAAGCTTGGCGCCAAGCAGGTTTAAGCGTGGCTTTAGTGCCAACCATGGGCAACTTGCACCGCGGCCACTTTTCATTGGTTGAAAAGGCAAAAACAATGGCCGATAAGGTGGTTGTGAGTATTTTTGTCAACCCAATGCAGTTTGGTGCCAACGAAGATTTAGATAGCTACCCACGTACATTAAACGAAGACAAACAAGGCTTAGCCGACTTAAATACCGATATTGTGTTTACCCCAAGCGTAGACACCATTTACCCAAATGGGCTTGGTGAGCAAAGCTTTGTAGATGTACCAGGCGTATCTATGGGGTATTGTGGCGGCACGCGCCCAGGACACTTTAGAGGCGTAGCCACGGTAGTGACTAAGTTATTTAATTTAGTACAACCAGATTATGCATGCTTTGGCGAAAAAGACTTTCAGCAGCTGCAAGTGATTAAAACCATGGTACGCGATTTATCAATTCCGGTTGAAATTGTTGGTGTACCGACCATGCGTGAAGTTTCAGGCTTAGCTATGAGCTCGCGAAATGGCTATTTATCTGCAGAGCAAAAAGCCACGGCTACCGCATTATTTAAAACACTAAACAGTTGCGCTGAGCAGCTCAAAGCAGGCAATACCGATTATAAAGCACTTGAGCAAAGCGCACAGCTTAGTTTAGAGCAAGCCGGCTTAAAGCCTGATTATTTTGAGATAGCTCAACGAGATACATTAAAAGCTGCTACACTTGATGATACACAACTTGTTATTTTAGCTGCCGCCTTTTTAGGCAATGTTAGATTAATCGACAACTTACAAGTTGAGATTTAACAAAAGCGCAGTTCAACGTTAAGGATAAGCATGCAAACATTTATTAAAACGAGTGTCCTCGCCCTTTCATTTTCATTGTTAGCAGCTTGCCAAAATCAAGTGAAAAACCCTGAGTTAAACCAATGTGCACAACAAAACTATCAGTGCGAAAATAGTTGCGATCAGCAATCAATTGACAAAGGTTTAAAACAGCAAGTGTGCTCTGCCAAATGTGTAGAGAGCTATAATCAGTGTAAAGCACAAGCGCAAAAGCTGACTGATCTGTAATCGCTTTTTAGTAAGTTAGTCTGTTTTACGTTTTAAAATTTTACACACAAAAAAACCGCTCATTGAGCGGTTTTTTTATTGGTTGGGTTTAAATTATAAACCTAACTTTTTAAGCTCTGCTTCTACTAACTTAGCAGATAGTGGTACGTAACCATCTTTTTCAACGATTTTTTGACCGTCTTTAGAAAGTACCATTTTTAAGAACTCAGCTTCAATTGGTGAAAGCGGCTTATTAGGGTGCTTGTTCACGTACACGTATAAGAAACGAGAAAGTGGGTATTTACCTTTAGCAACATTATCAAGCGTTGCATCTACGTAGTTAGTGCCTTTTTTAGATAAAGGAACCGTACGTACACCCGACGTTTTGTAACCAATACCTGAGTAACCAATCGCGTTTAATGAAGATGAGATTGACTGTACAACAGATGCTGAACCTGGTTGCTCATTTACGTTGTTACGGAAGTCACCTTTACACAGCGCTTTCTTTTTAAAGTAACCGTAAGTACCTGATACAGAGTTACGTCCGTATAATTGAATGTCTTTTGCAGCCCAGTCGCCCGTTAGGCCAACATCGCTCCAGCGGTTAACTTGCTCAGACGCACCACATTTACGAGTAGATGAAAAAATAGCATCTACTTGGTCAATACGTAAGCCTTCAATTGGGTTATCTTTGTGTACAAATACCGCTAGTGCATCAATCGCTACACGTACTTCTGTAGGCTTGTAACCGTAGCGTTTTTCGAACGCTTCGATTTCTTTTGATTTCATTTTACGGCTCATAGGACCCATGTTAGAGGTGCCTTCAGTAAGCGCTGGTGGAGCAGTAGACGAACCTGCCGCTTGAATTTGAATATTTACATTTGGGTAAATACGTTTGTACTCTTCAGCCCAAAAAGTCATCATATTAGCTAAAGTATCAGAGCCTACAGATGAAAAGTTACCTGAAACGCCGTTAATTTTTTGATATTCAGGAATTGCGTCGTCAAGAGCAACAGCCTGTGCAGATACTAATGTTGTAACAGCCACACCCATTGCGGCAACTAAGTTTTTAAATTTCATGCGGGGTTCTCCGATTTGTTCGTCCCATTTCCTAACTGCCGTCTACTGTAAAGTGAGTAGATGACAGTTACATTACTCTTAAATGACACTTTTATGACTTTGCTTTTTATTGCCTTTAACTTGCTAAGTTAACAAGCTTATCCTTTGAAAAGTCGAAAGAAAAACACGAGCCTTTGCCAAGCTCACTGCTTATATTTAATTTACTATCGTGACGTGTAAGCACATGTTTAGTAATTGCTAAGCCTAAACCTGAGCCACCGGTTGTGCGACTCCTTGCTTTATCTACGCGGTAAAAGCGCTCAGTTAAACGATTTATATGCTCTGGTGCAATACCATCGCCATTATCATTTACACTAAAGTGCGCAAGCCCCTCTTTACGCTGCCAGGTAACAACAATTTTTCCGCCCGCTTTAGTGTAATGTATAGCGTTAAACACTAAATTAGAAAACGCACTGCGTAGCTCATCTTCAGAGCCTTTAATATCAAGCTCATTATCTATATCAAAAATAAGCTCATGGCCTTTATCTTGGTTTATAGACTGCGCTTCGGTTTTAATGTAGTTGAGCATTTGCGGCACATTAATGGCTTTGTCGTTGTCTTGCCTGCGCGCCCCTTCAATACGCGAAAGAGATAAAAGCTGATTAACTAAGCTGTCCATACGCTTACATTGCTCAAGCATGGTATTTTGCGCTTTATTCCACATTGCAGGCGGTGGCATCATATCGCCATCCATCATCTCAAGGTAGCCAGTAACAACCGTAAGCGGCGTACGCAGCTCATGCGACACATTGGCTACAAAGTCTTTGCGCATTTGCTCTAGCTGCTTTAGGCGTGTTACATCACGTACCACCACCATAAGCTGCGTGTTGGCATACGGCATTACCCTAAATTCAAGCACTTGGTCAACAATATGCCCGTTATCAAGCTCTAATGGCTCTTCAAATTCACCGCGCAGCATGTACTTGGCAAATTTAGGTTCGCGTATTAGGTTATCTAGTCGCTGGCCATGATCGGTCGGCCATTGTAGCCCCAATACTTTAAGTGCAAGTTGGTTACACCAAACAATGCTTAAATCACTTTGCAACACCACTACGGCATCGGGTACGGCTTCAGCTCCATCGCGAAAGCGACGAATTAAATCGGCCAGTTCATTGCGTTTTTTACGATTACGATGCTGTAAATGATAAATGCCTTCAAATACTTGTTCCCACGCACCCTCGCCCTCTGGTGGGTTAAAGCTACGTTGATTTAAAAGCCAATCGCTTAAGCGATAAAGTTGATGATAATGCCAGACTAAAAGAGAAGAAGTGCCTAAAAATAAAAGCAAAAAAGGTGCACCAATAAGCACACCAACTAATAACAGGGGTAAAAAATAGATAAACAGACGTTTTACTAACGCCTGTTTATTAATAACTCGATACATACACTCACTTTACCTTTGAGTAGTAATTTATGCGTACTCACACCCTAGCTGCGGTACCTTATAATTTACTAGAAAAACGATAACCTGCACCACGTACTGTTTGTACTAAGCGATCATGCCCAAGCGGTGCAATCGCTTTGCGTAAACGACGTATATGCACATCAACTGTACGGTCTTCTACGTACACATTAGTTCCCCAAACATGGTCAAGCAGTTGCTCACGGCTATAAACACGCTCTGGGTGAGTCATAAAAAAATGTAATAATCTAAATTCGGTTGGGCCCATATCAAGCTCGCTTCCCTCAGAGGTAACGCGGTGCGATATTGGGTCTAAACGCAAGCCATGTACTTCTATGGCTTCTTCTAATGAGGTAGGCGATACACGGCGAATAACCGCTTTAATGCGAGCCATTAACTCTTTAGGAGAAAAAGGTTTAGTGACGTAGTCATCTGCCCCTACTTCTAGGCCGCGTACTTTGTCTTCTTCTTCGCCGCGGGCTGTAAGCATAATGATTGGAATTTGGCGTGTGTATTCACTTTGCTTAAATTGCTTAGCAATTTGAATACCGCTACCGCCTGGTAACATCCAATCGAGTAAAACCATATCTGGGTATGGTTCAACCATAGCTGCAATTGCAGAATCGTAATCTTCTGCTTCAATTGCTTGAAATCCATTTTGCTCTAAAACAAAAACTAACATCTCTCTGATAGGAGCTTCATCATCTACGACTAGTACTTTACGTGACATTCCAAATTATCTCTTACGCTATCGAATTAGTTTTCATTATTATGACTAAGTATGACATTTTTATGAAAGTGTAACGTGTAAATTAAAATCCTGGTAAAAAAAACACAAAATAGTGACAAAAAACCTCATTAACGTCATATTTTTAAAACTATTTTGCAAATTACAGTTAATCAAAACATATTTACAAAAAGATGACAGTTTTATTTCTGAGTAGATATTCATGGCGGGATCATTACTTTACTAACACAGTAAAAAAACCAGGTACGAAACTGAGTTTGCACTGGAAGATGTGATTACGTGGTTAAAAATAGATCTGTTTTTTACTAAGCAGCCTATAAAAAGATCAGATTTTTACTAAGCCGATCGGGTTTGGGATCACGGTTATACTTAGTCAAACAACTTAGCACCTGATCTATTGTACAAATAAAAAACGATCTGATTAATTGAGCGCCTAACGTGGCGTAAATTTATGCGCTAGTTGGTAAATAAATGATCCAAATGCGGGGCGGTTAGTAAATCAGTGATCCCATTTTATTAAGTTGGTACAACAGTGATCCCAGTGCTTTGCGGTATAAAAAAACCAGCTGGATTACGCCAGCTGGTTTTTATAAAGGTATTTTTTAATCAAAGATCATTATTTAATTTGTGGGTCTAATTCACCACTTAAATACTTAAGGTGCATGTCATCAAGTGAAATTGGCTTAATTTTACCTGCTTGACCAGCCGTACCAAACGCGTTGTAACGCGCAACACAAATCTCTGTCATTGCTTTAGTTGCTTCTGCTAGGTATTTACGCGGATCGAAGTTAGATGGGTTAAGCGCCATATGACGGCGAATAGCACCGGTAGAGGCCAGGCGTAAATCGGTATCAATATTTACTTTACGTACACCGTATTTGATCCCTTCTACAATTTGCTCAACAGGTACACCGTACGTTTCAGGAATTTCGCCACCGTATTGATTTATGATCTCTAACCATTCTTGTGGTACAGACGACGATCCGTGCATAACTAAGTGCGTGTTCGGGATACGTGCGTGAATTTCTTTAATACGATCAATCGCTAAAATGTCATCTGTGGGTGGGCGCGTAAATTTATACGCACCGTGCGATGTTCCACAAGCAATTGCCAAGGCATCAACATGGGTTTTATTTACAAAATCAGCGGCTTCTTCTGGGTCGGTAAGCATTTGATCGGTAGTTAGTTTACCTTCTGCGCCTACACCATCTTCTTCGCCCGCTTCACCGGTTTCAAGTGAGCCAAGTACACCTAGCTCGCCCTCTACCGATACACCACATGCATGTGCCATAGCCACGGTTTCGCGTGTTACTTCTACATTATATTCGTAGCTTGATGGGGTTTTTCCGTCAGTCATTAATGAGCCATCCATCATAACTGATGAAAAGCCAAGTTGAATTGAGCGTTGGCAAACACCGGGTGAGGTACCGTGATCTTGGTGCATTACTACTGGAATGTGCGGCCATTCTTCAACGGCTGCTAAAATCATGTGGCGGATAAATGGAGCACCAGCATAAGCACGTGCGCCTGCTGATCCTTGAACAATTACTGGGCTGTTTGTTTTATCAGCCGCTTCCATTATTGCGCGCATTTGCTCTTGGTTATTCACGTTAAAGGCTGGAACGCCGTAACCGTGTTCAGCTGCATGATCTAAAAGTTGTCGCATACTGATTAAAGCCATTGGGTATTCTCCAATTTATCGACAGCAGTCTCCTGCCATCTAGTTTGAACGGATATGTTAGTTTGACGCAATCACTGCGCCACAAAATAAAGCAATTTACACTGCTCAGTTTTGTCTTAATTAACTATTAAATAAGGGTGAGAGGTATTTAATAATTAATCGTTGGTGAGGGTTGCCCCTCACCTAATGCGGCTAAAAATTTATTATTTAGCGCGCGACTCTAGCATTTCTACTGCTGGAAGTTTTTTGCCTTCTAAAAACTCTAAGAACGCACCACCACCGGTAGAAATGTAAGATACTTTATCGGCAATGCCGTATTTATCAATTGCCGCTAAAGTGTCACCACCGCCTGCAATCGAAAACGCATTAGAGTTAGCAATTGCCTGAGCAATAGCACGTGTACCATTACCAAACTGATCAAACTCAAATACGCCAACTGGACCATTCCATACAACAGTACCGGCGTTTGCAATAATTTTTGCAAGCTGGCTGGCTGTATCAGGGCCAATATCAAAAATCATGTCATCGCTTGTTACTTCGCTTACATCTTTAAGCGTAGCGACTGCAGAGTCTGAAAATTCATTACCTACTACAACATCAGTCGGTACCGGAATTTCACCATCGTTTGCTTTAGCTGCTGCACATAAACGATTTGCTTCATCCATTAAATCAGCTTCATAAAGTGATTTACCAACCGGATGACCCGCAGCAGCAATAAAGGTATTAGCAATACCGCCACCTGTTACAAGCTGATCTACAATCGTTGAAAGCGAGTCTAAAACAGTTAATTTAGTTGATACTTTAGAACCACCTACAATGGCCACCAATGGGCGAGCTGGATTATCTAGTGCTTTACCAAGTGCTTCAAGTTCTGCTGATAATAACGGGCCTGCACAGGCAACATCTGCAAATAAGCCAACACCATGAGTAGACGCTTGTGCGCGGTGAGCGGTGCCAAATGCATCCATTACATACACATCACACAGGGCAGCAAGTTGTTTTGATAAGGCTTCGTCGTTTTTCTTCTCGCCTTTATTAAATCGTACGTTTTCAAATACAACTACTTCGTTATCGGCAACTTCAACGCCGTTTAAGTAGTCTTTTTCAAGGCGTACATTTTGCTCAAGTGCATCGTTTAGGTAATCGGCTACAGGGGCAAGTGAAAATTCGTCATCGTACTCGCCTTCTGTTGGGCGGCCAAGGTGCGACATAACCATTACTTTAGCGCCTTTTTCAAGAGCTAGCTTAATAGTAGGCAGTGCAGCACGAATACGTGCATCTGAGGTCACTTTACCTGCTTTAACTGGTACATTTAAATCTTCACGAATTAATACGCGCTTGCCGTTTAAATCTAAATCTGCCATTTTTATGACCGACATAACATCTCCTTAGTTAACGATACTTGAACCTGAAAAATAAATTTTAAAATTATTATAAAATGCTTACTTAGCCATCATTGCACGTGCTGTATCTAGCATGCGATTGGCAAAACCCCATTCGTTATCACACCAAACAAGTAACTTTATCAGGCGTTTGTGACTAACACGTGTCTGCGTGCCATCAATAATACAAGAATGTGGGTCGTGATTAAAATCAACCGATACCAATGGCTCTTCGGTGTAACTTAAAATACCTTCTAAGCGGTCTTTTGCTTGGGCTTTAAGTGCCGTATTTACCGCCTTTAAATCTACATCGGCATTTACTGTAACACTTAAATCCATTGCCGTTACGTTAATTGTCGGCACGCGAACCGCAATGGCTTCAAAGCGCCCTTCAAATTTGGGTAAAATGCGGTCTATTCCTCGTGCTAATTTTGTATCAACCGGAATAATAGACTGACTCGCAGCGCGGGTACGACGTAAATCATGATGGTACGCATCAATCACTTGCTGATCGTTCATCGACGCGTGAATAGTGGTAATAGCACCCGATTCAATGCCAAACGCATCATCTAGCACTTTAATAACAGGCACCACACAGTTTGTAGTACATGAGCCGTTAGATACTATAGTGTGCTCGCGTTTGAGCTCATCGTCGTTAATGCCATACACAATGGTGGCATCTACATCGTTATCAGCTGGGTGCGAAAACAACACCTTTTTAGCACCCGCAGTAATGTGTAATTGTGCATGCTCGCGCGAGTGATAAACACCGGTACATTCAAGTACTACATCTACATCAAGGGTTTGCCAAGGTAATTCTACTGGGTTTTCTTCACAAAATAGTGCAATGGTATCGCCTGCAACGCTAATGGTGTCTTCACCAAGTTTTACAGGAAAAGAAAAACGACCGTGGGACGTGTCGTATTTTAATAAATGAGCAATAGCTTCAGGGTCAGCAAGTTCGTTAATCGCAACAATTTTTATCTCGTCGCTCAAACCTGACTCGTACAACGCGCGGACAATATTTCGACCAATACGACCAAAACCATTAATTGCAAGTTTGATTGCCATGAAATATAAAATCCACTCTCTTTACGTGCAGACAAAGGCATCGATGCCCTTTAGATGGCTGTATTGTAATCGACCTTGAACATTATTATAAGAGGGAGCGATTAGAAACTTTAAATTAACCCAAAAGTAGCTAATTTACTTGGCTACTTTTAGGCATAAAGCGAGCTTGCTTGAGTGCTTACTGTAGTGCTTACTGTAGTGCTTTTAAAGCATTAATTATATCTTGCGGCTCTGAGCGGGTGCGGTAATCAACATCAACATAGCGCCACGTCACTTTACCTTGGCTATCTAAAACAAACGTGGCAGGAATAGGTAAAATACTGCCATTGCCGTTATTAAGCGACTCTAAATCAAGGCCGCGGTCTTCACGCATATGCTCTAATAAAAATGCAGGTACTTGCCACGCAACGCCATAGCTTGCTGCTACATCTGCATTTTGGTCACTCAGCACAACAAAATCCATATTACGTATGTCGTTTTCGCTCATTGAGCCATCGGGCGCTTGCGGGCTAATAGCCACCAGCTGTGCGCCTAATGCGTGAATTTCAGGTAGGCGTGACTGCAATGCTTTTAGCTGTAAATTACAATAAGGGCACCAACTACCACGATAAAAAGTTATAACCACAGGCCCTTTTGCAAGTAGCTCATCTAATAAAACTTGCTCAGCGTGCTGGTTAGGCAGTTCAAAGCGTGGGGCATTTTGATCTAAATTAAGTGCATCTGCCCCTTCTTGAAACGCTTTTGCCTGAGCAATGGTTTCATCAACGCCTTTCATAAAATCAGGGTTACCTTTTCGCCCTGCAGCTACTTTTGCCTCGGTTTGTGCTTTTAACGTGTTGCTTTCATCGCTCATAATACTGCTACCTTCAAATTAATCAAAAACATAAAACTAGCTTACAGTACGAACATGTATTTGAAATGAAATTATTAATTTAATCAGTTATCTCTAAATCAAACACCACGTTTATGGATGATTTAAAGCTTATTGTTGCCTGTAAATCGTTACTACGTATTTGAGGAAAAGAGTTATTATCATGCTGCGCCCTGTGCATCTTGGTTATGGCTGTACTAAAACCACTGTCATAGTTGTTTTTAGTTGAGCGAATAGTGCGTACTTCACCTACTTTTGCATTGAATGAATCAGCAAGTAAATCCGCTTTTATTTTTGCATCTTCAATTGCTAACTGTGTGGCTTGCGCTTGTAATTGCTCAGATTTTGAAGATAAAAACGCAATATTTTGAATGGCATTTACTTCTTGGTTCAATAAAAAATCGGTTAAATCGCTCACACGCTCAATACTGTTTAGCGTTACTTCAAACGTTCTTATCGCTGCGTATTCGCTAAGGGCCTGATGCCCTGTTTCAATATAATCCATTCCTGTTTTTTCAATTTTAACGTTTGAGGCAACTACGTCATCGGCGCTTATTTCAAATTGATTGAGCCCATCTATTAATAACTTCACTTTATTCTCAAGCGCGTTATTGGCGGCATTCGGCTCATTTTTAACACTATTCACCTTAAATAGTATTTTAGCCATGTCAGGCTCAACTAATACCTCAGCAGTGCCTTGCACTGAGATATGACGATTGGCAGGTAAGCTCGAATTAGCAAAAGCGATCACAGGGAATAAGGTTAGAAGAATAGTGGTAATGAGTTTCACGTCGTTCCTTAAAGTAATTAGTTAAATAATGATTACGTAACCGTACCTATAATCATACAGTTGAAAATAAAAGTAAACTGCCCTTTATTGTAAGCAAGAGTTTACCTCGCGCGGCATAAAGCCGCGCCTACAGCCAACCTAGGTTAACTCACCCACTTTTAGCTCTTTACCACGGTTTATTTGGTAGCACTGGGCTAGTAGTAATTCTGCAGTGGCCTGTGCGTCTGTAAGTGCGTTATGGCAATGATAGCTTGGTAACTCATAACGTTTGCGACACGCACTTAGGGTTAAATCATCTTGTTTTATTTCTGCGCCTTGGCAAATAAGGCGCTTTTTTTCTATGTGGAGGGTGTCGAGTATTAGCTTTGGTTGCGCACTTATATTAGCGTTTTTAAGGGCTGCTTTTAAAAACCTCCAATCCAGTATGGCGTTATGAAAAACTAAAATATGGTCACTAAAATCACGGCTTAGCTGCGTTAATATAGTGTGCAGGCTTTGTCCTTTAGCCACAGTGTCGTCAATAATGCCGTGAAAAACAGGGCTTTGCTCTAGGCTTTTTACATCCTTGTTTATTAAATGCTGAGACTCACTCATTTTTATACATTGGTTATCTATTTTTACCCAGGCTACTGAGACAATTTCATGCTGGTTTACATCAAGCCCAGTAAGCTCTAAATCAATCACTAAATAGCGTTGCGTTAACGCGTTTTGACTTAATAAATTTCGCCTTTTTATATACTTACTGAGCCATTTTTTTACCACAGCGCTTACCTCTTGTTACAAACTGCCACGGGCAAATTTAAACGCCGCGGCTTGCTGCGCTTGTTTTACTAAATAAAAAGCCTCTTTAAGCTGATGGCGCTCTAATGAACTTAATTTATCGGGGTTTATGCAGTTACTTGGCAAACCTTCTTCGTTTATTTGCGTACTAAAACGTAACTGAGTTAAAAATCGCCAGCAATCTTTTAAATTATAAATATCGTCTTTATTTAGCAGTGAATGCTTAAGTAAAGCATCTAAACGCTCTTGGGTATTGGCGCGTTTTATTCCGGCTTTTAACGCATATAAACGCACTATGTCGTTAATGATCACCACACCGCGCTTTTTTAAATCTATGTATTTATGGTTATTATCATTTTTTTGCGTTTTAAGTTTATTAAACAAGCCAATAGGCACTGAACTGGCTCTTATGTCGGTTGCCATAGCAGCATAAAACAACTCATCGCGCGATATTCTGTTTAACTGCTCGCAAAAGCCGCTATATAGAGCATTGGAGCCTTCAATAAAGCGCAAATCAAAAAATATTTTACAGTTAAGCATGGCACTTGGGGTTGGGCTTTTTATCCATTTAAAAAAGCGCTCGCACCACTGGCTTACACTCATTCTGCATTCATCGCTGCTGGCCATAATATTACCCGGGCAACGCCTAATGCCGCACTCTACTAACTGCTCACATACAAACTCCCCCATGTGTTTAAAGTAAGCTTGGTGTTGCTCGCTTAAGTCATCTGGGAGTAATAAGCCGTTGTCTTGATCTGAATGTAGGGTTTGCTCTTCGCGTGCTTGCGAGCCAAAACATATGAAGCAAAAGCTGGTGGGGGCTGCGCCATTTTCTTCTTGAAATAAATGAATAAGACGCGAGGTGAGTGCATCGGTTAAGCCGCTGAGCAACTTACCAATTAGCGATATGTCTTCTATGTTGTACGAAAAACTTCGCAGTAACTCAGGGATTTCTCCCGCATAACGTTTTAAATCGGCAATGCTGTGGGCTTTATAAATGCGGCCAATAAGCTGCACAGGGTCGCTTTTTTGCTGGCGCAGTAAATCGGTACTGGTAAGCATACCCAAAGGCTTATGGTTTTCATCAAGTACAGGTAAATGATGAATATTGTATTTAAGCATTAAATGCAAAGCAGAAAACACCCGATTGTTTTCAAATATAAATTTAGGCTTTGCACTCATTATGCTGCTAACCGCATCTTGTGGGTCGACTTCATCGGCCAGTACACGGTTACGTAAGTCGCGGTCGGTCACTACGCCCACTAAAATGGCGTGTTCGGTGATCATAATTGACGATACACCGTGTTTTTTCATTTTTTTAGCGGTTTGCCTAATACTGGCATCGGGGGCTAAGGTTATGGCGGTGCGGGTCATCAGCTCAGATATTCTGCGCTCAGACCAGCTATCGTTTTTACTTTTATAATGTGATGAAAGTAAACGATTGGCGTGCGCGCGTACAAAATATTGCTCAAACGGTTTGTATTGATGACGTAAAAAATCAAAATGCGTTTGCGCAAGCATATACACTATGCCCTCTTTTTGTACCTGTAGCCTATTTTGAATCGCCTCTCCTGTTAATAAAGAAGGGTAGCCAAAGTAATCCCCCTGCGCTAAACGCTTCACTACATCGCCTTTTGCATCCACTAGGTCGTATAAGCCAGAGCGAATTAAAAAAAGCTTTGGGGTTTGCGTTTGCAGCCACTGCGCTTGGTTTTCTCGGGTTAAATAAACACTATCAATATGGCTTACAAAATACTCACACGCACTGTCGTGTAGCATGCTAAATGGCGCCTGCATACACACAAACTGGGCAACTTCCTGCTGCTCTACACTCATTGCTGTACTCTTAAAAAGTATACACAAAACCTAATGTACTCATTATTTGAACAAATAAAAAGCCCGACTAAAGTCGGGCTTTTGGTGCTTTATTTTTAAGTAGGCTTAGCGCATTAATGTGCGTGTGCTTCACCTGACCCTTTAGGATTACGAATACCTTCCACCATTTGTTGTATTTCAAGCGGTGTCGATTTTGTTAATTTAAGTACGGTTGCAGCAACCACAAAGTTAATGATCATCCCCACTAAGCCAATTCCTTCGGGCGAAATACCTAAGAACCAATTTTCTGGGCTATTAAGCTCAGGGCTTACAAATTTAAAGAAGATAATATACGCAGCGGTAAAGCCTATACCGGTCACCATGCCAGCAATTGCACCTTCTTTATTCATTGTTTTAGAGAATATCCCCATAATAATTGCTGGGAAGAAACTCGCCGCCGCTAAACCAAAGGCAAAGGCGACCACCGATGCAACAAACCCAGGCGGGTTAATCCCAAAGTAAGCCGATATAACAATGGCAATCATCGCAGCTAAGCGAGCAGCTAGTAGCTCTTGTTTATCGCTTATGTCGGGTTTAAGGGTTCGTTTAAGTAAATCGTGCGACACTGAGGTTGAAATAACCAGCAATAACCCCGCTGTGGTTGAAAGCGCAGCAGCAATACCACCGGCCGCAACTAATGCGATTACCCATGCTGGTAAATCAGCAATTTCAGGGTTAGCCAGTACCATAATATCGCGGTCTACTTTTACTTCGTTTGCGCTTGTTGGGTCTTCTACCTTGCCGGCGGTGTAAAACATTTTGCCGTCGCCGTTTTTATCATTAAAGGTAATTAAGCCCGTACGCTCCCAGTTTTTGATCCACGCTGGTGCTTGTGCGTATTCTGTACCGCTACCATCTTTACCGTTAATGGTGTCAATCATGTTTACACGTGCAAACGAGGCAACCGCCGGTGCAGTAGTGTAAACAATGGCAATAAATACAAGTGTCCATGCTGCTGAAATACGGGTATCTTTAACGCGAGGTACAGTGAAAAAGCGAACAATTACATGCGGTAAACCAGCAGTACCCACCATTAATGCGCCGGTAATAGCAAATACGTCAATCATGCTTTTAGAGCCTTCGGTATATTGTGCAAAGCCCAACTCTGCGCTTAACCCGTCTAGCTTATCAAGTACATACATGCCTGAGCCATCACTTAATGTGGCACCAAAGCCGGTTTGTGGGAAGAAGTGGCCTGTCATCATCATTGAAATAAAGATAGCGGGCACAAGATAGGCAAACACAAGCACACAGTACTGCGCTACTTGCGTGTAGGTAATGCCTTTCATGCCGCCAAGTACCGCATAAAAGAATACAATCACCATTCCAATGTAAACACCGGTTTCAATTTCTACTTCTAAAAAGCGCGAAAATACCACGCCTACTCCACGCATTTGTCCAGCAATATAAGTAAAACAAATAAAGATGGCACACAAAATAGCAACAACACGTGCTGTTTGTGAGTAGTAACGGTCGCCTATAAAGTCAGGTACAGTGAATTTGCCAAATTTACGTAAGTAAGGCGCTAAACACATAGCGAGTAATACATAGCCGCCAGTCCACCCCATTAAGTAAACACCGCCATCGTAACCTGCAAACGAAATAATACCCGCCATTGAAATAAACGACGCTGCGCTCATCCAATCGGCTGCGGTTGCCATACCATTGGCAAGCGGAGGTACGCCGCCCCCTGCCACGTAAAACTCATTTGTAGAGCCTGCACGCGCCCAAATTGCAATGCCGATATAAAGCGCAAAACTTAAACCAACAATTATAAATGTGAGTGTTTGAACATCCATTACCTAGCTCCTATTCGTCTACGCCGTATTTTTTATCTAACGTGTTCATTTTGAAAACGTAAACAAAAATCAAAGCTACAAAGGTGTAAATAGCGCCCTGTTGTGAAAACCAGAAGCCAAGTTTAAACCCAAAAAAACGTACTTCATTCAGTACATCTACCAGTAATATGCCAAAGCCAAATGAGACCACAAACCACACTGCTAGTAACTTAAACAGTAGTGAAATGTTTTCTGCCCAATAAGCTTTTGCTTGCTCTTCATCTTTAAAAGCCATTTTTATTTTCCCCTTTAAGCATTGCATAATTGCAATGAGTGGTTTTTTTATAGTCGGTTATTAATTTAGCAACGCGGCGTGAAGAGTGAAGTGAGACCATAGTCGTAACAGCCTGTTAACGTTTACGTAAACTGCAAATGCAATTGTATTTAAAAATACAATTACACATAATTTTCAGTAGGTTAGCTTTTACCTAAGTGCGTTAACGGCAAAATTTAAGTGGCTTTGTGTAAAAATGCGACATTAGTCTAATAAATCATCAACAATATAAATAATCATTTAAAATCAACACAATAAAAACAACGTTAATATTTTGCATAAAATTGTGCACGCACACTTAAAGTTATCTCTGGTATTGTGTGTGGGTATAAATAATAAGGTTTAATAACAACATGACTGCTGTACTGATTTTTGTAGCATTAGGCTATATTGGGGTGCTGTTTTGGCTTGCTAATTGGGGCGATAAAACAACACCACTTGCTAAACGGATTAGCCATCATCCTTTTGTGTATTCGTTATCGTTAGGGATTTATTGTACCTCGTGGACGTACTATGGTTCGGTTGGTACCGCCGCCACCAGTAGTTGGAGCTATTTACCCATTTTATTGGGCCCTTCATTGTTGTTCTTTTTTGGCCAAGGCTTTTTACGCAAACTGGTATTAGTAAGTAAAAAGCAAAACATTACCACCATTGCCGATTTTATTTCTGCCCGCTACGGTAAACGTCAAACCAGTGCAATACTGGTCACTGTTATTGCCCTACTTGCTACCATTCCCTATATTGCGCTGCAGTTAAAAGCACTCAGTACCAGCTTTTTGCTTTTGCAAAACAGCAATCAAATATCTGGCGAAATGCTTACCCTCACCGCCACGTTAATTATGGCGCTGTTTGCAATATTTTTTGGTACCCGTAAGGTAGATGTTACCGAATACCGCTCTGGACTTATGCTAGCAGTTGCCTTTGAGTCAATGATAAAGCTTATTGCGCTTATTGCCGTCGCTGGCTTAGCCTTGTACACCTTATTTAATTTACCCACCCTTAGCGGCGACAAAGTCACAGAGTCGATTTGGCAACACTGGGGCAACTTTAACTTTTTTAGTTTTAACTTTATTGGCCAGTCACTTATGGCTGCCGCGGCCATAATTTGTTTACCACGGCAATTTCATGTCACCGTGGTAGATAACCAAGACAAACGCCATTTATTTACTGCTCGCTGGGCTTTTCCGCTGTATTTATTACTCACCGCCGCGATGATAATTCCTATTGCTACTGCCGCAATTCACCCAAGTATTGGTAGCAGTTTTTCACCCGACAGCTTTGTATTAGCGCTACCGCTTATTCACGACCAAGCTTTTTTAAGTACCTTTGTATTTATTGGCGGGCTTTCTGCAGCCACCGCCATGATAGTGGTGGCCACACTTACGCTTAGCACCATGATCTCTAACGATGTAGTGCTGCCGCTTATGCTACGCCGTAAATTTAAGCGCAACTTAATTACCAGCAGTTATAAATCGCAAATTTTATTAGTCAGGCGCTTTACCATAGCCGGCATACTTATATTGGCTTATTTTTATCAGCAATGGTTTGGCCATGGTAGTGCGCTGGCCAGTATGGGGCTGGTGGCATTTTCGTTAGTAACGCAGCTGCTCCCGGCTATTGTGGGCGGGCTTTACTGGCGAAAAGGCCATGCTTATGGTGTATATGCGGGGCTATTAGCGGGTTTTATTTGTTGGGTATTATTTTTAATGATGCCAATTTTAGATGCCGGCAGTGCCCTTGATAGCGAGCTTCAGCAAACCCTTATTACACGCGGCACTCTGATAGCCTTATTTGCTAACATTGGTTGTTATATTAGTTTTTCGTTAGGGGCAGAAGAGCGCTTGATAGATAAAATTCAGGCCGCTGCATTTGTTAACCCTAAAGATCAGGCTATTTTATCGCGCCGCTTAAACAAAAATGTTAAAGCCACGGTTTACGACTTTAAAATACTGCTGCAAACCTTTTTAGGTATTCAGCGCAGCCAACAAGTACTGGCGCACTTTTCACTTTCGCACCAGCTAAGTGACAATAATGCCCACCCCGAGCCCGAATTTATAGCCTACTGCGAGCGTGCGTTAACTGGGGTATTAGGGGCGTCTTCGGCGCAGGCGCTAATACGTACGGTTTCATCGGGTAAACGTATGGCCTTTGAAGAGGTGGTTAACTTTTTTGACGAAACCACACAAGCATTGCAGTTTAACCAAAACTTGCTGTATACCTCGCTCGAAAACTTAAGCCATGGTATTTCGGTGGTCGATAAAGATTTAAAACTGGTGGCATGGAATAAGCGCTACAGCCAAATGTTTGGCTACCCCGACGGCTTTTTAGAAGTGGGGCAACCCATAGAAGATATAATAAGGTACAACGCAGTCCGCGGTGAATGTGGCCCAGGCGAAATAGAGCGCCAAGTAGAAAAACGCGTTCAGCATTTAAAAAATGGTAGCTCGCATCACTTTATTCGCCACCGCCGTAATGGCCAAGTGTACGAAATGATAGGTAACCCCCTACCCGATGGCGGCTTTGTAACGAGTTTTTCAGACATTACAAACCATATAAGTACGCAAAATGCGCTTGAAGAAATTAACATGGATCTTGAAAACCGCATTGAGGCGCGAACTCAAGAAGTGCAAACCATTAATAAAGACTTACAAGCCCAAATAGATAGCCGAGTAAAAACAGAGCAAGCACTTACTTTAGCCAAGCGCGAAGCAGAGCAAGCCAACGACAGTAAAACGCGATTTTTAGCACTGGCTAGCCACGATATTTTACAGCCCCTTAACGCGGCGCGTTTATACCTTGCAGCCATTGATGAAAAGCAGCTTGATACAACTAACCAAAATAGCTTTAATAAGCTTGGCCACAGTTTAGACTCAACCGTGCATTTAATGTCGGCCTTACTAGAAATTGCCAAGTTAGAGCAAGGCGCAATGACCCCAACCCCTCGGCACTTTTGTATAAACGATATACTTATGCCACTGCAAAGCGAGTACGCTATTTTATCAAGCGATAAAGGCTTAAAACTAACCGTGCGTTCAAACGCACAAATTGTGCATAGCGACATTACCTACTTGCGCCGAATTATACAAAACTTAGTGTCTAATGCGGTTAAATACACTGAAACAGGGCGAGTATTAATAGCGTGCAGAAACCGTAAACATAATTTACGTATAGAAGTATGGGACACCGGCCCAGGTATTAGCCAAATAGAACAAGCTAAAATATTTAACGACTTTTACCGTATAGAAGCCGGTGATAACAAAGGCGTTGGTTTAGGGCTTGGCGTTGTAAAACGTATGGCCGATTTACTTAGCTTAGAGCTTGATGTGCACTCAGAGCCCGGTAAAGGGAGTCGCTTTAGTATTGAAGTACCCTATGGGGATGCGCAATTTGTACAACAAAAAGCAACGGCCAGCAGTTTAGTAGAAAACCGCGACGCGATTAACATAGTCGCGGTAGACGATGACCCCGAAAACCTAGCGGCAATGGCCAGTTTACTTAAAAAGTGGCAAGCCAATTACACCTTGTTTGACGATGTAAATAAAGTACTCGCGCACGCTAAACAGCACACAGCGCCCGATGTAATTTTAATGGATTACCAATTAGGTAATGATTGCGATGGTATTTCGCTTATAAAAACACTGCGTGATACATGGCAAAGCGAAGTGCCCGCCATACTTATAACTGCCGTACGCGACACCGAGCTTAAACAAGAAACCAAAGCGGCTAATATTCATTATTTAAGTAAGCCTATTAAGCCAGGTAAGCTTAAAGCTTTACTTAATCACAGCACGTAATAGCCAATTGGCAGCAAAAAATAAGCCCAGTATTAGCTGGGCGCTTATTTATGTGCTTAACAAAGCGTTGGAACCCTAAATTATTAGGCTGGTTTGGCTTGGCTGCGTAGTTTTTGAAATAACCAACTTAGCCCCACTAACGACAAGCCTAAGCCAATAAACGACAGCGCTTTTAAAAGCCCCGTTAAATTAGCCATGTCCACTAAGAATACTTTTAAAATAACGGCTGCCAATAATCCTAACCCTATCTTTTGGATTAATAGCTGATTTTTTAAATGCCCTAGCACCACAGTAATAGCCCCTAACACAAGCCAAATAACCGAGTAGCTATAAAGCTCTGCGTTGCTTGCACCTGTTGATAAGTAAATATAAGGGCCTTGCCAGTATTGGCGTATAAAGCCATTAATTGCCAACACACTCAATACACCCGCTACTGTGAGTATAAATGACGCAGCTTTTGTATACAGCGGTTTAATTAACGTATAAAGCCAAAACACGAGACCCGCAGGCACTAACCAAAGCAAAAATAGCCAATTAAATACAAAATATTCGCCAATATAAATAGACCTTAAAAATGGATTAGCGTTTAGTAAGGTGCTCAGTGCAGTAACACCCGCAGCACCTGCTAATGCTATGCCTGCCACTTGGTATAATTTAGCTAAGCTACCGGCAATACGAGCACGGTGTAAATATACACAACCCAGCGCAAGCCAATTACAGGTGAGTAAAGCTTGTTCGTAAAAGCTCAAAGAATCAAACTGCGGATAGTGCCCTACCAGTTGATAGCTGGTTTCGGTGGTAATAAATAACGCCAAGCAATGCAGCGCTGCGCCTTCAAGCCAAACTTTTAACTGCGATGCGTTAAAGCATTTGGCTGCAGTGTAAAATAACACCACACACAAAGGATAAACTACTAAGCTCCAGTGCACACCCAATACACTAAGCGCCTCGTAACTTGGGGTCCACGGTGACAGTGTAAGGCGAAGTAGTAATGCAGCCACCAGCGCTTTAATTGGCCAATGTGGCATAGGCACCCGATAGCGGTTTATTAACACGCTAATAAGTAAAACTTGAATAGCCAGTGCAATGGTTAGCCCGCTGTCATTTAATAACATAGTGATAGCAAGCGTGATGTTGGCATTTGCCCCCACCCAATATGTAAAGCGCTGAAAAAGCGTTGCGCCACCTATTGCGCACCTAATTAAAATGGCGCTACTTGTAAGTAGTATCACTGCCCACAATGGATAGGCTGCGGCCAACGCATGGTTTGGGATTATAGCGTATAAGGTGGCAATCATTATAAATACGCTAAACGAGGCAGTAATATGAAAAGCCAATCGTTTAGGCTGCCACTTTATACCAAAATAAAGCCCATATACGCTGAGCGCTAACCCTAAAAAGATAGCGCCACCATATTGGTGCCTAAATATAAATAGCGAGTCAGAATAATCAGCATAATAAGAAGGCGTGCTTAATAGCCAGAGTACAGCTATTAACATCGCCACCCCTTGCCATAAATCCCAGCGGCTATTTTTAAGCACTAAAAACAGCAATGTTAATATGCTTAACGCATTTATTATTTGCCACTGTAAGTAGTTATTACTATCAAAAAGCATAGCCAGTAACAAAGGTACAATACAGGCAAGCATTAAAGGGTTACTAGGGAGTGCGTTTATTAGGCGCTTTAAACTATGTGGGCGAGTTTCAACCACCGCAAGTTTTAACCCCAAGCGTGGCACGGCAATTAAACCAATAACACTTAATAGCCCATACGTGCCCATAAGCCAAATGGTGCTGCTGTTAGCTAAAGTAAAGCCAACAACATACCAGCTAAAATGCCCCGCCCAAAGTAAATACCACAGCCATGCACGCTGTACTTTATACGCGACCAGCGCAGCAGATAAGCTCACAAACCCAATGTACATATAAAGCGCAAATAAATTATTGCTGCCGGTATTAATCAGCACGGGGACACAATAAGCACCAATAATACCTAGTACGGCTAATACTGGGCCAAGCATTATTGCCATAGCGCTCGCACTGATGGCAATAACCCCAAGGACAACAAAGGCTGTTAAAGGGCTGATCATGTTATAGCTGCTATACGCTAATAAGGTCAGTGCAAAGCACGTAATAAAACCCCCACTGGCAAGCGCTGCAGGTATATAGTTATTAAACCCTTCAAATACACTATTTTTGTAATGCATATAAGCTGCGGCTGCAATTAAGCCACCACCAAATAAACCGCCTAGGGTTAATCGCATTGCAGGAGAGAGCAACCCGGCTTCTAAACTGTACTTTGCTAAAAATATACCGCCTAGCGCCAATGCGATTGCGCCTATCCAGGTCATCCAGTTTTGTTCAAAGTCGCTACGCAGTTTTTCAAAAAAAGAAGTGAAAAGTGTGGGTTTGAGATTTTTACTGCCTTGCTTATGTTTACTGGCAGAAGCATTACCGGGAGGCTTTATTGCTGAAGCTGGCGTTTTTACCTGGTCACGAGGCTGATTGGATTGATTAGGACTAACTTGATTAAAAGTCGCTTCATTGCTATTTGCTTGGGCCGTGTATGCATGTTCAGCTGTGGAGCAATCGGTGCTTTTATTTGCGTTTTCAGCGTGGCTTTGTGCGTTGTTAGCTATTTCTAAACTAAGTACTTTTGCTTTTAATTGGGTAATTTCTTGCTTTAAATTACTAAGTTGTGCAATTGCTACAATACCGCAAATAGCACCGGCCATTATTGCAAATGCAAATAAACCCACTATTCCTAAAAACTCATCCATGGCACGCTCTTTTTATTTATTATGTTATGAGTGTACCTAAAATTTTTAAAAGTTATAGCAATCTGCTTATATATGGGTTTATTTAATGTAAACAAAATCACGCTACAGCTAGGCAAAAAAAAGCCCCAAACAATAAAGCTTAGGGCTTTTACTTTCTAGAACGTGTTACATGTTACTTATTCTACGCTGTCTGTAATTGTGCGCGTTACACTCATTTTAAAGCCTGAACTGGTTGTCTCATCGTGCTCTAAAATTAAGATATAGTTACCTTCTTCGGTAAAATCTATATCGCTTTGTTGAATTAACACTATTTGTTGGCCGTTATCTTCGTATACGGCATACACAGTGTAAGCTTCATCATCTACATCAATTTCTTCTTGATCGTATCTATCTAAGCCATCAATTACATTGGTGGCATCATCAACGGTTTCACCATTTAAGGTAAAGTACACGTCAACTTCGCTTACTGCTTGCCCTGCGTAGCTTTCAATTAGGTTAACAACCGAAATAGTATGGCTGTAGCTGCTAGGTGTTAGGTTTTCCTCAACACTCATCATGCGTAAACCATTATCGACATCGTTGTAAAAAACGCCTACCGCACTTTGCTCGCGCTCTAGGGTCATTAAAAAGTTATCGGCAAGCTTAGTGCCCTCTTCGTTGTACATTGCAACGCTGTAACTATTTGGCGAAAGCTCAATGTAATCGGTGTAGGTATCGCTTGCTACCGTATTGGTATCGTTAACTGTGGTGCCACGGGTCGTGCTAAAGCTAACTGGCGAGTAATCGTCAACGGTATTTATAAAGCGCAATTGGCCTAACGCTGATTGGTGCTTTAGTGCTGTAACATAGTTATTGTCAGTCACAATATCGAGCGTGATACCATTTTCTTCTGTTGCATAACTTGGGCGGATCATGGCTACGTAGCTTTCTTCATCGTAAAAATAAACCGACTCCGACTCATACACTACATCAGTGCTACCTGCCTCAGTGATATAAATTGTGTAGTAACCCTCATCAAGGGTTTGTAAATCTAGTTCACTTAAATACTGTGTTGATGTAAATAGTTCAGCACTTTCAAATACGCCATCATCGGTTGCTAGGTAAATATCGTAGCTAGTGTCTTCACTGGTGATATTGTAAAAACCTAAGTTAAACTCATCTGTATCACTTGAAATGGGCACGCTTAGCTCTGTGAACGTAGGTTCGTCAAAGTTACCGCTCATTACAATTAGTTCGGTTTTGTCACCTTTGATTGATACTTCTTGTTCGCTAATTGTAATGTAGCTGTCGTTTGCATATAAGTATTCAAAGCTTAAATCGTAAGTGCCGGTGCTGTAATTATGACGCGTGGTTACATCAGCAAAATCAGTGCCTGAGCGCTCAGTTTCGTCTACAAATAAACGCGTATATGGGCTGTTATAAGAGCCATTATATAATTGTACGTAGCCTGTATCACTTGAGCCGTCGCTGCCGCCACAACCAACTAGAATAGACATTAAACTTAGAGGTAAAGCAGCTTTCAACAGAGAGTTGGTCATTAAAGTTTCCTTATTATTAAAATCACTATTATGACTTCTTTGCTGCATTTTAATTTCATAGTTTACAAAGTATTACCCTCGCTGACAGTTCTTTACGAAAACGTTTAAAAGTGTATTAAATGTGCAAATAATAAGGACGTATTTTTACAAAAAAAGATTTACGCGGCTATTTCAAATCGGTCTCGGCCATTATTTTTAGCAAGATACAACGCCATGTCTGCGCGTTTCATTACTTTATCAAGGGGCTCGTTGGGGGTTTGCAGCGCCATGCCAATACTTACACTAAGGTGCTTAGCCTGCTTAACATTAACACTGTGGGCAATGCTGATTAACTGCTGACAAAATTCAGCCGCTTGGCTTATATTGCTGGTAGGTAAATAGCCA
Organism: Pseudoalteromonas sp. CuT4-3; assembly: GCF_035666335.1. Classification (NCBI taxonomy): domain Bacteria; kingdom Pseudomonadati; phylum Pseudomonadota; class Gammaproteobacteria; order Alteromonadales; family Pseudoalteromonadaceae; genus Pseudoalteromonas; species Pseudoalteromonas sp. CuT4-3. Next base: position 2,863,813 of record NZ_CP142030.1, read on the forward strand.
CCAAATTCCTCACCACCGAGGCGCGCAAATTTAGCGTTATTAACAAATACATGATTGTATTTAGTGGCTAGCTGCTGGAGCACTAAGTCACCTTCATCGTGTCCAAACTCATCATTAATTGCCTTAAAATGATCAATATCAACAATTAAAATCACATAAGGCGTGGCGGAGGCGGTTTTAACATGCCGATAAAAATAACGCCTATTATGTACTTGTGTTAAGTCATCAGTAATTAGTTCGCGCGCTAAACGGTTATGAATACTTTGCACAAAGCGCATGGTTTTAAATAAGCCATAGGCGGTAAAAAGCATTCCCATGGTTCTGCATAAGTCTTCAAAATAAACACTCATCCAATAAGGCTGCACAACTAATTCATCTATTACATCGGCCGTTGTACCCATACTCCATAACAATAAACCCAATGTAGAAAACAAATACGCTTGTTTTGAAAGCTCAGAGCACTGCACTATCCAAAATAAAAATATAAGCACAATAAGGTTGCAAAAGTCGGTAGTAAAACCGTACACGTTATTTTGCACATCTAAAGGGGGGAAAGTATTTAAAGCATAAAGTGAGAAAACAATAATGTAGAGCAGTAACGCTATACTTACCGCCTTGTTTATCCAACTCATTTTATAAAAGTTAGACAGCCTAACGGTAAGTTTTACAGTTTCAATCATAGGGTGGCGCTTTTTAGTGCGTTATTAACAAACTATAGCACACCAGAAAAAACCGTTATAAAAGGTTACCTTACCCTATACTTGCTGGGTTATTTCACCACCTTGTATACAAAAGCTTGAGCAATGCAGGCTCAAATACAACGCAAAGCTAAAAACCCACATTTGCATTATGTGCCCACACAGTTTTAGTCTCGCTGAGCAGCTTACTTACCTATACCAACCAAGTATAAAACTATATTAAGGTGCTAAGGCCCCATAAAGCTAATATTAAAATAGTAATAGCAATCATCGCTTTAGTTTTGTGTTTACTGATTATTTGCTCGGCTTTATTACCTGCGTAATATACAACAACAGCTAAACTAAAATAGCGAATTGAACGAGCAATACCAGAGGCTAATAAAAACAAACCAATAGAGTATTTCGTAGCCCCAGCGGCAAGCATCGCAATTTGAAAAGGAATGGGCACAATTCCCAGCGTCATTACAAACCAAAAACCTTGGCTTTGCATTTTCTGCTTAACATTTTCAAATTGCTCTTGGCTTGAAAACATTTCAATAACCCAGTCACCTATAGCGTCAAATAGGTAATAACCCAGCGCATAACCAAATAAAGCACCAATCACGCACCCAACTGTAGCCATAAGCGCTATTAACCAAAGCTTTTCACGACGTGCTTGCATAAGAGGCACAAGCACTGCTTCAAGCGGAATAGGGACTATCGTAGATTCTAAAAACGACGCTACGGTAATGCCTGTTAGCATATGTTTAGAATCTATAAAGTGCCGTGTTTTTTCTTTTAGTTTTTTTTGAATAGCCATGTAAATCCTTTTTTTGCTTGTGATGATAAGCCGTTGCTCAATGGGTTAATTCTTACATATTTACGTTAATACACGCTGAAAACAGTTAAAGATTTAACAGCCACATAACTGTTAACAAATTAGAAATATTTATAAGAATATTTTATTATGTGCCAATGCAGTTAAATACCTACCAAAGCAGTTAAAATTTATGCAAAGTGCACGTTTTATTCCCTTTAGAAAACAAGATATTGTTGATATGTGCAGCGCTGAGCTCACAAACAACTCAGAGCAAACATCGTTTAAACAATTTTGCGATTTATTAGCAAGCCTTATCCATTACGATTACCATTCAACACTTGAGTCGCTTAAAAATAACTACGCGCCCTTTGATCCTAATAGCGATACGCGATCTTTAGCGCCAGTATCAGCTGCTCAAAAAGCGCAGTGCCAACGCGAATTTGCTAAAGATTTTGCTAAGGTACTTGATGCAGCTAACTTTGAAGTGATCACCCATCAAGACCTACAAGATGCACTCAACGAAGAGTCACTATTTAAAGTACGCCTTGAGGTAGAGTTTGACGACTTTGAAGAAGTGGTTTTTTATCGTCGTGGCGAATCACAGCTCACTGAAACCATAACTAGTTTTTGGGGCCTTCGTAAAAAGCACCTGCACTTTACCAATTACGACCGCGTTGCGGTGTTTATTCGCTTTAAAGATAAAGCCTACTTTGAGGCTAAAAATAAAATGCCTTTAGGGTTTGAGCCAAGCTCTACCATAGTTAAGCTGTTTCAAAATGTACCCAAAGCCGACCTTGAAATGCTATTTCCGAATAGCGAAGTACGCATGCGCCCTGTTGATAAAGTGATTATTGGCTCATCGGCTTTAGTAGGCGGTGCAGTAGTATTAATCACTAAGCTTGGCGCATCTATTTTATTGTTATTTGCTTTGTTTGCTTTTTGGGGTGGCTTTAGAAGTGAGGCCGTAGAAATGACCCAACAACACTTTATTACCTTTGCTATTGGGATGGGGGTTTTTGGCAGCTTTATTTTTAAAGAGTGGAGTAAATTTAAAAACCGTAAAATTAAATTTATGAAAGCGCTAAGCGATAACCTTTACTTTAAAAACCTTGATAACAACGCAGGTGTTTTTCATACCCTTATTGACGCCGCCGAAGAAGAAGACATAAAAGAAGCCCTGCTTGCCTATACGTTTTTACTAAAATCAGAAAGTGGCTTAAGCGCACAAATGCTTGATGAGCAAATAGAGGCGTGGTTTAAAACAAAGTATAAATGCGAACTCGACTTTGAAATTAGCGACGCGCTTGAAAAACTCACTCGTATGCGTTTAGTAACCTGCACTAACGATGTGTATAGCGCAATAAATTTAGATCATGCCAAAACCATTTTGGATGAGCGCTGGGATAACCTGTTTCAATATAATTAACCTGCAATGTTTACCTAACAACAAAAAAGCAGCTGTAATTACAGCTGCTTTTTACGTTACTTAACAAGATGCAATTAGCTAAGCAGCTTGATGCCTAGTAAACTTTGCATGCACTAACTTATAAAGCGCAGGCAGTATTAATAGCGTAAGTAGAGTTGATGAAATAATTCCACCAACCACAACCGTTGCCAGCGGCCTTTGTAGCTCAGCGCCGGTGCCTGTATTTAGCGCCATAGGAATAAACCCTAAACTCGCCACTAAAGCCGTCATAAGTACTGGTCGCAAGCGCGAAAGCGCACCGGTTTGTATTGCATCTATCAAACTAAGCCCATCGGCTCTTAATTGTTTAATAAACGACAACATAACCACGCCATTTAATACCGCTACACCACTTAGCGCGATAAACCCCACACCTGCAGATATTGATAACGGCATATCACGTAAAAGCAACGCAAGCACACCACCACTAAGCGCAAGTGGCACGCCGCTAAATATAATTAACGAATCACGAAGTGAATTAAACGCGCTATAAAGTAGGCCAAATATAAGCAATAAAGTAACAGGCACAACTAACGACAACCGTTTACTTGCTGATTCTAGTTGTTCAAACGTGCCGCCGTATTCAATCCAATAACCACTAGGTAAATTAAGCTGCGAATTTAAAGCGGCTTGCGCGTCGCTTACAAAGCTTGCTAAATCGCGCCCTTCTACATTTGCAGTTACGACAACATTACGCTTACCGCTTTCGCGGTTGATTTGATTAGGTCCTTTATTAATACTAATATTTGCAACTTCGCCCAGCGGTACAAATGCAAGGTCGGGATTAGCACTTTTTGGCACAGCTACAGGCAAACGCGCAAGCTGTGTTATATCCCTCGACCAACGCTCATCTAAACGCACTAATAACGAAAAACGTTTGTCGCCTTCATAAATTAGCCCAGTTTGCACACCACCTATAGCAACACTTACACTTTGCTGTATATCGGTTACTGTTAAACCTAGCAGCGCCATGTGGTCGCGAAGCGGCGTAACCGAAAGCGTAGGCAGGCCTTCCATTTGCTCAAGGCGTACATCGGTTGCACCAGTAATGCTTTGTACCAAGGCTGTGGCTTTCTCTCCGAACTGTTTTAATGTTGATAAATCATCGCCATAAATACGCACAGCCACATCGGCGCGCACGCCAGCAATTAGCTCGTTAAAGCGCATTTCTATTGGTTGGGTAAACTCATAGTTATTACCGGGTACTTCATTAACTAAATGACGAATTTGCTTAACCAGTTCTTCTTTAGGTAAAGCAGGATTTGGCCATTGATCGCGAGGTTTTAACATTAAAAAGGTGTCGGCAACGTTAGGTGGCATAGGATCGTTTGCAACATCGGGAGTACCTATTTTTGAAAATACTTTTGCCACCTCCGGCTTAGCTAAAATGGCTTGCTCTAGCTCTTTTTGCATTTTTACCGATTGCTCAATACCGGTGCCGGTAATGCGCAGCGCATGCATAGCTATATCACCCTCATCAAGCTGCGGTAAAAATTCAGCCCCCATATTTTTAACTTTAAAGCCAAGCGCAATTACAAGCACACCCGCAATACTAACCATCATCCACGGTAATTTAAGCGATAAGCCAAGTAGCGGTTTATAGCCTTTTTTAATTCCGCGCATCACGGAATTTTCGCTTTCACTCACCTTAGCGCGTACAAATACCGCAATAGCGGCAGGTACAAAGGTAACCGCAAAAATAAGTGCACCCACTAATGCAGCAACAACAGTAAATGCCATTGGCTGAAACATTTTCCCTTCAACCCCGCTTAGTGCAAACAGCGGTAAATACACCAGCATAATAATTAAAATGCCAAATACTGCTGGACTGAACACTTCTTTAGTGGCGGCGGTTACCACATTTAAACGCTCGTTTAGTGTAAGTAGCCTGCCATGTTTATGCTGCGCAAGGCCAAGTTGCCTTAAACAGTTTTCAACCACAATTACTGCGCCATCAACAATTAAACCAAAATCGATTGCGCCTAAGCTCATTAAGTTACCCGACACTCTATTACCTACCATACCGGTAATGGCAAATAACATACTAAGCGGAATAACCATGGCCGTAATCAATGCGCCAGTTACGTTACCCAGTAGTAGCAGTAAAATAACAACCACCAGCACCGCGCCTTCAAACAGGTTCGTTTTTACAGTGTCTATGGTTTTATCAACAAGGGTTGTACGGTCATAAACCGCCTCAACCACAACACCTTCAGGCAAGCTTAGCTGTACATCTTTGAGTTTATCTGCCATGGCTTTTGCCACTACGCGGCTGTTTTCACCAATGAGCATCATGGCGGTGCCAAGCACGGTTTCTTTACCGTTATAAGTAGCAGCGCCTGTTCTGAGCTCTTTGCCTAAACGCACGTTGGCCACATCTTTAATCCTTACAGGTGCATCATCGCGCTTAGCAACCACGGTATTGGCTATATCATCAATGGTTTTTAATTGCCCTGGTGAGCGCACTAAATATTGCCCGTCAAAACGCTCTATAAACCCTGCACCTTGGTTACTATTATTTAATTTAAGTGCCGTAATTACATCACTTAGTGTGAGCTTATAAGCCAATAGCTTTTCGGACATGGGCGCTACTTGATATTGGCGCTCATAACCCCCTTGGCTGTTTATTTCGGTTACGCCTTTTACTTTTAATAGCTGCGGGCGAATAACCCAATCTTGCAGGGTGCGTAAATCTTCTGCGTTAAATGGCGTACCATCGTCTTTTAATGCACCGTTATTTGCATGCACAGAGTAAGTAAAAATCTCCCCTAGCCCGCTGGCAATTGGCCCTAAGTTTGGTTCAATACTGGCTGGTAAATCTGATCTAATACTTTGAATGCGCTCTGATATTTGCTGGCGCGCCCAGTAAATATCGGTGCCTTCATTAAAAATAACGGTAACTTGCGAAAGCCCATAACGCGAAATTGAGCGGGTATAATCAAGCTTAGGAATACCCGCCATTGCAGTTTCAATCAAATATGTAATGCGCTGCTCGGCTTCAAGCGGAGTAAAGCCCGGCGCTTTGGTATTTATTTGCACTTGTACATTAGTTATATCGGGTACAGCATCAACGGCTAAATTTTGTGTGTTGTATACGCCAAACCCAGCAAATAAGAGTGTGAGCGCAAGCACCATCATGCGGCGCTTTACCGCAAACGAAACTATCCAGTTAATCATGTTGCCTCCTAGTGAGAGTGACTTGCGCCGCTTTTTAAAATATCGGCTTTAATTACATAACTATTCTCAGTTACGTACTCACTGTTTGGCGAAAGTCCTTCAAGCACTTCTACCCACTGGCTGTTTTTAGCACCGAGTTTTACTGGGCGTACTTCAAACACATTGCCACTTTTAATAAACACGCTAGGTTTGCCATTAAATTCCTGAACAGCAATCGCTTTAACGCGTACAGCCGCATCTACTTTTGCAGTACTAATGTCGCTATTAACATGCATACCAGGTCGCCAATGGCCATCAGGGTTTTTAAGCTCGATTCGCGCACGCGCAATATGCCCGCCACTCATCATTGGGGCTATGTAAAACACCTCACCTTGGGCATTTAAATGATGATGTAAGTCATACACTGTAGCGCTTTGCCCTATGGCGAGCTTTTCAATGTTATCGGGAAAGGCCGACAGCTCAACCCATACGGTTTCAAGGTTTACTATTTGCATTAAAGCGCTACTGGCAAGCTCGCCGCGCTTTAAATATTGCTCGGTAATAACACCTGTAATTGGGCTTTTTATGGTGTAATTTTGTAGGGTTTCACGGTTGGTTATGCTGGCAAGCTTATCGCCTTTTTTAACGTTTTGACCAATGCTTACAAAAATATCGTTAACTAAGCCAGTATAAGGCGCCATTACTTCAACGGTGCTCTGCGCAGTGGACGCTATAACACCAAATAAAGTATCGGTTAGCTCAACGCTACCTGCTTTTGCAATGTCAGTTTTAATACCAGCGCGTTCAATTGCTTTCTCGCTTAGCGTTGTACGCCCTTCTTCTTGCTCATAATGATAATTTATTTCAGCGCCTTTATAGCGAGCCATTACATCAAGCTTAAAAGAATGCGGCTCGTTTACGCTCACGGTACTTACTAAGTAGTCATCTTCAGCTTTAAAGCGAATAAGCTGTGGCGCTTCACTTAAACGCTGCACGTTTATGGTTACGTCCAACTGCTTTATATCAACGGCTTTATTGTTATTAAACCCATATATTCGCAGCTCGGTATTACCGGCAAACTGGGTTAATTTAAGCTCTAAATCAAGGGCGTTATTGGTTAGTAAAAAGCCGCCATGCGGGCCCTTTTCTTGGTGTTCATCTTCATGGCCTTCTTCGTGATTGTCATCAGATGCCATAGCCATGCTACTTAAAAATGGGAGTGTAAGTAATTGCGTAATTAATAATGCGATAAGAGTTTTATTCATGATTGATGAGTCTCAATTAAAGGTTGGCCAGTTAAACGCTCAAGGGTAAGGAGCACTTGGTATAGCTCGCTATGCGTTATGATAAGTGCGCGTTTAGCATCAAATAAAGCTTGCTGTGCATCGAGTAATTGCAATACCGATATTCGCCCTTGTTGATAGCTTTTTAAGCTTTGTTTTATAAGCGTTTGCGCTTGTGGAATAACCTGCCGTGTTAAAAGCTGTGCTTGCGCCGCTTTGCCTTGGTAATACGCATAGAGCGTGCGTATTTGCTTACGTAACTGTATACGTAATTGCCCTTGTTGCTCATTAAGTAGCGTAAGTTGATGCTGCGCCGCCTCAATATTACCGCCATTAGCATTACTTAATTGCAGCGGCATTGAAAACGAAAACACTAACGAGCTGGCATCAGTTTGCTGGTTATATCGCACACCACCACCAAGGGTTAAATCACTTTGACCCGTTGATTTTTGCAGTGCTAAGTTGGCAGTTTGTTGCATGTATTGCTGCTGTAGTAGTGCAAATTCTGGTGCTGCATTTACCATATCAAGTAACGCTGCCTCACTTTTAATAGCAGCTATTTTTGATAAATCTCCCGCATAGTAATCACTCACTTGCTCCTCTTGCCAAAGCTCATTGAGTGCTAAGCGAGAGCGCTCAAATTCACTTTGTAGCGTGGCCGTATTTAAATCTACTTGGCTTAATGCATAACGCATGCGGGTTACATCAGCACTTGAGACCGCACCGGCTTTAGCGCGTTTTTCAATTGCGTTGAGTGCCTGCTTAACAGTGTTTTTACGCTCACTGTTTAGTGCAATTAACGCCTGAAATTTTAATACTTGGTAATAACGCTCAGCGGTGGTTGCTAAAAGTGCTAACCGAGTATTTTTATACTCAATTGTTTGCGCTTTTATATTTGCAGTAGCGTAATTAATACGATTTTGGCGTTTATCGCCAAGCTCAATTAACTGGCTTAAAGCCAGCGTGTACTGCGCCCCCGAAAACGCATGAGAGCCATGAGTTCCTAAAAAGTTTTCAGCTTCAAAGCTCAGCTCAGGGTTAGGTGAAAGCGCGGCTTGGCTTTTAAGCGCGGTTAATATTTTTTGATGGTACGGGTAGCGTTTAAGCTGTAAGTTTTGCTGCTCCGTATTTTTAAGCGCCTGCTTTAGCGTTAATACGTTTTGAGGCTCGCTTTTTGCCAAAGCGCTCAGTGTTGGTAGTGCACACAGTAGCGCCACCAGCATAAGTGGTTTTTTGTTCATATAGCATATCCGTTTTAACAAACAGAGTTGGCTTAATCACTATGCCTATTTTAAAAACAAGCGCGATTAAGCAACCTAAATATGTACATAATTAGCCTTGTAGCGCACAGGCGCAGGCAGTTATATACAAAGTGTTTAAAATTTAAAAACTAGCTATAAAAATTGGGTGGCGGAACATCTGGTGGGTAATTTAAACCATTGTAACAAGCATTGTTTGTGGCTTGGCTTTGTTCAGGGCTTATTGAATGATTTATCGTACTGTAGTAACCACAGTGGCAATGCTGATGGGCATGAATTTCGGTAGGTGGTTGCGCGTCTTCATCGTTTGTATCGGCCACAGACTGAATGTGCGAAGCATGATCGACTTCTTCTTGTAAATGATACGGGGCAGCATCACAGCTAATAAAGCTGTGTACAAGCACAAGAAGTATCACGACTAAAAAGTAGTTTGAGCGCATCCATTACCTAAAACTATAAAATGCAATTTAAGAAACCGCACAATACCTTAAATTTATTCAAATGTAGAGAGCCGCCCACGTTATTTTCTAAATTCACTTGGTGACACGCCCACTGATTTTTTAAACCGTTTTGAAAAATTAAATATATTAGGGTACCCCACGTAAGCGGCAATATGGGCAACCGGCCAGCGGGTATTTAGTAGCAAGTTTTTAGCCCGTTTAATACGTAAGTAAATCAGCTGCTGTATTGGGCTTTTACCAAATTGCGCTTGGCATAACCTATGTAAATGCGGTGCTGAGTAATGTACTTGTTCGCACATAGCCTCTATTGTCCAATCAAACTGCAGGCGCTCTTCTACTTCTAAAAACAAGCTGGTTAATCTATTTTGCCCGCCTATTTGCGGCTCGCTTTGAAGCGTAGTGTTTAAATAGTGGTTTAAAATAGGCATTACGCCTTCGCGCAAAGTAGCGTTTGCCTCGCTGTATAAAAGCTCCATCGCTAAATGTAATGGCGCTAACTGCTGATTAGTTAATACTTTAGCCTGCGCTAAATTTAAATGTTGCCAGCGCTTGGTATTTGCAAGGTTTAGCCAAATCACATCCCATTTTTCGCTCGCTATTTCTACCTCAAAACTTTGCCTTGCAGGCAATATCGCTAAGCTATTTTCGGCAAGTATAAATTGGTTATTAATGGTTTTTAGCGTGCCCTGCCCAGCTAAGGTATAAAAAAGAGTGTGTTCAAGTGGGTTAGTACGTGCAACACAATAATCACCCAATAAATTTGAGCAACCTGCCAGCTCTATTTCAAGGTTTGGCATTTGCGAAAGCGTGTTTAAATCAATAAACCGCTCTGTACACTCTGGGCCAATATCGAGTACATCTACAATGGTGTTGCGCATAATTTAAAATAATAGTTTTGGATAAATAAAAGAGAGCTTTAAGCATAACCGCAACGCATTATTTTAGCTATATTTAAGCCACTATAATTGCCACACATGCAATAGGACACGAATGAACTCACTACAGCACATAATTAACCGCCGCGATTGGGAAAACCCAATTTCGGTGCAAGTTAATCAAGTAAAAGCGCACAGCCCACTTAATGGTTTTAAAAGCGTTGACCATGCCCGTACCAACACACAATCACAAAAACAAAGTTTAAACGGCCAGTGGGATTTTAAATTATTTGATAAGCCCGAAGCGGTTGATGAGTCATTACTAAGTGAGGCACTCGCCAGCGACTGGCAAAGTATTCCAGTGCCTTCTAATTGGCAACTACACGGCTTTGATAAACCTATTTATTGTAATGTTAAATATCCCTTTTCCGTAAACCCGCCATTTGTACCAAGCGATAACCCAACAGGTTGCTACCGCACTGAGTTTACTATTACGGCGGAGCAATTAGCTCAGCGTAACCATATTATTTTTGAAGGCGTTAACTCGGCTTTTCATCTTTGGTGTAACGGTCAATGGGTGGGCTACTCGCAAGATAGCCGCTTACCAAGCGAATTTGATTTAAGCGAGCTGTTAGTTGCAGGTACTAATCGCATTGCGGTTATGGTTATTCGCTGGAGCGATGGCAGTTACCTAGAAGATCAAGACATGTGGTGGCTAAGCGGTATATTCCGTGATGTTAATTTACTTACTAAACCGCAACACCAAATACGTGATGTATTTATAACCCCAGATTTAGACGCCTGCTACCGCGATGCAACGCTACATATAAAAACCGCAATTGATGCGCCAAATAACTACCAAGTAGCAGTACAGGTTTTTGATGGTGAACTGGCACTGTGTGAGCCACAAATACAAAGCACTAACAATAAACGCGTTGATGAAAAAGGCGGCTGGAGCAATGTCGTATTTCAAACAATTGATATACAAAGCCCTAAAAAATGGACCGCCGAAACCCCGGCCTTATACCGCTGTGTTGTAAGCCTGTTAGATGAGCAAGGCAATACAGTAGATGTAGAAGCCTATAACATTGGCTTTAGAAAAGTAGAAATGCTTAACGGGCAGCTTTGCTTAAACGGCAAGCCGCTGCTTATTCGCGGTGTTAATCGCCACGAGCATCACCCAGAAAACGGCCACACGGTGAGTACCGCCAACATGATTGAAGATGTTAAGCTGATGAAGCAAAATAACTTTAATGCTGTACGTACCGCTCACTACCCTAACCACCCTCGTTTTTACGAGCTGTGTGACGAGCTAGGTTTATACGTAGTAGATGAAGCCAATATAGAAACTCACGGTATGTTTCCTATGGGTAGGCTTGCCAGCGATCCGCAGTGGGCTGGCGCATTTATGTCGCGCTATACGCAAATGGTTGAGCGCGATAAAAACCATCCCTCTATTATTATTTGGTCATTGGGAAATGAGTGCGGGCACGGTGCCAACCACGATGCGATGTACGGCTGGTCTAAAAGCTTTGACCCATCGCGCCCAGTGCAATACGAAGGTGGCGGCGCAAATACCACCACAACCGATATTATTTGCCCTATGTACGCCCGTGTAGATACCCATGTTGCCGACGACGCCGTACCTAAATACTCTATTAAAAAGTGGTTAAGCCTACCGGGTGAAACGCGCCCACTTATTTTATGTGAATACGCCCATGCAATGGGTAACAGCCTAGGTAGCTTTGACGATTACTGGCAAGCATTTAGAGAATACCCGCGTTTGCAAGGTGGCTTTATTTGGGATTGGGTAGACCAAGGTTTATCTAAAACAGATAAAAACGGCAAGCATTACTGGGCTTACGGTGGCGACTTTGGTGATGAACTAAACGACCGCCAATTTTGTATAAACGGCTTATTATTTCCAGACCGTACAGCGCACCCAAGCCTGTTTGAAGCTAAATACAGCCAGCAACATTTACAATTTACGTTGCGAGAGCAAACTCAAAACCAATACACCGTTGATGTATTTAGCGATTATGTATTTAGAGCAACCGATAACGAAAAACTGGTTTGGCAGTTAATAGAAAATGGCCAATGTGTAGAGCAAGGCGAGCAAATTATTAATATTGCTCCGCAAAGTACGCAAACGCTAACGATTAATACAAAAACGGTGTTTAAAGCAGGTGCGCAATACCACCTTAATTTAGATGTTGCGCTGATTAACGACTCAAGCTTTGCAAGTGCCGAGCATGTATTAAACACCGAGCAATTTAAGCTTATAAATAGCCAAAGTTTAAGCGCTGATGCATTTTCGCCTGCTTTAGCAAACGCCTCAACGCACGGCGCACTAAATATTAGCGAAACCAACACACAGCTAAATATTGAAGGCGATACCTTTAAACTTGTGTTTAATAGCCAATCAGGCCTTATTGAGCAATGGTTACACAATCAAACCCAAGTTATTAAAAGCCCATTGGTTGATAATTTTTACCGCGCCCCGCTTGATAACGACATAGGCGTAAGCGAAGTAGACAACCTAGACCCTAACGCATGGGAAGCACGCTGGTTGAGAGCAGATATTGGGCAGTGGCAGCGTACATGTCGCTCGTTTGAAGTAGTGCAATCAACCTTAGATATACGTATTACCTGTGTATTTAGTTATGAATTTAATGGCGCAGTACAAGCAAAAACAACTTGGCTTTATACACTTAATAATACCGGTGAAATTAACTTAAATATTGATGTACAATTAAACGATACTCTCGCGCCCATGCCACGCATAGGGGTAAGCACAACGCTTAATAAACCAAGCGATACACAAGTAAATTGGCTTGGTTTAGGCCCATTTGAAAACTACCCAGATCGTAAAGCTGCTGCGCGCTTAGGGTATTACAGTGCACAATATAATGAGCTACATACACCGTATATATTCCCAACCGATAATGGCGTACGTAGTGATTGCCAATTACTAAGCATTAATAATTTAACCGTGACTGGTACGTTTTTATTTGCCGCCAGCGAGTACTCACAAAGCATGTTAACGCAAGCAAAGCACACCAATGAGCTAGTCGCTGATGATTGCTTACATGTACATATTGACCATCAACATATGGGGGTTGGCGGCGATGACTCGTGGAGCCCAAGTACCCATAAAGAGTATTTACTAGAGCAAAAGCAATACAACTACTCTTTAAAATTTAGTGCTAAATAAAACAGCGCTTAATCCATACAAAAATAGCGGCTAATTTAGCCGCTATTTTTTTAACACCGAATTGTTATTTATTACTACTGAGGCAGCGATTTGTTCGCTAACTTTTTAGCAATTACGTTATCAACCGATAAGCTACCTGCCCCTTGTATAGCCAGTGCAGCCGTTGCAACTAACAAAGTAAGTGCGAACTCATAGCCGTTGTTTGCTACAAATAAACCATGACTTATGTGCACGCTAAATATCGCAATCAGCATAGTAAACGCCGTAACTACAGCTGCTGGGCGCGTTAATAAACCAATGGCTAAGGCAATACCGCCAAAAAATTCAGCGCTGCCTGCCATCATTGCAAGCCAGTAGCCAGGCTCAAGGCCAATGCTTGCCATCCACTGTCCTGTGCCTTCAAGGCCGTAGCCACCAAACCAAGCAAATAATTTTTGTGCGCCGTGCGCTGCTAAAATTAAACCAACGGGTACACGTAAAATAAGTGCTGCCATGCCTGCGTTAGAGCTTAATAATGAGTGTAAGTATTTCATAGTGGGATCCTGTTTTATTGTTAATAAGGCTAGTAACCAATGAGTACAGTTTACTATCATCATTTAAAACAATTAATACGAACATTATTGTCAAATTATCAACATGGTGTTTTTAATTGTTTAACTAAGTTGCGCCTATTTTGTACTTAGCGGGCATAAACACCTCAGGAGCTAGTTTAATAGCGCACTTTTAAGCGTTATTAAACAGTAAACTAATAGCTAAACAGTCCGGCTCTGCTAGTATAAAAAAAGTAGTAAAAATTGGATCCGCTTATGAGCTATAAAAGTAATAGATTGACGTTTTTCCCACCTAAAAATAAGGGGGCGCTCTTTTTTGTTTTCATTACTTTGCTCGCGTTATTTATTACTTTTGATTCTCATGCTGCCGATACATGTAAAATAAAGCACTTAAACTCACCCACGCCTGCCTCTGTGCTAAAGGTAAATACTCCTTCTGAACTCACTGCTCAACGCGGTGTTAATCAATACCAAATAAGTTGCTCTGTTAAAAACGGTGGCGTACTAAGCTTTTTACGCCCGGGGTTAGATAGCTTTACTTGGCAGCAAAACAACACTGTAAAAGCGCCCTTAAAAGCAGGGCAAGTAGCCTACTTAATGGACTCGGGGGCTTTTACAGCCACAATAACATTAGAATCAAAGCTTAATTACACACCGCGGTTTAAATGGCAGCCAACCCACACTTATTTTAAAAAAGCACAGCAACATTCGCTGATTATGGGCTCATTTTATGGGTTGTGCATTACACTTATTTTTTATGTATTAATAATGGGACATAGACTTAACGAAAGTGTATTTAAGCTCTACAGCATTTACATTTTTTGTATTGGCAGCTTTATTTTACTCCAAGAAGGGCAACTGTATTTATTTGTAACGCAGCATGTATCTGGCGTTATTTTTAACTTATACCTACTTAGCATTGGCTTAACCGTACTAAGTGCCACGTGGTTTATGCTTGCGTTACTCGAGACTAATAAACGCTGGCCTAAATTAACTAAGCTGCTCAAAACATTGGCCTGTACTGTAATGCTATGCGCGGTACTTAAAATGCTCGTTACCGACCTGTTATTTTGGACAATAGCAGGGCATATAATGGCTTATTCTTCGCTGTTTATTGTGGCTGTTATTTTTACTTTAGCAGCCATGCAAGCCCTCAAAGGTGTACGCGAGGCAACACTCGTATTTGTAGCGCTTAGCTTTGTATTAGTAAGTATGATTTTTAGGGTGCTGCTTATTAACCAAAGCCCGTTTATGCAGCGTTATGGGTTTGTGTTAGCGTTTGCGGTTGAATCATTTTTATTAGCTGTTGCGGTTTCAAGGCGTATAAGCCGAATGCGAATTGCACAAAAGCGCGCCGAAACCGAAGCAGACTACGACCCCCTTTGTGGTATTTTAAACCGCAGGGGCTGGGCTAAAAAATCATCCGCGCTTATCAATATGCACGCCAAAAAAGGCGGCGTATTATGTTTGATGTATATAGATTTAGACGACTTTAAACAAATAAACGACAGCTACGGCCATGCTGTAGGCGATGACGCTTTATGCAACGTTGCCCGTTGCTTAAAAAGCAGTGTTCGCAGCAGCGATGCTGTAGGGCGCTTAGGCGGTGATGAATTTGTCGTACTTGCACATTTTTATACTAATGCGCAGGTAAATCCTAAAACTCATCATTTAAAAACCGCCTTAAATAGGCTCACAATAAATCACAACAACGACCCTATAGCCATTAAAGCAAGTATGGGTACTACCGTATTTAGTGAACCGCCCCACTCTATTGATGAAATTTTAAAAGCGGGCGACACCGCCATGTACCACGAAAAAATACAACGAAAGGTTAAACCGCTCACGTTAGTAGATGGCTAAATTTAAGCAATACTGCTTATTGCTATTAAACCGTAGCCGGCTTGGCAAATTGTTTACGGTTTACATAGTGGCTCATAATAATGGTAAATAAAGTTGAGCACACTGCAGCCGCTGCATATACCTGCCAAATCACAAATTCAAACTTAAGCGCGAGTGCAATCACAGCAAAAAACACACAGCCCCCTAACGAGCCAATAATGCCGCCGTTAAGCACCTTATACGCCGAGTATTTTTTATCACTTGCATGCGCAATACTGCCCATAACCGCCAAAATTACCGGAAAAGTAGAAAGTAACCCGCTCCACATTGCCCCTATTTTTGCCGATATAAACGTAACTAACATAATAAAGCAGCTGACCAATAACATTTTTAGCGGCAGCTCCCACGCAGCGGTAAAAGGTTTGGCATCGGGCGCAAATTTTAACTTACTCGATGCCAGTGCAAGCACCAATAAAGTACTGAGCGAGAGCACCGATGCAAAGGCAATATTCACCGGCAATAACAAGGTAAATGCACTAAAAGCGCACCATAGTGTTAATGCAGCAAACAACGCTTTAACTACCCCATATTTTGCAAGCATGGCAGCATAACAAAAACAAAATAAGCCTATACCGCTCATGCCATACAACGACGCCACAGCCGAGTTACTCGCAAATAACTTACCTTGCTCAAGCGCAATAAAATACGAAATAGGGCCCGATGTAATAGGCAAGCCCGGAATAATACCGCTCACAAAACTGCCAAAGCGTTTTTGAGCAAAGTGAATAAATAATAAAAGTAATGGCGCAATGGTGAGTTTTAACAGCAACATAAATAACTATAAAGTATGAGAGTTGCGCGTTAGTCTACGTTTAAAATTCCGTACTGTAGAGTGAATAAATATCACTCATACGGTGTAATTATTTTCATCTATAGGTACAAAATAGGCCACTACAAAAGTGGCCTATTCTTTAATAAATATTGCTTACGCTTTTTTAAATAAAACCTCAGGGTTTACCATGGTTTTCATTTCAAGCACGTTGCCGTTTGGATCTTCAATAAAAAAGGTTTCTTGTTCAAACTCATCACCAACAAAACGGCGATACGGTTTATCTAGGTATTCAAGCCCCGCATCTTCTATACGTTTTTTTAAACCGTTACATTCATCTTCAGATAAATGAATACCAAAATGCGGTACCGCCACTGCGCCCATATCTACATCGTGGCGAACAGTGGGTAAGCGCTCTTCGCTTTGGTGTAATGTGAGCTCATTACCCCAAAAATCTATGTCTACCCAGCGCCCTTCTTCGCTGTTCCCTGTTTTACAGCCAAGCACATCACAGTAAAACGTTTTCGCTACTTTTAAATCGCCAGCGGGTATAGCCAAGTGCAAACAGTTAGACATAAATTACCTTTAATCTTTTAAATTTATATATTAATAACCTCTATTATACATAAAATATAATTTATGAAACATTAACAGCCGCAAATAAGCATAGTTAATACCAAGCCAGCTTAAAAAGTAGCCTTAATAACATTTAACGCTACCACCCACATTTTATTTATTAGAGATAGTTAGAAAGCGTAAAAGGATTAGTTTAAAATGCGCCACTATGATTAAATTCTTATTTTTAAAGTTTATAGCCTTCTTTTTAGGCTTTGTAGCCTGCTTTGCCATGCACACAACTTTTGCATTGCCATTAGTTATTTCGGCGGCACTTACAGGGCTAATTGGCTCGTTTATTCCTTTTCCTGCTCGGTTTAAAAACCATCCCTATGCGGCTATTTACGCAGGTAGTTTTGCCGGCATGTGCTCTACACACTTAATTACAAGTTATTGGGAAATAGCCATAATTTCTGTTATTGGCGCCAGTTTATATGTGCTTACCATAAATATGTTTACCGGATTTGGCGGTAAGCTTGGCAGTGTTGCCTTTGCAAGCGTAGCTTTATTTATGTTGGCCAAAGGAATGGTTTTATGAATTTAGAATACCCGTTTATAGCCTTATTAGGAGCGTTTTTAACGTTTTACTTAGCCAAACATAATCGTTTTGACGGCATACGTGCATCGGCCTCGCTTTCTATTATTGCTTATTTACTATTAAGTGCTTTAAACCTAAACCCCGACTTATACTCAGTCGTGTTTTTTGGCGGCACATTTATAGGCATGAGCGCCCCACACCGATTTGGTATTTATACCGTGGCCAGCTCATCTATTTTATTTTCGTTTTTATTTGAATACCTGGTACCAAAGCTTGATGGTTATGGCGGTGCGTTAGGTGTGAGTGCGTTTTTATCTATTTGTATTTGCCACATGTTTATTTTACTCGGAGCGCCAAGAAGTAAAAAGCCACTTGGCTAAATCACTCGTTTTTAACCTTAACGCTACTGGTTGGGTAGCCAAATAGCACTTTGCATTTAGCTTTTAACCCTTTCGCCGTATAGGTACTTTTTAATAAATGAGCCCACTGATGAAACGTTATTATTAGTGGGTTATTGCTATTTAGCTGCCCTACTATGCCGTATTTACAGGGCTGGTTTTTGTCTTCTTCTACAAATGTGCCAAATAATTTATCCCAAATAATAAGCACACCGGCAAAGTTTTTATCAAGGTAGCGTTTATTAATTGCATGATGAACCCTGTGGTGCGATGGCGTATTAAATACGCTTTCAAACCAGCCTAACTTAGCCACTATTTGCGTGTGCACAAAAAATTGATACGCCAAATTAAGTGCCACTACACTAAATACGGTTAAAGGGTCAAACCCTAGCAGTATCATAGGCAGCCAAAATACCCACATGCCGGCTACTGGGTACATTATGCTTTGCCTAAACGCAGTGGTAAAATTCATTTTAGTGGAGCTGTGGTGCACCACATGCGCAGCCCACAACCAATGAATATGATGCGACGCACGATGAAACCAATAGTACAAAAAATCTTGCAGTAAAAATGCAAAAGCAACGCTTAATACACTTAGCTTTATATCAAATAAACGGTACTCGTAAAGCATGTAAAAAAATGGCATAAGTAGCAGCAGTGCCATTGCATCTGCGCCTTGGTGCAACAAGGCTAAAACGGTGTTTGCTAGGCTGTCTTTTATATTGTAATAGCGCTTAAATTTTATAAATTCAAAGCATACAAACACTAAAAAAACAGGGCTTAGGGCAAGTAAAATAATTTCTGAGTTCATACTTTGCCCGCCATAAAGTAATGCTGCAGTTTATTTAATGCCTGGGTTATATCTTTACTAATTAGGTGTTTTAGCAAAGCATTTGGCAGCCACCACGGCGCTTTGCAGCGTATACAATAATTAAGCTCGGTAGTGATACTTTTAGCGCCTGTATTAGCAACTAAATAAATATCACCTTGATGGTTTGCCACAGGCTTATTACCTACTATTTGGTAGCAAATGTGGCTGGGGTTAGCCATTATTATACGCTCATTAAACGTGGCATTTGCCATTTTCACTTGCCTAATAGCGCCTTTCCCGCCTTTTAGCTCACCGCTATTTGCTGTTTTTATTAGCTCAAACTTGGCATTAAAAAAGCGATCTAACTGCTGATGATCCAACAAGGTGGTTATTATTTGCAAAGGATCTGCATTAAGCGTTTGTTTTATTGATATAAAGATCATTGTTTACAGCGAAGATAATTACTCATGTAACTAGCATATAAAAATTGAACATGGCAAGCTTGCTCATACACGACCATTTTTTAGCTTTAGACGACAAATGCATACACTGGCTGATCATTACTTTTCGAGCATTTTAGATTACTTGCAAACCCAAGGTATTGATTCTAATACGGCTCTTAAGGCAATCGGGTTTACTGAATTTAGTCGCCAGCATAGTCAGCAATTAGCACCCCGTATTAGTTTACAAAGTTACAATGCGCTGCTTGTGTATGGTCAAAAAGCGCTAAACGATCCGCTGTTTGGTTTTACTTTAGGTATGCACATTCGCCCCGCAGATTACGGTATATTAGGCTATTTAATAGAATCGAGCGATACCCTAAGTAGCGCTATAAAGGCACTGTTAAATTACGACAGCTTAGTGGCAGATATTGGTAAAGCGCAGTTTTTACAAACTGCAGACACCGCTACGGTGCGCTGGCATGCTCATCCTCATTGTAATGAACAAGTAGTATTACGAAACATGACTGCGTGGGTAAGCGTTATTCGCCAATTGATAAACGCATCACTTTGCCCAAGCAGTATCAGCTTTATACATAATTGGCCTAAAAGGCACACACAACAGTTAGAGGCGTGGTTTAAATGCCCCGTTATAAGCGGCGCAGCGCATAACCAAATAAACTTTCCGAGCAGTTATTTAAACCTTGCCTTTAAAACCGATAACGCCATTGTAAATGCTACATTTAAGCAGCTTTCACAACAGCAGCTATCGCGTTTTAAAAGTCAGCAGTGCTTAACAGAAAAAGTTAAACAGCTACTTATTGCAAAAACAACATTACAAAATTGCCAGCTTATTGCAGTTGCAAGCGCACTAAACGTAACACCGCGCACGCTACAGCGACATTTAAAAAAACAACATGTAACCTTTGCGCAATTGCTTGAACAAGAAAGAAAAAGCCGCTCCCACACGTTAATTGGTACGCTCCCACTTAGCGAACTAGCTAACCTGTTAGGCTTTAAAGATCAGAGCTCGTTTAATCGTGCTTTTTTACGATGGCACCATTGCACACCCACACAATTTTTAAAACGTAAATGAACCGCAGTGTTATTCACATTAAATAAACATTTATGGTATACCTTTTAATCAACACTCTTTAAACTAGAGCGCATAATAATTAAAAATATAGGTTATATTTGTGCGTGTAGTATTAAGTATTTGTGTGTTTATGCTTTATAGCGCCATGTGCAACGCACAGACCATTACCTTTGTAGCAGAAGATCTCCCGCCTTATCATTTTATAAATGAAAATAACGAACCCGCCGGCGCATTAGTTGACTTAGCCAAAGCCACCATTAAACACACAAAGCTATCCGCCAAGTTTGAAATAATTCCTATGGCGCGTATTTTTACAATGCTTAAAAACAACCCAAATGCAATTGCGTTGTCTCTTTTAAAAACCCCCATTAGAGCAAGGCAATACACCTGGCTAGGTGAGTCATACTTTGCCGATGCTTATTTAGTTAGCTTAAAAAACCGTACTGATGAAGTTACCCACCTTAATCACGCAAAATTTTACCAAGTGGCCACAATACGTGGCTATTCAAGTGCCACCTATTTAAAAAACGCCGGTTTTACCGAAGACAAAAACCTAGTTCTAGTAAGCTACTATCAGCAACTGTGGCAAATGCTTTATAAAAAACGCATCGACTTTGTACTAACCAACACACTTACGTTAAATAACGAGCTAAAGCACTCTGGCCTAAATCCCAATTTAATAACTAAGCGAATTCATTTAACCGACTACCCTTCAAAATTATATTTTAGTGCCAACAAAACCCTAGATAAACACACCGCAAGCGCTATTAGCCATGCACTTAACACGCTAAAAGAAAACGGCGAATATCAGGCTATTTTAACCAAGTGGCAACTACCGCTTCCGGCTACTGCCAACAAGTTGTAATAAACAGGGTCTATAATTTTAGCAACGCAAACACTGCTAGTTGGCTATGCGAACAATTAAAACACCTCAGGGTATAAAACTCAGTTACCAAGACGAAGGCGATAAAAAAGCCCCCGCAATCATACTTATTATGGGTTTAGGCGCACAAATGACCGTGTGGCCGGACTCGCTTTACTACACCTTAGTAAAAAAAGGCTTTAGGGTTATACGCTTTGATAACCGCGACACTGGCCTTTCTACTCATTTAGAGCACCACCCTAGCCCGAGTTTATTTAAATCGTGGTTAAGTAAACGCCTGCCCATACGCACGCAAACGCCCTATTTACTTGATGATATGGCAAACGATGTATTGGCGCTTATGGCGGCGCTTAAAATAAAAAAAGCGCATTTTGTAGGTGCTTCTATGGGCGGTATGATTGCTCAGCTAATTGCAGCTCAACATAAAAAAAAGGTGCTAAGTTTAACAACTATTATGTCAAGCTCTAGCCTGCCAAGGCTGAGTGCCAAAAGCATTGGCGTATTTATAAAGCTTGCCAAATTAAAGCCCAAAACATACAGCCGTGATGAGGCAATAAACTACAACATTAAACTTAACCAACTTATTGGCAGCCCCGCTTACCCTCAATCAGAAGACGCACTTCGCCATCATGCAACGCAAATTGTAGAGCGCGCGCATAATCCAAGTGGCTACAAACGCCAACTTATTACTATGGCTGCGAGTAAAGACAGGCAACATTTAATTCGTAAAATTAAAACGCCTACTTTAGTAATTCACGGCAGCGACGATGTGGTAATACCCGTAAGTGCAGGCAAAAAAACGGCAAGCCTTATAAAAAAAGCCAAACTAAGAGTAGTCCCTGGGATGGGCCATAACTTTGCGCCAGAACTTATGCCTCTTATGACAAAGTGGATAGTTAAGCATGTAAAAAAAGCGCAGCGCAAACACCTAAATAAAAAACGTAAAAAACAACAGCAACAAAAAACCACTTTGGTATAACCAAAAAGGCACTATAAAAACTACGAAAACAAAAAATTGGTAATGTTGATATTTTAAATTGGTATGCTAGATTAAAGTTAAGCGAAGTTAATATCGCTCATTTTTAATATCATCACACAGAGACAACAATGAAAAATCTAACATCTACCTTTAAACTCACAGCACTGGCTGCTGTTACCCCTTTGCTATTTATGGGCTGTGCCAGCACAAGTACACCTGTTGATAGTAATGTCGCAGTACCTGCGTCAAAATTTGATTTATCGCAATGGAAAATAAACGTACCTGTAGATCTCAATAACGATGGAAAAATAGATACCGTAGACGTAGAAGAGATCCAAACCTACGCGCACCCTGATTTTTTCTACCTTGATGATCAAGGTTATATGGTCTTTACCTCGCCAAATAAAGCGCTTACCAGCGCCAATTCAACCAATACCCGCAGTGAACTAAGACAAATGATCCGCGGCACTAATACCAAAATAAAAACTAAAAATTCAAAGAATAATTTTGCCCTAGCTGTTCACCCGCTATCGGAGCGCTTTGGCTCGGTAGGCGGAAAAATGGAAGCCACCCTAAAGGTGGATCATGTTGCGCTTCGCGCTAACGATCCTAATAAAAAAGCCGCTTATTCTGTGGTGGTAGGGCAAATTCACGCAGGTAAAGATCAAGCCTTAATAGATACAAAACTGGGTTTTGGCTGGGGTAACGAGCCGCTTAAAATTTATTAAAAAAATGGCCTGGCCATAAAACCGGATCTGTTTTTTGGAATTACGAACGTAACTTACCAAAAAAAGATCCTAACCGAACCGACATTACATACCCTGTGTGGGGTAATACCTGGGAAAACTCGGACGATCCCGGTGCGACAGGCATAGCGCTTGGCGAAGACTTTAGTTACACAGTAAACGTGCATAAAAACATGATGTACTTAACCTTTAGCGCCCAAGGCAAAAAAGACGTTAACTACGCAATTAACTTAGGCAATAACGTAGATGCCTATGGCAAGGTAGATGTAAAAAGATCACCCTAATGGCTATGCTGCCGATTGGCATTACTTTAAAGCGGGTGCTTATAACCAATGTAGCACCAAAAGCGCTAAAGGCATTTGGTACCCAGGCTGTTTAGGCACGGGCGATTGGGCCACCGACAAGCAAAATGGTGATTACGCCCAAGTGAGCTTTAAAAAATTAGTATTAAGCCCATCAACTAAACCGTAAGCGTTGTTGTAGTTAAGTAGTTTTTAAGTGATGTAAACAGTGGCGATGGTAAATTATTAATGTCGCACCAGCGCCACTGCATACATTTATTTGGCTCGTTTAGCACAGGCTCGCCGCCCTCGTAACCGGCTTTTACATATAAAGTAATGTAGTGTTTATTCTCAGCACTAAAAATATCGTTAGTAAAATCAAGCTTAGTAATTTTACTCACATTTAGCCCTGTTTCCTCAAATACCTCGCGTATTGCGCACTGCTCAACACTTTCACCAAATTCTAAATGTCCACCAGGCGTTGCCCATGTATTTGCACCATGCGACCCTATTCGCTCACCTAATAAAATAGTGTTTTGGCGCATTATAATAACCGCAACCCCTACTCTTACTACGTTACTCATATTGCGTTTTCTCTTATTTTAATTGCTCGCCATGCTGAGCCACACGCTTTGTATTGTCAATTTTGTATTTTAAAACCCAAAGTGTTGTTTAACTTTTAGCCGACCATAGTCGAATACCTATCGGTTAAAAAAAAGCCTACCTTTTGTAAGGTCTCTCACACACATTTAGTATTAGGAGCCCATTATGTTAGGCCCATATAAACAACAATACGAAAGCTTTAAACAAAACCCAGCACAATTTTGGCTTGAACAAGCAAAGCGCCTACCTTGGTATAAAAATCCTGAACACGCCTACACACAAGACACTGACGGCCTTTACCATTGGTTTGATGATGGCCAACTAAACACCAGCTTTTTAGCGCTCGACCAACACGTTATTGCCGGTTTTGGCGAGCAAACCGCGCTTATTTACGACTCCCCCGTTACCAACACGCAGCAGAAGTATAGCTACTACCAGCTACAGCAAGAGGTAGCTAAATTTGCCGGTGTAATGCAATCGTTAGGCGTTAGTAAAGGCGACCGCGTTGTTATTTATATGCCCATGATCCCCCAAGCTGTAATAGGCATGCTGGCCTGCGCCCGATTAGGCGCTATACACTCTGTGGTATTTGGTGGCTTTGCAGCGCATGAACTCGCCGTACGTATAGACGATGCTAAACCTAAACTCATACTGAGCGCTTCGTGCGGTGTAGAGGTAGATAGCGTAATAGAATATAAACCGCTGATTGATCACGCCATAGATCTTGCCAATCATAAAATAGATCACTGCGTTATTTACCAGCGCGAACAAGTAGCTGCCACGCTTATCCCCTCAAGAGATATTAACTGGGATGAGGCAATGCAAACAGCCACTGCAGTAGAGCCAGTACCTGTAAGTGGGCGTGATCCTCTTTATATTTTATATACCTCAGGCACCACAGGCACGCCTAAAGGCGTAGTGCGTGAAAACGGCGGCCATGGTGTTGCTATGCACTACAGCATGGAAACCGTTTACGGCATGCAGCCCGGCGAGGTGTTTTGGGCTGCCTCAGATATAGGCTGGGTCGTTGGGCACTCCTATATAGTGTATGCCCCGCTAATTTATCGCTGTACAACAGTGTTGTTTGAAGGCAAACCAGTTCGCACACCTGATGCCAGTGCATTTTGGCGAGTAGTAGAGCAGTACCAAGTAAATGCATTATTTACAGCGCCCACTGCGTTTAGAGCCATCAAAAAAGAAGACCCAAATGCAGAGGGCTTTAAGCAGTACAACACCAATAGTTTAAAACGACTATTTTTAGCTGGCGAGCGGCTCGACCCGCCAACGTACAACTGGCTAAAAGAAAAAACCAACCTGCCAATACTCGACCACTGGTGGCAAACAGAAACCGGCTGGGCCATTGCCTGTAACCCCGTAGGCATAGAAGAATTAGTGACAAAACCAGGCAGCTCTACCGTGCCAACCCCTGGGTTTGATGTGCAAATATTGAATATGCAAGGCGAGCAATGCGCACCAAACGAGCAAGGCGTGGTGGCTATAAAATTGCCGCTGCCGCCAGGTTGCTTACCCACCATTTGGAAAAACACAGCGCGCTTTAAAACCGGTTATTTAACTCAGTACCCGGGGTATTATCTTTCCGGCGATGGTGGTTACATAGATGACGATGGTTACCTATTTATAATGGGCCGCACAGACGATGTTATAAACGTAGCAGGCCATAGGCTTTCAACCGGCGAAATGGAAGAAATAGTCGCATCCCACCCAGCCGTTGCAGAGTGCGCGGTGTTTGGGGTTACCGATACACTAAAAGGCCAATTACCGATGGCCATGATCGTACTTAAAAACGACTTTACCGGCTCCCCTACCGATGTAGAGCAAGAGCTTGTGCAAACAGTACGCAACCAAATAGGCGCTATAGCGTGCCTTAAAACGATAGTAAGCGTAGAGCGATTACCAAAAACTCGTTCAGGTAAAATACTACGCAAAAATTTACGTCAACTGGTCGATGGCGACGAACTACAAATACCTTCAACCATAGACGACGCCGGTATTTTTGAAGAAATAAACCAGCAGCTCACCCTGCGTTAAACCCAACCTAACAAAGCCATTTTATATTTAAAATAAAATGGCTTTTACTTTGACTGAAATTTTATACTCATTAGCACTTTCTTACTTAATGCTAGGGTCTGTTGATCTTTTAAGGTTAAATTTGCAGCTGTCTGTTTGGTATTTAGGCAAGGCAGAGCCTATATAGTGTGGTTGTTCCCCACAAATAGGCGATAACGTAGCATTAATGCCAAACAGGCGCTGCCCAAAGGGTTCTTCCTAGGGGCTATTTACTCTTTGTTGCCTACATGGATGTAGGTAAAGGGCGTGAGCAGGACGCGGAAGCTTTGCTCGGCTTTTACTTATTCTTACAGGGATGTAAGTCATTAGAATAACGCAGGAGCAGTTATCGAGCCCACTAGGTTACAAACCTCGCGCCGCGATTAAATAGCCCCTAGTTTGAACAAATTTTAATCCGCAAAGGTCAACAGACCCTTAGAACATTAAACAGGATTGTGCATGCTTCGCTTATTACAAACACTACTTGCCACCAGCCTACTATTTACAGGTTTTATGGCGCAAAGTTACGAAATTGAAGATTTAGGCGATGGCCTCCACCGCTTTATTGACGACAGACACCGCTCGGTATTTTTAATCACTCCACAAGGTGCAATAGTTACCGACCCACTTAATAAAAAAGCTGCCACGTGGTTAAAGGAGCAAATTAAAACCCGCTTTAACGTACCCGTTAAATACGTTGTATATAGCCATAATCACAGCGACCATATTTACGGCGCAGAGGTATTTAAAAGCCCGTACACAACCTTTGTTGCGCACAAACTTACCGCGCAAGATATTAAAAACACGAAAATAAAAACGGTTATGCCTAATCTTACCTTTGATGACGAACTAATACTTAGCCTTGGCGGCTCAACCTTAAAACTTAACTACCACGGCCCTAACGATGGCCGAGGCTCAGTAAGTATGCTGTTCGAAAAGCAAAAAACATTATTTGTAGTCGATTGGATAGTTATTGGCAGAATGCCATGGCAAAAACTATGGAGCTACGATATTCAAGGTATGATTAATTCAACCCAAGCGGTTTTAAATTACGACTTTAATACCTTTGTGGGCGGCCATGCCGATATGGGTAATAAAACCGATGTTGCACGTTATTTAAGTTATATAGAGCAACTGTACAACCAAGTAACCGCAGGCGCACTTGCAGGGCAAAGCCTAGAGCAAATAAAACAAAACGTTAAGCTCGATGAATTTTCAGATTTAAAGCAATATAAAGCATGGCTGCCACTTAATATTGAGGGCGTATACGAGCGCCTTATGGAAGAGTCG
Organism: Pseudoalteromonas sp. CuT4-3; assembly: GCF_035666335.1. Taxonomy (NCBI): domain Bacteria; kingdom Pseudomonadati; phylum Pseudomonadota; class Gammaproteobacteria; order Alteromonadales; family Pseudoalteromonadaceae; genus Pseudoalteromonas; species Pseudoalteromonas sp. CuT4-3. The sequence continues at coordinate 2,890,992 of NZ_CP142030.1, forward strand.
GGCATGGGCTGGCGCAGCGATTTATAAATTGTATGCGTGTGCATTTGTAGCTTGAATGCAAGTGCATACGTATTCACATTGAATTAACAATGCAAGCTTGTGATAGTGCACTTTTTGTATGCTAAGGTGCCACCATGAAATTAGTAGCTTTACTGTTTAGCTTATCAATATTTGTAGTGCATACCAGCTATGCAAACACGCCCACCGTGCAAGTAAGCAAGGGCCAAATTGAAGTGATCGACAATATAGAATCACAGTTTGTAAAAAACCGTTTTTTAAATGTATGGCTACCGCCAGGTTACAACAAAAACACCACCTACGATGTACTTTACATGCACGATGGCCGCATGCTGTTTGATGCCAAGAGCACATGGAACAAGCAAGAATGGCGCGTAGATGAAGTAGCCGGCTCATTAATAGAGCAAGGCAAAGTACGCCCATTTATTGTGGTAGGTATTCCAAACGCCGTAGAAAACCGCCACAGCGAATACTACCCACAACAACCGTTTGAGGCCTTGAGCAAACAAAAGCAAAACGCCCTATACCAGTTAGAAAAATACCCAGGCCACAAATTATTTGCCTCTAAGGTGTACTCAGACAACTACTCACGCTTTTTAGTTAAAGAAGTTATTCCTTACATAGAGTCTAACTACAACGTAAACAAAGGCGCGCAGCACCGCTATATTGGTGGCTCTAGCATGGGTGGGCTTATATCGTGGTATACACTACTTAATTACCCTAACGAATTTGCCGGCGCTATTTGTATGTCGACCCACTGGCCGGGTATTTTTAGCCACGACGACGAGGTATTTGCCGAGTTTAAAAATTACATTGCCAACAGCATCGCCAAGCTAAGTAACCAAAAAGTGTATTTTGATTATGGCGACAGCACTTTAGATGCCATGTACCCTAAGCTACAAGCGCAAATTGATGATTTATTTATGGCGCAACAATACCCAGCAAAGCTATGGCAAAGCCAGTATTTCCCGGGGGAAGATCACACCGAAAACGCATGGGCAAAGCGCCTACACATTCCCCTTGAGTTTATGTTTAGAAAAACCAAGCAAGCTGCGGCCGAATAATCATTTATACCAATCTGCTTAATTAAGTGATCTATTTTGGATGATGGAAAAACGTGTTGATAGCTAGGCAAAAAATTCGCTATTTAGTTGTTCTCGGCAATTGCTCCTGCATTGCTCTACCTTCTGCATCTATACAGTCGTAAATGAGAATTTTTTAACTCTGATAGCGACACGTTTTAGCCCCTCAAAATGATTAAGTATTATTGCGGATTGGTATTATATGTAATGCGCCCTAATAGTAATCATAAAAATGCTGCTTAACGTTCATTGCGTTAAGCTGTAGTGGTGTGATTACCAAGGGATTATGTCGGTCTAATTACCGAGCGACTTTGACGTAAATAGCATACCAGCCAGTTATTTAACGGGCTACAGTTTGTGCGGTTTCTTGTAACACTTGCGATCTTTCAACTCTCAGTGCGGTAGTGTTCAAGTTATTTCTAAGCCACATGCTGCGCACACCACCTGCACTAATATCAACACCAAGTGACTCAGTCAGCTTCATTGCGACTTTCTGTTGACCAAGATGTGGATGCTCAATTGAGAATTGCACAACCGCATCTTCTATCGCTTGATCTACACAATTTTTATGTCGCAGGTTTGGAGTCTCTTGACGTTTTAAAGCATCAGCCCCTCCTTGCTTAACCAGCTTTAAGTGACGGTGAATAGTATCTCGCGATACGCCACTTTGACGTGAGGCTGCACTGACACTTCCAAGCTCCTCAATTAGCGCTAATACTTCAAGCTTTTTCTGTACAGCCAAGTCTTCTGATGCAAGTTTACTTGGTTCGTTTACCTCTGATATTTTAAGCTGTCGTCCAGCGAAGTGAGCAGTAAACTCTTTCTTGCTCGTTTTTCTAATTTCTATTTTTTGATTGGCAATCGAGTATTTGAGCGGTGAATCAATCAAGTAAAATTTGTTGTCATAGCTGAAGGTATGATCATTACGTATTTTACGGTGATCTTTGATGACACAGATATCGTCTAGGTTGGTGTGTTTTGATAATGGTGTGAACTCAGAACGTTGTTTCGATTTCACTTGTATTTTAGTTTGCCAGTATTGAGGAATAAAGACATGTTTAAGGTAAGCATTAGCCCCAGCAATATCATTGATATTATTTAACCTAAGCTCCGGCACAAGTCGGTCTTGGAAGGTATCAAACGCACGCTCAACACGCCCCTTACCTTGTGGTGAATTAGCAAAAATTATTTCAATACCTAATTCTTCACAGGCGCGTTGCATTTGAGAGAAGTTGCAACGCTTTGGCCCGCCGAATATACCAGCTCTGTCTACATAAAGCGTTTTAAACACACCTTGGGTTTCAATACAGTCTCGCATTACCTTTAAGCAACCTACGGTCGTTTCTGAAGGAAAGAACTCGGCGTATACTTCACTAGTAGCATCGTCAATCATGATAACTAAACAGTGCTTTTTATCACCAAACCAACGATGAGGGCTACCATCCATTTGCATCATTAACCCCGGAGCTTCCATGCGTTCTCTGCGTTTGCGAACATTACTACGTCTTCGTTTAGCGCGTTTAACATGGTGGATATCATGCGCCCAACTTCGTAGGGTCTCGCGCTTAACTACGATGTTTTCATTGATTGCTAACTGCTCAGCTAAGTGAAGCAGATTCAAGTCGAAATACTTTTCTTTAATCAGAGTTTGCACGGCTTTTTTAATTGATACTGGTGTTTTATTTGGCGGGGCTTTGCCACGATTACCATGAATAGCAAATTGAATACCGACTTGCTGATATTGTTTGACGTAGCGTTCAATTGTACGTCGTGACTTGTTAAGTAACTTTGCTGCATTGCCAATTGTTATTCTGTTTTCTGCTACTTTAGCAATAATATCAACAGTGAGTTGAGCTTTTGAATCCATCACAATCATCCTCAACATGCCTTATTAGTATTCCAAAAACAAAACACTAACAGACACGTAAAAAAGTGACCGACAAATTCCCTTGGTAATTAGCGATTACGACAGAATCGCTTGGTAATTAAGATACGACAAAGTCGCTTGGTGTTAACAGCGTTAAGCTGTAGTGGCTCATATCTAAACTGACACTTTTATACGCGGGTTGAAGCTTCTTATGACAGGCAGCTACAGACAAGGATTGGACGGTCAGAATGATTTAGGTGTGTATAGTATTTAGCGAAAGAGAAACCGACTTAAACAAAAAGTAGTCCGTGCAGTTTCTATAACGATCATTTGCTTTTTGAATTCTGAGTTTTTCCAAATTTATTATTGTTTTTTTCCGTGGTAATTCGCTTGTTTGCTGCACTTTTGTATCAGATTAAAACAGTCGCACTAACATGGCAAATTCCATCGCAGTGCCTTTCTATTTACGTTCAAAATAATTATTGATGGTGTCAAGCCTCTAAACTCTCCACCTCTAGTTTCAGTATTTCAGCGAGTACATCTGAATCATATTGTATTGCGTAATAATCGCTATGACACATTAAAGTGACTCTTTTCTGGGTATTGGTTAGAACGCTTAGCTCAAAATAAGTTCGTGGCGACTCAGTACTATATATTCGTGTCGTAACTAACAGAAGCTTTTCAAACGAATCAAAAGCGACTTTAATTTTCGGATTGTTCGAACTGCCGACATTTAGCACTTTTTCATTTAGATCAAAATAAAATCTTCTTCTGCTTCTTCTGCATATCAAGGTCGTGCCTAAACTAAAGAGTCCCCCCAATGTAAACACGACAATAACGAAATCGGTTTTCGAATCAAGGTTGGGCTCCAACTGCCAAACTTTAGCTGACATAAATATGCACACTGTCCAACAAAAAATATGCAATCCCCATTCAAACAAATAACTTCTAACGTTAGGTGTAATAGTTACTACATCTTTATTTATGGTCAATTTAGCGTTGCAAAAACTAGAAGCAACTAGGTCTCCCGTAATATCAATTTCGTCACTCGCTTTCATATTTAAGCTCTCTTATGAATCGTAGAAACGAGTATAAGAAACAATAACTCTATAGGCTAGATATAATGGCAGCTGTATTTGAGCCTAGTTTTAAGCTTTCCTGGTAGATGTTTTGAAAAAATATGAAATGAGTTTCCGTCAAGATAATTAAATGAGCTGGTCTTTGAGGTGAAAAAATTCTTTATCCCAAGCTTCACATAACTTACATAGCTGTCTATCAGGTAATGTCCAAACCAATTAACCGAAACTGCAAAATCAGATATGAGCTACTAAATTAAGCCGCTTTTTAATACACTTTTAAACCTAATTAACCAAATAACTAACTAAAATCGACCACCACTTCATAGCGCCCTGGCATGTCGTTTACATCGTAAATCCAGCCGTGGCGTTTTATTATTTTTTCGCTTAATTGCAGGCCTAGTCCGTACCCCATGCTGGCGTGTTTTGCTGAGGGCGAGCTCGCTTTAGGGGCATCGTCTTGCTTACTACAATTAACAATAGTCACTTTACCGCCTTGCTGCGTAATGTGTACTTGGCCAAATTGGGTATGTTGGTAGGCATTACGAATTAAATTAGTCAGTACAATGTGGCACGCAGTAGCATCGGTGGTAATAACGCTCTCTTGTTGGGTGTTTAAAACCACCTCAACGTGCTTAGCATTAAGCAGGTAGTTAAGCTCATTACTCAGGGTCGTTATTTTATCACTAAGGTTTACAGGTTCTGGACTACTTTGCTGCTCTTCGTTGCGGCTTAGCCATAATAACGTATCGGTTAAATCGCTCATGGTTAAACCGGCGCGCTCTATACGCTCAAGTGTAAGCTGCGTTTATCACTTAACGGGGCTTTTTCGCTCAGCCGATTGAGTAGCTCAACGTTACTGCGAATAACCGAAATTGGCGTACGCAGCTCGTGGCTGGCATAGCTTAAAAAGCGCTGCTCACGCTCTACGCTTTCATTTGCCGAAAGTAAGCTGCTGCGTATTAATGTGGCTAAAGTGTTTAGTTCGTTATATGTAAAATCGGGCGGTGTTTGCTGCAGATTAGTTTGGTTTAACGATTTAGCCCAGCCCCTTAACGACTCCACTGGCTTGGCTATTTTTTTCATTACCATAAACAAAAAAAACGCAAATAACACAATGGCAGCAATGCCTGTAATGGCAATCCAAAGCATGCGTTGTTCGGGCTCTATATTAGCGAGCAATTGGGGTTTGTCTTTTTCGAGCATAATGCGCGATATATAACGCGGCTCGCCTTCGGGGCTTGGATAATACACCACAAAAAATAAATTTTGTGGCATAGAAAACATCGATGGCCTGTCTTTTGTTTTATGTAAAAACCCCACCTCTGTTGGTTTTTTAAAACGCTGCTGAATTGACGCAGGCATGTCTTCCCAGCGGCTTGCTATATTAAATCCCACCAGCTCTTTTGTTTCCCCAGGCTTTACTTCTGTGGTTTGCGAAAGCTTTAACATAACCCCGTTTAAGCCTTTATCTAGCCCATCAATAAAGTAATTTACACTTAAAAACGAAAAGCCAATGGCCATAGCAGAGCTAAGCACCACCATACTGGCAAAAAAGTAGAGACTTAAACTAGGCCTTATTTTCATCGTGGTTGCCCTTCATTTGCTGTTATTGCAAAGCCCACACTTGGAATGGTTTTAAGTGTAACTTGGTGTGTGGTGGCTTCTAATTGCTTACGCAAATGATGCACATGCACTTTTAAACTGTTGCTGTCGGGCTGCTCTTCGCCCCATATAGCTTGCATAATGCTACTGCGCGTAACAGGCTGCGGCGCATGGCGTACTAAGGTTTCTAGCAATTTAAATGCAATGGGCGATAACTTTAATGTTTGCCCCTCTACATCGGCACTGCGCTTTGCTAAATCTAAATTTAAATTAGCTAAGGTGAGGCGTTTTGCCTCACCACTTTTGCGCTTTGCCAGCACTTGTACCCGCGCTACTAGCTCTTTCATGGCAAAGGGTTTTACTAAATAGTCGTCGCTACCGGCGGCAAAGCCCTCAAGTTTATTATCGAGGCTATCGCGTGCGGTCAACATTAATACCGGAATATCTTTACCTTGTTCACGCAATGTTTTGCACATTGTTAAGCCGTCCATTTTGGGCATGTTTACATCTAAAATAATCATTTGATAATCATTAATTTGCAGTAAATTTAAGCCCAAAACGCCGTTGCTTGCATGGTCACACTCAATGTCTTCTATATCGAGGTAATCAACAATTGTTGTTGCCAGGTCTATGTCGTCTTCAACCAGTAGTACGTTTATCATTAAGAGGCAGCTCCTTGGGAGCGTTTACCACTTAAAAAGTCTAACACATTGGCAAGTAAGCGCTTAATGTCTATTTGAATCATTAATAATGCCGGAATAAGGATTAATGTAATAACCGTGGCAAACAGAATACCATAACCAAGTGATGCCGCAGCAGGAATTAAAAACTGTGCCTGCATTGAGGTTTCGCTTAATAACGGCACTAAGCCCGCATAGGTTGTAATTGAGGTAAGCATTACCGCGCGCAGGCGGCTTGTGCACGACTCTACAATGGCATTGTGCGTGCTCATGCCTTCATCTTTTACCAGCTCGTTAAAGCGCGATACCAATAATAGGCTGTCGTTTACAACCACCCCACTGAGCGCCAAAATACCATTTAAAGAAAGTATGCTGATGGTTAAGTCGTTCCACCAATGGCCTAAAATAGCACCCACAATACCAAAGGGAATCGCCACCATAATCAACATAGGTTGAATGTACGATTTAAGCGGAATCGCCAGCAATACGTAAATAACTAATAACGCGGCTATAAACATAGTGGCCATTGAGCCTGTTGTTTCGTCTTGCTCTTCGGCTTCTCCGGCAAAGTGAATACTTAAGTTAGGAAATTGCGCGTTAAGCTCAGGCACTAAGTCGCGGCTTAAGTTAGCAACTAATTCATTAGATGCCACAATGTTTTTATCTACTTGAGCGCTTAAGTAAATTGCCCGTAGTCCATCAATGCGGGTTATTTCATCTTGCTGATATTCGCTGCTTATATTGGCTACGTTAACCAAAGGTACTACGGTGCCATCGGGTAACCTAATACGCGATTGCATTATATCGGCTGGTGTTTTACGGGCGTTTTCTGGATAGCGCACACGTACTTTTACTTCGTCTTTATCGCGCTGGTAACGCTGTACAATTGCTCCACCAAAAGCTTGTAATACTTGCTCTGATAGGCTCGCCGTATCCATACCTAAAGCGCGCCCTTGTGCATTTAAGGTAAATTTAAGCTGTGGCTGACCAGGGTTTAAATTATCGTCTATGCCATTAACACCAGCAGTATTTTGTAAGCGCTCTTTAAACAGTGCGCCTGCGGCCATTACGGCTTCGTCATCCCACGCTTTTAATTCTACTTTAAAGTTATCGACCATTTTACGTGTAGCCAATACTTGTAGTTTTTTGCTGCCCTCTGGCATACCGGCAAGGCGCTGCCATTCTTGTGCAAATTCGCTTGCTGTAAAGTCGCCCTCGTTTAATAGCTCAACACTTACCGTACCGCTAGTATCGCTACTGCTCACTAATTGTAAGCTCGTTATTTCGCTTTCTTGCGAGTCAAACTTATCCATTAAATTTTGCTGGGCTTGTAGTGCACTTTGCTCAAGCGCTAACAAGTTTTTATTAGTTTGCCCATACGCTGCATCGTTTTGCATAACAAGCTCAGCGGTTACGGTATCGCCGGCAATACTTGGGAAAAAACCTACTTTTACTGCACCGGTCATAGGCATACCAACAACCAGAATAAAAAAGGCCACAAATGCAGCAACAATGGCGTATCTAAATCGTAACGAGTATTCAATAACGCGACGGTACACTTTATCGCTAAACCAAGTTAGACCGCTGTCGGCGCAGTGCTGCACCTTTGACCACAAGCCACTAAGGCCCGACTTTAACTGGCGTTTAGTACTTACGTGGGCTAAATGCGACGGTAAAATAAGTTTTGATTCAACAACCGAAAGCAGTAAACAAATCGTCACTACGGTCGCAAACTGAGAGTAAATTTTACCTAAATTGCCAGATACATTCGAAAGCGCAACAAACGCAGCTACCGTGGTTAATACCCCAAATATGGTGGGGACAGCCACTTTCATGGTGCCTAAAATCGTGTTATTAAGGGTGTCGCCGTGTTTTTTGCGAGTGGTGTAAATACTCTCCCCTACAACCACGGCATCGTCAACCACGATCCCCAGCGCCATAATAAAACCAAAGGTGGTCATTTCATTTATGGTCAGTGCGATGTAGCTGTCGGTCATAAAGTACAGCGTGCCAAAAAATACAAATGGCAAGCCACCTGCAACCCATAGCGCAACGCGTACATTTAAAAATATCGCTAAAATAACAAACACCATAATAATACCGGTTACGGCATTTTTAGTAAGCAGCGATAGGCGCTCGGTGATCATGGTGCTTTTGTCGTGCCAGCTTTCAAGCTCTACATTTTGCGGTAATAAGCCGCGCTCGTGCCATGTATCAATTACGCTTTGTGCTTGCTCAACTATGGTGGTTATATCGCTATTTTCATCCATTAAAATTTCAATGCCTACGGCATTTTGTTGGTTATAACGACTTAGTGAGTTGGTATCTTCTGCGAATGTGTCGGTAACGGTTGCTACATCACCTAATTTAATTTGTGTGCCTGATTGCGTTGTAAATAACACAATATTGGCAAAGTCGCGCTGCCAGTAAGCTTGGTCTGCCGCTTTTAGGCGCATAATTTTATTGCTATCGCGCAAGCTAGTAGAAAGCGGGCTCGATGATTCGTTGTTAATCACCTCACTTACATCGCTAATAGTTAAACCGTAGGCTTGTAGTTTGCCTTCGTCGATTTCTACCGACATCATAGGGTCAAGCACGCCCGATTGCTCTACATCGCTAATGCCCGATTTAGCTAATAAATCGGCTTTTAGTTTTTCACCTAGGTTTTGCAACGTATGGCGGTCGGCATCACCAAATAATTGTAAGGTTAATGCGTGATCTTGCCTGCGCGCTTTGTCGATCACCGGTTCTTCGGCATCTGCCGGAAAGTTATTTATGGCATCAACTTGGTTTTTAACATCGGTGAGTAGCTCATCAAGCGAGTAATCGGTTTTTTTCTCAATGCTTACATGACTGCCGCTGGCATCGGATGTAGAGGTAATGCGCTTAATACCCGGTACGGTTTCAAGGGCTTCTTCTACTTTTAGGGCGATGCCTTCTTCTGCTTGTAAGGCATCGCCACTGTCGTAAACCACCGATACCGAAATAGTATCTGGCTCAAGGCTTGGAAACGCCTCTTTACGCAAAGTAGAAAGCGACATTATACCCATTACTATTACGCTAATGAGTAATAAATTGGCGGCCACTGAGTTGTTAGCAAACCAGCTAATAATGCCGTGCAAAGGGTTAGTATTATTAGGTAATTGCGGTGTTTGATGCGGGCTCATTATGGCATCTCCTCAACAATTGGGTTTACTAACATATCGTTTAAGTAGCTTACGAGTGGGCGAGCCACCACACGTAAATTAGTGTGCCCTTCAATAGGAGAGATATAAACGTAATCACCGCGCTCAAATAGTTTTTGCGCTTGAATGCTCATTAACGTGTTTTGCTCGTTTACGTACCAAATTAAGCCCTCTTGCGATACTGCTGAGGCGGGTAATTTAATTACGTTGTTAAGCGCTTTACCGGCAATTTGTACCGCTAAAAATGTACCTGGTAACAATGGTGTTGCTTGCTCAAAAGGTTTGTCTAGCGCAACCACTACACTGCGCTGGCGAGAGCTATCGTCAAGATGCTGCTCAAAACGAGCAATGTAACCTTGCCACTGATTCTGTGTTGTTACATCACTTAAAATAACCTCGCCCGACTTATCGCTTGCCAGGTTTTGCCATTGGCTTAATGAAAGCGGTACGCTAATTTCTACTTTGTCGGTGCTGTTTAATGTAGCAAGTGTATCGCCGATGCTTACGTAAGTGCCTAAATCTACATCGCGCGATAAAATAACAGCATCAAACGGCGCACTTATATGGGTGTTTTTTTCATCACGCTGCGCAGTTTGGAGTGCGTATTGGGCGTTATCGGCCGTTGCTTGGGCGGCTTCTAGCTGTAGCGTTCTAAATACTAAAGGTGAGCTTGGCGCTTGTGTTACGCCCGAGCGCTGCCATTCACGCTTTGCTTGGTTTCCTAAGTCTTGCTCTTCTTGTAGGGCAAGTTTGGCATCTGCTAATGTGGCTTTAGCGCTCGCGACTGCTTGTAAGTATTCGGTGTTATCTATTTGTGCAAGCACTTGGCCCTTTTTAACTACATTTCCGGTAGCAAATTGCTCGCTCATATTCGTTATTTCGCCCTTAACTTGTGCTTTTAAGCTAAGTGCCCAGTGTGCTTTAGCCTCACCGTGGCCGCTAACATAGGCTTGATACGTACTTGGCACAGCGTTAATAACCGATACATTGGGTGCCACAGATTTAGCCGGCTCAGGCTTAGGGCCATTTGCTTGCTGCGCCATTTTTTGGCCGTTATATGAAATAGCAAGCCCTATACAAACAATGGCAACAAGAGTTACAACAACAGGTACTGGCGAAATTTTCATGACGATACTCCAAGGCCCAAGGCAAGGCCTAAATCTATACGGTTAGTTAAAAGGGTGTAATTTATTTGGCTAAGCTGAGCTTGTAGGTCGTACACCTGCTGCTGCACAGTGAGTAGGTCTAAAATATCAACCAAACCTTGCTGGTATTTGCTTTGGTAGTTGCTATAACTGCGCTTAGCACTGGCAAGTGCTTTATTAATTTGTAGCTGCTGCGTTAATGATTGCTCTTGGCCTAGTGCATTTTCTACTTCGTTTACGGTGCTAAGTAGCGTGTCTTGGTATTCCCAAAAGGCTTGTTCGGCATTTAATTTTGCAATATCAACTTGCGCACGAAGTGCCCCGCCTTGAAACAACGGCGCACTTAAACTGCCTAATAAGTTCCATACTGGGCTGGTTAATAATGCTTGGCTTGGTGTAGTTGCTAAATCGCTAAGCGATGCCGAAAGCGTAATGCTTGGCAGTAAATCTTTGTAAGCTACATCCACTAAATAACGTTTAGATTGAATATTGTAATAGGCACTTTGTAAATCGGGGCGACGCGCTAAATCTTGCTCTGGTAGCGCGCTTAGCGGCTCAATAACCTCAGGTAAAACAGAAGTAGTAGGTAAGTTTTCAAGTTTATCAACACCCACTAATAATACTAAAGCACGTTTAGCTTGCGCTATTTGCTCTTGGTAATCGGCAATAGTGGCTCGGGTTGAAGCGGTATTTGTACGCGCGGTATCAAGGGCTTCTAAATCACCTAAGCCGTATTGGTAACGCTCAACAATGCTTTGCTCGTTATTTTCTAAAACCGTTAAGCGCTGCTGCTCAATGTTAAGTAAATCTTGCTGCAAAATAATGTTTAAATACGTGCGCATCACGCTGGCTACTAAGGTGTCTTTAGCGCCTTGGTAAGTGGCCTGATTACTGGCTATGGTCATGTCTTGCGCGGCTACGTTATCAGCAATTTTTTGCCATACGTCGGCCTCCCAGCTAACCCCTAGTGATGAGCTGTACTGTGTGCCAGTTGTTTCGTTGCGCTGAGCGTCAAAATCGGCATCTACACTAAACCACTGGCTTGCTGCGGTAACATCGCGCTGTGCATAAGCAAGTTTTAGCGCCACATGCACTTGGTTAAATGAAGGGTTATTTGCAATGGCTTGGTTAATAAGCGAATCAAGCCCCGCTATATTCACTAAATCAGTGATATAACTTACCTCGGTTGCATCATCTTGTGTGTATTGCCAATTTGCATGCTGCTTTAGCGATTGCTCGGTGCTATTACCTGTATAGCTTGGCTGGCTACTACACGCAGCAAGCGTGCAGCTAAGTGCAAGCAATAAAACCGTTGAGCGCTTTTTAAAATAAACCATTTAACTGTGCCTAATTTACATCATTACACACAGTGTATTAGGGCAAGGGTTAAGGATGGGTTAAAAGGGGTTAACTAAAAACCTCAGTGAAGTATTTTTCACTGAGGTAGTAATATTTAAAGTGCGCGTGAGTAGCTTAGCGATATAAAATCGAGGCCTGGGTTGGGCTTTTTAATACCAGCGTTTGAATAATGAAAATACTTAAGTGACACGCTATGTTGCTCAGCCTCACCAAATTTCATGGCAATGCCTAGGCGGTCTTCAAACTGGTAATGTGTGCTTATGTTTTTTCCCGCAAATTTGGTGTCATCTAATAAGCTTAAACCAATACCAAACTCGGCAAAAACGCGGTTCCCAGCAATACTGCCAATAGGATAAAAAATAACAGGCGAAAGCGATAAGCCTAAATTAGCGTCATAGCGTTTTGGATCATCGTATTCAAAAAAGTTGGCATTGGCTTCTAGGTAAATCTCTAGCTCTTCAAAGCCTTCTATTTGGTAATCTAAGGCATATTGATAAGCCACCTTAATCCCTCGCACGTCTCCTTCACCTTGAATATAGCTCATCGAAAAGTAATCTTGTGCAGCCGTTGCAGCGCCTGCGTATAGCGTTATAGCTATTAAAAATAATTTATAAAGTTTCATGTTATTCACCTCAAGCAGCTCTATTTTTATTGCAATTGCTTGACCTAAACACAGCAAATTTAGCTGCACTAGATTAAGCAATGATTCAATGAGGTGCATACTAATTGCATTTAACTATTTTGATAATTGCAATTTAAGTGGAATAACTTTCTTTAATATATTGATAATTAAACAGTGATTGAGCGCACGCTAACGTGTGTTGTTAACCGCTTATATTGCTGCTTAAAAAGCTGCCAACCCACAATACCCGACAAGGTATTACCGCATGCCATACCGATAAATAACCCTGTTAAACCGTAAAAATGCGAGCCTAACCAAAGTAGTGGTAAGTAACACATAAATAGCCGCAATATGGAGATAAATAAGGCCGTGGTCGCAAACCCCAGCGCGTTACATACCGATACCGTGATCATACATACACCCAAAGCCGCATAGCTCAGGGGCACAAATGCAAAGTAATCTGTTAGGTTAGCTACTATTTCACTATTATTGCTAAGCGCATTTGCAAGCGGGTTAGCCACACCTAGCATAATAACCGCTAATAAAATTTGTATGCCAATTACAAAACCGCACGCAAGTTTTACTACGCTTAATATTTGCCTAAGCTCGCCCCGCCCTTTTAAATTTCCAACAATGGGGGGCAGCGCCATGGTAAGCGCTAAAATTAAAATAATCGCAATATATTCAATACGGTTTGCAAGCCCCCAAGCTGCTACAGCAAACCCACCATACGCGGCAATCAGTGCCGTTACTATCATGGCTGAAATAGGCGGAATGAACTGTGAAAGTAAAGCCGGTGCCATCATTTTTGCAATGGCTTTTATTGCCTGCTCGGTGCGGTTTTTTAAAACGTCAAAGGTTACAAGTTCTCGTTTAATAAGCGTGTAAAACACCACTACTAAGCCTATTGCAAAAGCAACACAGCTTGCCCATGCAGCACCCGCTAAACCCATATCAAAGGTAAACATAAACAATGGATCGAGCGCTATATTTAACACACTGGTTAGCACCATAATTCGCCCAGGCAATAAGGTTTCGTTATGAGCACGGCAAATGCTGTAACCAAAATAAAGCAGCGCTCCAAGCCAGCAGCTTATTAGCCAAGGCAACCAGTAAAGCTCAGTTAAATTAAATAACGAAGGCGTTGTACCCAGCGCTAAAGTTATAGGCTGCTGAAAAAGCCACAACGCCAAGCACAATAGCGTTACTATTACGGTGCCAATAAGTACGATTAAACTACCTAAGTAGCGTGCATAGTTAACTTTATTTTCCCCAAGTGCAGTAGAAATGGTCGCAGTTGCCGCAATACCTAAGCCTACTTGTACTCCCACAATTACCTGAAAAATAGCAATACTAAAGGCAACTACAGCGAGCGGCTCAGCGCCTAGCTTAGCAATAAAAATACTATCAACCAGCTGGCTTCCCATAATAGAAAACAAGCCAACCAACATAGGCCAAGTTTGCTTAAATAAATACTTTAAAAGTAATGATGTATTACGGCTCATAAGGCAGGCTCACTCTAAACTTAAAAATTTAAACGAGAAAAATACCGAAAAAAAAAGACGCTTATAGTAAGCGCCACAGGAAAAGTCACAATGAATAAGCTGCTAGTATATTTACACAACTAAGTATTGATAATATAGTTGTTTAAATAATCAGTTTATTGAAAAATTTGATAATGAACATTGCCCATTTAAATCTGTTTGTCAGAATCGCAACAACACATAATATTAGCTTAGCTGGCAAGGAGTTAGGTTTGTCGGCTGCGGTTTCTAGTGCCCAAATGAATAAGCTTGAAGAAACACTCGGCGTTAAACTTATTCATCGTACAACCCGAAAAGTATCGCTAACCGAAGAGGGGCAAGCTTTTTTACCCCACGCCGAGGAAGTGCTTGCCAATGTTGAAATGGCGCGCGCCTCGGTAGGTATAGGCAGTGTAACTCCACAAGGAAAATTGCGCATTACCGCCCCTGCTTCGTTCGGGCGTATGCATATTATTCCTGCATTGGCTGGATTTATTGAGCAATACCCCGACCTGACAATTGATTTACGCTTAAGTGATAGCATTATTGATATGGTTGGCGGTGGTTTTGATATAGCAATACGCGACGCCGCATTAAACGACTCAACCCTTATAGCCCGAAAGGTTGCCCGCGATAAACGCTTAATTTGCGCATCGCCTAATTACCTTGCAAAACACGGCACCCCAACAACACCGCAAGATTTAAAAAATCATACCTGTGTTAATTTACATGGTTTAACTACGTGGTCGTTTATTACACCCGAGGGCACACAAAACATTAAAACCAATAACGTATTACAAGCCGATAACGGTGAAGCGGTGCGCGATGCGTGCGTGCAAGGCTTAGGTATTACGCTAATGTCGAGCTGGTGTGCCTATAAAAAACTACAAAGTGGTGAGCTGGTACAAATTTTACAAGACTACCCACTTGCATCCGACACCGCTATTTGGAGTGTTTACCCAAGTTCGCGTTTATTAGCGCCAAAAGTAAGGGCCTTTATAGACTACTTTAGCGGCTACTTTGGTGACGAACCCTACTGGGAAAAAATATAATTATTTAACCGTAAAATATAAAATCACAAACCTAGGTTTGTGCTTTTTGCGCTTTAAATATATGGAGCTTTATTGGTAAACCTTGGGCAAGTAAAAACAGCAGTTGCTAACTTGTACTTTTATACTTAGTATTTAATCGTGTAAGTTTATTAAATAACTTAATAACAACTCCCAATAATGTTAATTAAAAGCTAGCCATGCATCTCAAACATATCAATAACTCTTTTAAAACTTTCATTTTATTTGCACAATTTATTGCCATACTAAAACCTTCGTATATAAATCGTTTTGGGGTAAGTATGAGAACAATTAAACGAAGTCGTTTAAAAGCGCCTAGCGTTAACACTACAAAAACTAAGCTCGCATTTTGCCTGCTTAGTGCCACGGTACTTTTAACTGCATGTGGCGAGCAGATAAAAAGCGAAAGTACACCTGCCTCCCCAGAAACTAAAAGCGCTAAAAACACGCTTATAAATACCGATGAATTTAATATTAAAGCCATGGTAAAGCTGCCACAAACTGTTGAGTGTACGCTTGAAAACGGCTTACAAACTCAGTGTGCTCAAGTGGTTTTAAAATATCAGCCCGACAACATTGAAGTCGGCCCTTTTTGCCCAGAAACACTCGACGACGTAGGCGGAATTTGGGATTGGGATGGCACCGATGCGGGGCTATATAGGTTAGGTAAAGCATTTTTAACCATGCTTAACGAGCAAGGTTTTACCTTTTACGATGAAGACGGCAAAGTGCATATTGTTGATAACGCGACCATTCGCCCAACCGTTGATCATGCATGTATTAATGTATCGGTAGATGAAAGCGTAGAAATTACCGCCCTTTTACCACTGCACCCTGTTATGTCTGAGCAATCAACAGCGTTGGGCACTGTATCTAAAGTGGGTATAGCGCTTGCGGGTGTGCCTATTTTTTCGGATGCGCCAAGTGTGCAACATACAGGGCATTTACCCGCGCTTGATACCTGCGCAGGTCATATTGATCCGGGCGGTTGGTACCACTACCACGGCACCGCCAGTGATATAGACAGCGTATATAAACACGAACATGTAAACGCCAACTGTAATAATTTAACGCAAAAGCCAAGCGCCCTATTTGGTTATGGCTTTGATGGCTACCCAATTTACGTAAGCCAAGAAATTGATGGTACATCCCCAACCGAGCTTGATAGCTGTAATGGCCACACAGGCCCCGTGGGTGAAAGCGGCATAGTTACTTACCACTACCATGCAATTAATACATTCCCTAACTTACCTAAGTGCTTAAAAGGCGTGGTTGCACAAAATAATTCTACGACCACAGCACAAGCGGGTGTAGGCGCTAAGCCACCTGAAGGCACTAAAATAACTCGCCATGAACCACCTGGTGGCGGTGGCCCAAAAGCGGGTGGCCCTAACGGCGGCATGTCGCCACTGGGGTTTGCTGAGGCAGCTAACAAACTAGGCGTTAGCGAAAAAGTGCTTATGCAAGCAATGCAAAAAGCCGGCGGCCTTAATGCCGATTTAACGGTTGTAGCAAAGTCACTTAACGTAACACCGGCGCAATTAAAAGCCGCCTTACCAGAAAAACCTAAACGCTAATTAACCTGAACTCTGGTTAAGAGATTTACTAAAATATTGAACCATGATGATATTTAAGTTTATTCTCTATCCAGAGATTTTCAGTAAATTCAACGCGGTTAGCACTGAAAATAGCTGCTCGAGATAGATTTATTATCCAAATTCAGGCTAATTATAAATTACGGCAAGTGTTAAAAGCACTTGCTGTAACAATTAGTTACGCAACTTATAGCCTATAAAAGTTCCTAAAATCGTCAAAAATGTGAGAAAACGTTGGCTTGTGTCAAGAACAGTAAACGTTAGTAAAAAGCTGTAAACACGCCCCTGTTATCGGTTACATGTCAGTTACCATTCAGTTTAAAGCGCTAGTATTGAACCCAGTTATGTAACAACATACACGAGGCACTAGTATGAAACTGACTCAATTACTCCCTGCTCTACTTGCCATAAGTGCAGTATCTGGCGCTGCATATGCAGCACCCAATGAGCGAGAGCACGCAAAAAGTTTTAATAATGAGCGCGCAAAACGCATCGAATACAAACGAGATGAGCGCCGCGATGACAAAAAACAGCGTATAGAATATAAAAAAAACGACCGTAAAGAGCGCAAACAAGCCAAACGCGAGCACCGCAAAGAGCAAAAGCGCAAAGTTGCCCATTACAAACAGCAGCAACGCACTCGTAATTATTTTAAACATAATCGCCACAACGTAGTGACCTACCGGCCTGGGCATTATTTTAATCATTTACCGCGCAATAGTGCTTCAATCAGATTTAATGGCATTACGTTTACATTTAGTGATGGTATTTACTACAGAAAAGCAAAAAGAGGCTACCACGTAGTTAAGCCACCACGAGGCTTAAGAATACGCTCACTACCAAGGCATTATTCACACTTTAAACGCCATAATACCACTTACTATACCTACCAAAATGTATATTACGTGGCAGATAATAATGGTTATAGAGTAGTTGATGAGCCTAAAATAGTGGTTAATCAGGCTATTAAGGTAGGCAGTGCTAAAAATTATGATTTAGGGCAAACCTACGACACCCTCCCTATTTCGGCAGAGGCTGTCACGATTAACGATCAACAATATTTTAAGTACCAAGATATTTATTTTCTACCGCAAATAAACGGTGACGAAATAAAATATTTAGCGATAAATTTAGGGTAAACAATTTAGCTCAAACGCAGGGCAAGCTGCTTTATGCATCTTGCTCTTTTGACATTAAGTCGGCCATTCGTTGGTTAATTTCTTGCTCACTTAAATCTTCTTTATGGGTGCCTATGGTCCAAATATGCCCGAATGGGTCTTGTAGGGTGCCGGCTCTATCACCATAAAACTGGTCGTGCACTGGGCGTACTTCTGTAGCGCCAAGTTCAATTGCCTTTTTAAATACGCTGTCTACATCTTCTACGTAAAGCATTAAACTTACCGGTGTGCCACCAAGTGCATTGGGGCTTTTAAATGACTCATCTGGGCATGAGTCCGAAATCATAATATGGGAGTCGCCAATTATAATTTCAGCATGGGCTATACCGCCCTCTGGCAGCGGCATTTGCATTACTAACTGCGCATTAAATGCATCACGATAAAAACAAATAGCTTGCTGAGCACCTTCTATAATTAAGTACGGTGTTACCGAACTAAACCCTTTGGGAATTGCTGAAACAGTCATAACGCTCTCCATTATTTTTTATGGGTGTATGTATTTAGCCTATAGGTTAAAAACACTTCTTTCAATGTGTTAACTCATTTAAGTCACTATAATTAAATTAGCCAATTTGTGGTCAATAACTATACTAGCTGTAATATATATCTTACTTTTATTTGCTTAGGACTTTTATAATGTTAGCTAAAATTAGCCTAGCCGCTAAAAAGTATAAAGTTCTGAAGTATTTAGTTTTAAGCTGGTGTGCTTTATTTGCCCACCAAAGCGTGGCTAAAGTTGTGATTGCCATTGTAGGTAAAACAAAAAACGACTCCTTTTATCAGCAAGCCTTTAAAGGCTGTTTGCACTTTAGTAATGAGCACCCTGAAATAGAATGCAAGTACGATGGACCAAAAGACTTTCAGATATTCGTAGCCAATCTATGGTCATTAATAGGTTAGTTGATCAAGAAATAGATGGGTTAATTGTAGCAACAACCGACTCTCAGCACTTGGTCACTCGTTCATTAATGGCGCTTAAAAGTAAAAACATTCCTGTTATAACGTTTGATTCTGATCTGCTTGAAAAACACCAACAGTACCGCCTAGCCTACGTTGGCAGTAACAACTTCGACTTTGGCGTTGCCCTAGGCGAGCAAGTAAAAAAACTGACCAACAAAGTAAATAATACGCTTTGCATGTAGTCGGGGCACCATACAACCCCTAATTTAAACAAGCGTATTGCTGGGGTTAGGTACGCGCTGTCTGATCAAGCGACAGCGCACCTATCAGGTAAAAACGGCTGGCGCGAACATAGTCGCTGCCCCTTATTTAGTTTAGGTAAGCGCGAAGAGTCACTAAAGCAGTTAATGCATTTATTAAACATGGACAACCCACCCATTTTTTTAGCTGTGGCGGGGTTTGCACAATTTAACCCTCATTACGTAAATGCCTTAGCGCCTTTTAAGCAACGTATTGCCGATAAAGACATTATTATTGTTTCTGCCGATACAGAAGAAATACAGCTCAATGTGTTAAGCAGGGGTCTATCTTCGGCTAACATAGGGCAAAACCCTTTTGAAATGGGCCGCTTGAGCACCAAGCTAATGCACGACTACATTTTATATAATAAAAAGCCTGCGCAATCTCACTACTACACCGACTTTCATTACTGTACACAAAGTAACGCCTCAAAGTGCACTGTTAATCATTAAAGTTTTACCCAGTTACTGGGAGTTATGCCCTTTTAAGTACGATGCAGTGCACTTTAGCCAGCGTATTATTGCTCTAAGTTTAAGCGTTGGTGCCACGCTGCAATGCTTTCATAGGGGTATTCATCAAACTGTTTATCATTCTTTTGGATATGCGGGGTAACCCAATTGGCCTTACTGGCAAGCATTAAATGGGTGTGCTCTGGCGGTACGGGTAATTCGCTGTCTATTGCGCCAGCAAAGGGATGAACTTGCTCAGGCCATCGCGAATCATATAACCACAAGTTACTGCTGCAGTGTTTACAAAAATGGCGCTCAGCGGGGCTGGTTTTATCACCCACTTTGGCATGATAAATAGTAATATGCTCACGCCCTGTAACCTCAAGCGTGCTGTATTGTGCGTTCAAGTTTATAACAAACCCGCCACTGCCGGCCGTTTTACGACAAATAGAGCAGTAACATAAGTTATAAGGATAAGGGTGTTTAGAGCTCACACTAAACGTTACTTTGCCACAGTGGCAAGCGCCTTTAAGCTTCATAATAAATCCAATTAGTTACTGTTTAGAGTTAATACCATAACCAGTTAGCAAATAAAAACCACACCCTTTACAGGGTGTGGTTTTTATTTGCTAAAGCGTTTTGTTCTAACGCTGCCAAAATCTTAAATTGCGCAATGTTTCAATAAACTTATCTGCAGAGTGCATGTTTAAATCTATCCACCCATCGTCGGCTTTACCATCAAGCCCTGCGGCTTCAAATAATGCCATGGCATCTTTTGTGTAGCCTATGTATTTCATGTGCGCGAACGCATCGCTCACAAAGTCTTTCGCCTCAGGGATACCAGCAAGCTTCTTAGCGCCCTCTTGCGTTGCAAGTACCATCACCGCATCGTAAAGCACCGAAGGGCCGCCATTGATTACTTGATCCGCTGCTACATGCTTACCTTTACTGCAACATGCACCACCTACTTGTGCGGCAACAATTTCGTAGTTAGCACCTTCAGCGTCTAAGGCATTTGTAACCGAATTAAAAATATCAGCATCAAAGCCATCGCTCACTAAAATTCCTAACTTACGACCTTTAAAGGTATCTGGCGCATTTTTTAAAATACTTAGCGCATCTGATACAGGTAAATCGTTACGCGTTGGCATAGCAGCTTCAGCCGGCTCTGGCATGTCTTGCAGGCGCAGGCCTTTTGCAACTTCTTGCGCTAATGTGTTGTCTACATTTAATAAGTGCGAAACCACACGCTCACGAATCGGCACATGCTCTACTTTTGAAAGCTCAAATACAAACGCATATTGAATGTGCGCTTGCTCTACTTCTGTTTGGCTTAAGTAAAATTGGCGCGCTTGGCTGTAGTGATCGCTAAATGTTTCTGAGCGATAACGCAGCTTATCTCCACCGCTTACTTCTGGCTCGCTTGAGCTTTTAAAGCCATGCACTGGGCATTCGCGGGGGTTATGCTCATCGCCGCTCCAGGAGTTTGGCTCGTAGTTAGCACGCCCTTTAGGGTTATGCATTGCCATGTGGCCATCTTGTTGAAAATGACGCATTGGGCATTTAGGCGCATTAACCGGAATATGCGTAAAGTTAGGACCGCCTAAGCGTTTGGTTTGAGTATCTAAATACGAAAAGTTACGCCCTTGCAGTAATGGGTCGGGTGTAAAATCAAGCCCAGGTACAATGTTTTGAGTACAAAAAGCGACTTGCTCTGTTTCAGCAAAAAAGTTATCAACTACACGGTCAAGCACCATGCGGCCCACAATTTTTACTGGTACTTGCTCTTCAGGTATAAGCTTGGTGGCATCAAAAACATCAAATTCAAATTCATCAGCAAATTGCTGATCAAACACTTGTACACCTAGCTCCCACTCTGGGAAGTCGCCTTTACCAATAGATTCCCACATGTCTCTGCGATGAAAATCAGGGTCAGCACCATTGAGTTTAAGCGCTTCGTTCCACACTACTGACTGCATTCCGGCTTTTGGTTTCCAATGAAACTTAACAAATTTTTCATCGCCATTT
Organism: Pseudoalteromonas sp. CuT4-3; assembly: GCF_035666335.1. Taxonomy (NCBI): domain Bacteria; kingdom Pseudomonadati; phylum Pseudomonadota; class Gammaproteobacteria; order Alteromonadales; family Pseudoalteromonadaceae; genus Pseudoalteromonas; species Pseudoalteromonas sp. CuT4-3. The sequence continues at coordinate 2,912,674 of NZ_CP142030.1, forward strand.
GCATTAATAAATTTAAAGGTATGAACACCAAAGCCTTCCATAAAGCGTAAAGAGCGCGGTATGGCTCTATCTGACATGGCCCACATAATCATATGAATTGACTCAGGCGATAAGCTCACAAAGTCCCAAAAGTTATCGTGCGCGGTTTGCGCTTGTGGAAAACCACGGTCTGGTTCAGCCTTAGCTGAGTGAATTAAATCAGGAAACTTCATCGCATCCTGAATAAAAAATACAGGTATGTTGTTACCCACTAAATCCCAGTTTCCTTCTTGGGTGTAAAATTTAACAGCAAACCCGCGAACATCACGTGCTAAATCGGGAGACCCTTTATTCCCTGCCACAGTTGAGAACCGTGCAAATACCGGTGTTTTTTCACCTTTGCGCTGAAAAATATCAGCACAGGTTAAATCTTCAAGCGTATCGTAGGTTTCAAAATAACCATGAGCACCGTAGCCTCTGGCATGTACCACACGCTCTGGAATGCGTTCGTGATCAAAGTGAAACAGCTTTTCGCGCATTACATGATCTTCTAATAAACCTGGGCCGCGCTTGCCTGCACGTAATGAGTTTTGATCGTCGCTAACAGGGCACCCTTGCGCGGTGGTCATCGTTGGGTATTCATCAGAAGCCTTTTGATGTAATTCGCCACCATGCCCTTTATTGCCTGAGTATTTAAATGATTCAGCCATGTTTAGTCCTTCATACAATTTGATTTAATGGGTCGATAGTTTTTATGGGCTTTAAATTAAAAGCGACTATGCAAATGCAAAATAAAGACCATCCATCCAACCTAGTAAAAAAAAGGGCTGTACAGACAAAAAAGTAGTATTTGAGGTAATTTATAAAAGAAAAAATTACACAGGTATGTAACTTTTTCAGACAAAAAAAGAGCACTTATAAAGTGCTCTTAGGCTTAAGCCTTAATCTTTATTCTCGTTAACTAAAATAACTTTACGATGTGGGAATGGAATTTCGATATTGTTTTCATCAAGGGCTTTTTTAATCAGCTCTGGCACCGTGTATAAAATTTCGAAGTAGTGCTCGCCTTTACAAAAAGGTCTTACTAAAAAGTCTACCGAGCTGTTGTTTAGTGTTTCTACTTCAACAAAAGGAGCAGGGTCTTTTAGTATGTGTGGATGAGCCTCGAGCACGCTATCAATAACTTTGCGAACAGCGTCGGTGTTTTCATCGTATGCCACACCAAAGTGCATATCTACGCCACGAATAGGGTGATGCGAATGATTAATAATTTGCGCTCCCCAAATTTGGCTATTTGGGATAATAACTTGCTGATTATCGAACGTTTGCAAAATAGTTGTAAACATATCAACCTCGGTAACTTTACCAAAGCGCCCTGCGGCTTCAATAAAGTCGTTTACTTTGTAAGGTCTAAATATAAGTAACATTACACCTGCAGCTAAGTTAGACATAGCACCTTGCAGCGCTAACCCAATAGCTAAGCCTGCCGCACCTAATAGCGCAATTATTGAAGCTGTTTGCACACCAAAGCGGTTTAACACGGCAATAAATACAAACGCTAAAATAACATAGCGCGCCATACTGCCTAAAAAGCGAAACAGCGTGTCATCAAAGTGAGTGTATTTATGGCATAAACTAATAATCATATTACGCACTTTACCCGCAAGCCATAAGCCTATTAGTAATATAACAATTGCCATTAGAATATTTGTTGCCCACATTACTGCTGCCGGCAAATACTGATTTACATCAATATTATTTATTATCTCATCCATTTTATTGTTCCTGTTAGACTGGTTGTAAATACAAAAGCATACAAAACACTTTGTATTAACTTTTTATTAACCTGCCTACGAGTTTTATATTGTATTTTTATATAAAGCAGCTCTATTACGTTTTAAATTTAAATAATCCTTTAATACAAATTACCTCTGGTTTTAAAAAGTAAATTTACCGATAATTGCACCTGTAAATCTCGTGTAGCAGTTAGGTTACTGCTCGCTAAATATTAAAAAGGACTATTATGAAAAAACATTCCCTTCTACTTATGGCCTCCGCACTCACCTTCTTTGTAGGCTGCACAACAACTGTCCCAGTTAAAAATTTTGAGGACCATCCAATTCCAAAAATTTCTTCAACGAATAGCGATCTTCAACAGATCGAAAAAGGGATAGTTAAAGCCTGTATAAAACTAGGGTGGAAGTGTACACCTGAATCTGCAGGAGTAATTAATGGTGTTTTGAACATTAGAACTCACCAACTAACAGTTGCAATTAACTTCGATGAAACTGCTTATAGTGTTAGTTACGTTAGCTCTAAAAACCTTAATTACAATGGCAAAAAAATTCACCGTCAGTACGTAAATTGGGTCACAAACTTAATACGTCACATCGACGCTGAAATGATCTAACTTATTATTGTTTACGGTTGTAGCCTACCTACTTGGGCTACAATAATTCTTTAATTTAGGCATGACACAAAATAAACCGACTACTTAGTGAACAATTCAAGATTTTCATTCGTATAGTTTTACCTATAAACAAAAAAATTAAGTTATTGATACCCAATAACTAAAAATTTCTCTTTAATTATTCAATCTCTAATTTTACTCAGCCCTTACATTTGTAAATAAAGCCAATGTGTTCTAAACCTTTAAGAGACACCTTGTTAAGGAGCGTTGTTATGCCAACAACAAATACGATTAATAAACACTCTGAATTTGCCCGCTGCATTGAATGCAATAAGGTAAACACATTTGCGGCTTTTCACTGGCTAGCACTGGCATTTAAAGACATGACCCGTGCGCCCATATTGAGCCTTATTTACGGGGTAATATTTACCCTTATCCCTGTTGCTATTGTTTACTGGGCAATGTTTACAGGTACATATTTAGTAATACTGCCTGCAACCGTGGCGTTTGCATTAATAGGCCCAGCCTTTGCGGCAGGCCTTTACGATGTAGCATGGGAGCTTGAAAAAGGCCATAAACCCACACTTAGCCACTCTATAAAGTCGATGTTTAGAAACCCAGTAGGCGAATGGGGCTTTGCAATAATGCTAATGGTTATCATGATTGCTTGGATGCGTTTAGCCGCGCTTGTGCATGCTTTATATCCTAGCCATGCCAATCCCACCTTTGAAGAGTTATCGGCGTTTTTAACGTTAGGCAGCATAATAGGAGGGGTATTACTGGTGACTGTATTTTCGCTTTCTGCTTTTGCTCCACAAATAATGATGGAGCGCCGAGTAGATATTATGACCGCTGTAATAAGCTCTATGAACGCTGTAAAAACTAACTTTGCCGCTATGGTGGTATGGTCAATTTGTATATTTTTATTGGTAGCTGTTGGTTTTGCTACCGGTGCCACGGGCTTTATTGTAATTATGCCTTTGCTTAGTTACGCCAGTTGGCATGCTTATATTGCAGTTATTAAAACCAAAAAACCTCGTGGTTACGAGTAACAGCCAACCACTTAAAGTTCCAACCACACTGACTAAAAATAGCGCCAAAAGGCTAATGCCGATCAGTTAAGAAATATTTTAATGATCGGTTGACCGATCTTTTATAGATGTAAGAATCCGATGAGCATTTGCCATCGGATTTTTTATGAATATTAAAACAGCTTTAGACACCGCATTTAATACCAGCACCCAATTTCATTCATTTGAAAAACTCTCATCACTTCTAGATCCATCTATTATTGTTGAGGCTTTTGTTGAAGCGGGAGTCGCAACCGTCAGAAAGCGTCGCTTACCTCTTGAATCTGTGATGTGGTGCGTAATGGGGATGAGTCTTTTTAGGCAAGAGTCAGTGTGGAATATTGCGACTAAGATGGATATTGCACTTCCAGGTAAAGCACCGCTTGTTGCACCCAGTGCGATGGTTCAGGCTCGACAGCGCCTAGGAACCAAAGCTGTCGAACAATCCTTTAAGAAGATGGCTAAGCACTGGTATCAACAAGGTAAATTCGAAATATGGAATGGACTAAATTTACTCGGTGTCGATGGGGTTGTGTGGAGAACGACTGATACTGCTCAAAACCGTGAAAAGTATGGCTCTGGTAGTACTCAGTATGGCGACACAGCATTTCCTCAAATCCGCATGGTGTGCCAAATGGAGCTGACAAGCCACCAACTCATTAATAGCGCGTTTGATAAATACAAATCGAGTGAAATGGTGCTAGCAGAGCAGCTAATTAGCGATACGCCTAATCATTCACTGACCCTGTTTGACCGTGGTTTTTATTCCTTAGGCTTACTCCATCAATGGCAACTCGCTGGAGAAGAGAGGCACTGGATGATACCGGCAAGAAAAGGGCTCCAATTTGATGTAATAAAAAGTTATAGCCGTGTAGATAAACAGGTAAGGCTGAGAGCCACACCACAAGCGAGAAAAAAGTTCCCCGAGCTGCCGGAGGAGATTGAGGCGCGGGTAATTACGAAAAAAGTGAAAGGAAAAGAGTGCCGAATTCTTACATCGCTTACCGATGTAATGCGTTACCCCAGTGACGAAATTGTAGACTTATACAGTCACCGCTGGGAAATTGAGTTAGGGTATCGTGAAATGAAACAAACGCTACTGAACAGTGAATACACGCTTAGAAGCAAACGCCCAGACATGGTTGAGCAAGAATTGTGGGGATTACTGCTTGCTTACAATTTGATAAGAGTGGCTATGACCGAAGCGGCTACACGTAAAGGTATCTGGCCAAATCAGCTAAGCTTCAGTGGGTGCTCAAGCGCGGTTGTGGCATTCTTACTTACAACGGGACTTGCAAGCCCAGGAAAACTCCCTGTGCTGTATGAGAACCTTATCAATCAGCTAACTTATTACGAGCTTCCGACGAGGCGGGAAGATAGATTTTACCCTCGAAGGGTCAAACCCAAACCAAGTAAATACCCCACCAAAAAGAAAAATACCAGTCAGCTTAACTGACTGGCATTAGCCAAAAGGCGCTATTTTTTTATCAGCCTAGCAAAGCAAGCTTTGCTTAAAATACCCAAATAGCATGTAAAAAGGGCTGGTTTTCTATTTTATTAGTCCCTAACTTGTTGTACCAATAGCGCCACTCTACCCCTACCATTAACTGTTGCGGGTTTAAATTAAAGTTTTGCCCTACATCCCAATGCACAGCGGGTTGAGCAAGCAACCACTCATTAACTTTATTCCCTAGTTCGTCATCACGCCCAGAAATATATTCTACGTGGCCGGTAAAATAAAATGCTTGGCTAGCTAGTGTAAAAGGAGCACCCCATGCAAGGTCTATAAAAATGCTGTTGTCTTGCTTGGCTAGCTGATCTTTTTGCACGCCGCCGTTGGCATCAATGTAACCTGCAAAAGTAGTTGTAAAAAAATCAAAACCTGGGGCATCCCAGCTGAGCTTGATGCCTGGGGTATATTTCATTAACCCCTCTTCACCGGCGTTTATACCAAACACTAAACCTGTGTCTTTTATTGCACCATAACGCACAGAGGTATCAAAGGCTTTTGATAAGCTAAGTGTTGTGTACCACTCGCCATATATACCCGTATCTTGAAAACCATCACTAAGGCTGTCGTTTAAAAAGTCGATAAAAAAGTAGTTATCACCTAAGTCATGCTCTGAGGCATGCTCTATGGTGTAGGTGCGTGTAAATGACGACTCCCCGGTAAAGGGATTTAAGGCATCGCCAAAATTTGTGTGAAGCTGTGTGACGCTCCAATTTTCTGCTAGTGCTGAGTGAGACAAAAGCAGTATAGATGTTGTAAACAGTGTTTTTAAAAAATTCATGATTTATTTACATAACCCCAATTAAAATGCGGCGGGAGTATATCAGTGAGCATTCACCAACTAAAGAGATTAAATAAGCACAAAGGCTGATTTTTAAAATCTAAGCAGTAAAGCCCAGTAGCGCGGCTTTAAAAGAGCAGCGTTAGCCCTGTATAAAACACCTGAATTAATCATTACGCAGGTAATAAATAAGCGCCTTTATATTTTGTATACCCTTGCTTAGCTTATTTACTGGGTTTTATTTAGAGGTTGTAGCGCGTGCAATATTAAGGTGAGCTTTAAAGGCAATTTAATAACGGCGTGAATTGTAAGACTAGGTACTTTAGGTAGATGTATTACACAGACTACGCCTTATTGAGCATAAACAAATTTCAACTCTTTCGATAAACAGCCACAGCTTTTTTACTACTGTGCACAATTTACAAAAATAAGTGCATAAAATTCATATTCTACGCCTCTCCCTTTTTAACCCTACGTACCCAATTAAAAATAAAACATTAAATATCAATAATTTAAACAAATAAACTTGATAGGCATAGGCTTTGCTTCATGTATTGCAAGTTAAATGGTAGCAATGGCTACATACAACAAATTACACAACGGGAGACATTATGAGTAACTCACAACACCCAATTGAATTTACAGCCCCAGGTATGGATAACGAATCAGCAAAAAAAACAATTGAAACACTCGATAACCGACTCGTAGCGCTTTTAGACTTACAACTTACTTTAAAGCATATTCACTGGAATGTAGTAGGCCCAAGCTTTATTGGTGTGCATGAAATGTTAGACCCACAAGTCGATGCTATTCGCGAAATGACCGACACCATCGCAGAGCGTATTGCTACATTAGGCGGTACGCCACAAGGTACACCTAAGTCAATTGTAGATCGCCGCACATGGGAAGAATACTCATTAGGTAAAGCTTTTGTAGTAGAGCATTTAGGTGCATTAGACAAAGTATACAGCGGCGTAAACGCCGACCACCGCAAAGCCATTGGTACGCTGTCTGAATTAGACCCAGTATCAGAGGATATGATCACCAGCCAGCTAGGTGACTTAGAACAGTTTCAATGGTTTGTACGTGCACACATTGAATCGTCTGCAGGTAAACTAAATCATTAATTTATTACCCACTTTGCCATACAAGGAATGTTAATAAGAGTTAAAGGACTAATAAAGATACAAGGATACGTTACATAAGTAGGTACAGGATGAAGTGCAAACTACAAGGACTCGTTGCTTATTACATAAAGGATGTAGTAAATGCACCAAGGATGACTAAAGCTTGCTAATGGATTTGGTAAACCTACATGGATTGTTAAAATACAAACGCCTAGCCATGCTAAGCGTTTGTATTTTTTACCACTTTAAAGCTTAAAACTATCCCAAGGACCAGTAATAGCCAACGTTTTAGTTGGCATGTATACGTTTACAAACAAGGTTTGCCCGTCAGGTGAAAAACACGCCCCAGCAAGCTCTGTTTGCGCATGCAATTTAGCAAAGTTATACACCTCTCCTTTGGGTGTTACCCCGCGTAAATGGTTATTCACCGTGTCTGTGTATTGATCCTCACATACAATTAAATGCCCGTTAGGTGCTACCGTTAAATTATCACCAAAGTTGTATAACGACTCGTTTGTACTTTCTACAAATAGTTGTATTTTACCAGGCTCATTTTGCTCTAACTCAGTGCCTTCGTTTTTTGAAGGTGTGTACTTCATTACCTGACCTAACTGCTTTTTGCCCCCATTAGTACAGCAAAAATAAAGCTCATTTTTACCCCAATGTATTCCCTCTCCTCGTGCAAATAAGGCTGCACCTTTTTTATAACCTTGCTTACGTAGGTCATCATTTGGGCTTTTAGGATCTGTGAGCGTTATCCATTCAACTAAAAGGTCGCTGTGTAATGGCATGACCGGTGAATCCCAATTTCGGCTATCAAACTGAGGTTGGTTTTTAATTACCATAGCTTGCAATGTGCCGCCTTTATTTAACTTACCGCGATGATGAGGAATAAACCGATAAAACAAACTATCGCCTCTATCTTCAGTTAAATAAACAATACCGGTTTGTGGGTCTATTGCTGCGGCTTCATGATTAAACCGGCCCATATCATATAATGGCTCTGGCTTAATTAGGCCTTTGGCGCTGGCTGGTACCTCAAAAATGTAACCGTGAGATTGAGACAAGCCATCGCTTTTATCCATAACGGTTTCTTCGCAGGTTAGCCAACTACCCCACGGCGTTACACCGCCTGAGCAGTTTCTTATTGTGCCACATAGCGATAAATACTCTTTCGCGTTTTTGCTTTTTTAAGTTATAAATAATGTGGCTAGTGCCCCCAGGCAAAGCTACACCATTTTTAAATGAATCATAGGCTAAGGGGGTTTTGTGGTTACTAATTAAATCAGATGCTTTATTAATGTGTTTAGGTTGTAGCTCATGGTTACGTATAAGGGCTACGCGTTCGTTATCTAATGCAATACAACCCATACCATCAGCACGGTCGGGTACGTCTAAACCATCATCCATTTTATCGCCAAGTGCCGATATAACCCGATAACTAAAGCCTTTAGGTAAATCTAATAAGGCCTGAGGGTCGGCTATTAATGGGCCATAAGCAGGTAACTTTGTTGTTACTTCAGGTAAAGCAACGTTACCCATTGCGCTGCGCGATAAGCCAATAAACGCAAGCGAGCCTGCACTAAATAAAAACTCTCTTCTAGAAACCATTATTTTATTCCCGTGTTTTTTATTAAATCTATAGTAAATGAAATAACCCGCTAGAAGTGCGGCGCTTTGCTAAATTCATCAAAATGTAATCATGTAACATCCCATCCGTACCAGATATCAGTTAATTCAACTTTAAATAATTGCCCTCACTGTTTAATAGTAGGATAGTAAGTTACTCAAATAACAACGGCTTAATTAGGAGTATCATGATCAAAGTATTACTAGCAACCAGCTTAATTGCCTCTTCATTCGCAGCTTTAAGTAATCCACTCACCGTTGAAGAACAGCGCATTAGCAAAGCGCAAACAGCTATGCCTACTGTGTTAAACGCCTTTAATAAAGAAGTAACCACCTTTGAGCAACAGTTTAAAGCACTCAATAACTTTAAAGAGGCAAAGCAGCTCATTCAAACCTATAGTTTTGAGCTGTGGGAAAGCGCTAAGCAACGCATTATTAAAACTAACAATTACGACGACCGAGCACTTTACTGGGCGCGCTTGCTTTCAAGCAAAGTAATACGTACAACCGCAGCTAACGTTGAGCTATCTGACGCGCAAATAAATACGCTGCTAAGCATGCTTGAAGAGGGCAGCCGAGGCCGCACCGATTTAGCTTTTTCATCAGGCAGTGATAAAAAAATTATACTTACCGGATTTGACCCTTTTTTACTCGACAAAAATATCAACCAAAGCAACCCATCTGGGGTCGCCGCATTGTTACTCGATGGCCAAGTTATTAATTACAATGGCGTTAGCGCCGAAATTAACACAGTTATGGTACCAGTACGCTACGAAGACTTTGACCAAGGTATAATAGAATCACTCCTTGCCCCTTACTACGCACTTAATAACGTCGACATGGTTGTAACGGTTAGCATGGGCAGAACCGAGTTTGATTTAGAGCACTTCCCTGGTAAACGCCGCAGCGTAACCGCGCCAGATAACGCCAATATTGTCTACGGCGGTACGCAAACAAGCCCTGTTATACCCCAGTTAAATGGCCGCCCATTACCTGGTAATGAGTTTGTAAAATTTAGCCTACCAGTAAGCGCCATGCAAAACGCCAAAGGCCCATATAAAGTAATCGACAACCGCGAAGTAACTACACTCGATAAAACCTTTAAAGCCGGCTCGTACGGCGCGCTTAAAAACAGTGTTGCGGTAAATGGCGGCGGGGGTGGTTATTTGTCTAACGAAATATCGTATCGTAGTATTCGACTGCGTGACGCGCTAAATTCGAGCATTCCTACTGGGCATATCCATACCCCGCGTATTCAACAATTTGAACCCGAAACAGAAGCCAACATAGTTAAACAAATTAAAGCAATGCTCACGCAAAGCTTAGTGGCGCTGTAGGTTTATAAAAGTAAATTTAAGTGTATTAAAAAAGGGCTATATTTGCCCTTTTTTATTATATTAACCAGTCTTTTGTAATTTTTTATAAGAACTACAATACTTTAACTGCATCGGCTAAATTACCACTAATATAATTAGCTCAAAAACACTAACCCACGAACCACTCTATTAACAGCTAAAAGCCACAGTTTATGTATTCACTTTTAAAGCCAATTTGCAGCTTTACCATAAAGTATCTAGTATTCATAAATCGTGCTTAAATTTGGTACAAAAAAAGGATGTCTAATGTCATTCGAATATACATCTAAAATATTACTCACATTAGCTTTAATGTTAGCGTTAACTGCATGCGGCTCTGGAGGTAATGACTCTAAAATAGCTGAGAATAAAGAAACACTAATATCACCACCTGTAACTAATAACAATCCACAAGGTGATTACAAAATAATTATTTACGGTAATAGCCATAGTTCAAGTTTAGGTACTTTATTAGAAACCATAATTACACATCAACTATCTAACAGCTCAGTACAAACAATGACTGTTGGCGGGCGGTTTTTAGATGAAATAGCCGAAGTAGACTCTAATATAGATAAACTAAGTGAAAATAACTGGAGTCATGCTATTTTTCAAGGCCAGAAATATTCGCAATCAGGAGCCGTTGACTACCCGACCGATGCCACCGAGCGTTTACTCTCAGTTGCTAAAGAACAAAAAACAACCCCCATATTATTTCCAGAGCATCCTCAAAAAGGGGATCCCACAGAAGCAAAGCTGGTTTACGACCTCCATTTATCAATCAGTAAAAAACAACCTAGCTGCATAGCGCCTGTTGGCTTTGTATGGAATCGAGTATTAGAAATAATGCCTAGTATAAACCTTCATAGTGCCGACGGTAATCACGCATCCTATGCAGGCAATGTCCTTACAGCGATGACCTTTTATCAAATCATTACCTCAGAATTAACAGACACAATGCCATTTATACCTGCTATAGATTTAACACAGCAAGAACAAGCCTTATTTGCACAAGTAGTAACAGAAGTACTTGAGTTATATCCGGCATGTGGAGCTAAATAATCTTAAAAAATTTAAAAACTAGATTTTAGATTTGGTTATTTCCAGAGGCGTTCGATATCAGTAGATTAATACCATGCACATAATCTGGCTAAAAAGACAAACGCCTCAGGAGCATTAACTTTTATAGTTAACTTTTCTGCCAAATTATAAATTTAATATCTTGATAAATAATCACCTGCAATTTATTAAAATAACCACCGTCCTAGCTATACTTATTTTGTTATTAAATTTACTATCGAGGCGTTACCACCAACAGGAAAATTGCAGTGCTGTCGCGTTTATATAATTTTATGCCGGGTTTAGCTACATTGCTGCACTACGAGCGACAATGGTTTGCTGATGATGTAAGAGCGGCGCTATCGGTAGCTGCCGTAGCTTTACCTGTTGCCATTGCTTACGCACAACTAACCGGTGTTAACGCCGCGGTAGGGTTATATTCTTGCATACTGCCAATGATGCTATATGCTCTTTTGGCACTTCCAAACAACTAATAGTTGGCCCTGATGCCGCCACCTGCGCCGTTATTGCAGCCGTAGTAACCCCTCTTGCTGCAGGTGACAGCTTTAAGCATTGGCAACTTGTTGTCACCATGACCGCTATGACTGGCTTTTGGTGTTTTATAGCCAGTAAATTGAAGTTAGGTGTATTAGCCGATTTTTTATCTAAGCCTATTTTAATGGGCTTATTAAACGGCGTAGCCATCACTATTATTGTTGGTCAATTTTCTAAAGTATTCGGTTTTACCTTTGACGAGCGCTACCTACTTGAACGCCTAGGTGGTATACCCTCCTACCTAGCGCAAACACATGTTCCCACCTTGTTAATGGCCTTGTTCACATTGGCGGTTTACTTTGCCATGAAACGCATAAAACCCACGTGGCCTGCATCAATGTTTGCCATTGCATTTGGTGCGTTTTTGGTATGGATTTTTGATTTAAAACAACATGATATAAAAACTATTGGCACCGTAACTGGCGGGCTTCCCGTTTTTAATACTCCTGTTTTTGATTTAGGAATTATTCGTGAGCTAGTGGTACCCGCACTTAACTTAGCCATTGTGAGCTTTGTAAGTATGATGCTAACTGCCCGCAGCTTTGCTGCTAAAAATGGCTACGACATAGACGCCGATAAAGAATTTAGAGCGCTAGGTATTGCCAATATAGCGTCAGCTCTTCCGCAAGGTTTTGCAGTCAGTGGCGCCGACTCACGCACCGCAGTTAACGATGCAACGGGTGGTAAAACGCAGTTAGTATCAATAATTGCAGCAGCTATTATTGCGGTCATAGCCGTTTTTTTAACAGCCCCCGCTTGAGTTTATTCCAAGTGCAGCGCTGGGTGTTGTACTTATTATTGCTTCTGTTCATTTACTCGATTTAAAAGCTGTTTGGCAATTAAAACGAAAAGATAAACAGGCATTTTATCTCGCCTTAGCCACCTTACTTGCGCTGTTATTTATTGGCGTTATACCAGGGATCACACTTGCTGTATTACTGGGGTTATTTCAATTTATTCGCACTGTTATGCGCCCAACCGACAATATACTCGGCGTAGATGTTAACGGTGTAGTAAGAAGTTTAGACGCCAAAGATAAAGCAAAAGCAGTGCAAGGCGTGTTTATTTATCGCTTTAATTCACCTTTAACTTACTTTAATGCCAGCTACTTTAAACGCAGATTACTTGAGCAATACGCAAGGCAAAAAGACGACACCCAATGTGTAATAATTGACGCTGTGCCCTGCTTTACTCACTTAGATTTAAGCGTAATGGCTATGCTTGCCGACCTCGACGTTATATTTAAAAAGCGCGATATAAGGCTTGAACTTGCAGGTAGAAAACGCCAACTACTTTCGTGGTTTGATATTGCAGGAATGAAGTCAGGAAAAGAAGGTATATATATTCACTCTGATCTATATGTTGCGCTACAAAAAAATAGAGTAAGCCAGCCTACCGACGAAGTTGCCTTATTTGAAGCTCATACCAATTAGGAATAATTAGCCGAGTTGTAAAATATAAACGGCAATAAAAATAAAAAAGAGTCACTGTATTTTATTATTCGTTGAACGGCTAAGCCCCCTATTACTGTGTAAGTTATTTTCAATTCACTACATAAGCTATTTAATGGGCTAAAATAGCTAAATTATTAACAGGCTTCTGATAATGAAGTCACATTAATAGAGCAGCTAAGTTATAATACGGTTTAACCAACAACGCTATTATACAACCTTGTTGGTTAAATTATTATATCAATTAGCATTATAAAGTCGTCGATATTGATACAGCGTGTGGCTGCATAAGATCTTTTGCTTTTTCCATTTTCTCGTGGGAATCGGTATGTACAACAATCGCCCACAGACCCGAGCGAGTTGCTTCTCTTATATTGTTGATCAAATCATCGTGATCTGGCCTTAACGAAAAAGCTCCAGCAATTAGTAAACCAACAAAAGTACAAAGAATACTTATCGAAACATATGTTTCTAGGATATGTTGTTGTAAAAATTCAAACTCTAATAAAAAGAGTATACTGGCAATGATCACACCAACAACAAGACCAACTACGGCAAATACTAAGTGTGATTTCAACATAGTTTTAGCAATTTTTTTATCTTCAGGCTCAACCTTTTCATCGTAATGTTGATCGTGAGGTGGAATTAGCCTTATGCTTTGTTTTACAAAGTTCTCGTCATTATTTAAAATATCAAAGGTTGCTTTAGCTTTATGTTCGCTGTTAAAAATACCGCCCACTTTAGTGGTTTTATCTCCACTGCTTATATTCGCTTTCATGGCTATTATCTCCGCATTAAACAAATAGTGGTTTAGTAAAACTACTAACACTAATTAATAAAAATTATTGATAATTGAAAATACGACTAATAAATTCACTTTATCATCATAAAAGCAATTGCAAGACTAACACCAACTTGATTGACGAGTAATAACTCAATTACCAAAGTAAATAAGCTTACGTGTAAATTAGAGGTGGAGGGGGTTATCCTTTGTTTTTTAATACTTTTAGTACCTATATAAATTCATCGATTATTCTAACCTTATTATTTTTGTTGCGAACTCTGCACTACAATAATTAACGTCCATATAAACCACCGTGTAGAATATACAAAAAATATTTCAAACCTCGAAGCAACTAAAAAGTAATAATTCAGTATCACCTTGTTGATAAGCCTAGCTATCAACAGGCGATAAATTAATAGCATACCCTCGGAGTTAAGTTTTGGGATATATGGCTTTAAGTTAGCCTTAATAATTTGTATGTGAATACTTATAACTTCATGAAGGCCCGTTTTTTATTTCTTTGGATCTATGCTTAAATTACTGTGGATGAACCATATGTTCAACTTCATGCCAGTTAATTTAGTAATCACTTTAATCACATAAAAGAAAATACCAATCATTGCCAACATAGACGGAATATTTAAAAAGCGTGATATAAGGCTTGAACTTGCACGAATGAAATCAGGAAAAGAAGGTATATATATTCACTCAGACCTATACATCGCCCTAAAAAAAATAGCGTAAGCCAGCATACAGAGGAAGTTAATTTATTCGTGGCAGATGAAAATAAAGAGGCGCTCACACATCCATAAAATACTAAACAGCAGATCAGCTAGCTGGCTCTGCTGTTTAGTATTAAGTACTTTTTATACTTTTGGGTAATTTGAAGGGAAAAACGCACGTTTGGCTTCTTCATCAAACTCTTTTTTAAAGGCGACATCGGTGCCAATTTTGCGTGCACGCGCAACCGCTGGGCGGCTATCAATGCTTTCAAACCAACGTTTTAAATTAGGGTATGGCGCTAGGCCTTCTTCACCAAGTACTACTGGCGCTTTATCAATCCAACCCCAAGCAGATACATCAGCAATGGTGTATTCATCACCCACTATAAAGTCGCGACCTTCAAGGTGTGCATCAAGCACTTCGTAATGGCGCTGCGCCTCACGCAAGTAGCGATTAACTGCGTAATCAAGCCCTTCAGGCGCCATGTGTCTAAAGTGTACACTTTGCCCCGAATACGGCCCAAGGCCCGATGCTATAAACATTAACCATGAAAGCATTTCGGCGCGATTCTCTGGCTTACCTGCTAACTTACCGTGTTTTTCACTTAGGTACATTAATATAGCGTTCGAATCAAACACACGTGTTTCACCATCAACAATGGCAGGTGCTTTTGCATTAGGATTGATGGCTTTAAACTCAGGTGTGTGTTGCTCACCTTTTAAGGTATCAAGTGGTACAAGTTCAAACGGTAGGCCTGTTTCTTCTAAAAACAAAGCAACCTTCATTGGGTTAGGTGTATGGTGAAAATAAAATTTGATCATAAAACGCTCCTAAAAGTAGTAGATGCAATTAAATCACAATTTGAGCAGTCGTTCAATTTAACTATTATCTTGACGAAATAATATATAGCCCACTTAAATAGCTACCAGCCCTAGCTTCACATTCTTTAATTCAATGGTTAATAGGTGAGTATATTCAGCATAGGAGTAAGAATTACATTTGTTATGCGATTGAATATATTAATATTAAAGTAATAATAACATTGCGTTTACATGAGTTTTTGTTTATAAAGTCGCTTGGAATGGATTCTTGAACTTAAACACACTTTTCTTGTGCAAGCTCCTTTCTAGATTACTTCTGCATTTATTTAAACGGATATAAGAAACTTATGCGCATAAGCAACAAACACATTAAAACAATTATAATTTCTGCACTTACTGCATCTACATTATCGGGCTGTGCTACTACATCGTCAAAAGTAGTTGAAACGCCAACGGTAGCAAGCTACAACACAACTTACTCTGGCACAAAAAGTAAATTAGTCGTAGGCCAATTTGTAAATCGCTCTAGCTTTCAGAACGGCATATTTTCTTCAGGACAAGACCGTTTAGGTAGCCAAGCCAAAACTACATTAATGAGCCATTTACAACAAACAAATCGATTTAGTGTTCTAGACCGCGACAATATGGCAGCCCTAGCAGAAGAAGCAAAGTTAACAGGTACAAAACAGGTTCTGAGTGGTGCTAAATTTGTAGTCACTGGCGATGTAACAGAGTTTGGCCGAAAAGCCATTGGCGATCGCCAACTGTTTGGTTTACTCGGTAAAGGTAAATCACAAATTGCGTATGCAAAAGTAACCTTAAATATTGTTGATGTAACAACTTCAGAAGTTATTTATTCCGTTCAAGGCGCTGGCGAATACAGCTTATCTGAACGTGAAGTTATTGGCTTTGGTAGTACAGCTTCATACGATGCAACTTTAAATGGTAAAGTGCTCGATTTAGCAATTCGTGAAGTGGTAAATAAGCTTGTTATAGGTTTAGAGTCAGGCCAGTGGGGTGATAAATAATGAAAAAACTGTTATCCCTAATTATGGTCTGTGCAGCTTTAACAGGTTGTAACTCGACTAAAGAGCCAATTTATTATTATGGCGATTATAGCACTGCGGTTTACGCCTACTTAAAAGCTGATGAAGTAACCGCTGAAGAACAAATTAGTATGCTTGAGCAAATCATTAGCGAGGCCACAGGTAAAAACAAGCCTGTTGCGCCTGGCCTTCATGCTCACTTAGGTATGCTCTATTTTGAAACAGGTAACCCTTCATTAGGTACAACTCACTTCGAAACAGAAAAAACACTTTTCCCTGAGTCGGTGCAATACATAGATTTTCTTCTAAAGTCAGCGGAAGGTGCTTAACATGTTCAACTTGAAAACACTTACAACAGCAGCATTATTAGCACTACTTGCAGGTTGTGTATCAGCTCCACCAGCACACGATTACACTGCATTTAAACAAGCAGACCCTCATTCAGTAATTATTTTGCCACCATTGAATAATACACCTGAAGTAATTGCACCATACAGTGTTATGACACAAATGGTTGCCCCTATTGCTGAATCTGGTTTTTACGTTTTTCCGGTAGCGCTAGTTGAACAAACGTTTAAAGGTAATGGCCTTACAGTGGCAAGTGATGTACACCAAGTACCAGTAGAAAAGCTGCATGATATTTTTGGTGCCGATACTGCCCTTTACATTACCATCGAAGAATATGGTACTAGCTATGTTGTAATTTCTAGCGAAACCGCTGTAACTGTATCAGCATCGTTAGTAGATTTACGTTCTGGTGAACAACTATGGCAGGGTAAAGCAAGAGCCTCATCAGCAGAACAGCAAAGTAATGGCGGTGGCGGACTTGTAGGTATGCTAGTAGTTGCGGCTATTAATCAAATAGCTGAGACGGTGACCGACAAAGGGTTTGAGATTGCAGCTATTACTTCAACTCGCTTACTATCGTCTGATACTTACAATGGCTTGCTTTACGGACCACGCTCGCCAAATTACGGTAAGCCAGCACCAAGTGAAAAACAAAAATAACGAGTTCCGTTATTAGGCAAAAGTCAAAAAGGCCAAACTAAATGTAGTTTGGTCTTTTTAATAACCCCTTTCAAGAGCGCTCTCTTTTACATGTTCAATTAACTCAGGGAAAAATGCTAAAAATACCGATTCTAACTCATGGTAGTTTTGCGCTATATCCTCAGCGGAACCGGTAAGGTTATTAGTAAAACGAATGCGTTTGGCTATGTTATCAAGCGCAAGCCCTACCCCTTCTATAGTTTCGTATTCTTTAAACCAATCGTTTGTAGTCATGCTGGTTACAACATGCTGCATGCGCGGTGGCATAACTGCTATGCGCTCATTTAAAAGTGCGTAGCTGCTGCGTTTAAAATCATTTAAAGGGTGTTTATTAAATTGCTGCCAATGCCTAATTAAAAAGTGATCAAACAGCACGTCAATCGCTACGCCTGCAAAGCGCTTTCGCTCGGGCGAAAAGTACTGTTTAGTGGTTTTTACTAAAGCGTGTGAGTCGGTAAATTTATCCACTAAGTAATGGTTTTCTAGTGCACTTTTAACGCTATTGGGCAGGTATTCTGCGTGCCTGCGTCCACCAAAATCACCTAATAAATTGCCAAAGTGTGAATCGGCTGTAGGCTTTGCTAAGTAAAGGTGAGCTAAATAATTCAACGTAATCCCAATGGGTTTAAACAAACTTAATTTTGCCAAATAGTAACGCACATTTAAGCGAAACTCACACGAGTGTTTAGCGCACTCCCTGTATATTTACCTAACACTTTAGTTTGAAAATAATACAAATACTCTGTAAAGCCGTTGCACTCAATTCAACATTAAATATTTAAAATAGAATTATCAATTACTTAAAATTTAAAAATCGCTGGAATATATATTGCTACTTAGCGTATTTAGCACTCAAACATGTATAGCTCTTTTTATTAGTGAGTAGATTAAAGGAGCATAAAACATAGGTTAAATCAGTTATGGATATAGCTATATTTTTTAAGTCGTTACTATTACTGGCCTTTTTTTTAACGCTAGGTAATTTAATTAAGTACACACTTTTAAGGGGCTTAATTGTGCCCTCATCGTTAATTGCTGGCGTATTGGCTCTTTTATTAGGGCCACAATTACTCGGTGAGCATATTAATTTGTCGCTCCAAGGCACTAATTTATGGATAGATGAAAAGGTCACAAGCATATGGAAGGAGCTACCAGGGTATTTAATTGTAGTGGTGTTTGCAGGTTTATTTTTAGGTAAAAAAATACCTACAATTAAACAATCGCTAAACCAAAGCCTACCCAATTTAAGCTTTGGCTACAGCATTGCCATAGGCCAATATGTGGTGGGTATGATCACGGCATTATTAGTACTTGCCCCTTTATTTGATACCAACGAAGTTGCCGGCGCACTCATTGCGGTGGGATTTCAGGGCGGGCATGGCACCGTAGCTGGCCTGCAATCCACTTTTGAAAGTATCGATTTTGCAAAAGGTATGGACTTGGGGTTAGGTATAGCAACAATAGGCCTTATAAGCGCCATCATATTAGGGACTATTATGTCTAACCGCACCGATGGGGGCGACCAAGAACTTGAAATTAGCCACGACGAAAAAGTAGAAGTAAAAGACCGCCCATTTGGCCTGCACTTTGCTATTTTAGGCACGGTTGTTATTGTTGCTTGGCTTATTCTTAGTGGCTTACAAGTAGCCGAAAAAAACCTTTTTGCCGATTCATCGGTAAAAATACTTGAGTACATGCCTTTATTCCCCATTGCGATGATGGTGGGTTTAGTGGTGCAAATAGTGCTTAATAAATCAGGCATGGGTAACTTAATTAGTCACTATCAAATAAATCTGCTTTCTAACCTCTCCCTCGATTTACTAATAATTGCCGCACTGGGTGCGCTTAACTTATCGGTACTTGCTAAATATTGGCAAAGTATTTTAATTTTAGGCGCGGTGGGGGTTGCCTATAGCGCGGCTATTTACTTTTTCTTTGGTGGGTGGTTTTTCCCAAAAGATTGGAAAGTGAGAGGAATTGGCGAGCTTGGGCAATCTATGGGCACTACGGCGGTTGGGCTGTTAATGCTAAAACAGGCTACCTCAAACCCAAGCGAGCATATTCGCCCCTTTAGTTACAAACAACCACTTTATGAGCCCGTGGTTGGCGGCGGTATTGTTACAGCCCTTGCACTTCCTGCCATTGCTAATTTTGGGCCGTGGGCATTTACTATTATTATGGCGGTTATATTAGCCTGTGTAGTGGGTGGTTTTGCCTTTTATAAACGCCGCAAACACAAAAGCGAGTAGCCTAATTACGCTATAAAAAAGCCGCTACAACTTTTGTAGCGGTTTTTTTATGCATTGGTATTTTACTTTTACCAGTAACTAATTACTCGACTTAACCCAATTGCCATTATCATTTTTACTGTAGCTATTTTTAACCGCAGACCAAGCCACTTTATGCGCTGTGGTTTCGCGGTCGTCGTCGTTTTTTCTATCGCTTGGGTCCTCGTAGGTATCCCACGCGCTATTAAACGCCTCTTGATATATCTTTTGGGCATGTTTAGGTAAGTTACTTTTTACCGAATCCGGTAACTCGTTTGTGTTTTGATAAGGCATAAATAATCTCCGTATTACTTAATTACGCCGCACGCAACACGTTTACCGCCACCACCTAATTTCTTGGGTTCGTCGGCATAATTATCGCCCCCTTTGTGGATCATCACTGCGTGTTGCTTAAGCTGCTCAAGCTTGAGCCTTGGCGCTAAAACAGGCGATTTAGCTTCGCCGCGCTCATTTACAAATAACGCAGGTAAATCCCCTAGGTGGCCATTACTCCACGGTTCATCGTGGTGTTTAGCACTGTTAGGATCAAAGTGCCCACCAGCAGCACCGGCCGGTACAACTTTACCGTTTTTTTGCTTTGGCTCGCAGCTAGCATATTGATGAACATGAAAGCCATGCTGCCCAGGCGTTAAGCCTTTAAGCGCAGGGGTAAATACCACCCCGTGCTCATTTTCTGTCAGTGTAACGGTGCCAAGTAGCTCACCTTGCCCCGACTTACTTACTGCATGCATATCAACATCTACATCTACATTCGCCAATGCGCTATTTTGTAGCATTGCAGCGGTAAATAATATGGCGCAAGCTGGTTTAAAAATACGTGTTACGCTTTTTTTAGCGGTTGAATCAAACTGTAAACAATTCATCGTGATCTCCTCATGTAGTATCAGGTTTGTAAATAACGCGACTGCTCAGTTATTAGGTACAATCTCTATACCAAGCTCACTGTAGGCAAAAAATTTCACCTGCGCTAAACGTAACGCATTGATTAAAAATAAAATAAACAAGGCTAGATAATTAACCACTACACATACATAAAATTTACTGCATGTTTTTGTTTAAACGCTGTACAAAAACTAGTGCAAATTTACAAAAGAAATGACAACTTTACAGGCTTAACACGCCCACCCGTCTAATACTAAGTACCGCTCAAAACGGGTAAAAAAGCAGCTTAACCACTTAATAGCGCATTTACTAATACCGCGCTAAGCCAATAGCACAGCGCGTTTAATCAAAATACGCGCCCATGCACACGCTAAAATAAACCATGTTCACCACGCCTGCTGCGCTATCGGTATACTAATTGCTGAACATACTAGTGTTATTAAACGGGTTATAGATGACCCTATCGCTATTAAACAATCGAGGGAATTATGAGTAACAAGCAACTAATTAAAACACTAGGTATAGGCCTAGCCGCCGCATCAGCTGGCATGCTAACCAGAAAAAGTTTACAAAAATCGTGGGAAAAGGTAACCAACGAGCCCGCCCCAAAAGACAAGCCAAGCGAGCATACAGATCTTAAAGAAGCCGTTACATGGGCGGTGGTATCTGGCATTGGTGCAGGCGTGGCAAGAATGGCCGTACATTATGTGCTCGACAAACGTAAATCTAAGTAAGCCAATAGCTACTCAAGTGCAACGTAAAAAAGCATAAAAAAAGGTGAAACTAAGTTTCACCTTTTTTATTACTTTAAACTAATTAGCTTTACGCGGTAGACACACTACTCGCGCCTGCATTTTTAAGTATTTCTTCAATCGCGCTTTTGTTATCGCTGTCGTACTTAACACCAATTAATATAGAGCCTTTTTCAATGGCGTCTTCGTAAAATTTAACTTCGTGCTCAGGAATAAACGCCCCAATAGCAGCGCCTAAACTTCCGCCAACGGCAGCACCAGCGCCGCCCGCTGCAAATGCAGCCACTAATGGACCTGCTACTAATAAACCTGTACCACCGGTTGCCACGGTACCTACGGCAGTAAAACCGCCAACAATTGCAGCTATAATACCACCAGACGCTGCACCAACAATGCCGCCTTCAGCCGCTTTGGTTCCCTCATCTAAGGCAAAGTCTTCCTTTGCGTATGAGTCATTGGCTACAATGCTTATATCAGCTTCATTAATACCTAATGCTTCTAATCTATAAATAGCCAGTGTTGCTTGTGATGCGCTTTCAAATAACCCAGTAATAACCGTGCTCATAATAACTCCTTTATTTATTTAAAAAATACAGCTATTACTAAGCAAAACCTAAACCACTTAAATTATTACTATTAATCAATGAGTTAAATAACAAACCCAAACTGCTGCTTTCATTTACACAGTAAATATTGCTAACTGTTGTAAAAAACTCCTACCACATAAATAAATACACTAACGCTTAGCGCTTTTATATAACGCGTTAATAAACTCAATTACTTAGACCAAGTAATTTCGGCTAATTGATTAGTAGCCGTTTGATGAATAATTAAGCCGTTATTGCCCATACGCATGTGCCTGATTAAGCCAGAGTAAACCCCTTCTTTACTGGGAATTTGCCAGCTCTGCATAGTTTGAGTTTTTAAATCAAACCTAACCAGCGTTTCGGGGCGCTTAGCCCACGGCAAGATCATTATAAATTGAACTTATAGAATATGTAGTGATCAGATCAAGGCATAATAATCACCTTGGTCACGTAAAATATGAGCGCTACTTTTCTGAAACACTTTAATTCAATTACCGATCCTCGCATTGAACGCTGTAAAAAGCATGAGCTTATCGATATTCTCCTTTTAGCCATTAGTGCAGTAATCTCCGGTGCACAAGGATGGGAGGATATTGAAGACTTTGGGCATCTAAAACTTGATTGGTTAAAAAGATATGGCGCTTTCAACGCGGGTATTCCAAGACACGACACCATAGCCCGTGTCATTTGTCGGTTAAAATCAGATGAAATAGAGCATGCATTTCAATCTTGGATATCTTCACTTATTGAAACCACGGGTGCTGATATTATTGCTATGGATGGAAAAACTGCACGTCGTTCATTTACAACCAAAGATAGAAAAAGTGCTTTACATACCGTCAGTGCATGGAGCTGCCAACACCAGTTAGTTTTAGGGCAAACAGCCGTTGATAGCAAAACAAATGAAATCACAGCCATACCTGAGTTACTCACCATGCTAGATATTGAAAATAGCATCATTACACTTGATGCTATGGGCTGCCAGCAAGAAATAGCGAAACAAATAATTAAACAAAAAGCTGATTATATCCTAGCGCTCAAAGGTAACCATTCAGGTATGCAGAGTGAATTAGAAGCTTGGTGGCACAAGAGTGAGCGCGAAGGATTGACCAATAGCAACTATGATAAACATACCGAAATAAGCTCAGGGCATGGGCGCATTGAAACAAGGGTTTGTCAGCAATTGCTTATTGATAAAAGCTGGTTAGATAAAATCTACCAATGGTCTGGCTTAAAGAGTGTTATTCAAGTAACCGCTGAGGTTCACGATAAATCATCAGGTACAGACACGATAGAAACGCGTTGGTATATTAGTTCGTTAGCGTTAGGTGCGGAGCAAGCTCTTAATGCGGTACGAAGCCACTGGCAGGTTGAAAGTATGCATTGGATGTTGGATATGAACTTTAGGGAAGATGAATCAAGAATCCGTAAGAAGCAAGGACCCCTTGTTTTTAACGTAATGAGAAAAATAGCCATGGCGTTATTTAAACAAGATACAACTAAAACAGCCAGTATGGCGAGAAAAAAGAAAATGGCAGGGCTAGACGATGATTATCGCTCAACCCTGTTAGAATCTGGGATTAAAATGCGCTAGCCGTGGCGCTTAGCCGACTCATTAAACCAAATAGCATTATCGGCATATTCAATGGCATACGGGTGGCTGTTTTCGCCGCTGGGATTATCCCACTGCGTTATTTTACCGTTTTTGGGGTTATAGCGACCAAGTTTACCCATGCCAGAGTTTACATAAAACACCATATCATCAGGCGTAATAGCAAGGCGCCTAGTATGTGTTTTAGCACCTGGGAGTTTTATTTCGCTAAGCTCCATGGTGTTTTTATCAACTTTAACCAAACAGTTACTGCCATTACACGACACCCACGGCGTCCCGCTTGAATCAAGCTTTATACCATAAGGCCGCGAGCCTTTAGTGGGTAAAGTAGCCAGTTTAATATCACCGCTTTTAGGGTTTAGCCTGCCAATCATGTTGCTGTGCTGCAGGGTAAACCAAAATATACCCGCATCATCAAACACGCCAGTATGCGGGTCACGGGCGTTTTTATCAGGCATTTTATACACTTTAAATTTTTCGGTTTTTAAATCTAAATACCCAACCGTGCCATTTTTATTACCTAAAAACCAAGGGGTTTGGTTTTTATCAAGCGATACACTGTGCGCATACGTACCACTTGGCAAAGTGTACTCTTTCATTTCACCGGTTTCAGGGTTTAATCTACCTAAAATATTCCCCCACTGGCCAACCCACCAAATAAGCCCGTTTTCACCTTGCACAGGGTCACGAGCACGTTGCCCAAGCGTAGGCACTTGCCAGTATTTAAAGCTAAGTTTTAAATCGCCTTTAACCACCGTTGACTCACGCTTATTATTAACAGGGTAATGCTTGGCCAAATACGCGCTAATATCTTTACTAAGCGCAGTGCCCTCGCCTGTATCTACCATATAACTTATGAGTGTTTGCCAATCCGCTTAGCTATAACCCGCACTGCGCTCAAGGTTGTTTAAACTATGGCAACTAGCACAAAGCTGCTCAACTAATACCCCAGGCTCGTTACTCAATACAGGTAACGGCGCAGCTAAAGCCCCTAGCGCAGCCATTGCCGTAACATGTTTATTAAATAAAAATCGATTTTTACGCATAACGCCCTCCCTTTTTTAATATTAAAACATAGGGCGAAAGTGTTTACTATATGAGCACTTTTAGCTTTTAGCTTTTAGCTTTTAGCTTTTAGCTTTTAGCTTTTAGCTTTTAGCTTTTAGCAGAATAGTGTCGTTTTTATTTTCGGTGTGGAAATCGTTATTTTTTTGGGGGGTAATGGTAATTTAGGTACGTTTTCTTGCTTAAAAAACTAAAACAAACTCCCCCCTTCATATTAAACCAAATAGTTCGCGCTTTCGGCCAACGCACTAGCAAGCTAAGCGCCTACAATAAATAACATTGTATTTAACTTTAGCTGTGGCTATTACATTAGCTGGGTGTTGGGTTTCGCTTCGCTCAACCCAACCTACGGTTGTTGCATAGCTACAAGCTTGCGTATAATGCCCGCACTCTGGCTGTATCTATTAGCCGCTAATTTGGATTTAAATAATGAAAAAACTCTCTGCAGTGCAAGTAAAACAACAAGCACTTGTGCTTAATGTTGCCGATAAACTAGAAGCACAAGGGCGCGAAGAAATCCCTGGTATGTTGCAGTGCTGGTTTGATGTGGAATATCACTTATTTCCAAGTTCACTACTGCTTTGTTTTCAGTTCGAAAACGAACAAGCTTTAGCAGCCGCAGAGCCTGATTTATTAAAATGGCAAAAGCGTTTAAGCGCCGCAATGCTTAAAAAAGGCGTGATTTTAAAAGATATGCGTAAACATTTAGTGTTTACCTTAAAGGGGCCTGACGATTAAAGCAGGCCTATAATTAAGGGCTAGAGCAAAACATAGTCGCGCTATGGCGCTATGGGTTATAAAAATAAGTTTAAGCGCGTAAAAAAGGGCAATAACACTGCCCTTTTTAAATAGGGTTACTAGGGGCAGGTTTTGCATTTTTTAATCACAAAAGGAAAAAGAAAGACCTGACCCTGCTGATTCGTCATAGCCTTAGCCCATATCAGATTAACCTATTTAACTTGGTATCAAACAGGCTCACTCATTGAGAAAATACAAAGCCAGACTAATCTGGCTTTAGGTACATATAATAGTATTTACGACTAAGTTAATGGTAGGTATTTATTAATTTCAAACTGCGTTAAGTCATCTTGCCTACTTAAGTAGCTTATGAACTCTTCATTAGCTTTTACATGCCCAAAATCATCTACTTCAATGTTATCAAGTTGCTTATCAAACTCTAATTTTTGAATTAACGCGCCACTCAATCCTAATTTAGTCAAATCAGTATTTCTTTTCTTAGCTGTACCATATATAAACACGTTGTAATCATCCTCAGAAATTGCGTCAAACTCTTTTAAGAGAGAAACAAACTCGTTCAACTTATACGATACAAAATCACTTTCCATTTTTAATTTTACCAGTGCCAAGTTCACTAACTCTTTATGTGATTTGGAAGCCAAATCTATATATGTTGTAGCACCGAAGGGGGTGCCGTCTTTGGCTAACTCACCATAGGACTCACCAATATAAAATATGTTATTTTTAGTTTCTTCAGCATTACTGTAGAAATATTTAACAGTTGCGTTTATATGATTTTTTAAAGTTAAAGCATGAATATTTTTAACGAACATTCGATAATAATTGCGTGCTTTTACATTTTGAAGCCGTGCTAATACTTTATCTTTTAATGCTTCTTCAAGACCTTCAATAAAAACGGTGTAAACTTTCTCAATCGGATCTAAATCCATCCACTCTACATCTGCCTTGAAATGTAAGAGTCTGACATATAATTCATCCGTTAATGAGTCTGCATCGAAATATGTAAAATGAAGGCCAGCCTCAATGAATGAGGCTTTGAGTTTATCTAACTCACCTTCATGCTCAGAAATTAAAAAAGCTTCCCTTTCCCTGATTGCCATCACTGTATTTTTCTTATTGATGGCCTCTGTTCTCTTATCTAAATCTGTGGAATGCTCAATCGTTTCATCAAACTGTTCTATGTCAAATTCAAGTAAAGTGGGGTTTTTAATTACATCTTTAAAAGTATTCGACTTTAGCTGTTTAATCTTATTCAGCATATTACTTCGCTGACGGTTAAACTCTTCGGAATTAACAAAATGAATGGTTGGTTCGAGTTTGTTCAAATTAGAAGCTACTCCGTTAAAAATCTCATTCAACCGATTTACTCGCCCGATAAGGTTGATTAGCTTCTTAGTATCTAAGTCATACGTATTTAAAATATATAAATTATCAATGGGCAGATTAACTCCTTCCAAAATGACGGAGTTTGCTACCAAGTATTTCAATTCAGATATATGACGAAACTTGTATTCTAAATACTCTTTAATCAAATCTGGTAATTTGCCATGAATATATAATAAACCTTTCTTTACAAGTTCGACACAATAGAAATCTTCATGAACATTTCTGGCGATGACATCCGCAAGCTCAGTCAAAACTTCATTATCCGAGTTAGGAAGTTCTTGAGCTAACAGACCAGCAAAACTCTCAACTTTCCTAGGTGCTCTCAAATAAAGAAAGTTATTCTGTTTACTTTCAGAAAGTATGTATTGCATAAAATTAGTGTTATCACTAACTTCAAACTGCTTATCGAGAAACCTGTTATATATATAGCTTTGATTATTTAATTTGTATTCAAAAAGCTTGGCTTCTTTAATATTGAAGTGAATTTTTTTACCTTCAATATTCTGCTGCTCTTCAAATTTTAAGTTATTAATATCATTAATCAGCGGAGAAAAATAAAATATTCGGGACCTTGTTTCTCTTTTTCTATTTCTTCTAATTAAGCGACTTAGCAAGATGCTCCTGCTATCCTTTTCAAACAAATTGTGAGCTTCATCTATTAAAAGTGCGTCAAAAGCTAAGCTTGATTCACTCTTCATTAATCTCAAAGCTCTTTCTTGAGTGAATACAGCAATGAAGTTATTTTCACCATTATACATTTCATCATGGAAAATTACTTTTCTCTGCTTGAATGCATCATTAATCAAACGATAAGTTTGTGTCAAAAGTGACTTTGTAGGCACGATAATCGCTACTTTAGCTAGATTCAATTCATTAATTAAATCGACCATAAGTGAACTTTTACCAAACGATGTCGGTGCAACGTAACAACAATCTATTGCTTCAGTATGCAGAATATCAGTGCGATTTACTTGTTGATCTAGCGTTTCTGTTATTTCGTTGTACGAAAATCTTCCTAATTTTTTTTCAATGAAATGACCGTTTAACGTTGATGAATCAACCATTCCATAATTAATAAGGCTTTTTGTAATGGGATAAAAACCAAGGTTAGTTGCCATATCATACAAAGGTTCATAGTCCACCATTAGCAGGCTGTAACTTAAAATTAGATAATATCCAAATTCTAAATAAGATCCCCTTCGCTTATCTGACTGATATGTTTTAATAAAAAATATAGCAACGGCTAGACAATATATTGATTCATCATCGCTCAAATTAGTACCTAATGAGAGCTTTCTTATTATCTCAGTGAGCCTTTCATCATCCTTCAGCCAAGTGAGTGTTTGAATACTACTCATTACGTCCCTCCAAATAAGCTAAGAAAGCCGCAATAGTTTTATTTGTGATACATACTACTTTTAAGGTTTTGGCTTTTAACGCAAGAAAAAATACATCATCTTCGGCTAAAATTGATTCAGAAAAGTGTGCCGACCATTCATCGTCAAGAAAAAGACTAGAACATGGTATGACATTGAAATTTTCTATCTGTTGATAGATCCCTTGATCAAATAGATCAGACAATTCTTTCAAGTTATTTCGTATGCTTTTTTTTGTGTTTACATCAATATGACTCGCATGATTATATGCATTTCGCCACGGATTATTTTGACCTTTTGCACTTTTTTTACTTGCACCACCTATTGTTGATACTATGTCATTATAAGCTTCTTTAATCTTAGCTTTATGCGAAATGTTCCTAGTTGATTCAAAGCCAGATTTGCTTTCAACAATGAATTGAGTTTCACCTTGCGAAAAATAACCATCAAAACCTTTTTTGATTGATCGTTCTTCTAGATTGTAAAATAGAAACTCTTGCTTGTAGCCAAGCTCTCTTAAGAATAAGTGAATAAAAAACTCTGCAACAGCACCTATTTTTGTTGTGTCATCTTTATTGCTCAAAAAATCTAAAAACGTTAACTTCGCGGCATCAAGTGAAGTATCACTTTCTCCTTCACATATTTCCACTAGATTTCTATTTATTAGGCTAATTGTATCTAGACACAAAGTTGGCAAGTCATAAACATATAGTTCTAAATCAGGTGAGATATGTTTTACTTCTGGAATCATTAGAATATCCTTAAAAAACTCTTCCTTTTCGAAGTAACTACTTCGTTATTTCAGGTCATACAACCAATATCTGCGGAGTCACTTATAGCAGCATTGCTTTTTACTGATAAAAATATACCAATATTAATTTTTAATTAAACTTCAACAAAATAACACTTTTGATAAGCAAGTTGTAGACAAAAATTCATATTGCTTTTGGAAATACCTCCATAAAATTCGATTTTTAACGTCATAACTTAGTACTACATTATTAAAACAAAAAAGGTGAGCACTAGGCTCACCTTTTCAATTCATTATGAGTCACAGACTTTATTAAAGTACGACAAGTTCAAAAATTAATCGCGATAAGTCTCTACCGCTGGGCATGAACATACTAAGTTACGGTCGCCGTATACGTCATCTATTCGTGTAACGGTTGGCCAGAACTTGTCTTTTGCTACCGAAGGCACTGGGAATGCAGCGTAAAAACGGTCGTACGCGCGGTCCCATTCGTTACCAAGTACGTCAGCTTGTGTATGTGGTGCAAACACAAGTGGGTTGTTTTCAATTGACCATTCGCCAGAGATTACTTTGTCGATTTCGCCTTTGATTGACACCATAGCTTCGATAAAGCGGTCTATCTCGCCTTTTGACTCAGATTCAGTTGGCTCAATCATTAACGTGCCCGCTACTGGGAACGACATAGTGGGTGAATGGAAGCCGTAATCTTGCAAGCGCTTAGCGACGTCCATTTCAGTAATGCCTGATTGCTCTTTAAGTGGGCGTAGGTCAACAATACATTCGTGCGCAACGCGGTTGTTACGGCCACGGTATAAAATTGGGAAGTGCTGGCTTAACTCGTGCGTTAAGTAGTTAGCATTCACAATCGCCATTTCAGTGGCTTGTTTTAAGCCCTCTGAGCCCATCATGGTAATGTAAGCCCATGAAATAGGTAAAATAGCGGCTGAGCCGTAAGGCGCTGCTGATACTGCACCGTTGTTAATGTTTGTACCCGGTACGTTAATTACGCTGTGGTTTGGCATAAATGGCGCTAGGTGCGATTTAACACCAATTGGGCCTACACCTGGGCCACCGCCACCGTGCGGAATACAAAACGTTTTGTGCAAGTTTAAGTGCGATACGTCTGAGCCAATAAAGCCTGGGCTTGTTACGCCTACTTGCGCGTTCATGTTTGCGCCATCCATGTAAACTTGACCACCGTGCTCGTGCACAATGTCACAAATTTCACGAATGGTTTCTTCGTAAACGCCGTGTGTAGATGGGTATGTGATCATAATACACGATAAGTTTTCAGACACTTCTTCGGCTTTCGCTTTTAGGTCGGCCATGTCTACGTTACCGTTTTTATCGCAATCAACCACTACAATTTTCATGCTGGCCATTTGCGCAGATGCAGGGTTAGTACCGTGCGCTGAGCTTGGAATTAAACATACGTTACGGTGCGCATCGCCGCGTGACTCGTGGTATTTACGAATAGCAATTAAGCCTGCGTATTCACCTTGTGCGCCAGAGTTTGGCTGAAGTGAAACGGCATCGTACCCAGTAATGTTAACTAGCCAGTCGTGTAGCTCGTTAATCATTATTTGGTAACCTTCGGCCTGATCGAGCGGGCAGAATGGGTGCAAGTTTGCAAATTCAGGCCATGTAATTGGGATCATCTCAGCGGTCGCGTTTAGTTTCATGGTACATGAACCTAACGAGATCATTGAGTGGTTAAGCGCTAAATCTTTGTTTTCTAGGCGCTTAATGTAGCGAAGCATGTCTGTTTCGCTGTGGTAGCTATTAAAGTTTGAATGCGTTAATACTTCGTCATCACGTACTAAACTAGCTGGAATAGAGTCGCTACCGTTTGCTTCAATATCGGCTGCAATACTATCTACGCTTAGGCCATGCCCTTCACCTAGTACAATATCAAATAGCTCAGCTACATCGGCGCGTGTGGTGGTTTCTGAAACCGAAATAGAGTATTCACCATCGTGGTTTGTGGCAAAGTTAACGCCTTTGGCAAGTGCACGTGCTATTACGTCTTCTTTGCTGTCGCTTACTACTGTTAGCGTATCAAACCAGGTGCTGTGTTTAAGTGCGATACCTTTAGCTTTTAGGCCAGCAGCTAAAATATCAGCAAAGCGATGTATACGCTGCGCGATAGTTTTTAAGCCTTGTGGGCCATGGTACACCGCGTAAAACGCGGCCATGTTGGCAAGTAGTACCTGCGCTGTACAAATGTTTGAGTTGGCTTTGTCGCGGCGAATGTGTTGTTCGCGCGTTTGCATTGCCATACGTAGTGCGTCGTTACCTAAACGGTCTTTAGATACGCCAATAATACGCCCTGGTAATGAGCGTTTGTATGCGTCACGCGTTGCAAAAAATGCAGCGTGTGGTCCGCCGTAACCCATAGGTACACCAAAACGCTGAGCCGAACCAAGTACTACGTCGGCACCTAATTTACCCGGTGCTTTTAATAGTAATAAGCTCATAATGTCGGCAGCAACACAGGCAATGGCCTTTTTGCTTTGTACGCCAGCAATTAGGTCGGTTATATCGACTACTTCACCTGTTGTAGATGGGTATTGGAAAAGTGCGCCAAAAATGTCGTGGTTAACGGCATCTTCTGCTTTACCTACAATGATTTCAAAACCAAACTGCTCAGCACGGGTGCTTACTACGTCGATTGTTTGTGTGTGTACGTCGTCGGCAATAAAAAAGGCATTGGCTTTTTTAGCTTTAGATACGCGTTTTGCAAGGCCCATAGCCTCAGCAGCAGCGGTTGATTCATCAAGTAACGACGCACTTGCTAAATCTAGGCCTGTTAAATCTAGGGTCATAGTTTGAAAATTTAATAACGACTCTAAACGCCCTTGCGCAATTTCTGGCTGGTACGGCGTATACGCAGTATACCAACCTGGGTTTTCTAGTACGTTACGTAAAATTACGTGCGGTACGTGCGTTGGGTGGTAGCCTTGGCCAATGTACGATTTGAAAACTTTATTTTTGCTTGCTACCGATTTTAAGTAGCTTAGTGTTTCAACTTCAGTACGGCTTTCGCCAACTGTTAATGGCTGCGCTAAGCGAATGCTTGCAGGTACAGTTTGGTCGATCAGCTCTTGCACACTTGATACTTCTAAAGCACTTAGCATATCGCTTACTTGTGCTGGGCTTGGCCCAATGTGGCGGCGAATAAAATCTTGCTTTTGCTCTAACTGTTCAAGAGATTTGGCGTTTGACATGCGTCTAGATTCCTATGATCCTAAATACTAACGGGTAATTAGTATTGATTAAAATATGTGATGATTTAATAACGTACTGTGTATGGGAAGTAGGCCGTTAAATCATAAAAGCCCCAAAAACTGTGAATGGGGCTTTTGTCATCTACTTAGAGTATTACTCTTCGTCGATTGTGTTAGCGTAGTCTTCTGCGCTAAGTAGGTTTTCAAGCTCTGACTCGTCAGTTGCTTTAATGCGGAATAACCAGCCGTCACCGTATGGGTCGTTGTTAACCGTTTCTGGTGCGTCTTCTAGCTCTTCGTTAATCGCTACAATTTCGCCGCCAACTGGTGCGTAAATGTCTGATGCAGCTTTAACCGACTCTGCTACTGCACAGTCTTCGCCTGCATCTACTGCATCGCCTACTTCTGGTAGTTCTACAAATACCATGTCGCCAAGCAGCTCTTGCGCATGCTCAGAAATACCCACAGTAAATGTACCGTCACCTTCGTTGCGAACCCACTCGTGAGAAGAGGCGTATTTTAAATCGCTAGGGATATTGCTCATTATTTTGTTCCTTTGGTTTATATTGGGAGGATACCAATCACAATAATTATTGTGATTGGTATAACCAAATTTTTAAATGATTGATTTGCCGTTACGTACAAAGCTAGGCTTTACTACTTTAACGTTAACTAATTTTTTGCGCATTTCTACTTGGGCTGTATCCCCTGTTGAACGCGGTACACGTGCAAGGGCTACACTAAAACCAAGTGTTGGTGAGAAAGTACCTGAGGTAATTACCCCTTCACCACCTTCAACAATTACTTTTGAGCCGCTACGCAATACGCCTTTTTCTTCAAGCACTAAACCAACAAGTTTATGGGTGCTTTTTTCGGCGCTTTGCTTAACAAGTACGTCACGACCAATAAAGTCACGATCTTCTGGTTCCCATGCAATAGTCCATGCCATGTTAGCTGCAAGTGGCGATACGCTTTCGTCCATATCTAGGCCGTAAAGGTTCATACCTGCTTCTAAGCGTAGCGTGTCGCGTGCACCTAAACCGGCTGGCGCTACACCTGCATCTAGCAGTTGTTGCCATAAATCGGCTGCTTGCTCGTTCGGTACTACAATTTCGTAACCGTCTTCGCCAGTATAACCCGTTGTGGCAATAAATAAATCACCCACTTGTACACCAAAAAATGGCTTCATGCCTTCAACGGCTGCTTGTTGCTCAGCATTTAAAAGTGTGGCTGTTTTTGCTTTTGCGTTAGGGCCTTGTACTGCAATCATTGCAAACTCTGGGCGCTCAGTTACGGTTACTGTAAAGTCGGCAGATACTTTAGCTAAGTGAGCTAAATCTTTTTCGCGGGTGGCAGAATTTACCACTAAGCGATAAAACGTTTCGCTAAAGTAGTAAATAATTAAATCGTCGATTACGCCGCCTTGCTCGTTAAGCATGCCCGTGTAAAGCGCTTTACCAGGGACTGTTAATTTTGCTACGTCGTTTGCTACTAACTTACGTAAAAATGCTTTTGCTTGTTCGCCTTCAATATCAACAATGGTCATGTGTGATACGTCAAACATACCTGCATCGGTACGCACTGCATTGTGTTCTTCTATTTGTGAGCCGTAGTTGATTGGCATTTCCCAGCCATGAAAATCAACCATTTTTGCGCCTGCTTCAAGGTGCTTAGCATGTAGTACAGTTTTAGAAGTCATAACATTCCTTCACTTTTAAATTAACCCTGTGCGGGCGTGGCTTAAATAGATTTAATTAAACAGGCAAACACGGTTATGTTTACCGGTTATTTTATGTATTAGGCAGCTTCGTTTTGCATTAGGGCAAAACCTTGTGCTTGTAAGTGCTGTTGCCATTTTTGTAGTTCTTGTTGCTTGGCTACTAACACAAAGTGCTGTTCGTCGTTTTTATCTATGGCGGTAATAAATACTTCGCCGCTTTGCGCGCCATAGCATAGTTGTGGGTTTGATAAACGCAGCCCTGGCGTTAATTTAAACGCGCTAATTAAGGTATCAAATGCGTTTGCTCCACACAGCGCAAGAGTTGCAAGGTCGCTACGTAGTACATAATCAATATCAAAACGAAGTTGCTGCTCGTTTATCAGTGCTTGTAATTGCAAGCTTGCGCTGTGCGGTAATACAAATCTAAATGCGGTTTCGCTAAAGTAATAAACGGCAAAGCTGTAATCAGAATTTAAATCACCATCTAGCGTACCTTTTAGGCCTAAGCCGCTGGCTGTAAGCTTTGTGAGATCTAACCCTAAAATAGTGCTTAAAAATACACTGGTTTCACTGCCACTAAAATCCATTACAACGAGGTTGTTATTTGCTTGCACGGCATTGGTAACTGCACTTGCAGCATTGCTGTGGCGGGCAAACATTATTGGGTTAAAAGTCATAACAAACACCTGTGTATTTTTGATACCAAAAGTATATTGCGCCACTGTGACAACAACAAATTGTAATTATTTATCAATTGATAAATAATACTTATATATGTAGCTATAT
This sequence comes from Pseudoalteromonas sp. CuT4-3, assembly GCF_035666335.1. Classification (NCBI taxonomy): domain Bacteria; kingdom Pseudomonadati; phylum Pseudomonadota; class Gammaproteobacteria; order Alteromonadales; family Pseudoalteromonadaceae; genus Pseudoalteromonas; species Pseudoalteromonas sp. CuT4-3. The sequence goes on from NZ_CP142030.1 coordinate 2,947,212, forward strand.
AAATTGTAATTTTAAATATGAAAAACATATCAACCGACAGTTTGCGTACCTTTGTAATGGTTGTTGAGGTAGGTGGATTTGCAAAAGCCGGCGACCTTCTGGGATTATCGCAGCCTGCGGTAAGCTTGCAAATTAAACGCCTTGAAGATTTACTCGGTTATAAATTATTTAAAAAGCAGGGCCAGCGCCAAGTGCTTAATCAGTACGGTGAGCTACTTTTGCCTATGGCAAAACAAATGATGCAGTATAACGATGCTATTTTGCAGCAGTTCACCTCAGAGAGCATAACCGGTAAAGTGCGCTTGGGTATTCCTAGCGAATTTGCAGCACGTATTTTGCCCTCTATTATTGGTGATTTTGTCTCGCTTTATCCTGAGGTATCGCTGGAGGTTAAATCGCGTTTAAGTAAACATTTGCTGTCGGCCTCAAGGCAAGATCAATTTGATCTTGTTTTAGCACTTAACGAGCGCCTTAATTCAGACAAGTTCCCTATTTTTATGCAAGACGAGCTAGTATGGGTGGGCGACCTAGCACAGGCAAAAAATGAGGTAGTAACCTTAGTCACCGCGCCCGAGGGCTGTATTTATAGGCGCCGCGCTACAGATGCACTTAAAAGTGCCAATATCAAATACCGTATTGTTTACAGTAATGCCGATTTAACCGGATTAATAGCCGCTATAAAAGAAGGCTTAGGTATTACTGTACTGGCTAAAAGTACGGTGCCAAGCGATCTTAATTTTCAGGCGCAAAGTAAATATTTACCAGCTCTTGGTAGCATAGGCATTAGCTTAATAAAAAGCGGCGGCGAGTCGGAGCATGCTGTAGATAAACTTGCTGAATTTATCGCATTACGTTTAGGCTATTAGTGCGCGTTAGCGATTTGCTTAACCTGTAAAATTACCAACTACGCTACATAAAAAACGCCGAGGTTAAAATAACCTCGGCGTTTTGTAAGCTAAACCTGGCGCTAACTAAAACCCTCATTTGAACGATTAAATAACGAGTTTTTGTCTATCGACACGCTTAGCTGCCTAATAATAAATATATTAATTAAGCAAATGGATATTAGTTATTTACGTTACGTTGGCGTAGCACTTCAAATAAACAAATACCGGTGGCTACCGATACATTTAAGCTAGAAACACTTCCTGCCATCGGAATTTTAACTAACACGTCGCAATGCTCACGCGTTAAACGGCGCATGCCCTCGCCCTCTGCTCCCATTACTATTGCCATTGGCCCAGTAAGGTTTGCATCAAACACGTGGGTGTCTGTTTCGCCAGCTGTGCCCACAACCCATACGCCTGCATCTTTAATTTCGCGAAGCGTACGCGCCAGGTTTGTTACCTGAATAAGCGGTACGGTTTCGGCTGCGCCACAGGCTACTTTACGTGCTGTGCCGTTAAGCTTGGCCGACTTATCTTTAGGTACAATTATAGCGTGTACACCTGCTGCATCTGCGCTACGTAGGCAGGCACCTAAATTATGCGGATCGGTTATGCCATCTAGTACTAATAAAAACGGCGTGTCTTCGCGAGCAATGATCTCATCTAAATCTTTTTCGTTGTAAACACGCGCAGCTTTTACATTGGCAATAATGCCTTGGTGCTGCTCATCGTTTGCTTTGTTATCTAGCGCTTTTCGCTGCATAAATTGTACAGAAATACCAAATTTACGTGCTTCATTAATAATCGGGGTTAAGCGCTTATCATCACGACCTTTTAGGGCATAAATTTCTAAAAAACGCTCTGGCTCTTTTGTTAAAATTGCTTCAACAGAGTGAAAGCCAAAAATTAATTCATTACTCACGTATTGTTTGCTCCTGGGCTATTACGTTTACGGGCATTTTTGCCTGGTCTTTTAGGCTTTTTAACTGCCTTTTTTTTCGGTTTTTTCTTAGCGGTGGTTTCAGCGGCTTTTTTACCGGCTGGTTTTGCGCCAGACTTACCCGCTGGTTTGCCTTTGCTTTTGCTTTTACTGGCTGGTTTTTTACCAGCTTTGGGTTTTTCATCGCCTGATGTGTTTTTTCCAGGGATTTTACCCGCTTTAAGCTGCGATCTTACACTTGCTGGTGCATGGCTTGATTTACCGCGCCCTGCTCCTTTAGCTGAGCCACGGCGACGCGCGTATCTATCTTGAGCTACATCACCACTGAGCGTTAAATTTATACGGCGCTCATCTAAACTTACCGAAGCAACTTGTACCGTTACTTTATCGCCAAGGCGGTAAACGGTATGTGTATGCTCGCCAATTAGGGTGTGTTTTGCACCATCATGATGGAAGTATTCATCACCTAAATTAGTAACATGGATCAGCCCATCAATTTGTAAGTCGTCTAGGCGTATAAATAAACCAAAGTTAGTAACGGATGAAATAACCCCATTAAACTCATCACCCACGTGGTCTTGCATAAACTCACATTTAAGCCAGTCGGCAACTTCACGCGTTGCGTCGTCTGCACGGCGCTCGGTGGTTGAACACTGCTCGCCTAGTTGGTCTACTTCATCATCGGTGTAAGCGTATGCGCCCGATGTTTGCTGACCTTGTGCTTTTATTACCGCTTTAATTGCACGGTGTACCACTAAGTCAGGGTAACGGCGAATCGGTGAGGTAAAGTGTGCGTACGCAGGCAGCGCTAAGCCAAAGTGGCCTATGTTGTCTGGCTGATAAACCGCTTGCTTCATTGAACGAAGTAGCATGGTTTGAATAAGCTCGGCCTCTGGGCGGTCGCCTAAACGGGCTAACACTTGGGTAATTTCTTTCGGTGTTGGCTCATCGCTTAATGTGCTTTGAATGCCAAGTTCACTTAAAAACTGAGTAAAGTTACCTAGTTTTTCTTGATCTGGCTCATCGTGCACACGGTAAAGCGCGCTGGCTTCGTGTTTTTCTAATAATTTAGCCGCCGATACGTTGGCTAAAATCATACATTCTTCAATCAGTTTGTGCGCGTCGTTACGAACAACCGGCACAATTGATTCTATTTTACGGTGTGCGTTAAATACAAAACGCGTCTCGAGCGTTTCAAACTCAATAGCACCACGGGTTTGGCGCGCCGATTTAAGCGCCATATACATTTGCTGTAAGTCAGTTAAATGTGGTACTACGGGTGCGTATTCTTCGCGTAGTTTTTCATCGCCTTGTAAAATGGCATTTACTTTGGTGTAGGTTAAACGCGCATGCGAGTTCATCACCGCTTCGTAAAACTTATAACCCGAAAGCTTACCTGCGTCTGATACAGTCATTTCGGCCACCATACAAAGGCGGTCTACTTTAGGGTTAAGCGAACATAAACCGTTCGACAACACTTTTGGCAGCATTGGAATTACTTGCTCAGGAAAATACACTGAGTTACCGCGAGCAATCGCTTCTTTATTTAGCGGCGTGTTCATACCTACATAATGCGATACATCGGCAATGGCTACCCATAAGCGCCAGCCGCCAGATTTTTTACGCTCACAATATACGGCATCATCAAAGTCGCGGGCGTCTTCACCATCTATGGTGACCAGTGGAAGGTCGCGTAAATCTACACGGCCTTGTTTGTCGGCTTCATCAACAAACTCACCTAAATGAGCTACTTGTTCTTCTACTTCTTCTGGCCAAACATGAGGAATATCGTGATTGCGCAGTGCCACTTCTATTTCCATACCTGGCGCTAAATGCTCGCCCAGTACGTCAATAATTTTACCTACCGCGTTCATGTTGCGGCTAGGATTTTGAGTGATTTGCACTTGCACCATTTGGTTATGGCGCGCGCCGTTTTCACTGCCTGGCAGAATAATAATATCTTGGGTAATACGTGGGTCTTCTGCTACAACAACTGCAATACCATGCTCAACAAAGTAACGCCCTACAATAGGTGCGCGCTCGTTGGTAAGTACTTTAATTATGCGGGCATCACATTTTGAGCCTGAGCCACGTTTTGTGCCTTTAGCAAGTACGATGTCGCCGTGCAGCACCATGTTCATTTGATGCTTGGCTATAAACCAATCTTTGCTCTCGCCTTCAACTTCTAAAAAGCCAAAACCGTCTCTGTGGCCAATTACTTTGCCTTTGGTTAAACCGGCTTCGTCAATTAGGGCGTAACATTTAAACTTATTAAAATACAATTGGCCATCGCGCTCCATGGCACGAAGGCGGCGCTTAAATGCAATTTGGCGTTCGGTATCGTTTACAGCTAATTCATCACAAAGTTGCGTGAAGTTAGCAGGTTTTGAACGCTCTTGAAGGTGAGTAAGTATAAACTCACGACTAGGGACTGGGTTTTCGTACTTTTCTTGTTCTCGGCTGAGATTTGGATCTTGGTTTGACATTCACTATCTTGTTAGTTGGTTATGTAGGTATTTTAACCCATATACGTAAAATGAGACAGGTAAAAGCGTATGAAACTTTTAATAAACCGCTTTAATAAGTAAAACATACGCTTAATGGCCTTAATCAGCACTTAATATAAGTGCGATTATAACCAGCCTTTTTGCTTTGCAATACGCGCTGCATCTACGCGGTTAGTGGCATTGAGTTTTGCGATAGCATCGGATAAATAATTACGTGTTGTGCCTTCGCTTATAAAAAGCTGTTTGGCTATGTCGCTTGTTTTTAAGCCATCGCTTGCAAGCTTAAGTGCTTTGCGCTCTTTATCGGTGAGCGGGTCGGCATCATCAAGCGCGTTAATGGCAAGCTCTGGGTCTATAACCTTTTGCCCTTGCATTACTTTTTTAAGTGCATTGATAAGCTCATCACTTGGCGCTTCTTTTAAAATGAAACCTTTAACGCCTAGGGCGAGCGAGCGCCTAATATAACCAGCTCGCGAAAACGTGGTCATAATAACCATTTTAATGGTTGGGAACGTGGCCGCTATTTGCTCACTTAGCTCTATACCGCTCATGTGTGGCATTTCAATATCGGTTAAAATTATGTCTGGCAATGCCTCATCGGCCAGTGCTTTTATTGCATTAAGTGCATCTTGGCCGTTACTGGCTTGGCCTATCACTTCAATATTAAAATCAAGGCTTAACAATGCCCCTACTGCGTCGCGCACGAGTGCTTGATCTTCCACTAAATATACTTTGATCATTGTTAATCCTTAGCTGAAATTGGCAGCATTACGTTTAAAGTAAACTTCTCACCACAGGTAAACGTGGCATGGCCATTAAGTTGCTCTGCGCGCTCTTTAATACCATTTAAACCGTTACCTGCGTTTAACGTGCTGCAAGGTGCGTTATCAACCACACTTATATGCAGCTGATGCTGTGTTTGCTCTATATTTATTTCGGCGTTTTTATTACTGCTATGGCGTAATAAATTAGTTACCGCTTCTTTAATTATAAGCCCTGCGATCCCTTCTACTTTAGGAGGCAAGGTATTTAATACAACATTAAAGTTAACGTTAAAGTCTTGCTCTATTAGCCTTTGTTTAAGCTGGGCTATTTGGCTTATTAAATTAAGTTGTTTTAAATCGCTTACGGCGTTTCTTACATCGCTAAGTAACTGCCTTGCTAGATCTGCTACTTGTGCTATTTCGTTATTGGCTTGTTCGTAGCGCTCTCCTTGATTTAGCTTATTAGCAAGCTCAGCTTTTAAAGCAATAGATGATAGTGAGTGGCCTAAAATGTCGTGTAGGTCGCGCGCTATTCGTTCGCGCTCAGCAATGGCGGCCAATTGCTCTAATTGGTTAGCGCTTTCTTGTTCGCGCTTTTTATGCAGGCGCTCTTTTTGGGTTGCAATGCCAAAAGCCAACAGCGCTCCTGAAATTAATAAAGTGCCGGCTAAAAAGTATTTTATGTTTGCTATATCTGCCAAATAGGCGCTTAACGCCACCGTAAATATAAGGCTAAAAACGGCATATAATCTGCTTTTTTTAGCGTATGACTCACCAGCTATAAACGCGATAAAACCAAATAATGTAGAGGTCCCGATGGTATAAAATGTGGCGCTAAAACACACCACTAACATAATAACAAACAGCGTTGTTATACGCTTTGTTTCACAGTGCATGGCTTTTATGTAAAGCAAAATAAATACAATATAAAACGCCACGCTCATTACAATGGTATTGACTGGCAAGTTAGATAGATTAAAAAGAGTCGGAAGCAAATAAAACCCAGTAAAAATTAAAGGTGCGTATTCCCAAAACTTTTTATTACTGGGCTTTGAAGGCGTATTTGTTGTACTCATGCCAGTACCCCTAGTTCATTGTTATTGCTTATAACATTATTTTTATTAATAAATATAAATAACACAAAAATACTAATGAGTATAAAGTAATCATTTATTGAAACACTAAAGCTAAGTGATTCTAAAAACTCGCTAATAGCGAGACTTATTAAAATTAACGTATTCATAGCCACCTCCCATTAAGATAAGTTAACTATGCCAAAGCCAAAAAATAATAAGAGTGTGAAATGTCATTAACTTTGCTGACATTTGTCATGTTTTAAAAATTTCATCCTGTGAGTTCGCACCCAGTGATAAGATAATAAAAAAAGGAGTTCTCATTTAAATGCAGCCACAACAGCAAAGCCTGATTTACTTACATATTGCCGTGTTACTTTTTGGGGGCACCGCCCTTTTTGCAAAGTTAATAGGGTTAAATGCAATTGATATTACGGTGTACCGTACCGCTATTGCTGGCATGGCGATTTTGGCTATGCTGTATTTTCAAAAAAAACAAATTAAGTTAAACAAACCAAAAGATTACCTCATTGCGTTATTTTTAGGTGTGGCGGTAGGCATGCATTGGGTTACTTACTTTGCAGGTATGCAAATGGCGGGCGTAACTGTGGGTATGCTGGCTTTTTTTAGCTACCCAGTAATGACGGTATTTTTAGAGCCCTTGTTTAATAAAAGCAGGCCCCAAGCAAAAGATATTATAAGCGCAGCTGTGGTTGTATTAGGTATATATTTACTCGTACCCAGCGCAAATTTAGGCGACGATGTAACCTTAGGGGTTATTATGGGTGTGGTTTCGGCTTTGTTTTTTTCGATTAGAAATATTACCCATAAGCGCTTTTTTAGCCAGTATGGCGGCCCACAAACCATGTTTTATCAAACCTTAGTGGCAAGTGTTATGCTTTGCGCATTTATTAAGGTCCCTGTATATGAGGTGAGTAACCACGACCTTATTTTAATTGCTGTGGCGGGTATTATTTTTACCGCTACACCGCACTCGCTGTTTGCAGCGAGTTTAAAGCACTTATCGGCAGCTACTGCAGGGCTAATTTCATGCTTGCAGCCGCTTTACGGCACTTTGTTGGCTATTGTTATTATTCATGAGCGGCCAACGCTACTAACACTTATTGGCGGTGCACTCATAGTCAGTGCAGCCTGTTTTGAAACATGGTCTATTACTCAAAAGGCTAGCAAATGAAAATATTTGCGCACCGCGGGGCAAGCGGCAATTACCCAGAAAACACTAAAAGCGCTATTTTAGAAGCGTTAAATGTAGGGGTAGATGGCATTGAAGTTGATATTCAAAGTGCGCTTGATGACTATATGCTTATACACGACTCGTGGCTAGATAGAACCACCAGCGGGCACGGTAAAGTAAGCGACTTTACGGCGCAGCAACTTAGTCTGTTGGATGCCGGTAACGGCGAGCAAATCCCCACTCTACAGCAATTACTTGATTGGAATAGCAATAAAACATTACTCAATATAGAGCTTAAACATACCTTTGAGCTTGAAAAGTTTGCCACTATTTTAAACAACAATATTGCTAAAGGCGTTATTACTAAAGGTAATATTTTAGTGTCGTCGTTTGATCACCATCAAATTCATTGGCTTAAAAATAGGTTACCGTGGTTACACATTGGCGCGTTAACCTCATCAATTCCGTTAAATTATGCACAGTTTGCTCAACAGTTAAATGCGTATAGTGTTCATGTAGACAAAAGCTTTGTAAATAAAGCTTTTGTAGATGATGCCACAGCACGAGGCCTGCAAGTTTACGCCTACACCGTAGATAGGCCAGAAGACATGGATTTTATGCTAAAAATTGGGGTGCATGGTATTTTTACTAATTACCCCGCTCGTTCTAAAAAATATTTAGCAAACATTATTACTTGAGTTAACGGTAACTTAGTCGATAATCTAGCTAGGGCGTGATGATCTTTGCGGATTGAAATTTGTTCAATCTAGGGGCGATTAAATCGCGGCGCGAGGCTTGTAACCTAGTGGGCTAAGTAAAAACCGAGTAACAAAGAGTTTATCGCCCTTAGGCAGAACCCAAAGGGCAGCGCATGTTTGGCATTTATGCAGCGTTATCGCCTATTTATGGGGAATAACCACACTTCATAGGCTCTGCCTTGCCTAAAAGCCAAACATACTGCTGCAAATTCAACCATCAAAGGTCAACACACCCTAGATGGGTAAGCAATAAATGAGTGGTGTAATGCAATTTTATAATTATATTGAGCGAACATTTTTTTATACGCTTACGCGTAAAATAGTGGGTAATTTAAGCTTTGTTTTTTTGTTTCAGGCCATTACCTTATTTTGGTTATATCAAAGCTTAAGCGAGCAGCACAGTACTAGCGCATTTTGGTTGTTAACCTTGGTTATTGTAGCGGGCTTTGCCTTTACTATTTTTTATATGCGCTATTTAATAGTGCGCCCTGTAAAAGCTATGTGCGACACTTTAGTAAACATAAACCAGCAAGAGGCTAATTTAGCCGCCAACTTACCGCAATTTTCTTTTGACGAATTTAAAGAACTAAGTACGCAATATAACTTATTTACTAATCACTTAAGTGATTTACTAAGTACAACTCACGCCAGCGCTAAAGCCAGCGAGCAAAGTAATGTTGATGTAAATACCGCTATGCAAAATACGCAGCAGTTAAGTGAGCAGCAAACTCAGCTAAGCCACAATATTATTAATGCGAGTAACCAAATAGTGCAAAGCTTAGAGGGCATAGTGAGCAATACCGACAGCGTGCATAGCGTTAACAGCGAGCACTTAGACTTTGTTAAGCTTTCGTCGCAAGAGCTTGCAAGCTTAGTCGATAAGGTGTCGCTTATTGGCACCTTGCTGCAAAGATTTTCTAAAACGGTGTCTGGCCTTAAAGAAAACAGCGAAAACATTCGCAGCATTTTAAAAATGGTTGAGGAGTTTTCGGATCAAACTAATTTACTGGCACTAAACGCTGCCATTGAAGCGGCACGCGCTGGCGAAGCTGGTAGAGGGTTTGCGGTTGTTGCTGATGAAGTACGTACATTATCGGTAAAAGTAAGTGGCGCAACCCGACAAATAAGCGACTTTATTAACCAAATGAATGAACTGGTTAACGAAACCAACCAAGAAAGTGAGCAGTTAATTAGCCACTCAAGTACCGCACAAAGCGCAATTAGTAATACCTCTGAAGGGTTTAAAACAATGCTAAGCGAGTTTGAACAAAACCAACAGCAGCTACAGCAAATAGCGGATGCGGTGCATACGCTAGAGCAAGCGCAGCAGCACACTCACCAATCGGTAGAGCAAATTGTTACCTTAGGCGAGCAAGCTAAAAGCGCTATTGATCATGCACTAAGTAATAGCCAGCAATCACATGCACTTAGCCAACAAACGCAACAGCAATTAAAGCGTTTTGTGCAATAAGCAACTACAAAACAAAAGCCGAGCGGTATATTGCCTTAATATTTTAACTAGCAACATTCAACAGCGCTTTATAAATATGGTAAATTACGCAGCTAATTATTTAAGTGTGTAATGTGTGTGAGTAACTCAACCCCTAACTATCAACAGCTAGCCAAAAATATTAAAGCCTGGGGCCAAGAACTCGGCTTTAGTGAGGTGGGTATTACCGATATAGACCTATCTAAACACGAAGCACAATTACAGCGCTGGTTAGATGCGGGCTACCATGGCTCTATGGATTATATGGCAGCCCACGGCATGAAACGCGCACGCCCTGCTGAACTAGTCCCTGGCACCCAGCGGGTTATTTCGGTAAAAATGAACTACCTGCCCCCTGATGCTAGTTTTGCCAAAACACTAAAAAACACCGAAAAAGCCTATATTAGCCGCTACGCATTAGGGCGTGACTATCACAAATTAATGCGCAACCGACTAAAAAAGCTGGGCCAAAAAATAGAGCAAGAAATTGGCGATTACGGTTTTAGGCCATTTGTAGACTCTGCGCCTGTGCTTGAGCGCCAGCTTGCTGAAAAAGCGGGATTAGGCTGGCGAGGTAAACACTCTTTATTAATAAACCAAGAAGCTGGGTCGTGGTTTTTTTTAGGTGAGCTTTTTGTTGATTTACCCCTGCCAATAGATAATGAAAACACGTTTGAAGGCTGCGGAAAATGCGTTGCTTGCATTACGCTTTGCCCAACAGGCGCAATTGTAGAGCCGTATGTGGTAGATGCACGCAAATGTATTTCGTACTTAACCATTGAGCACCAAGGGCCTATACCTGAGCAATACCGTGCATTCTTGGGGAACCGAGTTTATGGCTGCGACGATTGCCAATTGGTTTGCCCATGGAACCGTTATGGTCAAATTACCGATGAGCAAGACTTCCATCCCCGTACGCAATTAAAAAACAAAGACTTACTTGAGCTATTTACCTGGGACGAACCTACATTTTTAAAAAATACCGAAGGCAGCCCAATTCGCCGTATTGGACACGAACGTTGGTTGCGTAATTTAGCGGTGGGTTTAGGCAATGCCGATTTTAGCCCTAGCATTATTAACGCTTTAGAAAGCAAACATGAGTCTAGCTCACAGCTAGTAAAAGAGCATATAGAGTGGGCGCTTGAGCAACAAAATAATAAACAACGAGAACAACTTCGTAAAACACAGCGCCTAATTAGAATTGTCGAAAAAGGCTTACCTCGTGATGCGTAAATCTCTCAGGTGAGCCTTATTATGGGAGAGATTTATTTTTTAAGTAACAAAGATAAATCTTGTTCAATTTCAGTAAAGGCGGCTTTAACTTGTTTAACCGACTCTTCTCTGGCAATTGAATTTTGAATAGTTTCGTCCACTTTTTTATAAATAAACACCTCTTGGTCTTCATCTAACCCCATTGTGGGTATGCGCACTTCAAGGTCTTCTTGTAATTGCTTGAATACTTTTTCGTTACTTTCACGGTTTTCGTTTAGTAACCCAATCAAGCCATGAAACTTACTATGCACTGTGCTGGCTACATCATTTAGCTTTTGCTGCTGCGACTCAAGCATTTGCTTGGTCATAATTGCACGTAACTGCTGCTCAGTCACACTGACAATAAAGCAAACGTGGTCACGAATACGCCCGTGTTTATCTGGGTCGTGATCTGGCATATTCAGAATTAATAAGCTTATCATCTCGTAGTTAACTAATATTCGGTGAGAAAACTCATGTAAGCGACCTTTGTTTTTAAGCATATCAAACAGCTCAATTACAATAGGCGAACACACTCCGCTAAGGGCAAAGTGCTCTATTGTATCGCCATGTCTAAATTCAACATTACTTTGTAGGTCAAACGTTTGTAAGCAGTCTATTAAGGCTTTACCTAAATCTTGCGGATTATTAATAAAACCAATGTTTTCAATGTAATTAACTATTTGCCCCATTTCGCTACTGTTTGCCATAGCGTTAAATGCCGTAGATGTTGCATCTTCTACTTGTTTTTCAAGGCTTTGTTTTTCTATTAATACTTGGTTTAAGTTTTTAAGTTTTGATTTAAGCTCATCATGCCCAAACGGTTTTACAATGTAATCCTCAGCACCGACTGAGTAACCTTCCATACGCTCTTCAACCGTTCCTCTAGCGGAAACAAACATAACAATTATATGCGCGGTATTCGGGTTCGCCTTTAATGCTTTACACACTTCGTAGCCATTCATTTGCGGCATGCTTACATCAAGTAAAATAACTTGGGGCATGTAGCCTTCAACCATGGCTAAACACTCAGGGCCGCTTGTAGCAACTTGTAATTCGAAATCAAGCTCTTCTAAAATTTCTTCAATAATTTCAAGGTTGAAAGGTTCATCATCTACAGCAAGAATTTTAGTTAAGGCCATATTTTCATCATCCAATTAAATATTATTTAAACATTAATTACACATATAATTAGCTATCTTGCACTGCTAGCTTATCATCGGCTAAATGCTCATCTAAATCTATTTCTAGGGGTACCTGAATCCTAATTGTTGCACCACCATCGCTATTATTACTTGCCGTAATTTCGCCTTGATGAAGTGCTACAAACTCTCTACAAAGCGCAAGCCCTAAACCAGTACCACCAGCGCCACTGTTCGTTTTGCTGCTTTGTACAAATTTAGTAAACACGTGCTCTAATTCATCCTCAGGTATACCTATTCCATTGTCTATTACATCAATAATGGCGCTATCTTGATCAGCCATTAAGTTCACTTCAATACGACTTTTAGGTTCGCTAAATTTAAGTGCGTTACCTAACACATTGCGCAATAGCTGATTAATTTGCTCTTCATCACACTGCACAACCACTGGCCCGGGTTTTGAAAAAACAATTTCAATTTCTTTTTCCATAGCCGTACCAGAGACATCATCAATACTGGTTTTTATAATACTTTCTATATTGTATGGGCGTGGATTAAATGGAAATTTCCCCACATCCAATTTAGATAAATCAAGTAAGTTGTTTAATAACGACAGTAAACGCTCGCCGCTGCTTTCAATACGGGATAAATATTTTAAGAGTTTATCTTTAGCAAAATCGCCCGCTTCTAACTTACTCAAACCAAATCGAGAAAAGCTTAATATAGAGTGCATAGGGGTGCGTAACTCGTGCGACATGTTAGCCAAAAATTCCGATTTGCTTAAATTGGCAGCTTCGGCCACATTTTTAGCGTGCTCTAGCTGCGAAGTACGAGCTCGCACTTGCTCCTCAAGTAGGTCTTTGGCTTCAAGGAGTAATTCTTCTTTTTGTTTTAAGTGAGTTACATTTTTAAATATAACCGCTAACGCAATTTCGCCATGGTGGTCTATTTCGTTAAACGAACCAACTAGCGGAATATACCCGCCGTCTGTTTTTTGCAAACGTAGGTCGCTACTAAATTGGCGGTTACGATTGAGTGTGCTGATTTTATTTTTTATTTCAGCACTTGATTCCTCATCTAAAAATTCAAATACAGAAAAGCCCGCGAGTTTGTCAAAGGGCAGCTTAAACAGCCTTAAGCAGGCATCGTTTGCTTCTATTACTTTGCCGCTGCGCTCAAATAGCATAATGGCGTCAGGCGTATTTTTATAAATAACTTGTAGTAGGCTGTCTTTTTCGATTAATGCATCAACGGTATCTTGTAAACGCTCAACTAGCTCAGCGTTACGGCGTTTTAAAAGCTCTGTTTGCCACAATTTATGGACCGATTGCAGCAGTACGCTATCGGTTAGAGGCTTTATTAAAACATCTTCGACCCCTTTACGAATTGCCTCAATCATTGAAACTTGCTCAGGGCGTGCGGTAAACAATAAGCATCGGCAATCTGGCTGAGACATTTTAATAGCAGAAAAAATATTTAAACCGGTGCCATCTTCAAAGCTAAAATCGCTAATTAAAATATCTATACTGTTTTCATTCGCCACTGTCACCGCCTCGGTAGCACTGGTTGCGGTTAGCGTTTTGATATGCGCCCCGACTAAATTACTTTTCATTTTTTCAAGGCGCTCAGGCATATGATCAACAAGTAAAATAGTGGGGAGTTTTAGAACGTGACTAGAGCCAAGCTCTAAGAGGTTTTCGAGTAATGAGATAATTTCTTTATTTGAAAAAAACGGATAAATAACCGTTGCATCTGGGACTAGCTTATTAAGCTCGCTAAAGGCGCTAAGTTGCTCACCGCTTTCGGCTTTAGGGGCAAGTAATACACAGCGGTCTTGTGAGATTTTTTGAGCTAACGACTTTACTACTTCGCACGGCACTCCGTAAGCACCAATTACCAAGTCATACTGGCTGGTGTTAGAGTATAAATCAATCATAGAGTAATGAACGAGCTCAGCCTCACAACCTATTAATTCTAGTAAAACTTTCACTCTCATTGCGATAACACTGCTGCTATCTACAATTAAAATTTTTCGACTCATTAAGCCACACTATCGTAAACACTTTATATGTTAATAGCGTAGCCTATAATTTCTTAGTTGGTATAGGTTGTTAGACTTAATTTTGATTTTTTTACCGATAAGCTCCACAACTATTTTGGTAGATGCTTACCGAATATTGTTAAACTGTAGCGCGTGTTATCCATTACCGCGATATGAGGCAACTCACCCCATACGCTAAAACCAAAGTGCTTGAATAACTTAATACTTGGTAAGTTGTGGCTAAATATAAAACCAAGCAATACATCAATTCCTAGCTGTTTAGCCTCTATTTGGGCAAACTCCATCAGCTTTTTGCCAAGTCCTTTACCTTGCGCCGCTTTGGTAATATAAATGCTCATTTCGACGGTGCCATCGTATGCGGGGCGCCCATAAAACGATTTATAACTTAGCCAGGCAAGTACTTGGTCATTTTCGCAATAAACATAAATAGGCCGCTTATCGGTGTGGCTATTAAACCACTCACGTTTGCTCTGTACCGATACTTCTTCGGTATCGGCGGTCACCATACGCGAGGCGATCGTTTCGTTGTATATTGCGACAATGGCAGGTAAATCTTCTATAGTGGCTAAACGTGTAGTCATAACAGCTTAATATTGTTGATCACTTTTGTGCATATTAGCGTAAGATAGACTAGTCAAACAATTATAAATTTAGGCGTTGAGTATGTTAAAAAAAACGATACTAGGGCTCAGTATTTTTATTACGAGCTTAGCTGCCCAAGCAAATGACACGTTACCCAGCAAACAACAGCAGCAACAATGTGAAGACTTTACAAATGTAGAGATACGTAAGCTGCGCTCAAAAGAATCCTTAAACTTATGCCAATTTAAAAACCGCCCTTTGCTCATTGTAAATACGGCTAGCAATTGTGGTTTTACATCTCAATTTGAAGGCCTTGAAAAAGTACACCAACAATACAAAGACAAAGGTTTAGTGGTATTAGGTTTTCCATCTGATGATTTTTTTCAAGAAGAAAACGATGAAAAAGACATAGCAAAAGTGTGTTTTATTAATTACGGCGTTACTTTTACTATGTTTACTACCAGCGAAGTTCGCGGCAGTGATGCAAATCCAATATTTAAACACTTAAACGCGCAGACCAGCTCACCTAACTGGAACTTTTATAAATATTTAGTTTCAGCTGATCGCAAAACAATTAAACGCTTTAACAGTAAAGTAGCTCCTAATTCAAAAGAATTAATTGATGCAATTGAAAATACGCTACTCATCAATTAAGTTTATACTGGTACTGCGAGTTAAAACTAACTAGACTGGCTTTAATGGTTAAATACACCAACTTTAAACAGGAGATTTTATGGCAGTGGCAAGTGCAAGGCACATTTTAGTAGACAGCGAAGCAGAGTGCTTAGATTTAAAAGCTAAGATTGAACAAGGCGAAGACTTTGCAGAGCTTGCAAAAACATATTCAAACTGTCCTTCTGGTCAAGACGGCGGAGCACTTGGCGAGTTTGGCCCAGGTATGATGGTACCTGAGTTTGATAAAGTTGTATTTTCAGCGCCAATTAATCAAGTACAAGGCCCTGTACAAACACAGTTTGGCTATCACTTACTAGAAGTGACAAGCCGCTCAGAATAACGTTGACTTATCGCAACGCAAAAAGCCGCTTATGCGGCTTTTTTTAGGAGCAATTATGAAACTTATAGGATCTAACCCTTCTCCATTTGCGCGCAGAGTAAGAATGTGGACAGCACAAAACAATGTTGACTTAGCGCTAGTAAACCTAGATATTTTTTCTGAGCAAGACCGCCCTACCTTAGCCAGTAACAACCCTGGAAGAAAAATACCGGTTTTAATTGATGGTGATTTAACGCTAAGCGATTCAACCATTATTTTACGTTACCTTATCGCCAAGGCTGGTAAAACACCACTAAGCTGGTCGCAAGAGCACCTACTTAATATTATTAACGCCTGTAACGACTCGTTAGTAGAATTAGCACTTAGCAGACGCTCAGGGTTTGATACTAGCGACGATAAATTATTTTTTAATCTGCAAAGCGAACGAATTGCACAAACATTAAGCTATTTAAATAGTCATTTAAACGATTATGAATTTAAAGGCTGTGAATGCCTTAACATCAGTTTATACTGCCTACTTGATTGGATTTGCTTTCGTGAATTAACAGACTTTAGCCAACACGCTGCTTTAGTCAGTTTTTATAACGACTATGGCACGCGTCAAGCTGCAGTAAGCACCGATCCCAGACTCTAAACAAATAAGGTAAACACATGAGCGATATTGAAATTGAATCACAACTAGTTAGCTTTGTAGAAAAAGTACGTTTAAGCGAGCAAGTGTGGGCGTTAGGTGGCGACGACGGCGGCTTTGTAGTGTGCGAATCTAACCAGTTTGCCGAAACGGATGTACTGCTTTTATGGGAAAGCGAAGACGCAGCAAAAGCCCAGTGTAAAGAAGAGTGGCAAGAATTTACGCCTGTAGAAATTAATTTAGATGAATTTTTAGATGAGTGGGTAGAAGATTTAAACGAAGACAGCGCATTAGTTGGTTTAAATTGGAATGACGACCAAGTGTGTGTAGAAATAGAGCCTGTTGGCTTAGCACGCGCACTTAGCGAATAACTGCCACTATAAATTAAATAGTGAATACAACACCTGCTTTTTAAGTGGGTGTTTTTGTTTTGTAGCTAAAAACATAAATACTAAAATCGATACTCGCATGTTTATCTGTTTTAAGTATAAAATATAACATGTCATTAATTTCAAGGGATTACGTTGAAAACCCATCTTGGCCGCCGCCCTTTTTCAGCAATGGAACTGCATACGCTTTATAACGGCTATATTTATGGCGACTTTAAAGTAGCAAGAGAGCAAGCAAAGCATTGGCATTTTTGGTTGCCTTTAATTGCCTATTACAGTGGCGCATATAGCGATGAAATTGGCTGCTTAACGCTTGACGATCTTGAGCTTAAAAATGGCATTTTATGTTTTAATTTTCATACTAATGGAAAAATAAAAGCGCGCTTGGTTCCGGTGCATCAAGCCTTAGTTGATGCAGGGCTTAACGACTTTATTGCCTTTGTTAAAGCACATAATCACACACGTTTGTTGTTTGATTTACCGGCTAAGTCTGGCCGTTACAGCGAAAAAGTACGCATTTGGTTTACTGGTGAAGGTGAGCGTGCGGGTTATTTGCAAAAATGTGCCATTCCCACTGTTGATCAACTCGGTATGAAAACCGCCATAAGTAGCCTACGACTTAATTTTGAGCAACAAGTACGTATTTACGCATTACAGGCTAATTCAAAAGACGCCTTTAATTATTTAATGGGGTTTAACGAATACCCCAATGATAAATTTGACGATACCGCCTTACTAAACAACGTAATACAGCAAATTCGGACCATTAACCCACAGCTGCATTGGCAGCGCTTTAAGCAGCGCCAGAGCCACTGACACTATTTGTTACTATTTTAAATCCAAGCAGCCACTTTATTAAATTACTCTCATAAAAAAAACTGCTAGGATATCTAAATCTCAATTTTTAAGGGCATAGAAATGCCTGTTTGAGTCAGTTTCTAACAACAACAATCTAGGGATCACTATGTTTTTAAAAAGCCTATTAACAGTAAGTGTTGCTTTAGCAATGACTACTGCCAACGCTAACGAGTTCGTTATCGAAAAGCTTGCTAAACCAAGTTCACAAAAGGTGTCGTTAACACTCGACCCAAGCCAAGACACCTTTACAGGGATGACAGAAGTAGCCCTAGAAGTGTTAAAACCCACTCATTACATTGAACTTAACGGCGTGGCTTACGCTGTTAAAATGGCGCAGTTACTAGGCGATGAAAACTGCGACTTAAATAACGAAATGCTAAAAACAGAAAAAGTAAAATTTAGCTGTGATGAGCAAATTCAACCGGGTAAGTACACCCTAAAAATAGATTTTTCGGCGCCGTATAATCGCCAAAGTGTAGGCTTATACAAAACAATTGATCAGGGCACACCTTATTTATTTACTCAGTTTGAAATGAATGATGCACGCCGTGCATTTCCGGTATTTGATGAGCCAAGTTATAAAATACCGTTTCAGTTGACGATTACAGCGCCAACGTCTCAAAAGGTTTATGCTAATACGCCAGAGCTTAAAACCACAGTTAACGGCGAGATGACGACGCATTACTTTGATAAAACGCCACCTATTCCTTCTTATTTAGTGGCTATGGCCGTGGGCCCTTTTGAAGAGCTTGAAATAAAAGACATGCCAATTCCAGGGCGTGTTATTACCCCGCAGGGTAAAATTCATTTAGCTGATTACGCAAAAAAGAACATGCCAAAAGTTCTTGCTGCACTTGAGGCGTATTTTGGTATTCCTTATATTTATAAAAAGCTCGATTCGGTAGCAGTACCCGAGTTTCCTTTTGGCGCAATGGAAAACTCAGGCCTAGTAACCTACCGCGAAGATATATTACTGGTTGATTTAGCAGCTGCTACACGCAGTAAAAAACAGCGTAATGTGTCGATTATTGCTCACGAGCTTGCCCATCAATGGTACGGTAACTTAGTTACCATGAAGTGGTGGAACGACTTATGGTTAAACGAAGCATTTGCCAGCTGGATGGCGGCAAAAATTACTAAACAGCTTAATCCAGAATTTGAATCTCACCTCGATTTACCACAAAACAACGTAATGGCATTAGATGCTCGCTTAAGCACTAAGCCGATTCGTAAACCGATTAAAACCGAAGCCGATATTATGGATGGTTTAGGGCTTGCCTACAGTAAAGGCAGCGCAGTACTGGCTATGGTTGAAAACTGGATTGGTGAAGACGCATTCCAAAAAGGGATTCAAAGTTACTTAAAAAAATTCTCGTATAAAAACGCCGAAGCAGCCGATTTATGGGAAGCACTAGGGAAAGCTTCTAATAAAGATGTTGCGAGTGTTTTAAAATCATTTATTGAACAGTCTTCTTTTCCGCTTGTAGATGTAAAACAAGACGGTAAAAAAATTACTATATCGCAAAGCCGCTTTGCTAATGCCGGTGTAGATGCACCCGCACAGCTTTGGAATGTCCCTGTTGGGATAAAATATGGCGCTGGCGATAAAGTAAAAACAGCCAGTATTTTACTCAATAAGCAAAGCCAAACCCTAACACTTGATTTTGAGCCACAGTGGATTTATCCCGATGAAGGGGCGCTAGGTTATTACCGTTGGGTAATGGACGATGCGCAGTTTGATTCACTAATAAAACATGCTCAGCAAGCACTTAATGATCGTGAGCGTTTAGCGCTGCTCTCTGCCACTGATGCACTACTTGATGCGGGTGTAATATCGGCGGCTAAGTTAATGCAAACCTTAGAAGTATTTGTGAGCGATGATCACCCTCGTGTTGCAAATACAGCGCTGGGCTACTTGTTATCGCAAAAAAATACCTTTAAAGATGAAAGCAACGAAGCGTTATGGCCTGAGTTTATTCGCAGTGCAGTAATGCCTGCAGCTAAAAAATACTCACTTGAAGCACAAGCTGGCGAAGACGGTGCAGTATCTCAACTACGTGCGGGTGTTGTGTCCTTACTAGGTTTTGATGGCGAAGATCAACGTGTGATCAGCAAAGCAAAAGAGCAAACGCAAGTGTACTTAAACGATCCGCAAAAAGTGGATCCGTATTTAGCAGCTACCTACTTAAAACTTGCCGCCTATAATGGGGATAAAGCCTTACTTGATCAATTTATGGCAACCTTTAAAACCACTAAAGATCCACAAGTACGCACAAACATGCTGGCTGCAATGGGCTTTATGGGTAAAGCGCAGTTACAAAAGCAAGTATTAGCGTACACCCTAACCGACGAAGTCACCGCATCTGATATGCGCACTATTTTAGCAGGTCAAAGTTATAGCGAGCCACGCCAAGCACTATTTATTGAGTGGATATACAACAATTACGACAAGGTAACACAAAGCTTACCGCCGTTTTTTGTGCCTAACTTACCGTACTTTACAACCGCGCGTTGTGATGAACAAAGTTTAGCAACCACGCAAGCATTCTTTAAAGATAAAATTGAAGAAACACCGGGCTACGCGCGTACGCTAAGCAAGCTCGAAGAAAGTACCCATGACTGTATTGCGCTTAAAGAGCGTGAACTGGCATCAGTTAATGACTTTTTAAAAAGCAAGTAAGCTTAATTAAAAGTAAATATGCATAATTAAAAAAGCCGCTGAGTTACTCACTCAGCGGCTTTTATTTACCCGTTAATAATCTGTGTTAGCTTGGCAATAAAGTCTTTTGCTGCTTGCTCTGAGTTAATTTTAAAGGCCACACCATAGTGAATCGGCTGCGCACTTTTGTGAATACGTGTAGGAAAGCGTGTCATCTCACTACTATGAAAATAACCTTGTACTCGTGTTACCTCATCAATTGTTGCAAAATCATCGCTAAACACCTCAAAGGCTGGGCGAATAATTATTTTGCCTTTACCCGCTTCGCTGTGGGTATAAATTGCTTCTTTAGAATTTGCTAACATGTACTCAGCAATGTTTTTAATTTTAAAGTTGCTTCTGCACTTTAACTGAATGAGCTGCTCTGTTAACTCATCTGCACTATAAGCCACGTGGTGATCCCTTTAATGTTTAATTGTGCATTACATTAGCCTATACGCGCTGCAAAGTCCGAATTATTTTACATCGCATACAAAGGCAAGTTTGTCGTTTTTATAACTCATTCGCGTTATGTTTGTCTCGCAATATGGGCTCAAGTTAAGCCATTGAGAAACCTCATCGCTGCCGCTTAAATTACGCATATATACACGGTTTTTAACCGCATAAGCCACTGTATTAGCATCTTTTAAAATAAAGTCTTGTACTTGCTCTGGCAATCTAAGTAAATCTTCTACCTGTTTAGATTGCGGGTTAAAGCTTGCTAAAATATGCTGATCATTTTTTGTGTAACTAAATAAAAATGTTGCGGTTTTACTGTTATAAATAAGCGTACGCCCTATGTTACTTGCTACCAGCTCGCCTTTTGCCGCAGCAACCGAAGTATATTGCAATGTATGTGGCTCACCTAAAATAAACATCACTAAATCGCTTTGAGCGCCCCATGCGTGGTAGCCAACAGGTTCAATCCAATCAAAAATACGGCTTGGTGCTTGCTCAGTATTGAGTGGGTATTGCCACAACTTTTGTTTGCTATCTTGCTCTACCACAATGGCCGATAAACTTTGTTTTGAGGGCATAACAGTGGGCGAATATTCGCTCACTGGCGTATTTATTATGTTGCTTACTTGCTTGGTTGCTAAATCATAATAGGCAATATCGGTTTGACTTTGCTCGCTTGAAATAACTTCATGGGTGAAATAAATACCCTGGTTTGTTAAATAAGGTTGGTTGTTATAGCTATTTTTGTCGCTCACTATACTCACTTGCATACCGTAGGGTGTATTTAAATCAGCAAGTAATATTTGGCTTTTAGGCATGCTAGCCTGCGCTGTAGCAAGGCTTAGCGCCGCTAAAGAGACTAGCCCAAGCCATGGTTTAATAAGTTTCATGCTTTCTCTCGTTTTATTTTTAAGCACCTCATGATAACGTTATTTGCCGATGGCGTCACTTGACCTAAGTCAGTCAACTCTTTATAACTAACTTGGTCCTAAAAAAGAGAAAATACATGTCAGCTAAACATCCTATCATTGCTATTACAGGTTCGTCGGGTGCGGGAACTACCACTACCACCAATGCAATTAAACATATTTTTCGTAGCCTCAACATTGATGCGGCTTTTATCGAAGGAGATAGCTTTCATCGTTACACGCGCCCAGAAATGGATAAAAAAGTACGCGAAGCACAACAAGAAGGTAAACACATAAGTTACTTTGGCCGTGAAGCCAATGACTTTGGCGCATTAGAAACCTTATTTGGTACCTACGGCGAAACAGGCCAAGGCAAATTGCGCCGATACTTACATACCTTTGACGAAGCAGTGCCTTATAATCAATTACCGGGAACGTTTACCCCTTGGCAAGATCTTGAAACAAACACTGATTTAATGTTTTACGAAGGCTTGCACGGTGGCGTGGTTGATCAGGATCATGATGTAGCTAAGCACGTGGATCTACTTATAGGCATGGTGCCTATTATTAACCTTGAATGGATCCAAAAATTGATCCGCGATACGCAAGACCGCGGCCACTCTCGCGAAAAAGTAATGGACTCAATTGTACGCAGTATGGATGACTACATTAACCACATCACACCGCAGTTTTCGCGCACCCATATTAACTTTCAACGTGTGCCAACGGTTGATACGTCAAACCCATTTAGTGCAAAAGATATTCCTTCGCTAGATGAAAGCTTTGTGGTTATTCGCTTTAGAGGAATTGATGACGTTGATTTTCCGTATTATTTACAGATGATTGAAGGCAGCTTTATGTCGCGTATAAATACCCTTGTGGTGCCAGGCGGTAAAATGGGTTTAGCAATGGAGCTGGTGCTTACCCCGCTTATTAAAGACATTATTGTTAAAAAGCGTGCTCTTGAAAACCTAGCCCCTTTAGATATACCCATTTAGCCCCTCTTTTATGATTTACACTTCTGACGTACACTGCTGCTTTTGCTAACAGTGAGGGAAAACGTGTCGCACTCATTAAAAATTATTGTGGGCTCTAAAAACCCAGTAAAAATTAACGCTGCAAAACATATTTTTGCAATGTACTTTCCTAGTTACGAAATTGATTGCCAAGGCGTTGATGCTCCCTCAAATGTTCCCGATCAACCAATTGGCGAGGAACAAACCCGTATAGGCGCACAAAACCGAGTTACTTACTGTAAAAACATGTACCAAGCAGATTACTACTGTGCAATGGAAGGCGGTGCAGAGCAATTTAGCTATGGAGCTGCCACCTTTGCCTATGTTGTTATTAATAATGGCTCTGAGCAAGCGATAGGACGCAGCAGTAACCTGCCGTTACCGCAAGTGTTATATAACGCGCTGCTAAGCGGAGAAGAGCTTGGCGATGTAATGGATAAAGCATTTAACACCCATAATGTTAAGCAAAAAGGCGGCGCGATAGGGCTTCTCACAAACAATCATGCCACTCGCCAAAGCACCTACACCCAAGCGCTTACCTTAGCTATGGCTCCTTTTTTACACCCTAGCCTTTATCAGGAAAATTAATGAAATACAGTTATGTACTGTTTGATGCAGACGAAACACTATTCAGATTTGATATTTTAGCGGGAATGACCCGCATGTTTAAAGCGTACAACATTGAGTTTACTCAAGCTGATTACATCCATTACCAAAAAACTAATAAGCAGCTGTGGATAGATTATCAAGATGGAAAAATTAGCGCCGATTACTTACAAGTAACCCGCTTTAACGAGTGGGCTGTAAAATTAGGGGTACCCGCTAAAGAGCTAAACGATGCATTTTTAGATGCTATGGCACAAATTTGTGAACCACTCCCCGGCGCAATCGATTTACTAAATGCCTTAAAACCGCATGCACGATTGGGTATTATTACTAATGGCTTTGCACGTTTGCAAGCCCTGCGCCTAGCGCATACCGGCCTTGAAAATATGTTTGATTGGCTGGTTATATCAGAGCTGGTAGGCATTGCTAAGCCTAACAAGGCTATTTTTGAGCACACATTTGAGCTTATGGGTAACCCAGACAAAAGCAAAATATTAATGGTGGGCGACACTGCCTCTAGCGACATTTTAGGAGGCAATAATGCCGGTATTGATACCTGTTGGCTACAGCACCCAGGCGAGCAGTTACCAGCAGGCATAAGCCCAACCTACACCATAACTGAACTGGCACAGTTACCAACAATTTTAGCGCTTTAAGCTGCGCGTTAATTATTAAAAATTAATAGTAATTAGCTGCAACTCGCTAATTTAAGGCAAAAAAAATGACGCTATTAAGCGTCATTTTTTATAACTGTTTGTGAGCGTGTATTTTTAAAAAATACTAAATTAGGCCGTCGCTAATTCAAGGCCGGGTGCAGGCATCGTAACAGGCGTTTCAAATGTTGCCCACTCCCATGCTGACTCTGTTGCCATAATTTTGCGAAGTAACTTATTATTTAAATCGTGACCCGATTTATAAGCCGTTACTTTACCTAGTAGGTTATGACCTGTCATAAACATGTCGCCCACACAGTCTAATATTTTGTGTTTTACAAATTCATCGCTGTAGCGCAAACCATTTGGGTTTAGCACTTTAAAGTCATCAAGTACTACTGCGCTGTCCATGCTGCCACCAAGTGCTAGGTTATTAGCATGCATGTATTCAATGTCTTTCATAAAACCAAACGTACGTGCACGGCTAATTTCTTCAGTAAAGCTTTGCGCAGTAATATCTAAACCAATGCGCTGGCGGCTTTCATTAATGGCCGGGTGATCAAAGGCAATTTCAAAGTCGATATGAAAACCATCATATGGTTCTACTTCGGCCCATTTATCACCTTCTTCAATACGTACTTTTTCTTTTATACGAATAAAGCGTTTCGCAACATTTTGCTCTTCAATGCCGCCTTTTTGTAACAAATAAATGAACGGTAATGCACTACCATCCATAATCGGCACTTCTGAGCTGTCTAATTCAACAATTAAATTATCGATACCCATTGCAGCAACCGCGGCAATTAGGTGCTCAGTCGTTGATAAGCGAACGCCATCTTTGTTAATTAAACAGGTACACAGCTGCGTATCACCAACGGCTTCAGGTGTTGTTTCAAAATCAACAACCGGATCAAGGTCGACACGACGAAATACAATCCCGGTATTTGCGCTCGCAGGTCGGAGAGTTATTGTGACCTTCTCACCTTTATGAAGTCCAATTCCTATGGCTTTGACTACTTGTGCAATCGTACGCTGTTTAATCATAGGTTCGCTCACTTTTAAATCAGTTACAGGTTAGACGGCGGAGTTTAACATAAATCCTTTTGCCTTTCAATATTTGTACATATTTCAAACAAAAGCATTAGTAAATGTTAATCAGCCTGCTTACGTAAAAAAGCCGGAATATCAAAATAATCTCCGCCTTCTGATTTATCCGCTTTTTTACTGTTTTGCGCTGATGAACTTGCCGTGTTGCTTGAGCTTGTAGATGGCGCTTGTTCTTTGCTTTCTACTTGCGTGCTTGGCGTCGTTTCTTCAGTGCTTGTGCCTTGGCTTGCAAAGCTTGGTACGTACATGCTGCTAGATTGGTTTGATGAACTTGCTACATCAGAACCTGATGCCTTTTTAAAGCCGTTATCAACAATACCAAACTGCGGACGACGATCGCCGCCTAAACCCGTAGCAACAACGGTTACACGTAACTCGTCGCTCATTTCTGGGTCAATAACCGCACCTACAACCACAGTTGCATTTTCAGACGCTAGCGCTTTAACGTGGTTACCCACAATTTCAAATTCTTCAATCGCAATGTCCATACCCGCAGTAATATTAACCAAAATACCTTTAGCACCGGTTAAATCAACGTCTTCTAGTAATGGGCTTGAGATAGCCGCTTCTGCAGCTTCTTGAGCACGATCTGGGCCTGATGCAGAGGCTGTGCCCATCATGGCAGTACCCATTGCTGACATTACGGTACGTACGTCGGCGAAATCCACGTTAATTAAACCAGAACGTGTAATTAGCTCCGCAATACCTTGAACAGCACCAAAAAGTACATCGTTTGCTTTAGCGAAGGCATCTAACAGTGTAGTCCCTTTACCTAAAACTTTAAGCAATTTATTGTTCGGAATTGTAATAAGTGAGTCTACAATTTCTGACAATTCGTTAATGCCTTGTTCAGCAGCTGCTGCGCGCTTTTTGCCTTCAAAGTCAAAAGGACGCGTTACTACAGCAACCGTTAAAATACCTAATTCTTTGGCAATTTTAGCAACCACTGGTGCAGCACCAGTACCTGTACCACCGCCCATGCCGGCAGCAATAAATACCATATCTGCGCCTTCAAGGCTGGCACGGATTGTTTCTGCATCTTCTTCAGCCGATTCGCGGCCTACTTCTGGGTTTGCACCTGCACCTAACCCTGAAGTTATTTGCGTGCCTAGTTGTACAGTAATATCGGCAGCGGAATTACGTAATGCTTGCGCATCCGTATTTGCGGCTATAAAGCGCACACCTTCTATTTGTTGTTTTACCATGTGCTCAACAGCGTTACCGCCGCCACCGCCCACGCCAATTACCTTAATTACAGCTTCTTCGCTGTGTTGTTCCATCATATCAAACATGTTTACTCTCCGACTTGAGTACTTTAAAACTCGCCTTGGAACCATTTAGTAATGCGGTTCCACCAATTATTATTATCCTCTGCTTTCGACTTTTGTGCATTCATCGATTGCATAGTGCGCCCGTATTGTAACAAACCTACAGCGGTTGCGTACGAAGGATCGTCTACGTAGTCTGTCAAACCAACTATCCCGATTGGTTTGCCTATCCTCACTGGCATTTGGAAAATGTCTTCAGCCACTTCCATTGCGCCAGTCATTTTAGCAGTCCCGCCTGTAATAACGAGGCCTGCCGCAATTTGGTCTTCTAAACCTGAGCGACGAATTTCTTCCATCGCTAATTCAAATAATTCTCTAAAACGAGGCTCTACCACTTCAGATAAAGTATGGCGCGACATTAATCGTGCTGGTCGCCCGCCTACACTTGGTACTTCTATGGTGTCTTCGTTACTGGCCATTTGGCTACTTGCACATGCATATTGTACTTTGAGTGACTCAGCATGTGATATAGGTGTACGAAATATTTTTGCAATATCACCGGTTACTTGATTACCCGCCACTGGGATAACCGAAGAATGACGTAATGCCCCGTTAATATAAATAGTGATATCCATTGTACCACCACCAATATCAAGTACCGCTACGCCAAGCTCTTTTTCGTCATCGGTTAAAACCGAGTAACACGATGCAAGTGCGGTAAATATAAGCTGATCAACCTCTAAACCACAGCGCTCAACACATTTTTCAATGTTTTTAGCCATGTCGTTTGAGCAGGTAATAATGTGTGCACGTGCTTCCATACGTACACCGCTCATACCAAGGGGGTTTTTAATGCCCTCTTGCATATCAATACTGTATTCTTGCGGTAATGCATGCAGCATTTTACGCTCGGCCGAAATAGGCACAGAGCGCGCTATATGAATTACATTTTCAATGTCTTCATCGGTTACTTCTGTATTATTGATAGCAACCACGCCGCTTTCGTTTTGACATTGTATGTGCTTGCCAGAAATCCCTAAGTACACTGAGCTAATACGACAATCGGCCATTAACTCGGCTTCATCTATTGCTCGGCGAATCGACTCAGACACTAAGTTTAAATCGTTAACGCCGCCTTTATCCATACCATGAGATACTTGGCTGCCCACACCAACAATGCTGAGCTTGTTATCTGCGGTGATTTCACCTACCGTGGCCACCACTTTTGAGGTACCAACGTCTAATCCAATCACTAGGTTTCTTTCTGCTGACTTAGTCATGCCTTACTCTTATTTTGTAATTGCTGTTCTTGCACAGGCTTATAGCTAACTGCAAGGCCGGTATCATAGCGTAAATCTATTGCATCTATTTGTGCATCTGCACGCTTTTCCATGCGCGGGTACACATCTATAAACCGCTGTACTCGCTTTGCTTTGTCTTTGCGCCCTAAATTTAAGCGCACACCATTATCTAACCATAACTGCCACGAAAAACGCTCCGAAAGGGCTAAGCTTTTTAACGTTAATGCATTTACCTTTAGCATTTCGTCAAACTGCTTAAAGGCAATCCACGCTTCTTTTTCGCTGCCTTCTGGGCCGTAAAGTTGCGGTAAATCATTGGCGAGTTTATCGCTACTTGCTTCAAAGGCATCGCCACTTTGGTTTAGCAGTAAATCGCTATTCCAATGGGCTACGGCTTCGTGTTCAACTACGTACACTTGTATTGTATCGGGCCATTGCTTGCGTACCGATACGGTTGCAACCCAAGGTAAATCTTTTACCAGTTGCTGTACGCGTTTTACATCTAGCTCAAAAAAACTGCTTAAATCGGCCTTTTTTATTGCTTTTATTATGGCCTTTTCGTCAGTGTATTTGGGCTTTCCTAGCACTGTTAAGTGCTTTATTTGTGCATCTTTGTTCTCTACTAGCCAATCAGATACACCGGTAGTTATTTGCACGAGCCCAATCACTACCACCAGAAAAAAGCTCACACCAAAAATTAGCGACCAATTAAAGTTAAGTTGCTGTTTTAACTGTTGAGCTTTTTCTAAAAGGGGATGCATATTAAAGCGTTTGCCCCAAAATGCGAACAACTAATTGCTCAAATGTTGCCCCGTTTGCTTTTGCCGCCATAGGCACCAGCGATTTTTCGGTCATGCCAGGGACTGTATTTACTTCTAATAAATAAAAGTTCCCCTGCTCATCTTGCATGGCATCTACACGGCCCCAGCCGCTTGCACCCACTAAATCAAACGCCTCTAACGAGATAGCCTGTAAGTGCTGTGTATCTTGCGCCGATAAATCTGCAGGGCAATGATACTGTGTTGTATTTGATTGATACTTAGCTTGGTAATCGTAAAAACCATTTGGAGTCGTCATTTCAATCGCAGGCTGTACTTCATCGCCTAATACAGTCACGGTAAATTCGCGGCCGGTTATCCACTGCTCTACTAACACTTGGCTATCAAACTTAAAAGCATGTGTAAGAGCATCTTCAAGCTCTTGAGCGGTACTTGCTTGCGCCATACCTATGCTTGAGCCTTCGTGCGATGGCTTCACCATTACTTTTTTAAACTCATCCATAATAGCTTTTGCATCAAAGCCTTTTTTAGCATCAACAACTGCATAAGGCGCTGTACTTAGCCCTGCAGATTTAAATAAGTGCTTACAACGTACTTTATCCATTGCCAAGGCTGAGCCTAATACAGTGCTGCCCGTGTATGGCAAGTTCATAAATTCAAGCGCGCCTTGCACTGTCCCATCTTCGCCACCACGGCCATGCAAAGCAATAAAAACACGATCGACCTGTAATTCTTTTAGCTCCCACAAAGAGCGATTTTGCGGGTCAAAAGCAATGGCATCAACACCGGCATTTTGTAGTGCATTAAGCACCGCTTGCCCTGAACGTAGTGACACTTCGCGCTCTGCTGAGTTACCCCCAAGCAGTACTGCTACTTTACCAAATTGCGCGTTTTCTTGCGTCATACTTCACCTTGCTTTAATTTTTCCACCGACATACCTGTTGCCGCTAATGTTTTAACCAATTGTCCTATATTACCAGCGCCTTGCGTTAAAACTAAGTCGTTATTTTGTAAGTTATCGGCCAATACACCAGCAAGCTCTGCGCTCGTTGCTACATGTAGAGGCTCTTTTCCGCGCTGACGTAAGCTGCGGCACAGGCTTTTACTGTCTGCGCCAACAATAGGCTCTTCGCCGGCACTGTACACATCTAGTAATAAAAGTTGATCTACATCTGCTAATACTTTTACAAAGTCTTCGTATAAATCGCGTGTACGGGTAAACCTGTGTGGTTGATAAACCATAACTAAACGCTTTTCTGGCCAGCCTTCGCGTACCGCTGCAATGGTGGCAGCAACTTCTGATGGGTGATGTCCGTAATCATCCACCAGCATGACATTGCCGCGCTCATTTTCAAAATTGCCATAATGCTGGAAGCGTCGTCCTATGCCTTCAAATTTTTGCAGCGCCTCTAAAATTGCGTGGTTAGCAATGTTTTGATCTTTAGCCACTGCAATTGCCGCCGTGGCATTAAGTGCGTTGTGCTTACCTGGCATATTAAGCGTTGCACTTAAGCTTTCACCGCTTTTATGTGTCACTGTAAAAGTACAAGTACTTGCTGATTGGCTAAAATCGCTCATGCGGTAGTCGGCATCTTTTGACTCGCCATACGTGATCACAGGGCGACCAAAACGCGGGATCAGCTCACTTGCTACTTGCGAGTCTATGCACACTACGGCTAAGCCATAAAATGGCAGGTTATGAATAAAGTCCACATAAGTGTCTTTCATTTTCTCAAGACTGCCGCCATAGGTTTCCATGTGATCTTCTTCAATATTGGTGATCACCGATACCATAGGCTGTAAATGCAAAAACGATGCATCGCTTTCATCTGCCTCAGCAATTAAAAAGTCGCTCTTGCCCACTTTTGCATTACTGCCCGCGCTATTTAATAAGCCGCCAATAATAAAAGTAGGATCAAGCCCTGCCTGAGCATAAATGCTGGCAATTAAACTGGTTGTTGTGGTTTTACCATGTGTGCCCGCAATAGCAATGCCATGGCGAAAACGCATTAATTCGGCAAGCATTTCTGCACGGCGAACTACCGGTATACGCGCTGCTTTTGCAGCAATAATCTCAGGGTTTGTTTCATCAATAGCACTTGAAACAACAACTACGTTGGCATCTTTTACGTTGTTTTCGTGATGGCCTATAAATACTTCTGCACCGGCTTTAATTAAGCGTTCGGTCATTGCGCTGTGCGCTATATCTGAGCCTGTAATGCGGTAGCCTTCAAAAGCCAGTACTTCAGCAATGCCGCCCATACCCGCACCACCAATACCAATAAAATGGATGGTTTCTATTCGACGCATAGCAGGTCGAGTTTGTTGTTCTTGTATTGACTTATCTTTCACTTATTTTCTCTTATTTGTTACTTGCTCACAGTGCGAGGCAACGCTTGCTGTGGCATCTAAAATGGCTTGCTGCTTAGCATTACTGGCCATTTGTTTAATTAATATAGGCTTTGCCAAATACGGGTTTAATAGCTCAACTATTGAATCTTTATTAAACTGCGGCTGAGGCATTAAAAGCGCGCCATTTGCGGTTACTAAATATTTTGCGTTGGCGGTTTGATGATCGTCTACCGCATGTGGAAACGGCACAAATACAGCCATTTTACCCGCGGCGGCAATTTCACTAACAGTCAGTGCACCAGCACGGCAAATAACAATATCGGCCCACGCGTAGGCGGCGTCCATAACATCAATAAATTCAGCAACTTTTAGGTCTTCATCTGCAATGTTGTTTTTCGCATACGCGCTTTTCACGCCCTCAATATGGCCTTTACCTGTTTGGTGCCACATTTTAATTGGCGCTGTTTTAGCAAGTAAATTAAACGCCTCTGGCAGTGTTTGGTTAAGCACTTGTGCGCCTAGCGAGCCTCCCACCACTAAAATATTAATAGGGATTGAAACATCACGTTTAGCTACATTAGCAACGCTTGCACGTACTGG
Source organism: Pseudoalteromonas sp. CuT4-3 (assembly GCF_035666335.1). Classification (NCBI taxonomy): domain Bacteria; kingdom Pseudomonadati; phylum Pseudomonadota; class Gammaproteobacteria; order Alteromonadales; family Pseudoalteromonadaceae; genus Pseudoalteromonas; species Pseudoalteromonas sp. CuT4-3. The sequence goes on from NZ_CP142030.1 coordinate 2,978,502, forward strand.
GTTACCGACTAATTCGGCTTGCCCTGGTGCAAAGGCGCTTGGAAACGCAGCAAGTACTCTGTTAGCAAATTTTGCCAACCACTTGTTGCTCATTCCTGCTACTGCATTTTGCTCATGAATCACCAGTGGGATGCCTAAACTTTTAGCGGCAATGCCGGTTGGCCCAGTTACATAGCCGCCCATAGCAAGCACTACATCTGGTTGCTGAGATTTCAATACCTTACGCGCCTGCAATATTGCATTAAGTACCATGAATGGGGCTTTAATAAGACGCTTTAAGCCATTACCGCGTACGCCCTTTACATTAATAAAATCAATTTCAATGTTGTGCTTTGGTACAACATCCGCTTCCATTCTGTCTGGCGTGCCTATCCAGCTTACTTGCCAGCCTTGCTCTTTTAAATAATCGGCTACAGCAATACCTGGGAATATATGCCCGCCTGTACCACCGGCCACAACTACTAATTTTTTACTCATCGCTTACCTCCGCGTGAGGTGGCTTGTTTGGTTGCCATTTTGGTTTCAAAATCAACACGCAATAAAATACCGGTGGCAATCGTCATTATTAATAAACTTGAACCACCATACGAAATAAACGGCAAGGTTAACCCTTTAGTCGGTAATAACCCCGCACTGGCGCCTACATTAACCATGGTTTGAAACGCAAACCAAATGCCAATAGCAAACGCAAAATAGCCTTCGTATTCTTTGCCACATTTTAAAGCTTGTTGGCCTATTAAAAGCGCCCTAAATACAAACACAGCCAACACACATAAAATACTTGCTACACCTACAAGGCCTAGCTCTTCACCTATAACGGCAAAAATAAAATCGTTATGCGCCTCGGGTAAATACTGTAACTTTTGCACGCTGTTACCTAACCCTTGGCCAAACCAGCCGCCTTGGCTGTAGGCCATAAGCGATTGCACTAACTGATACCCTTTGCCAAATGGGTCTTCCCAAGGGTCTAAAAAGCCCACCACTCGCGCCATTCTGTATGGCTCTACAATAATCAGTAATACAACAAGCCCTACGCCCGTTAAAATAAGTACAAAAAACTGCCATAACTTTGCGCCGGCCAAAAATAACAGCCCCACAGTTGTTACAAACATAACCACCACGGTTCCTAAATCGGGCTGTAGTAAAATAAGTAAGGCATAGACCGCAAATACAGCGATAGGCTTAGCAAAGCCTTTAATATTTTCTTGTACTTCTTCGCGCTTTCTTACCAAGTAGCCTGCTATATAACTGAAAAAGTATAATTTAGCGGCCTCGGCTACCTGAAAACCAACAGGTCCAATGGGTATCCAACGCTTAGCGCCGTTGACTTCACGGCCTATAATTAACACCGCAATAAGTAGCACCATACCAAGCAGCAACAAATACGGGTTTGAGCGCTTCCACCAATCCATAGGCACGCTGGCGGCAATCCAAAATAAAACAAATGCCATCGCTAAAAACATGCTGTGGCGAATGGTAATATGGTATGAGTTATCAAACAGCCTTTCGGCTGTGGGCATTGAGGCGCTGGTCACCATTATAAAACCCACCCCTATAAGCATTAACATGCAATAAAGCAGTGGCACATCGTAAAGCTGTGCTGAGGGTTTTGGGGTGAGTGTTTCTTTTAAATCGGCAAAGGCAATCATAATTGCCCTTCCATTACACATTGCACAAAGTCATCACCGCGTTGCATGTAGTTGTTATACATATCAATGCTGGCACAGGCAGGGGCAAGTAATACAATGTCACCGCGCTTGCTAAGTACTTTAGCGAGCGATACCGCCTCTTGCATTGTGTTTACTAAGTGCGATTTACTCGTTAAAGCAGCAAGCTCTGCTGCATCTTTCCCAAAGCATATAAGCGCTTTTACATGACTTTTTATATATGGCTTTAACGCACTTAAATCAGCGCCTTTAGCATCACCACCGGCTATAACAATCAGGTTTTCGTGATCTGAGGCCAAACTATCTATTGCCGCTATAGTGGCGCCAACATTGGTGGCTTTAGAGTCGTTAAAGTATTGAACACCATGTTGCTCATCAACAAACTGGCAACGGTGCGCTAAACCATTAAATTGACAAAGCGCCGCTGCGTACTGTTCTTTACTAATATCAAACGGGCTTAATAACGCCATAACCGCAAGTGTATTTAAGTAATTGTGCTTACCAACGACCGCAAGCGTGCTAACAGGTAAGTACGCCTCGCCTTTTACTATAAAGTGCAGCTCATTATTGCGCTCAGCTAAGTGGTAATCACCTTGGTCGGTGCCAAAGCTCATTTGCGGCGCTAAAGCGCGACTAATAGGCTTAGTTTGAATATCATCTGCGTTGGTTACTAAAAGCTCAGCATTGTTATAAATACTTAATTTAGAGTCGATATAGGCTTGGTAGCTGTCGTAACGATCTAAATGATCTTCAGATATATTTAATACCGCTGCGCTTATTGGTTTTAAGCTTGAGCAGGTATCTAGCTGAAAACTCGAAAGCTCCAGCACATACACGTCAAAATCATCACTTAGTAAATCCAATACCGCAGTGCCAATATTGCCACCTAATGCCACCTTATAACCTGCTGCTTTTAATACCTCGTAGGCCAAGGTAACAACGGTTGATTTACCATTAGAGCCTGTAACAGCAACAACCGGTTTTGTATTTATACGAGCAAACAGCTCTACATCACCAATTACTTCAATGCCTGACTCTATTGCTTGAGCAATTGCGGGAATTTTTAAGCTAAGCCCGGGGCTTATGATGATCATGTCGGTTTTACAAAGCGCGGCGCTAGCTAAATCACCAAAATGCGTATTAAGCTCAGGAGCATGCTCGCTTAGCCAATCCATACCTGGTGGCGCAACCCGGCTATCAACGACCTTGGGTGCAAAACCATGAGATAATAAAAAACGCACAATGCCCAGACCGGTTACACCGAGTCCGAGCACTGTTATATGTTTGTTTTTTATCTCGTTTAAATACTGCATTTATCGAATCTTTAATGTCGCAAGGCCAGCAAGTACTAGCACAATTGAAATTATCCAAAAGCGCACAATAACACGTGGCTCTGGCCAACCTTTTAGCTCGTAATGATGATGAATCGGCGCCATTCTAAAAATGCGCTGTCCGCGTAATTTGTATGAGCCCACTTGTAAAATTACCGATAAAGCTTCCATTACAAACACACCGCCCATAATAATAAGCAGTAGCTCTTGGCGTACTAAAATAGCAATAATGCCCAGCGCGCCGCCAAGTGCCAGCGACCCTACATCACCCATAAACACTTGTGCTGGGTAAGTGTTAAACCATAAAAAGCCTAACCCAGCGCCAACAATAGCGGTACACACAACCACCAGCTCACTAGCAAGCGGTAAATGCGGGATATGTAAGTAAGCCGAAAAGTTAATATTACCGGTTAAATAAGCAATTATGGCCAGTGCTGCAGCCACTAAAATAGTCGGCACAATCGCCAGGCCATCTAAGCCATCAGTCAGGTTTACCGCGTTTGAAGTGCCCACTAATGCAAAGTAAGTAATTACAATGTAAAACAAGCCTAATTGTGGCAATACATCTTTAAAAAATGGCACAACGAGTGAGGTTTCTGACGCTTGTGTACTCGTTGCATACAGTGCAGTTGCCACCACTAGAGCAATAACCGATTGCCAAAAATACTTCCATTTAGCAATTAACCCTTTAGGATCTTTGCGTATTACTTTGCGGTAGTCATCTATAAAGCCCACTAAACCTAATGAGCCAATTACAAATAAGGTTGCCCATACGTATTTGTTTGATAAATCAGCCCATAATAAGGTGCTGGTAAATATGGCGCCTAAAATAAGTAAGCCTCCCATAGTAGGAGTGCCTTTTTTAGATAAGTGAGATTCGGGGCCATCATCACGTACTACTTGGCCAATTTGCATTTTTTGTAACGAACGAATGAGCTTAGGGCCAAAATAAAGCGACATCATTAACGCTGTTAATATGCCTAAAATGGCACGTAGGGTTAAATACGAAAAAACATTAAAGCCACTGTAATATTGGGTTAAATACTCTGCCAGCCAAACTAACATTATGATACTCCATTGATGGCTTGTTGCTGGCCATTTACTAAATCGGTTACTAATAATTCCATGCGAGAACTGCGCGATCCTTTCACCACAAGCGTGGTTTTATTGTTTGTGTTATTAAGACTGGTTTGAATTTGCTTGAGCATCTCTTCGCGGTTAGAAAAATGACGGTTTGGCTTATCAAATACATCGCTTGCGTATTTACTTAACACACCTAACGTATACAGCTCATCAATGCCTTGTTGTTTGGCGTATTCGCCTACTTCTTGATGGTAAGTTCTGGCTTGTTCACCAAGCTCTCCCATATCGCCCAGTGCTAAAATACGGAGCCCTTGAATATCACTTAATAAATCAATTGCTGCTTTTACCGACTTAACGTTTGCATTGTAGGTATCATCAATAACAGTCAGTGAATCACTTACTTTTATTAAATTTACGCGCCCCTTAACATCGCCCATGGTGGCAAGTGCGGTGGCTATCTCTTCAAGTGATACATCAAACTCGCTGGTTAAAGCCGCGGCAATAAGCGCGTTACTCACGTTGTGCTTACCAGGAAGAGCAAGCGTTACTGGTACTTTTTGATCTTGTGTACACAATAAAAAGCTTGCGCGAGCATTTTCGTCTAGGCTGATATTTTCAGCCCAAATATCAAGTTTTTCAGTACTTGAAAAACACTTAACAGTGCGCCCTTTTAATTTATCAAGCCAGTATTGGCTAAATTCGCTATCGCAGTTAACAATGGCAACGCCATCGTCTTTTAGGCCATCAAAAATCTCACCTTTTGCCTTCGCAACCCCCATTAGGCTGCCAAAGCCTTCTAAATGCGCAGCGGCCACATTACACACCACAGCTACATCGGGTTTTGCCATGGCGGTAGTGTAAGCAATTTCGCCTAAATGATTAGCGCCAAGCTCTATAACAGCAAAACGGTGCTGCGGCTCTAAACGTAATAGCGTAAGTGGTACGCCAATATCGTTATTAAAATTACCTTTTGTAGCAAGCACATCTCCGTGCACCGATAAAATAGCGGCGCACATTTCTTTTACCGTTGTTTTACCCACGCTGCCCGTAATAGCAATGGTTTTAGGGTTAACCTGCGCCATAACTGCCGCACCTATATTGCCTAATGCAATACGGGTATCGCTAACAACAAACTGCACAATATCTACATCTACTTTATGCTGAACAATAACGCCAATAGCGCCTTTTTGTTTAGCGTCAGCAATAAATTTATGGCCATCAAAATTAGGCCCTTTTAAAGCTAAAAACACCTCACCGTCGCAAATACTGCGGGTATCGGTATTAATATTTACTACATTGAGATTATCACCTTGATAATCGGTTGCTAGCACATTTGCCAGCCAATCAAAGTCCATTGGGATCATTGAGTTATCCCTCTTACTGCTTTTTTTAGTTGTTCTTTTACATAACTGCGATCGCAAAAGTCGATACGTTGATCGCCAATAATTTGGTAATCCTCGTGGCCTTTGCCGGCAATTAAAATTACGTCATCCGCATTTGCATTTTCTATTGCATAGCGAATGGCTTTTGCTCTATCAGCCTCTAAATGGGCTTTTTCAGGCTGCGATAAACCCGCTGCCACATCTGCCAAAATAGCATCTGGGTTTTCTGAACGCGGATTGTCGCTGGTAACAATAACCTTATCTGCATTTTGCTCTGCCGCTTGCGCCATTAAGGCACGCTTACCTTTATCTCTGTCGCCGCCACAACCAAAAACACAACTAACCCCACCAGGCACATGCTTTTGCAATGCTTGTAAAGCCAGAGCAAGTGCATCAGGCGTATGGGCGTAATCAACAACGCACGTGGGTAAATTAACTTCGCTAAACGCTTGCATACGCCCAGCAACGGGGTGCAAATGCGCGCATCCGGCGGCTAACTGCTCAAGCGGATAACCTAGCCCCAACAATGTTGCCAGTGCCGCAGTTAAATTATATAAGTTAAACTCACCAAATAGAGGCGATGTTACGCTAATATCACCCCAACTTGTGCTCAATTGCGCCGAAATACCATTTTTAGAATATTCAACATCAGAAAAATACACATACTGTGCATTTTTAGGTGCTAAATTTTTACGACCATAACAAATAAGATTATTAAAACTGTATTTTTCAAGCCATTGCTCTGCTTGCCCATCGTCTTGATTAAGCACCACTAGCTGTGGGTCAAAATCGCGAAACAGCATAAGCTTAGCGTCGCCATAACTTGTCATATCGCCGTGATAATCAAGGTGATCGCGCGATAAATTAGTAAATACCGCCGCTTTAAATTGGCATTGTGCCACACGTTGTTGCACTAACCCGTGCGATGAAACCTCCATCGCCACAAGCTTTTTATGCTGCTGTTTTAAGTCATGCAATATGTGCTGCAAGTCAACAGCCGAAGGCGTGGTATTAATAAGTGGCGTAAGTGTATCGGGGTGGCCATAACCTAATGTGCCTATAATGGCCGAAGGGGTACTACAAAACTGCGCTAAATGCGCCATCATGGCCGTTGTTGTAGATTTGCCATTAGTGCCCGTTACACCAATTAAATCGAGAGATTGGCTTGGGTTTTCATAAAATTGACTCGCTAGCTCTGGGAGTTTTTTATCAAGCTCAGTTACTAAATACAGTGGCTCAAAAGTGACATCAAATTCGCAGAGCCTATCGGCAATAATGGCTGTAGCGCCGTTTTCAATTGCTTTGGCAATAAACTGTCCGCCATCAAGCGCATGGCCTTTTATAGCCACAAATACATCGCCAGGGGTTACATCACGGCTATCAAGGCGTAAATCTTTAACTAGCTGCGAAGGTGCATCTATGTCGATGTATTTTAAAATAGCCTTTAAATCACGCATCGTTATCTTTACCTTTTACGTAAGCCACTTCTTCCTTATCAGGGGCTACGTTTAATATTCTTAATGCGTTAGAGACGATTTCTGCAAATGCAGGGCCTGCGGTGGCACCTCCATAGTACACATCGCCACCGGGCTCATTTATCATCACTACCACAGCCAAGCGTGGATTACTTGCCGGTGCTACACCTGCAAAATAACCTACGTATTCATCACCGTAACCACCAGCAACCGCCTTTTTAGAAGTACCGGTTTTGCCTGCCGCACGGTAGCCATCTACTTTTATGTTTCGGGCTGTACCGTCTTTTTCAAACACGCTTTCCATCATGTGAACAACGGCTTCTACGTCTTTTTGTTTAAAAATACGCTCGCCTTCTGGCACACCGTCTTGCTTTAAAATCGTTAACGGACGATTAATCCCACCGGCACCTAACATGGTGTAAAAGCGGGCCATTTGCGCCGTACTTACCGAAATAGCATAACCAAACGATAACGTGGCAATTTCAAAGTCAGACCAGCGGCGGTTTGGATAAAATAAACCACTACTTTCGCCGACCATGCCTGTGCCGGTATCGCTACCAAAGCCCACTTTTTGATATAAGCCAACTAAGTAATCTTTAGGTACTTGCTGCGTTACCTTCGCCACGCCCATGTTTGATGAATACTTTAAAATTTCGCGAAGCGTCATTTCACCGTGGTTACGGGTATCTTTTACTAAACTGCCGCCTAAACGCATCCAACCTGGGTAGGTATCAATGGTGTCGTCGGCTTTAATTGCGCCGTAGTCTAGCCCAGCTAAAATGGCTAGTGGCTTAACGGTTGAGCCTGGTTCAAACAAATCGGTAATTGCGCGGTTACGGCGTTTATGTGGTTGTGCATCGTTCAAATTATTTGGATTAAATGATGGGCTATTTACCATGGCCAAAACTTCACCGGTTTTAACATCAACCACCATGGCCGACCCCGATGTCGCTTTATATGTGAGTACAGCAGATTTTACTGCTTTATAAGCAATTGCTTGAATACGTTGATCAATACTCAGCTGAATATTTTCAGGCTCTACACGCTCACGCTCATCTAATACTTCAACTTCGCGGCCTTGAGCATCTTTACGAATAGTGCGACGGCCTTCTTCGCCTGTTAAGGCATTTTCGTAGAGTTTTTCAATGCCTTCTATGCCTTTTCCATCAATGTTAGTAAAACCAATAATGTGGGCCGTTACCTCTCCTGCAGGGTAATAACGTTTAGACTCATCTAACAAATGAATACCAGGTAAGCGTAATTGGCTAATGTAGTTGGCAACAGCCGGTGTAACTTGGCGCTTTAAATACACAAAACGACGGGTGGGATCATTTAATAAACGCGAATTTATTTTTTTAGGATCGATACGTAAAACATCTGCCAGCTCACGCCAACGCAGATCATTTTCATAATAAACAGAGGTACGCTTATCAAGCTCAGCGGCATTTTCTGCAAGCGTTTTATGATCTTCACCGTTTTTACGTGCTTGTTTTATAACTTTAGCAACAAGTGACTTATCCAATGCTTTAGGATCGGCATACACACTGACTACAGGCACACTTACAGCAAGCTCTTTGCCTTGACGATCGAAGATCATACCGCGTTGTACATGTAGTTTTTCTACACGCACGGTGCGTTTATCGCTTTCTGAACGGGCTTTATCTGGCTCAATAACTTGTAAATAGGCAGCACGCGACACCAGTGTTACAAACACTAAAAAAACCACAGTGCACACCAACATAAAGCGCCATGTGATTAAGTTATTGACCTGTTTTTTGCCGCGATTTCTCATTGTATTATTATTACCTGTTCATCCTGACTGGTAGGGCGCTTCATTTGAAGCTGCGTGGTAGCAACTTCTTCAATGCGCGCATGCTGCGAATAAAACTCTTCTTCTACAAGTAAATAACGCCATTCAAGGTCGAGCTCATCTCGCTCTTGTAGCAGCGTATCTTGCTCAATTAGCTGCGCGCGAGCCGAGTGCGTAACCTGAACTACTGCAAAGCTTGAAGCGAATATCACAACCAACAAGGCCGAGGTTAGCTTGTTAGCTCCTAGGCCTTTTAATATTTCTAAAAATAAATTGGGTTGGCGATGATTCGCTTTAGTGTTCATCCAAGCCTCTGTGCAATCCTAAGTACTGAGCTGCGAGAGCGTGGATTACGCTCTATTTCTTCAGCACTTGGTTTAATAGCTTTACCCACTGCTTTTAACGTCAGGTTTTTATTTATTTGTGCGTCGGTTAAAGGCAGACCTCTGGGTATCGCTTCTCCCTTACTCTGTTTTCTAATAAATTGCTTCACTATTCTGTCTTCAAGTGAATGAAACGAAATAACCACTAAACGTCCACCTGGCTTTAATACTTTTACAGCGGCTTGCAGTGCGGTTTGAATTTCTTCCAGTTCACTGTTTATGTAAATTCTGATTGCCTGAAATGTACGTGTGGCTGGGTGTTTAAATTTATCTTTAACGGGCACCGCTTCATCGACTAAATCGGCAAGTTGCTTGGTTGTGGTAATTGGCGTGTGCTCTCTTACCTCAAGTACTTTGTGGGCAATACGCTTACCAAATTTTTCTTCACCGTAGGTTTTAATTACATGGGTAATGTCTTCAAGCTCAGCTTCGGCTAGCCACTGCGCTGCACTGCGCCCACTTGTTGGGTCCATGCGCATATCAAGAGGGCCGTCTTTCATAAAGCTAAAGCCACGCTCTGCGTCATCAAGCTGGGGTGAGGACACGCCAATATCTAATAAAATGCCATCAACTTTACCTAACAGATCGTTTTGCTCTGCAACATCGTATAAGTTAGAAAAGCGGGTGTGAGCTATAGCAAAGCGTGCGTCATCGGCAAATTTTTCAGCCGACTTTATTGCTTGTGGATCTTGATCAATGGCCTGTAAACGCCCTTGCTCACCAAGTCGAGCAAGTATTTGACCTGAGTGTCCGCCACGTCCAAAAGTACCATCCATGTATATGCCGTCTGGCTTAATTGCAAGAGCATCGATGGTTTCGTCCATTAATACGGATACGTGTTCAAATTGCGCAGTCATTAGCTTGTGTTTGCCTTTTTTAGTGCCGTTAGAGTGTGAAATTATCTAAATCTTGGTTTGCTTCAAAATCGCCGAGCCTTTCCAGCTCAGTGTCTTGGCGCATTTGTTCGTGCCAACGCGCTTCATCCCAAATTTCAAATTTATTCATTAAACCAACTAGCATGATCTTTTTGCCAAGTTCTGCGTGGCTACGCAATGAAGGCGCCAGCAAAATTCGACCATTTTTATCAAGTTGATACTCTGTGGCATTACCTAACAACATACGTTGCATTCGGCGAGCGCGTGGATTCATATTAGAGATTTTAGATAAGCGGCTTTCTATTTCTTGCCACTGTGCAAGAGGATACAACCATAAACACGGCTCGTTTAGCGCAATGGTACATATTACCGTTCCTTGATCTTCAGACAGCAAAGCGTCTCGGTACTTAGTCGGTACCGCAAAACGTCCTTTATCATCCAAGCTCAGTGAACTAGCGCCACGAAACATAAAAAGCCTACTTTTAAATTGTGTAATCGAGTTTCGATTAATTTGATCCAGTTAGATCCACTAAAAACCACTTTTTACCACAGTGCTCCAGTTTAGGGCTTGACAAGCCTTTTTGTCAAGTAAGCTGACCAGCTTTAACGTCTCGCTAAGCTAGAAAAAATAAGGCTTTACGCAAAGCGATTGAATTACGTGGGAAAAAGTGGAGGTAGTAGATAAAATTTTTTTAAAGCGTTGCTAATAACGTTTGGTTCACATAATTTGCTTACTGAATAATCAATGAATAATTACAAAAAAATGAATCTAGGGCCTGTTGACCTTTAAGGATTATAATTTGTTCAATCTAAGGGGTATTTAATCGCGGCTTGAGGTTTGTAACCTAGTGGGCTAAGTAAAAACCGAGTAACAGAGAGTAAATGCCCCCTAGGCAGAACCCTTCGGGCAGCGCCTGTTTGACATTTATACGTCGTTATCGCCTATTTATGGGGAATAACCACACTACATAGGCTCTACCTTGCCTAAATCCCAAACAGACTGCTGCAAATTAAATCTCGAAAGGTAAACAGGCCCTAGGTTTATAGCCATGTAAAATTTACTTAGCACAGCAGCAATACTTACTTCATGCTGCTTTTTATTTAATCTACCGCACCCTACCTTAAATATATAAAAACAATAGAATCAAGTGGTTAAATTATTTTTAATGGTTGGTTTAATCGTTGCATCTGCTATAGCACCAGTTAAATTTTTTTATTTTATTTATTAAGGATTGATTATGGCTACTGCAACAAATACAAAACCGAATACTGAAACAAACATGAAACCTGATCTTAAACAAAAAGAGAGTGAGGCACCGTTGACTGAAAAAGCAACGTCTGTAGCACACGATGCAGTAGATGCACTTTCAAGCAAGGCATCAGTTGCTGAGTCAAGCGTACGTAAAGGCGCTTCAAGCTCTGCAGAAGCACTAAGCGAAAAACAACTTATTGCTCGTGAAAAACTAACTGAGTGCAGCGCAAAAACGCGTGCTTTTGCCTCAGAAAATCCGCTAGCAACAGCGGGGATTGCTTTTGCGGCGGGTATGCTTGTAACGTCACTATTTCGTCGTAAGTAATAAATAATGAGTAGCTCACAAACAACAGCAACCACGGACGGTAATGCTCAAAATCAAACAACTGATGACCCTAGCCAAAAGGATGATTGGCAGGATCATATAGCAAAGATCATTGAATACTCTGACCAGCTCAAGGAGGATTATAAAACGCAAGGAAAGCTTACCCACCAACTTGCAAAGGCTGAGTGGAAGCTGTCGTTACGATCAATGGCGTTGATCACTATATTTTTAGGATGTTTTGCCAGTGGTTTGATTTTGTTGTGGGCCGGCTTACTAGGTGCAATTGGCTACGGTGTATATGATTTATTTGGCTCGGTTTGGCTTAGCTTTGCTACTGCTGCACTCGCGCAAATAATTTGTTTAATTTGGCTTTGGCGAAATACCGTATACCTAAGCAATAAAATTGGCTTTAGTAAAACGATTAAAAGTTTAAAGCAACTTTTAAATCTATAAGGAAATAACCATGCTCGTTAATTTTCTAATTAAAGAACCCAATGAGAACGTTGACACGTTAAATAAGCAAATGGATTTACAGCATGCATTAAAGCGCCAGCACCATGCAGCAATAAAGTATCGCTTTAAGCGCTTTGCAGCCACCAAGGTAGGATTGGCATCAGCCTTTTTAGCCGGAGCAACTGTTCAAGCTGGCAAAAGCGAAACCAGCTTTGTGCGAAAATACGGCTGGCTGGTAAAGTTATTTGCATAGCAGCAATTGCATTTATAAAAGCATTTTTAAAAGTGCAATTGCCGCTTACTTTAATACCTCTTAGTCCAACTCGTCTCTATTATGGTTTTGGCTAAAGTTTAACGCCGGCCCTTTTGGAATAATTTGCGTTGGGTTGATCATTGTGTGGCTAAAATAGTAATGCCGCTTAATATGCTCAAGGTTAACCGTACTGGCTACTCCCTCTATTTGGTATAACTCACGTACATAGTTACTCAGCGCTGGGTAGCTTTCAATGGTGCGTAAATTACACTTAAAATGCCCTACATACACGCTATCGAACCGAATGAGTGTGGTAAATAAACGCCAATCCGCTTCAGTTAATGTGCTCCCCATCAGGTAACGATTTTTACTTAGTATGCCTTCTACTTTATCAAGTGCTTTAAATAACGCAGTAAATGCATCTTCGTATGCTGTTTGTGTGGTTGCAAAACCCGCTTTATACACCCCATTATTAATATTGGTATAAACAAGGTCGTTAATTTCATCAATATCAGCTTGTAGTGATTGTGGGTAATAGTCATCCGTATTATTCGTAATTTCATTAAATGCGGTATTGAACATACGAATAATATCTGCAGATTCATTACTAACAATTTTATTTTGCTGCTTATCCCAAAGCACAGGCACAGTTACTCGCCCACTGTAATTTTCATCGTGCTTAGTATAAATTTGATGTAAGTATTCACTATTAAATAAATCATCGCCGCTACTGAGGTTATCTTTATCAAAGCTCCACCCCTTATCTAACATATCTGGGCTGACTACCGATACGCTAATAATATCGCTTAGGCCTTTTAGCTGTATGAATATAAGTGTGCGATGCGCCCACGGGCACGCTAAGGCAACATATAAGTGGTAGCGATTTGCTTGCGCTTTAAACCCACCACTTCCTGTAGGTCCAGGGCTGCCATCTTTTGTGATCCAATTACGAAGCTGCGCTGCTTCGCGTTTAAATTTACCATTATTCGAGTCGGTGTCGTACCATTTGTCTTGCCATTGGCCATCAACTAATAAACCCATAATAACCTCCTCAATTAACTATTAAATGTTGCCAAATTCGCCGTTTTGATAATCACGCACCGCTTGTTTAATTTCCTCTTGCGTGGTCATTACAAATGGGCCCATATGTGCAATAGGTTGCTCAAGTGGGTCACCCGCTAAAATAAGTATCCCCGCCCCCTTTTGTGAAGATATATCAATGTCACTGTTTTCACTTAATATAAGCAACTTGCCAGCATTAAATGTTTGCTCGTCACCTGTAATAAGCTCACCGGTATGAACATAAATCATCACTTTACGTTGTTTAAGCCCTGCTAACTGCATGCGTGTATTAACGGGGAGAGTAACATTGGCCAGTGCAGCATTGGCCGCTAAGCTTTGCAAACTCGACGTTAACGTACAATCTTCAAACTGCCAATTACCCGCAAGTGCGCTAAAGCTCACGCCGTGCTTGTTAGTGACTTCAGGCGCTGGATTTTGTGTAGTATCTTGATAACGTGGCGCACGCATTTTTTCGCCACTGGGCATATTGATCCAAATTTGAAAGCCATGCAGCCCCTCTTTTGCATCTGTCAGTGGCATTTCACTGTGCATTACGCCTCTACCTGTACTCATCCATTGTACATCGCCAGATCGGATCGCTTTTTTGTTGCCCATTTGATCTTGGTGTTCAAAGCCACCTTTAATAATGTACGTAAAGGTTTCAATGCCGCGATGAGGGTGCGGTGGAAAGCCACCAATATAGTCACTTTCATTGTTAGACTTTAGCTCATCAATCATTAAAAAAGGGTCGAGATATTTGCCATCAAAACCAGGTATTCGACTTATGTTTACACCATCACCATCTTGGGTGGCGTAAGCAGTTAACACTTTTGCTATGTTCATATTTAAAATACTGTAGTAGATTAATTAATGAGCTTATTAAAGCATTCATAAAACAATACGACTATGTCTTTAAATCGAGCAAAACATTCTATTTTTTAGAAAGTTGAGTGCTTATTTTGATAATTCGTTTATTTGGCATAATAAGCTTCATGATTAAAAACACAGACTTAAGCTGATTTCTAATAACTTTTTAGTGCAACCCTATATTTTGTATGGTTATTTTTGGCTTTTATGTCTACAATCACTTTTTAGGGACGCAGAGCTTAAGGAAAACTTATTTTTACTTCATCGCTTAAAAGCCAGCTTTACAGGTTACTCATCCTACTTAGCATTCCCGGCGCCGCTGTGACGGTATTTACGCTATGGTATGAGCGTGATGCTGCCATTGAAAAAAGTGAAGAAAGAATAGTAAATATAGCTAAGCAATTGACACAACATCAAAAAACAATGGTTGATGATGTTAAACGTATTACTATTTATTTAGCCGATAAAACAGCAAAAAATGAAACACTCCCCACAACCTGCCCTAATTACTTTTACGAAATAAAAGCCCTTTATAAGAATATTGCAAATATAGGTATTGTTGATAAAAATGGCGACCTACAGTGCGTGACAAATGGTCGTAGTAAAAATATTAATATTAGCGATCGTACTTATTTTCAAAATGCCATCAGTAATAAAAGTTTTTCGGTGGGGTATTTTCAATACGACCGAAGTATTCAAGCGCAAAGTGTCAATTTTGCCTACCCAATTATAGATAGTAATAACCAACTAAAAGGCACACTGGTTACCGTTATTGCATTGAATTGGTGGAATATCGCCTTAAGCGAAGCAAAATTACCTAACAATGCCAAGGCCGTTATTGCCGACTCTAATGGCTTAATACTGGCCAACTACCCTAATCAACCACGTAATTTAGGCCAAAAAATTACTGACATAGATTTACTTCACGATAAAAGCTCGTTAACCGTATTTAAAAATGCAGAAGGCGAAAACCAGGTTTTTCACCGCTCAGTTATATACAAAGACGGCCACGATAATAATTTAGATATTTATATAGCCGTTTCGGTTGAAGACTTTATTAATAAAGTGAATGAAAGCTTTGCTAAAACCATTTTTGCGTTTTTATCGGCTATTGCCCTGTTGGTGTTGCTCGCTAGGCGCTTAATTAAACAAAGTATATTTAAGCCTATCGCTAATTTAACCAAAGCCACAGATGAACTGGCAAATGGCACTATGCCCAAACATATTAAGAAGCCCAATAGCCCAGAGCTGCGCGCGCTTTATGACCGTTTTGCTGTTATGGCACAAACCCGGCTATCTGCAGAGGCTAAATTAAAAAATAAGCACAACGAGTTAATGAGCTTATTAAATGCTTTACCCGATACCTACATACGTATAAATGCCCAAGGCAAAATCCTTTATATTGGCGGCTATATTAGCCCTGTGCTAAATGTTGAGACAGGCAAAGCTTTAAAATTAGTTGATGTACTCTCTGAGGCCAACGCAGAGTTACTGCTTTCTCATTTAGGTATTTTAGAGGGTTCACAAACCGTTGAATTTACATTGTTTAAAAAATCTAAAGAGCACTTTTTTGAGGCAAGAATCAATGCACTCACTAATAATGAATACATTATTGTTCTTAGAGATATAAGCCAAAAAAAGGTCAACGAAAAAGCACTTCATTTAGCGTCGCTTGTTTACAGTAATAGTAGTGAAGGGATGATGATTACAGACCCCGACGGCATTATTTATGACGTAAACCCTGCGTTTTGCGAAACAACTCTATACAGTAAAGAAGAAGCGATAGGTAAAACCAGCCGTATTTTAGCATCTGGCAAACACTCAAAAGCATTTTATGAAAAAATGTGGGCAGAGCTCAGAGAAACTGGCCGTTGGCAGGGTGAGATAATTAATCGTAAAAAAAATGGCGACACCTATACCGAGTTTCTGATCATAGATACCGTTTACGATGATAATAACATGCCTACTCGCCGGGTGGCCATTTTTACCGACCTAACAGAAAAAAAACAAGCCGATGAAACCATATGGCGAAAAACTCACTTCGACCACTTAACTGATTTACCAAATAGGCTAGAGCTTAAAGAGCGTTTAAATAAGCGTTTTGATGAAGTAACAGGCGACAAATGCGAACTTGTTGTGATGCTGCTCGATATTGATCACTTTAAAGATATTAACGACACGTTAGGCCATCATTATGGCGATAATCTACTTAAGTTAGTTTCTCAACGGATAATTCAAGCTGCAATAAACGCCAGTTTTGTCGCGCGTATTGGCGGTGATGAGTTTGTGATTGTATACGACCATGTTAAAAGCAGTCGCCATATAAACCAAATTGCCAGCAATATATTGCAAAGCCTTTCATCAAGTATACAGCTTGAAGACGAGGAGCTATTTATTAGCGCTAGTATCGGCATTGCATGCGCACCTAGCGATGGCCAAAGTACAGAGCTGCTATTAAAAGCTGCCGACCAAGCCATGTATAAAGCTAAAAATAACGGCCGTAATGGGTTTGAGTTTTTTTCAAAAGATATGCGTATTCATGCGCAAGCGCGTATGCAGCTATTAAAAGATTTACGCACCGCCATAGAGCTTGAACAATTTGAGCTATTTTATCAGCCTATTGTGGCATTAAACGATTTGCACATTCATAAAGCCGAAGGGCTTATTCGCTGGCACCACCCTAAAAAGGGGTTAGTCTCGCCGGCGACGTTTATACCGCTTGCAGAGGAAACTAGGCAAATAAATGCGCTGGGCCAATTTGTATTTACACAAGCAATACACACCCTAAAAGAAATAAACACCACCATGGGGGAGCAATTTCAAATTAGTATAAATGTCTCTCCTGTGCAGTTATCAACAATCGATAGCGGAATTGACGATTGGTGTGAGATTTTAAAAGCAGCCAAGCTACCTGCCTCCTCTATTGTGGCCGAGATCACAGAAGGCCTTATGGTTAACCCAGAGCCACTAACTCAAAGTCGCTTAAAAACATTAGTCCAGTCAGGTGTGCAATTAGCGCTAGATGACTTTGGCACCGGCTATTCATCGCTCGCGTACTTACAGGAAATGGATACCGATTACCTAAAAATAGATAAACGCTTTATTGATAATATTAAGGCAGGGAGCCAAGAGCTTGCTTTATGTGAAGCCATTATTGTAATGGCCCACCAGCTTGGCCTAAAAGTTATTGCTGAAGGAATTGAAACGCAGCAACAAATGCAGCTACTACTAAAAGCAGGATGCGACTACGGGCAAGGTTATTTGTTTTCAAAGCCAGTGCCTAAAAAAGAGTTTATGACGTTGCTGAGCAGCAAAAAAATGGTTATTGCCAATAATAAATAAGTAGTTACGCAATAAATAGAGTGCCTACACGGTCAGGTAATTTAATCAATAGTAAGTAGTAACAAGGTTTAAAATGGCAAAGGCAACACTCGAGCAATGGAGAATGTTTAAAGCTGTTGTAGAGCATGGTGGATTTGCCGGTGCTAGCAGCGCGGTATTTAAAAGCCAATCAACCGTGCACCATGCAGTGCAAAAGTTAGAGTCGGCACTGCAAGTAAAATTGCTTGAAGTAAAAGGCCGTAAAGCGTATTTAACCGAAAACGGTAAGCTTATATTGCGCCGCGCCGAATTTTTAATAGATGAAGCCAGCAAAATAGAATCGGTTGCTAATACGTTAAGCGAAGGTATTGAAAGCACATTAAAAATAGCAGTAGATGAAGTGTTTCCGCAGCATTTATTGTACCAAGCGCTAAGCCATATTAATGAGCAATACCCGCTGGTAAAAATAGAACTGATAGAAAGCGTACTTAATGGCGCAAACGAATTACTTACCAATGCAGTGGTCGACTTAGCAATTACCTCTATTGCGCTTTATGGCATTAATTGCCATAGCTTGTGCGATATAGAATTTATTGCCGTTGCGCACCCTGATCACCCCTTACACCAGCGCACTGAACCACTGACCTACAGAGAGCTTAAATTACACAGGCAAATAGTTGTTCGCGATTCGGCCACCCACACCAGCCACGACGACGGCTGGCTTGGGGCTGATATGCGCTGGACAGTAAGTCACTTACGTAACTCTATTGATATGGTTAGCCAAAACTTTGGTTATGCATGGCTGCCTAGTGCACAAATTAAACCTTATCTTAAAAACAACACACTTAAGCCCCTTAATTTAGAGCAAGGTACAACCCGCTCCTTAAAGCTTTATTTAATGTGCACCGACAATGACCGTTTAGGCCCCGTTGGCCAAGCATTTACTCAGCATCTCATAAGCTTGTGCAATAATGAGCCCGGCTAAGAGTTTGTCGGCTCATCTACATCAAGGTGATCAGCAACATAGGCGCCGCGTTTACCGCGTTCTTTAGCGGGGCCTTTGGTACTATCTTTCGCTGTTTGTTGTTCGGTTGCCGCATTTATTACCGCCCCAAGCGTAATAATATAGGCACTTATATAGAGCCACATTAGCATAATCACTACCCCGCCTAACGAACCATACGTTTCGTTGTAGCTTGCAAAGTGAGAGACATAAAACGAAAAACCAATTGAGGCTAAAATCCATAATACAGTCGCAATACACGAGCCAAGTGTGATCCAGCGCCATTTAGCGGGTTTTCGGTGTGGTGCATAGCGATACAAAAGCACCAATGCAAAATTAAACATAAAGGCGAGTAATGGCCACGATATTAACTTTATTAGTAAGTCTATACTTTCTTTTAAGCCCACTAAATTAAGTACTATGGGTAAAATACCTATAATTAGCAAAGCAAAAATAGCCACTAAAATAGCCCCTACCGAAAATAAAAAACGTACTAACTGAGCATGAAAAAAAGAGCGTTTTTCGTATTCATGATAACTAATATTACAGGCAGTAATAAGCGCTTGGCTGCCTTTAGAGCTACTCCAAATAGTAAGAATAAGTGTACCAATTGCACTTAAGCTTAAACTGGCGTTAGAGGTTTGAGCCAAGCTCGAGACCTGAGATAAAATTAAATCGCTCGTGCTTTGCGGTAATAAGGTAACTATTTTACTTAAGTGTTCACTAATATCGGTGGGCGATGAAAAGTACGCATACACAGAAACCATTGCAGCAATAGCAGGAAAAATAGCAAGTAAGGCATAAAACGCAACGCCCGCTGCAACCAGCGATAAGTTATCTTGGCTCATTTGCTTAAAAATACGTTTGGCTATGTCCCACCAACCAATAACCGGAATGTGCACTGGCTGCTCGGCATGTTGTCCCCGTTTAGGTTTGCTCATTGTTTGCTCCTTTTTAGCCTATTATCGAGCAAAAAGTTTGCCAAGCTGTGCTTATGGCATTGGTATTAAACTTGCTACTTGCTAGATTATTTAAAATACCAAGGTAATACGCCATGAACAGCCTTATAACTATGCTAATTGCAGTGAACACCACGGCTGTGAATGCCTTAAACACCCCAGAAAGCGTGCTCAGTTGGCAGTATTTATACGCCCAAAGTTTGCAATTACTTCACGCAACAGCGCAAATATTACCCACTCTTTTATTAGGTTTTATACTTTTAACTATTAGCTACTTTGTCGCCAGTCCTTTGTCTAAGCTGTTAGTAAAACCGCTCATTTATATGACCGACAGTAAACTTGTGCACTTAGTGGCCAAACGCGGGATTAGCATTTTAATTTTATTGCTAGGCGTGTATTTATTTTTGCGTTTAGCAGGACTTACCGAATTTGCTATTGCTATTATGAGCGGTACCGGATTAATAGGCTTAATATTGGGCTTTGCCTTTAGAGACATAGCAGAGAACTTTATTGCTAGTTTGCTGTTGAGCGTTCAACGGCCATTTAAAATAGACGATGTAATAGAAGTCGATGGCCGCTTAGGTGTGGTTAAAAAGGTCACCGCTCGCGCAACCACCTTAGTTGATTACGATGGCAACCATATACAAATACCTAACGCCACGGTTTATAAAAATACCATTAAAAACCTAACTGCAAATCCAAAAATGCGTGCCAAGGTGGTGATTGGCATAGGTTACGATAACGATATTCGTTACTGCCAAACACTCGCCCTTGAAATTGCAAACAAGCAAACGGGTGTTATTACTGAGCCACCAGCACAAGTGCTGATCAATAATTTAGGCAGCTCAACAATTAACTTTAATCTGTTTTTTTGGGTTAACAGCGAACAACATAGTCCGTTAAAAGTGGCCTCGCAGTTAATGCGTGAGCTAGTAACCGAATTTACAGCGCAAAACATCAGTATGCCAGATGATGCCCGCGAGCGTATTTTACTCAGTGCACCTGATGAGAGTGATGCACAAAAGCCCAGCAACAAAGCTGAGCAACCTTTAACTGCTCAGCAAAGCTCTAAGCAGCTGCAGCAGCAAAATGAAACGGTTGATGATGTAAGTAGTGATACCGACGAAATTCGTGATCAAGCCGAAAAATCACGCGATCCTGAACAGGGTAAAAATATTATCTAAGCTAAACGTATAAGAAAAAATAAAACCACATACAGCCAATTTACAACTTAATAATGTTTTAAACCCTAAAAAATCAAAAGATATGATTAATTAATGCATTAAATATAACTTTTGTTATATCAATAATAAAAGTTATACACCTGTCAACTCATTGATTTTAAGTGAGTTATTTATAAACCATCATTTAAGCCGCCTTTAACCCGCCTTTCATTATTAATAATTATTCAAAAAGTTATATTAACAAACCGCCAACCAAAAACAATAAAATCAATAACATTCAATACGTTATTAACAAAACCGTGCTTGGCATTATTAATGCAATAACAATAATATAACAACTTTAGAGCTTAATTATGCACGTGTACAAACAACCCCTATCGAAAAAGGCTAACGAAAGCTTGTCCATAAAATTGCAAGTCCCTTGTGTGGCCTGTGCACGTGCCGGTGCAATATGCGCGTTAACGCCCTAAGCAAAAGTTAAATAGCTCCCACTAAATATTATAAATAATTGGAATAACACTATGACCAGTACAACAAGTATTAATAACAACGAGCCTAAAAAAATGGCGCTCTGGCTAAAAATACTCATAGGTATGATAGCGGGTATTATTGCCGGCATGCTGTTAGGCAATAATGCTGAATATATAAAACCAATTGGCCAGCTATTTATTAGCGCCATAAAAATGTTAATTGTACCGCTTATATTTTGCTCATTAATTGTTGGTGTTACCTCAATGAAAGACACCACTAAAATGGGGCGTATTGGTGTTAAGTCAATCGTATTTTATTTAGCCACCACCGCAGTAGCTATTTCGATTGGTTTGGGTCTTGGGTTGTTGTTTGAACCTGGCGCAGGCTTAAATATGGTTGCAACCACAGTGGCTGATGCTAAACCAAGCCCTACCTTAGTAGACACCATTGTAGGTTTAGTACCAAAAAACCCAGTGGGCTCATTAGCCTCAGGTAATATTTTACAAATTATTGTGTTTGCGTTGAGCTTAGGTATTGCTTTAAACCTAATTGGTGAAAAAGGCGAACCCGCTAGCAAAATGTTTGAAAGCCTAGCCGATGCAATGTACAAATTAACTGAGCTTGTAATGAAGCTGGCGCCATATGGTGTATTTGCATTAATGGCTTGGGTATCTGGCAAGTACGGACTGGATGTTTTACTGCCACTTATAAAAGTAATTGGCTTAGTGTACCTAGGCTGTATTATTCACGTTTTAGTGTTGGGTGGCGGCTTTGTAGGCTTACTAGGCAAGCTTAATCCACAGCGTTTTTATAAAGGTATTATTGAAGCGCAAATTATTGCTTTTACCACCACAAGTAGCTCAGGTACTTTACCTGCCAGCATTAAATGCGCCACCCAAAACTTAGGTGTATCGCGTACTGTATCAAGCTTTGTACTGCCAGTAGGCGCCACGATTAACATGGATGGCACCGCTTTATACCAAGGCGTATTAGCACTGTTTATCGCCCAAGCCTTTGGTATTGACCTCACCACAACAGATTACTTAACCATTATAGCTACAGCTACTTTAGCCTCTGTAGGCACCGCTGGTGTACCCGGTGCAGGCCTTATTATGCTTTCGCTAGTACTGACCACCGTTGGCCTACCACTTGAAGGCATTGCAATAGTTGCCGGTATTGACCGAATTTTAGATATGGCGCGCACTACCATAAATGTAACTGGCGATTTAATGGTTACTTTATTAATTGGCAAAAGCGAAGGCGAGCTTGACGAAACCCTTTACAACCAAGACAACACAGCGGCTCAACCCGCTAAGCAATAACCCTCGATTTAGTAATTTTATAGAGAACAAACCATGACTAGTAAACTTATATATTTACCCGTTGCATTAGGTGTTATTGCCTTAGCTAAGCCAGCCCATGCTGATATTACAATTGAAGGTTTAAATGGCCTTGAAGCCGTTAAGCTATTTGGCGATATGCGTATGCGCTTTGAGCGCACCGAAGGCGATACAATTGACTCAACAAGCCGCGCCCGTTTGCGTGCCCGATTTGGTATTAAATACGCAGCTACCGATAACTGGTCAGCGCAAATGCGCTTTAGAACAACCTCAAGCCAACACGATTCAACCCATCAAACCTTTGGTATCACCGATACCAGCGATAACGATGACTTTGGTTTAGACCGCGCCTTTATGAAGTACACAGGGATTAGTAACACCCAAGTATATATTGGTAAAGCGGCCCCCGTTTATATGCATTCATCAGAGCTGCTTTTTCGTGACGATATAGCGCTAGAAGGTGTACAAGCTAACTGGAGTAACAATACGTTTAGCGTTAATGCGGGGCATATTATTCTTGAAGAAAACGTCGATAATGGCGAAGGCAAGCGCGATGCTAGCTGGCAACAGCTACAAGGTGTTTATGCTACAAGTTTTAATAACATTAACGTTAAAGCCGGTATTGGCGGAATTTTTGTTAGCGCCTCAGATACGGCCTATGCCAGTGCTGAGTCGGGCCTTGATGATGACCAAGCAGGCAACGTAATGACCTACAACCTTGATGTACGTTATGGCGCAGTGCGCTTTGCAGCCGATTACTACACAAGCGAAGCCGATAGCGAAAATACAGCGTTTACTGTACATGCTCGTTATCAAATTAATAAGCAGTTTGGCCTGCGTTTTTACGTGCTACATACCGAAGCCTATGCATTGCCTATGAATGGCGCGTTTACGCAAACTAATACACCGGGTTCTTATACCAATATTAAAGGCACACGCGTACAGCTAGATTACAAAATTGCAGAGAACCTAAATGCCGATTTAAGATGGTTTAGCGTGGATAATATTAATAACGATATACCCACTAACAACAATGGCCGCGATCGCATTCAAGTAAACCTAAACATGAAGTTTTAGTACTAAGGCATGTTGACCAATCGTGATTAAAATTACAGTAGTGAGTTTAGTATTTAGCAAAAGCGATTATTAAGCCCACTCGCTTAAAAGCCAAGCGCCTTGCTTAAACTGCCCTAGCTTGAAAAACGTTAATCTACACAGGTCAACATTCTCTAAATAGGCCCAACCAATAAAAGCGATTTAATAGCCGATATTAAATCGCTTTTATTTTATTAAACAGCCTTAAAAAGACATAACTTCCTTACAAAAAACCTTAATTAACAATTAATTTATTCTTATTTAGTTTAAAGTATAAATAGATAAGACTTAAAACCATGATAAATTCGTTAGTACCTAATTTATATAAAATTAAAATACAGACTATAGTCCCCTGCTGCCAACTAAAAACAACCTTTTTGCGGCTGTAAAAGGAACATAAACGCCATTTTATTTGTACTGTTTAGACAATTTACTAACGCACTACCACAACTAAAAAATGCAGAGGTTTACTCACTTGTTTATTAAACAAAACGCTTGGTTTTATGTATTAAAAATAGCGCTACTAAGCCTACTGGGTATTAATAGCCTAAACTGCATTGCACAAGCTAATTTATCGCAGCCTAAACAAATTATAGTGGGCGGAGATTTTAACTACCCCCCTTATGAGTTTATTAACGAAGATGGCGAGCTTACAGGTTACAACGTAGAACTTAGCCAAGAAATAGCCGCTGTAATGGGGCTTAATATAAAAATAAAGCTAATGCCCTGGGCCGAAATAAGAGCCGAGTTTGACCGTGGAAATGTGGATATTTTACAAGGCATGGCCGCCACACCCGAGCGCACCGATCTGTATAACTTTAGCCCGCACACGTTTGTTAACCACTCTATATTTGCGCGCGACAATAGCCCTAAAATAACGCACTACAGCGAGCTTGAAAACTACCGCGTTATTGTACAAAGCAATGGCTCAGCATTTGATATGCTTAACCACTCAGGCTTAAACATTACCCTTATACCGGTTGAAACCCATGCCGATGCCCTGCGTTTGCTTGCCTCTGGCCGCTATGACTTTGCAGTGGTTTCAAACTTACCCGGTTTATATTTAAGTAAAAAATTGGGGCTATCAAACATCACTGCTATTTCTAGCCTAGAATGAAACCGGCTTTATGGCTATGCCACTAAAACCGCAGATGAAGCGCTGTTATCGCAATTTACTCAAGGCTTAGCTATTTTAAAAAACACCGGCCGCCAGCAAGAAATTTACGATAAATGGTTTGGCCCGTTAAACGTATCACCTTGGTCAAAAGCTGGCGTAATAGCGGGTATATGTGTAGTGGTGCTGCTACTAATTAGTACCGTAGTGATAATTTGGAACAAAGCCCTGCGCAAAAAAGTAGAAAGCCGCACCAAAGAGCTACAAGCCCAGCAGTTACAGCTACTTCATGCAGATAAAATGGCCTCACTGGGGGTACTGGTTTCGGGAGTAGCTCACGAAATTAATAACCCATGTAGTATTTTAACGTTAAATTTTCCGTTTATAAAAGAAGCCTTTGAAGATGCAACAGACATACTTGATGAGCATCAAGCACGCCAAGGCGACTTTCTTGTTGCCGGTGTAAGCTATCAGCGCTTTAAACATATGCTGCCAGAAATTTTAGACGATATGCACATTGCCAGTAACAAGGTAAAAGGCATAGTAGAGGATTTAAAAAGCTTTGCCGTAAAAGGTGAAGCATCGCATGAGAAAACTGAGCAGCTAGATTTAAACCTACTAACAAACCGCTCTATTCGCTTAGTCACAAATCAAATTAAAAACTCGACAAACCACTTAGAGGTTAACTTAGCCAACTCACTGCCTGCGTTTAAAGGCAGCGGCAGCCGCATCGAGCAAGTAATCGTTAATTTAATTTTAAATGCCTGCCAAGCGCTTGAAGACAAATCGCAAAAAATTATTATCACCAGCTATTTCCATACTAAACACAATCAGGTTGTGCTGAGCATTGAAGATCAAGGCGTAGGCATTGATCAACAGCACTTAATTAAGCTCACCGACCCGTTTTATACCACCAAACGACAATCTGGCGGCACCGGCTTAGGGCTTTCTGTATCAGCGGGGATCGTGGCAGATCACCAAGGCCAACTCACCTTTAAATCAACCCTCGGTAAAGGCACAAAAGTAAAGCTATCACTACCCTTATTACAACACGAGAGAGAACTATGAATACTAATTTATATCCTAGTTTTGAGGTCCTCATTTGTGATGACGACAACAGCTTTTTACGAAGCATATCGTTTGCAATAGAGCGCTACTGCGGCATTAACAACATTGTACAATGTAATGATAGCCGCGATGTAATTGCCAAACTAAACCAAGGGAATGTTCGCGTTGTATTGCTTGATTTAAACATGCCACATATCAGCGGCGATGAGCTTATAGCGCAAATTACAGAGCTTTTTCCGCACATTTCGGTGGTGATCATCAGCGGCATTAACCAAGTAGAAGCCGCTGTAAAATGCATAAAGTTAGGTGCTTATGGTTATCATGTAAAAACAGAAGATCCCGAACGCCTAAGCAATAGCATAATGCAGGTGGTGCGTTTTCAAGAGCTAAACCTAGAAAACCAAGCCATGCGCGGCTATCTGCTAGAAAACCAAACAAGCCTGCATCCTGCGTTTTCTAAAATTATCAGTGTAGATCACCAAATGCATTCGGTGTTTAATTACATTGAGTCTATATCAAATAGCCAACAACCTATTCTTATAACCGGAGAAAGCGGCGTAGGAAAGGAGCTTATAGCCAGAGCCATTCACGAAACCAGTAGCTGCAGTGGCGAACTTGTGTGTGTAAACGTAGCCGGCCTTGACGATAACTTATTTTCGGATACCTTATTTGGCCATAAAAAAGGCGCTTTTACAGGTGCTGAGCAAGCCCGCAAAGGCATGATAGAACGCGCATCAGGCGGGATACTATTTCTTGATGAAATTGGCGATTTAAACCTGGCCTCGCAAGTAAAGTTATTAAGGCTTTTGCAAGAAGGCGAATATTACCCAGTAGGCAGCGATACCCCAAAGCGCATCAACGCGCGCATTATTGCAGCCACCCACCAAAACTTACTCACTAAAAAAGAAAATGGCGAATTTAGAAACGACTTATACTACCGTTTAAAAATTCATCATGTAAATATTCCGCCGCTGAGAGAGCGCAAGCAAGATATAGCCTTATTACTCGAGCACTTTTTAACGCTTGCCGCACAAGAATTTAATAAACCGGTGGCAAGTATTCCAAAAGAATTATTAATTTTACTCGAAAACTACGCTTTCCCAGGCAATATAAGAGAGCTGCGCGCCATGGCCTTTGATGCAATGAGCACCCACCAAAGTGGCGCCCTGTCTATGAAAGCGTTTGAAAGCGTACGCAGCGCCGTGCCCAAATTAGATATGCAAGCCCAGCTTGCCAAGCCGTTATTTGAGTCAACATCAACGCTACCCACTTTAAAACAAGCCGCAGAATTACTGG
Source organism: Pseudoalteromonas sp. CuT4-3 (assembly GCF_035666335.1). Classification (NCBI taxonomy): domain Bacteria; kingdom Pseudomonadati; phylum Pseudomonadota; class Gammaproteobacteria; order Alteromonadales; family Pseudoalteromonadaceae; genus Pseudoalteromonas; species Pseudoalteromonas sp. CuT4-3. Next base: position 3,005,571 of record NZ_CP142030.1, read on the forward strand.
TGGCAGAAGCTATGAAACGTAGCAACTCAAATCAATCAATGGCAGCGCAACTACTCGGTATATCGCAGCCAGCGCTCAGTAAGCGACTTAAAAAAGGACAGCCTGAGCCTTAAAAACAAAGTATGTAATCAAATTTTAAGCACAAAAAAAGCCCGCAGCGTTAACTGCGGGCTTTTTTGTTGAATGAGTGAGTTAGCCTATAAGTTTCAAGGCTGAAAAAAAAATTGCAAGCAAAAACAATACGTTCATTTTTAATACTTTAAAATCAAGTACCACTTTGGCACATCTTTTGGCACAGTTCCAGAAGGAAAACGCTTTTTTTTGAGCTACTCACGTATAATGTAGAAGCATTAACTGACATAAAACCAAAAGAAAAGGAGTTCTATCAGATGTATCTATTCGTAATAGACCAAAACCCACAAAATAACGGTGACCACGAAGTTCATAATAAAAGCACAGGTTGCTCATATATGCCTAACCCAGAGAATCAAGTATCTCTTGGTTATCAACAGTCCTGTTCAAGCGCTATTTCCGAAGCTAAAAGTAAATGGCCTCAAAGTAAAATAAACGGCTGCTTTTACTGCTGCAACGCATGCCACACTAGCTAGCTGTTATCGGGGCTAATACCCCCTCTTACTAATACTAGGTGGAGGTGGAAGTTTATCACCAACAAAGAAATCCGTTCCGGATACAAAACCACAGTGGGTCGGAAACTTCTTATAATGAGAGGTATTCTTACTCCACCTTAATGCAGAGTAACCTCCCATAATTCTATGCCCAACCCACCTTTCGTCTATTAACTTATAACCACTAGGTTTGTTTAATAACAATAAGCTGCCCATAAATTGCAACCACTGTTGATGATCTAGCAATTTATTTCCATAAGCATGATACGAGCGACCACTTGAGAAAATATTAAAACCCATTCCCCAATAATTACATAGCTCTTTAAGTACACCTGAGGCTGATGGTTCAGCTCCTTTAGAACCAAAATCAATCATTGGTAAGTGCATTACTGTAGAGTTTAAATATAGCTTTGAGTGAAAAGCCAGCTCACAATCGGATTCTAGGTTAATTAACTCAGCCAGCAAATAGCTTTCTGTTAGCTCTGAAGCAGAAATACTTAACTCTTGCCGTTCATCTCTAAACGATTGAGGCTCATATCTATACCTACTTAAATTTAAGTGAATCGAACAATTCAGATAGCCGTTAAGAACTTCTTTCACCCAACAAATAGGATGACGACTTAGTTTCATCCTATGAGTGATCCCATTATGGTCATTTGAGAACATTTATACCTTTCACCATTTGAAAAAACTCCATTGAGTATTGATCTGTCATTCCAGAAACAAAGTCAATTATTAAATGTAACCTTAACTGCCACTCAACACCATTCTCTAAACTGAGGAAAAGCTCTGAAAATTTATCATGAACACAATCATCAACCTTGCTGCAATCCAATTCAAACTGAGGAATAGAACAACCTAAAATGGCAGCTTTATAAGCATTTAAATGTTTTTCTGGTAATCGATTAAATAACCTTCTTTGTCTGTGTAGTGATTCATCCTTTATTCCATCAAAATCATTTTTTAACAAAAATAGGAAGTGCTCTTTTGTCAGTTTAAGAATACACTCAAACTCCTCAAGTATACCTGAAATAATTTTAAAACCGGACAGTTCCATGCACTCGGCTTCTTCTGATGTAAACAAGTAATCGCCAGTGTAAACCTTTAAAACTTTTAGTAAGTCATAACTTAAAGTTCCTTTGCAAACTAACTCTTCTCTTTCATCAAAACTACATATACGTTCATAATTAGTTACGAATTTTTCAGCTACAGAGTCAACTAAGAAGTTAGACAACAAAGTCTTGAAACTCAAAAATATCCCAATTGAGTCACCTTTAGTTCCATTTAACTTAGCCATTAGCTCTTCACAAATACTTGGGTTTTTGTGCTTTTTAGCAACTTTAGATAACCCTTTGATCACTTCTTTTTTAAAGTGATCCATATTAATGATTTTCTTTTCAATTCCGTCTTCAATATCACTTATACAATAAGAAATATCATCAGAAGCCTCCATCAAAAAACCTAATGGATGCCTACTATTAAGCGGCATTCCCAAGGCTTCCCAAGCAGATTTGATTACATCTTTTTCTGTGCTGAAATAACCTATTTTTTTACTAAACGGTGAATTTTTATTCTCTTCTTTTTCGGTTGACCCATAAGTATATTTAAGAAATGCTGCTAACTGAGTATAGGTTAAATTCAAACCATAATATCCATCATCACCTTGTAGCTTGGTAATAATCCTAAAACCTTGTGGGTTACCATCAAAATGAGTAAGGTCCAACGTTAAAGATTTTCTCAATTTCTCATCTTTAAAAAGTTCTGTAAACCAACCTTTACTGACTAAATCTCCAGCCCATTCTGATACAGCAGCCTCACCAAAGTGACCAAAAGGAGGGTTTCCTATATCATGCATTAAGCAAGCTGTTTCTACGATATTGGATATTGAAAGGCTATTCTCTTCCCAATACTTTTTTATTTCATCAGACTTATCCGAACCAGCTATTTTCTCTAGAACTTTAGCAACTATATATCTTCCAATATGTGAAACTTCAATAGAGTGGGTTAACCTTGAACGAACTGATGAGTTGCTTTCTAAAGAAAAAACTTGAGCCTTCTGCTGAAGCCTTCTAAAAGCAGCAGAGTATATTAATCTAGCACGATCACTTTGTGTTGAAGCAAGCAAAGAATCGTGCTCAGCGGTTGAAGCTCGATGTCTTGTAATTGAATTTAAGTTTTCCATTTCATCTACTTATTTAAGTTAAAATCACTTTGCAATCAATTTTACAAGCATACATAACTTAAGCTTAGATTAACATTCTTAATAGCTTAGTTTAAAAGCCAATCCTTCTTGGCGCTGAGCCTTTCACCTTTTGCTCTTCAAAAAGGTAGTTTAATACATCCGATGTTGACAGTGATTTATTGCTAAAACGCATTTTTCTGGCGATCACACTAAAGTCACCAGGGGTTAAACGATTTAACTCAGTAAGCATTTTTGTGCTATTGGGCGGGAGTGACCTTTCACCTGTTAATTTTAAAAGCATATGTTTCACTTGCTGATCGGTTAAGTAATCCAGTTCAAGCTTGAAATCACAGCGTCTTAGCAAAGCTTTATCTAACTTATCTTTAAAGTTAGTGGCAGCAAAAAATGGAAATTCAAACATCTCAAGATTACATAAAAGTTGGTTAACTGATTGAATTTCCCAGTTGCTTTTAGCGCTCTCTCGACTTGCAAACAAACTATCAGCTTCATCGATAAAAATGGCCGCTTCTTGCTCGGTTGCTTTTACAAATAGCTCCTTAATATTTTGCTCGCTTTCACCAACCCACTTACTCAAGATATCTGAAGCTTTAACACTAATTAGATCATACCCAGCCTCTTCACATACATGATTTACGAATGCAGTTTTGCCTGTTCCTGCTGGGCCAAATAGTAAAGTTCTTGCGCCATGATGGCTTTCTATAGCAGTTACAATTTCGTTCATTGATGAAAAAAGGATGGGGTCAAATCTTGACTTCATACATCATAATTTCTCACAGCCTAGTTATCACTCTTTGTTGAAATTCTAACTAATACTGCAAACAGATAACCAAAAACTAATGACTTATCTTAATTTTAAACACAAAAAGCCCGCAGCGTTAACTGCGGGCTTTTTTTTTGAATGAGTGAGTTAGCCATATAAGCCGGGTTCTGTCCTTTCCGAAGAAAGTGATAATCATTCGTCTAGGCCATAAATCGCTCTATGGCTCAAGCAACCTACCCGGTTCCAACGTGGGCCACGCCATAAGGAACCCTATTTGGTCTTGCTCCGAGTGGAGTTTACCTTGCAACCAACTATTACTAGCGGCCCGGTGCGCTCTTACCGCACCCTTTCACCCTTACCAACCCGAGGGTTGGCGGTCTTCTCTCTGCTGCACTTGTCGTGGACTCACGCCCCCCAGCCGTTAGCTGGCACTCTGCCCTGTGGAGCCCGGACTTTCCTCCCCCTGATCATTTTCGTCACAGGCAGCGATTATCTTGGCTAACTCGGCGCGCAGTATACATGAGCTGTGCCTTGTACGCAGTAAAGATTTACTCTTTTTCGTCAATAATTGTTTTATACAGGGCGTTTTTCTTCATTCCAAAGTATTCAGCAACAATGCCACAGGCTTTTTTCATCGGCATTTCGCTTTCAAGTAGCGCCAGCATTTTACGCGCCTCTGGCGGTATATCATCTACTTGCTTGGGTTTACCTGGCAACATGAGCACTATTTCGCCGCGTTGCTTGGTTGGGTCATCAGTTAAAAACTGCTTTAACTCACTTACGCTACCATTAAAAAAGGTTTCAAAGGTTTTGGTAAGCTCTTTTGCAAAAACCACTTGTTGCTCACTACCTAATGCCGCTTCTAAATCATCTAGGCTTGCCATAATACGGTGGGTGCTTTCGTACATTATGCTGGTAATGCTTGAGTTTACAGCTTCTATGAAAAAATCTTGGCGGGCTTTACTTTTAGCCGGTGTAAAGCCAATAAACTGAAAGCGATCTGTTGGCAGGCCTGAGCAACACACTGCAGTAATAGCAGCACACGCACCGGGCACGGGTGTTACATGCGCGCCCTGCTCGCGGCACAGGTTTACAACGGCATAACCTGGGTCGCTTATCAGCGGCGTGCCAGCATCTGAAACTAGCGCGATATTTTTGCCTTCGTTTAGCCAATCAATAATCTGCTGCGCTTTTTGTTTTTCGTTATGGTCATGTAGTGCAAAAGTTTTAGCCTTTATACCAAAGTGGCTTAGTAGCTTACCGGTGTGGCGCGTGTCTTCAGCAGCGATTAAGTCAACTTGCGATAATGTCGCGATGGCACGCTGGCTTAAGTCGTCAAAATTGCCAATTGGGGTGGCAACAATGTAAAGAGTGCCAATTTTATGTGAATTCTCCTCATTTAACATTGAGGTCTCCTGCGTCAGTCAGTAATATAAGCAAATCGCGTTAACGTATTGGGAAATCATTGTGCGACTTAAACTTGTTAGTCTATTAATTATATTGTCAGGGTTATCGGCCTGTAGCACAACCGAAAAACCAACTAAAAATAGCGATAGCATTAACACCAGTGCGAATGCGCTGCAAAATCAAGCAACCAGTGCCGATGCTATTTATAAATTAGCGCTTAATCGTACCGGTGCCGACAAAATTCAATTGCTTTATAGTGCGCGTGATGCGGCTATTTCTGAGCAAAGCTGGCCGTTACTTGAAAACATTTGTAATGAGCTTGAGCAAACCCCAAGTGTAGATAAAATTCAAAACCGCTTATACATTTCTTATGCACAAAAGCAGCAAAATAAAAACGACCAAGCGCTCGTTATTTTGCAATCGCTCGATGGCCAACTTAAACAGCCTGAACACTTTGCTTGGCATCAATATTTAACTGCTAGCATATATGCATCGCAAAACTTTCCTAAGCGCGCCGCACCTTATTTTTTTAGAGCCTCAGAAACTGCGAATAAAAACAATATTGAGATCCCTGCTCTGCAAAGTGCGCTGTGGGATAACTTAACAAAGCTGTCTTCTTATGCGCTAGAGCGCTTTAATCGTGGCTCTGTTATTCAACAAGGTTGGACTAACTTAGCTTTGTACCACCAGGTATATGCAAATAGCGGTGTAGAGCTTGACCAAGCCATCAATAATTGGCGCCGTCGCTACCCTGGGCACCCTGCCGTAGCTATTTTACCCGAGCAAGATGAAGCCCTAGCCGACCTAGCACCAGTTAATATAGAGCGTTTAGCTGTACTTTTACCGCAATCAGGCGCAAATGAGCGTTTAGGTGACGCCCTAAAAGCCGGCATTTTGGCAGGGCTTGATAAGCAAAGTATTAGCGACACTGTTTTTATAGATGAGAACCTTGCAACCCAAGTGCTAAGCGAGCAGCTGAGCCAATTTAATCCAGACTTTGTGATTGGGCCATTATTAAAAGCGAATATAGATAAACTTGCGCAAGCTAAAACACTTATTGATACCCCTACATTACACTTAAATACATTTGATGGTGAGCGACTCTCGCTGCAACATTACTTTTTTGCTTTAAACCCTGAGCATGAAGTGCAGCAAGCGCTGGAGCACTTTTTAGCTAAAGGTTATCAAAAGCCTATGTTATTAGCGCCTAATAATGCCAATGGTCAGCGTTTGGTTGATTACTTTAATATTCAGTGGCAGCGCTATAGCGAAACAAAACCGCAAATTGGGTTTTATAACGATAACAAAGATATGCCAAACACAATTACAAGCTTGTTAGAGGTTGATAAATCTAAGCAGCGTATTAAAACGGTTAAGTCTTTATTTAAACAAGAAGTAGAAAGTGAAACCCGCTCTCGTAGCGATATTGATGCCATATACATTTTAGGCGACGCTATAGAAACACGCCTGATAAAACCTTATTTAGATGTAAATGTAAGTACTTTTGCACAGCGGATCCCGCTTTATGCCAGCTCTAAAAGCCATAGTAAACAAATAGATCGCACCGATAAAGGCGATTTAGAAGGGCTTTACTTTACAGAGCTTCCGTGGATGCTTAATGCGACAGTTAAACAACATAATTTACGCAACCAATACAACACGCTGTGGCCTGAAAATGCCGATATAAGCCAACGCCTATTTGCTATGGCTTACGATGCCGTGTCGGTGCTAAGCGACATTAGGCAATTGAGTGTAATGCCCGGTAATAAGTTTACAGGTTTAAGTGGAAAGCTTTCGGTAAATACAAGCGGACACATAGAGCGTACGCTTGATTGGGCACAATACACAAATAGACGCATAAAAGCCGTACAGCTAGAAACAAAGCAGCCCGTGCCTTTATTTATGCAATCAGCCAACGAAAGCACTACGCTTACGTTTGATTAATCTGGAGCGGCTATGTCGTGGTTTAAAGAGCTGTGGCAAAATAGCCGAGAAAAAGGCCAGTACTATGAACGCCAAGCAGAAAAATACTTAACCCGTGAAGGGCTTACGCCTATTGAGCGTAATTATTACTGCCCCTTTGGTGAGCTTGATGTGATTATGAAACACGGCGATACGCTTGTATTTGTAGAAGTTAAGTTTCGTAAAAACAATGCGAGAGGCGGTGCAAATTATGCCCTTGGCGCACAAAAACAAGCACGACTAAAACGCACTATTTATCACTACTTGGCAGCAAAAAACTTAACTAATCAGCCTATAAGAGTCGACTATGTTGCCATTACAGGTGAAGGCTCTGGCAATATAAATTGGATCAAAAGCGTACTTTAACACCACGCAAACAGATTAGTAAAACGCCCAGCAACAAACAAAAATGACGAATAAATTATTGGTAGTCTATGCAAGATACAATTAAAGAAATTTTTACAGAAAGCATTCAAGTACAAATAGCAGCAGGCGAAGTACTGCCAAGCGCACTAGAGTCTGCGGCATTTACCATTGCACAAAGTTTAATTAATGGTAACAAACTCCTTTGCTGTGGCACGGCAAACTGCCATATGCTAGCGCAGCACATGGCCGGCGTATTAGTTAATCACTACGAAACAGAGCGCCCCTGTTTACCTGCTATTGCGCTATCTCAAGAAAACATCAATTTAGGGCAAAGTAGCCAAGTAGATGAGCATGATACCTTTGCTCGCCAAGTACGTGCCTTTGCACAACAAGGCGATTTACTGCTGGCGTTAGCAATTAATGGCAACGAAAAACATATTATTTCTGCTGTAGAAGCGGCACTTACTAAAGATATGAAGGTCATAGTGATGGTAGGTGACGATGGTGGAGAACTCGTTGGCTTATTAGGCCCTAATGATGTAGAAATTCGTACGCCTTCTAAGCGCCCTAGCCGCATTATTGAATCTCACTTAGTTAACTTACATTGCTTAAGTGAACTGGTTGATTTAACTCTTTTCCCGCAGGATGAAAATTATGTTTAAACGCTCTCTTATTGTTTTAGGTACTGTTGTTTTACTGCAAGGCTGTGCAGCCGCAGTGGTTGCAGGAACAGCTGGTGCAGTAACAGCAGCAAATGATCGCCGCACCATTGGATCGCAAATAGACGACAATAATATAGAAATTAAAGCCAGTATTGCGCTTAGTGAAGTTGAACGACTAGAAAAGTTCGCCAATGTAGACGCTATAAGCGTTAATGGCATTGTTTTACTGGTAGGTCAGGTTGCCAATCAAGAAATGAAAAACCAAGCTCAGCAGAGCATTGAGGGGCTCTCAGGTATACGTAAAATACATAACCAAATTAGAATTGGCTCAAATATTGGTATTACCACACAAACACACGATTCGTGGCTAACCTCTAAAGTAAAAGCGCAGCTTTTAACTGCTAAAGATATACCGAGTAATAATATTAAAGTAGTGACCGAAAACGCTGAAGTATTTTTAATGGGATTAGTATCTGAATCTGAGTCTAACCAAGCGGTTAACATTGCACGCAATGTATCGGGTGTAGAGCGCGTTATTAAAGTGTTTGAATATTTATAAAATACATAAAAAGCCGTTTATGAGGCACATAAAAAAACCGCTTAATTAGCGGTTTTTTTGTATTTAAGCGTTACTTGATAACGCGTAAATGTGAGCCTTTTTTCTTTTCTGGCTTTTCTGGCGGGGTTTCATCAATAATTTCATCTGATGTTTCCACACTTTCAAGGTCAGGTGCAAAATCGTCTTCGTCCTCTAAAAACTCATCTGCAGTAAAGACTGTGCCTTCGCCATTTTCACGCGCATAAATAGCAAGCACCGCACCTAAAGGCACATATACTTGCATTGGCTGTCCACCAAAGCGCGCATTAAAGCTTAGTTGTTCCATATCTAACGAAAACCCAGTAACGGCAGAAGGGCTAATATTAAGCACTATTTGGCCATCTTGTACAAACTGCGTAGGCACTTGTACTGCTGGGTACTGCGCATCAACCACTAAATGTGGTGTGCAGTCGTTATCTACGATCCAATCAAAAAAAGCACGTAGTAAATAAGGACGATTAGGCGTCATTATAAACGGATCTCACGCTCTGCTTCAGTTAAAGAAGCTTGGAATGACTCACGCTCAAATAAGCGGATCATGTACTCTTTTAGCTCTTTAGCGCCAGAGCCATTAAGCTCAATACCAAACTCTGGTAAACGCCATAATAGTGGTGCTAAATAACAATCCACTAAGCTAAACTCTTCACTCATAAAGTATGGAGCTTCGTTAAAGATTGGTGCAATTGCAAGTAACGCTTCAGTTAACTCTTTACGAGCTTGTGCAGCATCTGCTGTATTGTTAATGATTTTTTCAGCAAGGCTGTACCAATCAGTATCAATACGGTGCATCATTAAACGGCTACGACCACGCATTACCGGATACACAGGCATTAGTGGAGGATGAGGGAAACGTTCATCAAGGTATTCCATGATGATGTTTGCCTGATATAAGCCAAGCTCACGGTCAATCAGTGTGGGTACTGTACCGTAAGGGTTAATTTCGTGAAGTGCCTCTGGCAAGTTATCCTTTTCAGCCAAATGAATATCTACACTTACACCTTTTTCTGCAAGTACAATACGTACTTGGTGGCTATACATACAGTTAGCACCAGAAAAAAGGGTCATTACAGGGCGCTTATTGGCAGCTACGGCCATGCCTATACCTCCATTAAATAACTAAAACAGCAATAGGGGCTTAAGCCCCTATTGCAAAATTACCTTGTAAAATGCTCAAATTAATGAACATCTCTCCAGTATTCTTTCTTAAGCATAAATGCCAAGATAAACAGGATAACTAAAAATCCAATTACCTTAATACCTAACGCTTCTGACTCAAGGCGTGTAGGTTCACCTACATACTCTAAGAAATTCGTTAAATCACGAACCGCTTGATCGTATTCATCAACGCTTAATTCGCCCTTACCATCTGTTTCAGTACCAACAACTTTAGTCACTGTTTGACCATGTTGTTCAACTTCTTCAATGATAGGTGTTGGTAAACCTTGTAGTTCTTGAAGAACATGTGGCATACCCACCGATGGGAATAACGTATTATTTACGCCAAACGGACGAGATTCATCTTTATAAAACGATTTTAAGTAAGTGTAAATCCAATCACTGCCACGCACACGCGCCACATTGGTTAGATCCGGCGGAGCCGCACCAAACCATTTAGCAGCATCTTCTTTTGCGATAGCGTTAAGAATATGGCCACCTACTTTTGAACCATCAAAAATCAATTGCTCTTTGCCAAGCTCGGTTGGAATACCAATATCACGGAAAGTACGTTCATAACGTTGATACTGCATTTGGTGACAACCAAGACAGTAGTTCATGAACAACTTTGCGCCGCGCTGCAAAGAAGGCTGATCAGATATATCGTTACCCGCTTCCATAAGAGGAACCGAAGGACCCGCAGCCATAACCATGTTAGGCAGCAAGTTTACTGATAAAGCAAATACACCAATAAGTAGCTTTTTCATCATTTCGTTAACCTCTCAGGCAATGGCTTAGTTTTTTCATTCTTACTGTATATAAATAACAGTACGAAGAACATAAAGTAAGTCACAGTACAGATTTGAGAAATTATCGTTTTCATATCAGTTTGTGGCGTTGCACCCACCCAACCTAAAAGAACGAAAGTTACAACAAAACCTGCAATGTTCCATTTGTGGAAACCACAACGGTAACGAACCGATTTAACACGACCACGGTCAATCCACGGTAACAATGCGAGTACCACAATTGACGCACCCATTGCCGCAACACCGATAAGCTTATCAGGGATTGCACGTAAGATTGCATAGAATGGCGTAAAGTACCAAACTGGGAAAATGTGCTCTGGCGTTTTAAGTGGGTTTGCTGCTTCAAAGTTTGGCGCTTCTAGGAAGAAACCATTCATCGCAGGCATAAAGAATACAACCCAACAGAACAAGATTAAGAAACCAACCACGCCCACAATATCTTTTACTGTGTAGTACGGGTGGAACGGTATCGCATCAACAATGTCTTTTTTGTCGGTGTAATACTCATGGAATTTAAATTTAGACTTATCTTCTTCAGCCACAGTGCCTTTTTTGCGTTTTATTTCAACACCGTCTGGGTTGTTAGAGCCCACTTCGTGCAGCGCAACAATGTGTAAGAACACTAAAATTACAATAACCAATGGTAGTGCAATAACGTGTAATGCAAAGAAGCGGTTAAGCGTTGCACCCGATATTACGTAGTCACCACGGATCCAAAGTGTTAAGTCATCACCAATTACCGGAATAGCCCCGAATAACGAAATGATTACCTGCGCACCCCAGAACGACATTTGACCCCATGGTAGTAAGTAACCCATGAAGGCTTCAGCCATTAATGCTAAGAAAATAAACATACCGAACAACCACAGTAATTCACGTGGTTTTTGGTAAGAGCCGTAGATCATGCCACGGAACATATGCATATAAACAACGATGAAAAACGCAGATGCACCCGTTGAGTGTAAATAACGTAATAACCAACCGTATTCAACATCACGCATGATGTACTCTACTGATGCGAAAGCGCCTTCAGAAGAGGGAACAAAGTTCATCGTTAACCAAATACCAGTAAGTATTTGGTTTACTAGTACTAACATGGCTAGCGAGCCAAAAAAGTACCAGAAGTTAAAGTTTTTAGGTGCTGGATACTGTGCAATGTGCATGTTCCAAACACGTGTCATTGGGATACGGTCGTCAATCCAACTAACAATTTTACCAAACATTAGGCTACCCCTTTTTCTTCGCCCACTAAAATAGTGGTTTCATCAAGAAAAGTATAAGGTGGTACTTCTAAGTTCAATGGTGCAGGAACTGATTGAAATACTCGCCCAGCCATATCAAATTTAGAACCGTGACATGGACAGTAAAAACCATCATCTGTCCCTTCAACTTTTTCACTAAAGTTACCTTGGAAAAAGCCTGGAGAACACCCTAAATGCGTACAAATACCAACAGCGACAAAAATCTCTGGGCGTAATGAACGGTAATCATTTGTTGATGATTCTAGTTGTTGTGGCTCTTGCGATTGCGGATCACGAAGTTGACCTTCATGTTCTTTCATCTGCTCAAGCATTTTAGGGGTACGTGATACAACCCATACAGGTTTACCACGCCACTCGACACGTATTAATTGTCCTGGCTCAAGTTTGCTGATATCTACTTCTACAGGCGCACCCGCAGATTTAGCTCGCTCACTTGGATTCCAAGACGCAATAAAAGGAACAGCAGCCCCAGCCGCACCAACACCACCTACAACAGAGGTAGCTATGGTTAAAAAGCGACGTCGGCCATTGTCTACAGGCGCATTGCTCATCCACTTATCTCCACTATGATTCTCAACACTTGCTATATTGAGAACATCAGTTACAGCAGGTTAATTTTTCGAAATTTTTAAAATAGAAGCGATCATAATTAAAACCCTTGATTAAAACAAGGTTATTCACAGCCTCACGCTCGAATAACCCGACTTGATCAATAGTTTGATAAAGTAAGCTCGAGAATAAAGCCGAATGACTATAATAGCGCTTCTGTAAAAACAATATACTGACCAAGATCAACCCCACTACGAGGAAACAGATAAACTGTACATGGTGATGTTGAACTTGCTCATACTACTTGCCAGCCAATTGTAGCAAAAAATTCCACCAATTAACTGATGGATTTACACTAATTGCGATAATTATTTAACTTTTTTGCAGCGAAATGGGTATTTTAAAGCTTTCGTACATTAAATACGCAGTATTTATAAAATATGATCAGCGCCTAGCCTTAAAAAAGCAGGCTTGAGGTAGGTAAGTACTTAAATTTTAATGCCAAAAACAAAAAACCCAGCATAAGCTGGGTTTTTGAATTCTTGATAACGTAAAAATTAACGTTTTGAGAACTGTGGACGCTTACGCGCTTTCTTAAGACCCACTTTCTTACGTTCAACTTTACGTGCATCACGTGTAACAAAACCTGCTTTACGAAGTTGTGGACGTAATGACTCGTCAAACTCCATAAGTGCACGAGTGATACCGTGACGGATAGCACCAGCTTGACCAGTTGTACCACCACCGGCAACGGTGATGTGAAGGTCAAATTTTTCAGTCATGTCAACAAGCTCAAGAGCTTGACGAACAACCATGCGTGCTGTTTCGCGACCAAAGTACTCTTCTAAAGAGCGCTTGTTGATTACGATGTTACCAGTGCCTGGGCGTAAGAATACGCGAGCACTTGAACTTTTACGACGACCTGTACCGTAGTATTGATTTGCCATGATAGTGCTCCTTAAATGTCTAGAACCTGAGGCTGTTGTGCAGCATGGTTGTGCTCAGTACCTGCGTAAACTTTAAGTTTACGGTACATAGCGCGGCCTAAAGGACCACGTGGCAACATGCCTTTAACAGCTTTTTCGATGATCATTTCAGGCTTTGCAGCTTGAAGTTTATCAAAAGTAGTAGACTTAAGACCACCTGGGAAACCAGTATGAGCGTAGTACACTTTATCTTTGAATTTGTTACCAGTTACAGTAACTTTCTCAGCGTTGATAACGATGATGTAATCACCAGTATCTACGTGTGGAGTGTATTCAGCTTTGTGCTTACCGCGTAGGCGATGAGCGATTTCAGTAGCGATGCGACCTAAAGTTTTACCTTCAGCGTCAACTACGTACCAGTCACGTTTTACTGTTTCTGGTTTAGCAACAAACGTTTTCATTTATAAAAATCCAATGTTTTTCAATTAAAACCACAGGCAGTTATTATTAACTACCGCTCTAAGTATGCTATAACCCCTTCGAGTTTTAGACTTTAGCGCCGCTCACAAGTGGCTAAACTATATGAGGACATAGAACGCAACGTGGCAGACGCGGGAGTATACCAGCACTTAAAACACATTGCTACCGAGCGGTTGTTTTTTCCACAAGAAAATTACAAAAACTTATGCATTTATATAAAAACAACAATAAGGCCACTTTAAAGAGTCGATACAGTCGTATTAGCGCTATGCTAAATGCTCTTTTGCTAAATACTCTAAAGACTGCATTTCTTGCAGGCGGCTAATGCAGCGCTTAAATTCAAAGTTAAGATTGCCTTGGGTATAAAGCTGCGTGATCGGTTTTTCAGCCGAAATAATTAATGTTACATGGCGTTCGTAAAACTCATCCACTAAAGCGATAAAGCGCCTAGCTGCATCATCATTATTTTGTCCAAGCTGTTTAACATTAGAAATAATAACAGTGTTATATAAGCGGCTAATTTCCATGTAGTCGACTTGGCTACGTGCGGTTTCGCACAATTCGCTAAATTCAAACATCACTACACACTTGGCCACTTTGCGTGTGTTGATTAAGCGCCCTTCTATTTCTATGGGTTGATCAAGCTCCCCCGCCTCTGGCGAGAGCTTATCAAAATATTCAAATAAGTTTTTATCGGCTTGCTCATCTAACGGGCTGTGAAATATTTCGGCTTGCTCAAGTGTACGCAAGCGATAATCAATACCAGAGTCTACATTTACTATTTCTGTGTTCGCTTTTACCAGTTCAATGGCCGGAATAAAACGCGCACGCTGTAAGCCGTTTTTATATAAATCATCAGGCACTATATTAGAGGTAGCGACTAATACTATATTGCGTGCAAATAATGCCTGCATTAAGCCGCCGAGTAACATGGCATCTGTAATATCTTGAACAAAGAATTCATCAAAACAGATGATATCGGTTTGAGCTTTAAATATGTCGGCAACAATTTCCAGTGGATTGCTTTTATTATTTAGCTTTTTTAGTTCATCGTGAACTCGGTGCATAAAGCGATGAAAATGCACGCGCATTTTACGCTCACCTGGCAGCGCTTCGTAAAAGGTATCTACTAAATAGGTTTTACCACGCCCTACACCACCCCAAAAATAAAGCCCTTTAATTGACTCAGGTTCGCTTTTATTAAACAACTTTGCAAAAAAGCCTTGTTGCTGTGGTTTTTTATTTGTGAGGTCATCGTATAAACGTTGTAAATGGCGCACTGCATTTTCTTGTGCTTGGTCATGTACAAAGTCATCGCGCTTAAGATCTTGCTGGTAAGTTTGCCAAGGAGTCATATCTAATTACATTTTAAACACAGTTTAATTTGCACAACATATTAACACGCATCTTAACTCGGGGTATATTACCCACAGGATGATTTATATTTGAATCAGGCATTATTAGATATTTTTTCCCAAAGGGGTAAAGTTATGGGCACAGTTACGTGGGTAGGTTTAATTATTATTACTGCTGTAGTGGCATTTTTTGTTGGTGCATTCGTTACTAAAAAGCAATTTAAGCAAGATGAATTAAAAGAACAAGCCGAGCAAGCACAAAACGCGCTTGAGCAGTATCGCCAAGATGTGGCCGATCATTTAGCAAGCACAGGTAAGCTTGTGAATAAAATGAAAGAAAACTACGACCAACTACTCAGCCATGTTGAAGAAACCAATCAACTCTTACTTGATGATAAAAACAAAGCGCCTAGCGAGCCGTTTTTCTCTAAAGAAACAACAGAGCAATTACAAGCGTCTTTAAAAGAGCGCGAGGTTGACCGTTCATCTGCACAAGCACAACCTGCCGATTACGTCTCGGGTGAGTCTGGTTTATTTGCAGGGCAAAATGGCGATACAAAACCTGCAAAAGCCTCTTAACACACTGAGCACGCTAAAATGTTAGTGCTATCTTGAGGAACTTTTTTTTGACCCCATAGTCTTTAAATGTAACAGCTTTATATTTAAATTCGAAAAGGCTGCTTATGCAGCCTTTTTGCTTTTCCTGTGATGTGGAGTACACCCTGACTATGAAAATGAAATTATCACTTATTAGTGCTGCAATCTTATCTACAAGCTTATTACTAAGCCCAATGGCCTCTTATGCAAAACTGCCTATTGCAGTTAACGGCCAACAATTGCCCACACTTGCGCCTATGCTTGAGCAAATTACCCCTGGCGTTGTGAGCATTCAGGTTTCTGGCTCAAAAGAAGTGCGCCGCCGTGCAGACCCGCTTGAATACTTTTTTGGAAACCCTCAGCCACGTAGTCAAAAGCGCCAATTTAGTGGTTTAGGCTCAGGGGTTATTATTGATGCCGACGAAGGCTATGTAGTAACAAATAACCACGTAATTCAAGATGCCGAAAAAATGGTGGTAACGCTAGAAGACGGCCGTGAATTTGAAGCCACCAAAATTGGTACCGATAAAGAGTCTGATATTGCGCTATTACAAATAGATGCAGATGACTTAACCGAAGTTAAGCTGGCAAATTCAGATAAATTGCGTGTCGGCGACTTTGCAGTAGCAATTGGTAATCCATTTGGTTTAAGCCATACAGTAACCTCGGGCATTGTAAGTGCATTAGGGCGTAGTGGTTTAAATATTGAAGGCTACGAAGACTTTATTCAAACCGATGCAGCTATTAACCAAGGTAACTCAGGAGGCGCTTTAGTTAACCTAAATGGCGAACTCATTGGTATTAATACTGCTATTTTAGGTGCCTCGGGTGGAAATGTTGGTATTGGCTTTGCCATTCCATCAAATATGATGAAAAACTTAGTCGACCAAATTATTGAACATGGCGAAGTACGCCGTGGCTCACTGGGTATTTCTGGCCGCCCACTTGATGCAGGCCTTGCAAAAGCACAGCAACTTGACGTTAAACAAGGTGCTTACGTTATGCAAGTAATGGATGATACCGCAGCAAGCAAAGCAGGTATTAAAGCTGGCGATGTTATTATTAGTATTAATGGCAGCGATATTAGTGGCTTCCACGAGCTGCGCAGTAAAATAGCAACGTTAGGTGAAGGACGCGAAGTTAAATTAGGTATTTACCGCGATGGCAAAGTAAAAACTATTAAAGTAACGCTTGATGGTGCATCGGGTGTAACCGCCGCAGGCGATGAACTGCATCCTGCATTCCAAGGTGCAACGCTTGAAAACGTGCAAAAAAATGGCACTAAAGGTATTGAAGTCGCCACAGTAGATCCGCGTTCTCCTTCTGCACGTGTTGGTCTTGAAGAAGGTGATGTGATTGTTCAAGTTAACCGCCAACGTGTAGAAAACATTCGTCAAATGAACAAAATTATCGAAGATACCCAAGGTAATATTGTACTTGGCGTTAAGCGTGGCAGAGAGTCTATCTTTGTACTTATCCAATAAGTAACACGTTATAAATAAGCAATAAAAATAACAGCAGCACTTGGCGCTGTTATTTTTTTTGTGCCATCATAAAGAATTGCTCACTAACAATAAGAATCTCGTGCTGAAATTACTAAAATTTGTACTTCCCCCTTTGTTTGTCGGTTTAGGTATCGCTTTTTTAGTGGTTTTTTTCAGCCCTAAAATGCGCGCCTCTTTACTCCCTAATGTTCCCTTGCCCAGTGCTATGAGCTCGAATCACCTTAGTTTTGCTGACGCAGTTAAACGTGCTGCACCGTCGGTAGTAACTATTTTTTCAGAAAGCATTTCTAAAGAGCCTCGCTATAAGCAACAAAACACCGTTCAAGAGCTTGGCTCTGGCGTAATTATGGCGCAAGACGGCTACATATTAACTAACTACCACGTTATAAATAATGCAGATCAAATCTTGGTTATTTTAACCGATGGCCGACGCTTTTTTGATGTGCAGTTAATTGGCTTTGACACCATTACCGATTTAGCCTTATTAAAAATTAACGCCGACCACCTGCCGGTGATCCCCGTAAACGATAATTACACCACCAGTGTAGGTGATGTAGTGCTGGCCATTGGTAACCCACTCAATTTAGGGCAAACCATCACCCAAGGTATAATTAGTGCCACCGGTAAACAAAAAATTACCGATAGCCCTTATAACAACTTACTGCAAATGGATGCTGCTATAAATGTAGGTAACTCTGGCGGTGCTTTGGTTAATTCAAATGGTGATTTAGTGGGGATCACGTCTGCGCAGTTTAAAACTCGTGAAAATCTTAATATCCAAGGAATATTTTTTGCTGTTCCCTATTCGCTCGCTAAAGAAGTAATGGCAAAGCTAATACGCCATGGCCGTGTAGTGCGTGGCTATTTAGGCTTTGAAGGCACTGCGGTTGATAGCACGGGCAAAGAGGTAAACGACAGCCTTACTGAGGTTGCTGGTATGCGCATCACCAATTTAGACCCATTAGGTCCTGCATGGCAAGCTGGCATTGAAGAGCAAGACATCGTTATTAAAATTGCAGGGTTAAGTGTCGCCAACCCGCAAAAAGTACTCGAAAAAATAGGCAATACACAGCCCGGTAAAGAAATAGAATTTGAGCTGTACCGAAACGGTAAAGTAGAAAAAATAATGGTTAGAGTTGCAGAGCTCGAAACTAAACTCTAACCAAAATGGCAATAAAAAGGTCGGATAGCAATACGCGTATCCGACCTTTTTTATGTCTAAAGTAAACTGTGTTTAACCCAGCGCGCTTAATTAAGCGAGCATGCTCTCACCTCAAAACAAATAAATATTATTGCGAATGGGTATTAGCTACTTCTGCGCTTAATATTGGCACCTAAGCCACTGAGTTTATCTTCAATGCGTTGATAGCCTCGGTCTACGTGGTAAATACGATCGACTACCGTTTCACCTTGCGCCACAATACCGGTCAAAATTAAGCTTGCAGAGGCGCGTAAATCGGTTGCCATTACTTGTGCGCCACTTAAACTTTGCGTTTCACCACAAATAGCGGTGTGCCCTTCTAAACGGATATTAGCGCCCATGCGTTGTAACTCTGGTACGTGCATAAAGCGGTTTTCAAAAATGGTTTCGGTAATTGTTGCACTACCATTAGCCACTACATTTAACGCGGTGAACTGCGCTTGCATGTCGGTTGGAAAACCAGGGTGTGGCATGGTTTTAATATTAACGGCTTTGAGCTCACGATTACGCATATCTAAATAAATGCTGTCATCGTTTACTTCAACTAATGCATTCGCGGCACGTAATTTTTCAATAACAGGCTCAAGTGAATGAAAATCTGTTTTTTTACAAAGTACTTCGCCTGCAGCCATCGCTGCTGCAACTAAAAAAGTGCCCGTTTCAATGCGATCAGGTAAAATGCTGTGCTCACAGCCACCTAAACGCTCTACGCCGTCAATTTCTATACGGCTTGTACCTGCACCAGTAATTTTTGCACCCATAGCAATTAGGCAATTGGCAAGGTCAATAATTTCGGGCTCGCGTGCTGCGTTTTCAAGCACCGTTTTACCATCGGCAAGTGCTGCGGCCATTAGTAAGTTTTCGGTTGCGCCAACACTGACCATTTCCATGAAAATTTCAGCGCCTTTAAGGCGACCTTCTACCTTTGCATTGATATAACCGTTTTCAACGTTTATTTGTGCGCCCATGCGCTCTAAACCTTGAATATGTATATCAACCGGACGTGCACCTATAGCACAGCCACCAGGTAGCGATACCTGCGCCTCACCAAAACGCGCCACTAATGGCCCAAGTGCCAAAACAGAGGCACGCATTTGCTTAACTAAATCATAAGGAGCAAGCGTTTTATTAACGGTCGCGCCATCAATATACAGTGTATCGCCTTGCCAATTTACAGTTGCGCCTAAGGTGCTTAAAAGCGCCTCAGTGGTCACAATATCGCGAAGGCGAGGAACATTCGTAAATGTACTTTTACCATCGGCAAGCAGTGCGGCAAACAAAATTGGTAATGCGGCATTTTTAGCGCCAGAAATAGTTACTTCACCCGCAAGTGAAGTGCCACCTTGAATTACAAACTGATCCATTAAGAGGCCTTAACTATTGAGGTAAAATAAATTTTTGTTCACGCTTCCACTCAGTTGGCGTAAATGCACGAATTGATACAGCGTGAATTGTACCGTCTGAAATAGTATTCATTAATGGGCCATAAACTAGCTGTTGCTTTTTAACGCGGCTTAAACCGTCAAAGCACTCACCTACTGCAATTACTTCATAATGGCTACCATTGGCTTTTACTTTTACTTCAGATAATTGAAGTTCGTCGCGTAATAATGTTTCGACTTGGCTAGTTTCCATAACTCTCACTCAAATAAAGTTGTTACCTGACCCAACTGCATTAAATTTTGCAATTGCTCAGGTGGATTTTGCAATTCAAGGCGTGTGCCCTGTTGCTTAAATTTAGCAAAAGAGTGAATTAACCAAGCTAAGCCCGCTGTGTCAACCCTCATTACCTCACAAAGATCAAAATAGATGGTTTTATGCTTACTTAGTGACTTGGCGTTCAGAAGCTGTTCATTGCCAATTGAGCTGCGGGTAAGTTCACCACTTACCCTATAGTGCTGCTCATCTACTTGGCTAATTGCCAATTTAGTCATTGCTGTTGTTGCCTCTAAATTGCACAGGTAACTGGCTCTTTTGCTCTAGTAATTTGCTTACGTGTGCAATACCTTGCTGGCGTAAAATACCTTGTAGCTCACTTTGTTTTGCATCGAGTAAGCTAATTCCTTCTGCAATCATATCGTATGCGCGCCACTCGCCGCTGCGATCTTCACGCACTTTAAAATCAATTTTTATGTCAGGCTTGCCATCTTCTGTAATTTTAGTTTTTACTACAACTACATCTTTGCCTTTAAATGGTTGCTCTGCGCCAAATTCTACATGTTGGTCAGTGTATTGAGTAAATACCCCCGCGTAAGTAGCAACTAAATAGCCTCTAAACGCGCCAATAAATTCTTGGATATCTTTAATTGCTTTGGCTTTTTCGGCTTCATCGGTAATTGCACGCACTTTAGACACTTCACTACCCAACACACGAAGTGCTGCATATTTGTAGTCTATGTAAGGCATCAGCTCTTCTTCTACAATAACACGAAGGTGCTCTTTATCTTTAGTGATAAGCGGTTGATCTTTTTTAATGCGCTCAAATGTATGCTCTGCTACCTGACGCACCATTTTGTTAGGATCTGTCAGTTTAACTTCGGCTGCGCTAACACTTTGCACAGCTAGGGTTGCACCAAGTGCAATAACGGCTAAAAACTGTTTCAACATAATAATTACTCACTACCTTGGTTGAATAAAAACTGCCCAATTAACTCTTCTAAAACAAGTGCAGACTTAGTATCTGTGATTGAATCACCATCACCTAACGCTTTGCTCTCTACGCCAAATAACTCATCGATTGCTTGATCTTGTGCGTTTTCGGTTACTGTTTCACCTAAACAGCGCTGCTCTGCTGCATTAGGAGAAATAACAGGGTGAATACCTAAGTACTGCTCCCCTAAAATACCCGATGTTAAAATTGAGATTGAGCTAGTGTCTGAAAAACGACATAAATACTGTGCATCTATCGTCATATTTACCACAGGCAAAAACTCCTGTGGGTGTACATAAATAGATTCAACACGGCCAATCACTACACCGCCTACTTTTACCGGTGCACGCGCTTTAAGTGAGCCGATATTTTCAAACTTTGCATTTAACGTGTAGGTTTCGCCCGACCCGCTAATACCCGAATTAGCCACTTTAAGTGCTAACATTGCAAACGCTAAAATGCCTAATGCGACAAAAAAGCCAACTAAAATCTCTAATTTCCGTGAATTCATTATCTATACCCTATTAGCTGGTAAACATTACCGCTGTCAAAATAAAGTCAAACCCTAATACTGCCAGTGATGAGTGTACGACTGTTTCTGTTGTTGCTTTACTGATCCCTTCTGAGGTTGGGGTACAGTCGTAGCCCTTATAAAGCGCAATCCAGGTCACTACCATGGCAAATACAAAACTTTTTATCATGCCGTTTAATACATCTTCTTGAAACGATACTTGCGATTGCATTATCGACCAAAAGCTGCCGGTATCTACGCCTAACCAATCAACCCCAACTAAATGAGCACCGATAATAGCAACCGCAGAAAAAATAAGTGCAAGCAATGGCATACTAATAAAACCTGCCCAAAAACGCGGTGCAATAATGCGCTTGAGAGGATCAATGGCCATCATTTCTAGTGAAGAGAGTTGCTCGGTGGCTTTCATTAAGCCTATTTCTGCCGTTAGCGCACTTCCAGCGCGACCAGCAAATAATAGCGCTGTAACCACCGGGCCTAGTTCGCGTAATAAACTAAGCGCAACTAATGGGCCTAGGCTGTCTTCGGCGCCATAGCCAACCAATACAGTGTAACCTTGCAGCGCAAGCACCATACCAATAAACAAACCCGACACCATAATAATTAATAATGATTGCGAACCAACCATATAAAGTTGGCGCACTAACAGCGGTGTGCCTTTTTTAAAGTTAGGTACATTCCACAATGCATTAAAAAGCATGTTGGCAGAGCGCCCTAATGCAGCAAAACGCCCCAGCGTTTTATGACCTAACTTTTGAAATAAATCCAACATTAAGCGTTTTCTCCTAACAGCTCATCAGCATACGTTTGTGCAGGATAATGAAATGGCACAGGCCCATCCGATAACCCTTTTAAAAACTGCTGTACTAATGGAGATTCATGATTACGCATTTCATCCGGTGTCCCTGCCCCTATTACGCCTTGATCGGCAATAATAATAACGTGATCGGCAATACTCATTACCTCCGTCACATCGTGGGTTACAATAAGGGATGATAAACCTAGCACTTCATTTAACGACTTAATAAGCTTTACCAATACACCCATAGATATTGGGTCTTGGCCGGCAAAAGGCTCATCATACATAATAAGTTCTGGGTCCAGTGCAATAGCACGTGCAAGTGCTGCTCGTCTAGCCATACCACCAGAAAGCTCAGAAGGCATTAAATCTTTAGCACCGCGTAAACCCACCGCTTGCAGTTTCATTAATACGACTAGTTTAATTAACGCTTCACTTAACTTGGTGTGCTCTCGCAGAGGAAATGCAATGTTGTCAAATACCGACATATCAGTAAATAACGCACCGCTTTGAAACAGCATGCTCATTTTGGTTCGTGCCGCATATAACTCTTTGCGCGACATACTAGGAATACTGCCACCTTCGAATAAAATATCGCCGGCGTCAGGCTTAAGCTGCCCACCAATTAAGCGTAGCATTGTGGTTTTGCCAATTCCGCTTGGCCCCATAATCGCTGTTATCTTACCTTTAGGAACACTAAAACTCATATTTTTATATATGGTTCTATCGCCTCGCGAAAAGCTAACATCCTTGACTTCTACTATTGATTGCGACAAGTCGCTCTCCGTAACAATGTTCACTCGTGCTCCTATTTTAAGGGTTTTTTAGCCAAGATGGAAAAAACAATTCGTAAGATTTTGTAATACGCCTACAAAAAGCGCTCTAAGGCTGAAGTAAACTGCCTTAACCTTTGCTTAAGCGCATAAAATTCACGCACTGCAATAGTAGACCCTGCTCTTTTGCTTATACTTTCATGTTGGCTTTTGTTACTATTCGCGCCATCTGTATTTTGAACATCTGGCTTAACATAATGGTTACCTCGTTTGTTATTTTAATTCTTGGTTTTGCTGCACTTGTGTGGAGCGCCGACCGATTTGTATACGGTGCGGCAGCGCTTGCTAAAAACTTTGGAGTCCCTACTTTAATTGTTGGCTTAACGGTTGTTGCTATGGGTTCTTCGGCCCCTGAAATGATGGTATCGGCCTCGGCTGCTTTGGCAAATAAAACCGACACAGCGGTCGGTAACGCGGTAGGTTCAAATATAACAAACATCTTACTTGTGTTAGGTATTACTGCGCTGCTACGCCCTTTGAGTGTGTCATCAAGCACTTTAAAACGCGAAATGCCGCTTGTTATGCTGGTATCCTTGGCTACGTGGTATGTATTTTCAGACAACTACTTCTCACTCACCGAAGGGGTGGCATTGCTAGTTGCATTTGCTGTGTTTATTGGCGGCTTGATTGTGGTTTCTTTGCGCGCCAAAAATCAAGATGACCCTTTTGTTTCAGAAGCCTGCGATGAGGTTCCTAACGATGTACCAACTAAAAAAGCCGTTTTATGGCTAATTGTCGGCATGGTTTTATTGCCTGTTAGCTCACACTTTTTAGTTGGTTCAGCAGTCGATATTGCTAAATACTTTGGTTTAAGCGACTTAGTTATTGGCTTAACCATTATCGCCATTGGCACAAGCTTGCCTGAACTTGCAGCTTCTGTAGCGGGTGTACTTAAAAACGAAGATGATTTAGCCCTAGGTAATATTGTGGGCTCAAATATATTTAATATTTTAGCGGTATTACCACTTGCAGGTATTATTAACCCATCAGTGGTTGACCCGTCACTTGCAAACCGCGACATACTTATTATGTTAGGTGCTACGCTTGCGCTTATTATTATGTCATTGAACTTTAGAGGTTCTCAGCGTATCAATAGAGTAGAAGGTGGCCTATTACTCATCGCATTTTTGGCGTACCAAGGTTATATTTTTAGTCAAGTAGGGTAACAATGGCACAACTAAATTTTATAGAGCAAGGTTTACGCGTATTAAACATTGAACGCCAAGCGCTTGCTGATATTACACAATACGTTGACGAAAACTTTCATAGTGCGTGTCAGCTCATGTTTGATTGCCAAGGCCGCATTATTGTTATTGGCATGGGTAAATCAGGCCATATTGGTAATAAAATTGCTGCTACCCTTGCAAGTACAGGCAGCCCTGCTTTTTTTGTTCACCCAGGCGAAGCAAGCCATGGTGATTTAGGCATGATAACCAAAAATGACGTGGTTATGCTTATATCAAACTCGGGCGAAACCAGCGAAGTACTTAATATTATTCCGGTGCTTAAACGCCTTGGCGCAAAAATAATATCGATGACGGGCAACCCGCTCTCTACTATGGCAACCCTTGCCGATGTGCACGTATGCATAAAAGTAGAACAAGAAGCCTGTTTATTAGGTTTAGCGCCTACAGCAAGCACCACTGCTACTTTAGCAATGGGTGATGCAATGGCGGTTGCGCTTTTAGAAGCACGCGGCTTTACCGCCGATGACTTTGCACTCTCTCACCCTGGCGGCAGTTTAGGTAAGCGATTGTTGCTCACTTTAAAAGATGTAATGCACAGCGGCACAAACACCCCTATTATAGGTGTAACGCAAACAATTAAAGACGCGTTAATAGAAATGTCAGCCAAAGGGCTGGGCATGACCGCTATTGTAGATAACAATCAACAGCTTGCCGGCCTTTTTACCGACGGTGACTTACGCCGTATTTTAGAGCAAAGAGTTGATATACATAGCACCGCTATTAGCCAAGTTATGACCAAATCATGCACAACTGCCACGGCCGATATACTTGCAGCTGAGGCCCTAAACATAATGGAAAATAAACGTATTAATGGTTTAATTGTGGTCAATGATAAAAACCAGCCAATAGGCGCCTTAAATATGCAAGACCTCTTAAAAGCAGGAGTATTATAAATGCAATTTGAAGATCTCTATCAACCGCTAAGCGATGATGCCAAAGCACGCGCCAAAAAAGTAAAACTACTCATATGCGACATTGATGGTGTATTTTCTGATGGCCGAATTTACCTCGGTAACCAAGGCGAAGAATTAAAAGCATTTAATACAAAAGATGGTTTTGGCATTAAAGCACTGATCAATAGCGGTTTTGAAGTTGCGGTTATTACGGGGCGTCACTCAGAAATAGTGCAAACTCGCATGAGCAGCTTAACCGTGCAGCACATTTATCAAGGCCAAGAAGACAAACTTATTGCTTATCAAGAACTCAAAAACACTTTAAAGTTAACTGATGAACAAATAGCCTATATTGGCGACGATGGTCCTGACATGCCAGTAATGGAGCGCGTTGGCTTTGCCGTTGCAGTAAACGATGCGCACCCGCTTATTAAGCGCTTATCGCATTACACTACGCAAATGCCTGGTGGCTTTGGCGCCGTTAGAGAGCTCACAGATTTACTTATGCTAGAGAACGGCATAGCGCTTACAACACAAGGCACCAGTTCATGAATGCAGCACGCGTTATACTCAGTGCGTTATTCATCGGCTGTATGGTTTGGCTTTGGTACCCTTATTTTACCCAAACCAATGTAGCGCCAGAGCAAGAACCTGAAGTAATTGCAAAGCCCGATTACACCGCTATAGAGCTTAAGCAAACAGCCTATGACGAGCAAGGCAAAATAAGCCATAAAGTCACTGCGGCTAAAATGGAGCTGTACCAACAGCTTGGTTTTACATTTTTTGAAAAACCTATTTTCACCTTGTATAACGAAAAGCAAACATGGCGAATAAATGCAGACGAAGCAACGCTTTACGAAGATAAACAACTTATTTTAGAAGGCAATGTGGTTGCTAAAAATTTAGTTGATAACGCCATGATAGATAACATCAATGCCGATAACATCGAAGTCGACATTAAAGCGCTAACAATGCGCTCTGAGCAGCCAGTGGTTGTTACTGGGCCTAATTTAAAAATTGTCGGTAAAGGCCTTGAAGCCGATTTAAAAACCGAAGTAATAAAACTAATTAACCATACGCGAACAATATATTATGACCAATAAACTCACTAAAATACTTATTATCCCATCGCTAATGCTTGCATTTAGCGCCTCTGCTGCTGAGCCTGCTGCTCAACCGCCAGCAAATCAAATTTCTATTAGTGCAGACCGTCAAGAAGGCCAACTTAAAGAAAACGTAGGTATTTTTGAAAAGAACGTCGAAATTGTGCATGGTAATCGCAAAATTACAGCCGACCGACTTGAAGTACATAAACGTGAAGACTTAGGGGATAACAAACAACTCCTTATTGCCACTGGCAGCCCAGCCTACTTCGAAGAAAAACAAGACGATGGTACCGTAATGAGCGCCAGTGCAAACGAAGTACGTTACGACGTAGCAAAGCGCTTTTTAACGCTTGTTGGCGATGCTGAAGTCGCACAAGCCGGTCAAAAAATTAATGCTAAAAGTATTACCTACGATATGCAGCAGCAGCTTATTAGCGCAGAAAAAGACGAAAACTCTACGGATCGTGTCCACACAATTTTAGTGCCTGTTGAAGCAAAAATTAAAGAAAAAACAGGTAACGAAGGTCAACCATGAGCACCTTAAAAGCAGAACTATTAGCAAAAAGCTATAAAGGCCGCCAAGTTGTAAAAAATGTAGGCCTTGAGGTAGAAGCCGGCAGCATTGTTGGCTTATTGGGCCCTAATGGCGCAGGTAAAACCACCACCTTTTACATGATTGTAGGGTTAGTACCTAGCGACAAAGGTAAAATTTCTATTGATGATAACGACATTACGTTATTACCTATGCACAGCCGCGCCCGCTTAGGCATTGGCTATTTGCCGCAAGAGTCATCAATATTTAGAAAGCTGACAGTTTATCAAAACTTAATGGCTATTTTAGAAACGCGTAAAGAGCTCAATAAAGCCGCGCGAGAAGAAACGCTTAACAACTTACTTGATGAATTTAGTATTCAGCATATTCGCGATAGCCAAGGTATGGCGCTTTCTGGTGGTGAACGCCGCCGTGTAGAAATTGCCAGAGCACTGGCAGCAAACCCTAAATTTATTTTATTGGATGAGCCTTTTGCTGGTGTTGATCCGATTTCAGTGTTAGATATAAAGAAAATAATAGAACATCTTAAAAACCGTGGCATTGGCGTATTAATTACCGATCACAATGTAAGAGAAACCCTTGATGTTTGTGAAAAAGCCTACATTGTTTCTCATGGGGAGCTAATTGCATCTGGCACCCCAGAACACGTATTAAATGACAAAACTGTACGCGATGTTTATTTAGGCGAGCAATTTAGGCTGTAACATTTAAGCCATACCTACAAGCATCTGCTAATATTAATTATAACAACATAAAAGGATTGTTAGAGATACATGAGGCAATCATTACAGCTGCGCATGGGCCAGCAACTTACAATGACTCCACAATTGCAACAAGCGATTCGCTTGCTGCAGCTCAGTACATTGGATCTCCAGCAAGAAATACAAGAAGCACTTGATAGCAACCCGCTATTAGAAGTAGAAGAGCAAGATTACACGGAAGAGTCGGCTGGAAAAAATGAACAAAAAGCAGATACGGATGATGTAACCGTAAGCGCATCGGCTGACGATACAACCAGCGAGTACGAGCAAGACAGTGGCGAAGCTTTAAATAAAGACACCGTTAGCGATGATATGGCAATGGATGTAACTTGGGATGAGTACATGAGCGCAGCCCCTGCGGCATCCTCAGGCCCAATGCCGGAAGATGAGTCTATTTATCAAGGTGCCTCTACTGAAACGCTACATGAGTATTTAATGTGGCAGCTTCAGCTTACTCCTTTTAGCCCAACTGATGAAGCCATTGCTATTGCCATTGTAGAAGCTGTAGATGACTCGGGTATTTTAACGCTAAGTTGTGAAGAGATTTTAGAGAGCTTTAACCAAGAAAACGATGACGAAGTTGAAGTTGAACTTGATGAAATAGAAGCCGTTTTAAAGCGTATTCAGTTATTTGACCCTGTAGGTATAGCCGCGCGCAGTTTACAAGAGTGCTTGTGCATTCAGCTAAACCAGTTTGATAAAGACACCCCTTTTATAGAACAAACTAAAATGATCTTAACCGATCACATTGATCTATTAGCGGCACGCGACTATCGTACATTAATGAAAAAGACTAAGCTTAAAGAAGACGAGCTTAAAGAGGTCATGACCCTAATACATACCCTCAACCCAAAACCTGCAGATACAATAGTAAGGGAAGAGTCGGAGTATGTAATACCAGATGTGTCGGTTAAAAAAATAAAAGGCCGCTGGGTGGTAGAGCTAAACCCAGATAGCATGCCAAAAATACGCGTAAATAGTCAGTACGCGGCTATGTCACGTACCGTTAAATCAAGTGGTGATAGCCAATTTATTCGTTCTCACTTACAAGAAGCTAAATGGTTTATAAAAAGCCTTGAAAGCAGAAACGACACGCTGCTCAAAGTAACAAACTGTATTGTAAAACAGCAACAGGCATTTTTTGAACATGGCCCAGAAGCCATGAAGCCAATGGTTTTAAACGATGTTGCTGAAATGGTAGAAATGCATGAATCGACAATTTCGCGTGTTACTACGCAAAAATATATGCATACGCCACGTGGTATTTTTGAGCTTAAGTATTTTTTCTCAAGCCACGTAAGCACTGAAAACGGCGGCGAGTGTTCATCAACCGCAATACGTGCCCTAATTAAAAAGCTAATTGCCGCGGAAAACTCAGCTAAACCATTGAGTGATAGTAAAATTGCGGATATATTGGCAGAGCAAGGAATTAAAGTAGCTAGACGCACAATAGCAAAATACCGTGAATCGCTAGCTATTCCACCGTCAAATCAGAGAAAGAGTTTGATATAAGACGTAAAAAACAAAGAGGAAATGCTTATGCAACTAAACCTAACTGGTCGTCACGTAGAAGTAACTGATTCACTTAGAGACTATGTAAATAATAAATTTGCAAAGCTAGAAAGGCACTCAGATCATATTAGCAATGTGCATGTCATTCTCGATGTAGAAAAACTCAACCAAAAAGCAGAAGCGACTATTCATGTAAGTGGCGCAGATTTATTTGCCTCAACAGAGCACCAAGATATGTATGCCGCTATAGACTCGTTGATTGACAAGCTCGATCGTCAAGTCATAAAACATAAAGAGAAGCTTGCTAGACACTAATATTATGAAATTAAGTACATTAGTATGCCAGGACTGCAGCAAAGCTGCGGTCCTTTTTAGTAGTAAAAAAAGAATTTTAGAGTTTATCAGTGAGCTTGCTCATGAAAAGCTCCCCTACTTACCACAACAAGATATTCTTAATGCGCTGGCAAGTAGAGAAAAGCTAGGCAGTACTGGTATTGGCCGGGGTATCGCCATCCCTCATGGCAGAATGGGTGGCGTAGAAGAGCCGCTGGCTTTAGTACTTGTTAGCGACACGCCTGTTAACTTTGACGCTATTGATAACTGCCCTGTTGATATTTTTGTTGCACTCATCGTACCAGATGGCGATAACCAACAGCACCTAAAGACTCTGGCAACCATAGCTGATAAACTGAGCAACAAAGAATTTTGTAAACAGCTGCGTAGTGCTAAAACCGATGCAGAGCTGTATCAAGTAATTGTTGATCAATCGTAGTAAATACTAAGGGCTATAAATGGAGTTAATTATCATAAGCGGCCGTTCTGGTTCAGGTAAGTCGGTTGCTTTACGCGTGGTTGAAGATTTAGGCTATTATTGCGTAGATAATATTCCGGTCAACTTACTGCCCTCTTTAGTGCGAAGTGTTTCAGATAACTATGACAAAATAGCCGTTAGTATAGATGTTCGTAATATCCCCAAAGAACAAGACGAATTTAACGATATTCTCGAGTACCTTCCTGACTTTGCTAAACCCACACTGTTTTATTTAGATAGTGATGATCAAACACTGATCAAACGTTTTTCAGAAACACGCAGGTTACACCCTTTATCCATCGATTCGCTGCCGCTTGATTTAGCAATAAAAAAAGAAAAAGAACTGCTTGATGTACTCGTAACGCGCGCTGACTTTATGCTTGATACCACCGATTTAAGTGTGCACCAATTAGCAGAGTCAATTCGCGAAAAAATACTGGGTAAAAAAGATAAGCAACTTA
Source organism: Pseudoalteromonas sp. CuT4-3 (assembly GCF_035666335.1). Lineage (NCBI taxonomy): Bacteria > Pseudomonadati > Pseudomonadota > Gammaproteobacteria > Alteromonadales > Pseudoalteromonadaceae > Pseudoalteromonas > Pseudoalteromonas sp. CuT4-3. Next base: position 3,036,152 of record NZ_CP142030.1, read on the forward strand.
TTGTAACGTTTGAATCGTTTGGCTTTAAACACGGCATACCTAAAGAAGCTGATTATGTTTTTGATGCTCGCTTTTTGCCAAACCCCCACTGGGAGCCTGAACTCAAACCGCTTACGGGCCTTGATCAACCAGTAAAAGATTTTTTGGCAAATCACAGCATAGTGCAAAAATTCACTTGGCAAATTCAAACCTTTGTACAAACTTGGTTGCCACACTTAGAGCGCAATAACCGTAGTTACCTCACTATTGCAATTGGCTGTACTGGTGGTCAACACCGCTCGGTTTATTTAGCGCAAGCCATTGGTGAGAGCTTTGCTATGACGCATCCGAATGTAAAAATTCGTCATCGTGAGCAAGAAAAGTAACCTTAAAATAATAACCTGTTCAGTTTAGGTATAGTAATTTATGCGCTGTGAAGACACATTTTTAATAAAAAATAAATTAGGCTTACACGCCAGAGCGGCAACGGTCCTTGCGCAATTAGCTGTGCAGTTTGATGCTAAAATCACCTTACACCAAGATGATAAAGAAGCCGCAGGCGACAGCGTATTAGCTTTAATGCTACTTGAAAGCAGTAAAGGTAAAGAAGTTAAAGTAGTCTGTGAAGGCCCTGATTCAGAGCAAGCTTTGCATGCGGTTGGGCAATTAATTGCACAACGATTTAACGAACAAGAATAATTTAAAGCACCATAGCCTTATAAGTTAAAGACTTATCAGGCCAGACTATAAAGATTTAGTAAATTAGGGTATTCCGACTCGCCTAATTTAGTGCTTTAATTTAGGGTAATAAAGCCATGCCCTGCTAAATTTGGTTGCTTAATTTTAAACACTAATTTAGTCCCAGCATTGGGTTTAGCACAAAAAATAAAGAAAATGACAGTGGGCAACTCCGCTTACTAAACACCTTTCCATTACACAAAAATATTTAGGATGCCAATGCCAGAAGCGTTTGAACAAGACTATCCACTACAGCAACTAAAACAAGTGACTAAATCACTTAATAGTGGGCAATTTGTTCAAGTAAGACGCATGCTAGCAAAAACAGCACCTTGTGATACAGCACTGCTGCTTGAATCCTCTCCGCATAAAATTAGACGCATGCTTTGGCAACTGGTTGACCCAGATGTGCAAGGGGATGTGCTAGAAGAGCTCTCTGAAGATGTACGTTTAGGCATAATTGCACAAATGGAACCTGAGCATATTGCCGCGGCCACTGAGGATATGGGCCACGATGATTTAGGTGAAGTCCTGCGTAGCCTACCTGACACCGTGTACAAAGATGTGGTTAGCGCTATGGATACGCAAGACCGCGAACGCGCTACACAGGCTTTATCTTACCAAGAGCGCTCTGCAGGCGCGCTAATGAACACCGATACGGTGACCATTCGCCCAGACGTTACACTTGATGTTGTGCTGCGTTATATTAGGCTACGCGGTGAGCTGCCAGAGGGCACCGATGATTTATACGTTGTTGATAAACATAACTGTTTTTTAGGTGCATTATCACTTAGTACACTGTTAACTAATCCGCCTGAAAAAATTGTTCAAGATTTAATGGATGAAGACTGTGAGTCTATCCCTATTTCGATGGATGAAAGTGAAGTTGCTCAGCTATTTGAGCGCCACAACTGGATATCGGCCCCTGTAGTCGATGATAACGCCCACCTGCTTGGACGTGTCACCATTGATGATATTGTTGATGTTATTCGTGAAGATGCAGAGCACAGCTTATTAAGCCTTGCCGGTCTTGATGATGAAGAAGACACCTTTGCACCTGTTTTAAAAAGCTCAAAAAAACGCTCAGTATGGCTTGGCGTTAACTTACTCACAGCCTTAGCTGCCGCCTTTGTGGCCAGCTTTTTTGAAAGCACCTTAGATATATTACCTATTTTAGCTGTACTCAATGGCATTGTACCCTCAATGGGTGGTGTAGCAGGTAGCCAATCTTTAACTCTGGTTATTCGCGGTATTGCCGTGGGCCATATTAACCAAACTAACCAACGATTTTTAATGGCTAAAGAGCTGGCGATAGGCGCATTAAACGGGGTTATTTGGTCAATACTTATAGCCAGTGTAATTGCGCTTTGGCAATGGGATTTTATGCTTGGCGGCGTACTCGCATTTGCGATGTTTATGAACCTCGTAGTGGCTGGTGTTGCTGGCGCATGTATTCCTATTTTATTGAAAAAAATGAATATAGACCCTGCACTTGCCGGTAGTGTTGTACTTACAACAGTAACTGATATTGTCGGTATTTTTGCCTTTTTAGGCACCGCAACGTGGCTACTTATTTAGCAACCTGAGCTCAGGTTAAGTAGCCACTACACACTAAAACATATAATTAAATTGGTGAGCCCGGTGGCATTGGTAAACCACTGAAGTTTTCAGGCCACTTACCTACTTTTAAAAACTGTTTTATTTGCTCTGCTAAATACTGTTTAAACGCGCTTTCTCCTACACTGGTATTACTTAACATTGAGTTTTGATTGTACTCTTTACTTAATTTTACCAAGTAGAAACGTAGCTGCGCCTGCACCTCTGGGCTTACCTTGTCACTAGTGACTAAATCAGCCATATTTTTTGCAGTTAAAAACTGCACCCGCTGGGTGATTTTGCCTTTCATTGTATTAGGTGATGACACATTAAACACTTGGCTGTAAAGCTGCTCTAACAACTCATCTAAGCTGTAAAAATTATAATTACGTACTTGTTGTTGAGCTAAACGATTTAAACGCTGTGGGTTTAATAATAACGATAAACTATACTGCGCAGCTACTTCTGGCAAGGCCATCGCATCAAGTGTTATACCCGTACGCCCTGTTATGCTTTCACGCGATTTAGACTCGCCATATGCTTTTGGCGGAATAAGCGCTAACACCGACTCAGGCAAAATTAAATTAGCCGGTTTTAATGTTGTTAAAATAGCACTAAGCGCCGCTTGCTGCTGCGCTTTTGCAACCACTTGTGCGCCCTTAGCAGGTGAGTCGTTACGTGTTTCGTATTCGTAGTTAACCCCCGCAATTAGCTTAACTGCAGCCTCTACTTGATAGCGATGAAATAAATAAAGCGGCACGAGTTTTTCTTCTAACTGCGAGAGTGCATCGCCCATTTTAATGTTGTTAATACCAAATTGCGAAAGCGCTTTTTTACGTACATCAAGCACTCTAAGTAACTCTTGCGCTGGGTTAGTACCGTTATCCCATAAGTGCGCTGTAGGGTGTGCCCCGCCCTTTGCGCGTGCGTCGCTATCAGATATAAACTCAAGGCCCTTCGTTTTGTTCTCTTTTAATATTGTTGCAAGCTCAGCACTTTCATCTTGATTAGTGAAGTCGCTGTAACCATATTTAATAACTTGGGTATCCCATACTCCCATACCGCTTGCATAGCCGCGGGTTACATCAAGCTCGCCTTGCTCGTTAAAGCTAAGTAGTGGGTGCGGGTAATCCATAACTGACGCTCTATCCCCCACCGAGGCTGCAAAGTTATGTGCAATGCCCAGCGTATGGCCAATTTCGTGTGCACTTAACTGGCGAATCCTATCAAGTGCCATTGCCTGTAAGTTCTTAGCCGGCTCGTTACCTTTTAAATAAGGCGCACCAAGGGCTTCTGCAATTAAAATATCTTGGCGTACACGCAATGAGCCAAGTGTTACATGCCCTTTGAGTATTTCGCCGGTACGAGGGTCTATAACAGAGCTTCCGTAAGACCATCCACGTGTAGCACGATGCACCCACTGAATAACGTTATAGCGAATATCCATAGGATCAGCATTGCTCGGCAGTACTTTGACTATAAATGCGTTTTTATAGCCTGCTGCGCTAAAGGCATCATTCCACCACTTACCGCCTTCAAGTAACGCGCTTTTAACCGGCTCAGGCACGCCAGGGTCTAGGTAATAAGTAATGGGCTCTACGGGTTCACTAATCGGTAAACTTGGATCTTTTTTAGCTAAGCGATGACGCGGTATATAGCGCACAAACATAGATTCACCAAGGGGGGCTGCATAGTCTTTATGCTCAATGCTCCAATACCCTGATTGCGGGTCAAATTTACGTGGCGTGTATTTATCATCAGGTAATTTAATAAGTGAGTGGTGCATATGTACAGTAAGTGCGTATGCATCGGCGCTTACTTGGCGCACAAATTTACCTGGTTTAGTGCCCTTAAACGTTAATACTGCTTCAAGCTCGGTATTTTTTACAAATGCTTTTGAGCGATTCATATACACAGCGTTGCGTGATTCATCAAGGCTAAAGCTGCCTTGCTTGCGCGCTGCAAGCGTACGGCTTACCCCGTGTACATCACTTAGTAAATAAGGTGTGTAATCAATCAGGAGCGTTTTTTCGCTTTGCGCTACCACTTTAAAGCCCGCTAAAATACTGGATGCAAAGGCCTCTTTAATACTTTGCTGCTCAGCTTTGTTAGTGGTATTAGCGCGATAATATGTATTTAGCGCGCGCAACATTACTTTATCGCCAAAACGCTCAAACTGAACTAAATGCGTGTTACCAAGTTGACCTCTATCTAAGCCTATATCGTTAGAGCCAACTCCATAGGGTAAGCTTTGCTGAAGCAAAAATTGCTGCTCTAATTTATCTACTTTTAAAAACACTTTGCCGTTTTGAGTATCGTAATAAAACGAAAAGTACCCAGGAAAGTGATTCATTTGCGCAGTAAATTCATCTATAGGCTTAATTGCTGCGTGCGCTTGGGTTATCATAGAGCACAGCACAGTAAAGAATATGTAACTTATTAGTGGTATTTTTTTCATAATCTTATCTTTGTTATTGGCGTTTTAAGTACGATTAGGTGGCACCATTATTACAGTGCTATTTAAACAATACAGGTATTTAAGACGAAATTCAGCGCACTAAGTTAATCTCTCTCACATTTAGATTAGCTAGTACACGTTATCAGGAAAATAGAATGCGTAGACTCCCACCAGTATTACTAGAAGACGGTTGTCCTAGAGAACTTTTATCGTTAATTAGAACCATTTTAGCAGCATGTAAAGAAATTTCGTTTCGTGTTGGCCAAGGTGCGCTTTCTGGCGTATTAGGCTCAACGCTTGATGAAAACATTCAAGGTGAAACCCAAAAAAAGCTCGATGTATTATCTAATCAGCTTTTAAAAGATATTTTACTGGAGTCTGGGTCAGTTAAAGCCATTGCCTCAGAAGAGGAAGACTACACAGTAGCTGGCAACCAAGACGCTAAATACATTGTGGCGTTTGACCCGCTTGATGGCTCATCAAATACCGATATTAACTCGCTAGTGGGTACTATATTTTCAATTATGGAAGCCCCAGAAGGCTCAGATGCCGCCGATCAAAGTATATTTATGCAGCCAGGCCACAAACAAGTTGCTGCAGGTTACGTGCTTTACGGCCCATCAACTATGCTTGCACTTACTACAGGTAAAGGCACACGCATGTTTACGCTAGATAAAACCCAAGGTAGCTTTTTACTAACACAAGACTTTGCCACTATCCCTGCTGATACAAACGAATTTGCCATTAATGCGTCAAACCAGCGTCATTGGCAGCCAGCAATGCAAAACTATATTAATGACTTACTCGCTGGCGATACCGGCCCACGTGCTAAAAACTTTAACATGCGCTGGATTGCCGCTATGGTTGGCGATGTGCACCGTGTACTTAGCCGTGGTGGTTTATTTACCTACCCAACCGACACCAAAGATGCAAATAAACCTAATAAGCTACGTTTACTGTACGAAGCCAACCCCATGGCTATGCTAGTTGAGCAAGCAGGTGGTATCGCCTCTACGGGTACTGAGCGTATTATGGATATTCAACCCGATGCAATCCACCAGCGTGTGGCGGTAATATTAGGCTCTAAAAACGAAGTAGAAACGTGCTTGGGATATCATAAGTAAATAAGTTGTCTGTTGTAAAAAAATACTAAGCCGCATTTAATTTAAATACGGCTTTTTTATTTATTCGTTACATATAACCGCAGTAAGTTGGCATCTAAAATAAGAGTCAGCCTAAATATCTAGTCCTTCAATAATGCCAGTAATTGTTCAAGCTTTTGGCTATCAAGCTCTCCCATTTGCTCACTATTACTGAGCGCAAAAATAACCCCTTCGTGTTCGGCGCAATTTATATCATCTCGCGATTCAACCACATTTGCCCATAGCTCTAAATCATCTATTTCTATTTCGTGGTTTACACAACGTGTTAACACGTCAATCAATACCGGCTTTGTGAGTGTATAACCGGGAGCACTTTCCTCTGCTGGGGTAGAAATAATCACGCTAATAGCATCATCTCTTTGCTCACCAAAGGTAATAAATTCGGCCAATGCTTTTTGTATATTCATAATATTTGTTATTCTTGCTGCTCTACTGCTGATAAGACTTAAAATGACGAGATTAAACTGCTCACAATGCCACACTGCGCTTATTTGTAATGTAAACGATATAAACGCATGCTGGTGTAACCAATTACCTGCTATTTTACCGCTTGAAGAGTCAGCAACAAGCTGTTTATGCCCGCAATGTACGCTTAATAAAATAAACGCTTATTTAGCGCATATTTATACTCAGCCAATCAAAGCACAAATTGAGTTTGCTAAAAAGTTTAGAGGTACTGACAATTTAATTGAAGGGCTAGACTACACCATGCAAAACGGCTACATGGTGTTTAGTAAATGGTTTTTTTTAAAGCGAGGAACATGCTGTAAAAATGGCTGTAAAAATTGTCCTTACAGCTAAATCACAACATGTTGATATACAATACGCGGTTAAATAAGTTCGTTGGGCACATTGTTGCTGTATTGTGCAAATTTATCCGCCCCTTTAAAACGTAACTCAATTGCTTTGATATGCTCTTCTTCGGCGTGTTTCCAAACGCCCGGCACACTATACACATGCTTTAAATAGCAAAAAAACTTATCGCGTAGCTGCGGATTAAACTGCCATCCTTGAGCTACATCTGCTACTTGGGCAGCTAAGCCCTCACGAGTATCAGCATGCTTGACTAAGCCTTCTATATTATAACAAGCCTGCCCTACAGTAATTACGCGCTTATTTAGTAACAGTGCTTCTAAACCGACCGTAGAGTTGATAGTGATCACCGCTTCTGCGCATTCAATAAGTTCACAGGTTTTATTGCCGTTTGCAAAAAGTGCAATTGGGTCTTTATCGTATAAATGGGTGTAATGCTTGTGCCACGACGGGTGTTCTTTAAAAACGACCTTTAAACTAGGGTCGTTCAATGCTTTCACTGCGCTAACAACTTCATCGTATAGCATTTCCATTGAGTCAATCCATGGCGAAAAGCTCGCTAATTGCGTATCGTGAGGCACTTGAAAAGGCACAAATATGTAGCGTTCAGGTATATTTTCAGCTGCAAAATCACATCGTTTTTTATGGTTTTCTCGTGGGACAAGCGCCGGTGCATCAAAGTTTAAGGCATTATTTGCATTAAAATTTAAATAAAAATCAGGATCTCGACTTAGCGACGCATTAAAGTTAATCCCTTGAGGGTCTAAACTGGTGGTACCCGGAAGCAAACCATTTTCATAATAAAATTGCTTAATACCCAGTGCCTTGGCAGCCATAGCAACGGTAGTATTAGGCAGTTTATTACCATTCCATATCACCATTACATCAGGGTTAACTTCAGTTAATAAAGCTAAATATTTTGCGTAACGTAAACGCTCAAAAAAGCGCAGCCCCACTTTGTAAACCGCCGATACTAAAGCATTGTTCCAAAGGTTATTACGGGCGCGCTTACGTTTTAGTTGTGCATTAATAACATCGCTAAAATCAACTTTAAACGCTTTACTTAAATAGTGTATAGCTGAAAGCTTTGGTGCCCCCATCACATGCAGTTGGCAATCCATACTCAGCTTTTTGATTATTTTTTTATAGTACTTTGCGTGTACATTTTTGCGGGATATAAATAGGTAAGACATACAAGCTATGCGCGCCAATTATTGTTTATAGGAAATAATACTAAGTGGACACTATTACAAAAGTAAGGTTCACTGCTACGAGTAAATAATTTACAGATGTTACCTAAATACTTATTATTTTACTACGCAGCGGTGCCATCCTAGATAGGATCTCATTTTGTATGCTATGGCTAATATTTTGCTCTTCCATCGCATTTACAAGTAAGTCCACCACATGGTTAAAATCTTTCTCAGTTATGTGCATCCCAGTATGAATATCTACCATAGAGTCACCTTTATACTTGCATGGGCCATCAACTAGCATACACATATGCATAATAAAGCCTTCTCTAAAGTGGCTTATGTCGCTGTGTTCAAAATAATGCAGTACTTGTTCATCATTACCTATTTGGTAAATAAAACTGTCTACAATACGCGTAAGCCCCGCACGGCCATCAAGCTGTTGATAAAGCGATAAATTTGTTGAGCTTGCGCACCCTGCCAGGGCACTTAAACACAACCATAAAATGACAACGTTTTTCATTACCAATACCCTGTTACCGATAAGTACCACCCTGTTTGATCGCTCGCACCTGCAATGCTACCTAAATCTAAGTATGCAGCGGTGACACTCACGTGCTTGTTTGGCATCCAAGCAACAAATAAATCTTTCCAGTCTTGTTCACCCAAATTAAGGTTATTAGACTTTTGCCTATACTCTATACCTACGGCAACACTTCGGCTCAAAAACACAGCGGTGCTGCCTTCAAATAAAATTTTTGCATCATCATTTGCCCCACCATAACCAAGCAAACCGAGTTGATTAGCCTCACTGTAGCGAGTTGTGACGTTCCAAAACCAGTTAAGCCCCCCTACAGCGCCTAAGTGGAGTTTACTAGCTGCGAGGTAGTAATCAGTGCCACTAGTATCTTTTGCTCCTACTAGGGTCGCAACAGCGCCATCATCAAGAGATTTATGCTGTATACCCACACTCAATTGCGGCCAGTCACTGTAAACTATGTCGCCGTATAAACGAATTTTAGCGCCCGTGATAGATTGCTCTATTTCGGTATCAAGTGCAGGCACGTCAAAACGTTGTTGAGCGTAGCTAAGTTCTACACGATTAAATAGGTTAACTTGTGCTCCACATACATCTAAAGTGTAGTCTGTTACATCTGCACGGCTACAAAAGCCATTCACAGAGAACTCGTCTTCGCTGGCGTAACCTGCAAGTTGTGCCCAAGGCACAATACCGCCGCCCCCGCTGCCTTCTATTTGTGAAACCCCGGGGGTCGCTAATAATTTACCATCGCTTGCTAAACCAGAAAAACTCGAGCTAAGTAATAACCCAAGTAATAAACACTTAACTTTTTTCATAATATTCCTTTAGCCACTGTTCTAATAACTCTGCTTTTAAAGGCCTACTTAGGTAGTAACCCTGAGCATGGTCACAATGCATAAGTTTAAGTAAGTCTAACGAATCCCTGTTTTCAACGCCTTCTGCAACAACGCTAAAGCCTAATTGATGCCCTAAGGTAATCGACGACTGCACTATGTATTGATCCTTGCGCGACTCATCTAACTTTAAAATAAAGCACTTATCTAACTTTAGCTCATCAATAGGCAGCATTTTTAATCTCCCCAGTGATGTTTGCCCTACGCCATAATCATCCAATGAAATTTTTACACCAATGGCTTTTAAGTTTTGTAATGCTTTTATGCCTTTTTCTTCATTTTCAATCATGTCGCGCTCAGTTAATTCAACAGTAATGAGGGTTGGATCAACATTGTATTTTTTTAGAGTACGCACTAACGCTGAATGAAAACTCGGTGAGGCAATATCTTGTGCTGATACATTAATTGCTGCCTGCATTTCAATCCCTTTAGCCTGCCAATCAGCCACCTGAGAAACCACCGTGTTAACAACCCATGATGTAAGCTCAACAATAAGTCCCGATTGCTCGGCTAAATCAATAAACAGTTCTGGGTTTACCCAGCTGCCATCTTTACGTTGCCAGCGGATCAGTGATTCGACTTTATTTATTTTTTGCGTGTGTAAATGCAGTTTAGGCTGATAGGTCATAAATAATTGCCCATCATCATCGCTAATGGCTTGTTTAAGCTCATCTAACATTTTAAGACGATCTAAATGCGCTTCGTCTTCACCATTTTGGTAATAATGAATACTGTCTTGGCTATCTGTTGCATTGTCTACGGCAATAAGTACGCGTCGCATTAAATCATCGCTGGCAAGGCCTTGCATAGGATACTCGACAACCCCAGCGCTAAAGCGTAAGTTAATTTTTAACGTTTTAATGGTATAACACGCTAATAGCTGTGCCATTAAACCAACAATACCGCTTTCTCTCTCTCTGGCAGCGGCACTTGGAAACACAGTTAAAAACTCATCGCCACCAATACGCGCATGAAAGCCGCCAAGCTCGTCTGAAAAGCCACTAATTCGATTGGCAACCGCTTTTAAACATTCATCGCCTACGCGTGGACCAAGCTTATCGTTTATATGCCGTAAACCTTTTATATCAATAGCAACTAGGGTGTATTGTGTAGAGGGAGTCAGCTCATCATCGAGTACTTCAAGCATAGCCGAGCGGTTATAAAAGCCTGTAAGCGAGTCATGGCGTGCCTGAAAACTAATTTTTTGTTCACGCTCGTTAATATCGTTACCCATGTTATCAAACGCGTTAGCAAGGGTTGCTATTTCAGTACTTTGTTTAGATGCATTAAATTCAAACGCGTAATTACCTTGTGCAAACTGCCTAGCAATAACTGCAAGCTGTGAGAGTGGGGTTGTTAAGTTATTTGCCAGTAAACTACTGGTAATAACCCCCACCAGCATAGTTAAAATGGCCATAATAATTAGCGTAAACAATAAGTTTTCAAAATCGTTATAGCTTTGTGTTAAATCAGCACTGAGCAAAATTGTTACCGCATCCCCTTGTAGGGAGGGCAACATAATATCTTGGTTTTTATATACAGGATAATCACCAAACAAACGCGTTGTTGTGGTGGTGTTAAAGTAGTTTTTAGGTGAAAAAAACTCTGGGCGATTAAGCAACGAGCTTCTTACGAGGTTGTCCTGCTCAGCAATAAAGCTGACATCCATTCCTGTTAGGTTTTTAAGTTCTAGGGCGACTTCGTCATCAATTTTGAAACCCACTAAGCTGTATGCAACGGTTCTAGGCGCCCTTACAGGTAGTAAAATAACTTGATATAGCTGATTATTAAGAACAACAAAGCTCGATTGCTCTGGCGAAGTTAATAACTCATCCAGTAGCGGCTTTAAATTTTGAGGGTACAAATCTGCATTAGTATTGGCTGAAATTAATTTACCTGATAAATCAATCAGTAGCATAAGCTCTGCATCAATACGCTGGCTGTGATTAAACAACACACTACTTATGGTGCCTGCATCGCGAGTGGCAACCGCTTGCTTAAAGCCAAAGTCGGCAGTGAGTACTTTAGCAGCAGTAAGCAGTAGGCTTTCTTTTGCGCTCAGATATTGCTTATATACATTTTGCGCTACGCTAATATCTTGATTTACTTTTTCTTCTTGAAATTTACTTGTAGACCACCAAAAGCTAACAATGCTCACCATAGTGGTCAGTAACACTAAGCCTACACATAAAACAATAATGCGGTTTTTTAAACTGTTAGTCATTACCGCCCTTAAACTTACTACCAAAAGTATTTCGCGGTGCTGGGGTGGAGGTATTAACCTTAATTAGTAACTCATTGTTATTGTTTATTGTTATCATTTTTTTATTTTCCAACGGTGCAGTTTGTAGCGCATGCCACACACTCAGCGTAGTCGGTAACGGCGTTATGTCTAAGGTTAACTTACCCGTATTATTAGTTTTATAAACGTGTTCACTATTGGCTACATAAATATAGCCAACCATAGAGTCATGAATATTACAGCCTAGTACAACAACACCTTGTTGATCAAAAATTACAGGCTCTTTAGGTTGGCCTGAATAGAGTTTTAGCTGAAAGGGCTTAGCCTGAGAAAAAGAGTAAACATGATGGCGAATATTATCGCTGTTAGGAAAGTTAACCTGCTGGCCTTTTAGCACCACCAGTAAATCAGGCAAAAACGCTTTATGTACTTGGTCCATTACCGCAACGGGTAACGTAGTGCGCTCTGACTTTGTCGCCTTATAAAGCTCAACGATTGCGTCTTTTAGTGGCTGACCATGCTGATCTTGAATGACTAAATCAATATTTTCACCCAGTACGCCTTGGCTAAAAAATAAAGTAGCGGCGAGTAAATAACCTCTTTTATTAAAAACTTGCTGCACTTGCCTAAACATATCAATACCTAAAAGTTAATCTTAGGTTAAGTTAATTAGAGACCAGCACTAATTGCAAGGAATATAGCCCAGTAACTAAAAATAAAGACTGGGCTTTGTTTATTTTAATACTTTAGTTGTACTATTTTACAATAAGGTCGTAATCAGTATCTAAAATATTAATTACTTCTTGGCGAGGATCTTCTGGAATTACAATCTCTTTACCAATGATTTTACTGGCAATGCCTACATAAGTGTTAGACACCTCAAGCATGACCGATTCTGGTAAAATAAAGTCTTTAGCAAGCTGCTCACGCTCATCCATGCGGTCTTTATTTAACAGCACGTCACTTTCTGGCACAGTAGAAATTAATAACTGGCGGAACCCTTCTTTAGAGTTTTCGATTATCTTACCATCGCGGTAAGCCGCGCCATCCCATATGCGCGATGAGTCTGGGGTGCCTACTTCATCAATATAAATAAGCTGTTGGTTACCGTCTAAATCCTCTACATAACCAAACTCAAATTTTGTATCTACAAATATTTGATCAAGCTTTGCCAGCTCTTCACTAATTAGCTTAAAGCCCTCAACCAATAGCTTTTCGTATTTAGTCACATCCTCTGCCGATTTAAAATTAAATACGTCTAAATTATCAGTGATATTAGCGCGCGTAATATTAACATCATCAACAGGTGGAATATCAGCCACGCCTTCGATAATACCTTTTGTAGAAGGGGTTATTAGTACGTTTTCAAGCTTTTGGTTTGCTCTTAAGCCCTCAGGTAAATCTATGCCACAAAAGTTGCGAACCCCTTTACTGTAATCACGCCACATGCTGCCGGTTATATATTGGCGCGCTATTGCTTCTACTTTTACGGTGCTTGCTTTGCGCACAATCCATACATAAGGATGTGGAATATCAACAATGTGGTTACCCGCAAGGCCAGCTTTATCAAATAACTTAAACCAATGAGATGCAACAGAGTTAAGCGCAATACCTTTACCCGGCACGCCGTTTAAGCCATTTTCGCCTTGCCAAATACAATCAAAAGCAGAAATACGGTCTGAAATAACCATAATTGCCAGCTCAGTTCCTTGCGGAACTTTATAGTTTTTTTCTTTAATGAGGCGTGCGCTGTCTTCATCTGTTAGCCAATAAACCGAACGAACTTTACCGCTGTGTACGGCACCTTTAGTGCGAATAGGTAAGTCATCGTTTACGTCTAAAACTTTATAGCTAGTCATGCTATCTCCGGGGTTAGGGATGCTCATAGAGCAAAGTATGGTATGGGGTTATAAGCGCTATATAATAAATCAGCCTACCCTAAAGCTCAATCAGCACTGAAAACTAAATAACCTGAACTCTGGTTAAGAGACTGACTAGGGCGTGTTGTATTATGGTGATATTTAAATTTTTTTTCTCTAGCCAGAGATTTTCAATGAAAGTAAGGTGAATTTACGCGTCAATAGCAGGCCTATTGCAAGTAAGCTCAACGCAGTTAGCGCTGAAAATAGCTGCTAGAGATAGGTTTATTACCCAGAGCTCAGCTTAAATAACCACGCAATATTTATATGGCTGTAATAATGCGGTAAACTTAGCGTGCTAACTAGAGGAGTAACGCTTGGACTACCTAACTGCGACCGCAAATAAAAAATACCTAATGTATATTTCGCAAAATTATTCATACGCTATTTTAAGGCCGCTTCAGGCGCAAATTTTAGCCCATGGTGGAGAAGTTCGGTGGTTTTTAGCGGGTAATGAAGTAAACCCCGACTTTTTAGATGATGATGAGCAGCGCTTGCATACAATATCTGATGTGAGAAGCTGGCACCCTGATATAACTTATATTCCAGGCAATATTGTTCCAAGTTTTATTCCTGGTAAGAAAGTTGCTGTTTTTCATGGTTTTAATTCTGAGAAGCGCAGCTCAGAGGGCAATCATGGCCACTTTGCAATACGAGGCTGCTACGACCTATATTGTACACAGGGCCCCAATACTACCACCCGATTTAAAGAGTTGGCGCAACAACATGGTTTTTTTAAAGTAGTAGAAACCGGCTGGCCAACGCTCGACCCCCTATTTACCGATACACAAACTAACCCATACGAAAGCGACGACCCACGTCCAACACTGCTTATTTGCTCTACTTTTTCAAAAAAATTATCACTTGCTCCCAAATTATATGAGCAAATAAAGCATTTTAGCCTACAAGGGAAGTGGCGTATTTTAATGCAGTTTCATCCTAAAATGCCCCAAGAATGGGTTGAGAAATATAAAGCATTAAATAATGAAAACTTAACCTTTATAGAAACCGACAACGTACTCCCTTTGCTTAAAGCTGCAGATGTAATGCTGTGTGATACATCCTCGGTATTATTGATGTTTTTATTACTTAGAAAGCCAGTTGTTACGTTTTGCAATCAAAAACCACTCCCTCACTTACTTGATGTAACTGAAGCCGATAAAGTAGAAGCAGCAATAGAACATGCGTTAACTAAACCTAATAAATTAATGCAAAGTATTGAAGACTATTGCCTAGAGCTCCACCCATATACTGATGGTAAATCTAGCCAACGCGTGCTTAATGCTGCAAATGAATTTTTGCACAAAAAAGAAAAGCTAAAACCTAAACCGCTTAACCTATTTAGAAATCTTAAAATGCGTAAAGAATTCAACTTTTGGGGTTGGTAACACCACACTGTATGATTGAGCTTGATAATGTAACCTTTAAATGGCATAAAAACGATGCCAAGCCTACGCTAAATATCCCAACCCTTAGGATTGATAAAGGCGAGCATATTTTTTTACATGGTCCCAGCGGCGTCGGTAAATCAACCCTGCTTGCGCTATTGGCAGGTATAAACACACCAAGTAGTGGCAACATACGTATTTTAAATCGCGATTTAAATACACTTAGCAATACGCAAAGAGACGTATTTAGAGCGGAGAATATTGGCTATATTTTTCAAAACTTTAATTTATTACCGTATTTAACACCCATTGAGAATGTCACGCTTGGCTGTGAATTTTCAAAAAGCAGAAAACAAAAAGCCTTACAGCAAACAACAGAGCCCAAGCCAAGCTTACAAAAAGAAGCGATACGCTTATTAACAGCATTAGGCTTAAGTGAGCCTTATCATAGTAAAGATGTTGCCTCGCTCAGTATTGGTCAGCAACAGCGAGTTGCCGCCGCTCGCGCATTTATTGGCAGCCCAGAGCTTATAATTGCTGATGAGCCTACCTCGGCACTCGATACCGCAAATAGAGAAAGCTTTATAAAGCTGTTATTCGAACAGGCTAAGCGCGCCAACAGTACGTTAGTTTTTGTAAGCCATGACGAAACATTAAAACCGCTATTTAATCGTGCAATTAGCCTAGTTAGCTTACAGGAGCCGTTATGATCCTGACTAAGTTAGCTTATAAAAGTTTGCTAAATCGCCGAGCAAGTGTACTGCTCACATTGTTTACCATTGCCATTAGCGTGATGCTTTTACTAAGTATTGAGCGAATTCGCGTGGATGCAAAAACCAGCTTTAGTAATACCATATCTGGGACAGACCTAATTGTAGGCGCCCGCACAGGCGATATTCAATTACTGCTTTCCTCTGTATTTAGAATAGGTTATGCCAATAATGGGGTGAGCTGGCAAAGTTATCAGTACATCGCAGCTCAACGTGGTGTTAAATGGAGCATTCCTATTAGCTTAGGCGACAGCCACAAAGGCCAAGCTATACTAGGTACAAGCCGCGATTACTTTACCCACTATCGCTTTGCTAAAAAACAAACGTTAAGTTTTCAACAAGGCCACGCGTTTGAGCATTTAAACCAGGTGGTACTTGGCAGCGATGTAGCGAGCCGTTTAGGGTATACACTAGATGATAACATAGTGATCTCACACGGCATGGGTAATACGAGCTTTCATCATCATAAAGACAACCCGTTTACTGTTATCGGTATTTTAAACGCCACTGGCACGCCAGTAGATAAAACCTTACACATACCTCTAGCAGCTATTGATTTAATACATGGTGGTTCACATTCTGCAAATAATGAGCACGATGAGCATAACAACCTAATCGGTGAGCCAAGTCAAATTACTGCGTTTTTAATGGGATTCGACTCGCCTTTATACACATTGCAAATTAGGCGTAATATCAACCAATACAAAAAAGAGCCACTTCTAGCCATTATGCCCACAGTTACTCTAAAAGAGCTGTGGCAAATGCTCGCCATTGTCGAAAAAGTACTCTTACTGTTTTCAGGCGTTGTTATATTAGTCAGTTTATTGGGCATGTTGACCACACTACTGGCCAATTTAAATCAACGCCGAAGAGAACTTGCTATATTGCGCTCAGTCGGCGCACGGCCATGGCAGCTATTTACACTAATAAGCATGGAATCGTTATTTACAACATTATTAGGCTGCCTAGTTGGCTGTGGTTTGTATTATGGCATTATGCTTATCAGTAGCAGCTATTTGCAAAGCCATGCAGGCATAAGCGTTAATATTGCCATGCTCTCTTACTATGAACTCACTTTAATAGGCGTTATTATGGCCGCTGGGTTTATAATTGGCTTAATACCAGCTACCCGCGCTTACTTTTATTCGCTTAGCGATGGTATGAGTATAAAAACTTAACTTTAGGAATTTCATGATACTTTTTAAATCCGCGCTTTATTACTGCACGCTAGTAAGCTGCCTACTTATTAGCTTTGTCAGTAGTGCAAACCCGCCGAAAGAAATTTTTTGGGAAGACTTAATCCCGCAAGGGCATGTACAAATAGATACCCAAGCACAGGCTAACCACGAAGGCAGTGAACAAAACTGGGTGCAACCAGAGCTAGATGCTCCTGTGGTTGAAGCATTAAATGGCCAATCAGTGAGCTTACCGGGGTTTGTTGTCCCACTTGAGGGCGACAGTGAAGTCATTACTGAGTTTTTGCTTGTGCCATACTTTGGCGCGTGTATTCACGTACCGCCCCCGCCGCCAAATCAAATCGTTCATGTAACAGTAAAAGGCGGCGTCCCCATAGAGAGCCTGTATGATGCGATTGTTGTTACCGGCGTTATCAGTACCGAAACCTGGTCTGGTGAAATAGCCCAAGTGGGCTATAAGATGAAAGCCGTCGGTGTGGCACCGTTTGAGCTATAACACGGCTATTTTTGGCAGTGCTTACAAAACACCGTACTGCGCTGCCCTAGTCTAATTTCTTCAAGTGGCGTTTTACACGTTACGCACGCCTCTCCTTTTCGCCCGTACACTAACAACTGCTGTGCAAAATAACCTGGTTTGCCATCACTTTGGGCAAAGTCTTTAAGGGTTGTACCGCCTTGTGTTATTGCCGCTGCTAGAGTGTCTTTAATAATAGGGATCAGGGTTTGATATCGCTTTAACGATACTTTGCCTGCTTCGCGTTTTGGGTGTATCCCCGCCTTAAATAACGACTCATTGGCATAAATATTACCTACGCCCACCACCACCGCGTTATCCATAATAAATTGCTTCACGGGGACTTTTTTATTTCGCGATTGCTCGTATACACGCTTTGCAAAAAAATCATCCGTAAGCGGCTCAGGGCCTAGTTTTGAGAGTAACTTATGAACATCCCCTAGGGCTTGCCATAAACAGCAACCAAACCGGCGAGGGTCGTTTAATCGCAGCGCCTTGTCATTACTAAGAACAAACTCAACATGATCATGCTTTTTAAGCGGCTCGCGTCTATCAACAACGCGCAAATTACCCGACATACCCAAATGTAAAATAGCACTCCCTAATTCGCAGTGCAGCAATAAATACTTTGCACGGCGCTCAATTCGCTCTACCCTCAACCCTTCTAACTGATAAACATCATCGGGCACAGGCCATCGCATGCTGGCATTATAAATATTTACCTTCGTCACTACCTGGTTTTCTACATGCGGGGTGATCCCCAATCTACTTACTTCTACCTCTGGTAATTCAGGCATTAATGCAACTCACTTTTTGAAAAATCAACACTTGGAAATAACTGCTTTGCAGTCGCTAAATCAAGCCCCATCACGCGCTGGCTATTTTTTTCCAACAAATAATACTTACCGTTACCTTTGTACAGTAAATAAACCCAAGGTAAGCGCTCGCCAGCCAACTCAAAGGTGGCCACGTACAATGGTGAGTTTGGATTAAATACAACAGACTCATTTACCTGCATCAACGCAGCCGTTTGCCAATGGTTAATTAGCTCAGCTAATTGCTGCTGTGACGCATCCCACCTCACTGGCGTATTTTCTTTTAATGCGGTTGTACGCCAACTTGTACCAATACGTTCAATTTTCTGATCAACAAAGCTCAGTGTTAGCACAAAACTTTGTAATGGCAGTACCGGTTGTAATGTAGGCTCGTCTTCGCCCCCTAAAAACTGTTTATGCCAGCCATTTAAAAAGAAGATCATAATCAACATCGAAAAAATAATAACGTTGTTCCAACCTTTGCGGCCCAGTCGCATATTTATACACCCAGTAAATTCAAGATTTTAAAGTGTAACTAAAACTTAATTGCACTGTCTATATGTTAAAGGCCACAGACTTTGGTAGAATATAGGCAAATTTAAAGGAGTTCCGTCAATGTCTATGTATGTAGTGGGCCATAAAATCCCAGATTCAGATTCTATTTGTGGTGCAATTGCACTTGCTTATTTAAAAAACCAAATCGATGAGCCAGCAATTCCAACACGCCTTGGTGAAGTGTCACCAGAAACTCAATTTATCCTAGATAAATTTGGCTTCGAAGCACCTGAGCTTAAATTAAGCTACGCTGGCGAAGATGTATATATTGTTGACCACACAGAAAAAACACAAGCACCTGACGATATCGACCAAGCACGTGTTGTTGGCGTAGTCGATCACCATAAACTAGGCGATTTAACGTCATCTACACCGCTTGAGTGTTGGATCCGTCCGGTAGGCTGTTCAAACACCATTATTAAAATGATGTATGACTTCTACAACGTAGAAATCCCTAAAGATATTGCTGGCATCATGCTATGTGCAATTTTAAGCGATACCGTTATTTTTAAATCGCCGACCTGTACAACGGCTGATATTAAATGTGTAGAAGCACTAGCAGAAATTGCCGGCATTGAAGACTTTAAAGAACTAGGCATGGACATGTTCCGTGTTAAGTCAGCTGTTGAAGACACCCCTGTGCGTGACTTAGTAATGCGTGACTTTAAAGACTTCAACATGAACGGTCACCTGGTCGGCATTGGCCAGCTAGAGGTTATTGACCTTGCAGTGTTTGACGAAATTAAAGCAGACTTAGAGGCCGATATTGCTAAGCTAAAAATTGAAGGCAACCGCCACTCAGTATTTTTACTGCTTACCGACATCATGAAAGAAGGCTCACAAATGCTGATTGCTTCAGATGATGCAAACCTTGTAGAGCAAGCTTACGGTGAAAAGCCGAGCGAAGATAAAGTATGGCTAGATGGCGTACTAAGCCGTAAAAAGCAAGTAGTGCCACCACTACAAGACGTGTTTGCCAAGCTGTAGTAAAATAGAGTTTGGCCCCACCTGAACACCCATGGGGTCAAACCTCAAATAGAAAAAGTAATTTACGATTTTATTTGTACTAAATCAAAATCAGCCATGCCTGGGACAATCGCTTGCAGGCGCGATTCGGTTACATCAAGTGCATTTAAGCATTCACAGTATTCAGAGGCTTTAAGCTCAAGTTGCTGAGCCTTTTTTTGTAGTGATTTATCTATTTCTTTTGAGATAATATCCATACGTTGGCCCATGTCGTTAATGCGGTCTTCAATATTACCTTCGCGTGATTTAAACGCATCACCAAGCGACATTAAGATAGCCCCTAAGGAGCCATGTACGGCAGAGTGTATTTGCTGGCTGATTTCTTTAGTAAAAAAATCATCTATTTGCGAGAGCGACTGTGGCGCGATAAAAAAGAAGTCATCCCCACGCTTAAACTTGTCCATAAGCGCACGTTCTACATACTGGAGCTGAGTTTTTAGCACCTCAGGCTCTTTTTCAGACATACCCTCGACTACATGCTCAATGGCACTTAAACCTAAGTTAACACCATCGGTAGCCAAATTAACTAATTCTGGCACTGTATGGCGAATACCATTGCTAAATTGCTGTAGCACTTTGCTTTCTTCAGTGCTTAAATCAACCCAATAACCTCGAATAAATAGCTGGTTATTATTATTAATTTGTACGCGCGTTTGGCCTTTATCAAGAATGCGTATAACGTCATCGGTAATTATTAAGCCATGACTAAGCTCAACATCACACTGCGATTGAGCTAAAACAGCAGCGCTTGAAAGTGCTAAACACAACACCAGCATCGAACGAGAGAACACCGCCACCATATAAACCCCAAAAGACGCAAATAAGTCGTTTAAATTAACTAAAATAGCTACTTTATGCAAGTTAAACAACATTGCTAACAAAAGTTACATCAATGTTAGCTGTATATTTGTAAACCAAAATAATGCGCGATACCGTTGAGTATATTTGTAACTGCCACAGAGCTTAAAATTAACCCCATGATTCTACTTATAATACTTGCGCCACTGTCGCCTATTAATTTATGCACATGATTTGCGAGTAACAACAGCACAAGCACAACAACTAATACAACCAACATCATCGACGATGTAGTAACTTGCTCAACCCACGTGTATTCTTCGTTACGGGTCATCAGTACTGCGCCAAGCATGGCGCCTGGGCTTGCTATAGAGGGAATGGCTAGCGGAAAAATAGCGGTTTCTGTGCTGTCGCGCACACTTTTAATCTCAGACTCGGGCTTACTTTCACCAAAAATCATTGAAAGCGCAAAAATAAGCAGGACTATGCCCCCAGCTATTTGAAACGCCGACAGCGGTATTTCAATTGCATTTAATAGCTGCTCACCGGCAATAACAAAAAAGAGTAAAACCACAGCGGATACACCCACGGCTTTAAAAACAACTTTTCGTTTAAACTTTTCATCTTCCCCACGTGTCACAGCAATAAATACAGGCACTGTACCTATAGGGTCTATCACCGCAAAAAAGAAAATAAATATAGCTACCAGTTCATGCATTAATGGGGTTCCTAGATAAAAAGTGTTTAATAAAAACGCTGCAAGTACAACACAGTATGTTAGTATATCACGGTAGCGTAAGGATAAGAGAATGATGAATATAGAATCACTCGTAAGTAAAGCAAAACAAGTTTGTGACAACCGTGGTGCGCGTTTTACGCCTATCCGCGAAAAAGTATTTCGCCTATTAGCTAGCGCCCAAGGCGGCGTTGGGGCGTACGATTTACTTGAGCAATTAAAAGTAACAGAAACAGGCGCAAAACCTGCAACAATTTACCGTGCGCTAGACTTTTTATCAGAGCTGGGCTTTATTCACAAAATAGAAAGCACCAATGCATTTATGCTTTGCCATCACTTTGATCATATTCATCCTGTGCAGCTATTAATCTGTGACAGTTGTGGTTTTGTAAAAGAGCTGCACTCTACGGTTATTTCTCACGAGCTAAACAACTTAGCAGCAGAAAGCGGCTTTGTTGTATCAGGGCAAACTATTGAAGCACACGGTAAGTGTGAGTCTTGTAGAAGCTAAACCCAAAGTTTGTTTTAAAGCTATACTCATATTTAGATAGCCACTTTAGCACCAATTTTAAGAGTACCTAACATGAATGTTGAGTTCATTAATCCATTTTTATCTTCTTTGATCAATGTGTTATCTACAATGGCACAAACCGAGTTAAAACCAGGTAAGCCGCGTATAAAAACAGACGAAGTCGCCTTTGGCGATGTATCTGGTTTAATTGGCATGGTGGGCGCGCAAACTCGTGGCTCATTTTCAATTACCTTTGATGAAAACTTAGCTCTGACCATCATGGAACGCATGCTTGGTGAGCGCCCTGACAACATAGACGATGAAGTAACTGATATGGTTGGGGAAATTACTAATATGGTTACCGGTGGAGCTAAAAACTTACTCGGCGAAAAAGGCTATGACTTTGATATGGCTACGCCAATTGTAGTTGCAGGTAAAGGCCACACCATCACACATAAAAGTAAAGGCAAAAAAATAATCATGCCATTTAGCTGTGATGCAGGCGATGCAAATATAGAAGTTAGCTTTGATAAGTTATGAGCTGGCAACAAACTCAAATAACCTTAAAACCGCGTGCTCGAGGATTTCATTTAATTGATGATGAAATACTCGCGCAGCTGAGCGAGCTGGCCAATTATAAAGTTGGCCTATTACATTTGTTTATTCAGCACACATCGGCAAGTTTAACCATAAACGAAAACGCCGATCCAACAGTGCGCATGGATATGGAAAGCCACTTTAACCATTTTGTTCCCGAGCGCCAGCCTTACTATCGTCACGATTACGAAGGTGATGATGATATGCCAGCCCATATAAAAACCAGTACGTTAGGGTGTGGATTAAGTATTCCTATAAGCAATGGGCGCTTAGCGCTAGGTACATGGCAAGGTATTTACTTAGGCGAGCATCGCGACGCTGGCGGTGCAAGATGTATTATAGCGACCTTGCAAGGCGAAACCTTTTAACCTTGTATTGACCTCCCCTCCCTAGCTTTTACCCACGTCACTTCGCATTATTTAAAACCCTTTATATCGCGCGGCGGCATGCGGCCACTCGTGCGTTTAATATTTATAAATAATTTTCGTAGGTATAAATCAGATCAAAATATTGTTTTAAAGAAGTGTTTATTTTTGTGGGATATTTAGAGAGATTGGAGCGGCACACGAGGCTCGAACTCGTGACCTCGACCTTGGCAAGGTCGCGCTCTACCAACTGAGCTAGTGCCGCTTTATAGATTGTCAGTAATTTGTCCGTTGGTGCGCGACAGGTCGCGTCCTACATTCTGGCAACTGAGCTAGTGCCGCTTTATAGATTGTCAGTAATTTGTCCGTTGGTGCGCGACAGGTCGCGTCCTACATTCTGGCAACTGAACTAGTGCCGCTTTATAAATTGTCAGTAATTTGTCCGTTGGTGCGCGACGGGTCGCGTGCTACGTTCTGGCAACTGAGCTAGTGCCGCTTTATATTTTATTCGATACTTCAATTTCTTTTGGTGAGAAATTGGAGCGGCACACGAGGCTCGAACTCGTGACCTCGACCTTGGCAAGGTCGCGCTCTACCAACTGAGCTAGTGCCGCTTTATAAACTATATATTTTTACAATTTCTTTTGGTGAGAAATTGGAGCGGCACACGAGGCTCGAACTCGTGACCTCGACCTTGGCAAGGTCGCGCTCTACCAACTGAGCTAGTGCCGCTTCATATTTAGTCAGTAATTTGTCCGTTGGTGCGCGACAGGTCGCGTCCTACATTCTGGCAACTGAACTAGTGCCGCTTTAAATATTGTCAGTAATTTGTCCGTTGGTGCGCGACAGGGCGCGTCCTACATTCTGGCAACTGAGCTAGTGCCGCTTTAAAGATTGTCAGTAATTTGTCCGTTCGTGCGCGACAAGTCGCGTTAAACGTTCTGGCAACTAAGCTAGTGCCGCAGTTACTGATGGTATTTAAACCACTCAAACACACCAACCCCGCGAGGGTTATCGTCTTGAGCGGGGCAGGATTCTACAATAATCTAATGTGTTTGCAAGTGTTTTTTACAAATTAAAGAATTTTTCTCTATACACCTTTAATTCCATAATAGAATCTTTAATGTCATCGAGAGCTAAATGAGAGCCTTTTTTATTTACCTGCTCTAGTACCTCAGGCTTCCAACGTCGGGCAAGCTCTTTAATTGTGCTTACATCTAAATTTCGATAATGAAAAAAGTCTTCAAGCTCGCGCATATACTTATTCATAAAGCGTCTGTCTTGACCTATTGAGTTACCACACATAGGTGATTTACCCGCAGGTACCCACTGCTTTAAAAAATTAAGCGTTTGTTCAACCGCATAAGCTTCATCATATGTACTGGCTTTACAACGGGCCGTCAAACCTGATTTCCCATGCTGTGTAGTACACCATTCGTCCATGCCATCTAACAGCTCATCACTTTGATGAATAGCTATAGTAGGCCCTTCCGCGAGTATATTTAAATCGGCATCAGTTACTACTGTTGCAATTTCGAGTATTTTATCTGTGGCCGGCTCAAGTCCAGTCATTTCCAGATCAAGCCAAATTAAATTAGATTCATTAATAGTCATAGTAACCTTAAACAGTGCTTTTCTTTAGATCCAACGCATTTCGATATATCATATTAGCATCAACCGTCGAGCTAAAGCTTTTTTATACGCAAAGCCGACATTTAAACCAAGGTTATAGGCCAAAAGTGGCAAAACAGAAAAAATTAAGTAAAGGCCAATCTCGCAGGATCAAGGCTAATCATCAAAAGCGCTTAAATAATGCCGATACAAAATTGGCAAAAGGTGGCGCACAAGAGTGGCAAACAGATAATCTGGGCGCAACCGAAAACGCTGTCGTGATCAGCCGTTTTGGCCAACACGCCGATGTAGAAACACAAGAAGGTGACGTATTACGCTGTAATATTCGCCGTACCGTTACTAACTTAGTGTGTGGTGATGAAGTACTATTTCGCCGCGCAAAAGTAAGTGAAGGCGACTTAGCGGGTGTTATCGAAGCAACACAAGAACGCCGCTCTCAGCTTACGCGTCCCGACTTTTACGACGGCGTAAAAGTAATCGCTGCAAATATTGACCAAATTTTAATGGTCTCAGCGGTACTGCCAGAGTTTACGCCCAGTATTATCGACCGTTACTTAATTGCCTGTGAAGACATGGGTATAGAACCTATTTTAGTACTTAATAAAATCGATTTAATCGACGACGAAGGCCTAAATGAAATTCAAAAAGTACTCGATATTTATCGAGGCCTTGGTTATCAGGTACTGCTTGTAAGTAGTGTAACCGGCGAAGGCATAGATGATTTAAAAAACGTACTGGTTGATAAAAATAATATTTTTGTTGGTCAAAGTGGCGTAGGTAAATCAACCTTAGTTAACACTGTGCTTCCTGATGCCGAAATATTAACTAAAGAAGTATCAGAAAACAGTGGCTTAGGGCAACATACCACCACTGTATCGCGCTTACATCACCTACCAAGTGGTGGTAACCTAATTGACTCACCGGGAATACGTGAGTTTGGTTTATGGCACTTAGATGTTGAACGGGTAACCTGGTGCTTTAAAGAATTTAGAGAGTTTATAGGTGGATGTCGTTTTAGAGACTGTAAGCATTTAAACGACCCAGGCTGTATAATTCAACAAGCGGTAGCCGATGGCGATATTTCGCAATTGCGATTCGACAGCTACCACCGTATTTTAGAAACAATGGCCGATGGCCGTGCTGGTGCACGCGCACCTCGCGTTTAATTTAGGAAACAATCTGTGAGTTTAGACAAATTTAAAATTGCAATGCAGTATGCAATGCCAAAGCACTTTATTTCACGCGTAGTAGGTAAATTAGCAGCAGCAAAAGCAGGTGCTTTAACTACAACGCTCATTAAACTATTTATTAAACAATATAAAGTAGACATGAACGAGGCTTTGTATGAAGACCCAGCGCACTACAAAACGTTTAATGAGTTTTTTACTCGCCCATTAAAAGACGGTGTGCGTCCAATGGCGCAAGGCGAGAACGTAATTACTCACCCTGTTGATGGTGCAATTAGCCAACTGGGCGACATTGTTGATGGGCAGCTAATACAAGCAAAAGGTCATGACTACAGCCTACAAGCACTATTAGGTGGCTCTGAAGATGATACAACGCCATTTTTAGGCGGAAAATTTGCTACCATTTATCTAGCGCCAAAAGACTACCACCGTATTCATATGCCTATAGACGGTACACTAAGTAAAATGATTTACGTACCGGGCGACTTATTTTCGGTAAACCCGCTTACAGCGCGCAATGTCCCTAATTTATTTGCTCGTAACGAACGTGTAGTGGCTATTTTTGAAACCGAAATTGGCCCACTTGCTATGGTACTAGTAGGCGCAACCATTGTAGCCAGCATAGAAACTGTTTGGGCAGGCACAGTAACGCCACCCGCCGGTAGCGATGTGTTTAGCTGGAACTACCCTACTAAAGGTGAAAACGCCATCACCCTTAAAAAAGGTGAAGAAATGGGCCGCTTTAAACTAGGCTCAACAGTGGTACTAGCATGGGGTGCAGATAAAGCAGACATTTTAGACGACCAACTGCCTGAAACAGTAACGCGTTTAAACACCGCATTTGCAACAATTAAAGAAAGTGAAGAGCTGTAAGCTGTAAGTAAAAATAAATATTAAGCACCGCGTTTACCATAAACGCGGTGCTTTTTTATTGGTAGGCGTGAAGCTTGCTCACGCAAAAAAGGAAAAGCGTAAATAGATTTTATATCAACGGGCCAGCAAGAAAGGCGCCTATAGATGAATTTAACTACGATGCTAATTTTAGCTGTAGACATAGAGCTTGCTTACGTTAGAAGTGCAGCTTCTCATGGCTTAACCCCGAGTTTAGCCCCGCTAATTACCTCATACTTTATTCACCGCACTCTTTACAGTTTATATCTTTAATCATTTTAAAATGCTGTTGCTTTAAGCTCAGCGCATCAAAGCTGATAAACACACTACCTTCAACATGCCCTAACAGCATATTAAGCGTAAGCTGTGCCTGCATAGAGCCTATAATTCCTAACAGTGGGCTTATTACACCTGCATTACTACAATTTACAGCGGGAGCGGCGTCACTTTTTGCAAAAACACAGCCATAACATGGGCTATTGTTTTGCCTAAAATCAAAGCCCATAAGTTGCCCACTACTTGCAATCGCGGCACCTGCAATTAAAGGCAACTTATGAGTAAAGCAATAACGGTTAACACTGTAACGTGTGGCAAAATTATCAGAGCAATCAAGTACTATGTCGGCATTTTTTAAAAGCTCCCCTGCGTTGTTATCATCGAGCTTTTTACAATGCGTCACTATTTCTATTTGATTATTAAGACTTGTTAATACTTTGCCAGCAGCGGTGACCTTGTTTTGCCCTAAGTGATTAATTTTATATAGCACTTGGCGCTGCAAGTTAGAAAGCTCAACCGCATCATCATCTATTAAAATAAGTTTACCAATACCTGCCGCAGCTAAATACAAAAGTGCAGGGCTACCTAGCCCGCCAGCTCCCACTACTGCAACGGTGGCTGCTTTAAGTGCTAACTGCCCTTCTAGGCCCACTTCTTTTAATAATATGTGGCGACTATAACGCAGGGTTTCTTTATCGCTAAGCTTATTCATTAGGCTGATTTATAGCACTTTTTAGCGCACTAATTGCTGCAATATAATCATCCGCTTCACTAATTGCTCGTACAACCGCAACACTGCCTACTCCTGTATTTGCAACCTCGCGTGCGCGGGTTAAATCTATGCCACCAATGGCAACTGTTGGGTAGCTTTGCATTAATGGCACACACTTTTTAAGTTTATCGAGACCTTGTATTTGGCCGCTCATATCTTTGGTCGTGGTTGGATAAATAGCACCAAATGCCATATAACTTGGTCGGTAGTTGTGGGCACGTAACATTTCGTAAAAACCATGGGTAGAAAGCCCAACCCTTAAACCTGCTTCTTTAATTGCTGCTAAATTAGCGGTTTCTAAATCTTCTTGGCCTAAGTGTACGCCGTAGGCACCGTGCTTTATTGCCAACTGCCAGTAGTCGTTTATAAATACGTCAGCGTGGTACTTTTTGCCCAGCTCTACCGCCTGCTTAATTAATTCATCAAGCTCAAGGTCGGTTTTATTTTTAACGCGAAGCTGCGCCGTAGTAATACCTTGCTGCAAACATTTATCTAGCCAATCTATGCTATCGACCACAGCGTATAGGCCCAACTTTTTGCTCTCACAAGGTGCAAAATCAGCCGCCATATTAAATTCCAGCGGCACATCAAAATCAAGCTCATCACCAAGCCAGCTGCCAGGCTCTATTACTTGCGGGTAGTCATCTAACTGTGTAGGAAAAGCAGTATGTGCAACAGGGCCTATTCCTTCGCCGTATCTAACCGACTGCTTTAAGCCCTGATTTATATAAGCTTTAGCTAAAATAAAAGCATCTTTTAGTGGGTAGTCTTTTGCTAAACACGCGGCAATAACCGAGGCCATGCTACAACCTGTACCATGACTATGAGGGCTTTGAATTTTTTTATTACCAAGCCAATACTCTTCGCCGTTTTGTGTGCAGTAATCAATACAATAACCTGTTGGGTAATCCCAGTGCCCGCCTTTAATAACAACCGCTTTTGCGCCCCAGCTTAATAGCTTTTTAGCAGCGTCTTTCACGGCGCTTGGGCCAATTAAATACACCCCTGTTAATAATTGAGTTTCGTGCGTGTTAGGCGTTATTACATCCACCAGCGGCATTAAGCATTCTTTAATGGCACTTACGGTATCTTCTTCAGTTAAT
Source organism: Pseudoalteromonas sp. CuT4-3 (assembly GCF_035666335.1). Classification (NCBI taxonomy): domain Bacteria; kingdom Pseudomonadati; phylum Pseudomonadota; class Gammaproteobacteria; order Alteromonadales; family Pseudoalteromonadaceae; genus Pseudoalteromonas; species Pseudoalteromonas sp. CuT4-3. Next base: position 3,064,819 of record NZ_CP142030.1, read on the forward strand.
ACATCACCACTTGAAGCAATTGCAACGGGGTCGTAAACAATCACAGGCGGTACAGGCCACTTAGCTTTGTAATGTGCTATATGCTCGCTTATTAATTGAATTTGCTGCACATTAGCCAGCATGCCAATTTTAATTACTTTGGCTTTCATGTCGCTTTCGAGTGCGAGTAATTGCGATTCAATAATATCGGTAGATACCGCGTTAATGGCCTCTACACCTAAGCTATTTTGCGCCGTAAGCGCGGTAATTGCAGTACAGCCATGCACGCCAAAACTTCGCATTGCTTTTATATCGGCTTGAATGCCTGCGCCACCACCTGAGTCTGAGCCTGCAATTGTCCACACTAAATTATTCATACTCTTTATTTCCTTCCTGCTGATGCCAAAACGGCATACCCATTGTAGGGGTTGAGGGGGCTGCTAAGTCTTTTTCAGGCATTGCTTTGGCATTATACGCAAAGCGCCCAGCCTCTACCGCGGCTTTAAATGCACGGCTCATCGTAATTGGGCAGCCAGCCCCTGCTATCGCTGAATTTAATAATACCGCATCATACCCTAATTCAAGCGCTTGGCAGGCATGCGAAGGCAAACCAAGCCCCGCATCAACAATTAATGTTGTGTTTGGTAAGCGCTCACGAATTGTTTTTAAATTATAACTATTTAAAAGCCCCTTACCGGTGCCAATAGGCGCGCCCCAAGGCATAAGCACCTCACACCCTAGCTCGTTTAAACGCTGGCAAAGAACTAAATCATCGGTGCAGTAGGGTAATACTTTAAAGCCATCATCAATTAATATTTTTGTGGCTTCTAACAATGCGAATGGGTCGGGTTGTAAGTTGTAGTCATCACCTATTAGTTCAAGCTTAATCCAATCGGTTGCAAATACTTCACGGCACATTTTAGCAAGTGTTACGGCTTCTTTTACACTGTGGCACCCTGCGGTATTAGGCAGTATTTTAAGGCCAGTGTTTTTTATAAGCTGCCAAAAGTCATCCCCTGCGGCAGCGCTTTGCTGGCGCCTTAATGACACCGTTACTATTTGCGCGCCAGAGGCTTTTATAGACTCTTCCATCACTGCTGGAGAGGGGTAAAGCGCCGAGCCTATTAATAAACGGCTATTTAGTTGCTCGCCATAAATAGTTAAGCAATCGTTACCTTGCATAATGCTACCCGCCTTGAATAGGCGATAACAATTCAATGCTATCCCCTTCGTTAATTGTGGTGCTGGCGTGCAGACTTTGTGGAATAAATTCGCCATTTAGTGCCACCGCGAATGGAGCCTTTGCACCAAAATTTTGTAATACATCAACAAGCACTGCACTTTTAATAGTTAGCAGCTCACCATTAATTGTTATAGTCATTTATTACTCACCCTATTTGAGATAACGCATCAGCCACTAAGGCGGGCCCTAACATATAGCCATGACGATACAAGCCATTAATGCTAATTACGTTACCTGTTTTTAAAACCGCAGGGCGGTTATCGCTAAATGCGGGGCGTAACCCGCTTTGAATATTTAACAGCCGCGCTTCGGCAAACCCGCTGTGCACAGTGTAAGCCGCCGAAAGTAGTTCAAGCGTGGAGCGTACTGTTGCAGGGCCGCTATCATCAGACTCTATTTCAGTTGCACCAATTACATACTCATTATTAGGTTTTGGCGCTATATAAATTGGGTAGCGCGGGTGCATTAAACGCACCGGCCGCGTTAAATTAACCTCAGGTGCATGTAATCTAGCCACTTCACCGCGTACGCCTCTGAGTGGTTTATCGCCTTTAGCACCTAAGCCACGACAGTCAATAATGTAATCAAACGCGCGGTTATTCACCTCGCCGTTTTGAATGCTGACGCGCTGGTTAAAAACAAACTTAACCTTACGTTTATTAAGCATGGTAAAGCTTGCTCTATAAAAGGCCTGGTTATCTATTTGCCCTTCGCAGGGTAAAAACACACCTTGGTTAAAACGATTAGCTAATTCGGGTTCTAACTGTGTTATTTGCTGAGCATTTAACGCCTGCGCACTGTGCCCTGCTATTGGCTTTATTCGCTGACTAAAGCTTTGTAAGTCACCTTTATCTTGCTGGTGTGCCACGACCAGCGTGCCTTTTTGTTGATAAAAAACCTCGCCTTCAAGTTCGCTCACTATCTCTGGCCAGTGCTTGAGTGAATTTAGCCCCATGATGGCTAAATCCGTTTCACATAATACCGACTCAGCAAGCGGAGCAAGCATTGCCGCAGCCACTTTACCGGCACTATTTTGTGTGTGTTCGTCACTGGCTTCAAACACGGTTACATGATGCGACTTACTAAGCTCGAGGGCAGCTAAGCGCCCTGCTAAACCAAACCCCACAACAGCAATGTTGTAAAACATAAAACCTCCTTTTAATAACAGGCTAGCAGCCATAAGCCGCTAACCTGTTATTGGCTTATATTGCTTTGTGGTAAATTTCTGAGCCCGTTTGTTTAAACTCTTCAGATTTCGCTTTCATTTGCGCTTCTACATCAACCATTTTGATCTCAATTGCATCACCAACATTGTTAGGATCGATTCCGCGTGATTCGAGATCTTTGGCGTAATCGCGTACCTCTTGGGTAATTTTCATTGAGCAAAATTTAGGGCCACACATAGAGCAAAAGTGCGCTACTTTGCCAGACTCTTGCGGTAGGGTTTCGTCGTGATATTCACGGGCACGTTCTGGGTCTAAACCAATGTTAAATTGGTCGTGCCATCTAAATTCAAAGCGCGCTTTTGATAATGCATTATCGCGCTCTTGCGCGCCGGGGTGGCCTTTGGCCAAGTCGGCCGCATGCGCTGCAATTTTGTAGGTAATTAAGCCCTCTTTTACATCTTCTTTATTGGGCAAACCTAAATGCTCTTTTGGTGTTACATAACACAGCATGGCACAGCCGTACCACGCTATTTGTGCAGCGCCTATACCCGATGTTATATGGTCGTACCCTGGTGCTATATCGGTCGTTAATGGGCCTAATGTGTAAAAAGGCGCTTCGCCACAATGCTCTAATTGCTCATCCATATTGGCTTTAATCATTTGCATTGGCACATGGCCTGGGCCTTCAATAAATACTTGTACATCGTGTTTCCACGCAATTTTTGTAAGCTCCCCTAACGTACGTAGCTCACTAAATTGCGCTTCGTCGTTGGCATCAGCAATCGAGCCCGGACGAAGGCCATCTCCAAGCGAAAAACACACATCGTATTGTTTTAAAATTTCGCAAATATCTTCAAAGTGTGTATATAAAAAGTTTTCTTTATGATGCGCTAAACACCACTTAGCCATAATTGAGCCACCACGCGATACAATGCCGGTTACACGCTTTGCCGTCATTGGCACATAACGCAGCAATACACCGGCATGAATAGTAAAGTAATCAACGCCCTGCTCGGCTTGTTCAATTAACGTATCGCGAAATATCTCCCACGTTAGGTCTTCGGCCACTCCGTTTACTTTTTCAAGCGCCTGATAAATTGGTACCGTGCCAATGGGCACCGGCGAATTACGTACTACCCATTCACGGGTTTCGTGAATGTAACGCCCGGTTGATAAATCCATTACGGTATCGGCACCCCAGCGCGTAGACCACACCATTTTTTCTACTTCTTCTTCGATTGATGAGCTTACCGATGAATTACCAATATTAGCGTTAACTTTAACTAAAAAGTTACGGCCAACTATCATGGGCTCGGTTTCGGGGTGGTTAATATTATTTGGTAAAATAGCGCGACCGCGGGCTATTTCGTCGCGTACAAATTCAGGGGTAATAAAATCGGGAATACTCGCCCCAAACGATTCGCCTTTATGCTGTGCTGCTAGCAGCTCTTCTCTAATTTGTGCACGACCCATGTTTTCGCGTATGGCTACGTATTCCATTTCTGGGGTAATAATGCCTTGGCGAGCATAATGCATTTGCGTCACGTTTTTGCCCGCTTTACCACGGCGAATTTTAGGTAAATGATCAAAGCGAATATGATCAAGGCCGTCATCGGCCATACGTTGCTGAGCAAATTGCGAAGTGACTGAGTCGAGCACTTCGGTGTCGTTGCGCTCTTTTATCCACTGCTCACGAAATTTAGGTAACCCTTTACGTACGTCTAGCTCAAAGTTAGGGTCGGTATACGGGCCTGATGTATCGTAAACACGCAGTGGATCGTTTGGCTCATACACAGGGTTTTGCTCATCGCCACCAATAAACGTATCGCTTAATGTAATTTCGCGCATACCCACGCGTACACCGCTTTGGCTGCCCTCAACATACACTTTTTGTGAACTTGGAAATGGCTGACCCGTTAAATTATAAATGTAATCTGACGCAGCAGCGCGCGTTTCTCGACGTGTAGACTTATTTGTAGTGTTTGACATGACTTACCTCATTGCTAAAGGGTTGTCTTGTCAGATATTCCATAAGGAATAGAGAAAGATCGTAAAGCAGTGGTTACGCTGCTTTGCGGCCTAAAATGGCTAGTTATTTTGTTGTGCGCATAAAAAAAGACGCACAAGCGTCCCATTTTAGGCAGCTTGTTCCCTACGCAGGTTTTAACCTGATCAGGTTCACGGATCCCGCTTTCGCGATCTCAGCCTTAATTATTTAAGGCACTCCGACAAGTAAAATTATGTTCGTTGATTTGCTATTTTGATCAAATCAGCGTTGAGTGTACGCCAGTTAAAAATTGCCTGCAAGGGGCAGTTTTAAATACTCATGCCACTACTTTGCAATAAATAAAAAAGTTTGATCGCCCTGCATAACTAACTGTGAGCCTTGCATGGTAAGCGTTGCACCTTCTCGTAGCGCTTGTAAAAACTGCTGCTCTAGCTCATCAACGTCTGCTCCGCACGACTTACGCGTCATGCCAAGTTTATTAACGCTAATACTGCTGTCTTTAAGCTCGCCTTCACCAAAAAACTTATTACATCCTGCAAACCCGTTTACTTGCAACGCTTCAATAAAGCTCATTGATGCACTGTAAGAGGCCGGCACAGCTAAACCATCAACCTTTGATAGTTGCCATTGTGTATACTTTAGCTGCTCAGTGGTCACCGTCCCTGTGGCTGTACAACCAATACATAACCCGATTAAAAGCATCGGTAGTGCTGCTAATTTCATGCTATTTCTAACTAAATATTTAATTACCGTAATAGTAACAATTTTTATGCGGTTTATCCGTTAAAAATGCATGTTTTAAATGTAAATTTTGTTCTATGATAGTTTAGAGAGTGTTGAACTTTGCAGATTAAAACATGTACACATTATGGGCGCTTTAATTGCCTTGCTTGGTTTGTAACTTAGTGGGCTCGATAACAGCACCTACGCTACCCGCTATTTACGATAAACAACCCCACTACCTAGGCGCTGCTTTAAAACAAACTACGTTAAATTTAATCCCAAAGGTCACAGCCCCTAAAAATTATACCCGCTAATCTTGGGTGTAATTTTTAAATAAATTATCTATTTCTGGAGGTAAAAAAGGGCGCCCTTTTTCATTAACCGAAGTGCCTATAACCTTGGCTTGTAGCATTACTTTGTTGTCGTGTTTACGCACTAAGGTTTGCTTAAACGCAAACTTTATACGGCTTATACGCTCAGGTTCAACTGCTATATAAAATTCATCATCTGGTACAAGCGAATGTTTATAATCAACCTCACTGCGTATCACCACTAAATTAACTTTTTGCTTTGCTAGTAGTGCAAAATCAACCCCATTTGCAAATAAAAACTCATGGCGAGCATGCTCTAAATAATTAAAGTACACACTGTTATTTACAATTCCTTGTAGGTCACATTCGTAATGGCGCACTTTAAAATCAACTTTAAAGGTCATATTAGTAATCCTGATTATTTAACGTATAATCGCTGCGTTATAACACAAGTATTAAAATAATTGCTACCATACGAGTCCCCAAAATGGAGTTAAGTAACCTAATGAACTTACGTTTGTCTTTAATTACTGCGGCGTTATTACCGCTAATTAGTACACCACTTATAGCAAACGCTGATGACAGCGACCTAGAACGAATTGTTGTTACAGGCGATTTTCAACGTGAAAGCATTCAAACATTAAGCGCTAGCGCTAGCCTATTTAGCAAAGATGAAATTAACCAACGTGGTGCAAGTTACTTAGACGAAATGCTAGGTAGTACAGCCAACGTAAACTTTACATCTGGTGCGTCTCGTGGTCGTTATATTCAAATTCGTGGAGTGGGACTTCGTTCGCAATTTGTAGATCCAATTAACCCATCGGTTGGCTTAGTTATTGACGGCATTAACTACTCGGGTTTAGGTGGCAGCTCATTATTATTTGATATAGACCAGGTAGAAATTTACCGCGGCCCACAAGGCACTCGCTTTGGTGCAGACGGCATGGCCGGTATGATCCAAATGGAATCAGCTCAGGCAACTGCCGATCCTAGCTTAAAATTACAAGTGGGTATGGGCACATACAACTCACGCGAAGCAGGCCTTGCAGCGAGTGCCGGCTTAACTGATGATACAAGCGCACGCGTAAGCTACTTTCGTAGAAAATCAGACGGCTATGTAGATAACCTGTATTTAAACGACGAAACTCAACAACAAGATGAGCAAGTAGCCCGCTTTAAATTAAACAGCCAACTTACTGAGCATTTAAACACAGAGTTAAACCTGCACTACATAGATATAAACAACGGCTACGATGCGTTCACGCTTGATAACAGCCGTAATAGTGTAGCCGACGAGCCAGGCCAAGATAATCAACAAAGCTACGCCATTGGTATTAATAATACCTACACAGGCTTTGATGCCTTTGATGTAAGTTTAAACCTTTCAGCCATTGATACAGAGCTACTTTACAGCTTTGATGAAGACTGGGTATGTAACGATGCAAGCGAGCCACAATTATGTGCAGCTGGCTTACACCCTTGGGGTTATAGCTCAACCGATGTGTACACGCGTGATCGCGATGATCAATCGGCTAATTTACAGTTTAATTCTAAAACAGGTAACTGGGTTGCCGGTGTTTACTATCAAAACCGCGACGTAGATTTAGAGCGCGAATACACTTGGCTTGCAAGTCCATTTGCATCAACCTACGAAACCAGTAACGTAGCTGTTTACGGCCAAGTAGCCACACCTATCGGCCCTAAAACCACGCTCATTACCGGTTTTCGTGTAGAGCAATACCAAGGTGATTACACCGACAGCAACGGCTTTATTGAAGAGACTGACGACGTAATGGTTGGCGGTAAAATAGCACTTGAATACCAAGTGATTGATCGTACTATGATCTACACCAGCATTACCCGTGGTTATAAAGCTGGCGGTATTAATTCAGAAGCATTAGCAAAAGCTAAGGATGAAGGCTTAAACCTAGATGCTGATTTTTTCCAGCAGCATACAAGCTTTGACCCAGAATACCTTTGGAGCGGCGAGTTTGGCGTTAAGGGGTCATCGCTTGATGATAAATTTACCCTTCGTTTAGCAGCATTTTATATGCACCGCGACAACATACAGCTAAAAGCATGGCAAGTAGAAGGTCAGCAATTTACAGGCTACGTTGATAACGCAAGCTCTGGTAGCAACTACGGGCTAGAAGTTGAAGGTAGTTACCAACTTACCGAAGATTTATTCTTAACAGGTAGTGCGGGTTACTTAAACACAGAAATTGACGACTTTGTAACGCAATCTGGCTTAAATCAAGACGGTCGTGAGCAAGCGCAATCACCTAAATACCAATACGCATTTAGCGCACGTTACAACTTTACTAATGAGCTGTACGGTATGATTGGTGTTGAAGGTAAGGACGATTACTACTTCTCCGATAGCCATAATTCAAAAGCACCCGGCAGCAATTTAGTAAACCTAAGTTTAGGCTACGAAGCCGACATGTGGGCAGTGCGCGCATGGGCACGTAACGTATTTGACGAAGAAGTACCAACCCGCGGCTTTGAGTTTGGTAACGACCCACTTGATGGCTACGCTACACACACCTACGTGCAATTAGGTGAACCAAGAGTAGCGGGTATAACATTTACGTTAGAGCTGTAAGCTGTAAGCTTTAAGCTTTATGATCTGACTCCATAAAAGTAGACACCTATTTAGGAGTCAGTTCTCATGAAAGTAAAAGCGTTTCGTAAACATACAGAGGAATTTAAAAGAAAAGTGGTGCAGGAGTCATTAGACTCACACGGTACCGTTAAAATGACCGCTAATAAATACGGTATTCATCCCGATATGCTGTCAAGTTGGAGAAGTAAAATGACCTCAAGAAAAGAGCCTAAGCCACTTAAAAACCATGGTCCAGAAAAGTCATATAAAGACCTTGAACGTCAAGTTCGTAACCTTGAAAAGCAGCTTGAGGACGTACAGTTGGAGAACGACGTACTAAAAAAGGCGAGGGCCTACTTCGACAGTCTAAAAGAATAAGGTTTCAATATATTCATAAGACCACGACGGTGAAGAAAACAGTAAGCAAGTTATGTAAGTTATTATCTGTTTCTAAGGCTGGGTATTACAAATGGTTGAAACAGTCGTCGAATCCAGTTGAAAGAAAAAATGATTTTTTACTTCAGTTTTTAATAAAAAGAAGTAATGAAGAGCACTGCATACCTGGTTACAGAAAATTGTGGCAAGCCGCCATAGCCGACGGATATGATTGCAGTAAAGGCCGAGTGCAGCGTTTATTACAAAGCGTAGGTTATCGCTCTAAATCAGGTAAGCGTCGCTACACCAGTGGTAATAAAAAGCAGGGTTTTATAACGACAGAGAATCTACTTGCTCGTCAATTTGATGTTGAAGAGCCTAATAGTGTATGGGTATCGGATATAACTCAGGTGCGCTGTAAAGAAGGCTGGCAGTACTTATGTGTCATTTTAGATTTATACTCACGCAAAGTTGTGGGCTGGGCAACAAGTCGAATTAATAATGCGGTTTTAGTGATTAAAACACTAAAGAAGGCTTGGAATGTGCGCAAGCCGAACGGGCAACGTTTACTGTTTCATTCAGATCAAGGGAGCCAGTATCGAGCTAAAGAGACTATATCGTGGTTGAACAAGCGAGGTGTAACGATTAGCATGTCGAGAAGGGGGAACTGCTGGGATAATGCCTGTTCAGAAAGTTTTTTTGCTCAGTACAAAAAAGAATGGATGAGTAATCTAAATGAACTGAGTCGTAGCGAAATGACAATACAAAGTCGTTTTTATATTGAGAATTACTACAACTCAGTGCGAATGCATGGGACGATTGGAAATGTTAGCCCCATACAATATGAATCAATGAATTAAAACCCCGTGTCTACTTTATCGGGGTCAGATCATTAAGCTGTTAGCTGTTAGCTGTTAGAAAAAATAAATATTAAGCACCGCATTTGTAACAATTGCGGTGCTTTTTTATTGGTAGGCGTGAAGCTTGCTCACGCAAAAAAGCAAAAGCGTAAATAGATTTTATATTAACGCGCCAGCAAGCAAGGCGCCTACAGGACAAGCATCACGCCCTATCTACATCAAACGCGATGACTTCTTTTATTGTATCTTTAGCGGTGGCTAGCATAACTAACCTGTCTACACCCATCGCAACACCTGCGCATTGCGGTAAGCCGTGCTCAAGTGCGGCGATTAAGCGGGTATCCATAGGCACGTGGTTTAACCCATTGGCAGCGCGATAAGCGTTATCTTCATCAAAGCGCTTTGCCTGCTCTTTAGCATTAGTTAGCTCATTAAAGCCATTCGCTAATTCCATATTTTTATAATAAAGCTCAAAGCGCCCTGCTACGCGGTTATCGTGCTCACAAATTTGTGCCAGTGCCGCTTGCGATGCCGGAAAGTGATACACAAAACACGGCTTAGTTTGCCCAATAGTTGGCTCTACTTTCATACAAAATAACAGCTGCAGTAAGGTATCTTTATTGGTTTCGTTTTCGGCTATATCGGCAAAGCCGTGATCGCTGGCAAGTGTTTGCAATTGCGTAAGCGTAGCTGTTAATGGGTCAAGCGCTAACACTTGCTCAAATGCTTGTTGGTAAGTAAGACGCTCTGCAGGCTCTACATTTAAAATGAGCTGCATTAGCTCATCCATTTCATCCATTAATGCAAACTCATCAAACCCAGGGCGATACCACTCAAGCATGGTAAATTCGGGGTTATGATGGCGCCCCGCTTCTTCGTTTCTAAATGCCTTACAAAGCTGAAATATGGGCCCTGAGCCTGCTGCTAGCAAACGCTTCATTGCAAATTCAGGCGATGTTTGTAAATAAAGCGGCAAGCCACCAGCGTGGCCTGGGCCTACAAACTGTGTATTAAAACTTGCTAAATGCACATCGGTTACACTGGCACTGCTTAAGCTCGGTGTTTCTACTTCCATTACATTACGCGTATAAAAAAACTCACGAATGGTTCGCAGTATGGCTGCACGCTGCTTAAGGGTGTTTATGCTTGCACTAGGTGCCCAAGGTGTTGCTGACATATTTTCTCCAAAAAAAATCCCAGCTTAAGCCGGGATTTTATAAACCGTACTCAAGCTTACTTAACACGGCCTACGTATTCACCGCTACGGGTGTCTACTTTAATTACTTCACCAATTTGTACGAATAATGGAACACGTACTACTGCACCGGTGCTAAGCGTTGCAGGTTTACCGCCTGTGCCCGCTGTATCGCCTTTAAGACCAGGATCAGTTTCAGTGATCTCAAGCTCAACAAAGTTAGGTGGAGTAACCGCGATTGGGCTACCGTTCCATAATGTAATAGTACATACATCGTTTTCAACTAACCATTTAACGGCATCGCCAAGTGCTTTTTCGTCAGCGGCAATTTGTTCAAATGTTTCGTTGTTCATGAAATGCCAAAACTCACCGTCTGTGTATAGGTACGCTAAGTCGGTATCCATTACATCGGCGCCTTCAACTGATTCACCCGATTTAAAGGTTTTTTCAAGCACCTTACCAGAGATAAGTTTGCGGATACGAACACGGTTAAACGCTTGGCCTTTACCAGGTTTTACCATTTCATTTTCTAAAATACTGCAAGGTTCGCCGTCCATCATAATTTTTAGGCCGCCCTTGAACTCGTTGGTGCTATAATTCGCCATCGTTTCCTCTATTTAATTTTTTTCGAGTAATCTACGTGCCAATGATACAAAGAAATGAAGCAAATTTGCATAAAAACTGGCAAAAAGAATTAGCAAATGTAGTTACCTGCCCAAAAACCTTGCTTGAAATGGTCGGTTTATCGAGCCAAGCCCATGAAAACGACCTAAAAGCCCGCAGTTTATTTCCGGTACGCGTGCCAGTCCCTTTTATAAAAAAAATACGCAAGGGCGATGCAAACGACCCCTTATTGCTACAAGTTATGCCACGCCATCAAGAGTTTTTAACCAAAACAGGTTTTAATAAAGACCCTTTACTAGAGCAAGACAACGAACAGCCTGGGCTTTTACATAAATATAAATCCCGTGTTTTAATTATGTTTAAAACTGGCTGTGCAGTAAATTGCCGTTACTGCTTTAGGCGCCACTTCCCGTATCAAGAAAACCAGCTTAATAAAAAAAGCCTGCTTGATGCGCTGAGCTATATAAAATCAGATGCCAACATAAACGAAGTGATTTTAAGCGGTGGCGACCCACTTATGGCCAAAGACGATGCCATTAGCTGGTTTTTAGATGAGCTTGAACAGTTACCTCAAATTAAACGCATGCGAATACACAGCCGTTTGCCTGTTGTTATACCTGCGCGTATTACCGATGAGCTGTGCGCGAGGCTAAAGCAATCACCGCTAAAAATTATATTTATTAACCATATAAATCATGCCAACGAAATAGACGACGAGTTTAAAGCCGCCATGCAAAAGCTAAAGCAAGCAGGCGTAACGTTATTAAACCAGGCAGTTATTTTAAAAGAGGTGAACGACACCGTTGAGGCACAAATAAATTTAAGTGAGGCGTTATTTGATGCAGACGTACTGCCTTACTATTTATATTTGCTAGATAAGGTTGAAGGCGCAAGCCACTTTGATATTAACGAAGAGCAAGCAATAGAAATAATGGCAGAACTATTAAAAGCCCTGCCTGGATTTTTAGTGCCTAAATTAGTAAGAGAAATAGGCGGTCAAAAAAGCAAAACACCTATCGACCTTAAGTTAGGGCGTGTTAACCTTTGATGGTTGAATTTGCAGCAGTATGTTTGGCTTTTAGGCAAGGCTGAGCCTGTGTAGTGTGGTTATTCCCCATAAATAGGCGATAACGCAGCATAAATGCCAAACATGCGCTGCCCTTCGGGTTCTTCCTAGGGGCGATGAACTCTTTGTTGCCTACATGGATGTAGGTAAGGGGCGTGAGCAGGACGCGGAAGCTTTACTCGGTTTTTACTTAGCCCACTAGGTTACAAACCTCGCGCCGCGATTTAATCGCCCCTAGATTGAACAAATTTCAATCCGCAAAGATCAACACGCCCTAGTTTAAACGTATATATTTACATTGTTACCCAGTGTTGCAGTGACCGACTGAGCCGGTGATTGCGCACTTGTTGGCTGGGCAGCACCTTCAATTAGTGCAAGTGCTGCTGCGCCATCTGCTAATTGCTGCTTTTTAGACAAAGCAGCGGTATATACTTCACCACCTTGGCCAGAGCTAGACATAGCGGGTAGATTTCCACCTGATATATTCATCGTTAGAAGTCTTAATCAACCTGACATTTAAATGTATTCCAAGTACTATATCGGCAATGCAGTACAAAGCTTTAGGAAATCCATGGATTCTATAATTGAACAACTCAACGCTAACTTAAAAATTGTTTATCGCCAAGCACTTGATGCCGACAAAAAACTAGATGAGCTACAGCAACAAGGCCACGGTAAATTTAAAGCCTTGTTCCCAGCTGATGCCGGATTTAGTTTTGAAGCTAAACGCTTTAAGCCATACGTACTTGATGTAGCAGCCGATGTAGAAAGCTTAAGCACAGATGGTTTTGATGAAGAAAAGCTTAAAACAACGGTTATTAAGCTACAACAGTTACTTACCCTGCTCGCTACGTTTAAGTAGCTAAAAATTAAAGTTTAATTTAGTAAACATCAAATACAAAAAATGCCGATAATGTTTAAATGTTTATCGGCATTTTTTATTTATCCTGTAGCTGTATTTAACTTATATTAGATAAAACTTTTGAATGAAACCAGTTAGTTACTAAGCGTTTTTCATAATAAAATGATCTAGAGGTTGAGCGCTTAATTTGTGGGTAATGAAATGGTTGAATTACTCTTATTTTTTTAGCGCCAGAAAACTCAATTGCACCTGCTAAATCAAGATCTGCAACCTCTACATTTAATTTATATCCACTGGGTAATTTTTCAGCTAACTTCGCAAAATGCTTTTCAAAGTTAATAGTAATTTGCTTTTCAAAAGAAGTTGGTGATTGATTTGCTGCACGCACATCGCGGTAATTGTCAAAATCTTGCCATTTAACTGCAGACTCACCAGCTTGTGCAATACCAATAGAACTTAAACCCATTACTAACGTTAGTAATTTTAAACTTTTCATAATCTTCTCCATGTGAACTATCAAAAGTCAACGCAAGTACAGCACATTCAATTTAAAACAATAAACCAGAACACTTACACTGATGACATTAGTTTAAATTAGCAGCAAAAATTTTTAATGTAAAGTTAGGTACATCCCTATATTGATAAAACACAATCAAAAAGTAATTTAATCACTTAATTGCCAGCTTGAAATGCAAAAGCTAATAACTCTTTTTGTACGCATAATCAAAATGATAAAAAGCCTACTTATATTTGAGCTCTGCTTGATAAAACTAATTTTAATAAGAAGGACTATAAATCGCTATTTTTAGTCTGCAATAGTTGCTTACTTTAGCCGCTACCTTTAAGTCATTTTGATTTTGTAACTTACCGCTTTTACTGGCAAGTTTAATTTAATCAATACTTGCTAAAATTTGCTCGCCAAACCATTCGGTAATTAAGCGTTTTTCATAAAAAAACGGCTCGTCGCGACCCATTTTTATTTTATCCATAAAGCCCATGTCTTTAAGCTCTACATCGTCCTCTTCACTCACTACACTCCCTTTATTATCGCTTAGCGAGTAATTGAGCTTAATGCGCGGAAAATAAATAGGTTTTACTACGCGTATTTCATCCATACCGCCATAGCGTACGTCCCCTGCTAAATCGATATCGGTTATTTCTAAATTTAGCTTGTAGCCTTTTGGCAATTGCTCGGCAAGTTTAGAAAAATGTTTTTCGAACTGAGTAGCAATTTGTTTGTGGTACGACGCTTTACCCTGGCTAGAAGCGCGCACATCGCGGTAGTCTTTAAAATCTTGCCACTTAACTACAGATTCTCCAGCGTGTGCAAATGCAGGTAATGTAATACACATTGCCATAGCGATTGTTTTAACTGAATTCATAGCATTCTCCAAAGGGGCAGTACTAATTATTTAGACTTAGCCCAGTAATAGACCATACAAGTTTAACACTAGTTTATTAACCATTACTTAATTAACCTATTTTAATACGCTTTTAAAATAAAGCATGTAAATAGTAAGAATATATGATGAAATTAAGATAATTGAAAAAAGGTATCCACGGAGCATTCATGGCAATTTTAGTAACAGGCGGCGCAGGCTACATAGGCTCACACACCGTTTTAGAACTTTTACAGCAAGGCAGCGAAGTTGTTGTTGTTGATAACTTAAGTAACGCATCAAAAGAGTCGCTTGCACGCGTAAAGCAAATCACAGGCAAAGAAGCCACGTTTTACCAAGGCGACATTCTTGATAAAGTTTTTTTAGATGCCATTTTTACAAGGCACACTATAGAGAGCGTTATTCATTTTGCTGGCTTAAAGTCGGTTGGTGAGTCGGTCGCTAAACCTGTTGAGTACTATCAAACAAACGTACAAGGTACGCTAACACTTGTAGATGCCATGCGTGATGCAGGCGTATTTAAATTAGTATTTAGTTCATCAGCCACAGTTTACGGCGACCCTGCAAGCTTACCGATTAAAGAAGACTTCCCGGTAGGTGGCACAACTAATCCGTACGGCACATCAAAACTGATGGTTGAGATGATGCTGCAAGATATTGCTAAATCAGATGAGCGTTTTGCATTTGCTATTTTACGCTACTTTAACCCTGTGGGCGCACATGAGTCAGGCTTAATTGGCGAAGATCCAAATGGTATTCCTAATAACTTATTACCATTTATTGCCCAAGTTGCAGTAGGTAAATTAAAGCAGCTTGCTGTATTTGGTGATGACTACGACACCGTTGATGGCACTGGTGTGCGCGACTATATTCACGTTGTAGATTTAGCGATGGGGCACTTAAAAGCGCTTGATAAAATTGCCAGCAATACCGGCGCACTTGTATATAATCTTGGCACAGGCAATGGTTACTCTGTACTGCAAATGGTTAACGCCTTTATAAAAGCCAGCGGCCAAGACGTTCCTTATCAAGTATCGCCTCGTCGCCCTGGCGATATTGCTGCATGTTACGCCGCGCCAGAAAAAGCACTTAATGAGCTAGGCTGGGAAGCGGTGCGTGGAATAGATGCCATGATGGAAGACACATGGCGTTGGCAGTCAAATAACCCTAATGGTTATAAAAGTTAATTAAAAAATACTTTATAAATTTTGCCTGTTTCACAAGCAGGCAAATCACCTATAAATAAATTTACTACCGCGCTAATTTTTTAATGGAGACGTAGAGCTTGCTCACGTAGAAGCGAAGCTTCTCATAGCTTTATCAAAGGGGTTTAACACAACGTAAAAGCGCTGTTTTTAAACGCCAGCAAGATGCGTGTCTACAAGACCCACTGCACCTGTGTTATTTCAGTCGTAGGCGTGAAGCTTGCTCACGCACAAAGTTGAAATACCAGTATTTTTATACCAACGCGCAAGCAAAGCACCTATAAATAAACTTAGCGTCAGCGCTAATTACCAATTTTGCATTTCGACAATACGCGACTGCGTTCGCGCATATTCAAAGCTTAACTTTTCCCCCTGATACAAAGACTCAACGTGCGCGTGGGCGTTAATAACTAATAACTTGTGGCAATCGTAAAACTCGTCCACCAATGCAATAAAGCGCCGCGCTTCGTCATCTAAATAATGCTCATTTAGGGTTTGTTTTTCGCGTTGATAACTGTCTTCAATACCATGCACTATTACTTTACCTGTTGCGCCTACACCCATTTTTGGCACATTTTCTATATATAAAATATCAAACTGCTTGGCTAAAAACATATAATCGTAAGCGCTACGCGCTCCTGAACAAAGCGCCATAAAATCGATCATTAATGCATTATCTGCAGTTAATAAGCACGGTAAGCTGCGGGAGTGTACCTGTAAAATTTGGTTTTCCTTTGCTTGTGGATACTGAGATAAAAACTGCTTTTTAAACTCGCTTATAGGTAAATTAATAAAATAATGGCGGCTATTTTTACCGTACCTAAAGCGATGATCATCCTGCCCAGCAACACTAATAACATGGCAATAACGGTTAATTAAATCGATTGTGGGTAAAAACCGCGCGCGTTGCAGGCCATTGCGATAAAGCTGCTCAGGTTTTGCGTTAGAAGTTGCCACCAGCACTACCCCACTATCAAACAAGGCGTTAAATAACCTTGCCATAATCATTGCATCGCCAATGTCGCTAACAAAAAACTCATCAAAACACAGCACTTTTATATCTTTCGCCCATTGTTTAGCAATTAACGTGAGAGGGTTTTTATGACCTTGCAGCTGGGCAAGTTGCGTGTGTATTTGCGCCATAAAGTGATGAAAATGCAGCCGCTGCTTAAGCTCAGTGGGTAAATTTTTATAAAATAAATCCATTAGCATGGATTTACCCCGCCCCACCGGCCCATGCAAATAAATACCTTTAATTAACGGCGCTTTTTTCCACCAAGGTGTTTTTATGTGTAACTGTATACTTAGGTTATTTAACGCATTTACCGCATTTTGCTGAGCGCTATCAACACACAGTTCACCCGCATCTATTTTTGCTTGGTAAAGCCTTAAAATTTGTGGGTAGTTTACTGACATGGGGTTTCACTATCGGCTATAATCGCCGCCATTGTAGCCGACTAAAAATGTGAACCAAAATGAAATTCCCTTGCCGCTTAGATAAATTTATTAGCCACCTAGCCGAGCTACCACGCTCAAAAGCTCGCGCGGGTATTAAACGCCAAGAAGTGCAAGTAAATGGGGAAGTTGTTAGCGCGTTCGATTTTCAAGTAACCCAGCAAGATGAAGTAACATTTGCTGGTGAGCTTATGGTATTTTTAGGCAAACGCTACTTTATGCTACACAAACCTGTAGGCTACGTGTGTGCCAATGTAGATGAACTACACCCCACCGTATTTGATTTGCTCGATGAGCCAAATATGGCCGACTTTCATGTAGCAGGTCGCCTTGATATAGACACCACCGGCTTAGTACTTATTACTAACGATGGCGATTGGTCGCACCGTATTACCTCGCCAAAGCACAACAAATTAAAAACCTACTTAGTAGAAGCACAAGAGCCTATAACCGAAGAAGCATTAGAGCAACTACGCAGCGGCGTACAACTTCACAACGAAAAAGATCTCACCCGTCCAGCTAAAGCAGAAGCACTTGCCACCTACAGCTTACGTTTATCAATCAGCGAAGGTAAATACCACCAAGTTAAACGCATGTTAGCCGCGGTAGGTAACAAAGTGGTAGAGCTACACCGCGAGCAAATAGGTAATATTATACTGGACGAAAACTTAGCAAGTGGAGAGTATAGGGAGTTAAAAGAGGGAGAGGTTTAGCTAAGTTAGCTAAGAGTGGGAAGTGAATATATGAATAACACTAAAACTTTAGCTAAAAACAAAAAACCCAGCATAAGCTGGGTTTTTACAATTCTGAAAGAAAACTAAATTACTTGATTTTAGCTTCTTTGAAAATCACATGTTTACGAGCCTTAGGATCGAACTTTTTGATTTCCATCTTTTCAGGCATGTTACGCTTGTTTTTGTCGGTAGTGTAGAAAAAACCAGTACCAGCAGTTGAAACTAAACGGATTTTATCGCGCATGATTCAGTTCCTTAAACTTTTTCGCCGCGAGCACGGATATCTGTAAGTACCGCGTCGATGCCTTTTTTATCGATAATACGCATACCTTTAGTAGTAGTGCGTAGTGTTACAAAACGTTTTTCACTTTCAACCCAAAAACGGTGTGTTTGTAGGTTAGGTAGGAAACGACGTCTAGTCGCGTTTCTCGCGTGTGAACGGTGATTACCAACCGTTGGACGCTTACCTGTAACTTGACATACTTTAGACATGTCTATATATCTCCAATAACTTCGCTCGAGCTTAATTTAACCTAAGGCCATGTATTTGTGCCCTAGATAAATCGAAGGGCGCTCTTTATACAGCTTTTACAGGCAAAGATCAAATACTGATCTATCCAACCAGCTCATATGTAAATTTGATAGCGGCTAATTATAAAGATCGAATGCCCTTAGGGAAAGTAAAAACTGCATTTAAATTAAACTAATTTACTAAAACCGTCCAAACCGCTCATTTTTAACACACTTATTCATCAAGCAACCTTAAATCAAGCCTCGCTGTGCAAAAGAAACACACGTTTCTCCTCCTACAATGATGTGATCAAGCACATTTATGTCTACTAATTGCAGTGCTTGTTGTAATTTATTAGTGATAAGTTTGTCTGCTTGGCTTGGTTCGGCAATCCCGCTTGGGTGATTGTGTGCCAAAATAATGGCCGCAGCATTATTTTTTAAGGCCGCTTTTAGAACTTCTCTGGGGTAAACGCTGGCTGAGTTTATCGTGCCATAAAATAAAATTTCGTCTTTTACTAAACGGTTTTGGCTATCGAGATAAAGCACCATAAACACTTCTTGCTGTAGCCCGCGCATTTGCAGCGTTAAATATTCATATACCGCATTTGGCGAATTAAACACCGCATCGCGCTGGCAACGCTCCTGCATGTAACGCTGACTCAGCTCAAGCACCGCTTGCAATTGCACATATTTTGCCATTCCGAACCCTTTTTGTGCGCAAAACTCATCTTGGCTGGCATTAAATAAATTATGCAATGTTTTGTTTTCGTTAAGCAGGTGCTGTGCAAGCTCAATCACATTCATACCGGGTAAGCCCGTACGCAAAAATATCGCTAATAACTCAGCATCGGACAATGCTTTAGGGCCTTTTGCAATGAGTTTTTCGCGTGGGCGAAGTGAGTTAGGTAACGATGTTAATTGCATTATTCATCCTTGATGATTAAAAAACAGTCTTATAACTGTAATGCAATTTTTAAAATTAGCCTGATTATTTAATCCTAAAAACTTAGCTCAAAGCACAAAGATTTGTTATTTTAGCCTGCATATACATTCAAGCAAAAAACACTCATGACTAACTTAACAAACAAAAAAATCGTACTTGGCATCACCGGCGGCATTGCGGCCTATAAATGTGCAGAGCTCGTTAGGCGCTTAAAAGAGGCAGGTTGCGAAGTAAAAGTAGTTATGAGCGAGTCAGCTAAGCATTTTATAACCCCATTAACCATGCAAGCGGTGAGTGGTGAAATGGTGTCTGATTCATTACTTGACCCCTCAGCAGAGGCTGCAATGGGCCACATAGAATTTGCCAAATGGGCTGATTTAATTTTAGTCGCGCCTGCAACGAGTAACACCATTGCCAAAATGGCCGCCGGCATAGCCGATGATTTACTCACCACGCTATTACTGGCAACACCAGCAAAAGTAGCAATAGCCCCAGCAATGAACCAGCAAATGTATGCACACCCTGCAACACAAGCAAATTTAGCCACTTTAAAAGCACGTGATGTACTTATTTGGGGCCCTGGCAAAGGTGAGCAAGCCTGTGGCGATGTAGGAGCTGGGCGTATGCTAGAGCCGCATGAGCTTGTGGCTTTGTGCACTGCCACAGAGCAGCCGCAATTATTAGCAGGTAAAACCATTACAATTACGGCAGGGCCAACCCGCGAGCCGCTTGACCCTGTACGTTTTATTTCTAATCACAGCTCTGGAAAAATGGGCTTTGCCCTGGCTGAGGCCGCTTTAAAGCTTGGCGCTCATGTCAATTTAATTTCAGGGCCTGTCACTATCAAAGCCCCTGTTGGCGTTAATTTAATAAACATTGAAAGCGCTGAACAGCTATTAAATGAGTCATTAACCTATGCCCCACTCTCTGATGCTTTTATTGGCTGTGCAGCCGTAGCCGATTATAGAGCGGCTAATGTAGCAACTCAAAAAATGAAAAAACAAGGCGATGAGCTTACCCTCACCCTTGTTAAAAACCCCGATGTAATAGCCGCGGTGGCAAACTTAACGCAAAACCGCCCTTACACTGTGGGTTTTGCTGCTGAAACGCAAAATGTAGAGAGCTATGCAAAGGGTAAACTTAAAAATAAAAATCTCGATATGATCTGCGCTAACGATGTATCGCAAAGTGGTTTAGGGTTTAATTCCGATCACAATGCTTTAACACTTTACTGGCAAAATGAGCAGTTAGCACTTGCGGTAAATAGTAAAACACGCATTGCTCTTGAGGTAATTAAACAACTTGCCAAGCAACTATAAAGTGCTGGAAACAAACTGAATAAAACATTAACATAAGCCACTCATTTGAACAAAAAATGATTAGCAGCTAAAAATAACAAATAAAAAAGGAAGGTTCATGCCTGCGACAAAAAGAAGTAATCGCAAAGAGCAAATACTGCAAGCCCTCGCGCAAATGTTAGAAACCAGCCCAGGACAACGGATTACAACTGCAAAGCTTGCTGCTGAAGTGGGTGTGTCTGAAGCTGCGCTTTACCGTCACTTTCCAAGTAAAGCACGTATGTTTGAAGGCCTAATAGAGTTTATCGAAGACACGCTTTTATCGCGCATTAACCTTATTTTAGAAAACGAAAAAGAAAGCCAAACACGCGTTTATAATATTTTGTTGTTGCTACTAACGTTTGCAGAAAAAAACCCAGGTATTACACGCATACTTACCGGCGACGCCCTACAAGGCGAGCAAGAGCGTTTACGCGAACGTGTACAAGGGCTATTCGAAAAGCTAGAAACGCAATTTAAACAAGTACTGCGCGAGCGAAAACTTCGTGAAGGTAAAACCTTTCAAAGTGACGAACTAACCCTTGCTAACTTTTTACTAGCCTATGTTGAAGGTAAAATGAACCAGTTTGTGCGCAGCGACTTTAAAGTAAAACCAAGTTCGCAATTTGAAAAACAATGGCCAGAACTACAAAAAATTTGGTTATAACCTTACTTTATTATTTTACCGTTAGCGCTAGTTTTTCGCGCTAACGTTAACCCTTTCGTCCCTTTTCTTATACCGCTTATCTGATCCGCTCGAAATATAAACCAAACTCGCTACAATACTTATTACATTAAAAGTACTGTGAAAAACGAGAATCAATAATGAAAACAACGCTCACCCTTTTAAGCTCAGCACTGCTTGCAAGCTTAGCGAGCCCGGCTGCTTGGGCTCAAAAGCCGTTAGAATTTAAAGACGTATTCGATTTTAAGTACGCAAAAAACACCCAACTTTCAGATGATGGTAAAATCCTCAGCTTTAGCGCTAAATCCTACCGTGGCAATGCAAATGGGCAAGTTTATGACTTAACAACAAACACCCTCATTAGCACCGTGGAGCGCGGCACCAAGCCCGTTATTAACAAAGCGGCTAATTGGGTGGCATTTACACAAGTACCCACCCTGCTTGAGCAAGAGACCAGCGAGAAAAAGTCATCACTTAAAAACAACCTCATTTTAGTCAATACCCAAACCGGCGAAAAACAGCAATTTGCCGACGTAAAAGACTATGTTTTAGGTAACAAGGGCCACTGGCTTGCTTATCGAGTTGATAAAAAAGCAGAAAAAGACACACCCACTGAAGATAACAGCGAAGAAAAAAGCGCTATCACACCAGATAAAAAAGATAAAAGCTTTGAGCTAGTAATAATAAACTTAAAAAACAGCACCACCCACAGCTTAAATAATGTATTTAGTTATGCGCTAAGCCCAAGTGGCGCTCAGCTACTTGCCAGCCAAAGCTTTAGTGATGGCAACAACAATCAGCTTGTACTGCTTGAACTTAATAATAACTTTGCGCAAAGCGTATTAATTGATGAGCCAGGCGTGGTTGCACAATCAATTAGTTGGCACCCTGATAAAGAAATAGCCGCATTTAACCTCGGTAACTACGTAAACGATGATGAGCGTCGCAGACAATACTCTCTAAAGCTTTGGCAAAATAACACCCTTAGCACTATCGACTCCCCTAATAAAGAATGGGTTATAGGTAAAACAGCATCGATTAGCTGGTCTGAAAATGGCGAGCGCTTATATTTTGAAAACCACCCCAAACTGGCCGCTAAAATAAAAGCAAAAGAGTACACCGACGAAGCATCACTGTATGACTTTGACACGATTCGTGAACATAAAGCGCTAAACGTGTGGCACAACAACGATGCCCAAATAAAACCACGAGAAGAGCAACAGTGGAACAAGGTTAATAAAAATCGCCATTACAGCGCTGTTTTTCATTTAAAAAGCCAAAAAGCAGTACAACTAAGCAATGAAAAAGTCAGCGATTTAGCGCTTAACACTAACCGTAGCCAAAGTGTATTGGGCTATTCTAACCAAGCCCACCTAGAAAAAATTATGTACGGTGGCTTTTTTGCCGACTACTACAGCATAAACATTAATACCGGTGAGCAAACTCCCATTATTAAAAACTCACCGTTTACACCAAGCCTTGCACCTAATGGGCGCTACGCAGCCTACTTTGCACAAAGCCAAGTACAACTTAAAGATTTAAAAACCAACAAAGTTACCGCCCTTAGCAAAGCTATTAATGCCACGTTTGCCGATGACAAACACGACTATCCGTCACCGCAGCCTGGTTATGGGTTTGCCGGTTGGTTAAATAACAGCAGCCAAGTATTGGTTTATAGCAAATACGATATTTGGGCGTTTGATGTCAACACTCAACGCGCTGAGCGTTTAACTAATGGTAAACCTACCAATACGCAATATCGCGTTATTAAACTTGATAAAAACCAAGTAGGCTTTGCTCAAAACGATACATTACTTGTATCAGCCGTTAACTTACAATCAAAGCAACGTGAAGTAGCCAAACTTGATTTAGCCTCACAGAAGGTTATTAACGTACTGAGTGGCAAAAAACGTATTGATGTAGTTAAAAAGGCAAAACATGCCGATAAATACCTCTTTACCGAGCAAACCTATCATCAGTTTCCTGATTACTACCAAAGCGACTTTAGCTTTACAGCGCCTAAAAAAGTTACCAACTTAAACCCACAAATGGCGGATTTTGTCTGGGGCGAAAAACCAGAGCTAATTAGCTACAAAGGCTTTGATGGCGAAGACCTACAAGGGGTATTAATTAAACCTGCAGGTTACAAAAAAGGCGATAAAGTGCCCGTTGTTGTGTATTTTTACCGCTATATGAGCCAGCGCATGTATGATTTTCCTAAAATGGAGCTAAATCATCGTCCTAACTTCCCTATGTTTACCTCAAATGGTTATGCAATCTTTTTACCTGATATTCGCTTTGAAATAGGCCACCCAGGTAAATCGTCAACGCAAACCATGATCAACGCCACGCAAAAGCTTATAGACCTAGGCATAGCCGACCCTGATAAAATAGGCCTGCAAGGGCATTCATGGGCAGGTTATCAAAGTGCGTTTATGATCACTCAAACAGATATGTTTAAAGCGGTTGTATCGGGCGCGCCGGTATCAAACATGACTAGCGCCTACAGCGGCATACGTTTAAAGTCGGGCCTTGCGCGTCAATTTCAGTACGAAACAGGGCAAAGCCGCATAGGTAAAAATTTATTTGAAGCACCCGAGCTATACATCGAAAACTCACCAGTGTTTTTTGCCGATAAAGTAAATACCCCTATTTTAATTATGTTTGGAGACAAAGACGACGCAGTGCCTTGGCACGAAGGCGTGCAATATTACTTAGCCCTGCGCCGTGCGGGTAAAGACGCCACCTTTTTACAATACGAAGGTGAACCACATCATTTGAAAAAGTTTCCTAATCAGGTCGATTTTTCAGTGCGTATGATGCAGTACTTTGACCATTACTTAAAAGGCAAGCCAGCCGCTAAGTGGATGACAGAGGGTGAACCGTTCGTTGAAGAGTAAAACCCATTCGCCATAACACTTAGTTAAGAATTTGGTTTAAATACTAAAAAGCCGATATTGTATAAATCAATATCGGCTTTTTGTTTTAAAATTTCTATTATTAAGCTACAAACACAGCTCTCTAAATGGCAAAGTGGCTGCACCAATGGAGACCGGAAAATTATTAATGTTTGAGACCACCAACTTAGGCATTGGGCGTTTAGCACCGCGTCTAAATTGTGCGTAAACTTCAGTACGCGCTATTACTTTTTCGGCCAGCTCTTTAGGTATATGGCCGCCAATAATAATCGCTTCTGCATCTAATAGCGCCGAACAACAGGTTGCTACTAAATCAAACGAATCTTGAACTTTAAATAGCCACTCTTCAACGCCTGGCCATTCGGGGTCAAAGTTATCGTGCAAGTCGTAAATTGAATCAACCGCTACACCATTTTTTTTCAAAATACGCTTTAGTAACTCTAAATTGGGATGAGCGTATAACTTTGGCGGTAGCATATCGCCAAGCTCGCCAGCATTACCGTAAGTACCACGCAGTACATCGCCGTTATTTACGATTCCGCCACCAAATGCCGCCGAGACAAACATATACACAAAGTTTTTATACTCGCGGCCTATACCTGCAACCCCTTCGCCAGCGGCGGCGCCTGTGGCGTCATTCACCACCCACGTAGGGAGTTGAAAGTGCTTAGAGACAATATCGATAATATCAACCAGCGACCACTCCTCTAGCATATGGTGGGTATTCATTTTCCCGTCCATAGAACTAAAAAATCCCGATATACCCACGCCCATACCCAGCACTTTTTCGCTCGCAATATTATGCTCTGCGCTTATATCGTCCACCAGCTTTTGCGCACTTTTAAGTACGTTATTAATACTCATGTCTGACATAAGCTGCATATGGGTGTAAATAACTTTGCCGGTAAAATCCATGACCGCTACAGAAATAGCATCAAGCAAAATAGCTAAACCAAAGGTAAAGCCGTATTCGGGGTTAAGCGCAATACCAAACCCAGGCTTACCCTTTTTATTAGGGATAAGCGTATCGGTTTGCATTATTACGCCATGCTGAGTTAACGATTTAAGTAAACGCGAGACAGTTTGCTGCGGAATTCGGGTGGCGCTCACAATATGGCTTTGTGTTACGCACTGCTCCCAAAACACCACCTTAATAATATCACGCTCTATGTCTTGAAAAAGTTTATCGCCTTTTCCAAGCTCAAATCCTGAGCGTAATAAGTTACTGTTATTTAGCGAAAACATAGCTATTAACCCTAATAAAATTGGAGCACAAGGTTACGTTAAACCACTTTAAAGAACAAGTAGGCGAGCGCGCCTACTCAATCACTATCACTCTAAAATCGTTAACGTTAGTATTGGTTGGCCCAGTAATAATTAAATCATCAATGGCTTTAAAAAACTGATGGCTATTATGGCCTTCTAACTGAGCGTGTAAGTTTTCGCCAGCATCAAGTGCGCGCGCAATCGTGCTGCTATTTATATACGCACCGGCAACGTCTTTACTGCCATCTACACCATCGGTATCACAGGCTATGGCATAAATGCCCGCCTCGGCGTTAAGTGCCTCTGCCAATGCCATTAAGTATTCTTGATTAGGGCCGCCATCACCATAAACATCGGCTACCGTTACTGTAAGCTCACCGCCAGAGAGCAACATAACGCGCTTACCTTGCGCTTTTTGCTCAAGGGCAATTTTAGCATGTGCGCGGGCAACCTCTTTTGCCTCACCTTGAATGTCGTACCCAAGTACTTGCGTATCCCAACCTTGGTGCTGTGCTACATCAATAGCACTGTCAATCGCGTGCTGGGCATTAGCTACAATAAAGTGTTTGCCTTGAGTATCAGCCGCGCGTGGTTGCTCAGGCTTTAATAAATACGCTTCAATTTCGTTAATAACCGGCCAGTTGTACTTTTGTAAAATAGCCAGCGCATCAGCTTTAGTGCTGTTATCGCTAATTGTGGGGCCTGATGCAATATCACTTGGCTTATCCCCTACTACATCCGAAATAATCAGCGTGACATAATCCGATTTAGCCGCTTGTGCTAACTTACCGCCTTTAACAAGCGAGAGCTGTTTGCGCACAACGTTAATTTCATCAACGCTTGCACCACTTTTAAGTAAAAACTGATTAAGTGCCTGCTTTTGCTCAAACGGCACATCATCTACCGGCAAACACATAAGCGACGAGCCGCCGCCTGAGATAATAAACAAAATAGGAATATCGGCCGGATTATTTTTTACAAACGCCAATAACTCTTTACCTGCTGCTAAGCTGTTATCATCTGGCGTTGGGTGATTAGCACTAAGCACTTTAATGCGCCCAGTATCGCCGACACTTTCGTAACCGTAACGTGTCACTACCGCACCAAAGCATTTATCACCATAAAAACGGTTAACCTCTGCGGCCATTTCTGCGGCGGCCTTACCGGCGCCCACCACGCATAAGCCATTACTGGCATCTATATTTTCCAAGTACTTGCTCATACACGCACTGGGTTTACAGGCATTTACCGCCGTGGTAAATAAATCGATTAAAAATGACTTTTTAGAATCCATGGGTTAACGCTCACGAAAAAATTGATGGAATAGCAAGGCAAATTAATACCATCACAACAAACATGCTAAGCAGCATAACGATATCTTTACCGGTTACAATTGAGTTTGAGATAGTCTCAGCGTTTTGCGCTTTAGCAACCTCGTTTACTTCGCGTGGAATAGCAACGCTTGTCGTAAGCGTAATCACGGCAGTGGCCACAAAGCCAATAAAGTTCCACCAAAACCAAAATACGTCTGGCGCAAATACCGACACCAACAAGTTAATTAACACACCACTAATTAAGCCTATGTTTGCATGCAGCGCAGCACTGCGCTTACTAACTACGGCAATTAAAAATACCGCCAGTATTGGGCCATAAAATAACGAGCCTACTTTGTTAATGGCTTCAATAATAGTTGGCGCTATATCACCGGCATAAAGCGATAAAATTAACGTAATTGCACCCCAAATAAGCCCTAAGTATTTAGCCAATTTTAAGTAGGTTGGTTGGTCTAGCTCTTTATTTGAAATACGGCTGTAGTCTTCAATACTTACCGCCGAAAGCGAGTTAATAGCAGAGCTAAGTGATGACATAGCCGCAGATAAAATAGCCACCACTAATAAACCAATTAAGCCATGTGGTAAGTAATCTAAAATAAAGATTGGCATCATCCAATCTGGGTTATCGGCTGGAATTTTGGCTAAAAACTCAGGATTGCTCATAGCCAGTGTGCCTACAATTAAGCCCGACACACAATATAAAATAGTAATAGGAAAACGCACAACGCCGTTGGCTAAAATCATGTAGCGTAAGTTTTTAGGATCTTTTGCACTAAGTGCACGTTGCGCTTGTGTTTGGTCACACCCATAGTAAGAGGCGTAAAGCACCACACCACCAAAAATCATAGGTAAAAAGCCAAAACCATCGCCACTAAATCCAAACGAATCAAATTTTATGGCTTCTAATCGGCTCGAATCAACATTAGCAATAAAGGTATCAACCCCACCTAAGTGATAAAGTCCAAAGCCAATACAAGCAATAGTACCCAGTACAATAATGATCATTTGAATTGCATCACCATACACCACGGCTTTCATACCGCCTTGCAGTGAATATAGCACCGTGATCACGCCGGTAAGCACAATGGCCTGCCATGCTTCTATGCCCATGGTGCCTTGGAGAATAAGCGATACCGCATAAATCATAATGCCGGTGGCAAATGCGCGGCTAAACTGAAACACCACACTAATAAGCACACGGGTAGAACGGCCAAAGCGCATTTCTAAGTAATCATAAATACTTACGATGCCGCTTTTATAAAGCTTAGGTAAAATAGTCGCTAAAATTAAAATCATCGCAAGCGGCACACCTAACTCATACGAGAGCCATTGCATACCACCGCCTTCACGCAAACCAACAAATGCAGGAGCCGAAATAAAGCTAATAGCCGAAAGCTGAGTGGCCATTACCGACAAAGCTAAAGGTTTCCACCCTAAGCTTTTGCCTCCTAAAAAGTAATCACTTTTATTGGTTTGTTCGCGTAGCATAAACCCCATTACCAATAAGGCACCAAGGTAAAGAGCAACTATTGAAAAATCTAATATATTCATAATTATTTCGCGTATTCACATTAAGAAAACACAGCGCCTTCTCAAAAATAAAAAACTAAACAGCTATATGCTTACTTCTAAAACAGTCCCTAAAAACAAGCCTATCGCTAACTTAGCTGAAAAATGCATCACAATGCAAAAAGCCTATTAACCCCAAAACAGGTTAATAGGCGTAAAGCATTTATTTAAAAGTCGTATTTGACTCTAAATGTAACGCGTCGTGGGAGAATTGGACGGCCTACAAAGTAAGGATTGTCTGACGTTTGGCTATTACCTAAACGCGGCGAGCCTTCGGTAACACCATCAGAGTCAAACAAATTAAATATCCCTACGCTTAAACGTACGGTTTGCTCTGGGGCGATTTGCCAGTTATAACCCGCATCAAATCTAAACAAGTGGAATGAATCAAGCTCTACAGAGTTTGCATCGTTAGCAAAGTTTTTACCTGTAAAGTTATGATACAAAGCAGCATCCCAATTATCTGCGGTGTAGCTTATAGAAGAGTTAAATAATACTTTTGGTTTACGACGTAACTCGTTACCAATAATAGAAGGGTCTGAGTCAAACTCAGTAAATTCGTGGTCGGTGTAGGTCATGTTGGCATCAACCGCCCACTCGTCGGTAATATCGTAGCGACCCGTAAGCTCCACACCCGTTGCTTTGGTTGATTGCATAACAGGCAGCTCTAATACCCCACCGTTGCCATCGTTAACAAAGTCTACGCTGCGTCTGTCTTTTAGGTCGGTTCTAAATAACGCAATGCTACCGCTAAAGTCGTTATCAAAAAACTTAATACCAAGCTCGCCTTGTTCAACAATTTCGGCTTCGTAGCTGGCAGGCTCACCTAAATCGTTAAACTGAATCCCTCTAATTTCTGGGAAGAAAAACCCGCGAGATGCATTCGCATATACGTTTAAGTTATCGGTTAAGCGGTATAACGCTGCACCCGATACTGCAAATTCGGAGGTGTCTACTTCGCCGTAGGTCATTACACCACTGCCTGTGGTGTTTACCTGTAAATTAGGCGCAAGTGATGGATCATCAGAAATTTGTACAACTTGGCTGCCTTCACGGCTAATTTTGCCGTCAATTTCTTCATAACGTACACCAAAGTCGATAATCCAATCATCACTTTCCATTTGGTCCGCTACATAAAGCGCACGGCGGGTAGCGCTAATTATTTGGTTGGTGTAAGAAATACCTGGGCCACTAATACCATTTTGTGTGTACTGAACAACATCACCATCGGCATTGGTGTACGTTAAATCAACCAGTTCTGGGTTATTGTTAAATTCCCCCAAGTAGGTCGTAATAACGTTATCGTCATCGGCTTCACTGTGAGAGAAAAACGTACCTACGGTAATATCGTGGCTAAAATCGCCAACAAAAATACTTTTAACAATATTAAATTCGGCAGAAAAATCCTCTGCTGGGCGGTCTCTATCTAAAATACGGTTAGCAAATAATAAGTCATCGCTTGCCAGTGCCTGCCCAGATGCAGTGTAAGTAAACGCTGCATCGCTTGCCAGTGCCTGCCCAGATGCAGTGTAAGTAAACGCTGCATCGCTTACATCACCTAAGCCACGGTTAGCTAAAAACTCTTCCTGGCTCTCAGGTACATTAATAATACCGTCGCCATCTAAAAATAGATTAAATTCGTGTTGGTACTTTGCGTATTTACTGCGCATGTTAATAGCAAAATCGTTAGCGAGCTCTTTTTCAAATACGACCGAGATAGAGCCGCCTTTAGTTACCACCCCATCGCTAATTGGCGATTCATAACGACCATTGGCAGTATCGTAGGACAGGTTAGACACATTAGCAGTTTGTAATGACTCCACTTCGCGTCCATCGTTACCAGTTAAGCGTTCGCGGCTGTCGCCATCAAGCGGAATAGGCAGGTAAAACTGTGCTTGGTCATCAATGTATTGGCCATACACAGTAAATGAGCCAGAGCCGTCATCAAATTCTTTACGAATATTACCGCGCAGCTGAGTGCCTTTAGTCTCAAGCCCTGTATCTAACGGGCCTTCATCGTAACGGTAAAAGCCCGACAGCGCATAATAAAGGCCATCTTCGTTTAGCGGCCCGCTTGTAGCAAAATCTAAACGGGTACGGCCCTGATCAGAAAGCTCCATTTGCACAGTACTTTGCGGATCATCGCTGCCCGTTTTAGAAATATAGTTAATAATACCCGCTACAGAGCCTTGGCCAAATAAGTTAGACACACCGCCACGCACAAACTCTACACGCTCAATACCTAAGTCGTTTCGGTAGTACACATCAAACGCCGATGAGTTTAAGCCAAAAACACTCAAACTAGGTGAACCGTCGTACGACAGTGGCGTAAACTGAAACTGACCCGATGAAGGTAAGCCTCTTACTTGTAGGTTTGTTCCAACCTCACCACCGCCCCCTTCTACTTTAATACCTGGGATATAACGTAATACATCTGCTTGGCTGCTTGATGAAAGCTTTATTAATTCATCTTCGCTAATAGAGGTTACTGACTGTGGGGTATCTGAAATAACGCGTCCTTTGCTGGTACCAGAGACGATAATACGTTCAACGTTATTTTCTTTTTTTGCTGTATCTGGCGCAGTCTCTTCTGCGGCAAACGCGCCTTGTGTGAGGCATAAAGATACAATAGAGGCGATCGTAGTTTTATTCACGGGTATTCTCCAATTGTGCTAGTTGTCTGTGTGTAATTACTTAGAGTGTGGCTAAGTAAGTGCGAAATAATCAAGTATACATGTTAGTTTTTTGTTACTTCGAACAGGATTTAAGCACAGAAAAAAAACATTTACAACCCATAATGAGTGCTTTAACATTATCCAAATCGAAAATAACACACAAAGAGCACCCAATATGACTACTACAATCAACGGTAAACTTGATGCAGCCACAGCGGCATCGCTTACAGAACTTGCTACTAAAACACTTATAGCAAACGATTTAGGTGGCTATACCGTCCCTACGCATGGCCTTTACCCGTTTCAGTGGAACTGGGATTCAGCGATTACAGCCCTAGGGTGGATGAAGTCTGACGAGAGCCGTGCGTGGCAAGAAATTGATGTGTTATTTTCAGGCCAGTGGGATGATGGCATGGTGCCACATATCTTATTTCATAAAGATTCAACTACCTACTTCCCTGGTCCAGATGTGTGGGGCTCTGATAAAAAAATTAAAAGTACGTCTATTTCGCAGCCACCGGTTGTGGCAACAGTAATGAAAGAAATGCTTGCCAGCGCACAAGATAAAGCCCTTGCAAAGCAAAAGGTTAAAGCATTATTTTCTCAAGTTGTTGATTACCATTTATGGTGGTACAACGACCGCGATCCTGAAAACACAGGCTTAGTGGTCACTTATCATCCGTGGGAATCGGGTATGGATAACAGCCCATCGTGGGATGATGCCCTTGAAGCTGTACCGGGTGTTGATTGGGAATACACCCGCCGCGACACCAGCCATGTTGATTCGTCGCAGCGACCGCATAAAAGCGAGTACGACCGTTTCTTATACCTAGTAGACTTTTTTAAACGTAACAATTTTGATAGCAAAGTAATTTACGAAACCTGCCCGTACAAAATGAACGACCTAGGTATTATTGCTATTTTGCACCGTGCGACAAAAGATTTACTCAAAATGGGTGAACAACTCGGTTTAAACGATGCACGTACCGATTATTTAGCACAGCGCCTAGAACTTACTCAAACAGCAATTAACACGTTATGGTGTGAGCAAAGCGAATACTTTTACTGTAAAAACGTGTTAACCAACAGCCTAGCTAAAGTTAAAACATCGGCGGCACTACTAACCGTTTATGCTGGTTTAACAACTGACGAGCAAACGCGTATTATTAATACCGCAACAGAAGACTTTATTGAGTCGAGTCAATTTAGTGTGGCATCTACCCACCCTAAAGAAGAAAAATACGAGCCACAGCGTTACTGGCGCGGCCCTATTTGGTTACACATTAACTGGATGATAGCCATCGGCCTTAAAGAAGCAGGGTTTGTAACCACGGCTGATAAAATTCAGGACGACACGCGCGATTTAGTGCTTAAATCGGGTTACTACGAATATTTTAACCCAGAAACAGGCGCTGGCTGTGGTGGTAAAGATTTCTCATGGACAGCCGCTATTGCGCTGCATTGGCTACTTGATTAAAAACTAAGGCAGCATTATGAAACACACAATATGTTTTGGTGAAGTATTGGTTGATTTACTCTCTGATAAATTAAGCCAAAACAACAGCGAGCACGAAGCGTTTACTAAGTTTGCAGGCGGTGCGCCTGCAAACGTAAGCGTAGCTATTGCAAAGCTAGGTGGTAACGCCTACTTTGCTGGCATGCTAAGCACCGACAGCTTTGGTGATTTTTTACATAACGCCTTAAAAGAGCAAGGCGTAAAAACCGACTTTATGCGCTTTACCGACCAAGCAAAAACCGCCCTTGCGTTTGTATCACTTGATAAGGACGGCGACCGTACGTTTGAGTTTTACCGTGATAACACCGCCGATCTGCACTTTACAAATAGTGACTTTAGCAGTGAGTGGTTTGAGCAATGCGATATTTTTCATATTTGCTCAAACACCTTAACCGACGAGCGCATACGTAAAACCACCGCGTATGGGGTTGAATTTGCCAAGCAAAATAACTCAATTGTCAGTTTTGATATTAACTTACGCCTCAACTTATGGCCTAGTAATGCTAACCCGCGTGAACACATTTTACCCCTGTTAAAACACTGCTCTATTATTAAAGCCTCTAAAGAAGAGCTTGAATACTTAGCGGGTGAGCAAACGGGTGAAGAATTTATAGCCGACACTCTCAATAATGGCTGTGAGTTATTTGTGGTTACCGATGCAGGCAACCCCATGCATTGGTATACCAAAAATGCCAAGCAAACGCTTCACCCTAAAAAGGTTACTATGGTTGATGCTACCGCCGCAGGAGATGCGTTTGTAGGTGGATTGCTGTATCAACTAGGCTTACAAAACCTCACACCTAGCTCTTTTAGTAAGCTTTGCAATACCCCCGAAACACTAACAACTATTTTTGAATTTGCTTCGTTATGTGGTGCTCATGCAGCATCTTACAAAGGGGCATTTACGTCTCTTCCTAACGAAAAATCGCTTAACGATTTTAGGAGCGCACTATGAGCCACACACCTGATAACTTTAAAAGCCGCGAATTTTTAACACAACATATTGCCGATACGCTGGCGTTTTACGAGCCAAACATAGACGACGAACACGGCGGTTTTTACCAAAACTTTTCGGATAATGGAGAGGTATTTGATAAGCAAACTCGCCACCTAGTAAGCTCTACTCGGTTTGTATTTAACTATGCACGTGCGTACCAAACCTTTAATGACGAAAAGTACCTAAACCGTGTTAAATCGGGTATTGAGTTTATTCGTAAGCACCATTTTGTTGAGCAAACAGGCGGTTACAATTGGTTATTGAGTGTTGAGCAAGGTAACGCCACTGTACTTGATGATACCAACCACTGCTATGGCTTTGCGTTCATGATTTTAGCCTACAGTTGGGCATACCGTGTAGGTGTTACAGAGGCACGCGAATACCTAAACGATACATTTCAAACAATGGAAACCCATTTTTGGGATGCAAAAGCGGGTTTATATAAAGATCAACATAACAGTGACTTTACTAAGTGCGATCCGTATCGCGGGCAAAACGCCAATATGCATACGTGCGAAGCACTTATTGCCGCTTATGAAGCAACTCAAGATGAGCTATTTTTAAATCGCGCGCTCACACTGGCCGATAACATGGTTAATCGCCAAGCGAATTTAATGGGTGGGCTTATTTGGGAGCACTACGATATAAATTGGCAGGTTGATTTAGAGTACAACAAAGACGATCCTAAAAATTTGTTTCGCCCGTGGGGTTTTCAGCCAGGTCACCAAACTGAGTGGTCAAAACTACTAATGTTTTTAAATAAGCATAAGCCACAAACTTGGCTTGTTGAGCGCGCTCAAGCGTTATTTGATAATTCAATAGACGTTGCGTGGGATAAACAACACGGCGGTATTTGTTACGGCTTTGCGCCAGATAAAAGCATATGCGATGACGACAAGTACTTTTGGGTGCAAGCCGAAACACTGTGCTGTGCAGCCTACCTTTATGAAACCACAGGGGATGAAAAATACCAGCAGTGGTATGGCAAAATTTGGCAGTACTCGTGGCAGCACTTAGTTGATCATCAATACGGGGCGTGGTTTAGAATTTTAACCGTAGATAACAAAAAAATAGATACCATGAAAAGCCCAATTGGTAAAACGGATTACCATACTATGGGTGCCTGCTTTGACGTGTTGGCGTTATTAAAATAACCCAATAAGGTAAAACATTTAATTGTGTTGTGTAGACCTTTAAACCGCCTTTTTGGCGGTTTTTTTTGCCTAAATGATTACGCCTTTAATACCCTAAAAATAATCACCACAAAATATAATTTTGTGCGCCCCCTACTTTTTAAACCTCATATTTTGAATAAACACCTAATAATAAAAAATTTTGCACGCCAGCGGCGTATAGTAATATAAAAGATAATAAAAAAGAGAAACAGGCAATGCCAAACGGGAACGACCCCCACACTATTAATAGCAACGAACTTGTTGTCTGGCCGCGCATTGCAGCCATAGCCGCTATGCTCAGCTTTTCGCTGCCCACTTTTATCACCGGCCTAGAAATACATCAAAGTTCAAGTGTGAGTAATACACTGTGGGCGTTAATTATTGGCTCACTTATATTAACCCTTATTGGTGGGGCTATGGGCACTATAGGTGTAAAAAGCCGCTTAAGCTCTTATTTATTGGTAAAAATAGCGTTTGGTAATGCTGGCGCGGGCATTGTTAATATTGCCTTTGCTTTATCATTAATTGGCTGGTTTGGCGTAAATATTGATTTGTTTTCTAATGCCGTGGTGCGCTTACTCAGTGCAGAATTTAATATTATTATGCCCGAATGGCCCATCGATATAATCGCAGGTTGCGCCATGCTCATAACCACACTGTATGGGTTTAAAGCCATTAATGTGCTGGCCTCTATCATGATCCCTATTTTGGCTGCGGTCACCGCTATGATGCTTTTTGGCGCACTCGATAGTATGCCACTGGTTGATTTTATTAATTTAGAAAAATCAGCAGCGCTTTCTCTTGAAGATGGTGTAGCTGCCATTGTTGGCGGCGTTATTATTGGCGCAATAATATTGCCCGACATAACCCGTTTTTCTAAGCAAAAACGTGGCGGCGTGTACACCTCATTTATTGCGTATATGGTTATTGAGCTTTTGGTTATTTTTGTGGCTGTGTTTGCCGCAGCCGCCATGCAAGAAACCGAAATATTAAGCTTAATGCTTGCGCTTAATTTGGGGTTTTCGGCGTTTTTTATTGTGATAGCAGGCAGCTGGATTTTAAATTCGTTAAACCTTTACAGTACCGCACTTAGCGTGGAGGCTACCTTCCCGCATTGGCATAAAAAGTGGGTTATTGTGTTATTAGGTTTGGTGGGAATTGGCGCCGCCTTTATAAATATTTTAGATATGTTTATAAGCTTTTTAGCGTTTTTGTCTGATATTTTTGTACCGGTAGCGGGCGTAATTATTGTTGATGCACTGTTTATTAAACCCCATGCTTATAACGCAGCGGCTTTGGCAAATAACGCTAACTTTTCACTTCCCGCGTTTAGCGCATGGTTTGTAGGCGCGGCATATGCGGTGTGTAATGGCGCTTTATTTAACGTATCAATGAGTGGTATTACCGTGATTGACGCCATTATATTAACGGCCGTTATTTATACCCTGTTTGCAAAAGCCATTGCGCCCAAACCGGTTGTTCAGCAATAACTTTAAACAATAAAAAGGCGCATAAAGCGCCTTTTTATTACTCTAAATTAGGGGGCTACTCTTCATCGTCTACTTTCATTTCGTCTCGCCATTTAAGTTTTTCCAGCGGGTAGCCTAAAAAGAACTTAGCGCGCTCAAGCACTATGCGTGTAGTCAGCTTTTTTATTGCATACTGTGAGCTGCCGGTTAGCCTGTCGCACATTGCATTAAGCGCTTGAATATCGGCAAAGCAACAAAAAGAAATATAATCAATATCGCCACTTAGTTGCATGCAATCCATTATTTCGGGGATGTTGTGTATGTCAGCTAAAAACTTACGCCGTGCTGCTAGGTTATTGTCCTCTAGGGTAAATTCCATATAGGCAAACACGTGCTCACAAATTTGCTCTAAATTTATATCAGCATGAAAGGTTCTAAAATATCCCGCCTCTTTTAATGCCTTTACTCGCTGAAAACATGCACTGGGCGACAAGTTAACTTGCTCGGCCAATTCAACGTTTGTTAAATCGGCAGTTAGGTGCAGAATTGCCAGTATTTTTTGATTATACCTGTCTATTTTTATCGTTTTTTTCATAACCGGTTTCACATTTAATAATAATGAATTTTGTAAATTTAAGGTCAACAAATACATAAAATTACGCGCTTAAGCGTTATTTTCAGCAATTTGTGTGTGCTGTATTAAGAGTTTACAAAATATTATTTTGTCTGAAAAAGCGACAATGTTTATCACTAAGTAACATCACCATGATAGTCACATTAGGACATAGAACATGAGCAGATACAACAAAATACGCTTTCGTAAAACACTATTAGCATCGGCAGTCACCCTGTCGTGCATAAACTATGTGCATGCGCAAGAACAACAACAAACAGTAACTGACACTATAGAGAAAATTTCGGTGATATCGCGCGGGCGTGTTGAGTCGATACAAAACGTGCCCGACTCTGTTACCGCATTTAGCGCCGAGAGAATCGAAAAATCACGTATTACTAACTTTCGTGATGTTGCTAATTTAACTCCCAACTTATCGCAGCTCGATAATTTTAGACCCGGCCTTGCCCGTATTACTATTCGTGGCTTAATTACACCGCAGGTGGGCGATCCGCCATTAGCGTTTGTAGTTGATGGTGTTACCGCCCCCGATTTAGAGTTTATAAACCAAGACCTAGTTGATATTGAACGTATTGAAGTTATGCGTGGCGCACAAGGGGCACTGTATGGCCGCGGCGCCATTGGTGGTGCGGTTATTGTGACAACTAAAAAACCTATTGAAGACTTTGAAGGTAAAATTAAAGGCTCTGTAGGTAATGGCAACACGTATAATTTGAATGCGGTTGTATCGGGTTCGCTTAACGATGAAAACACCGCTTATTTTAGGGCCGGTGGTTACATTAAAGATACCGACGGGCTGATTAAAAATACCTACACAGGCGATTACGCCGACCCGTTAAAAGAGCAATCGGTTTTTTCACAGTTAGAGTTTGAGCTAAGCGAAGACACCTCAATAAATCTTAAAGGTAAATACACCTCAAGCGAAGCTGGGTTTGCTTACTACCAAGGGGTGAGCGATGACACCATTGAAGACTTTTCAATTAATACCTCACAAAATATTATTAACCAAGATGAGCGTGATGTGTATGAGCTAAGCGCCAAGCTAACCCAACATTACGATTTAGGTAAATTTGAGTTTGTCACCGCGTACAGCAATTCAGAAAACGAGCACTTTTACGATGGCGACTACTCTGCCGATGCCACCTTTATTGACGAAGATGGCTTTTTTAGAGCCCCATTTGGCACAGAAGGATTATACGATATTGAATCGTTAACGCTAGAGTCGCGGTTTATATCCCAGTCGGATCAGGCTTTTAGATGGTCGGTGTCGGCGTTTTATCAACAGCGCGACCGCGATACTGCGGTATTATTTTACGATGATTTTACCGATGCCGAAATTTTAACGCGTGCAGATTTTGCTAATGACGAGCCTTACCTTTCAATTATCGATAACAACAGCAGCGATGCATGGGCACTTGCTGGGCAGTTTAACTACGATATAAACGAGCAGTTAGAGCTTACCGGTGCGATGCGTTACGATCACGATACTCGTGAGTCGTTCGACCCAACCAATAAAGACGCCACTTACGCTAAAAAATCGTTTAGCCAATTACAGCCTAAAGTTACCTTAGCGTACCAAATGAATGACGGCCTACTGCTTTACACCGGCTATTCCCGTGGCTTTAGAAGTGGGGGCTTTAACGAGCCGGCCGACGGTATTAGCCGCACCTTTGATAAAGAAATTTCTGACAGCTACGAAGTAGGCTTTAAAACCGCTTTGTTTAATAACAAAGTTACCCTTAATGGCGCCGCGTTTATTATTGAGCAAGACGATGCGCAATTTACCCAATTTAATATAGATACCTTCACCCTTGAAAACCTCTCCATTGACGAAGTACAGACCAAAGGCTTAGAGCTAGAAGCCGCCTTTGCTGCCACCAGCAATTTAAGTATTAACCTCAGTGCAGGTATTGTTGATTCAGAAATTAAACGCTTTGCACTGCGCCCAGAACTGGCTGGCAGGCCACAATTTTGGGTGCCTGAGTATAACTACGGGCTGTCGGCAAATCATAACTTAGCACTAAACGGAGAATGGTCACTGTTCTCGCGCGCTGAGCTATTAATTGAAGGCCCTAAAACATTCAGTATTGATATTCCTGATGTTGAGTCGTCGCGTTATACCTACCTAAATGCCGGTGCAGGGCTTAAATCAGAGCAGTGGAGCGTTCAAGTTTACGTAGACAACCTTACGGATGAGCGCGCTATTGAAGATATTTTTATACTGGCCGATGGGGTTACAGACTTAGTGCGCCAACCTAATAAGCCTCGTAGTTACGGTATTGAGCTCAGTTACCAATTTTAATTTTTTCACCTTTACAGCAGGTATTTTTTAATGCCTGCTGTTTTATACCAATCCGCTTAATTAAGTGATCTGTTTTGGGGATGGGTATGAGTTAACCAATAGCGATACACACATGCAAATTCTTAATCGTGACCAACTTATTGATATTTTATACGGCTGCGCCATTCTAGGCACTGGCGGCGGCGGTGAGTTAAGTGAAGGCATTGCCTATATTGACGAAGCACTCGCACAGGGTAAAACCTTTAAACTAATTAGTGCCGATGAAGTCCCCGCGGGTGAGCTTGTTTGTACGCCTTACATGTTAGGGGCTATTTCTGCTTTAAGTGAACAAGAAGAACGCGCTTATGCAAACCTACCCCGCAGCACTAAGCATGCGATTTTAGCTGCTTACCAGCGCACCCTTGAATACACAGGTAACGATGCTATTTATGGCACTATTTGTTGTGAGCTTGGCGGCTCAAACACCGCAGTATCGTTTTACTTAGCTGCAATGTTTGACGGCTACATTATTGATGCCGACCCCGCTGGGCGCGCAGTACCGGAGATCACCCATTCAACCTATTATTTAAATAACTTACCCGCAGCGCCCATTATTACCGCGAATGAATTTGGTGAGTGCTTTATTTGCGAAAATGTAATGGACGACTTACGCGCCGAAACAGTCGTGCGAGCACTGGCTAAAATTAGCCGTAACGACATAGCAGCCATTGATCATATTTTACCTATTGAGCAAATGAAAAACGCAGTTATTCACGGCACCATTAGTAAAGCCCTTAAACTCGGTAAAGCAATGCGTGACGCCAACGAGCAGCACGCTAACACCGCACACATAATTGCCGAGCACGGCGGCGGCTTTGTTGCCTTTGAAGGCGAGGTAAGCACATTTGAATTTAACACCGTAGAAGGCTTTACGTTAGGCGAAGTAACACTTAAAGGGTTAGGCGAGTTTGTAAATAACAACTACAAAATAACGGTTAAAAACGAAAACATGGCCGCGTTTTTAAATGATGAAGTGCACGTAACTATTCCTGATTTAATATGCTGTATTAACAGCCAAACAGGCACACCCATTACTAATCCTAATTACGCGGTAGGCATGAAAGTAGCCGTTGTAATTTTACCAGCGCCAAAGGAATTTACAGGCCCTAAAGGTTTAGAAATATTTGGCCCGCGTTACGCAGGCGTTAACACCCCATATAAAGCAGCGATTGCAAATTAATTATTGCTAAGGGCGTGCTGCAGCTTGCTATACAATGCAGCATGGCCTTTACCAAACTCGGTGGCGTTTCTATCAATGCGACTAAGCCATTCTTTCGCTTGTACCTTTTTACCTATTTGTAAATATACCTGCGCTAAACGTAAGCTATAAATAGCATGGTAAATGCTTGAGGGCTCAGTAAATTTGAATGCGGTTTTATAATAATTTATAGCTTCTAAATACTCTTTATTTTGCTGATAACTGTACGCTAAGTTACCGCTAGCAAGCACTATTTTAGCAGCGTGGTTGGTGTTTTTTATGGCGTTATAGGCCATTAAATTACTTTTTACTGCGTGCTCGTATTGCTGCCACTTTAAGTAAATATGCGCTTTGTTAATGTGCAGCTCTAAATGAAAAATAGGATCGTTATTTTTTGCAAAGCGCTGCTCGGCATCTCTTAGTAATCGCATCGCTGCTTTTTTACTACCAAACACATAGTGTAGGTTAGCCAACTCCACTAATCTTAAAGGGTCACCAAAAGCATTATATATCCCGTCTAACTGGGTAAACGCTTTAGCGGCATACGTTTTAGCTTCTGCTTTTTTGCCAATATAGTTAAGTGCTTTCGCGTAATAAAAATACATTTGTAGCTTAAATACATCGGGCAGCTTATCTTGCTCTAAAAAAGGAGTAATAGCGTTGAGTAAGTTTTCGAACTGTTGGTAGTCGTAGTAGTAATCAAATTGGTAGGTTTTTATTTTGTACCACTGTGCAGGGTTATCTTTGACTTCATTAAGGCGCGTTTCAATATAAGTTAAACAGTGCGTTTTGGGCTGTTGCAAGCAAAACGCTTCATGATCGCTGTAGTTTTCTGATGCTAATGCATTAAAACTTGTAGCGACAATACTTAACAGCAAAAATATACGCACCAATATTACACTCTTTAAAATCACCTTAATTAAGAGTATGATATTTTTATCTCATCTATCACAATACGCTGAAATACTTATGCATATTGCCCACATGCAAACCCACAGCTCCACGCATACTGGAAGTTGTAGCCCCCAAGCCAGCCCGTTACATCGGTTACTTCGCCTATAAAATATAAGCCTTTGGCTTTTTTAGTTTCAAAGGTTTTAGAGCTCAGCTCATCGGTATCAACGCCGCCCAAAGTTACCTCGGCGGTACGATAGCCCTCTGTGCCATTAGGTTTTATTTGCCATGCGTGAATATAGCTTGCTAACTCATCTATTTGAGCATGGGTAAGCTGATTAATATTACAATCTGGAATCGCTTTGCTGTCGTGCAGTATGTCTATAAAGCGTTTGGGTAAAATAGTCGCAAGGCTGTTTTTTAATGATTTTTGGGCTTGTGTTTCTCGCCAATCAGCCAGTTGCTGTTTTAAATCGAGATCAGGGAGCAAGTTTATGCTTACTGCCTGCCCTGCTCGCCAAAATGAGCTTATTTGCAATATGGCAGGCCCCGATAAACCTCGGTGAGTAAACAAAATATTCTCTTTAAATACGGTGCCGTCTTCGCTAGACACTTCGCACGGTATACTAATTCCTGAAAGCCCTTCAAAGCGTTCTTTATCGTGTTGATGCAAAGTAAATGGCACAAGCGCCGCCATGGTAGGTAGTACGTTTAAGCCAAACTGCTCTGCAATTTTATAGCCTATAGGAGTGGCGCCAAGCTTGGGCATTGTTAAACCGCCCGATGCGATAACTAGCGATTCACAAGTAAGTGTTTCTTGCTCAGTGGTAACACGGTAGCCAATGTCGGTTTTAGCCACATTTAACACTTCGCTGCGCAATTTAATATTAACACCCGCCCACTCGCATTCGGTAAGTAGTATATCGACTATATCTTGCGCGCTGTTATCGCAAAACAATTGGCCTAAGGTTTTATGATGGTATGCCAAGCCGTGGCGGTCCACCAGCTCGATAAAATCGTGTTGGGTATAGCGGTTTAAGCACGATTTAACAAAGTGAGGGTTACTGCATAAGTAGTTTTCTGGACTGGCATTTTCATTAGTAAAATTACAGCGCCCACCACCACTTATTAAAATTTTTCGACCAGGCTTTTTGCCCATATCAAGCACTGTAACGCTACGCCCGCGATAACCTGCTTGTGCTGCACTCATTAATCCGGCTGCACCTGCGCCAATCACAATTACATCTACTTGATTCATTACTTCGCCCTACTCAAAAATTTGCCCAATTATAGCAAAGTTTGTTTAAACACTCTGAATAGAATTTATTATTAAATTTATAACAACAAATGTAACCAAGGCTAGTTATGGGCTTTTCTAAACAGCTTAAAAATAACAATCCTTTATACTTATTTTTGTTTTATATGATAAATACTAAACAACGACAAAGGCACCGTACACCTAGGTTATAACTAAAAGAAATAGGTACATAAGCAATTGTTATTTTAAAGAAATTAACAGATCATTTACCTTTGTTTCTGTTTCGTAATTTAATATTACGAACTAACTAATAACAACTAGGGATAATTATGACAACAAGTAAATCATTTAAGCGTTGCGCTATCGCGCTCACTATTAGTACGGTATTTGCAGCATCTGCAAGTGTTGCCCAAGATGTGTCTACCTCTATGGCAGAAACCACAGCCAAACTACAAAGCCAATCGGGTTTTGAAACTCAGTTTATTATTAAGTACAAAAATAGCGCGAACGATATGCTAAGCATCTCGTCTGCTGACGCAAGCCCTGCAAATATGAAAAAGCGTGCTCAACGCTTTGTAAAAAATTTCGCTTCTAAAAAAGGTAAAGTAAAAGCGAAGTACATCCGTGCAATGGCGCTTAATAACCACCATGTTATGCGCGCAGATAAAAAACTGAGCGCTGCAGAAGCACAAGGATTTATGCAAGAAATGATTGATTCTGGCAATGTTGAATACATTGAAGTGGATCAAATGTTAAAACCATTTGCAACGCCTAACGACCCTCGTTACGGCGACCAATGGCACTACTACGAGCAAGCTGGCGGCCTAAACTTACCAACCGCATGGGATACTGCAACAGGCAGTGGCGTAGTGGTTGCGGTACTTGATACTGGCTACCGCCCTCATGTTGATTTAAATGCTAACATTTTACCGGGTTACGATATGATCTCTAACCTATCGGTAGCTAATGATGGCGGCGGTCGCGACAGTGACGCACGCGATCCGGGCGATGCTGTAGCCGCTGGCGAATGTGGAAATAACGGCGCACAAGGCTCAAGCTGGCACGGCACGCACGTAGCAGGTACGGTTGCGGCTGTTACTAATAACGGTGAAGGTGTTGCCGGTGTGGCTTATGGCGCTAAAGTTGTGCCAGTACGTGTACTTGGTAAGTGTGGTGGTTTAACGTCAGACATTGCTGATGGCATTATTTGGGCATCTGGCGGAAGTGTATCGGGCATTCCTGCCAACTCAAACCCTGCTGATGTAATTAACATGAGCTTAGGTGGCAGCGGCTCGTGTAGCTCTACCACACAAAACGCAATTAACACGGCACGCAGCAACGGTGCAGTCGTGGTTATTGCTGCCGGTAATGATAACGATAACTCAGCAAACTATAACCCAGGTAACTGTAGTGGCGTTGTCAATGTTGCCTCTGTTGGCCGTAACGGCGGACGAGCATATTATTCAAACTACGGTAGCAACATTGATGTTGCAGCGCCGGGCGGCGCACAAAGCTTTGCAAACGACTCTGAAGGCGTTTTATCAACCTATAACTCAGGCTCATCTACACCTTCAAGCGATAACTATGCGTTCTCTCAAGGTACATCAATGGCGGCGCCTCATGTTGCTGGTGTTGCAGCCCTGATAAAGCAAGCTAAACCAAATGCTACCCCAGATGAAATAGAAAGCATTTTAAAATCAACTACCCGCTCATTCCCAGCAACGTGTACAAGTTGTGGTACAGGTATTGTAGATGCAGCAGCCGCTGTAGCTGCAGCAAGTGGCGGTACAACACCTCCTACCGGTGGCGATAGCGAACTGACAGATGGCGAAGCCAAAACAGGCTTAAACGGCGCTGCCAGTTCACAAGCGTATTACACGATGACAGTACCAAGTGGCGCAACGAATGTTACATTCACAATGAGTGGCGGTAGCGGCGATGCAGATTTATACGTACGCGCAGGCAGCCAACCAACTACCTCAAGCTACGATTGTCGTCCGTACAAAGGCGGTAATAGCGAAGAGTGTTCTATTGATAACCCAACCGCTGGTACATACCATGTAATGCTTCGTGGCTACTCGGCTTATTCAGGCGTTAGTT
The DNA here is from genome assembly GCF_035666335.1 of Pseudoalteromonas sp. CuT4-3. NCBI lineage: Bacteria > Pseudomonadati > Pseudomonadota > Gammaproteobacteria > Alteromonadales > Pseudoalteromonadaceae > Pseudoalteromonas > Pseudoalteromonas sp. CuT4-3. Next base: position 3,109,452 of record NZ_CP142030.1, read on the forward strand.
TAGTGGGTAATATTACAGGTGGTTCTACAGGTGGCGGTTCAACTACACCAGAAGCCGGTGGCGGCACGGTGAGCGATGTAACGGCTACAACAGGTAACTGGAAACACTATACCTTAGATGTGCCAGCAGGAATGAGCACATTTACAGTCACCACCTCAGGTGGTACAGGTGATGCTGACTTATTTGTTAAGTTTGGCAGCCAACCTACCGCATCTAGCTACGATTGTCGTCCTTATAAAAACGGCAACGCAGAAACATGTACGTTTAGCAATCCGCAAGCGGGTACGTGGCATTTAAGCGTTAACGCTTACAGAACCTTTTCGGGTTTAACATTAAGTGGCCAATACCAGCCATAATTAAAAAGGCCCTAAGTGCATGCACTTAGGGCCTTAATAATGCGATTATAGTTTTTCTAACACAGACTCAGCACGGCTTACTGAAAACTCTTTGTCTTTTTCAACAAACAGTCCTGTTACTACATTATCGTCGACTATCATTGCATAGCGCGTAGAGCGTGTTCCACCAAAACTGCCGGTGTCTTTATCAAGCCCTAACGCTTTAGTAAAACTGCCATCGCCATCTGCTAACATATCGATTTGTTGGGCATTTTGAGATTCTCCCCACGCTTTCATTACAAAAGCATCGTTAACCGATACACAGTAAATTGCCGCAATACCTTTCGCTTTAATTTTATCACTATGGGTTATAAATTCAGGTAAATGCGCATTTGAACAGGTAGGCGTAAATGCACCCGGTACAGCAAAAAGCACAACCTTTTTACCATTAAAAAGCTCAGCGTTAGTGTGAGTTTGCATGCCTTCGTCTGTTAGCTGCGTTAATGTAACTGCGGGTAACGTTTGACCTTGTACAATCATGATAAATCCTTAAAGCATTTGATTAATGAGCCTACAGTATAACGCTAATTACCTTTGTGTTAGCAGGTATTTACAAGCCAAGGTTTACTTTTATGGTTTGCATTTGCAGTTGTAACTGGCTATGAATATCGTCAACAAGTAAGCTTGATTCGCTTACTTGGCCTTTCATACTTTGCATTGACTGGCTAAAGTTTTCTAGCAAATTACTTTGCTGTTTAGCCAGCTCCATGGCCTCAAAGGCCACTTTGTTGGCTTGCTGAGCGTTATCGGCCACGCCCTCTGAGTTTACTTTTAGCTCTTGCGCATTTTGTGTTTGCGACTGCGCGCCATCTGCTAAGGCCGCAATTTGTGTAGATACTGTGCCCGACTTTTCGCCCAGTAGTGTGAGCTGCTCATTAATATCGCTCAATGAGCCTTGAGTTTGGCGGGCAAGCTGGCGCACTTCATCAGCTACAACAGCAAAGCCTCGGCCATGCTCGCCAGCACGTGCTGATTCAATTGCTGCATTTAACGCTAGTAGGTTTGTTTGATCGGCGATATTGCGGATCACTTCAATAATTTGCCCAACGCCTTCAACCCCCGCGAGCAGCTCTTGTAGGTTTTGCATACTTTGCTCAACCCGTGTTTGCGTATCTGAACTGGCACTTAGCATGCTTTGTGCAAAGCCTAAACTTTGCTCCATTGCACTAAAAGTGTGTTGGGCGTTATCAGCCACTTGGGCATTAATATTATTTACCTGCTCGCCAATTTGTTGAATATCAGCAAGCAAATGTTGGTTTTGCTCCACTTGCCCATGACTTGTAGACGCTTTTTGACTAATACTTTGCAAATGCTCACTCATTTGCTGCATAAAATCATTTACCACTTTTAGCATTTGGGCACGCTCTTGTGCCTCTTTGCGCTGTCGCTCAATTAATAAATTAAAGTAACTGGCTATTTCGCCAACCTCTGTTTTTGGGTTCTTACTTTCAATGTTTTTAAGCTCGTTACTTTCAATTAAAAAGGCAAACCCGTCTCTGAGTTGCCTTAATGGGTTGAGCACTTGGTTACGCTGCACAATATAAACCCCTGCGGCTAGCATCACCAAAGCGCCAATAGCAAAGCAAAATACCCAAAATACGTTTTCTTTAAGCGCCTCTTGTGCGTGTTTTAGTTGCTGCTCTGCATTAATAACGGTTTTAGAGAGCAAGCTAATTTGCTCACGCAATTCATTGGTGCCCGCTTCACGTTGCTGGGCTTGCGCTAATGTACTGGCTAAATCACGGGGGTAGCGGTTAGGCCAGCTGGTAATTTCAGATTTTATTTCATCAGCCAAATCTTCAGCTTCTTCGTCAAAAAATAAGGCATCTTCGTCAACTTCGCTCATAACACCTAAATTAGGGAGTTGCTCTATTTTGGCTGCTAACGCATTTAAATTAGCAATACTTTGCTGCAAACTTTGTTCAGTATTGCTGTCGTAACTTACGATTAGTTGATAAGTAAATAAGGCAAGGTTGGTCACCTCGTTATAGTAATCAGCGCCAAGTGTGTAATAAGCTTGCGCATCGCTATTTTGATTAGGGGATTTTTTTGCATAACCAATCAGTGACGAGGCTGAGCCGGCCATTTGGCGAATTGCATTATCAAGTAACGCCGTTTCGTTGCCCGACAATTTACCCAGCGCTCTGTACTTACCTTTAATATCGGTATCTAACGTGCTGAGCTGCTCATTTAATTGCTCGGCAAGTACCGAGGGGAGCACTGCGAGTTGCTGTGTTTTAACTTGTTCAATTAGGGCTGATGATTGATTTAAGTATTGGCTATCACCTTGTTCTAGATAACTGCCTAAGTCACCGGCTAAATCCACTAAAATAGTGTTTTTTAATTTACTGTATGCGCTGTCTTGTTGCTCAAGCTTAAGTAAAGTTTGGCTTGCCCAAAATAGTGTGATGGCTAATAAAATACTTGCCAATGTTAACAGTATGGCTAACAGCCGAGTAAAAGATGATACGCGCATAAATAACAACCCCTATTGTTTAAGCGCGTAGACTATTAACTATTTATGACAATTTTATGTAACTCAGGAAAAACACATATATTTGCGGCAAATATACGAGTAAAGGCTTAGCGAATACAGCGCCTTTATTAAACCAACCGACTTAATTTATATGCTATTAAAGATAAGAAACGCAGGTTAATTACAAGGTGAGAGTTTCATCACTTGGGTGGGTAAATTAAAATAGGCTTAATACAGCTATCACCATTACTAAAGCGCTGCGTATTAGCTAACGCCAGGCACAAAAAAACCGCGACCCGCGCGGTTTTTATTTTATTGTGTTAATTAAAGGCCAGCACGGTCTTTAATTACAGCAATTAACGGTGAGCCACCGTGGCCATTGCCTTCGGCCCATGCTATATCAGCGCCATCAGACAGTGCGCTTTTTGATAAGTTTTTAACTATGTACTCGCCCGAGTCAACAGCGTTACTAACTACAGCATGGCGAAGTAAATTATTACCATTACATTGAATAGCATCGTAAATATTGCGAATTTTTACACGTGAGCTTTTTAGTTTACTACGTAAACGGTTTTTATCATCAGCTGCGATATATTCACAAATAGATACTGCTAATTGATCATTGGCTTTAGCAGGCACGGTATACATTAACGAACCAGCAGCAACGGCTGTAATAACAATTAGCTTTGACAATTTAAACATGAAACACCCTTTATGGTACTTTTTACCTATGTTGATTGTCTAATATTGTACCAACCTGCTGTAAGTTTCGCAATAATGTTAATCTTTTTTATATAAAGTTACGAATTTATAACTATATTGATTCTTTTCGTCGGGTTTATTTGCCTGTTCGTCGACGTTTTCCCACGTTGCTACCGCTTGGTAATCGGGAAACTGCGTATCCCCTTCAACCTCTAAATCTATAAAGGTTAAATATAAACGATCGGCACTTGGTAAAAACTGCTGATAAATATTACCACCGCCAATTATCATCACCTCTTCTTCGGCTTTAACCAGCTCTAGCGCAGCCTCTGGAGTAGTGACCGTCTCAATACCTTGAGCGCTATACTGGCTATTACGGGTAATAATTATGTTGCGACGCCCAGGCAAAGGACGTCCTATCGATTCAAATGTTTTACGCCCCATAACGACAGGTTTGCCTGTTGTTACCTTTTTAAAATGCTGTAGATCGGCGGGTAAATGCCACGGCATTTTATTATCAAGACCAATTACACGGTTGTTTGCCATTGCGGCGATCATTGAAATTATCACATCAAATACCTAGTACTTTACTCTTAAAAAATAAAAAAGGAGCTTATGCTCCTTTTTAAAATATGTTTTTTATTAACGCTCGTAGACCACTTCTACATCGTAGTCGTCTTCATCCCAGTCATCCCAATCATCATCATCGCCTTTGGTTGCTTTTTGATGATAAGTATCCCACTTGAACTCAACTTCTTCGTCTTCAATCTCAACGAACTTTTCTTTAGGCATACTATCAAGTAATGCCATAATATCGTGAATTAATGGCTGAGTATTAAGCTTATTGACTGCTGAAATACGGTAAACGTTTTCTTCTTCACCTAGCTCTTGCGCAATTTGCTCACACAAAGCTTGCGCTTCATCTTCTGGTAATAAGTCTATTTTATTAAACACTAACCAGCGTGGCTTTTCAGCAAGCTTAGGGCTGTATTGGTGTAACTCGTTAATAATGGCAAATGCATTATCAACAGGGTTTGAACCATCAACAGGCATAACGTCAATCACGTGTAACAATACACGACAACGCTCTAAATGCTTCAAAAAGCGAATACCTAGCCCAGCACCGTCTGAGGCACCTTCAATTAAGCCCGGAATATCGGCTATTACAAACGATTTGTTAGCCTCTGGGCGCACAACCCCTAAATTAGGAATTAGCGTGGTAAACGGGTAATCAGCTACTTTTGGCTTTGCTGCCGATACACTGCGAATAAACGTTGATTTACCTGCATTTGGCAACCCTAATAGGCCTACATCGGCAAGTAGCATAAGCTCTAATTTAAGGTTACGAACTTCACCTGGAGTACCTAACGTTTTTTGACGTGGAGCACGGTTAGTACTTGATTTAAAACGTGCATTCCCCAAGCCATGGAAACCACCTTTTGCAACCACAATTTTTTGACCATGCTGCGTTAAATCGCCTAACGCCTCTTGAGTGTCAACGTCGGTAATACGTGTACCCACAGGTACTTTTACTACCAAGTCTTCGCCCTTTTTACCTGTACAGTTACGGCTTTGACCATTAGTACCACGCTCGGCACGGTGAAAACGCTCAAACTGGTAATCAATTAGGGTATTTAAGTTTTCATCAGCTTGTAGATAAACACTACCACCGTCTCCACCGTCACCGCCGTCCGGGCCACCGTCTGGTACATATTTTTCTCGACGGAAAGACACGACACCGCTGCCGCCGTCACCAGCTTCTGCGCGAATTTCTACTTCATCTACAAACTTCATGATTACTCACTTTAGGGATTGGCTTTAATTTAACTATTATATACCCAAGCCAACGTAAATGCAGGCTTGGGTATATATTTGACGTTTCTGAAAACAAAAAACCCCGCAAAGGCGGGGTTTTTTACTACCTTACTGATTACTCAGCTACGATAGTTACGTATTTACGGTTTAAAGGACCTTTTTGTTCAAATTGAACTTTACCATCTGCTTTTGCGAAGATAGTGTGGTCTTTACCGATACCTACGTTTGCGCCAGCGTGGAAACGAGTACCACGTTGACGAACAATGATGCTACCCGCTAGAACTGATTCGCCACCAAAACGCTTAACACCTAGGCGTTTGCTTTCTGAATCGCGACCGTTACGAGTACTACCAGCTGCTTTTTTATGTGCCATTTCTAAGTACCTCTAATTAAGCGCTAATGCCAGTGATTTTAACTTCAGTGAACCATTGACGATGGCCCATTTGCTTACGAGAATGCTTACGGCGTCTAAATTTAACAACCTTAATCTTCTCACCGCGACCATGTGAAACAACCTCAGCTGTTACTTTACCACCGTTTACGAACGGTACACCGATCTCGATTTTCTCACCATCAGCAACTAAAAGTACTGAATCAAATTCAACTGCTGCACCAGTTTCAACGTCTAATTTTTCAAGACGAATCGTTTGACCTTCAGTCACACGATGCTGTTTACCACCACTTTGGAAAACCGCGTACATAATTAACTCCGTCTGTGCGCCCTCAAATCGACGCAACTAAAATATTCTTCGATAGGGCGCGAAGTTTACGCTAATGCATAAAAACTAGCAAGCCTATTTTGTAATTAAAATGAATAAAAAGTAGCTGCATTGAGAGCAATTCAATATTTCCCCCATTTTATATTAAATTGCCCTGTTGCCAAGCGCTTTTTAGTGCAAAGACAAAATAAATTTACGTGTCGCTATGCCTACTCCAGAACCCATTGACTGCGCAATAAATAGTCGCGCTTTGAGTGTGAAATATACAATTAAATCCCCTAATTAAGCGCTAATTAAGGTTTTTAACTCGGTTTTTTTAATGAATCGTCACAAAATATCGAGCTAGTGCTTTTTTTGTTGTACAATCGGCGCCGTTCACACATAAAAATTGGCTCGGAGATCAATGGATATAAAAGCTATCCAGGCGTTAATCGAAAGCGATATGAATGACGTCAATCAACTTATACACGCGCAAATGCGCTCAGATGTGGCGTTAGTCAATCAACTTGGTTTGTACATCGTTAACAGCGGCGGCAAACGCGTACGCCCGATGCTGGCAATATTGGCAGCAAGAGCTTTGGGTTACCAAGGTAAAGATCACATTACTTTGGCAACGATTGTTGAATTTATTCATACTGCAACACTATTACATGATGATGTTGTTGATGAATCTAACCTGCGCCGTGGTACACCAACTGCAAATGCCGAGTTTGGTAATGCCGCCAGCGTGCTGGTTGGGGATTTTATTTACACCCGCTCGTTTCAACTTATGGTGGGGCTGGGCAAAATGCAAATTATGCAAGTGCTTGCTGATGCCACCAACGTGATTGCTGAGGGTGAAGTATTGCAACTTATGAATTGCAACGACCCTAATACCACCGAAGCAAGTTACATGCAGGTTATTTACTCTAAAACAGCTAAATTATTTGAAGCCGCTACAGGGCTTGCGGCTATAATTACCGAGCAAGATAACAGTGTGTTAGATGCGCTTAATTTATATGGTATGCATTTAGGTACTGCTTTTCAGTTAGTTGATGACGTGCTTGATTACAACGCAGACGCTGACCAATTAGGTAAAAATATTGGTGATGATTTAGCAGAAGGTAAGCCAACCTTACCGCTAATATATGCGATGAAGCACGGCAGTGATCATCAAAGAGCCCTTATTCGTGATGCCATTGAGCATTGCAACGGTATGGATAACCTTGAGGCTATTTTAACGGCACTTAAACAAACCAACGCACTTGAATTTACAATGCAAAAGGCGCAGCAAGAAGCAGACAAGGCCATTGCCTGTTTAGACTTTTTAGCAGAGTCGCAGTATAAGCAAGCGTTAATCAGCTTAGCGCGTATAGCTGTAGAGCGAGATCACTAACTTTGCAGCCTCCCTTAATTAGTATTTAAGGGCCATAATTTTCGAGCAATAAAAAAGCCTGCATAAGCAGGCTTTTTTGTGCATAACTTGGCTATTACGCCATGAAATCAACACCTTCTTTGATGTCTTTTTTCAGAGTTTCAAGCATGTCGTTTTTAGCTTTTTCTTCAAATGCGCTTAGCTCGCCGTAAGAAAGGATTTCTTCTACGCCGTTTGTGCCTAAACGTACTGGGTGAGCAAAGTACTCTGCATCGCCATTTTCAACAGCAACGTATGCGTAATCTACTACGTCTTCACCTTGTAGGCCTTTAACTAAAGACATACAAAAACGTGCTGCAGCAGCACCCATAGATAATGTAGCTGAACCACCGCCCGCTTTAGCATTTACTACTTCAGTACCTGCATTTTGGATACGTGGAGTAAGTGTAGCTACTTCTTCTTCAGTGAAGCTTACGCCTTCAACTTGAGAAAGTAGAGGTAGAATGGTTGTGCCAGAGTGGCCACCAATTACTGGTACTTTAACGGTTGCTACGTCTACGCCTTTAAGCTCAGCAACAAATGCTTCTGAACGAATTACGTCAAGCGTAGTTATACCAAATACGCGCTTAGCGTCGTAAGTACCTGCTTTTTTGAATACTTCAGCAACAATTGGTACAGTGCCGTTTACTGGGTTAGTGATAACACCCACTAACGCTTTAGGACAGCTAGCTACAATGCCTTCTGCTAATGTTTTGATGATACCTGCGTTTACGTTAAATAAATCCGCACGATCCATACCTGGTTTACGTGGCATACCCGCTGGGATAAGTACGATATCACACCCTTCAAGCGCTTTATTTAAATCGTCTGCGCCAAAACCTGCTACTTTAACATCTGTAGGGATGTGAGATAGGTCAACCGCAACACCTGGTACAACTGGTGCAACATCGTAAAGTGATAATTCAGAACCAGCTGGTAAGCCTGTTTTTAATAATAAAGACAACGCTTGACCGATACCGCCTGCAGCACCTAATACAGCAACTTTCATTGGAATTCTCCGTAATTTGAGGTAGGAAATATTTGTGGCTCTTAAGATAATGAAATTAGCGACTAAAAACAAATTTATCCTGCTTATTTCAGGTATATTTTCGACCATAGTTGTAAACTTTGTTGGTTTATCGCAGCAAACTGGCAAGTTAACTAAACAACTGCTGCATAATTATTCATTTTTGTGTAGAATTTGCATTATAAATAACAAAAATGAATAAAGACTATGCAACCACAAGACAAACAAGAAGCGCTGGTAAAAGCGTTTAAAGCACTTTTAAAAGAAGAGAACTTTGGCTCGCAAGGCGAAATAGTCGAAGCATTAAAAGAGCAAGGCTTTGACAATATAAGCCAAAGTAAGGTGTCGCGCATGCTTAGCAAGTTTGGCGCTGTGCGTACCCGTAATGCTAAACAAGAAATGGTTTATTGCCTACCCGCAGAAATGGGCGTACCGACTGCTAAAAGCCCACTACGTCAGCTTGTTATTGATATTATGCATAACGAAATGATGATTATTATAACCACCAGCCCAGGCGCTGCGCAGCTAATTGCCCGCTTATTAGACTCACTAGGCAAAGCGGATGGTGTATTGGGCACAATTGCCGGAGATGACACTATTTTTATTGCGCCAGCAAAAATATCTGAAATAGACATTACACTAGAGCGCGTACGTATTTTATTTGATACGGTTTAAAGCTGTTTTAAAAAACTAACTGACGGCGCAAAAAACGCTGAGCCCATATCGGCTTGAGTAAAATCAAGCCAGTGGTCGTAACACTCCCCTTTTCCTATCCGGCTGTTAAGTACCTTTTCAAACGCACTTCCCGATGCAGAGCATGTAATACTTAGCATGCCTTGCTCGTAAACATCGCCATACGGCATGCTTTGGTTAAGCAGTATTGCTTGGCCGCTCTCATCTTTGAGCTCACTTCTAGTCGCGTGGCTAGTATCTACCTTTGGCTCAATTAAGGTGTTATCTAAACGTGTGCGCCCCATAATGTGCTCTTGCTCGCTTAGTGATAAATGCTGCCATACACTCAGGTCATGCTTATAACGCTGTACATGAATATAGCTGCCTTGGTGTTCAAAGCTGTCGGGGTTATTAACCAGCGCCGTGATTCGTTTTTGGCGTCCATGTGGGGTGTCGCCTGCATAAATAAAGCCGTTAAAGTCTCGCCCATCTAAAAACCTAAAATTGCGAATTTGTTCAACCAGCTCTACATCGGGCGAAAACAACTTTAATATTTGCAATGCAAAAAGGTGATTAACATCTTCTCGGTCTGAGCGAATTTGTATGAATAAATCACATGGCTGTACGCGCATAACAAAATCACTGTGATTTATATTAGGAAAGCTTTGCAGCTCGCTTGGGATATATTCAGGTAGTATATGCGGCCAATATTGCGCGCCTATAGCCACCATGCAAGAGAGCATGGCTTCGGAAAACTGATCACTAAACTCTTCTTCAATTGCGCTTACGCGCTTAAGCTTTGCGCGCAATGACTCGTCTTGACCATCAAATACATTAAAAAATAAATGCAAACCGTGTAAGTTTGCTTCAGCACAAATCCCAGATTGCGCTTGCGCCATTGTTATTCCTTAGCTTTATAAAACACAGCGAATAACACATTTGTTATGATTCGAAAAAATTCACCGTGTGAGGTTTTATTTTTATTATAACCTGCTCATTTATTTCAAATGACTGGCCATATTGTGCGGCAACTTCAATCTCTTGCTCTGCAATTACAACAGTGTAAACATAAGCCGAGCCTATAAAACGACGGCTTAAAATGCTCACACCTTGAGGGTTATCGGCCTGCGTATTTTGCGCAAGCTCAATATGGTGTGGACGAATATACACCACCCCTTTTATTGCACTGTGCGTATGATCATGCTGCGATTGCACGACACCAAAAGGCGTTGTGTATTCAGTTGCCGTTAACACTTCTGCGCCTAAGTATATGCCCTGACCCAGAAACTCTGCAACCTCCTTTGTCTTTGGCATGGCAAAAAGCTGCTCTGGTGTACCTTGTTGGGCTATTTTTCCTTGGTGCATAATGGCTAGCGTGTCTGAAAACGCAAAGGCTTCTTCTTTTGAGTGGCTAACAAATACCGCAGAAACCTGCTGCGCTTTAATAATGCGCCTAATATCAGCAATTAACTCAAAACGTACTTGTGTGTCTATGTTCGAAAAAGGCTCATCAAGAAGCAATAAACTAGGCTTATAAGCCAAAGCCCGCGCAATAGCCACGCGTTGCTGCTGGCCACCCGAGAGCTGATGAGGGTAGCGTTTTGCACACCCCGTTAAATGCACTAGCTCTAGCATTTCCTCTACCCGTTGCTGTTTTTGTGCTTTGCTTACTTTACCCAGCCCAAACGCAATATTATCGGCCACACTGAGGTGCGGAAACAGGGCATAATCTTGAAACATCATCCCTATATTACGATGCTCTGGTGATACAAATGTATGCTTGTCGCTTACACATTTGCCATCTATAAATACACTACCTTCATTTATTTCAATAAGGCCAGCAATTGCTTTTAAGGTGGTTGTTTTACCGCAGCCGCTGGCTCCGAGCAAACACACAATTTCGTCTTGACCCACCGTTAAATCTAAATTGTGTAGCACGTGCGTGCCACTGTAGTGATAACCCACACCTTGTAAATTTAAACGGCTCATTTAACTGCGTTGCTCCATAGAACGATTAATAAAATACAAGGGGATCAACCCAACTAAAACAATAAATAAAGCGGAAATAGAGGCAAGCTCAAGCTGCTCATCGCTCACATATTGAAATACATGTGTGGCTAAACTTTCAAAGTCAAAAGGCCTTAATAGTAATGCGGCAGGCAGCTCTTTCATACACTCAATAAATACAAGCAATGCAGCTGTTAAAAGACCTCGACGTAATAAAGGAAGGTGCACTAAGCGCAGTGTTTGCCCTTGGCTTTTACCCATAGACTGGCTAGCCATATCCAGTGATGGACTAATACGTACAAAGCTCGATTCTATAGCACCGTGCGCAATGGCATAAAAGCGCACTAAGTAAGCCAGTATAATAGTGACAATGCTGCCGGTTAGTAATAAACCTATATCTAGGTTGTAGCCCTCAAGGACTGTATTTATTGAGTTTTCTAATGCGCTAAGCGGTAATAACACAGCAATAGCCAGAACCGTACCTGGCAGTGCATAGCCGGTGCTCGCTAAGCGACCAGGTATTAAAGAATAGCCTTGCTTTGCCACACGCTGATAAAAAACGATGAGTGTAGCGAGTATTATGCTGGCTAGGCTAACAATAATAGCTACTTTTAAACTTTGCCACGCGTAACTAAAAAATGCCGTGTTCCACGCTTTATCAAAGTAAGTTATTGCATAATTTAGCAATACCAACATAGGTATAATAAAAGCAATGAGCAAAATAACACTGCAAAATGACGTAGCCAGCCATGCATGTTTACCTTTAAGTTTGTACAACGACTCGCTATTAACACCTGATTGACGCTCAAACACGGCTTGGTTACGCCGACTAAAGCGCTCGGCCATTAAAGCTAAAAACAGCAGTAACAGCATAACGCCCGATATTTTCGCTGCAGCCGTGAGTGAGTAATAACCAAACCATGTATCGTACACCGCGGTGGTTAAGGTGCTCACTGCAAAGTAACTTACCGTTGCATAGTCGGCCATGGTTTCCATGCTTATGAGCGCAAGGGCTGCCACAATTGAGCCACGAGAAAGCACTATACTTACCTTAAAAAAGCTTTGCCAAGGCGATAAACCCATTAATTGACTAGCTTGCACTAGCTTAAATGACTGCTCTCGCAGTGCGGTTTTAAAAATTAAAAATAAATACGGATACAGCACAAGTGCGATCATTACAATAGCGCCGGGCAAAGTGCGAATATCAAAAAACCAATAATCCGTTGGCGAGTGCCAATCAAACCAGTCTCTTAGGGCTATTTGCACAGGGCCAGCGTAATCTAGCAAATCGGTATACACATAAGCTATTAAATAGGTAGGCATTGCAAGGGGCAGCATAAGCGCCCATTCAAATTGCTTTTTTCCGGGGAAGGAGCAATACGCACTGAGCCAACCAAGCGGAAGCGCAATTGCACAGCTAAGCAGGCATACGCCAAAAATAAGCAGTACGGTATTAGTAATATAATCCCACAGCACGGTATCCCACAGATGAGAAAATACCTCTGAGTCGCCTTGTAAAGATTCATATATCAGAAAAAACAGCGGGGCCGACAATAAAAGCCCTGTCGACCAAGCAAAGAGCTGCCATTTAGACAGCTTAAATATAAAATTCATTAAATGTCGAACTTCACCTCATCTATTAGCTTAAGGGCTAACGGACGATATTTACTGATCTCATCAAGTGCTAGGCCATCTTCTTTAAAGCTTCCCCAAGAGGCCACTAAACTTGATAGCTCAACGCCTTGCTTAACCGGGTACTCCATATTTACAGAGGCATACATATTTTGAGCTTTGGTTTCGCTCATAAACTCAATAAGCTTAAGGGCATTATCAGGATTTTTTGCATATTTAGTAATGACAGCACCCGAAACATTTATGTGTGAGCCGCGATTTTGCTGATTAGGAAAATTAATATAAACAGACTCAGCCCACGCTTTTTGCTCGTCGTCTTGAAGCATTTTGCCAAGGTAGTAACTATTACCTAAAGCAAGATTACACAAACCTTCTTTTACCGCTTTTACCTGCGCGCGATCGTTCCCTTGTGGCTTACGTGCTAAATTAGCTTTAACACCTTCTAACCATGTTTTAGTTTTTTCCTCGCCGTGATGAGCAATCATCGAAGCAACTAAGCCAAGGTTATAAGGGTGCTTGCCAGAGCGTGTACAAATTTGTCCTTTGTACTGTGGGTTAGCCAAATCTTCGTAGGTGAGTTCAGGTAATGCACCTAGGCGCTCTTTTGATGAATACACATTACGAACCCGCTTAGTTAATGCCACCCACTGCCCGTCGCTATCTCTATACGACGCAGGAATATTGTTTTTAATGCGATCACTTTTAATACTTTGCGTTAAATTTAGATCTTCTAGCTGAATAAGCGCACTAAAGTTAGATGTTAATACTAAATCGGCTTTACTGTGTTTCCCTTCACGCTTAACACGCTCTATTAACCCTTTTTTTGCAAAAACCACATTCGTTTTAATGCCTGTTTGCTTAGTGAAGTCAGCTAAAATAGGTTGAATTAAAAACGGTTGACGAAAAGAGTAAATATTAACAACATCGCTCGCAAACGCAGGCGAAGCGCTAATAATACAAGTAAGTAAAGCCAGTGCAGTTCTCATATCAATTTACCTAAATAGTAATTATTTACAGGGGATTTTATCGTGATAAGTGAAAATATACACTCTTTACATAAATGTAAATAAGTAATTAATGACCAAAAGGGAAATACCGCGTAAGACATCTCTTACAGAGCTGACAGCTAATGAGTAAAAAAACCTATAACAACCCAGTGAAATTAATGTAAGCACCTGTTTTTATTTGATTTGTTATAAATACTCATTTTTTATAAGTAAATCTATAGCCGTTTTAACCTATTTTAGTTGCACCAGCACGCTACAATTACTACATCAACCAAGCAGTGATGCTTATCGAGTAAAAGGAAATGGACTGCTTACTCGAACAACCAATGATTAGGTTACTACGGACAACACGGAAATTAGGACAGGCTCAGGATGAGTATCGCAATGGATTGTTGCACAAAGGAACGTATCAGGACGATACAGCAAGGATAACAACAGCGGATAGTTGTTTAACAGGATGTGATAGGAATTAAATGGACAGGCCCTTGAGGCAACACAATGGAATTGTAAATTAATGGACTTCACTAGGATGTGCCAAAAGGAATAGGTAATAGTTTTTACCACTACAGGATGTACAGGGATTTAAAGGAGATAGGCCCGGATAGCCTAAATTACATAGAACTAAAAAGTAATATCGTAATCACATGGATAAGTAAAAATTGGAGTTGATTAAGTTCAATTGCAGGATGCAAAATTAGAAGATTCCGCAAGCGCGCCTAGAGATAGAGCGCGCTTTTCTTTGCCTAAAATTAAGTTACTGTGGCCTGCCCTTATTTCGCTTACCAAGTAAGTACGCATCACGAAATTTTATAAAGTGCTGTTCAAGCTTTAAGGCGGCATCTTGCTCACCTGCGAGCGCTAACACCATAATGCCTACCTCAGCAGTGCCTAACTGGTATGCGTGAGGTGCAACGCGTAAACGGTAATCTGATAGTTTATCAGCGGTGATCGACAACACCGGTAAATTATCTAGATACGGGCTTTTGCGGATCATTTTTTTAGCTTCGCGCCAGGTGCCATCTAAAAATATAAATAATGGCTTTTTGCCAGGCTCAATGTTTACTTCGGTGGTTGCCCTGCCCGGCTCTACATCTTCAGCTGGAAATATCACCATAGGTTGATAATCAGCGTTGTTTAATAAAGCTAATAGCTCAGCGCTTGGCTCTGTTCTGTCCCATCTAAATGCATAGTTGTCAGGGACTATTTCAGCAATTAAACGCCCTGTGTTTGACGGTTTAAAGCTTTCATTATGATACATTAATAAACACACGCCAGCATCGCACTGCGCTTGTTCTACCCCCTCACATATACAGTAATGCTTAGCAATTAAACACTGCTCACAGCGATCCATTTTGCCGCCACGGGCATTAAATTCGCGGCGCGATTCGCTAATTTGCTGAGCACGTAAAACTAATACTGAGTTATGTTGGGGATTTTTCAACGGGGCTATTACCTAAAATTTGTTCGGCGCGTATTGTAGCTAAAATAAAAGGGAATAGATATCAGCTATCAGCTATCAGCTATCAGCTATCAGCTATCAGCTATCAGCTATCAGCTATCAGCTATCAGCTATCAGCTATCAGCTATCAGCTAGAAATTTTGCTCATATTAACTTACGTGTCAAGACGAGCTTGTCTTAAACTGACGGCTGACGGCTGACGGCTGACGGCTGACGGCTATAAAAACAAAAAACCCAAGCCAAGGCCTGGGTTTTTAAACAGTTAACTAAAAGAGTTTACTTCTTCTTTTTAACTGCTTTTTTGTTTGGTAAATCAGTGATTGAACCTTCAAAAATTTCAGCTGCAAGGCCAATAGACTCGTTCAATGTTGGGTGAGCATGAATAGTAAGTGCTAAATCTTCACCGTCTGCGCCCATTTCAACTGCTAAGCCGATTTCGCCAAGCATTTCGCCTGCGTTAATACCCACCATAGCACCACCGATTACACGGCCACTGTCTTTATCAAAGATAAGCTTAGTAGAACCTTCAGTACGAGCAGATGCAATTGCGCGACCTGATGCAGCCCACGGGAATACCGCAGTTTCAATGCTTAAGCCTTGCTCTTTTGCTTCTTTCTCAGTCACACCTACCCATGCGATTTCTGGATCAGTGTAGGCAATTGAAGGAATACATTTAGGGTCGAAGAAGTGCTTCTGACCAGAGATAACCTCTGCTGCAACATGGCCTTCGTGTACCGCTTTATGCGCAAGCATAGGTTGGCCAACTAAATCACCAATTGCAAAAATATGGTCTACGTTAGTACGTAATTGCTTATCAACATTAATAAAGCCACGCTCATCAACATTAACACCTGCTTTATCAGCATCAAGTAAGTTACCGTTAGGCGTACGGCCTACTGCAACAAGTACTTTGTCGTAACGTACTGGTTCAGCTGGTGCATTTTTACCTTCAAAAGTAACGTATAAGCCATCGTCTTTCGCTTCAACGCCAACAACTTTAGTTGAAAGCATAACATTGAATTTTTTGCTTACGTATTTTTGGTAAATCTTGATGATATCTTTATCCGCAGCCGGAACTAACTGGTCTGCAAACTCAACAACATCAATGTCAGAACCCAATGCGCGGTAAACAGTACCCATTTCAAGACCGATAATACCACCGCCTAAAACAAGTAGCTTCTCTGGAATGTCTTTAAGCTCTAATGCGCCCGTTGAATCAATTACACGGTCATCTTCTGGGATGAACGGTAAGCTTACAGGTTTAGAACCCGCAGCAATAATTGCATTATCAAATGTAATAGTTGTTGTGCCGTCAGCACCTTCAACGTCTAAAGTGTTGCTGCCAGTAAACTTACCGTAACCTGGTACAACTTTAACTTTACGCATCTTAGCCATGCCGTCTAAGCCACCAGTAAGCTGGCCAACAACCGACTCTTTCCAAGAGCGAATTTTGTCTAAATCAATTTGCGGAGCGCCAAAAGTAACACCGTGAGATGACATTTCTGCAGCGTCATCAATCACTTTAGCTACGTGTAAAAGTGCTTTTGAAGGAATACAACCAACATTAAGACATACACCACCTAATGTTTCACGAGATTCTACTAATGTAACTTCTAAGCCCAAGTCAGCAGCACGGAAAGCCGCAGAGTAACCACCAGGACCACCGCCTAGTACAACAACTTGAGTTTTTAATTCGTTGCTCATGCTATTACCTTAATTGTTTGAACGGGACACTGCCCTAAAATTTAACTGCCATGTTTCTGCATGGGCAGAAAATCAGAGCAATTCACAAATAGTGCAAAGATTGTATCATTGCATATAGTAAAAATCCCAGCTAAAAACAACTGGCTGGGATTTGATTTTGTTCATATTATAGCGATTACATCACTAATTGACGTATGTCGCTCATGTAGCTAGCAAGCGTTGCGGTAAAGCGTGCAGCTAGAGCACCGTCAATCACACGGTGATCGTACGACATAGATAGCGGAACCATTAATTTTGGTTCAAAGTCTTTACCATTCCACTTAGGCTTCATTTCAGATTTAGATACACCTAAAATTGCAACCTCTGGTGCATTAACAATCGGCGTAAATGCCGTACCGCCAATACCGCCTAAGCTTGAAATAGTAAAACAGCCGCCTTGCATATCAGATGACGTTAACTTACCTTCACGCGCCTTTTTAGAAATATCCATCAGCTCGCGAGATAATTCAATAATGCCTTTTTTGTCCACATCTTTAAATACTGGAACAACTAAGCCATTTGGGGTATCTACTGCCACACCAATATTGATGTACTTTTTAAGGATAAGGCTTTCACCGTCTTCAGACAATGACGAGTTAAACGTTGGGAACTCAGCAAGTACTTTCGCTACCGCTTTCATCACAAATACAAGTGGTGTGATTTTAACGCCAAGCTTTTTCTTCTCGCTTAACACGTTTTGTTCTTTACGGAACACTTCAAGGCTTGTGATATCAGCTTCGTCAAACTGAGTAACATGTGGGATTTGCACCCAGTTACGGTGTAGGTTTTTACCCGACAGCTTTTGAATACGCGATAGTTTTTTCTCTTCAATTTCGCCAAATTTAGCAAAATCTACTTTCGGCCACGGAATTAAGCCAAGCTCACCACCGCCTGCATTGCCTTTACCAGCAGGTAATTGGCCTGATTCAACTTGCTTAACTAGATTTTTAACATAGTTTTGCACGTCTTCTTTTACTACGCGGTTTTTACGCCCAGAACCTTTAACGTTTGCTAAGTTAATACCAAACTCACGTGCTAAACGACGTACAACTGGCGATGCATGGGCATATGCGCTGTTGTTTTCAAAGCTTTCGTTGCTTGCTTTAGCCGCAGGTGCAGCTTGAGCTGGCGCAGACTCGGTTTTTGCAGGTGCTGCTGGCTTTTGCTCAGCCGGTTCTGCTGCTTTTGCTGGCGCACTGCCTGCAACTTCAAAAACAAACACAAGTGAACCAGTTTTGACTTTATCGCCAGCGGCCACTTTAATTTCTTTAACGGTACCAGCAAACGGGGCTGGTACTTCCATTGCCGCTTTGTCGCCTTCAACGTTTAAGATAGATTGCTCTTCTTCAACCGTATCGCCAACAGCAACCATGATTTCAGTTACTTCAACTTCATCATCGCCAATATCAGGCACGTTTACTTCTTTTGTGCTTGGCTCGGCGCTTTGAGCAGACTCTGCTGGCGCAGATTCTTGCTTTGGCGCATCTGATGCAGGTGCACTTGAGCCAGCAACCTCAAAAACAAACACTAAAGAGCCTGTTTTTACTTTGTCGCCTTCGGCTACTTTAATTTCTTTTACAGTACCGGCAAAAGGAGCTGGTACTTCCATAGATGCTTTATCGCCTTCAACACTTAAAATTGACTGCTCTTCATCTACGCTGTCACCAACAGCGACCATGATTTCTGTTACTTCAACTTCGTCGTCACCAATATCTGGTACGGTTACTTCTTTAGTTGAAGAACCTGAAGCTTCTGCAGGTGCAGATGCCTCAGTTTTAGCTGGCGCTTCTGGCTCACTTTGTGAACCTGACTCTTCGCCTTCAAAAATCATGATTAACGACCCTGTTGTTACCGTGTCGCCTTCGCTTACTTTAATTTCTTTGACTGTACCTGCTTGCGCAGCAGGTACTTCCATTGATGCTTTATCGCCTTCAACGGTTAGTAGCGATTGATCAACATCTACTTTGTCGCCAACGCTTACTAAGATTTCGGTTACTTCTACGTCATCGCCACCGATATCTGGTACATTAATTTCAATACTCATTGCAAACCTCTTATGCGTACAGTGGATTTAGTTTATTTGTGTCAATGTCGAACTTTTTAATTGCTTCAACAACCACTGACTTTTCAACATCACCACGTTTAGCAAGTTCAGATAACGTAGCAACAACCACGTAGCTTGCATTAACTTCAAAGTGACGACGTAAGTTTTCACGGCTATCAGAGCGTCCGTAACCATCTGTACCAAGCACTTTATAGTTGTTGCTTGGAATAAATGAACGCGCTTGCTCTGCGTAGTTTTTCATGTAGTCGGTCGCAGCAACAGTCACTGAGTCGTTTAATACGCTAGTGATGTAAGGCGTTTTTTGCTCGCTTTCTGGGTTAAGCATGTTGAAACGCTCAACGTCTTGACCGTCACGGGTAAGCTCATTGAATGATGTTACTGAGTAAACATCAGAAGCAATACCGTACTCTTCGCTTAAAATGGCTGCAGCTTTACGCACTTCAGTCATGATAGTACCTGAGCTTAATAACTGTACGTTGGCTTTTTTACCTTCGTAGCTTTCAAGCTTGTAAATACCTTTACGAATACCTTCTTCAGCGCCTTCTGGCATTGCTGGTTGATGGTAGTTTTCGTTCATAAGCGTTAGGTAGTAGTAAATATTTTCTTGGTTTTCACCGTACATACGACGAATACCATCTTGAATAATTACCGCTACTTCAAATGCGTACGTTGGGTCGTAAGAAATACAGTTAGGAACCGTATTTGCAAGAATATGGCTGTGGCCATCTTCGTGCTGTAGACCTTCACCATTTAGTGTAGTACGACCTGCTGTTGCACCTAATAAGAAACCACGTGCTTGCTGGTCACCCGCCATCCATGCCATGTCGCCAACACGTTGGAAACCAAACATAGAGTAGTAAATGTAGAATGGGATCATAGGTAAATCATTAGTGCTGTAAGATGTTGCAGCAGCTACCCATGACGACATTGCACCTAGCTCGTTAATACCCTCTTGAAGTACTTGGCCTGATGTAGCTTCTTTGTAGTAAGAAACAATATCGCGGTCTTGAGGGGTGTAGTTTTGGCCATGTGGATTGTAAATACCGATTTGACGGAATAAACCTTCCATACCAAATGTACGTGCTTCATCAGCAATAATTGGCACAATGTTTTTGCCAATGCCTTTGTCTTTTAGTAACACGTTAAGTGCACGTACAAAGCCCATTGTGGTAGAAATATCACGTTTTTGCTCTTCAAGTAGCGGCTTAAATGCGTCTACTTCTGGCAGTTTTAGCTCTTCAGTAAATTTAGGAATACGTGTAGGTGTGTAACCTTTAAGTGCATCACGGCGTGCGTGTAAATACTTGTATTCTTCCGAGCCTTCTTCAAGCGTTAAGTATGGAAGATCTTTAATTTGCTCTTCTGATACTAAATCTTGTAGGCCTAAACGGTCACGTAAGTGTTCAACATGGCTCATGTCCATTTTTTTCACTTGGTGCGCAATGTTTTTACCTTCTGCCGCTTCACCCATGCCGTAACCTTTTACAGTTTTAGCAAGAATCACGGTAGGACGGTCGTTGGTTTGCTCAGCTTTTTTAAATGCAGCATAAAGTTTTGATGGCTCATGACCACCACGCTTAAGCGCAAAAATTTCGTCATCAGTCATATCTGCAACAAGTGCAGCTGTTTCTGGGTAACGGCCAAAGAAATGCTCACGTACGTACGCGCCATCTTTCGCTTTATATGTTTGGTAATCACCATCAATTGTTTCGTTCATCAATTGTAGTAATCTACCTGATGTATCTTTAGCTAGCAGAATATCCCATCCGCTGCCCCATACAACTTTAATTACGTTCCAACCAGCGCCTTTAAATAGACCTTCTAGTTCTTGAATAATTTTACCATTACCCATTACTGGGCCATCTAAACGCTGTAAGTTACAGTTAATTAAGTAACATAGGTTGTCTAGCTTTTCACGTGCAGCAAAAGAGATTGCGCCGCGTGATTCTGGCTCATCCATTTCACCGTCACCTAAAAACGCGTATACACGTTGGTTTTTAGTGTCTTTTAAGCCACGGCCATCTAGGTATTTTAAAAAGCGTGCTTGGTAAATAGACGCAATTGGACCTAAGCCCATAGATACCGTTGGGAACTGCCAAAATTCAGGCATTAATTTAGGATGTGGGTATGACGGTAAACCTTTGCCATCTACTTCTTGACGGAAGTTATCAAGCTGCTCAGCCGTAAGACGACCTTCAACAAATGCACGCGCATAAATACCCGGAGAAATATGACCTTGGTAGTAAACTAAGTCACCGCCGTCTACCTCATTTGGCGCTTTGAAAAAGTGGTTAAAACACACTTCATAAAACGCAGCTGATGATTGGTAAGACGCCATATGGCCGCCTAAGTCGAGATCTTTTTTCGATGCACGTAATACAATCATGATTGCATTCCAACGAATAATCGAACGAATACGACGCTCAAGGTTTACATCCCCTGGGTACGCCGGTTCTTGATCTACTGGAATAGTATTAACGTAGTTAGTTGTTGTGCCAGTTGGCATATCAACGCCGTCTAAACGGGCTTGCTCTAACACTTGCTCAAGTAAATACTGAGCTCGTTCAACACCTTCTTCGCGCACAACTGATTCAAGAGCTTGTAACCACTCTTGTGTTTCTAGCGCGTCTACGTCAATTTTATTGACTTCAGACATATGGAGGTTTCCTTATGTTTAAAATACGAATGTTGTTAATTTAATACCACGTATACCTAATTTAGTGTGTTCTAAGTACAGCGTATTAGCTTAATTTTGTTTTGTGCGTCTTAAACTACGTTCAATTCGCGAATGCTCTTTACCCGCTTCAAGTAATGCTTCTTCAATAAAGGCTAAATGGGCATTACTTGCTAAACGGGCTTGTTCTGGATTGCCCTCAATTACGGCATCCATTAATAAGCGCCGGTGCTGGGCTAATTGATTGCTAATATCTGGTTTTTTTAATAAAACCGTTAAGTTTTGCAATACATTTTGCTCCAGTAGCGCTTGCATGCCTCGCACTAAGTGAAGTAAAACCACGTTGTGTGAGGCTTCGGCTACACTAAAGTGAAACGCATTAATTGCTTTGGCTTTTAATTGTAAATCGTTATTAACTTGAGCAATTTTATCAAAGCTTTGTTTAACCTTGGTAAAATCGGTGCTGGTACCACGAAGCGCCGCATAATATGCAGCAATCCCTTCAAGTGCATGACGAAATTCAAGTAAATCGAACTGTGATTCAGGATGCTTACTGATCAAATCAAACAGCGGATCAGTGAGTCCCTCTTCAAGCTGATTTTTTACAAACGTGCCACCGCCTTGCCTGCGAGTGACCAATCCTTTTGCTTCTAGCTTTTGGATAGCTTCACGCAGTGAGGGGCGAGACACCTCAAACTGTTTTGCTAGTTCGCGCTCTGGCGGCAGTTTTTCACCTGGCGCTAATGAGCCCTCAAGAATCATATTCTCAAGTTGCTGTAAAATAACATCAGATAATTTTGCTGCTTTAATCTTTAAAGACATTAATCAACGTCCACGTTGCATAAATACTAAAAAGCCTAATTTTTAAGGCCTAGAGCTTGACGATTTACCCAAAAGGTAAATTGGTCATACCAAAAATTTTCAATAAGGTATCAAAAAGGCAAATAACTGTCAATTTACAGGTTATTTGAGCAATTAGAGTAGCGTAACGCATTTTGAACGAAGTTCAAACAATGCACAATTGAGGTTGTTTTATTCAAACGTTAACAAGATGAAAACAAATGGTCTGACCAGAGTGAATTAGAATATTCACTCTAGTTGAATTTATTGAAGAAATTAATTTTTGAATTGGAGAAAGTCGTAGCAGCGGGTTTACCCCGCGACTAACACCCTCCCCCGATACTCATCCTAAACGAGGTACACATTGCGCGATGTAAAATCGCGACTACACAAAACCGTAGCAGCGGGTTTACCCCGCGACCAATTATCTTGCCGCGATACTCACCCTAAGCGAGGTACACATTGCGCGATATAAAATCGCGACTACACAAAACCGTAGCAGCGGGTTTACCCCGCGACCAATTATCCTGCCGCGATACTCACCCTAAGAGAGATACACATTGCGCGATGTGAAATCGCGACTACGCAAGTCCATAAAAATTGCTACGCTTAAAATTAATCGGCCTGTAATTACTAAAATGCAGGAATGGTATGCATAGCTCATATTTATTACGTAAAGGAAGAATATCTATAGCAAACCACTATTATGCTATTACGTTAGTTTGCTACGAACGGAAAAATCTACTCACAAATTTAATAATTAATAGAGCAGTAATCACTGAAATGAAAAAGCTAGAGAAGGAGAAACAAATTAACTCAAATACATTTGTATTAATGCCCAATCACATTCATTGGTTATTTCAATTAAACGATATAGCAACATTAAGTGAGGTAATCAGAAATTTTAAAGGGCGCTCTGCAACTGCGTACCGAGAATTCAGTAAACAAAGACTTTGGCAGAAAGGGTTTTATGACCATTTAGTCAGAAGTGATGAAGATTTAACTCATTGCGCTAGATACATAGTCGCCAACCCATTACGTGCACATTTAATAAAAAACATTGCAGATTACCCATATTGGGACAGCATTTATTTAAACGCGTAGCAGCGGGTTTACCCGCGACCAACACCTTCACCCCGATACTCATCCTAAGCGCGGCGTACATTGCGCGATGTAAAATCGCGACTACGCAAAATCGTAGCAGCGGGTTTACCCCGCGACCAACACCCCCACCTCGATACTCCCCCTAAGCGCGGCGTACATTGCGCGATGTGAAATCGCGACTACGCAAAATCGTAGCAGCGGGTTTACCGCGATACTCACCCTAAGCTAGGTACACATTGCGCGATGTGAAATCGCGACTACGATAAACCGCCAAATAAAGTAAGCAGTGCGATAAGTACTAAATAAAAAAGCACGTTGCGTTTAACTAATTTAATCATACAAGTGGCTTCAATAGCACATCCGTAATAACGCTGTTCTACTTGCTCAGCCGCAAGCGCTGTACATGTAACAACTTTGCGGTTTGGCGTTTTAAAATCCAATATATAATGCAACCAGCAGCTTGTACCTTTATTAAAGTTACCAATAACTAAGTAGCCAAAGCTTGCAACGCGCGCTGGTAGCCAATCTAGCCAAAATAATAATTTGTGCAGCAGCGTAAAACGATTTACAAACACCACTTTATGGTTTTCTTTAACTAAATCGGCCAACGTACGCACTATTGCATACAACACGGCACCTGGGGCGCCAAGTATAACAAACCAAAAAATAACGGCGCAATAAAATCTAAAATTAATCCAGGCTAAGGTTTGCCCAAATGTTTCTCCGCCCTCTTCATCCTCTAGGTGTTTTTGCCCCATTTGTAGTGCGTATAATGAGGCCGCGGTTTTATCATCCCGCGTTAGTGCATTTAAATACGACTTATATAAAGCGCGGTGCTTAGCACAACCAAAACAAACCAATAAAACCGCAACATTAATAGCTAACTGCCAAAGTACAAAGTCTGAGAATACATATATAAGCGCAACAGCCACTACCGGCAAAACTAACCAAATTAAAAAGCCAATTGCCGAGCTAAACAATCCGTTTTCACCAAGTAATTTACCCGAGCGGTTTAAATAACCATTAACGTAATGGCTTATTTGCCAATACTGTGAGCGCGCACCTAAACGCTCAAGTATTAGTGCAATAATTATAGAAACTAAAATCATGATAGCGACTCACTTAATTTGCTTGTTCTAGCCTGCTTATATAAGCAGGCCAATTAAAACTTTCCCCAGGGTCGGTTTTTCGCCCAGGTGCTATATCGCAATGCCCTACTACTCGCTTAGTGGTAATAAGCGGGTAACGGGTCATAATTGCCTTTGTTAGGTTATGTAAGCTGGTGTACTGGGCCTGAGTGTAAGGTGTGGTATCTGTACCCTCAAGCTCAATACCTATACCAAAGTTATTACATGCGCTTTGCCCTTCATATTCAGATTGCCCGGCATGCCACGCGCGTTTATTAAATGGCACATATTGAATAATCTCGCCAGTACGTTTTATAAAACAGTGCGCTGACACTCTAAGCCCATTTAAATCACAAAAACTGGGGTGCGCACTACAGTCAATCTCACCCATAAACAGTGCATCAACGTATTCGGTGCCAAATTGCCCAGCCGGCAAGGAAATATTATGAATTACCAACAGCGAAATATCGGTATTTTCAGGGCGATCATCAAAATGCGTACACGGCCGCTGTGTTATATTAGCGACAACTCCGCTTGAATCTATCTGCATTATTTTAATACCACGGTATACATAAACTTGATGCTAAAGGATTTATATAAAGAATGATAGCCATTGCGGCTAGCTAACATTCAGCTGGTAGCATTACTTTTAGCAGCCATGCTATATATGTAGGTGTAATAAACCCCGCTCATTTAAAAGCGCTTCTATTAGTTATTTAAACATAGTAAAATTTGCTTAATTTATTAACACTTA
Organism: Pseudoalteromonas sp. CuT4-3; assembly: GCF_035666335.1. Taxonomy (NCBI): domain Bacteria; kingdom Pseudomonadati; phylum Pseudomonadota; class Gammaproteobacteria; order Alteromonadales; family Pseudoalteromonadaceae; genus Pseudoalteromonas; species Pseudoalteromonas sp. CuT4-3. Next base: position 3,135,063 of record NZ_CP142030.1, read on the forward strand.
TGAGCCTTCATATGTCAATTTCGCACACGCTTATTACTCAACTTGTCACCCTCGCCTTAGATGAAGATCTAAATTATCAATCAGCACAAGACGGCGACATTACCGCGCAGCTTATTCCACAAAACGAGCACGCAAATGCTAAAGTAATTACCCGCGAAGACTGCGTTTTTTGCGGTAAAGACATCATTATAGAAGTGTTTAAGCAAGTAGATCCAATCGTTGAAGTAAACGTATTAGTAAATGATGGCGACTTTGTGCCAGCAAATAGCACCTTATTTACAGCTAAGGGCTCTGCCCGTGCTATTTTAACTGCAGAGCGTACCGCACTTAATTTTGTACAAACGCTTTCGGGTACCGCAACCACAACTGCAAATTATGTAAAAGAGCTTAGCGGCACCACAACCCAGCTGCTCGATACCCGTAAAACAATACCAGGACTCAGGCTACTTCAAAAATACGCTGTTAAATGCGGCGGCGGTGCAAATCATCGTATAGGCTTATTTGATGCGTTTTTAATTAAAGAAAACCACATAGCAGCGTGTGGCGGAATTGATAAAGCAGTCGCACAAGCCAAGCAAAACCACCCTACAAAACCCGTAGAAGTAGAGGTTGAATCGTTAAATGAACTTGAGCAAGCCATTAATGCAGGCGCCGACATAATCATGCTCGACAATTTTAGTGTTGAACAAATTCAGCAAGCTGTGGTCACTACTAACAAGCGCGCTAAATTAGAGGTTTCTGGCAATATGACGCTAGAAACGCTTAAAACTTACTCGCAGGCAGGTGTCGACTTTATATCCAGCGGCGCACTTACAAAAAATTTACAATCAATCGATTTATCGATGCGTTTTGTATAATTTTAACGCTACACTTAAATTACAATAGCGCTAATTGATTGACAAAATAAGTAAAAAGGCATTTAATAACCCAAAAGGCTTAATTTGTAACAACTTGTTAAACAAAGCCGATTTTTGAATAAACTATAAGTGCTTTAAGCATAAAAAAAGTGTTAGACTAACCCTGTTGTATTACTTCCTTGAAAAATATAGTAATAAGTAACTGCTTTTTGTTTTAATCTTCAAAAAATACCTAAAAGATTAAAGCAAATGGTCAGTATGTTTCCTATATTTAGTCTACTTTGTGTTTAGGTAGCCTACGCAAGTTGCAACATAATGAACTCACATTTAGCTTTTGTGTTTCATACCTAAGGCTAAAAGTACGTGAAAATTTATTTTTAAGTAAATCTGTAAAGTTAATCAGGTAAATTAAGCTTGGCATTTTCGCCACTAACCTGACTACCTTACAAAACATTATCCTTTAGGAGAGGAAACATGAAAACAATGACTCAAAAACAACAGGGTTTCACCCTAATCGAATTAATGATTGTTGTAGCAATCATCGGTATTCTTGCTGCAATTGCTTTGCCTGCTTACCAAGATTACACACAGAAAGCTCAGGTTTCGGGTTCTATAGCTGAAATTTCCGGCGCTCGTAGCGCTTATGATGTGGCTTTTTCTGAAACACGTCCTGATGCATTCTATACTGCTGACAACCTAGGCCTAGCGGCTAATACTGAACGATGTAGTGCTTTTACTATTAATGCTCCTGCAGCAAACGGCGCTCAGGCTACAGCAATACAGTGTACTATGAAAGGTTCTGGTTCGGTAAGTGGTGGTACTGTTACTTTATCAAGAACAGCGGATGGAGTATGGAGTTGTGCAGCCTCTGTTGAAGCTAAGCTATCTCCTTCAACTTGCCCTGGAGTTTAGTCTTAAGGAAGAGGGTTATTAACGCCCTCTTCCAATAATAACGATTAGGATAGTAATGCCTAAGAAAAACAACAATTCAAATCAAGCTACTTTTGTATGGGTAGGGGTAAGCGCTAGAGGTAAGAGACTGGAAGGCGAGATCTCTAGTTCAAGTATAGCCTTAGTTAAAGCACAACTTCGCAAGCAAGGCATAACCCCATCTAAAGTAAAACGTAAAGCCAAACCTCTGTTCGGGACCCGCCTACAAAAAATCACACCAAAAGATATAGCCTTAGTCACTAGGCAAATTGCTACCATGTTGATGGCCGGCGTACCACTCATTCAAGCTATTGAAATGATAGGCACAGGATCTACTAACAAAAGCGTAGCCAAGCTTATGGAGACCATTGGCGATGAAGTTAAAGCAGGCCAACCTTTATCACAAGCACTCAGAAAACACCCTCGTTATTTTGATGATTTATATTGTGACTTAGTTGCGTCGGGTGAGCAGTCGGGCGCGCTTGATAAAATATTTGACCGGGTAGCTTTATACAAAGAAAAATCAGAAGCGCTTAAATCAAAAATCAAAAAAGCGATGTTTTATCCAATCTCAGTACTTGTTGTTGCATTAATTGTAACCTCAATATTACTTATTTTTGTAGTTCCTCAGTTTCAAGATATATTTGCAGGGTTTGGCGCACAACTCCCCGCATTTACCTTATTTGTTATTGGTATTTCTGAGTTTATGCAAGAATTTTGGTGGATGATTTTAATAGCCATTGTTGGTTTTGGTTATGCATTTAAAGAAGCCAAACTCAGAAGTTTAAAACTCAGAGATGCCACCGATAGAGCTATATTAAAACTCCCTGTAATTGGTATGATTTTAAATAAAGCCGCTGTAGCCCGTTACGCTCGTACACTTTCGACCACCTTCGCTGCGGGTGTACCCCTTGTTGATGCACTCGACTCAGCTGCTGGTGCGTCCGGTAATGCTGTGTATCGCTATGCTATTTTAGATATTAAAGCGGAGGTGAGCTCGGGTAATCAAATGAACTGGGCGATGCGTAACTCTAAAATATTCCCCGACATGGTTATTCAAATGGTGGCCATTGGTGAAGAGTCAGGCTCGTTAGATGGTATGCTAGCCAAAGTAGCAACCATTTACGAACAAGAAGTTGATGATGCAGTTGATGGCTTATCTAGCTTATTAGAGCCGCTTATTATGGCTGTGCTGGGTGTGCTCGTCGGTGGCTTAATTGTTGCCATGTACTTGCCGATTTTCCAATTAGGCTCTGTAATTTAAAAACATAACTGTAAGCTGTAAGCTGTAAGCTGTAAGCTGTAAGCTGTAAGCTGTAAGCTGTAAGCTGTAAGCTGTAAGCTGTAAGCTGTAAGCTGTAAGCTGTAAGCTGTAAGCTGTAAGCTGTAAGCTGTAAGCTGTAAGCTGTAAGCTGTAAGCAAAATTTCAAACGCTAATTAATAGCTTGCAAGATAAAATGAATAGTAAAAACTATTCAACTCAGCGAAATAAAATTGGCCTATAGATGGCCTGAAGTTAGGTATTTTAATGGAAAATCTTTTTCTTGATATAACCACTGCGATGCAAAGTCAGCAGTGGTTTTATTTTTTGACTGTGGGCTTAGTAAGCCTGTGTATTGGTAGTTTTTTAAATGTAGTTATTTACCGATTGCCACTGATGATGAAGCGAGAATGGCAAAGTGAATGTAGGTTATTATTAGAAGATGAACTAACAGCCAAACCTACACAAGCCAGTAACAGTGAGCCATTTAATTTAGTAAAACCTAATTCTACCTGCCCTAAATGCAAAACCGCGATTAAGCCTTGGCAAAATATCCCTATTATTAGTTGGATTATGCTTAAAGGTAAATGCGCTAATTGCAGTAATCCAATATCAGCGCGTTACCCGATAGTTGAAGCCATTACCGCACTATTAAGTTTAGTTATTGCCTACAGCTTTGGCGCTACTGAGCACGCCCTTTTATATATTTTTGTAACCTGGATTTTAGTGGCGCTCACCTTTATTGATATTGACCACATGCTACTGCCCGATCAGCTCACTTTACCTTTAGTATGGCTTGCGCTTATAGCCGCTGTAATGGGTATAACAATAAGCCCGAGCGAAGCAATAGTGGGGGCAGCATGCGGCTATTTAAGCCTGTGGAGTGTATTTTGGCTATTTAAGCTATTAACCGGTAAAGAAGGCATGGGCTATGGCGATTTTAAGTTACTGGCCGTGTTTGGCGCACTGCTTGGCTGGCAGTCGCTATTAACCATTATTTTGCTTTCAAGTGTGGTGGGCGCCATTATTGGTATTGCCCTTTTAAGTATTCAAGGTAAAGACAAAGCAACACCCATTCCATTTGGCCCCTACTTAGCTATCGCGGGTTGGATAACCCTGCTGTGGGGCGCTCAAATTCAAGCTGCGTATTTTAATTTAATTGGTTATTAGTATGAATAAGCCAGCAACTAAAATAAACAATTGGGTATTGGGTTTAACAGGTGGTATTGGCTGCGGTAAAACGGCTGTTAGTAATATGTTTGAAGAACTGGGTATTTGCGTTGTTGATGCCGATATTATTGCTCGCCAAGTGGTAGCGCCTAATAGCACAGGGCTAAATGCAATCATTGAACACTTTAGCGAGGGTATTTTATTGCCCGATGGTACATTAAACAGAGCAGCGCTGCGCACTAAAATATTTACCAACAATGATGATAAAGAGTGGCTTAACGCACTATTACACCCGCTTATTCGGGAGAAAATACTCACCGATTTAAATAATGCAAGCAGTGCTTATGTTGTATTGGTTGCACCATTATTGTTTGAAAATAAACTTAACAAATACTGCAACCGTACTTTATTAATTGATGTACCACAGCCTGTGCAGATTGAACGTACTATAAAACGCGACAATATTGGCCTTGAGCAGGTAAATAGCATTATAGCGTCGCAAATGCCACGGGAAGAAAAACAACAAAAAGCCGATGATATTCTAAATAATGACCGCGATTTATCGCTTGTTCATGCAGAACTTGTTGTCCTTCATAAAAATTACCTACAATATGCAGTATAAAATACAACTAATGCCCCTTAATGCGGTCATAACAACATAAACTCGTAATTTGGTTAGCAAAAAAGGTGTTGATAAGCACAGCGAATTTAATCACATGCTTTTTTCTGATAAATTGTTAACTATTGAAGGACTAAAATAGGTGTGCAATGAATATTAACTCACCGTTATTGAGAAAATTTATAACGCTTGGCCGCATTGATGCCGATACCGTAAAAGCAAAACAGCAAGAGTTTGCCTCAACCGCTGAGCTTATATCTAAATGTGGAAAAATTGACAGCAACGACTTAGCTGAACAATGTATAGACTTATTTCGCGTACCGTATTTTGATTTAAAAGACTTCGACCCTGCACAAATCCCCGAAGACTTAGTTAAAGAAAAACTAATACGTAAACACCATATTTTACCGCTGGTTCAAAAAGGCAGAAAAGTATACATTGCCGCCTCAGATCCGACTGACTACGGTGCCTTTGAAAACTTTGAATTTAGCACCGGCTTATCGTGCGAAATAGTCGTGGTTGACTATATTCAGCTGGATAACAAAATTGAGCAACTACTTGATGCTGCAGGCAGCTTAGATTTAAGCGCCGATGAATTTAAAGAGTTTGCCGACCTAGATAGTGAAGGCCCTAAAGAAACCACACCTAAAGATGATGATAAAGACGATGCGCCAATCATTGTTTATATCAATAAAATATTAATGGATGCCATTAAAAAAGGCGCTTCTGATTTACACTTTGAACCTTACGAGCACAAATACCGTATTCGCTTTCGTATTGATGGTATTTTGCATGAAGTTGCCAACCCACCCAATACCTTAGCAAGTAAACTGTCGGCGCGTATCAAAGTAATGTCGAGGCTCGATATTGCTGAAAAACGTAAACCACAAGATGGCCGTATTAAATTAAAAATTACAGAGCGTAAAAGCATCGATTTTCGTGTAAGTACTATGCCTACGTTATGGGGCGAAAAAATAGTAATGCGTATTCTTGATTCATCAAGCGCCATGCTAGGTATTGACGTATTAGGTTACGAAGAGGATCAAAAAAAGCTCTACATGGATGCGCTTGGGCAACCACAAGGCATGATACTAGTGACCGGCCCAACGGGCTCTGGTAAAACCGTATCGCTTTATACAGGTTTAAATATACTTAACCAGCCAGAGCGTAACATTAGTACCGCCGAGGATCCGGTTGAGATAAACCTTGAAGGGGTTAACCAAGTACAAATTAACCCTAAAGCCGAAATGACCTTTGCTAACGCCCTGCGTGCATTTTTACGTCAAGATCCAGATGTGGTGATGGTAGGTGAAATACGTGACCTAGAAACCGCAGAAATTTCAATTAAAGCGGCGCAAACAGGTCACTTAGTGTTATCAACACTACATACCAACTCAGCGCCAGAAACCATAACGCGCTTATTAAATATGGGCGTGCCTGCGTATAACGTGGCAAGCTCTATAAGTTTGATTATTGCCCAGCGCTTAGCTAGGCGTTTATGCCCTAAGTGTAAAACTCCAGAAACACTGCCAGCAGAAGAATTGGCTCGTCAAGGTTTTAGCACAACACAAATTGAAGACATGACACTATACGCACCCAAAGGCTGCGAAAATTGCACCGATGGTTATAAAGGCCGTGTGGGTATTTACGAAGTAATGCAAATTACCCCTGAAATTGCACAAATTATTATGCGCGGTGGCAACTCGCTCGAAATCGCAGAGGTATCGCTACAAGCTGGGTTTAATAACTTGCGATTATCGGGTTTACGAAAAGCCGCCGATGGTTTAACGTCTCTGGCTGAAATTAATCGCGTAACCAATATGTAAAAGTGATAGCCCTAATTAGGGCTAAAACACATTGTAGAGAGTAAAGTATGCCAACAATTGTTAACTGTCCAACCTGTAAAAACAAAGTTGAATGGTCACAGCAAAGCCCACATCGTCCTTTTTGTTCTAAGCGCTGTCAGCTTATTGATTTAGGTGAATGGTCTTTTGAGAACAATAAAATATCAACGCCTATTACCTCGGCTAACCAAATTAGCCAAGATATGATTGAAGATATTGAAGAGATGATGGCTAAAAACGATGACGACTTTTTTAAATAAGCGTTTTTCACCCTCTTAAACGACAAAAGCCAGCATTAAGCTGGCTTTTTAGTGTTTAATCTATAAATTAGTCTCTTTGCTTACGGTGTTTTTTACCCATACGCTTTTGCATTTTTGCAAACTTTTCTTGCTGCTCTGCGTTAAGTACCTGCATTACTTGATGCTGTGTTTTTAGCTTAATTAAGCCAAACTCAGTGCCTTTTTCGTGGCGTGCAGCTAATAGCTCTTTTGCAGCGTTTTCGTCAAATGTTGGTGCGCTAAGTAAAGCATCCATTTTCTCTTTTTGAGCCTTTCGCTGTGCTTTACGGGCTTCTTTATCATCGCCGCGCAGTGCTTTCATCTGTGTTTTTTGCGCTTCAAAAATAGCTTCAAGCTTAGTTTGCTGTTCTTGCGTTAAATCAAGCTTGTCGGCACCGCGCTCAGATAATAAAAAACGCGCTTGAGAATGGCCTTGCTTATCGTGCATGCCGCCTTTTGCTAATACGCTACCGGCGCCAAGTGTAGCCGTTGCTAGACCACAAATAAGTACTAATTTTGAAAGTGTATTTACTTTAGTCATAATCATCACCTTAATATTGGATGGATTGAATTTGGTTGTGGCTGCTTAGCCAGTGAGTTAACTATACCTCTTGCAACGCAAAGTAACGCAAAGCAGTGTAAAGGTTGTGTAAAGATTCACTTTTGCACAATTTAAGAAGTAAAATAACCATATAGAAATTGCCTAAGGGTTTGAAATGAAGCTATTAATGATTGATGACGACACCGGTTTGTGCGAACTACTCACTGAATATTTAGCCGCGCAAGGTTTTGACGTACAAAGCGTTCACGATGGCGAGCAAGGCTTAAAGCTTGCTCTATCAAATGACTACGCGCTGATATTGCTTGATGTCATGCTCCCCACCCTTGATGGCTTTGAAGTACTTAAACAACTTAGGCAAACAAAGCTAACACCGGTTATTATGCTCACTGCAAAAGGCGAAGACTTTGATCGCATTTTTGGCTTAGAGCTAGGCGCAGACGATTACATACCCAAACCCTTTAATCACCGCGAGTTACTTGCCCGTGTAAAAGCTATTACCCGTCGTATAGAGCACATAAATAGCCTAAACGTTGCAACGCCTAGCAAAATGAATATAAATGGCATTACGGTTAATTTGGCAGCCCGAGAGGCCGCTATTAACGAGCACACCCTCACGCTTACTGGCACAGAGTACGAAGTACTGGTGTTATTAATTAAAAATGCCGGCGAAGTTGTCAGTAAAGAGCAAATAAGTGAAGAAGTATTAGGCAGGCGCTTAGCTTCGTTCGACCGCTCAATTGATATGCACGTTAGCAATATTCGAAAAAAAATAGCTGAGCATATTCAAGGCGAGCGAATAAAAACAATGCGAGGTACAGGTTATGTCTTCATCCAAGGTGAGTAATAAACGTTACTTTGCATGGCTAAAGCACCCTCGACATTATTTATTTTTTAAAATATTTATTTGGTTTTGGCTAACAATAACGGGCACGGTGGCTGCGCTTATATTTTTAAGCAACATTACGGCAATTAATGCAGTAAGCACCGAGCCTTTGCGTGGGCCAATGAAAAAAAACCTAATTTATACTGCCAAAAGTATTGAGCGAAGTGCCACTAAACACAAGCGCACCCTTGCTGATGTTTTGTCGCACCCTAGGCTTTCAAAACGAAAAATTTTATTTTTAGGCGCAGCACAACCCGAAGACGCATTAAGCAATAAAGAGATCCCCGCTGAAATAGATTTAAACTTACTTAGCTTTAGTCAAAACTTGGCACCACAGGTCATTTTTACCGAAAAATACCAAGCTTTCGGCCCTGTTAATATTAGCGTGCCAGAGGGGCAGTTTTACCTCTACGAAATAGACATTAACCACCAACCTCCTTTGCTCATGCGCTTTAAGTTAATGCCGAATTGGATGAAAGTACTCGTGGCTATTTTTGCCTCTTTAATCCTGAGTTTTATTTTTAGCCGCAATTTAATTGCACCGATTAACAGCCTTAAAAAAGCAGCTATAAAACTTTCATCAGGCGATTTATCAGCGCGAGTAGCCATACCTGCAAGCAGAAAAGACGAGTTAGGGGTGCTTGGGCGCGACTTTAACAGTATGGCTAATCAGCTTGAGCAACTTATTAGTGCCCAAAAGCGCTTACTGGCTGATATATCTCATGAGTTACGCTCCCCGCTTACGCGTTTAAAAATGGCAACAGGCCTTGCACAAATGCAAGCCAACGAGGCAAGCCAATCGTATTTATTACGTATAGAAAAAGAAGCAAACCAGCTTGATAAAATGATTGCAGACGTGCTGCAAGTGTCGCGTTTAGAAGCGCAAAGCCAAACACTGTCACTGCAAAAGCAATCGTTAAAAGATATAGTAGAGCATGTATTAAATGATGCGCAGTTTGAAGCCAAGCAAAATAATAAAACACTTACTTTTAGTGGCAATGCCGATGTAATGCTAAGCTGCGATGAGTCATTAATTGCCAGCGCACTCGAAAACCTATTACGTAACGCAATAAAATACGCGCACAGCAACATTAGCTTTAACGTACACTACAACAACCAAATCTATATAGAGATTTGCGACGATGGCCCTGGCGTCCCAAATGAGCAACTTAGCAAGCTTTGTGAGCCCTTTTTTAGGCAATCTGACGCTCGCGACAGAGTAAGTGGCGGCACAGGGCTTGGCTTAGCTATCGCTAAAAATGCTATTATTGCCCACGGCGGTAGTTTAGCGCTATCTAATAAAGAAAAAGGCGGGCTTTGTGCCAATATCACCCTGCCACTAATTAAAGAGTAAGCATGTTTTACAGTACCGAATCAGCGCTTGAAAATAACCAAGTACGCATTAATCACTTTTACGAAAATGTACTTAATAAAAACTATTTTAATGCATCTGAAGGTAAACTGTTTTTTGCTTACGCAGTGCCAGAAACAGCTAACACAGCCATAGTAATTAGCTCTGGGCGCATAGAAGGGCTTGAAAAATACAAAGAGCTGCTGTGGGAGCTTTACACTAATAACTATGCGGTATTTATAGCCGACCACCAAGGGCAAGGCCGCTCGTATCGACCGTTAAAAAATAAGCATAAGGGTTATGTAAAACGCTTTAGTGATTACAGTGCCGACTTAGATTTATTTAACCAACATATTGTAAATAAGCACTGGCAAGGCAAAAAAATATTATTAGCCCACTCTATGGGCGGCGCTATAGCGTACGATTATTTTGCAAATTACCCGCATACTTTCAGCGGCGCGTTTTTGTCTGCGCCCATGTTTGATATTTACACTAAAGGTATTCCTAAACCGGTAGCTAAATTTATAGCCAGTGCCGCCACAAAGCTCGGTTTTGGCTACAGTTATGCGCTAGGGCAAAACGATTACAACCCAGAAGAATTTGCGCTTAATACCTTAACCAGCAGCCAAGTGCGGTACAACCTATTTAGGCTCACTTATCAACAACAGCCACTTTTACAGTTAGGCGGCGTTACATATGGCTGGTTAAATGCAAGCTTTGCTTTTATGTCTGCCGTGGATACCCACACAATCAACCTCCCTATTTTTATTGCCAGCGCACAAAACGATGAAGTGGTTGATAACAACGCGCAACAAAAGCTCGTAAATAGGCTCCCTAATGCCGAGCTGAAAAGCTTTGCAGGGGCTAAACACGAGTTATTGTTTGAACGCGACGAAATTAGAAAACCTGTGCTTATGCGCTTGTATCAGTTTTGTTCTTCGTTTGATACTTAGGTACCACCGAAAGCGGATCTAGATGAATTAAAATATCAACCTCAGAGTCAAAGCGCTCGGCAAGCGCCTTTTCTACATCGTCAGCCACATTGTGGGCACGTATTAAACTTAAATGGTCATCAAGCTCTAAGTGCATTTGCATAAACTTAATTTTACCGCCTTGGCGAGTGCGGATATCATGTACACCGTGTACATCTTTATGTGCGTTAGCAATATCTAAAATACTTTGCTTTTCATCATCTGGGAGTTCTTTATCCATTAGATGATCGGCACTCTCACACGCAATATCCCAACTGTTATAAAGTAAGTAACCGGCAACGCCTATGGCAAACAGCGGGTCTGCGTATAACACCCCATAATACGAGAGCAAAATAGCAAGTAATACCGCCGCATTTAAAATTAAATCCCCTTTGTAATGCACCGAGTCTGCTTTAATCGCGATGGATTCGGTATGCTTAACCACTTTGATCTGAAAAAACACAATCACTAACGTACAAGCAATAGCAAATATACTCACCCACACACCTAACAGTGAATGACTAAGCACAATTGGGTTAAATAATCGCTCAATACCGTGAAACGCCAATAAGCACCCCGACCCTGCTATAAACGCAGCCTGGCCAAGTCCGGCTAGGGCTTCTGCTTTGCCATGACCAAAACGGTGATCGTCATCTGCAGGGCGCAGTGCATACCCTAGCACTAAAAAGCTCATGGCCGTGGCGGTAATATCCATTAATGAATCGGTTAATGAGCCAAGCATAGAAGCTGAACCCGATGCCAACCACGCCCAGGTTTTAGCGGCTATCATTAAGCTAACCATAACCATGGTAACTATGCTTGATGTTTTAACCCAAAATTCGTAACTACGGTGATGCACGTTAATATTCACTACTTGCGGTATTCAATGGCGCGAGTATATCATTTTTTTTACCGGTTTCGTGTATACTGCCACTCGTCAAATTATAGATTAATAGAAAGGCGCATTATGCTGGATATCGTTTTATATCAACCTGAAATCCCACCAAATACTGGAAATATCATACGCTTGTGTGCAAACACAGGTTACTCATTGCATTTAATTGAGCCATTAGGTTTTGAGTGGGACGATAAGCGAGTAAAACGTGCCGGGCTAGATTACCACGAGTTTAGTAACGTACAGCGCCATGCCTCGTTTGAAGCCTACCTTGAAAAGTGCCAACCTAAAAAAGTGTATGCATGCACTACTAAAGGCAGCCAGTTTCATCACGAAGCCAGTTATCAAGCAGGTGATTGCTTGGTTTTTGGGCCAGAAACTCGCGGCCTCCCCGATGAGATGATTCAAGCGCTGCCTAACGATCAGCGTGTGCGCATTCCTATGCAGCCCAATAGCCGTAGTATGAACCTATCTAACGCTGTGGCAGTATTTGTTTATGAATCATGGCGCCAGCTAGGCTTTCCTAACGCGCAATAAGCACCTTGTACCAAACAATAAAAAACCGACACAGCGTCGGTTTTTTAATAGCAAAGCATGTTCATGCTTTTAATAAAATGGGCATTATATGCTCATTTATTCAGCGCGCTGCTCTCGGCCTAATAGTGCCATGGCGGCTTCTTTCATATCTTTATTTTCATAAAGTACTTTATAAATTTGCTCAGTAATAGGCATTTCTACACCGGCGCGTTGTGCTAATAAATACACTTCTTTTGTGTTTCTAAAGCCTTCAACAACTTGCCCGATAGACTCAATAGCAGCATCAACCCCTTCACCCTTACCTAATGCCAAACCAAAGCGACGGTTGCGCGATTGATTGTCGGTACATGTTAAGATTAAATCGCCAAGTCCAGCCATCCCCATAAAGGTTTCTTGCTTTGCACCTAAGGCACACCCTAAGCGCGTTAGCTCAGCTAAGCCGCGAGTGATCAGTGCAGTACGTGCATTAGCACCAAAGCCCACCCCATCAGACATACCAGCACCAATGGCTATTACGTTTTTAACCGCGCCACCTAACTGAATGCCAATAAAGTCATCGTTGTTGTACACGCGGAACGAGCGCCCACAATGGAGTAAATCTGCAAGTTGTTGCGCAAACTCCGTTGAGGTAGACGACACCGATATCGCAGTAGGTAGCCCCATTGCCATTTCTTTTGCAAAGGTTGGCCCTGATAAAACCGCAAGCGGCATCTCATCACCTAGTTCCTGCAGGGCAACCTCTTGTAACAAGCGACCAGTATTTGGCTCAAGCCCTTTTGTTGCCCACGCAACTTGCGCACCGTCAACCAGCGCAGGTTTAATTTGCTGCAATGTATCTGCAAAGGCATGGCTTGGCACAACCACAAGTACAATGGCACTGTTGGCTAAGGCTTGTTGTAAATCGGCTTGTAATAAAAGAGTGTCGGGGAATGGTACATCAGGAAGGTAACGTTGATTTTTCCGCTCAGCTGCAAGCGTGGCAACGTCGTCGCTATTGCGACCCCAAAGTGTCACTTGGTGACCATTTCGGGCTAAGCAAATAGCAAGAGCGGTGCCGTAAGACCCCGCTCCTAATACAGTAACAGCTGAAGTTGCTGTACTCATAAATTATGCGTCTGCTGAAACCTGCTCAGCTTGCGCAGTACGTTGTTGCATGTATTGTGCAAATAACGCATCAAAGTTCACTGGCGCAAGGTTAAGCTGTGGGAAAGTACCACGGTTAACAAGATTAGATACGGCTTCACGCGCGTATGGGAATAACACGTTAGGGCAGTATGCACCTAGCATATGTGCTAGTTGTACTTCTTCAAGCTCACCAACTGTAAAAATACCGGCTTGCTGAATTTCACATAAAAACGCAGTTTCTTCACCAATAGAAGCAGTAACCGTTAGTGCTAAAACCACTTCAAACACACCTTCGTCTAGCTTATTAGAGCGCGTGTCTAGGTCTAGCTTCACTTCTGGCGTCCATTCTTTTTGAAAAATCGCAGGCGAGTTAGGCGTTTCAAACGATACATCTTTAGTGTAAATACGTTGAATAGTAAATTGTGCGCCACCTTCTTGTGCTGCTGCGTTTTGATTTTCTTCGTTCATTGTGCTTCCTACGTGTTAGTTTTTATAATTAAAATTAAGCATTTAGCTTAGCGTCAAGTTTACCTTGCGCTTCAATAGCCATCATGTCGTCGCAGCCACCGATATGTTCATCATTAATAAAAATTTGCGGTACTGTGCTTGCACCACCTGCTTTAGCAATCATTTCATCGCGAAGCTCTGGTTGAACACCAATATCAATATTTGTGTACTCAACGCCTTTACTGTTTAAAAGTGCAAGAGCACGTTGGCAAAATGGACAGTACGCTTTGGTGTATAAAACAACATTACTCATAATAAATCCTCTATCGGTACTACTAAACTGATTAGCGACCTGTTGTAGTTGGAAGGCTGGCAGATTGCCACGACCCCATACCACCTGATAATACATAAACCGATTCAAAGCCTGCTTTATGCATTGCATTAGCAATACCTTGAGCAGTCATGCCTGTGGCACATACTAGTATAATGGGTTTGCTCTTGTGCTTTTCAAGGCTTGAAAAGTCAGATTGTTTTGCTTTTTCAGGGCTTAAGTGTTCAGCACCCGCAATACGACCTGCGTTAAATTCTTTTTGAGCACGAATATCAACTACTTTGCCATCTTCACGATTAATAAGAAGTGTTAATTGCTGTGGGTTTATTTCTCTCACTGCTGAAAACTTGCTCTTTATCCAGCCGCTTACAATAAGGAATACAAGACCAACCCAAGCTAGGCTTAAAATAGGATGATTTGTAATAAATTCAATATATTGATCCATTCTACTTCCACTATGAAATTATGTTCTAAACCTAGAGCGTGTTGGCCTTTGTGGATTGAAATTTGTTCAATCTAGGGGCGATTAAATCGCGGCGCGAGATTTGTAACCTAGTGGGCTAAGTAAAAACTGAGCAAAGCTTCCGCGTCCTGCTCACGCCCCTTACCTACATCCATGTAGGCAACAAAAGGTAATAGCCCCTAGAAAGAACCCAACGGGCAGCGCATGTTTGGTATTTATGCTACGTTATCGCCTATATTATGGGGAGTAACCACACTTCATAGACTCTGCCTTACCTAAAAACCAAACATACTGCTGCAAATTCAGCCACCAAAGTGCAACACGCCCTAATATTCTAGGTATTTTGTACTTTAGCCACGCAAGTATACCCAAACCAAGTTAAAATGCGAGTTTGCTGCGCTTTAAAAACTCATAAAGCACCCCATATATGAAAGTAAGTAAAAAATTTAATATCTTGTTCTCAGTGCTGATTCTGGCGCTAAAACACGGTATGCTAAAACTAACCAGATAACCTTTTCGGTGCACAGTGCCCATCAACAGGTGCTAATTTTCAGGAGCTATTATGACAGAGCATAAAAAACCACTGGTATTAATGATTTTAGACGGTTGGGGATACCGCGAAGATGAGCAAAGCAATGCGATTCTTGCAGCCAACACCCCCGTTTTAGACAACCTATGGGCAACCCGTCCACGCACATTAATTTCAGGCTCAGGTTTAGATGTAGGCTTACCTGAAGGGCAAATGGGTAACTCAGAAGTAGGCCACGTAAATTTAGGTGCTGGTCGTGTTGTTTATCAAGACTTTACTCGCATTACCAAAGCAATCAACGATGGCGAATTTGACTCAACTCCTGCACTTGTTGAAAACATCGATAAAGCAGTCGCTGCAGGCAAAGCCGTGCATATTATGGGTTTATTAAGCCCAGGTGGTGTTCACAGCCACGAAGATCATATTGTCGCAAGTATTCAATTAGCCGCTAAACGCGGTGCAAAAGAAGTATATTTTCATGGCTTTTTAGATGGCCGTGATACACCACCACGCAGTGCTAAAGCATCAATAGAGCGTATAGAAGCCTTATTTGCCGAGCTAAATTGTGGCCGCTTAGCGTCTCTTGTGGGCCGTTATTACGCCATGGACAGAGACAACCGTTGGAACCGTGTAGAAAAAGCCTACAATGTAATGGCATTAGGTGAAGGCGAATTTAATTATGCTGATGGTGTATCGGCATTAGAAGCCGCCTATGAGCGCGACGAAAACGATGAGTTTGTAGCACCAACCACCATTACGCCACAAGGCACTGAAGCAGCACAAATTAATGATGGCGACACCATCATCTTTGCTAATTTTAGAGCCGACCGTGCCCGTGAAATTACCCGTGCCTTTGTAGAGCCAGGCTTTGATGGGTTCGAAAAGAAAAAATCACCACAGTTAAGCGCATTTGTAATGATGACAGAATACTCAGCCGATATTGATGCCCCTGTCGCATTTGGCCCTACGCCATTGGTAAACGTATTAGGTGAATGGCTTGAAAAAAATGGCAAAACGCAGCTACGTATTTCTGAAACAGAAAAATACGCTCATGTTACTTTTTTCTTTAGTGGCGGACGCGAAGATGAATTTGAAGGCGAATCACGCGAATTAATTCCTTCTCCACAGGTTGCCACTTACGACCTTCAGCCAGAAATGAATTCAGAAATGCTAACCGACAAACTTATTGAAGCTATTAAAAGCGGTAAGTTTGATGCCATTATTTGTAATTACCCGAATGGCGATATGGTGGGTCACTCTGGTGTGTTTGAAGCCGCGGTTAAAGCCTGTGAAGCTGTTGATGCATGTATAGGCCGCGTGGTAGAAGCGCTAGATGAGTTTGGCGGTGAAGCACTTATCACAGCCGATCACGGTAATGCAGAGCAAATGGCAAATACTGCCACGGGCCAAGCTCATACCGCTCACACTAGCGAGCCAGTGCCATTTATTTATGTAGGACGCGATGCAACGCCAAGTGAAGGCAAAGCATTAAGTGATGTAGCACCTACTATGCTACACCTTATGGGCATGGAGCAACCAAGCGAAATGACCGGCACGCCAATCATGACGTTGAAATAACACATGAGCAAACCAGTAAATTGGTTTAGTGTTTATACATTTGTATTGGTTTCGTTAGTGGTTGCCCCTGCAACCGCTAACGAAAGCCGCACTAAAAAAGACCTATCTGAAGTGCAATCTGCATTAGAACAAAGCCAAGCAGAGTACAACGCACAGCGAAAAAAAATTGCCGCACTGCAAAAAAACTTAAAAAAACACGAGCTAGAAATAGCTAAAAATGCCAAAGCCCTCAATATGGCTGAGCAATCAGTAAAAGAAACCGAGCAAAAACAACAAACGCAGCAACACAAAGCACAGCAATTAAAAGCGCAACACGCGCAATTTCAAGCCATTTTAGCCGCCCAGCTAAAAAGTGCTTACATGGCTGGGGGCGACGACTACCCCAAAATGCTTTTAAATCAGCAAGACACAGCTAAATTTGAGCGTACCTTAAGCTATTACAACTATTTAAATAAAGCGCGCATAGAACAAATTGAAGAGCTTAAAGTACTACAACAACAAATTGCAGAAAACCAAGCCGCACTTGCCAAAACCAAACAAAAATTAGCCGCCTTATTTGAAGAACAAAAAAGACGCCAAAGCGCGCTAGTAAATGCCCAAAGCGAGCGCCAAACTAACCTTAAAAACTTACAAGCACAGCTTAATAGCACTAAAAGCTCGATTAATTACTTAAAAGACAACGAGCAAACATTAATCACCACCATTGAAGAACTTGAGCAAGAGAAGACTCAAAAAATTGAATTACTCGGCCTTAATAAAAGTAAAGGCAAGCTTAATTGGCCCAGCAAAGGAAAGCTAAAACACACATTTGGTCAGCGCAAACATGGTGGCATAGACTGGAAAGGCGTATTAATTGGTGCAAAAGAAGGCACTAATGTAAACAGCATTAATAATGGCCAAGTTGTTTTTGCTGATTGGCTTAAAGGCTTTGGCTGGGTTATTGTGGTTGATCATGGTGAGGGCTTTATGAGCCTATACGGCCATGCGCAAACATTATTAAAAGATGTAGGCGACATGGTTCGAGAAGGCGAAACGCTGGCATTAGTAGGTCAAAGCGGCGGACAGTCGAGTTCTGGTCTATACTTTGAAATACGCCACAAAGGACGCGCAGTAAATCCTGTTAAATGGTGCAGACGTATTTAAGTGAATAAAACAGCTGCACCGCATTAGGAGCAGCTGATGACTCAAAAAATACCACAAACACGCTCATTTCCCTCTTCCCGTACGCACTATTCGTTTTTATTGTGCGCATTAACCTGTATTGCTATTTTTTGTTTTAGTAATTCATTACTTGCCAGCTCAGTTAAAGATCTTAAAAGTCAGCAAATTTCTGAAATACTCTTCAACATTAAAGCCTATTATGTTGATGACTTATCACTTTCAAAAGGTGCGCAGGGTGCCTTTAATAATCAGCAAGTAGAAATTTTACTCGACCAGCTAGACCCTTATTCTAAATACCTCAATGAAAATGACTTAGACGCTTTGTTTAACAATACAAATGGCCATTACACTGGCGTGGGCATTGAAGTGAAAGACATTGACAGTGATATTACTATTGTCGGCGTAGTTAAAAACTCCCCAGCCAAAAAGGCCGGTATTTTAGCGGGCGATATTATAGTTAGTGTTAATGATACAAACACGCAAACACGTAGCTTAGAGCAAGTAGCCGCGTTGATAAAAGATACCCGCTTTAACGCGGTTAAACTAACAATAAAACGCGCAGGGCAGCAGCAACCAATTAGCTTTGCGGTAAATCGCAAAGAAATAAACTTAGAAAGCGCCACTAGCCAATTACTCGACTCAGGCACTGGGTATTTAGCCATAAATAATTTTTCTAATCACACCTTACATGAAGTGGCGCTGCAGGTAGCTGCACTTAAAAATGACTATCGCACGCCCCTTAAAGGGTTAGTCATTGATTTACGTGACAACCCAGGTGGTACTTTACAAAGTGCAGTGGCGGTTGCGGATCTATTTTTACAAAGCGGCACTATAGTCACCACTAAAGGACGCTATTACGACGCTAATCAAGCCTACTACGCTAAACGAGGTGACATACTAAAAGGCTTGCCTATTGTGGTGCTTATTAATGAAAATTCGGCCTCTGCGGCTGAAATACTCGCCGCTGCTTTAAAAGATAATAAGCGTGCTACAGTGGTTGGTAATCAGTCTTATGGCAAAGGCTCGGTGCAATCTTTGATCCCACTTGGTGATGGTAATACAGCGCTAAAATTAACAACTGCTAAGTACTTTACACCTGCGGGCGTATCGATTGAAGGCGTAGGAGTTACCCCCGATGTAGCAATTGCGCAAGCAACCCTTCCACAATCAAATAAAGCCGTTATAATAAAAAATGAGCAGAACAAAAATGCACCACAATTTGAACATGAAATACTGGGCGACTTGCAGTTAGTAAAAGCTAAGCAATTACTTAGCATGCAATAGTAAATAATCTAAACTCTAGGTAAGCGATTTAATAACAGAATAAATATTAACACTATTAGATTCTGCTATTCTTTAGCTATAAATTTTAAGTAAATTCAAGGCAGTTAGCGCTAAAAATGGCTGCTGAGATAGCTTTATTACCGGGCGCTGAGATTAAAAAATACCCTTAATAAGTTAAAAAGATAATAAAAACTATAAACGTGAAAATAATAAAATGGCTGTTGTTGGCTATCTGCTTTGTATCTAGCACTGCTTGGGCAAAGCAAATAGCCATCGTAATTGATGATATTGGCTATCATCAGCGAGATTTAGAATTTCTTACCTTACCAGGGCAATTGTCGTATTCAATTTTGCCCCACACACCCTACTCTCAAATTTTTGCCACGCTTGCCAGCCAAGCAAATAAAGAGCTTTTATTGCATGTACCTATGCAAGCCTTAAACGGTAAAGCACTCGGCCCTGGCGGGCTCACCGTAAATATGGATAAAGAACAGCTACAAAAAACTTTAGGCACTGCATTGGCAAGCTTACCGCAAGTAAAAGGGGTTAATAACCATATGGGGTCGGCACTCACTCAACAAAGCCAAGCCATGAAGTGGACTATGGAAGTACTTAAAAAACGTAATTTATTCTTTTTAGATAGCCGTACTACCGACTTAAGCCAAGCGCAAAATGCGGCAAATTTTATCGGGGTTGAAAATATTGGCCGCCATGTGTTTTTAGACAATATAACCACGCATGAGCAACTGCAGCAAAGGCTGGATGAGCTAAAATATAAAGCGACTAAACATCACTTTGCCATAGCGATTGCCCACCCCTACCCAGAAACCATCGACTTTTTACGCCAAGCGCTACCTGAGCTCACCGAGCAAGGCTTTGAGTTAGTTCCGGTATCGCAACTAGTGCATAAAAAATACATACAATTAGCGCAGGCGCAAGGTAAAGGGATCAACGCTAGGTAGCTTTAGGCGGTATTTTAAATATATTTAAGCCATACAACTAAGCTAATAAAAGCAATATTAATAGCTAAAACGTTGATTAAAATACTTATAGCCACAAAGCAAAAGCCCCGCATATTAATGCAGGGCTTTTTAAGTTTTACTATTTTTGCGCTATTAGCTCATAGCACTTTGCAGCTTTTTCATCGCTGTTTTTTCTAGCTGGCGAACACGCTCAGCAGATACACTGTATTTTTCAGCAAGCTCTTGTAGTGTTGCTTTGTCATCAGACAACCAGCGTGCACTTACAATGTCTTGTGAGCGTTCGTCTAGCGTTTTAAGCGCGCTAAATAAACGAGTATGTGACTGCTCTTGCCATTGTTGCTGCTCAATATCGTCAGCTAAATCAGCTGAGCCGTCTGTTAAATATTGTACTGGTGAATATGTACTTGTTGGCGCGTCGTCGTTATCGTCGCCCGTTAAGTCAAAGCCCATGTCTTGGCCGCTCATGCGCGATTCCATTTCACGAACTTCTTTTTCACTCACACCTAGCTCATTCGCTACAGTGCTTACTTCAGCTTGGTTAAACCAACCTAAACGTTTTTTGTTTTTACGAAGATTAAAAAACAATTTACGTTGCGCTTTAGTGGTCGCAACTTTTACGATGCGCCAGTTTTTAAGCACAAACTCATGAATTTCTGCTTTAATCCAATGAACAGCGAAAGACACTAAACGTACACCCACACTTGGGTCGAAACGCTTAACCGCTTTCATCAGGCCTATATTGCCCTCTTGGATTAAGTCGGCTTGCGGTAAACCATAACCCGAGTAGCTTTTAGCAATATGTGCTACAAAGCGTAAATGCGACATAATGAGTTGCTTTGCAGCACTAAGATCGCCTTCTTCTTGAAGTCGTGTTGCTAGCTCTTTCTCTTGCTCAGCCTTAAGCATAGGAATTGTGCTAACCGCTTGAAGGTAGCCGTCCATGCTTGCGCTTTGTTGCCCAACTGTAAGTGCCATTGCGTATAAATCTTTACTCATTTTTCACCTCGGTGATAAACATTTGAAACCATCTTAGCACTCTTTATCTAAGAGTGCTAACCCCAATTTAAAACTTTTTTTAAGCGTAAATCAAGCGGTTTTTTAGTGTATGTTAAGTCTACTACATGCGACTGAATAAGTGATGAACTAAGGGATTGCAAGAGATTAGCGCAAGCGTAACAGCGCATTTACAACTAATCTCATTTGAGGATAATAATATACAAACATGACATTTTTGAGTCAGCCATTAGCAGCCGTACTCATACTTTATCAGGCTCAATTTCTTTAATATATCGGTTAACCGATAAGTAAGAACCAATAAAACCTAAGCTGGTTGCTAGTAATACTAATGCGCCAAACTCATTAAGCGTTAAACCAATTAACGAAAAGCTTGTTTGATACACGCCTGCAACGCTGCTTACTGCGCTAGTTAACCACCACATCATTAAGGCAATACAAATAAATGCAAACAAGCCCCCTATAACGCCATACCAAATGCCGGTCCACAAAAACGGAGCATGTATAAATGTATTGGTAGCACCTACTAACTTCATTACTTGTATTTCTTCTTTTTTATCCATAATAGATAAACGAATTGTATTACCAATAATAAGCGTGACAGAGGTAAGAAGTAATAAAGCAATTGTGATAACGCTTTCTTTTAATAAGTCTAATAATGCATTTAGACGCTCAAGCCAAGCAATATCAAGCTTACCAAAATCTACTTCGCGCTCGTTCTCAAGCTTTGTAAGCAGCGCTTTAGCCGCATTAGGCTGGCGATGCCGCTTAGTAGGTGTCACTAATACAACATCGGGTAGTGGGTTGCTATCTAGGTATTCTAAAGCTTGCCCAAACCCCGACACATCTTTAAATTCTGTTAGTGCTTGCTGCTTAGAAATAAATTCAACACTTTCTACCTCGGCGTAAAGTGCTAAACGCTTTACTAAGGTTTGTGTTTCTTGCTCGCTCATACTTTCTTTTACAAAAAGCGATATTTCACTGGCCTCTTCAAACCCGCTACTGACTTGCTGTACATTTTTTACGACTAAATACAGCGTTGCAGGCAATGTTAAACTTAGCCCAAGTACAGCAATTGTCATTAATGATGCAAGTGGCGTACGCCACATTTCACCTAAACTGTGCACCCCTTGGCGAAAAATATTAATAATAAAAAAATAACCGCCAGCTATGGCTGATTTTTTTTGTTTGTCGTTTGAGTTTTGGCGTCCTTTAAATAACAAGCTCACAGCGTGCCCTCCGCAAGTGGGTCTTCAAGCATACGGCCATCTTTTAAAGTCAGGCTACGGTATTTTAAACGCGACACCAGACCAAGGTCGTGTGTTGCTATAAGTACTGTCGTACCATGTTTATTAAAATCTTCAAATAGCCTTAATATTTCCATAGAGAGCTCGGGGTCAAGGTTACCCGTTGGTTCATCAGCTAATAAAATAGGCGGAGAATTTACAATCGCTCTGGCAATACCTACGCGTTGCTGCTCACCACCAGAGAGTGTAGAAGGATGGCATTTAACTTTATCTAACAGCCCTACTTTATCTAGCGCACCATGAACTCGTTTAGCGATTTGTTTATGATGAGTGCCTTCAATAATCAACGGCAGTGCAACGTTATCAAACACAGTGTAACGCTCTAACAATCGATGATTTTGAAAAATAATACCAATATCGCGGCGCGCATAAGGAATTTGCCGAGAATTAACTTTATTTAAATCAACACCATTAATTAGCACGTTGCCTGCAGAGGGGCGCTCCATTAAGCTAATGAGCTTTAATAAGGTACTTTTACCCGCACCACTGTGGCCTGTTAAAAAAGCCAGTTCGCCAGGCTTAATATGAAATGTAACTTTTTCGAGAGCGCGATGCCCACCCGGATAGGTTTTACTTACTTGCTGAAAATTTATCATTTTTTATTATGCCAGTCCCAAATTAGTAAAATGGAATTCCTTAGCTAGGGCCTGTTGACCTTTCAGGATTGAAATTTGCTCTACCTAGAGGCTATTTAATCGCGGCGCAAGGTTTATAGCCCAGAGGACTAAGTAAAACCTAGCAATAAAAAGAAATAGCCCAAAGGGCAGCGCATGTTTAATCTCAAAAGATAAACAGACCAAAAAAGGGAGCAAGCTCCCTTTTATGTATTAAGCGTCATCCTCATCTTGGCTAAATAAAGCGTCAATAAAGTCATCGCTTTTAAATGCGCGTAAATCATCAATACCTTCGCCAACACCAATGTAACGAATAGGAATATTAAACTTATCTGCAACCGCAAATATAACCCCACCTTTAGCAGTACCATCAAGTTTTGAGAGGGTAATACCGGTTAAACCAACACATTGATTAAATAAGTTTACTTGGCTAATTGCATTTTGACCTGTACCCGCATCAATGGTTAGCATAACTTCATGCGGTGCATCGGGGTCAATTTTCTTCATTACGCGGGCTATTTTTTCAAGCTCTTGCATTAAGTTGTCTTTATTTTGCAAGCGCCCTGCTGTATCGGCAATTAATACATCTACATTACGCGCTTTAGCGGCTTGAAATGCATCAAACACCACCGAGGCACTATCTGCACCAGTGTGCTGGGCAATAACAGGAATGCTGTTACGCTCGCCCCACACTTGCAGCTGCTCTACGGCTGCTGCACGAAAGGTATCACCTGCGGCCAACATAACCGACTTACCTTCATTTTGAAATTGCTTAGCTAACTTACCAATGGTTGTCGTTTTACCTACGCCGTTTACACCGACCATTAATATAACAAATGGTTTTTTATCAGCACGTATCTCAAGCGGTTGCTCAGCTGTTTTAAGCATTGCGGCCATTTCTTGCTTCATTAAGTCATAAAGCGCATCGCCATCTTTAAGCTGCTTGCGATCTGCGGCATCAGTAAGGCTATCAATCAGCTTCATGGTGGTATCAACACCTAAATCGGCGGTAAGAAGCTGTGTTTCTAAATCTTCAAATAAATCATCGTCTATTTTTTTACCACTAAAAATAGATGCAAAGCCAGAGCCTATATTTACACGGGTTTTTAATAACCCTTTTTTAAGACGTGAAAAAAAGCCTTCTTTTTTAGGCTTTTCGGCAAGTTTAGCTTCTTCTTTTGCAAGCTCTGCCGTAATGCGCTCTTGCTCTAAACGATCAGCTTCGGCCTCTGCTGCAATACGTTCTTGCTCTGCACGTTCAGCTTCTGCCTGTTCTTGTGCAATACGCTCTTGTTCTAAGCGTTCAGCCTCTGCTTGCTCTGCTGCAATACGCTGTTGCTCTAAACGCTCAGCTTCTGCTTGCTCGGCGGCAATTCGCTGTTGCTCTAAACGCTCGGCCTCTGCTTGCTCTGCTGCAATACGCTCTTGCTCTACACGTTCAGCTTCTGCTTGCTCTGCGGCAATTCGTTGTTGCTCTAAACGCTCAGCTTCTGCTTCTGCAGCAATACGCTCTTGCTCTGCACGTTCAACTTCTGCTTGCTCTGCGGCAATACGCTCTTGCTCTAAACGTTCAGCTTCTGCTTGCTCTGCGGCAATACGCTCTTGTTCTAAGCGATCAGCTTCTGCTTTTTCTGCAGCAATACGTTCTTGCTCTGCACGTTCAGCTTCTGCCTGTTCTTGTGCAATACGCTCTTGTTCTAAACGCTCAGCTTCAGCTTTTTCTGCTGCAACACGCTCTTGCTCTAAACGCATTTGCGCTTCTTGCTCTGCTAAACGAGCGGCTTGTGCTTGTTG
Source organism: Pseudoalteromonas sp. CuT4-3 (assembly GCF_035666335.1). Taxonomy (NCBI): domain Bacteria; kingdom Pseudomonadati; phylum Pseudomonadota; class Gammaproteobacteria; order Alteromonadales; family Pseudoalteromonadaceae; genus Pseudoalteromonas; species Pseudoalteromonas sp. CuT4-3. Next base: position 3,159,851 of record NZ_CP142030.1, read on the forward strand.
TTGTACCTGTGCTTCAGCTTGCTCTTTCGCAAGCAACTCAGCGTTGGCTTTTTCAATTGCTAATTTTTCATCTTGCTCAGCTTGCTCGCGCTCTGTGTCTAAACGTTGTTGCTCAGCTCGCTGTGCAGCCATGCGCTCTTGCTCTAAACGCATTTGCGCTTCTTGCTCAGCTAAACGTGCAGCTTGTGCTTGTTGTTGCGCCTGTGCTTCGGCTTGCTCTTTTGCAAGCAACTCTGCATTAGCCTTTTCAATTGCTAAACGCTCTGCTTGTGCTTTTTCAGCAGCAATACGCGCTTGTTCTTCACGCTCTGCTTCGGCCTTTTCTGCCGCTAAGCGCTCAGCTTCTTGTTGCTGAGCTAATGCCTGTTGTTTATCAGCTTCTGCTTGTTTTTTATCTGACTTACCAAAACCGAGCCAAGACATGAATTTACTTTTTTTTGCCATACTTGCTAATAACCACTTATAAAAATCTGATAAACTAAAATTTGAAATAGCTTGGTGTGGCTCAGCAAAGCGTGCCGGCCAAACAACCGTTCAAAACGTAAGTGCTAAATAGTAACACTTTTAATGCGGTTGAAAAATGAAGCTAAACGTAAACTACGCACAATATTATCTGAGCTAGATCCCTTATACCATTTTTTAGTGACCTAAATGAGAAAAAAAACAACGAAAAATAAAGCAATTAGCAAATCTACTGACGGCTTTATTAGAGTAATCAGCGGGCAATTTCGTGGCCGTAAACTGCCGGTAAAAAATGTAGAAGGGCTACGCCCAACAACAGACCGCATTAAAGAAACCGTGTTTAATTGGTTAATGCAAGATACGCGCGATGCAACAGTACTCGATTGCTTTGCAGGCTCTGGCGGGCTTGGCTTTGAAGCGCTTTCTCGGTTTGCTAAAAGCACCACGTTTATCGAACTAGATGCCTCGGCTGCTAAGCAAATTGAGCAAAATATTAGTACCTTAAAGCTTGAAAATGCACAGGTAAAACACACTAATTCACTCTCATATTTAGAGCAAAAGAATACAAATTCACCATTTAATTTAGTTTTTGTTGACCCACCATTTCGTAAAAACTTAGCGCAGAGTAGCTGTGATTTATTAGAAAATAACCAATGGCTTAGCGAAGACGCGCTCATTTATGTTGAGGTAGAAACCGAACTAAGCAGCTTTTCACAACCAGATAACTGGCTGTTAATTAAAGAAAAAAAAGCAGGGCAAGTATTCTGCAGGCTATACCAACGCCAGCCAAATTAACACTATTTAAGCCGCTGCATTTCTGTTAATATTATCCTTTACATGTGGTGTTGCTTCGGATTACAATACCGCACCATTTTTGAACCACTTGATCAATGTTTGATCAACTTGAGCAACGCTCATAATTTAGGTAGGTGAATTTTTAATGCCAGTAATTAAAGTAAGAGAGAACGAACCGTTTGACGTAGCACTTCGTCGCTTCAAGCGTTCATGTGAAAAAGCAGGTATCCTTTCAGAAGTTCGTCGTCGCGAGCACTATGAAAAGCCAACAGCTGAGCGTAAGCGTAAAAAAGCTGCAGCGGTTAAGCGTCACATGAAGAAGCTTTCTCGCGATAACGCACGTCGCGTTAAATTATACTAATAGTATTAGGTCTTGTATAAATGAGCCTTTTAATAACGCTAAAAGATGCGCAAAAAGATGCGATGAGAGCGAAAGACAAACAACGTCTTAACCCTATTCGCATGGTGCTTGCCGCAATCAAGCAACGTGAGATTGACGAGCAAATAACACTAGACGACGCAGGTATTACCTCCGTTATAGTGAAGCTTGTTAAACAACGTCGTGATTCTTACACTCAGTACAAAGATGCTGGGCGTGAAGATTTAGCCGAAATTGAAGCCAATGAGATCGCAGCACTAGAAACTTTTTTACCTCAACAATTGAGTGAAGAAGAAATAGTTGCCCTTATTGATGCGGCTATTGCTGATACTAATGCAGCAGGTATGCAAGACATGGGTAAAGTAATGGGCATAATCAAAAGCAAAGCCGAAGGACGTGCCGATATGGGCAAGCTTTCTGGTTTAATTAAGCAACGATTAACAGCCTAATACTCCCACATACACAAAGTATGATTAAAGCAAACCGAGCCTAGTGCTCGGTTTCTTCGTTTAAGTAGACAAACAAAACGCTTTTAAGTAATGCTCGTGCATGTAATTAAGTGATTTATTGTGTAGCTACAAAAGCACATCGAAGGCTAGGTAAAATGGGTTATTTAGGGCTATCACTTACTGCGCCTGCACTGCTCTACCTTCAATATCCTAGCTTTGCACGCTGTTAGCGTCAGGTTTAGCACCTAAAAATGATTAAGTATTATTGCCCATGGATATAATGTAGCTTTTTAGCTTACCGATACCCCTTTTATAAATGCGCGCATTGTGTTGAAATTACACCTCACCAATTGTTAGGACTACTTACAAAACATGGCTGGAAAGATCCCACGAAATTTTATTGACGATTTACTCGCCAGAACAGATATTGTAGAGCTAATAGACTCTAAAGTTGGTCTTAAAAAAGCAGGCAAAGACTACCAAGCTTGCTGCCCTTTCCATAACGAAAAATCCCCCTCGTTTACTGTTTCTCAAGATAAACAGTTTTACCACTGCTTTGGCTGTGGTGCTAATGGCAACGCTATTTCGTTTGTTATGGAATACGACAAGCTTGAATTTGTTGATGCCATAGAAGAGCTCGCAAGCCTTTTAAATTTAGACGTACCTCGCGAGAAAGGCACTAGCTCAGCACCTGAGCGCACGGCAGCGCAAAAGCGCTCAGATTACGATTTAATGTTACACACAGCACGCTTTTACCAGCATCAATTAAAGCACCACAGTAACTCTGCTGCGGTGATTGACTATGTAAAAGGGCGTGGTTTAAGTGGCGAAACCGTTAAAAAGTTTATGATTGGTTATGCGCCGAGCGAATGGGAAGCGCTGTGCCAACAACTTGGCAGAACAAAAGAGCAAAAAGAACAGCTGGTCGAGCTTAAGCTCGCCTCAGAAAAAACACCAGGTAGGCAGTTTGATTTTTTCCGCGATCGGTTAATGTTCCCTATTCGTGATAAACGTGGCCGTGTTATTGCCTTTGGCGGGCGTGTAATGCAAGCCGACCAAGGGCCAAAATACCTCAACTCACCAGAGACGCGCATTTTTCATAAAGGCTTTGAGCTATATGGCCTTTATGAGGCAAAACAAGCACATAAAAAGCTTGAACATGTACTTATTGTAGAAGGTTACATGGATGTAGTTGCACTTGCAGAGCAAGGTATTGAATATGCCGTAGCTGCGCTTGGTACCGCAACAACAAGCGAGCATATGCATACGCTATTTAGAACCACCGACAAAGTTATTTGTTGTTACGATGGCGACAGAGCTGGCCGCGACGCGGCATGGCGAGCACTAGAAAATGCCCTGCCCTACTTAAACGATGGCAAAGCATTACACTTTGTATTTTTACCTGACGGCGAAGACCCTGATTCACTGGTTCAGCAAGAAGGTAAAACACAGTTTGAGCAACGCTTAAGCCAAGCAGATGATTTTACCAAAGTGTTATTTAATAAGCTTAGCCAAGAAGTAGACCTAACACTCGACTCAGGCAAAGCTAAGCTGTTGAGTGCAGCTTTGCCGTTAATTGAAAAAATTCCGAGTGAATTTTACCAAGAAAATATTTTAGAGCAGTTAGGACGATTAATTGGCCGTACGCGTGAGCAACTAAATAGCCGCTTAAAAACACCAAAGCAACAACACGCTGTTGAACGAAAATTTAAAATTACCCCAATGCGCCAAGCTATTGGTATTTTAATTCAGCACCCACAGTTAGCTAAAAGTGTGCCCCATTTGCCAGAATTGGCGCAAATGAACATAGCGGGTATTGGTTTGCTACTGCGCTTACAAGAGCGCGCACTGCAAAAAGACAATGCTAACACAGCGGTTTTACTCGAGTCATTTAGAGATTCCGAAGATTACGAACCGCTAGTAAAGCTTGCCACATGGCAGCACCAAATTAGTGATGAGCGTTTAGAGACTGTTTTTCAAAATACTTTTAAATTTATTGAAGATCAGTGTTTAAATTATCGACTAGAGACCCTATTAATAAAGGACAAGACACAGGGCTTATCAAGTGATGAAAAACTAGAATGTCATTTACTTATGACAGCGCTAAAAGCGAGTAACAGCTAGTCAGACTTGATTTAAACTGTTATACTGTGCTATTCACTGCGTCACATTATTAAAGTTAGTTAAAAGGCTAACTCTATGATGACGCCTGTTGTATCAACTTATCAGAGTGGAAGAAACAATCTCTATGGATCCAACTCCTCAGTCACAATTAAAACTTCTGATTCAAAAAGGTAAAGAGCAAGGCTACTTAACTTTTGCTGAAGTAAATGATCACCTTCCACAAGACATAATCGACTCAGATCAAGTAGAAGATATCATTAGCATGATTAATGACATGGGTATCAAGGTTAGCGAAAACGCGCCTGATGCTGATGAATTAATGATGCAAGAAACCACGACAGACGAAGACGCAGCAGAAGCTGCTGCTGCAGCCCTTGCAACTGTAGAAAAAGAAATTGGCCGTACAACTGACCCAGTGCGCATGTATATGCGTGAAATGGGAACTGTTGAACTTCTTACACGTGAAGGCGAAATTGTAATCGCTAAGCGTATTGAAGAAGGTATCAACCAGGTACAAATTTCTGTTGCCGAATACCCTGAAGCGATTACTTACCTACTTGAACAGTGGGATAAGTTTGAAGCAGAAGAAATGCGCTTAAGCGACATTATTTCAGGCTTTTTCGACCCTAACGAAGACGAAGCGCAAATCTCAGCAACTCACATTGGCTCTGAATTAAGTGAAGAACAACTTGATGAAGACGATAATGAAGATGACAAAGACAGCGATGACGATGAAGACGAAGAAGAAGTAGATACAGGCCCAGATCCAGAAGAAGCCCGTATTCACTTTGAAAACTTACGTGATTTATACGTTAAAGCTCGCGCTACCTTTGATGAAAAAGGGCGTTCGCACCCAGATTCTCAAGCCGCTATTTTTGAAATTGGCGAGCTTTTCAGAACCTTTAAATTAGTACCAAAACAGTTTGATCGCATGGTTAACAACATGCGTGAAATGATGGATAGAGTGCGTATTCAAGAACGCCTTATCATGAAACAAGCGGTACAAATTGCTAAGCTACCTAAGAAAACGTTTATTAAGCACTTTGCTAATAACGAAACTGACTCAGCGTGGCTTGACCTAGAAATAAATGCTAACGAAAAACATTCAGCTAAACTTGAAGAAGTGAAGCCTGAAATTATTCGTTGCATCCAAAAGCTATGTGTAATTGAAGAAAGCACAGGCTTAAGCATTGAGCGTATTAAAGACATTAACCGTCGTATGAGCATTGGTGAAGCAAAAGCGCGCCGTGCGAAAAAAGAAATGGTTGAAGCTAACTTACGTCTTGTAATCTCAATTGCTAAAAAATACACAAACCGTGGTTTACAGTTCTTAGATTTAATCCAAGAAGGTAACATTGGCTTGATGAAAGCGGTAGATAAGTTTGAATACCGCCGTGGTTATAAGTTCTCGACTTATGCTACGTGGTGGATTCGCCAAGCGATTACCCGCTCAATTGCTGACCAAGCAAGAACAATCCGTATTCCAGTACATATGATAGAAACGATTAATAAACTTAACCGTATCTCTCGTCAAATGTTACAAGAAATGGGTCGTGAGCCAAATCCTGAAGAATTAGCAGAACGCATGATGATGCCTGAGGATAAAATCCGTAAGGTACTTAAAATTGCCAAAGAGCCAATTTCGATGGAAACACCAATCGGTGATGATGAAGATTCGCACCTAGGTGACTTTATCGAAGATACCACTATTGATTCGCCAATCGACTCGGCAACAATGGAATCTCTTCGTGGCGCAACAAACGACGTGCTAGCAGGCCTTACAGCCCGTGAAGCTAAAGTACTTCGTATGCGCTTTGGTATTGATATGAATACCGACCACACCTTAGAAGAAGTAGGTAAACAGTTTGACGTAACACGTGAGCGTATTCGTCAGATAGAAGCGAAAGCACTGCGTAAATTACGCCACCCTTCTCGCTCTGATTTACTAAAAAGCTTTTTAGACGCTAAATAATTTAGCGCTTCATATAAACTAAAAAGGCCGCTGTAGCGGCCTTTTTTCTATTTAAAGGAAACAACCATGGCTTGGATCCAAATCCGTATCAATGCCAATGCTGCTACCGCAGATGCAGTGAGTGACTTATTAATGGAAGCAGGCAGCGCCTCTGTTACTTTTATTGACGCTAAAGACACGCCTATTTATGAGCCTAAAATTGGCACCGTTGAGTTTTGGGCCGATACCACTGTAATTGGTCTATTTGAAGCCAATCATGATATGAACGCGGTAATTGCTTTACTTAAGCGTCATGATGAAATTAAAGACACACTGGTATACAAAATTGAGCAACTAGAAGATAAAGACTGGGAACGTGAGTGGATGGATAACTTTCACCCAATCCAGTTCGGCGAAAAACTGTGGATCTGCCCAAGCTGGCGCGACATTCCAGACCCAGATGCAGTCAATGTATTGCTCGACCCAGGCCTTGCGTTTGGTACGGGTACGCATGCAACAACAGCACTGTGCCTTAAATGGTTAGAAAGCCAAGATTTAACCGGCAAAACGGTAGTTGATTTTGGTTGTGGCTCGGGCATTTTAGGCATTGCAGCCATTAAACTTGGCGCAGAGCGCATGATAGGTATTGATATTGACCCGCAAGCACTTGAAGCAAGCTTAGATAACGCACAGCGTAATGGCGTAGCCGATAAGCTTGAGGTATACCTGCCAGAAAACCAACCTGAGTTTAGTGCTGATATTGTAGTCGCTAATATTTTAGCGCAGCCGCTGCGTGAGCTTCACAGTGTAATTTTGGGATTACTTAAACCGGGTGGCAAAATTGCTATGTCGGGCATATTAGAAGAACAAGCCCAATCGGTTGCCGATATTTACGCACCCTTTATTGAGCTTGACGATATTGCACTAGAGGGTGATTGGACCCGTGTAAGCGGTACAAAAAATAGCTAACCGCATACATTTATAAATTTAGAGTTTTAACTCAAAACTTGCATGTAAAGCCTGTATTTAACAGGCTTTACTATTTTTTTACAGTTAGAAAATTAGCACGCATAATTTCACAAAATTATTTTTTGTTTAAATTTCAAACAAATCGACCCACTTGTCATGCGGTTATCAAAAGTCAATACGAAAAGGGCAAAAAAAAGTCACTTTTGTTCAATTTATAGCCTTTGATTTTTCCTAAAAAAACCGTAAACTTAGCGCCCCTTGAAAAGAGGCCTATTGAATACAGTGCGTATCGGTTCATACCAACTTGAGAATAATGTAATAGTCGCGCCAATGGCAGGTATTACAGACAGACCATTTAGACAGCTTTGCCGCCGCTTAGGCGCAGGCTTGGCCGTGTCTGAAATGTTATCGTCAAACCCGAAGGTTTGGAAAACTGAAAAATCGATGAACCGTATGGATCACAGCGGTGAGTCGGGTATACGCGCGGTGCAAATTGCAGGAGCTGATCCTGAGCTTATGGCGCAGGCCGCACAATTCAATGTTGCTAACGGTGCACAGATCATAGATATCAATATGGGGTGCCCAGCAAAAAAAGTGAACAAGAAACTCGCAGGCTCTGCATTATTACAGTTTCCTGAACTTGTGGAAGAGATAGTTGATGCAGTGGTTAACGCTGTTGATATCCCGGTCACACTTAAAATCCGCACAGGATGGGATCAGGACAACCGTAATGGTGTAGAGATTGCGAGAATAGCTGAGCGTTATGGCATTGCGTCACTTGCCGTACATGGGCGTACACGCGCATGTATGTACAAAGGTGAAGCAGAATATGCCACGATTAGGGATATAAAACGCTCAGTGTCGATACCTGTGGTTGCTAATGGTGATATTACATCTCCAGAAAAAGCAAAGCAGGTTTTGGACTATACGGGTGCAGATGCCATCATGATTGGCCGAGCCGCCCAAGGTCGCCCTTGGATATTTAGGGAGATAGACCACTATTTGCGAACTGGAGAACACTTACCACCACCTGCTATTTCAGAGGTGCGAAGTATTTTAATGGAGCATTTAGATAACCTCCATGCGTTTTACGGCGAGCCAATGGGAGCGCGAATCGCTCGAAAACATGTATCTTGGTATTTGCAAACCCATGACAGTGACGGTCAGTTTAGGCGAGTATTTAATGCGCTCGACAACCCACAAGCACAGGTTGACGCATTAACGCAATACTTTAAAACACTAGCAGCTAACTAAGAAAGAAAGAGATTAAATAATGTTCGAACAAAACGTGACTTCTCCATTTATCACAAACCCTCATGTTCAGTCACACGAGAAACCGCAGCCATTGCGTGATGCAGTAAAAAAAGCTGTTCACCACTATTTAAAGCAGCTTAACGGTCAAGATGTGCAAGACGTTTACGACCTTGTTCTTTCAGAGCTAGAAGCGCCATTACTTGAAGAAGTAATGACATACACACGTGGTAACCAAACTCGTGCGGCAATTTTACTAGGTATCAACCGTGGTACTTTACGTAAAAAGCTTAAAAAATACGGCATGAACTAATACCAATTATATTGAAAGCGTAAGCATGCTAACGAGCTAAACAAGCCCATAACGGCGTTAAAAATTTCTTATGTAGAATAACTACACTGTGAAATTTTTGCCTTGTTATAGAGTTGTTTTTCTATCGCTATAACTGCTTACTAATCCAATACAATTGGTATCATGCAAAAAAAGCACCTTAGGGTGCTTTTTTTATGCACACAATTTAGTATAGATGTTGCAAAATGCTCACGCTTATTGGCGCTTATTGGCGCTTTATAAGTCGTTTTTTGAGTAGTAATCAGTTAAAATGCCCGCTTCTAAGCTAGCTCATTAACTGAGGAAATTAAACTACAATGGATACTCATCGTCCTATTCGTCGCGCACTATTAAGTGTGTCTGATAAAACCGGTATTGTTGAATTTGCCCGCGCACTAGAAGCGCAAGGTGTAGATATTTTATCAACTGGCGGTACCTGCAAACTCCTTGCTGATAACGGCATAAAAGTGACTGAAGTATCAGATCACACAGGTCATCCTGAAATCATGGATGGTCGCGTAAAAACCCTTCATCCTAAAATTCACGGCGGTATTTTAGCGCGTCGCGGACAAGATGAAAGCGTAATGGCAGATAACAACATCTCTGCTATCGATATTGTTGTAGTTAACTTATACCCCTTTGCGAATACTGTCGCTCAAGAAAACTGCAGCCTTGAAGATGCTATTGAAAACATTGATATTGGCGGACCTACCATGGTTCGTGCAGCCGCTAAAAACCACAAAGACGTCACCATCGTGGTAAACGCAAACGATTACGAGCGCGTTATTAGCGAAATGCAAAGCAACAATGGCTCAACAACATACAAAACACGTTTTGATTTAGCCATTGCCGCGTATGAGCACACAGCTCAGTACGATGGCATGATTGCTAACTACTTTGGCAAAATGGTACCTGATTACACTGAAGAAGCCGCTGAAGAGACTAAATTCCCACGCACTATCAATATGCAATTCACTAAAAAGCAAGATATGCGTTACGGTGAAAACTCACATCAAGATGCTGCTTTTTATGTTGAAAACAACGTAAGCGAAGCGTCTGTTGCAACAGCTACTCAACTACAAGGTAAAGCCCTGTCGTTTAATAACATTGCAGATACCGACGCAGCACTTGAGTGTGTTAAAGAATTTGATGTACCTGCATGTGTTATTGTTAAACACGCAAACCCGTGTGGCGTTTCAATTGGCGAAGATATTCTTAGTGCTTACGACCGCGCCTTTAAAACAGATCCAACCTCAGCGTTTGGTGGCATTATTGCCTTTAACCGCGAGCTTGACGCTGCAACAGCACAAGCCATTGTTGAGCGTCAATTTGTTGAAGTAATTATTGCTCCTAGCGTTTCAAGCGAAGCAGCAAAAATTGTTGAAGCGAAAAAGAACGTACGCTTATTAGCGTGTGGTCAATGGAGTGGCAAAGCAACTGGCCACGATATTAAACGCGTTAACGGCGGTGTTTTAGTACAAGACCGCGACCTAGGCATGGTTACCCAAGGCGATTTAAAAGTCGTGTCTAAGCGCCAACCTTCTGAGCAAGAACTTAAAGATTTACTATTTTGCTGGAAAGTAGCTAAGTTTGTTAAATCAAATGCGATTGTATATGCCCGCGACGGTATGACCATTGGCGTAGGCGCAGGCCAAATGAGCCGTGTTTACTCAGCTAAAATAGCGGGTATTAAAGCCGCTGATGAAAATCTAGAAGTACCTGGCTCTGTGATGGCATCAGATGCGTTTTTCCCATTCCGTGATGGTATAGACGCAGCAGCAGCCGCTGGTATTACCGCGGTTATTCAACCGGGTGGTTCAATGCGCGATGAAGAAGTTATCGCCGCCGCTGACGAAGCTGGCATGGCGATGGTATTTACCGGCATGCGCCACTTCCGCCACTAATCACACAAAGGGTTAAACACAACGTTTAGCCCTTTTTGTTTGCAATCAATTCACGTATTCTGGTTCAACACCTATATAAAATGTTAAGGAACAAACGATGAAATTTGCACTAAAGTCACTACTTGTTGCCTCGCTTACGCTGACCTCAACAATGGCACTTAGCCATAACCATGAGTCAAGCCTTAGCCATGCTATTCAATCAAACGAGCGTAGCGCTAAAAATAGCGCCCGCGATGAATACCGTCACCCAGAGCAAACACTGGCATTTTTTGGTTTTAAACCAACAATGACCGTGGTTGAAATTGCCCCAGGCGGTGGTTGGTACAGCGAGATTTTAGCCCCAGCACTTAAAGAGCAAGGCTTATATTACGCAGCGCATTTTCCGAGTGATTCATCGGTAGGTTACTACCAGCGCTCTTTAGCTGGCTTTAAGAAAAAAGTGGCCGAAGATAAGCGTTTTAGCAAAGTAAAAATTTCTGAGTTTGCCCCATTAACGCACACTGATATTGCCCCAGCCGGCACTGCCGATATGGTATTAACCTTTCGCAATGTACATAACTGGTACATGGGTAAAGACACTAAAGGCGCACTCAGTGCATTTAAGTCTTTTTATAAAGCGTTAAAACCAGGTGGCGTATTAGGTGTAGTTGAACATCGCTTAGATGAAAGCCGACCTGATGAGGATCAAAAATCAACCGGCTACATGAAGCAAAGTTACGTGGTCGATTTAGCTAAAAAAGCTGGATTTGAATTAGTTGCAAGCAGTGAGATTAACGCCAATCCAAAAGATACAGCCGATCACCCTAAAGGGGTGTGGACGCTACCACCTAGCTTACGCCTTGGCGAACAAGACGCTGATAAATACAAAGCTATTGGTGAAAGCGACCGTATGACGCTGAAATTTAAAAAACCGCTTTAAATAGGAATATTTCGCCATGAATGTATTAGTCATTGGCAGCGGCGGCCGAGAACACGCACTTGCGTTTAAGGCCGCTCAAAACACGAAAGTAAACACTGTATTTGTAGCACCGGGTAATGCCGGTACTGCACTTGAGCCAAAACTAGAAAACGTTGCAATTAACGTTGAAGACCTAGATGGCCTATTAAGCTTTGCACAACAAAACAATGTAGAACTTACGATTGTTGGCCCTGAAGTACCGCTTGTATTAGGCGTAGTAGATAAGTTCCGTGAACACGGTCTCGCTATTTTTGGTCCAACAGCCGGTGCAGCGCAGCTAGAAGGCTCTAAGTCGTTTACTAAAGACTTTTTAGCTCGCCATGCCATCCCAACCGCTGATTACCAAACGTTTGAACAAATTGACCCTGCCCTTACTTATTTAAAAGAAAAAGGCGCGCCAATTGTAATAAAAGCAGATGGCCTAGCAGCTGGTAAAGGCGTTATTGTGGCAATGGATGAACGCGAAGCTGAAGATGCTATTCGCGATATGCTTGCCGGTAATGCTTTTGGCGAGGCTGGCAGCCGCGTCGTGATCGAAGAGTTTTTAGAAGGCGAAGAAGCCTCTTTTATTGTTATGGTTGATGGTAAAAACATTTTGCCATTTGCAACAAGCCAAGATCATAAGCGTGCATATAATGGCGATGAAGGTCCAAATACTGGCGGCATGGGCGCATACTCACCGGCACCTGTAGTAACCGACGAGATCCACCAGCGCATTATGAACGAAGTCATCGTTCCTACCGTTGAGGGTATGGCAAGCGAAGGCCATCCTTACACTGGCTTTTTATACGCAGGCTTAATGATTGATGCTCAAGGCACGCCTAAAGTAATTGAGTACAACTGTCGTTTTGGTGACCCAGAAACGCAACCTATGATGCTTCGTCTTAAATCAGACTTAGTTGAACTAGTTGAAGCGGCAAACCGCGAAGAACTTGATAAAACAACCATTGAGTTTGACCCGCGCGCAGCAGTAGGTGTTGTACTTGCTGCTAAAGGCTACCCAGGTGATTACCCTAAAGGTGATGCAATATCAGGCCTTAAAGTTAACTACCCTGCTGATGAAAAAGTATTTCATGCGGGTACTAAGCAAGATGGCGAAAACGTTGTCACCGCAGGTGGACGTGTATTATGTGCAACGGCACTCGGCAATACCGTTACCGAGGCACAGCAACGTGCATACGATCTTGTAAAACAAATTAGCTGGGAAGGTATGGAGTACCGCACCGATATTGCTTACAGAGCGATTGCCCGAGAGCAGTAGCCTGTAACTAAATTATTGGTTTAACTTAGGGCCTGTTTATCTTTCGAGATTAAATTTGCAGCAGTGTGTTTGGTATTTAGGCAAGGCAGAGCCTATGTAGTGTGGTTATTCCCCATAAATAGGCGATAACGCAGTATAAATACCAAACACGCGCTGCACGAAGGTTCGTCCTAGGGACGATTAACTCTTTGTTGCTCGGTTTTTACTTAGCCCACTAGGTTACAAACCTCGCGCCACGATTAAATCGTCCCTAGTTAGAACAAATTTTAATCCTGAAGGATAAGCAGGCCCTAAAAATTTAACTAAAAAAGCGCAGTTTATATGCGCTTTTTTAGTGCTACACTAATTAAAAGATTTATTACAAGTATACAACGTTGGAAACGAAAACTTTACGTTATCATGCCGCGGCCATAGCCATACTGATTTTCATATTTTATATTATTAGCACACTCGCTTCTAACCTGGTTGTGCCGACTCGCTATACCATCGATAAAACCACGCCTGTATATTTAGACTTTGCCTACTACATAGATGAAAGTAAATCTCACACACTCAACGATATTATTTTAAATCCCGAGCTAATCACCCACCAGCCGTTAACCGATATTCAATGGAGCTTTAAGCAGCAAAACTATTGGCTATTTATAGACCTTGAAAATAAAAGTTTGGATGCTCAAGACATTGTTGCCCATTTCGATAACCCGATGGTTGATCACCTCAGCGTGTATCGGTTAAACAAAAGAAATGAGCTTATAGAAAGCTATAAATTAGGTGATAAAGTAAAGTCTCTTACGCTTTTTCAATATAGCGTACCGCATATACGTTTTGCACTTGAGAGTAAAACAACAGAGCGCTTAGCCATAAAAATAGATACGACGGGGATCAGCAAAACCCCGGTTAATTTGTATCGCCATAAAGAATTTGTTGATTTAGTTCGCTCGCAAACCGGCATTTGGGGCATATTTGCCGGCGTGTTATTAATGGCTGCTCTGTATAATTTAGTGCTTTATTTAGGGATTAAAGACCGCGTTTATTTAGTTTATATAGGCTATATAATTAGTGCGCTGTGTTTAATGGGCATTGTAATGGGCTTTGGCTTTTACTTGTGGCCCCTAGAGTGGCAATTGTACTTACACGAAAAAGTGATTTTTTCAAACTACGCAATGGCCTTTTTTACGCTCGCCTTTTGCACCATGTTTTTGCGCTACCACAAGGACAAATGCTGGCGCTATAAAATGAGTAAAGCGCTACTTATTTTAATATTTTTATTATCAATCACCACTTTATTTATACCCGAGTACATTGCAGCACCCATCTTTTTTTGTGTATTAAGCTTGTTATATATTACGTGTATTATTTTAATTTATAACAAACTACGCACGGGCTTTAGGTGGGCGAAGTTTTACGTTTTTTCGTGGGTTCCCCTCATTGTTGGCGCGGCAATACAGCCATTAGAATTAACGGGCTATTTGGATTATAGCTTTGCGATTCGTCACGCGTTTTTAGTGGCTATATTGTGTGAAGTTATTTTAATGGCTATGGCACTTGCCGATAGAGTGCGCTACCAGCGCGAGCGTGCGCTTTATCATGCTACACATACTCAGCAAACTAAATTACTTAACAGTGCCAAATTAAAACAAGCGTTTATGAGCTTACAAGCACAGGGGCGAAATACCACCTTGTGTTTAATTAAAATTCGCCATTTTAACTCGCTCAATACCATTATTACCCCATCGCAGGGCTACACTTTAATAAAGCACGTGGCTAAACAAATAGAGTTAGAGCTTAGCCATGAGCGCGAATTTACCAACCTCGATACAGATTTTAATAACAGCCCCCGCTTAGCCGACTTAGGCAGCGGGGTATTTGCCTGCATATCTACTAAAAACCAAAACCAGGAGTCACTTGAAGAGGCCTTAATTAAAGTTATAAATAGCCTGCCCAAACAATACGAAATTCAAGGCTTAAACTTACAACTTACCTATAACATAGGGATTAGTAGCGCAGCCCACAGTGACGACTTTGAATACTGGACAAAACGGGGTTACTTGGCACTTAAAAAAGCTAAAAGTAATAACGATTTAGTAGTAAGCGCCTCTAACGGCAGTAATATATTAATGGATGTGGCATTGGCCGCTAAATTACAAAAAGCAATTAAAAACAACCAACTAGCGTTGTATTATCAGCCTCAAATAGGGCTAAACTTTAATCAAGTATGTGGCGCCGAAGCGCTGCTACGTTGGCCCGACCCGGCTTTTAAAGGCGTATCGATAGAAGAGCTGATCACCCTTGCTGAGCACACAGGTATTATTAACGAGCTTACCTTATGGGTTATTGAGCAAGCCTGTAAAGATATCGTCAAACTAACCGAGCAAGGCTATAACGATCACCCAATTAGCGTAAATTTAAGTGCTAAAAATCTGTCGATTAAAAACCTAGCCGAAAAAGTCGAAAACATTCTTATAAAATACCAAGTTCCGGCGCAGCTTCTTAAGTTTGAATTAACGGAGTCAGCATTAGTCGAAAGCCACGAAGCGCTTATTTCATTGGTTAATGAGCTTTCTGATTTAGGGGTGCGCGTGGTCCTTGATGACTTTGGCACTGGCTATTCATCGCTAAGTTATTTGGTTAATTACCGCTTTACGGAGCTTAAAGTAGATAAATCGTTTGTATTTGATTTAACGAATAACACCGCCAATAAAGTGATTGTGCAAACCGCTATAGATATGGCACATAACCTAGGGCTATCTATAACCATGGAAGGCATAGAGACCCAAGATGTGCACCACTTATTGAAAGAAATGGGCGCCGACAGAGCACAAGGTTACCTATACGCTAAGCCAATTCCTCTAGATGACTATTTGTATTTCTTAAAAAGCCAATACAGTTTAAAGATGTTAAACTCCACGTTTTAATATCAACATCTTTAGGGGCCAAGTAAAGATGCAAGGCACTTTGCGTAAATTAAAATCGAGCTTAACAGAGCCGGTTCAATATCATCTTCCTGTGGGCGGCAACCTAGTCGACCTAAACGCACTCATTGGTAAAGAGTTAACGCTGACGTTTAGCGGTACCATTTTATGCTCAAACTGTGGCAAAAAAACCAAAAAGAGTTACTCGCAAGGCCACTGTTTTGTGTGTATGCGCAAGCTTGCTAGCTGCGATATGTGCATTATGAAACCAGAAACCTGCCATTACGATAAAGGCACTTGCCGCGAGCCGCAATGGGGCGAAGAAAACTGCATGATCCCGCATTATGTGTATTTAGCCAACACCTCTGGGCTTAAAGTAGGCATTACTCGCCATACGCAAATACCGACACGTTGGGTTGATCAAGGCGCCACTCAAGCACTGCCTATTTTTAAAGTGCAAACACGTTTGCAATCAGGCTTAGTTGAGGTGGCATTGGCCGAGTTTATTGCCGATAAAACCAATTGGCGTAACATGCTAAAGGGCCAAAACGAAGCCATTGACCTTAAAGCCGCCGCGGCAGAGCTGATCCCGCAAATTAGCGATAAATTAAACGAGCTAAGCGAGTTATTTGGTGCCACAGCCATAGAGCAACTTGATGAAGACGTGGTTGATTTAAACTTTCCGGTAACAGAGTACCCCACTAAAATTAGCTCGTTTAATTTTGATAAAAACCCAGTAGTAAGCGGCGTGCTGCAAGGTATAAAAGGTCAGTACTTAATTTTTGATACTGGCGTTATTAATGTGCGTAAATTTACCTCATACGAGGTAACAGTAGGGTAACTATGCTAAACAGCTTTCCACAGTTATTAATTGTTTATAATGAGCTTGAAATAGCGCACGATAAACAAGAACAAGAAGCGTGTTTGCACAGCGTTACGCAAAGTGAGCTTAGTAATGTGCGCGTGTTGAACAAGCAAGGTGAGTACGTTGACCTGCAAGGCGCTGCATGCGCCCCTCTTTCACAGGAGCAGCTAGCGCAACTGGTCACCACTTATTTATTAAATGAAGGGCAATGCTGCCTTGGCAAAATTAAAACCCTTAATACCAAGCAGGCGTTTGATTTACTGGGTTTATAACTCTTAGTTATACCAATTCGCTTAATTAAGTATTATTGCGGATTGGTATTAGTACTCACTAAGCACTTTTATATGCGCTACAGCACTTCTTCCTAATGCTGATAGCGCATAGCCCCCTTCTAGGTAAGATATAACACCTTTGCAGCCACTCTCTTTTGCAACGTCGCATAATTGCTCTGTAAGCCAGCTGTAGTCATCTTCTACAAACTTTAAACTTGCCATGTCATCTTCTAGGTGGGCATCAAACCCTGCACTGATAAATAGCAACTCTGGCTTAAAGGCTTTTAATTTTGGCAACCATTGGGTATTAAACACTTCTTTTAAATCATCGCCACTACTGGCAATTGGCAAAGGAGAATTAACTATGTGGCTGTTATTTTTTACAGCTGTGTTTGGGTAAAATGGGTATTGAAATAACGAACAAAGTAATATGTTTTCATCGTTTATAAATATGTCTTGGGTGCCATTACCATGGTGTACGTCAAAATCAGCAATTGCTATACGTTTAATGCCTTTACTTTGGGCATACTTAACCGCTATAGCTAAGTTATTAAATACACAAAACCCAGAAGAAGCGTGTGCATTGGCATGATGCCCTGGCGGGCGTACAGCGCAAAACGCCGCATCGAGTTTATCTGCGAGTATTTCATCTACAGCCAACAACCCTGCTCCTACGGCGCGCTCTACCGCTTTAAATGAATCAGGGCAAAGCCAGGTGTCGCCATCAAGGTTATGCAGCCCCTGCTGAGGAACTAAGCGCTCCACAAGGTTAACTAATGACTCATCATGGGCTAATAAGTAATGCTCACGCTGCGCTTTAGGCGCTTGTAGATGCGTTAAGCCAATATCTACCCCACTTGCCAAAAGTCTATCTGCAATAGCGTCTAGGCGCTCTGGGCACTCAGGATGATCGTCAATCATTTTATGTTTACGGCAATGAGGGTGTGAAATAACTGCAGTACGCATAAACGCTCCTTTAATGTGAGTGCTTAATATAACAAAGCCACCTTACGGTGGCTTTGCGACTTTGGTGTATAGCATCACTACTTAGCTTTTAAATTAAGGTTTCTAAAATCAAAACTAAAGTCTGTTACCGCTGTTGATACCGCGCGCATTTTTGCGCTATTAACACGGTTGTTTGCGCCCATATCAAAACGAATAAACGCATCGGCCTCCAGTAGCTTTTCATCCCACTTAACAATAAACGTATTACCCGTGTAATGCTCAAGCGTGCCTTTTAAGCGTTTGGTATGGGTAAAATCAATACGTAGTTTGCCATCGAGTTGCTCAATAATTACATCGCCGTACCAATCGTCATGTAACGTGCCGGTGTAATTTATATTAGGTAACTGTGGCTGGTAATCTGCTGGGGTGTCGGGTTTTGCATTGGCGTAGGCTTTTTGTTTACTCGCAAAATGTTTTTTAGCCAACTCTTCAACCCAGTCTTTATCTTCAAGCTCAAGGGCATCTTCAAGCACTTCGTGGGTTACTGCCGAAAGTGCACTAAATGCTTGCTGATTAGATAAAATAACAATGCCAAGTTTTTTCTCAGGCAATAATGTAACTTGCGACACCATACCTAAAATGCCCCCGCCGTGGCCTAGCTTTTTAAAGCCGTGGTAATCTTCAATGCTCCAACCTAGCCCATAGCCTCTAAATTGCTGATGATAGGCCTCATACGCACTTTTAGAAGCCATAGAGGTAATATGCGGATGCCACATTTGCGCTTGCTGTTTTTCACTAAATAGTTGCTCGCCGCTTGGCATTTTTCCGCCAGCTAACTGCGTTAGTAACCATTGGCTCATATCGTTTACGCTTGATGCAATAGCCCCTGCGCCTCTAAAATCTTCTAGGTAGTTAACAAAAAAAGGATTGAGCTTGCCATCCATTGGTATGTGGCCAATTGCCCAGTTTTTATTGCTTTTTGGAATACGCGAAAAGCCCGCGCGAGAGTTATCCATATGCAAAGGCTGTAATATATTTTTTTCGATGTAATCATTCCAGCTCATACCTGATACACGTGCCACCACTTCGCCTGCGGTTACAAACATTAAGTTGTTATAGGCATACTGGCTGCGAAAGCTGCTGGCTGGCTTTAAATACTGTAGGCCGGCTAAAATAGCCTCTATAGATTTATCAGTACTTGGCCAAATCATTAAATCGCCCTGCCCAAGCCCTAAGCCACTGCGATGGCTTAATAAATCACGAACACGCATTTCGCGGGTGACGTAGGAGTCGTACAACCTAAACTCAGGTAAGTGGTCAATTACCCTGTCATCCCAACTTAACTTACCTTCATCAACCAACTTAGCCAGCGCTGCACTGGTAAACGCTTTTGTGTTTGAGGCAATACCAAAAAGTGTGTCTTTGTTCACTTTTGCATTTGTATTGAGGTTGCTTGTCCCAAACCCTCTAGCAAATACAACTTTATCGTCTTGCACAACCGCTACCGCCATACCCGGTACGTCAAAGCGTGCCATTGAGGTGTTAATAACCTCTTCTAAGTCCGTGGTATTAATTTGTGCCCAACTATTAAAAGTGGCACTGGCAAGCAACGCTAAACTGGCTAATTTGGTGAGTTTCATGATTATCCTTATTATTTTTGGTGCACTGCAAATTCAATATCAGCACGCTCTTTATTTGTATCGGGCTTATGCGGCCGATTAAGTATTGCATCACTGTATTCTTTTGGTACGCCAGCCTCAAGTGCGCCGCGATGAACGTGCTGAATATACCAGTCGTATGGCAGTACATCGTTATCGTGGGTGTTAGCAATATAGCAATGGGCCTCTATTTGCTCCCCATTTAACAAAGTGGGCTTAATAGCAACGCAATCGTAGCCTGGGCCTTCTATGGTATCTAAAATTGCTTTTTCGGCTTCATCAAGTTCATAGACCACGCCATATACCAAGGCGTTTTTGTCATCACTTTTTTGAATACTGCACTTGCCCGAGCCATCTTTAAATAGCATATTAAACGTAAGCTCGTAGCCTTTTAGTACAGCTGTGCCAACTCGCTTTGCTTTTGGTAAACGCGCAAGCAAGCGGTTAGAGGACATATTCGATCCAAACGAAAAATTATAAATAGGCATGACTTCTCCCTAGAGTTAAATTACTACACGAATGGCTAAAGCAATTAAAATAACACCTATACCCCGGTCAAACCAATAGCCGCTTTTTTGAAAAAACGCCCGTACACTGGGTTTTGACAACACTAAAGAAAGCATAGAGAACCACACCCACGTTGCCAGAGCCATATAAACCCCATACACAATTTGCACGCTAGTTGGTGTAGTTACACTAATAACTAAGGTAAATAACGACATAAAAAAGAGAGTGGCTTTAGGATTAAGCGCGTTGGTTAAAAAGCCGCGCCTAAATGCATGCCATACGCTTTCTTGTGGGGTAGTTTTGTTTTCTATGTTGTCTGTTTTATTTACCGGTGGTTTGGCAGCCCTCAATGCTTGTACGCCTAAATAGGCTAAATACGCCCCCGCAACGTACTTTAATGTCATAAATAAATTAGGCGATTGCGTTAAAATTAGCGCAACCCCTAATACGCAATATCCTACGTGTAATAAAATAGCAGCGCCCACGCCAGCGCTTGTCCATAGGGCGTTACGCCTGCCCTGCTGTATACTTTGTTTGAGCACCACGGCAAAGTCGGGGCCAGGGCTGGCTACTGCAAAAAAGTGGGCGATGGCAATCAGTAAAAATTCGTCTAAGTAGTTCACAAGTATCCGGTTTAAGTTGGTGCATAGGCAAGCAATAGCGGATTAGCAGAATTATCAACTAATGCTTTGATCTCTTTTTGGGCTTTTTTAAATTGGCTGCGCAAATGTGGCTTTAAATGTTTTTTAGAGTCATGATCGTTTTTAAAATAACTAATCAGCGCGTGCATAAATACGGTATGAGTTTCACTGAGCTTCGCTTCACGATTAGCATAAGGGTTATAGCACGAGCCACACCCGCCTTTAAATTGATACACAGTGTTGCTCATCATTACCCCAAACCCTAAAAAACAGGCCAGCGCATCTGCCGCTTGTGGCAAGTAGTCTTTACCGCCTGGCGGTAACACCCCAACATGATGAATTAATACAGTAGCCAGCGTGCCGGCAAAGCTTGCCACTAAATCTTGCGGCTGATTAATTTGATTAGGGTTAAATGAGATATTAATCGTATGGCTTGGCGGTACAATAAGTTGGCTTTGCTCTCCGCGTAAGTGTTCAGCAAATTCAAAATGCGGAAATACTTGCGGCTGTAACTGTTGTGGCGCAACTAATTGTATTGGCCACGCACTCATACCTGCGTAATCACGTACTCGTACAAATACCTTAGTGGCCATTTCCTCAATACTCGATACCGAATCAGGAAAATGCGCCACCGTTGGCAATATTATTTGCGTGTGCTTGGTAAAAAATGCGGCATCAAAGTACTCTACCGCCCAAATAAAGGTATCAATTAGCCACTGCTGCTCGGCTTGTTCTAGCAGCGGCTTTGATTTAAATAACGCTAACATAGTGTGCTCTTATTTTTGTTCAAGTGCCCAGTTCCAAGCTTGTGTATTGTATAAAGGCACAGTTGAAAGTGCGTGGTGGTGGCTGCCGCTCGACTCTTTAGTCGAGTACGATAAGTACAGTAATGTGCGGTTTTGTGCATCGTAAATACGGCGTACTTTTAGCGATTTAAATAAAATACTTTTTGATGACTTAAACACCACTTCGCCCGACTTACTGCGATCTATTGCTTGTAACATATCGGCTGTAATTGGCCCTGTTTGGCGACACGCAATAGACATATCAGAGGGATCTGAAAAATCTAAGTCGGCCTCAATATGGCTAATATGGCACGTAACCCCTTTTACTAGTGGGTCTTGCTGCGAATTTACCACTACATCTTTAGTAGTAAACAGCCCTAAGCTCACCGATGCAACATCATCTGAGCAGGCACTTAAGGTAACCACTGCACTTAATAGCACAGCTAAACGTTTAAAGCGGTGTGGTAATTTCATATTAATCCTTAATTTTGCTTTATAAGCGAAGGTTCACGTGACTGTTTTTATACTACCATCAAAAATTAATACAACTAAATTTAGGCCATTGAGGGGTTAGCGCACAGTTCAGGCTTTGGTACAATTATACGTACGCCCACGTAGTAACTCATAATAGGAAACGCGTAAATGCCGCACATTATTATTGAACACTCTGAAGATCTTCCTGTATTACCGCAAGTACTTGTTGAAAAAGTGCACAACGCGACTTTTCAAAGTGGTTTGTTTGACTTAGAAACCATTAAAACCCGCGCTATTGCTTATCAGCAATACCAGCTAGGTGAAGGAAAAGAAGGGTTTATTCATATTGCGGCGCATATCATGGCCGGGCGCTCTATTGAACAAAAACAGATGTTAAGCGAGAGCTTGCTTGAGTGCTTAAAAACTTATTGCCGAGATTCTGACAGCTTAAGCGTTAATATTTACGACATTCAACACGAAATTTACCGTAAAAATTAACCCGTTTAAAAACGCGTTGTTATTAACCTAAACTTTGGATAATAAACCTCTTAACCAAAGCTTAGATTAACTAAGTTACAACGCGTTTTTTAGCTTAATGTTGTCACTTTTTTTAAAGCGTAAACTTACCCAGTAAGTCTTTTAATATATTCGACTCTTCATTTAACCCATTGCATAGCTGCTCTGAGGTTTTCATATTTTGTTTTGTTTGCTCAGCAGAATCAGAAATCATCACCACATTTTGACTAATTTCTGAGGTAGCCAACGTTTGCTCGCGGGTGGCTGTTGCCACTGAGCTATTTAGCTCACTTAGCGTAACAATTTCTTGAGATATACCCGTTAAGGTACTCCCCGTTACTTTTAAACGTTCGGCGTTTTCTAGGGTATTTTTACTGCCAAGCTCTATAGCCGACACCGTACTTGAAGCCTTAGAATTTAACGTGTCTATCATTTCGTTAATTTGCTCGGTCGACTCTGCAGTACGCATAGCAAGGGTTCTTACTTCATCGGCTACAACGGCAAAACCACGACCGTGTTCGCCTGCCCGCGCGGCTTCTATGGCAGCATTGAGCGCCAGTAAGTTAGTTTGCTCCGATATTGCTTTAATAACATCAAGCACCTGCGTAATTGACTTTATCTCTCCTGAAAGCTCAGTTACCGAGGCAACCGAGGTAGCCATGGCGTTTTCTAGCTGCTCCATTTGCTTTATCGTGCTATTTACAAACTCCACCCCTTTATGAGTCGCTTCTTCTGTTAAAGTCGCAATGTCAGAGGCGTTACTGGCACTGTTTGAAATGTCTTGTACGGTTACTTCCATTTCGTTAACGGCTGCCGCCACCGTTTGCGTGCTAGATGATTGTACCTCGGCCAAGTTGGCCGCGCCTTGTACTTGTACTAACACATTTTCTGAAATGCTTTTAACATGGTTTGCTGAGTCCGACACTTGCTTAAACATGCCATGTAGCTGCTCTAAAAATAAATTAAAGTTAGCGGCAAGCTCTGATATTTCGTTGTTATCGTTAGTAGGCAGCCTTACGGTTAAATCGCCATCTTTTTTAGTTAACGCGCTCACTGCAGCAGTTATGTTTTCAATGGGTTTAAATATTTGCGACACTAAAACTCTGGCCAAGGCAAAGCCAATAATGGCAATGATCACACCAAATAATAAATTGCTATTAATGGCACTATTTATTGGCCCGTATAACTGCTGCTCGGGCACTTCTGCCACTAAATGCCAACCTAATGATTCAATAGGCGTACTCGACACAACATAATCTTCGCCTGCCATTGTTTTACTAATAATGGCACCATTTTTTATATCGTTAATATTAATTTTTTGACCCATTTTACTTCTGTCACTGTGAAGCATTACCTCACCTTCATCAGAGACCAAATACACCACACCGGCTTCGCCAATACGGTATTCGTTAATTAAGTTGATCATAGAATCGAGCGAGCGCCCTACGCCAGTAATGGCGGTACGCTCACCATTAATTTGCAGTGCATAGTTAATAAAAACCACCATGCTATTTGTGGTTTTATCTATATCCAGTGCTATTTCAAAGGGTCTGTTAGAGGATAGAAACTGATCAAACCATACATCTTCGCTTCTATCTATCTGTCTAGATATGCCAATATCGGTGTAATAGTTGTTGGTATTTTTGGAAATTATATACGCAATAACTGCGTTGTTATCTTTTTTAATACTGGCTAAATAATTAATATAATCGGCTCTTGCTTGCTCACTCTCACCGTTGCTTAGCCACTGTTTAACAAAGCTGTTTTGCGCAATTTCTTTGGCAACAATTATAGGAGTGGCAAGTTCGAGTTCAATTTTGCTTTTTACTTCACTCAATGCGGTGGGTAGATCAACCTTTGCGAGCTTTTCATCGGTATGATTTTGAATACTATTTGAAAATAAAAATGTAGAAACCGCTAACGGCACAACAATAGCCAAAATAAGACTAATATAAACTTTTTGTTTAAGTAACATACAATACCTGTAAATGGATAAAGGACTTAACTAACACTTGCTTAGAATAAATATAGGATCAGCTGAGCAATAAGCCCAATAATTAGAAAAAATAGAACATAAAAGAAGAGCGTGTATTTTAATTTAATCCACCACAGGAAAGCGAATTAAATTTTAAAGGCGCAAGGCTAGCAACACTAACCTCGCGTAAGGTGCACTAGGGTGAATCGGGCCACTCTTGCTCGTTAATTATCCCTTGCGCAATCAGGTTTTTTCTTAATTGGCTAATAGTGTGTTTTAACTCATCACGAATAAGCCTAATGGCAGGCGTTATAAGCTGGCGGCTAGGTAGTACTAACCACATTTCAGTGAGGGGGATTTTGTAATCAGGCATTAGCCTTTTTAGCCTGCCCGCTAATAAATCTTCAGCTACATCAATGGCCGATTTTTTGGCAATCCCGGTGCCATCAACACACCAACACCTTACTATATCGCCATCGTTAACGGCGCGGTCGCTGCTCATTTTAACCTTGTATTTTTGGTTATCGTTATACAGCTCCCACCCATCATGCACTACCTCGTAGAGCTTATATAAAAGGGCATTATGATTCAGTAGGTCATCTGGCGTTAACGGCTCACCGTGCTTTTTAATGTAATCAGGCGAGGCGCATAGCACGTGTGCTATGTTACAAATTTTAAAGCCGTATAAATTTAGCTCCTGTGCGGCTTCTTTAGTTAAGGCGCGCAGCGCAACATCAATTCCATCACGGTAAAAATCAGCGCGGCTGTCGCTTGCTTGTAAGCGCAGCGTCACTTCGCTGTGTTTATCCATAATATTATTTAGTAATACCCGCATAAGGTTGCGCCCCATTTCCGATGACACTGCTATTCGCACTTCACCACTAATAGATTGCTGTTCCTCATGAATAAGCACTTGCCCTTGTTGCAATAAATCGAGTGCCTGCTGACACAGAGGTAAATACCGTTCCCCTTCAGGCGTGAGGCGTATTTGCCTTGTTGTGCGCACAAATATTTGTGCCCCAAGCGACTGCTCTATACGCTTTAACGAGACACTTGCAGCCGATGAGCTCATATCTAATTGATTTGCAGCAGCTGTAATTGATTGCAGCTCAGCCACTTTGAGTAATACTTGTAAATCAGCTATTTTCATCAAACCCTCTTATTGCATAAACCAGCATGCGTAACTATAACGTTATTATCCACGTTTTTGCGAAAGTGTATTTAACTTATGCCCATTTATTGACTGAATTTTAAGCCGTACTATAGCGCTATACCAACTTAACGGAGCTTTTAAATGAAATTTTTACTAAACGCATCAACTCTTGCACTGGTTGCAACACTCATATCAACGCCAGCCTCTGCAGAGCAAAGCGCATCAAAAGTTGTTGCTGCAAGCAATATTAACTGGGGTTACTTAAACCCGCTACGTGGTGATAAAAGCCCTGGCGCTGCAGATTTATGGGGAAACCGCACAACCGACACTGCAACAGGCATGTTAGTACGCTTTAAAAAAGGCTTTGAATCTCCGCCGCACATTCACAACATTACCTACCGCGGTATCGTTATTGAAGGGCAAATGCATAATGACGACCCAACAGCCGAAAAAATGTGGATGCCAGCGGGTTCGTTTTGGACACAACCAGCAGGTGAAAACCACACCACTGCAGCCAATGCTGAAACAAATTTAATTTACTTAGAAATCGACTCAGGGCCGTACTTAGTTAAACCAACTAATGCCCAGTTTGATAATGGTGAGCGCCCGTTAAACCTACATGCAGACAACATAGTATGGTTAAACAGCAGCGATTTAAACGACATTAACGCCCAAGGCGTGCAAACAGCCTACTTTTGGGGAAGTACAGCCGACATGAACGGCTCAATGATTAAACTTCCTGCCGGCTTTAAAGGTGAAATAAAAACAGATGCAAGCGAATTTCGTGCTGTTGTTATAGCCGGCGCCGTTGAGTACAACTCAAGCGAGCAAGATAAAGCGCAAAACCTAAGCGCAGGCAGCTATGTAGAATCAACCGGTAACTTTACCCACACGATTGAGAACACTAGCGACAAAACAGCCACTATTTACATTCGTACTAACAGTAAGTACCAAGTAAATTAGAAACTACTTATAAAAAGTAAATGGCATAAAAAAAGCGCACTGTTTAGTGCGCTTATTTTTTATTTATTAATACTTAAAAGCTATAACGAGCAGTTAAGCTAACTAAATCTAGATCGTCCAATGAGGTGTAATTAGCCCCAAGTGAAACGTTGTTATTAATGTAGTAACGTGCGCCCACACTGAAAGATGTTTCACTCTCATCTGCAATATCGACATTGCCTACTCGGCCATCTAGCTCAATATTATCACTTACCATAGAGCGAACACCTACAGATAGACTATAGCCATTTTCGTCATTCGAAGCACTACTTCCACGATACGATGCCTCTAGCTCTACGTTTTCGTAAGTTGCTAAACCATAAAAGTCAGTGTTCGCGCCAATAGCTGTGCGATAACCTATTCCAGCACTAAGCCAGTTTAAGTCGACATCAACACCATCGTCTGAATTACCCAGAGTTTGGTATTGGCCAGATAGGAAAATGATTGAAGCTGGCTTTTAAATAATAGAGACGGTATAGGCACGTAAACAACTAACCTAAATGCTGTATAAAAAAAGTACTGTAGAAAATATTTTGTATTGGCTATAACTATTTAAAAATTGGAAAGCTTTGAAAAGTGGTGGCCCCTCCCAGACTCGAACTGGGGACCTAACGATTATGAGTTGCAAAACAAGGACTTACTACGAGTTACTTTTTGATATAACTATTTACTAATTTTCATAGCTATATCATAGGGTTATTGAATAAAACCTACCTCTGATGCATAAATCATTATGTATTTCAGAACGTTAAATTTTACGTTCAAAGTAGCACAGAGGTAGCACCATATGTCAGACACAAAATTTCGCTTCACAGAATTGTCGCTTGAAAAGATCGAATCAAACGGTAAACGCACTCGCTATTATGACAGCCTATTGTCAGGACTTATTTTAGATGTGAGCGTAGCTGGTAAAAAATCATTTAGAGTTTATAAAAAAATACCAGGAAGAGACACCCCTATTAATGTCACCCTTGGGTACTTTCCATCAATTACACTTGATGATGCAAGGCGGATGGCTCGTAAAGTAATGGCAGATATTGCTGAAGGTATTAACCCTAACGACCTTAAGCGCCAATTTAGAGCAGCTTCTATTACCCTTAAAGAAGCCTTTGATTCATACATCGAATCTAGAAATCTTAAACCTATAACTGAAAGAGGGTATCTGCAAAAAATAGATTGCTATCTATCAGATTGGCATAACAAACGTCTAGCCAATATTAATCAAACAATGATTTTAAAACGCCAACGAGAAATAACATCTAGAAGCCCTGCTCAGGCAAATTATACCATGCGCCTAATGCGTGCTTTATTTAACTTTGCTAAAGCTGAATACAAGTCTTCGGAAGGTCGCTCATTATTTCCAGAGAACCCTGTAGATGCACTTTCTGAAAAACGAAGCTGGAATAATGTAAAGCGTAAAACAACAAGACTACGTCGTTCACAACTAAAACCATTCATAGACGCATTATATGAAGTTAGAAATGA
Source organism: Pseudoalteromonas sp. CuT4-3 (assembly GCF_035666335.1). NCBI lineage: Bacteria > Pseudomonadati > Pseudomonadota > Gammaproteobacteria > Alteromonadales > Pseudoalteromonadaceae > Pseudoalteromonas > Pseudoalteromonas sp. CuT4-3. The sequence goes on from NZ_CP142030.1 coordinate 3,187,875, forward strand.
AGCTGCTAAATATCGTCAAAATAGTCGTGTCGGTTTTTGTGATTATCTAGAATTTTTAACCTTTTCAGGCCTAAGAAGATCTGAACTACTGCAACTCCCATGGTCACAAGTACACCTTGAAGATAGGATATTCATTTTAGAAGATACAAAAAACGGCTTGGACGTTGAGTTTCCAATTACAGATCGATTAGCTGAGATATTTAATCGACGAAAAGAATATAAAGTATCTGACTATGTGTTTGGGACAAACAGTAAAAAGGGCTACCTCACTGATCCTAAAAAAACGTTGAAACATGTATGCCAAATTGCAGGGGTAAAAATCACTTCGCATGATTTGCGCCGCACATTTACATCAATGGCTGAGAGTAGCGGAGTATCAGGATACCTCCTGAAACGCCTTCTAAACCATATTACAGACAAAAGTGATGTAACTTGCAGGCTATTTAATCTTAACCGCTGAGGAGCTTAAAGAGCCAGCAGAAAAAGTAACAGAAACGATAGCCAAATATGCGGGGCTTATCAGTCCCTGTTACAACTTGGGATTAACAGATATTAAGCTGCAGCTAGAGAGTTTAAGCAAGGAGCAAAAAATAGAACTAGTAAGTACGTTATTGAGATGATGCCTGCGAACTGCTCTGCTTGAATTATAATTTGCAGCTTCATAAAAGCTGCAAATAGATATCAAATTACTTTCTAGATACCTGCTTAATTTAGCAACTATCAATACGAGTACGTAAACTAAATCTAATTATTTTCAACTAAATTAAGTCAGCACGGTTCAAAAGCAACTCACTATCTTTCATCGTAAGAAACAACCTATAAGGCTCGTCAGGAAAAGCAATGAATCCATATTTCTCATAAAACTCTTTTGCTTTATCATCTTTAGCATCTACAACTAGCATGGGGGTAGGGACTGAAAGAGAGGCAATATATGAATTGCGGATAGCGTCTATCAACAGGAACTCACCATGCCCTTGCCCTTGATGCTGAAGGTCTATTGCGAGCCTGCCTAAAAGAGAGCAATTTAAATTGCCTTTTGGAAGCTTCTTGACCATTTCCGGAGGTAAAGATGATTGGTCAATACTCATCATAGCTAAGGTATAAAAGCCGATGATTTTTGAAGGTACTTTTCCATCTGAAAGAACAAATGTTCTTGCAAGATGTTTTTTTTCGTGTTGCCCTGAGATTTTTTTCAGGTAATTATTTAGCGGTTGAACACCGCAGTCAAATGACTTTTTATCATGTTCGGTGGTAATTTTCTCTATTTTCATTATTCTTACGAGCCTTATATTTCATGGCTGCTTGTAAGAGCTTATCATTAACATTCGCAGGTTTGTCTAACGCTTCAAATAATGCGTTTGCATTTGCTTCACTCAGCTGTAATACATTCGTATAATTCACAACTCGCTGAGCCTCTGAAATAGCTACATTAGTCAAAAAACTATTAAGACTTGTTGCACCAGATAATAATGCTGCTCTTTCCAGCAACTCTCTATTTTCTATTGTAACTCGAGCAGTAATACGCTCGGTCGCCATATTTTGAGTTTTCATATTTGATCCTCTATTCCCCTCCAGAATTAAATTCTTAGAGAGTGGCCTTATAAAGGCCTAGTTCCAAAAATCTTATCGAGCTTCCTTTGTTTATAAAATAGGACAGCTGCAACTAAGTTCGATTGGGCCAATAACAAGTAATTAAAACTTTACTTGTATTCTTACATTATAAAGTGATTCCACCTTGCTGTCAATAGCGGTGCCATTTTGGCACCAAGCTTAAGTTTTTATTTTGACTAACCAACTTTAAAAGTCGAATATTATAATTTTAGAGGTTATAACTGATAATCAGAATTAAGCGGTATAAATTTAGGGGTTATAATATCAGAGCTATAAAATACGTTTATTTATATATTTAAAATACGTTTCGCTATCCCACCCGTTTAAAACTTAAAATTTACACTAAATACAAAACTTTAAAAGAGGAATGAAATTCAAAAGTACGACTCAGAAAAACTAAAAGTACGATAATTTGGATCAAAAGTACGATACTATCCAAAATTAAAAGTACTACGCTTATCTGGCTTTTACCCTTTTCGTAAACGTTCAATTTCAAACTTTGCAAGCTGTCTTCTCCCACTTTCATTATCGCGAAAAATGAGTACGTTATCGCTCTCAACCCTAAGTCGATAATCTAAAATTTTTTTAAGTTTTTCGATACGGTTCTTTAAGGCTGATAGCGGTAGTCTTACACCGATTCTTTCTCGTAAATTATCTAACTTGATAACTTGCTTAGAAGGTCTACCACAGCGCTTCCGGCAAACTTCATAAAGTCTGCGATCAAATGGTTTGGATAATTGAAAGTAATCTTCATGTAATGTTAAGACATCATTGTCATCAACCGTCTCAATGAGCCAATCGGGCAGTGTTACTTGCCAACAACTTAAACCACTATCTTCGATTAACTTAAAACCTTCGATGAGGCCCATACTTTCCAAAAACCTTCGACCATTAAACTTATAATCAGTAGTGATTAAAGTCCCTGCGAGCCGATATAAAGCCTTTTCAACAAGTTTGTACTCTTTTCCTGATGTTCCTCTCCCAGTAGCCTTTAGGAGATCATAGGTGTTGAAGCGAACCGTGTTACTGAGCTCTAACTTAGCATTTTTTGCAGCCATGATATGGCTCAAGCAATAAATGAGTACTTCCTTGTCTTTGATGGTTGCTCGACCCTGGACGCTTGGAACGATTTTTATTGATACACCTTTATATGAGAAATCTAATGTACCTTTAGACTTTCCGTCTAATGCAAACACAGGCCACACCATTGAAAACATATCTGATTTCAAATTGACATGAGTCATTTTGCACTCGAAATACGCCATAACTAGCGTTACTTGTTTCTTGGTTGAGAAGCTAACCAGTTATGAAAGTCTTCAACAGGGAAGAGTAATCGAGCGCCAATTTTAATATGTGGCGGTAATGGATAATTACCACAGCCTTGTTTGTTCTTAGAGATTTGATTAAAAAGGGCTTGTTTGCTGATAAAAAGTAAGTCGGCTACTTCTTCTGAACGATAAAATATCTTTTCCATTATAATTGACCTCAAAGCGTAAGCGTTGAGCTCAATTATTAGCTCAACACATTATTAATTAGTTGAGCGACAATGGTAATTAGGTGATCAGATATTTGTCCTTGAAAAGCTAGGGGAACTTTCAGGGGGTTTTTGATGTTTTAGGGACAAAGTGAAATGGTTTAGTAAACGAAAAAGAATAACTTTATGATTTTTATCTATATTATTTTTTTAAAAGTGGGGATTGGCTAGTGAAAATGCCTACAAAAAAATTTTCTTGATAATCTTTTTAAGTAGGCTTTTGGAAAGGTCTACGCAATATCACTTACATTTAAGATAAAACAAAGTAGCGAAGAAGATCACTAGACTTAGAATCAAAGCGCAACCAGCGAGTACAGGAGCCATGTTTAAATTCTGCCTTCTTTTATTGCTGTGAAAAGATCATTTTTCAGCTTGTCATAGCGTCGAGTAGCGCGAATCGTTAACACCATTAAAATCCACATTTGAAACCATTCGTATGATGTCATAACTGCAATCTCTGCTAATGCTTTGCACTTGAGTATAGAAAAGATCTTTCCCAATTACATAAAGCAATAATCCACTCACTTATATTTTGTTGCTTCTGCTCATTACAGCCCATGAAGGGAAAAGTTATTTTTTTGCTTCGAGACTTAAAATGACTGAAAGGCTCTAATCTAATATCCCAAACCTCACCCATTTCATTTGTTACATCGAAAGCCAGCGCTTTTTGAGAAATCAGAGCAAAAAAGATTTCCTGCTCTGTCTGCACTTCTTTCTCAAATGATAGCCCTAATGGTTCACATTCCGCTTCGATACCAGCTAAGCGGCTTTGAAACTCAGCTACTACAGGGATGAAAGGCCTTAGCTCAACATTTTTATATAGCTCTAAAAGTAGCATTACATTGCTCCTTAAAATTAGGCATGCCTAATTTTGAACACTGCCCTATTCTTGAAGTGATTAGTAATAGGTGTCGTAAAGCTCTCCACGTGATTGTGCATCTTCAGCTTCTTCACGCGACATAAATTCACCATCAGCGATAATATTGCCCATACCATCATTCAATTGATCTAGTTGCTCGTCTTCTTTCGACGGCTGCTCATCGCTTATAAATATACTTACCAGCAAGTAGATAGCCCCGACCAGTACACACACAAACGTTTCAAGCATATTCATTCCTCTTAACTCAATTTGCAACACAAGCATAAAACTAAGGATTCCTTAGTATCTAGATTTAATTAAAGCTAAGAAACTCTTAGTTTTCAAGTTAAGAATAATAAATAATGAAAACTAATGACGAATCACCATTTCCAAAGCGCTTAAAAGAGGCAAGAAAAGCCAAAGGACTATCGCAAAAACAGTTAGGAATTTTAGCTGGAATGGATGAGTTTGCTGCATCAGCAAGAATGAACCAATACGAAAAAGGAGTACACTCACCAGACTTTAAAACAGTAAAAGCACTTGCTGATATTTTAGAAGTGCCAACTGCGTACCTGTATTGTATTGAAGATGAGCTGGCAAGTGTTATTAGGCAATGGTGCTTATAATACCTTCTCCATGTGTCTTCATCGCAAATAACTATCCCTTATAGAGGTTATTTGAAAGCCCCTTTGTTAAGAAGGCCTTTTATCAATTGCTAAGCTTCTCCATAACATCTTGTGTATATAGACAATAGAAGTTTGCTCTATGAGTTTAGGAGTTAAGTTTTGAGTTCTATCATGGCTCCACTTTACAGTGCTTGTCCCATCAACTTTGATACCAACAATGCCTATTTTATATAGCGTATACAAAATATTCTGCCTAACTTGAGTCATGAAAGAGAGAGATGATGGATAGCTCGATTTAACATAGTCATGTGCGCTTTTGACGGCCAAGTCACCTTGCTCTTTAGGGATTTCTATTAAGCCCAAAATAACTTGCTCTAATTCTTCATCTAAAATGCTAGAAACTTTAAATTTACTATTTTTATGATGTAATAGTTCAATATATTTTTCTAACAATTGGTGCTCTGTTCGCCATTCAAATTTAAGTGACTCCAAACGCCCTTGAGAATAAGCTAATTCTGCTTGCTTAATCATTGAACCTGTAATTTCAGTTTTTCCTTGTGCTTCAATAAGACACTCATTAACAAATATAATAGCATCTCTTGGCCTCATCAATGTCCTATCTAAAATATAATCAAGAGGTGTAACCTTATCTATTTTATTCGGGAAGATATCTTCAAAAAAAACTTCACTATTAGTGTATTTGTTCTTTAGTAATTGATTAATCCTCATATCTAACAGGCTTTTGAGCTGAGGACGACTCCATCCCATTTTTAAATAAAAACTATTGTACTTCTCCGGTTGAAAGCCTGAATCTTTAGTCTTATCCAGCACTCGATGAAGTAAGTCTGTTCTAAGAGTAATAACTATTTTTACTGGTTTTATTGCTCTAAACTTTTTAATTGTTTCAATTAAAGCCTTAATTAACTTATATCTAAGCTCATCATCTACCCAGTTTTCATCAAGTCTATCTATAACAATAAATGTTTTTTGCTTTCGGTCATTAAAAATATCATCAGCAAGAATATTTACCAATTTTGCTAGTTTTTCAATTTGGACAGTATTTACAACTTTTTTTCCATAGTGGATTACTTCTGACTTAACCTCTTCTGTCATTGCCCCTCCTGCACCTCCAGTGATTTTTACACCTGGTACATTTGAAGAAATCGAAGATTTTAAACTTGCTTCAAGCTTTTCTGTTAATTCTTTGATTCTGGTTTCAGTATCGACCCAAAATTTGTCCCCCCACTCTTCAATATACTTTAAGGCTTGTTGTTTTTTATAATTACCTGACAGTAGGTTGCTTATTAAATCAATGAAGTTGGTTTTTGCTTGAATGGAGTCAATGTTATATTTATATTTGATAAGCTCAACTGCGAAAGTATGCTGCCAAAGCAAATTATAAAAAATATCTAAATTTACACCTAAACCCTCAAAAAAATTTAAGATTGTAGAATTTGAAATATGTCTTAACGCTAAAGATTCAGGTTCAATCCTAATAACATTTTCAGAGCTACTTTCCAGTTGCTCCAAAAGAGCACTCTTTCCAATGCCTGTTCGACCTAGAACAATTGATTGTGGGGCTTCAGTATTTTCTATAACTTCAAAGTCACCAATATCAACAAAACAATCAGCTAAGAAGTTTAAATCGTTTTCTGCATCTGCCTCACCTGTAGTGGCATAGTTAATTTGGCCACCCATTAAGAAAGAAATGTTATGCTAATAAGCATACAAATTTGGGTGAAAAAATGACGAAATTAAAACGCGCAACGTATTCTGCAGCAATAAAATTAGAGACAGCTCAGCTTGTAGTTGATCAAGGCTATACGCAAGAAGATGCAGCTAAGGTTATGGGGGTTGGTAAATCAACTGTAAGTAAGTGGGTAACTCAATTAAAGCAAGAACGGAATGGCCAGACTCCCACTGCATCACCTATGACACCCGAACAAATTGAAATTCGTGAGCTTAAAAAACAAATCCAACGCATTGAATTAGAAAAGGATATATTAAAAAAGGCTACCGCTCTCTTGATGTCCGACTCCCTGAACAATTCTCGTTAATTGAAAAGTTAAATCAAAGAGAGCGTTACCCAATTAGCGTGTTGTGTAGCGTATTTAATGTGCATCGCAGCAGCTATAAATATTGGGCCATACGGGATACAACGCCGACACCAGAGCAAATAAGGCTAGAAGCTGAAGTCAAAGCCATACATGCAATGAGCGGTGGTTCAGCTGGAGCGCGAACGATCGCGGCAATCGCAACGAATAACGGTTTTGAATTAAGCCGTTATCGCGCCGCTAAGCTAATGGTTAAACTAAAACTAGAGAGCTGCCAAGTACCACAGCATCAATATAAAAGGGGTGGTAATGAGCATCTTGAAATCCCAAACCTGCTCGATAGACAGTTTGATGTTGTTGAGCCAGATACCGTATGGTGCGGTGATGTGACGTATATTTGGACAGGCAATCGTTGGGCCTATTTAGCCGTCGTTATTGATTTATTTGCACGCAAAGTAGTTGGTTGGGCGATGTCATTGTCACCAGATACTAATTTAACATTAAAAGCGCTTGAACTCGCGTATGAAAGCAGAGGGAAACCGTCAGGACTAATGTTTCATTCAGACCAAGGTAGTCATTATACAAGTTTGAAATATCGCCAACGTTTATGGCGCTATAAAATCAAACAAAGTATGAGTAGGCGCGGAAACTGTTGGGATAATGCGCCAATGGAACGATTTTTTAGAAGCTTTAAGACGGAATGGATGCCAAAAGTTGGATATGAAAACTTTAGAGACGCTAAATATAGTGTGAGTGATTATATAAACGGATATTACAATAATGTTAGACCACATCATTATAATGCTGGTTTAGCGCCGAATGAATCTGAGGTTAGATATCAAGATTCTAAAACTGTGGCCAAAATTAGTTGACCACTACACTTCTTTTTTTCAATTGTATCTGGCTCCTTATGAAGAAAGGCGATTATGGGCTTGTTAGTTTCTAAAGCATACTGATACTCCATTTCAGTGTACCCAACCCCATTATTACTTACACTTCCGTATCTACCGCCTAAAATCAGGATATAATAATCACATTCATCAATTACACCTTGAATTAGGCTCCACTGATCTTCATCAGCAGCTGGAAATAACTCCATCCCAGAAGGGATGCAATCCAATTCCAAAAGTGCATTCATTACCTCCTGTCTCTCTAGCCTTAAGTCTTCATAAGTTGAGCTAACAAAAACCTGATATTTTTTATCCATTGAAATATCCTATATTTATTAATTATTTAAATATTATTAATGCAAAAGAGTTTTCTTTTACATAATAGATTGTTGCACCAAGAAGCTTAGTACTCTACATGCAAGAGTTGCTATCATTTATGATATGGGAATTTGATTTCGTAACGAAAGTAATGCTGCTCGATCCAATTTAATCGACCAGCTTATCGCCTCTAAGCTATCCCTGCACTGCTCGACATAAATTATCTTTTTATTAAACATAATTTAGGATATTAAAACAACAGACAATATCGAACCAGCGATAGAAAATTACATCGTTAATTCTAGAAGTCAAAAAAGTTACAAAATTACATTAATTTGATATATTGAAAAGTAGGACAGAGGTAGCACAGGGTAATTTCGGTTAGTAGGTATTTACTTGGAAAGTTTGTAAAAGTGGTGGCCCCTCCCAGACTCGAACTGGGGACCTAACGATTATGAGTCGTGTGCTCTAACCAACTGAGCTAAGGGGCCAACTTTGTATAACTACGTGGTAGTTAATTTTTGAAGCGTTTAGCCACTGAGCGACTAAAGCGGGTTGCAGTATAAAAAGTTTTTTAAGGCTTGTCACTAGCAAAAACCTTTATTTTAACAATCAGTAAGCTGACTGCTTAAATAGTAATCTTTTTGCATGCGAATAGGCAGGAAATAACAGAAAAATAAACGCTGAAGTATGTAAGCCGCTTTTTTACAATTTTAATAATTATAAAAAAGTGGCCGGCTCACATTGAACACACCACACATTATTTTTTAGCAATAATGTAGATAGCGTGAATTAAACCAGGGAAGTAACCTAGTAAAGTTAGTAAAATATTTAGCCAAAAATGCATACCTAAACCAACTTGTAAAAATACACCCAGTGGCGGTAATAAAATCGACAGTATTATACGAATGATATCCATGATGTAGCTCCTTTAAAAATGACAAGCAAAAAGCCCAGCTAAGCTGGGCTTTTTAGTATAGTGTATTATTCAGCAACAATAGTTAGTTCATCTACTACGTCACGAACATCTTCAGCATTTTTAGCGATTTTTACTGCTAACTGCTTTTCAGCTTCTGTTTCAACAGAACCTTTAAGTTTTACTATACCGTTGTCGGTATCAACGTCGATATCTGTACCGTCAACTTCTGAGTCAAATAAGAAACGTGTAGTAATTACTGTGGTGATTTTAGCGTCAGTTAAGTCGTTATCGTCATCATCCATAGTGTCACGGTCTTTGTCGTCCATATCCATGTTTTTCACAACAGTTAGGTTGTTTTCTACATCAGATACGCCATCTAGGCTAATTACAAGTTCTTCAGCTAGCTCTTTATCAAGGTCGCTGTTTACTTTACCTGTAAGTACTACCTTGCCATTTTTTACATCAGTGTTAATGTCAAAGTTGTTTAGATTAGTGTTCATAAGAAGCACTGTTTCTGCCTTACCATCAATCCAAGCATCTTTACTTTCATTTTCCCAAGTGCCCGCTTGAGCACCCATAGCTGTAGTACCTAGAACTAAAGCCGCAATCATAGATTTGTTGAATGTTTTCATAATCTTTCTCCTTTTGATTAAAGACACTTTTATGTATGCGAGCTTTAGGCCAACTTTATTAACACTTTAAATTCAAGGAGTTAGCAATTTTATTAGGTATAAATAAAAACACCTCCGAGTAAACATTTACAGGCTATTAGGTAAAACTTTCTTAAGTGGTGAAAATAACGATTATATTGCTATTTTGGTTAATCTATCGTTAATATAATAAATTAAGCGGAGTTATTAAAATAATAAGCCATTGATATATAGATAGTTAAGTTTTGGTACACCACTTGCTATGTACAGTGGTAACTCATATAAAAAGGATTATTCCCATGTCTGTAAAAATTGAAGACCGCCCAATAGAGCAAGTTCGCGAACAAGTGATAGACCAACTTATTTATAACTACAGCCATGGCGTTATTTCAGCTGAAGCCTTTGAAAGGCGCTTAGACAGTGCAATGGAAGCAACCGAAAATACTGCGTTACTTAATTTAGTTGAGGATTTAACCCTTACTACAGATACCCAGTACAGTGCTCAAAAGCAAACGCAATTTGCCCCTAACTACAGCGCCCAACAAGCGGATGAAGAAAACTTAACACTGCGAAGCATTTTAGGCTCAAGCGAGCGTAGCGGCCAATGGGTGGTGCCTAAAGATATTTACATTCAAAACTATATGGGGTCGATTGTTTTAGATTTTACTGATGCTATTTTTGCCCACCAACATGTTACCGTGCATGTAAATTGTATTTTTGGCAGCGAAGAAATTTACGTACCAGAGCACGTTAATGTAGTTTCTAAAATGTTTTGTATATTAGGTAGTTTTGAAAACAAAACGGTGTCGCTTAATAAGCGCCAAGGCCCCACAATTAACCTAGAAGGTAAAACAGTTTTAGGTTCGGTGGAGGTAAAAGTTAAACGCACCATTAAAGAAAAATTTGTGAGTTTTGCTAATGATTTAAAGGCCCAGCTTGGGGTGAGTAATAAATAATACGGGTAAAAACAAATGGGTAGAAAAGCCATATTATGCGCTTTTCTACACCGTTATTTATGCCTATTTTATAAGTCGTTATTACGCTCGCTAGGAATGTCACTCATATACTGCACAAACTCAACCTCGAACCCTGCTGGGTCTAAGTAATATACGTTTTTTCTAAATGGGTTTTCTGCGCCCTCTTTATCAATGCTAAATCCGGCGTGTTTTAAGCGCTGTATAACAGCGTCTAGGTTGTTTGTAACGTAGGCAAAATGAGCCAGCCCGACTTGATGCCCTGCCAAATCTCTGTTTTTATGCTCGCCATTATCGCTTATAGCAATGTAGTGATTATCGTCGCCAAAATGTACCCAGCGCTTAGGTTTGCCATACCAGGTGTTATGCCCTTCACTTCTAATAGACCAATAAGGAAAGGCTGCTTGGTAAAATTTAAGCATGGCATTTATATCGTTTACTACTAAATGTACGTGTTCTAATTTCATTATTATTTACCCTAGTTGATTGCTTAAACACAAGATAAAACCTCAAGCTAACTTTAGGTAAAGCACTTTTTTTACTTTTTAGTATTATTGGCGTGTATTGCCCTTGTAAGATTAATTTTTACAACAGTATGTTTGCTAGCAGGACGCGGAAGCTTTGCCTACATGGATGTAGGTAAGGGGCGTGAGCAGGACGCGGAAGCTTTGCTTCATGGAAGTTATTGAGCCCCCAAGGCTTCGCATTTCGCGCTGTGATTAAGTTGCCCTTTGGTTGAACAAATTTCAATCAATACACGCCAACATGTCTTAGATACGAATAAATTTACATGCATTTCAAGGCCGTACAAAAAACGCACAAAAGTATTTAGGGTTTATTGTTTACTTTATGGCAAAAGTCGCTAAAATACGCCGGCTTAAATATATAAACGTTCTTTTACAACCCAAAGGTAATACCATGCATCCAATGTTAAACATTGCGGTTCGCGCTGCGCGCAACGCAGGCAAAATTTTACTTCGCGCAAGTGAAGATTTATCAAAAGTTGAAATTCAACAAAAAGGCACTAACGACTTAGTGACTAACATTGATAAAGAAGCCGAAGCCGTAATTCGTGATACAATTTTAAAATCTTACCCTGATCACTGCATTGTTGGTGAAGAACTAGGTGAGCACAAAGGCAAAGATGCAGATTACCAATGGATTGTTGACCCGCTTGACGGCACAACTAACTTCATCAAGGGTATCCCTCATTTCGCGGTTTCTATCGCACTTAAAGTAAAAGGTCGTTTAGACCAAGCTGTAATTTACGATCCAATTCGTGGCGAGCTTTTCACTGCATCTCGTGGTCAAGGCGCACAGCTAAACAGCAAGCGTTTACGCGTTACTAAAACCGTAGAATTAGCTGGTTCAATTTTAGCAACAGGCTTCCCTTTCAAACAAAAACACCACTTAGATGCATACACAGACGCGTTTAAAGCATTGTTTACACAAACTGCTGATATTCGTCGTGCAGGTTCTGCAGCGCTAGATATGGCATATGTAGCTGCGGGCCGTGTTGATGGCTTTTTTGAAATTGGTTTAAAACCGTGGGACACAGCAGCAGGCGAGTTACTTGTAAAAGAAGCTGGCGGCATGGTTGTTGATTTTGCAGGTGGCGTTAACTACAACAATAGCGGTAACATTATTTGTGGTGCACCTAAGCTTACTCAAGCAATTATCCGTGAAATTCGCCCAGTATTACCTGAAGCGTTACTTCGCTAATAAAGTGCATGTAACCCTATTATAAAAAAGGAGCCTATGGCTCCTTTTTTGTTTTAAAAGTAAGGGTTATCGAGCTTTAGCTCCGTGGTATAACCTTTTGTGAAAGGGAGAGAGTTTATGTCTTTTGCAAAATACTCATCAAATAACGCATCAAACTCTCCGCTGTTTTGCATGTTTTGCAACCCAAGCTCTATGGCTTGCGCTAAAGCTGGCTTACTACTTACAACAAAATAATAAATACCGGTGGGATAACTAATAAATAAATTAGGCACAATAACTAAGTTACTCTGCGCATTGGCAACAAGCTCAGAATTAACTTCGATAAATGAGCGAGGAAAGTAATCGATTCTGCCCCGGCTAGTAAGCGTAAACATAGCTTGATAGTTACTCAGCGGCCTTACATGTAAGCCGTTATAGGCCATTATTTTTGTATCTGGCCAATCATGCCCTTGCACTGCCGAGAGCTCACTTAATTGCGCTAACGTGGTAATGCCTTTAAATTTTTCGACATTTTTTTTACTGGTTAATAAAACGCGCTTGCCTATAAAGCCTTTAAATAGCGGGACTTTAACAGCTATTGCCCGTGCCTCTCGTTCTGGGCTGCTCATGCTCCAATAAACATCTAACTCTGTTTTATCTAGCTCAATCAGGTCACGCTGTTGCTGTAAGCTCACTGGCTGCATTTTTATGTCTACAGGGTAATTAGCCCGCTCTAGGGCTCGTGTTAATAGCTCACTTAGGTATTCTTCACGGGCATTTTGCACACTTTGCTTTTGAGCAACATTAACAATTTCTACCCCTTGCACAAAAAAACTAACCGCAAATAAAGCAAACCCACCAACAACTACTTTTAATGGCAACATAATAATTACCTATTTTTTATACCACCTGTTTATCCTCTGGTGCTAAGCGCACTACGGCAGGCGCAGGCTTTCTGCGCTTACAAATAAACAAATAACTATGGCGATACCGCTTAGCCTCTTTTTTAGCATCTGTTGCAAGTGCTGCAACTTGATGGCTGTTTTTACATTCTTGTAAGTCGGGCTCCACAAGGCCAATTGATAACGTAAGTAAAGGTACAAATTGCTTTTCTCCCTCACGATTTGTAGCCCAGTAGCCTTTGCTCTTAATGTGCTCAGGCGTAAAAAAAGTGCGTGATTGCAGTTCAAACTGCTCAATTATGGTATTACAAATATACACAGCATCTGATTGGTCAAACACAACCATAAAGTCATCACCACCTATATGTCCTACAAAGTTAGCACTGTTTTCGCATGCTTGCACGGTTACATCTGCCAATAATTTAATCACACTATCGCCACTGGCATAGCCGTATAAATCATTGAACTGCTTAAAGTGATTAAGATCTATATAGGCAAGCGAAAACGCACTTTGTGAGCGTAACCTTTGCTCTATTGCCTCATTAATCGCTACATTACCAGGGAGCATGGTGAGTGGGTTAGCATGCTGGGCGTGACGAATTTTTTCTTCTGTTATGTGCTTTAAAATATCACGCAAAGGGGCAAGCCCTAGGTAACGTTTATTACGGGTGATCACAATATGGCGGCGAATATCAAAGTCTTGCTCTGTAATTTGCTGACTCACGGTATCAAGAAGTTGGTTTTCATCCACCACTAAAGGTTGTTTATCCATAAAGTCGGTTACGGGGCACTTGTCGTAAAGTGCATGGCCATAGGGCGCAGCAAACACCTCAGTGAGCTGATCTTTATGCAGTAGCCCAACCGGTTGGCCGGCTTTATTTAAAACCGCTAGGCTCATCACGGCTTTGTCTTTTTCGAATAGCTTGTGGGCGTCTTTGCAACGGGTTTCGCTGTCTATTGCTTCTTGTGTAACAGCAAGCCAGCCAATCGCCATTGATTGATCAAACGTATTGCTTGGCTGTTTAAAGTTCAATGCTTGTAATTGCTCTGAGCTGTAATCAAGGCTTGGATTTGAGTTTGGTTTTTCCAGTAAAAAACCTTGTACGTTTGCTATGCCTAAGCTTTCAACATAGGCAAGCTCTTCTACTCTTTCTATGCCTTCGGCTATTACTGCGGTGTTTGTTGCTTTTGCTAGTACCGTAATCGATTTTAAAAACTCTTTTTTAACTTCGCTTTCATCGCAATGATCAATAAAGTAACGGTCGATTTTTACAAAGTCGGGGCATAGTTCAGACCACTGTTTTAAGCCCGAGTAACCAGCACCTAAATCGTCAATGGCAATGGTAAAACCCAGCTCGCGGTAGTGTGCAATTGTTTTTAATAATAAAAAACCATCGTCGACCTTTTCTTGCTCTGTCACCTCAATCACCACGCGGTTTGCTGCTAAACCAAACTGCTCTATTAAGTGCAAGGTTTCACCTTTTGGGTGGCAAGGGTCGAGCAAGGTTTTAGGGCTTACATTTAAAAATAACTTACCGTTTAAATTAAGCTTTACAAAGTTTTCAATTGCTTTTGAGCGGCATAATAGCTCAAGTTCTGAAATTAAAGCGTGCTCACTGGCCGCTTCAAACAGACGGTTAGGCATTTCCAAAGGGCTATTTTTAGGCCCTCGACTTAGAGCTTCGTAACCTATAATTGTTTGATTAGCTATATCAAAAATAGGCTGAAATAACGTGGTTATTTCACCGTTATTTAAAATGTACTCTAGTACTTTGCGCTGCATCGTCACTGCAAAACCTGATTGTCGTTTAATAGGGGCATTAAAGTAGCAAGCCTGTATGACAATTTTATGGCATTAGGTGCTATTGACCTTTCAGGATTAAATTTGCTCAATTTAGGGGCGGTACAATCTAAGCGCTAAGTTTATAGCCTAATATACTGTTAACTATTCATACGTTATTGTAATGGTTTAATTATATAACCGGCTCAAGGCTTTAAGTTCAGCCTAAAAGGCGTGTACGTTTAGTCTTAAAGGCAACCAAGCTCTATAAAACCGCGCACAATAAAAAACCGCTCAATTGAGCGGTTTTATTTAGCGTTAACTCTATTACGGCAATGCGTCTAGGTCTGCGCCTTCTTTTTCAATTACCTCTGGTATTAAATCTTCTTTACTTACACCCATGGTAATAGCTACCGAGCTTGCAACATAAACTGAAGAATAAGTACCAATGAACACACCAAATAAAAGGGCTGTAGCAAAGCCGTGAATGGTTTGTCCGCCCCACACAAATAGCGCAATCAATACCAAAATAGTGGTGATTGACGTTACAAGTGTACGGTTAAGTGTTTGCGTTAACGACATGTCGATAATTTCGATAGTGTCGTCGATGCGTACTTTACGGAAGTTTTCACGAATACGGTCAGATACAACAATAGTATCGTTAAGTGAGTAACCAATTACCGCCAATATTGCCGCTAAAATAGTTAAGTCAAACTCTAACCCTAATACAGAAAACAAACCTACTGTAATAATTACATCGTGTAATAGTGCACCTACCGCGCCCACAGCAAAACGCCACTCAAAGCGAAATGCCACGTAAATCAAAATACAAATAAGCGCAGTTAACATGGCAAGGCCACCCTGCTCTTTTAAGTCTTCCCCTACGCTTGGGCCTACAAACTCAATGCGGCGCATTACTACGCTCTCATCAGCTTGCTTTAAGGCAGTAATAACTTGGTTACCAATAACTTCGGCTTTTACTTCACTGCCACGCGGCGCTAAACGAACCAAAATATCTTGGCTAGAGCCAAACAGCTGCACTGAGGCATCGGCAAACCCGTTTTCAGCTAATACTGAGCGTACTTTTTTCAAATCTGCAGGTTGCGAAAAACCAACCTCTACAGCGGTACCGCCAGTAAAATCTAAACCAAAGTTTAAACCTTTGATAAAAATTGAGGCAAACGACGCTAAAATTAATAGCGTAGAAAAACCCATAGCCACTTTACGAAGTGACATGAAACGTAGGGTTTTACCACCCAAACTTAAAATTTGCATGTCCGCTCCTTAAATTGAAAGTTTATCAATGCGCTTACCACCAATAAATAAGTTAATTACCGCACGGGTACCAACTATGGCTGTAAACATTGAAGTTAAAATACCAATTGCCAGTGTTACGGCAAAACCTGCAATAGGGCCAGTGCCCACTGCAAATAAAATAACCGCAGCAATTAAAGTGGTAATATTGGCATCAAAAATAGTACTAAAGGCGCTATCGTAACCAAAATGAACGGCTTGTTGAGGGCTGCGGCCATCGGCCAGCTCTTCACGAATACGCTCAAAAATAAGTACGTTAGCATCAACCGCCATACCCACTGTTAATACAATACCGGCAATACCTGGCAGCGTTAATGTGGCTCCTGGAATTAACGACATTACACCTACAATAAGCACTAAGTTAGCTGCTAGTGCAATGTTGGCAACTAAACCAAACCCTTTGTAGTAAATAAGCATAAAGGCAAGTACAAACGCAAAGCCAAGGGCTACAGCTGTCATACCGGCTTCAATGTTTTCTTGACCTAGGCTTGGGCCTACTGTGCGCTCTTCAACAATTTGAATTGGCGCTACTAATGCACCGGCGCGTAATAGTAAGCTTAAGTTGTGGGCTTCGGCTGGGTTATCAATACCTGTAATACGGAATGAGCGGTCAAGACGAGCTTGAATCGTCGCAACGTTAATGACCTCTTCTACCTTAATAGGTGGAAGTGCTTTACCGTCAGCATCTTTTTTACCCGATGGCTTGTATTCAATAAATACCGTTGCCATGCGCTTACCAATTGCACGCTTGGTAAAGGCATTCATTTTTGCCCCGCCTTTGCTATCTAAGGTAATGCTTACTTGTGGGCGCTGGTATTCGTCGTTTCCTGATTGTGCACCAGTGATATGGCTACCTTCAAGAATGACACGTTTTTTAAGTACCACAGGGTAGCCATCACGGCTCATGATCATTTCTGTGCCCGCAGGAATACGTCCTTGAGCAGCAGCACTTGGGTCTGCGTTTTCGTCTACTTCACGAAATTCAAGCGTGGCCGTTGCACCTAAAATTTCTTTAGCGCGTGCTGTATCTTGTACACCTGGTAGTTGCACAATAATGCGCTCAGCACCTTGGCGCTGTACGTTAGGCTCTGCAACACCAATTTGGTTAATACGATTACGAATAATGGTTTCGTTTTGCTTAATAGCGTAGTCACGTATTTCTTTAAGCTTTTGCTCACTCATAGTGGCAAAAAATGCGCGATCGTTACTGCTATCATCAATGTATACGTTTAGTGGGTAGCGCGATGCTAAAAAGCGTTCAGCCGCCTCTTTATCTTCTTCGGTACGCATTTCTACACGCATACGCTCAGAGCCCGCTACGCGGCGAACACTACGGTAACGAAGTTTTTCTTCGCGTAGGTCGCTACGAAAATCTTGTTCCATTTGCTCTAGCTGATTATCTACCGCGGTTGCCATGTCGATTTCCATGGTGAAGTGAACACCACCACTTAAATCAAGACCTAGCTTCATAGGGTTACCACCCAATGATTTTAACCATGCAGGTTGCGCAGGTGCCATATTAATAGCAGAGATATAATCGTCGCTAAGAGAATTACGCAGTAAGTCTTGCGCTTTTAGCTGTTCTTCAACATTTTTAAAACGTACTAATACTTGGCCGCCTTCAAGCACGGTAGACTTAGCTGTTACATTATGTTGTTTGAGGGTTGCGTTTACTTTGTCTACTACACTGAGATCGACATCTGCGCCTTTTGCCCCCGAAACCTGAATGGCCGGATCGCGGCCATACAAGTTTGGAGAAGCATATAAAAGGCCAATGGCTACCACAGCTAAAACAAGTAAATACTTCCAAATTGGAAACTTGTTTAACACAGGCATGTCCTTTTTATTTTTATAGTGACTTCATTGTGCCTTTAGGCAATACAGCAGATACTGCCGATTTTTGTACTGTTACTTCAGCTTGCTCATTTAAAGAAATCACGATGAAATCTTTATCTTCAGTAATTTTAACAATTTTACCTACTAAACCGCCTTGGGTAAGTACTTCATCACCTTTAGCCATCGCGCTCATAAGGCTTTTGTGCTCTTTAACACGCTTAGCTTGTGGGCGGTAAATTAAAAAGTAAAAAACTAAACCGAAAATAGCTAACATAATTAGCATTTCCCAGCCACCACTTGCAGCAGGTTGACCAGCAGCGGCGTGTGCGTTTGAAATAAATAAACTCATAATACTTCCTCTATATTTTTAAATTTTAATTTATATCTGCAAGCTCTGGCACGTCTTGGCCACGGCGAGCATAAAAATCACTAACAAATTCTTCTAGTTTACCTTCGCTAATTGCATTGCGTAGGCCTTCCATAACACGTTGATAGTAACGTAAGTTATGGATTGTGTTTAGTCGTGCGCCTAAAATTTCGTTACATTTATCAAGGTGATGCAAATAAGCACGCGAATAATTTTTACAGGTATGGCAATCACACTCAGGATCAAGTGGGCCAGTATCTGTTTTATGTACTGCGTTACGAATTTTAATTGTACCTGTGGTAATAAATAAATGACCATTACGTGCATTACGGGTAGGCATTACACAATCAAACATATCAATACCACGGCGAACAGACTCAACTAAGTCTTCAGGTTTACCTACACCCATTAAGTAGCGCGGTTTGTCTTCTGGCATTTTGTACGCACAATGATCAAGAATATTCATCATTTCGTTTTTAGGCTCACCAACCGATAGGCCGCCTAATGCGTAACCATCAAAGCCAATTTCTTCTAGGCCTTTTTGTGATTGTGCACGTAACTCTGGGTACATACCACCTTGAATAATACCAAATAAGGCTGATGGGTTATCGCCGTGGCCTTCTTTAGAGCGCTTAGCCCAACGAAGCGATAACTCCATTGAGTCTTTAGCTTCTTTTTCGGTGGCAGGGTATGGCGTACATTCGTCAAAAATCATTACGATGTCTGAGCCTAAATCACGCTGTACTTCCATTGATTTTTCAGGCGACATCATAATTTGGTCACCATTTACCGGCGATTGGAACAAGACGCCTTCTTCGGTAATTTTACGCATAGCACCAAGGCTAAATACTTGGAAACCACCTGAGTCGGTTAAAATTGGAAAGTCCCAATTCATAAAGTCGTGTAAATCACCGTGTTGCTTAATGATTTCAGTACCTGGGCGTAGCATTAAATGAAAGGTGTTACCCAAACAAATTTGTGCCCCTGTGGCTTTAACTTCATCTGGGGTCATGCCCTTAACAGTACCGTAAGTACCTACTGGCATAAATGCAGGCGTTTCTATTACACCACGGTCAAAAATCAAGCGGCCGCGGCGCGCTTTTCCGTCGGTGCGGTCTAATTCAAATTTCATATCATCCTCAATGTCGGAAAAACAGTCCAACAAGCTATAATTTAACCGCTCGATTCTACCCTTTTTGCCCCGTTATTACTATTAGCTGCGCTAAATTCACTGCGTATTAGCGCAGGCAAATAAAAACCCAGCGTGCGAGCTGGGCTTTTAAAAACGGTACCGGATAAAAACGTGTTTATTTACGTGTTAAAAACATCGCATCGCCGTAGCTAAAAAAGCGGTACTTTTGTTCTATAGCCGTGTTGTACGCGCCCATAATGTTATCTTGGCCGCTAAAGGCACTTACTAGCATTATGAGGGTTGATTCTGGCAAGTGAAAGTTAGTCACCATGGCATCAACTACATTAAACTGATAACCCGGAAAAATAAAAATATCGGTATCGCCAAAATAGCTCTCTAATTTACCGCCGTGTACTTTTGCTGCCGACTCCAGCGAGCGCACAGAGGTAGTTCCCACAGCTATAACACGCCCACCGTTAGCTTTTGTATTAGCAACAGCGTGAACCACCTCATCAGGTACTTCAATATATTCAGAGTGCATTACATGCTCATCTACGCTTTCTACACGCACCGGCTGAAACGTACCTGCGCCCACATGTAGCGTAACAAACGCCATGTTTACGCCTTTTTGCTTTAATGCCGCCATTAGCTTATCGTCAAAATGCAGCCCTGCTGTAGGCGCTGCTACTGCACCGGGCTTTTCGCCATAAACGGTTTGATAACGCTCGCGGTCAGCTTCGGTGTCTGGGCGGTCAATGTAAGGAGGTAAAGGCATGTGGCCAATATCGTTTAGAATATCGAGTACATTTTGGCTACGATCAAATTCAAGCTCAAATAACGTATCGTGACGCGCAATCATTGTCGCTTTTGCTTTGCCTTCTAAAATAACTTCGTTACCAGGCTTTAACGACTTACTTGCTCTTACATGGGCAAGTACGCGGTGTTCATCAACTACACGCTCTACAAGTACTTCGACTTTACCGCCAGAGGCTTTTTGGCCAAACATACGAGCAGGAATAACGCGGGTATTATTAAATACTAATAAGTCACCTTCGTTTACTAAATCAAGTAGGTCGCTAAACACTTTATGTTCAACGTTGCCAGTTGGGCCATCTAGGGTTAGTAAACGGCTGCTGGTTCTGTCTTGTTTAGGAAAACGAGCAATTAATTCATCAGGTAAGTCAAAGCTAAAGTCAGCCACGCGCATAGTCGGTATTCCACATCATTAAAATCGCGCCAAGTGTATATCTATCCTCGGCTAAGCTCAAGATATCTACCACAGTTGAGAGGATTCGCCCTATTTTAGATACATTTGAGTAACTACTTTAAATAATCTTGTTCTTATTGGTAAATATCATTATTCTTACTGTCCTTAATAATGATGGTTTAGTTTTGGGGTTATAAAAAAGTGGCAGATAAGCTGAAGTTGCTCATTCTAAACGCAAGTAGCGAAGAACGCCGCACTATACGCGCCACTTTAGAGTACTTAAACGTATTTGAATTTATTGAAGCCGCAGATAGCCTAGATGCACTCACCCTGTTAAAAAAGCAGCCAGTAAACATGATTATTACGGGCTTAAGCGTGGGGAAAATAGATGGTTGGCGTTTTTCTCGCATGATCCGCTCAGGCTTACTTAAAACACCTAAAAACACCCCTATTTTACTTATTCCCCCTATTTATTGTGAGCGTATAGCAGAAACCACCGCTCGTAGTTATGGCATAGATGCCGTACTGCCTTTTGAGCACCAAGATATGCTGCCGCAGGTGCTGGCCAATGTTCTGTCTACGCATTTAGAAAAAAGCAGCCGCCTTAATTTACTCTTGCTTGAGCCAATAGCGCAAAAAGCCGATGAAATAGCGGAGCAACTTAAGCTCAATTTTGCCATTACCCATGTCACCTCAAGCCAAAGTGCTTTAAATGCTTACAACCAACAACAATTTGCTATTGTACTGCTTGATGCAACCGCGTCGCGCGCAGATACTTCAAGTGTTTTAGTTGAAGAAATACTACAACATAACCCTAAACAAGCCATTGTAACTATTATTGATAATAACGATGCCGACTATGCAGAGCAGCTGCTGCTGTCCGGTGTTACCGACTTTATAAGAGCGCCATACGACCCGTCGTTTTTAAATAAAGTATGTGACCATGCTGCGCGCCGTGAAGACTTTATGGTTAGTTATGCTGAGTTTGCCCAAAAGGTTGAGCAGTTAAGTATTAGCGAAGTACGCTACAAAGAGCTGTTTTCGGCGCACCAACGTATTTTGCTGCATTTAAATACGGTGGTTTTAGAGCTTGACCAACAAGGTAAAATTCGCTTTATCAATCCTGCTTGGGAAACACTAAGTGGCTTTGGGGTTAAATCGTCTTTGCAAAAATCATTAATCGATTATTGCTCTGATGAATGCCAAGTAAAACTAAATACGACCATTAACGATATTCTTAATGGCGGCATGCACCAACAGCAAGTCGAGATTCAACTTAATCATAAAAATGGCAATCAGATTTGGGTGGAATGCCGCTTACAGCTAATAAAAAACAGCCGTAATAATGCCACCATTACTGCCACAATCGACAACATACACGAGCGTAAACAAGCTGAATTAAAGCTGCGCCACTTAGCCTTGCACGATACGCTAACAGGTTTACATAATCGTTATTATTTTGATCAACAACTCAATAAAATATGCCAAACCAAGCACACCTATGGTGATGTAGAGCACGCACTTATTTACATCGATTTAGATCATTTTAAAATAATTAACGACAGCAAAGGCCACCAACAAGGCGACATTGTACTAAAAGATGTAGCTCAATTATTTGAAGCAAACATTAGCGCTAAACATTTAGTGTGTAGAATAGGCGGTGACGAATTTGCTGTTATTTTAAAAAATACGCAGCTGCTTGACGCTCACCTAATTGCAGAGAGTATTTGTAGCGCGATTGAACAGCACGAGTTTAAATCAGAAGATCAAGTGTATTCAATCAGCTGCTCTATTGGCTTAACGCAAATAACGGCTAAAAATTGCGACCCGAGTGAGTGCCTTAAGCAAGCCGATATTGCCTTATATATTGCTAAAAGTTTAGGCCGTAACCTAGTGCACTGCTACTCAAAAGAAGATGCGCAAAATAACACCTTGCAAACCGGGCTTGAGTGGGGGCATGAGATTCGACAAGCACTTCAGCAAGATAACGTAGAGCTGCACTACCAGCCTATATGGGACTTTAAAGCCAATAAAGTGGCTTATTTTGAAGCGTTACTGCGTTTAAAAGTAGACGATAAACTTATTTTCCCTAATCAATTTATTCCCTCTCTTGAGCTGCTAAACGACACCTTTTTAATGGACCAATGTGTTATTCGCAATGCCATTGCTAGCGTGGCTGAGCACCCAGATTTAAACCAAGTGGCTATTAACCTCTCTGCTCAATCGTTTTTAGATGAGCGCTTATTGCCACATATAGAATCGAGCCTAGAAAAATACCACGTACCGCCTTCGCGTATTATTTTTGAAATCACCGAGTCGGCCTCAGTTAACAATTTAAAAGCCACCCGTAAAATGATAGAAAAACTTAACAGTTTAGGCTGTCATTTTTCTATTGATGATTTTGGGACAGGGTTTAGTACATTTAACTATTTAAAACAGTTACCTGCACAGCATGTAAAAATAGATGGCTCGTTTGTACGCGACATGATTAACGACCCCATTGACTTAGCACTGGTTAAGGCCATTAACGATATAAGCCGCTCCCTTGATAAGCGCTCTGTGGCAGAATACGTAGAAAGCGAAGAGATATTTTTTGCACTAAAAGAGATTGGTGTGGACTACGGACAAGGCTATTTTATTGCCCGTCCTGTGCCTGTAGAAAAAGTACAATCGACGCTTAAAATTATTTACCAGAAGAAACCTTTTATCCAACAACACACTAGCGCCAGCTAAACATTTTTAAACAGTTTTAAGCATTTTATTACTATCATTATTGCACTTATTGCCTATACTTTACGTACCACTTAGTAAATGTCTTGTTATTTTGATGATTTAACAATAAAAACATGACATTACCTATAAGCATACATGACTAGCAATTACATAGAGGTTAAAGCTTGTCAGGTTTAAGGAGGAAGGTATGGCGCAGTTGATTATTTTACTTCTCATAATACATTGTGTAATTGCGTATCAGTGCTACCGGTACGCGCAGCTAAAGGGCTACCCAGTAGGCGTATTTGCTACTTTAGGCCTACTCCCGTATTTTAATGTAGTGGTTTGGATTTACTTGCTTTTTCTACCCGAACTCGAACCCTTTGAAAGCCAAACACATAGCAAACAGCAGCCCTTGTAGGCTGCTGTTTTGTTTATGCTACGCGAGTGCTTAATAGTGGCCAATAACCACACTGCTCAGACCCTGTTTACCTAAAACAACATATTACTGCTACATTTTAACCTTAAAGGTAAATAGGCTTAACTCTCAAAATCTAAGCTACATTGGCGAGCTAAAAACACTTCTAGCTGTTGGCTGAATAACTTAAAGTCGCGAATTCTTCCTGTGGTTTTACGCCACAGTATGCCTATATCTCTGTAGGCATCGCCTTGCGATGGGGTTGCTATCATGTTTTTATCTTTAAGAATGCCCGCATTAATCGCCATTTGCGGTAAAAATGTAACCCCTAACTGATGCTCTACCATGCTTAATAAGGTATGTAAGCTTGCAGCTTCAAAAGGGTTAATACAGCTTGAGCGGTTTAGATGACACGCACTCAATGCATGCCCCGTCATACAATGCTCTCGCTCTAATAAAAACACACTAGCATCGGGTAGCAAGTTAAAGTCTTCAACGCCTTTAGCAGGGCTGTAATCTTTATGGTGCACTAAACTAAAGTGATCTTTAGCCAATACTTGAGTATGAAACTTCTCCGTTTGGTACGGTAAGGCTAATAAGGCTAAATCAATATGGCCGTGTTCAAGCTTATCTAATAACTTGTCGCTGGTATCTTCAACAAGTACCAACTCTAAATCGCAAAAGGTTTGCTTACAAAAGTGATACAAAGGCGCCGCTATAAAGCTGGCGATAGTGGGTATAACCCCTACCACTAACTTACCACTGAGTGGCGTTAAAAAGCTTTTGGTTAGCTCTTTTAAACTAATTGTATCGTTAATAATTTTACGAGAGCGCTCCACGACCTCTTCACCAATACTGGTAAACATAAGGCTGCGATTTTCTCGCTCAATTAGCTGACAACCGAGTGTTTCTTCAAGGTTTTGAATTGCACTGCTTAAAGTAGATTGCCCAATAAAGCACGCACTTGCTGCACGGCCAAAATGCTGGTGCTGATGTACAGCTAATAAATACTGTAGCTGTTTAATACTTGGTAGGTTGGTCATTTTTTCTTTCCACAAATAAAAAGACCCCAACACCTAGGGCGTTGAGATCTTTTCAAGCTAAAAGTCTTTGAGTACTTTTTTGTTAAACCCCAAACGCGGTTCTTAGTACGTAGAAAATAACAATAGCAAGGGCAGCGCCAACTGGCAATGTAATTACCCAAGAAACTACAATGTTTCTGATAACACCCATGTTAAGTGCAGCAATACCACGTGCCATACCTACACCTAATACCGCACCAACTAAGGTTTGAGTAGTAGAAATTGGCATACCTGTACCTGATGCAATAACAACGGTAGACGCAGCAGCTAATTCGGCAGCAAAACCACGGCTAGGCGTTAAGTGAGTAATACCTTCACCTATCGTTTTAATTACCTTTTTACCTAAAATAGCAAGACCGGCAACAATACCAAAACCACCTAGTGGTAAAATCCACCAAGCAATAGCCGCTTTTTTAGCAATTTCACCGTTGCTTTCAACAATGTTCACAACCGCAGCAAGTGGACCAATTGCATTCGCTACATCGTTTGAGCCATGCGCAAACGCCATACAACACGCTGTTAATACCATTAATACCGCAAATACTTTTTCTACGTTATTAAATTGCATTTGTTTATCGGCTTTAGGGTCGATATTTAAACGTGAAATCGCAATTTTACCAATAATAGCCACAATCAGAGCAATCGCGATCGCAATTAAATAGCCTTCAGTAGCGCCTAGGTTAATACCTATATGCTTTAAGCCTTTTTTAATTGTTACTAGCGCCATAATAAAGCCCGCTAAACCCATGTACAAAGGTACAAAGCGTTTTGCGTTTTTAAGTGGTGCATCAGTATCAAAAATCAGCTTTTGCGCACTCATAAAGATTAAGTAAGCAATAAAGCCCGAAATAGCAGGTGTAATAATCCAGCTACCTACAATACCACCTACTTTATTCCATTGAATAGCCTCTGTACCCACTGCAACTAATGCAAAACCAATGATTGCACCAATAATTGAGTGAGTTGTTGAAACAGGCCAACCTAAAAATGAGGCAATTAATAGCCAAGCACCCGCTGCAAAAAGCGCAGAGATCATACCTAAAACCATTAAATCAGGGAGAGCAGTAAAAGGCGCAGCATCAATAATACCTTTACGGATTGTTGATGTAACCTCACCACCTGCTAAGTAAGCACCAGCAAATTCAAAAATCATAGCAATAATAATTGCTTGTTTAATTGTTAACGCTTTTGAACCTACCGAAGTACCCATCGCATTAGCAACGTCGTTCGCGCCAATACCATAAGCCATAAAAAAGCCGACTGCTGCGGCAATTAAAACTAATACCGTGCCGTAAGATGCAATGATATCCATTGTGTAACCTTAATCTTTCGTTTGAACTGATTTTTATAAATTAACGAGCTAGCATCAGCTCAAGACGTGATCCTACGCGCTCTGCAATATCTGCAAGTTCGCCAACCCATTCAATTATTTTGTATAAAAACATAACATCAATTGGGTTTAGCTCGCTTTCTACATCGCGTAGTTGGCGGCGTACTTTAATTTGCATTTCATCCGTGTCTTGTTCTATGGCATCCAATTCTACGAGCATTTTTTCTACTAAAGTCACCTCGCGACCTTTAAAGCCCGTTTCTAACAATTCTTCTAACTCATTAATTGCTTTTGATGCTTGTTTAGTCGCATCAACACAACGTGTTAGATAAGCTAAAAAGTCTGCTTGCATAGCGCTAGGAATTGTCATTTCACGGCCAATTACGCGCCCTGCAATGTCTTTAGCCTTATTTGCTATTTTATCTTGTTGAGTTACGAGTTCGAGCAGATCTGTACGCTCTACCGGCATGAATAAACCACGCGGTAATTGTAAGCGTATATCTCTTTTCATATCATCAGCTTCACGCTCTAAATTACGAATAGTTAAGCGAAGCTCTTCTGCTTGCTGCCACTCTTCTTTAAATACGTGATTAAAAAAAGGTATCAAGGCTTTACTTGCTTGATGAACCTTCTTGATGTGTTCTTCCATTGGTTTGATAGGAGATTTTGCAAATACTCCTAAAAACGCGTTTGTAGGCATAACTGACCCTTTAATCAAATTGATATGCTTTGCAGCACGAATTTTACAGTATTAGCCGCGATTGTGAACGCTTTTTATTATTTCATCATGGCTAACAATGCATAAAGCGGCACTAAGCCGCTTTAATAAAAAAGAATGATAGATAAAAACCTACAACGATTTTTCTATATCTTCTTGAGATGTATGACGAATATCTTTGCCGTTTACAAAATAAATAATGTATTCCGCAATATTTTGGCAACGGTCGCCAATACGCTCTAATGAACGTACAGACCATACTAAATCCATAATTTTAGGAATTGAACGTGGATCTTCCATCATGTAAGTCATAATTTGACGCGTGATTGCTTCATATTCACGGTCAACTTTTGCATCTTCTTTATGTACTTCAAAGGCGCGTTGTACATCCATGCGCGCAAACGCATCAAGTACATCGTGTAGCATTTTTAAAACTTGGCGACCCATGTTTTCAATATTCACTAATAAATCTTGCTGATCTTTAGTAAATGAATCCAAAGCCACTTTAGCAATGCGCTCTGCTTCATCGCCAATGCGCTCTAAATCGGCAATCGTTTTTGCAATGGCAATTACTAAGCGTAAATCGCTCGCAGCAGGCTGACGACGAGCAATGATGCGCGTACATTCATCATCAATGCTAACTTCCATTGCATTTACTTTGTAATCGTTCTGGCGTACTTTTTGTGCCAGTTCAGCATCATTACGACTTACTGCATCTAATGCACTGCTTAGCTGCTGCTCAACTAGGCCACCCATGTTAAGTACATGGTTACGAACATTTTCTAGCTCTTGGTTAAAGCGCCCAGAAATATGCTTATTTATATTATGTTCCATAATTACCTTCTCTTAAATTCGTTTACAACACTAAAACGTATATGACTAGCCGTAACGGCCTGTAATGTAGTCTTCCGTTTTCTTTTTGCTTGGCGTTGTAAATAAGGTATTTGTGTCTGAGTATTCAATCAACTCGCCCATGTACATAAAGGCCGTTTGATCAGATACACGTGCTGCTTGTTGCATGTTATGTGTCACAATAACAACGGTAAATTTGTTCTTTAAATCGTTAATTAGCTCTTCAATAACCAAAGTAGAAATTGGATCAAGTGCCGATGTTGGTTCATCAAGTAATAGTACTTCAGGCTCAATCGCAATTGAACGGGCAATAACTAAACGCTGTTGCTGACCACCCGATAGGCCAAATGCGCTATCGTGTAATCTGTCTTTTACTTCATCCCATAAAGCCGCACCGCGAAGTGATTGTTCTACCACTTCATCTAGCTTACGCTTTTCTTTAATACCTTGTAAGCGTAGGCCATAAACCACATTTTCATAAATTGATTTAGGAAATGGGTTAGGACGCTGAAACACCATACCCACGTTACGACGAAGCGCGGCTACATCTACACTTTTATCGTAAATGTTTTGGCCGTGAAGTAATATTTCACCTTCAATACGACACACATCAACTAAATCATTCATGCGGTTAATACAACGCAATAGCGTTGATTTACCACAACCCGATGGACCGATAAACGCCGTAACTTGGCCTTTCGGGATATTCATATTTACTTTGCTAAGCGCTTGCTTTTCACCATAGTAAAGATCAAGGTCCTTAATCTCTAACGCTTTTTGGTCATCAGTTAAGTTTTCTAAGTCTAACTTCAAGCTTTTGTTAGCTTGGTTTACTTGTGGAGCGACTGTAATCATGTTTGTTACCTATAATTCTTTACTAATTAGTGTTCAAGCGATCTGAATTTTTCACGTAAATGGTTACGTATTCCTATCGCTGTTATGTTGAGGGTAATAATCACCGACACTAATAAGAAGGCCGTTGCGTATACCAGCGGGCGTGCCGCTTCAACATTCGGGCTTTGAAAGCCCACATCATAAATATGAAAGCCTAAGTGCATGAACTTTCTATCTAAGTGAAAATAAGGGAAGTTGCCATCAAGTGGTAACGTAGGGGCCATTTTTACAACACCTACGAGCATTAACGGCGCAACTTCACCGGCCGCTCGAGCAACAGCAAGTATTAAACCTGTCATAATTGCTGGGCTTGCCATAGGAATAATAATACGCCACAAGGTTTCTACTTTGGTTGCACCAAGCGCTAATGAACCATCACGCACTGTACTAGGAATACGCGATAAACCTTCCTCGGTTGATACAATAACAACCGGTAATGTAAGAATAGCTAATGTAAGCGCAGACCACATAACACCCGGCGTGCCAAATACTGGCGTAGGCGCAGCTTCTGGGTAAAACAGTTGGTCGAGGCTACCACCTAACATGTAAACAAAAAAGCCTAAGCCAAATACACCGTAAACAATAGACGGTACACCGGCAAGGTTAATTACCGCAATACGAATCATCTTAGTTACTGCATTTTTAGCTGCGTATTCATGTAAGTAAATTGCAGCTACAACACCAAATGGGGTCACAATAACGGCCATTAGCATTACCATAAATACTGTACCGAATATAGCAGGGAATACGCCGCCTTCGGTGTTTGCTTCACGTGGGTCGTCTGATACAAACTTACCCAGTTGCACAAAGTAATGACCTAATTTTGAGAAAAAGCCCATGTCGTTAGGCAACCAAACATCAAGCACTTGATACAGTGGAATGGTGACTACTTCACCACGCATGTCCTTAACTAAAACTTGGTCACGTTTGGCTTTTTTACGCAGTGCAAATAACTCTTTTTCAAGTACTGCGTATTCGTTACGTAACTCGGCACGTGCTTGAGCAAGCTCAGCAACACGCTCATCGGTTAGTTCGTCATCAAGTAGGTACGCTTTTTCTTGTAAGCGAAGACGCTCTAATTCGTAGTTGATATGACCGATGTCGCCATTTTGTAAATCAAGCGCTTCGTCGTTTAAATCAACCGCACGCTCTACTAGCTCATGTAAGGTTTCGATTTTATCGCCAGTAACCGGCTTTCCATCTTTAATTACACCTTCTATGTAGCCATAAAAGTTACCGTTTTTACTGCGCTCAAATACAGCAAGCGTAGCCGGTGTACTTTGCTCAGTAATATCGGTTTCTAATATCCAACGAAAATCTAAATCTACATATTCGCGGTTACCTGTTTTTATAAGTAAACGCTCAACTTCGTCTTTATTAAAATCTGATACATCAATACCTGTTGCAGCTAAACGCGCTGTAGGCACAAGTTCTCGGTCGTAAACTTCACCAATTATGGTTTGTTTTGAAATAGACCCTTCTAGCTCAAATTGAACTACCTCTGATGGCCAGAAAAAGCTTAATCCCTTCCAAGCTATCATTGCTAATAAACCGAGAACTGAAATTAAGCTGATGCTTACCGCACCACCTGTCATCCAAATCCAAGGAGAACCAGACTTAAACCACTGCTTTACCATGTCGTGTCTCTCCACTTACATTGAGCTGTATTTTTCACGCAGTTGCTGACGAACAAACTCAGCCACTGTGTTGAAAATAAAGGTGAATATGAATAGTACAAATGCTGCTAAGAATAATATTCTATAGTGCGAGCTGCCTACTTCTGATTCAGGCATTTCTACCGCAATGTTTGCTGCAAGCGTACGCATACCTTGGAAAATACTCCAATCCATAATTGGCGTATTACCTGTTGCCATTAATACAATCATGGTTTCGCCTACTGCACGGCCAAGTCCCATCATTACAGCAGAGAAAATACCTGGGCTTGCTGTAAGTAGTACAACACGTACTAGCGTTTGCCACTGCGTAGCACCAAGTGCTAGTGAGCCATTTGATAAGTGTTTAGGAACACTAAATACGGCATCTTCTGCAATCGAGAATATAGTAGGAATAACGGCAAAGCCCATCGCAATCCCCACCACTAAAGAGTTACGTTGGTCAAACGTCATACCAAGCTCATTGGTTAGGTATTGACGTACATTGCCGTCAAACATCCAAAGCTCTACTGTTTCGCTCATTGCAAACGATACCCAGCCTATAAATAATACAACCGGAATAAGTAAAATAGAGTGCGACCCTTCAGGGATTTTATGGCGAATACTCGCTGGTAACTTAGTCCAACCTAGTGCTGTTGCTAGCACACCTAACGGTAATAAAATCAATAAGCCGACAATAGCTGGTAGGTGCTCTTCTATAAGTGGCGCTAACCACAGGCCTGCTAAAAAGCCTAATATTACAGTCGGGAGGGCTTCCATAATTTCTACCGTTGGCTTTACCACTTTACGCAGCTCGCTCGACATAAAGTAAGCGGTGTAAATAGCGGCAGAAAGCGCAATGGGTACTGCAAATAGCATGGCGTAAAGCGCTGCTTTCAACGTACCAAACGAAATAGGAACCAAAGAAAATTTAGACTCAAAGTCATCACTTGCTGATGTAGATTGCCAAATATAACCAGGCTCAGGGTAACCTTCGTACCACACTTCTTGCCATAGTGCAGACCAGGTAACCTCTGGGTGCTCATTATGAATTTCTAATACGGTTAGTTGGTTATCGGCTAAAATAAGGGCGGCATTTGAGCGCGGAGCTATAGCAAAGTTTTTAATCTCGCCATCACTTACTTTACCTTGCCAAAGTTTTGCCTCACTTGTGGTGTAATACACACCTAGCTCACCATTACTGCTTGTAGTGAAGAAAGTTCGACGATAAAACTCGGTAAAAATGTTCAGCTTGCTTTGTTTAGTTGTTTCAAACGAGCGAATTTTTTGATACTCACGGCCGCTGTCTGTATTTACTTCAAACCACTGCGATACTTCACCGTTATCGTTTGCAAGCATGAGTGAGTTAGCACCAGCAAGTAGCTGCGCAGACACTAAGTTAGCACTTTCTTCGTTAGCCGAAAGCAGTTGAATTTGCTCTACTTCGCTTGGGTAGCGTGTATCGTAAACATAAATTTGATTTGCCGAACGTACAAATGTGCGGGTGGTGTCTGGCGAAATTAGAAGCTCATCAACACGGCCTTCAATATTAAGCTCAGTGCGCTCAACTACCCATTCTACTTCACCGGTAAACATGTTTTCTTCAGCAACAAAGCTGCTAAATAAAACGCGTTTGTCTTCGGTTAAAGCAACCACGGCTGTTTTATCTTCGTAATGACTAAATGCAAAACGCTTAATGGCAGCACCTTGCTCGTCAACTTCTAATGCCATTTTGCCAAGTGGATAATCTAAACGTGGCGTTAGCTTTCTTTCGTTGTTAGGAAAAGTAACTAAAAACTTAGGTGCTACCAGCACCACTGAGCCATTTTCTAAACCAAACGCATAATGCCCCTGAAACGGCGCACTGTTTGCAAAGCTTGATGCATCACTAGGTAGCTCGGCGCTTAATGTTTTAAGCTTTTTACCAAAGCTGCCATCTTGCACACTATAAAAATCTACCTTTCCTTGCTGAGAGAGTAAAAAAGCAACCTCAGTTTGCTCCTCAACACCTAAGCCCACAATTTGTTCAGCATTAGCAACGTTAAAACTGTTACGTTTTTCTACTTTTGCTGATTCAAAAATTGGTTGTACTACATAAAGAAGGTAAAAGAATATTAATAACAATGCTATTAATACCATTACTCCGCCTGCGGAAATACCCCACTTTGCAAACCGGTCTTTAAATAGACGGCTTCGATCCGTATTTAAAGTCGGCTTATTCGGATTGGAAGTCATCAAAACACCCTTTAATTCTGTCGTTGCGCAAATTATATTTCATCAAGATGACAGTAATGTTACAGATGTAATAAATACCCGCCTAAACGCTTTAAAATCAGTCCTTTTTTCTAATGACAGCGCTTGCTTAATTGTTACTCACTGATATGCCACAACATAAATCGATACAAAAAAGGGGAAATATTTAATATAAACGCCCTAAATTAGTGCCTATTTAGCTATTTAATAACGCGTTTTACTGCCCTGCTGGAGATGACTAAATTTATGCTTTTATGGCGCATCAGTTGTTAACACTTTTATGGTTAAATAAAGTACATAGCGCTCAAAACATTAAAAAAGTAAATGTTATGGTTCATAAATGACACTTATTATCAAAAATGCTATAAAATTGTTAATAAATTCAGAGTGTATTTATGTTCTTGAAGGAACTAATTTGTGCTTTTATTGGACAAACAATTTAACGCAGACAATACTAAATCTATGTATAACGAAACCAGACCGCAGCGCTAAAGTTAAAAAAACTCAACGATAAAGACACAAATAAGTAATAATAAACAATTAGTTTTTATGCGTTTATATTACCCACTACAATGATAGAAACGTTATAAACACTTAATGCCTACGCATTTACATTTTCAGGCTTAGAGAGAGCTATTTATGAAGCAGTTGGTAATCACCATTTTAGGGCAAGACCGGCCCGGATTAGTAGAAAGTATTTCATCGGTTATCTTGCAAAACAAGGGTAACTGGCTGAGCAGTAATTTAAGCCACTTACTAGGCCACTTTGCCGGTATTATTCAGGTAGAAGTAGCGCAAGAGCACTTTGAAGCATTGCAAAACGAATTAAATGCCTTACCTAAACTCGACGTGCGGATTGAAACTGGCAACACAGAAGTAGAGCCAAGTAGCAAAGAACAAATAAATTTTGTCATTACTGGCAATGACCGCCCGGGCATTGTGCAGGAGCTGGCAAGTGTAATACGCCACAAAGGCGCTAGCATTACTCACTTAAACTCAAGGCAACAAAGTGCGCCAAATTGGGGAGTGCCTATTTTTAGTGCCGTAGCGACTGTCACCTTACCCAGTGGTATGAATAAAGAAGAAGTTATTGATGCACTTGAATCGATTACCAGTGATTTAATTGTAGATATTGAAGAGGCATAGCCCAAACGCCGTTGACATAAAAATGACATGGTAGTCATTTTTATGTCATCTAACTGGCGTATGTTTGAGTAAAAAGGGCTGATTATTACTACTTTTATCGCTTTTTACATTTAAACCTCATAAGCGCACGCACAGCCCCAAATTAAATTTGAAACATATCCTGATAACGGAATAGATATGAATGCCCATATAGAACCCCCTCAAACAACTGAATATTTTGCAAAAGAATTAAGCTGGCTGTCATTCAACGAGCGTGTACTACAAGAGGCTAAAGATAAAAACAATCCGATTATTGAGCGCATGCGTTTTTTGGGCATTTTCTCTAATAATTTAGATGAATTTTTTAGAGTACGCGTTGCTGATGTAAAGCGCCGAATTTTATTAAATAAACTCCCCGATGCTAATTTTGAAGAAGACGAAATACTGCTTAGTGAGATACAAAAAAAAGTACTCCAGTTAGGTAAAAAATTTAACCACATACATCAGCAGGTATTAACCGACTTAAACCATCATAACATTCATGTTAGTCGCCCTGATGAGCTCAGTGAGTTTCATTTAAACTGGTTAAAAAATTACTTTCATGATCACGTTCTGCAACATACCTCTCCTATTTTGCTAAACGAGAACAAAGACTTCTCTACCTATATAAACGACACCATGACCTACTTATTTGTAGAGATGAGTGATGAAAAAAGTTATTACGCAATGCTTGAAGTACCCACCGACAGGGTTGATCGCTTTATAAACCTGCCTCCAGAAAAAACCCGCCGTCATAAAACCATTGTAATGCTTGATGATGTCATCACTTACTTTTTAAACGATGTATTTAGTAGCTTTTTTTCTTATAAAAGCATTGCCGGTTATGCAATAAAATTAACTCGCGATGCAGAGTACAACCTAGACGACGAGCTAGAGGCTGGCTTACTTGATAAAATGTCCAAAGGGTTAAAACAACGTATTTATGCTGAGCCAGTAAGGTTGGTTTACGATCAAGCCATGCCTGAAAACATGCTAAAAGTGATGAAAAAGCGCCTCGGTGTCACGCATCATGATGCGTTAATCCCCGGGGGGCGTTATCGTAATTTTAGAGACTTTATATCGTTTCCTAATGTAGGGCGCCAATATTTAGAAAACAAACCCCTCCCAGCCTTGCAAAGTAGTGCGTTTAATAAACATGCCAGTGTATTTGACGCTATTAGCGAGCAAGATATTTTACTGTATTACCCCTACCACACTTTTAATCATGTGCTTGAATATGTGCGCCAAGCGGCCTTCGACCCAAAAGTTACGCAAATAAAGGTTAATATTTATCGTGTAGCGAGCAAATCTAGGCTGATTTCATCGTTAATTAATGCCGCTCAAAACGGTAAATTAGTGACCGTTATGGTTGAGCTAAAAGCACGTTTTGACGAGCAAAATAATATTGAATGGGCAAAGGTGCTAAGCAGTGCAGGTATTAAAGTAATTTTTGGTATACCCGCACTAAAAGTGCACAGCAAATTATGTGTGGTGCACCGTAAAGAAAAAGGCCAAATAGTAAAATATGCTCATATTGGCACAGGTAATTTCCATGAAAAAACAGCCAAAATTTACACTGACTTTAGCCTATTTACTCGCCACACTGGTATTTGTGAAGAAAGCGACAGCGTATTTAGATTTATAGAAAGCAGTTATAAACCGTTCAAATTTGACTACTTAATGCTTTCGCCAATTAATGCCCGTGAAACGCTGCTTAATTTAATCAATAACGAAATTGACCATGTTAAAAACAACAAACCAGGCAAAATAACGGTAAAAATAAATAACCTCGTCGATAAAGAGCTGGTAGACAGGCTTTACCTAGCTGGTCAAATCGGCGTTAAAATTAGAATTATTGTACGTGGCATGTGCTCGCTCATCCCTGGCGTGCCTAAACTTAGCGATAATATTAAGGTAATTAGTATTGTTGATCGCTTTTTAGAGCATCCTCGCGTAATGGTATTTGGTAACAATGGCGATGAAAAAGTATTTATATCTTCTGCTGATTGGATGACACGTAACCTAGATCATCGTGTTGAAGTAGGTGTTCCTATTTTGGATGTTAAGTTAAAACGCCTTATAGTTGATATATTAGAGCTACAATTTAAAGACCGTACCAAAGCACGCATTATTGATAGCGAGCAAAAAAACGCTTATGTAAGAAGGGGTAACCGTAAAAAAATTCGCTCTCAGATAGCAATTTACGATTATCTAAAAAAATGGGAACACACTTATTATAATGAATGATCACCCTTCAATAGCCGCAGTTGATTTAGGCTCCAACAGCTTTCATTTAGTGGTTG
This sequence comes from Pseudoalteromonas sp. CuT4-3, assembly GCF_035666335.1. Lineage (NCBI taxonomy): Bacteria > Pseudomonadati > Pseudomonadota > Gammaproteobacteria > Alteromonadales > Pseudoalteromonadaceae > Pseudoalteromonas > Pseudoalteromonas sp. CuT4-3. The sequence continues at coordinate 3,223,927 of NZ_CP142030.1, forward strand.
CCCGAGAAGTAAACGGCACTTTGCAAATTTTGCACAAAGAAAAACAACGCGTTTATTTAGCCGATGGACTAGATGATAAATTTCGCTTAAGCCAAGCTGCAATAGACCGCGCCCTCGTGGTACTAAAGCAATTTGCTAAAACCTTACATGAGTTCCCCGCAAGTAATGTAAAGGTAGCTGCCACTTACACTTTTAGGCGCGCTAAAAATATTAACGCCTTTTTAGCCCAAGCTAGCGCTGTGTTTCCTTTTCATATTGATGTAATTGCAGGTCAAGAAGAAGCACGCCTTATTTATCAGGGCGTTGCGCATTATGTTCATAATGAAGAAAACCGTTTAGTGATCGATATTGGCGGTGGCAGTACCGAACTTATAATAGGTAAACATTTTAAGCATAAGCTTTTATCTAGCCGTAATATGGGCTGCGTTAGCTTTACAAAGCAGTTTTTTAGCGATGGAAAAATAACGGCCAAACGCTTTAACAAAGCGCAAATAAGAGCCGAGCAGGAGCTTGAAGCCATTTTTTCTAATTATGTAAGCGAAAATTGGCAATCAGTAATTGGCACCTCGGGCACTATAAAGTCAATCTTAGCGATGATAAGCGCCACAAACCCGCAACAACCTAACATTACTTACGACGATTTACTCGCGTTAAAACAACAGTTTATTAGTGCTAAACATATTGATAACTTAGCTATTGCAGGGCTTACACCCGAGCGCCAACAAAGCATATGCGGTGGCTTAGCAATTTTAATTGCGATATTTACAGAGTTTGCCATTAAAGAGCTGACCTACAGCGATTTTTCTTTGCGCGAAGGGTTGCTGCACGAAATGCAGCAAAAGCTGGCCCATAAAGATATTCGCTCAAACACCATTAATAACTTAAGTGAGCGCTACACTGCTGATAAAGCGCATGCAGCGCGTGTTGCTGATACGGCCATCTGGCTCTATAAACAGTTAAAAAATGTATGGCATTTAGATAATAACGACGATATTGCTTTGTTAACTTGGGCAGCAAAATTACACGAAATTGGTTTATCAATTAACTCATCGGGGATTAACAAACACAGCGCTTATATAGTGGCGTATAGTCAATTACCCGGTTTTACGCAGCAAGAGCAACTTATTTTAAGCTCACTTATACGCTTTTATCGTAAAAAAATTAAACTGACAGAGCTGCCAGAGTTTTTAACCATTTCTCAAAAGCACGTGCTTAAACTGATTGTTATTTTACGCTTGGCCATTTTATTTAATCAAAAGCGCCAAGTGAGCTTAAAGCCGGATATGGAAATAAGCGCAAGCAACTTAGGGTTATTTATTAAGTTTAGTAACAGCTATTTGCAAGAGCATACATTGCTACAAGCAGACCTAGAGCAAGAGCAGCTCTATCTTAAAAAAGCAGGGATTCAGTTTGAGTGCGTTTAATTTTATAAGGCTATTAAAAGCCCGTGACATTTTTTGTTCTAAAGTAATGTAATTGCGACACGCGCTTTTTAAAGTGAGCTTGCTGCTTTACTTACGCCCCATGTAAAGCACACATAATAAAGCGCCCTCGGGTAAACCCAAGGGCGTATTGAAGCTTTACCGATAAAGATAACAACCGAGTTATTTTATCAGGTTTACATATCCATATGTCGGTTTGAGCTTTGCATCATTTGCTTAACGCCTTGCTTTTCAAGCTCTAAAATTTGCTCGAGCTTTTCTTTACCGTTTTCTGTCTCAGCGCGCTCTAATAAGTACTCGTAAAGTTCGATTACTTTTTTGTGCTGCTCAGAGAGGTAGTTTTGAATCACCTTTTCATCAAATTCTTGGTCTTTGCTAATATCGTTAAATGTAATTAACTCGGGGTTGTCTGCAAAGTATTCGTAGCTGTAAGTATCTAAAGTGTTGATCTCTGTAATTGCTTTAAAGCCAACTAAGTCTTCAGCTAACTTTTTTTCATAATCTAAATAATAGTCCACTAGCATCGCGTTACGTTCATCAAGTAACTCCTTAACGCTGTAAAAATTTGCCGCCATTTGTGTGTGAAATAAAACGGTCCAATCGTACACTTCTTTAATTGTTTTAACTTGCATGTGCATTCCTTACTAAGTTGACTGTATAAGGTATAGGTTGCGTAAACCGTGCCAATATAAACTCAATTAAAAACAATGCATTAAAAATAAAAAACAACAGCTAGGCGGGTTATTTGGTACAAGTTACAAAATACGGGTAATTTTTATAGGGCAATAAAACGGGTATTGCCCACAGTGTGCTATTAGAGCCGGCTGAAATAGGAGCAGCTATCAAGCTCACAAGGGTACAAATCGTGCGCCGCGATTTAACCGCCCCTTCATTCAGCAAGTTTTAACTCACAAAGAACAACACCTATTGACTAATATGCTGCTTTTTCCACAGTAAATACACCGCAGGTATAACCAATAACGTAAGTATAATTGCGCTTAGCATCCCGCCTACCATCGGCGCTGCTATTCTGCTCATTACTTCGCTACCGGTGCCGGTGCCGTATAAAACGGGTAATAAGCCAGCAATAATGGTAGCTACCGTCATCATTACGGGGCGCACTCTTAGCCCTGCACCTTGCATAATAGCGTGTTGTAACGCTTGTAAGTTAAATGCAGTTCCAGTTTGCTCGCACTGCTGGCGTTGCTCTGTATAAGCTTGGTTTAAATATACAAGCATTATGACGCCTATTTCTACGGCAACACCGGCCAATGCAATAAACCCTACACCCACTGCCACCGAAAAGTTAAACGCTTCAAAGTACATCAGCCAAATGCCGCCCACCATAGCCAAAGGAAGGGTGGCAATAATAATAAGTACTTCGCTTAGGCATTTAAAATTAAGGTATAGCAGTATTACAATAATCGCGAGTGTAAGCGGGATCACATAAGTAAGCTTTGCTTTTGCGCGTTGCATGTATTCGTACTGCCCTGCCCAAGTAATTGAATAACCAGCGGGTAATTGTAGGTTATCGCCAAGTACTTGCTGAGCTTGTGCTACATAGCTGCCAATATCACTACCTTTAATATCAATTAAGCTCCACCCATTTAAACGCGCATTTTCGCTTTTAATGCCGGTAGGGCCATCTTCAATAAATACATTAGCAACATCACCAAGTGCAATATGTTGGCCTGATGGTGTAATAATAGGTAATAATTTTAAATCTTCAGGCGAAGCACGAAAGCTCTGCGGATAGCGTAAATTTACCGGGTAACGCTGTTGCCCTTCAATTGTCTCAGTCACGTTTGAGCCGCCAATTGCAGTGGCTACAACCTGTTGTATGTCGGCTATATTTAGATTATACCGTGCTGCTTTTTCGCGGTTTATATCCACTTTAATATAACGCCCTGTGGCTACACGCTCTGAATACACTGAGACTGTGCCGGGCACATCTTTTAACAATTGCTCAATTTGCTGCCCAATGTTTTGAATTTCTAACAAGCTTGGGCCCGCAATTTTAATACCTACAGGCGTTTTAATACCGGTGGCAAGCATATCAATTCGCGTTTTTATTGGCATAACCCACGCATTTGTAAGGCCCGGTAATGCAACTAAGCTTTCCAGCTCTGCTTTAATTTTTTGCTTCGTCATGCCCTCTCGCCACTGTGATTTGGGCTTAAATTGAATAAAGGTTTCAATCATTGTCAGCGGTGCGGGGTCGGTTGCGGTATCGGCGCGCCCTATTTTACCAAATACAGTTTTTACTTCAGGCACAAAGGCTATGAGCTTGTCTGTTTGCTGTAAAATTTTTCGAGCTTCACCAATAGAGAGCCCTGGGTAAGTTGTTGGCATATACATTAAGTCGCCTTCATCTAGCAAAGGAATAAACTCACTGCCTATTTTATTTACCGGATAAAAGCCTATAACCGTCACTATAAATGCAATAAATAACGTACTTTTTGGAAATTTAAGTACGGTGGCTAACAGCGGTTTATACCCTGCAACCAAGGCTCTATTAACAGGATTTTTATGCTCAGAAATGACCTTACCCCGAATAAAGTAGCCCATTAACACCGGTACTAAGGTTATAGCTAAACCGGCAGAGGCTGCCATTGCATACGTTTTGGTATAAGCAAGCGGGGTAAACATGCGCCCTTCTTGCGCCTCTAAAATAAATACAGGCATAAAACTTACAGTAATAATGAGCAAGCTAAAAAATAACGCTGGGCCTACCTCTGTGGCCGATTTAGTCACTATTTGCCAGCGGTTTTGCTTGGTCAGTGGCGTTTTTTCCATGTGTTTATGCATGTTTTCTATCATTACGATAGCACCATCTGTCATAGCGCCAATAGCAATTGCAATCCCGCCTAACGACATGATATTAGCGTTTACGCCTTGCCAATACATCACAATAAAAGCCATTAATATACCCATAGGCAAGGTAATAATAGCCACCAGCGATGAGCGCACATGAAATAAAAATACCACGCACACTAAGGCTACAATAATGAGCTCTTCAAACAATTTACTACTTAGGTTATCAACCGCGCTTTTTATTAACGTGGAGCGATCGTAAACCGGAATTATTTCAACCCCTTCGGGTAACCCTTGTTTTAAAGACTCAAGTTTTGCTTTTACCCGAGAAATCGTTTCTTGGGCGTTTTCGCCATAACGCATCACCACAATGCCACCCGCAACCTCACCTTCGCCATTTAGCTCTGCAATGCCTCGTCGCATTTGAGGACCTAAGCGTACATCCGCTACATCTCGTAATTGTAATGCACTCCCTTGGGCGTTAACTCCTAATGGAATGGCTTCTAAGTCGGCGACACTTTTAATATAACCTGTGCTGGTTACCATGTATTCGGCTTCAGCCATTTCGATTACTGAGGCGCCAGTTTCTTGATTACCTTGGCTAATTGCAGTTTGTATCAAACTAAGAGGAAGGCCATAAGCACGTAACTTAACGGGGTCTACAACCACTTGGTATTGCTTTATCATGCCACCTACAGCGGCTACCTCAGATACACCTTCAACGCTTTGCAGTTCAAATTTTAAAAACCAATCTTGCAAGCTACGAAGCTGGCTAATATTGAGCTGATTTGTTTTATCGACTAACGCATATAAATAAACCCACCCCACTCCTGTGGCATCGGGCCCAAGTTGTGCCTTTGCACTTGCCGGCAAGCGGCTTTCTACCTGACTTAAATACTCTTGTACGCGGCTTCGGGCCCAGTAAATATCGGTATTTTCATCAAAAATAATATACACATACGAGTCGCCAAAAAACGAAAAGCCGCGCACCGTTTTAGCGCCGGGCACAGACAGCATTGCCGTGGTGAGCGGGAAGGTAACTTGGTCTTGCACTACTTGGGGTGCTTGGCCTGGGTAGCTGGTTTTAACAATTACCTGTACGTCCGATAAATCCGGAAGCGCATCAACGGGTGTCTGTTTAACACTGTAAATACCCGCGCCAAATACAATAATGCTCAGTAACAAGACCAGAAAACGATTAACAACCGACCAGCGAATAACAGCAGCTATCATAATGACTCCCCATGCATTGAATGATGAGCTGCGCCTTCATCAGTAGGGTGCTCAGCAATTTTGCTTATTACAAATTCGCCCTCAATAATGCTAAACGTAAAATGAACCTGCTGATTAGGTGAAAGCGCACTAATATCAAGCTCTTTAGCAAGTATAAAGTCCATAGTAGCAGGGCCTCTGTTCCATTTAGCAATAGCCTCTCTACTAATATTAATAACCCGCTGCGCTGCGTTTATATTATTTATGGTCCCCATTACAGTGGCTGTTTGAACCGCTTCAGCCTTGTCCATCTCCATGTTAGGCATGTCGCTCATGGCGTGAGTGCTTGGTGCGCTCATACGCTTAAAGTCCGAGTCTTTACTCGATTCAGAGTCTATTAAAAACTGCGCAGCAGTCACAACACGGTCTTCTTTGGTAATGCCCGATAGAATAGCCACCTCATGGTGGCTAATTTGCCCTACTTTTACCGCCACCGATTTAAAACGCCCATTGCCTAGGGCAAGTACTACTCGGTTTTGTGCGCCTGTACGAATAAGCGCTTGCTTAGGTATAACTAATTGCGGTGAGTCACTGTGTGTGTGAATACTTACTTGGGCAAACATATTAGGCTTAAGTAGCCCTGCGGTATTTTCAAAACGCAGCCTTACACGTAAAGTGCGATTTTGAGCATTCAGTGCTGGGTAAATGTAATCTACTACGCCCTGCCACTGCTTACCTTGAATGTAATCAAGGGTCATTGTAACGGGAAGCCCTTTGCTCACTAAAGCTGCTTGGCGCTCAAATACTTCTGCCTCTACCCATACTTGATCTAATTTAGCGATGCTCATCATTGAGGTGCCAGGCTTAACATAAAAACCTTCACGTATATTAAGCTCATCAAGCACCCCACTTTGGCGCGCGTAAAATGTAATGTTTTGCATCACTTTTTTATTTTTTTCTAAGCGCTTAATAAAGCCATCAGACACATTTAGCGACGCTAAACGCGCCTTAGCAGCTCGGAGCAATACGCTGTTTTTTCTATTTACTGCGAGTAAAAATTCTTCTTGTGCGTTCACAAGTTGAGGAGAGTAAAGTGTGTAAAGTGGCTCACCAACACTAACGGGCTCTCCTTGCGCTTTTACAAATAAAGTTTCTATCCACCCTTCTACGCGAGGGTGAATATGGGTTAACTGATCTTGATTGTATTGCACATAACCGATTGTTTGAATATCACTTTGCAGTGTTTTAACTTGCACTTTACTGGTTTTAACGCCTAAGTTATTAACCACTTCAGGGGATATTTTTATAGTACCTGGGCTGTCGTTTTCAGCGTTTGCATATACAGGCACCAACTCCATCCCCATCGGTGATAGCCCTGGTTCATCGCGCCTATAGTTACTGTCCATGGGAGCAACCCAATACAGCGGCTTCGCTTTTTTATTATTAGCGGTTGTGGCTAAGTGCTCAGTGTCATCAATCAACCAACGATTAGTAATAAACATTAACGCGGCACCAATAAGCAGCGCTACAAGGTATTTTAAGTTAGTTTTCATTGTTTTATCCTTGTAACTCAGCCATTACTAGCGAGTCTAAACTGGCTGCGTAATAATTTAAGCGAGCAATAATTATGTGTTTGTCTATTTGAATATTAAGGGCATCTATTTTGGCGTTTAGCTCACTAATACGCGCGCGCATAACATCAGAAAAGTCGCCATCGTCACGGGTATACGCGTTTAAAGTAGCCTGAGCTTGCTGCGACATTTGCGGTAATAATGTGTTTTGATAAAGCGTATTGCGCTGCTCAATTCGCTCAAGCTGACTAACCTCTTTAAAGTACTGTCCTTTTAAGCTTTGTAGCGCCACGCGTTTGTCGGTTTTAATGGCCTCTGCATTAGCAATAGCCGCATTAACTTGCTGATCTTGCCTGTTGTCGGTAAATAAAGGTAAATCAATACTCACCCCCACCGAAAGCAAATCAGCACTAGATTCACCAGCTTTGTTATCAGCACGGTAGCCATAACCCATATTTACGCCAAGTTGTGGTTTATAACTTTGTTTAGCAAGGCTCACTTGTGTGCGTTTAGCGGCTATACGTTGATCTATAGCCACCATAGAAGGATGCGCCATAAGTAACTTAATGAGCTCATCAAAGTCTAAGCTATTAAATTGGGTAAGCGGGGCTGGCGCTGTAAAAGTTAGGCTTAATGGTTGGTGTAATATGCTCTGTGGTAACCACTGGGCTAGCCCTTGTTTAGCGGCATCTAGCTGCTGCGCTAATACAATCAGTTTATCTTCAAGCCGTGTGAGCTCCAATTGTGAGCGAATAATATCTTGCTGACGGGTTTTACCTAAACTACTGGAGTAACTGGCTTCGGTAACTTCAATTAACTGGCTAAACAATGCTTTATCTTGTTCAATTAACGCAATACTTTGCTGTGCTCTGTAGGCATTTAACCACAGCTCCATTACCCTAGCTTTTACTTGCGCCTTTCGCTGCGCCCTAAGCCACGGGTGCTCAAGTGCTTCTTCTTTTATTGCTTGTTGGCTAAGTGCCAGACTATTGCCACGGCTAAAGCTTTGGCTTATACCCAGTTTTAACTGCGTCATGTTTTCTTGATCAAACGCAAAGCCATCTACGGGTACACTTTGCAAACCTATGCTTAATACGGGGTCTGGTAGAGTACCTGCAGCAATACTTTGCGCTGTGGCGGCGGCTTGCTTTTGCTCACTGGCGCTCAGCCACGGCTCGTTATTGAGCGCTAGGTTTATGGCATCCGTTAAATTAAGGGTTGATGCTTTTGCTATGGCATCACTATTAAATACAGCACCAAATAAGGTGGCGCTCAATAATACAGCTTTAAAGATTACAGTGCGGGTCATTGCCTGCTCCATCTAAAATTAAAAATAAAATCTTAAATTAATAAGCAGAACAGGCGCTTTAAGCGAATATAGCTAAATTTCACTCATACCTATGGTGTTAAATTAGTCGTTATTTATAGCGACAGTTAAATAGAGTGATTACAAGGCATAAATATCGGCATGTAGGTGTTCTACATGAGGGTTTATAACGCTGTTAACGCTTTATTTGGCACGCTAAATGACTAAATAATCAAGTCGATTGGTATCACACCTATCCTGCGTTTAAGCAAACATAGGAGGGCGATATAAAGTATTACTAGGGGGGGAGGAAATACCGCTATTAAGCTGGGTAACTTTTTCACTCGATAACGAAAAAGCAGTAAATAAGGCCGGGGACGTTAAAATAGAGCTGCTTCCACAGCCATTTATGGGGCAATGACAATCATTTTGAACATCTGCTTCATCACTGCAGCAATCCATCTCCATCATACCTGTATGCAATTTACTCTCGCTCATTACATTTGTGGCATGCTTTGCTGATAGGCTCATGTGTGGCATTTCGCACTGCTGATTTACAGACGCAACGGCTTGCCCCACAAACGTGAGTAGCATCACAACAACGAGTAAATTTGAGTAAAAACGCTGCAAAACAAAACCTATTAAGTAAATTACCCAGTAATAATATTTGAGTTATTAAGCTAACTCAAATAATTAATTTTCTTTTTTAGGCGGTTTAATTAAGCTACTCGCTAAAATAGCAAAAATACAATAAGCACTAAAATACCAAAATCCCTCACCAAAAGTGCTATGCATAATTAGTAAATCGCTACTTTGCCCATGTGCATTGCCTGCCAAATAAGTCACTATTAACGCAATAACAAACACATCCACCATGCTCCACTTGCTCAGTGCGCAAATAACCACAGCTAACTTATTTTTAAATCTGCTGGGCGACAAGCAGCAATACAGTAATTGCAGCAGTAATTTTAAGCTTGGGATCACAATAGAGAACAACCCAACTAACGCCGCTACAAATAAATTATTATTATTAGCTAGCTCGTTTACGGTTCCCCAAATACTTTGTGTTTTGCTATACGCGTTTATTTCACCCTCTAATTTATCAAGTCCCAACATACTAGAGAACATCATTAACATACTGCGAGTACGGCCATCGCCTTCCTCAGCCAGCATTTCTATACCTGCTTTGGCGAGTTGCGATTTATCAATGTTGCCCTCAATCGATAATACAGGTTTGGTAACACCAGGAAATAACAGCCCTAATGCAACCACAATACTTAAAATAGATAACCAATTACGCATACTTATTCTGCAATAGCCTCTATAATTTCGTCACTATACAACAGTGCATCAAGAACATAATTAAAAATATGACCTATATGCAAATCACTGTTTATTGCCGGCATTAACACCGCTATTTTATCCATTTCATCTAGTTCAAACGCCCTAATAAGCGCAAGGCTTTGCCCTAAGATGCCCTCATTGTTTAATAATGCCTGGGCAATACTTTCATCTAGCGAAAACTCTTTAACAATTGCTTCAAGGTTTGTATCTAAAATTGCATCCATCACAGAAAACAACCCAACCAAGTAGCCCTGACCAACCATTTCTGCGTGGTTTTGCCCTAGCAATAGCGCAATAAACTGCGCTCTGGTTAAGGCAAGTTTTGTGAGTTCTGAGGGTTTATCGGCGCCTAATTCGCTCAGCGCCAGCACGCGTACCAGTTGCCTTATGCTGTCCTCTCCTAAATACACAACCGCTTGCGAAATAGAGGTAATGGTTAATTTAGTACTGCCCGAGCGGACATTCGCTAATTTCAATACTCGCGCTGTAATTGCCACATCTCTGGCTACTTGTTTTTGTATTTCATCAAAGCATAAAGATTCTTTTGCCGTAAAGCGCAGTAAATCAAACACAATCACCTTACCCGGCTCCACATCTTTGTAAGTGATCATCTCTGGGCGGGCAAAAAAGTAACCCTGAAATAAATCGCAACCGGCTTGTTTTAACGAGTGAAATTGCGCATGAGTTTCTATGCGCTCAACAATAATTTTTGCATGCGGATTAGCGCGTTTAATTTTTTTTATGCGCATATTGGTTTTAATTATTACATCGTCCATTTCAATTTTGATGTAATCTACATGCGCAAGTAATGGCGCCCATTTATCGTCGCCATCGTAATCATCTAAGGCAAACTTGTATCCCTCTTGCTTGAGCGCTTTCACGCGCTGAGTTACCTCAGCTATTTTGTTCGTACGCTCAACGATTTCTAACACACAATTTTGTGGTACTAACAATTTAGGAAAGTTTTCTAAAATAGTGGCTGAAGAAAGGTTAATAAACGCTAAATGATGCGCTGTAAGTTTGTCTGGCCCTAGCATCATCAGTGTATTAAAAAACAAACGGCTAGTTGCTTGCTCATCAGATGTTCCCACAGGAAATGCGTTATGGGCTGAATCGCGATAAAGCAGCTCATAAGCAAACACATTCTGCTGCGCATCAAAAATAGGTTGCCTTGCAACAAACTGTGTTAGCTTTTGTCCGTTCTGAAAAATATTTGTGGGATTCACTTAATAAAAACCTATCTAATTTGGCACTGTTTATTACAATTAGGTTATACACTGTAATTCAACTGCTATGAAGATTCTAGGATCATTGCAAGCGGAGTTAAATTACATAACACTCAAGGTTAAAAGTTTAGCAAAGGTTACTTATTTGTATTTTTTAAAGTTGTTTTTATCCTTATTTATTTTGCATCTTGCTACGCTTGCTCATGCCCAACAAAACCAGCCAGAACTAAATTACAATGTCAGTGCGTCAGGTAGTCACTACCCTTTTTACACCGGCAACCCAGAAAAACCCGGCATTTTGCCAGAAATAATCACCGCTTTAATGGCGCAAGCAAATATTACCGCCAATCACGTTGAGCTCCCCACTAAGCGAATTACCAAATACTTAGAAAACGGCATAATTGATTTTGATATAATCACTCTGAAATGGTTAGCGCAAAGCGAGCGAGATAACCCTTACTATATTTTTTCAGAGCCGCTGATCCCCGCAACCGAAATGATTGTCGCACTGCCTGATAACGTCGCGCAGTATCAAACTAAGCAAAGTTTATACTCTAAAGAGGTTGGTACAGTACTTGGCTACTACTACCATGATGATGCAAAATTTAACCGCGTCGATTTTCCCTCTGAAAAAGAGCTAATGATTGCATTATCTAAAGCGCGTATTGATGTTGCTATTATGGGTATTCATACCGCAGCATATTGGTCTAAACAATTAAATATTAATACTGAGTTTGGCGCCCAGCATTCGCATGGTTATTTAAGAGTGCGTTTACTTGCTAAACACAAAGCGTTACTGCCTAAAATTAACCAAGCACTTGCACACTTACATAGCAGTGGTTACATAAAACGCATTGAAGATAAATACATTAACCCAATATCCGCACAAAATTTAAGGGATTAGTATCGCCGCCCACCTTTGCTAGGGTATAATACGGCCAAATGTAAACCTCTTCCTATATAAGAACGCCTTATGAGTATTGAAAAAGCCTTAATCGAGCGCAGTAATAACCAGTGTGAATTATGCAGCGCAACCGAACACTTATCTGTTTACGAAGTGCCTCCTGTTACCGAAACCCATTCAGACAAATGCATTTACACCTGCCAAACCTGTAAAGATCAAATAGAAAACAACAGCGAGCTTACCCCAACACATTGGCACTGTTTAAACGACAGCATGTGGAGCCAAACACCTGCCGTACAAGTAGTGGCTTACAGAATGCTAACGCGCTTAGCTGTTGATAATGGCTGGGCACAAGATGCGCTAGATATGATTTACCTAGAAGAAGACACCCTTGCTTGGGCCAAAAAAGCCCTTGCTGAAGATGACGATATAAAACACGTAGACAGTAACGGCGTAGTGCTACAAGCTGGCGATACGGTTACTTTAATTAAAGACTTAGACGTTAAAGGTAGTAGCTTGACCGCCAAACGCGGCACAGCAGTACGCAATATAGGCTTAACAAATAACCCTGAACATATTGAAGGGCGAGTAGATGGCCAACGTATTGTTATTTTAACAAAGTTTGTAAAAAAATAGCGTTAAAGCATTATATTAAGGCGCATTAGCGCCTTTTTTTGTGGCTAAAAAAATTAAGCCATGATTAAGCTCCTCCCCCCTACACTTACCAGCAATATAGGAATAAGGAGCGCAAGCATGGCAAAGCAGCAATTTAGGTTTCAAAAACGTACATTTACTGGCTTAGGTTTATTAGCCCTGAGTACACTCACATTAGCGGGTTGTGAAAAACCAGCTAACGAATCACAATCCACAGTACAAGAAAAAAGCGTTATGGGTTTAACCACGCAAGTGAGCTATAAAGATCGCAGTATGCCACGCCCTGGCTCACAACTAATTGTAACGCTATCTGATGTGTCAAAAGCAGATGTAAAAGCCGAAATAATTACGCAACAAGTAATTGATATAAATAAAGCACCGCCGTATACCGTGGAGCTAGCTTATGATGACAACAACATTGTTGACAAACACCGCTATAACCTCACCGCTAGAATCATTAATAAAGACAAGGTTCTTTATACCAGCACAATGCAGTACGACCCTTTTAAAAATGCAAACTCGGGGATTCTTCACGAAATTGAGCTTGAAAAAGTCGCCTCACCTAAAAGCGATGTTACCCTTATAAATACATACTGGAAAGCCGTTACAATTAATGCGCAAACAGTCAGTGTAAGAACAAAAGAGCCATTTATACAATTTGATAAAGATAACCGCGTTAACGGCTTTTTAGGGTGTAATAACGTCAGTGGCAGCTATAGCACAGAGCAACATTCAATTTCGTTTAGCCAATTGGCAAGTACAAAAAAAATGTGCTCACAAAGCATGGAGCAAGAAGCGGCTATGTTAAACATGCTCAATAACACGCAAAAGTGGGCTATAGAAGGCGAGTCTTTAGAATTAAAAGATAGCAGTGGCAATACGCTTGCCACCTTTAATGCGGTTTATTTTAATTAAATAAAAGCCCAGCTGGGCTTTTACTTTACATAATGGCAGGCAGTTATTCGTCGACTAACTGCTCGCTTCTATAAAACCCGCTAGGCTCACTTAAAAGTTCAACTAACTCAGGTAATATGCTGTCCATAGTTTGTTTTAATTTCCACGGTGGGTTAATAACAATCATGCCTGATGCCGTCATACCGTGTACGTCAGTATCCGCTTGCGTGCCTAACTCAAATAATTGAATATTACGCATTCCCGACTCAATCAACCCTTGCTCCATCGTATTGATTCGCTCTCTATCAACAACGGGATACCAAATCATATATGTGCCGGTAGCAAAGCGCTGGTGCGCCTTAACTAGTGTGCTTACAACAGTTTCGTAATCGTCTTTTATCTCATAAGGCGGGTCAATAAGCACACATGCACGGCGCGAAGCTGGCGGAAGTAACCCTATTAATCCGGCAAAACCGTTTTCGCCACGTACGCGAATAGAGCGCTTACCTTGCATGTTTTGCTCAAGTAACTGTAAATCGCGCGGGTGTAATTCAAAAAACCAGCCTTTGTCTTGACGGCGTAAGTAATGCTCAGCAATTTTTGGCGAACCGGGGTAAAACGCCAGTTCGTCCCCATCATTAAACGATTTAATTAATGCAATATAATCGTTTAGCGCCTCGTGCTCACTGCTATGTTGCCAAAGCTTAGCAATGCCCTCTTTGTATTCTTGTGTTTTTTGGGCATCAGATGAACTTAACTCAAAAAATCCCGCACCTGAGTGGGTATCAATATAATCGAGGGGTTTATCTTTAATGGTTTGATATTGAAGTACCTGTGCAAGTACTAAATGTTTAAGCACATCGGCAGGGTTACCTGCATGAAAAGAGTGTCTGTAACTAAGCATTGTTAATTTTCGCTATACGCAATTTAATATCGGCAGTGAACCATAAGCTCTGTATTTTGGCAACCTATACACCGCTTAGCGAGCAGTTAAGTGAACCATTTATGAACAAAAAAGCCGCCACCCTGAATTATCACTTAATAAACAATAAAATTGTGCTAAAACCACCGTAAATGCTGGCAAAACAACACACTTTGCTTTACATTTGCATGACATTAATTACAGTTATATGAGCGCCTTTATGAACAACACAACTCTTCAACAACTCGAACAACTGATTGACTCGCTTATCGAGCGCAACAACCAATTACAAACAGATGTTGCTAGCTTAAAAGAGCAAAACGCAAAACTAAGCGACGAAAACGAAATTTTACAACTAGAAGCCCTTGAAAACGAAGAAAAGCAAAAAGATGCCAGCTCTACGTTAACAGGCTTACTTGATAAATTACAAAGCGCACAACAGGCAAACTAATGTCTGAGCTGCAAAACCAGCGGGTCACAGTTGAGTTGCTAGGTAAAGAGCAGCAGTTTGCATGCCCGGTTGGGCAAGAAGATGCATTAATAGCAGCAGCACAAAATTTAAATGACTTGGTTGAGCAAACAAAGCAACGCTCATCAGTTCGCAACGAACAACAGGCGATACTTTTAGCAGCACTTACACTTAGCCATGAGTTGCTAGAAGCTAAAACGCATGCCAGTGTAGAGCAACAGCAACAAGATCAACTCATTGATAAACTCAGCCAATGCTTGGCGAGTGACCCAATAAAAAAATAAAAAGCGCCCCGTGCGCTTTTTGTTTATTATGAGGGTAAATAAATGCTGCGCAGAGACACACAATGACATTAAAACCCCTTTTAGTAACTGTAATCCCCGCCCTTTTTATTACCCTTAGCCTATTTTCTCACTCTAGTAAGGCAGCGGTTACTTGGCAGCAAATAAACGAAAATGTACAATTTTTAAAACAACAAGATAAGCTACGTTTTTACGATTCCAACCAAGTGCTCATAGAGGGCGAGCAATGCGCACTCATGGTAGATGCAAGCGGAAACTTTGCAGCCGTTGAAGCACTGGCAAAACAATTAAAAAAACACCTTAAAACCCCGCTCTGTTATTTAGTTGCGACTCACTTTCATGACGACCATTTACTCGGCATGGCCGTATTACAAAACGCTTTCCCAAAAGCGCAGCTAATAGTGCATCAACAGGTAGCCGATAATTTTGCCACATACCAACAGGCTTATGATGATAAGTTAGCAGGCTATGAAAAAAGTATAGAGCTGAGCTATCAGCGCTTAGCCACATTGCCCGAGCAACAGCAAACACAGTGGCGCGAAAAGCTCTCTTTAGCTAAACAACGTTTTTTACGTTGGAAAAAATATCACTTAAAATCACCTAGCACCGTAATCAGCGAGCAACAAAGTATTGATTTAGGTAACTTTGCGGTACAAATAACGCCCGAAAAAGCCCACACAAACGGCGATTTAACACTTAGCACCAATAATGGCACGCTGCTAATAGGCGGCGATATTGTTGACTGGCTACCCTACCCAGGCCACGGCCAGTTACAAAATTGGCAAGCCTTGCTCAAACGCTATATTAATCAGCCTAATTTGCGTACAATACTTCCCGGCCACAACGGGACGCTTGAAAAAGCGCAACTTAAGCAGCCTTTAATGTTTTTAACAAATTTAATAACTCATGTGAAAAACAATAAAAAACAAACGCTTGAGCAACTTACTGAGAGTTTCCCTGCGGATGTTTTAGCACCATATAAACAAGAAGCGTTAAATACAAAGTCGAGCCAGTTATTTTTACAGGCTGGGCTTAAGCGCGCCCAGTTAATTGAGCACGCGCAGTAGTGTTATAAAATAAAGGATTGTAGATAAGAGATGAAGATGCGTGGATTGCTTGTAAGTTGTGTAATTATTTTTTTGTATGGCTGTAACAGCACACAAACACAACCCGAAACAGACGCACCACAAATTTTTACTCACTTTGAGCCAAGCTACGAAAACCAAATAAAGCTTGAGCCTGTACAGCCAAAACAATTGCAGCAAGCCAATACTGCGCCGCCAGTAAAGGCAAAAAAAACGATTGTAAAAAAGCGCCCCGCCAAAGCTAAAAACCTATGGGTGCATATTGCCAACAACCTACATTTTACGGTGTATCAAAATCGCGCCTTAAAAAAGCGTATTAACTGGTATTTAAAACAACCTAACTATTTGCCCACGGTAAATAAACGCGCCGCGCCTTATTTGTATCATATCGTAAAAAAAATTGAGCAAAAGCGCCTGCCTATGGAGCTGGCTTTACTGCCTTTTGTAGAAAGTGATTTTAGACCCACCATTGCCTCATCTCAGCAAGCAGTAGGTGTTTGGCAGTTAGTGGCCGCCACAGCGCATCATTTTGGGATTAAATCCGATCAGTGGTATGACGGCCGACAAGATGTACTTGCCTCCACCGATGCCGCACTTGAATACCTCAGCTATTTACACAAACGCTTTGATGGCGACTGGCTACACGCCCTAGCGGCTTATAATAGTGGTGAGGGGCGTGTTAAACGAGCCATTGAGCGAAATAAAAAACGTGGCAAAAGTACCGATTACTTTTCCCTAAAGCTGCCAAAAGAAACGGCCGACTACGTACCTAAACTGTTAGCGCTAAGCTACTTAGTTAAACACCCGCAAAAAGGTTTTAAGCGTCCTAAACTGGCTAATAAACCAATAACAACGCAAATGAATGTTGGCCAACAGTTTGATTTTTCGGTCATCGCTAAGCTCTCTGGGGTTGGCTCAAAACAGTTGCACGCACTTAACCAAGGCTATTTAAAAAATCAAAGCTCACCTAATGGCCCCCACTCATTGCTTTTACCTATCGGCCAAGATGCACTGTTAAAAAGTCAGTTTTTTAAGTCTAATTTTGCAGGCGAATACATCGTTAAAAAAAATGATACGCTATACAGCATTGCAAGGCGCTTCAACATGTCGGTAAACGCGTTAAAGCAGCTCAATGGCAAACAAAATAATATGATAGGCATAGGTGAAAAACTGCTGGTTGGACAACCTAAAACGCTCCCAAAATCGCTCACTATAGATTATCAAATTAGTCCTTATTTAGAGCCACAAGAAGTCGTGATCCCCACTCTTGAAATAGACTATGAAGTAAAACAAGGCGATAGCTTGTGGAGCATTAGTCAGCTTTACGAAGTGCCGCACAGTGATTTAGCTAAATGGAACAACTTAAGTGCCTCAAGCATTTTAAAGCCTGGCACGCAATTAACGCTATTTATTCCCCAGGCAGAAAAACCCAAACAGCCGCAGCAAAAACAAGATTTACTGCAAGATCTGCAAAAATCACTTATTCAACCACGCTGAGTTTATAAAGCTCGGTATTTCGCGTAAAATCGGCTTTTAACTTAGTCAAAAACTTAAAGAGACAAGCATGCAAATTAGCAAAAATTCAGCAGTTGAATTTCATTACACATTAAGCGAAGCGGGCGAGCAACTAGAAAGCAGTGTAAACCACGCGCCTCTTAGCTATATTCATGGCAGCGAAAGCATGCTTCCTGGCTTAGAAAAAGCCCTTGAAGGCAAAGCCGCAGGCGATAAGTTTAGCGTAACACTTGAGCCAAGCGAGTCATACGGTGAGCGAGTTGACGATTTAATTCAGCGTATTCCGCTTAAGCACCTTCAAGGTGACGTAAAAGTGTGGAAACCAGGTATGACTGCGATGGTGCACTCAAACCAAGGACAACACCAGGTAACATTAGTTAAAGTAGGCCGCTTTAATGCTGATTGCGATTTAAACCACCCGTTTGCAGGCAAAACGCTAACGTTTGATTTAGAAGTGGTATCGGTTCGTGAAGCAACCAGTGAAGAGATTTCGCATGGCCATGTTCACGCTGAAGGCGGCTGTGGTCACTCTCACTAATCACACACCTTAAATTAGGAGCAAATATGTCTAAGGTTGCTATTGTTACAGGCGGTACAAAAGGCATTGGGTTAGCGGTTGTAAAACGCTTTATTGAAAATGGCTACACGGTGCACAATTTGGATATTGAGTACAGCGAGCTGGGGGTTTTTCACCAATGCGATGTGAGTAATGTTAGTGCTGTAAAAGCATGTATTACGGCCATTTGTAAACAAAGCCCACGCATAGATGTACTTGTTTCTAACGCCGGTAAACACCTCAGTGCTAGCATAGAGGATACCGATGAGGACACTTTCGATGCATTATTTGCATTGAACGTTAAAGGGGCCTATGCGGCTGTACAAAGTGTACTACCCAGCATGAAAGCGCAAAACAATGGCGCTATTATTTTAATAGCCTCAGATCAGGCAATAATTGGTAAAC
This sequence comes from Pseudoalteromonas sp. CuT4-3, assembly GCF_035666335.1. Lineage (NCBI taxonomy): Bacteria > Pseudomonadati > Pseudomonadota > Gammaproteobacteria > Alteromonadales > Pseudoalteromonadaceae > Pseudoalteromonas > Pseudoalteromonas sp. CuT4-3. The sequence continues at coordinate 3,242,548 of NZ_CP142030.1, forward strand.
CTAACTCGTTTGCCTACAACCTGACAAAACATGCTCTTGCTTCTATGGCAAAAACCACAGCGCTTGATTACGCCCAATTTAATATTCGCGCGAATGCGGTATGCCCAGGGACAATAGAAACCCCTCTATTTCACAACGCGATAGATGCTTATTGTAAAAAAAGTGGGGCTAACAAGGCTGATATAGTGGCAGAAGAAGCAAGCCTTCAACCGCTAAACCGCTTAGGACAAGCTGATGAAGTTGCCGCGTTAGTTAGCTTTTTAGCAAGTGATGATGCAAGCTTTATAACCGGTAGCCTACAAAATATTGATGGCGGCTATACCACACAATGAGCACATGCCGATGAGCCTGAAAATTATTGACCCCCACGTGCATTTTTTTAACCTTGCCGAGGGGCAATATACTTGGCTGCAAGGCGAAAACCCACCAGCATGGCCAAATTTAGAGTTAATAAAACAACCTATTAGCGAAAAAGAGCTACTAGAGAGCAGTGACTTTACCCTCGTCGGTATAGTACATATAGAGGCAGGTTTTGATAACAACGCCCCCATTAACGAACTTAATTGGCTAACGGCGCATTTAAAAAAGCTTCCCTTTAAAGCCATTAGTTACGCTCAGTTAGATTGCGCACCTGTGCAATTTGCAAAAGCAATAAACGCCCTTGCCCACCCCCATTTAATAGGCATACGGGATATCACCGAAGGCGCAGATGCACAGCGATTATTAAACCCAGAGTGCTTTAGTAATTTGCAAACCCTTTGCCAGCAAGGGCTGCATTATGAAGCCCAGTTTGAGCTTGAAAATACCGCAATAGCCGCTCAGCTTGCTCGTTACGCTAAGGCGCTGCCTCAGCTAAAAATAATAATAAACCATGGCGGCCTACCTAATAATATTAATAACTGGCAGCAAAGCATTCGCATGCTAAGTGCGCACAATAATATAGCGATTAAGTTTTCGGGTTTTGAGCTTTTAGCGTTGAATTTACAACAGCAACAAGATTGTTTTGAAACTATGTTCTCGTACTTTGGCGAGCAGCGCATTATGTTTGCGAGTAACTTTCCGGTTTGCCAAATTAACGCAAGCTATAATGATGTTTGGCATAGCCATCAAGCTTTGTGTAAAACAAATAAAATATGGCACAACCTTAGCTACGCCAATGCTAAGCATTTTTATAACATATCCTAGATAAGCTATATTAAATTTAACCACTTACGTAAATGCGGCAATGACTATGACATTACATTCGCGATTATCAGCCCTTGGCATATTAACTATTTTAAGTGGTTGCGCATCTAACACGCAGCCTACTCCTAAGCTGCATCATGCCTTACTTACCGAGCCAAATAGCCAAGCGGTAGAGCGTGTTATAGAGCGCTTAATGCATATAAAAAACGTAACGCTTGCTGACGATACCTTTATTCACACCAGTACCTTTACTCTTAAAAACACAAACCGTAGCGATATAACAGCCAATCAACAGCTTAACTTTCCCGATCAATTTGAGTTAATGATAAACAATAATCGCTGCTATATACGCCACCTTGATAGTAAAGCCACCGCTGAGATAAAAGGCGTTACGTGTACAATTAATCTTGCCAATTAAACCCACTGACTATTCAAATGGTATTGCTCATCGGTATTAGAGAAACACAGCTATAAAAAAGCCGGTAAGTGAGCTATCACTTACCGGCTTTTACTTTAAACAATAGTATTTAAATAACGCTCTTTAAATAAAGCTTAAATTATTTAATTTCTACACGCTGCGAGCGCATAACAATCTCATCATTTAATTCAATGCCTAAGCCTGGCTCTTCTGATACTTCAAAAAAGCCATTTTTTGGTTGTGGATCTTGTAAGCACAGCTCTCGGTTCCACTTTTTAATGGCATATGTATGATGCTCATGAATCAAAAAGTTAGGAATAGCGGTTTCTAAATGAAGCGATGCAGCAGTGGCAACAGGCCCGCCACATACATGCGCCTGAATACGCACATCAAAAATATCGGCGTAGTCACACACTTTTTTAGTTTCAGTAAAGCCACCACATAAACCGATATCGGGTTGTAGTACATCAATGCTTTGATCTTCTAAATAAGGACGCACACCCCAGCGGTTGTATAAACGCTCACCACCTGCAATTGGCACTGCCACTTTATCTGCTACTTTTGCATGTAAAGAATGGTTTAAGTAGTTAACTGGCTCCTCGTAGTACATGCAATCAAACTCTTCGGCTATTTCACCAATTTGTATAGCAGAGGTCGCGCCAGGTAAGCTGTGGCATTCAAAAATAATATCCACTTCGTCACCAACTGCTTCACGTATAGCTTGCATACGAGCACGGTATAGCTTCATTTCACCACGAGAAATTATTTTAGTACGGTCGTAATACGTATTACCGTCTTTATCGTATTGGATAGGGTCCACTTTTACTGCATCATAACCTTCGCCAATCGCTTTTAACGCCGCTTCTGCGTATTCTTGCGGTTGTACTAACGCTTTAAATTCGCTGTCCCAATCAAACTGTAACTGCGATGCATAAGTACGCAGCTTATCGTTTACTTTACCGCCTAGTAATTGGTATACCGGTAAACCAAGTGCTTTACCTTTTATATCCCAAAGTGCTGTATCTATGGCGCTCATTGCTGCATAAACAACAGGGCCGCCACCTAAACCCCAAAAGCTTTCGCGCAACATACGCGACCATAACTTTTCGGTTTGAAACGGGTCGTGCCCAATTAAAAAAGCATCAGCCATTTCTTTTATCATTGCTGCTGCTGCGCTGTGGCCTAAATCGTAAGCTAAACCAGCTTCACCTACACCACTAATACCTTCATCGGTATGAATACGTACAAAAACCGGCGTCCAAGCTGGACGCTCTGGGCAATGAATATCAAATACTTCTACGCGATTTACTTTCATTAAAATTCCTTATTAGCCACGCAGGCTATTGTGCAAAACTGGGATCAAGTCGGTACGCTTTTCGTAACATGGCAGGCCACGCTAATTGCCCACCTGTGCTGCCGCTATGTACCACATTAGCTTGGTTATAAATATTGTCGATAATTGGCTGCGGCACCGGAATAACCTCTTGTGAGCTGGCTTGTAATGCAAGCTGAATTTCGCAGGCACGTTGCAAGTCATAAAAACGCATAAAGGCATCGCCTACGGTTGGGCCTACGGTTAAGCCACCATGATTTACCAATAGCATATGATTGGTATTGCCTAAATCATCTTGTAATACTTTGCGCTCGTCATCATTTACAGCCAGCCCTTCATAGCCATGGTACGACAGCGAAGGGAGCGAAAACATAGAGTATTGGCTTAGTGGCAATAGGCCATTTTTTTGTGTAGCAACGGCAATGGTTTCTTTAGTATGTAAGTGAATAACACAATGAGCATCTTCACGCACTTCGTGAATTGCGCTATGGATAGTAAAACCAGCTGGGTTAATGCTAAAGGGGGTGTCGTCAATAATATTGCCGTGCAAATCAACCTTTACTAGGTTTGATGCAGTTACTTCGTCAAACGTTAAGCCAAACGCATTTACAAGGTAGTGATCAGTGCCAGGTAAACGTGCCGATAAATGCGTGTATATTAAATCCCCCCAACGAAAATGCTCTACTAATCGGTAGCAAGCTGCTAAATCTACGCGCAATTGCCACTCTTGCTCCGTCACTTTATTTTTTAAATCTAGTTGGGGTAAATCAATCATAATCAGCCTTTTAAAATACGTACAACAACAAAAGTACGAATAGATGTTTAGAAGTCTAAAGCAGTATTAATTTTATAGCAAACACAAACAAAACAGCCACACAATTGTGTGGCTGTTTACGCTGCGCTTTAATTTAAAACGATAATACGTTTTTAAACGCGGTGCTTTATTTTACCTTTGAAAGGTAGTCAGCAATTGCTTCAAACTCTTCGTCCGTTACCGTTGCAACCATTGCTTTCATTGCGGCAGTCATACCATTGCTACGCGCGCCCGATTTAATATCTTTCATTTGGGCCACTAAATAGTCTTTGTTTTGACCATTAATTTTAGGGTATGCGCCCATAATAGGTGCTTTACCTTCTGCACCGTGACATGTTTGACACATTTTTTGGGTGTAAAGGGCTTCGCCATCAGCAGCGGCGGCGTTAAACGAAAAACTTGCGGCTAAACTAATACCCGCGCCTACTATTAGTGCTTTCATCTTGCTCATTATATTTACTCTTCTTTTTGACGGTTAGAAAATAGTCTATTGATTGTAGTAAACAATCTAGTAAAAAGCATACGTATCAATTTACGTTAGGCGATCAAACAAACATGACTACGTTTTCAGCCATTGTTGTTAACTTTAGCAAACAATACTGAACAGACACTTACCATACTAAATCATCTGGTACTTCAAAGTCTGCATATGGGTCGTCTTCATCTTTTGGTTTGTTTTCAGGTTCAACATGAAAAACAATGTACTTTTCATCAACTTCTGCGACTTTACGCGCCGGCTCATCATCGAGTACGTAAAACTGCCCTTCCAGTACACAAATAGCTAAACGACCACCCGATAACGCTTTTTGGGTTTTCTCGTTTACATCTATCCCTTTTACTTTGTTATCGTAAGTAAAATTAAAGGTACGCTCACCACGAATAGAGTCTTGGTTATGGTGCTCAAGTATTTGCTTAACACGAGCAACTTGCTCACGTTGCTTAAGCTCTTCTTGGCGCGACTGGTTAAGTTCTTCAGCCTTTTTTTGCTGCTCTAATTTAGTTTGCTGTATGTGCTTTTGCAGATCGCTTGGGTTACTGGTAGCCCCTTTTTTTTGCTTTTTTTGTTGCTTACGTTTTTCTGACTTAGCAACTTTAGCTTTGTGCGATGTTGTTAACCCTGCTTGCAGCAATTGGTCTTGTAATGAACCCATGGCTTTGTTCCACTAAAAACTTATATTAGGTTTATTTTAATCACCAACGAGTACAAATAACAGTGCTATTAGCATTAATCTAGCAAAGGGCTGCATATACACTTTGATTTAGCGCAATTGTTGATGATTTAACCTATGAAATATAAGCCATTTTTCATATACTTTGGCTAACTTATCAGCTTATGTTTTAAGCCTTACAATGCGTTTTGCTCATTTACTTATTTGCTCGGTGTTTATATTTTTTGTGCTGTACGCACCTCAGCCTTTATTGAGCTTATTTGCTAGCGAATTTAACGTCTCCCCTGCGCTTGCCGGCAGCTTAATGAGCGTAACCATGCTGCCTTTAGCAATTGCACCTTTGGTTTATGGGCTATTTTTAGCCAAGCAAAACCCGCTTATTATTTTACGTATTGCTATGTTTATTTTAGGGTTGAGCTGCATACTGTTTACAGTAGCGCCAAGTTTTGAGCTATTACTTTTGGTGCGTTTTATACAAGGCTTAACCTTACCTGCCGCGCTCACCGCGATGACAAGCTTTATTGGTATACGTTACAGCGCAGATGCCTTACAAAAAAATATGACCTTATACATAGGCAGTACCATAGCTGGGGGCTACTTTGGCCGAGTATTAGCCGCTTTATTTAGTGATGTATGGCATTGGCAAAGTTTTTATTATGTTATTTCGATTGTGCTTATTGGCCTGGCTATAAGTATAAAGCCCACGGGCTTTGTGGTATCTAATCAGTCAGCACTTACGCCGTTAACGTATATTAAGCAGCTAAAAGATGCGGCAGTACTAAAATTGTATGGCGCCGTTTTTTGTATGTTTTTTTGCTTTGCAGCCTTATTAAATTACCTACCGTTTATTTTGCAAAACACCTTTTTAATTACAAACACACGCGATATTGGCTTAGTGTACAGCGGCTACTTAATCGGTGCTTTAGCATCTATTGCAACACCTTGGCTTGCTAAAAAAGTGCCTTCAGCTTGGCATTTACTTGCTGCGATTTTTATCGTGTATAACTTAAGCATTGTATTACTTATAAGCCAGCAACTGAGTGTGTTTTTAATCGCGTTTACGTTATTTTGTGCTGCTATGTTTGTTATACACTCAAGCGCTGCTCCGCTTGTTAACAAGATTAGCAAAGCGCCTGCAAGTGTAACAAATGGCGGGTATGTATCGTTTTATTATAGTGGCGGGACACTGGGCTCGTTATTGCCTGGTATTGTTTATCAACACTCAGGGCAAACTGCATTTATGCTTTGCTTACTGAGTGTGTGTTTTATTGGTTTAGTCTTAGTCACTTTAGGCTATCGAGAAGGTAAAAACATTACCCGAGGCTGATGCCCTGTATGCTCAAAAAAGGTATTTAAATCATTTTTTGAAAGCAGCCAAGTTTGGGTGTTTTCAAACGGGTGACAATGAAACAGCTCGTTAAACCAAATATCTTGATCAAGCCACAAAGTAACATTGCTTTGTTTATCGTTTGCTAAAGCAAGCATAGACACACACCCGGGCGCCACTTTTAAATAACGTGCTAACCGCTCGCTAGAGGCAAACCCCAACCGAGAAAGCCCCTGTTGCTTAGATAGGGTTTTTAAATCGAGCTGTTTGTCGTGTGCGGTAATTACTAAAAAGTGCTTTTTGCCCTCGTTATCACGCAAAAACAAGTTTTTAAGTCGCGTACCTGGGCGCTCCACCATAAATGCATCAGCATCTAAACTGGTATGTAACGCAGGGTGTTCTATTACATCGTAATTTATACCTAATTGCGCTAACAACTGCGCAAGCTTTGCTTTATCGGCCAACATACTACAAACAACGCCCTCTTAGCTGCACACTTAAGTCACGCCATAGTACTTGTGTAATTTCGTGTTTATTTTCACAATAGTTATTTTCACTGAGGGTTTCGTTTAAAAACCTGACGGCTTCATCCTCAAGCTTAAGTTTTAACACACTAGAGTCTTCGAAGTGTTCTTGTTCTATGTAACGTTTTACATCAGAGCGGCTCGGTCTTTTTTCGCCTCGCCCGCCGTTATTTAAGTTTATGTTACTACGATGCTCAGCCTTTACCGATACAACATAAGCAAATATTTTGTTACCTTGCTCATCCACGTTCTCATAAAACTGCTTGTTATTTATTTCATAAGGAGGCGCTTCATTACTTGCACACCCTGCAAGTAGCAAAGCAAGTATACAGATACTTTTTTTCATTATTTTTGTCGTTTCGCGAGGTATTTTTCTCGAGTCTATCAAAAATAAACGATAACAGTTAAATATTGCTAAAAAATACTTGACCAAATTTATAAAAATATTTAAAGTTCACCCCGCTTGGAACTCAGCAGCCAAGTAATTACAACTATGTAATTTAGGAATGTGGGGCTATAGCTCAGCTGGGAGAGCGCCTGCCTTGCACGCAGGAGGTCAGCAGTTCGATCCTGCTTAGCTCCACCACTTTCCTACTCTTCTATTACTTCCTATTTTTCATCGTCTTATTATTCTTTTATCTTCTACACAATAACTTTTATATTTGCCCATTCCTTGTTTGTTTAGTCTTTGTTGGCTATAAATTATCTCATCTGTAGCAATCATACTTTTGGCTTAAACAATGGATACCCCTAAACGCACCACGTTAAAAAAGCTCGCTGTCATCGGTTTAACCGCGGGTGTAGTTACTCATGTACCATATGTGTTTGCCCGAAAAAAAGTAACCCTAAGAGTCTTAGGAACACATGTCACGCTACAAGAAGCCATTCGTAAACAAGCAATGCTTGACTTAGGCATAAATATAGAATTTTCCCCTGCAGGTAGTGCTGCCGTATTACAAAAAGCCTCCATGGACCCTGGCTCATTTGATTTATACGAGCAATGGTCAAACAGTATTAATGTACTTTGGCGGGCGGGGTCTATTCAGCCTATAGAAAAAAAACGGCTAACCTACTTTAATGAAATAAATTCTCTAACCAAGACGGGGAAGCTCACCCCCGATGCAAAATTAGGTGCAGGCGACGCTCCTTATAAATTACTCAATGTACAAGAGGACGGCACACTAAGCGTAAACGAAAGCGATTACATTAGCTTTTTGCCCTATGTACATAATGTTGACTCTTTTGGCTATAACACCGCCAAAATAAAACCTGGTATTGCCTACGAAACTGAAAGTTGGGGCTGGTTACTTGATGATGCCCACCGAGGTAAAGTAGGCATTGTAAATGCACCCACAATTGGCTTATTTGACCTTGCCTTGGCAGCACAAAGCAAAGGGTTAATAACATTTAAAGATATTGGTGCGATTACTCGCTCCGAGCTTGACCGTTTATTTAGTATTTTAATTGACTATAAACGCCAAGGGCATTTTGCAGGTTATTGGAACTCGGTGCCAGAGTCTGTTGAATTTATGAAAAGCCAACGCGTGCACATAGAAAGTATGTTTTCCCCCGCTGTGGCCGCGCTCAATAGTCAAAATGTTAACGTGCGATTTGCCGCTCCAAAAGAGGGCTACCGTGGCTGGCATGGGGTAATGTGCTTATCGTCACAGGTTAATAATAACCAAAAAGATGCCGCATACGATTACATGAACTGGTGGCTTTCGGGGTGGGCCGGCGCATTTATTGCTCGCCAAGGGTATTACATTAGTAACCCACAACGCTCAAAAGCAATGCTTTCACCAAGTGAATGGGATTACTGGTACTTAGGCAAGCCCACTACGGTTGACTTACTAAACACCCAAAAACAAGTCGCAGTAAAAGCCGGCGAGCAGCGAAATGGTGGTAGCTATTTAAAACGCTTAAGCAATGTAGCTGTTTGGAATAGCGTTATGCCGACTTACGATTACAGCTTGCAAAAATGGTATGAGTTAATAAGCAGATAATGATAACCCGTTCAATAAAATCAAAAATAATAATTGCCCTATGCGTATTAATTACTTTATTAATTTTGCAAAGTTACCTATTCAATTATTCGCAAAAATCACTTTTTGAGCTGCAAAATGCGCAGCACAAAGCTTTATTACAAAGCGAATCTGTTACCCGTTTAGAAAACGATGTGATTTCTTTACAAAGCCAAGCCATTGCTTATCTAGATCATGCTAATAGCAATACCATTGAAAAGTTTAATATGCACTTAAATGCTGCAAAAAGGGATTTAGATACGCTAAGTACATATTTAAATGAGTATGATGAAAACTATCAAAACAATATAAAGCGCCTTAACGAGTACTTAAATAATTACCAAGATACATTTAATCGCGTAGTCGTTAACAGAACCAAACGAGAGCAGCTGTACATTACACAGTTCAAACAACCTATTGAAGCGCTAAAAGCACAACTCAATGAGCTTAAAAAAAGCACGCTAACCAGCAAGCAAAATAAAATAGTGAATACCCTTTTAACTATTAGCAATATAGAACAAGCAACAACCAATTATTTACACAAGCCAAATTATGATGAAGCACAAAATGTGCAAGATAACCTAGCACACTTAAATACCCTACTGGCGAGTATTGAAACCGCTAATGTTAACCTACTTAATAATACTGACGAGCTTGAGCAAGCTTATAGCCAATTAGTTATTTTAACCCGCAGCTATACGTTTTCGATAAATGTAGTTTTAACAGGAATAGAAAACGAGCTGCTTTACCTAGCCGAAAAAATTAGGGATGTAGAGAAGCAAAAGCTCACCCAGACCGAGCAGCAGCTAAGAGACCACGTATTAAAAAGTACCGAAATGGCCAACCTTTTTGCCGCGCTGATCACTGTTATCATAATAGTAATTACCTTTTTTATATTTAACTCTGTCATTAAGCCCATTGCGAAATTAACTAAGCTGTTAAATGATATGAGCAATGAAAAGCAAGTAACACTAAATAGTGATGAGCATCATCAAAATGAAATTAACTCGGTTATTACCGCGGCTAATGCGCTGTATTTAAAAAACAAACAAACAAAAGAGCTACTAGCAGAAACCCAAGCGCTTAATTCTAAAATGGAATTAATGAATAAAGAGCTTACACTTGCCATCACCCAAGCAAAAAATGCCAACCAAGCGAAAGGTGACTTTGTAGCTAATATGAGCCATGAGCTTCGCACTCCAATGAACGGTATTTTAGGCATGCTGCAGCTATTACAAAGCAGCGCTCTTCCAGCAAAACAAAAACACTATGCAGATAAAGCGTTTTCTAGTGCTCAAAACTTACTGCAAATACTTAATAACGTGCTCGATTTTTCAAAGCTTGAGTCTGACAAAGTAAAGCTTGAATCAATCCCTTTTACTTTGCATACCGTTGCTTCTAATGTAAAAAATTTATTTTCGGTAAATGCGAAACAAAAAGGGTTGCGCCTTAATTTTGTATTGCATGTTGATGCAGGGCTAGAGCTGATGGGCGATCCACTGCACTTGAGCCAAGTTATTAATAACTGTGTAGGTAATGCCATTAAATTTACAGAGCGCGGTGAAGTAACTGTAACAATTGAAGCCACAACACAAGATGAGCAGCAAATACAGTTACGCTTTGGTATTAAAGACACTGGCATAGGCATGACCCCAGAGCAAACCGCCTCAATTTTTGACTCGTTCTACCAAGGCGATTCCAGTACAACACGTAAATATGGCGGCACCGGATTAGGTTTAACTATTTGTAAGCAACTAACCAAGTTACTAGGCGGCGAAATACAAGTACGCAGCACACCTCACGTCGGGAGTGAGTTTTATTTTACACTACCGTTTAAAATGACGAGCAAAGAAGCGCTTAAAAAGCATGCCTTACTAATTACTCCCGATACTGAGCAAATAAAATCACTCACTAAGTTATTAAGTAGCGCTGATATTACTGCAGAAATTACCCAAGAGCCGTTGCGTGCAATTGCAAAAATGTCTCAACCGAGTAACCCTTTTAATATTGTGATCATGACGTTGTCACACAAAGAACTAAAAGATAATTTTATTTTGCAGCAACTGTACTTACAAAAACAAAAAAATAAACACAAACTGCTGCTTATAGTACTCATTAACGATCAAGAGCACCCGCAGGCAGTCCCCGATAGCGATCATATTGATATTATAACAATAGGTAATACTCACACTGATTCTCAGTTAATGCGTTTATTATTGCCCGACTCAACACAGCTTAAAGAAGGAGAGTCTTACCCACAGTTTACCGGTTACACCGCACTTGCAGTAGATGATAACCCTGTAAACCAAGAGATTCTTGAAGCACTATTAACTAAAATGAATATGACTGTTATCTCTGCAAGTAATGGCGAGGAAGCACTCATTAAAGTAGAAGAAAACGCAATTGATATTATTTTTATGGATATTCAAATGCCAGTGATGGATGGCCTAGAAGCGACGCGAATACTGCGTCAAAGGGGATATACAACGCCTATTGTTGCTGTAACTGCAGCTGTATTTTCTAATGATAAAAAAGCCGCCATTCGAGCAGGCATGGATGACTATTTAGTCAAGCCGTTATTATTTGGTCTGCTTTGTGACAGCATAGAAAAGCATCTAACAAAAACCCATACGTTAAGTACATTAAACCTCAATGTAGCACGGGCTAATCTTGAAAATAATAATGAACTCATTAATTCAATATTCACTAAGTTTAATAGCGATTACAGCCACTTTATTGAGGTAGCTGTAAAGCACTTGAAAAATAATGAGCATAAAACATTAGCTAGAGCGATGCATAACTTAAAAGGCTTAGCCGGCACCCTAGGGTTAGAGCTACTAGAGCAAAGCGCTAAAAAAGCAGAGTTAGAACTGAGCAGTAACGCATGCACCGATCTTAGTGTTTTTAATGAACAATTGACCTTAGCACTTTATGCAGTCAGACAACTACTGGTAACAAACTCTTATAATCATCAGCCAGAAGCTATGAGCTCTGGGCAAAATCCAGATACATTAATTGATGAAATCTATTCTTTAGCGTTATCTGCCCGTCCTATTCCTAGTAAATTAGTTAGAGAAATTGCGCTTCAAAAATTCGATCATTCCCATCCATTATTCAAGCTAAAAGAGGCAATAGATAACTTTAACTACGCTTTAGTGATTAAACTTATTGATAAATACAGAAATAACTATAAAAACTAGACAATTATGGCAACTATAAACTAACTTTAAGGGGTAATTAAAGAATAAGGATTTAGTGTGCATTCAACCTTTCTCGCTGGCAGCAATCAACCTGCAGTAACTCAACCGCGAAAGCCTTTGATACTCATTGTTGATGATGAACCTAGCAACCTACATGTATTAGTTGAGGGCCTACTTGCAGACTACGATGTACGCATTTCAACAAGTGGTGAGCAAGCGCTTGTATTTGTTGAATCCACACGCCCAGATTTAATTTTACTCGATATTATGATGCCAGGCATGGATGGCTATGAAGTATGTAAAAGATTAAAAGCAAAGCAAAATACCAAAGGCATTCCCATCATTTTTGTCACCGCACTTACTGAGGTAGAGTCTGAAGAGAAAGGCTTTGCAATGGGTGCCATTGATTATATCCATAAACCTTACAAGTTAGCTTTGGTTAGAGCCCGCATACGTACACACATAACTGCACAAGGCATGCTAGACAGACTTATCGAAAAAAACTTTGACTTACACGACAAATTACTCGAAATAGAAGCCCTTGCAAAAGAGTTAAGCCAACGCGAGGAAGAGCTAAAGCAGCTGTCATCTAAGCAAAAGTTATTTTACCAAGCACTTACCAGCACCGCCGATGGTGTTGTAATTACTAATAGCGATGGCAAGATTATCGCTGTTAATCCATCGTTTTGTAGAATTACCGGCTATTGCGAAGCCGAATCGTTGGAAATGGATTTAAAAGAGATCAAACAAAATAATCACCCAAGTATTAGCTTTGATGAGGTATGGAAGCACGCTAACGAAGCGGGCTACTGGAGCGGTGAACTTGTAACACGAAGAAAAAATGGCGAGCTATACCCTGAGCTATTAACACTTAGCATGGTAAAAAGCGAGCAAGATACCAACATTCACTACATTGGCGTTTTTAGTGATATTTCAAGCGTAAAGGTAACGCAAGAGCGCATAGATTACCTAACTTGGCATGATGAGCTTACAAAGCTGCCAAACCGTAACGGTTTTTTAAAGCAATTAGAACAGCAACTACAAGATTGCAGTAGCGATAAAACATGTGCCTATATTTATATTATCGACATTGACAGCTTCCACTCTATTAATGATGGCTTAGGGCTTTTAGCAGGGGATAATATTTTAAAGGAGCTTGCTCAGCGTATTCATGCCAATGTAGATAAAAAAGATATTATTGCACGCTTAGGCAGTGATGAATTTGCCGCCTTATGTAGCGTAGATAAAGGAATTGGGCGTACACGTGCGCAATCAATCGCCGAAAACAAAGCGCAAGAGCTTTTAAACGCAGTCAACCACCCTTTTGACGTTGATGGGCAAGAAGTTAGCTTAACAATTAGTATAGGCACTTATATTTTCCCGCGTGACGATGTATGGGAAAGTGCTATTGAGACAATCAGAAATTGTGAAGCAGCCTGCTATAAAGCCAAAGAAAAAGGCGGAAACAGAGTTACATTTTTTGATACTACATTTGGCGAGCAAGCTAAACGACGCTTTGAAATTGAACAAGACTTAAGAAAAGCCATTCCTCAAAATGAGCTATCCATATTTTTACAGTCGCAATTTGATAGTAAGCAAACGTTAAAAGGCGCAGAAATACTGCTGCGCTGGGATCACCCTCAAAAAGGCTTTATAAGCCCATGTGAATTTATATCAATAGCTGAAGAATCTGATGTTATTTTTGAATTAGACTGCTGGGTTACAACTAATGCACTTAATTTACTTACCAAGCTTAAATACAGCCACCCAAGTTTAAATATTTCGGTAAATATAAGCGGTCGACATTTTCATGAACCGCGATTTTTAAACTTTATAAGCCAACAAATTAAAAGTGTTGATATTAATCCTCAGCAACTCACAATAGAGATAATAGAGGGGACGCTACTTAATCACATGGAAGCGGCCATTGAAGCCGTGCACTACCTTAAAAAATTGGGCGTACGTGTATCAATAGATGACTTTGGCACGGGCTACTCAAGTTTAACCTACTTAAAACAGTTACCTATTCATGAGCTAAAAATAGATCGCTCATTTGTGCTTGAAGCCCCTACTGATAACAACGATAAATTAATTATTGATATGATTGTCAGCCTTGGCAGGTTGTTTCAATTAGAAGTGGTAGCGGAGGGGGTCGAGAATCAATCGCACTTTGACTTATTACAAGAGTACCCTGAGGTTATCCTACAAGGGTACCATCTGCACCGGCCTGAGCCATTAGAAAGCTGGTTAGAAAAACTAAACCATACTTTGCAAAATGCATAAAAAAACGCCGATTAAACAATCGGCGTTTTTTATAAGTGGAGTATATTACTTACGTACTTGGCCTTCGCCATTAACTAAATACTTTTCAGTTGTAAGTGACTCAAGCCCCATAGGACCATAAGCATGTAGTTTAGTTGTAGCTATACCAATTTCAGCACCTAACCCTAATTGCGAGCCATCTGAGAAACGTGATGATGCATTTACCATTACTACCGATGCATCAACACTGCGTTGGAAAAGCTCAGCCGCAGTATCGTTTTTAGTACAAATAACCTCAGTGTGGTTTGAACCAAATTGAGCAATATGCTCCACTGCAGCACTAAAGCTTGGTACTACACGAATAGCAATTTCTAAATCTAAGTATTCTTCACCAAATTCATTATCAGCAAGTACTGTAGCATTATCGAAGTATTTTGCAGCTTGCTCATCTGCATTAATTTTCACACCTTCTTGGCGCAATACAACGGCACATAAATTTAAAAATTCATCAGCAACGTCTTGGTGAACCACTAGCCCTTCAAGCGCATTACATACGCCTGTGCGCTGTGTTTTACCATTTAATAGTAAATTAAGTGCAACCTCTAAGTCGGCATCTTTATCTACATATAAATGACACACCCCTTTAAAGTGCTGAATAACAGGAATAGTACTGTTTTCTGTAACAAAGTTAATTAAGCCTTCGCCACCACGAGGGATGATTAAATCAATACTTTCGCGTTGCTGCATTAGTTCCATAAGCAATGCACGGTCTGGATCAGGAATAACTGAGATCAGCGCTTTAGGTAAGTTATGTTTTTCAAGTACACCGTGCATTACACTCGCAATGGCTTGCGAGCTTTTAAGGGCTTCTTTACCGCCGCGTAAAATAACACCATTACCCGATTTAAAACACAATGCGCCTGCATCCGCAGTTACATTAGGACGCGCTTCGTAAATCATACATACAACACCTAATGGCACACGCATTTTACGTATTTTAATGCCATTTGGGCGCTCTGTAATGTCGCGTAGCTGACCGACTGGATCATCTAAACTTACAATAACTTCAATACCCTCTGCCATTGCTTCAATGCGCTCTTCGTTAAGCGTTAGGCGGTCGATCATCGAAGCGGCTAAGTTATTATCGCGTGCTGCGCTTAAATCACTTTCGTTTTCTTTAATTATAAATGCTTTTTCTGCGCGTAATGCTGCCGCCATTTCGGTTAACACTTGGTTTTTGGTCTCGGTGTCGAGTAAAGCAAGTGTGTTTGCAGCTTTTGCTGCCTGGCGTGAAATATCCGTAATCAAACTCATGACTTCTCCAATAATGCGATATCTTTTTCTGAAATAACAGGACCAATAGAATCCTGCATTTTTTCGCTAAATTCACTTTGCTCGTTATCTGCAATAAAGCTTAACAAGCAACTACTATAATTTGCGGTGGCTTTTGCTAAACGTGTGCCATCCTCGCTTCTAACTAAAATGGTATCGCCAATGGCAAACTCACCATGAACTTCCATTATTTCGTCGCCACGTATGCAACCGTTTTCACCTTCAAGAGACTCATCAAACGAGCCATCTACAACTACTTCACCTTGCTCATTAGCTGTATGCGTCATCCAGTGCACAGCTTCTTGCATTGGTTTTTCATAAGGAAGGAAAACACTACCAGGGTTGTCACCTGCCAATAATCTATTAAAGGTTTCTTCTTTAAAGCCATTAATAATATAAGTAGCAATACCGTGAGACGTTGCTTTTTCGGCAGCTTCAATTTTGGTTTTCATGCCACCGGTTCCTACAGAGCTTGTAGCACATCCTGCCATAGCATAAATAGACTCATCAATTGATTTTATTTCAGGCAGTAAAACTGCATCGTCGTGCAAATTTGGGTTTTTATCATACAGCCCATCCACATCAGAAAAAATCATTAATGCATCTGCATCAGCGGCCGCCGCTACCATGGCTGATAAGTTATCGTTGTCACCTACTTTTAAGTCATCCGTTGTTACAGCATCATTTTCGTTAATGATAGGCAGTACACCATGCTCTAACAAAGTAAAAATAGTTTCGCGAATACTTTCATAGCGCTCACGGTCACGTAAATCACCATGGGTTAATAATAATTGCGCTGATGGAAAATCGAAAAAGCGATCCCACATGGCCATCATTTCAGTTTGACCTGCTGCTGCCATCGCTTTTTTCATCACAACTGAACGTGGAATGTCAGATGGGAATAAGTGTGAGCCTGCAGCTACTGAGCCTGAAGATACTAAAATAACTTCAATACCACGAGCACGACAGCGAACAATAAATTGCGCAATGGTTAATAAGTAGCGTGAACGGCACCCATCTTGATCTGGAGCAATTAATGCACTACCTACTTTTAAAACAATACGACGCCAATTTAACTTTTGCATAAAATCTCAACTTTCCATTTTATCTGCATTCACATAGTGTGAACTAAAACTAGGTAATTGCGCAAAAAACACGCAATTTCGAATAGGTTGTTTGTTTATACACTTTTTAAACGCACGCAAATACACGACCTAAAATTGCTTTTAGATTTGTAAAGACATGAAACAGCACCAACCAAATTAAATGGAGGTCTATTAAATATAAAAATAAAAAGTGTTGTTTATGTATCGCTGTAAAAAGCTGTGTGCGGCCTTTTTGTTAACAACATACATAGAGCCTCTAAAGTCAGATACACCAACAGATAGGGTGATGACTTAAGGACCGAGATTTAGCCGCCACGATGGGAGCTAAACATTGAAAGTAATAGTTCAACTCAAACATTTATTTACTTAATTGCTTAAATAAACTTGTTTGAAAAAACCATACCAAGATGTTCGATAATACAATAGCTACTAATTAATGGTAAAAATAGCGAACAAATCTATTATTACAGGGCAAATATGACGCTAGTATTAATACATACCGTTATTTTGCAAAATTATATTTAGATGACTAATTGTTTGAACTCTAAATATAATACGCTATTTCAAGGGGTAAGATCAAGGCTAAAAATCACTCTAATGTAGAACTACGCCTCACCTTCAAGCGGTTAATCATTTAAAATCAAATAGTTATATTTATTTTTGAGTTTTAATTCAATTTTTATAAATAAATCAATAAGTTTAACCTACAATTTTTGTATTAAGCGCTAAAATTTTATTAGCAAATTAAACATTTCACGTGTATACCCCTGTATTAATATTTAACAAAAGTTATACTTTTCACATTGTGATAAATAAGGAATTCTTAATTTATGTCAGCAATTTATATAGCCGGTATCGCACTTTGTTCGGTGCTTGCCCAATGGGTAGCGTGGGCGTTTAAAGTACCCGCTATCTTGTTCTTATTGCTTACCGGTTTATTGCTAGGGCCGTTTAGTGGTGTATTAGACCCTGATGCTTTACTGGGTGACTTATTATTTCCTGTTGTGTCACTGAGTGTGGCTGTCATTTTATTTGAAGGCTCCCTTACTTTGCACTTTAGAGAATTAAAAGGCATAAGTAAGGTCGTACGTAACCTGTGCTCTATCGGCATGATCACCACCTGTGTGGTAATAAGCTTAAGTGCCTATTGGTTACTTGAGCTTAACTGGCGGGTGGCTGCAGTATTAGGCGCTGTGCTAGTAGTAACAGGGCCTACGGTAATCGCCCCTTTACTTAATTCGATGCGCCCAACACAAGATATTGACCGTATATTACGATGGGAAGGCATTGTAATTGACCCAATCGGCGCTCTTTTTGCTGTGCTTGTATTTGAAGCAGTCATGCTGGTAGGCCAAGGAGAAGTGCTTAGCCACACTATTGTTGCACTTGTTAAAACAGTCGGCGTAGGGCTTTCTATAGGTGTTGTTGCGGGCTGGATCACCACACAGCTTATGCGCCGTGAATGGCTACCGTTTGAATTACATAAATTTGGCATACTTGCCTTAGTGCTTATTAGCTTTTCGGTATCTAATCACTTAAGTCACGAATCGGGATTATTGGCTGTTACCGTATTTGGTATTTGGCTTGCTAATCAAAATGATTTAGAAATCGATTCTGTACTTGAGTTTAAAGAAGACTTATCGATGATTTTAATATCATCGCTGTTTATTTTACTTGCTGCGCGGCTACAGCTTTCTGACTTGATGATGTTAGACAGCGACGTATTTATATTCCTTGCAGTGGTGTTATTTATAGCGCGTCCATTGTGTATTGCCATATCTACTTTTGGTACTGACTTGCCAATGAAATCGCGCTTGGTGCTATCGTGGATAGCCCCTAGAGGTATTGTTGCAGCTGCTGTTGGCTCGGTATTTGCGCTAAGTATGATGGAAGCTGGCGTAGCTGATGCAGAAAAAATGGTGCCGTTAATATTTACCGTTATTATCATCACTGTGGTATTGCAAAGCTTAACCGCTATTCCTGTTGCTAAACTATTGGGCGTGCGCCAACCTTCTCCAAATACCATACTGATTATTGGTGCAAACCATGTATCTCGCGCTATAGGTAAAGGCTTACAAGAGCAAAGCATTCCTGTTCATCTATCAGACCCCGCATGGGAGAACTGTAAAATGGCTCGTATGGACGGCCTTGCCTGTTATTATGGTAACCCACAATCAGAGCATGCTGAGCGTTACTTGCCGCTCACAACAATAAGAACGGTATTAGCACTTTCACCAAACCGCCACCATAATGCGCTTGGTGTACAATATTTTTCTCACTTGTTGAATGAAAAAAATGTATTTTCACTGCGCTCATCTACCTCGCATGCTAAAGCAAACAAAGACAGCGCAACATTCCTATCTAGACAAATTTTGTTTGGTGAAGATGGCTCTTACGCTCGCCTAAGCAGTATTATTGCTAAAGGCGGTAAAGTAAGTGCGACGCGTATTTCAGAAGAATTTGATTGGGAAAAATACCAAGAGATGAACCCTGAAGCGATCCCGTTGTTTATTTTAAAAGGTGATAAAGACAACGACGACGATACGCCAGTTAAGCTTCGCCCATTTACCAGTAATATGGAAAAGCCACCGCAGGAGGGAGAGCGTGTATGTGCACTTCAGCCGCCAAAAATGTCGGTATTAAAAGACCCTGCAAAATCAAAAACTAAAGAAGAGAGCTAACCTCTTTTGGTTATTGCATAAAAGCCCTAATTAAATATTAGGGCTTTTTTATTTTATAAAAATAGCATGCATTATTGGCACTTACATGGGTAATCGGGCGCGGGCAACAACACTATCTGGCATTTTTTTAGCGAGTAAGCTAAGCGCACGCTCAATTTTTTTATGGGTTGCTTTATCTGCCACCATAGCATTAAATAACCAGCGGTACGCATCTTCAAAGTCACGTGGGCTTCCGTAGCCTGCATTAAAAAGTTTAACCAGCCTTAGCTGTGCTTTTAAGTTCCCTTGCGCTGAGGCCTCTCGTAAATAGGTAATGGCCATAGCTTTATCTTGCTGCACTAAGCGACCCGTGTCGTAATAACGTCCAAGCTGCTCTAACGCAGCCGCTAAGCCTTGTTCAGCCGCTTTACGCATGTAGTACACACCTAATTCCACATTGCGTTCAACACACACGTTATATGCCAGCATATCGCCATATAAAAATTGGTAAGATGGCAGCGCCATTTTATTGGCCCTTGCCTCTATATCTTGTACTAATTGGCAATCGTCTGCCTTTACACGCTGCAAATGTGTATTTTTATTTATTAGTGCAATCAGCTCCGGTTCGGTATAAAGCGGCACCGCAGCGGGCGTTTCTTCAGCTAACACATTGCTACTTATAGATAAAAGTAACGGAGTGAGCAAAGACGCTAGAAAAGTGTTACAGGTAGATAGGCGCATGTTTACCACGTATAAAAAAAAACTTATCAAATAATATACAAAGATCGTTCCAAGGTGAATTTTAGGCATAAAAAAAGCTGCAAAAGCAGCTTTTTTTAAACTAATGATGATTAAGCAAACGGGTTGCGAAGTACCATTGTTTCTACACGATCTGGGCCGGTAGAAATAATATCAACAGGTACACCTGTGATTTCTTCGATACGCTTGATGTAGTCAATCGCAGCTTTTGGTAAGCCTTCAAGGCTAGTTACACCAACTGTGTTTTCAGACCAACCTGGCATCTCTTCATATACTGGTGTTACTTTCTCGTAACCCTCAGCAGCTAATGGCGTTACATTAGTCACTGTGCCATCTTCAAGCTGGTAACCAGTACAGATTTTAAGCGTTTCTAAACCATCTAAAACATCTAACTTAGTTAAACAAAAACCAGAGATGCTGTTGATTTGAACTGCGCGGCGCATTGCCACAGCATCTAACCAACCAGTACGGCGTAAACGACCTGTTGTCGCGCCAAACTCATGACCTTTATCACCTAAGTGCTTACCCACTGGGTCTTGTTTTTCAAGGCCATCGTAAAGCTCTGTAGGGAAAGGGCCAGAACCAACACGTGTTGTGTACGCTTTAATAATACCTAACACGTAGTCAAGGTTTAATGGACCAAAACCAGCACCAGTCGCAACGCCACCAGCAGTGGTGTTTGAAGAGGTTACATAAGGGTAAGTACCGTGATCGATATCAAGTAATGTACCTTGCGCACCTTCAAATAAAATGTGTTCGCCCGCTAAACGTGTTTGATCTAAAAGCTCAGTTACATCAACAACCATTGCTTTTAAGATGTCTGCAACAGCCATTGCATCATCAAACGTTTTTTGGAAATCAACAGCATCTACTTTGTAGTAGTTAACTAAAGTGAAGTTATGGTATTCAAGTACTTCTTTTAGTTTAGCTGCGAATAATTCCGGATTGAATAAGTCACCTACGCGTAAACCGCGACGGGCTACTTTATCTTCGTACGCAGGACCGATACCACGGCCAGTTGTACCAATTGGCTTGTCGCCGCGAGCAGTTTCGCGAGCTACATCTAATGCAACATGGAAAGGCAGAATTAACGGACATGCTTCACTAATTAAAAGACGCTCACGTACAGGTACGCCACGCTCTTCTAACATGCCAATTTCTTTCATTAGCGCTTCTGGTGATAAAACCACACCATTACCAATCACACATTTAACATTGTCACGTAATACACCCGATGGAATAAGGTGTAGAACTGTCTTTTCACCGTCAATAACTAAAGTATGACCCGCATTGTGGCCACCTTGGTATCGAACTACTAAAGATGCTTTGTCTGTAAGGAGATCAACAACCTTACCCTTACCTTCGTCACCCCATTGGGTGCCTAATACAACAACGTTTTTACCCATTGTAAATTCACTTCGAGAAAATTAGGACGAGATTTTACCAGAAAACGGAAGTAAAGATCACCCCTGTTCAGCTTATTTTTTCTGCGCGTATTTTTTAGGCCATCACACTTTTTAAATAACCACATATATAACAGTAATTTAAAGTTTTAAATTATGCTTAACAAAAAGCCCCGCATAGGCGGGGCTTTATAACTTTTTAAATGATTAAGGCATCGCTTATTGCGCTGCAGCGCCTTTCATATATTTAAAGAAGTCACTATCTGGTGAAAGTACCATAACATCTTGTTTATCTTTAAAGGTCTTTTTATACGCCTCTAAAGAACGAACAAAACCAAAGAACTCTGGATCTTTGTTGTATGCTTTAGCATAAATAGCGGCAGCTTCTGCATCACCTTGACCACGTACTGAGCGCGCATTACGCTCTGCATCAGCAAGCATTACCGTTACACGGCGGTCAACATTAGCACGAATAGTTTCCGCTTTTTCTTGACCTTCCGAGCGGTGCTCTTTTGCAACAGCAGTACGCTCAGCGCGCATACGTTGGTAAATAGAACTACTCACTTCTTGTGGTAAGTTAATTTGCTTAACACGTACGTCAAGTACTTCAATACCTAACTCGCGCGCACTTTCAGAAGCTTGTACTAACGCCTCTTCCATTAGCTCACTACGCTCACCCGATACAATCTCGCGAATAGTACGCGTACCAAAGTTAGTACGCAGACCATTATTAACTTTTTGCTTTAGTAGTGTTTCAGCGTATTGCTTATCACCACGAGCACGAAGGTAAAATGCGCTAAAGTCGTTTACGCGCCATTTAACAAACGAATCAACAATTAAGTCTTTTTTCTCGCTTGTTACAAAGCGGTCTGGCGTGCCATCTAGCGTTTGAATACGTGCATCAATACGACGTACTTGGCTAAAAAATGGTACTTTTAAGTGAAGGCCTGGGCTGTATACAACGGCTTTGTCTTCACTGTCTTTTTCAACTTTGCTAAATAGCAACACAATCGCTTTTTGCCCTTCAGGTACTACAAATACCGCAGAGAAAGACATAACAATGGCAGCTAATAGTATGACTAAACTAAAGTTTTTCATTACGCTTATCTCCCGTTATTGTTAAAGCGATCACTGTTAAAACGGTCATTACCGCTATTCACAGTGCTATTTCGTGATGTATTTACTTTATTGCGTAAATCTTGAATATCACTTGAGCTTGGTAAAGCTACACGTGTTGCAGTGCCTTGCTTTTCCATAATTTTATCAAGTGGTAAGTACATCATGTTGTTACCGCCTTTAACATCAACAATGACTTTAGAACTGCTGCTAAGCACCTCTTCCATAGCATCAATGTATAAACGTTCGCGCGTTACTTCTTTAGCTGCTTGATACTCAGGTAATAGCTTTTCAAAACGAGCCACTTCACCTTGTGCTTCAAGTGTAATGCGTTCTTGATAACCTTCTGCTTCTTGCGTCATACGTGTTACTTGACCACGCGCGCGCGGTTCAATCTCACGTGCATACGCTTCTGCTTCACGGATGAAACGCTCTTCATCTTCTTGTGCGGCAATAGCGTCATCAAATGCATCTTTTACTTCAGTTGGTGGACGTGAATCTTTAAAGTTCACATCGGTCACAATTAAACCTAAGTTATACGGTTCGATGATTTTATTAAGCTCATCCCACGTATTTTGACGAACAACTTCACGGCCATTAGTCAGTACTTGGTCCATTTTTGCATGGCCAACAACGTAACGTAACGCGCTATCAAGCGCTTCTTCTAAGCTGTTATCAGCATTAGTTACGCTAAACTTGTAAAGGTACGGGTCAATAACACGGTATTGCACTTCAAACTCAACGCTTACTACGTTTTCATCTTCCGTTAGCATAAACCCTGATGCAGATAATGAACGCACAGCTTCAATATCTACCGGGATAACCGTTTCAATAAAGGTCATTTTCCAGCGTAAGCCTGGCTCTGCAATACGGTCATACTTACCAAATTGCAGTACCACACCACGTTCGGCTTCTTTAACCGTATAAATACCACTTAACGCCCACACAATTGCGGCGATAATGAGGATAAATGAAATACCGGCTCCGCCAAGTCCACCGCCACTATTATTGCCGGATTTTTTACCGCCAAATATGCCGCCTAACTTGTTGCTAAACTTACGGAACACCTCGTCTAAATCAGGTGGGCCTTGATCACGTCCGCCTTTATTGTTCCACGGATCTTTGTCATTGCCATTATTACCCGGTTCATTCCAGGCCATAGCTATACTCCATTGTTATCTAAATAAATTAGGAAATTGTGTTAAATCTATCAAATCTACCGCGTTTCTCATACAAAAACCGACATTTATATGCCAATTTTTAATCGCGATTGATAAAACCCTCAATTTCAGGACCAAACTCTTTAATTAATCGGTTCCATTCAACTATAGGCAAACGTACATCCAACAACCAGTTACCATGTTCATCAAAGCGCTCTTCATGGACTGCACTTAAGCTAAATAAAGACGCTCTTAACCGGCCATATTGAGGGGCAAGTAATAACGTACCACTAAGCATTTTCTTAGCAAGCAGGTCACTTATTGCTTCACTAAGTAGCTCACACCCTTCGCCGGTTTGTGCAGATAACCATACTCTTATAGGCTGCCCTTGGTCATCCCGATCAATTCGTGGGCTTACATCATCAAGCGCATCAATTTTGTTATAAACTAATAATTGCGGTACTTCATCAGCTTCAATCTCTTTTAAAACCGACTGTACTTCCTCTATGTTTTCGCGTCTGCGCGGGTCTGCCACATCAATTACATGTAATTGTAGGTCGGCTTCACGCGTTTCTGTTAATGTTGCTTTAAAGGCTGCCACTAAGTCATGTGGTAAGTGGCGAATAAATCCCACTGTATCGGCCAAAATAACCGAACCAACATCACCTATATCAAGTTTACGTAGTGTTGGGTCAAGCGTGGCAAAAAGCTGATCCGCTGCGTATACATCTGAGTCTGTTATACGGTTAAACAGGGTTGATTTACCTGCATTGGTATACCCTACAAGCGACACGGTAGGAATTTCGTTACGCGTACGCGCACGTCTACCCTGCTCGCGTTGTACAGCCACTTTGGCTAATCGGGCACGAATATTTTTAATGCGCGCGCGCAATAAACGTCTATCGGTTTCAAGCTGTGTTTCGCCTGGGCCTCGTAAACCTATTCCCCCTTTTTGGCGCTCAAGGTGAGTCCACCCTCGGATTAATCGAGTAGACATATGCCTAAGCTGAGCAAGCTCTACTTGTAGCTTACCTTCGTGGGTACGGGCTCTTTGGGCAAAAATATCAAGAATAAGTGTTGTTCTATCAAGTACACGACATTGGCAAACGCGCTCTAAATTACGTTCTTGAGACGGACTTAATTGATGATTAAAGATGACAACATCTGCATTGTGGATTTTGACAATCTCAGCTATTTCTTCTGCTTTACCGGTACCGACGAATAGTTTCGGATGTGGTGCTTGGCGGCTGCCTTGCACAACCGCCAAACTACTAACACCAGCAGAAGATACCAACAACTCTAATTCATGAAGATCTTCACGATCGCCATCTTTAGGTAAGTCGATATGAACTAAGACTGCCTGTTCGCCGGATTCATAGCGGTCAAACAAGCATTACGCTCCTAATTAAATATTTCCTGGTTCTTGCTCTTCAGTGTCATCGCTCCCTTGAACACCTTGGAAGTTGACTGCACGAGCAGGTACAACTGTTGAAATTGCGTGTTTATACACCATTTGGTTTACAGTGTTTTCAAGTAAAATAACAAATTGGTCAAATGACTGAATTTTACCTTGTAATTTTATGCCATTTACCAAAAAGATTGATACTGGAATGCGCTCACGACGTAGTGCATTCAAAAATGGGTCTTGTAACGATTGGCCTTTTGCCATGTTATTGTTCCTTCGTTCTAGGTGTTATTATAATTTAAGTAGCTGAACTTATTTAATTAAATAATTCGCAACTACTACTAGCTTAGCGAACTTACTACGCGATGCAAGTTTTCTTCATCGTCTGTTGTTAACCAAGTAACATCAGGCCAACTCCGTAACCACGTTAGCTGACGTTTTGCCAGTTGACGCGTTGCAGCAATGCCGCGAAAAACCATCTCATCATGGTCTACTTCACCCGCAAGATAATCCCACATTTGTCTATAACCTACACAACGAATAGAAGGCATATTGGGGTGTAAATCCTTACGTAGATATAGGGTCGAAACTTCTTTTTCAAACCCCTGTTCTATCATTATTTTAAACCTTTTTTCAATTCGCTGATGTAATTCACTGCGATCATCAGGCGCAATCGCAAATTGATGAAAAGTATAAGGTAACGTTGGCTGCTTTTGCTTTTGCAATTCAGTCATTGTTTTACCACTAATACGGTAAACTTCCAAAGCTCGATTTATTCTTTGTGAATCATTTTCACTTATTTTGTCGGCCGCTTGCGGATCTACTTTAGCCAGCTCTTGATGTAAATGTGGCCAGCCAAATTGTTTTGCTTGGGATTCAAGCTCTGCTCTAACTACTGGGCAGGCTCCTGGCAGTGGCGATAATCCATCAATTAAAGATTTAAAGTACATCATGGTGCCACCCACTAATATTGGTACTTTACCTTGTTGATGGAATTCATCAATTTTTTTTATCGCATCACGTCTAAAATCGGCGACCGAATAGGTTTCGCTCGGATCGAGTAAATCAATTAAATGATGCGGAGCACGAGCAAGCTCTTCTGCATCGGGCTTTGCCGTACCTATGTCCATACCTTTATACACTAACGCTGAATCAACGCTGATTATTTCTGTATTTAAGTGCTCACACAGTGAAATTGCCAACGCCGTTTTACCAGCTGCGGTTGGGCCCATTAAAAATATGACCGGTAAATTGCTCAACACGGGTACCTTAATTTAATTGCGTTAAATAGTGTTCTAGGTCTATTTTAACTGCTTTTTCCTTTAAACGTTCAATTGTTTGCGGATTATTTTGTAAGCTAATTTGTAATTCAATAAATGCATTACTTTCATAAAAGCGTTCTGGTACACAACTAAGCTGCCATGTGAGCCACGCTTTTAACTCGTTGAGCTGTGTTTTACATGCGCCAAGCAAGCTTTCAACCGCGGCTGATACTTCAAGTAGATATAAACACGTGGGTAGCTTTTTAACCATCACAAACTGTTTTTCAATAACTAGCTCAAAGCCTAATAAAGTAAACCACGATTGCTGCTGAGCTATTAGTTCGCAGTCAGCTTTTTCAAGGTTAACCCTTACGGGTAGTAGCAAGGCTTTACCCTCTAAATTACCCAGCTCTTTTATTTGTGCATGCCAGTAATCAACAAGTGCATGCTTATAGTGTGAGCAAAATAAATGATGCTGCTGAGTAAATACACACACGCCTTTATTTACATGTAATACCTGCACACTTTTTAATGTGTGTGCAGCGCTTTCATCAGTAACGGGCTGCGTTGATACACTATGCTCAAAATGAGCGGCTTGTTGCTCACTCACCCCTTGATAAAATGCATTTACATCGTGATGATTTGCACCATGTTTTTGAGACAGTGAAGCATACCCCGCAGCGCCCCCCCCTGACCCTGCGCGATTAGAGGGGGCACGACTAGTAAAACCACCGTTTTGTGAATCTATTGGTTGCAACTGTGACTTAGGGTAATCATACCCCTGCTGAACTGGCTGGTTATTAGCCGCATGACTTGGCTGCTCAATAAACGCTGAGGATTGGTAATCGTCTGTGGGCGCTTGATTAGTTGCAAATTCGCCTTGTAGAGGCACAACTACTTGCTTAATCGCCTGTAATATAAAGTCGTGCACTAACCGGCCTTGATGAAAACGCACCTCGTGCTTTGCAGGATGAACATTTACATCCACTTGCCTTGGGTCAATATCAATATAAATAACAAAACCTGGGAGTTCTTGCGCTCCACTTACCTCTTCAAACGCCTGACGAATAGCATGTAAAATTAGCTTATCGCGCATCATGCGATTATTTACATATGTATATTGCGTGGTATTAGCTGATCCCACTGGCAATACCCAACCATGTAGCTGTAAACCACTTTCACCAGATTGAATATGCAACCCTTGCTCAGCAAAGGCTTTACCTGCAACTTGCGCAACCCGAGTAATCGCTTGATTTGGATCGGTTTTAGCACGGTACTGCCTAACTACCTTTTGGTTATGCGTCAGTGTAATCGACACATCAAAACGACTCAGTGCAATACGCTTTATAAGCTCATCAATGTGGCTAAATTCGGTTTTTTCGGTGCGTAAAAACTTGCGCCTTGCTGGGGTGTTAAAAAATAAATCTTTAACTTCTATCGTTGTGCCATCTGGGTGGGCTACCGGCTTTACTTGCACGTCCATATCGCGGCCCTGTGCAAACGCTTGCCACGCGGCATCTTGTGCTTTGGGCTTTGAGCTAAGCGTTAAACGCGATACCGAACTAATAGATGCAAGCGCTTCCCCTCTAAACCCTAAAGAACAAATGTTTTCTAAATCATCGAGTGATTTAAGTTTACTTGTTGCATGGCGCGAAAGCGCTAAAGTGAGCTCATTTTTGCCAATACCTGAGCCATTATCACGAATACGAATAAGCTTGTGGCCGCCCCGCTCTATGTCTATTTGCACACGCGTTGCGCCCGCGTCTAAGCTGTTTTCTACTAATTCTTTAACCACTGAAGCCGGGCGTTCAACCACTTCACCTGCCGCTATTTGGTTAGCTAATCGTGCAGGTAATATTTCAATACTCATGAGGCCCCTAATACGTGTACAGGTTTAATAAACATCAACTCTGCGGTATGTCCAGCTCTTGACCTATAAACAAGGTGTTTGAACGTAGTTGATTAACTTGCTTTAATTTGGCTACCGATACGCCATACCGACTCGCTAATAGGCTTAGCGATTCACCCGGGCGAACTTTATGTTTAGTTGGGTACTGCGATTTAAGCTTTGCAAATAACGAATCATCAGGTGGGTTTTTTAAGTAATAATTTTTTATAGACGTAAACATCGCTTTAGCTAAGCGTTCCTGATGATTAGCGCTTTTTAACATGCGCTCTTCACGGGGATTTGAAATAAAACCTGTCTCAACCAAAATGGAAGGGATATCTGGCGACTTTAATACGGCAAGACTTGCATGTTGTGGATCTTTTTTATGTAATTTAGCGACCTTTTTTAGCTCTTTTACTACTTCTTCGGCCACACTAAGCCCTGTTTTCATTGAGTGGTCCATCGACATATCAAGTAGCGCTTGCGCGAGGTATTTTTCGTTAGCAGCATCTTTAATTACATCGGCTGCACCACCTAAAAGCTCTGAGTGTTTTTCTTTATCTTCTATCCATTTACCAATCTCAGAATTAGCGCGACCAAGCGATAACACCCACACCGAAGCACCATTTGGCCCAGGGCTGGTAAATGCATCAGCATGAATTGACACTAAAAAGTCGGCTTTTTTCTGGCGTGCTCGGTTGGTACGGGTATTAAGCTTAACAAAGTAGTCGCCACTTCTTACCATGCGCGAAATCATGCCACGTTCGCCGTCAATCATACGCTCTAAACGTTTAGCTATTTGTAGAGTAATGGTTTTTTCATACGTACCAGAGGGGCCAATAGAACCTGGGTCTTCTCCGCCATGGCCCGCATCAATTGCAATAACAATGTCTCGCTCTTGGCTTAATTGGCGCTTTTTAGCTGCTTTTTGGGCAGGTGTAGAGCTTACTGCAGGTTCACTTTTATTATATAAATCCACAACTAACCTGTTTTTGTACGGGCCAGTAGGTGCCAGCGCAAAAATAACCGGCTTAATAGGCGCGGTTAGCTCAAATACAAAACGTACACTTTGTTTATTTTTAGGTTTTGAATAGCGCAGCTTGCTTACAATTTTGTGCTTAGAAGGAATACTCGGTAATACTTTTAACCCTTTGGTGTTTTCAAGGTCGACCACTAAGCGACTCGGGTTTTTAAGCATAAAATAGCTAAAATCGGGCTTATCATCTAAATCAAATACCACCCGCGTGCTATCTGGCGAGGGCCATACGCGTACACTATTTATGGTATTTTTTGCCCACAATGGTAAGCTCACAGCGAAAACTATGAAACAAATAAAAAGTTTAACTACACCTCGATTCATTATAACTACCATTGCCTTAACTATTTATTATTATGAGAGCGGGCGCCTTGACCCGCTATTAGCTTATTAACCTAAACGTTGGATAGTAAATCTACCTTAAACTGCTATTTTGTACGCCAACTAAAAAGGTAACTTTGATGCTTTTATATTTCAATGTGTTAGTAAGTATATTAACTCGGGTTTAGGTTAGTTAGTTTTTCGACAATTGCTATTCCGCGCTCGCTGGCACTATTAATAACAATTTTGCGCTCATCGCCAACGTAACTTAAGGTAATGTCTAAATCGGGAACTGGTATAAATTCCCCCCCTTTTTCTGGCCACTCAACAATACAAATAGCCTGCTCAGAAAAGTAATCTCTTATACCCATGTACTCAAGCTCTTCAGGATCGCCCAACCGGTATAGGTCAAAATGATATACATTAGCACGTGTCAGTTCGTATGGCTCTACCAGCGTGTAGGTTGGGCTTTTTACCTTACCAGTGTGGCCAAAGCCTTGCACTACACCACGCGTAAATGTTGTTTTACCTGCACCTAAATCACCGTGTAAATAAATTACTGCACCTTGCTCTATAATAGCAGCCACTTTGTTACCCATTGCTACTGTGGCTATTTCATCATTTAGGTGAGCTTCAAAACTACGCGTCATTGTTACCTCAAAAATTTACTAAAAGCGCATCTTTGCTAATCATACCAGAATATTTCTTGAAGGCGATAAATTGGCGTTTTAGGCATAAAAAAACCGGCCTAAGCCGGTTTTAATTAACTGGGGCTTTATAGCCCTAGTTTTTTCTCAAGGTAGTGGATATTTGTACCACCACTTTGGAAGTTTTCGTCTGCAAGAATTTTTTTATGTAATGGCGTGTTTGTTTTGATGCCATCAATAACTAATTCGTTCAACGCATTACGAGCACGGGCAATAGCCACATCACGGTTTTCACCGTAAGTAATAAGCTTACCAATCATCGAATCGTAATGTGGGGGTACTGTATAGTCAGCATAAATATGGCTATCCCAACGAATACCTAAACCACCTGCAGGGTGGAAACGTGTAATTTTACCCGGCGACGGGATAAACGTTTCTGGGTCTTCTGCGTTAATACGACATTCAATTGCATGGCCGCGGATAACCACGTCATCTTGCGTGAAAGATAGCGGTTGCCCAGCAGCAATTTTTAGCTGCTCTTTAATTAAATCAACACCGCTTACCATTTCAGTCACTGGGTGCTCAACTTGAATACGGGTGTTCATTTCGATGAAGTAAAATTCGCCGTTTTCGTATAAAAACTCAAACGTACCCGCACCACGGTAACCAATTTCGATACATGCACGTGTACAGCGCTCACCAATAAATTTACGCACTTCTGCCGTTATACCTGGAGCAGGCGCTTCTTCAACTACTTTTTGGTGACGACGTTGCATAGAACAGTCACGCTCACCTAAATGAACAGCATTACCTTGCCCATCAGCAAGTACCTGAATTTCAATATGGCGAGGGTTTTCAAGGAATTTTTCCATGTAAACCATGCTATTACCAAAAAACTGTTTCGCTTCTTGTTGAGTAAGTGCGATTGAATCAATTAATTCAGATTCGCTTCGTACTACACGCATACCACGGCCACCACCGCCACCAGCGGCTTTAATAATTACCGGGTAACCAATGCGCTTTGCAATTTGCATGTTGCGTTCTTTGTCATCCGATACCGGACCGTCAGAACCAGGTACACATGGTACACCGGCTTTACGCATTGCATTGATTGCCGATACTTTATCGCCCATAAGACGAATAGTGTCGCCTTTTGGACCAATAAATACAAAGCCACTTTGCTCAACTTGGTCAGCAAAATCTGCATTTTCTGAAAGAAAACCATATCCTGGGTGAATCGCTACAGCGTCTGTTACTTCAGCAGCCGCAATAATGCGCGGAATATCTAAGTAACTTTCAGTGGCTGGAGGTCTACCGATACAAATGGTTTCATCTGCAAGTAATACGTGCTTAAGATCGCGATCCGCCGTTGAATGCACAGCAACCGTTTTGATCCCAAGCTCTTTGCAGGCGCGCAATACGCGAAGTGCTATTTCACCTCGGTTTGCAATGACTACTTTATCTAACATAAGAGTTGGCCTTTAGGTTACTAAATTATTCAATGATGAATAGAGGTTGATCAAATTCTACTGGTTCGCCATTTTCAACTAAAATAGCTGTAACTGTACCCGCTTTATCTGACTCAATTTGGTTCATCATTTTCATTGCTTCAACGATACATAAAGTATCACCTACTTTTACTTGAGAACCTACTTCTACGTATGCTGGCGCTTCTGGAGAAGCTGCTGAGTAAAATGAACCAACCATAGGTGATTTAACTTGATGGCCTGCAGGCGCTGCTGGTGTAGCATCAGCTTCAACGGCTGGCGCAGCTTGTGCTGGTGCCGCAGGTGCTGGAGCAGCAAATTGCTGTGGTGCGTACTGAGCGTAAGCAGGACCTGCGCTCATGTTGTTACGGTTAATACGTACTGATTCTTCACCTTCAGTGATTTCTAGCTCAGCAATACCTGATTCTTCTACTAATTCGATTAGCTTTTTGATCTTGCGAATATCCATGAACGACCCGCCTATAAGTTTGTTAGTTTAAATTAATTCGAGTTTTGCAACCGGCTCACGGCAGCGTTCAATGCTGCGTGGTAACCCATTGCACCTAATCCACATACCACACCTTGCGCCACATCAGAAAAATACGAATGATGACGAAATGCTTCACGTGCATGCACATTACTTAAGTGCACCTCAAAAAAAGGAATATCAACGCTTAACAATGCATCACGTAAAGCGACGCTAGTATGCGTAAATGCAGCAGGATTAATAATTATGTAATCAACTGCCTGCCAAGCATCGTGTATTCTTTCAATAAGGGCTTGCTCACTATTACTTTGAAAATGCGTAAGCTGAACATCTAGACCCTTTGCGGCAGTCGTTAGTTCGCTCATAATTTCACCAAGAGTGTGCAAACCGTACTTTTCTGGCTCACGCTTTCCTAGCATGTTTAAATTTGGACCATTTATAACTAAAAGTTTAAATTTTGCAGCCATAATACGCGATATATCCTCTAAGTAATGAGTTAAGCCGTTGCGAGCTAATTTTGTACACTAAAGTAAGTATAAAAAACAAAAATTGCAACAAATTCTCACGTTAGCCAACTATTATAGTCAGTTCGATGTAAATAGCAGCAAAATACTGGTCTAATCTCTGGAGGTGTAATAAATATGACGTAATTGAAGGCAAGCCACTTGGTAAGCCCAAGCGGCTAAATTGCACTATTATTGTGCGCTGGCGCGCACTGCAGCTAGGTGGGTGGCAAAATCATCGGCGTTTAAAAATCCTGTAACGCGCTCTGAACTTAGCTCTTGCCCTTGTGTGTTAAAAAACAAAATACTGGGTAAACCAAACACAGTGAACTCTTCCATCAGCTCAATGGTGGTGTCATCACTTTGTGTTAAATCGATTTGAATTAACTGATAGTGACTAAACTCGCTCTGTACTTTGGCATCTGGAAATGTGTAATGCTCAAACTCTTTACATGCCACACACCAATCGGCGTATAAATCAACCATCACCAGTTTGCCTTGCTGATTAGCTTCAGCAACAGCGTTTTTTAGCTCGGTTAAATTAGCCACTTGTTTAAACTCATTACTTTGCTGACTAACCTGCTCAACCTGTTGCTGCGGCCAAATAACGTTTTTAGCTAATGTAAAACCAGTAAGTACTAAAAATGTAGCACTAAACCAAAGCGCTGTTTTAAGCTTGCTTTGTGGCTGAGCACTCTGCCAATAGTGTAAATAAATAGCCGTTGCCAGTGCTAAAATACCCGCCATAAGTAAAATAATGTCGGCGCTTATTATTCGCTCCAATAAAATAAGTGGCACAACAAGCATAATAAAACCAAATAACGTTTTAACTTGCTCCATCCAACCGCCTGCTTTAGGAAGCAATTTGCCACCAGACGTACCGAGTAATAAAAGCGGTAGGCCCATTCCTAAACTTAATACATACAGGGTTAAACCACCGACAAGGTAGTCACCACTTTGCGCTACAAATAATAGCGCAGCAGACAACGGAGCTGTGGTACAAGGTGATGCAATTAAGCCCGACAATACCCCCATTAAAAACACACCTAGGTAATTGCCGCCTTTTTGGTTATTACTGACTTGCGTTAGCTTGCTCATCATGGCGCTGGGTAACTTAATTTCGTACCAGCCAAACATCGACATTGCGAGCAATACAAACAGTAAACTAAAACTAATAAGTACATAAGGGTGTTGTAAATACCCCTGCACTTGCCCGCCTAAGGCCGCCACTACCAACCCTAATGCAGCATAAGTAAGCGCCATACCTTGTATATATACAAACGACAACG
Organism: Pseudoalteromonas sp. CuT4-3; assembly: GCF_035666335.1. NCBI lineage: Bacteria > Pseudomonadati > Pseudomonadota > Gammaproteobacteria > Alteromonadales > Pseudoalteromonadaceae > Pseudoalteromonas > Pseudoalteromonas sp. CuT4-3. The sequence continues at coordinate 3,276,662 of NZ_CP142030.1, forward strand.
CAAACGCTTTTTTAGTAGACAGGTTTTGCTGCCCTGCAATTAAACTCGATAAAATAGGAAACATAGGGAACACACAGGGTGTAAACGCAAGCCCCACCCCAACAGCAAAAAATATGAGTAAATTGGTTACTAAACTTTGACTTGCTAATCGCTCTGTAAAACTTAAATCTTGAGTGGTTGTATTGCTTTGGCTACGCGTTGAGTCTACAGAAGGAGTTAATGCGTTTAATGTATCAGCGGCATCAGCAGATGAGTTATTACCTTGCGCTTGCTCTGAGGCAATAACGCTTAAAGGAATACTAATAACCTCAGGCGGATAACACAGCCCAGCTTTGGCACAGCCCTGATAGCGCACCTTAACAACAGCCCCCTCTGTAACATTACTGAGCTTACTTATAACACTCACACTATTGAAAAAAACTTCGGTTTTGCCAAAAAACTCGTCTTCAATTATTTCGCCAGTACCGGCATCGCCTACCTTTATGTTGGCGCCTTTAGCGATAATTTCTATTTTCTTTTTATAAAGGTAATAATCAGGGGCTATATCCCACCCCACAAATAAAGTGCTACCTTGCTGATCAAAATCAAATACAAACGCTTGGTCTACGGGTAAAAAGGTTTGCTGTGGCGGGGCAAGTAAATCACCTAGCACATTATTGGTGTTTGCCTTTGCAGGAAGCGCCAGCAAGCTAACCAATAATAAAAAGAAAAACCGCATTAATTTAATACCTCATCCATCCAATGAAAATAAGCCAAATTACCAGTGGCCACATCAACCACTTGAATTTCGGGTACTTCGTAACTGTGTAAACTTTTGATAGTTTCAAAAACATCATTCATTTTTTCTGATTTTGTTTTAATCAGTAGCTTTGCTTCTATCTCTTGGGCAACATCGCCTTCCCACATATAAACTGAGGTCATATTTGGTAAAATATTTACACACGCCGCTAATTTTTGCGCTACAAGTGCTTTTGCTAAAGTGCGTGCTTCAGCCTCATCTTTGCACGTGGTAAATATCATTTTAAATTGCGTAGTCATAATTAACCTTTACTAATTTATAGGGAACTAATGCAATAGTATCTGATAGCTAGTGTAATGTGTAGGCGATGAATAATTGTAGATATTAAGCAATTATTAATCACTTTAAGCTCAACCTTGAAAATAGACCCTTTCACCCTCACTTATATTTCATCCACTCTTTTGAGTGCCATTATTTAGAGAGCCCTATGTTTAGATTTTTATTTGTGTTGTTTATTATCATTCCTATCATCGAAATTGCGCTACTAATACAGGTTAGCGATGTAATTGGTGGGTTTGCGACTATAGCCCTAGTGATTGTTACGGCTATTTTGGGCGCTAGAATGGTTAAACAACAAGGTATGGGTGCATTACAAAATGCACAAAGCCAAATGGCCCAAGGACAAATGCCAGCTAAAGAATTATTTACCGGTATTTGCGTGATCATTGCGGGTGTTTTATTGCTAACCCCAGGCATTATGACCGATGTATTCGGCCTACTATTATTAACCCCCTCAATACGCAATAAACTTGCTGCAGGCCTTGCAAGTCAAGCAACGGTACGCATGAGCACAGGTGCACAGCAAGGCTCTTCGGCCTTTACACAACACCCACACTCGCAGCAAGAACAACAGCATGTAAATAAACCAACTACCATTGATGGCGAGTATGAGAGAAAAGATTAAAAATTTATCGATTTTTCTCTTGGAATTTTACACTCTACCCCCATTAATGAATGCAAATTAGAAAAGCTTTTTTCTGTACTGTTCAGAAACTGTTAGGAGAACTAAAAAAATGAACATTCGTCCTTTACAAGATCGCGTAATCGTTAAGCGTCTAGAAGAAGAAACCAAGTCTGCTGGCGGTATTGTATTAACTGGCTCTGCAGCTGAAAAATCAACTCGCGGAGAAGTTATTGCTGTTGGCAATGGTCGCGTTCTAGATAACGGTGACGTTAGAGCTTTAGAAGTAAAAGCCGGTGACACTGTGTTATTTGGCTCATATGTTGAAAAAACTGAAAAGATCGAAGGTCAAGAGTACCTGATCATGCGTGAAGACAACATTTTAGGCATTGTAGGCTAACCCTACTTTTCGTTTAATAAACATTTAAGAATTTAGAGGAAATTAAAGATGGCAGCAAAAGAAGTACTTTTTGCAGGTGACGCACGCGCTAAAATGCTAACAGGCGTAAATATCCTAGCAAACGCAGTAAAAGTGACCTTAGGCCCTAAAGGCCGTAACGTAGTACTAGATAAATCATTTGGCTCTCCAGTGATCACTAAAGATGGTGTATCTGTAGCAAAAGAAATCGAACTTGAAGACAAGTTTGAAAACATGGGTGCACAAATGGTGAAAGAAGTTGCATCTAAAGCAAATGATGCAGCGGGTGACGGTACTACTACCGCAACTGTACTTGCGCAATCTATTGTAAACGAAGGTCTTAAAGCGGTTGCTGCGGGTATGAACCCAATGGATCTTAAGCGCGGTATTGATAAAGCAATTATCGCTGCAGTAGAAGAGCTTAAAGCGCTATCTGTACCATGTGCTGATACTAAAGCTATTGCACAAGTAGGTACCATTTCAGCTAACTCTGATAAAGAAATTGGCGACATCATTGCACAAGCAATGGAAAAAGTAGGCCGTAACACAGGTGTTATTACTGTAGAAGAAGGTCAATCACTAGAGAACGAACTAGATGTTGTAGAAGGCATGCAGTTTGACCGTGGTTACCTATCTCCGTACTTTATCAATAACGCTGAAAAAGGCGCTGTTGAGCTAGACAACCCGTTCATTCTACTTGTAGATAAAAAAGTATCTAACATTCGTGAGCTACTACCTACATTAGAAGCCGTTGCTAAAGCAAGCAAGCCACTATTAATCATTGCTGAAGACCTAGAAGGCGAAGCACTTGCAACGCTTGTAGTTAACAACATGCGCGGTATTGTTAAAGTATCAGCAGTTAAAGCCCCTGGTTTTGGCGACCGTCGTAAAGCAATGCTACAAGATATCGCCGTATTAACTGGCGGTACTGTTATCTCTGAAGAAATTGGTTTAGAGCTTGAAAAAGCAACTATCGAAGACCTAGGTACTGCTAAGCGTGTAGTAATCACTAAAGATGATACAACTATCATTGATGGTGCCGGTGAAGAAGATGGCATTAACGGCCGTGTTGCTCAAATTAAAGCACAGATTGAAGAAGCAACGTCTGACTACGACAAAGAAAAACTACAAGAGCGTATGGCTAAACTTGCCGGCGGTGTTGCAGTAATTAAAGTAGGCGCAGCGACTGAAATTGAAATGAAAGAGAAAAAAGACCGTGTTGAAGATGCATTACATGCAACTCGTGCAGCGGTTGAAGAAGGCGTGGTACCTGGTGGTGGTGTTGCTCTAGTACGTGCTGCTAGCAAGCTAGTTGAGCTACTTGGCGACAACGAAGACCAAAACCACGGTATCAAAGTTGCTCTTCGTGCAATGGAAGCACCACTTCGTCAAATCGTAACAAATGCAGGCGACGAAGCGTCAGTAGTAATAAACGCTGTTAAAGGTGGCGAAGGTAACTACGGTTACAACGCAGCCTCTGGCGAATACAACGACATGCTTGAAATGGGTATCCTAGATCCAACTAAAGTAACACGCTCTGCACTACAATTTGCAGGTTCGATTGCGGGTCTAATGATCACTACTGAAGCAATGGTTGCTGAAATCCCTAAAGAAGAAGCTGCTGGTGCCCCTGATATGGGTGGCATGGGCGGAATGGGTGGTATGGGCGGCATGATGTGATCATCCTCCTTTAAGCACCTTGCTTATATAAAAACCCAGCTTCGGCTGGGTTTTTGCTTTTTAATACAAGCCTATTGTTATTGCTTAATTTATCTCCACATCTATACCATAAGTTATTGGATTAAAGGTAAAAGGATTTGCTTAATAATAATGAAATAATCATCTTCTTTATTTTGGTATCACTTATAACAGGGTTAGTGGTATTTATTGCTTGGATTATGCTTAAGCTCGTTATATGGGGTAAGAGCATGTCTAAAGGAGCGTATTTATTTTTAGCATTTTTTCCACTAATTTCACTTATGCCTATTCCACCCCCCTACTTATGAAAATGTTCAAAAGGCCAAGCAAGAGCAGCGTAAACGAAAAGAAGACTCAGGTGACGACCCTACTAATGAAGATGAGTAAGCCAGTTTAGCTACGTAAATTAAAACACTCTTTAAGGAGCTTTAAGCATGTTCTAAGGTTTAAAACAGAGTGAATCCTTTTAGTACTAACCCTATATGCGAAGCCAATGTATAACGTACAACCCCCCTTAAAATAAGCTTTAATAAACATTTACCTATACTATTCAACCCTGTATTGATATGTGAAAATACACCGACATAAAACAACTTAAGGTTTTTAAGTTATGCCAAAGCAGCATATAGGTAGTATTGCTCTTGTTGTAAAAGACTATGACGAAGCAATCGCATTTTATACAAAAAAATTAAGCTTTGAATTAGTGGAAGATACGGATTTAGGTGATGGAAAACGCTGGGTGTTAATAACTCCACCCAACTCAAACGGCACACATATATTACTTGCACAAGCCACAGAGCCTGAGCAGTTTAACGCTGTTGGCAATCAAGCAGGTGGCCGTGTATGGCTATTTTTAAACACTGACAACTTTTGGCGCGACTACGAAAGCATGCTAGAAAATGGCGTAGTATTCCATGAGCAGCCTCGTAATGAGCCTTACGGTACGGTGGCCGTATTTGAAGATCTCTATGGTAACAAATGGGATCTTATTCAACAGAGCTAAATACTTAGTTGATTAACGACCTGACTATTTGAAATAAATCCGAGGGTAGCATGCCGCGCTGCCCTTGCTCTTCAGCCGCAACCTCACCTGCTCGAGCATGAAGAGTTACCCCGTATCGCGCTGCTTCATCGATACTAAGCCCTTGAGCAAGCAATGCACCAATAATACCTGTAAGTACGTCGCCACTCCCTCCCACGGCAAGTGCTGCGTTACCATTTTCACACACCCAAGTACTTTTACCGTTATCAATTAAAGACCCAGCGCCTTTTAATATGCAAGTAGCATTATACCGTTTTGCGCATAGTCGCACGCTTTCAAACCTATTTGACTCTATTTCAGAGGTGTTTTTGCTAATGAGCCGAGCCGCCTCACCAGGATGCGGAGTAAGGACACATTGAGCCAACGTATAAGCACTTGCATTTTCAGCTAATAAATTAAGTGCATCAGCATCAAGTACAAGCGGCGTATTGTGCTCTTGGCAATAGTGCATTACAGTGCAAAACGTTTTTTTAGCCCATTCATCCTGCCCAAGTCCAGGGCCAAGTACAACACAACTTGCCCACTCTAAAGCCTGTTCAAGGTTTTCACTCATGACCATTAACTCTGCCCTACCTATGCTTATTGGCATAATAGAACTTTGGTGCGTATAAACCTTCACCATCCCTGCACCTGCTCGTAGCGCAGCTTCACTACTGAGCCTGATTGCACCCGCAGTACCTTGGTTGCCCCCTACGCATAATAACTTGCCATGATTGCCCTTATGGCTATTTAAAGCCCGAGAGCCCAAGCGATTAAAGCTGTCTATATTTATCAAGTGAGCACAAGGTGAAGCGAGTTGACTAAAAGTATCTTCAAGTGCTAATTCATCGAGAATCAACTCACCGGCATGCTGTTTACCTGTCCCTGTAGAAAGGCCTTGTTTAATCGCAATAAAAGTAAGCGTTTTTGTTGCCTGAATAGCTGCGCCTAATACTTCACCTGTATTTGCATCAATCCCTGAGGGAACATCAATACTTAAAACAGGCTTTTCGCTTTGGTTGATGGCGGTAATAATCTCACAATAATTTTCGCGAACAGGTGAATTAAGCCCAGTACCTAGTAACCCATCAATCACACAGTCACAGCAATCTAAATCACTCTTTGCAAACTCGTTAACTATGCCACCAGTATCAAGCCATAGCTGCTTTGCTTTAGCAGCGTCACCACTGAGTGTTTTTGCAGGATCTATAGCGCAAACTTTAACCTCTGCACCAGAGTCCTTAATTAAACACGCGGCTATGTAAGCATCACCCGCATTATTGCCATTACCTACAATAATCAAAGTAAGCTTAGCGTTAAAAGACTGCCACTGCTTGTATACTGCCTCTCCCGCTCGCTGCATTAAAGTAAATAAATCTATTCCACATTGCTTAGCCGCCTCTCCCTCATAAGAGCGAACCTGCTCTTTTGTGTAAATATGCCTTTGTTTATTTAACATAGAAACTCGCCATAAATAAGTGTGTAGATGCTCTATAATTATAGCTTGGGATAAAAGAGCACTTTTCAATAGCGGATTTAGCATGTTAAACAGCTATTAAAACGAAAATTGAAGGCTTTAGTACAAAGAGTGTGAGTTCTGTGGTGGGCTTTTGCCGCGGGTTTCGTGATACTCAACCCACGCTACAGAGGTGGTGATATTACGTAAAGACATGTATTTAACTTGTCTGCGGAAGTAAAAAAGCCCGGCTCTTTCGAGTCGGGCTTTCTTGTATTTGAAGCCTGGCGATGTCGTAGTGCCCACAGCGGTAGAGAGTCACATAGCAAATGGGACATTATCATTGTGTCGGGTCGGCCTTCCGTGGGGCTCGCCTTCGAGCTGTTTTGTTTGAATACTGAGTTTGGCATGGGTTCTTGGTTATTTACTAAATCCCAGACAGCAAAAAACCCGTCACATCGCTGTAACGGGTTTCTCTTATTTGGAGCCTGGCAATGTCCTACTTTCACATAGCAAATGCTACACTATCATCGGCGCTGTTTCGTTTCACTACTGAGTTCGGCATGGGGTCAGGTGGGTCCAAAACGCTATGGTTACCAAGCAAATTAGGTGCAAAGGATTAAGGACAAGCACGTAGTGCTTCTTTTTCCTTTGCGCAAGGTGCCTCAACTTTAACGCTACGCGCTAAGAGTCACCTCATAAATTTGGAAAATTCTGATAATATTTTTTAAGTCTAAGTATTTATCTACTTTAGCTATTAACTTCTGTCGCTTGTTTCTGTCACAAAACGCGTTTGGCGTTGTATGGTTAAGCCTCACGGGTAATTAGTACAAGTTAGCTTAATGGCTCACACCACTTCCACATCTTGCCTATCAACGTTGTAGTCTTCAACGGCCCTTCAGAGACTTTAAAAGTCTAGTGAGAAATCATCTCGAGGCCTGCTTCGCGCTTAGATGCTTTCAGCGCTTATCAGTTCCGAACGTAGCTACCGGGCAATGCCATTGGCATGACAACCCGAACACCAGCGGTTCGTTCACTCCGGTCCTCTCGTACTAGGAGCAACCCCTCTCAATTCTCAAACGCCCACGGCAGATAGGGACCGAACTGTCTCACGACGTTCTAAACCCAGCTCGCGTACCACTTTAAATGGCGAACAGCCATACCCTTGGGACCGACTTCAGCCCCAGGATGTGATGAGCCGACATCGAGGTGCCAAACACCGCCGTCGATATGAACTCTTGGGCGGTATCAGCCTGTTATCCCCGGAGTACCTTTTATCCGTTGAGCGATGGCCCTTCCATTCAGAACCACCGGATCACTATGACCTACTTTCGTACCTGCTCGACGTGTCTGTCTCGCAGTTAAGCTGGCTTCTACCATTACACTAACCGTACGATGTCCGACCGTACTTAGCCAACCTTCGTGCTCCTCCGTTACTCTTTGGGAGGAGACCGCCCCAGTCAAACTACCCACCAGGCACTGTCCGTAACCCCGATTCAGGGGCCAACGTTAGAACATCAAAACTACAAGGGTGGTATTTCAAGGACGACTCCACAACAACTAGCGTCGCTGCTTCAAAGTCTCCCACCTATCCTACACATGTAGGTTCAATGTTCAGTGCCAAGCTGTAGTAAAGGTTCACGGGGTCTTTCCGTCTAGCCGCGGGTACACAGCATCTTCACTGCGATTTCAATTTCACTGAGTCTCGGGTGGAGACAGCGTGGCCATGGTTACACCATTCGTGCAGGTCGGAACTTACCCGACAAGGAATTTCGCTACCTTAGGACCGTTATAGTTACGGCCGCCGTTTACCGGGGCTTCGATCAAGAGCTTCGTCCGAAAACTAACCCCATCAATTAACCTTCCGGCACCGGGCAGGTGTCACACCGTATACGTCATCTTGCGATTTTGCACAGTGCTGTGTTTTTAATAAACAGTCCCAGCCACCTGGTCACTGCGGCTCCCGTCCGCTTAGAGAGTAAATCTCATCACAGATAGGAGCGTACCTTCTCCCGAAGTTACGGTACGATTTTGCCTAGTTCCTTC
>NZ_CP142030.1:3290000-3307500 GCF_035666335.1 Pseudoalteromonas sp. CuT4-3
CCCAAACGTGCTAAATCACGTCCTGTATTAAAAAGGCCAGCATTAAAAAAGTATGGGCTTGTACGACCTGATTTAAGGGTAAACTCGCCAAATTTTAACACCTGCTTTTCTAAAGCAAATTCAATAAACTCTTTTTGATAATCTTTCATTGGGGTACTCGCTTATGCTAACGCTTGTTTTTGAACGTCAATAATTTCACGGATTGAATGTTTAGCCAGTGTAAGTAGCTCATCTAATTCGTCGAACGAGAATGGTTCGCCCTCTGCGGTACCTTGTACTTCAATAATTTTACCTGTTTCAGTTAAAATTACGTTCATATCGGTTTCGGCTTCAGAATCTTCAAGGTACTCTAAATCACTAATTGGTTGGCCTTTATAAATACCTACCGAAATAGCAGCAATCATATGCTTAAGTGGGTTTGAGTTGATCATTCCTTTAGCGCGCATGTGAGTAAGTGCATCAACTAAAGCAACGCATGCACCACTGATAGATGCAGTACGTGTTCCGCCATCAGCTTGAATCACATCACAGTCAATTGTAATGGTGTTTTCGCCAAGCGCTTTTAAATCTACTGCAGCTCTTAATGCGCGAGCAATTAAGCGTTGAATTTCCATAGTACGACCGCCTTGTTTACCACGTGCTGCTTCACGAGCATTACGCGTATGCGTTGAGCGCGGTAGCATACCGTATTCAGCGTTGATCCAACCTTTACCTTGGCCTTTCATAAAACGTGGTACACCTGCTTCAACCGTAGCAGTACAAAGTACTTTGGTATTACCAAACTCAACAAGTACTGAGCCTTCAGCGTGTAATGTGTAATTACGTGTAAATGATACCGGTCTAATTTGGTTAGGTGTTCTTTCGCTTGGACGCATTGACGATCCCCTTAATTCTGAATTTGCGACATTATAAGTGCATGTGCAGGTAGATGCCATGCTGATTGTAAAATATTCAGCGTAATAAATTTTCTCTAGAGGTTAAGCAGTGTTACGGTATAATCATCGCAATATTGTATTAATAAATTTTAGGAACTTATCCATGATCCACAGTATGACTGCTTATGCGCGTCGCGAAATTAAAGGCGATTGGGGCACTGGCACCTGGGAAATTCGTTCAGTAAACCAGCGCTACCTTGAAACGTTTATTCGCGCACCAGAACAATTTCGTGGCATGGAGCCGGTAATTCGTGAGCGTTTACGTAAAAATTTGCAACGCGGTAAAGTTGAAGTATTTTTAAAGTTTGTTGCAAATCCAGCACACGTGGGTGAGCTATCAATTAATGAGTCACTTGCTGAGCAACTAATAAATAGTGCTAAATGGGTGCAGCAACAAAGCAGTGGCGACATTAACCCCGTTGATATACTGCGCTGGCCTGGCGTAATGGAAGCACAGGAGCTCGATTTAGATACCGTTAATAAAGCACTTATAGCGGGCTTTGACCAAGTAGTTGAAGATTTTAAATCAGCCCGTGGCGATGAAGGCGCAAATTTAGAAGAAATGATTGCCACTCGCCTTGATGCCATACTTGAGCAAGTTACTGTGGTAGAAAGTCACTTACCGGAAATAGCAAAGTGGCAGCGTGAAAAACTTAATCAAAAGCTTGAAGACTTAAAAACCGACATTGACGAATCTCGCCTTGAACAAGAGCTTATTTACCTTGCACAAAAGCAAGATGTTGCCGAAGAACTCGACCGCTTAAAGTCGCACGTAAAAGAAACTAAAAAAATTCTTAAAAAAGGTGGCGCATGTGGCCGCCGTTTAGATTTTATGATGCAAGAGTTTAACCGCGAAGCAAACACCCTAGCCTCTAAGTCTATTAATAGCGATATTACTAATGCAGCAGTGGAGCTAAAAGTGCTCATTGAGCAGATGAGAGAGCAGATCCAAAACATCGAGTAATCACTGATTATTTAAATGCTATTGCTAAAATCAAAGATTGTAATTGAACTTTTAGAACAAAATATGTTCTAATCCTCAGATTCATTTTTATAGCTATATATTTGCATACATATCAAATCGATGCTAAACATACAGCATATAGAGAGTTGGTTTATAGTTTCTATATTAAATTAAACCATCTAATTATTTTTAATATACTAAGGTTTATAAAATGGCTAACGAAACAAAGAAGACATTATGGACAAGTGTTTACTCTGATCGTTCAGGTATTGAAAGTGTTGATACTCCTCCAAAATTAAGTCAAGACGATATAGAGAAAATACGCTCCGCATTTGTAAAGAAAACAACTAGCAATAGAGCAAAAACATACAGTGTAAACTCTTCTTCTGAAGACTTCTCCCTCGCGCGAGTCTTTGGCTAAGTAAGCAACTTTCATATAATTAGATAATAACCCTGTAATTATCCTACAGGGTTTTTTTACAACAAAAAATAATAAGAGCCAAACTTGAACAAGCCCTCCGAACTACTTTTTGCTGCATTTGAATCCGCAGAAAATCCACTGATTCAAGCAAAATCTACATTAGAATCAGCGCAGTCACATTATCTATTTAAATATTTAAAGTACTTAGGTGCGAATAATATACTAGTGGAAAACAATTACTTTGATAGGGATTTTCTAAGTGAGGTTTCGGCAGTTTATTGCAAAAGTGCAAAAGGTTACCCAAATGTATGTAAAAGGGTTCATTTCTTTTCATCTGAAGAAATAAATAGGGAGCTTTTTCTAAAAGCACTTGCTGATGGTAAAGACGCAATGAATACCTTCAAAAACAGCTACCTAGGCTTTATAGTTATAAGACCAATCACAAACTCACCTTTTGGACGAACTGTTTTAAAATGGTACCCAGATAAAACACCTGATGTTCCACGAGTTACCAAGCCTTCTAGAAGATATGTATCAACAGTAGCTGGACTTGAACTTTCTGTTATAGGCTTAGCATGGCAACAACAAGATTCAGGGGTCGCAGCATGTGCTACTATTGGAATATGGAGCATGTTGCACTCCTCTGCTTTTGATGCAAGACACTCAATACCAACCACTTCTATAATAACAGAGGCTGCTCATTCTAACTCTATGGTAGGCCACAGAACTTACCCCTCTTACTCACTGACATACCCACAAATTCAGCATGCTATTAAACAATTAGGGTTTTCTCCTTCTGTTACACAAGGTGATCAACCATATCAATTTTTTAGTAAGCGAAGGTTTGCAAATATTTGTGCTGCTTATATTCGCTCTGGCTACCCTCTAATGATAGGCGGCGTTCACGGTGACGACGTAACTGTTGGTCATGCCGTCTGTGCCGTTGGCTTTCGCGAATCAACTATTGAAGATAATGTAGAGTTAGGAAGTGTATATTTACAAGATGAACAAGTTGAGTACTTATATATTCACGATGATAATGTTGGCCCCAACGTTAGATTTAAACTGGAAGAGGAAGAGATCGAACTAGGTGATCATAAATTTAATCGTTGCGTTATGAGAATGGAAACACCTGATTACCTAGCTAATGGGGAAGAACCAAATTTAGATATTACATCAATTTACCCCAAGGCGGTTATTGCGGCAGTTCATGATGACTTAATGATCTCAGCCGATAGATTCTTTGAGCATGGAATAAACCTAACGAACCAACTGTGTGGCATGCTAAATACTTATTTAGAACAAGTAAAATTAGATAAGAAATCCTTTGCTTTTAGTTCCAGATTTTTAATGCTAAAAGAATATTTAAAAGATGAGTTAACGAGACAATTAAATGGCCGTAAAGATTTACTTGCAAGTATTAGGATCCAGCTTCAGGAAAATATAGCACCAATGAGTCTTCATTTAGCAATATTACGTATTGCTTTACCTGACTCATCTCTTTTGCTCGATGTAATTTTCGATACTACTGACACAGATAAAAATAAATCAGTATTTTGTCATGTTATCTATGATGAAGAGTTAGCTAATGTTTTAGATTTGATAGAGCCATCAGTTCGACTAGAGTCTTTAGGTGACAAGATAATTGCTTACTAACGGGTTTTCGAGCTAACAATATTCAGAAGCAAACTAAATCACCTAATTTTGGGAAAGTAGTTAGCATAAAGTATAATACAACTATTAAAGGCTTGAGTTACTTGTAACTCAAGCCTGTTTATTTTAAGTAGAGAACAAAGTCATGACGCAAAATCGCGGAAACTTATTTATATTATCAGCGCCTTCAGGTGCAGGTAAATCAAGTCTAATTAGTGCTTTATTAGCAAAGTACAGTGATATGAAAGTATCGGTCTCGCATACCACCCGAAGCCCTCGCCCTGGTGAAGAAAACGCGGTGCATTATCACTTTGTAAGCGCCGATGAATTTAAAGCATTAATTGCTAAAGATGATTTTTTTGAATGGGCGCAAGTATTCGATAATTACTACGGTACTTCAAAGCAGGCTATTGAGTCCCAGCTGGATGCCGGTATTGATGTATTTTTAGATATTGACTGGCAAGGTGCGCAGCAAGTGCGCGAAATTATGCCAAGCGTGCAAACAATTTTTATTTTGCCTCCTTCAAAAGCAGAGCTTGAGCAGCGCTTAAATAACCGAGGCCAAGATTCTGCCGAGGTCATCGCTGGGCGTATGGCTAAAGCGCAATCAGAAACATCGCACTACAATGAATATGATTATGTTGTAGTTAACGATGATTTTGAAACCGCCCTTAGCAATATTGAAACTATCGTATTAGCGCAGCGCTTAACCTTAAAAGCCCAAGCTAGTCGTCATCACGATTTAATTACAAACTTACTTAAATAAGCCATTTATGCCCTTTACAGGGAAAACTGGTAAAAATTAACCACTGGCTATTGGCGAAACAAGCTGCTTGCAGTAAACTACGCCTTTGCTTTTAAATTATTTTGGAGTGCTGAGATGGCTCGCGTAACAGTTGAAGATGCAGTAGATGCAATTGGTAATCGTTTTGACTTAATTTTAGTTGCGGCTCGTCGTGCCCGCCAAATTGCTGTTGGTGGTAAAGACCCACTAGTAGACGCTGAAAATGACAAACCAACCGTTATCGCTCTACGTGAAATCGAAAAAGGTTTAGTTGATAGTTCATCAATGGACGTTATTGACCGTGAAGAACAACAACACCAAGAAGCAGCTGAATTAGCTGCGGTTGCTGCTATTGTTGGCGGTAATCAATAATCAACCACCCGGTTTGATTTAGTCAACGGCTCAGTATTTCTACTCTAGCCGTTGGCAATCCCCTCTTTTCATCGTATATTCTATTACTTACCGTTACTTATTGCTTCACGAGAACATTGGAGTGTGAATGTATCTTTTTGAAGGTCTTAAAAAGAAAATATCTGAATACTTGCCTGCTGCTGAAGTAGAGCTAGTGCAAAAAGCCTACGTGGTAGCCCGAGAGGCTCACGAGGGGCAAACTCGCTCAAGCGGCGAGCCGTACATTACTCACCCTGTTGAAGTAACCCAAATTCTTGCTGGCATGCACCTTGACCATGAAACACTTATGGCCGCGCTAATGCATGACGTTATTGAAGATACCGATTTTAGCCAACAGGACTTAGCCGAAATATTTGGCGATACGGTTGCCGAACTTGTTGAAGGGGTAAGTAAGCTCGATAAGCTCAGCTTTAAAGACAAAAAAGAATTCCAAGCTGAAAACTACCGAAAAATGATCATGGCTATGACCCAAGACATTCGGGTTATTTTAATTAAACTGGCCGATCGCACTCACAATATGCGTACATTAGGCGCTCTGCGCCCTGATAAGCGCCGTCGTATTGCCCGTGAAACACTTGAAATTTACGCACCTATTGCAAACCGTTTAGGTATTCACGATATTAAAAATGAGCTAGAAGATTTAGGTTTTCAAGCATTATACCCTATGCGTCATCGCGCACTTAAATCTGAAGTGGCAAAAGCGCGAGGCAATCGCAAAGAAGTTATTTCTAACATTCAAACCGAAATAGAAGCACGTCTTGAAGAGTCTGGTATTAAGGCGACGGTTTCTGGGCGCGAAAAACACCTTTATAGCATTTATAAAAAAATGCTTAATAAAGAGCTGCTTTTTAATGAGGTAATGGATATTTACGCCTTTAGAATAAACGTAGATGCAATGGATACCTGTTATCGCGTGTTAGGTGTAGCACATAACCTGTATAAACCTATCGAAACGCGTTTTAAAGATTATATAGCCGTACCTAAAACAAATGGTTATCAGTCTTTGCATACGTCATTAGTAGGCCCACACGGCATTCCGGTAGAAATACAAGTACGTACGCATGACATGGATCACATGGCCGATAAAGGGGTTGCGGCGCACTGGATGTATAAAAAAGCCGGTGATGGCGCGGGTAACACAGCTCAACAGCGTGCGCGTCAATGGATGCAAAGTTTGCTGGAGCTTCAGCAAAGTGCCGGCTCATCATTCGAATTTGTCGAGAACGTTAAAACCGAGCTGTTCCCAGAAGAAATATACGTATTTACCCCCGATGGCCGCATAGTAGAGTTGCCAATGGGCGCTACCGCGGTTGATTTTGCTTACGCGGTGCATACTGATGTAGGTAACACTTGTGTAGGTGCTAGAGTAAACCGTAAACCTTACCCGCTAAGCAAAGCCTTAGATACTGGGCAAAGTGTTGAAATTATTACCAGCTCTGGTGCACACCCTAATGCAACCTGGTTAAACTTTATAGTTACAGGTAAAGCCCGTTTAGGGATAAGAAACTATCTTAAGAGCCAACACCAAGAAGAAGCATTGTTATTAGGCCGACGCTTACTCGATTCTGCCTTAGGTGAAAATAAGCTCGACAGCATTGCCGATGAAAACATAGCCCGCGTACTCGAAGAGCACGAACTATCTACAGTATTAGAATTACTGGTAGAAATAGGCGCAGGTAACTTAATGAGCGTGTTAATCGCTAAACGCTTATTGCAAGAAGAAAGCGACGACTTGTCAGATATTAGCAAACAAGCCAAAGCAACCATTATTGGTACCGAAGGCATGTTGGTTAATTATTCTAAGTGTTGCCGACCTGTACCAGGGGATGCCATCACTGCACATATTAGCCAAGGTAAAGGGCTTACCGTTCACCGCCAAGAATGTAAAAATATTCGCGGCTGGGAAAACGAACGCTCAAAATACCTGGTTGTAAAATGGGATGACAATCCAGAAAAAGAATATATAGCTGCGCTACGGGTGGAAATAATTAATCACCAAGGGGCTTTGGCTAAACTCACAAATGTTGTTGCTACAACCCAAGCCAACATTGTTGAGATCACTACCGACGAAAAAGAAAGTAATTTATATGTGATAGACTTGGGCGTTACCGTTAAAAACCGCGTCCATGTTGCTAATATTATGCGCCGCATTCGCGTGATGCCTGATGTGCAAAGAGTCTATCGTAAAAAGTAAAATAGGAAACTCATGAATAAAGCATTTATTTCTACCGAAAAAGCACCTGCTGCTATCGGCACTTATAGCCAAGCGGTTAAAGTAGGTACTGCCGTTTATTTATCTGGACAAATTCCACTTGTCCCAGAAACAATGGAAATGGTTTCAGAAGACTTTAGCGAGCAGACACATCAAGTATTTAAAAACATTACAGCGGTGTGCGAAGAAGCAGGCGGTAAAATCCAAGATCTTGTTAAAATTAATATCTACCTAACAGACTTATCAAACTTTGCCACTGTTAATGAAGTAATGAGCCAATATTTCAAGCAGCCTTATCCTGCCCGTGCAGCACTAGGTGTACGTGCTCTACCAAAAGGCGCACAAGTTGAAATTGACGGCATCATGGAACTTCCTTCAACTAATTAATAAATACAGAGCTATAAACCCCCTTTATAGCTCTATTTTTTACTGCTAGCCTTTGTTTATCGCCCTTTCTTGACTCACATGTAAATATCTAGCACTCTGTAATCATGCAATAAAATCAATCTTAACTTAAGTAGTAGAAAAGGATTAACTAGTGTTTAAGCTTGCCAATAATGGGAACGTATTACTTGATGTAAGTAAGCACGCTCCACCTAGCGCCGCTTTTATAATTGATGCACTCGAGAAGTCGACGTTTTGCGAATGCAAAATTGACCACGAGGCTATTGATAATTTTTTTAAAGCGCAAAATAATGAGCCAACCTTGGTTGTAGCAAGTAAGCACGATGCATCGCTTGTGGTAACGTTAAGTGAAGATAAAATGCAAGCCATAGGTGAGCTAACCTTAGCTTATGGTGGTAAAGTACTTTCATTAGAAGAGGGCAAAAAACAACTCATAAAAGCAGGGGTTGTACGTGGTTACAAACAAGCTTTTTTAGAGCAGCTTTTAGATAAACAATTTAACTTACCCCCAGGTACAGTGGCAAAAGGGATTCTAGCCAAAGGCCGCCTACCAGCAGAAGGCACAGCAACAAAATTTGTAGCTATGGTAGAAACCCTCAAAGATCGCCTAAAAGCACCAAAAATGAAGGAAGATGGCAGTGTTGATATGCGCGACTTTGGTAAACTGGCAAGCGTAGAGCCCGGCACTGTACTGATCCGCCAACAACCTGCGACTCCCGGTAAAGAAGGATTCACTGTAGTAGGTGACATACTACCGGCTAAACCCGGTGAAAATAAAAAGTTAGTGGCAGGCGAAGGTGCCGAAATATCAAAAACAAATCCGCTCGAGCTTGTTTCTACAACAGCGGGGGTCCCCGTAGAAATACCTAACGGTATGCGAGTTGATGATATTTTTACCATCTCTGATGTAGATGTTAAAAGCGGCCATATTGATTTTGAAGGCAGTGTTATTGTGACTAAAAACATTGACCCAGGAATGCGAGTCACCGCAAAAGGCGACATTACTGTTTTTGGCACGGTTGAATCTGGCGAATTATCAGCCGGCGGAAACATCACTGTAAAGCAAGGCATTATTGGCCATCAAAAGCTCGAAGATAAAACATTGTCGTGTTCTATTAAGAGTGAAGGTGATGTTCATGTATCTCACGCACAATACTGTTATATGCAGGGCAAAAACATTTTTATAGACCGCCAAGCCAGCCATTGTGCGATTAAAGCAAAGCACTTATTACAAATTGGCCAAACAGAGTTACCCAAAGGGAAAATTTTTGGTGGAGAGATTCTTGATGCAACCGTGTTAATTGCTGGCGAAATAGGCAATGAATCAGGTGCAAAAATGGCTATCAATTTAGCCGCATCCGGCGCTGAAATAACAGCCGACACAGATAACTGCTTTAAAGACTTAGCAAAAACCGATGAGCAGCTTGATACCCTTCAAGCAGCACTTGAAAAAGCAGATAAAGTAAAAGATATAGAAAAGAAGAATCTGCTCATTAAAAAAATTGGCGCAACACAGCAGCATTATTGCCAACAAGCAGAGCAGCTAGAGAAAAAGTTATCTAGCCTAGATCATGAACTCCACGACCTACTAAGCGATGCAAATCTCGTCGTTAATACATCATTACACTCAGGGGTAGAGATCCATATTTTTGATAAAGTATTAAAAACTACCCGCAACTACCCACCTTGCAATATAAACCTACAAAACAATAAAGTAGAAATAAACTTTAAAACACATTAGGGCGCATTTAGCGCCCTTTATAATTTACAGTAAGCCACTTACCGTATCGTGCGTTTGCTTTGGCCATACACCGACTTGGACTTGTCCAATATGCTGCTTTTGCAGTAATAACATTGCTAAGCGCGATTGCCCTATTCCGCCACCAATTGTTTGTGGGAAAGCCTCTTCTAGTAATGCTTTATGCCAATCGAATGCTAGGCGTTCTTCATCGCCTGTTATGCTCAATTGCGCTTTTAATACATCAGGGCTTACACGAATACCCATAGATGATATTTCAAAGGCATCTTCTAACACAGGGTTCCACACTAAAATATCGCCATTTAATCCTGTGTATCCGTCAATCGTTTGGGTAGACCAATCGTCGTAATCTGGAGCGCGTACATCATGGATTTTACCATCACCTAATGCACCACCAATACCAATTAAAAACACCGCACCGTACTCTTGTGCAATAGCTTTTTCGCGTTGCTTTGCACTAAAGTCAGGGTACATTTTGCGTAATTGCTCACTGTGTATAAACGTGATTTCACTAGGTAAGAATGGGGCTATACCAAAGCTTTCACTTACAAACTGCTCTGTTTGCTTGATGCCAGTGTAAATGGCTTTAACAGTGCCTTGTAATGTAGAGAGCGTACGTTCAGTACGTTGGCAAATTACCTTTTCCCAATCCCATTGATCAACATAAACAGAATGTATTGGGCTTAATGAGTCTTCATCTGGGCGCAACGCTTTCATTTGTGTATAAATACCTTCACCTACAGAAAAGCCGTAAGTTGCTAGCGTTTTACGTTTCCATTTAGCAAGTGAATGAACAACTTCATAGCTGCTATCGGTAATTGCTTTTACGTTAACAGCAACTGCATTCTCGTGGCCGCTCAGGTTATCTTGTGTGCCATCACCTACTTTGGCCAAAATAGGAGCCTGAACTTCAACTAACCCTAGTTGCTGCTCTAATTGCTGTGAAAAAAACTGCTTAACTCTACTTATTTGCTGCTGTTGCTGCACATAGTGTGAACTCATAATAATTGGCCTCATTCCCAGTTATTGTTACTTGCTTATTAATGAAAAAACGCCCTGCAGGCGATTTTAATGAGGTTACTGTAACGATTTAAACTTTTAATTCAATAACCCATAATAAAAATAGCTTTAATATGTAAAATCGATTAATTTATACGGTATAAAAATGTAGATTCACTAATTTAAGTAAGCAAAAATAATGGAAAATTATCAAATCGATAATCTCGATAAACAGATACTTCACGCTCTAATGGCCAATGCCCGTACAGCCTACGCAGAATTAGCTAAACGGTTTGCTGTAAGTGCCGGCACAATTCACGTACGCGTAGAAAAAATGAAACAAGCGGGCATCATTACCGGCACCCAATTAAGCATTAGTACAAAGCAACTTGGTTACGATGTATGTTGTTTTATCGGTATTAACTTAAACAACGCTCGCGACTACCCAGAAACACTGATTAAACTAGAAGCATTAGAAGAAGTAGTTGAAGCTTATTACACCACGGGTAACTACAGTATTTTTATAAAGGTAATGGCCAAGTCTATCGACCATCTGCAAGACGTGCTCATTAATAAAATACAAGCTATAGAGGCGATTCAATCAACCGAGACCCTAATCTCTTTGCAAAATCCAATTAGCCGCACAGTAATGCCTTAATAGATAAAATTACGTATAATTATCAAAAAAGAGGATCACCATGCAGCAAAATCGCTACCAACGAATAAAAGACGTGCTCTCACGTCGCCAAACAGACTTAACGGTCTGCCTAGAAGACGTACATAAACATCATAATCTCTCAGCTATTGTAAGAAGTGCTGATGCAGTAGGTTGCCATCATGTGCATGCTGTATGGCCAGAAAACCAAAAATGGCTGACCAATAATACTTCTGGTGGCAGTAAAAACTGGCTAGAAACACACCTGCATAAAAATATTGATGATGCTGCTGCGATGATGCGAAAGCACAACCCAGATGTACAAATATTAGCAACACACTTGAGCGAAGATGCTGTAGATTTTAGAGAAATCGATTACACAAAACCCACAGCTATAATCGTTGGCCAAGAAAAAACAGGAATTTCTGAGCACGCGCTAAAACACGCCGATCAAAACATTATTATTCCTATGCAAGGCATGGTGCAGTCACTTAATGTATCAGTAGCTGCTGCGCTTATTTTATTTGAAGCACAACAGCAACGAGAAAAAGCAGGGCTATATAAGCGCGATATGCTAAGTGAAGAGATTAAACACCCTATGTATTTTGAAGGGTATCACCCAGTTATTGCTAAACAATGTAGATTAAAAAACCTACCTTACCCACCACTCGATGAAGAAGGTGAAATAGTCGCTAACGAGCAGTTTTGGCAAGCTTTAAAACATGCTTGATGCTTAGCAAACCTGTGAGTACACTTAACTCATTCACAAATAAACAGATTTGAGCCTACATTGTCTAAACCTAGCTTAAGCCAATACCCTATAACAGAACTTAAAGGGGTAGGCCCAAAAATGGCCGAACGCCTACAAAAGCTAGGTATAGCTACCGTGCAAGATATGCTCTTTCATTTGCCTTTACGCTATGAAGATCGTACCCGTATTTATGCTATTAACGATGTTACTTTACACAGCCACTGCACTGTTGAGGCAACAATAGAAACAAGCCAAGTGACCTTTGGTAAACGGCGTATGTTAGTGGTGCAAATAAACGATGGTACAGGTAGACTTACTTTACGGTTTTTTAATTTTACAGCAGCGCAAAAAAACGCATTTAGCAGTGGCAAAATAATCCGTTGCTTTGGTGAAGTAAGACGCGGGCGCGTTGGTTTTGAAATGAGCCACCCAGAATACAGCATTAGCGATACCCCAAACGAGCAACCAACCGCCGCAACACTAACCCCCGTGTATTCAACCACCGAAGGCTTAAAACAATTATCAATTAGAGCGTTAAGTGAACAAGCCATCGATTTATTACATAAGTATTCTGTTGAAGAGCTTATCCCTGAAAAATGGCAACCCTCACATATGCAATTAAGTGACGCTTTATTACTACTTCATCGCCCTGCGAATGATGTTGATATTATCTCGCTTGAACAAGGCATGCACCCGGCACAACAACGCTTAGTATTTGAAGAGCTACTTGCCCAAAACTTAAGCTTATTAAAAGTACGCGAGCAAGGGCAGCAAGTAAGTGCAGTTTCCCTAAGCCCTACAAATACATTAGAGAGCCAATTTTTAGCGCAACTCCCTTTTGCACCGACTAATGCACAAAATAGAGTTGTAGCCGAAATAAAAGGGGATTTACAGCATGCCTACCCCATGATGCGATTAGTACAAGGTGATGTAGGCTCAGGTAAAACACTGGTTGCAGCTTTAAGTGCATTAACAGCAATAGCGCAAGGTTTTCAAGTTGCCCTGATGGCACCTACAGAAATCCTTTCTGAACAACACGGAATAAATTTCAAGCAATGGTTTGAAAGTCTTGGGATTAACGTTGCCTGGCTAGGCGGTAAAACTAAGGGAAAAGAGCGTACTAATACACTTGAAAAAATCGCCTCAGGGGAAGCGCAAATGATAGTGGGCACACACGCCCTATTTCAAGACGAGGTAAAATTTAATAACTTAGTATTGATTATCATAGATGAGCAACATCGCTTTGGTGTTCATCAACGCCTCTCACTGCGTGAGAAAGGCAAATTTGGTAATTGTTACCCTCATCAGTTAGTCATGACCGCAACTCCCATTCCGCGTACATTGGCTATGACGGCCTATGCCGATTTAGAAACCTCAGTGATAGATGAGTTACCACCTGGGCGCACACCTATAACCACTGTGGCCATTCCTGATACACGCCGAGACGATATAATAAACCGTGTTAAGCTTGCCTGTAATGAACAAGGCAGACAGGTTTATTGGGTATGTACTCTTATTGACGAATCAGAAGCCCTACAATGCCAAGCAGCTGAAGACAGCGCATTACAATTAAAAGAGGCGTTCCCAGAGCTTAATGTCGGGCTCGTTCATGGCCGTATGAAAACCGCTGAAAAACAAGCGATAATGAGCGACTTTAAAGCAGGCAATATTCACGTGCTTGTTGCAACAACTGTAATAGAAGTAGGTGTAGACGTACCTAATGCCAGTTTAATTATCATAGAAAATCCTGAGCGCTTAGGATTAGCACAATTACATCAATTACGCGGGCGCGTAGGACGAGGAGCCACCGCTTCGCATTGCGTACTGTTATATCACGCCCCTCTTTCTCACACCGCTCAAAAACGTTTAGGTGTATTAAGAGATAGTAACGATGGCTTTGTCATCGCAGAGCGAGATTTAGAAATACGTGGACCAGGTGAAGTGCTCGGCACTAAACAAACTGGCTTAGCAGAATTTAAAATAGCGGATCTTACTCGAGATAAACACACGCTAAATCAAGTCAGGCCCATTGCACAACAAATGCTAAAGCAAAACCCCGACCTTATAGACCCTTTAATTCATCGCTGGCTAGGTAATAAATCTAACTACGCACAAGCATAATTACGCTAAAGTACTCGTAAAGCTCACTGCTGAAACGCTATATTTACCATACAAAGATGTGTGGTGAGCCTTATCCGCGGGTTTCGTGATACTCATCCCACGCTACGGAGGTGGTGATATTACGTAAAGACATGTATTTCACTTTTCTGCGGACGTAAAAAAGCCCGGCTCTTTCGAGTCGGGCTTTCTTGTATTTGGAGCCTGGCGATGTCGTAGTGCCCACAGCGATAGAGAGTCACATAGCAAATGCACATTATCATTGCTTCGGGAGTCACTACGCTCGCCCGACCTACATTCTAGAAGTAGATGAGTGTGCATTAATTGTCCGTATTTCACCTTTCTACGGACGTAAAAAAGCCCGGCTCTTTCGAGTCGGGCTTTCTTGTATTTGGAGCCTGGCAATGTCCTACTTTCACATAGCAAATGCTACACTATCATCGGCGCTGTTTCGTTTCACTACTGAGTTCGGCATGGGGTCAGGTGGGTCCAAAACGCTATGGTTACCAAGCAAATTAGGTGCAAAGGATTAAGGACAAGCACGTAGTGCTACTTTTTCCTTTGCGCAAGGTGTCTCAATGTTAACGCTACGCGCTAAGAGTCACCTCATAAATTTGGAAAATTCTGATAATATTTTTTAAGTCTAAGTATCTATCTACTTTAGCTATTAACTTCTGTCGCTTGTTTCTGTCACAAAACGCGTTTGGCGTTGTATGGTTAAGCCTCACGGGTAATTAGTACAAGTTAGCTTAATGGCTCACACCACTTCCACATCTTGCCTATCAACGTTGTAGTCTTCAACGGCCCTTCAGAGACTTTAAAAGTCTAGTGAGAAATCATCTCGAGGCCTGCTTCGCGCTTAGATGCTTTCAGCGCTTATCAGTTCCGAACGTAGCTACCGGGCAATGCCATTGGCATGACAACCCGAACACCAGCGGTTCGTTCACTCCGGTCCTCTCGTACTAGGAGCAACCCCTCTCAATTCTCAAACGCCCACGGCAGATAGGGACCGAACTGTCTCACGACGTTCTAAACCCAGCTCGCGTACCACTTTAAATGGCGAACAGCCATACCCTTGGGACCGACTTCAGCCCCAGGATGTGATGAGCCGACATCGAGGTGCCAAACACCGCCGTCGATATGAACTCTTGGGCGGTATCAGCCTGTTATCCCCGGAGTACCTTTTATCCGTTGAGCGATGGCCCTTCCATTCAGAACCACCGGATCACTATGACCTACTTTCGTACCTGCTCGACGTGTCTGTCTCGCAGTTAAGCTGGCTTCTACCATTACACTAACCGTACGATGTCCGACCGTACTTAGCCAACCTTCGTGCTCCTCCGTTACTCTTTGGGAGGAGACCGCCCCAGTCAAACTACCCACCAGGCACTGTCCGTAACCCCGATTCAGGGGCCAACGTTAGAACATCAAAACTACAAGGGTGGTATTTCAAGGACGACTCCACAACAACTAGCGTCGCTGCTTCAAAGTCTCCCACCTATCCTACACATGTAGGTTCAATGTTCAGTGCCAAGCTGTAGTAAAGGTTCACGGGGTCTTTCCGTCTAGCCGCGGGTACACAGCATCTTCACTGCGATTTCAATTTCACTGAGTCTCGGGTGGAGACAGCGTGGCCATGGTTACACCATTCGTGCAGGTCGGAACTTACCCGACAAGGAATTTCGCTACCTTAGGACCGTTATAGTTACGGCCGCCGTTTACCGGGGCTTCGATCAAGAGCTTCGTCCGAAAACTAACCCCATCAATTAACCTTCCGGCACCGGGCAGGTGTCACACCGTATACGTCATCTTGCGATTTTGCACAGTGCTGTGTTTTTAATAAACAGTCCCAGCCACCTGGTCACTGCGGCTCCCGTCCGCTTAGAGAGTAAATCTCATCACAGATAGGAGCGTACCTTCTCCCGAAGTTACGGTACGATTTTGCCTAGTTCCTTCACCCGAGTTCTCTCAAGCGCCTTAGTATTCTCTACCTGACCACCTGTGTCGGTTTGGGGTACGATTCGGTATAATCTGAAGCTTAGAGGCTTTTCCTGGAAGTATGGCATCAGCAACTTCACACCCTTGGGTGCTCGTCTCGTGTCTCAGCCTAACAGCAACCCGGATTTACCTAAGTCACTAGCCTACTCACTTTCACATGGACAACCATCGCCATGCTTGCTTAGCCTTCTCCGTCCCCCCATCGCAATTATACCAAGTACGGAAATATTAATCCGTTTCCCATCGACTACGCCTTTCGGCCTCGCCTTAGGGGTCGACTTACCCTACCCTGATTAACATGGGATAGGAACCCTTGGTCTTCCGGCGTGCGGGTTTTTCACCCGCATTATCGTTACTCATGTCAGCATTCGCACTTCTGATACGTCCAGCATACCTCCCGGTACACCTTCAACCGCTTACAGAACGCTCCCCTACCACTCATCCTAAGATGAATCCGCAGCTTCGGTGCATAGTTTAGCCCCGTTACATCTTCCGCGCAGACCGACTCGACCAGTGAGCTATTACGCTTTCTTTAAAGGATGGCTGCTTCTAAGCCAACCTCCTGGCTGTCTGGGCCTTTCCACATCGTTTCCCACTTAACTATGACTTTGGGACCTTAGCTGGCGGTCTGGGTTGTTTCCCTCTTCACGACGGACGTTAGCACCCGCCGTGTGTCTCCCGGATATTACTTTACGGTATTCGGAGTTTGCAAAGGGTTGGTAAGTCGGGATGACCCCCTAGCCTTAACAGTGCTCTACCCCCGTAAGTATTCGTCCGAGGCTCTACCTAAATAGATTTCGGGGAGAACCAGCTATCTCCCGGTTTGATTAGCCTTTCACTCCTAGCCACAGGTCATCCCCTAACTTTTCAACGTTAGTGGGTTCGGTCCTCCAGTTGATGTTACTCAACCTTCAACCTGCCCATGGCTAGATCACCGGGTTTCGGGTCTATACCTTGCAACTATTCGCCCAGTTAAGACTCGGTTTCCCTACGGCTACCCTAATCGGTTAACCTCGCTACAAAATATAAGTCGCTGACCCATTATACAAAAGGTACGCAGTCACCTAACAAGTAGGCTCCTACTGCTTGTACGTACACGGTTTCAGGTTCTATTTCACTCCCCTCACAGGGGTTCTTTTCGCCTTTCCCTCACGGTACTGGTTCACTATCGGTCAGTTGGGAGTATTTAGCCTTAGATGATGGTCCACCTATATTCAGTCAAAGTTTCACGTGCTCCGACCTACTCGATTTCACTTAAAATGTCTTTTCATGTACGGGACTATCACCCTGTATCGTGGCACTTTCCAGAGCCTTCCATTAACACATAATAAGCTTAAGGGCTGTTCCGATTTCGCTCGCCGCTACTATCGGAATCTCGGTTGATTTCTTTTCCTACGGGTACTTAGATGTTTCAGTTCTCCGCGTTCGCCTCGTT
>NZ_CP142030.1:3310000-3337500 GCF_035666335.1 Pseudoalteromonas sp. CuT4-3
TCAATCTGTACGAGTGCCCACACAGATGATTGCTTTATATTGTTAAAGAACGTTGCGACGTTGTCGCTAGGGATGCGTATAATACATCCTTTATTTTTCGAGTCAACACTTAATTTCAAACTTTCTTTTTAGAAGATTTAAAACCGAAGTTTTACTTAACTCTGTGAGCAGCTCGTGCTTCGCTATGCGTTGGCGTTCCCCGTCTCAGTGGGGTCGCATTATAGGGAGATCCGAAAACAGATCAACCCTTTTTTTAGATCTTTTTACTGTTCGAACAAAAATAGAGCAAAACAGCGTAAAACTAGCTAAATCACTGGCTAAGATGATGCTTTTTTATACTGATTTTTATTATTTAATATAAATTTCATTGCTATGTTCGTTTAAGACGTTAAGATAGCAAGTTCACAATGTTAAATTAATGTTTATTTCCTGTTTATTGGTAGATCTAAAATGAAATTACCCGATCAAAAATCTTTTATCTTCTCTGTTATTCTTGCTGTAGTTGGTTTTGTTATTGTTGAGTTTGCTTTAGGCAGCTTAGCTTTAAGCCCAGCATTGCTATTTGGTGCTGGTTTATTAATTGGTGGGATTGCTATTGCTGCAATATCATCGGAAGGTGGTGAAGAAGCTGAAGTTAAAACAAAAACACTTTATGTTGGTAATCTTCCTTATCGTGCAAATGAAGGTGTTGTTCGCGCTTTGTTTGAAGAACAAGGTAAAGTTTTCAACGTGCGCCTATTAAAGGATAAAAATACTGGCAAACGTCGTGGCTTTGGTTTTGTTGAAATGGCACAGGCAGATGCAGACAATGCAATTGCTAAGTTAAACGATAGTGAGTTCCAACAGCGTACTTTAAAAGTACGTGAGGCAAAACAAAAACAAGAAGATGATTCTAGCTCTTTACGCACTGAGACGGATCAATCAGTGTAACGTGCTTTATAGCTAGCTTATTACTCAAAACATCAGCCGTTGCATAATATTGCAGCGGCTTTTTTTTGTCTGTAAATTTATTTCCAAAGTTATGCTGCTCTAGTAGGTAGTTTACTCTGCTAGCAATGGCCGCGCCTGAATCGAGTAATTGCACTGCGTTATTAAAGTACGCTTGTATAGCATCGCTAAGAATTGGGAAATGTGTACAACCTAGTACAAGTACATCTATATCTGAGTTAATGCGCAAACGCGTAAGCTCTTTATGCAGTTTGAGTGTATCTAGCTGCTGAGTGAAAAATAACTGCTCTGCCAATGCCACCAGCTCAACACTGCTATATAAACTCACTGTTACGTTGCTTGCATGCTCTTTTATTAATGTATGAGTATAGGGGCTTGCAACTGTGGCGGGGGTTGCCAATAAGCCGATGTGCTTTTTGCGAGTTACTTCAGCAGCAGGCTTTATTGCTGGCACTACGCCGACAATAGGTATTGATGTAATTTTGCGTACTTCACTCAAGGCTGATGTAGAGGCTGTATTGCAGGCTATAACAATAAGGTCGACATTAAGCGCGTTTTGCTCAATAAAATAAATGAGTGAGCATAAACGCCCTATAATAGTTTGCTGGGTTTGCGCGCCATAAGGGAGTAACGCATTATCCATAAAGTAGCTGTACTGTGCATCTGGAATACGCTTTTGAATATGCTCAAGCACGGTGGTGCCACCTATACCTGAATCAAATACCATTATGTGGGCTGACAAACTTTGGTTCCTACTGTTTATTAAGAACGGCAGTTTGCCATGAGGTATTTATAAAAGAAAGTAGTTTAGCTTTGCTCAGACTTTAGCGCGTCGAGTGCATCGCCCGCTGAATTTAATTGGTTTAGGTTTTCAAACATTGCCTGGGTGTAATCAACTAGCTGATCGACTGCGGCTTGATCTTGGTTGAGCCACTCTATAATACCGGCAAGCTGATCTTCTAGGCCTAGTTGCGATGCTTTATCAAATGCATTTTTTAGATCGTCATTAAAAGGCGCGATCGCATCGGCTACTTCTTTTGTTGGGTTTGGCTGATATTGCTCATAACTTTTAACGGTAGCGACTGTTTTCGTTTGGCGAAGATCCATTGAAAATGCAACAAGTTGCTCACTGCCTAAGCTCAGCTCTTGTGCTTTTTCAAATGCTTCATCCAAATCACCACTAAAGAATGTTTTACTTACACCTTGTAGCTCTTCCATCATGGCATTAATAGCATCTTGCTCTTGTTCGTTTAAATCACCATTAACTGACATTGAAAATGACAGCTCTCTAGATTGCGACGACGAGCTGGCAAACGATTCGCTGTTATTGCTTTGTTGATACCCGCTCGCTGTTTGAGACTCATATGCATCAGCAAAGCTAATACTGACCTCATCACCTTCGGCCGTTGTAAACTTATACTCGGCATTGCTGCTCATACTTACATATTGTGCTTGGCTTACGCTAACACTGGCCGCTTGTGGGTTAAATAGGGTTTGCTCAAACTCATCAAGCCCCTCAATAATGCCTTCTTTTGACTTGTCGATGCCCTCTTGCATTTCTTCGTTAAATACACCGGTGCCTTTTAGCTCATCAACCGCTTCGTCTATACCGGTTTGAACACCTGTGCGCGCATCATCTAACATATTTTTTAATTTATCGTCATCGGCACCATTGGCTTTGGCTTTATTAACTGCGCCAGATACGAAGTCGAGTACATTTTTTACTATTTCATCAAAATCGAATAAAGGTTTATCGGCTTGTTTTTGCTCAACAGGTAAACCTAGCTGCTCTGCCATTTTGTCGCCAAGCACTTTTGCAGCAAGTTCTCTGCCTCGCTGTAATGAACTTTCTTGCGGAGATTGGATTGTTGGCTGCTGTAGCGCCTCTTTATTATTGAATTTGTTTACGTTGTTGTTTGGCGTATAGCCATAATTACCGATTTTCATGATCCACCTCCGTTACGTACTTAGCTTATTATCGGCTAATAGTGACAAAACTAAAGTGCATGTTTAAAAAAACAGCAACTTTATTATCAGCAAAACTAGACAAATACTGCTCGCTCCCTACAATAGCGCCGATAAATAGATCTCATAGATAAGGTAGTAGCATTAATGGCAGTGATTAAAATAGATACCACACAGTACGATACGCAGCTAAATGAAAAAGAGCAGCGTATTACGTCGCAATTTAAGCGATTTGGTGTGCAAGCGTTAGAGGTGTTTAGCTCAGAGCCAATTAACTACCGCCAACGTGCTGAATTTAGAGTATGGCACGATGGGGATGATCTATTTCATATTATGTTTGATCAGGCCACGAAAGAAAAAATTCGCGTCGACACCTTTGACCCTGCCGCGCCATTAGTTGGTGAAGTTATGCAGGTGATGATTGATAATTTAAAGTCGTGTGAAGTATTACGTCGTAAGCTGTTTCAAATCGATTATTTATCGTCATTAAGTGGCGAGATTTTAGTAAGCTTGCTTTATCACAAACCACTCGATGAGCAGTGGCTAACTGAAATAAAAGCCCTGAAAGAAAAACTGAGCAGCAAATACAACATTGACTTTATCGGTCGTGCTCGCAAACAAAAAGAAGTACTAGGCAATGATTTTGTTACTGAGTGTTTAACCGTAAACGGCCAGGAGCTTATTTATCAACAAGTAGAAAATAGCTTTACGCAACCTAATGCTAAAGTGAATATAAAAATGCTGGAGTGGGCACAAGACTTATGTAAACCACTGAGTAATGACCTGCTGGAACTTTACTGTGGTAATGGTAATTTCTCTATTGCATTGGCGGGTTCGTTTAATCGCGTATTGGCTACTGAAATATCTAAGTCTTCTGTGCATTCAGCGCAATACAACATTGCTAAAAATAAGGTAGATAACTTAGATATAATTCGTATGTCGAGTGAAGAGTTTACCCAGGCAATGAATGGCGAACGTACCTTTTCGCGTTTAGAGGGGATAGATTTAAAAAGCTACGATTGCCAAACTATTTTAGTCGACCCTCCACGCGCAGGTATGGATACCCTTACCTGTGACTTAGTGGCCAACTACGAGAACATTATTTATATATCGTGCAACCCAGAAACGCTTGAGCGCGATTTAGATCATTTAACCCGTACTCATAATGTTAAGCGCTTTGCGATATTTGATCAGTTCCCTTATACACATCACATAGAATCGGGTGTTTTCTTACAAAGAAAATAGTGAGTTAAATTTAAATCACTTCCATAAAAAAAGCTCCTTACGGAGCTTTTTTTGTTTTAGCAAACCTTACTTGTTCGCTAAATAGTTAATTAATTTACTAATATCTTCTGGCGCGGTAATACCAGATTCACGGCCTAGGTTTAATTTGTATTTACCATTTACGATAAAGGTTGGTACGCCACGTAGCGCGCCTTTTTCTTTAAAGTAATTTTGGTCACGCTTCATTTTAGAGCTTAATGTACGTACCGAGAAGCTTTTGTATAGTTTATCAAACTTATCGCCATCAACACCTTGCGCTACAAATACATCTTTTACATCTGCAAGCTCGTTAAATTTAGCGCGCTTAGTGTGAATGTGATTAAAAATAGCCGCAACAATTTTATCTTTTTGCGGAAGTACTTCCGCGGTTGCTAGCGCTTGGCTCATCATTTGTTGGTTTTCTGGATCGCGAACACCGACAAAATCAACATGGCTCTTTTTAAATTTAACGTCTTTGTCTAGCTTTGGCTTAAACTCACCAATTAACGCTTCCATGTTATTACAAGCAGGGCAATAAAATGAGAAAAACTCTTTTACTTCTGGCTTTTTAGTCGCGCGCTCAGCCACTACATCGTAATGTACGCCTTCTTCATAAGTGGCGGCTACACTGCTCGCAGCCATAGGCAGTAGTAATGCAAGTAAACCTGCTTTAACTAATTTGATCATTGTTATTGTTCTCCGAGATTAAAGTGTTAGTAAAAAAGCAACTAACTCATTCAGTTCTTGCTGGTTATTAATGGTGTTAATGTTTATTTTATATTTATCGTTTACGATAAAGGTAGGCACACCGGTTAGCGCACCTAGTTTTGAATATTTGTTTTGCTTATCTTGCATTGCACGCTCAGCTGAAATAATTGGCATGCTGGCAATGTCTTGATCAAACGTTGCACTATCGATACCATTAACTTCAAGCAACTTTTTAACGTCTTTCATTTGCGTTAAAGGTGCGCGCTGTACATGAATACTTTTAAAAATTTGGTCGCTGATACTTTGTGCTTGACCGTGCTTTTTACCGATTAAGTAGGCGTAGCTTAAGTTGCTTTGCGCCTGTGGTGATACACCGCCTAAAAAGTTAACGTGATTTTTTATAAATTCAGTGCCCTCAGGTAGGCTTTTTTCAATTGCCTTTGCAACAGGCTCAAATTTAAAACAGTGGCCGCAATAGAACGAGAAAAACTCAGTTACCTGTGGCTCTGCGCTTTTATCTACATCAATAACTGTATATTGGTTATCGGCTTCAAACTTTGCAGCAAGTGCTGCAAATGGTAAACATAAAAGTAATAAACTCAGTTTCAATTTTTTAAGCATTGGTATCTCGTTGTACTTATCTTTAAATAAAATATTATGGCAATAACTTAAGCGGTGCTTCTTGCAATGCTGCAAGTTGCTCTTTTAGCGCTAAAATTTGTTGCTCCCAGTATTTGTCATCTGCAAACCATGAAAAGTTCCGTACAAAAGCAGGATCACTCCATCGTTTAGCTACCCATCCCATGTAGTGAATAATACGCATCGCTCGCAGCGGTTCAATCAATTTGAGTTGAGTGTGGTCAAAATCACAAAATTCTTCATACGCATTTACAAGGGTGTCTAACTGTAACAGTTGCGTAGCCCTATCGCCACTGAGCATCATCCATAAATCTTGAATGGCCGGCCCCTGACGAGCGTCATCTAAATCAACAAACATAAGTGCTTCGCCTGCCCACAAAATGTTACCTGCGTGGCAATCACCATGTAAACGGATCCCTTGCACATTTTTATACTGTGCTTGCGCTTGTTCAATAACCAAGTCCAATATGGTGTAAAAAGCCGTGCTGATCCCCATAGGTACCAAATTACTTTTTTGCAGATGAACTTTAGCTGTATGCAAATATTCCTCGCAGCTAAAAGTGGGTCTGTGCGCAAATGGTTTGGTTTTAGCAACTTGGTGCATACGGCCAATTAATCGCCCCATTACATCGAGCTGATCTAAATTATCCACTTCAAATAAACGACCGCCTACGCTTGGAAACAACACAAACAAATAGCCTTGATGTTCAAACAAGCTTTCTCCGTTGTGCTTAATGGGTGCAACAACGGGTACTTCGGCCTCGGCTAATTCAAATGCAAAGTCGTGCTCTTCTTGTATTTGCGCTTTGCTCCAGCGCTCTGGTCGGTAAAACTTAACAACGTAGCGCAGGCCATCTTCCGCCTTAAATTGGTAGACTCTGTTTTCGTAGCTATTAAGTGCTAATAAACCTGACTCTGCATATATACCAACGCTTTCTATTGCATCGAGAATTAAGTCGGGCGTTAAATCTTCAAAACTAAATTTACTCATGGGCTTCTTAATGTAAAAAGCGGGTTACCCCGCTTTTGTTAGTGTGTTTATCGCGCTTTAAAAAAGTTACTCGGTTGCGATATGCTTTCATCGGGGTCATTAACCGGTGAAAGTACAAAGTTAAACTCCGTCATTGGCGCTTTTAAATCATACGGGTCCATCACAAGTGACAGTGGCACATTATGCGATTGCCCTGCTTGCACTGTAAATGTTTGCTTGCCAATGTACTTAAAGTTTTCAAGGCCTTGAACATCAATATTAAAGGTTTGCTCGTACTGCGCCTTGTTGATTACTTTTAATGTATAGGTGTTTTCTACCAAGCCATTAAAGTCAACTCGATACAGTTGGTTACGGTCTCGTATTATGTCAAAGTCCATAGGCTTTCTAAATGCAATGTTAGCCACCAGCGCACTGGTAAGCACCACCAGTATGACCGTGTAACCTATGATTTTAGCTCGCAGTGGGTTGGTTTTATTTTCAGGTGTTTCGAGATTACGCTCTGTAGTATAAGAAATAAGACCCCGCGGGTAATCCATTTTATCCATTACACCATCGCAGGCATCAATACATGCACCACAGTTTATACACTCGGCTTGCAAACCATTACGAATATCTATCCCTGTAGGGCACACCTGTACACACAAGTTACAGTCTATACAATCGCCCATTTCTAAATCTTCGTGGGCAATTTTACGCGAACGTGGGCCTCGGCTTTCGCCGCGTTTTTCATCGTACGTTACGGTGTAAGTGTCTTTATCAAACATAGCTGATTGAAAACGTGAATAGGGGCAAATGTGTAAACACATAATTTCACGCATCCACCCTGCGTTAGCGTAAGTACAAGCAGCAAAGAAAATAATACTTACCAGCGCGTAACCACCTACATTAAAGGTCACAAAGTCAGGGAGTAATTCACGGATAGGCGTAAAGTATCCGACAAACGAAATCGCCGTATATAAGGCAAATAAAACCCAACTGGTGTGCTTTGCTGTTTTTCGCCAAAACTTATCAAAGTCCATCGGGCGTTGATCTAGCTTTTTACGCTGATTCGCTGTGCCTTCAAACTTTTCTTCAAACCAAATAAATATAAAGGTCCATACAGTTTGCGGGCAGGTATAGCCACACCATACTCGGCCATAAAAGGTAGTAACCAAAAAGAGTGCAAACGCGGCCAACATAAATATAAAGGCTAATATAGTGAAATCTTGCGGCCACAGCGTTAGCCCAAAAATATTGTACTTTTGGCCAACTAAATCAAATAACACAGCTTGCTGGCCATTAAAATTTATCCAAGGCAAGAGCATAAAGGCAAGCATGCCTAAAAAGCCTATACGCTGTCTAAGTAACTGATGAAGCCCTTTTACTGCGCGAACATAAATTCGGTTACGTGGGTTAAACCTGTCGTCTTGACGGCTTAAATCCGGTTGTTGGATTTTAACGTCTGCAGGTATATTCTTTACTTTAATTTGCTTGTCCATCGAAGTTCCTCAACGCCGCTTGGAAATAAAAACGTAGCAATATGTGCGTATTCTATACTGTAACTGTAGTTCGTTAATGGTAAGTGTGATTAGTTTAAATAATCAGCTGCTTGAATACTTTCAGATATTTCAGAAATATCTAACTGCTGTTGGCTATTATAACAATACTGGCTAAAATTACAGGTATAGATTGCTAATAATTTATTCATCTCAGTTACTTGCTTTTAAAATGCAGTTTATTACACTGCTTGCTAAATTTACCCCATTAAGATCAAGGTTTACGCATTCATGAAAAAGTTTATTATATTGGTCATTCTGATCCTTGCGTTTTTTACTATTGATCACCCACTAGTTAAAGAGCCCCGCGAAAAGCTATTAGGTGAAGGTGTGGGTTTTTTAAGTGATGCGAGCAAAATAAACCGTAGCCCAGCAGCCAATATGGCTAAAAACCGTATTAGCAGTGCGTTAAAGCTCTCTGAATCTGAGCACGAATATATTGAAAAAACCTTTACCACTGATGATTCAGTGCAGTTATTTCATTTACGTTATTGCCGCGAGCGCGACCTAAATTTATATTTTTACGAAGAGCGTTTAAATACAGTGTGTAAAATTGTATCGGATGCATTAGAACAAAAGAGAGCTAAGTAGTGGATTTTTCGCAGTTAAACAAAAAAGCGAGTGACTCTTTTCATAAACAGCGCACAATACTTAAAAAGCTATCGCAAGGAAAAACCTTGCATTGTGAGCAGTGCGGCGAGGTGTTAACACTCGATTTAGCCACCAGCGAGCCGGGTAAAGGCGTTGTTAAGTGTAAAAAAGGCTGCACTGATATTATTTTAGAACTTGGCGCTTAATTATTCTAAGCGCCGTTTAATATACCTAAAGGCTACTCTTCCCACCCTTCATCTGTAATCAGCCCACTGTTTATGGCTACCACCTCAATAAGCTCGGCAAAACCTAATGCAAAGTCGCCCATTGATTCGTACTGATACTGATATAAGGCTTCGAGTGTCATGCTATTTTGCTGCGCAATTTGCACTCTTGTTTGCTCATCAACAGCAAAAAAGCTAAGCGTACTTAGCGCACTCTCTAGCGCTTCTTTGTACTGAGGCTCTAAAGCGGGAGCTGTTAATAGAGGTTGTGCGTATTCTTGAGTAGCACGTAAAAAACCTTCACTCCACGCTTGGGTATAGTCTAGGTCAAAATTGGCGGGTAACTTGTAACCGGTTTCAAATACTTGCTCACTAATTTGATGGTATAACGCCATAAATAAAAACAGTATTTCTTCGTCTAAATCGTTAGCCGTATTAGGCACAATATGCGCTAACCACTGGTGAACTTCTAATGGGCTTGGCGAACAAATAACCCCAAATAGATAGCCTTGGCTTTGTGTTAATGACATAGCCTGAGGTTGAGTACTTAAAAATGCACTTAATTGCTGTGCGTGTTGTTCGTTATACTGTGGTAATTGCATTAAATCTCTTTTATTACATTAAAAATTTAGTGGGTAGCGGCCCTGTGCATCGGGGCGGCCTAAAAACTTAACCGCGTCGTGTACATCTTTTGGTAAGCTGGCATCAGGTTTAACATAGCCTGCTACTTTAAAGTCAAAGTTAGCTTTAAGTGTTGCGTCGGCTTCAAGACCTAACGTGTTATCTGGGTCGACCAAAATAGCTATATCGCCCGACTTACAGCTTAACATGCCACTCAGTGGCCCTATATTAAACCAGCCATTAAAGCCTTTAACATCTATATTTGGGCTGGCAATCTCGCCTTTTAATGACTCACAATAAGGCACACCTGAGGTGTACTCGTTAAGCTCTAAAATGACTCGACCTTTAGCCGTAGCTGGTATAGGTAGTGCAATACGTTGCATGGCACGCTCTACGGTCGAGCGAATTATACCATCGGTAACTTTAACCACATTATTAAATAATCCGTAATTCACATCAGCATAGCCCGAAATATCGCTACGCTCACGCGGATTACCAAATTTTAAGTTAGCATTTAAATTACCCGTAAATAACTGCCAGCCAGCAATATCCCAGCGTACATTATTTAGCTGCTCGTCTTGATAGCGCACTTGCATCATTTGACCTTGCCATACACTCCCTACGGTTTGCCCTATTTCAAGCTGCTTTGGTAAGTACGGCTTAGCTAGGTCTAACGCAATGGCCGCTGGTAATTTCATTATGCAAAACACAATAAAACTAATAAAAAATACCACTGATAATATTATTATTTTTTTCATTAATTACTTCTCTAGTACTAAGCGGCTTACACGTACAAACCCTGATTTATCATCTTTGCTTAAATCAAGGTTTTCTACTCTTAAGCCATGCTGATTAACCAGTTCGTCTAACCATTCTATTAATTGATTAAACTCTACCGAATCAAGCGTTAAACGTAACGAGTTATCGTTAGGCTGCATTTTACTAATAGTAATACGGTAGCGACTACGCGTTGAATTAACCACTTGGCTAATATTTTGATTGCTAATTGCCTGCGTGTTACCCGCCGCTTTTAACTTTACTATGCTTTCATCAACCCATA
The DNA here is from genome assembly GCF_035666335.1 of Pseudoalteromonas sp. CuT4-3. NCBI lineage: Bacteria > Pseudomonadati > Pseudomonadota > Gammaproteobacteria > Alteromonadales > Pseudoalteromonadaceae > Pseudoalteromonas > Pseudoalteromonas sp. CuT4-3. The sequence goes on from NZ_CP142030.1 coordinate 3,320,546, forward strand.
CGAGCAGCTCTTGCTGAGTGACGTACGACTTTTTAGCTTTATCTATGGCGTTATTTAGAGGTCTAAAAATTCCCATTACTAAAACAAAAACAACAAATATACCACCAGCAACCATAATCAATTGCTGCTCTTGCTCTTTTAAAGAGCGCCAGTATTGCATTATTTGCTTTTTCATACTGCACCTCGCAGTTTAATTTCGCCTACTACAAAATCGCCATCGTTATTTAACGACCCTTGCTCAACCGTTAACCCTTGTTGCTCAAGTATACTTTTTACTTTACCAAACGTTTGAAAGTCTTTTGCGCGTGCGCGTATTCGCAGCTCATTACGGCGTTTATCGTAACGTAGGGTTTCTGGCGTAAATTCGCTTACTTGCGAAAACACGCCAACCAATTGGCTGGTCAAATCTAAAAACCCGGCTTCACTTTCGCCATTAATGGTTTTAAGCGCGCCCCTGATTTGGCTTTTAATTAAGTTAGGACGTACTTTAGTTCCTGGGAATGCTTTTTGGTATCTATCCACTAGCTGGGCTTTAGCAAGCTCAACACGCGAGTTAAGTTGATTTAGTTCAACCAGCTTTATTGCAATGGTAGCAAATAAAGCAACACCGGTAATAATGGCTGCGCCTTTCCAATAACCCCACCACAGTGCACTTTTCTTTTTAAGCTGGTACATACCTTGGCGTAAATTAAATTTAACGCTGGTAAGTTGTTTAGCAAATAAGGCCAATGGTAAATCGTAGTCGCTTGCTTGCGAAATTAGGTTAATACTTTCAGGAAACTGATTAGCTGGGCTATAGTGCTTTACGCTCGGCTCGCCAAGTGCACTTAAGTAATCCCTTAGCCAGCTATTCTCAACGGCACTAATATGCCAATCGCCTCTTTTAAATAACCACTGATTATTAAGCTCTATGGCGGTTAATGTATCATCGTCGGCTGTAGGCAGTAGCAGGGCATCAGGTAAAATGGTGTATACCGCCAAGTTATGCTCTGAAAATAAAGCAAGCCAAGCCTCAAACCACTCGCGGTCAGTTAAGGCAACTCTAATTGCATGCTGCTCATTAATCATAGTGGGCTCGCCAATTGCGACAAATAGCTCGTCTATATCGCACGCAATGTCTTCTTCAAGCATGTATGGCAACGCTTGCTCTAACTTACGATTCCACTTAGTCGGCAACGCCACTGTTTTAAGCTGCACCTGATCGCTAGGCAGTAATACCACTACCTCGCGAGTTTGCGCTTTTTCACTTAGCTCACTTAAACGGTTTGCATCGGTTAATTCCCCACTGGCAATTATTTCTTGTTCTTGTGGTGAATAAATTAACCAATTTAATTTATCTTGCTCTGTTTGACCCGTGCGGATCAGCAGTATTTCTGTCACTGTACGCCTCCAAATTTTCGCGCCAGTATCGTTACTTCGCCATTTTTGGCATGAAGTAATGTGGTCATCGAAAAACGCAAATCGACAAATGTCGCCTGCGTTTGTAATTTAAAATATTCGCTGTTAATACTAAATAGTTCTTTAACCGAATCTAAATTTGTACCGCCTTGCTGCTGTACCTCGGAAAAAAATTCATCCACGCTATCAAATCCGGTTTCAGGGCGAGCTGCTATAACGGCCTCTGCGCCCGATAACGATAATTCGTCAATCATGGCACTTAAAATAAGTGCCTGTTCGGGAAGTAACGTATTGACGTTAATCGATAATAAGGGAGACCCCGGAATAACACACACAAAAGGTAATACCTTTTCCATTACGAGCGGATTAAAGCCTTTTACCAAACGCAGCTCAGAAGGTGATGCAAATAAACTATTTGCGCTCATATAAGGGTAATCACGCGATAAATACTCGTCTTCTTCAGCGCCTGAACGATAGGTAATGCTGTTTTCATCAAGCCAGTCAAATACACTGTCTGCCATTGCTTCTTCGCTTTCCTCGGCAGGTAAATCTTCAATGTTTTCTAATAATGCAAATAGTGCTTTATGAGCAGGGTTGGTTTTGCTGGTAGAGTTTGGGTCTGGCGCTTCCCCTAATGCATTTAAATTTAAACACGCCTGTAAGTCAGTAATTTTACCGCTTAGAGTACCGTTATCTACAGGGTATTGGGTGTCGCCTTGCGTGGCCCAAACCTGATCTAACGAGGTTTTGTCAGGATCATCGTCTTTACTTAACTTTAGTGCCTTTATTGCCAGCTCTTCACCGCCGTAGGCATACCACTTTGCTTGTTGGTGACCTTGCAGGTTAGTGCTTTTTTGAACCTGCACCATTAAATTAGCACTCATTTCTACGGCTAATATCGCGGCCAGTGCAACAATAAACAGCACAATAACTAATGCGGCACCGCGTGATTCGCGCTTATTCATTAATTACTCTCCCCGCTGTTTTTGCCCTGCCCGGGTACTAAAAAAACACGACGAATAGGCTCTGCCTCAATTTGTTGTAAAGTAACCGCAACCGCTTTAGGTAAGGCTTTTATTTGCCATTGCTCTTGCCATTCGTTGTTGGCATCTAAAAATTCAAATTTAAGCTCTTCAATACCTTTTAAAACAACTTGTACCCGCGGCTCCATATTATCAAGCTGATCTACATACACTCTGTATACACGCTCTAAATTGTCATCAAGCACTCTATACCCTACGGCTTGTAACTCAGAACGAGGCAGTAAATTAATTGGGTTTACCCAGCCATCGCGTACAAACGCAATACCATCGTATTGGCTTTCTAATATATAACGCCCTGCGAGTAAGTATTGCTCTTGCGCATCACCGGCTTCGTTACGTACAGTGCGCTGAGTCATTTGGCTAAAGTCTTGATCCATTAGCCTAAATGCGGTTTGTAGGCCGTTAAGCTCCGCTATTTTTTCATCAGACGCTTCTTTTGCTTTGGTGGTTGAGTCTAAAATTTGGTGAGTAGCCATAATCACCACCGCTAAAATAGCCATAGCAACTAATACTTCGATTAATGTAAATCCGCGCTGCTTCACTTATTAGCTACCTTTATTTAAATAAGTTGAAAGCTCGTACACCGATTGCTCGTATTTTTCGTCGCTAAAAACATTTATGGTCACTTTTACAAAGCTTTTGTCTGCAGTTTTTGCTATTTCTTGCTTCCAAAACCACTCAACGCCCGCCATTACTTCGCTGCCGCGCGCGCCATTTTTAGCCTGCCAGTCTTTACCTTTACTACGCTGCACCACCAACACATTTTCTGCCACCCACGATGCATACGTTTGCTCTTCAAGTGTTGTTAAATGATTTATATGCTCGCCGATTGCTTGCATAGCTGCAATGCCAGCCATAGCACAAATACTTAACGCCACAAGCACTTCGAGTAAGGTAAAGCCTTTATTTAGCCTCATTATTATGGCTCTTTTCGCAAATTAACAGGGGCTGTAAATTCCCCTTCAATGTAATACACAGGCTCGCTTTGCTCTTTTAATTCAACAATAAGCTGAAAGGCGCTGACCTCGCCAGATGATAAAATAAGGACTTGCGGTATTTTTAGTTTTTCAAGCTCTAATAAGCTATCGTCATCGCCGCCGCTCATTAGCTCGCGCCAATTAGCTTGCTCAAGTAAGTTCTCTTGTGACCAGGCTAAATCTTCTAAATTGAGCGTGAGCTTTAACCGTTCATCCAGTTCAATGGGCTTGTAAAGGTCTTCGCGGTCAAAGGTAATCCATTTTTCGCCATCAAATACTAAAAACTCAAGGGTGTTTTCCTCAACCATTAAGCCAAGTTCTATTTGATTTAAAATAGCAAATTCAGAGGCCATGTTAATGGTGGTATGCAGCCTAAGCGCTTGTGTATCAAGCTCATCTTCGGCACCGCCTTCTAAGCTGTATACCACCATTTTGGTCGCAAATGCGATAATAGTAAGTACCACTAAAATTTCTATTAAGCTAAACCCACGGTGGTGGGCGCGCATACGATTAAGGCTTACTTGCATAGTAAGCCTCGTGCAATCGTATTTAACCATACTGCTAGGTTAAGTCGCATTTATTGCTCGTCTTCGTTCCAGTTGCCAATATCATCATCGGTACCGGCTTCGCCATCAGGTCCCATTGAAAAAATATCAAACTTGCCAATTTCACCTGGGCTAATTAGCTGGTACGGGTTACCCCATGGATCTTCTGGTAATTCATTTACAAAACCACCATCAGGGAAACGCTTAGGAATAGGCTCAATGCTGGTTTTATTGACCAATGCTTCTAAGCCTTGCTCTGTGCTTGGGTAGCTTTTATTTTTAAGCTTGTATAAGCTCATTGCATCTTCAAGCTGTTGAATATCTAGATGTGCTTTATCGATAGCAGCTTCTTCTTGTTGGCCCATAATATTAGGCGCCACAATTGACATAATCATCCCGATAATAACCAATACCACCATTACTTCGAGTAAAGAAAAACCTGATTGTTTATTCACGTAAATACCTCATTTTCCAAAAACATAATTTAATTTGGCGTCATCTAAGTAAATACTAACTTAGCTAACCCCTTAAAGCTTAAAGTCCTACCGCTTTATTCATTGCCATTATTGGCTGTAAAATAGCCATTACTATAAACAAAACAATCACCGCCATTGAGGCAATCATTGCTGGCTCTAATAATTTTAATGATACGTTTACCATGCTTTCAAACTCACGGTCTTGGTTATTAGCCGCGCGCTCTAACATTTGTTCTAACTCACCTGATTTTTCACCGCTGGCGATCATGTGCAGCATCATCGGTGGAAACAATTTGGTTTGCTGTAAAGCCGCTCTTAGGCTTGCACCTTCACTGACTCTATCGGCAGCATCTGCCACTGATTTTTTCATTTTTTTATTCGCTAATACACCACCCGATATGCGCATGCCTTCAAGTAGTGGTACTGAGCTTGACGATAAAATACTGAGCGTACGTGCAAAACGCGCGGTATTAATACCCCGCGCTACTTTACCAAATCCAGGCATGTGCAGTACGCGGTCGTCCCACCAAAAGCGAATTTTAGGTTGTTTCAGTGCATGTTTAATGCCTACTGCCAGCGCAGTAATGACTAACAAACTTATAAACCAATAATTTTGTACAAAGTGGCTGCCTGCCATAACCCATTCGGTTGTCCAAGGCAGTACTTGCTTAGTTTTTTCGAAGGTTTTTAAAATTTTAGGCACAACAGTACCGAGTAAAACCGAAACAATACCAATAGCAAAAATAACCAAAATGGTAGGATAAACCATGGCTTGAGTAATTTGGCTGCGCATGTGTTGGCGCTGTTCGGTGTAATCGGCAAGGCGATTTAATACTTGGTCAAGGTGCCCTGATTTTTCACCTGCGGCTACCATGGCTCGGTATAAATCGTCAAATACATGTGGAAATTCACTCATGCCATCGGCCAGTGTATAACCCTCTACTACCTTTGAACGTACCGACATCAGCATACGTTTTAGGCGAGGCTTTTCACATTGCTCTGCCACCGCCATGACAGCCCCTTCAACTGGCAATGCCGATTGAATGAGCGTAGCAAGCTGGCGCGTAATAAGGGCTAAATCGGAGGTTGATACGCTGGGTTTAAAAAAACGACTTAATAACGGCGTTTTTGCGCCACTAACTTGTTTTTCCCCTTCTGCTGCAGGGACAACTTCAAGCGGCGTAAGTTTTTTTTCGCGCAGCGCTTGGCGAATTTGCTTAGCTGTATCGGCTTCTAAAATGCCTTTTTGTTCTTTCCCTCGGCCATCAAGGGCACGGTATTCAAACGCCGCCATGGTTAGGCTTCCTCACGGGTAACGCGTAGAATTTCTTCAAGGGTTGTTTTGCCTGCCAGTACGCGACTACAGCCATCTTGGCGTATGCTTGGGCTTTTTTGGCGAATGTATTTTTCAACACTTTGCTCGCCTTTACCGCTGTGGATCATTTCGCGTATTTCTTCATCAACCACCAGTAATTCATGAATACCAGTGCGGCCGCGGTAACCATTAAAGTTACACTCTTCACAGCCTACTGCGCGGTAAATTGTAGGTGCGCTATCAAAAGGTACTCCTAGCAGCTCACACTCACGTTCATCAGCAGTGTGACCTTCTTTACAGCTATTACATAAAGTACGTACTAAGCGCTGCGACAGCACGCCTAACAATGACGATGACAGCAAGAATGGTTCTACACCCATGTCTTCCATACGGGTAATTGCGCCCGAGGCGGTATTGGTGTGTAGCGTAGACATCACTAAGTGACCTGTAAGCGATGCTTGCACGCCAATTTGCGCGGTTTCAAGGTCACGTATTTCACCGACCATTACTACATCGGGATCTTGACGTAATATTGCACGAAGCCCGCGGGCAAAGGTCATATCTACTTTGGTGTTTACTTGTGTTTGGCCAATCCCCGGAATTTCGTACTCTATTGGGTCTTCTACCGTTAAAATATTACGATCGCGAGAATTTATTTGGCTCATACCGGCGTACAAGGTGGTACTTTTACCAGAACCCGTTGGGCCAGTAACCAAAATAATACCGTGTGGTTTACTAATTAAATCAGCAAACAACTCTCGGTTTTTTGGTGTCATGCCTAAATCTTCAAGGTTTAAGCGGGCATTGTTTTTATCAAGTAAACGCAGTACTACACGCTCACCAAAGCTAGATGGCATGGTAGATACACGTACATCTACTGCACGCCCTGCAATACGCAGGCTAATACGACCATCTTGCGGAATACGTTTTTCTGCTATATCTAGTTTCGCCATTACCTTAATACGCGAAACTAATAACGAGGCAAGCTTACGATTAGGTTTAAGCACTTCTTTTAGTACGCCATCAACCCTAAAGCGAATCACGAGCTCTTGCTCAAAGGTTTCGATATGTATATCGGATGCACCTTCTTTAATTGCTTCGCTTAACATGGCGTTGATTAGTTTGATGATAGGCGCATCATCATCGCCGGCTAATAAGTCTTCGGTTTGTGGGAGCTCATCGGCAAGGGAGAATAAATCGACCTCATTACCAATATCTTCCATCATTTGTTGTGTTTCAGAGCTGTCGCGCTGATACGCAGCCTCTAATAGTAACTCAAATTTATCGTCAGCTAATTGCTCTAGGGTAAAGCCTTTACCTGCAATGCGACGCACTTCTAGCAATACTTCAACATCTAGCTCGCCGCGGTAATACACAATTTGCTGTTCATTATTTTTACTAAGCAGTACACCCGCTCTGCGCGCATACGAAAAAGGTAAACGCTTTGGAGGTAATTCAACTAAATCGTTACTTGTAAGTAACTCCTCAGAGCGTGTTTCATCACTACGATGAACCACGTCTTCGTTTATTTGTTCTATTGCGCTAGTCATCTTCACGCTCTGCACGTTCTTTAGAGCTCAATGCTTTTAAGTGCTCTTCATAAGTTGGTGGCAGAATAAGCTCATCATCCCAAGATGGAAGTAAAGGAACATCTGAATTTGGCATAAGCTCTATACCATCTTCTTTCTCTTTCATTTGCTCGCCACGGATAAAGTTATACTTATTAAAGCTTAACTTATTCATATTAACGCCATCGCGAATAATCGTTGGACGAATAAATACAATAAGATTACGCTTACGTTTGGTCGTATTAGTTGACTTAAATAAGTGACCTAAAATTGGGATATCACCTAAAATTGGTACCTTAGATACACTCTCTTGTACGTCTTCATCAATTAAGCCGCCTAACACAACCATACCGCCATCATCAGCCATAACGGTTGTGGTAATGGCGCGCTTATTAACAGAAATATCGACAGCGGTTGCACCACTTACACTCGATACTTCTTGTTCAATTAATAATTGTACTGCTGAGCCATCGTTAATTTGTGGGGTTACTTTTAGTTTTACACCCACCTCTTGGCGTTCAATGGTTTGAAATGGATTATCGTTATTACTGCCTGTTTGCGAACCAGTAATAATGGGCACTTCTTGACCCACTATCATCGACGCTTCTTCGTTATCCATGGTGGTAATTGAAGGTGTAGCAAGTATGTTTGAGTTAGTGTCAGTTGAAACGGCCTGAATAATTGCACCCCAGTCGTTTTTAACTAGACCAAACGCTAAGCCATTAACACCGCTTAATAATGAAGCAAGCGCGGTGTAATCACCTTCTGACGTTTCATCGTAACTGGTAACTAAGCCACTTTCTGAGCCTATTACTGTTTGAGTAGTGGTTGTGTCTTGCGCTTGAATACCTGCAACCGCTAATGAGCCTACAGGCACAGTTGAGCCATTATTAAACTGCAACATACCGCCATCTTCTGAAATCCATTGCGTACCTAAGTTAACGCCATCCGATTCCATTACTTCAACAATAATCGCTTCTACAAGTACTTGCGCACGGCGAATATCGAGCCTATCAATCACGGTCTCTAATGAGCGCATGGTATCGGGCTGTGCTGTAATAACTAATGAGTTTGAGTCAGGGTGAGCTTCAATACTGGCATCGTTTTTATTGTTTGTGCGAGTTTTACTTGTGCCTTGGCCATCTTCTGCAAGCGTTTTACTTACGCCTTGCAGTACTTTTACTAAATCCTCTGCTTTGGCGTAGTTTAAGTAAAATACTTTGGTATTACCTTGGCTTTCAAGTTCGCCATCTAGGCGCTTAATTAGTTCTATAGCACGGGTACGGGCTTGCCCTTCACCGCTTACTATTACGCTATTAGTACGGCCATCGGCAACTACCTTAGGGATCAAAAATTCAGGAACGCTGCCTTTACCGCTGTCTTTGTAAATATTTTCAACAACCGATACTACATCATCTGCTGTTGCATATTTAAGCTTAACAATATCTACACGCTTATCACCGGCTTGATCTACCGAGCGAATAATTTCTACTAAGCGATTAACCGACGCTGCATGGCCAGTAAGCATCATGACATTGGCAGCATTAAAGTTTGCTACATGGCCACCGTCTTTTTGGTCGCTAAATTGACGCACTAATGGGCCAAGCTCTTGAACACTTACATTTTTAACGCGTACCACACGGGTGATCATCATATCGCCCGATGCAGCGCTGTTTTCTGTAATTAGCGGCACATTTGATTTTTTAGCGTCAGAGCTTTTTTCAATCTTGATAATACCGTTGTCCATTTCTACTGCTGAGTAGCCATACACTTCGAGTACATTTAAGAAAAATTGGTAGTACAGCGCTTCATCCATTAACTCATAACTGCGTACGTTTACTTTACCGCGCACATTTGGGTCAATGATCACTGTTTTATTAAGGTTTTTACCAACAATGTTTATAAACTCGTTGATATCTGTGCCTTTAAAGTTTGCAGCATATTCAACAGCTGAAACCGACAACGAAATACTGGCTGCTAAAAAAAGCGCTGCGTACTTAGCTAACCCTTTTTTAATTTTTTTGAGGTGTAGCACCTGAACCATTATGTTAAAACTCCAAAGCTAAGTTATTGCAGGCTAAATTGCACATCGATTTGCTCACCGTCACGTTCTATCGTAATTGTGGCATCGCTGGTATTACGCAGCTCATTAATAGCTGCCATTGCCTGTTGTAAATCTGTTAATTGGTAGCCGTTAATAGCCACGGCTAAATCATTATTCTGTAGGCCCATTTGTTTAAACAGAGCAGGCTCTTTACCTGGGCTTAAGCGATAGCCGATTAACTCGCCATCGCTCATTGCTTGTGAAACACGAATATAATCAAATAACTTACCAGGCTCACTTAGTAGCTCTTCTCGTGTTTCTATTATTGCTTCTTTTACATCTGGGTCAGCGGTTGCGTTAATTTGCAACTCGCTTTGTTCTATTTTTTGCGGCCCCATGTCTTGTGCTTCGCGAGCGGCAAGGACAGGCATAGACACTTTTTTACTAAAGTCGAGACCATCTAGCATTAGCGTTTCAAATCGCCCGTTTACACTTAAAATAACGCGATCGGGAAGTATTTGCGCAACCTCTGCACGGGTCCCTTGTACAACCTCTTCAACTAAGTAACTAACTTGTCGCCCCTGTGACTCAATAATAGCAATACCTGCCTTGTCGTCGTTACTTACAGCAACAATACCAGTTAGATTAATACTTAAGCGTGTTTCTGGCGCATTATTAATTACTTCGTTTTGCTGCGCAGTATTGGTTTTATTTGTTACAGTTTTTTACCAAATAAAAATTGCTCTATAATATTTTGTACTGAGGTAGTACTAGAAGCCTTCGATGCGGCTGAATAGTGAGATGGAGTAAGCGGTGTAGAGACCGGTTGAGGCCATACCAGCCAAACTAATTTTGAGAGTAAATAAGCAAGATAAACAACGACTAACAGCGTAACTACTGCGCTTAATTTAGCATGGGGTAGCCGTGTTAAAAATTGTTTAAGCTGTTGAATTTGCTGTTCCATAATAATGTTCTTATTTTAATTTACTGCATAAGCGCGTACCCATAGTACCCTTTCATTTTTCATTCAACAAGCACACTAATATTAAACTTTGTAAACAGATTAATATAACAATGTAATGTTGACTAAAAAACCAGCACGCGCCGTAATACCTTCATCCTACGATGATTTCATGATAAATTTTACGATATATAAATAGTCGATTGAAGAAGCCTAATGAGTAAAAAAAATAATACTAATGCCGACTCAGACCACAACAGTGAGCCAAAAGTTCGATTAGATAAATGGTTATGGGCTGCGCGCTTTTATAAAACCCGTGCGCTTGCACGCGAAATGGTGCAAGGCGGCAAAGTACATTATAATGGGCAACGTACTAAAGCGAGTAAAATTGTGGAGGTTGGCGCAACCATAAAACTTGCCCAAGGCGTTGATGAAAAGCTTATCAAGGTACTTAAAGTGCTTGAAAAACGCCAAAGCGCCCCCATTGCACAGACCTTGTATCAAGAAACTGATGCAAGTATTGCAAAACGCGAAGAAAACGCCATCGCACGCAAAAATAACAGCTTCTTTGCTCCACATCCGGATAAAAAGCCCGATAAAAAGCAAAGACGCGAACTTTTAAAAATGAAATCAAGTTAGGTATAGCCGCTCATGCAACAAGATTTACTGCACCGTTATTTATTCGACAAACTCGATGTTCGTGGCGAACTCGTTCAAATTGAGCACGCCTACAACGAGATGATAGCTAATCACAATTACCCTGAGCCAGTTAAAGCATTATTAGGTGAATTACTCGTTGCAACGTGTTTATTAACTGCCACTTTAAAGTTTGAGGGTGAAATAGCCGTTCAGCTACAAGGCGATGGCCCTGTTAAATACGCTGTTATTAACGGCGACGATAAACAAAATATGCGTGGTATTGCGCGCATGCAAAGCGAGGTTAGCGGCACAACGGTAAAAGAGCTTGTAGGTAAAGGTTATATGGTTATTACCATTACCCCAACCAAAGGCGAACGTTATCAAGGCATAGTGCCTCTTGAGCACGATACATTGAGTAAATGTATTGAAAGCTACTTTGAGCAATCAGAACAGCTAAAAACGCGCCTTTGGTTCGCAACCGACACAACAGAAGGGAAAGCCAAAGCCTGTGGGTTGTTTTTACAAGTACTGCCTGTTGATAAGCAAAAATCAATTAATGACTTCACTCACTTAGAAGCCTTAAGCGATACAATTAAACGCGAAGAGCTATTAGAGCTTGATGCCAATACCGTATTAACGCGCTTATATCACGAAGATAACCCGCGCGTATTTGACCCGCAAGCTATTATATTTAAATGTGGCTGTAGTAGAGAGAAAACCATTACTGCTTTAGTTAATGTAGGCCAACAAGCATTACTTGATGATGTTGCCGAAAATGGCGCTGTTAACATTAGCTGTCATTATTGCCTAAAAGAATATGCTTTTGACGAGCAAGATATTAAAAACATTTTTAATTAACCTCCCACCTCATAATCAAATATAAAGCCGCAAAATATGCGGTTTTTATATTATAAAATGATGATACCGGTGTCATGAATTTAGTTAATTTACTGACACCGGTATCATTGAAATTATTCATGTTTTTTAGCAAATATATGTGTTTTTAGGGCCTTTACAGGCTCGAATATCTCAAATCCTTCTGTTACTATAATTTCAGCTTAAGGGAACTAAGAACCCAGAGCTATCCCGTTCAAACTCTCACACATAGTTAGGTATAAACATGACTACAAGCGCAACACGTTTTGTCGATTTAACCGCAGCTGAACTTGTCGAGCATGCGATTCGTCGTGGCGAAGGGACACTAGCCGCAAATGGAGCCTTTGTTGCAATTACAGGCAAGCGCACTGGTCGCTCTCCCAAAGATCGCTTCATTGTAAAAGAAGCAACAACGCAAGATGATATCCAATGGGGCAATGTAAACCGCCCATTCGATGCTGACAAATTTGACGCTTTATGGGCTCGCGTAGAAGCACATGTGCAAAGTAATGACCACTTCACCTCTCACTTAGAAGTTGGCGCAGACCCTGAGCACTATCTACCTGTAGTTGTTACTACAGAAACAGCGTGGCACCATATTTTTGCTAAAAACATGTTTATTGAGCCTAAAAACTATAATGCATCTGATTTACCCCAATGGCAGGTAATGAATGTGCCTTCGTTTGTTTGTGACCCACAACGTGATGGCACCAACAGCGACGGCACTGTTATTATTAACTTTGCTCAACGCAAAGTGTTACTTGCTGGTATGCGTTATGCCGGTGAAATGAAAAAATCGATGTTCTCCGTTCAAAACTTTCTTCTTCCAGCAAAAGGTGTATTACCAATGCACTGCTCTGCTAACGTAGGAGAAGCGGGTGATACAGCACTATTCTTTGGTTTATCGGGTACTGGTAAAACAACTTTATCGGCCGACCCAACACGTTTTTTAATTGGTGACGACGAACACGGTTGGGCACCAGGAAGCGTATTTAATATCGAAGGTGGCTGTTACGCAAAATGTATCGACCTCTCACAAAAAAATGAGCCAGTAATTTGGAATGCTATTCGCTTTGGTACAATTTTAGAAAACGTTGTACTTGATGAAACACGCACACCTGACTTTAACGATACAAGCTTAACGCAAAATAGCCGTGCTGCTTACCCGCTAGAGCACGTAGAAAAGCGCAAAGTTGAAAACCGTGCTGGCGAGCCAAAAGCTGTTGTATTTTTAACCTGTGATGTGAGCGGTGTTTTACCGCCGGTTTCTGTACTTAGCGAAGAAGCCGCAGCTTTTCACTTTTTAAGTGGTTACACGGCTAAAGTGGGCTCTACAGAGATTGGCTCAACTAGCGATATAGAATCTACATTCTCAACGTGTTTTGGCGCCCCTTTCTTCCCTCGCCCTGCAGGTGTTTACGCTGAGCTGCTTATGAAGCGTGTACGCGAATTTGGGGCAAAGGTTTACCTTGTTAATACAGGGTGGACAGGCGGCCCATACGGTACCGGTGAGCGTTTTGATATTCCAACTACCCGCGCTGTAATAGATGCAATCGTATCTGGTAAATTAGCCAATGTAGAGACCCAGCATATCGATGTATTAAATCTAGACGTACCAGTGGAAGTCCCTGGTGTGGATAGCAAGCTACTTAACCCAATTAATACATGGGAAGATAAAGCAAAATATAATGAATATGCAGCAAAACTTGCCGCTGACTTCACTGAAAACTTCGCTAAATACGATGTATCAGATGATATTAAAAATGCAGGCCCAAAAGCATAATTAATTACCAAGCCTGATTTAAACGCCAGCCTATAAAGCTGGCGTTTTTGTTTGCTAAGCTAATTATTTTATTGCTGCGACATTTTGTCGCAGTTCTTTTCTATTAAACAAAGATACAATGCGCCATCCCTTTACTGCATATTTTTAATGGTCACTCATTTATGCGTTTTAATGGTTCATGGCGAAAAATAGCAAGACGTGTACATTTATACCTAGGCTTATCTATCGGGGGTGTACTCGCACACATCGCTCTAACAGGTTCTATACTCGTCTATTACCCCGAACTAGATGAAAATATAAGTAGTTTAAGTACAGAAACAGCGAGGCCTATAAATTGGGATACTGCATATCAAACACTAAAAACTCACTACCCAGATAAACAAGGCTCGTGGCGTTTAGAAAGCACCAAAGATAAACATTATATTCCCGCAAGATATTACAACCAAAACGAAACAGTGGATCACGCTTTTGCACCACTTATGGTTTGGCTAAGCCCTGATGGCAGGCTTATATTACGTGAGGATGTATGGGGTAACTACTTTGTTACCTGGATTTATAACGTACACTTCTCGTTACTTGCAGGTAGCGCAGGTACAATCGTTATAGGTTATATAGGAATAGGTAGCCTTATACTCCTCATATCAGGCCTATGCGCTTGGTGGCCTAAAAAAAGGCAATGGGCTAAGGCTATAAAGTTTAAAGCGCGCAGCTCTTTATTGGGCGTGTTATATGACTGGCACAAGTTGCTTGGTTTAATTTTTGCTTTGCCCTTAATCCTATTAACAGCAACCGGTATAATGTTAGCAATACCAAAGCAAACCGATCCTTTAATAACAGCCCTGCTTGGAAATATAGATAAACTAACAGCGTAATAATAAAACCCCAGCGCAGTATTTCTTTATCAGCAGCACTTAGTACAGCACAAAAGGCCATGCCAAATACACGCCTAGCATGGGTAGAAACCCCGTCAAATCACAATGCGGTATATCGGTTTAGGTTCAAAACCAAAAGCGATCCCTCTTATCGCTTTCCTCACAGTTATGTGCAAGTAAATGCAAGCACAGGAGAGCTCATAAGTGTTTTTAATATAGATAAGATGAGCGTTGCTAGTAAATTTAAAAACTGGTTGCATCCGCTTCACAATGGTAGCATTGGCGATCAGCCATTACGAATTCTATGGGTTTTATCAGGTGTAGCCACCACTTTGTTATTTGCCCTGGGGCTTTTTAGGTGGCTCATTAAAACGAAACGATTTAAATACACTATAAGCTAATTATAAAGCTTATTTAATATATCAAATGAGCTTTTCACAATCTAAACCTGCATGTATAGATAGCTACGTCATAAGTTACGAGCTGCTTACGCAGCGTAAATCAAAGCAACAGCGATATAGATAGTCAAACCGCCTTATACCAAACTTAAGGTGCTGCGCTCGAGAATAAGCTAAGCCCTATGAACTGTTGGTAAAATTAATTCATTACTTTAAGTTATATTGCGTGCTTTAATCGCGGGTTTCGTGATCCTCAATCCACGCTACAAAGGAGTGGCGGAACTATATAAAGGCAGGTATTTCACTTTTCTAAAAAAACGTTCATCTCTCATGCAGCTTTCTAGTATTAGGAATCGGAGCGCTACACAGCAGCATGTCGTGCGGGCTAAGGTACGCATATGTAAAAACGCTATATTTACCATACAAAGATGTGTGGTGAGCCTTATCCGCGGGTTTCGTGATACTCAACCCACGCTACGGAGGTGGTGGAGGCTGTGCGAATAATATCTGGAATGTATTTTTCACTTTTCTGCAGACGTAAAAAAGCCCGATTATTGCTAGTCGGGCTTTCTTATATTTGGAGCCTGGCGATGTCGTAGTGCCCACAGTGATAGAGAGTCACATAGCAAATGGGACATTATCACTGCATCGGGGTGGCCTTTCGTAGGGCTCGCCTTCAGCTGTTTCGTTTCACTACTGAGTTCGGCTATTTATTAAAACCCAGACAGCAAAAAACCCGTTACATCGCTGCAACGGGTTTCTCTTATTTGGAGCCTGGCAATGTCCTACTTTCACATAGCAAATGCTACACTATCATCGGCGCTGTTTCGTTTCACTACTGAGTTCGGCATGGGGTCAGGTGGGTCCAAAACGCTATGGTTACCAAGCAAATTAGGTGCAAAGGAGTAATGATAAGCACGTAGTGCTTCTTTTTCCTTTGCGCAAGGTGCCTCAACTTTAACGCTACGCGCTAAGAGTCACCTCATAAATTTGGAAAATATCTGATAATATTTTTTAACTCTAAGTATCTATCTACTTTAGCTATTAACTTCTGTCGCTTGTTTCTGTCACAAAACGCGTTTGGCGTTGTATGGTTAAGCCTCACGGGTAATTAGTACAAGTTAGCTTAATGGCTCACACCACTTCCACATCTTGCCTATCAACGTTGTAGTCTTCAACGGCCCTTCAGAGACTTTAAAAGTCTAGTGAGAAATCATCTCGAGGCCTGCTTCGCGCTTAGATGCTTTCAGCGCTTATCAGTTCCGAACGTAGCTACCGGGCAATGCCATTGGCATGACAACCCGAACACCAGCGGTTCGTTCACTCCGGTCCTCTCGTACTAGGAGCAACCCCTCTCAATTCTCAAACGCCCACGGCAGATAGGGACCGAACTGTCTCACGACGTTCTAAACCCAGCTCGCGTACCACTTTAAATGGCGAACAGCCATACCCTTGGGACCGACTTCAGCCCCAGGATGTGATGAGCCGACATCGAGGTGCCAAACACCGCCGTCGATATGAACTCTTGGGCGGTATCAGCCTGTTATCCCCGGAGTACCTTTTATCCGTTGAGCGATGGCCCTTCCATTCAGAACCACCGGATCACTATGACCTACTTTCGTACCTGCTCGACGTGTCTGTCTCGCAGTTAAGCTGGCTTCTACCATTACACTAACCGTACGATGTCCGACCGTACTTAGCCAACCTTCGTGCTCCTCCGTTACTCTTTGGGAGGAGACCGCCCCAGTCAAACTACCCACCAGGCACTGTCCGTAACCCCGATTCAGGGGCCAACGTTAGAACATCAAAACTACAAGGGTGGTATTTCAAGGACGACTCCACAACAACTAGCGTCGCTGCTTCAAAGTCTCCCACCTATCCTACACATGTAGGTTCAATGTTCAGTGCCAAGCTGTAGTAAAGGTTCACGGGGTCTTTCCGTCTAGCCGCGGGTACACAGCATCTTCACTGCGATTTCAATTTCACTGAGTCTCGGGTGGAGACAGCGTGGCCATGGTTACACCATTCGTGCAGGTCGGAACTTACCCGACAAGGAATTT
>NZ_CP142030.1:3342500-3635000 GCF_035666335.1 Pseudoalteromonas sp. CuT4-3
TTATGTAAGTTATTATCTGTTTCTAAGGCTGGGTATTACAAATGGTTGAAACAGTCGTCGAATCCAGTTGAAAGAAAAAATGATTTTTTACTTCAGTTTTTAATAAAAAGAAGTAATGAAGAGCACTGCATACCTGGTTACAGAAAATTGTGGCAAGCCGCCATAGCCGACGGATATGATTGCAGTAAAGGCCGAGTGCAGCGTTTATTACAAAGCGTAGGTTATCGCTCTAAATCAGGTAAGCGTCGCTACACCAGTGGTAATAAAAAGCAGGGTTTTATAACGACAGAGAATCTACTTGCTCGTCAATTTGATGTTGAAGAGCCTAATAGTGTATGGGTATCGGATATAACTCAGGTGCGCTGTAAAGAAGGCTGGCAGTACTTATGTGTCATTTTAGATTTATACTCACGCAAAGTTGTGGGCTGGGCAACAAGTCGAATTAATAATGCGGTTTTAGTGATTAAAACACTAAAGAAGGCTTGGAATGTGCGCAAGCCGAACGGGCAACGTTTACTGTTTCATTCAGATCAAGGGAGCCAGTATCGAGCTAAAGAGACTATATCGTGGTTGAACAAGCGAGGTGTAACGATTAGCATGTCGAGAAAGGGGAACTGCTGGGATAATGCCTGTTCAGAAAGTTTTTTTGCTCAGTACAAAAAAGAATGGATGAGTAATCTAAATGAACTGAGTCGTAGCGAAATGACAATACAAAGTCGTTTTTATATTGAGAATTACTACAACTCAGTGCGAATGCATGGGACGATTGGAAATGTTAGCCCCATACAATATGAATCAATGAATTAAAACCCCGTGTCTACTTTATCGGGGTCAGATCAATTATCAAGTAACTATTTGGAGGGATGTCAAATTTTAGGCATTAAAAAGCCGAGCATTAAGCTCGGCTTTTTGGTGTCTCTTTAAAGACTTACTCTGCAGACTGCGCGTCTTCTTGAACTTCTTCGTTAGTCGCTGGGCGACCTACTAGTTCAATATAAGCCATTGGTGCATTATCACCAGCACGGAAGCCACACTTAAGAATACGAGTGTAACCACCTGGACGGTCTGTATTACGAGGACCGATTTCGCTGAACAATTTACCAACTACTTCATTATCACGCGTGCGAGCAAACGCTAAACGGCGATTTGCTACACTGTCAGTCTTAGCCAGTGTGATTAAAGGTTCAATTACACGGCGTAACTCTTTCGCTTTAGGCAAAGTAGTTTTGATGATTTCATGTTTCACCAAAGAACCTGCCATATTGCTGAACATCGCTTTACGATGGCTACTGTTACGGTTTAATTGACGACCACTCTTACGATGGCGCATGACCCTATCCTTCTAACTAAACTAATATAGTGATTTAGATTATTCAGCTAGGCTTGCAGGCGGCCAATTTTCTAGGCGCATGCCTAGAGAAAGACCACGTGAAGCTAGCACGTCTTTTATTTCAGTTAGAGACTTCTTGCCTAGGTTAGGCGTTTTAAGAAGCTCAACTTCAGTGCGCTGAACTAAATCACCGATATATTGAATTTGCTCGGCTTTCAAACAGTTTGCTGAACGTACTGTTAGTTCAAGATCATCAACTGGACGAAGTAGAATAGGATCGAATTCTGGCTTCTCTTCTTTCTCTTCTGGCTCAGTTACATCACGTAAATCTACGAATGCATCTAATTGCTCAGCTAAGATAGTAGACGCACGGCGGATCGCTTCTTCAGGATCTAAAGTGCCGTTTGTTTCCATATCAATGATTAACTTGTCTAAGTCTGTACGTTGCTCAACACGGGCTGATTCAACCGAGTACGCAATACGTTCAACTGGGCTGAATGATGCATCAAGCAGCAATCGACCAATTGGACGCTCATCGTCATCAGAGGATAAACGACTAGATGCCGGCACATAACCACGACCACGCTCAACACGAATACGCATGCTGATCTCGCTGCTATCTGTCGTTAAATGACAAATAACGTGATCTGGATTAGCAATTGTTACATCGCCATCGTGCTGAATATCAGCCGCAGTCACAGGGCCTACACCAGATTTAGTCAGGGTCAGAAAAACTTCATCTTTGCCTTCTAACGTTACTGCTAAACCTTTTAGGTTTAGTAGTATTTCAATGATGTCTTCTTGTACGCCTTCTTTCGCGCTGTACTCATGCAATACACCGTCGATTTCAACTTCAGTTACTGCACATCCAGGCATAGATGATAACAGTATACGGCGTAAGGCATTACCCAGAGTATGGCCAAAGCCACGCTCTAGTGGTTCTAAAACTACTTTAGAACGCGTTGGGTTGATAGCGTCGATATCGACTAACCTTGGTTTTAGAAATTCTGTAACAGAACCCTGCATTTTATCCTCTCTTAACTCTTAACTTTACTTAGAGTAAAGTTCGACGATTAGTTGTTCATTAATGTCCGCAGACAGATCTGAACGCTCAGGTAGGCGCTTGAAGCTACCTTCCAATTTCTTACCGTCAACTTCAACCCAAGTCGGCTTTTCACGTTGCTCAGCCAACTCTAGAGCAGCGATGATACGTGCTTGTGTTTTAGACTTCTCACGGATTACTACAGTATCTTCTGGAGCAATTACGTATGAAGGAATGTTCACAACACGACCATTAACTAAAATCGCTTTGTGGCTTACTAACTGACGTGCTTCAGCGCGTGTGCTAGCAAAACCCATGCGATATACAACATTGTCTAAACGTTGCTCTAAAAGCTGTAACAAGTTTTCACCTGTATTACCTTTAAGGCGAGCAGCTTCTTTGTAGTAATTACGGAATTGCTTTTCTAATACACCGTAGATACGACGTACTTTTTGCTTTTCACGTAATTGTAAACCGTAATCAGATAAGCGACCTTTACGAGCGCCGTGCTGACCAGGTGCAGTCTCAAGTTTACACTTAGAGTCGATAGCTCTTACGCCGCTCTTAAGGAACAGGTCAGTACCTTCACGACGACTCAGCTTGAGCTTAGGGCCCAAATATCTTGCCATGTTATTTCTCCTAACCTATTGTTAAACGCGACGTTTCTTCGGTGGACGACAACCATTGTGTGGTATTGGCGTCACGTCAGTAATGTTGGTGATACGGTAACCAGCAGCATTCAAAGCACGTACAGCAGATTCACGACCTGGACCTGGACCTTTAATGAAAACTTCTAGATTTTTTAAACCGTATTCTTGAGCAGCAGTACCTGCACGCTCTGCAGCAACCTGAGCAGCAAATGGTGTAGATTTACGTGAACCACGGAAACCTGAACCACCGGCAGTAGCCCATGATAGTGCATTACCTTGACGGTCGGTAATTGTTACAATAGTGTTGTTGAAAGACGCATGAACATGAGCCATACCATCAGCAACTTGCTTTTTAACCTTTTTACGACGAATTGGTGTCTTAGCCATAATACTATCCCCTTATCGCTTAATAGGCTTACGAGGACCCTTACGGGTACGCGCGTTAGTCTTTGTTCTTTGACCACGTAGTGGTAAAGAGCGACGGTGACGTAGGCCACGGAAACAACCAAGGTCCATAAGGCGCTTGATATTTAGAGTAACTTCACGACGAAGGTCACCTTCTACAGTGTACTTGCCAACTGCATCACGCAGTACGTCAAGAGTTTCGTCTGAAAGTTCACCGATTTTTGTGGTCTCGGCGATACCAGTCGCTTCTAAGATAGCCTTAGAGCGAGTCTTACCTATGCCATAAATAGCTGTTAAACCAATAACTGCATGTTTATGATCAGGGACGTTAATGCCAGCGATACGGGCCACTAACACATCTCCTATATTTGAATTTGGTAATCAAAAGTTTGAAAAGCCCGTAAGGATACTCAAACGAAGACCAAATCACAACTAAAAACACAGGCCGAGAAATCTCAGCCTGCACGACTGTTTACTTAGCCTTGCCTTTGCTTATGCTTAGGCTCACTGCAAATTACGCGTACTACACCAGCACGTTTAATAACTTTACAGTTACGGCATATTTTCTTAACGGAAGCACGTACTTTCATTGCTCAACTCCGTAAACTGACCTTATCGGCCGTAGCCTTTAAGGTTCGCTTTTTTCAGCACAGAATCATACTGATGTGACATCAGGTGAGTCTGTACTTGTGCCATAAAGTCCATGATTACTACAACGATAATCAAAATTGATGTACCGCCGAAATAGAATGGCGTTTGCCATGCCATAGTCATGAATTCGGGCACCAGACAGATAAAGGTTATATACAAAGCACCTGCCAATGTCAGGCGTGTCATCACTTTATCAATGTATTTAGATGTCTGCTCACCTGGACGAATACCTGGGATAAATGCGCCAGATTTCTTCAGGTTGTCTGCTGTCTCACGCGGGTTAAAAACCAACGCTGTGTAGAAAAAGCAGAAGAAGATGATAGCTGCTGCTAGCACCATCGCATACAAAGGCTGACCTGGAGTCAACGTTGTTGCAATAGCTTGTAGCACATCAGCGACCGGACCTTCACCCTGGCCGAACCAGCTTGCAATTGTACCAGGGAACAGAATTATACTGCTAGCGAAGATTGGTGGAATAACACCCGCCATGTTTACTTTTAGTGGTAAATGCGTGCTTTGAGCAGCAAATACTTGACGACCTTGTTGGCGTTTAGCGTAGTTAACAACGATACGACGTTGTCCACGTTCGAAAAACACTACAAGATAAGTAACAGCGAATACTATAACCGCAACCATCAACAGTACAAAAACATTCAAATCACCTTGGCGCGCCATTTCGGCTGTCGAACCAATAGCAGACGGCAGGTTAGCTACAATACCAACAAATATAAGAACTGAGATACCGTTACCGATACCGCGTTCTGTTATTTGTTCGCCCAACCACATTAGGAACATAGTACCAGTTACTAAACTCACCACTGCGGTGAAATAGAAACCGAGACCCGGGTTAACAACTAACCCTTCCATCATGCCCGGTAAGCTAGTTGCAATACCGATTGATTGGATAGTAGCAAGCACAAGCGTGCCATAGCGTGTGTACTGGCTAATTTTTTTACGCCCTTGCTCACCTTCTTTCTTAAGCTCTATAAACGGAGGATACATATGCGTTAATAGTTGCGTAATAATCGAAGCCGAGATATACGGCATAATACCCAGTGCTAACACTGAAGCTCGCTCAAGCGCACCACCGCTAAACATGTTGAACATCTCAACAATGGTGCCCTTTTGTTGCTCGAAGAAATCGGCAAGTACAGCGGCGTCAATCCCAGGGATTGGCACAAATGAACCTAGACGGTAAATAATGATAGCACCTAAAACAAATAGTAATCGACGCTTCAATTCCGAAAGTCCACTTTGTGCACTTTGTGTATCTTGACCTGGTTTAGCCATTAGTACTTCCTTAGTCTTCTACCTTGCCTCCGGCAGCTTCAATAGCTTCGCGAGCACCTTTAGAAGCCTTAAGGCCTTTAACGGTAACAGCGCGTGAAACTTCGCCAGATTTAACAACTTTAACGAACAGAACGTTCTTTTTAACTAGACCAGCTGCTTGTAACGCGTTTAGGTCTACCACATCGCCTTCAACTTTAGCGATTTCAAAAAGGTTTACTTCTGCAGATACTAACGATTTGCGTGAAGTGAAACCAAATTTAGGTAGACGACGTTGCATAGGCATTTGACCGCCTTCAAAACCAACGCGTACTTTACCGCCAGAACGTGATTTTTGACCTTTGTGACCACGGCCACCAGTCTTACCAAGACCAGAACCGATACCACGACCAACACGTTTTGGAGCAGTTTTAGAACCTGCAGCAGGTGAAAGTGTATTCAAATGCATGAAATTAACCCTCTACCTTAACCATGTAAGAAACTCGGTTGATCATACCACGTACACATGCTGTGTCTTCTAACTCAACAGTGTGGTTGATACGACGTAAACCAAGACCGCGTAATGTAGCTTTATGCTTCGGTAAACGACCGATAGAGCTCTTTACTTGTGTTACTTTTACAGTTTTATTTGCCATGGTTACCCCAGAATTTCGTCTACGCGCAGACCACGTTTAGCAGCGATTGACTCAGGAGAATTCATGTTCTCTAGAGCTTGAATCGTTGCACGTACTACGTTGATCGGGTTGGTAGAACCGTAACATTTAGAAAGTACGTTCTGCACACCAGTAACTTCTAGTACTGCACGCATAGCACCACCTGCGATGATACCAGTACCTTCAGATGCTGGTTTCATGAACACTTGTGAGCCAGCATGACGTCCTTTAACAGGATGCTGTAATGTGTTGCCATTTAGGTCTACATTGATCATGTTGCGACGTGCTTTTTCCATTGCTTTTTGAATAGCAGCTGGAACTTCACGAGCTTTACCATAACCAAAACCTACTTTACCTGCGCCATCACCAACTACAGTTAGTGCAGTGAAGCTAAAGATACGACCACCTTTAACTACTTTAGACACACGGTTTACCGCGATTAGCTTTTCAGCTAAATCAGGCTGTTGTTGCTTTGCTTCTACGTTAGCCATTGTCTACTCCTAGAATTGCAAACCGGCTTCACGCGCAGCATCAGCTAGCGCCTTCACACGGCCGTGATATTTAAAGCCACTGCGATCAAAAGCAATCTTTTCGATGCCTTTGTCAGCCGCACGTTCTGCAACCGCTTTACCAACTGCTTGTGCAGCTGAAACGTTGCCTGTGCCTTTAACTGTTTCGCTAATAGCTTTCTCAACAGTAGAAGCAGCAGCCAGTACAGTACCCTCAGCATTAACTACTTGAGCGTAAATGTGACGTGGCGTGCGGTGGATAACAAGACGCGTTGTGCCTTGTTCAATATAATTTCTACGAGTGCGTTTAGCACGACGTAGACGAGCTGTTTTTTTATCCATCGTCTTACCTTACTTCTTCTTAGCCTCTTTACGGCGTACATTCTCATCTGAATAACGAACACCTTTACCTTTATAAGGCTCAGGTTTACGGTATGCACGAATGTTAGCAGCTGTTTGACCAACTAACTGCTTATCTACGCCCTTAACTAGAACTTCTGTTTGGCTTGGAGTTTCAATCGTAATTCCCTCAGGAACTTCGAAATTAACTGGGTGCGAGAAACCAAGTGTTAAGTCTAAAACTTTACCCTTAGCTGCAGCACGGTAACCAACACCTACTAACTGAAGTTTCTTCTCGTAACCTTCATGCGTACCAACAACCATGTTGTTGATTAGAGCGCGAGCAGTACCTGCTTGAGCCCATGCATTAGCTACGCCTTCACGAGGTAAAGTTGTAATAACGTTGTCGTTAACTTGTACTTCAACAGCGTTGTTGATAGTACGAGTAAGTTCACCGTTTTTGCCTTTAACTGTGATGTCCTGGCCTTTTAATGTAACTTCTACACCGGCAGGAACATTGATTGGTGCCTTTGCTATGCGAGACATAGTTCCCCTCCGATTAAGCTACAAAGCCAATGATTTCACCACCAACACCAGCACTACGTGCTGCGCGGTCTGTCATTAGGCCTTTAGAAGTTGATACGATAGCGATACCAAGACCACCCATTACCTTCGGTAATTCGTCACGTTTCTTATAGATACGTAGACCAGGGCGGCTAACACGCTGGATATTTTCAATTACAGCTTTGCCTTCGAAGTATTTCAACTCGATAGAAAGCTCAGGTTTCGCTTCGCTGTTTACAGCGAAATCTGCGATGTAACCTTCGTCTTTTAATACTTTAGCTACTGCTACTTTCAGCTTTGAAGTTGGCATCGTTACAGATACTTTCTTCGCTGATTGACCGTTACGGATACGTGTAAACAAATCCGCGATAGGATCTTGCAAGCTCATAGTCTTACTCCCGTGATACTATTACCAGCTAGCCTTTTTAAGGCCAGGAATTTCACCGCGCATAGCTGCTTCGCGAACTTTAATACGGCTCATGCCGAATTTGCGAAGGAAACCATGTGGGCGGCCCGTAATGTTACAACGATTACGTTGACGTGCAGGGCTAGAATCACGTGGTAAAGCTTGAAGCTTAAGTACCGCGTCCCAACGATCATCTTCAGATGCGTTAACATCGCTGATGATAGCTTTTAGTGCTGCACGCTTTTCAGCGTACTGAGCAACTAGTTTAGTGCGCTTTGCTTCGCGCGCTTTCATAGAATTCTTTGCCATAACCCTACCCTTATTTCTTGAATGGGAAGTTAAACGCTTCTAACAACGCACGGCCTTCCTCATCAGATTTCGCAGAAGTTGTGATTGTGATATCCATACCGCGTACACGGTCTACTTTATCGTAATCAATTTCTGGGAAGATGATTTGTTCACGTACGCCCATGCTGTAGTTACCACGTCCATCAAAAGACTTAGCACTCACACCACGGAAGTCACGGATACGTGGGATAGCGATTGATACCAAACGCTCAAAAAAGTCCCACATACGCTCGCCGCGTAAGGTTACTTTACAGCCTATTGGGTAGCCTTCACGCACTTTGAAGCCAGCAACAGATTTGCGTGCTTTAGTGATTAAAGGTTTCTGACCAGCGATAGCTTCTAGATCCGCAACAGCGTTATCTAAAATCTTCTTGTCAGCTAGGGCTTCGCCCACGCCCATATTTAATGTGATCTTTTCGATCTGAGGGACTTGCATGACAGAGCTGAAACCAAACTTCTCTTGAAGCTCAGCAACTACTTTGTCTTTATATACTTCATGCAGTTTCGCCATCATTCTACTCCAACTATTAGATAGTTTTACCAGTAGATTTAAAGATACGTAATTTCTTACCATCTTCAATCTTGAAACCTACACGATCTGCTTTACTCGTTTCCGAGTTGTAGATCGCAACGTTTGATACGTCGATAGACGCTTCTTTCTCAACAATGCCGCCAGCTTGGTTCAATTGTGGAACCGGCTTTTGGTGTTTCTTGATTAAGTTAATGCCTTCGACAAATACTCGACCAGACTCGGTAACAACTGAAAGCACTTTGCCGCGCTTACCTTTGTCTTTACCTGCTAGTACGATTACTTCGTCATCACGACGGATTTTTGCTGCCATGATAGACTCCTTACAGTACTTCTGGGGCTAGTGAAACAATTTTCATGAACTTATCATTACGAAGTTCACGAGTCACAGGGCCGAAGATACGAGTACCAATTGGCTGCAAGTTATCATTTAAGATAACAGCCGCATTGCTATCGAAACGGATCAGAGAACCGTCCGGACGACGAACGCCTTTTTTGGTACGCACAACTACCGCGTTTTTAACATCACCTTTCTTCACTTTACCGCGAGGAATAGCTTCTTTCACAGAAACTTTAATGATATCGCCAACTGCCGCATAGCGACGGTGTGAACCACCAAGGACTTTTATACACTGCACTTTGCGAGCGCCGCTGTTATCAGCAACTTCCAGCTGAGTTTGCATTTGGATCATGTTAATGACCTCCGGTGTAGTAATTACAACTTGCCTTAAATTTGTTTAAAATCAAGGCACTTCGATTAAATCCCACTCAAAAAACAACAGAGTTGTCTCTTAAGGGCGGGCAATTGTACCAGCATTGGCTAGTGAGTGGTAGGTTATTTTTTAATTAATTTAAGGGAAGGACAGATTAAAACTGAGTAAAAACCGCTATGTAGCTATTTTACAAGTGGTTATAAAACAATCAAGGCGCAAATAGCGCCTTAATTATTTATTTGTGGGGTTTAATAGTTAGCCAAATAAGCCTTTTAGTTTATCTTTGACTTTGTCCTTGGCTTTTTCTTTTGCTTTCTCTTTGGCGTCATCGAGTTTTTGTTTTGCTTCATCTTTAAGCGCGTTGCTTACATCTAGCTTAAAGCCAACGTCATGAAATGGGCCTTCTATACGCAGTGGGATTTTAAAGCCTGTACTATCATCTGTAGTGCCTTGCCCTTCAATCGAATCAACAATGCCGGTCACTAAGCGATAATCAACATTGGTTTTAGGCAAATCTACATCGCCCTCACCTGTAATACGAATAAGTGGGCTCATCAGCGATAGGTCGTTATTATGGCCCACGCCATTAGTAAAGTTAAAGCTACCGGTGAGCGCAGAAAAATCTGTTTGCTCTGATTCTTCAAAGCCTGTATCTAGCCCTTCACTCACAGCTCCAAGGTTACCCGTAATAAGCTCTTTGCCTTTGCGAACCATCTCAGCCACGTTTGCGCCTTTAACAGCACCATCGGCAAATTCAAAGCCAACCTTGCCATTTAATGCACTAATAAAGGTTTTTTGACTTTGCCCAGTTGTGGTTAAATTCCAATTTAATGACCCTTTACCCATAAGCTTATCAAAGCCAGCCGCATCAGTGAGTAACGGTTGTGCGTCTATGTCGGCTAAATCAAAATTTGTGCTTATTTTATACGGCGTTTGCTGCGCATTTATGTTGATAACCCCTTTACCAGTGCCCTCATATGCTTTAAAGCTATCTAAGCTTAATTTAGCAACGCTGTTGTTTAAATCGACTGTAAATTGATTAGCACCTAGCTCAATATCGTTAGCTTTTAAACCGCTTGAGCGAATAACTACATTAGCATTAAGTGCATTTAATGCGCTTAAATCAATTTTAGTATCGTCCCAAACAATCGGCTGCGCAGCTTTAGGT
The DNA here is from genome assembly GCF_035666335.1 of Pseudoalteromonas sp. CuT4-3. NCBI lineage: Bacteria > Pseudomonadati > Pseudomonadota > Gammaproteobacteria > Alteromonadales > Pseudoalteromonadaceae > Pseudoalteromonas > Pseudoalteromonas sp. CuT4-3. Next base: position 3,353,095 of record NZ_CP142030.1, read on the forward strand.
TCTTCGCTTTGCGGCGCTTGCTGCTTAGCGACTACCTCCGGTAAGTAGGGATTCAAATCAAGCATACCTAGGTCTATATTGGCATTAACCGCTAGTTTATTGCCTAAGTTTACTTCACTTTTTCCTTTAATCTCTAATTCATCTAGGGTAGCAATCAGCTCTTCTAAGTTAAACGTATCATCTATAAGATGCATTTTACCGTTTACACTAAACGCATTAAATGCATTTTCTTTAGCGTCTAAGTCTACCCCTTGCCAAGTTGCTAGCTCTTTAACAGAGTCGCCACTTAGCGCTAACTCGCCTTTTATATCTTTACCTTGGCGAGCAATACTGCCGTTAAAAGTAAGATCGACCAAGCGAGAGTCTACGCTTTGAGCAACCTCAAATGTCGCCCCTTCAATTGCCTTTGCCGGCGTATCCAGTTTTACATCAAGCTCAAAGCGCTCTTGCATATATGTAATGCCGCCTTTGATCTCTAGTGTCTTACGTAGTGAAGGAAGTAAAATAGCCAATTCCAAGTCACTAATTTGTTGTTTAGCGCCTGTTTGCCCATCTAGGTAAGTAAAGGTACCACCGTAAATAGCCACTTCACCTAACTCTATATCAAAGTTCTCTGGTAGTTTAACTGACTCGCCTGATTGAGTTTGCTCTTGCGGCTGCTCTGCTACAGCATCAAACAACTGCCAGTTAGCTTTACCGTTTTTATCAGTTTCTAATAAAATATTGGGCTCGTTAATAACAAACTTATCTAGTTTGAATTCGCCGCCAAATAACGATAACCATGGTATATGCACAGCTAATTGCTCCATACTTGCCATGTCGTCGCGCGAGCCTGTCTGCATGTTTGCAAAGTGCACATCGTTAAGCTCTAACTTTAATGCAGGAAATACACTAAGCGTTTTATCACCTTTAATAGTAAGTGTGCGCCCTGTTGTTTTTTCAACCTGCTCAGATACTTTATTAAAAATAGTATCGGTTGGGATTAAAAACGGAGCGGCAATAATTAACGCAATACAAAGTAAGAGTATTACACCAACAATTTTGAGTAAGGTCTTCATGATCATCCTTTCAAACGTGCAAATAATGTTCTTATCATAGCGAGTGTTAGCTTTAAAATCATTGTCGTTGTGATAAAAAAGCACTTTATTAAATATTACCGTCTTATCCTGAACCGCCCCTGAAACATTTTGATACCTTTAGGTTACAAAAAAATAGTGACACTGTGAAACCTATAGGTTACATAATGTAAATTTTAAAAGGAAATGAGTATGTCGAATCATGATATTAAAAATGAAGAAAAGTTTATGGGCCAAAATGCTTGGTTCTCATTATTCATGGGAGTCACTTTATTAATCATCAGTGTTTACCCACTGCTTACTCAAACATCAGCCCCACTATTGTTTTTTGGCACTGCTGCCTTTTTAGGTTCATTCTGTATGTTTGTGATCAGAGGCGGGTTTACATGGAAAATGAAATACCACCTTACCTACAAAGATGAGTACTTAAACACTATCGACACTATTGCCTATAAACATGTAGTTCTTGGTTTACTTTTTAGTATGGGTGGCGTGTATTTACTCTCAGATGATTTGGCTTTAGAAGTGTCTCACACCATGATGGCCTCGTTTTACCTTGCTGTAATGTGTTTAATATACGGCGTATCAATTCTTTGGCAAAGCAAAGATTAGGAGCAAAAGTGCAAAATCAAATTGCAAAATACCGTAAAGAAGCAGGCCTTTCGCAGCAAGAGTTAGCAGATCTAATTGCAGTTTCACGTAAAACTATAAGTACTGTGGAAACGGCAAGGTTTACTCCTTCGGTAATAATTGCGCTTAAAATAGCGAGGCACTTTAAAACTTCTGTTGAAAGCTTGTTTACGCTGCAAGAGCATGATTAAACCTCGGCAATCATGGTGCTTATATTAAGCATCATGATTGCATCCCTTGAATTGTTAGGTATGATGCACGGCCCTGTTGCTATTGGCGTATTTGCGCTAAAATAAAGCAGCTAAAAAATGTATCTACTCGGAGACTCTACAAGGCATGAAAAAACTGCTAATTTCACCGTCAAAAATGGCGCTAGGCGAACAAGAAAGTCAAATTTACCAAAACATCTTGAAGCAAGCTTCAGAACTAAGCCTAAACCTAATGGCCGTGAAAGTAGAAAACCACCCAGAGGATTTTTTAGGCTGGTGTTATGAGCTGCTAAGTGCAAGTAAAGACCGTATAAATTACGATTTACTAGAGCCACAGCAACTACCACTTTTAAAAAAGCTGCATGACCAGTTAACTTCTGCAATTAGCTTTTTACAGCTTAAAACACTACGTGTAGCACCTTGGCCTGTTATTAGTATGTTTGTAGAACAACACAAAGAACTTATTGCACTGGACGAACAGCTTCGCCTTACCACGTATTTGCACAGCATCCGTGAGCAAGCACTAAAAGATATGATCCCAGAGGATTTACTGGCATTTAGTGGTAAACACACTGCCACGCTCGACCCAAGCACCTATAACTTTGATGTTGAATGGTTCGCATCAACAAAAAGTGCAAAGGGTTTTCATCAAATGCTAGCCGACTTGCCTGGCGCGTTTGACGATGCACTTGCTAACATCCCGCTTGAAGGTGATGTGAGCGAAGCTGATTACCAACAGTTTGTTGTTGCTTATTTACTTGCCTTTAACGGTAGCGATGAAAAGCCAACCCTTGCTCCTGCTACACGTTTATTAGCAATGCGCCGCCCAGATGTGTTTACGCCAATTAGTAATAGCCGTCTTGATGCATTATGCGCAGCTTTAGGTATTACAAAATTAAACAATCGCGACTTTGAGCGCTACTGGCAAGATATAGTACAAAGCATTCATGCTATGTCGTGGTTTAAAATGGCTAATGGCAGCAATGAACTAGAAGAGCAACTAGTTAGTATAAAAGCGTTATTACCGTGCTTTTTTTACTATGCAGATGCCAGCACGGCCGACAACTCAAATTATATTAAGCTATTAAATAAACCTAAACGCAGCACAACAAGTGCGGGAAAACCACAGCGTAGAGGTAAAGAGTCAGCCGAAATACTTGTAGACCGTGCACTTGCAGCCGATGACATTCCCGAGCATATTCGTAGCAAACGCGACTCTATTATTAGCGAAGTACAAAAAGGCCGCGGAGTAAACGAAACAATTAGTCTTATGCGCACTATATTTGGCTAAATTTACCTAACCTAACTGTATTTTTCTGGTGCAGTTAGGTTAATTTATGCACCAGCAGTGTGCGTTTTTTAATTAACCACCTCAATCATCCCCTCTTCTAAAACTTCTCAACATATTGTTTTATAAAAGTAAAAAACCAGTTTTATAGAAATTATTTTAAGCTGGCACATACAGTGCAATTGCATTCCCAGTTAAACAATAAAACACCGCCAGTCAAAGGGTTGCCAATAAGAGAATAAAAACCTAGGCGATAAAAATCATATAACGGGAAATGGACATGCTAAAACTAAAAAAAACCATCGCAATTAGCGCAATAGCTTTATTAGGTGCTACATCTTTAACATCAACAGCCGTACATGCAGAAGTAACAGCAAACGCAGCGGCTACGTCTAACTACTTATGGCGTGGTCAAGAGCAAACTGGGGGCGATGCTGCTATTTCTGGCGGTATTGATTACGCTGACGAGTCAGGCTTTTATGTAGGTACTTGGGCATCAAATGCTTCATGGGCCGATGAAATGACTTACGAGCTTGATGTTTACGCGGGTTTTGGTGGCGATATTAACGACACATTTAGCTACGATGTAGGTTACATTTATTACGCTTACCCAGATGCAGCTTCTGAGGCAGATGCTGATTTCTCTGAAATTTACGGTAGCATCAGCGCAGAAGGTTTCACCTTTGGCGCTGCAATCCTTGCCACTTCAGCGGCAGATGGCGATGGCACCGACTTTGGCGATTCATTATACCTAAATGCCGATTACAGCTTTGCTGTTGGCAGCAATGGTACTGAGGTTGCGCTACACTTAGGTCACTACTCTGGCGACTTTATAGGTGATGATAATATTATTGATTACGGTATCTCTGTATCAAAAGATGGTTTTACTTTTGGCGTATCTGACACCGACATGGATGAGTCAGATGTTAAAGTTTACGTAGGCTACGCTGTAGACTTTACGCTTTAAAACAAAATGTGTTACTTGCTGCAACACTAAGGGCCTTTTGGCCCTTTTCTCGATTAGGGCACCTAAATACCCACAGCGCCTTTTAATTTTAGCGACTAAAGCACCTTACTATATAACCCACTTCAGTTAACCGCCGAGCTCCTCGCTGCTATTACCTCTTTTTACCAATATGCTAATTCGCTTTATTAAGCTTTATTGCACATTGGTATTAGCAATTCGCTAAAACAAAAAAGGCCGCATTAAATGCGGCCTTTCCGTTAATCGTTAAAACTTAGCTAGGTTGTTTTTACTGTCTTTATCTACAAGCTTAATGTATGGGTCTACCCCTGCGTACACTGGCTTTTCTTTTACTTTTAGCTCAATAGTATTAGTACCAGAGACTATTTGATGCTTTTGCGAGTAAATCACAAAGTCTTCAGCGAGAAGGTTTTCAGGATCATCGCTAAATAATGCAATATCAATTAGCTCATCGAGTGGCTGCTCGGTTTCTTCACCTTGTCCATCGGCATGCTGCTTAGTTGCTTCAACGCTCAGTGTTACTGTATAAAAACCTTCGCTATCAACATCATCTGTAACCGACACTGCTTCCATTTCAAGCTCATAAAGCGTTATATATTTAAACTGATCATCAATAAAACGTTGTTCAGCTTGTGTTGCATCTCGCTTTAAATAACTAAGTAAATCAAGTGTGGTTGGGTATGGCGTTGCTTGGTATTTAAACTCATTCAAAAATGCTTTAAGTGCGGCATTTAAGCGTTCTTCACCTAATCGGTCATACAAAGCCATCATCGCAACCGAGCCTTTATTGTAATGAAGATATTGTTGAGACTGCGTTTTATACAGCGGCATTTCTTCAAAGGCTTCGCCTGTGCGGCCCATTAAGTATCTATCTAACTCGTACTTTAAGAACTTACGAAGCTTCTCGGCGCCAAAGCGTTTTTTTAGCACCATAAGCGCACTGTATTGGGAGAGCGATTCAGAAATAACGGCACTGCCCTCTACATTAGCCCCAGATACTTGATGCCCCCACCATTGGTGTGCAACTTCATGTGCGGTTACATAGTAAGGTAGGTCAACTTTACTCTCATCTCTTAAGTCTGTAATAAAGCCAATACTTTCTGAGTAAGGTACCGTATTGGCAAAACTTTGCGCAAACGAGCGATACTTAGGAAATTCGATAATACGTAACTGCTTATGCTGATATGGCCCAAAGGCTTGCGTGTAGTAATCTATTGAGTCTTGTACCGACTCAATCATACGGTCAACATTCCATGCATGATCTTTGTGGTAGTACACCTCAATATTTACACCGTTATGTTCAACCTTTTTGCTTTCAAGCTCCGCCGAAAGAACAGAATAAAAGTTTATAATTGGAGCATCCATTTTATAAACAAAAGTACGTCGTCCGTCTTTTACACTTTCACTTTTTAAGTAACCAGGTGTAATAGCAAATTGTGACTCATCGGTGGTTACCGTTGCCTTGTAGTTTATAAATCCATTAGCAGGCCCAAACTCATTTTGCGTATAATAGCGGCTGTCTTCTAGTTTATGTGCACGTTCAAGCTCGGGTAAGTCGTGCTTACGGCGCTCATACTTATCCGCAATTTGAAAATACTTTTGATAACCAAAATTTGGGAATAATTCTCTATTATTTACAAATGTACCGTTATGCACGAGTTGAGTATCAGAGCCTCTATCAACAAAACCGTCGTGTTCACGAGAAACTGAAAGCTCACCTTCGCGTACTTCATTAGGCATTAGCGGTTGTTCAAACTCAAACCATACCATGCCAAAATCGGTTAAACGCTCAACTATTTTTCCGCCCGCCATTTTTACATCCCAGCTTTTAGATTGGCTAGGCTCGTTAATTAACACACGGGTTATTGGCTCGTTTGCGGTATTGGTAAACTTAATTTTAGCCACGGCGTTTAAAGCACGCTTTTTAGGATAAATATCAATGTGTAAATCAACATCAGTTATTATAGGCAGCGGTAAGTCTTTGTATTGTGAGAACTCTTGCTCATACCTTACTTGTAGCGCTTCGTTATCATCACTTGTTACAAACTCATTGATTACACGGGTGTTGTAATAAATGTTATAACCCGCGCCCACAAATACCAATAAACTTATAACGGCTGCAATCTGGCCTTTTAAAGACATGTTGTAACGCACTAAAGATAAACGCGTACGCAATGTTTGCGATGGACCACGGTGCCATAAAGCAAACCCTACAATAGCTAAAAACACACTCAATGCACCCCAATATAGGGTATACCAATGCGCGCCTTGTAAAAAATGCCCGTAACCGTTTATGTCTGAATACGGTACGCTGCTGCTTTGTGAAAAATGATACATATGATGCTCAAACCCGTAAGCACCCATTACCATTTGAGCAATGTAATATAGAATAAACAAACCCATACCTATGTATTTATTAGGGCTAATTATTTGTAAAAAGAACGCCAAAATAGCCATCATAATTAAAGGCAATAATGTAAGGTAACCCAACCTAAATAAGTACTGGCCAAGCTCTAAGTTAAATTGCCCCTTAAATAGTTGCACCGCAATGGTAAACATCATACCTACTAAATAAAGGCCACAAACCGCAGTGATTAGCGCAATAATTTTAGATACCCAAAACACACTGTTATGCACCGGGTAGCTGTCAACAATATCGCCCATACCACTGTGGCGTTCTCGCCAAACCAGCTCTGCGCTGTAATAAGCAATAATAATAAACATAAATATAGCGGAGGCGTTTTGAATAATGCCCACCATGTTTTGTGTGAGCGGCCAATCTGTTGTGCCATATGCGCCAATAGGCGCAAAAAGTGGTGCGAGTAACGTAATAATACTGACGCCCGCTAAAATCATAAAAGGAGCACTTAATATAACCTGCTTAAGCTCAAATAAGCTGCGCATTACTAATTGCGATTGCGTATTGACCCCTTTTGACTTGTAGTTTTTAGCGCTGCTAATAAGTGCTGCTTGTTTATTTTTTACAAACGTAGAGACAGCAAATTGCTTTTTCTGTTTTTTAGTGACTACGCGGTTAGCTAACTTTCCGAGGCCAAAAAACATCGCTAAACTTATTGCTACCCATAAAATACGGTTAATTAAAAAATCGCCCGAAAGCGTTAACACTTCAGTATTTTTATCACTTACAGTCCAGTAACGGGTTAAGTCAATTAATGAACCAGTGCCAAATGGGTCTGCGTAAACAACAATATTTCTAAACGCTAAATCGTCAAAATAGATACTCGCCAATTGGTAGCTTATATAGATCACCACGGCCGTTACATATACCGCCATTATGGTTTTAAAATAAACCGCCACACTATTAAAAATAGCACTGAGGACCAATAAGCTTGGCACTGCTAAATATAAGAAAGGCGCAGCGTAATATATAAACTTATTAGGGCCAACTAGCTCACTATCAAGCCAGCCAACCAACAAGCCAAACTGAGACCCCAAAAATACGCCTAGTGGCACGCTTAAAAACACGATAAGTACAACTAAGTAAGCACCAAAAAAACGCCCTGATTGATAAGCAAGCGGGTTAACGGGCTTACTAAACACCAGCTCATCCATTTTGGTCTCGCTGTTGCGAATCGCTGAGCTTGCAACAAAGTTAACCACTAAAAACATAGCAAGCGTACAAAAGGTAACCGTTAAAACCATAATGGTATAAGGCGAGTTCATATGAACATTAGCCCCACCTAGCGGAAACTTACTACTGGAGCTTATAAAAAACGCCATAAAAAAGAAGATTAATGAGGTCACATAAAACGAAGGCTGGCGCACAAAATAGCGCAGCTCAAACGCGAGCATATTAAAAAACATAGCGCCCCCTTATGCTACTTGGCTGTTACGATGATTAAGCAACGTAGAAAAATATACATCTTCTAGGTTTGCACTGCTGAGATCAAAACCTTCAGGGGCTTCATTGGCTAATACATGTAATATGGTTTGCCCTGCAAATAAGCGTTTTGAAATAACAGGCAGTTGCGGCTCAAGCTCTAGTGCTTCTTCTTGGCTCATGGCTTTACGCCAAATTTGGCCTTGGAGTTTATCGGTAAGGGCAATGGGGTTACCCTCTAATAATATTTTTCCGCCTGCCAGTACGGCCATGTTTGGGCAAAGCTCTGCCACATCTTCAACAATGTGGGTCGATAATATAACGACTTTTTGCTCGCCTAAGCTTACTAACAAGTTATGAAAACGATTTCGCTCTTCAGGGTCTAGGCCTGCTGTTGGTTCATCAACAATTAGTAAATCAGGGTCACCTAGTAAGGCTTGTGCAATACCAAAACGCTGGCGCATACCGCCCGAAAAGCCACTTACCGCTTTTGAGCGATGTTGATATAAATTAGTATGTGCAAGCAAGCCTTCTACCGACTCTTTACGCTCGCCTTTGTTATGAATGCCCTTTAAAACAGCCATATGGTCTAGCAAGTCGTAAGCACTTACGCGAGGGTATACACCAAAATCTTGCGGTAGATAACCTAAACGTTGGCGCAAAGCCTGTGGGTCTTTAAAAACATCAATACCATCAAAAGTAATTGAACCCGAATCGGCAGATTGCAACGTAGAAATAGTACGCATTAGTGATGATTTACCGGCGCCATTTGGCCCTAGCAGCCCAAACATTCCTTTTCCTATAGATAAATCAACACCTTGTAGTGCATGTACGCCATTATCGTAGGTTTTAGATAACCCTGTTATTGATAGCATTTTTACTTCCTTGAATTTTAAATAGTTTTTTTATTGCGCTTTTTATACCACATTAAAAAAAGGAACATAAGTTACACCACGGTTAATTTTGTAACAACAAATAAACACGATAGGTAATAATACTTGCCTCGCATTTATTCAGTCGGTATAAAAACCACACACACACTTTATAAGAAGCGTAAAGCCATGCAAAAACATCAAAGCCAACCACTAAACGACTTTATAGAATACCCTCACGATGAAATGCTAAAACGGGCAAACGAATTTTTACAAACCAGCCAGCGCCGCCATAGTATTCGCAGCTTTAGCGACCGACCTGTGCCTAAAAATATAATTGAAGCCTGTATTAAAGCAGCAGGTACCGCGCCAAGTGGAGCGAATCATCAGCCGTGGCATTTTGTAGCTATAAACAGTAGCGATGTAAAAAAACAAATAAGAGAGGCCGCTGAAAAACTAGAGCGCTCTTTTTATGAAGGCAGAGCAGGAGAAGAGTGGCTTGATGCGCTAAAACCATTAGGTACCGACGCCAATAAACCTTATTTAGAGCATGCGCCTTGGCTTATTGCAGTGTTTAGTCAAAAAAAAGGCGGTGTGAATACGGATGATAAAAACACCAATTATTATGTGCACGAATCAGTAGGGCTAGCTACTGGGTTTTTAATACAAGCCCTGCACCGCTGTGGCTTAGCTACGCTTACCCATACACCTAAACCAATGAGTTTTTTAACCGACATTTGTAAGCGCGACAAAGACAACGAACGTCCTTACATGTTACTTATTGCGGGCTACCCAAGTGACGATGCAACTGTACCTGCCCATGCACTTGATAAAAAGTCGCTTGATGAGATTGCCACTTTTATTTAAAGCAAATTACTCAGCGGTACTTTGCTTACAAAACCATTCGTATAGTAACGTAATAATCGACTCGACCTTTGGGTCGATTAACGAATAATAAATTGTGTGTCCCTCACGGCGAGTTGCCACTAGCTGGGCGTTACGTAAACTCGCCAAATGCTGAGACAAAGCAGACTGCGCCAACGGAACATTTTGATTTAACTCACCTACACTTTGTTCACCTTGCAATAAACTACATAAAATCATTAAACGGTTTTTATTTGCCATTAATTTTAAAAATTGCTCTGCCTGCTGAGCGTTTTCGGCAAGTTGTTCAATATTCATTGTGATACTTAATTATTTTGCGTGTTTTAATTATAGACTTTTACATTAGTAAGTTCTAATATAATTAACATTAGAAAAAACTAATGTTAAGGTCAATTCATGAAAATAAGTGACGCCATACTCTTAATTGGCGGAAGTGCCGTTACAATTTCTGTGCTTTTAAGCTACTTTGTTGATAGTAACTTTCAATTTTTAACGTTATTTATTGGTATTAACTTAGTGCAATCCGCCTACACTAAATGGTGCCCATTAATGACTTTTTTGCGCAAAAGAGGATTTACAGACTAATGCTTACTTCAATTCCTGATTTACTAAAAATTATCACACCTAACCAACGCCGTATTGATGCAGCGCAAGCTAAGCAAGAGCTAGAACAAAATAAAGGTTTACTTATTGATGTACGCGAACCCGCTGAGCATGCCAATGTAGCTGCGGTAGGGGCAATAAATATTCCACGCGGATTACTCGAAATGAAGCTAATGGAAATAGAAAAAGACGCTGCACGCCCTATTTACTTACATTGTGCCAGCGGTGCCCGCGCCACTTTAGGTGCAGAAGCGCTAACCCGCGTCGGCTACGAAAACGTTACCGTTATTACGTGTAATGCAACGCAAGTAAGTGAAGTTTTTTAATTGCTTCACAAAAAAGTAACCTAAATTGCCTACACTTTGCTTTTTACACTTTACAGGTACAAAGCAATGGCATTTACACGGAGAAGTTTTTTAAAAGCATCGGCAGCAGGATTTGGCGCTGCCGTATTATCACTTGGTTTAACAGGTTGTCGATTTGACGATGATGACGACACACCCGTTAGCTTTGACCACGGCGTTGCCAGCGGCGACCCGCTAAGCGATAGCTTAATTATTTGGACCCGTGTAACCCCACTCGATGTAACAACTAAATCGTTAAAAGTACAATGGCAAGCCGCCACCGACCAAAGCTTTACAAATATTGTTCACGATGGTGAAACACATATCAGTGACACCACCGACTTTACTCTTAAAGTTGATTTACAAGGGCTTGATGCCAACACCGTTTATTACTATCGCTTTAATGCACACGGAAAAACCTCCCCTATCGGACAAGGTAAAACGCTTCCTGTCGGTGCGGTTGATCAGGTGAAATTAGCCGTTGTATCGTGCGCAAATTACCCTGCCGGGTATTTTCATGTGTATGGCGAAATTGCTAAGCAAAGCGATTTAGATGCGGTACTGCACTTAGGTGATTACATATACGAATACAGCAATACGGGTTATGCAACCGAAGACGCCGCGCAGTTAGACCGCCTGCTACCCTTAGATAACAGCAGCGAAATTATCGCACTGACCGATTATAGAAAACGCTATGCAAATTATCGCCTCGATGCCGACTTACAAGCAGCCCATAGCCACTGTGCATTTATAACAGTGTGGGACGACCACGAAATCACCAACGACACATGGCGCGAAGGCGCAGAAAATCATAACGAAGGTGAAGGCGAATTTAGCCAACGTAAACTCAATGCACTACAAGCCTACTTTGAGTGGATGCCAATTCGTAATGTAGCCGACAAAGAACGTATTTACCGACGCTTTGAGTTTGGTAATTTAGTCTCTTTATACATGCTAGATACTCGTGTATTAGCCCGTGATGAGCAGCTTAACTATAGTGATTTTGATCTTACCTCCCCTGCCGGGCAAAGCGCATTTGCTGCAGCAATAGGCGCAACTGACCGTGCATTATTAGGCAGCGAACAACTTACCTGGCTTAGTGATGCCATCACGACCTCAAGCACACAGTGGCAAGTGTTAGGGCAACAAGTACTAATGACAAAAATGCACTTACCAGTAGAGGTCATGTTACTACTTGCTAGCTTACAAAGTGCTCAGGCAAACGGAGGCGATCCAAGTGAATTGCTCGCACAGGCCAATGTATTATTTGCAGAGCTGGCGCAAATTAAAGGCCGTGTATTAGCGGGCGACCCAAGTGTAACCGAGGCAGAGCTTGCGCGTGTTCAAACCACCATACCGTATAACCTTGATGCCTGGGATGGCTACGCCTACGAGCGAGAAGTATTATTAGGTACCGCTATTGCAGCACAAAAAAACTTAGTAGTTTTAGCCGGAGATACTCATAACGGCTGGGCGGGACAACTTAAAACTGATGCCAGTAACCCTATTGCAGCCTCACAAAATGCTGGGGTGGAATTTGCAACGGCATCGGTTTCATCACCAGGGCTTGAAGAATATTTAGCGCTAAACACACAAGATGCGCAAACCGTAGCGCAAATAGAGCAAGTAATTGCCTTATTAGTTGATGACCTTGCTTATAATAATTTAGTAGAGCGCGGCTATTTAACCGTTACATTTACACCTGCAAAAGCCAGTGCTAAGTGGAATTATATAAGCACAATTAAAGCGCGCGAATATCAGGTTGTTGAAAGCCGTACCAAAGAGCTAAGTATGCTGGCAGGTCAGGCTCAATTACAAAACGCTTAACGCTTCGCCTCTAAAGCTGCCAAACGCGTATCTATGCGCTCTACTACCTCAACTAAGCGAGCAAGTAATACTTGGTTGAGGTGTTCTTCAGCAAGCTCCTGTGTTTTAGGGGCTTGCGCAGCTAAGTTATCTTTTTGCTCAAGTATGGCTTCTCTAAACTCACTGGCATTTTCAACACCAAGTAATGACACCAATGCGCCATGACCCGACTGCCCTGCAGTTTCAAAGCTTAAGCGGTATAACCCAAAAAAGCGCATAAGCGGCCCTTGGTTCAGCCCCACATCGGTTATTTTTTCAAGTGGTATAGATTTTTCTTCTTTAAATAAAATGCCGCGTTTAACAACCAGCTTTTGCGTGAGTAATTGCGCCGACATAGCGGCCAAAATTTTACCTGCCACCAGCCATACAACAAATAACACCACAGGTATAAGTGGAATGGTTACTAATGCAACGGCACTAAAAAAGCATGCCATGGTCATCCAGTATTGCTTCACTTTGGGATCAAAGCTGGCACTTTTTAAAATAGGGTTGCTCATTGGTTTATCCTTAATCTACTCAAACACAGCGCTTTACTGCTAGTAAATACACTGCTTGTTTAAGTTACGTGATCAATTACTTCAATGCAATTTAACGAGGTTGTTAAGCAATGATAACGCTTAGTTAATACGCCTATTATTTTAATTTATAGGGTTGTTTAACCTAATTGTGTGCTTTATATTCTGGCTAATGGCTTTATAGACGTCTAAACATCCAAAGTGAAATTATCTCATACAAAGGAAACATAATGACAACTCATACTCTAACTTTACTCGATGGCGGCATGAGCAGAGAGCTCACTCGTATTGGTGCGCCATTTCAGCAACCTGAGTGGTCAGCATTGGCAGTAATAGAAGCCCCTGACAAAGTAACGCAGGCTCATAGTAACTTTATACAAAGTGGTGCCACTGTTATTACCACAAATAGCTATGCATTAGTGCCTTTTCATATTGGCGAAGAACGCTTTAACCAATCTGCTAAATCACTGGCTGCAACCGCCGGACTAGCGGCTCAAAAAGCGGTTGAGCAACACAATAAAGGCACAAAAATAGCGGCAAGTTTACCTCCTATGTTTGGCTCATATCGCCCAGATTTATACCAAGCAGAGCAACTAACACGCATTGCCACGCCTCTAATAGAAGGCCTAGCACCTTATGCCGACCTGTGGTTAATAGAAACCCAAAGCCTCATTCAAGAAGCGCTCGATATTAAAGCACTAATCAGTAAAGTAAGTGATAGTCAAAAACCTGTATGGGTTGCCTTTACCCTTGACGATGAAAACCCCAACGAGCAAGCCACGTTACGCTCGGGCGAGTCGGTGCAAGATGCGGTCACTGCAATGCTAAAAGAAAATGTAAAAGGCATTTTATTTAATTGCTGCCAGCCTGAGGTAATAGAGCAAGCTTTAGTTCTAACCCAAAAGGAATTAAAAGCACAAAGAGCAGAGCATGTTCAAGTGGGGGCTTACGCAAATGCATTTGCGCCACAAACTAAAGAAGCCACAGCTAACGAAGGGTTAGATGAGGTTCGCAAAGACTTAACCCCGCTTTCTTACTTGCAATGGGCTAAGCAATGGCAACAACAAGGTGCCAGCATAATTGGTGGCTGCTGCGGTATAGGCCCTGAACACATTGCAATGTTAAATCAGCACTTTGCCTCTTTATAACGCTAATTATTAGCTTACATGTAAGTAGTAAAATGAAAGAAAATAAAATTGGATTAGTCGCACTTACCGCGCTGGTATTTAGTGCAATGGTAGGGGCTGGGATATTTAGTCTGCCACAAAATATGGCCGAAGTGGCCGGTGTAAATGCTGTTTTAGTAGGCTGGCTTATCACCGGTGTAGGTATTTTATTACTTGCAGGGTGTTTTTTACAATTATCTCGCGCTAAGCCAGAGCTCGACGGCGGCATTTATATTTATGCTAGAGAAGGCTTTGGCGAACTAGCAGGCTTTTTATCTGCATGGGGCTATTGGCTTTGCGCCACCATTGGGGTGGTGGGTTATTTAGTCGTGGCTTTTGCTGCTTTAGGCGCATTTGTAGATACGCCAACATTCACTCTATTTGGCCAGGGTAATACCCTTATGGCGTTTATTTGCGAATCTATTATTTTATGGGCTGTGCATTTAATTATTGTTAAAGGCATTAAACAGGCCTCTTTCATTAACCTGCTTGGCACTATCGCTAAAGTGATCCCGCTGTTGCTATTTATCGGCTTTGCTTATGCTTATTTTGACCCTAACATATTTAAGGCAAATCAAAGCCATGTGAGCGTGCAAACAGACTTTATTGATCAAGTAAAAAATACCATGCTTATTACTTTATGGGTATTTACCGGTATTGAAGGGGCTGCGGTGCTCTCTGCTCGTGCCAAAAACCGTAATGATATTGGCCTAGCAACGGTGATAGGCGTTGTTGCAGCGCTTATTTTATATATTGCTATTACCATGCTGTCATTTGGAATAATGAATCAAAGCACTATTGCCCAACTTAGTAACCCTTCAATGGCGGGCATTATGGCCATGATAAGTGGCACTACAGGCAAAGTTATTATAAGTGCGGGGCTTATTGTGTCGGTACTGGCTTCTTACTTAAGTTGGATTATTTACGCCGCCGAAGTGCCTAACAGCGCGGCTAAATACGGCGCATTTCCTAAGGTTTTTAAAAAGCAAAATCATAACGGAACCTCTATAGCGTCATTAACTTTAACCAGCCTTACAGTGCAACTTTGCTTAGTGCTTATTTTATTTACTGGCGAGAGTTATAACACCTTAGTGCTTGTATCAACGTCTATGATATTGGTGCCGTACTTTTTAGTTGCCGCCTATATGGTAAAAGTCGCCTTTGCACAAAAGCTCTCAGTCCCAATTAAGCTAATGGGGTTAGGCGCAAGTGCGTATGGTTTATGGCTTGTTTATGCTGCGGGGCTGAACACATTAGCGCTTTCACTTATTTTATATATTCCAGGCACGCTATTATTTATGTATAGCCGTAAACAATTTAAATTAAATCAACACGCTTAAAGCATCCATACTCAGGTTTTATCTGTATTAAAAGCCTGAGTATTAACCCACTTACATTCAGATAAACTTTCATACACTCTCTTACAAACGCCAATCAAAAATATAGCTACACTAAAGCCTAATAGCGTTGCGGCACACTTTACTTATCGCAAACAATTTTCACTTTTTACTTAACACCAAGGCTCCCATGAACACTTATATACAAAACTCACTACGGTTATTAGTTGGCACACTTGCACTTGGCAGTATTACTGCTCAAGCTGAGTCGCAGTTTTCATTAGGGGGCGGTGTCATTTCTACCAGCTCACCTTATGCAGGTACCGACAGTGAAACGCTATTTTTACCTATCATTACTTACGAAGGCGAAAGGCTTAGTTTTAAAGGTTTGTCGCTTGATTATAAATTAGTGGAGGAGCAAGGTTTTAACTGGTCATTAGTTTTAGAGCCAGGTGATAACTTTGATACCTCAGATTCAGACCTTGCAGCCATAAAAGCCTTAGACGATAGAAAGCTATCACTCTACGCAGGCACGCAGGTTAGCTACACTGCAAGCTTTGGTAAAATAAGCGCCAGTGCTACTCATGATGTAATAGGCCACGGCGATGGCGCTAAATTTAAAACCAATTACAGTTACCCTATTAAGTTATCTAAACAACTAATGATCGTTCCTTCTGTGGGTGTTGAGCTAAATAGCAGTGATGTATCTAACTATTATTATGGTGTAGCACAGGGCGAATCTACCACCTATGCGCCTTACGAACTTAGTTCTACGGTTAACTACAATGCGGGTTTATTTTTAATGTATTACATTAATAAAAACTGGAACGTAAATGCCATGGTTAACTATAAGCAGCTCGATTCTGATATTGAAGACTCACCCATTATTGATACCGATAACACCACGACTGTGATGATGTCGGTTAACTATCGTTTTTAATGTCCCTTTTGTTAGGCATTAATTAAGCATTAAAAAAGCCGAGCATACAGGGCTATGCTCGGCTTAGGTTTGGAAAAATATAACTGCTACTGCTTATTAATAAGTATGCTTACATTTTCTCTATCTGGGCCTATTACATTAAACGTGTAGGTACCTTGTTCGGTAATATTCAGTGCTATATTGGCACCTACCGCTTCAAGTGGTGTTAGTTCATCAATTACCACTACCGGCGTATCGCCTGCTCCACCGTAATCCACTGTGCTCCAATCTTCAGACGCTACTTTAAATTCGTAGTCGCCTACTTCTAATTCAATAGAAGCAGAGTAAATTGCATCACCCTCGTACATAAGCGGGTTATCAGTACTCCATTCATTTAAGCTGCCGCGAATAAATACCGGTGTTTGTGCAAACATTTCGCCGTTGAGCACTTTTAGCGATACGTTATTTAAATCACTGGCGTCAAATGTAAATTGGTATTCACCTTGCTCGGCAATGTCTATGGTCATATTCGCGCCCGCAACCGACAACTGCTCAGCAGTGCCAACCATTACACTGGCATCACCCTCTGCCGAGCCATAATCAACCGTGCTCCAATCTTCTGACGCTATTTTAAATTCATAGCTTGCAGCGCTCAGTGTTTTAGTAAAGGTGTAAATGCCTTTACCTTTATAACTTAGCTCATCGGTTACTCCCCAATCATTAAGCGTACCGCGCACATAAATAGCGGTGCCTACAAATGGCTCTTCGTTGTATAAAGTAAGCGTTGGATTTTCTGGGTTTGAAGCATCAAGCGAAAATACATAGGTTGCATCAATGGCAGCGCTGAAGGTCATGTTTGCACCTGAGCGCGTTAATGGCTCACTTTGATTTTCAACTACCTCTTTATCAGCGTCTGTAAGCGCACCAAAATCAACTGTAGACCAATCTTCTGAGGCAATTTTAAATTCGTAGTCGCCAGCACTTAGTGCAATTGCTATACGGTATTCACCCTCGCCAATATATTCAAATGCATCACGTGTGCCCCAGTCGTTTAAAGTTCCGCGCACAAACACAGCGGTGCTGCCATAAGGTACTACATCAGGCGCGCCTACGGTCGCATTTGCACTTAAACCAACACCTTGGCTCTCACCTTGGTTTTTAGTAAAAACAGCTAGTGTGTAAGGCGGTACAGTAAATGTGCCTTCGTTATCGCCTTGGGAAAAATTGGCGCTGGCCATGCTTGCATCAACACTGTTTTTTAATACGTCGTGTAATTCAAAACCCGCTGCAGTGGCAATAGTATGGCTAAGGGTTTGCTCGGTTGCGTTAATCACCACAACAAGTGCGTCAAATGCTGGGTCTAAGTCTGTGAGTCCTTCGCCATCATCAATGCTCATTACAATTAAGCCATGTTGCTGCGCTTTACCTACGTTATGAAAACCCACTCGCTCAATGACATCTTGCTCTGTGGTTAATCTAAATAGTGAGCTGCTGCTACGTATTTGTAAAAACTCGTTAAATACATCGCCTGCATAAGCTATGTCTTGCGGCATTGCCTGTGCATCTGGATTAGCAGAGATAGGCATAATTTCAGACCATTTTTCTTGGTTCTTCTCTGCGTTTGGTAAACCAATGTTCCAGTTATTATTCTCTTTGGTTAAATCAACAGCATTAAACCAATCACCGGCATTATAGCTATCACGATCCATTGACTTTGAACGCAGTAAATCAGCGCCCAATTGCATAAATGGAATGCCTTGGCTCATAAGTGGTATAGACAATGCCATGTTGTGCGCGCGCACACGTTGCTCAATACTCATGCTTGATGCATGTTTGTATTGCAACTGATCCCACAGTGTTTCGTTATCGTGTTTTGATACGTAATGAATGCTATCCGCTGGGTCTAGTGCATACGCCGTTGGCTGAGTGTTCCAAGTAAAGCTATTACCTTTAGATGAATTACCTTTAAAGTCTTTTAAAATGTAATTTTGTAAGTTGCCCGCCAGCGATAACCGTAACGTGTCTTGTTCGGCTAGGTTGCCATCTGTCGGGTTATTGCTAAACATTGCACCACCACGCACGGCTTCACGAATACGGTCGTTAAATGTACCCACCTCTGAGCCTGCCATATCAGCCTGTTTAGCTTGTGTGAATAAACGATTGTTAGCTACTTCACCAAAATCCCAGCCTTCACCGTAAAAATAGTTATCAGGGTCAACGGCTTGCACGGCTTCACGCGCAGCTAATATTGATGATTTAGGCATATGCCCCATTACATCAAATCTAAAACTGTCGTAGCCAAATTCACGCGCTAAAATAACCAATGAATCAGTAACAAACTTATCCATCATTACATGCTCTGTCGCTGTATTTTCACAACACGTTGAGCGCTCTATTTCACCACTTACTTCGTTATAGCGATGGTAGTAACCCGGTACTAGCTTATCAAATACCGACTTATCCCAAATACCCGATGATGTTGTGTGGTTATAAACCACATCAAGCACAACACGAAGTCCTACTTCTTGCAGTGATTGCACCATGGAGCGGGTTTCTTTAACGCGGGCAATGCCCTCTGGACTTGAGGCGTACGAGCCTTCAGGCGCTATAAAGTAATGCGGGTCGTAACCCCAGTTAAAGCCGTCTAAATCACGCATCGCACTGGCTAATGCTTGTGCATCGTCTGAGCCAGGTAGGTAACTTTGCATAATATCGACAATCGTGCTGCTTTTATCTTCGATTTTACATGCATCAGCTTCATCGTTAATACGCTCACATAATTTACCTAAGGTGTCTGTAATTTCCACACGCTGTGAGGCATCCTCTTCAATGGTGCCAATATCAGTCACTGGCAGTAAATGAAAGTGTGTTAAGCCTTTATCTGCTAATTGCTTAAGGTGCTGCATTGGCACGCTTTCAAGTTCAGTGAATGCAAGGTATTTACCACGGTTTGCTTCGCTTACTGACTGATCACGCACACTAAAATCACGTACATGGCCTTCATAAATAACCGCATCTTCTGGGTTAGTAATAGTAGGCACGATACGCTCGTCCCAGCCCTCTGGTTTAGTGTCATCATCGGCTAAATTAATCAGCTGGCTGTATAAACCATTGGTAGATACATTGAGTGAGTAAGGGTCTGTACTCCAAAGCGACTCTATTTGCTGAGTCAGTGGGTGGTAAACATCAAAATTAAAGCGGTAATAGTGGCGGTCGTATTGCGTATCTAAACTTGCCTGCCAAATACCTGTCTGTGTATTTAATGTCATTGGTATAGAGTGCACTTGTGTTTTTGCATCATCAAACACGTTTAGCACCATGTTATTCGCGGTGGGTGCCCACACAGTTACATCAATCGCGTTATTGCCATAAGTTACGCCAAGTACAGCTTCGTTAGCATCGTCTTCGCCTTGTGTATAAAGGGCATCGAGTGCTTTAGCGGTTTGCACATAGCTTGCTTCTAGCAGCTTACCTTCACTATCGTAACCGGCAATAACAAGCTGCGATTTTATAAGCGCTTTAGCCGTGTTTGTATCCCAACTTCCTTCGTATGCGTTCCAAGTGGTTAAATGCGGTACTTTTGCCGCTTGCTCATCAGTTAAACTGCTTGATTGCAGCGTAACAGTATCGCCGTTTAAACCAGTATCTATATCCACTTCCAGCTCAGCCGTAGCTGATGAATGCAACTTAATTAGGCTTGTAAGCTCGTTACTTGGTTTATACAAAATAGTATTTAAATCAATCCAATGCGCTGAAGCACCTGTTATAGCAACTGCGCGTTCGCCCAAACTTAAAATAGGGTATTCAAACACCGAAGGCTCACCATGAATGGTAAAGTTCATACGTTGAAAGGTTTCATCGTCTTGCATCAGCGGCATAGTTAAATCCACATCACCAAACGCTTTACCCGTGCCTTCTGTACCAATATGAATAATAAAATTGGCACATTCGTTATAACCCTCTTTAAGGTTAATTATCCAGTACGCACCGTAGTTAGGGTCAATACCATCGTATTCATGGCCGTTAGCCCAATCGCTGGTATCAAATGGCGGTGCATAAGCATCGCATACCTCGTTATTCCACGAATGTAATCGGTAGCCTTCGTAGTTATCATCGGCTAGGCGGTTATAAAATAAAACCGCCTCTCCTTCCCCTGCAAATACCACAGGGTCTGGCAGGGTTGGGTCGGCACCAACCACACAGCTTTCGTTATTTTCATCAGGTATTGTCGGTGCGGGGCACGATATAGGTTCAGGATCGACACATTGCGAGCCTGCTTCGTTTGGTACTTGTGGCACATTACAGGTTAAAAGCTGCTGCCCCGACTCAACTTCATCTGTCCCACCACATCCTGCTAATATCATTAACCCTAAGGCTATTAGCAAATATTTAGACATTGTTATAATTTTCATTTTTAAACGCTCCGTTTGCTAATTAATGACTGTATGTAAAACCAAGATAAAACTGACGACCAAAGTACTGAGTCGTCCCTGTTCGTTGCTCTGAGCCAAAGTAACTTTGGGTTGGTTCATCGGTTAAGTTATTAACTTGCAAAAGCATTGTTAGCGAGTCGCTAAAGCGATAAGAGGTTTGAAAGTCGACAACGGTTTCGGCATCAAAATTAACCACTTGCTCGTTAATGGCAACCTGCTCTGATACAAATTCATCGCGGTAACGCACATTAAGGCGGGTTTCAAAATCATCCATTGAGTAAAACACCGTGGCATTAAGCACGTTATTAGACAGCCCAGGTAAAGATTGCGCTAATGTATCGCCCCCTAAACTGGTAATCGATTCAATTTCACTTTCGGTGTATGAGTAACTTGCATTAGCGCCTAAGCCATTAAATGGCGAAGGTAAAAAGCTAAACACTTGCGTATACGCAAGCTCTAGCCCTCTAATGTAGCCACCTTCACCGTTATTAACTGCCGTGGTGTAAATACCGTTAGTTGTGGCAACTTGCTCGCCACTAACGGGGTCTTCTATAAAGTCAGGAACGTTAAAGCCGTTGCCTTTAAAGTCGAAGTTTTCGATTGATAGGGTTTCAACAAACGAGTCTATATTTTTATAAAATAACGCCGCAGCGATAGTGCCATTACCTTCTTCAAAATAATATTCGTAAGATAAGTCGTATTGGTCGGCATAAAAGGGTTTTAAAAATGGGTTATTAGTACTTGAACCATTAATAACACCATCATCACTCACATTTGCACTGGCATCGCCCGCTAAGCGGTTAATTGGCGCACGCGACATTACTTTAGCCGCAGCAAAGCGTACAAGTGAATTATCGTTAAGTTGCAGGTTTAAATTTAATGATGGTAAGTAGTCGGTGTATTTAGTGCCTAATACATTAGGTGCGTATAAATTATTTACAATGCCGTTCTCATCAACAATATTTTGCGCACCTAAGCGCGCATCGCCTGCTACGTTCTCTAGTACCGTTGCAGATTGGTCGGTTTCAACGCGGCGCACACCCACATTACCCGATAGGTCGAGCCCGGCAATTTGCGTGTTAATGTTTACCATAACGTACGCAGCTAGCACATCTTCAAACACCGAGCCGCTTTGCAGCACTGACCACGAATAGTTAGTTGTGTAACCTTGCGCGTCGTCTACGCCATCGGCATTACCCCATGTTTGAACAGGCTCTGGCGTACCATCTGGAAACCACGCATTAAGTGCTTTGTCTAAATCAATGGCTAAATACGACGGGAAGTAACTAAACTCGCCCTGCCAATCAACCACTGACGCCATATCGTCGGTTAAACGCAAAGGGGGTTGCGTTGCTGAAAACGCCCCGTCGTTACCGTACTCAAATACCGAGCGTTTACGGCTGTATTCTCTATCTGAGTAGCGCGCACCAAACTCTACTGAGCTAAATATGTCGCTTTCTAGCTCGTATTTAAAGTCGAGCCTAAATGCCGTTACTTCATCTTCTGTTTGATCTGGGTAAATACCGTATTTGCTGACCATTACACGGTCTATATCACTAAAGGCGGCTGCCTGATTAAACCCAACGTCAGGTAAATTTAAGCCGTTTAATTGATAGTTAATTGCTACGTTGTTATCAAATACTGGCGTTTCTGCATTGGCATCTTCTGCTACTAAGCTCCACAGTAAGCCATTTCTAAAATTACTTTTTGCGCGAGAAAGCGACACATCGGCATTTACGTTTAATCTATCGGTTACCTGCCAATCGGCATTAACGCCAAAGCTGTCTACTTCGTCAAAGTCTTGGTTGTCGTCGTTCACTATTTCAACGCGGGTATAACTTTGCGAAGTGCGGTTAACCGCTGCGCCTATTACGGCATTACCATCAAGCTGAGCGTTAGCATATGCAGCTGTTGGCCCGCCTAATTTAACCCTCAGGCCGCGAGCAAATGACTCTTTATCAAAGCGAGATAAAAACGCATCACCTTTTAATTTAAAGTTATCTACCGGCGCCCACTCTATAGCTGCTAAATAACCATTACGGGTTTCTTCGCCGCCTAAATGCTGTAGCTCAAAACCTTCGCTAATGTATTCGTTTTCTGGGTTAGCTAAAGGGCCATTGGTATCGTTAGCTGCGCCATCAACGTCTTTTGTGTCGTTGTACGCAAGGCCAATAAACTGCGTTGCTACACTTGGCTGAAACAAACGCGCATAGCCCAGCGCTACGCCTAACGTGTCGTCTAGGTATTTTCCTTGATACGAAAAACTAATCCGGTCGCCAAATTCAGTGGCATCCGATACCTCTGAGGCGCGGTCGTTATACATACCGCGCACATTAGCTACAAATTTATGCGTTTGATCATTATTAAGTGGACTGGCGGTTTCAAGCTCTACCGTACCGGCCACGCCACCTTCAATAAGCGATGCCTTTGGCGATTTGTATACCGCCGCAGAGCTAATTAATTCTGACGGATATTGGTCAAACTCAATACTGCGGCTGCCACTTGTAGATACTTGCTCGCGGCCATTAAGTGTTGAAAATACAAACCCGCCCGACAGCCCGCGTATATTAATTTGCGCCGCTTGCCCACCCGTTCGCACCGCTGAAATACCAGGTAATCGTGTAAGTGCATCGGCCATTGAAATATCAGGCAGTGCCCCTAAATCATCGGCAGAAATTTGTTCTGACACAGTATCGCTAAAACGCTTTTGATTTAAAGATTGAATTAAACTGCGACTAAAGCCTCGCACTTCAATAATTTCTAAATCTTCAGCTTGTGTGCTGGGTGATTGATTTGTTGAGTCTTCGTTTGCAGCCAATGCACTATTAGCGGCAAATAAAGCCAGCATAAGTGCACTTAGTTTAAACTTGTCCATGTGTGTGAACCTTTGAGTTATTGTTGTCAGGTGTTGCTGTGTTGTTTAAAACACAACCAACAAATTGTAACTAAAAGGTAAAATTAATGTGATGAATACGTATGCAGGGCATGAGGGTTAGGCTGCAGGGGCATATAGGCACGCGCCCCTGCATCGGGAACGCGATTTAAAGGCTTAGCACCACTTTTATCGCAAGGGCAATAAATACGACTCCCAGTATTTTATCAAGCCACGGACTTTGCTTGGTAAAGCCAAAGCGATTCTTTGAAACCTCTGTCAGCAACGCCACCAGCAAATACCAGCCGGTATCAATTACAAACACGGTTAAACACATAATTATGCCCACGCTTAAAGTAAGTAGCTGAGGGTCAATAAACTGCGAAAACAAGGCTAAAAAGAAAATAGCGAGCTTGGGGTTCAAAAAGGCAATAGCAAAACCATCTTGTAAAGCTTGGCCAGCACTTACTTCACTTTTTTGTACTTCAAGTTCGTTATTGCTCGGTTTTGCTAGCAATATTTTTATACCTAAATACGCCAAATAGGCTGCGCCTAAATACACCAGTATTTGATAAACAGTCGGAAACTGCATCATTAAAGCGCCTAGCCCTAATAACGATGCACCTGCGTATAACCCAACACCGGTACCATGGCTGAGCGCGGCAAGCATTCCGTTTTTCATACTGCCGTTAAGTGAGTGCTTTAAAACCACCGCTAAACTTGGCCCTGGCGACATTGCGCCCATCATACAAATAGCCGCTAGGCTTAACCATACTGTAAATGTCATTTAAAGCTCGTCAGTTTCAATAAATAATGTATAACCATGCACTTGCCCATAAAAACCGGTTATTGGCACTGCGCTAATTACTTTCCAGCCATCTTGATTTAATTCCTGTATGCGGTCATTCAGTGCGGCTATATCTACGCCACCCAAAAAACGAGTCTTTCTAAATTCGATTACTTTTTGCATTTTAATCCTTGTGTATCTTATACCAATTCGCTTATTTAAGTGATCTTTTTTGAGGACGGAAAAACGTGTTGATAGCTAGGCAAAAAATTCGCTATTTAGTTGTTCTAAATTAGAATTTTTTAACGCAGGTAGCGACACGTTTAGGCCCGCAAAATGATTAAGTAATATTGCGGATTGGTATTATAAGGTGTATTCAAAATCGTAGTAGTGAATCCCTTGCTCAATACGTATTTTCATACTGCCCGTTAACCCTTCTAGCTCATGAGTGCCTGAATCGGGAATTACATTTAAAATTAGGCTGTCTTGGCCTTTATCCATAGTACCAAAATGCTGTAATACAAAGCTGCCTTTTTTACCTTCAAGCTCGCCTATTACTTGCTCTATAGCAACATAACCGGCACTGCCTTGTGTAGGAGTCATGGCGCTTAGCATTTCGCCTTGGCTGGTGGCATTTAAGCTACCTTTAAATGTTTTATCTATCGACATACGCCCTAAATTAACGCCGTTTTGGCCGCTTGCGTAGCCTTCTATTGGGGCCAGATTTACATTAAATTCTCCACTTACGGTTGCAGTAGTCATAACGTTTCCTTATTGATGCTAATGTTTAAAAGTATTGATTTTTATTATCTTAGTGCCATATCTATACCTTAACCTTTAAAAAGAATCCACTATGTCAAAAACAAGCCCTAAGCCCGAAAAAGCCGCTTTTAGTAGTTTATTACCTATTTTTGCGTTTATTAAACCGTATAAATGGATGGTAGTGGCGGCACTTGGCGCCCTTTTAGTCACCGCTGGTGTTAACTTATCATTAGGGCAAGGGGTTAAGTTTGTCATAGATCATGGCTTTATTGCTGGCTCCCAAGCGCAGCTACAACAAGCTGTATTAGTGCTTATTGGTTTAATTAGTTTATTGGCCGTGGGCACCTTTAGCCGCTTTTATTTAATGTCGTGGATTGGCGAACGCGTTAGTAACGATATTCGCAAAGCGGTGTTTAATCGCATTGTTACCTTGCACCCCAGTTACTTTGAAGAAAACCGCAGTGGCGAGCTTATGTCGCGTTTAACAACCGACACCACTTTGCTGCAATCGATTATTGGCTCTTCCTTTTCTATGGCGCTGCGCAGTGCATTAATGTTAGTGGGTGGCTTGGTAATGCTGTTAGTGACTAACTTAAAGCTTACGCTCGTAGTGGTTGCGTGTGTGCCGCTAGTATTAGTGCCGATGATGGTATTTGGCAAAAAGGTTCGCAAACTTGCAAGTTCTAGCCAAGATGCAATAGCCGATATAAGCACCTATGCCGGCGAGATCATTCAAAATATTAAGGTAGTTCAAAGCTATAGCCACGAACAGCGTGAGCAACACGCCTTTGCACTTGAAACCGAAAAAGCCTTTAACGTTGCCAAAAGCCGTATTAAACAGCGCTCTTTTTTAATTGCTGCGGTAATATTTTTAACCTTTAGTGCGATTAGCGTAATGCTCTGGGTAGGCGGTAGTGACGTACTGGCAGGCACTATGACAGGCGGTGAGCTAGGCGCCTTTGTGTTTTACGCCATTATGGTGGCCATGTCGGTGGCTACCGTAGCCGAGGTTTACGGCGAGCTACAACGAGCTGCTGGTGCGGCAGCGCGCCTACTTGAATTACTGGCCGTTAAAAGTGAAATAGAAAACCCTGTCACTCCACAAGACGAAAAGCTATTAATAAAGACTGACAGCCCCGCCATTGCACTTGAAAACATTAGCTTTAACTACCCATCTCGCCCCGATGTAAGCGCCCTTAACAAAATAAACTTAACTATAGAGCAAGGTAAAACAGTGGCTATTGTAGGCCCCTCTGGCGCAGGTAAAACTACGTTATTTGAATTACTACAGCGCTTTTACGACCCTGCTCACGGCGAGATTAAATTTCATGATGTAAATATTAAAGACATATCGCTTACCACCCTTAGGGACAAAATGGGCATGGTGGCACAAAACCCTATTTTATTTAGCTCAGATGTAATGCATAACATTCGTTACGGCAACCCAAACGCCACTGACGAGCAAGTATATGCGGCCGCAAAACATGCTCATGCCGATGAATTTATTAAGCAATTACCGCAAGGTTATAACAGCTTTTTAGGTGAGCAAGGCGTAAGACTCTCGGGTGGGCAAAAGCAGCGTATTGTATTGGCACGCGCTATTTTAAAAGACCCAGAAATACTGCTTTTAGATGAAGCCACCAGTGCACTCGATGCGCAAAGTGAGCACCACGTACAAGCCGCGCTTGAGCATTTAATGCAAAATAAAACAACGTTAATTATTGCCCATAGGCTGGCAACGGTTAAACATGCCGATGCGATTGTAGTAATGGAAAATGGGGAAATAAAAGCAACAGGGAGCCACCAGCAATTGCTAGCAAGCTCCCCTTTGTATCAGCGTCTTTGTGAATTGCAGTTCAACAAAAACTAACCCTCTGTGTTTGGCACTATTTGAATTTCTACACGGCGGTTTTGAGCTCGGCCGTTAGCGCTATCGTTAGTGGCTATTGGGCGGGTTTCGCCGTAGCCTGTAGTGCTAATACGTGCAGCCATAATTTGCTGGTTCACTAAGTAGTTTTTAACGCTTTGCGCACGCTCGCGCGACAGGTTCATATTGTAGCTGTCTTTACCTGTGCTATCTGTGTGGCCTTCCACACTTAGGTAGGTTTTTTCGTATTTGTTCATTACTTTAGCGATGGCGTTTAGGGTATCGTTAAAACCTGATGAAATATAAGATTGGTCTGTCGCAAAGGTAATATTTGATGGCATAACCAAACGTAAGTTATCGCCCTCACGTACAACTTCAACCCCTGAGCCTGCTAGTTCATCACGAAACGCTTCTTCTTGCTTATCCATGTAATCACCTACAGCAGCACCCGCTAGTGCGCCAATAGCTGCACCAATAAATATACGCTTGTCTTTATGATTACCCGTTGCTTTACCTAATACGCCACCTGCGGCTGCGCCAATTGCGGCGCCCTTGCCTGTGTTGTTCATTTCGCAACCACTTAGCAATACAGCTACTACGGTTACGCTTAAAAGTGATTTAGTTAAAGTCATGTGATGTCCTATTCATTAAGAATTATAAAGCGAGTATGCAAATACATGTATGAACAAACTATGAAGAGCATGTTAAAAGCAGTTCGCTTTATACCAATCCTCTTAATTAAGTGGATTGGTATTATTTGTAGATTACGAATTAATGTATGCATTTAATAAAAGTGTCATACTCCTTTGTGACAATTTAATGAACTTTAAAAAAGGATATAAGCTCAATGTTAGTCGCTATTTTTAGACAGTTTTTTTTACTTGGCTGCATGAGTTTTGGTGGCCCTGCTGCCCATTTAGGCTATTTTAAACGCCACTTTGTAGACACATTAAACTGGTTAAGCGATACCCGCTACGCGCAGCTTATTAGTTTAAGCCAAGCGCTGCCCGGGCCTGGTTCAAGCCAAGTGGGCTTTGCAATTGGTGTTGAGCGAGCGGGGGTTATTGGTGGCATTACCGCATTTATCGCTTTTACCTTACCGTCTTTTTTAATCATGTTGTTATTAGCGGTAAGCGCGCATCAGTTTGATGCTGTTTACTTTGCTATTATTGCAGGCTTAAAACTGTTTGCGGTTGTTATTGTGGCCGATGCAACACTTACTATGGCAAAAAGCTTTTGTACCAGCGCTGCGCTCAAGCTTATCGCAGTAATGAGTACCTTGGCTTTATTACTATTTCCTTTACTTGGCACGCAAATAGCTATTTTAGTGAGTGCCGCTGCTATAGGCGCAATTTGGCCTCTGTTACAACTCAACACCCATACTGATGCTAAAGCAGATACTAAAAGCGCGTTTAGGTGGCTCCCTTTAGGCTTATTTGTATTACTACTCGCTGTTAGCTTTATACCTTTAGGTGATGACCTTGCTTTGTTTGCTCCTTTTTACCAAGCGGGCGCTATGGTGTTTGGAGGCGGGCATGTGGTATTGCCTGTATTGCAAGCTGGCGTACCGGCGCTAAGTAACGATCAATTTTTAAGTGCGTATGCCAGTGCTCAAGCTATCCCTGGCCCCATGTTTACAATAGCCACTTACTTAGGCGCGCAACTTACTTCAGAGCAACCCTTAATAGGGGCCATAGCTGCAACCCTACTTATTTTTACACCGGGTTTTTTATTAATGCTGGCGTTTCAAAAAAGCTGGTTAAACCTGGCAAGTAAACCTCGCTTTGCAAGCTCTATTGCGGCGCTTAACGCTGCCGTAGTTGGCTTTTTAGCGGCGGCTTTGTACTCACCTATTTGGACATCGGCCGTTCACAACCTATGGCAGGTTGCACTGGTTATTGCTGCTTTTGCATGGCTAAGAATGAAAAAGCCACCTATTTGGTGGCTATTAGCTTTATTTATTAGTGTGGGTCTTGTTCTGCACTATTTGCCATTACTTTAAAGGTCGGCTTATCGGTTTGCTGTGCATTAGGCGGGCTTAATTGCCCGCTAACACTTTGATATGCTCTAAGGCCAAATACTGGCAACACTGCCAATAAGTGATCCATAATTTCGGCTTGTAAATGCTCGTAAGATATCCAGCGTTTGTCTTCACTAAAGCAATAAAACTCAATTGGTAAGCCGTGGTTCATTGGTTGTAGCTCACGCACCATAAGCGTAAGTGAGGTATTTATTCTATTATGCTGCTTTAAATAGCCCTCCGCGTAGCGGCGAAACAAGCCTAAGTTAGAGACCGGATCAGGCAACGAGGCAACACGTATATATTCGTGCAGTGGTATAGCTGCATCTATTTGTTTTCTAAATTCGTCACTTACTAAGCATATGCTGTGCATATCAATATTAAGCGAGCGCTTAATACGTCGACCGCCAGACTCTTGCATTCCTCGCCAGTTTTTGAACGACCCTGCTACCAGCATATAAGTAGGAATAGTCGTAATGGTGTTATCCCAGTTACGCACTTTTACGGTGTTTAGCCCTAAGTCTATTACTTCACCGTCGGCGCCGTAGTTTTCTACTTGAATCCAATCGCCGTAAGTAACTAATCGGTTTGCCGCAATTTGAATACTGGCTACAAAGCCTAAAATAGTGTCTTTAAAAACCAATAAAGTAACAGCGGCTATCGCACCAAAACCCGACAAAATATAGGTAGGCGATTTTTCAAGCACAATGCTGACTATTAAAATTGCACACACAATAAAGGTGATCAGCTTAACAACTTGTAATAAGCCCTGAATTGGCACTTCGCGGGCAAAATCTAGCTGGTTATAAATAGCGCCGGCAATGCTTACAATGCTGCTAAAAATAAAGCCTACATGAATAATTAATATACCTTGGCCAATGGTTTTTAGTATTTCGGCACTGAGCTCATTAACAGGGTAAACGCTGTCGAAGGTTGCTAAAAAAAGCACGCTACATAACATACCGGCTATGCGCTTATTAAGTTTTGTGAGCAACGGAGAAAGTAACCCTATGCGCTCTGGAGATAACTTAGTCACCACTTTTTGAATGCCTGGCAGCATTAATCGGCGTGTAAATAAATACACCACTAACAACGAAAAAACACCAATAGAGGCTGCAGTAATTGCACTTAAAAAATCTGCGTCGGGTACTTTTTCAAACCAAGGAGCGATTAGCTCCTGCAGGTGGGTATTGGTCATAGTGTTTCTATTTCCTTACAAATGGGTGGCTCAGGTAAATCGTGTTGGGCATAAATGCTGGCAAGTTGCGCGTCTTTAGCAACCCATAGCTCATTAACGTACTTTTGAAAGTGGCTTCTAAATGCTTTGTCGTGTTGGTAACTACCTAACATTTTCTGGTTTATAGCAACCACGTCAATAGAAACATAAATTGAATCAAGCTCGCCCTTTAAAATATTACGACAAACATGGCTCGTGCTGCCGCTGTACACCACACTAGTATTTAGCATGGCGTCAAATTGCTCGCCAAGTACCTCAAGTGCAAAGGCAATGCCGCCCGCTTTGGGCTTGAGTAAATGTTTAAACGGGCTTTGCTGGCTTGCATGCTTTGCGTGCGTGTAGCGGGTGCCTTCAACAAAATTAATTATGGTGGTGGGATTATTCCTAAAATTACGACAGCTTTGCTTGGTACGCTCAACATCTAGCCCTTTAAGCTTGGGGTTTTTAGCAAGCTGCGCTTTAGTTACGCGCTTCATAAAAGGCATGCCCATAGCCCATGCGCCAGAGCCAATAAATGGCACATACTTTAATTCGTCTTTTAAAAAAAACTTTGGCGCAGGTAAAACATTAATTGAGCTAAGTACCACAATATCTGACCAGCTCATGTGGTTACAAATTAGTAAGTACCAACTTTTTGAATTTACATCGCCGTTTATGTTTACTTTTATGTTGGCGCAGCCCAGCCACAAGCCAAACCGATTGCCGTTACACCAGCCTCGGTACACGCTATGCAGTATGGTGTTAATTATAGAAAAAGGCAGGACAAGCTTTATTAACCCTAGCATTAATACTAAGGTGCCAAAAATGATTACATTTGAAAAAATCACGCAGCCTACAATTAAGCCGTTGAGCCAATTTGGTAACCACTTTTTTAGCATAATTGTAAGCCCATTTTTTATTACCTTATTATTTATGGTTTTGTTCGAGCTGCAAAAGCGTGTGCTCTTTTTCTTCCCATAAACGGTTTAATTCACTTTGAAAGCCGACTCTAAACTCAGAGTCGCCAGTGTAATCACCGATCAACTCCTCGCTTACTGGGCGAATGTCTACATGCACATTAATTTGCTTCACTTTGCCGCCGGCAAAGTCCATAAACGTAGGGATGCCATCGGGGTAATGAATGGTCACATTAACCACTTTAGAGATTTGCTCACCCATGGCTTGCATTACGAATGCGATCCCGCCTGCTTTTGGCTTTAATAAATGCGGAAAAGGGCTATTTTGGCGAGCATGTTTTTGTGTTGTAAAACGTGTACCTTCTACAAAATTAACAATGCTTACTGGCATTTCTTTAAATTTTTCACAGGCTTTGCGGGTGGTTTCTATGTCTTTACCACGTAGCTTTGGGTTCTTTTTTAGCTGCGCTTTGCTGGTGCGGGTCATAAACGGAAAGTCGAGCGCCCACCAGCACAGACCTAAAATTGGCACGTAAATTAGCTCTTTTTTCAAAAAGAAATTTAAAAAAGGTATTTTACGATTAAATACACGTTGCAGTACTAATATATCTACCCAGCTTTGGTGGTTAGCAATCACTAAGTACCAGTCTTTTAATTTGGTTTCTTCAAGGCCGGTAACGTTAATTTTTGTTGGCGTGAATAAGCGTTGGTTAATGCTATTAACCGACACCCAAATAGTGGCACACTGTTTAGCAACCCAGCTTAAAAGCTTTTGCATAGGCTTGATAGGGATTAATTTTAATAGCCCACAAACAAAAATAGGCACAAACCAAATAAGTGTGTTTATTGTATAAAGCATAATACTTAATACACTGCGGATTACTGACATTTATTTACTTTCCTTTAAACAATGCGCGCCAAACAGCGACGCTTTTAATTCTGAGAGTGTACGGTTAATCTTCGAAGTAAGTATAACCTTCAAGCCCGGCATTAAGCTCGGTTAAATACCCTGCTTTACACTGCTCAGACACTGCTAGCTTGTTGACCAATAATTCAAAGTTTTGTGCCAAAATGGCGCTATCATAGTCAACAAACTTTAATACATCCTTAACGCTATCACCTTTAATAGCATTGGTTAATACATAACCGTCCTCGTTAAGCTCTACATGCACTGAGTCGGTGTCGCCAAATAAGTTATGTAAATCACCTAAAATTTCTTGGTAAGCCCCCACCATAAACATGGCTATATGGTATTGCTCGCCATGTTGGTACTCAGGTATAGGTAAACTGGTTTCTATGCCCGCGCCTTCTACGTACTCACGAATTTGCCCATCGGAGTCACAGGTAATATCTTGAATAATAGCGCGCTGGGTAAGCGGTTTATCTAAATTTTCGATAGGCATAACTGGAAACAACTGCTCAATGCCCCATACATCAGGTAACGACTGAAACAGTGAAAAGTTAACAAATAGCTTATCGGCTAGCTTTTCGTGTAAATCGTCAAGTACCTCACGGTGCGCACGCGCGTTATTGCTAAGTGATGCGCGTACTCGGTGCAAAATAGTAAAGTATAATTGCTCTATTTTCGCCCACTCTAGCATGCTTACTAACCCATGCACGTATTGGTCGTGCGCTTCGCTAAATAAGTGCATCGCATCGTGGTAAATCTCTAGCGCCATACGCGGGTTTAAACGCTGTAAACACTGCCACATTTCATCAAGCACTAGCGCACTGTTTTTAAGAGGCGGTTCTGGATTTGGATGATTTGGCGCTTTTTCTACGTCTATTACATCGGTAATTAACACCGCGTGGTGCGCTGTTAAAGCACGCCCTGATTCGGTGATAATGGCTGGGTGCGTAAGTTGATGTTGGTCGCACACCTCAGCAAAAGCATTAACCACATTACGTGCGTATTCTTCAACGGTGTAGTTCATCGAGCACGCACTGCGTGAGCCTGAGCCTTCGTAGTCAACCCCTAAGCCACCGCCTACATCAACGGTATTAAGCGGCACTCCTAGCTGGGTAAGCTCAGCAAAGTGGCGCGCGCATTCTCGCAGGGCGCGGTGTATATCGCGTATGTTGGCAATTTGAGAGCCAATATGAAAATGCACCATTTGCATTAAATGTAATTTATTATGCTTTTTAAGCACCTCAACAGCACTAAGCACTTGGCCTGCAGTTAAGCCAAATTTGCCTTTTTCGCCGCCGGTATTTTGCCACTTACCTTTGCCTACTGAGTTTAAGCGAATACGTATACCAATGGCAGGCTCTATGCCTAGGTTATCTATTTCTTCAAGTAAGGTCGTCAGCTCTGAGAGTTTTTCGACGACTATTTTAACGCTGTGCCCCATGGCTTGACCAATACAGGCTAAACGTAAAAATTCACTGTCTTTATAGCCATTACAGACAATAGTAATGGGTTTATCGGCTACCCCTAAAATTGCCATAAGCTCAGGTTTTGAACCGGCCTCTAGGCCAACTAAACCACTTGGGTGCGCCAATAGTTTACTGACCACCGAGCGTTGCTGATTAACTTTTATAGGGTATACACACGTGTACTTGCCTTGGTACTCGCGACTGCTGCGCGCTAAGGTAAATGCATGGGTGAGTGTATCTACTCTATTTTTTAAAATATCGGTAAAGCGCACCAATACCGGCAATGTTAAACCTTGTTGCTTAAATTGCTCTGTGAGCTGCGTTAAAGAAATCGCATTTTTAGATTGGTCACCATCTGGGTAGGCAACCAGCTCGCCTTGTGCGTTAATATCAAAATAGCCATCGCTCCAATGAGCAACATTATATGTAGCGCGTGCTGTTTCTAAACCCCAAGTCATGGCAACTCTTCTTAAATCAATTAGCTATAAAGGCGCATTTTAATACGTCACTACCCCCTACGCTAACAAAAATTGAACTTTAACTCGATACTGGCTAACTTTATTGGCAAAGCAGTTAAAATTTCATTGAGCAAAACGCGAAGCACTGGCAGAATTGCCCCTTTTTCATACTCAACTTAAAAAGTGTAAAAGCAACTATGGCAAATTTAGATCAAAGTAAGTGGTTTACAGAAATTAGCGACCGCGATGGCAGCGCATTTTCATTACGTATTAACAAAAAGTTGGATGAAAAACAGTCTCCTTTTCAAAAGGTAGAAATGTTCGAAACCACAGACTTTGGTAATTTAATGATCATCGATGGCTGTACTATGGTAACTACACGCGAAAACTTTTTTTACCATGAGATGATTAGCCACCCTGCACTTTTAGCGCACCCAAATCCTAAAAACGTGGTCATTATTGGCGGCGGCGATTGTGGTACATTACGTGAAGTTTTAAAACACCCAGGTGTAGAAACCGTAACGCAAATAGATATAGACGAAGTAGTCACGCAAATGTCGTTAAAATACTTCCCAGAGCTTTGTGAGTCTAACAACGATGCACGCGCAACTGTTATGTTTGATGATGGTATAAAATACATGCGTGACGCTGCGGGCGAGTCTATTGATGTTGTTATTGTTGATGGTACAGACCCAGTAGGCCCAGGCGAGGGATTATTTAACCACGCGTTTTACACTAGCTGCTTAAATGCATTACGCCCTGGTGGTATTTTAGTGCAGCAAAGCGAATCGCCATTAATGCATATGCCACTGCTAGTAGAAATGCGCGAGGCCATGCTAAGTGTGGGCTTTAACGACTTACAAACACTGCCATTTCCACAGCCAATTTACCCAAGCGGTTTATGGTCAGTAACGCTTGCTCGTAAATCACAAGCATTTAATGGCTTTAGAGAAGCCGATGCCGAGCAAGTTGCACAACAAAGCGAATACTACAACAGCGGTATTCATCACGGCGCACTTGCTACACCAAACTTTATGAAACGCGCATTTGATAAAAAATAATTCACACTTTTTTTGAAACTAAAAGGGAGCTTTAAAAGCTGCCTTTTTTTGTACTTTAAAAGCGCCATTGAGCGTTAGCCATAAGCTGCTGCGATATTCGCTGAGCAAAGCCACTACCCGGCCTATTTTGTACAAAGCTATGCAGCGCCGAGCCTTCAACACCTATTTGTAGCGTATCGGTTAATTGGTAACGCCATGTGGCTGTTAAGCCTTCGCCGTGGCTGGCGTTAGGGTCAAATGCGGTGGTGTCATCGTCATCTACTTTAAAATAATCATACCTAAGCGATAACCTATGCTTACCCGCTTTATGGCTGAGCATTAAATAATGGCTATAAAAACGGTTATAAATAAGCTTATTAGCCCCCATTTCGGTTTTACCATCGAGTAGCTGGGCAATCAAACGGGTTTTACCTGTAAGTTTATATAACCACGCTAAACTGCTAAAGCGAGTATGCCAAGCATACTGCCCTGTTGTGCGATTAAAAATGCTGGGATCGGCGTTATTATCGTAATAATAAAACCTAAACTGCGAGCGTTTTAAATAATCCCAATGCACGCCGGCATAGTAGCCAAAGCGGCCATCTACTTCTTCAAAAGGCAGCACTTGGTTAGCTTGCCAACGTAATTCGTCACTATTTAATGCCGCAATAGGTGCAAATTGTACACTTTCGTTAAATGTTGTTTGCCTGTCGTGCAGCGCAAAGCCGCGCCAAGAAAGCAACGTCCCTGTTGGGTCGTTCCCTTTATAAATAGCAGCGCTCACACTAAAACTATGCTTAGAATTAAAACGTTTACCTGGGCGTTTAATGCTAAGCTCACCACCTATGGTGCGAAGCTCTTCGCCAAGCCAACTGTTTATGGCCGAATTAGTATAATTGTAAGGCGAGGTCCATCCTATATCGGGGTTTTCTAGCGACATACTAGGATAAAACCCACCGAGCTTTACATGCCATTTATAACGGCTGTTTACTAACGGCTGATACTGTAAATACGCTTGGCTTAAACCTAATGTGGTTTTCGGCTCTTGATTAGCATTAACAACGGCATGTGCGCTCCAGGCGCTACTTAAATCGGCCTTAAAGTCTATAATTCCTTGCGATAACAAAATGCTATCACTGCTATCTCCATGGCGATATAAACCAATACCGCCATCTTGAAAGCTTTGTGTATCGTCGCTTGCAACCGCACGTACCTGAATAAGCCCTTTAACTTGCGAAAAAGCCGGTAGGCTCATAAAAAGTAGGCCAAGTAATACTGTATTTTTGCGCCTAATAGTCATCAAATTCATCCGTAGCAAAGTCTATTTGCTCGGCTATGGCCTGCTTTACGGTGTAGTGTATAGGTGACTCGCTTACATTAACGCTGTGAGTTTCTACGTTGCTTATATCGCTAAAGCCAGAATGCCATACACTCATGCTGTATTGCCCATTAGGGGCTGTTAAATTAACCCTACCGTTGTCGTCGGTAATTGCAAAAACGGTGCTATCAACCACCACAATATAGCCCAACATCCAGTCATGAATATTACAGCCAAGCTCAACCACCCCAGTTTGATCAAAGGTTATGGGGGCTTTAGGTTGCTCTTTGTAAAGTTTCAACTCAAAGGTTTTAGCTTTAGAAAACGAATAAACGTGGTGCATGATAGAGTCGGCATTAGGAAACTCTACCTTTGCATTTTGCGGAACAACTAACGTACGCGGCGTAAACTCGCGGTTTTGTTGGCTCATTGCATAGGTTTTACTTTCTTGATTGCCGGCCTGAATTGATGCCCCGCTTAGCCACACTACCGCATTTGCTAAAGGCTGATTATTGGCATTTTTTATAGTTATTGTTGTTGCTGCTGCGCAAGTACTCATACATAGCAGTAACACACTTAGTAAGGGTTTTATCATGGGGCTAATCGCTATAATCAATTTGTTTACATTATAGACCGATTAAACCGTTAAATTCTTTCTATTCTTTAAAATATTGAATACGTATGTATACAGTCGTATTAACAACTCACTGCCATTATCCTTAAAGGTCACCACCGACTCATCAAAGGACACACAATGAGAACATCCGCACTTTTACTACTGGCGTTTGCTGGCAATAGCTTTGCACAAACCGCTGTAGTTGAATCACCAAACTCACAAATAAAAGTGACTATTTCAGATGAAAATAGCACACCCAGCTACGCTATTAGCTTTAAAAACAAACCAGCTATAAACGCATCGCGCCTGGGTTTTGAATTTAAAACCCAAGCTGCATTTAGGGATGGTTTTAAAATTACCCATGTTAAGCAGCAAAGCGTAAATACCCAGTGGCAACAACCTTGGGGCGAGCGACAAACGGTTACTGATAAACACAACGAAGTTGCGGTTACGTTTGCAAAAAACGAGCCTAATAGTGCAACCTACACAGTGCGCTTTAGAGCTTTTGATAGTGGCGTTGGGTTTAGATACGAAGTACCAAAACAAGCAGGCTTTGATCAAACACACATTACCAAAGAGCTCACCGAATTTGCCATTAACAATAACAACAATGCCACCGCATGGTGGATCCCCGCCCGCGGCTGGAACCGATACGAATACGTTTACAACACCACCGCATTAAATGACGTCCCCCTTGCACACACGCCGTTTACCTTAAAAACCAATGACGGTACCCATATAAGCATTCATGAAGCAGCCTTAGTTGATTACGCAGGCATGGTGCTTAATCAGCGCCGCCCAGGCACTTTTAATGCCGATTTAACACCCTGGTCAGACGGCATTGCCGTTAAAAAACAAGGTGCGTTTAATACCCCTTGGCGCACCATTCAAATTGCCGACAGTGCGGTCGGCTTAGTCAATTCAGACATAATATTAAATTTAAACGAGCCTAATAAACTAGGCGATGTGTCGTGGGTAAAACCTGGTAAATACGTGGGTATTTGGTGGGGCATGCATATAAACACGCAAACCTGGGGCAGCGGCGAAAAACACGGTGCCACTACACAAACCACTAAGTACTACATGGATTTTGCCGCAGAATATGGCTTTGATGGCGTACTAGTAGAAGGCTGGAACATAGGCTGGGACGGTGATTGGTTTTTTAATGGCGATGTATTTAGTTTTACACAACCCTACGACGACTTTGATATAGCGGCCCTTACTCAATACGGCAAACAAAAAGGCGTGCAGTTAATTGGCCACCACGAAACATCGGGTAATGTAAGTAACTACCGTGACCAAATGGAGGATGCCTTTGCCCTTTACGAAAAATCAAACGTAAGCCAAGTTAAAACGGGCTATGTAGCGGATGGCGGTAACATAAAACGCATAGACGAAAACGGCATTGCCCGTCATGAGTGGCACGACGGCCAATTTATGGTTAACGAGTACCTTTACAACGTAAAGCTGGCTGCTAAACATAAAATTAGTATTAACACCCACGAGCCAATAAAAGACACAGGCCTGCGTCGTACCTACCCAAATTGGATTGCCCGCGAAGGGGCACGCGGCCAAGAGTTTAATGCATGGGGCACGCCTCCCAACCCACTAGAGCACATTCCTATGCTGGCGTTTACCCGTATGCTGGCAGGGCCTATGGACTTTACCCCTGGCATTTTCGATATGGGCTTTAATGGCTTAGGCGATGATACAAACCGCCCACAAACAACGCTTGCCAAGCAGCTTGCACTTTATGTTGTGCTGTATAGCCCAATTCAAATGGCCGCCGACTTACCTAAAAACTATTTAGCCAAGCCTGATGCATTTCAATTTATTCAAGACGTACCAACCGATTGGCAGCAAAGTATTGCGCTTGATGGCGAAGTGGGCGACTTTATTGTTTTTGCCCGTAAAGAGCGCAAACGCGATAAATACTCAGGAAACGATTGGTACTTAGGCGCCGTAACCGACGAGAAAGCCCGAACTATTGAGGTAAAACTCGACTTTTTAGAAAAGGGTAAAAAGTTTGAAGCGCACATATACCAAGACGGTAAAAACGCTGAATGGAAAAACAATCCGTACGATTTAGATATCGAAAAGCGCGTAGTTAGCGCAAACGATAAGCTAACTTTAAAACTAGCAACAAGTGGTGGTACAGCAATCCGCTTTAAAGCACTTTAAGTTTTAATACTATTAACGTTATGGAAATAGCCAACTCTGCACAGCTTACTGTGCAGAGTTTTGTATTTTTATAGGTAAATAAATTTGTGCACTTAGGCCGCCTTCTGGGCGGTTTTCTAGCTTAACTTTACCATCGTGCATATCAATAATACGCTTAATAATGGCAAGGCCTAAACCACTCCCCTCACTACCACGCGCAGTGTCACCTTGTTTAAAAGGCTCAAACACCGATTCTAGTTCGCTTTCTGGTATACCGGGGCCGTTATCGTTTACCGCTATCACAACGTATTTTTTGTTTGAATTAAAGTAGCTTAATACTTCTATATCGCCGTCTGAATAGCGCAGCGCGTTTTCAATCATGTTAGTAATTACACGCTTAATAGCCACACTACTTAACGGGACAAGCCCTACGCTGGGGTTGCCTTTAAAGGTAATAACGCGTTGCTGTTTAAGCTCACAATTAACCACTTCAGTCACTAGCGCATTTATATCTTCGCAAGCAAGCTCATCTGTTTTGTGGTGGCGTAAATACTCAATAAACTGATCGATAATGCCATTCATATCTTCAATGTCGTAAATGATGCCTTCGCGAAGGTAGTCATCTTCATCGTTCATCATTTCGGTGGCAAGGCGGATACGAGTAAGCGGAGTGCGTAAATCGTGAGAAACACCGGCCATGAGTAAACGGCGATCGTTTTCAAGAGCGGCAATACCGCGCGACATTTGGTTAAATGCACGGGTAACTTCTATAACTTCACTGGAGCCTTCTTCTTCAAGCTTACTACTAAAATCGCCCTTACCCACTTTCACGGCTGCTTGCTGCAACGCCTTTAATGGGCGGTTTAAGTGCCGAGCAAATAGCCAGCCGCCTAACACACTTAAAAAACCAATACTTGATAAATAAAACGTTAAAAATTCGAGGTTATTTTCTTGATACCCGCTAAGCGGTACTTTTACCCAATAACCGGGTGCTTGCGGCGCTTCTACCCAATAAATCAGCGGGTCGGTTTGACTAATACGCACCCGAGCAGAACCATTTAATTGCTCAGACATACTACGCGACAGCATCGAGTATTCTCGGGTTTGACCCAGCCCTTGGCGCATTGCCTCGCGCTGCGTCATCACTTCTATACCTGTAATTTCAAAAAACTTTTCAGATACTTCGTCGTTTATCTCTACGCCGTCTTCCCAGTCTATAAATACCGTTTTAATTTGCTTTGCCAGCATTAAATTTACTTGTTCTATGGTTGGTTTTACAACGTAAAAGCTCACCGTTACATACGACACTATTTGGTTAATTAGCAGTAAAGCGGCCACTAAAAATACAGTTTGTCCAAACGCACTACGCGGAAAAAATCCCATATAAACTACTTATCACCGTCAGGAACAAACACATAACCCAAACCCCATACAGTTTGAATATAGCGCGGGTTGGCAGCATCTACTTCTATCATGCGGCGCAGTCGCGATACTTGCACATCAATACTGCGCTCAAGCGCACTGTAATCTCGCCCACGGGCAAGGTTCATTAGTTTATCGCGGCTCAGTGGCTCGCGCGGGTGTGATACAAGCGCTTTAAGTACGGCAAATTCACCACTGGTGAGTGAAATGGTTTTATCGCCCTCGCTCATTTCGCGCGTGGCTAAATTAAGCGTAAATTGCCCAAAGGCTATTAAGTTTTCTTCCGCTGCGGGTGCGCCCGGCACTTCTTTGGCGCGGCGGCGTAAAATAGCTTTTATGCGAGCCAGTAATTCGCGCGGGTTAAACGGTTTCGGGATGTAGTCGTCTGCGCCTAGTTCAAGGCCTATAATACGGTCGACCTCATCGCCTTTTGCTGTCAGCATCACAATAGGGATTTCGTTTTCTTTTTGGCGTAGCCGGCGGCAAATAGATAAACCATCTTCGCCTGGTAGCATTAAATCAAGCACCATTAAGTGAAAGTTCTCTCGCTCAATGAGTCTATCCATTTGCTCTGAGTTTGCGGCGGTTCTAACAATAAAGCCTTGCTCTACTAAATAACGCTCTAGTAAGCTGCGCAGGCGCATATCGTCATCTACAACTAATACTTTTGTGGTTTCGTGTCCCATTGCGTGTTTCTTATTTTTATTTCCAATTAATAGTTAATATAAATGAAAAACTTAATAATCAAAATCTAATTGCGCGCTTAGATTGTTACTGAACATTTCAAAGTTATAATATTAGGGCGTGTTGACCTTTGCGGATTGAAATTTGTTCAATC
Source organism: Pseudoalteromonas sp. CuT4-3 (assembly GCF_035666335.1). NCBI lineage: Bacteria > Pseudomonadati > Pseudomonadota > Gammaproteobacteria > Alteromonadales > Pseudoalteromonadaceae > Pseudoalteromonas > Pseudoalteromonas sp. CuT4-3. The sequence goes on from NZ_CP142030.1 coordinate 3,394,733, forward strand.
TAGGGGCGATTAAATTGCGGCGCGAGCTTTGTAACCTAGTGGGCTAAGTAAAAACCGAGCAAAGCTTCCGCGTCCTGCTCACGCCCCTTACCTACATCCATGTAGGCAACAAAGAGTTTATCGCCCCTAGGCAGAACCCGAAGGGCAGCGCATGTTTGGCATTTATGCTGCGTTATCACCTATTTATGGGGAATAACCACACTTCATAGGCTCTGCCTTGCCTAAAAACCAAACATACTGCTGCAAATTCGACCATCAAAGAACAACACGCCCTAAAGTTTACACTCGACAAATTTTAGCAATTTTAATAACGTGCACAGCATTAGAGTTAATGAATAAAAGCCCATGAAAACAAATTTAATAACCCGCGAAGGTTACTTACAATTACAGCAAGAGCACGACCATTTATGGAACGTTAAACGCCCTGAAGTCACTAAAATAGTGAGTTGGGCGGCAAGCCTTGGCGATCGCTCAGAAAATGCAGACTATCAATATAATAAACGCTTACTGCGCCAAATTGATCGTCGTGTTCGGTATTTGCGCAAACGCCTACCCGATTTAAAAGTTATTGATTACTCGCCGCAGCAAGACGGTAAAGTATTTTTTGGCGCATGGGTAGAAATAGAAAACGAGCAAGGCGAGGTTAAAAAATTTAGAATTGTAGGGCCTGATGAAATATACGACCGTAAAGACTACATATCAATTGACTCACCTATGGCGCGTGCCCTGATAAAAAAACAAGTAGACGATGATTTTGAGGTACCTACACCGCAAGGTAAAAAAGAATGGTATGTAAATAGTATTGAATATCAAAAATAGTCCCCCATAACATTATTAATAAATAACTACTTTGATTCAGATCAGGTAAATTTTTTATTGTGTAATATATCTCATTAGGATATATATTGGTTTAGCAGGTTTATCTTTAACCTGATTTTTAAGGTAGTGGCTATGTCAAACTTAGTACAGCGCATATGTAGTAATGCCGTATTGTTTGCACTTTTAATGAGTGTGAGTTTGACTCTGCATGCCAATACCACCGAAGTAAATATAGATAACGCCAGTGTATCTAATCATTTTATCGCTTGTGAATTTCCTGACCAAGCAACCCCCGACATTGACTTAGATTCTCATGTTAATGCATTTGCTATTAGGTTGTTTCAACCGCTACCTAATGCTGTTTCATCTTTTTACCAAAGTACAAACCTATACCGTCCTTTTAGTACGGCATATCAACGTGGTCCACCTAGCTATTTAATTTAATTCACAATTTTACTTTTTGATTAAATTTTATAACTAATAAGGTGACTACTATGTCTAACTTTAAAGAATTACGTACCCAAAATATTTCTCATGGCGTTATTGCAAGCACGTTTGAAGATCAACAAGCCACTATTGATTTAACATCTCCGGCTTTAACCGTAATCAATAACTTTACCCAAAAAACGCCAATTCGCGCTCAATACGACACTCCTATCAGCGAGGCGCTTAAACAAGTACTAGCAGAGCATTCTGACTATGTATTGGTGACTGATGATGCGCAAAAATTAATTGGTATTGTTTCAAGTGCCGACCTACAAAGCGCTAAAATTACGGCCATTGCACAGCGTTTAAATACCAGCCGCAATGAAGTGAGCTTACGCTACATTATGACACCTATTAGCCAACTTAATGGCGTAAGTATGCAAAGCCTAAGCTATGCAAGTATTGGCGATGCACTACAAACAATGGAGCATCAAGGCAGCATGTTTTTATTAGCAACAACCACTAATAACGAAATATGCGGATTAATTTCGGCGCGTCAAATAGCTAAAACGTTACACATTCCAGTGCATATTACTCCAATTGCTCACACGTTTAGTGATGTTTTAGAAAGCGTAGAGCACCCTCACTAAAGCGCGCTTTTACGCTTTGTCAGCTCAGCCAAGCCAACCATCTTAAAGCAAGCAAAATTGCTTGCTTTAAGAGCTTTTTATTACAACCTGCTGTGATATTATTCAACTAATAAATACCTACCAAACTCATTAAATAGCAACTTTAATAAGCTGGGTATAACAGTACCAGAGGGATTTTCTGGTTTTATTTTTTGTATTAAAAGGTTTATGCATGAGCGATATCTCTGCACGTTTAGCCACTGAGCTAAATGCACAACAGCAACAAGTTGTTGCTGCTACAAAATTACTTGATGAAGGCGCAACGGTTCCTTTTATTGCGCGTTACCGTAAAGAAATTACCGGTGGATTAGACGACACGCAATTACGCCTTTTAGAGCAACGTTTGTCGTACTTACGCGAGCTTGAAGAGCGCCGCAGCTTTATTTTATCAACCATCGAATCGCAAAATAAATTAACGCCAGCACTTAGTGCCGATATTACCAGCGCACAAAGTAAAACTGAGCTTGAAGATTTATACCTTCCTTATAAAGCTAAACGCCGTACCAAAGGGCAAATAGCCATTGAAGCAGGCCTTGAGCCACTTGCCGATGCGCTATTTAACGATGCAAACTTAGAGCCAGAGCAACAAGCGCAGCAGTTTATAAATGCCGACAAAGGCATTGCTGATACCAAAGCAGCCCTTGATGGCGCTAAATTTATTTTAATGGAACGCTTTGCAGAAGATGCCAAGTTATTAGCTAAATTTAGAAGCCACATTAGCCAACACGGCGCTATACAAAGCACACTTATTGACGGCCAAGAGCAAGCCGGTAGCAAATACCGCGACTACTTTGACCATCAAGAACCTCTTAAAAAGGTCCCTTCTCACCGCGCGCTTGCTATGTTGCGCGCGCGTAACGAAGGTATTTTACAGCTGAGTATTAACCCAGAGCCAAGCAGCGAAAATGCAGCCCAGCTATGCGCGCAAATGATTGCTGATCACTACCGTTTAGATGTGAAATATAAAGCAGCTAGCACATGGCTATTAAGTGTTGTGCAGTGGGCATGGAAAATAAAGCTTGGCCTACACCTAGAAAATGAATTTTTAGCAGCTATGCGAGAAAAAGCCGAAACCGGCGCTATAGATGTATTTGCTAAAAACTTAAAAGACTTACTTATGGCCGCCCCTGCTGGGCCGCGTACCACGCTTGGTCTAGATCCTGGTTTGCGAACTGGCTGTAAAATTGCCGTAGTTGATGGCACAGGTAAATTGCTTACAACCCAAACTATTTTCCCCCACGCACCGCAAAATCACTGGGAAAAATCGTTACGTACATTAGAGCAACTATGTCGCCAGCATAAAGTAGAACTTATTGCGATTGGTAACGGCACCGCATCACGCGAGTCTGACAAGCTAGTAGGCGAACTTATTAAGGCCAATGCTGAGCTTAAATTAAACAAAATTATGGTAAGCGAAGCCGGCGCGTCTGTTTACTCTGCGTCTGAATTTGCAGCAAATGAATTTCCTAACTTAGATGTGTCTTTACGTGGCGCGGTATCTATTGCGCGTCGCCTGCAGGACCCACTTGCCGAGCTTGTTAAAATTGAGCCAAAATCAATTGGTGTAGGCCAATACCAACACGATGTCTCGCAAAGCCAATTAGGCCAAACACTAACCGCAGTGGTAGAAGACTGTGTAAACTCAGTGGGTGTTGATTTAAATATGGCCTCGGTGCCGCTTCTTACTCGCGTATCGGGGTTAAATAAAACCTTAGCGCAAAATATAGTAAATTACCGCGACACTAACGGCACGTTTGCTAAGCGTAGCGAACTTAAAAAAGTTGAGCGTTTAGGACCAAAGGCGTTTGAACAAGCAGCAGGCTTTTTGCGTATTAATCAGGGTAAAGACCTACTTGATAACTCATCAGTTCACCCTGAGGCTTATCCTGTTGTTAAACTTATTTGTGAGCGTAACAACCTTGATGTAAATAGCTTAATAGGCAATAGCGAGTTTTTAAATAAGCTGGTTGCTAATGACTACACCGACGAGAAGTTTGGTTTACCTACCGTTACCGACATCATTAAAGAGCTAGATAAGCCTGGGCGCGATCCTCGTCCTGAGTTTAAAACTGCTGAATTTAAAGCCGGTGTAGAAAAAATCACAGACCTAAAACCCGGTATGATTTTAGAAGGTGTGGTTTCTAACGTTGCTAACTTTGGTGCGTTTGTTGATGTAGGTGTTCACCAAGATGGCCTAGTGCATATTTCGGCAATTACTAATAAGTTTATCTCTGATCCGCGCGAAGTAGTAAAAGCCGGTGACATTGTAAAAGTAAAAGTGGTTGAGGTAGATGCCCCACGTAAACGCATTAGCTTTACTATGCGCTTAGATGATGAAATAGACACAAGCAATAAACCCGCTGCCGCGCCGCAAAAGCAACGCAGTAATCAGGGCCAGCAACCGCGTGCAGCAAAACCAAAGCGCGATAACGGTAACGCCATGATGGGTAATGCCTTTGCCGATGCATTTGCTAATGCAAAAGTAAAAAAATAATACCCGTTTACTTCATTAAGTGATGACTACTTAAACTAAAAAGCCGCTCATTGAGCGGCTTTTTTAATTATGCTTAGCTGGTGTTAACCAAACGCAGAAAAACCACTCTCGTTTTGGGGGGAGCTAGTCATTTGATAAAAATTAGCTATACGGCCAGCTCGTGCGTCTACTTCTGGGTCGCGTGTTTGCTCGGTATTAGTATCGCTTTGAGACTCAGCAGTGCTGGTTTCGTTTATTGACAACGCACTTTGTGGCTCTTGTGCTTGCGCTTCATCGTCAGCAGGGGCTGATAATTCAGCTTGCGCTGCGGCCATTTTTTGGGTTGCATCAGCGGCAATGGCTCTATCTGCACTAGAAGGTTCAGCAGGGGCAAGTGCGGCTGCTCGTACCGTTTGCATTTTATCTATAGTGGCTTGCGGATCGCCGGGGATTTCAGATACATCAATTTGTACCTCACCGCCAACAGCGTAATTAGTGCCATCTGGTCCGCGTTGGTATTCATAACTTGGTGAGCCTGCATACTGCCCACCCACCGATGCATGAGCTTGTTCGTGCACACGCACTTCAGTATCGCGCGCTTTAAGCTCTTCAATTTGCTGCTGTTCTAATTCTAGCTGTTGCTGATCTTGCTCTTCTTCGGGGGTGTCTTCGCTTGCTTGTTGCTGTTCGCTACCTGAATCTTCGCGGCCTTGCTGGCGCTGCTCAACAGCTTGCTCATCACTGAGTTTACCGGTTGCATCATAGGTGGCTGCTTCTGCACTGCTTGGCAGTTTTGCTTTATCAGCATCGCTTTGTGCTTTGGTTTCGGTATTACTGGCGCTATTGGGTGCAGGGGCAGGAATAACTTCGCGCAGTTGGTTGTCACGCCGAGCGGTTTCCGTATAAACATTGGCAGTGTTTATATTGATAGACGGAAATGGCGTGACAATATTCATAACGTTTAAACTTTAATATCGATTAGCGTACCAAGCACTTCATCTGCAGTTTGAATAGATTGCGTGTTTGCCTTGGCATTAAACTCTTCAACTTTTAAATTAACAAGCGCTTCGTCAACCCGAGCTGGTTGTGCAACAGGCGCTGTTACAGCCTCTTCAGGTCGCGCAGCTGTTAACTGGCGCTGTTGGGCTAGTTGCGTATCGTCTTGCTCTTCAATGGTGGCACGGTTTATCTCTGCGCTTGCTCGTTCTATACCTTGGCTTGCACGATTAAACCCTTCTACACCACTATTAAATACTGAACCAATAGCCATGCTGTACCTCCAAAAAATAAATATTGTTTAATTATCGCTCACTTCATGGGCAAAATAAAGCTTTAAACAGTACCTTTCTTTAGGCTATTTTAAAGCATTGATTTAACGGCAGATAAAAACTCTTTTTTATGAGAAATAAACGGTGCATGGGAGGCTTTGTCTAGTACTTCGTATTCAAACTCAGTATTTAGTGCTGCCATTTTATTAATTGCTTTGTAAGGTACCAGCGCATCTAAACGGCCAAATATCGCTTTTACAGGCACTGGGCAATGCGCAAATACGTTGCGTAAATCATCATTTTGTAAAATATTTAAACCCGCACTTAACGCCTCACTTTTAGGGGCGCTGTACTGATTTAGCAAGTGCTTTAGCTGCTTTATATCATCGCGTGCCGACTCACTACCCATGGCCTGAATAGCTAAAAAGCGCTCTATGGTTTTTTCTCGCTGATTAACTAATTGCTCTTTAAATTGCTCAAGCACGCTGGCTTTTATTCCAGGCCAATCATCTGCCTCGGCAAAAAAAGGGCTTGAGGCAACTAAAATTACTTTTGATACTTTATTTGGCCAATGTTTAGCAATATAAAGTGCAAACAATCCTCCTAGCGACCAGCCCATTAAAATAGAGCCAGGGCTAAGTTGCTCGCTTACGATTTCAGCTGCATCGTGTAAATTATAAGGACTTGGGCAGCTATTGCTGTTGCCAAAGCCAGGCAGATCAATACTGCGCACCGAGCCACTGTAAAAAAACGTTAACTCTGGCTGCACTAATTGCCATACGCCTTGGTTCATGCCCCAACCATGTAATAAAACTAACTCGCTTTGCATATTTGCCTAACCTTAACCAAACTTAGCCACATCTTAACGCTTACATTGACGAAAGCAACGCAAGGAGCAGCCAATGCAACACTCATTTTTTAATTGGTTATTTCCCTCTTATTGCGTGCAATGTCAGGGAGTTATTAGTGCTCAAGAGGGGTTGTGCGACTATTGCTTAACGGATTTAAGCGTGTTTGATTTAAATAAGCACAGTAATTTATTGCACCGCCCGGATATTGTAGAAATGTTTCCGCATTGCGAATTTGATAAGCTCTTTGCCTGTGCTTTTTATCAGCCCCCTTTTGAGCATTGGCTTAAACGGCTCAAATTTAATAATCAAATTCACTATAAAAAAGCGCTGCAACAAGTAATTAAACGCCAGCTAACGGTGTTTTTTGAAAATTTAACTACCCGACCCGACATAGCTATTATTTTACCTTTGCACCGAGGACGCTTTTTAACGCGCGGGTTTAATCAGGTAAGCCAAGTGTGGCAACCGTGTTTGGCAAAACATATTTGTATAAGTAATGCGCTAATACGCAATAAAGCCACGCAAGCACAGTCACAATTATCTAGAGCTAAGCGGGTTAAAAATGTAAAAAATGCCTTTGTATGTACACAAGATATGAGCGGTAAAACGGTGGTTATTGTAGATGATGTAATGACCACAGGCGCCACGCTCAACGCGGCTACCCGGGTATTAAAGCAAGCGGGCGCTAAACAAGTATGGGCTTTTGCTACGTGTTTAACGCCACTTTAAAGGTGTAATTAATCACCTCTTACTCTAAATGTGTGGCCAAAAAATAAAGCATTACTGAGTAATCGGCTTGTGCCGTACCAGTATCCTCTAAATACAGGGTTATCTGTCATCGCAATAACACTGCCACGCCCGTATGAGTGAGCCATCATGGCTGCTGCACCGGCAATTTGCTGCTCATTTACGCCATCGGTAAACCCTGCTAATAGTGGTTTTTGCGGGTAAGTGAGTATGTTTACAAACGGGGCAGATGATTTTTCTAATAACCAGGTACTATTTTTAAATACAGGCAGCGTTTCACGATTAAGCGAAAACGTTAGTGGATGCGTGGTGTCTACATCGGTATTAAAAATAGCGCCGGCTATACGTTGTCGCCCTGCTAAATGGTCTTTATCTGCGTAATTTAGCCCTTGAGTATTAAAAGCGCTGGCTACATCTTGCCTAGATAAATAATTAGCCTTAAGTAATTGCTGATCAGCTAAAAATTTAGCGCCGCCTTTGTGGCCCCAAATTACGCCGCCTTTTCTTACCCAGCTTTTAATAGCAACTTTATCACTATCGGGTAAGCCCGAGTAATTGCCATTAGCTAGTACAATGTGGCTATAATTATTTAAATCTAGGCTACCTAAACGCTCCATTTCTACTATGGTCGGAGAAATACCGACAAAGCGGTCAAGGTAATACCATACTTCACCCGCTTCGTATTGGCTTACGCCTTTACCGCCTATAAGCAGTACTTTTGGCTCGTTTAATACCGCCATAGTGCGCGAGCCTAAATCGGCGCCTTTCCCTGTAAGGCCAGTGGTAATAGGCTTTATCGCAATACCAAATTGCGTTTGAGCATCGTTTAAAATAGCCACCCAATCAGGGTTCGTTTGCAGCCCTGCGGGGACAATAATGCTGCCAGGTGCAAAGTCTATTTCGGTGGTGCTGCTTTTAGCTGTTAAGGCACTTAACGCGACACGCGCTTTAATGCCTTGCTTTAGCAAGCTATTTAACATTTTAGGTGCTAAGTAATCGTCCCAGGCAAAGCCAAATGCATAGCTTTGCTTTAACGCAGCAAATGATGGTTTAACTGCTTTTTGCCACGCAGTGCTGGCTACTTCTAAGCCCCAACTACTTTTTACTTGTGCAAACTCTAAATTAAAAGCGTGGGCGAGTGTCCAGCCCGACACATCATAAAATGTGTTATCGGCAAAACTTTTTTGCTCACTAAAAATAGCTTTTACTAAACGAAACTGTGGCTGAGCTAACGGCACAAAATAGCTCTGGGTGCTAAAGTTTTTGCCATTGGCTTTTAGCGTTTTTGTAAGTGGATAGGCGTTAATTTGATGCTGCTTTAACAGGTTTAAAAATAGTTTAATCCGGGTGTTATCTTTAGCGCCCTCAACCACATAGCCTTCAAAACTTTCATCATGTGCTAAATCAATTGCTTGGTTATAAAATTTTGCCTGATAGGTTAATAGCGCCTCGCGGTTATCTACCGCTGCTTTAAAGGTTGATAGGCTTGTTAGTAACTGATTTTTAAGAGTAAAAGGAAACGTAAGCGTACCATTTATGGTTTCTTGTACATGCCCACGTGAGCTGGCTTGCTCAAATAAAATACCTATACCGCCGTTTACATCGGGGTAGGTTGAACCCTTGCCGTAATAAAAGTCGTCAAAGCTTTCTTCGGTAAAATAAAGGGCATTATTTTTATCTAAAGTTTTAGCATGGTAATTGGCTATGGCTTTAGTAAGTGTTACGTTTTCATCTGGGGTAATTGGGTGCTTGCGACTGGCAATGCCAGGTTGAAAAAAGTAGCTGCTGTTTGGCCCCATTTCATGAAAGTCGGTAAGAATATTTGGCTTCCATTGATGAAATTTAGCAATGCGTGCACGCGACTCTGGGTGTTGTAGTAACAACCAATCGCGGTTTAAATCAAACCAATAGTGATTTGTACGGCTACTTGGCCAGCTTTCTACGTGTTCACGCGTTTTAGGGTCGCTTGATAAGTTCATCCCCCGATTACTATTAGCCCAATTGGCAAAGCGAGCCAAGCCATCAGGGTTAAGTGAAGGGTCGAGCAAAATAACGGTATTATTTAAAAATTTTTCTATTTCTGGGCCTTGCGCTGCAGCAAGGTAATACGCAACCAATAAAGCGGCATTGCTGCCTGATGACTCATTGCCATGCACACTGTATCCCATCCAAACTACAGCAGGCTCATTTTGTGTGTTTTTAGCTTGCTCACTGTTTGTTAAACGGGCTAAGTGCGCTTGGCGAATTTGCTCTAAGTTAGCTAGTTTTTCAGCGCTGCTAATACTTAGCATCACAAGCGGACGTTGCTCGTGTGTGCGCCCTATTACTTCAAAATTTATACGATTACTTTTTTGCGCTAGAATTTCCATGTAACGCACCAGTTGGTCGTGCCTTACATGCCACTCACCTACTTCGTAACCAAGTACGTCTTGTGGGGTGGGTATTGTTTTATCAAACTCTACATCTTGTTCAAAATAATACGAAAGTGGTTTTGCCATACTTGAAAAGCTAAGCATTGCCACCATTATAGTTACTATCCAGCGCATATAAATCACTCTAAAAATGTTTGTTATTTGCACGCTAGCATTGCTTAAAATAGATGCCAACTTTTTACGCTCAACACTAGCCGCAACACGATGAGCGGAGTATGATATGCAGTATCCGAGTAATTTAGTCAAGTATAGACGGTTTTATGATTTCTATTTCCGAAACAGCACAAGCGCATTTTGCTAAACTTTTAGCAGATCAAGCACAACAAACTAATATTCGTGTGTTTGTTGTAAACCCTGGTACATCACAAGCGGAATGTGGTGTTTCTTATTGCCCAGAAGACGCCGTAGAAGACAGCGATATTCGTCTTAACTTTAATGGTTTTGATGCCGTAGTAGATACAGAAAGCGCTCCTTTTTTAGAAGAAGCTGAAATTGATTTTGTTACCGACAAAATGGGCACTCAGTTAACTTTAAAAGCACCTAATGCAAAGGCACGTAAACTAGGCGATAACGCATCGCTAAATGAGCGTGTTCAACACATGCTAGAAACCGAAGTAAACCCGCAGCTAGCTAACCACGGTGGCCAAGTAAGCCTAGTTGAAGTAACCGATGAAGGTATTGCAGTACTTCAATTTGGTGGTGGTTGTAATGGCTGTTCTATGATCGATGTAACGCTTAAAGAAGGCATCGAGAAAGAAATGATTGCAAAGTTTGATGAAATCACCGGTGTTGCCGACATTACCGAGCACCAAGCGGGCGATCACTCTTATTACTAAGCAATAATGTTAAAGCCGCTTATTTATCGCTTAGGGAGTAACCCTAAGTTGAGTTTAACGCGCTTTTTTCGCGGCTTAGCACTGTTTGTGCTAGCCGTGATATTTATTGCCCTTGGCTACTACACCCACTTTAGTTTACAAATTATAGGTGTGGTTATTTTAATCCCGGCATTATTTTTTGCTGTATGGGGTTATAGCGGTATTTTTGCCAATCGTTTCTCGCAAGTTTTAAAAGATATGGGGCCAAAAAATCACGACCCCGACCTATGGAAATGACACGTTCGCTTAATCTAGCAGCTGATTAGTTGCTTTTAACTGCAAATACTTAATAATTAACGTAACGCCGCGCATAAGCATAAAGCAACTCATAGCCAGCCATAACGCATTATTTTGCCACTCTATAAACACCCAAAACACCCCAAAAAAGCCAATAGCAGCTGAAAGAATCATACTGTTACGCATATTTTTTGCCCGTGTAAGCCCTACAAATACGCCATCAAACAAAAAACAGCTCATTGCTAATATAGGCAATACTATTACCCACGGTAAGTAATTTGTCGCAGCTTCTATCACCTCGGGTACATTGGTTAAAAGCTTAATAATAGCGCTGCCAAACACAGCAAAAAATACGCTGTAAAGCACGCCAAAAAGCACCCCCCAAAACACACTTATTTTTACCCATAATCTAATGTTATTAACGCTTCGCTGGCCTTTAGCTTGACCAACTTTGGCTTCGCTTGCATAGGCTATTCCATCAAGTGCAAAGCTTACCAACATTAAAAAGTTAAGTAACACGGCATTCGCTGCAAGCGCTGTTTCACCTATGCGGGCGCCATAAAAGGTCATAAAGCTAAAGCACAATTGCAAAATTAAAGAGCGAATAAATATATCTCTATTTAAACTAAGTAGCTCTGCCATTTTGCTAACACTGAGCCAGTTGGGCACGCTTAGCTCCACGCCTTGCTTTTTAGCGAGCTTAATCACTAGTAGCAACGCAAAAGCCAACGCGCTGTAATCCGCAATTAACGACGCCCACGCGGCTCCCGCTACTGCCCAGTCTAAATACACCACAAAATATATATCGAGCACTATGTTGGTAATATTGGTCACTAGCAGCAAGTAAAATGGTCCTCGCCCATAATGTACGCCAAGCATCCAGCCAAGCAGCACTAAATTACAAAGTGCGGCAGGGGCACTAAATATACGAATACTAAAATACTGATATGCTTGAGCAAGAACCTTACTATTTGCGCCTGATAAAAATGCAATAGCTTGTTTTATCAAAGGCGATAAAGCTATAAGCGCTAACGCCACACACACGGCAAGTAATAAGCTGCGTTTTAAAAGCGCTGCCAACTGTGTTAAGTTATTTTGCCCGTATGCTTGGGCCACTAACCCTGTGGTGCTCATACGTAAAAAACCGGCGAGCCAAAATAAAATAGAAATAACAGCTGAGCCAAGTGCGATGCCCGCTAAGTAATGCGCGCTACCTAAGTGGCCAATAACAGCGGTATCAACAATTCCTAACAGTGGGACAGTAATATTTGATAATATCATTGGACCCGCTAGCAACAGCAAGCTTTTATGGTGTGCATTATTATGTTTAAGAAATTGTTTCATTTAGTTTTAATTACTCTCATTTGTTTATCAGTACGTGCTCATGCGGCGGTTATTTTACAGTATCACCATGTAAGCGAAACCCTTCCGGCTGTGACCAGTGTAAGCGCAAATACGTTTACCAAGCATTTGAGCTACTTAAAAGAGCATAATTTTAATGTTATTGCACTAAATGAGCTAATAAGCGCTATACAACAAGGCAAAACCTTACCTGAGAAAACAGTCGCTATCACCTTTGACGATGGTTACAACAATAACTACGAACAAGCTGCGCCTATTTTAGAAAAATTTGGTTACCCCTATACTATTTTTGTAAACCCTACCCTTATTGATGAAGGCAAAGGCTACGTAATGGGGTGGGATAAATTAAAAGAGCTCGCAGGCAAAGGGGCGTTAATTGCCAATCACACTGCCCAGCATGACTACCTGCATATTAAGCTAAAAGATGAGAGCGATGCACAGTGGCAAGCACGTATAAAACAAGATATTTTGCATTCTCAACAGCGTATTAAAGAAGAAATAGGCCACGACTATAAATACCTAGCGTACCCGTATGGTGAGTTTAATAACAAACTACAAGCGCTTGTAGAAGAGCTTGGCTTTATTGGCATTGGTCAGCACTCAGGCGCTGTAAATAAAAACGCTAACTTTACCCGCTTACCGCGTTTTCCAGCCTCTGGCTTTTACAGTAAATTAGATACGCTAATTACAAAATTAAACTCTCGGGCGTTTAGTATTAAAACCCTAGATTACCAAGACAGTGTAACCTCACAAAACCCACCAACGCTCAGCATTGAGTTTGAAATGGGTGATTTTCATAAAAGTCAGTTTGCGTGTTATGTCTCAAGTGTTGGGCAGGCTAAGTTAACTTGGGTAAACGACACAACTGTAAAAATTAACTCACCAAAGGCGCTAAATAAAGGCCGTTCACGCTTTAATTGTACCGCCCCTTCTATTGAGCACCCTGGTAGTTACTATTGGTTTTCGCAGCCGTGGGTTATTCAGTAGCAATTACACTTTTATAGTCTGATGCAATAAGCGCTGGGTTACTTTATCAAGCGCAACAATTTCGTGAGCGGCACCTAAATCAACCGCCGCTTTGGGCATTCCCCACACCACAGAAGAAAACTCATCCTGTGCAATGGTGTAACCACCCGCTTGTTTAATACTAAGCAAACCCTTTGCTCCATCGCTCCCCATACCGGTTAGTAACGCTGCCACAATGTTTTTTCCACCGCACTCAAGTAACGAGTTAAATAATACATCTACTGCCGGTTTATGGCGGTTAACAGGCTCAGAATCATCAAGCTCGCAATATAAACTTGCCCCTCTTTTTTTTATACAAGTGCAAACCACCTGGGGCTATATAAGCCCATCCCGCAGTGAGCTTGTCGCCGTGCTGCGCTTCTTTTACGTTAATTGCACAGGTGCGGTCCATACGCTGGGCAAACGAGGTACTAAATACCGGAGGAATATGCTGGGTAATCACAATCGCAGGGCAATTGGTCGGCATTTTTATAAGCACTTCTTTTATTGCTTCTGTGCCCCCTGTTGAAGCCCCTATCGCTATTATCTTGTTTAATAAAAATTGTGCATTGCTAGGTAAAAGCTCACTTACGGTGCTTACCTTTTTAAAACTTCTTACCCTTGCACCTGCCGCCACGCGCACTTTTTGCTGCACAACATATGCATATTGACTCATTTGCTGCTTAACATTCACAGTTGGCTTGGCAATAAAATCCACTGCACCAAGCTCAAGCGCTTCTAAGGTGATAGGCGAGCCTTGCTGGGTTAGTGTAGAAATCATCACAACGGGCATAGGTCTTAAGCGCATTAGGTTTCTTAAAAAGCTAATGCCGTCCATTTTTGGCATTTCTACATCGAGGGTAAGCACATCTGGATTGAGCAATTTAATCATTTCTCGTGCTTGATAAGGGTCTTCAGCACAGCCAACAACCTCGATATCGCTAGCCTGAGATAATATTTCGCTCAGCAAACGCCTTATCAGTGGTGAATCATCTATTATCAGAACTTTAACCATTACGACTCCTAAAACAGCTCTATGTTAGTCTCGGTGGCTTTATCTTGTTGCTTAAGGTTTTGCAGGTAGCGCACTTCGCGTTTTTCAATTGTATTGTTGTGCAAATTCTTCAGCTTTTTTACGTGGACTTTGCCCGTATGCGGATGAAAAAAATTTTTCGAGGCCATGGCCCCCCATATCTTGTGCGACAAGATTGAGCGACTCTTCCTGAATATACGCATTAGCAAAGCTAATATTACCAATCCCTATGTCAGTCATTGCGCTAATTATTTTGCCGCCACCAAAGAGTTTTATTTTTAAATTTTTTCGCGCAGCACCACCTTTGAGTACTTCGTTGATCAGGTATTCCATTGCCCAGTTTCCGTAGCGGCAGCTCAAACTATGGGCACTGTTTAATTCTAGGCCTTTTTTTACCGGCAACATAAAATGATTTACGCCACCTATACCGGCTTTCTCATCGTAAACACACGCGGCTATGCACGACCCAAGCACTGTAGAAATAAGCTCATCATTTTTTGATACATAAAATTCGCCAGGTAATATTTTTGCCACCACGCTTGTGCGCCCTGCATCCCAGTAACGTTTTATATGTTCAAACCCTGGGAGCACCGGCCTAAACTGTGCGTGCATTGTGTTGCTTTTGATACATGGTTTTCCCTAAATTTTTAAACTCAGAATGCTCTTTTCCCATACTCTCTGAGTGCCCTAAAAACAAATAACCGTCACGATTAAGTGCATTTGCATAACGTTTAAATAAGGTGTCTTTTGTTTCTTTATCAAAATAAATAACCACGTTACGACATAAAATTAAGTCAAACTGCCCTTTCATGGGCCATTCTTGTAAAAGGTTAAGGCGTTTAAAAAAAATGTGTTTATTTAACTGTGGTTTTACTTTATATGTTTGCCCATCTTTGCTTTTTAAAAACCACTTTTTTAAGTACATTGTTTTCTAAGCCATTTACATTAGCCGCGGTATAAATACCCGCTTGTGCTTTGGCTAATACATTAGAATCTAAATCGGTTGCTAAAATTTTTACATCCCAAGAACTTGGGAATAAATCGGCAAGGGTTATTGCTAAGCTGTAAGGCTCTTCGCCTGTAGAGCAACCCGCTGACCATACGCGTACTCGTTTTGTTACTTTGTTACTGCTAAGTAACTGCGGCACTATGGTGTTTTTTAAAAACTCAAAGTGGTGGGGCTCTCTAAAAAAGGAGGTTAAGTTAGTGGTAATAGCATTAATAAATGCGTCAAACTCAGCCTCTTTATTATTGTGTAAGTACTCTAAGTATTGAGAAAAGTTTTTAAGTTTATGCTCTCTTACCCTTCTTGCTAAGCGGGAATACACCATTTCGCGTTTATGATCGCCAAGCACAATTCCGCACGCGTTATAAACTAAAGTGGCAATGTCTTTAAAATCTTTATCGGTACATAAAAATTCTTTCATTGTCATACCATCCCTTGTAAAGCAGGCTTGCTAGGGTATTAACTAGCAAGCCAGTAATGACTAAAACTCTTCCCATTCATCTGCTGAGTCTATAAAGTTTTCGCCTTTGGGTTGGGTATTTTTTAAATAGCCACTAGGTTGGCGCGCAGGGGGCGCTGAGCGTTCAAAGTGCGTATATGGTAATGTGTTCATGCCTTGCTGCCCGAGTGAAAAAAAGTGCAATAACTGACGCATCTCGTTTGCTTGCTCAGCCATTGACTCGCCCGCCGCAGACGCTTCTTCTACAAGGGCCGCATTTTGCTGGGTCATTTCATCCATTTGGGCAACCGCTTTATTGACTTGCTCAATGCCTGCGCTTTGCTCTTCAGAGGCCTCGGTTATATCCGAAATCATTTGCGTAACACGTTGTACGCTTGAAACAATTTCTCTGAGTGTTTCGCCCGACTCATTTACAAGCACAGAGCCATCGGTTACTTTTGCAACGCTGTCTCTAATAAGCTCTTTAATTTCTTTGGCTGCTCCAGCTGAGCGCTGCGCTAAATTACGCACCTCACCAGCAACAACGGCAAAGCCACGGCCTTGCTCACCCGCTCTGGCTGCTTCAACGGCGGCGTTAAGTGCCAGTAAATTAGTTTGAAAGGCAATTTCATCAATCACGCCAATAATGTCTGCAATTTTTTTACTCGACTCGTTAATGGCCGACATACTCGTTACAGCCCTATTAACTACTTCACCACCTTGAATTGCTTTCTCACAGGTTTCTTCGGCTAAATCGTTAGCGACTTTTGCGTTATCTGCATTTTGCCTTACGGTACTGGTCATTTCTTCCATACTTGAGGCGGTTTCTTCAAGTGATGAAGCTTGTTCTTCGGTACGCTGGCTTAAATCGGCGTTGCCTTGCGAAATTTCCTCTGCGCCACTGGCTACTAATGTGGCCGATGAGTTAATTCGGTTAATCACATCGGTCAATTTATCTGCTGTGGTATTAGCATCTTGCTTGAGCTTATCGAACGAGCCTTGATACTCTTTTTCTATGCGTTTTGATAGGTCGCCATTGGCCATTGCATCAAGCATTTGCGCGGTATCACTAACGGCATCATCAACAATTTCAACTAAGCTGTTTAAGCCCTGCGCTAAGCGTAAGAAAAAGCCTTCTTTTCCTTTTTCATCTACTCGGGTTTCTAAATCGCCATTACCTGCATCGCTGACTAATTGTGCAATTTCTTTTTCTATTGCAACTTCGCCCGTTCTATCTTCCCACTCAACTACGGTGCCTATGCGTTCTTGTTCTGGTGTAAAAATAGGGTTTGCAACTAAACCAAAGGTGCGCCCGCCTACTTTTATTTCGGCTCGGTAAGTTGTTGTAAGCTTAGCTAGTAGGTTTTGTTGATGAGCCGGATTTTTATGGAATATATCAATGTTTTGCTGCATTAAATTGGTGCTATCAAAGTTTGGCAGCTCCTTTTTCAAATCATCTTCAGCAATACTCATCATCGATTTAACCGCGTTGTTCATGTATACAATTACATTTGAAGCATCGGCTATCATGGTGTTTGTTGCTACGGTATCAAGGGCTTGTTTTACTCGTAAGTTTTCTTGTGCTTCAGCACGTTCTTGCTCTGCTTTTGCTACGCTATCGGTAATATCTTCCCACTCAACAATAGTGCCTAAATGCTTACCTTCATGGTTTATCCACGGTGTAGCAATTAAACTAAAAATAAGCCCCGCTAAACGTAACTCAGTTTTATAAGGTTGTTTTAAGTTTTTTAATAGTTCGCGTTGATGAGCTGGGTGCTTATGAAAATCATCAACACACGTGCCTATTAAATTATCAACAGAAAAACTAGGTAGCACACCTTGCAACTCAGTTTCTCGCGCTTTGAGCATTAATTTAACCTGATCGTTTACAAATACAATATTTAGGTCTTTATCGGCAATCATTACATTGGCTTGGCAAACAGTTAACGCACTTGCTAAATCGGCAGCCTTTTTAGACTCGCGCTCTAGCTGTTTTTGCGCGGTGATATCACTGGCGTATTTAATAACTTTATAAGGCTTGCCGTTTAAATCGAAAATAGGGTTATAAGAGGCTTGAATCCATACTTCTTGCCCTTGTTTGCCTATTCGCATGTACTCGCCCGAGTCGTACTCGCCTCGTCCTAACTTATCCCAAAATTGTTTATACTCGTTTGTTTTAGCGTATTCTGGGTCGACAAATAATTTATGATGCTGGCCTTTTATTTCGCTAAGTTGATAGCCTAAACCATTTAAAAAATTGTCATTGGCAGTAATAATTGTGCCATCAAGATTAAACTCAATCACCGCCTGAGATTTACTAATTGCCTCAAGTTGGCCTTGCGCTTCAGCGGCCTGTTTCTTTTGTTCGGTAATGTCGGTAGCAAATTTAATTACTTTTAGCACTTGCCCTTAGCTATCAATAATTGGGTTATAGGTAGCTTGGATCCATACTTCTCGCCCTCCATTAGCAAGACGCTTAAACTCATTAGAAATAAACTCACCACCGCGCAAGCGTTGCCAAAAATTTTTATACTCGCTGCTTTGTGCTTCATCTGGTTCAACAAACATAGAGTGGTGCTGCCCTTGCACTTCCTCTAAACGGTATCCCATTGCATTTAAAAAGTTTGAATTAGCCGTAATTATTCTGCCACTGGGTTCAAACTCAATAACCGCTAATGATTTATTTAATGCATTAACGATTAAGTCATTACTTGATTCTGACTGCTTCGGATTACTAAACCATCCCATGCCCATCACCACCTTTATGTTTGTTTTTGTTGCTACATAGCGCTGTGGCTATATATCCATTGTTCTTTGTAAATCAATTAACGAGACCATTTTTTCGCCCACGTTCACCAGCCCTGCGACATATTCACAATTACTCGAATCAGACAGGCTAGGGACGGGCTTGGCGTCTTGCTCTGCAATGCTGTAAACATCTGACACCGCATCTACTGCGATGCCCATTATTTTTGAATCGTTTTCAAAAATAACTTTTACAACAATAACAACTGTTAATGGCCCATATTCAGTGCTTGGCAGGCCAAAACGTAAGCGTAAATCTATTATTGGCACTATGGTGCCGCGAAGGTTTATCACTCCTTTAACAAAATCCGGCGCGTTGGGCAGTACGGTAATTTCTTCCCAGCTTCTGATCTCTTGCACGGTTAATATATCTACGCCGTATTCTTCGCCAGCCATAATAAAGGTTAAAAACTGCTTAACGCCTTGCTGTTGCCCTAAATCAATTTTGTTGTTTAGCTCGCTTTGTTCACTAATCATGAAGCCTCCAGAGGTGTTTTAGATTCTATGATTAGCTCTTGGCTACCTGGTTTTTTAAGCCCTGATAATTTTATTAAGCCGCTAATATCAACAATTAACGATACACGCCCGTCGCCTAAAATAGTTGCTCCAGACACCCCATCTACTTTTTGATAATTGGCCTCTAAACTTTTTATTACTACCTGCTGCTGCGAAAGTAAGTCATCAACCAGCAAACCCACTTTTTGGTTATCGGTTTCAACAACCACCAGCAAGGTTTTGTCTAATGACTCTATGGCGTTTTGATGATTAAAAATTTGATATAAGCGTAAAATAGGAATGTATTCGTCACGCAGCCTTAGTACATCTAAGTCTTTACCCACTCGGCTTACTTTAGTGATATCAATCTGTAGTGATTCAACAATAGAAATAAGCGGAATAATATAAGTATGCTGGGCAACTTTAACTAATTGACCATCTAAAATGGCAAGTGTAAGGGGCAGCCTAATTGTAAAGGTAGAGCCAACGCCAGGCGCTGATGAAACCTCAACCGAGCCATTTAAAGATTGAATATTGCGCTTAACAACATCCATTCCTACACCACGCCCAGATAAGTCGCTAACCGCATCGGCGGTAGAAAAGCCAGGCATAAAAATAAGCTCGTTAATTTCATCATCTGTTAAATTACAATCAGCGGTGATCAGCTCATTAGCAATGGCTTTTTCTTTAATTTTTTGCGTATTTAAGCCTTGCCCATCGTCCATTATTTCTATCACGATATTGCCGCCTTGATGAAAGGCATTTAAGGTCACGGTGCCCACTGGGTCTTTACCTGCGGCAACCCGCTGTTCAATTGTTTCAAGGCCATGATCGAGCGAATTTCTGACTAGGTGCACCATAGGGTCAGATATTTTTTCCATTACCGTTTTATCTAGCTCGGTTTGCTCGCCTAATAATTTTAACTCCACCTGTTTATTTAGTTTTTGCGCTATATCGCGCACTAAGCGCGGAAACCGGCTAAATACAAAGTTAATCGGTAACATACGAATACGCATAACATTTTCTTGCAGGTCTCGGGTATTGTGCGCCAGTTGTGCCAAACCTTCTTGTAATGACGTAATGGTTGATTCGCTAATTTCTTGCTCGCTCAACTGATTTAACATGGCTTGTGTTATCACCAGCTCACCGACCATGTTTATTAACGAGTCTACTTTGTCTATTCCTACTCTTATGGAGGTAGACTCTGGTGCTGATGTTGGCTTTTTATCGGCTGTGGGTTTGCTTTTAGGTTTGTCGGGTGCTTTTTTAGCATCGCTAATAGACGGTGTTTGAGCTGTGCTGTCGTTGCTCTTTTCATCAGGGTTGCGGTGTGAGACGTGTCTTCATCAAATAACCCGCCACAGAGCTCTATTTTTATATCGACATCATCTTCTACCCATTCAAATACCTCTTTAATGGCGGCTTCTTTTTCGCTGGTATTTAAAAAAAAGCGCCAGTGTAAGTAGCACTCGTCACTGCTTAAGTCTTTAATATCTGGGATATCGTCTAAAAATGCCTGTGTTTCAAGCTCGCCGAGTTCAGCTAATTCGCTGATCATAAATAAAGGCTCGTTGCCTGTTTTAAAAAGGTGATGATGCGGTTTAAAATCAATTTGAAAGGTATTTACCTCAGCAGCAGCCGTGACTTCGCTAACCTCGCTTGGGGCTGAATCGGCTTGCATTTCGAGTACAATTTCAAACTGTTTTTTTAAGGTTGTAGCGTGTGATAAATCAGGCTCTTGCTCTGCTTGCAGCTCACCGAGTAACCCACGCAAGCAATCAACAGCTTTAAGCAATAAATTAACGTGCTCGGTGGTGAGTTCGCGCTCACCTTGGCGTATTTGATCCAGTAGGGTTTCTAGCACATGGGTAAACTCAGCAACAGAGTTAAAGCCAAAGGTGCCACTGCCCCCTTTAATTGAGTGCGCAGCTCTAAAAATAGTATTTATTGTTTCTAAGTCTTCTTCGCCGGGCTCTAAATTTAATAGCTCGGCCTCCATTGTATCTAGGCCTTCAAAACTTTCTTCAAAGAACACTTCAAAAAATTGACTTAAATCTATACTCACGCCGCACTCCTCAGTTAACGAATTACTTTTTAAGTACCGCTAGTAACTGATCTGGGTTGAAAGGCTTTACAATCCAGCCTGTTGCGCCAGCTGCTTTACCTTCTACTTTTTTATCTAATCCTGACTCTGTGGTTAGCATAAGTAGCGGCGTAAATTTGTAATCAGGAAGACCCCTGAGCTCTCTGATAAGCGTAATGCCATCCATAATGGGCATATTTACATCTGAAATTACCGCATCAAAACTTTGCTGCTTGGCAATCGCGAGGGCTTCGCTGCCATCTTTTGCTTCGGTAACATCAAAACCTGCGGTTTTAAGCGTAAAGCTCACCATTTGACGCATTGACGCAGAATCATCAACCGCTAAAATTTTCTTCATATAAACCTCTAACCTTTACTTTCAAGTGTTAAATATTGACTTAAGCCAAGTTGATTAATGGCGTTTTGAAGTGCATCACTGCTGCCTACCCATACAATTTTATGGTGTATGGTAAGTAGGTGTTTTTGTAAGGCACACAAAAGTTGAATTGACGCGGTATCGGCTGAAACAACCTCACTGACATCTAAACAAATATCGTTGTTACTATTGAGTTCTTGTAATAAATCTTGGTGAAGAGTCTCTACTTGCATAATCGCAAGTTCGCTTGGAAGTTTTAGCATTTTTTCAGGACTTTCCCTGTCAATTCATAACAAAAGCTTAGCCTTAGTTATTAAAATTGCCATAAAAGGCTCAAAAAAATTAATAAAACTTTTAAAAGTGACGCTAAAAAGCAAAAAAGGAGCTTAAGCTCCTTTTAAAATTCGTGAAAAGTTTAAAACTAGTTTTTATAGTAATCCGCTATTTGTTTAAATTCGCTAATGAGTTGAGTGGTATTAATAAGGGGCACATTTCCTTGTTGGAACTCAGGCTTAAATATGGCTCTTACCGCTCCATTTTCATCAACTAAAGCCACCGAAGCACTATGATCGACCGCATATTCTGATTCTTGCGAGTCACTAATGGCATAAATTAGGCCAAGCTCTCTAACCACGGGGAATAGGTTTTTGTGCTCACCCGAAACAGCTAAAAAATCAGGGTTAAAATAATCAATATACGCTTTGCGCTTTACCGGCGTATCGCGTTGAGGGTCTACCGACATAAACCAAATTTGCAGTGGGTATTCGTTATGTAACTTTTTATACACGCTGTTTAGTTTAGCAAGCGTTAATGGGCAAATATCTGGACAACTGGTATAGCCTAAAAACACTAAGTTCCACTGCCCCAAAAATTGCGCTTTGGTGACTAACTCACCGTTTTGGTCGTTAAGAGTAAAATCAGAAAGAGGCTTTGCTTGCTCATACACTAAGGCTTGCACATCGGGTGCACTATTTTGCTCTGAGCAAGCGACTAATAAAAACGAAAAAATTACAACTAAGCTAATCCGTAACTGCTTCATAAAGGGAGCCATTTATCTATAAATAAGATCACGAAGAGTACCATTAAATGCACAATTGAAAAGCGAAATAAGTCCATTGCGGTGTCATCGCTCGGGGCTAATTTAAGCTTAACTGCTTTATACAAAAAGAGTGCATTGAGCACACATGCGCCTACTAGATAAATATCGCCCGACATACCAATTAAATAAGGTAATACGCATACAAGTGCCAGTAATATGGTGTAAGCCACAACACAAGTTTTACAAAAGTCGATACCGTGAGTCACTGGCAACATAGGAATTTTAGCGCGTTCGTAATCGCTTTTGCGTGCTATTGCCAGTGCCCAAAAATGCGGTGGGGTCCACGTAAATATAATCATTACTAGTAACCATGGCGCGGCTGCCATTTGATTGGTTTCAGAAACCCAGCCCAATAAAGGAGGCATTGCCCCAGCCAAGCCACCAATCACAATGTTTTGCGGTGTGGCACGCTTTAAAAAAGAGGTATAAATAAAAGCATACCCAACTAATGCAAACAAAGTAAGTACGGCTGTTAGGGTGTTTGCCCAAAGCATTAGCATTATAAAACCAGCAACCCCTATCACGCCTGCAAAGCTTAGCGCATGGGTTTTACTAAGCCGGCCTTTGGCTACAGGGCGGTGGCGTGTACGCGCCATTTTTGTATCTATTTCGCTATCAACAACATGATTTATTACCGCCGCAGCGCCAGAGAGCAAACCAATGCCTAATAAACTAATAAATTGTACTGCAATGCCTCGCCCTACATCAGGCGCCAGTGCCAAGCCAACCCAGGCAGTAAGTACCAACATAGCCACTACTTTAAACTTGCTAATAGCTAAGTAATCTTGCAGTAAATTATAAGCACGTTGAATAAAAGGGTGTGCGCTAATAACCTGTAGTTCTTTTTTGTCGAGTGTGAGTGCCATAATTATTCCCCTTTAAGTGCGTGCTTTTAGGTAGTAACACAACCTAACCATAGTCAATAACAAGATAGCTGCCATTAAATTGTGCGCCAGCGCCACTCCAAGCGGAAAGTGCCAATGCACCACCGCAAGCCCCAAACTAATTTGGCAAAGTAGCGCAACAAGCACGCTGACAGTACAGTGTTTTATTTTTGCAGATTGCGCCTGACTGTATATACGCCACATAATTAGCGCCAACACAATACATGTAACTAGCGCCCAAATTCTGTGTAGTAAATGAATAGACATACGCGCCTGTTGCGATAGCACTCCGTACTCATAATTACTGTGCTCAAGCGGCAGCTGAAACACACTACTGAGTGAAAATGGCTGCGCATAACTACACAGCGGTAGGCCATTACAGTGTGGCGCCGCATAATTTGCTGCAAGCCACCCACCTAATGCAATTTGAATAACCAACACAGCCAATGCAACTAAGCTCAATGAAAAATAGCCTTTAGCGCTACTATCTCCGCCCTCTATGGGTTTAGTAGTTAAACGCAGGTATAAAAGAGTGATTAGCGATAAAATACTAAATCCCCCCAGCAAATGCCCCATCACAATGAGCGGTTGCAAGTTCATAGTAACGGTCCACATACCCAGCGCAGCCTGAAATATAACTAACAATAATAAGGCTAGCGGTAATTTAACCGGCGTGTTTGAGTAATGGCGCTTTACAAAAGCCAACACAAATAGCGCTAAAATAAGCAATCCCAGCGCGCCTGCAAAGTAACGGTGGATCATTTCTTTCCACGCTTTGGCGGTTTCAAACATCATATCTGGATAACTTTGGGCAGCCAGTGCGATATCGGCTTCATGCTTTGGTACAGTTAAAAAGCCATAGCAACCGGGCCAATCAGGACAACCAAGACCTGCGTCACTTAAACGTGTATAAGCACCTAGCCCTACCACTAACAGCGCAAGTAACCCCGTTGCAAGTACCCAGTTTTTATAATTTTTATACATAGGAATCTCCCATTAACAATGCGCTATTAATTAGCTTGAACGAGAATAGTTAAGTAGTTTTTTTAAATCTTTTAATAAACCTTTTTGCACTAAACGGTTTTCTTGTGGCTGCTCTTTAAACGGATACTCAAGCACCACTAAACCCATATGATCGATTAAATACAGGCTAGCGGGCTGCAAATTTTGTTGCGCGTTAAAGGTTTTCCAAGGAATGTTTTTAACTTTAGGCGCCCCCATTACAGCCATATCAACCTTGCCCTGATTTTTTCCTAAGGCGATATATAAGTTATCAAGTGCATTGAGCTGCTCATTGCACGAAGCATTACATTTATTGGAGTAATTAAGCGCAATTGTCCATTGCTTAGGGTTATGTTGCTGCCAGTTTTCAAGCTTTACTTCGTGCTGTAAAAACTCGCCATTATTGGTAATGGCGCTCGGCAACCAGTCTAGTTTTAGCGCACCGTATGCAAGTACTAGCGGTACAGCGCAACATACAACAAACAAAACTAAGGGGTTATTTTTCATTGTTAGTCCTCTTTTTACTGGCAAAAATGGCCACCACTACACAGGCTAAGGCTATTAAAAACCATTGCACTGCATACGCTTGGTGCTTTTGCGGACTCATCACCACCGCTTTATAATGCGGTATAGCTAGCGCATCTCCAGCACCTTGACGATAAGCCATAAAATTAAATAACGATTGATTACTCTGCTCACTTAGCTTTTTTAAATCTATTGCTTGAATTCGTTTTTGAAGGTCTTGTTTTGTCGAATTGGTTTGTAAGTTAAAGCTCGTTAAATTTTGCTCTTTTATCTGCGCTTTAAGCGTAATATTACGTTTAGGAAGTTGAATGTTAGGTAGTTCGCTGCGTGAAATAGGTGCTTTTACCCACCCTAAATTAACGAGTAAAGCGCCACTTGCTTGGCTTGGCTTAAATAAAACCAATAAATCGTAACCGACTTGCCCTTGGTAAACTTGGTTATCTAAAAGCCAGTATTGCTGATTTATTATTTTTCCGACAAGCTCAACCACTACACCTGTTTTATTCCACTTTGAAGGCATTGCCTGTAATTGCTGCCAGCTCATTACGCCTTGGGTTTGCATGTTAGCTATAGCTGTTAGCTGTTGCTGCTTTTGCTCAGCCCTTGCTAATTGCCAATACCCTAAACGTACACATACCAGCACCACAGCTACCACAACGCAAAGTGCGATAAATGAGCTAAGCTTTTGTTTACGCCTTAAAATTAACTGCATAAAGGGTCAACCCAGTGATTATTAAAATTATTATTGTGCTGCTGTTACTATTTATACTTTTCAACTTGTTTAGAGCGCTATTTATTATGGTGACCGATAAATCTGGCGGTCGGCCTATGTCGCATTTTTTAGGCCGTCGCGTGCTGTTTTCTCTGGTGGTTTTGGTGATGGTGATAGCCGCTGTAAAACTTGGTTTTATAAAGGCTAATCACTCACCATTAGCCGTTACAACACATACACAAAAACAAATAAACACAGCCACACCACATCAACAAAATGCCAGTACCAAGCCGCTGCTTGAAACGCAAAATGTTTATCTTTCGTAAAGTGGCCTTTTAAAATACGCACAAATACAACAAACAAAATGATGGCGCCAAGGGTCACATGCATGCCATGAAAACCTGTCAGCAAAAAGAATGTATTCCCGTAAATGCCTGCATCTAGAGTTAAGTTTAAGTCGTTGTAGGCATAAATATATTCTTCTACCTGCAATGCTAAAAAGCACACACCCAATAAAATGGTTGCCCCTAGCATCACTTTTAGCGGTTTACGTTTATTGTTTTCAATGGCTACGTGAGCAAAATGCAAAGTAACCGAAGACGCTAATAAAATAAGCGTATTAATAAGGGGTAAGCCTTGCCACCCCATAGCTTGTGTGGTTTCACCTGCCGGTGTGGTTAGTAGTGGCCATACGGCCTCAAAGGTAGGCCAAAGCACCTCGTTGGTCATCGCATTATTCCCAGCGCCGCCAAGCCAAGGCACCGACAGTATGCGGGCGTAAAATAATGCGCCAAAAAAGGCCATAAAAAACATAACTTCAGAGAATATAAACCAGCTCATTCCTTGTCGAAATGAGCGGTCCATTTGCGCTGAATATAAGCCCTGATCAGACTCGCTAATTACATTTTTAAACCAGCTAAAAATCATATACAGCAGCACTGCAATGCCTGCATATAGCAAGTACACACCGCTGCCCCCTTCACTTTCTAAGTTCATGACTGTTAAAGCCGCACCCACTGCAATAAAAAATAACGCCACCGCGCCCACTATGGGCCAAGGACTTTGCTCGGGTACGTAGTAGTTTTCATAATCTTGATTCATGTTACTTGCTCCTAGTTTTACACTAGACATGCAGGCTAGTTATTACTTGCTACTAGCTGCTCACTAATATCAAATACGGTGTACGATAAAGTTAGCTCTTCTACATCGCTCGGCAGTGCAGTATCAACATAAAAAAGCAGCTTAAACTCAAGCTCTTCACCCGCTTTTAGGGGTTGTTGATCAAAGCAAAAGCACGCTATTTTATGTAAGTACTTGGCTGCCTTTCCGGGCGATACAGAAGGCACCGCTTGCATTACTTTATCGATATCACTGGTGTTTTTTGCGCTAAACATTACCTCACGCATGGCACCTGGTTTCACATCAACACTGTATTCTTTAGATTTAACAATAAACGGCGCACCACTTTGCGCATGGGTTGTAAAGCTCACACCTATTTCTCGATTTTGTGCAACCTGTGTACTTTGTTTAGCTTGTTCAAGCGACGGCTTGCCATTAAGCCCAGTTATGTCGCAGAACACGTCATATAAGGGCACTAAGGCAAATGCAAAAGCAAACATACCTATACAAATAAGAATTAGGCGCTTTAATAGCGGTGCATGTGTCATTATTTAATTTCCGGCGGCGTAGAAAAAGTATGATACGGCGCAGGAGAGTCCACTTCCCACTCTAAACCTTCAGCACCATCCCATACTTTTGCAGGGACTTTATCGCCCCCTCGGGCACATTTAATTACCACAGCCACAAAGAGTAACTGCGATAAACCAAAGGCAAACCCACCTATGCTTATGATTGCGTTAAAATCAGCAAACTGCAGGGCGTAATCGGGAATACGGCGCGGCATGCCTGCCAGCCCTACAAAATGCATAGGGAAAAACAATACATTTACGCTTACCAGCGATAACCAAAAATGCCACTTAGCCAAGGCAATGTTGTACATGTTGCCCGTCCACTTAGGCAGCCAATAATAAGCCCCCGCCATAATCGAAAATATTGCCCCCGTAACTAACACGTAATGAAAGTGCGCCACCACAAAGTAAGTATCGTGATACTGAAAATCAGCAGGGGTTATAGCCAACATCAGCCCCGAAAAGCCCCCTAAAGTAAACAGCACAATAAAGGCAATACTAAATAGCATGGGCACTTCAAAACTTATTGACCCTCGCCACATAGTGGCTACCCAGTTAAATACTTTTACCCCTGTAGGCACCGATATCAGCATGGTCGCGTACATAAAAAATAGCTCGCCAGCAACGGGCATACCGGTCGTAAACATATGATGTGCCCACACTATAAAGCTCAGTAATGCAATAGAGGAGGTTGCGTAAACCATTGAGGCATAACCAAATAGTTTTTTACGTGAGAATGTAGGCACTATGGTCGAAATAATACCAAAGGCGGGTAAAATCATGATGTACACTTCGGGATGACCAAAAAACCAAAATATGTGCTGAAACATCACCGGATCGCCGCCGCCTGCCGCATCAAAAAAGCTGGTTCCAAAGTATTTATCGGTGAGCACCATAGTGACCGCTCCGGCCAGTACGGGCATAACAGCAATTAATAAAAATGCGGTTATTAGCCATGTCCAAACGAATAATGGTAGCTTCATCCATGTCATGCCTGGGGCACGTAAATTAACAATGGTCACAATAACGTTTATTGCGCCCATAATTGAGCTAATCCCCATAATGTGCACTGCAAACACAAACATTGCGGTGTTGTCGTTACTGTACGTTGTTGAAAGCGGCGCATAGAACGTCCAGCCAAATGCGGGGCCGCCTCCAGGCATTAATAACGAGGCCAATAAAATTAAAAAAGCGAAGGGTAAAATCCAAAAGCTCCAGTTGTTCATTCTGGGCAGTGCCATATCTGGCGCGCCAATCATGAGCGGTACCATCCAGTTAGCAAGCCCCGTAAAGGCTGGCATAACAGCACCAAACACCATAATTAAACCGTGTACTGTGGTCATTTGGTTAAAAAAGTGTGGGTCTACCAATTGTAATCCTGGCTGAAATAACTCAGCCCGAATAACCATGGCCATTGCACCGCCAATTAAAAACATAGTCAGCGAAAAAATTAAGTACATGCTGCCAATATCTTTATGGTTTGTTGTGTATAACCAACGTTTAAAACCTTTGGCTGGGTGATGGCCGTGGTGAGCGTCATTGGCGTTAGGTTGTTCTACTATGCTACTCATTAGTTCGCCTCCGCATCAAGTGCTGCCTGAATTTCACTAGGTTGGATGACATCACCCGTTTCATTACCCCACGCATTACGTTTATAGGTAATTACCGCTGCAAGTTGTTTAATTGAGAGCTGCTTTGCAAATGCCTGCATTGCAGTTCCTGGGCGACCATGAATCACTACATCAATGTGATCTTTTATATCACCCAAAACAATGGGGCTGCCTTTTAACGCAGGAAATACGCCCGGTAAGCCCATACCTGTAGGTTGATGACACGCAGCGCAACTTGCCATATACACTTGCTCACCTAGTGTCATTAGCTCTTCTTTAGGAATTGTTGTCTCAAGCAATGCTGCATCAGCAAGTGCGGCTTTTTGCTTAGCTTGCTTAGCATCTGCAAGCCATGCGTTAAAGTCCTCTTGCGATTTAGCTTCAACCACCACGGGCATAAAACCATGATCTTTACCGCACAGCTCTGCACACTGTCCTCGGTAAATACCTTCTTCGTTAATGTTGGTCCACGTTTCGTTGATAAACCCCGGATTGGCATCTTTTTTAACGGCAAAATCGGGTACCCACCAAGAGTGAATAACATCATCAGAGGTCATTAAAAAACGCACCTTTTGATTAATTGGCAGTACTAAAGGTTTATCAACCTCAAGTAAGTAATTGGGGTTTTTATTAGCAAGGTTGGCTATTTCGTCTTGAGGGGTAGATAAAATAGAGTAAAACTCTACGTCTTCACCCATATATTCATAATGCCACTTCCACTGTGACCCTGTAATTTTAATGGTTAAGTCGGCCTTACTGGCATCTTCCATCGCAATGAGGGTTTTAGTGGCAGGAATTGCCATGGCAATTAAAATAACAAACGGAATGGCAGTCCAAAGAATTTCTACTTTGGTACTTTCATGAAATTGGGCAGGAACTGCCCCTTTAGATTTACGGTGATGAATCAGTGCCCAAAACATTATTGCGAACACTATCACCCCAATCACACAACATATTAAAAATATGGTCATGTGTAGCTGATATACATTATTACTTATATCGGTTACGCCCTTGCGCATATTGTATTGGCTATTAGCCAGCACTTGCTGCGGGAACATAATCAACACAAGCCACAAGGTAGAGGTCAGTTTACCCATGTGACGGCTCCTTTGATGCTATTGCGAATGCAAAGCGAAGAGGCATACGGCTTAAACGCCAATTCGTTATTTTTATTTTTTAACCAATCTTATTTTTAATTGGTATCGCTAGGACAACAAAAGGTTTGTGTATATTGTGTGTTCTCATAACTAAAAAGCTGTGAGTTATTGTTAGTCCAGCACATTAATGATTAGCTAAAAAACGTACAACAAGCAAGTTTTAGTATAAAAAACAATCAAGTGATATTTTAAAATTGACTAAATGACGGCGTATTAAATTGTTATTTAACAGCCAAGATACGAGCAAAATTAAGGGATGTAACACGCCTAGGAAGATAAAAGTATGAGTGAAAAAAAGTTTACAGCCTAAATAATTTTAGGGCGCTTTGAGATGGTGGAAGGTCTGTTTTTAAAACAAAAATGCACACTTAAAAGTGCGCATTTATAAATATTACTTAAAAATAGTTAAAAATTACATCCAGTCGGCATTTCTTATTACGCCAACGGCTAACCCTTCAATATTAAAAGATTCGTTTTCAAGGTCTACTTCAATTGGCTTAAACTCTTCGTTCTCGGCGTGTAATAATACTTTTCGGCCTGCTTTTTCTAGGCGTTTTACGGTTACGTCTTCATCTACTCGCGCAACCACAACTTGGCCGTTTTCTGCTGTTTGAGTACGGTGTACGGCAAGCAAGTCACCATCCATAATACCTATATCTTTCATACTCATGCCGTTAACACGCAGTAAAAAGTCGGCGGCTGGTTTAAACATAAGTGGGTCTATTTTACAGTGACTCTCAACATGTTCTTGCGCCAAAATAGGCGAACCCGCTGCAACTCTACCTATTAATGGTAGGCCTAGTTGCTCTGGCTCTTCTTCTTCAACCAATTGAATACCACGGCTTGCGCCTGGTTTCATTTTAATAACACCTTTTTTGGCAAGCGCTTTTAAGTGCTCTTCTGCGGCATTGGCACTTTTAAAACCTAGTGTTTGCGCAATTTCGGCACGTGTAGGAGGCATACCAGTGTCTTTAATAAAAACTTTTATTAGTTCGAGTATTTGAGCTTGGCGTTTAGTTAATGGTCGCATACAACTGGTTTTCCATACAGTACATTTAACTGTGAGTATATACAGTTAAATAAAAATCGCAAATTTAAATTGTGCTTTAAAATAGCTAAATACACCGCACTTGGATAAATTTTAGGTAATTACAGACGTTCAGTATTTAAAATGCTATAAATTTGCTTTCAATATAAAGGAGTAATTATGAGTATTTGGCATCAACCCATCACATTAGAGCTTTGCAAACAGTTAGATGAGGGAATAAACGGCCAAGGCACGCTGATGAAAACCATGGGCATAGAAATAACCGAAATAGGAGATGATTACCTAGTGGCTACCATGCCTGCTATTCCTGAGCATCATAATCCTATTGGTATGGTACATGGTGGCGCAAATGTGGTACTTGCCGAAACCGTAGCAAGCTACGCCGCTAACTTTGTCGTGGACTTTACAAAATTTTATTGTGTTGGACAGGAAATTAGCGCCAGCCACTTAAAGGCCTCTCGAAATGGCACTTTAACCGCCGTTACTCGTGCATTTCATATTGGTAAGCGCAGTTCTGTATGGGAAATAAAAATAACCAATAGCCGCGGCGAGCTTTGCTGCGTATCAAAAATGACCGCAGCGGTTGTCGAGCGCAAATAATCAACTATGGCTACTTTTCGATAGGGTAAATCGTTATTTCCATACCAGCGCCAATGGCAGATATGCGTAGCAGTGTATCTGCATGTAGAGCTTGGTTAAAACACTTAGGTGACGTGCCCGACTCAAAGCCTATATCAAACGTTCTGCGCGAACAGCTTAGCCACTGCTTAAGCGCATTACGTGAACACGACTCTATTAATTCACATAAGTGGTTGATTGCTTTGTCTGGCGTGGTTATATCACCTGAGGCTTCAATACGCGCCAATTGACGATATTCGTCTTTGTCATAATGCAAAACCATCGCGTTTTTCTTTAAGTCTGCCACTAGGGCGCTAATATCTTGTTTAGACTCAAGCTCTAGATCTACATTTAAAAATTGAATTTCCGACATTGTCTGCTTTTTACCCTCTTATAGTTTCATCGCAAACTTTAACGCAGTTTTACTTTTATACCAAATCAACTAAGCGCTAAACATGGCTTTATTCATAGAAAATACCTGTTTAAACGCCATTGGCACCTAATTTGCCTTATAAAACGGGTTAGGCTAGTTACGCTTAATTTTACCGTTTATGTATGAAAGTTATACACACACTGTGTAATTAAACGCTTCAGGAGGACAATTATGGTAGATCATGGCCCGCAAATTAAAAACGACGATCAGTACGATGCGCTTCGAGATGAAGGAATGAGCAAACAAAAAGCCGCGCGCATTGCTAATAGCAATACTCATAAAACCGCTGTTAAAGGCGGCAAAGCCTCAAAGTATGAGCAGCGCACTAAAAAGCAGCTGTATAATAAAGCTAAAGAGCTCGGCATTAGCGGCCGCTCTAAAATGAGCAAACAAGGGCTAATAAATGCCTTGCGTGAGCATTAAACGCAGCCTCGCTGATTTTTTATCGCTCCTTTTTATTATTTTTATAAAGTTAGAGTAAGCTTATGAATAACTGCGACAAAATGCCGCAGTAAAAGCATGGGTTGTTGTAATACACTAACGCTAAAAAATAATAAGAAGCACAAAATGAGAAAACAACTATTTAAGCGCGCTCGAAAACTACATAAGTGGCTAGGCTATTTACTTGCCTTACAAATTTTAGCTTGGCTGTTAGGCGGCTTAGTAATGAGCGCGATACCACTTGAATACGTACACGGTAAGCACCTTGCTAAGCGTACACTTACAAACCCATTTACTCAAGCAGACTACCCCACATCACTCGATAATATTACTGCGCAAGTGCCTAACCCCACGCAAATAGTGTTTGAGCACTTTTTAACGACCCCGCTTATTACTGTTATTAATAGTGGCGAGCAGCAAAGCTTTAATGGTTTAACGGGGCGCCCTTTTCAGCCACCCACCAAAATACAAATTACCGCTAATGCACAAGCGCATTTACTCATCGACGCTAAGCCAATTAGCACAACGCTTTTAAAACAAGGCACTCGAGAGGTGGGATACAAAACAAATGTGTGGCAAGTACAATTTAACGACACCTTTAATACTACGCTGTATTTAAATGCAATTAACGGCAAAGTTATCACCGTTCGCAGCACACTATGGCGCATATTCGACTTTTTTTGGATGCTACACATAATGGATTACGGCGAGCGAGAAGATTTTAACAACCCGCTCCTCATCAGTTTTGCAGCCACCAGCGTACTATTTTGTTTATGCGGTATTATTTTATTAATACAAAACGTTAGGCTAAAAAAACTTACACGTGTTGGTCAATCAAAATAGGGTTGCCGTCTGGGTCTGTAATAATAAAGCTTTTATCACCCACAGGTTCAACCTGGATATGAGCGTTTTGAAAATATTCGCTAAGCGTATCAACATCCTTAAACTCTGTAACGGTTTGTGCGTTTTGATCCCAGCCAGGATTGAAGGTCAGCATGTTTTTATCAAACATACCCGAGAACAAGCCAATTAAATGCTCACCGTTTTTCATCACTAACCAGCTTTGCTCTATCTCACCTGCAAACTCGCTAAAGCCCAGCTTTTCGTAAAACGCTTTTGAGGCTCTAATATCTTTAACCGTTAAACTTATTGAAAAAGCACCTAGCATAGTCATCTCCTCGCTATTTTTTATATCAGTATAGAGTGTACTAAGCATTGCGGATTAAAATTTGTTCAGGCTTTATCTTTTAGCAGCAAAACTTTAGACTAGCGCCTCCTGTAGTTCACGTATGTGATGGATATGCTTAAATTTATTTTGGCCTTTGTGGCTTGTTGTATTTGTTTTTCTGCATCGAGTGAAGAATTTACCCGTTTTTCAACGGCTAAAAGGCACTTAATTAAAACCCTACCCGAAAACGCCAAAAGCCTTTACTGCGGCTGCGACATTAAAAAGCAAGGTAAAAAGCTAATCCCCGACCCTAGCAACTGTGGTTATATTCCGCGTAATACGTTAACTTCCTCTGGTAAAGTTAATGTACGTGCACTGCGTATAGAGTGGGAGCATATAGTGCCGGCGTGGGAATTTGGTCACCAGCTACAGTGCTGGCAAAACGGTGGCCGTAAAAACTGTCGCAAGGTCAGTGCTAAATTTAGAAAAATGGAAGCCGATATAAACAATTTAGCCCCCGCAATTGGCGAAATTAACGCAGATCGCTCTAACTATCGCTTTGGTATGCTTAGCGAAAACGCTGCCCAATATGGCCGCTGCAAAGTAAAGGTTAACTTTAAACAACGCGTTGTAGAGCCTCCTTTTTATGCCCGTAAGCGCATTGCCGACACCTACGCCTATATGCAAAAAACATACGGCTTAAAAATATCAGACAAACAACAAAAACTATTTGATGCCTGGCAAAAACAAGCATTTGCAGATAAAAGCAGCGCAAGTAAGCTGTAGCACACCTAAGTGTATACACTCATTTACATAATTTAGGGGCGAATACGTTGAATAAATGAGCGGGTGTTGTAGTATTTTAAACAACTTATTTACAAAAAGTAGTTTTGTATGTTTAAAAATAATAAAGCAACACTCGCTATTATTGCTGCACTTTCAAGTCTAACGCTTGTGGGCTGTGGCGGTGGTAGCAGCATGAATGAAACGCCCGACCCAGTCGTCACACCTCCTGCAAACACAGCCCCGACATGGACGGCAGGTGTATTTGAGCCATCGGAGGAGTTAAAAAACTTTTGCGAAAACCCACGCACAGGTAACGATCCGTTTAATAATAATGAGCCTTACCCAGACCAAGCCGGTTCAGCCCTTTACGAAAAGCTTTGGCTTCGCTCGTGGAGCGACGAAACCTACCTTTGGTATGATGAAATAGCCGATAACGACCCTGAAAACTTTGCTACAGTGGCCGATTATTTTGCCCAACTAAAAACCGAAGAACTAACCGACTCTGGTGCTAAAAAAGATAATTTTCATTTTTCAGAGCCTTCTGAGGACTACTTTCAAGAAGCGCAATCAGGTGTAACCTCAGGCTATGGTATAAATTGGGCATTTATTGGCGACCCAGCTGATAGAATTTTACGTGTTGCCTACCTAGAAGACGACTCACCAGCAAGCCAAATTGGTTTTCAACGTGGCGATACCGTACTTGAAGTTGATGGCGTAAGCATTAATACCAGCACACAAGCAGGCGTAGATACCTTAAACGAAGGATTATTTAGCCCCACTAATGGCGACTCGCACACCATCGTTGTGCGCAGTAACAATGGCGCTGAAAAAACCTTTAACGTAACTGCCGGCAACATAGAGCAAACACCTGTACAAAACGTAAAAACCATTACCACTGCAAATGGCACTAGCGTAGGGTACATGCAGTTTAATAGCCATATAGGTATTGCCCAAGAAGGCTTAATTGCTGCAGTTAATAAATTTAAAACCGATAACGTGGAAGAGCTTGTTATCGACTTTAGGTATAACGGAGGCGGTTTATTAGCGCTTTCTTCGCAGCTGGCTTACATGGTGGCGGGCAGCGCCAACATTCAAAACCGTATTTATTACCAAACTCAGCAAAACGATAAACAACCGGTAGAGTCGCCTTTTCCGTTTATAGATGAAGAAATTGATTACTCAACTTTTTTTAGCACTGGCGAAAGCCTCCCCGATTTAAACCTATCTAAGGTGTATGTGCTTAGTACATCGGGTACGTGTTCAGCCTCAGAAGCCTTTATTAATGGCTTAAAAGGCATTGACGCCGAGGTAGTGCTCATTGGCGACACAACCTGCGGTAAACCATACGGTTTTACCCCAACACATAACTGTGGCACCACCTATTACACCATTCAATTTAGCGGTATTAACAGTAAAGGGTTTGGTGAATATGCAGCAGGCTTTACGCCAACGCCTACACCACAGTTTGATGCTGATGTAAAAGGCTGTGTAGTCAGTGACGACTTTGATAATCAATTAGGCAATCCAAACGAAGGGCTACTCTCTACTGCGCTTTATCATATTGATAATAACGGCACGTGCCCTGTTAGCACCGCCTCTGCAAGTATTAAAACGCAAGTACAAAGCGCTGCTGGCGATAGCAAGCAGCTATTACCTTTAAACGCACCTAATAACGTTAACCGTGGCAATATGGATTTAACCTGGCCTACGTTAAATAAGGATAAGTAATGGCTAAACTACTGGCAATATTAACCTTATTATTTATTGGAGGCTGTAACAGTATGAGTAATGCCACTGCTAAGCCTGCACTACTTACCGAGGTAAACCCAGGCGTTATAGCCACGCTCCAGCAAGCGATTATAAAAGCAAAGGGCGGCACACTAGTTACACTGGCCGACACCGTTTTTACTAAACGCAGCGAGCTATTATTAAGCCATGGAAATAGTAAAGACTCAAATGGTATGCCCATAATGGGCGCGCATAATATCAAGCCAGAAAAGTTTGTTTTACAAATAATCGGCAAGCAGTGCGTGCTTTATTATCCTAAAAAAGATATGTCTATTGAGCTTAAAAACGTAAGTTGTAAAGCACAATAAAATACTATTAAAAAGGCACACAGCATTAATACTGTGTGCCTTTATCGTTTTTCACTTGGTTTATAAGTCTTGATGTGGACCAAACACTTCGTAATGAATATGCTCGTTTTTAACACCTAGTGCCAGTAACTGGCTTTTCACAAACGCCATAAACCCAGCGGGGCCACATAAGTAAAAATCGCCATTTGTAAGAGGTAACTGTGTTTTTATGGCAGCTAAGTCCATTAACCCTGTAAAATCAGCCCTATCACTACTTTGATTAAACCACGTAATAGTTTGCAAGCTGTTATAAGCCGCACTTAATTCATTTAAATAGTGTGCAAACGAGTGCTGCTGCGCATTTTCGCACGCATGTAAATACATAATATTTTGCTTAGGGTTATCGCTTAATAGCGTTTCGAGCATCGCAAGCATTGGGGTTTGCCCTACACCTGCTGAAATAAGTACCGCTGGGTTTTTACTATTTCGTAAAAAGAAATCACCTGCAGGCGGGTATAGTTCAACTACGTCGCCTTGAGCTAGTGAGTGTAAATAATTAGACACCATGCCAGGTTTTGGCTGTAGCTCTTTTTTAACGCTAATACGGTAGTTTTTACCATTGGCTTTTTGTGAAATAGAATACTGGCGAATTTCTTCATATTCAGCGCCCGCTGGTTTAACTTTAATCCCTAAATACTGGCCTGGTTTATGGGTAATCACCGCTTTGCCATCTATAGGCGTTAGTGTAAAACTTGTTACGAGTGCTGATTCAACCTGTTTGTTGGTTATTTCAAATTGGCGCGTGCCCGCCCAACCACCGTGTTTATTTTTACTGTGCTCATATAAAGCCGCTTCTTCGGTAATACAAATATCAGCAAGCAGTGTGTAAGCTTCACGCCAAGCGTATTCTACATCCGGCGTAAACTGCTCTGGTATTAGCTCTTTTAAGGTGCCAATTAAGTGAGCACCAACAATGGGGTAGTGCTCTGGTAAAATATTTAAACTGGTGTGCTTATGGTTAATGCGCGCTAATGCCTCTTTTAACACCGCTAAGTTATCAATATTTTGGGCGTATGCCGCTAAGGCGTTAAACAAAGCAAATTGCTGGCGCCCGGTGTTTTGGTTGCTCATATTAAAAATATTTTTAAGCTCTGGGTTATGGCTAAATAGTCGCTTATAAAAATGATCGGTCACAACCGTGCCGGCTTGCGCTAATAACGGAACAGTGCTTTTAACAATCTCAATGGTTTTATCAGATAACATAATGTAGTCCTGTAGATAAACTAACCACGGCGCCCATCAACACGACGGCGCGTTAATATAGGTGTGCAGTAAATTAAAAATAACAAAAAAGCCACTAACCACAGCAAGGCACTGATCTGCCAAGCAAAGTGTGGCGCAATAATTAAGGGGAGTATGGAGCGAGTAATAGCTGCCACCAGCACAAGCGTAAAAGCAACAGATATATATTTAGGTGTATTAAGCGTACGCCCTGTATGCCCAAGTGATACACGGGTCATCATGGCTAAAATCATCATCCCTATTGTGCCAATAGTGATAAGGTGGAGCGCATCTTTGAAAGGTATTACGCTTGTATAAAAGCTAAATGCAATCATCATTAAGCCAGCACCTAAAGCAAAATAAGAAAAATGCAAAGACCATAATAAAGGCACTTTTAGCACGTTTGCATGCCACCAAAGTTTTGCGCGAATTAAGTGAAGCGCAGCCACCATTGCAACAATTAATG
This sequence comes from Pseudoalteromonas sp. CuT4-3, assembly GCF_035666335.1. Taxonomy (NCBI): domain Bacteria; kingdom Pseudomonadati; phylum Pseudomonadota; class Gammaproteobacteria; order Alteromonadales; family Pseudoalteromonadaceae; genus Pseudoalteromonas; species Pseudoalteromonas sp. CuT4-3. Next base: position 3,433,147 of record NZ_CP142030.1, read on the forward strand.
CAGGGCTAATTGAGCTTAAAAATAATTTACTGATAAAAAATAAAGTAATTGCCAATATTGATAAATACAGCATTGCTTTATCAATTTTAGGAGTGCGTACTTGCTCGCTAAGCGCTAAGCCTTTAGCTGTAAAAAAAGGAATAACCCGCCCTGCTACAATGCCGACCAGTAAGCTGACAACCAATACCGCAGTGTCAACCACAGCCAAAGCAAGCTGCATGTTGTTATTTAAAACAAGGAGTAAATAAAGAGTATTAAGGGCGCACAACACGCCTAAAATAACTAAAAACGGGTAATTATTTTTACTGCGTGCTGCTATTAGCATATTAGCCAGCGCCGTAATTACCCCTAACCACCATGCTAGCTGTAGCACAGTAACAAGCCATAAATTAGCATTAGCAAAATCAGCCAGCTTTATAAAAAATGCTAAACGAGCACTTATCCATACAAAAGTAAGTAGCATAAGTGCTTTGCCACTTATACTTTCAACGCCTGTCCAAGTTTGTGCCGCCGTAAGTAAAAAACCGACTGCTACCACTCCTGCAAAGCCAAATAGCATTTCGTGCGCGTGCCAAAGTGTGGCTGGCATGGTTAAGTGCCAACTAGCATAGCCCGTTAAAATAAGTAGCCAATACCCTATCGATAAAAATGCCAGCAAACCGCCTGCTAAAAAGTAGGGTCTAAAAGCAAGCATCCATAACGGCCATTTTGTTACCTGATGAATAGCTATGTGCGCTGGCATTGGCTCTGTTAAATTTAGTGGGCGCATTAGCGTACTTCCTGCCCTAAACCATGTTGCGCAACACAACGCAGCACATAACTAACTTTTAAAATAGCTGCCACTACAATCGTACTAATATGCGCTGATATTTGTACCTGCATCGAAAAGTGCTCTGCGTACGGGTAACTAATTAAAATGCTCACAACCATACAAATAGCGCTAAGCCCTAATACTGCATTAACAGTAAATAATAGCGATTTAAAAAATGCGCCTAACTCAACCTGGTTGTTTACATTATTTAGTGTAAGTGTGTTCATAACTACCTCAGTAACCATTAACGTCACTTAGCTATTACACATAGCGTGCCAATAAAATAAAACATTAATATTCAGTTAGTTAAATATAAACACTTTACAAATTGAGTCTTTATGACACACTCTAATTTAAATCATAAAAACACGAATAGGTCATTTTGACATGAATCAACAATTCAACCTTACCCAAGTGGCTTTAGAGCTTGCCCAAAGCACGCTGCACGAGCACAGCTTTGATCAATTATTGGCAACGGTTGAACGTGTAATACCTAGTGATGCCAGTGCATTACTTGTCGTGCAGGGCGAGCAACTCAAGCCCTTAGCCATCAAAGGTCTGATGCCCGACAGCCTTGGTAGGCGCTTTAAAATAGCAGAGCACCCACGATTAGCGGCCATTTGTAGTGCAAGCCACGCATTACAGTTTGCACACGACTGCCCCCTGCCCGACCCATACGACGGCCTACTGCTGGCCAAAACGGGCGATATTCCTGTGCATGCTTGCTTAGGCTTACCCCTTTACGATAAAAGCACTTTGCTAGGCCTGCTTACATTCGATAGCTTAAACGCAAATGCCTTTAGCAGTATTAGTGCAGATACACTCAGCACCTTACAAACACTGTGCAGTGCGCATTTTAAAACAGCCCTAGAGCTTGCCCATTACAAACACCATGCTCAGCATTCAAACGCCCTTGTACAAGCGCTAACGCGTGATGCACTTACTCGCGATGGCGGCGAAATTATTGGCCAAAGCCCTGTAATGCAAACGCTAAAAAATGAAATAAAACTCGTTGCAGCCTCTAATTTTAGTGTATTGGTGTTAGGAGAAACGGGCGTAGGGAAAGAGCTAGTAGCCCGTAATATTCACTTAAATTCTGCCCGAAAAGATCAACCGCTGATTCACTTAAATTGTGCCTCACTCCCCGAAAATCTTGCAGAGAGTGAGTTTTTTGGCCACGCCAAAGGCTCATTTACTGGCGCACAAAATGCCCGCCAAGGTAAGTTTCAGTTAGCTGATGGTGGCACGTTATTTTTAGACGAAATTGGCGAGCTACCATTGACTATGCAAAGCAAACTATTACGGGTGTTGCAAAGTGGTGAAATACAAACAGTGGGAGAAGACACGCCAAAATATGTGGATGTAAGGGTAATAGCAGCCACTAATCGTGATTTAAAACATGAGGTAGCGCAAGGCCGCTTTAGAGCCGATTTATATCACCGGCTAAGTGTTTACCCTATTACCGTGCCGCCACTTAATAAACGCGAGCACGACATAACTTTATTGGCTGGTTATTTTATTGAACAAACTGCCCGTAAATTAGGTATAAAACAATTAAAGCTAAGCACTGAAGCGCAAGTATTGCTCAACCAATACAGTTGGCCTGGTAATGTACGCGAGCTTGAACATGTTATTAGCCGCAGCGCATTAAAAGCTAAACAAAGCCAGTGGCAAAACCCAATAATAACAATTACAAGCGAGCACTGCGATTTAGCCCAACAACCAAACAACAACGCGCACGTTAGCACGCCAATTACCGCCCACATTGCTCATCATCAGCCCTTAAAACAAGCCGTTGAATCTTTGCAATTTACAGTTATAACCGAGCAACTAAAGCAGCATAATTATAACTGGGCAGCAACTGCAAGAGTGCTGGAACTCGACAGAGCCAACCTAGTTAGGCTTGCCAAACGCTTAGGCATTAAAGTTAAAAAAACTATTTAACGTGTGGCATGTTACTAAAGTAGGTTTTTAATAACGCAGCAAAGGCTTGCACTTTGGCCGTGCGGTGTACTAAATGGTGAGTAACCAACCAAGAGTCAAACTCCCAATGTAATTTGTCGTGCAATATAGGCACTACGTCGGGGTTATTTTCTATCGCGCTTTGATGCAACCCCCCTATGCCTAAGCCTTTAATAACCGCGCGCGCCGCTTCTGAGGTTTCTGATACTCTTAATTTAATTTGCGACTGAGGAATAAACTCATCAACCCAGCTAAAGTACGGTACACGCGCATTAAATCCCGCAATACCCGATATAAAATTATGCTGCTTTAAGTCATCTAAGGTTTTTGGCATGCCGTGTTTAGCAATATAACGTTTGTGAGCATAGAGGCCGGCCGATAGCTTAGCTAAGTGCTGCGCTATATAGTCGCCTTCATCAGGTTTGGGGCCTACACGTATTGCTATATGAGCTTGTCCGTGGTCAAGCCTTAGGCGCTTTTGCTCTAAAATCACTTCTAGCTGCACTTGCGGGTGCAATGTTTGAAACTGCTCACACACGTTGCTTAGCATATCCATAAAACCACTTACGGTAGTCAGTAACAAGCTCCCTCTGAGCTCACTATCGGCTGCGGCAATGGCATTATGTAAACCTTCGAGTGAGTTATCTATTGCTTGTGCGGTTTCAAATAATTTTGCCCCGCTTTCGGTTACTTTATATCCGCGCGCATGGCGATGAAATAACCGTACATTTAAGTTTTTCTCTAAGTTATTTATGCGCCTCAACACTGTGCTATGGTGCACACTTAGTGCCTCTGCTGCGGCGGTCAAAGTACCTAGCCTTGCCACTTCAAAGGCAACTTTTACGTCTTGCCAGTCGTCAAATTTTATTGCCACGCTACCCGCCTTCTACTTATGTGCATATACGCACATAAGTGTTGCGTTTATTCGGGTTTTCTACAAGCAAAAATTTGCTACATTAGTGTCATACCCAACTAATAAAAGGTCTTAATCATGTCAGCACCAAAAATTATCGCGCTCGCGGGTAGCCTGCGTAAAGATAGCTTTAACCAAAAACTCATTAACGAAGCAGCTCGTTTTGCTCTGCAAACAGGTGCTGAAGTGGAAGTAATTACACTCGCCGAGTTAAATTTGCCATTATTTAGCGAAGACATTGAAGCGCAAGGCACACCTACCGATGCACAACTATTAAAAGATAAACTGCGTAATGCTGATGGTATTTTACTGGCAAGCCCAGAGTACAACGGCTCAATTACTGCTGCACTTAAAAATGCAATTGATTGGGCATCGCGAACTGAGCAAGGCGCAGTCCCCGCATTTCGCAACAAAGTAGTGGCGTTATTTGCTACATCACCAGGTGGTTTGGGTGGTTTGCGCGGCTTAAACCATGTACGCGATATTTTAAGTGGGATTGGCTCGTTAGTACTTGCCGATCAGCTCGCTATCCCATCAGCATTTACTGTATTTGACGAAGATGGAAAAATTAGCGACCCAACCACTGCAGAAAAAGTTAGCGTATTAACGCAGCAGCTCGTTTCTATTGCTAGTAAATTAAGCTAATTTTTACGATTGTGTCGCTGCTAATTTAGCAGCGATAAAATCGGTGTGCGCTACATATAAAAGCCCAGCCACTTTGCGTATTACATACTCTTCTTGAGGGTCTATCTCTCCATCGGCATACGCCAATCGCCATAATAGCTCAATTATTTCAATGCGCTGCGCCGCACTGCAGTGATCGTTAATCTGCTTAGAAAATTGAAAGTAATCAATAGCCCCATCTAAGCTACCAGCGGCATTAGTGGTGAGCTCATCAACTTCCGATTCTGTTAAATTAAAGTATTTTTTTAAGGTTACAGTCAGGGTGTGTTGTTCATCATGGTCGAGCTTAGAATCAGCACGCATTACTTCAATAAGCAGCGCAGCAACCGCTGTTTTTAGATCATGCTGCTCTATGCTTGGCTGTTGCTCGTCAAAAGCGGCAAACAGTTGTTTTATTTGTTTGAACATCACATATTCTCTTTTTGGGTGTTAGACTTAACTTAAATACATCGCACTTAATGCTTTATTAATGGGTATTAAGTTCGCAAATTAAAGGATACATTTTTATGAAAGGCTTATACACACCGCATTTAGTTGTTGGCGCTGCATTGCTAGCCTTTTCTGGTATAGGGAGCGCCTTTGCAGAAGTGGGCGAAAAAGAAAAGTCATACGACTTTGATAACAAAGTACATTACTACCAAACCAAAATTGGTGAAGACAACTATAAAATAGAAATACAATCAGACGACTACAAACACTTTGCTAATCAAAGTATGTTTTTACTGCGCCACGCAGACAGATTATGCCGCGGCAGAACCTTTATGTTAAAAGTGCTTGAAGGCGTGCAAGAGTACGAACGTTTTCCTACTAAACCACGCGCTTATCAACCACCATTAAACGTTTTACTACAATGTGACGCACCCGAGAAAAAAGAAAAATAGTTTATTTTTCGTAGCCCCACGGCGCTGCTGGTGGAGTAATTGGTTTAGTTAAATCAAAGTCCACCTTAAACTCGCGCCCTTGGCGAATTAACCGATACGTAAAAACCTCAGGATAAATATACATTTGCCATGTATTACCTGCCGACTGCGCTATCCCTTGTGCTACAAATAACTCTTTAGAGTATTGATCGGCCGGGAAAGACTGCATTTGTGCAAAACCCGCATCAAGGGTATGACCGCCATACATAGTTGAAACATCGTCGCTGCCATCTTCATGGCGATGATCGTGCTTTAAGCTCAAACCACTGCCCGTTTTAGTAATGATCCATGTACGCGATGCATCATCTCCCACATGAAATGGTACTTGCAGCTCGCTATCAGTACATTTGCGTACATGCATAATTAGTTTTTTATTCTCGAATGAGCTTGGGCCTTTTGCGTTATCTACGCTTACTTTGCCCTCAAACGCTTTACCACAATGCGCAGCTATATTATTAAAAAATGCATCGTGTGTTGGTATAGATACCAAAGGCGCAGGACGCGCGATAGCCGCTGTTGAGGCAAGTAATAACGTTGCTGCCGTTAATAATTTCATAAAGTACTCTTATAATAGTTTTTTAATACCATAGCGGTTTAAGTTAATAATGGGAAATAGCTGCGACAAGTGGCTTTTCTGCTCTGTTTTTCATTAATGTTAAAAGTGAATAATGGAAGTCTTGAAAAATCACCTCACCCCATATTCGCGAATAAACACCAAAATTTGTATTATCTTGCACAGTCGTTTTTAAAGTTAAAATCGTATTGCCGCTTTTATCTTCACTTAACGCATACCCACCATAAAGAGGTGAAAAGTATTCGCCGCCTAGTTTTACGTGTTTATCGAGTGCATCATCGGGAATAGCATCAGGGTCTATCTCAAATCTATAAAGCATCTGTTTATTTGGCTGCCAATCCGTAATCACTTCTTTAAATGTAACTCCTTTTTGCCATTTACTCGTTCTAACAGCCCCAACCCCCTTAGCATTCATATTTGCCTCTAAAGGTTTAGGTACACCTATTAATTGGGTAAGCGAAAATGGCAATTCTTGTGGCTCTATGGTGCTTACATTTGCAAGCTGCTGCCATACACGATTTATAGGCGCTTCAATAACTATAGAGTTGGTTACTTCATACGTTTTTGATAAGTGTAAATAATTTACCTCAATAGGTGAGAGCAATACAGGAAGCAAAGCTATTGAAAGTAAAGGCCTGTTAGCGTTTTTTGTTTGACGGTTTTTAATAAAGCCTGCCAGTAAACCACCCATACTTGCAAAGAGCATAAAGGCAGGCAAAGCCATTGCCACACAAATACTGCCTTCAAGCAGTGTAATAACGCTTACAAGTAAAAAAACAAAAATTGGCTGCCAAGCAATTGTCACCATTTGCCTTTTAGTTAATGTATTTGAGCTTTTAAATTCAAAATGAATACGAATATAGCCAATTGCAACGGGCACTAAAAACATAAATGAAATAGATACAAGGCTACTTAAATTATAAGTATCAAGCAGCTCCACAAACAGCCGCATAAATATGCCGTAAAGCGTACCAAGTAAAATACCAATTGATTTAGGAGATTGAATTTGCATTGAATTTCTTATTATTTGAGTAACCATTGAACCTAGCAGATGCGCTATTTCAGTTCAATTAAAATACATAAACCACTACTTAGACTAAAGGATAACAGCCTTGTTTTTACAATGTTTCACCAAATTAGAACACATAAAAAACAAATCAACACACTGATTTTAAACAAAATATACTTTACATTTAAGAATGCCAACACAATGATTTAGCATAAAATAAAGCCATACACGACCTTTTGCCTATACATTCCTGAGTAAAAGCTGATCTACTCTGCTCCTTCACTATTCATTTGCTTTAACAAAAGCCGTATTAATAAATAAGCAACGAGTAACAGGAGGGACTATGTCAGTAACCCCAAAGGGTAACGAGCCAGAAAAAACAAGCGCACCGCACGTAGATGATGCCAACAGCTATCAAAATAAGCATAAACCAAGTTCAGAATTTAATACCCGCGACGAATACCTAGAGCACGAGCTGCAAATTATGCAGCCTAAGCGCTGGCGGCCTAATTTACCATTTAGAGACTACCGCTTTGAATTTGAAGACACGATTCCTGCCATGGCGGGCACCATTGGTAAAGTCGTTATGGTGGGTGCTATTGCCGCTACTTTTGCAGCGCCACTGGGTTTAAGTGATGCGTTTGTGTTAGAAAACGTACGCTATGAATTACTGATTGTTTCTATTTTTATTATTTTGTTTTCAGGCTTTATCTTACCTACCGCTAACTTAGCGGGTACTCATGGGCCACTTATTCCTCTTATTCCTATTGTGGTTGCCGCTGGCGGCCATCCTATGGCGTTTGGCTTACTGATTGGTGCCTTTGGCTTTATTTTAGCCATAACCAAAGGAGGGAGCTTGCTGGCACGCTTAACCAGTAAAGGTGTGTGCGGGGGCTTACTTATATATTTAGGCTTTATTGGCACAATTTCGCAGGTTAAAAAGCTGTTTGCATGGGCTGAGGCCATAGATATGGCGCACATTGCATTTATTGTTATTTTGGCGACCATTTTATTGTATGCGTTACTTGAGCACTTTAAAAAGCGCTGGTTAGCTGTGCCGCTTAGCTGCCTTATTGGCGGTGTGGTTGCATTTGCACTCGGTGCGCCGTTTGAATTTAATACCGCGCCGGGCTTACCAAATATGAACCCAGCTTATTGGTGGGGCGAAAACACAGGCTGGATGCTTGGCTTACCTACGCTTGAAAGCTTTGTGGTTGTGCTGCCATTTGCGGTATTGGCTGTGGCTATGTGGTCCCCGGATTTTTTAGGGCATCAAGTATTTCAAAAAATTAGTTACCCGCAACGCACTGAAAAAGTTCAAATGAACATAGACGACACCATGCTAAGCGCATCGGTTAGACAAACCTTTGGCTCGCTGGCCGGTGGTGCTAACTTTACCTCATCCTGGGGGACTTACATTGTCCCTGCCGCTATTGCTAAACGCCCTATCCCGGCGGGCGCCATTTTAACAGCCGTATTTTGTATTATTGCGGGTTTATGGGGCTACCCAATGGATTTAGCCATTTGGCAACCCGTGCTGTGTGTTGCGCTTATTGTAGGTGTGTTTATTCCGCTGCTTGAGGCGGGTATGGAAATGACACGCGAAGGTAAAACAACGCAATCGGCCGCTATTGTTGTGTTTGCGTCAAGCTTGGTTAACCCTGCTTTTGGTTGGTCACTGACTATGCTGCTTGATAACTTAGGCTTAATTGGCTGTAAAGAGCGCAGTGCTAATTTAACTAAAATGAGCCGCTGGGTTATTCCGCTAATTATGTTTGTTATTTTAACTACCGTTATGGCTATTGTTGGTATGCTGCCAGGCATACCTGCGCTAATGGCAGATTTTAGACATTAATAATTTGAAGAGTTAAACATAAAAAAAGCGCGGCTTATATACTCAGCCGCGCTTTGTTTTCATATGTAATTAATTGCTTTTCGTTACTGCCAAGGGCGCTCAGCAGCAAGTTGTTTTTCAAACGCATCAATTTGTGGATTTAGCGTTTCGGTCACACCAATAAAATCTAAGCCACTTAATAAACGCTCTTTTACGTCTTTACGAATATCAAAACTAATTGGCGCAAACTTATCGCTTGTTAGTGTTTGGTTTTCAAGATCGATTTGAATGTTTATATCGTCGTGCTGCTCGCTAAGTACAAACAATTGCTCAAGCGTATCAGCGGGTAGCGCAATGGCTAGCATTTGGTTGTTGCCACAGTTATTAAAGAAAATATCAGCAAAGCTTTCCGCTAAAATTACTTCAAAACCATATTGCTTAAGCGCCCACGGTGCATGCTCGCGTGATGAGCCACAACCAAAGTTGTCGCGCGTTAATAATATTTGCGCGCCTTGGTAGCATGGGCGGTTTAAAATAAAATCAGGATTTGGTTCGCCGTTTTCTAGGTAACGCCAATCATAAAACAGTGCTGCATCAAAACCATCACGGCTAGTTGATGTTAAAAACTGCTTTGGAATAATTTGGTCTGTATCTACATTGTTTTTATCAAGTGGGGCCATTAAGCCACTAAAAAATACGCTCATTAGGCTTCTCCTCTTATATCAACAAAGTGACCATGTATTGCAGCAGCGGCTGCCATTGCTGGGCTTACTAAGTGCGTACGCCCGCCACGGCCTTGGCGGCCTTCAAAGTTACGGTTAGAGGTAGATGCACAGCGTTTGCCCGCTTCTAAGCGGTCGTCGTTCATTGCTAAACACATTGAACAGCCCGGCTCGCGCCACTCAAAACCTGCCGCTTTAAAAATATCGGCTAAGCCTTCGTCTTCGGCTTGCTTTTTAACAAGGCCAGAGCCCGGTACGATAAGTGCTTCAATGCCTGCGACTACTTGCTTGCCTTCAACAATTTTTGCCGCGGCACGTAAATCTTCAATACGGCTATTAGTACACGAACCAATAAAGACTGTATCTACTTTTGCGCTTGATAATTTATCGCCGGCTTTTAAGTCCATGTATCTAAGTGCGCTGCGTATAGCATCGGCTTTAATTAAATCTGGTTCTTGGTCAGGATCTGGTATGCATTCATCAACGCCAATTACTTGCTCTGGGCTTGTACCCCACGTAATTTGCGGCTGAATGTCGTCAGCTTCAAGCTCAACACTCAAGTCAAACTCTGCGCCTTTATCTGATTTTAAGGTTTCCCAGTATTCAACTGCGGCGTCAAAGTCAGCGCCTTTAGGTGCAAATGGGCGACCTTTTAAGTAATCATACGTGATTTGATCTGGTGCTATTAAACCTGCTTTTGCACCCATTTCAATACTCATGTTACATAACGTCATACGGGCTTCCATTGAAAGTGCTTCAATGCCTTCACCACAAAATTCAGCAACATAACCTGTACCGCCAGCTGTGCCTAACTTACCAATAACCGCCATAATTAAATCTTTAGAGGTTACAGTTGGGCGAAGCACACCATTAATTTGAATTTTTAACGATTTTGCCTTTTTTTGCTGTAGCGTTTGCGTTGCTAATACATGCTCAACCTCAGAAGTACCAATACCGTGCGCTAATGCGCCAAACGCGCCATGCGTAGAAGTATGGCTATCACCACATACAATGGTAGTGCCAGGTAAGGTAATACCTTGTTCAGGCCCCATTACATGCACTATGCCTTGGTTAATTGAGTTTAAATCGTAAAGTACAATGCCAAACTCTTTACAGTTAGCATCAAGTGCCATTAACTGGTTTTTAGATACTTCGCTTGCGGCATCAAGTGATCGGCTTTTAGTCGATACGTTATGATCCATTGTTGCAAAGGTTTTTTCTGGGCAACGTACCGTACGGTTTTTTTCACGTAGGCCTGCAAAAGCCTGTGGTGATGTCACCTCGTGTACTAAATGACGGTCAATATAAAGTAAATCAGTTTGCTCGTTTATGCTGGCAACGGTATGTGCTTGCCAAATTTTGTCGTATAACGTTTGGGCCACTTGCTAATTCCCTACTTTGTTAAATCGCAGCATAACGGTGCTGCGATTTATATATTAAATACGTGAAACGATGGCAGCTGCCACATCGCTTGTGCTGTATCCACCTTGTGGGTAGATATCTGGCGTGCCAACGCCTGCTTCTACGGCTTCGGCTACGGCTTTTTCAATGGTGCGCGCAGCTTCGTCTTGGCCTAATGAGTAACGTAGCATAAGTGCAGCACTTAAAATTTGTGCAATCGGGTTTGCAACGCCTTTGCCTGCAATATCTGGTGCTGAGCCACCGGCTGGTTCGTACAAACCAAAGCCCGATTGATTCAAGCTTGCCGATGGTAATAAACCCATTGAGCCTGTGATCATTGCACACTCATCTGACAAAATATCCCCAAATAAGTTATCGCAAAGTAGCACGTCAAACTGGCTAGGCTGTTTAACTAATTGCATAGCTGCGTTATCTACGTATATGTAATCTAGGCTGACTTCTGGGTAGTCTTTGCTTACTTCGGTAACTACTTCACGCCATAATACGCTTGATGCAAGTACGTTTGCTTTATCAACCGATGTTACATGGTTACTACGTAATTTTGCTGCCTCAAAGGCAAAACGGGCAATGCGTTCAATTTCTTTACGCGAGTAAGTTTGTGTATCAAATGCAGCTTCTTCAGCGCCTTCGCCGCTTCGGCCTTTTTCACCAAAGTAAATGCCGCCAGTAAGTTCGCGTACACATAAAATATCAAAGCCTTTTTCGCTAATATCTGCACGTAATGGCGATGCTGCGCTAAGCGCTGGTAAAAGTTGTGCTGGACGTAAGTTACAAAACAAACCAAAGTGCTTACGAAGCGGTAAAAGCGATGCACGCTCAGGTTGCTCGTTAGGGGGTAGGTTTTCCCATTTTGGGCCACCTACTGAGCCAAATAAAATGGCATCGGCGTTTTCACACGCGCTTAGCGTTTTTGGTGGTAATGCTTCACCAAATTCGTCAATGGCTGCGCCACCAATAGCATGATGCTGACGGTTCAGGGTAAAACCAAACTTATTGCTTACAGCATCAAGTACTTGCTCTGCTGCTGCCATTACTTCTGGGCCAATACCGTCGCCTGCTAATACGGCAACGCTGTAGTTTGTTTTACTCATCCTGCTTTCCTTTGTTGTTTTAAATCAGACACTTTTTGTGCACGATAAATTAAGTTGTAAACACGGATCATGGCGCGTACCGACGCCTCTACCACATCCGCAGCAATACCCGCACCGTGATAAGGGCGACCATCGTATTTAGCAATAATGTTTACTTGACCAAGCGAACTTGCGCCTTGACCAGTGGCTTCTAAATTGTATTCAATCATTTCAACGCTCATACCAGTTAAGCGCTCAATAGCCGCAAATGAGGCTTCAACAGGGCCATTACCTGTAGCAGCTTCTTGTTTTGCTTCGCCATCAATTAACATTCCAATGGTAGAGCTGGCTACCGACTGTGAGTTAGACGCTGAGTTTACAAACTCTAATTGGTATTTTTCGTCTTTGTCGTTAATTTGATTAAAGTAAATCATGGCTTCAAGGTCGTAATCGTATACGGTGCCTTTTTGATCAGCTAACGCTAAAAAGCTCTCGTATAAGCTGTCCATATCGTAGTCAGCTTTTTGATAACCTAACTCTTCTAAGCGGTGCTCAATAACATGACGACCCGAACGCGAGGTCATATTTAATTGGTTATTTGGCACACCGACGCTTTCTGGCGACATAATCTCATAAGTATTTTGCGCTTTTAATACGCCATCTTGGTGAATGCCCGAGCTATGTGCAAAGGCGTTTTCGCCCACAATCGCTTTATTTGGCTGTACCGGCATATTGCATATTTTTGCCACTTGGCGAGATGCGCGATAAATTTCTTCGCTTTTAATATCGGTGTGTACGTTTAAGTGGTCTTTGCGCATTTTCATGATCATCGCCACTTCTTCAAGCGAGCAGTTACCCGCACGCTCACCAATACCATTTATTGTACACTCAATTTGGCGAGCACCTGCTTGTACCGCGGCTACCGAGTTAGCTACAGCTAAACCTAAATCGTTATGACAATGTACACTTAAACGCGCTTTATCTATATTCGGCACGTTATTCATTAAATGGCGGATCATTGCGGCGTATTCGTCTGGCGTTACAAAGCCAACGGTATCAGGTAAATTAATAGTAGAGGCACCGGCGTTAATTGCCTGCTCAACAATTTTACATAAATCCCAGTGCGGCGTACGCCCTGCATCTTCACACGAAAACTCAACATCATCAGTGTAGTTACGCGCTAATTTAATTGATTTAACCGCCATGGCCGTTGCATCGTCTAGGCTCATACGTAATTTGTGTTCAAGGTGCAAAGGGCTTGTGGCAATAAAAGTATGAATACGGCTTTGCTGTGCTGTGCGAAGTGCCTCACCACAGGCTTCAATGTCTTTTGCTACTGAACGTGCTAAACCACAAATAATTGGGCCTTTAACCTCGGTTGCAATACGTTGCACCGAGCGAAAATCAGCGGGGCTCGAAACCGGAAAACCCACTTCCATCACATCCACGTTCAAGCGGCTAATAGTATGCGCTAGCTGAATTTTATCGTCTTCTGTAAGGCTTGCTTTAAGTGCCTGCTCGCCATCACGTAAGGTGGTATCAAAAATCCATACTTTATCTTTGTCTTGCATAACTGCCCCTCATTCCTCTGTTACCCAAATTTCAATTTATCCCAGCCGCGAGATAATAAAAAACCCCGCAATTGCGGGGTTTTTAGTGTTTAACTCGATGCAAACACACTAATCCCCGCTCACTGACCATAGCAGTAAGAGGTTAAGTTTTAGTGTAATTAAACGAATATTTTGCATCTTGTTTCTTGTGTGTGTGTTCAGTGAGGCCTATTTTTAACATTACAAAGCAGTTGGTGCAAGCATAAATATTCCAAACAAAGGAATAAAAACCCCACATTGAAGAAATTTATATACCCAAAAATAGTATATTCAGGTTTTATAAATCACACGGATAGACTTTTTAGCTTAAATTAATGTGTTGAGTAAACTTGCGTGCTTAGATTAACTTATTGCTAATTTTTTAAGCTAAACCTGATTATTTGTTTCACGAATATAATGACCTGCACCGCGGGTAATATAACGCAGCTGCCAAATAACCCGCTCAATGAGTTCTTCGCGTTGTTGACCTTCTATATCAAGTGCTTCAGCGCCGGCATTAAATACCAGTGTTACCATGGCTTCGGCCTGAATATAAGCATGAATTGAATCACACTTGGTTTCGCTTTCTAAATAATGCGCAAGCTCTAAAATAAAGTGTTTTACCTCACGCGCTACGGCGGCTCTAAAGGCTTTTGAGGTGCCAGAACGTTCTCGCAGCAGTAATCTAAATTGGTTGCTTGAGTTATCAATAAACTCCATAAAGGTAACAACCGAGGTATTTATTACGCTACCACCACTGGCTATACGTCTGCGAGCTTGGCGCATAAGCTGGCGAAGGGTTAAGCCTGCTTCGTCTACCATGGTTAAACCTAGTTCGTTCATATCTTTAAAGTGGCGATAAAAAGAGGTGGGGGCAATACCGGCTTCGCGGGCAACTTCGCGTAAGCTTAAATTAGAAAAACTATGATCAGCACTAAGCTGATTAAATGCCGCCTCAATTAAGGCTTGTCGTGTTTTTTGTTTCTGTTGTGCTCTAACACCCGACATCCACAGCTCCCTGAGTAATTTTATATGAAGTTTTAATGATAATTAGCCGAATTGTCTAGTCTAATACTTGACGCCAAGAGATTGAAACACTATTTTAGCTTACAGTTGTACGCTGAGAGTAAAAACGATGAATAAACCACCGATTATTTGGACAAACGTCCTATTTTTTAGCCTAACCTTTTTGGCGGCTGTCACACTTGTACCCTGGTACGGCATTAGTTACGGATTTACCAGCGCGCATTGGATTGCATTTGTAGGCTGTATGTTTTACGCAGGCCTATCTATCACTGCCGGATACCACCGATTATGGGCGCATAAAGCCTATAACGTACACCCTGCAATAGAATTTATTTTTGCTCTTGGTGGCGCATTTGCTTTGCAAAACAGTGCGTTGCACTGGAGTAGCGATCATCGTATACACCACGGCCAAGTAGATGACCCAGTAAAAGACCCTTACGCCGCAACTAACGGCTTTTGGTACAGCCATATTGGCTGGATGCTACGTGATTACCAAGGCGATAGTTATAACGATTACAGTAATTGTCGCGATTTACAGCGCAATAAAATTGTTATGTGGCAGCATAAACACTACTTAAAGCTTGTTATAGCCATGAATGTCGGTTTACCGCTTGTGCTTGGTTTATTAGTAGGCGATGTGTGGGGTATGCTACTACTTGCAGGTTTATTACGCTTAGTATTGAGCCAGCACTTTACCTTTTTCATTAATTCATTGGCTCATATTTGGGGATCACGCCCATACACTGAGAAAAACACTGCACGCGATAATGGCTTTTTAGCGTTATTTACTTATGGCGAGGGTTACCATAACTTTCACCATATTTTTGCAAGCGATTACCGTAACGGTATTAAGTGGTTTCATTATGACCCAACTAAATGGATGATTCGCTCTTTAGCAGCGCTCGGTTTAGCCAGTAAATTAAAGCGCACCCCGGTTGAGCGCATAGAAAAAGCCAAAGCCGAAACGCTAATGAGTAAAACGCAAACGCGCCTTTCAAAATTGCCTTTAGCGCAAGATAAGCTTACATTATTACAACAAGAGTACGATTTACTGCTGAAAAAGCTGCAAAATTACTGTTCACTACAAAAACAAGTGTTAGAAGGTAAAAAAAATAACATGGCAAAGCAGTGTGAACAATCAGCATTAATGACACAATACCATGAGCTGGAAGCCGCCTGGGAGAATCAAAAACAGGCATGGCTAGCACTTAATGCGAGGTTATTAAAAGCCTCTTTTAATTAATTTAGGAGTGGCTGTGGCCAAACAACCAGAACAGAAAAAAGCACCCGTAAGTTTCCAATATGACGCAATAATTATTGGTACGGGCCCTGGCGGTGAAGGCACCGCCATGAACCTATCTAAAAACGATAAAAAAGTAGCGGTTATTGAGCGCCAACAAGCTGTTGGCGGTGGCTGTGTACATTGGGGAACAATTCCTTCAAAAGCATTACGCCACTCGGTTAGCCGCTATATTGAATACAAAGCAAACCCACTTTTTAATGTTGGCGAGCGCCCTAGCCGCTTAACGTTTCCTGATATTTTAAGCCATGCAAGTTCTGTTATTTCTAAGCAGTCAAACTTACGTAGCAGCTTTTACGACCGTAACCGCATTCATATGTACCAAGGCGATGCGAGCTTTGTAGATAAACACACGGTTGAAATTAAGCGCTTTGATGGCTCAGCAGAGCGTATTACCGCTAAAACTATTGTGATTGCTACCGGCTCACGCCCATACCGCCCACCTGAAGTCGACTTTAGCCATTCACGTATTTACGACAGCGATACTATTTTAGGCCTAGAGCACGACCCACAACGTGTACTTATATACGGTGCGGGTGTTATTGGCTGTGAATACGCTTCAATCTTTAAAGGCTTAGGCGCTAAGGTAGATTTAGTAAACACGCGCGACCGCTTATTGGCCTTTATGGATGCAGAAATTTCTGACGCGCTTAGCTACCACTTTTGGAATAGCGGTATTGTTATTCGTCATAACGAAGAGTTTGACCGTATAGAAACGCGCTCAGATTGCGTTGTAATGCATTTAAAATCGGGCAAGCGTGTAAAAGCCGACTGTATTTTATTTGCTAACGGGCGCACAGGTAATACCGATACGCTAAACCTTGAAGCTATTGGTTTAAAAGCCGATGGTCGAGGCCAGCTTAAAGTCAACGAAATGTACCAAACTGAGGTAGACAACGTTTACGCAGTAGGTGATGTAATTGGCTACCCAAGCTTAGCGAGTGCAGCATTTGATCAAGGCCGTATAGCTGCCGATGCTATTGCCTGCGGTAATTGCGAAGATAAGCTAATTATAGATATACCGGCCGGTATTTATACTATTCCTGAAATGAGTTCGGTAGGTAAAACAGAGCAACAGCTAACCGCTGCAAAAGTACCGTATGAAGTTGGTCGTGCTCAGTTTAAGCACTTAGCTCGTGCGCAAATTGCGGGCACAGAAGTTGGTAGTTTAAAAATATTGTTTCACAGTGAAACAAAAGAAGTACTTGGCGTGCATTGCTTTGGTGAGCGTGCCTCAGAAATTGTTCACATTGGCCAAGCCATTATGGAACAAAAAGGGGCAGGCAACACTGTTGACTACTTTGTAAATACCACATTTAACTACCCAACGATGGCAGAAGCCTACCGTGTTGCGGCGTTAAATGGATTAAATAGGTTATTTACATAAGCCTATAACCGCGCAGCAAAAAGCCCGCTAATTAGCGGGCTTTTTAATAGCTATTATGTCTTGTCCTGAAATGTGTTTACACATTTAGGACTTATTTTATGAAAACCACTAAAACTAAAGACGTTAAGCGTACTCAGCGAGATTATACATTAGGCTTTAAATTATCTATTGTTGAGCAAGTAGAAAAAGGCGACTTCACCTATAAACAAGCGCAAAGTCATTACGGCATTCAAGGCCGCAGTACCGTTCTGGTATGGCTGCGAAAACATGGTAAATTAGATTGGTCTAAACCAACTTATATAGCCAACATGCCTAAATCGAAAGAAACCCCAGCACAAAAAATTAAACGTTTAGAGCGCGAGATAGAAGAGTTACGCCTAAAGGATTTAATCAAAGATGAAATGATTAATATTATGGATGAAGAATATGGAGCGGGCTTGCGAAAAAAGTACATATCCGAGCTATCACGCGCGCAAAAGAAAACCATCAAATAAAGCTTACTCCGTTATGCCGTGCATATGGCGTAACGCGACAAGGTTACTATCAAGCTATGCGCAGAATAGATGCTCGGAATAAAGAATTGGAGCCAGTCAAAGAATTAGTGATGTACTGGCGGCAATTCATGCCTCGTATTGGTGGGAAGAAACTTTATCTGATGATAAAGCCAGACCTGCAAGAGCGTGGCATTAAACTAGGTCGTGATTGTTTTTTTGATTATTTGAGAGAGCATGACTTTCTTGTAAAACCAAAGAAAAATTACACTAAAACAACAAACAGTAACCATTGGATGCGCAAGCATCCCAATTTACTAAAGGAATACATGCCTACTGCGGCCGAGGAAGTCTTCGTTAGTGACATTACATACGTAAAATCAGCGCAAGGCGTGCATTACCTATCGTTAGTCACTGATGCTTACAGTCGAAAAATAATGGGTTATGAGCTGAGTGATGAAATGAAAGCAACCGATGTAGTCAGAGCATTAGAAATGACAATTAAGCAACGCGTATATAAACGTGATGCCATTCATCATTCAGATAGAGGTTTACAATATTGCTCTGAAGTATATCAAAATGCGCTATTAAAAGAGGGCATTAGACCATCGATGACCGATGGGTATGACTGTTATCAAAACGCATTAGCAGAGCGTATTAACGGGATATTAAAGCAAGAGTTTTTACTGTATAAATGTCGCAATATGGCAGAGTTAAAACAGCTCGTTGAAGAATCGATATTTATATACAATGAAATGCGACCGCACTTAAGTTTGGATATGAAAACACCAAATCAAGTGCATAAAAAAGACCTGGCGCTTTCGCACCAAGTCTTTCATTAAAACCGTCAACCTATTTCAGGACGGGACATTAATACCACGGTTGTTATTTGTGGTATTGCGCGCTTAGCTCATGTACTGCATTAATAAATACACCGGCGTTTTCTGGGTCTACATCTGGCGTAATACCGTGGCCTAGGTTAAATACGTGGCCATCACCTGTGCCAAAGTCTTCTAAAATAGTGCCTACTTCTTGGCGGATACGATCAGGCGTACCGTGCAGCATTGACGGGTCCATATTCCCTTGCAATGCAACTTTATCGCCTACACGGCGTTTAGCGTCGCCAATATTAATAGTCCAATCAAGACCTACTGCATCACAGCCTGTTGCTGCAATTGCTTCAATCCACTGACCACCATTTTTGGTAAATAGTGTTACCGGCACTTTACGGCCGTCGTATTCGCGAATTAAACCATCAACAATTTTATGCATGTATTGCAGTGAGAATTCGTTGTAATCGCGCGGGCTTAATACGCCGCCCCACGAGTCAAATACCATTAACGATTGCGCACCAGCTTTTACTTGCGCGTTTAAGTAATCAATGACTGAATCAGCTAGTTTATCTAGTAATAAATGTAGTGTTTGCGGCTCTGCAAACGCCATTTTTTTAATTTTACCAAATACTTTACTGCTTCCACCTTCAACCATGTAAGTTGCTAGTGTCCACGGTGAACCCGAAAAGCCAATTAGTGGCACTTCGCCTTTAAGTTCACGGCGAATAGTACTTACTGCGTTCATTACATAGCCAAGCTCGTCAGTTGGGTCTAGCTTAGGAATCTTTTTAACATCAGCAAGTGACGAAATAGGGTTTTCAAATTTAGGGCCTTCACCGGTTTCAAAGTACAAACCTAAACCCATAGCATCGGGAATAGTTAAAATGTCACTAAATAAAATAGCAGCATCTAACGGGTAACGGCGAAGTGGTTGTAGTGTTACTTCACATGCAAGCTCAGCATTACGGCACAGGCTCATAAAATCGCCCGCTTGTGCACGTGTAGCACGGTACTCTGGTAAATAGCGTCCTGCTTGACGCATCATCCATACCGGTGTTACATCAACGGGTTGTTTTGCAAGTGCACGTAAATAACGGTCGCTTTTTAATTCGCTCATAGCGTAAATAATCCTGAGGCTTATAGAAATTGTTCAAGATTGTACCACCATATTCTCCGGCTCTCTATCGCTAAGCTCGTAAAACATGTGTTACAGCTAACAGAACCTAGTTTGTTGCTTATTTAGTCACATTTGAGCATTAAATAACCAAAAAGAACTAACAATAAAAACTTTTTGTTAATATGTTTGCAACATAACAAAAACCTTGGTATTGTTTGTCCCGCTTTAACAAGAACAATAATAAAAATCTTAAACAACAATAACAAAAATATTTATAATAAAAATAACAAAAATCTTCTATAACAATAAGAAAGCTTGTATTAACAGGCCAAAACAAGAAATTAAGCCACCTTAACCGGTGGTTTTTTCTTGCCTGCAATAAAATAATAATTTACCTACAATAAATACACACGTGCACCAGCTCATACCTTTTACTTGTTGATATACACTTAAATAAAATATATCTTGATGTATAAGAAAATTTAAATTTAACCATAAAAGTGACCCAGCTTAGGAGAACAGTAATGCTGACGCGCGTAGAGAAAGCTCAACAAAAATGGGGTGGTAGCCATACTGTCATTGATAAATGGTTAAACGAGCGCCAAGAGTTAATTGTACTTTATTGTAAAATGGCTGGGTTTTCGCCATACGACAAAAAAGATCACGCCTTACCAGAGCCAGAACAAATTCAATCATTTTGCCAAATTTTAATGGATTACTTATCTGCCGGCCATTTTGAAGTGTACGATGACATTGCAAAAGCCTGCGAAAGCAAGGGCCTTGAAAGCCAAGAGCTGGCAAATACAATTTACCCGCGCATTTCTAGCACAACAGATATTGCTTTAGACTTTAACGATAAATACGCAGAAGTAGATAAAGAGGACTTATTAGCAGAGTTTGATAACGATTTGTCGGTACTTGGCGAAACGTTAGAAGCGCGTTTTGAACTAGAAGATGAGCTAATAGATAATTTGTTTTCTAACCACACAGATTAATAAAATAGCTTACAAAAAAGGGACCGTTATGGTTAATGCCGATCAGTTAAGAAATATTTTAATGATCAGTTGACCGATCTTCTATAGATGTAAGAATCCGATGAGCATTTGCCATCGGATTTTTTTATGAATATTAAAATAGCTTTAGACACCGCATTTAATGCCAGTACCCAATTTCATTCGTTTGAAAAACTCTCATCACTTCTAGATCCATCTATTATTGATGAGGCTTTTGTTGAAGCGGGAGTCGCAACCGTCAGAAAGCGTCGCTTACCTCTTGAATCTGTGATGTGGTGCGTCATGGGGATGAGTCTTTTTAGGCAAGAGTCAGTGTGGAATATTGCGACTAAGATGGATATTGCACTACCAGGTAAAGCACCGCTTGTTGCACCCAGTGCGATGGTTCAGGCTCGACAGCGCCTAGGAACCAACGCTGTCGAACAATCCTTTAAGAAGATGGCTAAGCATTGGTATCAACAAGGTAAATTCGAAACATGGAATGGACTAAATTTACTCGGTGTCGATGGGGTTGTGTGGAGAACGACTGATACAGCTCAAAACCGTGAAAAGTATGGCTCTGGTAGTACTCAGTATGGCGACACGGCATTTCCTCAAATCCGCATGGTGTGCCAAATGGAGCTGACAAGCCACCAACTCATTAATAGCGCGTTTGATAAATACAAAGCGAGTGAAATGGTGCTAGCAGAGCAGCTAATTAGCGATACGCCTAATCATTCACTGACCCTGTTTGGCCGTGGTTTTTATTCCTTAGGCTTACTCCATCAATGGCAACTCGCTGGAGAAGAGAGGCACTGGATGATACCGGCAAGAAAAGGGCTCCAATTTGATGTAATAAAAAGTTATAGCCGTGTAGATAAACAGGTAAGGCTGAGAGCCACACCACAAGCGAGAAAAAAGTTCCCCGAGCTGCCGGAGGAGATTGAGGCGCGGCTAATTACGAAAAAAGTGAAAGGAAAAGAGTGCAGAATTCTTACATCGCTTACCGATGTAATGCGTTACCCCAGTGACGAAATTGTAGACTTATACAGTCACCGCTGGGAAATTGAGTTAGGGTATCGTGAAATGAAACAAACGCTACTGAACAGTGAATACACGCTTAGAAGCAAACGCCCAGACATGGTTGAGCAAGAATTGTGGGGATTACTGCTTGCTTACAACTTGATAAGAGTCGCTATGACCGAAGCGGCTACACGTAAAGGTATCTGGCCCAATCAGCTAAGCTTCAGTGGGTGCTCAAGCGCGGTTGTGGCATTCTTACTTACAACGGGACTTACAAGCCCAGGAAAACTCCCTGTGCTGTATGAGAACCTTATCAATCAGCTAACTTATTACGAGCTTCCGACGAGGCGGGAAGATAGATTTTACCCTCGAAGGGTCAAACCCAAACCAAGTAAATACCCCACCAAAAAGAAAAATACCAGTCAGCTTAACTGACTGGCATTAACCGTTATGGTCCCTTTTTGCGTTATAAGCTACCGCTTATTGCGCAGGTGCTTCGTCATCTTGTATTTCAAGTAGTTCTACTTCAAAAACAAGCGTTGAGTTAGCTGGAATTTTACCTAGGTCACGATCGCCGTAAGCAAGCTCAGAAGGAATAGTGAACTTGTACTTAGACCCTACTGACATAAGCTGTAAACCTTCAGTCCAACCCGCAATTACACGGTTAAGAGGGAAAGTAGTTGGCTCGTTACGCGCATAAGAGCTATCAAACTCAGTGCCGTCTAATAAAGTACCTTTGTAATGTACTTTAACTACGTCTGTTGCTGCTGGCTTTTCGCCTTCGCCTTCGCTAAGTACTTCGTACTGTAGACCTGACTCAGTTACTGTTACGCCTTCTTTTTTAGCATTTTCTTCTAGGTATTTTTTACCTGCTTCTTTGCTTTTTTCAGACTCAACTTTAGCTTTAGCTTCTTGCTTTGCACGCACTGATGTATCTAGCTCAGTTAGCACTTCACGGATTTTTTCTTCATCGATTTTTGCATTACCAGCAAGCGCGTCTTCAAAACCACGAATTAATAGTGCTTGGTCTAGTTCAATACCAATCTCTGATTTATCAGCTAGGTCTTTATTTAAAAAGTTACCTACTGATGCACCAATACCGTATGCTTGTTGCTGCTCTACAGTGTCTAATTTAACTTCAGCTTGCTCTTGTTTTGCTTCTTGATTACAAGCTGTAAGCGCTAAAACCGACGCTGCAATCAATGACAATCTAATCGTCTTTTTCATTTTAAATCTCCGACACACTTTGCAGTTGTCATTTATTGTATTATTACTAGTTAAAGATTAACGGCCTACATGATAGGCTGCTTGTTTAATAACTAACTAAATTAAAACCTAACCTATTATAGTGATTAGACAAACACCCTAGGCCTTCAACGTGACCTAGTCTAACCTCTCAGTCACTAAGAGTTAAGAGGAAATACCTGTAATATGTCGATATTTCGTACTTTTTTAATCGCTTTTAGCTGTTTATTAGCCCTAGCTTGTAGCGATCAAAAACAGCAAGCTGCACAACGCTTTGAACACGCAGCACAGGGTGCGTTTTCCTCGGCAGTATCTAACGATGGTAAATACAGCCTAGTCTCCTCCATTCACCATGGGGTCGCCCTGTGGGATAATCAACAGCAGGTACTAAAATATCAATGGTTTCAACAGCAATCACAAGAAAGCCTAGTGTATGCTGTGGCTATTGCGTTTGATAATAGCGTGGCCGTTACCGCAGAAAAAACCACTTTTGCCGTGTGGGATATTAGCAGCGGCGAAAACCGCGGCTATTATAA
Source organism: Pseudoalteromonas sp. CuT4-3 (assembly GCF_035666335.1). Lineage (NCBI taxonomy): Bacteria > Pseudomonadati > Pseudomonadota > Gammaproteobacteria > Alteromonadales > Pseudoalteromonadaceae > Pseudoalteromonas > Pseudoalteromonas sp. CuT4-3. Next base: position 3,456,607 of record NZ_CP142030.1, read on the forward strand.
AATTCAACAAGCCACTATTCGCGATATTGCGATAAGTAACCAAGGCCGCAGTGTTTTATACGGCAGAAGCGACGGCGTAGTGGTATTTTTAAACCTAGAAACCGGACGCCGCATTGAGTTTTTAGGCCACCAAGACAAAGTAAACACCGTTGATTTGTCGCCTAATGGACGCTATGCCTTAAGCGGCTCAAACGATTACGTTGCTTATTTTTGGGATACACGTACAGGGCAAGTAATTCATCGCTTTAATCACCCGACACGTGTTACCCAAGTAACCCTAGACCCACAAGGTCGCTACGCATTTACCGCAGATAGTATGAAGCAAGCACATGTATGGAAGCTGACTACAGGTGATCTTGTGAGTAAACTGGCGTATATTGCGCGTCAGAAAATTTTTACTGCGGTACGCTTTAACGAACAAGGCACATTGCTGGCCACAGGCTCGCCCAATAAGCGCGTTGACTTATGGCAGTTACCCAGCGGAGAAAAAATTCAAACTTGGCAAGTCACACCACGTGAAGGCAGTAAGCCTAAATCGGCTGTGGTGCTAGATATAACGTTTATAGATAACGGCAAGTCGTTGTTAACCGAGAGCTCGAGCGGAATTGCAGAGCACTTTACAATACGAGAAGCAAATGAACACAATTGAAAATCGTTTAATGGAGCTTGAGGCAAAAGTTGCTTTTCAAGACGAAACAATAGAAATATTAAATGACGAGCTAAAAGCACACCAACAGCAGCTTGCAAAAATGAAGCGCCAAACTGAGTTACTAGCAGAAAAACTTAAAGAAGCGCAGCAGCCGTCGCTAATGTCGCAAATGCAAGAGCCGCCTCCGCCACATTACTAAGCACCCGACAAAATAAAAACCGGGTTAATCGCCCGGTTTAAATACACCAATTACTTGTTCAAATTGGCGAGTAGATGCCTGAACAGCGTTATCGGGTTGCGCCATTTTGTGGCCACACTCTACACACTCTACTTTTTCAACATCATGTTCTCTGTATAGCATCATGGTATCCATGGCTTTACACTCAGGGCACGATGCACCAGCAATAAATCGCTTCTTTTGTCTCACAACATTTTTCCTGTGGTTTGAACTGCACATATTTTATCGTATAACTTCCTATGTTGATACGCTTGATAAGAGCAATACGTTCTATGGTATGATAGCGCCAACTTAACCAGGGCACAGTAAAGTAACGCATTCATGATCCAAATCTCAGAAATAGAACTACTTCGTGGCGGAAAAGCCTTATTAAAAAATGCCTCGGCTACTTTATTTCCTCAGCACAAAGTGGGCTTAGTTGGCGCTAATGGCTGTGGTAAATCTACCTTATTTAGTTTATTAAAATCTGAGCTGCAACTCGATGCGGGTGATTGCAATATACCGAAAGATTGGTCTATTGCTTCTGTAAAACAAGAAACCCCAGCCCTTGAAATAAGCGCCATTGATTATGTACTTCAAGGCCACCCTGAATACTATGCATTGCGCATTGCCCTGCGTGAAGCTGAGCAAACAAACGATGGTGACACCCAAGCCAAAGTACATATTCAGCTTGAAAATATTAAAGGCTACAGCATAGAGTCAAAAGCGGGCGAATTACTGCACGGCTTAGGCTTTGCTAATCACCAAATAGAAAACCCTGTAAGCGCGTTTTCTGGTGGTTGGCGTATGCGTTTAAACCTTGCACAAGCACTTATTCGCGATGCCGACTTACTATTACTCGATGAACCTACCAACCACCTTGATTTAGATGCCGTTTACTGGCTTGAGCGCTTTTTACGCGCCTACACAGGCACCTTGGTACTTATATCTCATGACCGTGAGTTTTTAGACGCCGTGGTTGATCAAATTTGGCATGTCGATAAACAGCTTATTAATGTGTACAAAGGTAATTACTCACAGTTTGAACGCCAAAAAGCAGAGCGCTTGTTACAACAACAAGCAATGTTTGAAAAACAACAAGAGCAAATTGCCCATCTTGAGCAGTTTATAACTCGCTTTAAAGCCAAAGCCAGTAAGGCCAAACAGGCACAAAGCCGTGTTAAAGCACTCGAACGTATGGAAAAGCTGGCACCTGCACATGCCGACTCACCATTTGACTTTGAGTTTGCCGAGCCAACAGCCCTGCCTAACCCGCTAATGACCCTAGATAAAGCAAAAGCAGGTTATGCCGATGTTACTATTTTAAATAATATCGCGCTAAACCTAGTTCCTGGCAGTCGTATTGCGTTACTCGGTCGTAACGGCGCGGGTAAATCAACGCTTATAAAGCTATTAGCGGGCGAGCTTGAGCCGCAAGCAGGTAAAGTGGTTCAGCACCATGGCTTAAATATAGGTTACTTTGCGCAGCACCAACTTGAATCACTTGATTTAAAAGCCAGCGCAGTGACCCATATTCAACGTTTAAACCCACAGGCCACAGAGCAATCATTGCGTGACTTTTTAGGTGGTTTTGCATTTATTGGCGATAAAGCACTTGAACCCGTGGCGCCGTTTTCGGGCGGTGAAAAAGCCCGCTTAGTGCTAGCCATGTTGGTGTATCAAAAACCCAATTTACTACTACTTGATGAGCCAACTAACCACCTTGATTTAGAAATGCGCCACGCGCTAGTAATGGCACTACAAGGCTTTGAAGGCGCCATGGTTACCGTATCGCACGATCGCCATATGCTTAAAAACACCGCCGATGAATTTTATTTAGTGGATGATGGCAAAGTCACTCAATTTGGTTACGACTTAGATGCGTATTACCAATGGTTACTCAATGCCAATAAAGAAGCCGCTAAAAGCCAGCAACCTGACGAGCCAAAAGCAAATCCAAGCGTTAACCGTAAAGAGCAAAAGCGCCTAGAAGCTGAGTTTAGAAAAGCCATTCAACCACTTAAAAAACAAATTGAAAAGCTTGAAAAGCAGCTCGATAAATTTACTGCAGAGCTTAGCGAAGTTGAAGTAGCCCTTGGCGACAACACCCTCTACAACGACGATAACAAAGCTCAGTTAAAAGAGCTAATCGCTAAGCAAGCCACGCTTACCCCTAAAGTAAACGACACTGAAGAAGAGTTACTAATGGCGCTTGAAGAAATGGAAGAAAAAGAGCAGGCCTTTGCCGATGAACTTGCTCAATAAAAACGACTTTTGGCAATTTGCCTGCGCTTTGTACGCAAAGCCTGGGCAACAACAAACCTTGCTGGCGCTACAAAACCAGCAAGGTAAAAACGTTAATTTGTGCTTATTTTTGCTGTACTTAGATTCACTTAAGCTAAGTATTAATGCCGAGCAGCTCAGTGCGTTAATAGCGTCGATTAATGAGTTTGATACGCAGGCACTTAAGCCACTGCGTTCCACACGCAAGTATTTAAAAGCCAATCAAGAAAGTATCAATGAGTATACACAAATACGCCAAGAGCTATTAAGCGCCGAATTAAAGCTTGAAAAGCAACAACAGCAAATACTGATTGATACAGCGAATAAACTTAGCTTTTTAGAAGCTGTAAAGCCAAACAATATTGAGCTGTATGTGAAAGCCACTTAGGCTGTCAGTTTTTACACCCTCTTCTAAATGCTCATTTTAAAGCCAATTAATCACAAGGAGGGTTAGAGACGCTGCGCTTTTAGAGGAAAATAAAAAACCAAGTTATTATCGCTAGAAGTATAAGCCTAGCCGCTGTTGGCTCGTGGTTATCTTTTCTCATTTACTTCTCATTCTTTTCTCTTTGTGCAAAAAATCTTTAAGCCGATTGATTCTTCAAAGCCTATAGGTGCTGCTGTAGGAACTGAATAACCCCAAAAACATGATCTATATCAACTTTACTTGGTTACTTTTTCCACGCAGGGAAATAGTTTGATCTCGATCACATTATGCTTTGCAAAGTCACTTTATGATGTCTCCATCAACTGAACGAGGAGATTAATCATGAACGTATTCTTTAGAGACTTTTTTAGCGACCCTGTTTTATTTATGTCTTTTGGGATTTTAGGCGTCGTGATTTCTCTTTGCCTATTTTACGCTTTTTACTTTATTAAAAAAATTAGCGAGGCTGAAGTTCCCGAGCATCATTAAGCACGACGCACAAAGCGCCTACTCAGGTTACTGATTAGGCGCTTTTTATTTTATAAAGCGAAAAATTTGGTACACTAACGCTTCGTTTTTTTCATAGTGCGTAGTACAAACATGATCAATAAGTTTAAACCAGCATGGTGGATGACCAATCGTCACGTTCAAACCATAATGCCGCGTTTTTTCCGTCCATTTCACAATACGTCCTACGAACTTGAGCAACTTGATACGCCCGACGGCGATTTTATTGAACTTGCATGGTCGCTGCCTCATAACGAAAACGCTCCCCTTACTGTGGTTTTACATGGCCTTGAAGGCAACATAAATAGCTTTTATGCCAAAGGCATGATGAAAGCCTTAAAAAAGCAAGGTTATGCCGTAGTACTTATGCACTTTAGAAACTGCTCAAGTGAAGTTAACCGCTTACCGCGTGCTTATCATAGTGGCGATACCGCCGACTTAGCTTTTTTTATAAATCATTTAAGGGAGCAATTCCCCAGCCGCCCTATTATGGCTGTTGGTTTTTCGTTAGGGGGCAATGTACTGGCTAAATACCTAGGCGAAGAGCGAGAAAACTGCCCGTTAAGTGCTGCAGCCGTGGTTTCGGCTCCTTATGATTTATCATCATCAAGCGATGTTATTCGTAAAAGCTTAGGCAAAATTTACCAAAAGTATTTGCTCGATAGAATGAAAAAATCAATGCAGCGTAAATTGCCACAAATTAAGCAGCAAATACCTATTACCTCTGAGCAGTTAATGAAAATTGACGATTTACTAGAGTTTGATAATCAACTAACCGCCCCACTGCATGGCTTTGAAAACGCACACGATTACTATCGCCAAGCCAGCGCAATGCCTTACTTAAAGCATATTGCGATTCCTACGTTTATAATTCATGCCAAGGACGACCCTATGTTGTCGATTAAAGCCGTGCCAAGTAGGCAAGATGTGAGTGAGCATGTTACCCTGAGCGTCTCTGAAAAAGGCGGCCACGTAGGGTTTATTAGCGGTAATAATCCGTTTAGGCCGGTATTTTGGCTTGAACAAGCCGTCCCTCATTATTTTGGCCAGCACGTCCCCACTAAAGCGAGCAGTAAGCAGTTATGATTATCCCTTTTGAACAACTTGATAAAGACACCCTCTATAACCTAATTGAAAGCTACGTGCTTCGTGAAGGCACCGATTACGGTGAGCAAGAAGTGAGTATTCAAAGTAAAGTAGCGCAGGTTAATCAGCAGCTTAGAAATGGTGAAGCGATGGTGTTTTTTTCTGAGCTACATGAGTCGGTCACTATTATTTCAAAAAATGAATTTAAAGCACTGCAAAGCGAAGAGCATGAAGCGCAGTCGTTTGATTAGCGCCTAACACTTGTAACTTTTGAGCTGAACGTACACAATGGCTTTTTACCCAAAGAGCCAAAACATGATAAAACTCAGCACTCTAGTGGTAGCCATATCACTAGCTTTAACACCACAAGCCTTTGCAGAGCAAGTAAAAAGCCCGTCAGACAAAGCAGTAAAACTAGCAAAAGACACTATTTTAATCGACACCCATATTGATGTACCTTATCGCATCCACGAAAAATGGGTTGATGTAACTAAAGCCACCGACGGCGGCGACTTTGACTACCCTCGCGCAGTACAGGGGGGTTTAAACGCCCCTTTTATGTCGATTTATATTCCTGCTCACTTAGAATTTGAAGGCAAAGGTAAGAGCTACCAGCTAGCCAATCAAATGATTGATAGCATGGAAGCCATTGCACAGCGCGCCCCTGAAAAATTTGCTATTGCTAGCTCAACAGCGGATATAGAAGCGCAATTTGAGCAAGGTAAACTGTCAATTGCGATGGGCATGGAAAATGGCTCGCCAATTGAAGGAAAAATGGAAAACCTTCAGCACTTTTTTGACCGCGGTGTACGCTACATCACACTTGCGCACTCGCAAAGCAACCATATTTCTGACTCGTCATACGATATTCGCCGTAAATGGAAAGGTTTAAGCCCATTTGGTAAAAAGCTAATTACTGAAATGAACAACGTCGGTATGCTAATTGACGTATCACATATATCAGATGATGCGTTTTATCAGGTAATGGAGCTATCTAAAACGCCGGTGATTGCTTCACACTCATCACTGCGCAAATACACGCCAGGCTTTGAGCGTAATATGAATGATGACATGTTATTAGCGCTTAAAAAGAATGGCGGGGTTATTCAAATTAACTTTGGCTCAAGCTTTGTAACCTCTAAAGCCGGTGCGTGGTACAAAGACCTTAAAAGCACTAAAGAGACCGTTAAAAAAGAAGGCACTAAGCCAAGTAAAGACTTTGATGCAGCGTACCGCGCTAAAAACCCATTCCCGTTTGCAAGCCTTGAGCAAGTACTTGATCATATTGATCACGTTGTAGAGCTTATTGGCATTGATTACGTGGGCATTGGCTCTGACTACGATGGGGTTGGCGATTCGTTACCGATTGGCTTAAAGGATGTATCTAGCTACCCTAACCTAGTACAAGGCTTAATGGACAGGGGTTACAGCGATTCAGACATTAAAAAGATTTTAAGCGAAAATACGCTAAGGGTTTGGAAGCAAGCCGAAGCATATGCGAAAAAGCACTAGCGTGTAAGCTGTAAGCTGTAAGCTGTAAGCTGTAAGCTGTAAGCTGTAAGCTGTATGATCTGACCCCGATAAAGTAGACACGGGGTTTTAATTCATTGATTCATATTGTATGGGGCTAACATTTCCAATCGTCCCATGCATTCGCACTGAGTTGTAGTAATTCTCAATATAAAAACGACTTTGTATTGTCATTTCGCTACGACTCAGTTCATTTAGATTACTCATCCATTCTTTTTTGTACTGAGCAAAAAAACTTTCTGAACAGGCATTATCCCAGCAGTTCCCCTTTCTCGACATGCTAATCGTTACACCTCGCTTGTTCAACCACGATATAGTCTCTTTAGCTCGATACTGGCTCCCTTGATCTGAATGAAACAGTAAACGTTGCCCGTTCGGCTTGCGCACATTCCAAGCCTTCTTTAGTGTTTTAATCACTAAAACCGCATTATTAATTCGACTTGTTGCCCAGCCCACAACTTTGCGTGAGTATAAATCTAAAATGACACATAAGTACTGCCAGCCTTCTTTACAGCGCACCTGAGTTATATCCGATACCCATACACTATTAGGCTCTTCAACATCAAATTGACGAGCAAGTAGATTCTCTGTCGTTATAAAACCCTGCTTTTTATTACCACTGGTGTAGCGACGCTTACCTGATTTAGAGCGATAACCTACGCTTTGTAATAAACGCTGCACTCGGCCTTTACTGCAATCATATCCGTCGGCTATGGCGGCTTGCCACAATTTTCTGTAACCAGGTATGCAGTGCTCTTCATTACTTCTTTTTATTAAAAACTGAAGTAAAAAATCATTTTTTCTTTCAACTGGATTCGACGACTGTTTCAACCATTTGTAATACCCAGCCTTAGAAACAGATAATAACTTACATAACTTGCTTACTGTTTTCTTCACCGTCGTGGTCTTATGAATATATTGAAACCTTATTCTTTTAGACTGTCGAAGTAGGCCCTCGCCTTTTTTAGTACGTCGTTCTCCAACTGTACGTCCTCAAGCTGCTTTTCAAGGTTACGAACTTGACGTTCAAGGTCTTTATATGACTTTTCTGGACCATGGTTTTTAAGTGGCTTAAGCTCTTTTCTTGAGGTCATTTTACTTCTCCAACTTGACAGCATATCGGGATGAATACCGTATTTATTAGCGGTCATTTTAACGGTACCGTGTGAGTCTAATGACTCCTGCACCACTTTTCTTTTAAATTCCTCTGTATGTTTACGAAACGCTTTTACTTTCATGAGAACTGACTCCTAAATAGGTGTCTACTTTTATGGAGTCAGATCAGTAAGCTGTAAGCTGTAAGCTGTCAAAAAGTTTAATTAATAGCACGGCCTAAAGTCGTGCTTTTTTATGTGTTAAGTATAATTTAACACCAAGCTACTGATAGCTGAAAGCTAAACACTTTTCTTCAGGCATTAAAAAAACCCGAGGCTAAGCTCGGGCTTTTTTAGTATTAATTAACTAAAACGTTAACTATTACTCTACGATAGTTGCTACAACACCAGCACCTACAGTACGGCCACCTTCACGGATAGCGAAACGAAGACCTTCGTCCATCGCGATTGGCGCGATTAGAGTTACTGTCATCTTAACGTTATCACCAGGCATTACCATTTCTACGCCTTCTGGTAACTGTACGTCACCTGTTACGTCAGTTGTACGGAAGTAGAACTGTGGACGGTAACCTTTGAAGAAAGGAGTATGACGACCACCTTCATCTTTAGAAAGTACGTATACTTCTGAAGTGAATGTAGTGTGTGGGTTGATTGAACCAGGCTTAGCTAGTACTTGACCACGTTCAACGTCTTCACGCTTAGTACCACGTAGAAGTGCACCAATGTTCTCACCAGCACGACCTTCGTCAAGAAGCTTACGGAACATTTCAACACCAGTACAAGTAGACTTAGTAGTCTCTTTAATACCAACGATTTCAACTTCGTCGTTCACGTTGATGATACCAGCTTCAACACGACCAGTTACTACTGTACCACGGCCTTGGATTGAGAAAACGTCTTCGATAGGCATAATGAATGGCTTATCGATGTCACGCTCTGGCTCTGGGATGTAAGAATCTAGTGCTTCTGCAAGCTCAACGATCTTGTCTTCCCACTGCTTTTCGCCTTCAAGTGCTTTAAGAGCAGAACCTTGAATTAGTGGTAAGTCATCACCTGGGAAGTCGTACTCAGAAAGAAGTTCACGAACTTCCATTTCTACTAGCTCAAGTAGCTCTTCGTCGTCAACCATGTCACATTTGTTCATGAATACAACGATGTAAGGTACGCCAACCTGACGAGAAAGTAGGATGTGCTCACGCGTTTGTGGCATAGGGCCGTCAGTCGCAGCTACTACTAAGATAGCGCCGTCCATTTGAGCAGCACCAGTGATCATGTTTTTAACATAATCGGCGTGTCCAGGACAATCTACGTGTGCGTAGTGACGAGTTGGTGTATCGTACTCAACGTGAGAAGTTGAGATTGTGATACCACGCTCGCGCTCTTCTGGAGCGTTATCGATTGATGCGAAATCTTTAGCAACACCGCCGTATACTTTTGCAAGTACGTTAGTGATTGCTGCAGTTAGTGTAGTTTTACCGTGGTCAACGTGGCCGATTGTACCAACGTTTACGTGCGGTTTTACGCGTTCAAACTTTTCTTTTGCCATGACGGAACCTATCAGTTTTGTGTATCTAGATTACATATGAAAATAATCCACCAGAGGTAGATTAATTTAATTTTTTCAAATTTCAAATAGTTTTTTCTGACAGATAAAGGAAGTATTCAAGGAGATTCATATGACTGGTGCTGATAGGCAGATTTGAACTGCCGACCTCACCCTTACCAAGGGTGCGCTCTACCAACTGAGCTATATCAGCAACACCATAATTGGAGCGGGCAGCGGGAATCGAACCCGCATCATCAGCTTGGAAGGCTGAGGTAATAGCCATTATACGATGCCCGCTTTAGGAACCTGTTCTTAAACTACCTCTAACCGTCAAGAATAAAGTGGTGGAGGGAGCTGGATTCGAACCAGCGAAGGCTGAGCCGTCAGATTTACAGTCTGATCCCTTTGGCCGCTCGGGAACCCCTCCACGATAATTCTTTACTAATTCACTTTCGGTAAAAGGAAAGTGGTGCCGACTAACCGAGTCGAACGGTTGACCTACTGATTACAAGTCAGTTGCTCTACCAGCTGAGCTAAGTCGGCACTGCTTTAGTACGGGGCGAGATATTAGAGTAAGGTTTATTATGATGCAACTATAAAATTAAAAAAAATGTAATTTTTTAGCTTAAATGCTCACAATTCATGCAAAAGTGCTTAATTTTGCCGTTTTTCGTCGTTTTTACTTAGCTCATGCCAATAATTTAATCCTTTCATAACCAATAATGAATCAAAAATACTGCCACTTATTTGTTGCTGTAACAGCAAACCGTAACCACCTGCGCACAAAATTTGTGGTTTTTGTTCGCCTGTTACGTGTTTGAGTTGATATTTGGCCTGTTCAATAGCGCCTAATGTTGCCACCAGTGCGCCATTTTTTAATCCGTTGGGTGTGTTTTTACCTAGCTCGTTTAAAAAGGGGGTATTGGCATCATCAAACACGCGCTGAGTATTTTGTGTTAATGAGCGAGTCATTAAATCAAGGCCGGGCAATATCCAGCCTCCTAAGTGCTCGCCTTCGCCGCTCAGTACATCAATAGTGGTTGCAGTGCCAGCATCAACAATAATACACGCTCTGTTTGGGTAAAGCGTAAAACCTGCCACCAGTGCAAGCCAGCGATCAATACCTAAATTGCTAACCTGTTCATATGCGCAACTTAAGCCACTGAGATTTTTACTAACATGCGCCTCACAACACGGAATGCTTTTTTTGGCGGCTAATGTGAGCGCGTCATTTAATAATTCACTGTTACCTACACAAGCATACACAACCTCAGTTATTGCTTGCCACGGCACGTCGCTCATAGAAACGGGCGTTGCTTGTTGCTCGCGCCATAAGGCCGCTTTTAATGACGTATTACCTACATCTATTAGCAGTTTCATAATTCGGCCTTTCTTAACGAGATTTCGCCACCATAGTAACTTTTAACTTCGCCGTCTTGGCGAATGCGTATTCCGCCGTGCTGATCAATACCCTCACAAATACCCCGCCAGCTTCTGTGCCCCGTATTTAGCTCTACGCATTCTCCTGCAAAGGCGTTTAGGGCGTTCCACTGTGCGTACATGCTGTTTAGCCCGTCTTGCTGGTAATCTGCCAAACGCTGCTCTAAATAAAAGGTAAGCGAAGCAACTAACTGGTTTTTATCAAGCGCGGTGGTGTGTTGGCTTAAATCAGTCCATGCTTGGTCAATGTGTTCGCTGGTGTTTTGCGGCATTTGTAGATTAATGCCAATACCAATGACTAGCTGACAAGGGCCTTGCGGTTGCCCATCTAGCTCAACTAATACTCCGGCTAGTTTTTGCTTATTTATATATATGTCGTTTGGCCATTTAAGTTCAATGTCTATATCGTAAAGTGCTTTTATAGCATCGTATACCGCAAGCCCTACTGCAATTGATACGCCCATAGCAGCTTGCAGGCCATCATCTAAGCGCCAAAAATAACTGTAATATAAATTAGCCCCAAATGGAGATTGCCATACCCGCCCTCGCCTTCCGCGCCCGGCTTGCTGCATTTCGGCAACTACAACAGTGCCAGACTCAAGCGCGACTTTATTTTGAATACGGCGCATTAGCTCGCTGTTGGTTGAATCTATAATAGGGTGTACTTCTACTTGGGCTGTATTAGCACCTAATGCATGGTAATGTTTGGTTATATCGTCTCGGTTTAGCAAACCCACCGCATTGTTTAAACTGTAACCTTTACCCGTCACTTTAAATATATCGAGCCCCATGCCTTGCAGTGTTTGTATATGTTTACTCACTGCAGCACGGCTTATACCCAGTTGCTCGCCAAGGACTTGGCCCGATACAAAGCCACCTTGGTTAAGTGCATTTAATATAGCTAGTTTATTTCCATCTGGTGCTTTCATTACGCGTGCTCCGTAATAACATGGCATTCACTATTTGTGTTTATAAGCCTTACTTCGTGCTCTAGCATTATGCCGTAACGTGTAAACACCGTATTTTGTATATGCGTGATCATAGTAATTAAATCGCTTCCTTTACTATCACCATGATTAACTAATACCAGCGCCTGCTGCTGATGCACCTCAATCCCTGCTACTGTAAAGCCCTTCAAGCCCGCTTGGTCAATTAGCCAACCTGCCGCCACTTTGTGATGGCTTTTCCCATAGGGGTAATGCGGTAAATCACCAAACCGCACGAGCAGCCCTTCCAAACGCGCATTGCTAATAATCGGATTTTTAAAAAAGCTACCCGCATTGGCTAAAGTGTATGGGTTTGGCAGCTTAGCGTTACGAATTTCAATAACCTGCTCAAATACCATTTTAGGGGTGGGATTTTGCAATACTTTGAGTGGGCCATAACTTAAAACTGGCTGCCACTTTTTAGGGAGCGCTAAATTAACTTGAGTGATCACCGCTTTGTTTTTTAAAGCATGTTTAAAAATAGAGTCACGATAAGCAAACTCACACTGTGCGTTAGTTAAAGTCACTTTGGTTTTTGTGGCTATATCAATGTATTCAACCGACTCTACAAATTGAGCGAGCTCAACACCATAAGCACCAATGTTTTGTACCGGCGACGCCCCAACAGTGCCCGGAATAAGGGCTAGGTTTTCAAGCCCTGCAATATTTTTATCAAGTAAATAGCTTACTAGGTTATGCCAGTTCTCACCCGCAGCTGCACTCACTAATACGTCATTTTCACGCTCGGTAATAGTAATGCCCTTAGTGGCCATTTTAATTACGGTGCCTGCGTAGTTTTCTAAAAATATTGTGTTGCTACCTTCCCCTAATAAACAAAACGGAGCACTAAAACGGTGTGCTTTAAGTTGCTCAACCGAGGTTATTTCAACAAAATGCTGGCATTGATTGTTTAGTGCAAAGGTATGTAAAGGTTTTAATGAGTGCGCCACAAAGGTCTCTGAGTGTACTGGTAACTAATCGCAGTAGTTTACCTTATTGTCGCAAAGAATGTAAAAATCACTCAACCCGCTGTATCAATCATGATATAAAACCTGCACTTATTATTAGTGTTCAGGGTATTTTATGAAAATTAAACCTCTTTTTTTAAGCCTCGCTATGGCCGGTATGTGCTCGCAAGCAATGGCAAACGCGATTGATCAAAACTCATACGCCAACCTAGATGATGTGGTAACAACACACTTAAACCTTGATTTAGATGTCGATTTTGCCGACAAGCAATTAGAAGGTTTTGTTGAGCACACGCTAAAGTGGAACAATGACACAAGCAAAAAGCTGGTACTTGATACCCGCGACTTAGACATTGATAAAGTAATGTACCAAGATACCTCGGGCGATTGGCACAAAGCTAAATTTACACTTGCAGATCGCGATGATGTTAAAGGCTCAAAACTAACAATTACTTTAAAAAGCCAAGCGCCAAAAGTACGTATTTACTACAACAGTCGCCCAGAAGCATCTGGCCTGCAATGGTTAACACCAGAGCAAACAGCCAGCAAAACGCACCCGTTTATGTACAGCCAATCGCAGGCTATTCACGCTCGTAGCTGGTTGCCAGTACAAGATACCCCTGCCATGCGCGTTACTTACTCTGCCCGTATTCATACACCAAAAGATATACGTGCCGTAATGAGCGCTGATAACAAAGACGCACTATACAAAGATGGCGACTACCACTTTGAGATGCCACAAGCTATTTCGCCGTACTTAATTGCGATTGGTGCAGGTAATTTAGAATTTAAAGCCATGTCAAAACAAACTGGTATATTTGCCGAGCCTGAAATTTTAGACGCTTCGGTTGCCGAGTTTAACGACACCCAAGCCATGATCGACAAAACCAACGAAATGTATGGTGAGTATGCATGGGGCCGTTACGATTTATTAATGTTACCGCCTAGCTTTCCGTTTGGTGGCATGGAAAACCCGCGTCTTTCGTTTATTACCCCTACCGTAGTTGCTGGCGATAAAAGCTTAGTAAACCTTATTGCCCATGAGCTTGCACACTCTTGGTCTGGTAACTTAGTTACCAACGCTACGTGGGAAGATTTATGGTTAAACGAAGGTTTTACCTCTTACGTTGAAAACCGCATTATGGAAGAAGTGTTTGGCCGCGACCGCGCCGTAATGGAGCAAGCTTTAGATGCAGCAGGCTTACGCGCGCAACTTAAAACCATTGATGCACCCGATACGCGCCTTAATTTAAAACTTAATGGCCGCGATCCAGATGATGCATTTAGCTCAGTGCCATACACTAAAGGTCAGCTATTTTTAATCTACCTAGAAGAAAAATACGGCCGTGATAAGTTTGATGACTTTGTTAAGACCTACTTTAATGAGTTTGCATTTAAATCGCTGACTACTGCGCAATTTGTTACTTATTTAAAAGCTAACTTAATTGAAAAATATCCAGGCGTTGTAAGCATGGATAAAGTGAATGAGTGGATTTTTGAGCCAGGTTTACCAAGCGATGCACCTAACCCAACATCGGATGCGTTTGATAAAGTAGATACAGCAAGCGCAGCATGGTTAAAAGGAGAAACAAGCGCAGCACAATTACCTACGGCTCAATGGACAGTGCACGAGTGGTTACACTTTTTAAATAACCTACCACGTGATTTAAGCTTAGATAAGATGAGCGAGCTTGATAAGCAATTTAACTTAACGCAATCAACCAATGCAGAGCGCGCGTTTGCATGGTTTATGTTAGCCGTAGGTAATGGTTACCAACCTATTTACCCAGCGCTTGATAAGCACTTATCAGGTATAGGCCGCCGTAAATTAATTGTGCCGTTATACAAAGCACTTATTAAAAATGATAAGCGTGAGTGGGCACATGATGTATACATCAAAGCACGCCCAGGCTACCACCCGCTCGCACAAGGCACCATTGACGCTTTATTTGATAAATAAGCAACCTGTGCTACCCCTAAAGGTGTTCACACCTTTAGGGTAAAACAACAAAACCATTAAAAAAGGCCGATTTATCGGCCTTTTTTAATACTGTAATTTTCTCAAGCTAAAAACTATAACTAAGTTCAGCGCAGTTAGCACTTAAAATCAGTAGCTTGAGATAAGTTTATTATTCAGCGCCTTGGTTCGTTACCTTTTCTAAAAAGGCCTTTCGCTCAGCAATCGTGGCTTGCTGCCACCAAAATTCTAGCATTTGCGGTGCACTTGGCATGCCTTTGCCATTAATAGGCGCAATAGGCTTTATAGGTTGGCTTGGACGCGTTGGACCCGCTGGCACCGTATTTTGTAAAGCAGGCTTTTGACTTGCAAGCTGTGTATTTGAAATAACACTAAGCGGCTGTGCCACAGACGCGCCCTTTGCTTTTAAACTTACCTGTGGTGCCTCAGCAAATATTTTCGCTGATACCGCGTTATCGGCACGATTAAACACCATGTCGTAGTCTTTGTTATCGTCAATAGTAATATCGACCCAAAACGGTTCAGACTCTATTACCTCATGGTCGTCAAAGCCTAGCTCGTATAAATCGGTGTATTTTAATTTTAATCGATAAGACCCTGGGGCAAGTTCAATGTCGTCAACGCGGCTAAATAAAGAGCTTTCAATGACTCTTTCGCCGACTTGTAAAGGCACTAACTCTTCAGGAAAGTGAATATTTCCGGCACTTACTGACATACTTATCAATAGTCCCGCAGCTGCAGTTATTAACATTGGTTTACGCATAAAAACTCCTTTATTTGTTTTGAGTTTGACACTGCAAACAAAATTTGTCATTAGTGACTTTAAATTCAACCCTTACACTGAAACGATTATGAGCACAGAAACAATATTTACAAAAATTATTAACCGCGAAATTCCTGCCGACATTATTTACGAAGACGACACCACCCTTGCATTTAAAGATATAAACCCGCAAGCCCCTTTTCATGTGTTAATTATTCCAAAAAAAGCAATTGCCACTATCAATGATATTAACAGCGAAAACTCACATTTAGTTGGAAATTTATACGAGGTTGCTGCTAAATTAGCCAAGCAATTTAACTTTAGTGACGATGGCTACAGAGTAGTAATGAACTGCAATAAACACGGCGGGCAAACCGTGTATCACATACATTTACATATGCTTGCAGGCAAAGAAATGGGCTGGCCTCCGTATCAAGAAGCTAAAAAATTAAAAATTTAATAATAAAAATTCAATGGAATTATTAGTATTTAGCTAGTTACAAATGTTATGGTTTATCATGTATATAAAGTGAAAAACAATTACTTATTTGCAACATTTTATGTTTAAATAATCGTAAAATCGTACTTGTTCACAAGGCGAAACCCGACTTTCTAATACAAAAGGTGTGGAAGTCGTGATAAACTTAACTAGTCAGCTTTATAAAAAGAGTATAAAAACATGAGCAGTTCAGCCTTTTTGTTATTAGATCAAGAGCCAATTAACACCATTGGCATTAACGTTTTAGAACCTTTGTTAAAAACGCAAGGCCTTGACGTAACCACGGGTACAAATATTTTAGATGTACCAGAAGGGACTCGATTACTGTTCATTGAAACATCAAGTAACGATGCATGGGGTAAACTAAAAGAACAGCTAGTTAACCTGCGCACCAAGTGCGATATCGTATTATTTAACCTAGACGAAAACCCAGAGCTCGCTAACCGCGCGCTGTTGAGCGGTATTCGTGGCGTGTTTTATACGACAGATAACGCTGATGTATTAATGAAAGGTATTCGCTTACTTTTAGAAGATCAGCTTTGGTACAGACGTGACATTATGTGTAATGCATTAAACCGCATGCTGCAGTTTAATAAAGACGCACTACACAAGCTGACCGAAGGCGATATAGAGCCAATTAAACTCACTAAACGAGAAAAAGCAATAATCTCGTTAATGAGTAAGGGTTCTAAAAACAAAGAAATTGCTGAAGATTTAAGCATCAGCCCGCACACAGTTAAAACACATTTATACAGCGCATTTAGAAAAACTAAATGTCGTAACCGTATTGAGCTACTATCTTGGGCTCAACAAAACATTCCAGACGAAATTCGTTAATCAATTTCGTAATTTAAAAACAGGCACTTATGGTGCCTGTTTTTGTTTATGCTGCATGCTTGTTAAATTAATCGCTTTTTATTACTCTATTTAAAGTACCCATTGCTGGAACCTCTATGCTCGACTCATTTACCCTCTTTTTTGCCAGCATTGCCGTTATTATTGTAATGACCCTTCTTAACTTTTTAACATGGCGTACCAACAAAAGTACCCCAGGTACTCTGCTTTATATTTTTTACCCGGTTTTATTACTAGGCGCAGTAATTGGCTTTACGCTTATTGGCAAAACGCACAACCTTATTGTGATTAGTATTGCCAGCAGTATGATGTTTGGCGCATCAATTGTGCACAGCTTGGCTATATGCCAATTTTTAGATTATAGGGGTATTGGCTTTAAGCTACTGTGCTCCTTTACCGCGTTTAGCGCCGTAATGTTGGGGTATTATTCTTTTATTGACCCTTCTTTACGCGAGCGTATTTACGTCTCGGATGTACAGCACATTGCAGAAGCCACTTTTTTGCTGTTTTTATTTATTAAATATGCCCGAAAAACCTACCCAAATGGCACCATTGTTTACATTTTAATATTAACTTTAGTTGGCCTGAGCTTTATTAGCCGCTCACTATTTATGGTTAATATTGAACAACCCCTGCTATTGCAAAGCCCATGGTTTAGCAGCTTACTGTTTTTAAATGGCGTTATTGCACCTATGTTTTATGCCGCCGGTATGGCGCTTTTGTGTAATGAACGCAGAGAAAAAAACCTTAACAAGCTGGCCGACAAAGCCCAAAAAGATCTAGAGATTAGAGGCCTGTTTTTATCAACGATTAGCCATGAAATTCGCACCCCCCTTAATGGCATATTAGGCAGCGCCCAATTGGTTATGAACCAAAGCACCGACACCCGCAATAAAGCCTATTGTGAGGCCATCATTAATTCAGCCGAGTCATTAAATTTACTGGTTGATAAAGTGCTTGACTACGCAAGCCTAGATCAAAGTGATGAAGCACTTTACGAAGAAGACATTGAATTTAAAACCTGGTTAAACAATTTATGTTTATTACTCAGCCCATTAGCGGAGCAAAAGCAGCTTAAGTTTGAACTGGTATGTAATATCCCTGAACAAGCCTGTTACTACTGCGATCAGCAAAAATTAAGGCAAATTATTATTAACCTTGTTGGTAACGCCATTAAGTTTACCGACCACGGTATAGTAAAAATTCAGGTTGATTTAATAAGCGACAGGCAACTTGAGCACACCATAAAAATTAGCGTTAAAGACTCAGGCCCTGGTATCGAAAAAGACGAAATAGCCTACTTAACCGAACCCTACGTACAAAGTAGCGCCGGCAAAGAAAAAGGCGGCACCGGCCTTGGGCTTGCCATCACCAGCCGCTTACTAGAAAAGCTAGGCAGCCGCTTAGAAATAACCAGTCAACTAGGCACTGGTAGCGTATTTAGCTTTACTACCACCTTTACGCTAGGGGAGCTTAGTTTGGTAGAGCAGCGACATCAAAACAAAGACTACTTAACCGGCCTTGAAGTACTGCTAGTCGAGGATTTAGATTTAAATCAAAAAATTGCCATTGAATTTATGGCCGAAGATGAGCATAAAATAAAGCTCGCCAAAGATGGAAAAAGTGCTATTGAACTGCTGCAAACGCATCACTTTGACGTTATTTTACTGGATATGAACCTGCCAGACTTTACCGGCCAAGAAGTATTAAAACGACTGCAGCGTTTGGAGCATAAAAACCAGCGCACGCCCGTACTGGCTTTTACAGCAAGCTTAAGCCCTGACGAGGTAAAAGAATACTTAGCTCTGGGAATAAAAGACATAGTAGGCAAACCAATTAAGCAGCAAAAGCTTCGCCAAGCACTGAGTGATTCACAATCCAATCAAACTGCAAATATAGCTGTAGAGCTAGTAGACACCTTATACGACGAAACCGCAGCAGAAACGCTAACTAGCTCATTTAGTGAGGATGAAGTGTCGTCGATTTACAATGAATTTGTACTCTCAGCACGGACTAAACTAACCCGATGCCAAGAACTTATTAACCAGCAACCAGAGCAGTGCATTAAATTATTGCACCGCCAAGCAAGCACCGCGCTGCAATTAGGCTTTAACCGTTACGGTATTGAGCTTAAAAAAATAGAGCGCCGCCTGCTTGATAACAAACCCCATAACAACCTGCTAGATGAGGCGTTAGAGCTATGGCAGCGCAGCCTAGAACAATACTTAAAGTATGTGCGCGGGCAGTTGAGTTAATGGGCTTTTCAATTGCAGATTAAGCTGTTTACTCTCTTCCATACTTATCATCAAAACGCTCTATGTCACTTTCATCTAGTACGGCGCCAGTTTGTACTTCAATGACAATTAGCGGCTCTTTTTGATTGTTCGCTAAGCTGTGTATTTGTTTTGCTGCAATGTAGCAAGATTGGTCGTGATTTAGAGTTAGCAATTGCTCATCAATCCGAACATCAGCAATACCCGATACCACTACCCAATGCTCTGCACGATGCTGATGACGCTGCGTTGAAAGTTTAGCAGCGCTGTTTACGGTTATTTTTTTAACTTTAAACCCTGCCCCTGTTACTAAAGTGCGGTAATTGCCCCATGGCCGATACACAACCTGATGGTGATTGAGTTTATCACTTTGGCTAACCGCTAATTGCTTGAGCAATAAAGGCAGACCATCGAGCTTGTTTTTATTGGCAACGAGGGTGGCATCGTGGGTATGAATAATAGCTAAGTCGCTAACTCCAAGGGTAGCAACGCTGTGATCGTTTTCGCTTATAACAAAATTATTAGTACTATTCTGCGCGCTATGGCTGTCGTTTTCATTATTGCCATGTGCATCTTTTTTAATAAGGCTAGCCAAGGCACTAAAGCTGCCTACATCACTCCAATTAAGAGCAACAGGCAGCACTGCTACATTATTACTGCGCTCTAAAATAGCGTAATCGATAGAGTCACTTGGGCAGTTTTTAAGTGGCTCACTTACCGGCCTTGTAAACCCTAAATCGTCAGAGAAATTAGCCGCCGCGCTTACACTGTGTGCAATTTTTGGGGCAAAGCGTTCTAGCTCATTTAAATAGGCTTGTGGTGTAAATAAAAACATACCGCTATTCCAGCTATAACCGCCTTGAGTTAAATAATGCTCAGCGGTAGCCAAGCTTGGCTTCTCTTTAAATTCAGCCACTTTATAGCAATTTGAGCCCGCTATTTTGCTACCTTGTTTAATGTAGCCAAACCCAGTGTGGGGCTGTGTTGGTGTAATTGAAAACGTGACCAACATACCTTGCTGGGCTAATTCAATTGCATCGTTTAGTTTAAGTGTAAGCTCAGTAAAGTTGGATATATGATGATCGGCAGGCATCACCAGTATTGGCCCAGTTATGCCTTGCTGTAAAGCGTAGTGTGCTGCCAGCGCAATAGCCGGCGCGGTATTTTTACCCTGGGGCTCTAACAAAAGTGCATGAGGAGCGGCCTGTGCACTTTGCTCAGCAGCAATAAAACGGTGCTGCTCGTTACAAACAAGTATTGGCTTTGCAAACTCCTTGCCCGATACACGCGCTAACGTACTTTGTAATAGTGAGTGTTTGTTATCAAGCAGAGGTAAAAATTGCTTAGGCATAGCTTGGCGAGAAAGCGGCCATAACCGCGTGCCAATGCCGCCCGCTAAAATTACCGGTGTAATAAGGGTTGTATTCATAAAGCCGCCAATAAACATATCAGCGGCTATTTTAGCACTTTATTAGCTAGGCGCTAATGCTTAGCGATTTATACCAAGGTAAACGCGTCGGCATCTAAATAAGCAGGAAACGAGTCTTTAAAATCATCGAGCGGTGCTTTTTCAAGTGTTACGGTAAGTAACTCTTGTGTATTGTCTTTTGCTTTGGCGATTGTATCGCCTTTAAAGTCGTACACGGCCGTGCCGCCATTGTGCGCAACACCATTGCCATCGTCGCCAACACGGTTAACGGCTACTACATAACATAGGTTTTCCATAGCACGCGCCATTAATAGCGTATCCCAAATATGGCGACGAACCGCAGGCCAGTTTGCAACGTTTATCATTACATCGTAATCATTATTGTTGCGCTGAAAAACCGGAAAGCGCAAGTCGTAACATACTTGCGGCAGTAACTTAAAACCGTTAATTTCAAACGTTTTACGCGCTTGTCCTGCGACAACGTAATCGCCCTCACTGCCTAAGCGAAATAAATGACGTTTATCGTAATAATTTACCTCGCCACTTGGCGTCACCCAATAAAAGCGATTCGCTTTTTTATCGCCTTGAGCAACCAAGACCGAACCTGCAATAACGGCTTTATGTTTATGTGCTTGGGTTTTAAGCCAGCTGAGCACTTTGCCATTTTCGGGTTCTGCGCAATCAAGATTAATAGCAAAGCCTGTGGCGAAGGTTTCGGGTAGTAAAATTAAATCAGGTTGAGCGCTCATCGCTGCTAATTTTTTATCAAACATGGCTAAATTGGCGTCTTTATCAAGCCAATGCAGCGCACTTTGAACGAGTGTAAGCGTTAAAGTTGACATAATATTTGCGCGGCCTCTATTAAGGTTTCATCGTTTTTAGCAAAACACAGTCGAATCACTTTATCATTTGAAGGTTGCTTATAAAACACACTTAAAGGAATAGCAGCAACCCCAGCTTGCTCTACTAACCAGTGGCAAAAATCCACATCATTAAGATCAGACACCTCACTGTAATCGAGCAATAAAAAGTACGTACCTTGGCTTGGTAAAATATTAAAACGGCTGTCACTTAAGTGCTGTGCCAGTAAGTCGCGCTTTTGCTGATAAAAATTACTCAGCTCATCGACATGCTCGCCTTGTTGTTCAAGCATGTCGGCCAATGCGTGTTGTGCAGGTGTAAAACTTGAAAAAGTAACATACTGGTGTATTTTTCTAAATTCAGTAGCGAGCGGTGCAGGCGCAATACAGTACCCCATTTTCCAGCCGGTACTGTGAAACGTTTTGCCAAAGCTTGATATAACAAAGCTTTTTTCACGTAGCTGCTCATCACAAAGCATGCTTAAGTGCTTATCGCCATCAAAGGTAATATGTTCGTAAACTTCATCACTTATTACATATAAATCGTGATCGTTCACTAACGATTTAAGCGCGTTTATATCATGGCTTTTAAGTATTTTTCCGCTTGGGTTGTGTGGCGTATTAATAATTATAGCGCGCGTGTTTTTGCTCACTGCACTGCGAACAGTTTGCCAATCAATAGCATAATCGGGGGCATGCAATGCAATATGAACTGTTTTACCGCCAGCAAGCTCAATGGCAGGCTGGTAAGAGTCATAAGCGGGGTCAAACACAATAACTTCATCATCGGGGCGTACTATAGTTTGAATAGCCACAAATAATGCTTCGGTGGCGCCCGACGTTACCGTAACTTGCTCAGCTGCATCAATATTAGCCGCGTGTTTACGCGAAACTAAATTTGCTATTTGTTGCTGTAAACGGGGCACACCACTGGATGGCGAGTATTGATTAACCCCTTGCTGAACATAAAAATTTAGCTGGTTTTTCAGTAGTTCTGGCGCATCAAACTCAGGAAAACCCTGCGATAAATTTATTGCCGAATGCTGACTTGCCAAGCCACTCATTTGGCTAAATATACTAACACTTAAATTTGGTAATTTACTTTCAAACACGACAGGCCCTTAATGATGGTTTTGCGCTTAAAGCGATGCTATCATTGCTTAAAACAGAAGTATAGCCGTCTAAAATTAAATAGCTTTATATCAATTTGCTTAATTAACTGAGCTATTTTGAGGTAGCAAAAACGCAGCTCGCGTTTGGTTTAGCGCCTCAAACGCATTAAGTATTATTACGCATTGGTATTACACTCATTGGTGAGGAATGTATGCACAACAATACCGCTATTTCGCAACTTATTGAAGCCGGAAAATGGATCAGTCAAAAAGGCTGGGTTCCCGCCACCGGCGGAAATTTTTCGGCGCGCACCGCAACTGGGTATGTGGTTACCGCTAGCGGCTTTGATAAAGGCCAGCTCGGTACACACACATTCATTGAGCTTGATCATCAAGGTAATCGCACTAAAGGTGCTGGCAACCCATCGGCCGAAACGCAACTGCACCTAGGCATGTATAAGCTTATTCCGCACGCAAACGTGGTGCTGCATACTCACTCAGTAGCAGCCACCGTACTATCGCGTGTAATTAAAAGCCATGCATTAAATTTAAGCGGTTACGAAATGCAAAAGTCACTCAGTGGGGTAACTTCGCATTTAGATACGCTCAGCATTCCTATTTTTGAAAACGACCAAGACATAGACCGCTTAAGTTTGCTGCTTAGCGATCACCATTTACATACACCCATTGAACATGCAGTGTTAATTCGTGGGCATGGCGTTTATGTAGTAGGGCGTAATTACAAGCAAGCACTTCGCCATTTAGAAGGGTTAGAGTTTTTATTTAGTTGCGAGCTGGAACGGTTAAAAATAGAAGGTATTGGGGCACAGCTATAATGATAAAAGCAATTTTAACTGATATTGAAGGCACCATAACACGTATCTCATTTGTAAAAGAGGTGCTGTTTCCGTATGCAGCTAAACAACTAGCAACGTTTATGCGCTTAAACGAAAATAAACCCCATGTCGCTGAGCAAATAGCGGCTGTTAAAGCCATTATTAATCAGCCAGATGCCGATATAGAAAATGTCATTAGCGTGTTACTAAAATGGATTGAAGAAGATAAAAAAATTACCCCTTTAAAGCAAATACAAGGGTTAATTTGGCAAACGGGCTACGAGCACGGTGATTTTAAAGGCCACCTATACGCAGATGCGTTTGAGTTTTTACAAGCTCAGCACGCTCAAGGCACCGCACTCTATGTGTATTCATCAGGCTCGGTGAGGGCGCAGCAGTTACTCTTTAAATACAGCGACTATGGCGATATTCGCCCTCTGTTTAACGACTTTTTTGATACCAAAGTCGGCGCAAAGCAAGAGCAAGCTGCCTATAACACTATCGTTAACCAGCTCCCTTTTAGTGCTAACGAAATCTTGTTTTTAAGTGATGTTGCAGGTGAGCTTGATGCAGCCAAAGCCGCAGGGCTTAAAACCTTGCACTTAATACGTGATGGCCAAGCACATAGCGCGCACCCATATGTACATGACTTTAGCACAGTTAAATTGGAGCAATTTGCATGAGCCAATTAACAATTTATGCTGACAACAATCCAAGTAATGCGCTGGTAAACACCTGTGATTTAAGCGAAATTACTCAGCAATTAGCAAAGGTAAATGTACGTTTTGAACAATGGCAAGCAACCGCACCCATTAATGAGCACACCACAAATGAGCAAATTATCGCAGCGTATAAAAATGATATAGCACGCTTAAAAGCGCAAAATGGCTACCAAACGGTGGATGTTATTTCGCTTGCAAAAGGTAATCCTGCAGCGGCACAAATGCGAGAAAAGTTTTTATTTGAGCACACTCATAGTGAAGACGAAGTTCGTTTTTTTGTAAAAGGCCAAGGGTTATTTTGCCTACATATTGATGCCAAAATTTACCAAGTATTATGCCAGCAAGGTGACTTAATTTCGGTCCCAACCCTTACCCCACATTGGTTTGATATGGGGAGCGACCCAGAGTTTACCGCCATTAGATTATTTAATAATACCGAGGGCTGGGTTGCAAAAAGCACCGAGTCTGAAATTGCGAAGCAGTTTACGTTGCTCCCGTAATAAGAGGTGGTTTTAAATTTTTAACAGCATTCAAATAGCTAATTAAGTATTCACATTAAACTTGCTTGATGACTTAAAACGTTTAACTCTGTAATATTATTTTAGTAGTAACACTAATAACGAGTGCTTTATGGTTAATGAACAGTATCAAAAGTCTAAACAACAACTGGCCTACTCACGTAAGCAAGTTGAAAAGGCTGGGCGTATTTTTCGTAAAAATGAAGGTGACTTTGATTTTGCTACTGAAGTTATTCAAAATTATCGGGCAGCACATTTATACCCACTTACAATAATTAAAAACTTAGTCTGGAAGCATGTTAAAAAGCTTCATTTGCTTGAATCAGCAACAATCGTTAGACGCTTGAAACGCTTGCCTACTATCATCGATAAGCTACAAAGAACATCGCTAGATGGAAAAAGTGAAAATGCAATTAACCTAAAACGAATGCATGATATTGGTGGTTGTAGGGTTATTTTAGATAACCTTGATCATTTATATCGATTAAATAAGAGCTTAGATTCAAGTAGGACAGTACATGGTGTTAAATCATATGACTATATAAATAAGCCTAAATCAACAGGCTACAGGGGGATCCATCGTGTTTATAAAAGCTATAACAATTTAGAGTCTCATGATTATAAAGGCTTTCAAATTGAAGTTCAGCTACGCACTAAACTTCAGCACTTATGGGCTACCACAGTTGAAATAGTTGATATCATAGAAAAAGAAACCTTAAAAACTAATCCCCAAGCAGCCGACACGGACTGGAAACGTTTATTTTTTATCATGGGGGAATTTCTTGCGGTTAAAGATGGATCAAATAGTCTAAGTAAAGAAGAATCTCAAAACTATATCGAGGAACTTGCTTCCCTAAACAAAAAGCTAGCTGCCTTTCAAAAGCTTGATGCATTCAATCGCGCATTTCAGGTTGATGAGATTAAAAACAAATCCAAAGATACAGGCTTTGCTTTATTAGTTCACAATACAGAAACTCAAATGGGTCGAGTGTTTCTATATGCAGCAAATAAAAAACAAGAAGCACTAACACACTATGCTGAGCAGGAGAAACAAACCCATAATAATGTGCTTTTGGTAGCAGGGAATGACCTAAAGTCAATAGAAAAAGCATACCCCAACTATCTTAATGACACATCTGAGTTTTTATCTGAATTTAGCCGTATTCTACTTGGTTAATTTTAACTAACGCCCCACTCTCTACATCACTTTTATTGTAAACACCGGTATCTAACACCCAAGCTGTTATTAGTTTTGCAGGTGTTACATCAAATGCGGGATTATACACATTGGCATTAGTGGGTGCCCACAGCGCCTCACCAAAACTGCCACTTACGCCGCGTACCTCTGCGCTATTTCGCTGCTCTATTGCTATATCGCTACCGTAAGCTGTTTGTGTATCAAGCGTAGTTAAAGGCGCGACAACATAAAAAGGAATATCATGAAAATGCGCCAATACAGCTAAATTATAAGTTCCCACTTTATTAGCAAAGTCGCCATTAGCAGCAATACGATCGGCGCCTACCACTATTTTATCTACCTTGCCTGCGGCCATTAAACTTGCTGCCATATTATCGCAAATAAGCGTATACGGTACTTGCCAGCGCTCAAGCTCGAACGCGGTTAAACGCCCGCCTTGCAACAAGGGCCGCGTTTCATCAACCCACACATGTATATTGCCGTGTTGCTGCTGCGCTTTGTAAATAACGCCTAATGCTGTACCAATACCAGCAGTCGCTAATGCGCCGGTATTACAATGGGTTAAAATATTGTCGCCGCTGTTTATAAGCTCAGCTCCGCGCGTTGCCATGCGCTCACATAGGGCAATGTCTTCAATAAAAAGGCGCTCTGCGCTGCACACCACTGCTGCTACAAAGTCATCGCTTTTAAGGGCCTCTCTTAATGTAGCCATACAATGCATTAAATTAACAGCGGTTGGCCTTGTGGCTTCAAGCTCATCAATTGCTTTTGCAAGCGCCGCTTGAGTTCCCCCCTGCTGCGCTAAATGAGCAACCAGCAAACTCGCACCTAAGCCTATTAATGGTGCGCCACGAATTTTTAAACTGATGATCAGCTCCTTCATCGTCTCAACACTATGGCATTCGTGCCATACCTGCTGATGAGGAAGTAAATACTGGTCAAGCACACTTAATATGCCGTTTTCATATTTTAAACTGCTTGCGATTAGGTTTTGCATGGTGAGGCTGCTTAAATAAAATGCGTAAGGGTATTTTACATCAGTTTGAACAACTCTCAAGTTAGACTTGTAGACACCTAAACATTTAAAGGTATAGAATGCCAAAAAAGGTTATTTGAGAACTCACTATGGCTAACTATGTCGCGTTTGATGCGCAGCGCGCAATTGAATATGTAAATTCGCTAATTGACTCTAAACAGTATGTTTTTTTTAATGCTGACGCCAGCTTAACTGCGTACGAATTTGGTGACGGTAACCTTAATTTAGTATTTAGAATTAGCGATGAGCACCATAACAGCATTATTTTAAAGCAAGCACTGCCTTATGCTCGTTGTGTAGGTGAATCATGGCCGCTCACGCTTGATAGAGCCCGTATAGAGGCGCAAGTGTTACTTAACCATGGCGCTATTTGCCCACAAAACACCGCTAAAGTACTGCACTATAACCAAGCTTACGCACTTACTATTTTAGAAGATTTAGGTCACTTAAAAATATTGCGCACTGCGCAAAATAACGCGGAGCAATTTCCTAAGTTAGCCGAGCACATAGCTACGTATTTAAGCCATACCGGGTTTTATAATTCAGATTTTTACCTAACCGCCCAGCATAAAAAGGCCCTAGTACAGCAATTTACTAACCCTGAGCTTTGCCAAATTACAGAAGATTTATTTTTTAGCGATCCGTATACAGATCACGAACGCAATCACTTTGACGAGCAACTTACTGCACATGTACACGCTTTGCGTGATAACACGGCACTTAAGTTAGAAGTTGCGAAATTAAAAGCTAATTTTTTATCTAACCCGCAAACATTGCTGCACGGCGATATGCACAGCGGCAGTATTTTTGTAGATACCAATACCACTAAAGTGATTGACCCCGAGTTTGGCTTTTTTGGCCCTGTTGGCTTTGATATAGGCTCTTTTATTGGCAATTTACTATTAAATTACTGCGCACAAGCAGGGCATATTGAAGAGTTTGTAGCACGACGAAACTATCAAACGCATTTACTTAGCTGCATTGTTGAAAGCTATAATTTATTTGAGCAACAATGGTTAGCTTTAATTGCCAACCAAAGCACAGATCGCACCCTTAATACCGAGGGCTACCCACAGTACTTTATGAAAACCGTATTACAAGACGCCATAGGCTATTGTGGAACAGAACTAATTAGGCGCACCATAGGGCTCGCGCATGTGGTAGATATTGACAGCATTGAAGATGAAAATACGCGCCTTGCAGTACAAAAACAAACGCTGAGCTTAGGTGAGCAACTTATTTTAAATGCCAAAAGCTGCGACAACAAAGATGCCTTTTTTAGTTTATTAGTAAGCCAACTAAATTAAAAAAGGCGCTAAAGCGCCTTTTTTATACTAATACCGTTATTGGTAGTTTTCGTAAATTTTATCGAGCGGCTCCGACAGCCCACTTTCTTGCACTATACGCACGTGTTTACGCCTTAATTCCCGCGCACTCGTTACACCACATGAGTGGGCAATTAAGCCAGCGCCGTAATGAATATATTTATTATAATTGGCAACCCGCTGAGCTTTATCTGCAACATTTAAACCACGCTGTAGCCGCTCGTTATGGGTAGTTACACCGGTTGGGCAGGTGTCTTTATTACATTGCATGGCCTGTATACAGCCTAACGCAAACATATGACCACGCGCAGAAACAACAAAATCGGCACCCAAAGCAAGCGCCCATGCCACCTTAGAGGGTACAATTAACTTACCCGAAACAATGACTTTAACCCGCCCTGTTAAGCCGTGTTTTTCAAGCATATTAACAACCAGCGGTAAGCTTTCGCGCAGCGGTAAACCTACCGAATCTAATAAGGGTTGTGGCGCTGCGCCCGTACCGCCATCGGCACTATCAATAGTGATAAAATCCGGTGCTGATTCAAGCCCGCGGTGGTTTATTTCTGCAAATAGCGTTTCTAGCCATGTGTAATCACCAATAACGGCTTTAAAGCCGGTAGGTTTGCCTGTGGCGTTTCGCACTGTGGCAATCATATCTAATATGTCGCTTGGCTTTTTGATCTCTGGGTGCCCATTTGGGCTAATTGAATCTTTACCCTCAGGGATGCCCCTTATTTTAGCAATTTCAGCATTAACCTTTTTACCTGGTAACATACCGCCTTTACCTGGTTTGGCGCCTTGGCTTAATTTAAGCTCAAACATTTTTACGTTTTTATGCGCCGCAATTTCTTTAAGTTTATCAATACTTAAATTTCCAAGCTCGTCGCGCACACCATATTTAGCCGTACCAATTTGAAACACCAAATCGGCTCCGCCCTCTAAGTGATAAGGGCTTAACCCGCCTTCGCCGGTATTCATCCAGCAGCCGGCCAATTTTGCCCCTTTTGATAACGCTCTAACAGCCGGTTTTGAGAGCGCGCCGAAGCTCATTCCCGATATATTAAACAAGGAGTTAGTGGTGTACGGCGTTTTACAATAAGGGCCTAAAGTTACATTACTTGGGTCCAACGCCTCTTCATCTAAGGTAGGAAAAGCACAGTTCATAAACATCACTGTACCTGTTACCTCTAAGCTTTGCGTGGAGCCAAATGCAGCGGTACGATCGACATCTTTTGCAGCACGATACACCCAGCTGCGCTCTGCTCGGTTAAACGGCATTTCTTCTCTATCGAGGGCAAAAAAGTACTGCCTAAAAAACTCGC
Source organism: Pseudoalteromonas sp. CuT4-3 (assembly GCF_035666335.1). Lineage (NCBI taxonomy): Bacteria > Pseudomonadati > Pseudomonadota > Gammaproteobacteria > Alteromonadales > Pseudoalteromonadaceae > Pseudoalteromonas > Pseudoalteromonas sp. CuT4-3. The sequence continues at coordinate 3,486,087 of NZ_CP142030.1, forward strand.
CTTGGCGCTCAAAAAAGTACCTAAAGCGGCCAATAACCGGGTAATTTCGCCTAATTGCATGCTTTGTTTGAGTAATATCACGAAAATAGAAAACAATAACGGTAAGTACAATTAATCCTAATGCAACAATAAAAATACTCGCAAATACATCAATACTAAAAATAATAAAATCGCTCATCCAAGGCCCCTTGATGGCTGTTTTTAAAAATAAAAAAGGTGTTGCGTCAAAATGACACAACACCTTTCGTTGTTCAAGGTTTATACCTTTAGATAATTAGCTTTGCGTGTTTTCAAGCTCAGCTTTTATATACAAACGAACTTGCTCTTCAAGCACTGATAACGGCACAGAACCATGGCGCAATACTTGATGATGAAACTCACGAATATCAAAACGTGGCCCAAGCGCTTGCTCGGCCTCTGTGCGTAAACGCTTGATAGTCAGCTCGCCAATTTTGTACGACAAAGCTTGCCCCGGCCACGAAATATAGCGGTCGGTTTCGGTTTTAACATTATGTAATGAAAGCGCTGTGTTTTCGCTCATAAAGTTCATAGCGCGCTCTCGGCTCCAGCCGTACATGTGCATACCGGTATCAACCACTAAACGAGCTGCACGCCACATTTCATAGGTTAAACGGCCAAATCGGCTGTATGGGTCTTGGTAAAAGCCTGCTTCTATACCTAAGTATTCAGAATAAAGCCCCCACCCTTCACCAAAAGCCGAAAGGTAGGCATCACGTCGGTAGCTTGGTAAGTTTTCAAGCTCTGCATTAAGCGATATTTGTAAATGATGCCCCGGTACGGCTTCGTGTAAGGTCAGCGCCTCTAATACATACAATGGGCGCTTATCTAGCGCATATGTATTTACCCAATAATAACCTGCTTGATCGCTTCGGCTTGAGGCAACATAGCGACCGGTTGTATATTTAGGGGCTATATTTGCAGGTACAGGTGCAACGCCATAGGGCATACGTGGCAGTGTATGAAATAACTTAGGCAGCTGCGCGTCCATTTTTTTAGCTATATAAGCAGCTTCTTTTAATAGCTGCTCTGGAGTGGTGGCGTAAAATTGCGGATCGGTACGTAAAAAGTGGATAAAATCGGCAAACGTGCCTTCAAAGCCTACTTCTTTAATTATTTCCTGCATTTCACTGCGGATACGCGCCACTTCAGATAACCCCAGCTGATGTATTTCATCAATGCTCATATTTGTGGTGGTGTAATACTGTGCGCGGTTTTTATAAAACGCCTTGCCATTAGGGGTTTGCGAAATACCAATCGTAGTGCGTGCACCTGGCTGATATTGCGTAGTAAAAAATGTTAAATATGCTTTGTAAGAGGCAATAACATCGTTTTTTATGATGCGTTTAGCTTTTTGCTGTAACGCTTTAAAGTCATTTTCACTTAGCCCTGCCGTGTTCGTTTTAAACGGGGAGTAAAAGTCTGACTGCGTTACATCATCCACTATGTAAGCACTTATTGAATCTTCATACCCAGCTAATACCGCTTGTGGTTGAGTAAGCCCCGTTTCGAGCCCCTTTTTCATCCAGTGTATGTTTTGCTCAAAAAAGCGCGGCACTTGTTCAAGGCGGGCTAAATACGTTTCTAACTGTTGCGGTTGCTTGTACTGCGAACTATTAATCATATAAGACAAGCTAGAATGGAACCCATACTCAGAAGTTAGCGGCATGTAGTGCGCATTAAATACGTATTCATCAACACTGTTTTGTACTTGCGCACGAATAATACTGAGGTTAATACTGTTTTCACTTGAAAGCTGGTCGCTATCAATTGCATCTAAACGACTTAATAATGCTGTTTTTTCCTCATATTGCTGCTTTAAAAATTCAGCCGATAAATTAGGTAATAAATAGCCATCAACCCCTTTAGGCTGTGTGTAGGGATTTACACGTTTGCGGTAATCAACAATACTTTGCGCCACTTGTTCAAATTGTGTGTTTGCGTTGGGGCTTGTTAATGTACATGCGCTTAGCGTGCCAAAAAGTGATAGCACAAGCAGTGTGCGGCAAATTCGCGGGGGTAAGGAATAATTCATTTTAGTTTTACTTAACCATACAATAGATTTCACAAAACTATCGTAGGCTGAGTAAATAGCAAGATAAATGCGATTAATCTCAATAACACACGCTTAATTGGAGCGGGTAAAATAAGCTGAACCCGCCTAAATTAAGCTAATTACGTGCTCTTTGATGATAAAATCAGCTATTAGGCAGCAAAAGTAAAAATTTAAGTTCACTAATACTGGTTTTTACTTTTAAATAGCCTGCTTAACGATTATTGTAGTAAAAAAATAATAAAGCTTGGATGCATTGCCGCCTCATTGAAGAGTTATTTTAATGTGTAATTTAATGCGTACTTAGTTGGTAGTTAAAATGATGTTCCATGATTCCATGGCTGTAGCTCAAGAAAAAATGACGAATGTATGCCTGTTTTTAGAACGTCATACGCTGCCCCCCTCACCGTTAAATTACCACGTTGCCTATACCTATATTAGTAAAGTAAATCCTCAGCTAAATAACGCCATAGACGAGGCCATTACTAATAAAGCCCAAATCGATAGTATTTTGATTGAGCAGCTCTACTTTGAGTTTTTAAACGAAGGGCATACCACGCAAGTGGCAATGATTAATAACGTAAATGGGGTTATTGATTCACTGTCGCGCAATGCGCAATCAACCGAAAAACAAATTGTTAGCTTTGCCGGCCAAGTAAGTGAGTGCATGCACACGCTTGATGAGAATAATATAGAGCAAAGCCGCCAAGCACTCGATACGTTAAACACGCAATCAGCCACGTTACTTGAGCAACACAAGCACTTCAAACACGAGCTACATAAAGCTAAAAAGTTACACGAAAAAACCCAAAAACAGCTGGCGCAATTACGTAAGCAGCACATTATTGACTCACAAACGGGACTGTATAAACGTCATTATTTAACGCAGCAAACCCAACTATGGAGCAACCAAGACAAATCAATTTGTGCAATTGCTATTCAAATAGATAATTTAGATCATTTTGTAGATAATTACGGCGATATAATTGGCGAAGTTATTTTGAACAAAGTGGCTAAACAAGTAAAAAAATATGTTTTTCAAAGTGGTTTACCTGGGCGCACAGCAAAGGACCAATTTACTGTATTACTGCCAGATATAGACCCCGAAACCGCCAATGTTATTGCTGAAAAAGTGCGTAATGGCGTAGAAAAACTTCGCTTTGTTAGCTCAAAAAGCGGCACTAAGCTGCCTGGCATTAACTTATCTTTAGGCATAGCGCAGCAACTCAAAAATGATGACTTTAACCAGTTAGCTAAAAAAGCCTCGCAAGCGGCATTTAAAGCACGCTCACTGGGGCAAAGTAGCTTTACAGCTGGCCACTAGGTTTTACGCTAAATTACCTGATAAATCATATTCAAATTGCACCTGCAGTATACAATCAAGTACACTAGTCTTTATTGCCACGATAGAGACTAACCATGAACGAAACAGAGCAAAAGACCACGCATTTTGGCTATAAAACCGTAGCCGAAAACGATAAAGCCTCAATGGTTGCAGACGTATTTCACTCGGTTGCAGCAAAGTACGATGTAATGAACGATTTAATGTCTTTTGGTGTACATCGATTATGGAAACGTCAAACTATAGCCAGCTCAGGTGTGCGCAAAGGCCACCACGTCCTTGATTTAGCAGGCGGCACTGGCGACCTAACAGCAAAATTTAGCCAGCTAGTCGGTGACACCGGCCAAGTAGTTTTAGGCGACATTAACTCATCAATGTTAAAAGTGGGCCGCGAAAAACTGCACAACTTGGGTTTAGTCGGCAATATCGACTACGTGCAAATGAATGCCGAAATGCTGCCTTTTCCAGATAACAGCTTTGATGTGATCACGATTGCCTTTGGCCTACGTAATGTAACCGATAAAGACAAAGCCCTGCGCTCTATGTACCGTATTTTAAAGCCAGGTGGACGCTTACTAGTATTAGAGTTTTCCAAGCCTGAGCATGAAATTTTAAGTAAAGCGTACGATTTTTACTCGTTCAATCTATTACCAACTATGGGTAAAGTAGTGGCGAACGATAGCGAGTCATACCAATACTTAGCTGAGTCAATTCGTATGCACCCAGACCAAGAAACCTTAAAAGCAATGATGGAAGAAGCAGGCTTTGAACAAACAACGTATCAAAACCTAACCGGTGGTATTGTTGCACTGCACCGCGGTTTTAAATATTAAGGCAGGCAGTTATGGCGTTTGAGCAAAAAAGCGAGCAAGTGGTCGCAGCAAAACCCGATTCGCAGTTTTTTATGTTACCTAATTTTGTACTTTCGCTTATAGAGCGAGTGCTTAATAAGGTACTGCAACTCGACGCCACCTTAATAGATAAGCTCAGTACCGTTAAGCACAAACCATTAAAGGTCGAAATCCGCAATTGGCAGCAGCAAATAGTATTAACCTTTGATGGTAAACTATTACACCTTTACAGTGCCAGCGATGAAAATAGCGCAGAGTGTATGATCAGCGCAGATATAGATACTCTTATGGCGCTTAAAGACCCAGCCATGCTTACACAGCTCATTCGTCAAGATAAGCTAGACCTGCAAGGCGACTTAAACGTCGCTCAGGCATACAGCGCCGCATTTTCTGGGCTAGATATAGATTGGCCTGAGCAACTATCGCACTATATTGGCGATGCGCCCGCACAACAACTTTACATACAGCTAAACGCTTTACGCAGTAAAGAGCGTAAAGCACGTCAGCAAATTAGCACCACATTAACTAGCCTATGCCAAGATGAGCTCGCTGTAACTATTCACCCTTTAGAGCTTGAACAATTTAAACAACAAAACCGAGTGTTAAAAGGGCAAGTGGCCGCTATTGAACAACGCATAAATGCATTAATCAACTCTTCTAACACCAACAGCCGCTAAGGATTTTTTGTGTCGACTGCTCGATTGTATTACATCACTAAAACATTACTTAGCTACGGATTAGATGAGTTAATACCAAAACAAAAAATACCTTGGTACGCTAAAATTGCGCGTGGTAGCTTGTTTTGGTTACGTAACCAGCACAAAAACAAGCCAGCGGGCTTGCGACTGCGCTTAGCCTTGCAAGAACTTGGCCCTGTGTGGATTAAGTTTGGCCAAATGCTTTCTACCCGCCGAGACTTACTTCCTCACGACATTGCGTTAGAGCTTGCTTTTTTGCAAGACCAAGTCGAGCCCTTTGAAGGCGAACTTGCCCAAAAAATAATTGAAAAAGCGCTCGAAATTAGCGATATAAGCCAGTTATTTAGTGAGTTTTCGCAAACCCCATTGGCCTCAGCGTCTATTGCACAAGTGCATACTGCTAAGCTGGTTGATGCCCATAACAATACCCAAGATGTTGTTATAAAAGTGATTAGGCCAAACATAAAAACACAAATTAATGCCGACTTAGCACTTATGGAAAAGCTCGCTAAAGTACTTGCCAATGTACACAGCGAAGCAAAAAGGTTACGTCCTGTTGAGGTGGTCAAAGAGTATAAAAAAACCTTGTTAGATGAGCTCGATTTAATGCGCGAAGGCGCAAATGGCATACAACTTAAGCGTAACTTTGAAGGCTCTGATTCGTTATATATCCCGGCTGTTTATAGCGATTATAGCCGCAGTAACGTTTTGGTTATGGAGCGTATTTACGGAATTCCGGTCTCAGATACTGAGTCGTTAATTGCGCAAAATACCAATATGAAATTACTCGCTGAGCGCGGTGTAGAAGTGTTTTTTACCCAAGTATTTAGAGACAGTTTTTTTCATGCTGATATGCACCCTGGCAATATATTTGTCTCTCGCGAGCACCCTGAAAACCCCATGTATATTGGTATCGACTGTGGCATTGTTGGCACATTAAACAAAGAAGATAAACGCTATCTCGCAGAAAACTTTATCGCCTTTTTTAATCGTGACTACCGCCAAGTTGCTCAGCTACATGTTGACTCGGGCTGGGTTCCGCCCGATACCAGCATAGAAGAGTTTGAATTTGCAATTCGTACCGTGTGCGAACCTATATTTAATAAGCCGCTAGCTGAGATATCGTTTGGTCATGTACTCGTTAATTTATTTAACACCGCACGCCGCTTTAACATGCAAGTACAGCCGCAGTTAGTATTATTACAAAAAACGTTATTATACGTTGAGGGCTTAGGGCGTCAGCTTTATCCTCAGCTTGATTTGTGGAAAACCGCTAAGCCATTTTTAGAAGATTGGGTAAAACAACAAGTTGGACCGTTATCAGTAATGAAACAAATGTATGCTAACTTGCCATTTTGGGCTGAAAAAATGCCAGAACTACCTGATTTAATTTATCAAAATTTAAAACATAGTCCGCAAATGCAGCATTCTCAGCCAAGTAAAGTGTCACACAAAGCGCTAGTACTTAGCCTATTTGGCAGTGCTACACTGATTGTATCGGCACTGTGTTATCTGCAGCACGACCTCATAGCGGCAGGCGTAACATTAGCAGCGTCTGCAATTAGCTTTATTGTGGCGTGGCGTAACACATAAACTAAGTGCAATTTATGCCACAGGGCGTATAATTAGTACTTAAAATAAACATTTAAGCATTTATCAGTTGGAGATAACCATGGGTTTAGGTGGCATTAGTATTTGGCAATTATTGATTGTTTTAGCGATTATCGTACTTCTTTTTGGTACTAAAAAACTACGCGGCATGGGTGGTGATTTAGGCGGTGCAGTAAAAGGGTTTAAAAAAGCCATGTCTGATGACCAAACTAAAGAGACTGAAAGCGAAAAAGCTGAGCAAATCCAAGAGTCTCAAAAAGCAGCGCCAACACAGACACAAAGCACTGAAAAAACCAAAGACGATACTAAGGTTTAAGCAATATGGGAATGTGGGAGCTCGTTGTTGTTTTTATTGTTGGCCTAGTGGTACTTGGCCCTGAGCGGTTACCGGTTGCCATTCGCACCGTAATGCGCTGGGTAAAAACCGTTAAGTCGATGGCCAACTCAGTTAAAGCAGAAGTGAGTGAAGAGCTACGCATACACGAGCTTCACGAAAACCTAAAAAAAGCAGAGCAACAAGAGCTTAAAGATTTAAGCCCTGAGCTACAACAATCGGTTGATGAACTGCAAAAAGCAGCGCAGTCGGTTACTCATAGCTATAAAAACACTTCAAGCACGTCATCTAACGAACAACTCGATGAAAAAAAGTGAAATTAATTCCCCTATTTGTGGTCAACTTATTACGTGGTATAAAAAATAATGTCTGAACAAGCTAAATCAGGGTTCGTCGCTCACTTAATTGAGCTGCGCGATCGGCTTATTAAATCACTTTTTAGTATTTTAGTGATATTTATTGGCCTAGTGTATTTTGCCAATGATATATATGAGTTTGTAGCCGCCCCTTTAGTCGCACATTTACCAAGCACTGCCACTATGATAGCTACCGATGTTACGGCACCGTTTTTTGCACCGTTTAAACTAACGCTATTTGTTGCCTTGTTTGGCGCTATTCCGTGGATATTGCATCAAATTTGGGGATTTATAGCACCTGGCTTATACCAACACGAAAAACGCATGCTAATGCCAATTTTGGCCTCGAGTATTTTGCTTTTTTATGGCGGTATCGCTTTTTGCTACTTTATAGTGCTCCCTATTATATTAGGCTTTTTTACTAGTGTAGGGCCGCAAATGATGACCCTAGCACCGGATATTAGTAGCTATTTAGGATTTGTACTTAAGCTATTTTTTGCATTTGGTGTGGCGTTTGAAATACCCGTAGCCATAATGTTGCTATGTTGGAGTGGCGCTACAACCACGCAGAGTTTAAAGCAAAAACGCCCTTATATTGTGGTTGGTGTATTTGTTGTGGCGATGTTTTTAACACCGCCCGATGTGTTATCACAAACACTATTAGCACTTCCTATGCTGCTTTTATTTGAGCTAGGGTTAATTTTAGCGAAATTTTATAGCGCTAAAGAACAACAGGAATCTGAGGAATAAAATGAAAAAACAACTACTCTCACTACTGGTTTTACTAAGCGCACCGACGTTTGCAGCGCAAGAAATTAACGTGCAAGCTTTGCAAGCATGTAGCTTTATTGAAAACGACTTTAACCGTTTACTATGTTATGACAACACAGTGGCAGGTAAACCGCTTACTAAACCTAGTGAGAAAAAAAACCTTACCCCACCAAAAGCCGTAACCAATGTATCGCCAAACGTAAGTGCACCTGTTGCAGCTGTTTCTAAAGCAGCGCCTGCTGCTAAAGCAGATGATTTTGGCCTTGAGCATAAAGAGATCACTAAAGATAAAGACGAAAATATCACAGCGTCAGTATCATCAGTTAGAAAAGCCCCTTATGGCGAGCTCATTATTACCCTTGATAACGATCAGCAATGGCGTCAAATTGGCTCTGACAGTCTTAAATTAAAAGAGTCAGACACAGTGGTTATTAGCCGCGGTGTATTTAATTCTTTTTTACTTCGTAAAGATGGTCAAAACCGCTCAATCCGTGTGAAGCGCACTCAGTAATGACCTACACGTTAGTTGATGCCGGCGTTAATTTAACCAATCACCAGTTTGAAGGTGAGCATCAGGCCATTATTGCCCGCGCAAATGCCGCGGGCGTGCAAGCTATGTTACTGATCGGCTGCGATGTGCCTAGTAGCGAACAATCGCTTGCATTAGCAAAACAATATAATCAGTTTTCTACTGCTGGCGTGCATCCACATGACGCTAAAGACGCCACCGATGAACTTGAAACCACTTTAACGCAGCTTGCTAGTAACGATTGCGTTGTGGCCATTGGTGAGTGTGGGCTTGATTATAATCGCGATTTTTCTCCTCGCGATATTCAGCGCAGCGTATTAAAACGCCAGTTAGCGTTAGCCGAAAAACTAAACCTACCTGTTTATTTACACGAACGTGACGCAAGCGAAGATATGCTAAATATTTTGGCTAACTATAACGTACGTGGCGTGCTGCATTGCTTTACAGGCAATGCCCAAGCACTCAAAGACTATTTAGAATTAGGCCTTTATATTGGCATTACTGGGTGGGTGTGTGACGAGCGCCGCGGTAAAGCATTGCAACAATTGGTGCCAAGTATCCCGCTTGAGCGGTTATTAATAGAAACCGATGCGCCTTTTTTAATTCCACGCACAATAACCCCTAAACCAAAATCACGTAAAAATGAGCCCGCCTATCTTAGCTATGTGTGTGAAACACTCGCTAAGCTTTATAACGTTGAACCAAGTACTATTGCCGCCCATATTACGGCTAACTTTTATAGCTTATTTGATATAGCAGGTCGCTAATGACAAGCCCAAAGGCGCTATTTAGCCTATTTATGCTCCTTTGTTCATTTTGCAGTGTTGCAAACCCCGTAATTTCTGAAAATTTTAAATCAATAAAAATAGACACCCTGAGCTATTCGTTTACGCCCACCACAGCAAACAATGCCTACCATGAGGTTAGCGACTGGCAAACAGTAAGTGATAAGCCATTAAATTTAGGGTTTGAACAACGCCCTGTATGGGTCAAGTTTACAGTTAAAAATACCTTAAATAACAATATAAGCCCTATTTTATCGCTCGATAACCCGCTGTTAAATGAAGCGCAGATTTTTCATTTTTATAATTCAGCACTGCTCTCACACATGCAAACTGGCGATAACTTTAAGCTCTCATCACGGCTAATAAAAAGTGAATCTTTATTAGCAACCTTGAGGCTGCCGGCAAATAGTATTAGCACCGTAATAATGAAGGTTAACAACAGTGCTGGGCTACGCATCCCGCTGACTTTATGGCAACCAGATGCCTACCTAGCGCATAAAGGTAAACTTAATTTAATTTATGGCTTACTCATTGGTTTTTTATTTTCATTGGCCATAAGTTGCTTGGTTTTGTATGGGTTTTCGCGCAAGTTGTATTTTGCTTATGCAGGCATTATTACGCTGACCTTAGGTGTGCTACTGGCTTATTTATGCGGTTTTGGCGCTCGTTATTTTCATCCAAATTCGCCTTCATTACAGCAAGTAATGATACCTGTTTTACTAATGCTCACTACGCTTGCTTTTGTTCCGCTACAAAAACAACTGTGCCAACCTAAAGCCTCTAAACTACTAAAATGGCAAACCATTGTTGCTAATATTTACGCAATTAGCCTGCTGTTTATGTGGGCTTTACCTAGCACAGTGTTTACCCCATTTAGCTTACTGGCGAGCCCGATTGTTATTATTTATTGCTTGGTAAGCGCCTACATCTGCCAGCAAAATGCGCCTTCAAAACCAATTCAAGCACTGCTAATTGCACTTATGCTATTTTTACTTGTTATGGTGTACCTTATTATTGCTGTATTTGGCTTATATCCTTTAGGTAGAAGTAGCTTAGCTTTTGTTTTTATATGTTTTTTTGGTAGTACATTTTGCCTATGTTATGGCGTTATGAAGCGCTTTATTTTAGAGCGTGATGAACAAGTTATTGCTCAACAAACCTTGATTGCTGAAAATGCAGCCCAAGATACACTATTAAATGAGCGACTCGCGCTGCAAGCCCAAACACAAAAAGAATTAGAGTCGTTAGTTGATGAGCGCACCTTTGAGTTACAAGTCACTTTGCGCGAACTAGAGGATAAAAACCGCGAGCTTGAGCTACTTAATATGGAAGACGCGCTGAGCGGCGTTAAAAATCGTCGCTTTTTTGATAAAAAATTAGTGATGGAACTGCGTCGCTCTCGGCGTGAACAAACGCCTTTGAGTATGATTATGCTCGATATAGACCGGTTTAAACGCGTAAATGATAACTACGGGCACTTAACCGGCGACCAAGTAATACGCGCTGTAGCCGACATTATAAAACAGCACTTAAAACGCCCGTTGGATGAAGTGGCTCGCTACGGCGGCGAAGAGTTTGTTGTTTTACTACCTAACACCCCAAAAGAGGGGGCTGTTGATATTGCTGAAAAAATTCGCCAAGCCGTAGAGAGTAATACCGTAAATGTAGCCGGAACATCCGTAAAAGTAACCATTAGTGCTGGCGTAAACAGCGCTGTAGTAAACAATATTAGTAACCCTGAGCTATTTACAGACGACGCAGATAAAGCGCTCTATTTCGCTAAACAACATGGCCGAAATCAAGTAATTAGTTTTCCAATCCCACAGTAGGAGCTTAGTAACATGGCCCAATCAGGACTCGACCTTTTCCCATATACCCGCATGCGTAGAATGCGCCGCAGTGATTTTTCTCGCCGTTTAATGGCCGAAAACCAACTATCGGTAAACGATTTAATTTTTCCGGTATTTGTACTTGAAGGTAAAAACCGCCGCGAAGCAATTGAATCAATGCCAGGAATTGAGCGTTTATCAATTGATTTATTGCTTGAAGAAGCTAAAGAGCTTGTAGATTTAGGTGTACCTGCCGTCGCTATTTTTCCGGTAACCCCTGCTGACAAAAAGTCTTTGATGGCCGAAGAAGCGTACAATGAAGATGGCTTAGCACAACGCACTGTTCGTGCTTTAAAAGAAGCTTTTCCTGAGCTTGGGGTTATTACCGATGTAGCCCTTGACCCATTCACTACTCATGGCCAAGACGGCATTATTGATGATGAAGGTTATGTAATTAATGACATAACCACTGAAATTCTTGTTAAGCAGGCGCTTTCTCACGCCGAGGCAGGCGCAGATGTGGTTGCACCCTCTGACATGATGGATGGCCGTATTGGTGCTATTCGCGAAGCACTTGAAGCAGATGGACATATTCACACACGCATAATGGCTTACTCAGCCAAATATGCCTCTAGCTATTATGGGCCGTTTAGAGACGCTGTTGGCTCTGCAGGTAACTTGAAAGGGGCCGACAAAAAAACGTATCAAATGGATCCTGCCAACTCTGATGAGGCAATTCGTGAAGTGGCACTTGATTTACAAGAAGGCGCCGACATGGTGATGGTGAAACCGGGTATGCCGTACCTTGATATTGTTCGTCGTGTTAAAGATGAATTTGGTGTACCTACTTTCGCATATCAGGTCAGTGGCGAATATGCAATGCACAAAGCGGCAATCGATAACGGCTGGTTGAGTGAAGAGGCCACAATTATGGAATCTTTACTGGCATTTAAACGCGCCGGAGCGGATGGTATTTTAACGTATTTTGCCAAGCAGGCCGCGCAATGGCTGCAAAATAAGTAAACATGTTATCAAAGGCGGTACGCCGCCTTAATTTTTTACAATCATTAACATTTTTGTATTCTTTTTGTCATTTAGATTGCCTAAACTGGTGTCCCATTTTGGGATTTAAATACACGGGAATAATAAAAAATGTTAAAAACGAAAATAACGCCACTGGCGCTTGTATTAGCAAGCCTCAGTGCACCAGCCTCCGCCGATCTAATCATTTCTGAATACATCGAAGGCAGCAGCAACAATAAAGCGATTGAGCTTTATAACAATGCTGATACCGAGCTTTCTCTTGAAGGTTATACTTTAGGACTTTATTCAAATGGTAGTAGTTCGGTAGGTAACTCAATTGATTTATCAGGCACATTGGCTGCCAATACCACCTATATAATTTCAAACTCCGGTGCAGACGCTGCCATTCTTGATATTGCAGACATAACCAGCACAGTAACTTACTACAATGGTGACGATGCCCTTGTTTTAACTAAAGATGGTGTGGTAGTTGATAGCTTTGGCCAAGTGGGTGTTGATCCTGGCTCTTTTTGGTCTGATGATACCGTACAAACTCAAAATAAAACCTTACGAAGAAAAAATAGCATCACAACGGGTCGAACTGACTCAACTGCAACTTTTAATCCTAGCGATGAATGGGAACAGTTTGATAGTGACACCTTTGACGGCTTAGGCTCGCATGCTGGCGATGGTGGTACAGCTCCTGCGCCAGACCCTGAGCCAGAACCATTAGAACCGCTTGTATGTGGCGCAGATAAAACGCTAATTAGCGCTGTGCAAGGTTCTGGTGAAGCAAGCCCGTTAGTAGATACCCTTGTTGAAATTGAAGGTATTGTCACTGCCGATTTTCAAGGTGAAGATGGCTTAGATGGTTTCTTTGTGACCTCGCTTGCTGCAGATGTAGATAACGATCCAATGACCTCTGAAGGTTTGTTTGTTTACTTTACTGATACCGATGTAAATGTAGGTGACCACGTGCGCGTACAGGGCACAGTTGATGAATACTATAATTCAACACAACTAGCAGATGTAACACAAATTGCTGTATGTGGTACTGACGAAGTGGCCTCTGCAATCTCAATAAGTTTACCTTTAGAGAGCCAAGCTGACCTAGAAGCTTATGAAGGTATGCTAGTAAGCCTAGATCAAACACTTGTAGTTACTAACAACTACGGCTTAGGTCGCTATGGCGAAGTAGAACTAGCCACTGAGCGTTTATACCAAGGCACTCAAGTTGCATTGCCAGGTGATGCAGCCAATGCTGTTGAAGCGGCTAACTTGACTAAAAAAATCTTATTAGATGATGGCTCTACAGCTCAAAACTCAGATCCAACGGCTTACCCAGCGCCAGGCCTATCGGCAGAAAATACTCTACGTACCGGCGATACTGTAAATGCGGTAACAGGGGTAGTTACATACAGCTTTAGCACGTATCGCATTCACCCAACAGTTACACCACAGTTTATAGCGACTAATGCGCGTGAAGATGCGCCTGAGCAAAGTGAAGAAGCCGATTTACGAATCGCCAGCTTTAACGTACTCAACTACTTTAACGGTGATGGCCAAGGCGGTGGTTTCCCTACTAGCCGTGGTGCAGACTCAGAAGAAGAGTTTGTACGTCAAGAAGCAAAACTTGTAAGCGCTATTAGTGCAATGCAAGCTGATGTTGTTGGCTTAATGGAAATTGAAAATGATGGCTTTGGTGAGTTCAGTGCTATAGCAAGTTTAGTAAATGCATTAAACGATGCTGACAGCGCTAACAACTACGCGTTTGTAGATTTTAACGTAGCCCAAATTGGTACCGACGAAATCACCACAGCCCTTATTTACCGCGCAGATAAAGTAGAAGAAGTAGGCACAGCCGCTATTACTACTGATTACCCGTTTGATTACAGCAACCGTGCACCAATTGCACAAAGCTTTAAGTCACTTTCAACAGATGAAGTATTTACTGTTTCTGTAGCCCACCTTAAATCTAAAGGGAGCTGTGGTGATGATAACAACGACGACCTAGGTGATGGCCAAGGCTGTTGGAATGAAATTCGTACCGAAGCTGCTGATGCGTTTACTGATTGGTTAGACAACAAACCTACTGGCGTAGATGACGAAGATATCATTCTTGTTGGTGATATGAACGCTTATGCAATGGAAGATCCAATCCGTAAGTTTGATGAAAAAGGCTATAAAAACGTAGTCGCAGAGCTTGATGGCGATACACTAAGCTACTCTTATAGCTTCTCTGGTCGTGCAGGTAGCCTTGACCATGCTTTAGCAACCGAGTCTTTACTAAGCAAAGTTGTTGCAGCAAATGATTGGCATATCAATGCTGATGAGCCTATCGTGCTTGATTACAACCTAGAGTTTAAGAGCGAAGGTCATCAATCTACGCTATACGCAGAAGGGCCATACCGTGCATCTGATCACGACCCTGTGATTGTTGATATTAAATCTGAAGTAGTACTTACCCCTGAAGAGCAAACACCGGTAATTGCACCTGATCAAATATTCACAGTAGATGAAAACAGCGCTGTAGGCACTGTGATTGGTACACTTGATTTTAGTGACCCTAACGCTGATGTATCACCTGTGGTTAAATTTATCGTATCAGGTAACGATTCTGTATCAATTAACGAGCAAGGTCAGTTAATTGTTGCAAGCGAAGTAGATTACGAGTTTGAAAATCGTATTACCCTTACAGTACAAGCAGAGGATAGTGTAGGTAACGTATCTGAAGCACAAACGGTTGTAGTAAGAGTAAACAACCTACGGGGTGATGACGATAACGACTCAGGCTCATTGCTTTGGTTATCTCTTTTATTAGCGCCACTTTCATTAGTGCGCAGATTTAAGAAAAAATAACGAGTGATTTGTTTTAAAGCCGCATTTTTGCGGCTTTTTTTATGCTTATAAAAATGTAATTCAGACAAGCTTCAGTAAACAACCCTTAATATCTTCCATACCGTTTATTAACTATTAATAGAATTAGCCGCGCAACAAATACATTAAATGAGTATTTTTTACACATAAGCCGTAGTTAAAACCCTTTTTAATAAATTTACCTGTTGAAATGTAAACACTTTATTTACGGATTAAAAGTTGCACTATAAGTTCGTCACCCTTGTGTAGTAGTTAAGTAACAAACCCTAAGCGTAAAAATAAGTCGTGTTTTTATAAAGGAATGGAAATGAAACAATTAACCCAAACACCTCCTACTTGGCAGAAAAAAGCAACGCCATTATTGGGTCTACTTTTTATTTTTTCTGGCTGGGGCTATAGCACGCAGGCAATAGCAGCAAGTGTTGATGCAGCAATTCCGCAAGAAAGCCTATTTGGAGTAATAAGCGCCCGCGCTAAAAAACTAGCCGAACAAGAATATGCACCTCCAAAAAATATAGAGCTAGAAGCATTAAATAACATTGATTACCAAGATTACCGCTCAATTCGATTTAAGCAGGACAAATCGGTGTGGAAAGATGAAGGCCTGTATGAGCTACAACTCTTTCACCCTGGTTTTTTATATAAAACACCGGTAACAATTAATACCGTAGAAGGCGACTCAAAACGTAACCGCCTACCTTTTAGTACTGATTTTTATCAATACGATGGCACAGCCGCCCCTTTAAAAGACGAAATAGCAAAAAGCGTAGCCGGCACGCAACTAGGCCATGCAGGCTTTCGCTTACATTACCCAATTAACACAAACGAATACAAAGATGAGGTAATGGTGTTTCAAGGGGCCTCTTATTTTAGAGTTGTTGGCCCTAATCAAGTATATGGTTTATCGGCACGCGGATTAGCAATCGATACCGCCGAAACATCGGGTGAAGAGTTCCCTATGTTTAAAGAGTTTTGGCTTGTTAAGCCCCAGGCTGAGCAAACTAACATCACTATTTTTGCATTGCTTGATAGCCCTTCGGTATCAGGTGCTTACAAATTTGATATTGACCCAACAACCAGTATGTTAGTTGATGTTGATATGCAAATTTTTGCCCGTAAAGATATTAAAAAGCTAGGCGTAGCCCCTTTAACAAGTATGTTTTACCACGGTGAAAACAGCACTAAGTTTTTTGATGACTACCGCCCAGAAGTGCATGATTCAGACGGCTTGTTAACACAGTCAGCTGATAACAAATGGGTATGGCGCCCGCTTAACAACCCAACACAGTTAAGCGTTACCTCGTTTTCGTACACCAACCCTAAAGGGTTTGGTTTAGCACAGCGTGACCGTGACTTTAACAATTACCTAGATACTGAAGCGCACTACCACGACCGTCCAAGCCTGTGGATAGAGCCAAAAGGTGAATGGGGGAATGGCCGAGTTGAGCTAGTAGAAATACCAACAGATACAGAAACGAACGACAATATAGTGAGTTACTGGGTGCCTGAAAAGCCAATGAAAGCTGGTGATTCATTAAAGCTAAGCTACAAAATGAGCACCTTTAATGCCCATTTAACTCAACACCAAAAGGCGCGTGTAACACGCACGCGCATTGGTAGCGCAGCGCTGCCAGGTGAAGATAATCCACCACCGCAAAGCCATCGCCAGTTTACCGTTGACTTTGCAGGCCCCGATTTAAACAACCTGTCTGAAAAGCTAACTCTTGAAGCCGACATTCAGCTTACAACAGGTGAAGTAAGGGATGTAACAGTGCAAAAACTTCCTAAATCTCTTGGTTGGCGAGTAGCGTTTAAAATTGCACCACAGGACGATCAACCCGTAGATATGCGTTTATCGTTAAAACTTCGTGATAAAGAAATTAGTGAGGTATGGAGCTATGTTTGGTACCCAAATGACATCAAGTAATAAAGGAAAGGGCACACCAATGCCATTCAAAACACTGCGCGTATGGTTATTTGCTATTGCTGCACTCACTGTTTCAGGGTACGGCATCTCCATTATGTTTGAAATTTTAAGCTCAAACGGAATGACCTTGCTTGAATATGCGCTATTGGTTTTATTTTCAATAACCTTTGCATGGATTGTTACGGCATTTTGTAGCGGCACGATAGGATTTGTACTGCAATTATTTCGTATTGACCCGCTCACCCTAAGACGCATTAAGCCTATTGAGTTTGACAATGCCGCGCTTGCAAAGCAAAAAACCGCGGTAGTTATGCCTATTTATAACGAAGACACGCACCGTGTTATTGCCGGCTTTGAAGTGAGCTTACAATCGCTAAAAGAGACAGGGCAACTTGCCAATTTTGACTTTTATTTACTTAGCGACACGCAAGACCCTGAAATAGCACAAAACGAGCTAAGCGCATGGCATGCTTTATGTGAGCGTTTAGGCGATACTGCAAAACAGGTTTTCTATCGTCGCCGCGAAGATAATAAACACCGTAAAGTAGGTAACTTAACCGACTTTTGCGAGCGCTGGGGCAGCCAATACGATCACATGATTGTACTTGATGCCGACAGCGTAATGACGGGTAAATGTATGCTAGAGCTGACCACAAGCATGATCAACAACCCGCAAGCTGGTTTAATTCAAACTATCCCTATTCCAGTTCGTCAAGACACCTACTTTGGTCGTTTTTTACAATTTGCCTCTGTGCTTTACAGCCCAATGCTGGCAACGGGGTCTGCTTTTTGGCAAACCGACAAAGCTAATTATTGGGGCCACAATGCCATTATTCGCGTTGAAGCATTTATTAACTATTGTGGTTTACCTACGCTTGAAGGCAACGCCCCCTTTGGTGGCGAAATTTTAAGTCATGACTTTGTAGAAGCTTCACTACTGCACAGTGCAGGCTGGGATGTTCTATTACTTAGCGATATTGAAGGTAGCTACGAAGAAGTACCAAGTAACATTTTAGATTATGCCATACGCGACAGACGTTGGGTTCAAGGTAACATTCAGCATCTTGGTTTATTAGGCTCGTCTAAATTAAAGTTAATGAGTAAGTTTCACTTTTTATTAGGCGCAACCGCTTATATTTCATCGCTTATTTGGTTATCTATGCTGGCACTAAGCACCATAGATGCGGTAACACGTGCATTAAATAGCGATGTGTACTTTAATCGGGTTTATCAGTTATTCCCAACGTGGCAAATAGCTAAAACAGACCTAATTGATTCACTACTTTATTTAACCATTATTATATTATTGGTGCCTAAATTAATGGGTGTAATTGTCACGCTAGTGCACAGAAATAAGCGCTTTGGCGGCTCGTTTAAATTAATACTAGGCTCAATAATAGAGACTGTATTTGCCATTATTGTGGCACCACTTATGATGGTGTTTCATGCTTACTTTGTAGTGTGTGTATTTTTAGGTAAAAAAGTTAAGTGGGATGCACAACCGCGCGAAGGCCGCATGGTACCGTGGAAAGAAGCGTTTAATTACACACTATTTTCTACCTTGGTTGCCATAGTATGGGGCGCTACAGCCTATTACTTTACACCAGTGTTCTTTTGGTGGTTATCGCCTATATTACTCGGTCTATTACTTGGAGCGCCAATAATACGCTACACCAGTAGCATTAAGTTAGGTGTGCAACTGCGTAAAATGGGAATATTTATTTGCCCTAGCGAAGTTGATAACGACCCTATGCTAAACAACCTTAAAGTGCATTTAAAAGAGATTTCGGTACCAGAGCCTGGGCAATACCCTAAAACGGTGCCAGTCCTGCCACAAGAGCATTTAGTGGTTATGCCAATACAAAGCTTTAATAAGCCTCGCTTGCCAAAGATGAAAGCGCTAAGAGCTAAAGCAATTAAGAAGTTTAATTAGCGCAATGGGCACGCACTAAATACAAAAAGGAGCATGATTGCTCCTTTTTTTATACCTAAAATAAGCCGCTATACAACTTCCCTTTCATAACTGCGCCTCACTAACCCAAGTATAGATTACTGTATTAGGTGAGCGCTCTTACGCACTCTGTGCGAAGCTAAGCAGCCATTGCTCCTACGGTCATCACTTCAGCTTTAATTAAAGCATGTATAGCTCACCGCTTTAAGCAGCCTTTTATTTAGGCTGTCATTGTTGGTATTACTGTTTTTGAGAGACGCTAACTCAAAGAGTAATTAAATCGTAGGCAATAAAAAACCCGCAACATGTGCGGGTTTTTTTAAAGAGTTACAGAGCTAATTACTTAGCTGCTTTTTTCTCTTTTTCTGCAGCGATTACAGTGTCAGCTACGTTTTGTGGACATGGCGCGTAGTGTGAGAACTCCATAGAGAACTGACCACGACCAGATGTCATTGTACGTAGTGAACCGATGTAACCGAACATTTCTGATAACGGTACGTCAGCTTTAATACGAACGCCAGTTAAACCAGCTTCTTGATTGCTTAACATACCACGACGACGGTTAAGGTCACCAATTACATCACCTACGTGATCTTCTGGTGTGAACACGTCAACTTTCATGATTGGCTCAAGAAGTTGTGCACCCGCTTTAGGGATAGACTGACGGAAAGCGCCTTTAGCAGCGATTTCGAAAGCAATTGCAGATGAATCCACGGCGTGGAAGCCACCGTCGAAAAGTTCAACTTCAACGTCAAGTACTGGGAAGCCAGCTAGAACACCTTCGCTCATCATTGACTTAAAACCTTTCTCAACTGCAGGCCAGAATTCTTTAGGTACGTTACCACCAACAACTGAAGATGTGAACGTGAAACCAGAACCCACTTCGCCAGGCTTGATACGGTAATCGATTTTACCGAATTGACCAGAACCACCAGATTGTTTCTTATGCGTGTAGCTATCTTCGATTTCACGAGTGATAGTTTCACGGTAAGCAACCTGTGGTTGACCAACGATAAGGTCTACACCGTAAGTACGCTTAAGGATATCTACTTTGATATCTAAGTGAAGCTCACCCATACCTTTAAGGATAGTTTCACCTGAATCTTCATCAGTTTCAACTTGGAAAGATGGATCTTCTGCAACCATTTTACCGATAGCAACACCCATTTTCTCATTACCGCCTTTATCTTTAGGCTGTACAGCAATCGAAATTACTGGAGTTGGGAATACCATTGGCTCAAGTGTTACTGGGTGCTTAGGATCACAAAGAGTGTGACCAGTTTGCACGTTCTTCATACCAACGATAGCGATGATATCGCCCGCTTGCGCTGAAGTAAGCTCTTTACGATCATCAGCTTGCATCTCAACCATACGGCCAACACGCTCAGTTTTACCAGTAAATGCATTAAGGATAGTGTCACCCTTGTTAAGCTTACCAGAGTAAATACGTACGAATGTTAACGCACCAAAACGGTCATCCATGATTTTGAATGCTAACGCTTTGAAAGGTTCGTCTGCAGATACAATTGCGTGCTCGCCGTTTTCGTTACCTTCTTCATCCATAAGAGGTTGAGGATCAACTTCTGTAGGAGCTGGTAAGTAATCAACAACAGCATCAAGGATTAATTGCATACCTTTGTTTTTGAATGCAGAACCACAGTATGTAGGGAAGAACGCAAGGTCACGAGTACCTTTACGGATACAACGCTTGATGTCTTCAACTGAAGGCATTTCACCTTCCATGTACGCTTCCATTAGGTCATCGTCTTGCTCTACAGCAGTTTCAACTAGGAACTCATGGTATTCATCAGTTTTTTCTACCATGTCTGCAGGAACGTCAACAATTGAGTAGTTCTCAGGAAGACCTGTCTCATCCCAAACATATGCTTGTTTGTTTAAAACGTCTACAACACCTACGAATTCGTCTTCAATACCAATTGGTAAAGTCATAACTAATGGAACAGCACCAAGTACTTTTTGTACTTGCTCAGTTACACGGTAAAAATCAGCACCCATACGGTCTAATTTATTTACGAAAATAATACGTGCAACACCTGATTCGTTCGCGTAGCGCCAGTTAGTTTCTGATTGTGGCTCAACACCACCAGAACCACAGAATACACCCACACCGCCATCTAATACTTTAAGTGAACGGTAAACTTCAACGGTGAAGTCAACGTGTCCAGGAGTATCGATAACGTTAAAACGGTGATCTTTCCAGAAACAGCTTACTGCCGCAGACTGGATAGTAATACCGCGCTCAGCTTCTTGCTCCATGAAATCGGTAGTAGACTCACCATCATGTGTCTCACCGCTTTTGTGGATTGTACCTGTAAGCTTTAGGATACGCTCAGTAGTTGTGGTTTTACCCGCATCAACGTGCGCGAAAATACCAATGTTTCTGTACTTCGATAAATCTGCCATTAATTTTACTCTTAATAAAGTCGATAAATTATTCGGCGGGAGTATAGCATTACTTAAAGCGAACATCACCATTGAAGTCGCTTAAAATGCAATCAATTCAATAAAATTTTTCTAGATTTACATCAAGCACTGGTTAAATAGCACTGATTATTATGTAACCCATTAAAAATATTATGTTTTATTCTTGTAATCTGAAGGACACTCAGTTACTTAATTATTTTGTAACAACGCTCTGGCCTGCCAATACTACCGTAGCTTTGATCAGCACTTAACTTTTCAGACTCTAATAAAAACTCTAAATAGCGACGAGCAGTTGAGCGGCTTACCCCCACTAAATCGCCCATTTGCTGAGCAGTAAATGCACTTGAATCATGCTGTACGAATGCATCATGAATTTTTTGCAATGTAAGTTGGTCAACGCCTTTGGGCAGCCTAATAGCACCCTGCTTTTTCTCTTTTGAGCCGAATAACACATCAACCATTGATTGGGTCACTTCGTTTGCATCAGAAAAACACTGTTGACGCGCCTCAAAGCGCGAAAGAGCTTGATCTAATCTATTTAACATTAACGGTTTAACTAAAAAGTCACAGGCACCAAGTTGCATTGCTTTTTCAAGTGTTTCAACTTCTTTGGCAGCCGTTAGTAGCATCACTTCGCTCTTAATTTCACGACGCCGTAAATCTGATAATAAATCGAGTCCGTTACCATCAGGTAAATGTATATCGAGTAAAATAAGATCTGCCTCTATCGCTTGCAACAGAGCTGTTGCAGTACTTAAATTACCTGCAATTCCAACCACTTGGTACTGTCCTTGGCGTAAACTCTGTTTTGCAATTTGACTTCCCGCAGCGCCCCCCGGCAGTAATAAGTACTGGGCAATTAGCTGTGCAACTTCAACTTCGTCTTCAATTATAATTACAGAATAGGTCATTGCTTAATTACTCTTATTATTTTGGAATATAAACACTTAACCGCGCCCCTAATAAATCCGACTCACCAATTTCTAAACTACCACGGCAGGAGTCTAAATTGGTTTTTACTAAGTACAAACCAATACCGTGTTGCGCCCCAGACTTAGAACTAAATTGAGGCGTAAAAATGACTTCATGATCAGAGCCTAAACCAAACCCTGTATCTTCCACATCAAACAATAAAGTTTGACTGGTTTCGTCAACTGTTACCCTTACTTTAGCAGGGCGAGTATCAGATGCTCTAATAGCAGCTTCAATGGCGTTATCTATTAAATTGCCTAAAATAGAAACCACTCGTTCAAGCATACCCTTACGTTCTATAACACCAAGCAAACTATCTTGGTTAAGCTCAAGAGCAACATTAAGCTCTCGTGCTTTGTGGTATTTTCCCACCAATAAACCAGCTAATACGGGGTCTTGAATCCGCTCAAGTAAGTTGTGAATTTGTGCTTGAGAACCCTGACTTTCCTGCCCTATAAGTTCAATTGCTTGCTCGTTTTTGCCCATTTGTACTAAAGCACCAATTAGGTTTAATTTATTCGAGTAATCATGTGTTTGAACACGAAGTAACTCAGCAAATGCTTGTACTTTTGTTAGCTGCTGACTTAAATATTCCAGTTCATCAGACGGGCGCATACTGAGCAGAATACCATCATCCTGACCTTGAACTTGTAAAGAAAACCGCGACAAAATAATTCGTTTATCTGCAGCAAATAACTCAAACCCAACAATTTTGCGGCTTTGATTGCGCAGTAAAAACTCAGCATGCTCAGGCAATAGGTCTTCTAGAGTAAGGTTTTTATGGATTGTAGATGTAGGCTTATCAAGAATTTCACAGGCACGTTGATTTAGTTTACGCACGGTTCCATCAGGCTCCAGTGCAATAATGCCGCTACGTACAGTATTTAAAATAGCATCCTGCTCTGAAAATAATCTTGCTATCTCATCTGGTTGCAAACCAAATATAGCATTACGTACTCGTTGACCAATATAAACCGCGGCAATAATACTTAAACCAACAAGCATCAGCCCCCAAATAAGTATTTCAGCACTACGAGATAAAATAAGCGGATCAATTGATTGCACCAAAAAACCAACAGACACTAGGCCTATAATTTCATTGTTAGCATTATATACAGGTACTTTACCGCGAATTGACTCCCCCATGCTGCCATGAGCTACCGATATATAGCGCTCGCCTTGAAGGGCCTCCTGACTATCACCTCCAACCATAGGTTTGCCAACTTTGTGCTCATCAGGATGTATAATACGCAGTGCATTAATATCGCCAACCACTATAAAATCAGCGCTTGTTAGCTCCGTAAGGCTCTCTATTTGCAAATTAAATGCTGTTATATCACCTTTTTCCTCTAACGCATTTATTACATCAGTTCGTGTTGCGACACTACTTGCTACAGCGAGTGCTTTATCACCTATGTGATTATGTAAACTTTGCGCCGTAAGCTGATACACCAACGCCCCAAACAATATTGCTTGTAAAACACATAGCCCAGTTACCCAAATAATTAAACGTGTTTCTAATCGTTTAGGTTTTTTTACCATGCTCTGCAATGGGCTTGGTTTGTTGGTGTTTGTCATTAACGTCCTTATTAAGCTTGCTCTTGCTGTAACCTAGAAGCTATTTTATCCGCACGGCGCTGCTTCAAATAATCTTTTAATGGGAACAACAACACTAAAATAGAAAGTATAAAAATACTTAATGTGAGCGGCCTATCCCATAGAAAGCTTAATGAGCCATCCGAAATCATCATTGAGCGACGAAAGTTTCGCTCAATCATATCGCCTAAAATAAAGCCAAGTAACAAAGGAGCCATTGGAAAGGCCAATAGGCGTAATATTAACGCAACCAAGGCAACACCAACCATCATAAATAAGTCGAATGTGTTAAACGACACCAAGTACACGCCAATTAAACTAAAGAACAAAATCATAATGGTTAATACCGACTTTGGCATTGCCAATACTTTTGCAAAATAAGGAATCAGAGGTAGGTTTAAAATCAATAAAACAATGTTGCCAAAATACATGCTTACAATGACAGACCAAAATACACTTGGGTTTTCTTGCATGAGCATAGGGCCTGGCTGAATACCATATGCTATTAATGCTCCTAGCAT
The DNA here is from genome assembly GCF_035666335.1 of Pseudoalteromonas sp. CuT4-3. Classification (NCBI taxonomy): domain Bacteria; kingdom Pseudomonadati; phylum Pseudomonadota; class Gammaproteobacteria; order Alteromonadales; family Pseudoalteromonadaceae; genus Pseudoalteromonas; species Pseudoalteromonas sp. CuT4-3. The sequence continues at coordinate 3,510,576 of NZ_CP142030.1, forward strand.
AATGGCCGTCGTGCCAGAGCCAGGAATCCCCAATGTTAATAAAGGTACAAATGAGCCTGTGCATGCTGCATTATTTGCAGACTCAGGAGCGGCAAGACCACGTAAAGAGCCTTTTCCAAATTTTTCTTTTAGGCCTTTAGGTGCCAAATTTCGCTCAGTGGCATAGGCCATAAAGCTTGCAATAGTGGCTCCTGCGCCAGGTAAAACACCAACAATAAATCCTAAAAATGACGAACGGCCAACAACCGGCGCCATATCTTTAACCTCGTCTTTTGTTAATTTAGTTGAACCTATTTGCGGCGTATCTGAATCATTAAGACTTTTAGCGTCTTTCTTCTCTGGCTTAACAACATTAATTAATGCCTCAGCAAGTGCAAACGTTGCCATTGCAATTAATAAAAAGCTAATACCATCGAGTAAGTCGGCTTGTCCAAAGGTAAATCGCTCGGTTCCCGAGGATGGATCTATACCTACCGTTGCCAGCATTAAACCAAATACTGTCATCATCATTGCTTTTAAAAATTGGCCTTTATTTGAAAATGCAGCAATAGCTGTTAAACCTAAAAACATTAGCACAACATAATCAGGAGATTGAAAGCTCAACGACACCTTTGCTAGTAGAGGTGCGGCAATCATAAGTAGTATGGCGCCTATAGTTCCACCTATAAATGAGGAGTAAGCGGCAATAGCCAAGGCTTTACCAGCATGCCCTTGCTTTGCTAACGGATAGCCGTCAAAAGATGAAGCCACCGTACCCGCCACCCCTGGCGCATTTATTAAAATGGATGATGTAGAGCCACCAAAAATAGCGCCATAATAAACCCCAGCCATTAAAATCATCCCTGAATCAGCACCTATGCTGTAAGTAATAGGGATCATCAATGCAATAGCAGTTATTGGCCCAAGCCCAGGTAACATACCAATAAAAGTACCCACCAAACAGCCTGCTATCACGTACATTAAATTATTAAAGTCGAGCACGGTCGACAAACCAAGCATAATTCCATCAAACATAACTTAACTCCATAAATCGCCCGGAACCAAGTAAATACCTAATACTTGAGTCATCAAAAACCAAAACACTACGGCAACAGGAATAGAGGCAAACAATAGAATCTTCTTGCGTCTTTCACCCATTACAAAAAAACCCGCTAATAAAAAGGCGCTGGTCGAGATTAAAAAGCCAACAGGCTCCAACATTGCACTATAAATCACCATCAAAACTAATAAGCCTAAAGTTCGTACGACATGCGACTTTTCTAGAGGCTGGTTTTCTGCCGCTTTTTCGTTTGGCTTAAGCAAAGTAGAACCGATAGAAAGCAAGCACACCACAATGCCAAAAGCTGCGTATACTTTTGGTAATGTAGCAGAAGTAACCGTTTCGTATTCTTCAAATGGTAATAGTGGTATTTGCCACGCCACAATGGCGTAGAGTGTAAATAGCGCCAAGAATAAACTTGGCCCTAGTAGTTCGCGATTCATCATAAAAACCTCGATTAATCCGCTTTACGAATAAAGCCAAGCTCTTGCATTACCACTTTAAGCTGCGCTTCTTGTTTTTCGAGTGACTGGATAAATTCATCTTTTTCTTGAAAGAGATTTAACCAGCCATTTCGTGCGCGAACAGTTTCCCACTCAGGAGTTGATTGTAATTTACGAAGTTTCTCGGTGTATTGAGCTAGTTTATCGGCAGGTAAATTAGGAGCAGCAAAAAAGCCGCGCCAATTAACAAACTCCATATCGTAACCCATCGACTTTAACGTAGGTATTTTAGGGTAATCCGCTAAAGCTTCTGGCGATGTAACCGCTAACACCCTCGCCTGCCCGCCATTTGCAACTTCTAACGCCTCGCTTAAACCGGTAGAAAGTAAGTTTACTTCACCAGAGAGTAAACCAGCTTTTGCTTTACCACCGCCATCGTAAGGAATGTAACGAATTCTGCGGCCATCAACCCCGCCTGCTTTAGCCGCTTGTGCAGCAACTAAGTGATCCATACTGCCACGGGCAGAACCACCCGCTACTTTAATTGAGCTTGGGTCTTCTTTAAGCGCTTTAATAACATCCTGCCAGGTTTTATAGGGCGAATCGTTACGAACAACAAAGGCACCAAAATCAGCAATCATACTTGCTACTGGTGTTAAATCTCGGTAGCTATAGGGAATTTTCCCCGTTAAGGCTCGCAATACAATAGGCGTTGAATTAACCATTAATATATCGCCTTTTTTAGTACCTGATTCTATTAAGTAGGCAATGGCCCGCCCGCCGCCACCGCCCGACATATTCTGAAAAGACGCATTATTATCAATGCCAGCCTTTACTAAACCTTCACCTACACCGCGCGCAGTTGTATCCCATCCGCCACCTGGGCCTGCTGGTACTAAAAAGTGAATATCGGCCAATGCCATAGGGCTGCTTAGTACTAATGATGCCGCTAATAATGTTGTTTTAACTGACTTAAATAATTTCATTGTGTGTCCCCTTAAAATAAATACTGCATACGTGCACTAAATCCCATACCAGAGTCTTCATCACCTACAAGCGCAGCGGTACCTGGGCCATCTACATCGCTATAGATAAGATTGCCCATAAATTTAATGTCACTACTAACGTAATAGCTTGTACCAAGTGTGTAGGTAGTTACTTCGCTACCTTGGTTTTTACTCGTTGCATCCATTTGCGAAACTCGAGCAACTAACTCCCATGCATTTTTAATATTTTTAGGTTGTACAAATAGTGCAGAGCCAGCTTTATACTGTCGTTGCTCACCCCCTAAAAAGTAACTTGCTGAGATATGAAAGCCGTCAAAGCGCTCGCCATCTAGATCATCGCTGCTATTGAGCGCATCTAAAACACGGCTTGCGTATTCTGCCTCTAATGTTAAAGAGTCAGCCTGAAAAGCAAATTCAAGCCCAGACTGCGATAAGCTATCCAGTGCTACCGCTGTGCCGCCTGTAGCATAATTAACAAGGCGTACGTTAGTTTCGCGCACTTCACCACGCGCAAAACGCTCGCCTAGTTCATTGCCACCCATATCACGGTATGAATGCCATGCACCTAAATGAATCACGTCACCAGGTGCTGCACTTGACCACGTAGCACGCCCTGTAATAGCAAGCGTTAGACGGTCGTTTTCATCGTTACCCGTTGCACCAAAGGCATCATTTTTATAAACCCCAACGGCATATCGAAAGCCTGAGTCTTTAAAGTATTGATAAGCAGATACGCCCCAACGGAAAAAAGGCGAGAAAGTATTAGCAAGCGAACTACGCTCAATAGTATTAATGTGCTTTGAACTAGTAAGTGCGTTTAGCGACATGTCTTCACGGATTTTACCCGCTTTAATTTTAAGACCGTTTTCAAAGGCGTAACGCACGCGGGCAAGTACAATTTCGGCACCCCCTTCGCCAAATTCTAAAAGTAATTTGTGATCCCAGTTTCCATGCTCGCTCCCTACGTAGGTACGAATACGACGAGGGAAGAAGTCGCTCCCACCTGAGCCATCATTACCTGCGTTATAGGCACCTTCAAAATAGTTGTAATCAAGCTGTACTCGTCCTCCAAACTCCAAATTAAAGCCACTTGATGTTTTTAAAGAGTTAACTTCTTTTTGCAATGCATCTAATTGTGCTTGTAGTTTTTGAGTATCGTTATCGGCTAAAGCTGATGTGCTAGCCAACGCTGCTGTAATTGTTAAAGCGAGCTGTGTGTTACTTGCTTTCATTATTTTCTCCACGCTGTGTTTGTATCTTTATTGTCAGGTAGATAAGCGACGACAAACTGCTATCTAAAGCGCAGCTTATTATTAACGTGAAATTAACGAAACATTTTGAGGGAAAGGTGCATTGATGACGGTAAAGTACATTTTGTTCATAAAAACCATGAACAAAATAGACATAAACAAAAACTAATAAGAAGGGTCGTGAAGTACACCTATGCGATGACTAAAAAACGCACTTAATAAAATAAGAATTATTTGCATTTAGGTGTTGACAGTTTATTAGATCTAACTGATAATCAATATCAACAAGACGGGAATGCATACCCACTTGTGACGGAATGAACTAATTTGTTTCTCGACCCTGAAACAACGTGTGGCGCACGTAAACAGCTATGGTTACTTGTTATGAACCGCAACGCCCCTTGATGTTGATGATAAGTAACCGCCCTACTATTTTACTTGCTACATTGCTCATATCGGTGACGGTAGATATGAAACTAAAAAAGCCCTTACGGGCTTTTTTTATGTCTGTAATTTAGTAAGTAACATACTCACATAAATTCACATATTAACGGCGGTTTTTACGTGCACGTGCACGGCGCTGTTTTTTCTCTTCTTCTTTAGCGGCTTTTTTGGCCTCTGCAGCGGCGCGTAAGCCAGCTACCATAATTTCTTCTTCTTCACGCATGGCTGGGGTTTCCATGGTAATACGGCCGATAATCCCATCACGTAATTCGTTAATCAGTATTTCAGACATTTTATAGGTGTCTATTTGGTTACCGCCACGAATACAACCACGCTTTTTACCGGCCATTTCTACAAACTCCCAGTCACTTTCTGGCAGTTCATCTATTTTATAGCGTGCTTTTAAAAGCTCTGGGTAGGCTTTTAATAAATACTCTGCGGTATAACTTGCCACATCTTCGTATTCAAGCGCTGTATCACGTATTGCACCGGTGGCACCTAAACGATAACCCGAGTTCTCGTTTTCTACTTTAGGCCACAGCATACCTGGTGTGTCGTAAAGCATAATGCCGTCTTCAAGCTTAATACGTTGCTGCGCTTTTGTTACCGCAGGCTCGTTACCCGTTTTTGCAACTATGCGCCCAGCTAATACGTTAATTAACGTTGATTTGCCTACATTTGGAATACCCATGATCATGGCTTTAATTTGCTTATCGGCGCCCACTTTGTGTGGCACTAATTTTTTACAAAGCTCATTAATACGGTGCACCTCAGCGGCTTTATCATGACCAAACGCAATCGCTTTTACGCCACTTTCTTGCTCAAAATAGTCTTTCCACGCTTGGGTCATTTTAGGGTCGGCTAAATCAGCCTTATTTAAAATTTTGATGACCGGCTTGCCTTCACGAAGCGTGGTTACCATAGGGTTTTCACTACTGTAAGGAATGCGTGCATCAAGCACTTCAATGATCACATCCATTTGCGGCATTATTTCTTTAATCTCATTACGGGCTTTATTCATGTGCCCAGGGAACCACTGTATTCCTGCTCTACTCATTTGATTTATATGACCTTTAATTTCAGGCCGTAGGCCATGGGTACTAATGTGGGTACTAAAAGTAAAACTATGCTTTTGTACTTTCGTTTCTGCAAATAGTTTACTACAAAATCGGCCTTGAACTCCCATAGAAAATAAAAACGATAAACTTAAAGTGGTTTATAAACTTTAGATACCAACTATAAAAAATTAGTAAAGCACTATACCAACCACAGTCTTAGCTAAAAAATTCCTTTAAACGTACCAAGAATATAGTTTAGATATAACAATGCTCCAATGATTGCACTTGGAAATTTTAGGTACCATTTAACATCGCTGCTTAAAATCATAATGAATATCATAATAGGTAGACTAAGTAGTACACCACCAAACCATCCTTTGAAACCTCCTATAAAGCCATCACCCATAAAGCCTATTACAGCAAATGTAGCGGCAAAACCAAACATTATAATAAAAGGTATTTTTTCTAATAACTTGTCCATTAAAACAACCTTCCTTAGTAATTGCAGCTATATTCAGATGGCATATCAACCGAGTATTTATATTCCTTCGGCTCTTTAAAATTTAAACGATCTATTGTCTGTGCTATCAAAAACTCATACATGCCACGATCTGAACAACCCTCTTGGCTTGAAGAGGAAAAACTAAATAATATTTTTTCATCTGAATTTACAGAAAACCAATTTGTAGAAAAGTAGTAATTAGTGAAGTATCCCGTATTAGTTGAACTACCTGTTATACCTAATGTTTTTTGTTTATTTTGAGTACAAAAAGTACCTGTACAATTGATAGTAGAGTAACCACTATCAATTAAACCATAATTTGATGTTTCATACTGATATGAGCCATTACTTTTACTAACGTTAATATAAACAACAGCATCAAAGTTAACTCCAGGTACTGGAAGGTCTTTATAGGAATATACATTTTTAAACCCTCTCTGCTTCAGTGAGTAAATAACGTGATCGATATAATATTTAGATTCAAGAGTGTTAAAATTCTCACCTTGTGCTGCAAAAACAGCGATATAAGTATCTGTATAAAACTTAAAGTTAGGATCAACTTGAGAAGAGTAACTCGCTTGCATAGTAGATTTACAAGATGCAATGAAGATAAGAAAAGTAAAAATGATTAGATGCTGAATGCGCACAATGCAGTCCTTTATAATTAGCGTTATTATATTGTATTTTATAAAGGTAACAATGTGAAGTTAGCTGCTTTTGTATAACTCTAGAGGTCAGAGCTATAAAGCTGGGGAATATTGAGCCGATTGGGCCTTATCATTCAGCAATACTGCATAAAAGGGAAGCATCACGCTTCCCTTTAAAATAGTTTTAAGCTGTTTGTGCTTTTAAATTTAGCCAGTCTTCTTGTTTTTACTTTATTCCAAACAACAAAGATCTAGGCATCCTTCACTTACATGCGAATCAAAAATTGTGGCAACTTCGTTATTATAAAAATAAATCATTCTGCTGCACATGATTATCTAACTTTTGGCTATATGAAAATATTTTTTCAACTGTTTTGATTCCAACACCTTGTATCGATAAAAGCTGATTTAGCTGATATATACGGCCTTCCTTAATGGCTTCTAAAATTCTTTCAATATAGATAATTTTAACTCCGCTCTCAACGGATATTTGCTTACTCGATAAAGGCGTTATTTTTTTAGCGAACTCGATATACAAATCATCATTAGCTGTTGCGGAATACTCATAAATTTCGATATCAATATTAAGCTCTGATAGGTATGACTGCATAATAGCAAGGCTAACATCACTATCTATCCCACCTCTACCCCCGCCTAAAATAGGAAAAGCTATCGATTTTATATTTTTATCTTGATAGGTATCTACAAATTTTTTTAGGCCTTGGTGAAGATATGACTCTTTTGACGGGTATTTCCAGCTCAACTTAGTCGGAAAATTCAGAATCAATTTTAGCTCTGATTTATATATCCAAAGGAGCCCTATATCTAGTTTTTTTGCATCACATAGAGCCTCGTACTTTATGAACATGTCTGGGTAACGTAATTTAAACTCTAAGGCTAACCCCGCCCCCATAACGCCGTCACAGTTAACGGGATTTACTAAGAAATCACATTTAGAATTAAATATGTTTCCACTTATTACTTTAACACCCATAACAATACCTTAGTTAATAACTCTGAATGTGATGCTAGAAAAACAACTTAGAGTCAACAACAACGTCAATATCCATTTTGTTATCTTCACACATTTTTTTTATCCGTCGTTGTACACTTACATTCTGACAATAAATACAATAAAGCTTATCAATAGCTACCTTTTCATAAACTAAGCATTCACTCATCATTATCGATTTTAATTCTAAATCTATAATCCCATTTTGGCTCCAGCTTGAACTAAAAACCTTAGACCAGTTAAAAAAAGCTAGCTCATTTATATCAGACGTAAAAGTTGTCTTCAGTGAGGATGCATTACCTCTCGAAAAAATAGCTTTAGGGGACGCTATAACTTTTTTACTAAAAGATAAGATAACAACCTCTGCTCCAAACTCTTTTTGAACCTGGAACAACATGGCATTTTTAACATTAAAATAAAAAGGTACGTAGTCATGTACTGAATATTTATATATAGGCTCTTTCTTTGCACGTCTTGCATTTACTAACTCATTACTTATATCAACTTTTTGGGCCTTATTATTATGAGGTAATAAGCCTTTAGAGAGAATGCCTGGAAGATTAGCAATGTGTGTAATGTGCATTAAATAACTAATGTTTACCCTTTCAAGTGAAGGGATCTTAAAGTTAAAGATCACATTATTAAGTGCATCATTCGACCACACAATCCAACGTTCATTTTTTTCATTTCCTCTATACATACCACCAAACTGTTTACCTTTGTTTGTTAGGTAATACTTTTTATTTTCAAAGAAAATTAGGCCAATTTCAATTAGGTACTTAAAGAAGCCATTCCTATTTTTAATACCGTTATTTCTACATAGCACTGTTGTGGAAATTAGCTCTGCTCTTGCATTCGTTTCAGCGCTTCTATTGGCACATTCAATGGCATCCTTGCGCCTTAAAATTGATTCTCTGAACTTATACTTTGAATTTATTTGATGCTTAGCTTTAGCCCGTTTTGCCTCAACATGCTTAAACTCTTGATCAAATTTGTGGCTAACATGAACCGAACTTATATTTTGAAAACTTGATCCACATGCCATACAGCTTAATATTGAATAGTCTTTACTATTGGTTCTCCGTAATACAATATTGCATTTCTCACAATATAAAGAACTCTCTTGGGGTTTGATAAAGGTTCTGCATTTCACAACACTACTGCTAATCCCTTCTAGTTCCTCTTTTTTTAAGCTATTAACTCTATGAAGCTCTTCGCTTAAGCTAAATGGAAAACTAGGGCTCTCATCTTCGATAAAAGTGTGATGAGCGCTTTGTGTTAGGGAAGTATTTTCATTATTTTTTTGGGGGCCTAGTGAACATGTTAAAAGCTCAAAATTCTCTTGAGTTGAGCTATCTTCTAAGTATTTATTAGCAAGTTTTAATGTACCTTTTTTACTTGATAAAGAAGTAGTATTTTCAGTTGTTAAAGCTGGTTTAACATCAACTTTAGTTCTCAATTCAGCGAGCTTAACTCGGTTATGTTGTGAGGATTGCGTTAAAAAGAAATCAGTCTTTTGCTTGTCTACCTTCGTTAATTGCCTTGAAGTTTTAACTGATAAAGTTTTAGTTCTTTGCTCAAGGGCTTTTGTACTTTTCTCTGATATCGTCTTTGTATTGACCGTTTTATTTAAGCGTAACGGTGATTCAGTATTACGTTTGTTTTTTGTACAAGCCCTTTTTGAAATCTCTACACTGCTTTTTTGAGGACCTTTTTCAGCATCAGAGCTATTAGAGATCTTATTAATTAATGTCCCTAAAAAAACAGTGATCAATAAAACATGAGGCATAGCTGCAATCAAGCAAATTGGATTTAAACACAAACCAAAAAATAGCAGTTGATTAAGAAACATAACAAAAATAAATGTACCAGTGTATAAACTGGCTATTTTTTTAGTCTTAGCCCACAGATGACTTAACCAACTCATTTAACTACCAACATGCTCAAACTATATCCATATCAAAATTTTAATCTTTCCTAGTTAAGACTTATTACGATTGAGTCCCAAGTTCTTACAGTCTTAGTTTAACTGTGTGCTAGAAGGGGATATCGTCATCAAAATCGATTGTGGGTTCCATAGAGTCAAATGAGCTAAACCCACTTTTTTTATTAGGAGCATCTTGAGAAGGCTTTGGAGCGAAACCTGTATATCCCTGAGGTGTCTTATCCTGTAAAAACTCAGTATCGATGATGTTTGTTATATCACTTGAAAAATTAACACATCTATTTAAAGTAATGTTTTCGGCAAGCTCTTCTTGAGTTTCACAACGGTATACTTCTCTTTGGCAGGCCTCACAGAACTTGATGTCAAAATTATGAGTTGCAGTTAACTTATCCCATTTTTGGTCACATGAGTAGCCCCACGCACAATTCCTTATATACTCTTTTGTCATTCCCTTTCCTAATCTAATAAAGTTGAACTTAAAAACGATAATTTCTTACTTAGTATCACTAAAGTGCTACTCACCAAGAGAGTAGATTCTGTAGAATCTAAATTATCTCTCAAGTGAACAGCACTTAAATAGATCGTGATTTTTATATCTGCCCACCAACACCTTTAAACTTCTCAACAAAAGCGGCGATTTTCTGAAACACCGTTTGCTTCTGAGTTCGGTACTGTGGGTTCAATGGGCTAAGTTTGGGCAGCGCCTCATTCAGTGCAGTGCCATTTTCAGAGGCGTACTCACGTTTGAGTGATGACGCAATATAGCGTTTGGCAGCATCGATATTGAGCTTTTCAGAGGCAATAATGACATCGGCTTCGCGCTTCTGCTCCGCTTGGGCGAACTTGAAGAAGGCGTCGATAATGCTGGCTTTGTCATTGATCTCATCTAGGTTTGTCTGGTTAATAAAATCAACCACCAAGCTCTCTTTCGCTCTATTGCCAAGGCTACCGCGAATCATGCGACGAACTTCTTCAATCAAGCCTTCTTTACTCTTGTTCTTCTTATTGTGATCAAAAATCAGTTCAAGAATGTAATCAAGGTTAATTTCTTGAGATTTAAGCAAATCAACTTCAAAGACCACATCGTTCCAGTCTACCGTTGACTTATCTTTGTCCTGACCTTCTTTATCGCGTCGCAACCAGTCACGGGTATCATTGTAAGTAGAGCGATAATCTTGAATAGCACGTTCGCTCGGCATATCGATGGTTTGCATTGCCTCGATGTCTGCATCATCCAGATAGTACTTTGACTTGAACTCTTTAACAGCTTGTTCATCACTGATATCTAAGCTTTGCAGTGCTTTTAATCCAGCAAACTCATCGTAGTTTTGTAAAATATTTTCTGCTTTTAGATATTCACCAAACAGCTTGGCAAACTCTTTTTTATCTTGTTCTTTTTCAATATTTTCTGGGTTTGGAAAACGTTCTTGCAACTCTTTTACGATATCAACAAAACCTCGACGCGCTTGGCCAGTAGCAATATCGTTAAAGCCTTCCATGTATTCTTTGTAGCTCTTCTCCAGCACCACGTTTTTGGTGTTTTTGTCACCAAACAGGGTTATGGCATCAATGGTCGCCTGTTCCAAGTCACGAAAGGTAACAATATTGCCAAAGGTCTTAGTCGCATCATAAATGCGGTTAGTGCGAGAAAACGCCTGCATCAAACCGTGATAACGCAAATTCTTATCAACAAACAAGGTGTTGAGCGTCGGTGCATCAAAGCCCGTTAAAAACATACCCACCACGATGAGCAAGTCTATTTCTTGGTTCTTAACTCGTTGGGCAAGGTCACGGTAGTAGTTCTGAAAGCCATTACTGTCTACGCCGTAGTTAGATTTAAACATGGCGTTGTAATCGTTAATCGCGGCGCTCAAAAACTCTTTTGCGCTACTATTCATGGCATTGACTTCAAAGCTCTCATCTAAAATATCACCAATGGCGTCCTGCTCTTCATTAGCAGCAAATGAGAAGATAGTCGCAATGCGCAGAGGTTTACTTGTGGGGCTATTTTCTGCCTCGGCCTGCAATGTTTTGAAGGTTTCATAGTACGCTTTCGCTGCATCAACACTACTTACCGCAAACATGGCGTTAAACCCTTTTGCACCAGAATAGGCTCGATGAGTTTTCTGGTTAAAATGGCTCAGAATATACCGCGAGATTTCACTAATTCGCATGGGATGTAAAAACGCTTTCTTATTCTCGGCGGCACTGAGTTTTTTATCGTCTTGTTCAGTCTCAATGCTCTTAAATTGCGGACGAACATCGTTATAGTCCACTTTGAATTTAAGTACTTTTTCATCACGAATGGCATCCGTGATAACATATGTATGCAACTGCTGGCCAAACACGTCGCCCGTGGTTTCTGCACCCAAGGCGTTTTCAGGGAAAATTGGCGTACCGGTAAAGCCAAACTGGTAGTACTTTTTGAATTTCTTCTTCAGATTTTTCTGCGCCTCACCGAATTGGCTGCGGTGGCACTCATCAAAAATAAACACCACTTGCTTGTTGTATATCGCTAAATCGCTCTCATTCTTTATTAAATTGTTGAGCTTTTGAATAGTGGTAACAACAATCTTGTTATCGTCTTTATCCAGGTTGCTTTTTAGCCCTGCGGTACTGTCTGAACCATTCACACTATCAGGCGAAAATCGCTGATATTCTCTCATAGTTTGAAAATCGAGATCTTTTCTGTCTACCACAAAAAAGACTTTATCAATACTGTCTAAATCGGTGGCTAAACGTGCCGCTTTAAAGCTGGTGAGTGTTTTTCCTGAACCCGTGGTGTGCCAAATGTATCCGCCACTTTCAGGCTTAGCCCAATCTTTAGCGTTAAACGCGCTCTTTATCTTCCATAAAATGCGCTCAGTGGCGGCAATCTGGTAGGGGCGCATGACCAACAAAGTATTGCTGACATCAAACACCGAGTAACGCAATATCACTTCAAGCAACGTCTCTTTCTGGAAAAAAGTGGCGGTAAAGTCTTTTAAATCCTTAATAAGCGTATTGTCAGATTTTGCCCAGTTCATCGTAAAGTCGAAGCTGTTTTTGTCACGTTTCGTGGTATTGGCAAAATAGCGCGTGTCGGTGCCATTAGAGATCACAAACAGCTGCAAGAACTTGTACAGTGAGTTCTCCGCATTAAAACTTTCTTTACTGTAGCGATGTATTTGGTTAAACGCCTCGCGGATCGCCACACCCCGTTTTTTCAGTTCAATTTGCACCAAAGGCAAACCATTGACCAAAATCGTCACATCATAACGGTTTGCATGGCTTCCCGTTTGTTCAAACTGCTTAATCACCTGCACTCTGTTACGAGCAATGGTCTTCTTGTCGAATAGGTAGATATTTTCTATATGGCCATCATCGAAGACAAAATCGAAGATATAGTCACTGTGCACCTTACGGGTTTTATCAAGAATATTGTCGCTTGGTGTGTTCAGGTATTGCTCACAAAAGCGAGCCCACTCAGCATCGGTAAATTCCACCTTATTAAGGAATTGTAGCTGCTTGCGCACATTCGCCAGCATGGCATCAGGCGTGGTTAGCGCAGGTAAATACTCATAGCCTTGATTGCTTAGATCCTGAATCAGCTCACGCTCTAAATCACCTTCGCTCTGAAAGTTTTCTGCTACTTTCCAGTCTTTAGTGTATTTATCTAAAACAATAAAATTATTGGATTCTGCCACTGTTTTATAAGTCGTCATTCGTTTACATCCTTTTTCTTACTTCCATGCCCAAGTAGCTTTTTAACCTCGCGGTCAAAGTCAGATTCTATTTTTTGTTGTTTGTTAAATTGCTCATAAGCTTCATGGGCTTTTTGCTCAGCCGCCTTGCGGGTTACATTGCCATAGCCTTCTAACACTTGGTACTCATTAAAGGCTAAAAACTTATTCACACTTTCAGCGAAGGCTTCCATGGTAAAAGTATTACGGCGTTCAATAATACCTTCTATGTAATCAAAAAATGCTGACACAGCGCGTTCGAGCTTTTTAATTTCATCTTCTGCCAGATAGTTTTTCGCAACCGTAGTGTCTGATTTGAGTATTCTACCTTCAGGTGCATTTTTATAAGTGCTCATGCCCATTAATGGCTTATTAGCGTCAGCTTTAAGGGCAATGATTTCAGCCGCAGTATGGCCGGTAATCGCAAAGTGAAACTTGTCTTGTACATGAGCATAAAACAGCCGCGTAGTTTCTGATTTTGCATCGTAATCAATACTACATTCTGCAAAAATGTCAGTGATTTGCTGATAAATACGTCGCTCACTGGCACGAATGGAGCGAACGCGCTCTAGCAGCTCTTTAAAATAATCTTTACCAAATAAACGGCCATTCTTAAGACGCTCATCATCCATGGCAAAGCCTTTGATGATGTAATCTTTAATCAGTTGTGTTGCCCAAATACGAAATTGCGTGGCTTGCGCTGAATTTACCCGATAGCCAACAGAAATCACCGCATCAAGGTTGTAATATTTGACTGTTTTGGTTTGAGTTTTGTCAGCAATAGCGCCATGTGCAGTGGTATTTTCCAAAATGGAAATAACCAGTTCTTCTTGTAGTTCGCCACTTTCAAAAATATTTTTCAAATGCTTAGAAATAGCAGGAACACCCACAGCAAATAATTCGGCAATGCGTTTTTGGGTCAGCCAAATGGTTTCGCCACTGAGTAGCACTTCCACTTTAACGTCACCATTGGGTGCGGTATAGAGTAGAAATTCAGAGGTTTGGTCTTGTATGGTCAAATTCTTATTGGTCACCTTCAGCCTCCAGTTTCAAAAAGCCATATTCACTGCTTAAAAAATTAACAAGTTCTTCTAGTTTTACTTTATCATTTTCTTCAACCTCTCCAGTCTCTTCACCTGCATGTGCAGAATGACTAGATAACTGTAGAATTCGATTGGCATATGAGTCGAAAGAATTATCAGCGACTTTGGGAAGAAGGCTTTCCCATTTATCGTGCCCTAAAAACGTAGCGGTTTTCTCTAAAATATTTCTTATAAAATTAAAGTGATACTTTTTAACTTGATTATCATTAATGGCTTTTCTTATCTCCGACAATAAGTGCAAATGATATGAAAATGGCGTTTTTACACCAAGTTCAATTAAATCAAACTTCTCTTCGATACTTTTGTTTAAACGATATTTCTGGCATTGGTTTGGCTTATAGTTCCAAACACGCGGCTGAGTTTCAGGATTTTTACACCATTTATTATTAAACTCATTAGATAACACATTATAAAAAAGCGGGTTATGAGTGGTAATTACGAACTTAATATTACATTCACTTGATTTTATAAGGCTTGCTAAATTAACGGCTAATTCAATTAAGTGGTTATCATCTAAAGAGCTTACCGGATCATCGATAAAAACATACTCAAGTTCATTAAAATAGTCATCTTCACGTTTATCTATATCAGGTTCTTTTAAGATCTCCATAACTTCTTCAAGTAGCGTAAAAAAAACACTCCACACGAAGTTACTTTCTTCACCTTTGGATATTTTAATCGGCGGGGTATGTTCTGTTCCACGCTCATAGGTAAATTTAACTTCCGGAAAGGTACTAATATTAACTCTTCGACCATTCTCAGATATTTGTTTTGTTTGTTCAATAAACTGAGGCGTTAACTTATTATTGGTATAGCGCTGAAAGTTGGTAATAATGTTTTGATCTTGTCCACGATCTCTTATGATCCAATCGGTAAACGTATTGGGTTGGATTTTTAACTTCGGCTCTGAATCAGCATCTAAGTCGTTATCCCAGTAAAACAAGTCTTCCGTAAACGCGTTGTAATACAAAATCTTGTGGCGCGACAGTGGCGCTTGCTCTGCACCATCAAGATCATCAAGCCCATCTTCCTTTGGCGCGATAATCTCTTTAAATTCACGGGATAAACGCGTCTTACCTGTGCCATTAAAGGCATAGATTAACTGCACTTTTTTATCAGTATTCTTTAATTTATGAGCAATCCCTGCAAGTGATTTTAAATACTCCCCATAAAATTCAGAAATATCACATTTCTTAACGGCCCAATGCCCCCGGTGAAACTCAAAATCATCGATATCTAATTTTTGTTGTTCCTCCTTTAGAAGACCTCTGGTTAAAGGGTGGTAGTCTTTGCCAAATCTATACTTAATGCGTAAATTATTAGAATTAACTTTAATATCGGTAATTTTCCCAATTCTTGCATCAACGACTTCATTCTCGACCGCAAACATGGTTGGCAGATTCTTGAGCTTATTTATTGCATCCTGATCTAATGATTGAAATTGCCCTTTGATAGCTGCTTCCGTGTATTCAAGAAACCTGTCTTTCGGAATCGTGAATTCCCCTTGATCGCCTGAGTAAAAGCTAGGCACGCTTGCCATGATCAGATTGTACATTTGACAGCTCATTTACGCTGTTTCCTCCATAGGTTTGGGGAAGCTCAATAACATGTCACGATAATACTCGTATTGCTTTTGGCGTAGCTCAATTTCGCGGGGCAAACCTTCTTGCAGTGAAGTTGTTAACGTATCGAATTTATCCAAAATAGAAACTATTCGAGCCTGCTCAATAAGTGATTTTTTGGGGTCATTTGGAAAAGGAATTGGAACTGTGAGCTTTTTGACCATTGGAACTGTAAGTTGCGGGATCCCAGCCTCAGTACCACCAATGGGAGTCATATCTAAAACATAGTTTAAATATCTTGTACTGATTATATTTTTGTTGGCTATTAAAACAATTAGACGAATAATTGGTGTGAACTTAGCTTCTCGAACAGTGTGGTATCCGACTTTTGCACCACGCGCAGAGACGGTTACTGCATCGCTGTCAATTTTATAGTCATCAGTGAAACCATATAATCCTTTTTCGCCTGTAGCGTTTGCATAGATTGGATATGGATATTCATCAGTTGGATCGGTCTGACCTTTAGAACTATTTTTAGGTACATCTCCGCCAGCAGAAATAGAGGCACAAAGATCCTCTAATGTTCTCCATTCTACGCCATCATTTTCAGCACTCAACAACTGATCTCGGTAGTAGTTGTATTGTTTTTTACGCATGTTAAGCTCGGCGGTCAGCTCGGCGGTCATGGCGGTAAATGCGTCCAGAATACGCACTATTTCAGCTTGTATTGCCAGCGATTTCTCTGGGTTATCTGGGCATGGGATGGGGAGCGGTATATCAACCAGCTTTCCTTTGGTCAGCTTGGCACGACCACCACCAGATAAAAACGGAACAAAGTTAACAATACAAAGATAGTGATATAGGTAGCGTGTATTGATAACTTCTTTACCTCTCACAACATGAACATGGTTGTTTGCCCAGAACCTACCCGTTGCGTATTGAATAGAGTAGTTCTCAAGACTTGCTGAACCATCTTCAGCAATAAGCACGAACTCTCCATCATGTGTGTAGCCGTCAACATAATCTTGAATGTTATTTGCGCCATAATACGGCGTTTCTCCTGCTACACGCAGCGCTGCTTTTACGGGCTTTCGACCACTATTGGCTATTTCAACCGCGTGTTCATTCCCTAGCGTCGTCCATTCAACCTCAACCCCATCCAGCAGTTTCTCTAAATAGTTCAACTGACTCATGCCTCAAGCTCCTCACCTTCAATTTCCGCTACAATGGCGTCAATATCACTGCGAAGAGCATCAATTTTAGCAACAGTGGTTTTAAGTTCGGCATTAAGCTCTGTAATGTCCACTGGCTCGCGGTTGTCTTTAGCTTCTACATAACTACTTACCGAAAGGTTGTAGCTGTTACCTGCGATAACATCCAAATCAACACATTTGGCAAAGTGCTCCACATTCTCTTTACTGGCAAACACCTTCATGATCTCTTCTATGTGCTGATTGGTGATAACGTTGGTATTGGTTTCCTTTTTAAAGTAAGCCTCGCCACTGGCATCGATAAATTGGGTGGTGGTGTCGGTTTTATGTTTAGACAGCACCAAAATATTTACCGCAATGGTGGTGCCAAAGAACAGATTTGGTGCCAGTGAAATCACGGTTTCCACGTAGTTGTTATCAACAAGGTACTGGCGAATTTTTTGCTCTGCGCCACCACGATAGAAAATCCCAGGAAAACAAACAATCGCCGCACGGCCTTTACTTGATAAATAATTCAGTGCATGTAATACAAAAGCAAAGTCGGCTTTTGATTTAGGTGCAAGTACACCAGCGGGCGCAAAGCGGTCGTCGTTGATTAGGGTTGGGTCGTCACTGCCAATCCATTTCACCGAATAAGGCGGGTTAGAGACAATCGCATCAAACGGCTTGTCATCTAAAAAGTGCGGTTCGGTTAAGGTATCACCCAACTGAATATTGAACTTGTCGTAATTAATGTTATGCAAAAACATGTTCATACGCGCCAAGTTGTAGGTGGTGTGGTTGAGCTCTTGACCAAAAAAACCATCTTCAATGATATGCGCATCAAAATGCTTTTTGGCTTGTAGCAGCAACGAACCAGAACCCGCCGCAGGATCATAGATTTTATTCACACTGGTTTGGCCATGCATGGCGAGCTGCGCGATCAGTTTTGAAACGTGCTGAGGCGTAAAAAATTCGCCACCTGATTTACCCGCATTGGCGGCGTAATTTGAAATAAGGAACTCGTAAGCATCACCAAACAGATCGTTTTCGTTATCTTCAAATTGAGTGATGTTAAGTCCAGCTACGCCTTTTAATACCGCAGCAAGGCGTTTGTTTTTTGCCTCTACCGTATTACCCAGACGATTACTGGTGGTATCAAAATCCGCAAACAAGCCTTTGATGTCTTTTTCTGAATCATAGCCATTGGCTGAGTTTTCGATTGCAGCAAAAATGGCCGCCAAATCCGTATTTAAATTTTCGTTTTTGTGCGCATTGGCAGCCACATTGCTAAACAACTGGCTTGGAAGAATAAAGTAACCTTTGGTTTTAATGGCATCTTCTTTTGCAAACTTGATGTTTTCATCATCATCAGACATCGCCGCATAATTAACACTTTCATCACCGCCTGTGATGTAACTAACAAAGTTTTCACTGATAAAGCGATAGAACAAAGTACCCAACACGTACTGCTTGAAGTCCCAACCATCTACTGAACCTCGCACATCGTTAGCAATAGCCCATATTTGTCGTTGAAGCTCAGCACGTTGTTGATTACTTGTCATTTCTTTATTCCCGTAAAGTACGTTATTTAATATTAAGCCGCATATTTTAGTAAGTCAGATAAAGCCAATACGAGCTTTATCTGACTTACTTTTCATTCAAATAATACTACCACAAATTCTATATAATCAATCTGCTGCTTCAGTTTATAAATAGTTTTATTGTCTTTACACTTCCCTTTCACCAATTCTTTCCATAATCCAGTCATCCACTTCTGACTCAAGCCAGGCTACAGATTTTGCACCCAACGATACTTGCTTTGGGAATCTGCCATCAGTCATAAACTCATAAATTGTTGAACGACCAAGTGATGTTTTTTCGATTACTTCTTTTAATTTGATTAAACGCATGGAATTTCTCCGGTTGGTTATTAGTTCATAACCTTTCCGGGGTTAGTATTTTTTTATGCCCTCAAACAAAAAACTTACACATATACATCACTAACTTGCATGAACCACTTAAGAGGAATTTACAATGCAAGGTCAACAGTCGTTATATGAATTTAAACACCCCGTAAATGATGAGCAAATACTTGAAGCTGCTGCATACATAATCGCTAAGAAGCAGTTTAGAGATGGCGTTTTAAATAGCCCTAATGATTGCGAAGAGTACTTAAAACATAAACTCGCAATACATGAACATGAAGTATTTGCCGTCCTGTTTTTAGATAGCCAGAACCGCATACTGGAGTTTAAAGAGCTATTTAGAGGCACTATTAACGCTGCTAGCGTTTATCCTAGAGAAGTTGTTAAAGAGGTGCTGGAGCTTAATGCTGCATCCGTTATATTGGCGCATAACCACCCTTCAGGCGTTACTACGCCTTCTCAAGCAGATAAACTCATTACTACCAAATTACAGCAGGCACTTAACCTAATTGATGTATCGGTGCTTGATCACATCATCATTGGCGAAAGCACTTATTCATTTGCTGAACATGGCTTAATTTAAAAGGAGTTAAATATGGCGTTAAAAATAGAGCAAGTATCAGGCTTAAAAGTGCCTGACTCTTTTATTGGTGTGATTGTAAGTGCAGTTACTAATGGAGGTGATTCTGTAGGAGTAGCTAAGGCGGTTACACTTAACTTTAGAGATCCAGACTACAGCCCTGAAGCTGGAGGCTTTCACCCTGTAGAGGTTAGGTTAGAAAAGCAGGCCACCAGCTGGCAGCTTATTTATATTACTGACTTTTCGTATCAGGGCCGTCATACCCCTGAACTGATAAAAGAAATTGATGTGTGCTTTAGCATTAAGCAGGTTTATCACTTTTTAGCTGGTTGGTTGAATGCTAGAGAAGGTAAAGAGTTGTTAGCCTTGTTCATTTCAAACTTTGTTGAGTACTACAACACAGGTTGTTATCAGGTTACGGTTACTACTGAATAAAGGGAGGTTTTTATGGCTGAAGTACAAGCAGTTAAAGATCTTGATACAGTAAGGCTTGTTAGTTACTTACTAGAAAAGCGTTGCTCAAGACAAATGAGCCAAATATGGAATATTGGCTTAAATCTCGCGCTTAGAATATCTGATTTACTCGCGGTGAAGTTCACTGACATAAACAATGATAGGTTGATTATCTATGAGTCAAAGACCTCGAAATTAGCTGAAATAAAGCTAAATGATAAGGCGCTTACCTTAATCAACGAAATCAAACTGACTCATCCACACCACATCTACTTATTTCAATCATACCGAAATCAACAAGCAATTAACTCAAAACCTAAACCTCTGTCTCGTAGAGCGGTTACAAAAGCATTTGCGCTAGTTGGTGAAGAACTAAACATTCATTTAGGTACTCACTCAATGCGTAAAACTCGCGGTTATCACTTGTATCAGAAAACCCACGACATCGCCCGAGTAATGAAAATGCTTCGCCATAGCTCCGAAGCAACAACACTTCGTTATATAGGCATAACACAGGAGGAAATAGACAAAGACTTTGAAGAACTAGAGCTATAACCATTAGTAGCGTCATTCTGACGCTGATTTTACTTAACTAAAAGGAAGGCATTATGTCTTTAGATAAAGCCGTTTCGTGCGGCTTAGTTGGTAATGAGCTATCTAAACAAATTACTGGCAGTAGTGACTCTAGCGTAAGCAGAACAGCCGTGGCTATAGGCTCCGGTGCAGCTGCTGGAGCCCTTACATCTGGTGCAATAGTAATTGGTGCAGGCGTTGCCTCTGCGCCTGTTACAATCCCTTTGGCGGTAGCTGGTGGGATAGTTGCTGGTATTGCTAGTTTATTTGATTAGTTAAATACGAGTGCTCTATATGAGCACTCTTTTATAGTGTAATAACACCGTTTATTTTTTAAGTTCTCATAATGGTATTTTGGGAACTTGCCATCCCTTATATACTAAGGGTTTGAGCTTATTTAGCTAGTTGAAGGTCTCAAAACACTGTTAAGTAGCTTAATGGGAAGTTGATTACCTTCTGCTGCAACCAAAGTAATTATCTTTACTACCAAAAGCTTTTGTATCAACTTTTGCAAAATAACTAACTCTAAAGAATAGCTGTTCAAAATCCTCTGCAAAGTTTTCACTGTTCCTATTAAGCCTGTATGTATGATTATCAGGAAATTCTACACACTTACCTGCATCATAGGTTTCAATACCTATAGACTTGGCCCAAGCCCTTATTATACGAGAAGCCATATTATCACCATTACCTTGATAATTACCTAAACCATAATAAGTGTCTTTATTCAGAAAAATCGCAACATGATAATGAGGCATGCAAGAGCTATCTTGCTCTTTAACCCATATGTATCTCAAACTACTATGGTGAGCATTACCGTTTCTTTTAATTTTATCTTTAATGTCACGCTTTATTTCTAGATCAAGATTCTTAAAAAAGCTCGATATATGCGATGTTTGTAAACTTGCGATTTGATCAATAATCCCAAAGCTAACTGGAAATCTTAAATCAAATCTAATAGCCAAAGTCCTAGGATGTTCATTCAGGCTTTGAGTTAGAACCTGCTCAATAGATATTAAATAATTTTGTATCAAGTCTCCTTTATTCCATACAGGAATATTTTTGTAGAACCCTACTTTGTTTATCACTAAGTTCCTATTAACTGGATGACGTTTATTCATAATTTCCTCTTAATTTAATTAGTCACATAAGAGGTGTCTCCTTAGTAATTATTTATCCATTATTCCTTAATATGTTTGGAGAGATAGTGCCGTGTATATATTACCTATACAGAAAAACAACCCATCAGATTTGTGTAGTATGAATCAGAAAACCATAGGCTGTTGAGTTGAATTTAACAGAAAGAAAAAAGAGAAAAGTAGTACCGATGTGGGATCAATTCATCTACCTACAAAGCTTAATATTTGCTTTTTCAAAACTAGCATGCGATAGATCATAAAATCAAAACTAAGAAAATAAACACCAAAGAACAGCTTACCCCAGTAAAAACGTGCCCATAAAAAGCATCTTAGTTACGTATTTTTTACTATATATAGTTTGATTTTTTATGAATAAATCACTTATAAATTATGCTTTAGTTATGCTATAAATGAACTTCACTTAATAAGGAATTACAAAAATGTCATGGCTAGACACATTCAAAAATGATGAAAGATCACTCTTGTGGTTAGTTAAATATATTCATCACACTGAGTTGTTTCAGGTAAATCAACTCCCTAAAAACATTAAAGAAGCTCGCTATATTATTCAGTGTTGGGAAAATGAATCCATTAATGAAACAGGGTGTCGTCTCAAGTATGAATTGAGAAAGTTAATGAAGAGTTACTTTGCAAATATGCTACCTATTGAGAGTTTCAATTGGCTGTCAGATAGTGAGCCAAAACAGTTATGCTGGGTATTTTTTTACTTGAAATTTAACCCTCCTAAACGCTATTACTACGCCCCCCCAAATAAGTACTTTCGAGATTTTGCTTGTAACGTTAAAGAGATTTACCCTCTAATCATTAGAATTTTTGATGCTACACTTTGCGTCGAAGAAGTTAAACAAGACTACTTACTGACTATGAAGCGCAGCTATTCACAGTTTGTAACAGGTAAAACACCACTTCCATGGTTAGATATAAAAGATGAAAAAACATGTATCTGGGTTTGGCGTTATCTAATAGAGAAACTAGAGGTAGCTTCAGGGAAAAAAGATACGCTCCAATTCATAAAACCAATTGATAATGAGACAATCTATTGGTCTGTTATTGCGTTGATAAGTAATTGGAATTTTTTAAACGGTCGCTACTTAGAGCGTTTCACTGCACCACTAACAAGTATTACTCTAGTTAGTAAGTACTTTTCTAAAAAGAAGGTTTCTAATCACAATAATACCGTAAATATTACAGCGAGAAATGCGCCCTTCATCGACCTGAACACAGAAAACAGCTCTGAGGTCACAAATAAAACACCTTTTTTAGAATTATATTCGCATTATCTAGAATTAAAAAACAAAGACAAAGCTGCTCTTAAAAAAGCCTCATTAAAATCATTGAACTGCGATCAATATGCACATTACAAAGTTAATCCATATCCTAATAGCGCAATCATGGGATATGTAGAAAGAAAATATAACGGTATAAGATTTACAATAGACGGTATAAATACTTATCAGGATATACCCGTTCACTCTAATGCATTGAAATTAAATATAGTTTTTGTTGGTTTAAAAAAAGACAAGCTACCAACAACAAGTGAACTAACTACAGCATTATACAACGCACACAAACAAAATATACTTCGCCAAAAGAATAATAACCTCTTTGGTTTAACCAAAGCCAACCAAAAAAAACTAACCAACTACGCTAAAAAACTAAATACTACAGAGAGAAAAGCTCTCAATGAAATAGTCAAAGCAAAACTTGATTAAGTACATTTATTTGAGACTAGCCTGCTCAATTAACTCACTCCACCAGCCCATTATTGGTCTGCGTTGCTCTAAATAATCAGAGCGGTTATATGCCGCTCTTGTTTCATTTTCATCTGCGTGGGCTAAGCAGGCTTCAACTAACAGACTATCGTAACCTTTTTCATGAAGTGCTGTAGAGGCGACAGAACGCAGTCCATGGGCTACCAGCTTACCTTTGTAGCCTAAACTGCGTTTAATGGCTGCATTGACCGTATAGGTGCTTGCATGACTCTTCTCATTACGTTCACTCGGGAATACATATTCATGGTGACCGCTGAGTGGCTTCATTTGCTCAAGTATTGCCAAAGTAGCAGACGTTAAAGGTACTCGGTGCGCTCTTCTGCGTTTCATTTCTTCGGCTGGGATCGCCCATACAGCCTCTTCAATATTAATGTCAGCCCACTTAGTGCCTGCGGCTTCCTTTGAGCGAGTCATAGTGTGCAATTGCCACAAGATTAAAAGTTTAGTTTTATTCTGAATAGTTTGTGAGTTATTCAAAGCAGTTAAAAAATCAGGGAGCTCTTCAGGCTTAATAGTAGCCATATGTTCTACTTTATTTTTAGTAAATACTTTTATGATTTTTGCTAGTGGATTGGCATTGATGAAACCATGGTTTACTGAGTAATCCATGATTTGATTCAGGCTTTGGCAAATACGCTTGATTGTAGAGTGTTTACCGTCAGCCTCAAGTGGCCTGAGAATTTCAATGGTATCAATCGCTGTAATGCTTTCTAAAGGCATGCCCTTCATTTTCGGGAAAATATACATCTCAAGCGTTCGCCATTCTCTAGCTGCATGATGAGGTGTAACAGTTGGCTTTTTTCGTTCAAACCAAAGCTCTGCGGCAGCTAAAAAAGTATTCGCAGCTTTTCGGCTCTCTGTTCGCTTTTTTGCAAGCTCATATGCCTTTGGGTTAATACCTTGCGCTAGTAGTTCTTGATACTCAATAGCTTTAGTACGTGCGTTAGCAAGCGATAGTGCTGGATAAAGCCCAAGGGGTAATTTATTAAATTTATCACTTATTGGATCTTTAAACTTAAATTGCCAAGATTTAGTACCACTAGGTAAAACACGCAGTTGAAGACCGCCACCGTCAGAAAGCGTTTGTTCTTTGCCTGTACTAGTAATTGATTTTATTTTCTTATCCGTTAGACGAACTACAGGCCTAGCCATAATAAGCTCCATAATGATGATTAAGGCTAGTATATATAAAACATAATCTCATGGGTACTAACGTGGGTACTAAAAATAGTAGAAGCAACAAGATTAGACTGGACAAATACGGAATAAAAACAGATTAAACACATGTTTTTTAAGGAGTTTAAGTAACACTACGGAGCGGCACGGAAGTTAATACAAGCGCCCAGGGAACCACTGGATAGCCATTTTTAACTCCTAACATATAATTTGACGCTATTTTAACTGGCAATTCATTTAATTGCGCTATACTGGCGCAAATTTTTTTAGATTAGATATTATGGCTCTTAAATCTACCATTATTAAAGCGCAATTATCGTTAAGCGATATGGACCGCCACGTGTACCAAGATTTTAATTTAACGTTGGCACAGCATCCCTCTGAAACCGAGCAACGCTTGATGATTCGCTTATTAGCCTATGCGCTAAATAGTTGTGATGGCTTAGAATTTACCAAAGGCTTAAGTGCCGACGATGAACCTGAGCTTTGGCATGTAAACTACAGTGAAGAAATAGAGCTGTGGATTGAGCTGGGCCTGCCAGATGAAAAACGTCTTAAAAAAGCCTGCAATAAAGCTAAAAAAGTGGTGCTTTATACCTATGGCGAAAACAACCAAGCTATTTGGTGGCAAAAACATCAACCTAAATTGTACGATTTTAAAAACTTAAGTATTTTTAGCCTTGATTACGCCGCTACTCAGGCACTTGCAGATTTAGCCGACCGTAATATAAAACTTACCATTACCGTTCAAGATGGTGATGTGTGGGTCAGTTCTGATACGGCTAATATCGAAATAAAACCACAACAGTTAATGTAAATTGTAGGTAAGGGCGTATGAAAATAAACCACGTTATTGTATTACACGGCCTTTATATGTCGGGCTTTGTTATGCGCCCGCTCTGCTCTCGTCTTGAACAGTCTGGAGTTAAAGTACTGAATCTCACTTACAATACGCTCGACCCTAACTTAAGCACCATATTTAAACAAATTGATGAGTTTATTGGTGATGAGCCCTCTGCATTAGTATGTCACTCTATGGGCGGATTAATTGCCCGCGCCTACTTAGAGGCAGGCACGCCAGCGAGTCACCATGTCACTAAAGTGATTACGCTTGGCACACCGCATCAAGGCAGCCACATAGCGCAAAAGATGAAGCAAAAAGGGTTTGAAACTTTTTTAAAAAACAGCGTCGAGTTTTTACTCACTAAAAATGGTAACTGGCCGTTTAAGGCCAAGCTTTACAGTATTGCTGGCGATTTGCCCATTGGGTTAATGCCGTTAATTGTCAAAGGCAGTCAGTCCGATGGCACCGTTTTACTAGACGAAACCAAGCTTAAAGGCATGGCTGAGCATAAAGTGTTTCATTTAAGCCATACCAGTATGATTTATTCTCGCCAAGTGCTTGAATACATTATTAAGTGCCTTAACGAAGCAGCCTAGTCTTCCCCCGCCTCTGCTATTTTATAACTGATTAAAAATATCACCCCCAAAATAAGTGGCATGGGTGCGGCAATGTAGCCAAACGTGTCGGCATTGGCAAAACTTGCGCCTGCTAAATGCGCCACCAGCCCCAATACAAATGCTATAACGGCTATACCTACCACTATGAACTCTGCTTTATTTTGTTTTACTGTTTTTGCATCCATAATCGCTCTCCAATAAATTTAAGATATTTATTTTGCTTGAGTGAATTATGCGCTACAGCCATAAGCATTTACTGATTTAGATCAATACATCAAATAGCCAATATTCAACCTTGTAGAAAACTTGTTTTAGATCATAATTTATCCATGTTTTGTCTTTATTTTATTGTTAAGGGGTAGAATTTTAATAAATTCAACCCATCTATATTGTATGAGTGATTTATTGCGCTGCACGTTATTAATAGTTAAAACCTATTGCATTGACTGGTTTAAACAATTTTACTAATTAATAGCACTGAGCAATAATGATCATCAGTTCATAAATAAACGGTTCATCAAGGAGCAAGGTATGTCACAGGTAAATGCAATTGGTTTAAACAGCGCAAAAAGCGAAGACATTGTTAAGTCACTCAATACATTATTGAGCAGCTACCAAATTCAATACATGAATGCGCGCGGTTTTCATTGGAATATTAAAGGCCGTAACTTTTTTGAATTACACATTAAATTTGAAGAGATTTACAATCTTCTGCTTGAAAAAGTAGATGAAATTGCTGAACGTATTTTAACGTTAGATGGCGCGCCACTACATGCGTTTTCTGATTACTTAGAAGTAAGTGAAATTAAAGAAGCTAAAAACATTAGCGATGGTACCGCAGCCGTAGAAAACCTATTAGCTGGCTACAGCACACTAATTAAAATGCAACGTGAAGTACTTACTCAAGCAGGCGATGCAGATGATGAAGGTACAGCGTCATTAATGGGTGATTATATTTCAGAGCAAGAAAAACTAGTATGGATGTTAAAAGCGTACTTAGACTAAGCTAAAAAATAAGCCCTCAAAAGGGGAGGGCTACAAATAGGGAGAATCGTAAATTTCTTTGCGATTCGGATACTATATTAGCGCCCCCTATTGACTAAACAACGCCACTGTTACCAGTGGCGTTGTTTTTGGTTTAAGCGGAGCATAAATAATTTTAAAGCAAACTAGCCCACCCTTTTCGCGCTTGCATTAAAAAGTCCCAGCAACGGCTGGGGCTTTTGTTAATACCAGCTCCTTAATTAAGTGAAGCTGGAAAAACTACAATTGTGCAGTATTAACTGCTTAAAATTTACTTCTAAAACCAATATAGAAGGTTTGTCCGATTGGGTCATACGTACCTGCGTCGGTTTCAGTGCCTGTGCTTGAGCCACTTACACCTGAAAGTATACGTGGAGGCTCTTTATCAAATAAATTGTTAGCGCCGGCGTATAGCTCTACCGCGTCACTTATATGATAGCTTGCTTGTACATCGTGGTAGGTTACTGAGCCAATACCCACGCCGCCAGCAGGTATACCAAAGCCACTTAAGAATTGATCATCAAAGTCAGCAGCCCCTATGTAGGTCATGCTCCAGTTAAAATCAAAGTCATCAAGCTTATAGCCTAAGTTCCAGTTAGCTTTGTGCTCAGATGCGCCAATTTCACCTGCAAACTCATCTTTATCCGCACCCGGTAACGGAATAGTGTAACCGTCAATCAAGTAAGTGTATGCAAGGCGAGTTCTAAATGCGCCTGGACCAATATCGGCAAAGTAAGTTAGTGTTAAATCAACACCTTCAGTTCCTAAGCCACCACTATTTGATACACCACTGTCAATAAACTCAAGTGACCCTGCGCTATTATTACCAGAAGGGCCGCTACGACGAGTTATAAAGCTACAGAAGCTATCATCACCACCGCCATAACATTGGTCTAGAATAAATTGGCGCGGTGTAGATACAATCGCATCAGTGATTTCTATATCAAAGTAATCAAGGGTAACGTCAAGGCCCGAGATTAACTCCTCTGGGGTAAATACCACACCCGCAGTCACAGAGTCGCCCACTTCTTCTTTTAAGTCTGGGTTACCACGGTTAAAACCACTAATACCCTGTAAATCAGACTGGTTAAGGGTAAACTCACCGTTTGTTGCAATATTATTTGTAACACCCGCATCGGCACGACACGCATCACCTACAGCGCCACCGCCACTGTTTGTAACACCTATACATGGATCGTTTAAACCACTTGGGAATGTTTGCGAAGGCGGTGAAAATAACTCATCAATATTAGGCGCACGTGTAGAACGAGCACGGGTAGCACGAAGGCGTAAGCTATCCATCACTTCCCAATCAACACCTACGTTCCAGCTTTCTGTATTACCTACTGTTGAGTAGTCAGATAAACGGACTGCGGCGTTCATTGTTACCGCATCCAGCACTGGAATGTTAGCCTCAACATAGTATTCAGTTACATCAAAAGAACCTTCGGTTGCAGGAATTGCATTACCGGCATTTAAGCCTGCTTGCTGTAGGGCATCAAATTCACTGCGAGAAAACTCTTCGCGGTATTCAAAACCAGCCGCAATACCTACCATACCCGCAGGCAGCTCAAATAAATCACCTGAGACATTACCGCCAATAATTTCTTGCTCTACCGACGTAGAAAGCGTACTTGGCGCACTAACAAAGTCAATTGCACCTTGCGATAGTGAATTAAATCCGTAAATGTTTACTGGCGCACAATTAAAGCCACGCGCTGTTGCATCAATACAAATCGCTTCATCGGTAATGCCATCCGCATCTAAATCTTGGCTATCAATTACCGCCTCTAAACCTTGGCGAAAGCTTTGTACATTTACTAAGCCACCTGAAACTTGCGACTCTTTCGTTTTACCGTACACATAGTAGGTATCGTAAAACCAGCTGTCGTTAATCTCACCCTGAAAGCCCACAGCTAAGCGGAATGTATCACGCTCTGCACGGGCACCACGGTTACCTACATCACTTAAACGTTTTGCAAAAAAGATATCTCTAGCACCATCACCGTCGGTGTCTGTTGCTGCATTGTAAATATCATCTGACACAAAGGCATTTCTGAGCATTTCGCCATTTACGTCAAACTCAATTGGCACGCGGCCATTGGCATAAATGTCATCTGAGGCTAACGGAAAAGGCTCTAACTCTGAAATAGTGGTACTAGATGCGTACGTCCCTTCAAAAAAGAAGCTGTGTTTATCTGTTAGCTCGTAACTACCATTTGAGGCAAATAAGTAGCGCTCTGTTGGTATAGCAATGGTACGTACGCCGCTTCGGTTAAAGCCGTTGGCATCTATACCGTCACCGCCATTGGTGCTAAACGAGTCCTGTAAGTTGTTGTTTGGATCGTAAGTAAAGCGTGTATCGCCCGCATCAAAACGCCCTTGTGGCGGAAATGATGAGAAAAACGGATTAACGGCTTCAAAAATAGAGCCCGGGTTTGCCGCCGGATCGCCTTCAAAATAAATACCTGAAAATTGGTCTACTGCAGAGCGCTCACGATCGCGTGAAAACACAGCTCCTTGGTCTGAGTAGCCTAAGTGGAACATGGCTTGACCTTTGCCATCACCCGTAGTTAAACCCGAGGTAAAAGAAAACTGGCGCGATTCATCATCGCCTTCGCTTGATTCGCCGTATTGGCCTTCAAATTCTACGCCTTCAAAGTCATCTTTTAGTACAAAGTTAACTACACCTGCAACCGCATCAGAGCCATATACTGATGATGCGCCACCGGTCATAATTTCCACGCGCTCAATAAATTGACTAGGAATGGTATTTAAATCAACTGCCGAGCTACCAGGTACACCCGATACATAACGGCGCCCATTCACAAGTACTAAAGTACGGTTTGAACCTAAGTTACGCAAATCAACAGTAGCTACACCCGCGCTTGCAGTTGAAAAGTTAGAGTTAGTACGGCTAATAGCTGGAGAACCAAATGCTGGGTTTTCTAGCAGTAGGTTTTGAATGTTTAAAGAACCCGATGCATCAATTGCCTCGCCACTTACAACCTGTATAGGTGCAGATGACATCGCCTCGGCTGAACGAATACGAGAACCCGTTACTTGCACGCGTTCTATTTTTTCTAGTTCGTCTTCTTCTGCGGCTATACCTTGAAAAGAAAAGCCAGCAAGCACTGTCGCACTAAGTGCTAAAGACAATGAAGATTTTTTAAATGTACGACTATCTAAGTTATTTATTTTTTTCATACTATAATGCCCCTGAAATGTTATTTTTGTAACTGGTTGGTTACAAACATTTCAACATTAAGTGGAATAATTTTAAGACACTATGCGCATTATTTAATAGGCACTTAGTCAGGTACAAGCAGCAGGATATATGGGATGAAGGTACTTATCCCAGATTGTTATAAATTAGATTAAATTTTTTAACATTTTTTATTAAATACACGGTCTTTATAACTACACACTCTAGAGATGGATTTTTTATGATTACTTACTTTCATGCACTAATTAGAGTTAGCACGAGCAAATTTGCAACATTCTTAACTCAGCAGGTGCAAGCTCACCGTCACTTTGATTCGCAAACGCAACTGCCCGAGCAGCGTTTAGATCAAATAGATACCTCTCGTTTTAATGTGCTTTTTACGAATTATCTAATTTAAATGATCCTACTCAAATAGTACACCTAACTGAATTGGCTAAAACAATGAAAGTGGTGGTGATTGCTAGGTCGGCTGAATTTGCTAATTTTGCGTTTGAAGTCGGCGCAGTCTATTTTTTAACCGTCGATGCAACCGCTTCAAGGCTTGAAAAATGCTTCGATAAGCTTATTCATTTATGCCCATTAGCCACACAAACCGAGCGCTTGTTTAAAGCCGCATCTGAAAACGAGCAACCCATTGCTGCACATATTGTTGTTAAAGATGTAGGTAAGGTACGTTTAATAGATATTAACGATATTGTATGGATAAACGGTGCGGGTAATTATGTAGAGCTGCACTTTAATGGTAACAGCGCCCCCGTTTTACACCGTGAAACCATGAAAAACATTGAGCAACAGCTAGAGCCTGAAGGTTTTATACGTATTCACCGCTCCACGCTAGTTAGAAAACATGCCATAAAAGAGCTTATGCCAACAGACAGCGGTGACTATAAAGTGAAGCTTAAAAACAATATCTCGTTAAATTTATCAAGAAGGTACAAAAACTGCCTAGAGAGCATTATAAGCCCCGTAGCATAGGGGCTTGTAATTCTATTTACCAGTAGGTTTTAATGTATTCATCGTCTGGGTGTTGATGTAGGTAACTTTCTGAATCTTTATAAAAGTTAACTTCAATATCGCTGTTGTTCCAGACCTTCTCGAACATATTTTTAGCAATAATGTTTGCATATAAGTAATCTACGCGTTCGTAGCCACGCTCTTTTACGCTGGCAAAGTACGCCTCTAACGAGTCCATGCTATCTACAGTTATTAACTCAAATTCTTCTAAATTAACCACAACACACTTTAGTGCGCCTTTGGGGTGCATACTTAGTTCGTTCACCACGCCATTAGTTAGTAAAGTAATTCCTTCATTATTAAAACTACCCATTAGCTTTAAATACATGGTGGGTGGCTGAGAGCAAATATAAAACTCTCCATGTGCTCTAAACATAAATAACCTTTTATATATCAGTGCTTCATTAAAGCTTAATACATTTTGCGTATTTTGCAGTTAATTTATAAGCGCAATAAAAAAGGCCATTTCGAGGGCTTTTTCTTCAAGGCTTTTAAAACGCCCAGATGCGCCGCCATGCCCTGCATCCATGTCGGTTTTGAATACCAGTATATTGTTATCGGTTTTGAGTTCTCGCATTTTTGCTACCCACTTCATAGGCTCCCAATACTGTACTTGAGAGTCGTGCAAGCCTGTGGTGACTAAAATGTGCGGGTAATCTTGGGCGCTAATATTATCGTACGGCGAGTACGCGGCTATTACATCATAAAAGTGCTCATCGTTTGGGTTGCCCCATTCATCATACTCGTTAGTGGTAAGTGGAATACTTTCATCTAGCATGGTGGTTAACACATCTAAAAATGGCACATGACACCCTACACCTAAGTAAAGCTCTGGCGCTTGGTTTAATACAGTGCCCATTAACAAACCACCTGCACTGCCGCCAGAGGCAAATACTTTGTTTTTATCACCGTAGCCTTGCTCTACAAGAGCCTTTGTAATATCAATAAAGTCGCTAAAGCTATTTTGTTTATGCTCTTTTTTACCTTGCTCGTACCAATGGCGTCCTAGCATTTCGGAGCCTCTAACATGTGCAATCGCATACACAAAACCGCGATCTAGCAAACTCAATGAGGTACTCGAAAAGCTCGGATCTATCGTGTAACCATATGCACCATAGCCATATTGAAACAGTGGGTTAGTGCCATCTTTGGTAAAGGTGTCTTTTCTATAAACTAATGAAACAGGTACTTGCACGCCATCGCGTGCTGTCACGAATAAGCGCTCAGAGGCATAAAGTGCACTATCAAACCCGCCCAGTACTTGCTGCTGTTTTAACAATGTTTTTTTGCCCGTGGCTAAATCAACATCGTACAACGTTCCTGGCGTGGTTAGACTTGAATAATAAATACGTACCGAACGCGCCTGTGGCTCGGGGTTCATCGCCACAGCGGCATAGTAACATGGGTCGCTAAATTCAAGCGCCATGCGCTCTTGAGCTTGGTTAATAACAACAAAGCGAGCTTGACCTTGCTCGCGCTCAGTTAATACTAAAAAGTCGTCAAATATCTCTACGCCTTCAAGCAATACATGCTCACGGTGCGCGGTGTGCTCTTGCCACTGCGTTTTATCTGCAATCGTTTCGCTTGTTGCCGTCATCAGTCTGAAATTTTTAGCTTGCCAGTTAGTTACTATGTAATAAGTATCGCCGTGTTTATCTATATCAAACTCATGCCCTTCTTCGCGCGGTAGTAATGCGTTAAATTCTCCTTGCGGGTTATTGGCATCAAGCACCCAGGTATCGTTTGTTTCGGTGGTGGCCAAATCTATAATAATAAGGCTCTCGTCACGGCTTTTACCCAAGCCCATAAAAAAGCTTTTATCGTGCTCTTCATACACCATGACATCTTGGCTTTGCGCTGTGCCTAGTTCATGCCTAAACACCTGAAAACCCAGTAACGTTTGTAAGTCTTTTTTAACGTAAAATACGGTTTTATTGTCGTTAGCCCAAACAACTTGCCCTTCAGTGTTTTCTAAAACATCGCTGAGCATTTCACCTGTTTGCAGGTTTTTAAAATGTACACTATAAATTCTGCGCCCTTCGGTATCTTCGCTGTATGCCATTAATTGCTCGCATGGGCTTAGCGCGACTTCACCTAGTTCGTAAAATTCATGGTTTTGAGCTAAAGCATTTACATCAAGTAGTAACTGCTTGTTATCGGTGTTAATACTTGTGCTTCTGTAATGACGCGAATACTCATCGTCACCACGTACCTCTGAGTGATACCAGTACTTACCATCTTTAACCGGCACCGTGTTGTCATCTTTTACGATACGCCCTTTTAGTTCTTCAAAAATACTGTTTTGAAGTGGTTTTATTGCGGCTAGTTGCTCATCGCAGTATGTATTTTCGGCTGCTAAATGGGCGAGTATTTCTGGGTTTTCGCGCTCATCATCGCGCATCCAGTAGTAGTTATCGGTGCGCGTTTTATTGTGCATAGTTAATTGATGAGGTTGCTTTTTAGCAACAGGAAAACGAGCTAATGATTGAGAAGAAAATTCACTTAAAGACACAGCAAAACCGTATAAAAAATAACAATGCAGGCAGTTTATCATAAAAATAAAAAAGCCCACTCATAGAGAGTGGGCTTGAGGTATAAGTCCAAATTTTAAAATTACTGCAATCTTATTCTTGTCATTACACCCATGGGAAGATGGTTTTTATTTTAAAAGCGTTAAGAGACCTTAGTCCAGGCCATTGCCCAGCTTTTTCCGATACCAGGCTCAAAGCTTGGATTTTTATTAGTTCTGCAAAATTGGCTAAATGGCCATGCCTTACATTGGTATATATAACCGGTTTTAGGCTGCAGTACGCGAGTCCCCGCGTTGTATTGTTCACCCCCATTAGGGTATACAAAATCATATGCTTGGTTGGCGCACTTAGCGGGGGTATCGCACTTTGCAATGCAATGAAAATCAACCTTTGCCTTGTTAATACCACTACTTTCTAGGGCAAATATTTCGTTATCTCTATAGCCAACAACCAACCCTTGCTTGGTCATTCTACCTGCACTTACCAGTGGCACATGCACGTTTATATACTCAGCAACTAAGCGTGGCCAAGCATGAGGCTCACCTTGTTCTAAAGAGGTAATTTTATAATCAAACGATAAATCAACAAGCACTCCTTGCATGTCTGAAAAGGTTACACTAACCACATCCCCAATGAATAATTGAGTATGATGGTTTAAACAACCTATAGTTGACCATTTTCCACAGGCCAACGACGTATGCATAAACACAGTAACACCTTAAGAGTCACAAAATTTTATCCATATCATATGGATACACAAAAACGACACTGAGGGCAAGCAATACCGTATAAAAATTATGCAGCAGCCCCGCTATCGTAGTTTACACCTTAGACCGGAAACTTTGCGTCTTAGCCTTTCGACTAATTTGCCAACAGAAAAAAGTGATTATAAAACGTGCGCAAAGCTTATTCAAACAAAAGAATGTAACCGAGATTTTTATATAACCCTAAATAACTAAAAAGCCAACTTGTTAAAGTTGGCTTTTAATAGTTTAAGAGGTTTGGTTTATAGGGGCTTTTCGCCTAAATACTTTTCGAAAAGCCATTTTAAACACGCCGCCAATATCGCCTAAAATAATGTACAAGCACGGCACCAATATAAGGGTGATTAGTGTTGCAAACATTACCGCAAAGCCTAGCGCTACTGCCATAGGGATTACAAACTTAGCTTGTAAGCTGGTTTCAAACATTATGGGCAAAACCCCTGCAAAGGTTGTAATAGAGGTTAATAATATTGCCCTAAAGCGTGCACAACCGGCTTCTATTACCGCGTTTTTAACGCTTACACCCTCTCGGCGTACTTGGTTTACGTAGTCGGTCATTACCAGCGAGTCGTTTATTACTACGCCGGCCGCGGCTATTAAACCAAAGCCCGACATTAAGCTAATGTCTAAATCAAACCAAAAGTGCCCCCAAATAGCCCCCGTTAAACTAAACGGAATAACCGACATAACAATAAGCGGCTGGGCATAACTTTTAAGTGGTACAGCAAGCAATATATAAACTAAAATCATGCCGCCTACAAAAAACAGCAGCTGCTCATTAGCTTGCGCTTGTTGCTCTTCTATTGCGCCACCTAGCTCTGATTTAACACTTGGGTATTCTTCTTTAAGTTGCGGCAGTAAGTTTTCTTTTACTTGCGAAACCACTTCGCCTGGCTCTATAACTTCTTCATCAATACTGCCGTACACATAAACAGTACGATAACCGCCCTCACGGCGAATATAGCTAATACCCGGCGTTTCGGTTAATTCAACCACATCGCCTAAAAGTACTTCACGCCCTTGCGGTGTAGTAACTACAGTGTGTTTTAGCGATGAAAACGCTTCGCGAGTCAGTTTAGGGTAACGTACCATTACTCTTACTTCTTCGCCGTTACGTATTACACGCTGCGCTTCGCCACCATAAAAACTAGCGCCTACTTGGTTTGCAATGTTAGCAAGGTCGAGCCCTAAATCGTAAGCTACAGGTTTTAAGCTCATTTGCACTTCTTTGCTAGCAGGGTCAATGGTCGAGCTTATATCAAACAAGCCTTTTTGTTGCTGCAATAGCTGAATAAAACGACGGCCTGCCGCATTAAGCGTTTCTATATCAGAGCCAAACAGTAAATAACCAAATTCGCCTTCGCCGGTGCCGCCACCGCCGCCAACATCATCTTCAATAGTGAGTGATTTAATACCGGCAATGGTTGGCATAGCTTCTCGCCAGCGGCGCGAAAGTTCAAACGCGTTATAAGGGCGTAAATCTTCATCAACCAACGGCGCAAGTAACTGAGACTCCGTTCTGCCTTGGTTAAATACCAGTACATCACGAATTATTTTTTGGCCAAATTCACGCTCTGTTTCTTCATCAACTCTTAACACCATGGCTTCTACTTCACGAATAGCTGCAATAGTTTGTAAATCAGACACATTGTCATTCATTTCTATTTGAATTTGCGGAAAATCATGCGGCACTTTAGGAGTGGGTACAGTGCGTACTTTATTTGATGTGATCAGCGCAATGCTTATAAAAAACATAGCAATAAAGCCAAACAATACTGTCCAACGCCAATCTACACAACGCGATATAAAACGCTTATAAGGGCCATTTACAAAACCAAAAAAGCGGGTATTAAACCTATCGCGCCAGCCCCCTTTTTTAATAGGTGAAAAGTGCGTGTGGGCAATGTGCGCCGGTAAAATAAGTTTTGATTCAACTAAGCTAAATACTAAACACAGCATAACTACTACAGCAATACCGTAAAAGAAGGCGCTTTCTGGCCCGCTTGAAAGTGTAAACGGGGCAAACACTGCAATGGTTGTTAGTACACCAAATGTAGCAGGGGTTGCTACACGGTTAGCACCACGGACGACGTTTTCAACTCCGCCTCCGCTTTTTTCAACCTCAGTATAGGCGGCCTCACCTATTACTATGGCGTCATCTACCACAATCCCGAGCACCATAATAAAAGCAAACAACGAAATAATATTAATGCTTATACCAAATAAAGGCATTAGCATCATGGCGCCTAAAAAGCACACTGGTAAGCCAATCATTACCCAAAGCGCTAATTTAAAGCGCAAGAATAACGAAAGCATAATAGCGACTAATATTGCTCCTTGAAACAAGTTAGCTTTCATCATATCAAGGCGCGCATTTAGGTAGTACGTCATGTCCATTAATGGCTCTAACCTAACGCCCGGTGGCAGCTGGGTATTTTTTTGTTCAATAAATGCTTTAACCGAATCGGCAACGGGGATCA
Organism: Pseudoalteromonas sp. CuT4-3; assembly: GCF_035666335.1. Classification (NCBI taxonomy): domain Bacteria; kingdom Pseudomonadati; phylum Pseudomonadota; class Gammaproteobacteria; order Alteromonadales; family Pseudoalteromonadaceae; genus Pseudoalteromonas; species Pseudoalteromonas sp. CuT4-3. The sequence continues at coordinate 3,547,641 of NZ_CP142030.1, forward strand.
TGTTTTGATCTTGCGTTGCCTTTACCGACATATACACTGCGTTTTCGCCATTAAATTTAAAGTAGCGCTCGCCTTCGGTAAATTGGTCTTTAATAACAGCAATGTCTTGAAGCAATACTTTAGCGCCGTATTCGCCTATTTTTACCGGAATTTGCCTAAACTCATCGCCGGAGTAATACTGGTTTTCAACCCGAACAGAAATAATCCCTGCATCTGTTGTTAGTTGCCCCGCCGAAAAATTAGCAGAGTAATTACGCACAGCGGTCATTACATCGCTTAGGGTTAAGTTGTATTGGCGCAAAGTGTCTGGTTCGATTTCAATGGCAATTTCATCAAGCGGCACATCGTTTTCTACCAACGACACGTTTGATAGCTGTAATAGCTCATCTTCAATTTGATTGGCAATTGGTTTGAGTTCTGTCAGCGGCAAATCAGCAACTAAGGTCATCCCTATAACATCTTGTCTAAACTCAATCTGACTTATGGTGACCGGTTCCATACCTGCAGGAAAGGTTGCAATACCATCAACGCGCAGCTTTACCTTATCAAGTACATCGGTAAGCTCTGCATCGGTGTTAATTTCAAGGCTTGCTCTACCGCCATTTCTAAAGGCGCGGTACACGCCCTTTTTAATTTCGGTCACATCCTTTAGTGATTCTTCAATTTTTATAAGAATGCTTTCTTCAATTTCTTGTGGTGAGGCACCGGGGTAATTTGCCTCAACATTAATGTAGTTAATTTCTACATTAGGAAACATTTGGCGCTGAATGGTTAAGTAACTAATAATCCCCATGATGATGATAAAAACCATCATTAGGTTGGCTGCAACAGAGTTTTTAGCAAAATAAGCTATTAGCCCTGTTTGTTTTTTTTCAATTGATTCGCTCATTAATTTACACCTTACAACTGTTGCGCATCAGCGCTACTTTCGGTGTTTGTATTAGCGTTACTTGGCTCGCCCATGCCAGCCACTTTAACCTGCATGCCTTTTTGTGGGTACTCAGGTAACGTGGTAACCAACTTATCATCGGCGTTAAGTCCGCTGCTAATATAAAAGTACTCGCCTTCTTCTCTCACTACGGTTACTTTGCGCGGTTCAAGCTCTTGGTTTTCGTTAACTATCCACACCGTTTGGTTATTAACTAATGATTGCGGCAAACGGTAAATATTATTAAGCATGGCACCTGCAAAATTAACCTGCACGTAGCTGCCAAATTTAATAGCCGGTTGCTGTGTTTTTAAGGCGTAAGGGTCTTCAATACGTACCACTAAGCTGCTCATGCGCGTCGCGTTATCTACAATACCTAAGTCGCGGTCAATCACGCCTTCACGTGTAAAACTGTTTAAACCTTTTTGAATAATAGTGGCCTTAATGCCCTTAATTCGCTCCGGTAAAAATACGCTATCAAAACCAGCAATAGGAATAATAACCTCTGCTGTTTCTATATTATTTAAATCGGCCACTTGTGCGCCCATAGCCACAAACTGGCCTACCCCCACATTGCGGCTTATAACAAGCGCATCGTAAGGTGCTTTTATATCGCAGTTTTCTAAATCGCGTTGCGCTCTTTTTAATGCGGCTTGCGCCGATTTAACCGCGGCTTGGGCGCTTAGCACCTGCGGTTTACGTAAAAACAAGTCAGTACGTGCCTTACTCGGAAAACGCTTTGCTTCGTCTTCGGCTACTTTTGCCTGCGCTTGCTCTTCAATTAAGGCCGCTTTTGCGCGCGCTAAATCGGCTTCGGCTACCAATACGGCTGCTTCGTAGTTGTCTTTTTCAATGCTAATAAGTGTATCGCCACGAGAAACCACGCCACCCGCTACAAAGTTAGGGTGCCAGCTAATTACTTCGCCCGACACCTGCGCCGCCAACTGCGTATTTTCTAATGGTTTTATTTCGCCATAGCTGTTTATTATTACTTGATGATTATTAGCTTCTACAGGCTCAACTTGCACGGTGGGGCGTGTATCTACTGCTGTTTTACTTTGATCTTCTTGTGCAATAGCGTTTATTCCCATAAAGCCCACTACACCAATGGCTAATGCTACAAATGGGAACACCCATCTCAGTGAATTTGATTGCATATCCTAATTACCTCATATTTCTACTAACACTATAATAACAGAGCGCAATAAAACATTAACCTGACATTTGTAAGCAACTGTTACAAATCAAATTGGGAACTAAATATAGCTGTGTACCCGTTAACAAACACCTGCTATTCATCGCATTTATTATATTTTGTTACAAACTTTTACTATTTAAAATCAACAAATTACAGGTTTAAGCTATTATTTCATCGAGAAGGTGTGCGAACAAATTTTAATTTACGTACAGTCACACTAAATAAATAACAGCGAAAAAGATTATTACAATGAAATTAACAACCCTTGCGCTAACACTTAGTGTAGCGCTTAGCGGCCACGCATTGGCTAGCGATAAAAAAGAAGACAAAAAACCACAAACCCTAAGCGAAATGGTCGAAGGGCAAACCGAATTTTCAGGTATTTTTAATTTATACCAAGACCCAAAAACCGGTGAGCACTTAATGGTGATCACCGAATCGCAGCTTAATACTCCTTTTGTATACTTTGCTCATACAGTCGACGGTGTCACTGATGCTGGGCATTATCGCGGTGCCTATAGAGAAACCAAGCTTATTGAATTTAGAAAATACTTTGACCGCATAGATATAGTTAGCAAAACCCCTCGCTATAAATTTGATCAAAACAGTGCCATTGCCAAAGCAAGCAATGCCAATATTAGCGAAGCCGTTTTAGCCAGCATTAAAATAGAAAAAGAAGAGCAAGGAAAAGTAGCCTTTAAGGTCAACAAGCTATTTTTAAGTGAGGCGCTACACAAGGTATCGCCAACGCCAAACCCAGCCGATAAAAAAGCTAAAAAACGCTTTAAAGTGGGTAAATTAAACAGCAAAAAGTCGCGTATTGTTAAGCAGCGTCCTTACCCAAATAACTTAGATGTGGTTGTAGATTACGTATTTAGTAATGCCAGCCCCACCGTGCGTGGTACAAGCGCAGTAAGCGACCCGCGCAATGTCTCTGTAAAGGTGCAGCACTCTTTTGTTGCATTACCAAAAAACGACTATAAACCACGTAAAGATGACGCGCGCATAGGCTATTTCACCAATCAATTTGATCTAATGACCTCGACCGATTGGGCACCGTATGAAGATGTTATTAAACGCTGGGACCTACAAAAGAAAAACCCTAGTGCTGAGCTTTCTGAGCCAGTAAAGCCAATTACCTGGTGGATAGAAAATACCACCCCAGTAGAGTGGCGCGACACAATACGCGATGCCGTACTTACCTGGAATAGCGCTTTTGAAAAAGCCGGTTTTAAAAACGCACTAGAAGTTAAAGTACAACCCGATGACGCAACCTGGGATGCTGGTGATATTAACTACAACGTATTACGTTGGACATCATCACCTAAACCGCCATTTGGTGGCTACGGGCCGGCTCTTGCCAACCCGCTAACAGGTGAAATACTTGGCTCAGACATTATGCTTGAGTTTGTGTTTATGAAAAACCGCTGGATTTACGACACGCTTTACACACAAGGCACAATGAGCCACGGCGAAAACCTGCACACAAGTGGCGATTTAAATTGCTCACTAGGCCATGAAATTCAACAAAACCTATTACTTGCTAAAGGCTTAGCAACAGGTGCCTCGATTGATGACAATGAAATGATTCGCCAAGGTTTAACTCAGTTAATTCTTCATGAAGTAGGCCATACACTAGGCTTAAACCACAATATGAAATCGTCTATTTTGTGGGATGAAAAAGAGGTTCATGATAAAACCAAAACCCAAGGCATAGTTACAGGCTCAGTGATGGATTATGCGCCGGCCAACATAGCACCCATTGGTGTGCAGCAAGGCGATATTTTTCAAACCAAGCCAGGCCCTTATGACGACTGGGCTATAAACTATGGCTACAGCACAGCCCTTGAAGATGAAGCCGCAGAGCGCGCACGCCTAAATACTATATTAGCGCGCTCTAGCGAGCATACGCTTGCCTTTGGTAACGATGCCGACGACATGCGCGCACCGGGTCGCCATATAGACCCACGGGTAATGATAGGCGACCTTTCATCAAACCCTGCAGCCTATGGCGCCGACCGTATGGCGCTAATTAATAAGTTATTTACTGAGCTAAAAGATAAAGCCACAGTAAAGGGTGAGTCTTACCAACAGCTGGTTACCTCAGCTAATAGTTTATTTGGCCAATACCGCTCGCAAGCGGGCATTGTTTCTCGCCAAATAGGTGGTGTATATGTTGAACGTGCCGTTGTGGGCGACCAGCATGCTGATAAACCCTTTACCCCAGTACCGCTTGAGCGCCAAACACAAGCAATGAACATACTTGCTAAATATGTATTTGCGCCAGATGTACTCATTAGCATTCAACCACTGTATAACTATTTACAGCAACAACGTCGCGGCTTTAGCCATTATGGTAAAAATGAAGACCCTAAAGCGCACAAAATGATTTTAGGCATGCAAAAAACAGTACTTGCGCAATTGCTGCACCCTGCTGTTATGCTGCGTATTTCAGACACCGCGCTGTACGGTAACGAATATAGCCTAACGCAATTTATGGACGACCTAACTGCCAGTATTTTTGTTGATAGCAAAGAGAGCACGTCTGTTAGCCGCAATTTACAAATAGAGTATGTAAATCAGCTTATTGCTATTGCAGGCCTAGGCAAAGCCAGTAAACACGACAATTTGGCAAAAACTGCCGCGCTCTATCAGTTAACACAAATAGCTGATACAAGCGTAGGGTGGGGAGCCGATACAGCAACTAAAGCGCATAAAAAGTATATTGATCACTTAATAGCTAAAGCGTTAGAAGCTTGATTAATTAAATCAAACAGGCCACGTAATACGTGGCCTGTTTATTTATAAATAAATTGTGCCTTTTAGATACCGCACTGCGTTACCGGTTAAGGTCACTGTATTTTCGCCTACTTCGCATTGTATAAAACCACCACGGCTTGAAGCCTGATACGCGTTTAATTTATTTTTACCTAATTGCTGCGCCCAGTAAGGGGCAAGGCCGGTATGAATAGAGCCCGTAACAAAGTCTTCTTCGCCACCACTTGCTGGCCAAAAATAACGAGACACAATATCGTACTCAGCAGAACTCGCTGTGGCGACCACATCTAGTGGATATAAGGTTTTTAACAAATCAGACTCAGTGGTTAAATCATGAATTTGTTGAGCATTTTCGTATATAGCAAAATATGCTTGGCGGTTTTTAAGCACCTTAATAGGTTGTATAGACAACCCTTTCAATAACGCATCGGGTATAGTTTGCACTTCATCTGGCGCTTGTTTAGGAAAGGTCATAGCAAAACTACCATCGCTATTTTTATTAACAATAAGCTCCCCTACAGCCGCGGCGTTAAAGCGCACTTGGCTAAGGTTGTGCTGCTCGCATAAAACATACGCAGCAGCGAGCGTAGCGTGGCCGCAAAAATCTATTTCCATTAATGGCGAAAACCACCGTATTGCAAAACTGCCACCTGCCTGAGGGCAAGTAAACGCAGTTTCAGAAACATTATTCTCAGCGCCAATATTAAGCATTAACTCATCACTAAGCCACGACTCAAGCGGGATCACAGCCGCGTAATTGCCTTTAAATAACTCGCTTGTAAATGCATCAATTTGATGGATAGTGAGTTGCATAGGTTGACCCCCTAAATTAGTTATAAACAAGCCGAAGGTAATACATCTTTAGGTACTGTCGTTTTATTTTCACCCACAGCTTGCATCCCTACAACAGGTTCATCAAAACCGCATAACCATGCAATAGGACTTGTGGGGCTATTAGTAACGACTGCGGGTCTAAAAGTTAAAACTGTATTTTGCAAAGGCTGCGAGGCTTTATTCCCCAAGCTAATGTTAATTGCACCGTTTTCTATGGAAATACCTGTCACTCGATTTCCTATTAAATATTTACTTTCAGGCACATTTGCTTGTTTATTATTTTTAGGAAACTCTCTGTTTTCAATGTAATACGTAGTTACGTCTTCTCTTATTACTGCGGCCATAGCAAGCGGATCAACAAGTTCAGCTTTTTGCATATATTTACTGTATTGAGGTAAGGCAACGGCCGCCAAAATACCAATAATAGAAATTACGACCATCAATTCAATTAGCGTAAATCCTTTTGACTTCATAACACTTCTCCTAGCATAAAAATTGGTTGATAAGCCGCTTTCACAAATAAGTAAATTGACACAACAATGACTAATCCATACAGAATAACCAGCTTATTTATAAAGCCTTTAGCCTGCAAATTAAATTGTTCAAGCTGCTGCTCAAGTAACACTTTAAACTCTTCATGAGTTTCGTAGCCTAACGAATCACACTTAGCCAAATGTTTAGTTTCGACTATTGCGGCGTTTTCATCCTCTTTGAAATTTACCGCAAAGTTAAGCGTTGTCATTAGGCGATCGTATTTCTTAATTAAACTGCGGGGAAGTAAAGCTTTTGATAAACCAGTAAAAGGCTGCGAGTCGGTTAAAGCGCATGCATTTTTAATTTTAAAAATTACTATAAAAATAATGCTTTGCAGTAAAAACAATAGAATAATTGGCACATACCAATAAGAAAAGTAATCACCTAAGGAGTGCGCGGAAGAAGCCATATGATTGCTATATATCTCTACAAATGTAGGAACAACAAAAGACTGATATAAAAGCGAAGAAAAAACATAAATAAAAAAAACAGCAGTTAAATAGCTAAAAATGCCTTTGTGCTCAAATTTATACCCGCTAACTAGCTGCGGTACACATTGATAATGCATGGCTTGTTTTTGCAAAATATCTGCATCTTGCAGTGCAAATTTTGTTGCAAGGCAATTGGCTAATTTACTGTCTGCGTATTTATTAGCATAAACGGCTAAATACGATTGTGCGGTTAGCTCTTCTTTTTGTGCGGCACTTAATGTTTTAGAACTATAGACACGGCAAATGTAGGCAAACTGATTCCAATTCATACTTTATCCTTTTATTTGATAAAGTAACTTGCCACATATTTAGTACAATATAAATAGAAGACGATTGTTTTTTAAGCCATTGCGGGGCGCATTTTATAATATTGCATACATGCAAATTGCACGGCATTTGTAAGTAGCAGCATAACAAACATTAAAATATGCGAGGTGCTGTGCATAGCACTGCTTAGCTCTACAAATAAGCCACAGGTACCTGCTACAAACTGCAAGCTAAAGTAGCGGGCGCTTAAATTGCTAATATTGCCACTGCGTAAGGTTTTATACGTTTGCGGCATAACCCGCACTGAGCTCATTACCAGCCCTACGTATGTAAGGGCGTTGAGCACCGATGATGTTTCTAAGCTTTTATTTAACAGCAATAAAAAAGGTAATAACGAAAAGCCAAGCATAGCCACAAGCTGTATACGTTCAGCTTTTGCGGCGTTATAGCGTGCAAAGTAATATAAAATTAAACCACTTAGCGCTCCAGTTACAAAAAATGGTAAAGCAATAAAGTAGCGTTCAAAATAAATATTGTAGGTAATAAAGTAGAGGCTTTGTGCTAAACCAAAGGTCATCATTAATAGTGATAACCCCGACACACTGCGATTCTTTCTAATTTTGCTCAATAGCGGTAAAAAGCTAAAAACTAAAATAAAAGCCGACAAAATAGGTAGATAGTGCGCCAAAACAACCTCGCTCGTTACTTAAATGTTAATATAAAACCCGCCTGAAACAATAAATAAACATATGTTTTTAAAAGGGTTTTAGAGTGAGCGCGCATTGTAATGATGAATACATTTTACTCAACAAATTAGCGTAAACCTATATTAGGCACTGGCAAGATAGCTGTACAAAAAGCGTTACTTTAAGTGAACACCAGAGCCTCTTTGCATTTAAAAGTTACCAACCTTACACCACAGCTTAAACACATTTTACTCTAGAGATCGGCTCGCTCTAAAACAATTATTGTGCATTCATCGCACAACTATGAAATAGAACTGATAATTGTTATCATACTCAGGTCCGTGGCAATTACACAAAAAATAAACTATGAGAAAAACACTTTTTAAAATTCACAGCTGGGTAGCCCTTATAGCGCTTATTCCGCTGCTTGTTATCAGTATAACTGGTAGCGTTTTGGTATTTAAAAGCGAGATTGACGGCTTACTAATGCCAGACAGTCACTTTGTTGTACAACAACAAGCCAACCGCTTACCTATTGATACACTTATAACAAAAACTCAAAAAACCTACCCTGAGTATGTCGTAGGTAGCTGGGAAATATTTAACGATGATACTGCTGATCGGGTTTATTTAATTAAACGCGGTACAGAGGACTGGTATAAATTTCATTTAGATCAATACACGGGCAATATTTTATCGGAGCCAGTAGGCACTAGCCATTACTTTACCGACTGGTTTTTAGACTTACATTACACCTTTTTACTTAACGATTTAAAAAGCTTACCAGGGCAAACTGGCACTGTTTTAGGGTTCTTTTTTGCGGTGTTTTTTTTAGTACTGGGTATTACAGGTCTTATTATTTATCGTAAGTTTTGGCAGCGGTTATTTAGTGTACGCTGGCGCGCCACACTGCAAATAGTGCTTAGCGACATTCATAAAATGACCGGCGTAATTGGCTCGCCAATTATTATAATTTTAGCCATCACCGGCGGCTACTTTAACGGCGCGGTGTGGTATCACGAAGTAATTGAACACGCAGAAGAAGAGCACTTTGTATTAACTAAAAATTTATACAATGAAGAGGTTTCTTTTCAGCACGTACTTGATGACAGCCAAAAGCAAATACCCAGCTTTAATGGTACGTTTTTAGTAATGCCGCTTGAGCCAAACGAAAACATAACGTTATTTGGTGAGGTTGATACCAGCAACCCGCTTGCCAGTGAATATGCCAATACCGTGACTTACAATAAGCTAACGGGCGAGCATATGGCTAACTGGGACATTCGCGAAGTGGGTGTAGGTTGGCAAGTAATTGATAGCTTTAGAAAACTACACTTTGGTTATTTTGCAGGGCTCATTAGTAAAATAATTTGGTGTGTTATTGGTTTAAGCCCTGTTTGGCTTGGCGGTACTGGCTTTTATTTATGGTTTACTCGCCGTAAGCGTAAAAAACAGTCTCAAAAAAACCGCTTAAGTAAACACCGCACTGTAAGTGCTTGATTAAAAAATCACCTCACTGTAATGTTAAAAATCACAGTGAGGTGATATATGAAATATTTAGTTTTTACACTTAGTTTATTGCTAACTGCTTGCAGTAGCACCCCGCCCGAAGCGCCAATTAAAAAAGTACAACTTACCCATATAATAAATCACTCGCTTTTCGAGCAGGTTAAAACACCTAGCGAGCACAGTATTTTTGAGCTGTCGGAGCCTGAAAAAAGCGCGTTTTTAACCTACGCACACTCGCGTTTAAACAATGTACGCGCTGATGAAATTATTTTTAATTACCTGCAAAACCAGCTCACCAACTTTAAGTATGATGGCGCCACCCTCACAGCCCAACAAGCGATTGAACGCTCAGAAGGTGACTGCATTAGTTTAGCCATACTTACGCAAAGCTATGCGCAGCTTTTAAATCTCGAAACCAGCTTTCAAGAAATGACGAGCGAACCTGTGTATGCCAAAGAAGGCAATGTAATTTATGTTGCTAACCACTTTAGAACGAAAATTTACGCCCCAAAAAAAGAAACAGATGAAGATATTATTGTAATAATTCGCGCAGGCACGTTAATTGATTACTTCCCCACCCGTGGCAGCTTTTATTCAGGCAGCGCTACGTATAACGATTTACTCTCTAATTTTTATAGCAACTTAGCGGCCACGGCACTAGCCGAAAACAACCTTAATAAGGCTTACTCTTTAATTATGCAAGCCAACCGCTTTACCCCAAACGATGCAGAGCTGTTTAATATAGCCGGCGTGCTGCACCGCCGTGCAGGCGATTTAAAAAGCGCTCACATGATTTACCAAACCGCGCTTGATAGAAACGATATAAGTATAAATTTAATTAATAACTATCGAATATTAGCAAAAGAGCTGGGAGATAAAACACTAGAAAAACGCCTAACAAGCCAGCTTGTTGATAAAGAAAAAGATCCCTACGAGCTACTCGTTATCGCTAAAAATAACTTACATCAGGGCAAGGTCACCCAAGCTAAAAAACAACTCGAACTTGCCATTGCAAAAGCCCCTTATATATCGGAGCTCTATTTAGAGCTGGCTAAAATTCGCTACCAACAAGGTAACACAGCGCAAACACAAAGCTTGCTTGAAAAAGCCATCCAGTATGAGCGCAATAAAGAAAGGCTAAATGTATATCAAGCTAAGCTTGCGTCGCTAAACAAGCACAATTAATCATCTTTATTTTAAATTAGTTTAAACGCGGCTTTTGCTAATGCACTTATTACACAAGTGCATTAGCGTGTTATAGCAATTTACTTAAAGCGAGTAGTAAAAGCTCAACCAGCCGCGCATTTCATCCTCAAAGCTATCGCCTTCTACGCGCGATAATCCCATATTAAAGGTTAAATCGTTCACACCGACTGGGCCTAACCCAAAGCTAAAATTGCCTTGATATTTTAAACCATAACTTTGTGCGTATACCGCATCATCTACCTGATGCTGTTTGTAATAAAGCCAGGGCATGCCTTCTTTAAAACTAAAACCACCGCCATAACCCATGTAGCGCTCAGCAGTTGTGCTATAAAATGGCAGCTCTGATGAAAGCACAAACTCACTATTTTGGTGTTCGCTAATTAGGTTTGAGTTAAATCCGCCTAGCGCTAAGCTGCTATCATCGCGCTGCTTTTGAGTAAAATTAATATAAAGCGGCACATCAAACGCTTTACCAAATACTTTGGCCGCTAAATCATAGCCATCCCAATTATTGTTTTTACTGCTGCCATCGTAATACTGGGCATTAACACTTTGCCCTATAGCAAATGCTTGGCGGTCGTACTGCCAGCTTTGTGTAATGCCTATACGTGCCCATTTATTATAGTCTTGCTTATAATCGGTATAGTTATAAGCCAGCTCTGGCGTTATGCTAAACGCCGCGTATTTAATCGGGTAACTTAAGGCTGCAAAACCACCTCGCGCAGATACATCTGCATTTTCGCTCGCTTGGTATTGTTTTGCGGTATTTAAATCATAATCAAATACACTCAATTTAAGCTTAACTGGCAGTGCATTGTATTTTGCCTGGGCGTACCCACCGTGCAAAGCATCATCATTTAAATCAACACTATAGCCCGCTTGAAGGTCTAACTGTTTAAGTAAGTCACTACTTTTAATATTTATATTTAAAGCGCTTGAAGCGGCCGAGTAATGCTGTGCGCCTAGCGCTAAACTCGCATGCTGATCAAGCACATCGTAGCTGCTTTGTTTACCTACATTTTCGCTATATATTTTTGCTTTAGGCAAAGTGTACTGATCAACCAAAAGCAGTGGCGCGCTATTATCAAGTGCTAAATCAGTGACTATTTCACCCTCTAGCGTACTCGGTAGTCGCTTTACATTAGGCCCATCAGCAGTAATAGATAAATAAAGTAATGCTCCTTCGTTTGTTTCTAGCGGGTGGGCAACGGCTTCTTGGCCCTGGGTAAATTTAGTTAATGTGCTACTTGCAATATGGTAGCTATAAATATCAGTTGAGCCTTTTAAGCCGGCTACAAAGTAAATTTTTTCTCCGTTTTTACTAAAGCTGGGTTGGCTTAGGTATTGGTACCCGTTTGGCATAGGCACGGCTTGGCGAGTATTATTGGAAACATCTTGTATATACAATTGCCAATTCTCATTTAAATTGGCTGATACATAAGCTAATTGGGTTTCATCAGGGCTAAAAGTTGGGTAGTCGTAAGCTGTTTTTAAGCTTTTAGTAAATAAAGGGGTAATGGTTTGCGTTGCTAAGTCTACTTTTACTAATTCTGAGTAGCCACCACGTACTTGCTCGGCGTAAAGGGTTTCTCCATTGTTTGTAACACTAAAGCGGCGTAAGCCAGCAAGTTTAGTTAACTGCTCAACTTTTCCGGTTTCGGTGTTATAACTAAAAATATCAGACACTTTGTTATAAATACCCGTCTCTTCACGTGTATAAGCATTAAAGTAAAGTGTACTGTTATTTACCCATTGTGGATTAGCAATTCCCGCTCTGTTTATTTGATTTAATACGTGCTTTTTCTCACGTTTAAATACACTCGGGGCGTTATCGGGTATATCCAATGCATCGTTTTCTAATAGCGCTTTTTGTGCTTTTGTAAATTCATCTTCAGCTTTAGTATTATCCTGCGTGCTATAAATAATAAGCTTGGTTTTTTTATCTTTATCGCGCTCAACAATCGCAAGTTTACTGCCATCTTTTGAAAGCGCAGGGTTGCTTGCATATAAGTTAAGCTTTAACCACAGCTCGCTGTTAAGCGCAGGCTCTGACTGCTCTTTTGCCATCGCTTTATAAGTATATTGTGCAATAAAGCGGCCATATAACTTAGCCGCACTTTGGCCAAATATCCCAGTAAAGGCCTCGTTAAAATCACGCTTTTTAACTGCCTGCATACGTGTCCAAACAGCATCGAGCATTTGCGCTGAATAAGTTTGCTCTAGCCAATTTAAAAACCGGCTGCCCATTAAATACGCCATAGAGCCAGCCATAAAACCGCCCTCTGTATCGCTTAGCTGGCTATAGCTAGGCAATGCCCCCTGCTGGGCAAACTCAATGAGCATTGACTCAGTGTAGTTATCAAATAGTCGCCCTCGGCCCGTCATTTTTGACTCAAGTAAGGTTGCATAACCTTCGGCTACCCAGCGCGGCATATCACTGTAAGTTAAGTCGTAAATATCCCACACCCCCCGTATTTTTTGCTGCCACGTGTTGCGTGTGGGCTGCGCTAAATGCACTAAGTGAATATATTCGTGCAATATCAGTAATTGCTGCCAGCCACTAATGTTAGAAACCACCGTGTCTGATTGTGGGGGCGTGGTAAAAAGGGCCATTAAAGGATTATTAGAAGTAGGTAAAGCAAAGCCGTTGGGCGCATTTAGGGGATCAAACACCACCACATCAACTACTTTATCGAGCGCTCGGTTTTGCTGCTCAAGCACTTTGGTGCGCACTATTTCAAGTTCGACCGCTGTCGATTTAGCATAATCGGCGTTTTCGGTGCTGTAATGCACATTAAAGTGCTCGGTATGAATAGTTTGCCAATCAGCAGCTAAGGTAGGTGTGGCTAATAACAAAGAGGCAGCGATGAGTGATTTTTTCATAATAATCCTTTAAATGATTGATACCACTTAGAGTATTATTAAACCAACTAATGTTGCAGTAAAAAAATGTAACAAAGCTTATGAAAGTGTATAATTTATAAGCTTTTAAATTTAGCAATGCCTTGTTTTACATGAAAAATCAATAACGCCGTTAACGCTTTATTTGGCAACCTAAAAAGGCTAAATATGTAAGTCGATTGGTATAACTACATCCAGTTGCGCTGCGTTGACTCCGCCTGATAAAGAGTAAAATCAATTATGTAATCAGCATCTTGCTGCTTTATATAGGGCATAAAGGCAAACCCTGATGCAAGTTGTATATACAGGCTTTTAAGCCCTGCGCGGCGCATAAAGTAGGTACTAATACTGCGTGCACTTTGTGCTTTATACAGTTCAAACACACGGTAATGCACCCCTATCATACCTTTACGTACCACCATGTAAAAACGGCCGTTGTCTTCATGCAAATAATAGCCATAACGCTGATAAGCAAGCGTTACTAATCCCGCTAAAATAAGTAATACTCCCAAGCTAAGCCAGGCATTAAAGTCGCCTAAATAACAACCTAACAGCACAATAGCGCTTGGAATTAAGGCATAAAAGCTCAAGTTTTTATAAAGTAAGGCACGTTCTGCGCCGTTAAACTGCAATTTTTTGCTATTAAACCACGGGTAAATCCATTGGCAAACGCTATCTACTTGCTCGCTATTTAAAACGGGTAACACTAAGGTTTGTTTATTTTTTTTAGCAGCCACGCCCGCCGCTATACCCCCGCTACTAGCTTGTAAGCACTCAACGGTAAAACGCTTTAGTAACCGCCCCATTAGGTTTTGTTTTATAACTATAGATTGCACTTTATCCATGCTCATAGACAACTGATGGCGCTCTAATAAGCCGGCAATACGTTTAAATTTTTGGCCTTTAAAGTAAAGCTCAAAGTTATAAAAACGAATAAGCGACATACCTACCGACAACATCACAGCCGTTAAAACAAGCAAAGCAATAAGCGTTATCATGGCAAAGGTTGCAGCACTTGCTAGTAAACCAAGCTCTTGCTGATAAAACCCCTCTACCTTAGCAATAATTTGCTGCTCTAAAAAATCTACCAACACATTTATAAAAGGCGCAATAGCGGCCATTGCTAATATAGCCATATTAGACATTAAGCCAAATTTAGCGATTTCTTTATTACTGATACGTAAGCTATTTTCTGCTTCAAAATGCTCGCTTGAGGGTGTTTTCTCGTCGGGTTGCTGCTGCGCCTTAAAGGCAAAAATTTGTTTACGCATTTGCTGTGCATAGGCTTTGGTAACACCTGGCAATACCGCCTCTTGGGTTACGCTGCCTGCGGCATCAAAAATACAATTAACCAAATTAACGGGCGTAAAATAAAAGGGCTCAGCAATATTTACGTTTTGCACACGCGAAAATTTTAACGTTAGGCGCTCTTTTTTAAACACCCCTTTGTTAAGCAAAATTTCGTGATCGTCGCTAATACAAAACTTAAAATTTATGTAATATAAAATTGAATATATTAGCAGTGTCACTATCGCAATAGCACCTACAACTTGCGCCCAAAATAGCTTGTTTTCTACTTGTGTTACAAACACCACAAGCATGGGCAGCAGGTTTAAAAGCCCGTCTTTTACAAAGCGCACGCTAAAATACACCACAAAATACAATACCGCCCAAGGCGATACTTTTTGCCAATGTAGTGAGCTACTTTGCTCCTCGCTAATGGTATTACTCATTTGCTAATTCAACCTGCGCGGGTGTGTCGTCTTGGCGATAATTTTGTACAAATTGGCGTATGTTTTTGCACTGCTCGTGGGTTAAGCCACTTATTTGTAAATCAGCACTGACCCCGCCCGCACTAAATAACTTTAAGCTGGCTAACTTTAGTTTTCGCTCAATGGGGCCTTGGTGAATTTCCATATGCTGTACGCGCGCGAGGGGCAAAATAGTTATTTGCTGCCAAATAACCCCTTTTTTAAACGCAATATCGTGATTGCGCAGCGCAAAGCCCTGCAGCTTAATACTCAGGGCGTTATAAAGCATTGAAAGCAATATTAAAATAGGCACGCCTATCAGCAAGTAGGTTTGCGCTTTGTTAGCAAACGCTTCGTTAAAGTAACAAACAGCAAACAGTACCGCGCAAAAAGGAATGTAAAACGCCAGCCAATTAAGTTGCACGTGTAGTAACGCTTTATCGGCCAAGGGGTTGAGCTGTATTTCGCTATGCTTTGGTAAATCCATTACTTGCTGATTATCAAACACGATTTTAAGTACCTTTCCTATTTACTGACTATTAGCCCAGCTGATTGTAGTAACTAACGTATGGCTTTGTTTAGGCTCAAGTGTCACGTTATCTTCTAACACATTGGCGGCTTCTAAACACACCATGCTCAGGTATTCATCGTCAGCAAAATTAGATAAACGCTTAGATTTTTCTATCCATGGGTTCCACAGCACACACGAGCTTGAGTTCTCGCGGCTTACATTAATAATCCCATCTGGGGTGTGAATGTGTTGCTGCTTAGCGGCCTGGGTATAAACCATATCGGTTTCGCGGGTAAACTCCACTGGCGCATTTTGCGCAAACGGCCCTTCACCAAATTCAATATATTGCGCGCCTTGTAAACCTTCTACATGGGTGTGTTTTATATCTGAGGTAGGAAAATAGCTGTGCAAAGCCTGCGTATAGCTAAAAGGGCTATTACTTAAATTAGTGGTTGTTAAACGCACCTGTAATTGCTCGCTCAATACAAACTCAACCTTTAACGCCGATTGGTGCGGCCAATACGTTGGGTTAACTAATTTCATGGGTAAGTTTAAGCTAATTGTAATGTGTTCATCATCTTCATGCACAGCATCAGCTTGCCATAAACTGGTACGTGCAAAGCCATGTGCTGGCCAATCTTGGTTTTCATGATTACCAAACCAAGGCCAACAAATAGGAATACCACCGCGAATGCTCACCCCTTCTTGAAACGTCTCATTTTTAGAGACCCAAATAAGTGGCTTGTTATTTTTTGGGATGAACTCGGTAATTTGCCCGCCTTGCAAAAATATTTTTGCATCACACTTTGAGCTCGCAACTTTTATAAACTCTAGGCCGGTTTCGCTTTGTTCAATGCTAACTGATGGCGATAATTTCATGTTTTTCCCTACAATGCTGATATTAAAGATTTTAACATGTGCATATAAACAATAATGCATGTGCAAAGTATACGCTATACTCACTAAACATTGCGTGCATAATTTGTTCATTGGCGATTAATACATACACAGCTAACTTACAAACAATTACCAATTAATAACAGCTGTTATTAATAACACTAATGCGTATAAATAATGGCCATGCTTTAAGGCAGTAAAACCGCGGCTAAGCTTAGGCAAACGCATGTTAAATTTATTAAGGTATTAATGCAGGTGGGTATAATACTAAAGTCTAAACCATAAGACTTGCCAATTATTCACAACATACGTAGTGTGCGCACCACAATGCAAACAATATGCTAATAACATTTAATAAGTTTTAAACAAAATTATACTATTTTAGTTTCTGCTCAAACTAATAAAAACCAATAAACATGGGCTCAAGCTTAATTTATTATTTGAATTCAATTTATTTGATGTGTAACATTTCGCGATTACGGCACACCTTTGGCCCATCGACGAGATAAGCAAATGCAAAAATATGACGAATTATTAGTTTCTTTACGTAAAGTAATCCGCGCGATTGACTTACATTCTAAGCAGCTAAATAAAACATCAGGTTTAACAGGCCCACAATTGCTTATAATGCAAGAAGTAGCGCACACCGATGGAATAACAGCAAGCCGTATCGCTCAGAATGTTAACTTAAGCCCGGCTACTGTAACTAATATTCTTGATAGAATAGAAAGCAGAAACCTTGTAACACGCGTTCGTAGTCAAATGGATAAACGCCGAGTGAGCTTATACCTCACCGAGCAAGGGAAAGAGTTACTAGAAAAAGCACCTCAGCCACTGCAAGAACACTTTATTGAAAAGTTTTCTGCACTTGCAGAGTGGGAGCAAAGTTTATTGCTTTCATCTATGCAACGTGTTGCAGCAATGATGGATGCTGATAAGTTAGATGCATCACCTCTGTTAGAGGTAGGCGCGTTAACTCAAACACCAAATAAATAAAAAAAATAAAAAATAAATTTAAATTAGTTCTTACATCATTCGTAAGGGGCTTTTGGGCACCTTGAATTTTTTTATTTTTTAATCAAAACCTGAGCATCAACAATGACTAAACTCTCAAAATTAACGCTAGCACTAATGCTTGGCGGTGCAGCAAGCACTGCTCATGCAGCCGATCTCGACACACTACAAAGCCAATTAAAGCAGCTTAAGCAACAAATGCAGTTGCTTGAACAGCAGCTTGCTGATGAAAAATCAAAGCAAAGCCAAATCAACAAGCAACACGAACAACAAGTTGCCGAGATCAGTAAAAAGGCCGACAACAAAGAAGTTGTTGTTGCCGCAGCTGCGCCTGAACAAGAAGATGAAGGCATTAAAATTGGCGGTGCCGTACGTTTTAACTACAGCACAAACACCTACGATGAAGACACGCAAGACCGTGGCGGCGATTTAGACTTTGAAGTATTTCGCCTTAACTTATCGGGTGAAATTAGCGATATTTCTGTAAATGGTGATTTTCGTTTTTACGATTACATGACCATTGTTAAGTATGCATACTTAGGTTACGAATTTACAGATGGCTGGGAAGCGCAAGCCGGTATTGCACCTGTACCGTTTGGTAACGGCCCATACAACTCACACAGCTACTTTTTTAGCACCAACTACTACGTTGGCCTAGAAGATGACTTTGATTTAGGTGTAACAGTAAACCGTAAACTTAAAGACAACTGGAAACTAGACCTCGGCTTTTTCAAAAATGATGAAGTAGGCGGCGTTGATGGCAGCTCAGAAGTTAACGAACGTTACTCTTACGATATTGTTGGTAGCCGTGCAACAACCGAAGGCACCTACGACGTACCAGGTTCGCGCCTTGGTGAGTACAACACCTTTGCTGGTCGTACAGTGTATCAAATTGAGCACAGTGAAAACGCTAAAACCGATATTGGCGTATCACTACTAAGCGGTGGTTTGCACGACGGTAACGACCGTGCGGGTAACTACGGTGCGTGGGCGTTTCATGTAAACAGCCAAATTAATAACTGGAATATTCAATTTCAGCACGGCGAGTACGACTACGACCTAGACGACAACAGCAACCGCTTTGTAGTTGGCGCGTTTGATTACTACGATACCGTATCAAGCGAAGCAACCATGACCAACTTTAACGTAGCTTACGACCTATCGCTTGATTGGGGCCCAGTAACAGGCGTTCAATTTTACAACGATTACGGCATTATTTACGACAAGTCTGACGACAGCCCAGATACGTGGATGAACGTAACAGGCATGAGCGTATCGGCCGGTGCATTATTTACTTACTTTGACTTTATTCAAGCACGTAACCAGCCATTTATTGGTGGCTCTGTTGCAGGTGATGGCGACACAGAACGTCGCTTTAACATCAACGTAGGTTACTACTTCTAAATAAGTAACACATATTTAGTATTTTAAAAGGGCAAACTTAGTTTGCCCTTTTTTGCGTTTATAGGGTTCGATTTTATAACTATTTGGCCTACAATCCTAACTAACAGCCATTACTTAAAAGAGCCTAAGTGAATATAAAAGCAGTATTTATTTGTTATAAAAACTTATGGCTTAAAGCACTTGGGTTATTGTTAGTGGCTCTTGGCATTATTGGTATTGTGCTGCCGGTTATGCCTACCACCATTTTTTTTATTCTTGCGCTTACCTGCTTTACTCGCTCATCACCGGCGCTTGAACACTGGCTACTTAGCCACCCTCGTTACGGCGTTACCTTACAACAATGGCAAGCGCATAAAGTAGTGCCTGTAAAAGCAAAATGCTACGCCGCGATTGGTATGCTTATTGGTTTTGTATTTTTGCTTTACTCAAACGCCCCTGTTTGGGTTATTTACCTTGTTGGCGTAATTGAAATAGCCGTTATAATTTACCTAATTTTAAGGCCCTCGCACCCACCAAGTGCTAAATAACCGCCCTTTTTTGCATGCACACACCGTTTAGTAAAAAATTTAATGTAAAGTTAAGTAAGTAAATTTGTAATAGTTAATGCAAATGATTATCATGTTCTAAATTTAATTTAATTACTGTTTTTATGGCGTTTATTAATAAGCGGGCTTTGTACAGCACAAGCCGTGCGCTCCATATTTATATTTCTACAGCTTTGTTTTTTTTGCTTATTTTATTTTGCGTTAGCGGCATTGTACTTAACCATGTTGATTGGCTTAAAAACGACAAAAGCAACGGCCAAGTAAGCACCGCTATTCCTCAAGCGTTAATGGCTAAAGCGAATACTCAACTAGATACATTACCCACCCTCTACCCAGACATAGAAGCGTTTTTTGCCGAGCAATACGCGCTCACTAAAGTTAAAAGCATTGAGTGGGAAAAAGAAGACGCGCTGGTTATGCTCGACTACCCACTACCGGCAGGTTTTGCTTACGCAGAGCTTGATTTTACAACCGGTGAGCTAAACCTAGATTACCAAACCGGTGGCTTTTTAAGCCTGATTGGCGATTTACACAAAGGCCGCCACAGTGGCGCTGTGTGGAGCTGGGTTATTGATATTTCAGCGGTATTGATGATTATTTTTTCAATCACCGGGATGATTATTTTATTTCAAAACAGAAAAAAACGCTTAGCAGGAATATGGATAACCGTTTTAGGCATAGCAACGCCTTTGGTTATTTATTTATGTTGGGTGCCACAAATTAAAGGAGTGTCTTAATGTTAAAAGTAAGTACGGTACTAAGTGCAGCACTATTAATGGTTGCCGCATTATTTCAAACAACTGCGCAGGCACAAACGCCGCAGCTAGAGATTGAATTAACCCTACCCGATCTTGATGTACAACCTTACCATCGCCCATACGTAGCTGTTTGGCTAGAAACGCCAAAGCGTAAACACGTAACGACGCTTGCGCTATGGGTTCAAAAAGCAGAATGGTTTAAAGATTTGCGCCAATGGTGGCGTAAAGCAGGTAAAACCGACATTAACTTTGACGGCATAAGCGGCGCAACTAAGCGTGCAGGTACTTACACCATTGACTGGCAAGGTAAAGATTTAGACGGCAATGCCGTAAAACCTGGCAAATACCTTTTAAACATTGAGGTTGTGCGCGAAGAAGGCGGCCGTGATTACAGCCGCGTAGAGCTTGATTTATCACAAGCAGGCAAAGTGACCATTGAAGGTAAAAAAGAATTTTCGACAAGTTTTGTAACCGTAAGCACTAAGTAGCTGCTACTTAATCATTTGAATTTAAGGAAATACAATGAAAATTAATTTATTAAAAACGGCTTTAATTGGCGCACTTAGCTTATCGGCGCTGGTATCTACATCGGCAAGTGCACATGGGCGCTGGTTATTACCTTCGCACACGTCATTATCTGGCGACAAAGCGCACTACGTAATGATTGACGCGAGTATTTCTAACGAAATATTTGCACCCGACAAAGCCTTTAAACCAAAAGAAAAAGGCGCAGAGTACGACGACACACTACTTATGGCCCTTGCACCAAACGGTGAAGAAGTGTCTGAGACCATTCGTGCTTATTACCTAAAGCGTAAAAGCTCAGCGGCGGTAAGCCTAAAAGAAGAAGGTACTTACCACATTGCCATGACGCAAAAGCCAATGTACATGACCTTCTACAAAAACGAAGAAGGTAAGCGCCAGCGCGTATTTGGTAAAAAGTCAGAAGCTAAATTACCAAGCAATGCAAAAGATGTAACCACAACTAAAGTTATATCTACAGTAGATACATTTGTAAGCCGTAACGGTACTTCTAAGCCTGCACAACTTGGCTTAGGCCTTGAGCTTAGCGGCCCAACGCATCCAAACGATTTATTTGTTGGCGAGCAAGCGCGTTTTCAGTTACTACAAGATGGCAAGCCAGCGGGCGAAGGCATTGAAGTAAGCATTTTAAAAGGCGATACACGCTACCGTAACGAACGTGGCGAAATAAAAGTAACAACCGACAAAAACGGCATGTTTAGCACAACCTGGAAAGAGCCAGGCCTATACCTAATCGAAACCTCTAACAAAGTTAAAGTAAACGAAGAAGGCGTAGATGCCGGTCGTTATGCTTTATTCACGACGTTAGAAGTAGCGCCTGAATAATTTTTTTCACGCAATTTACACAATAAATTAAGGCCAAATTTCAGGGCGTTTTGAGCTTTGATGGTTGAATTTGCAGCAGTGTGTTTGGTTTTTAGGCAAGGCAGAGCCTATGAAGTGTGGTTATTCCCCATAAATAGGCGATAACGCAGCATAAATGCCAAACATGTGCTGCCCTTCGGGTTCTGCCTAGGGGCGATAAACTCTTTGTTGCCTACATGGATGTAGGTAAGGGGCGTGATCAGGACGCGGAAGCTTTACTCGATTTTTACTTAGCCCACTAGGTTACAAACCTCGCGCCGCGATTTAATCGCCCCTAGATTGAACAAATTTCAATCCGCAAAGTGCAACACGCCCTAACTTGACCTTTTTTGTTTTTCAAAAAAACCGACAACTTACCTTGAATTTGCAGCTATTCGACACAAGATTGCAACTCGAGCGATCTAAACGTCTATAGCGGGCGTAAACTGTCATTTTAGTTGTTAACAACTTAGAATAACTTAGACAGTTTTTATCTTTGCACACAGGTAGTGCCTTCTATATTATGCGCTCCTTTGAAAAATCAATAGTCAGCAGCCCTTAAGGGAATCAACATCATGTTAAAGCAATTATCAGCCAAAAAAGTAGCACTTAGCCTGGCCGTTACCTCTGCGCTTGGCGCGTCTTATTCTCCTGCATTTGCTGCAGAACAAGACACTCAAGCACAAGAAAGTATTGAAGTGATTTCGGTTACCGGTACCCGCAGAAGCCTGCGCAGTATTGCCGAAAGTACCGTACCTGTAGATATTATTACCAGTGGTGATATGCAAAGCACGGGTCAGCTAGAAATTAGCCAAATACTGGCCAACCAAGTACCTAGCTTTAACTACCCAAGCGCCACCATGGGTGATGGTACAGACCACGCTAAACCTGCTGTATTACGTGGTTTAGCACCCGATCACACCCTAGTGCTTATTAATGGTAAACGCCGCCACGCTGGCGCGCTATTAAACTTAGCGGGTGTTGTTGGCCGTGGTTCTACCGCTGTTGACTTAAACATGATCCCAACATCAGCCATTAAACGCGTAGAAGTACTACGTGATGGCGCAGCAGCGCAGTACGGCTCAGACGCCATTGCCGGTGTAATTAACATTGTACTTAAAGATGCCTCAGAAGGGGGCAGCGTAAGCGTAACCTACGGCGAGTACGACACCCAAATGGCTGGCGTACCTCAGCTAGAAAGCACCTACGCAGATGCCGATGGCAACCTTGCATTTAATACCGGTGCCGACCGCGAAGTAAACGACGGCGCAAGCCGTACAATTAGCGCAAACTCTGGTTTTGAGCTTTTAGATAACGGCTTTGTGAACGTATCAATTGAGTATCGTGATAACGACTCTACGCAGCGCTCAGGCTTTGACCCGCGCGAGCAATACGACCGCCTGGAAGATGGCAGCCTAGACCCACGCGAATTTACTATCGACCGTTACAACCACCGTTTTGGTAAAGCAGAGCTTGAAGACTACGCACTGTTTTACAACATGGGTTACGACTTTGATAACGGCTATAACCTGTACTCGTTTGGTAGCTACTCAAAACGCGAAGGTAACTCAGGTGGTTTTTACCGCCGTGCAAACGACAGCCGCAACGTGTTAGAAGTGTACCCAGACGGCTTTTTACCGCAAATTGAAACCGACGTACAAGATTACTCATTTGCCCTAGGCCTGCAAGGCGAAACTGGCGAATGGACATGGGATGTAAGTACCAACTACGGCCGTAACGACTTTGGTTTCGGCGTTG
This sequence comes from Pseudoalteromonas sp. CuT4-3, assembly GCF_035666335.1. NCBI lineage: Bacteria > Pseudomonadati > Pseudomonadota > Gammaproteobacteria > Alteromonadales > Pseudoalteromonadaceae > Pseudoalteromonas > Pseudoalteromonas sp. CuT4-3. The sequence continues at coordinate 3,570,997 of NZ_CP142030.1, forward strand.
TAAATAGTATAAATACATCACTAGGTGCCGACAGCCCAACCGAATTTGACAACGGCGCATTGGTTTACGATCAGTTTTTAGTAAACGCTACGGCAAATACAGTGCTAGATTTTGGCTTGCCAGATGACGTATTTTTTACTGTAGGTGCAGAGTACCGTCACGAAAGCTACAAAATTGAGCAAGGCGAAGAAGCCTCTTACATTACCGCTTTAGATAGCGATGGCAATCCAATTGCTGCCGGTGGCGCTCAAGTATTAGCTGGTTTTGGCCCAGAAAGCGTAACCGATGAAAGCCGCCATAACGTAGCTGTATTTGTTGAGTTTGATACTTACCTAACAGAAGACTGGAACCTTGTTTTAGCGGGTCGCTACGAAGATTACACCGACTTTGGCGATACGTTTACATCAAAGCTTGCGTCGCGTTACAGCATTAACGAAAACCTATCATTGCGTGGTGCAATTAGCACAGGTTTCCGTGCTCCATCACTTGCGCAAAGCTCGTACCGCCAAATCTCTACCGTGCTTGAGAACAACCAACCGTTTGAAGTAGGTTTATTCCCTACCGATTCAGCGGCAGCGCAAGCGCTAGGTGCTGAACAACTAGATGCCGAAGAGTCAGTAAACGTAACGGCAGGCTTTATGTACACACAAGGCAGCTTTAGCCTAACTGTAGATGCCTACCGCATTGATATTGATGACCGTATTGTATTGTCTGAAAACCTAGAGGGCGATGCTGTAGTAGAAATACTGCAAAATGCCGGCGAGCTAAACACAGAAAGCGTACGTTACTTTACTAACGCTATCGACTCGCGCACGCAAGGTGTTGATATTGTTGCTACCTACAACTTAGATTTAAGTGATTTAGGTGACTTACGCTTAAACGTAGCGGCTAACTTTAACGATACCGAAGTAACGCACGTAGACGACAACCCAAGCGAGCTAAACTCACTAGGTGACGACTACGTTGTATTTGCGCGCCGCGAAGTAGGCCGCTTTGAAGAAGGCACGCCAGATAGCAAATGGAACCTATCAGCAGTATGGAACTTTAACGAATGGCAAACCACCCTTCGTGCAACGCGCTACGGTGAAGTGGCTGATATTTCAACTACCGCCGATCGCGATGAGTACATTGACCCTAAATGGATCACCGACCTAGAAGTAGCCTACCGCCCAGACGAATACTGGAAATTTGCAGTAGGTGCAAACAACTTGTTCGATCAGTACCCACAAGCAACGGTAGATAACATTGGTTACTCTGACTTTGGCCAAATATTCCCGTACACGCCATATGCACCGTACGGATTAGACGGGCGTTTCCTATACGGTAATATTACTTACAGCTTTTAATAAATAACCTAAAAGCAAACACTTAAAAAGGATGCCATGTGCATCCTTTTTTAATTACTTCTTAGTGTATTTAACCACTTATTAGTAAATCCACTTTTCATAAACACATCTCTCCCCAATAAAATCAAAGACTTACAGTTGGTCTCGTTTTTGCTCTACTATGCTTATACAAAACATGCATAAATAACAAACACAAAGGACTAAACATGAGTTCATCAACTGTATCTAACATTACAAAACCACTTTCACTTATTGGCGGCATTTTATTATTAAGCGGCTGTGTGTTTCATATATCGCCAAGCGTTGCCTCAGTAAAACAAACTCAGCAGTTATCACTGCCAAGCAGTAATCTAGAATACTTAAACGTATTAAGCGGTGCAGGCTCTCTTAAAATAAAAGGCTCGCCCAATGCCACCAGCATAAGTGTAGATGCCACAATTTTTACCGCCAACATTGAAGACGAATACACACTTACCCTTGAGCAAAATGGCAAACAAGCTACCTTAGTTGCAAACAACAATACTGCCAGCGGTATGCGTTTTTACAGCGGCCAATCGCCACACATTGATTTAGTGGTTACCGTGCCTAGTAATTTAATGCTCGATATTGATGATGGCTCTGGCGACATTGCAATAAGCGCCATGCAAAATAACATTAACGTAGAAGACGGCTCTGGCAGCTTATCTATCAACAGCGCTAAAAACCTTACTATTGAAGATGGCTCAGGCGATATTACTCTTGAAAACATCACCGGTAACTTAGCGATTACCGATGGCTCTGGCAGCGTAAATATTAATAATGTTAGCGGCAACGCCGTAGTTGATGATGGCTCGGGCGATATGCGCATTAGCAATGTGCGCGGCACCTTAACTGTTGAAGACGGCTCCGGCAGCATTGCTATTAATAATATTAATGGCGCAGTAGATGTAGACGATAACTCTGGCGATTTAGTCATTGAGCATGTGCAAGCAAGCGTAACCATTGAAGATGGTTCGGGCGACATTCGTGTAAACCACGCTATGGGGCTTACTATTACCGAATCGGGCTCAGGCGATGTAAGCATTGATAACATTAACGGCCCAGTAAAAGTAGCCGATTAATTATGACTAAATGATCCATTTTCAGCCACATGACCCATTGTATTTTTAAAGCCACTAAGCCATGCTAAAAGCCTTGATACTATTAGGATATACGCGTGTTAGAAATAGCTTTAATTTACTTAGCGGCGGCCATAGTGGCTGTACCTATTGCCAAGCGAGTGGGACTTGGCTCGGTACTTGGTTATTTAATTGCGGGCATACTCATTGGCCCTTACGCCCTGGGTATTGTGGGGGATCAAACAGATGTAATGCACTTTGCCGAATTTGGCGTAGTAATGATGCTGTTTTTGGTTGGCCTTGAGCTACAACCAGCCCGTTTATGGAAGCTTCGCCATTCAATATTAGGGCTTGGCGGCTTACAGGTCGTACTTACCGCCGCGGCTATTTTTGCGTTTTGTTATTGGGTTTTTACCATGCATTGGCAAACCGCCCTCGCCATTGGCCTAATGCTGGCGCTGTCATCAACCGCTATTGTACTGCAAAGCCTTGAAGAAAAAGGCTGGCTAAAGCAAGAAGCCGGGCAAAATGCATTCTCGGTTTTATTATTTCAAGACATCGCCATTATTCCTATTTTAGCGCTCCTGCCACTACTGGCTTTTGCGCCGCAAAGTAGCTCAAAAGACATTAGCGACTCCATTATTGCAAGCTGGCCGGTATGGCAGCAAGTAGGCGTATCGGTAGCGGTTATCGCCGCTATTATTGCCGGCGGTAAATATGTGTCGGCCCCGTTATTTAGATACATAGCGCAAACCCACATGCGTGAAATATTTACTATTTTTGCGCTATTTTTAGTGGTGGCGATTGCCCTTGTGATGCAAAGTATTGGTTTATCACCAGCACTCGGTACATTTTTAGCCGGTGTAGTCCTTGCCGAAAGCGAGTTTAGACACGAGCTAGAAGCCGATATAGAGCCCTTTAAAGGCCTACTGTTAGGGCTGTTTTTTATCACTGTTGGCGCATCAATCAACTTTGAATTATTAGCGAATGAATTTACAACCGTTATTGCACTCGTTGCACTGCTTATTGTAGTAAAAGCCTGCATTTTATTTGCCCTTGCCATCACCTTTAATATTAGTAAAAAGCAGCGTTTACTGTTTGCATTAGCGCTGGCACAAGGCGGCGAATTTGCCTTTGTACTTTTAAGCGTAACCACTACATTAAGCATATTAACGCCAGAGCAAACAAGCCTCGTGACGTTAGTGGTGGCTGTTTCAATGTTGGTTGCGCCACTGTTATTAATGGCTTACGAGCAGCTACAAAAACGTACCAGTAACAGTGCGCCCGAGTTTGACAAGCCCGAGCAAATTAGCAGCGCTAAACACGTTATAATTGCAGGCTACGGGCGCTTTGGGCAAATTATGGGGCGTTTATTACACGCCCAAGGCTACGAAATTACTGTACTTGATCACAGCCCAAGCCAAATAGAACTCCTACGCCGCTTTGGCAATACCGTATTTTATGGTGATGCTGCCCGCCAAAAGCTGCTAGAAGCCGCAGGCGCGCACACCGTGCAAATGCTAATTGTGGCAATAGATGATGCAGACAAAACCCTCGAAATTATTAAGCTTGCGCATAAAAACTACCCGCAGCTTAAAATTGTTGCCCGCGCTATCGACCGCCGCCACGCCTATCAATTACTTAATTTAAAAGTAGATGCGTTTAACCGTGAAACGGTCGACTCCGCCATTAACCTAGCGGTAGATGCATTAGAGCTATTAGGTAACAATAAAGAAGATGCCCAGCGCGCCGGAAAACTATTTAGAGACCACGACCGCGCTGCCGTATTGCAACTAGCCAAACTGTGGGGCGACGACGCCAGCTACGGCGTAGCCGTGCGCCAACGTATGGAAGATTTAAAACAAGTACTGCAACAAGACAAGCAGGCACAAAGTGATTTAAATACCTGCGACAGCGGCGACTGTGAAGACGGCCTAACAGAGCTAGCTGATAGACCTAAAAAGCCTGATGATTCTCATATTGAGTAGTGTCAGGCGATAGTGTTTGTATTTTATTTATAAGATTACGTTTACTTAAATGTCTTTTTGAACATTTTTTCAATTTCTTCTTTTGCATGTTTTTCAGCGAGCTCTTTGCCTTCATCAATTGCAACGTCAACCAATGCATCGTAATCATTTAGCTCACCACATTCTTTGCACTCAAGCATATCGCCAGAACTGAACTCTATTTCAGAATCATTCTGAAGCTCGCTGTCACAAAACAAACATTTCAAAGAGATCGTAAATTTTTTATTATTCATTACTTATCTCCGAAGATTTTCAGTGCGAATGTAGCGAGTGTTAATAAGAAACCGAAGACAATAAATAATCCTTTGTGCTCTTCAATATAATCAGAAGTTTTTTTCAGAAAAGAACGAGATTTTTTTAATTCCTCAGACCTTTGTTTTGACCTCGCAGCTCCAATGCCTTTTGGTGTTATATATAAGTGAGTATATTTATCCCCACCCTCACCTCTACGTTTGAGCCATTCATGAGCAAAACACTTATCTGCCGCCTTTTGTAATTCTTCTAAAGTGTGGGAGCTTTTATTTATAGTATTTACTTCCTCAACAAGTTCCTCATTAATAGTGACTACTACACTCTTATATGTAAGCCCCTTAGATTCCATATAATCAAGGATGTTGTTTAAGATTTTGAATTCTGGCATAAACTTCCCTTAGCAATTAAATGTCCCTATTGTGTGAACTTCTATTAGTATCAAATAGTATAAATTATTACCAACTATAAATCTTATGCGGCAGGCGGTGTGCGTTTTATAAAAATGGGAAACTGTTTGCAGTATTACTTGGGCGGGAATGGCTAAAATTAATCTACTTTTAAATACCTACTTGTAGCTCATAACTGTCATTCTTTCAGCTATGAGCTACTACATTTAAAAACGCTAAAACCTAGTGGTGGTGTCCACCTTGAATCGCTTTACCTTGCTGATTATAAAACCCCGTTGCGCCGTGTTCTATAAAGCCTAGGTTGATCATTTTTGCTAAAAACGGGTCGTTTTCGTTATCGCCAATGTCGGCATAATCGGTGGTTTGAAAGCGATCCCATTTGGCAAACTGTGAGGTTATTTCTGCTTTATTGCTGTTTACATCGTTAAGGCTTAGCAAAGTATGGGTATCGCTTTTTTTATTGGTTACGCTAAAGCTTTTAACCAAGTTTGATTTAGTAAATAAAGCGAGTTTAAATTGGTTGTCGCCCTCAGTAAGTGTGTAGTTTTTTACTTCATCGCAGCCGCTGCCTTGGGTGTTTACTAGGGTCATTTTTTCGATTAAATGCGTATCCACGAGCTGATTTTTAGCGCTCCAACTTTGTACACCGCGTACCTCAGATGGCTGATACTCAATACCGCGTTGTTGGGCATTAAAATAACGAATTGGGCGAATTTGCTTGTTAGCTAAGTGCTGCCAAAGCTCAGTAATTACCTCACGCTGATGCGCAACTTGTGAGTTGTTTCGCCAAAGCGTAAGTGATTGCGTGCTTTGCTCGTTTTTATGAGTATTGGTAATTTTATAGTCGGCTTTTAAATGCGCGCTATCAATTTTACATTGCTGCGCTAGGGTGCTGGTACTGGCAAGGGTTGCCATTAAAAATAATGCTAGTTTCATTAAATTATCTCTTATTTAAACGTCACTGTAATAGGCATTACCATACCCATTTACAGTGGCATTTTTATGACATAAAAAAACAACTCGCACAGCGTACGAGTTGTTTTTAAATACCTCATTTTTAATACGTACTTTATGTGCTGAGCGTACGTATTAAATTACTTATGGCGTTACTTTTTCATCAGCGGTAGTTACTAAGTCTGCTGCAAAGTCCATTACATGGAATAAAAAGCTTTGCTCGTTAGTGCCTGTAACTAAGTGAGCGCCTGGGCCCATTGCATATACGCCAACATCTTCACCTGCGTGAGTTTCTGAGCCAAGTGGTACAAGTGCCTCTTGGTGAAAGCCCGCTGAAGTTGTATCAACATCGGTTAAATCTACACGCCCTGTAACAGGTGCAAATGCATAACCTGCATCGGCATCGGTTTCATCGCCTAAATCTCTAAAGCCGCCACCGTTGGTGTAGCCAACTGTGGTGTATGGCATATCGTCGGCAGCTAGGCTTGGCTCGGTTTCGCCTACGGCAACAACTTTACCTAATATTGGGTTACCACGTTTAGGGTAGCCTGCAATAGTAAATACGTGGCTGTGATCGGCAGTTACTACTATTAGCGTTTCTTCTGGGTTAGTGTTTTCCATTGCCACTTGCACAGCTTTTGCAAATTCTACTGTGTCGTTTAGGGCATTGTAGGCATTACCCGCATGGTGCGCGTGGTCAATACGACCTGCTTCTACCGATAAGAAAAAGCCATTGTCGTTGTTATCTAGTACGTTAATTGCTTTTTCGGTCATTTCGCTAAGCGACGGCTCGCCCGCTACATCGTTTGCGCGGTCGGCTTCGTATTGCATGTGCGATTCGTTAAATAAACCAAATACTTTAGTGGCATCGTCGCTAATTGCATCAAAACCGGTTTGGTCCATAACGTAAGTGCCGCTTGGGTAAGTTGTTTGCCACTCAGTTACTAGGTTGCGGCCATCAGTACGGTCGCCTTCTACTGCGCTTACTGCATCGGCTGAGTTTGCTGCTTCATCTTTTGGTAAAAAGTGACGACGTCCGCCGCCCATTACAACATCAATGCCATCTACATCAATACCCGCATAACGCGACTCTAGGTTGGCTTCAAAGTTAACAAGTTGCGATGCAATATCTTCACAGGCTTCAGTGCCCTCTGGCATATCTGAGTTATCTTCCCAGTTACGGTCAGCCGATTTAGCATACGTTGCTGCAGGTGTTGCATGGGTAATACGTGCTGTTGAAATAAGGCCGGTTGCTTTACCCGCTATTTCAGCAAGCTCTAACGAGGTAACCAGTTCGTTGCCTGTTACCGTGGCACAGTCGCCGCGTTCAATGTCTTCATCCACGCCAATTACGCCCACATCGGTTTTAACACCTGATACCATTGCCGTCATTGTGCCTGCAGAATCCGGCGTTTGTGCATCTACGTTGTAAGTTTTAACAAAGCCTGAGTACGGCATTTTTTCAAAGCTTAACTGGTAGTCTTCACCTAAACCGCCTTCAAGCTGGCCTGCTAAAATACGTGCAGCTGTTACGGTAGAAATTCCCATGCCGTCGCCAACAAATAATATAACGTTTTTCGCTTTGCCCGACTCAGTAACCACTTCGCTATTAGCTTGCTGTGTTGCCGCAAGCTTTGTTTGTGCATCGCCATACCATTCGTTAGTCGTTAGGGTGGCAAGTTGCTCGCTAGTAAGTGACGTAGCGGGTGCATTACACACTAAGTTAGAAGAGGTAACTTCGTCGCTATCTAGCACGCCGTTGCCGTTTGTATCTACGCCAGTTTGGGTTTCTACGCCGCCATTAACACATTGCTCAGAGCCGACTGCAATGGTGTTATCTACCGCGAGAATATTATTTTCGTCTTTGTCGTCGTCACTACAACCTGCTAGCGCGACCATTACTGCTAAAGAAAGTACTGTTAATTTGTTCATGTTAGCCGCCATTATTGCTGAGTTAGTTCAAGAGCTTGATTAATTAAATGAAATACTACGTTTTGCTCAATTACGCCTTGAGCTAGCTGTGCACCAGGGCCTTTTGCATGCAGCGAAATATCTTCACCGGCATGAGTTTCTGAGCCAAGAGGGACAGTGGTTTCTTGGTGAAAGCCAACATTGGTAGTATCAACACCACTAAGCTCTACACGTCCAGCAACTGGGCCAGTTGTATACGCTGCATCGGCATCTGTTTCATCAACTAAGTTTCTAAACCCTAAACCATTTGCATAGCCTACTGTGGTGTAAGGCATATCGTCGGCAGCAAGGCTTGGTGTGGTTTCGCCTACGGCAACTACTTGGCCTAAAATTGGGTTACCGCGTTTAGGGTAACCAGCAATAGTAAATACGTGGCTGTGATCGGCGGTTACTAAAATAAGGGTTTCTTCTGGGTTGGTATTATCTACCGCAGCTTGCACGGCTTTAGCAAATTCAATGGTGTCGTTAAGTGCGTTGTAGGCATTACCCGCGTGGTGTGCGTGGTCAATACGGCCCGATTCAACGGTTAAGAAAAAGCCGTTTTCGTTTTTACCTAATACATCAATTGCTTTGCTGGTCATTTCGCTAAGCGATGGCTCGCCGGCAATATCGTTTGCGCGGTCTGCTTCGTATTGCATGTGCGATTCGTTAAATAAGCCAAACACTTTAGTGGCATCATCAGCAATAGCATCAAAGCCTGCTTGGTCCATAACATAAGTACCTTGTGGGTATTGTGTTTGCCACTCAGTAACTAAGTTACGCTCATCAGTACGATCGCCCTCTACAGCGCTAAGTGCATCTGCTGAGTTAGCTGCTTCATCTTTTGGTAAAAAATGACGACGTCCGCCACCCATTACAAAATCAAGGCCGTCTACGTCGGTACCTACAAAACGTGCTTCTAGGTTTTTCTCAAAATTAACCAATTGCGAGGCAATGTCTTCACATGCAGTTTCGGTTTCTGGCATGTCTGAGATATCTTCCCAGTTACGGTCTGCCGATTTTGCATAGGTTGCCGCTGGCGTTGCATGGGTAATACGCGCTGTTGAAATAACACCGGTTGCTAGGCCTTTAATTTCAGCAAGTTCTGTTGCTGTTAAAAGTTCATTACCCGATACAGTTGAACACACACCGCGCTCTATGTCTTCGTCTACACCAATAACGCCTACATCGGTTTTAACCCCAGAGATCATCGCGGTCATTGTGCCTGCAGAATCTGGTGTTTGTGCATCTACGTTGTATGTTTTTACTTGTGCTGAGTACGGGAACTCTTCAAAGCTTAAATAACCTTCTTCACCTAAATCGCCCGCTCTTTGTCCTTTTAAGATACGTGCTGCGGTAAGGGTAGATACACCCATGCCATCGCCTATAAATAAAATAACGTTTTTAGCTTTTGTTGTTTGCTGGCTTTGTGCAAGCGCAGTTTTTGTGGCGAGTGTGGTTTGGGCATTTGTATACCAGTCATTGTCTGTTTGGCTTTGTGGTAATACATCGGCATGACTTGCAGCACTTAACATAAACGTTAAGCCAACTGCCGCAGCAACTTTTTTAATTTTCATCCTTTATTATTCCCATTGTGTAGTGGTTATTTTTTGCTTGAAGCGTAAACCTCAAATAAGTAACCGCTGCACTATAGAAAATAGATGTGACCTCTAAGAGTACTTTTAATTAAAAAACAATGACTAAACCATGACAAAATTAAGACACAAAAAAGCGCAGCGGGTTAAACGCTGCGCTTAGCACAATTTTCACAGGGATATATTTATAAAATTAAAAACGTGCCTTAAACGATACACCAAAGTAGCGCTCTGCATCACGCGGAATTTGGTAACGGAAGTTGTCGCCACTGTAGGTGGTTACGTAGCTTTCATCGGTTAAGTTTTTAGCAATAAGCGATACTCTAAATGCATCATCTTTAAACGATAAACCCACACTTGCGTTTAAAATACCGTAATCTGGCAGTAACGCTGCTGGGTTAAACTCGCCTACATTGTTTGGTAGGTCTGAGTATTGCTCGTCGGTGTAAATGTAAGAGCCGTTTATATGAATATTAAAGTCGTGCTCTGTTTCAATAAAGTAATCAGCACTTAGTGAGTATTTTAAATCTGGCGAAAACGGGACATCTAAGCCAGAGCGGTCAGTACATGAACCTGCTTCTACCTCTGCCGGACAATTAAACTCGTCAATTTCGGCCTTAATGTACGCAATACCACCAGTTAAAGTAAGTGAATCGGTAGCCGCCCACATAAAGTCAACCTCAGCACCTTGTGTACTTACATCACCTGCATTGGTTAAACGGGTAATACAGGTACCGTCTGAACAGTCAAAGTTATTGGCTTGAAAGCCTTCAATTTCGGTTCTAAATACAGCAAAGTTAAATACAAAGTCGCGGCTTGCGTATTTGTAGCCTAACTCGTATGCATCTGACTCTTCTGGCGATATTTCGCGGCTATCGTTATCTGGATTAAAGTTGTAGTACACGTTAAAACCAGGGCCTTTATAGCCTTGCGAGTAAGTACCGTAAACCATTTGGCCATCGCCTAGGTCGTATTGCATACCTAAACGACCCGACACATTGGTTTCTTCTGCACTGCCTGATTCGTCAGTATTTAGTGCTGCTGAGCGTACACCTACACCGGTGCGACCAAATTCGTCATTGCTTACACGGCGGTGTGTGTACGACACTTCATCGTCGGTATAACGAATACCAAACAGTACACGTAAGTCTTCAGATAAATCGTAAGTACCATCGGCAAAGGCTGCCCAGTTGTTAAACTCGGTGCTCATGTACGCGGTTGCCGATACAATATCGTTAGCATTACAGCTTACACCTAAGCTTTGTGTGTAGGCGTCTAAGTCGGCCAATGCGGCATCAAGCTCTGCACCGGTTAAGTTATTTTGTGCGTAATACGCCATTGCAGCGTCTAGTTGGCCACCGTTATTTTGACAACTCGCGTCACGGGTAAAGTTACGTTGCGAGTCCATGTTCCAGTAAAATAAGCCAGCCACATAGTTAAACGGACCCGCTAGGTTTGAAGTAACTCTAAATTCTTGCGAAAACTGATCCCACTGCTGAGCACCTAAATCGTGTAATTGAAATGGCGCACCAAATACAGGTTCGTTACTGTCGCCAGCAATTGAGGTAAAGTCGCCTTCGCGGTATTCGGTGTTATCCCACGAGCGCTGCGCAGTAATAGAGGTGTATGTGTAGTCGCCAATAGTTTTATCAACCTGTACCGAAAACGCGCTGTGTTTGTCAATAGTGCGCGATTCATAGTCGTGATCAACTTTGCGCTGGTCTAGGTCAATATCGGCCACACCATCAACAATACCGTTGCTGTTAGGGGCTGCGTCTGAATCTGGGTTACGGCCACTTGGCAGGGCTTCTAAATCGGCACAACAGTCGTCGTCGGCGTTATAAAATTCGGCAATAAATTTTACGTTTAAATCATCGCTTGGCTCGTATTTAAATACAGCACGTGCGCCTTCACGGTCGTAACCGTTTACTTTTTCGTTGTTGTAAACGTTATCAATGTAGCCATCAAACTTACCTTTAAACACGGTTAAGCTTGCTGCTAAGTCGTCGGTTAAGCCGCCGCTTACCACGCCTTTAAAGCGGTATTCGTTGTCTTGATAAAACGAGGTTTCTACGCTGCCGGTGGTGTCGTACGAAGGATCTTTGGTTGTAATGTTTACCACACCCGCCGAGGCATTTTTACCAAATAGTGTACCTTGTGGGCCGCGCAGTACTTCAATGCGAGATACATCGTATAAATCGGCAAAGGCTTGACCAGAGCGACCTAGCACCACGCCATCAACCACAGTTGCCACACTTGGCTCAGCAGCAATACTAAACGAAATAGTACCAATACCACGCACTGTTAGTGCTGAGTTACGGGTTGTGGTGCCTTTTCTAAAACTGACCGAAGGCACAAGTGACTGCAGGCCTTCCATGTTATTAGCAAACGCCGAATCAATCTGGTCGCTATTAAGCACAGACACCGCAAGCGGTACTTCATTCAGGCTTTGCGTTCGTTTTTGTGAGGTAACAACAATTTTTTCAAACTGGTCGTTATTGTTTTGCTCTGCTTGTTGCTCAGTTTGCTCTTGCTTAGCATGTGCTTGCGTGCTTAGTGCTAAACCCGTTGTCATTGCTAACGTGACTGCCAAGCTTAAGACGGACTTTTTAGCTCTCATGTCATTCTCCAAATTGTGCGTGTGTGCTGTTAAATTACCGCGCTAGCAAGTGTGTGGGTTGCTAAAAAGCGGTGCCAGAGTGTTGTAGTTATTTTCCTTATATCTCTTATGTCTTATATAAGAGATATAAACTTAAACAAACTTATGTTCTATTGCAAACATTATGTGAATAAAATGTGATTTTAAATTTGTATAAAGAATATAACGGCGCGTTATATACCAACTCGCTTAATTAAGTAATCTATTTTGAGGCTGGAAAAACGTGTTGATAGCTAGGCAAAAAATTCGCTATTTAGTTATTCTAAATGAGAATTTTTTAACGCAGGTAGCGACACGTTTAGCCCCGCAAAATGATTAAGTATTATTGCGAGTTGGTATTATGTGCCTTAGCAACGCCAATATGCGCCAAGCTATTTGTATAACGTGTATGCCATCGGCGTACGCTCCACCAGCTAAGCACAAAGGCGCTAGTCCAAACAGCAATTAAGCTTGGTACAAAGTACACGCTGGTGCCACCCACCAATCCAAGCGGAGAAAACAGTATGTACAAGCTTATAATTAAGCTCACTAATACAATCGCGCAAGGCAGTGCGTATTTCCACGGGCTTAGGTTTACCTCGGCTTTGCGGGTAAAGTTCCATGGTGTGGCAAGAGGTTTGTAGTAGCCAATACCTAACATAATGGCCAGCTCAATAAAGAATAATATGGCGTAAATATGGATAAAGTTAATATCTACATCCCACACAAATTTAAGCAAAGTGTAGGCAATAACATGAAAAACAATAGCCACTTTAGCGCCCAGTGCAGGCACTTTGCGAGTAAATAACCCCACGAGCACAATTGTGATGACCGGAATGTTGTAAAATCCGGTAAATACACGAATGATGTGCCATAAACCTTCTGGTGCAAACATCAGTAATGGCGCGGTAATAAACGATAAAACAGCAATTACAATACTGGTAATTTTGGCCACTTTAATCAGCTTTTCGTCGCTTACTTTGCCTTTTTTCATGGGTTTGTATACATCTAAACAAAACAACGTGGCGGCACTATTTAACAACGAATTAAACGAGCTAAATACCGCACCTAATAGCACCGCTAAAAAGAACCCAGATAAGTACTGAGGCAGTACATCTTTAACTAAATGTGGGTAAGCTAAATCTATGGTTTGTAAGCTTTCGTGCTTATAAAGATGATACGCAATTACGCCTGGGATCATCATCATAAAGGGTACTAGCACTTTAAAGTACCCTGAAAACAACACGCCCTTTTGGCCTTCTACTAAGTTTTTAGCGCCCAGTGTACGCTGGATCACGTACTGATTGGTGCCCCAATAAAATAAATTAGCGAGGATCATTCCGGTAAAAATGGTGCCCAATGGCACGGGATCGTCACTGCTTCCAATGGCGTTGAGCTTTTCGGTATCGGTGTTTACCAGTGTGCTTAGGCCATCGGCAAAGTTGCCATCGCCAAGGGCAATAATGCCAAGGGTAGGCACTAAAATACCAATAATTAATAACCCAACACCGTTAATGGTATCTGATACTGCAACCGCCTTTAAACCGCCGAATACCGCGTAAATAGCGCCCACGGAGCCCACAATAATAATGGTGACAATTAAGCTTGCTTGATAGCTTAAGTTTAATAAGGTGGGCACATCAAACAGCCTAAGAACGGCGATTGATCCTGAGTACAAAACAGAAGGGATCGTTATAAAACAATACCCTACCATAAATAAGATCACCGTCATGCGGCGTACGGTATCGTCAAAACGATCCCGTAAAAATTCAGGCAGGGTAGAAAACGCGCCGGCTAAATACCGCGGTAAAAAGATCAGCGCCATTATAATGGTTGATATCCCAGCTGTTACTTCCCACGCCATTGAACTTAGGTTGTAACCATACGCTGAGCCATTTAGGCCAATAAGTTGTTCGGCCGATAAGTTAGTGAGGATCATCGACCCCGCTATAAATGTACCCGTTAAACCACGCCCCGCTAAAAAGTAGCCGTCTTGGGTGTTAACTTCCCCTTTGGTTTTTTGGTACGAAATATATCCTACCAGCGCCATAAACGCCAAGCACGATAGCAGTGTCATGGTAATGTTCATACCTTCCATCTTGCGCCCCTTTTAGCTTACTTTACTCGGTAAAAAGTAAGCTAATATCTTTATTATTGTGTGTGTTACGTGTGTTGTGTGTGTTTGCTATTAACCGAGTTTTATTTTGGCCATGCTGTTAGCTGGCTCATGTCTTGCTCTGTGTGTTGAACCTCTGGGCCTAGCATGAGCGTATCGCCTTTACGAACAAATACGGCCATTTGTGTAAGCTCTAGTGTTTCTTCGTAATATTTGCCGCCTTGGTACGTTTGTGCATCAGGGAATCGCACCCACTCGCCTTGTGGTAAATAAAATTTAACTTTACCGTTTGGTACTACACATGGCACCACAAGGAGTTTTTCGCCGCACATAAATTGCTGATCAAAACTATGTGCCAGTACGTCATCAGGAAACGCCAATGCCATAGCACGCTGAATAGGCAGCCCTGTTTGCTGCGCTTGCTCTGCACATTCTTGTAAGTACGGAATTAACTGATAGCGTAATTTAAGCGCTGCAAATACAGCGTCACTTGCTTGCTCGGTGTATGACCACGGTTCGCGTGGGCCAATACCATGTAAGCGCATATGTGCACTAAATACCGACGCTTGCGCCCAGCGTACATAAAGCTCTGCATCACGCGTATCTTTATAAAAACCACCAATGTCGGTTGCAAAAAATGGCCCGCCCGACATGCCCCACGCTAAGCTGCCGCGAATGCTCGCTGCTAAGCCTTGCCAATCGGCTTGTGGGTCGCCGCCCCATTGTGCAGGGAAGCGTTGGCTGCCAGTCCACGCTGAGCGGCTAAATAAAAATGGCCCTGTTTTACAGTATTTTTCGGCGGCTTCATAAACGCAGCGGTTGTACAGCATGCTATAAACATTATGCAGTCTAATACCGCTGTCGCCACTGTGCGATACCATGTTTTCGTCTTCTAGCTGTTCGCCAAAGTCTGCTTTTATCATATCTACGCCAAGCTCAAACAATGGCTTGTGCGACTCCAGCCAGTATTCGTAAGCATCGGGATGAGTAAAATCTAAAATACCCGACTCTGGTAATGGCGTAAGTACTTCGCCAAATGGGCTTAAATCCCACTCGTATTGATATGCTTTACCTGTGCGTTTGTCTTTTATTAGCCAACCGTTTTCGGCCGCTTTAGCAAATAATGGGTTGTTTACCGAGATCATTGGGTATTCCCACACACAAATTTTAAAATCCATGGCTTTTAGTTCATCAAGCACAGGTTTTGGGTCGGCGTAACGTGTTGGGTCCCATTCAAAGGCAAAGCGGGTGTCGGTGTCTTGCCATGCACGGCCATCAAGGGTAATTACATCGCACGGCATGTTTTTAGCGCGTACTTCGCGGGCGACACTTAATAGCTCGTCGGCATCTTTGTAGTACGCTTTTGATAAAATAACACCCAAGCTCCACTGCGGTGGCACCGGCGCAAAACCAGTTAACTCGCAATAGCGATTAATGCTTTGTGCAGGCGTTTGCTCTTGGTATAAAAATACATCTAATGCGTCGTCTTCTACTAAACACACATAAGCACGTTGCGACCAAAGTGCGTAACCTACGCCATGTGTAACGGGCGCCGGCGTGTGTACAAATAAATTCCAGCCCTCTGGGCTCCATGCGTATGGCGTATTTTTATAAGACTTTTCGGCGTTGACGCCCAGTGCATCGTGGTTGTATGAGCGAATAAGCTGGCCGCGTTTATCAAGCTTGCCCCATTTTTCGCCAAGGCCGTATACGGCTTCGTCATAATTAAGCTCTAAGCTTAAAATCCAGCCGTTATCGGTTTTCGCCAGTGGCGGTAAGCGGTGCTGGCGCACAAAGTGGCCATCGGTTGCTGATTGCTGTACTAATTTATCGTTTTTATAAAGTTTAAAGTAAAACGGGTCGCTGTAAAATTCTAAGCGGTACTCACCGGCGGTGGCTGCAAAGCCTTGGTCTAATTTATTAAGTGATAGCGGTAAGTTTGAAGGGGTGGTGGTTAATATTTTAAACGTCTCGTCATGCGTGGAGCCTGCATTTAAACGTAAACCAAACTGGCTTATGGTAACGCTAACCTCGCAAAATTGAGTTGGTAAAACTAGCACATGGCCTTGTAATTTAGGCTCTGCAGTTAAGCGTGCTGGCTCTATTGCGTTCCAGTCTGGCTCACGTAATTCAAATGCATTCATGGGAGTTCCTTAACCAATTATTAGTCTTGTATAAGACACAAGTTAAATAATTGCAATCCCCATGTCAATGTAAATAACCCTAAGATGAATTATTTACATCGTTACTTTTAAAATATGCCCGGTGCCGATGTTGCCACCAGCGAAACGCCGCTTAGGCCAAGCAATGCAATTGCTATTATACGAATCCATTTTGCATCAACGTAAGGTGTTAATTTACGAGCAAATTGCGTTACTAATAATACCAGCGGTATGGCCGCTGCAATTAAAAACATAATGTCGAGCTCGGGTAAGGTGCCAAATAAGGCAATACCAACGCGGACTAAGCCACCAATGGTAAATACCGCAAGTAAGGTGCTACGAATGGCCTCAATAGACCAAGCTTGTTTATAGCACTGAAACACCAGCGGCGGCCCCGACGTTGAAAACAGCCCGCCCAGCAAGCCACTTACGCCGCCGGCAATTAAAAACGAGCCACGCCCGCTTTGCTTATTTGCTCTATCACGGCCAATTAGCATTAAGCCACAACATAGCAAAATACTAATGCCTAAAATAAAGTTTAAGAACTGCGTTAAATGCGCCGACATATATTCAAGCAATATAAAACCTAACAGCATTAGCGGAATACCGGTATACAACATAAGTTTAAGCTCGGGCACTTTTACTGTACTGCGATTTTTAACCACCACAGTGGTTGAGTTAACCAAACCCAATAAACTCACTAAAAAGGTGGTGGCAGTGAGCGGTAAAACATCTAGCAACGTAAAGCTTGCAACCACCAGCAACCCAAAGCCAAACCCGCTAAGCGTTTGCATTATGGTGGCAAGGCTTAGGCACAACGCCATAAGCAAGATGAGTTCTAACGAAATACTGAGCACTTTAAATATCCTACGTGTGCGCTATTGTAGTGTAACGATTTGTTTTTAGGCATAATGTAAAAACAAACTACACGGCAATAGTTCACAATTAATTGAGCTTGCGCAAAACTGCGCAAAAAGTTTCACCTATGATATAAATACAGGTGGATTAAATTTAATGGTAAATAACAATGAGTAACTCTATGTTTGATCACAAATTAAGTGGCCCAAGCTTGGCTTTTCAACCACTTTACTTACAAGTGGCTGATTATATTAAACAGCTCATTGTTGAAAGACGCTGGGTACCTGGCGAAGTATTACCGAGCGAGTTTCGCCTTGCTGAAGAGTTTAACGTAAGCCAAGGCACTGTGCGTAAAGCGCTTAATTTATTAACCGACGATAAAATAGTTACTCGCCGCCAAGGTGTTGGTACGTTTGTATCTGAGCATACCGCGCAAGATGCCCTGTTTAGGTTTTTTCCGCTACAGGCCGACGGTAAAGGCGCCGACCTACCTAAAGCCGAGCTATTGTCGGTTGAGCTTTGCCCTGCACCACAAGATGTTATTGATGCGCTGCAACTTAATAAAAAAGACAAAGTCACTAAGCTTGTTCGCAGACGCATTCTCGATAACGAATTTTGTATGAGCGAAACTATATATCTACCACAAAGCTTCTTTCCTGATATACATCAAAGTAGTGATATTCCGCACACATTGTATCATTACTACCAAACCAAATTTAACCAAACCGTGCATAAAACCCAAGACAGCATTAAAGCCGTTTTAGCAGATGAAACCGACGCTAAAATGCTCGCTATTAAAGCCGGTGACCCTTTATTGTTGGTATCGCGCATTACCGAATCAATCGAAGGTAAACGCATTGAATACCGGTTAAGTAAATGCCGTAGCGATCATTACCACTACCAAATAGAACTTGATTAATTAACCGCGCTTTAGCCGCGTGTAAGTTATATTAGCGCATACTTATTAAATATTTTTTAAAGGCAGCAAACGCTGCCTTTTTGCTGCCTGTAGGTTTTTTAACACCTTTCATTTATTGCCTTACGGTTAACACAGTGTTGACACTGTTAGATTCGTATAATAACTTATGTCTTATACAAGACCAAAGTCATTATGCAATTTTAACAGGAATTCCCAATGAGTTCATTAAATAACATCCCGCCAGTCGGGTTCGGTTTATGGAAAGTAGCACAAGAAGATTGCGCGCAAACGGTGTACCAAGCTATTAAAGCAGGTTACCGTCATCTTGATTGCGCATCAGACTACGGTAACGAAGAACAAGTAGGCGATGGCATTGCTCAAGCAATAAAAGACGGCCTATGTACCCGCGAAGAATTATGGGTAACATCAAAACTATGGAATACTTTTCATGCGCCAGAGCATGTAGAGCTTGCCATTGATAAAACCTTGAGCGATTTAAAGCTCGACTACCTCGACTTATACTTAATTCACTTTCCGATTGCGCAAACGTTTGTACCAATCGAAACTCGCTATCCACCAGAGTGGTTTGTAGACCCAGATGCACAAAACCCACAAATGGAACTGGCAAAAGTGCCGCTACACTTAACGTGGCAAGCAATGGAAGAGCAAGTACATAACAACAAAGCAAAACGCATTGGTGTGTGTAATTACTCAAGCGCGCTTATTCACGATTTAATGACCTACGCCACAATTAAACCCGCCATGCTGCAAATTGAGTCGCACCCTTATTTAACGCAAGAGCGCTTAGTGAGGCTTGCAAAACAGTACGATATTCCGGTTACGGCGTTTTCACCATTGGGTGCGCTTTCGTACCTTGAGCTTGAAATGGCCGATCAAACTGAGTCGGTGCTTGAGCAAAGCGTAGTAAAAGCTGCGGCGCAAAATCATGGCAAAACACCAGCACAAGTTGTTCTGCGCTGGGGTGTGCAACGCGGCACCGCCATTATTCCTAAAACCTCTAAATTTGAACGCATGAAAGAAAACCTCGCGCTGTTCGACTTTGAATTAACAAAGCAAGAAATGGCGCAAATTTCTGCGCTTAATAGCAACCGCCGTTTTAACGACCCTGGGCACTTTTGTGAAGCTGCCTTTAACCGTTTTCACCCTATTTACGATTAGGATAATAAAATGTCAGCTACCGAACTTAACTATGCCCAAGTGCCTACTCAATTAACGTTTGATGACTCGGTTTTTCCGTGCATTGTAGTTAATAACAATAACGCCAGCACCGTTGAAGAAGCGGTAGCTTTTATTCGCGCTAACAAAAGCGAGTTGGCTAAAAAACTACGCAGCTCAGGCGCTGTATTGTTTAGAGGCTTTCCTGTTGATAGCGCCGAAACCTTTGATACGTTTTCAGCAGGGTTTGATTACGACAACTTTACGTACCAAGAGTCGCTATCTAACGCGGTACGTATTAACTTTACCGAGCGTGTATTTACCGCTAACGAAGCCCCCAAAGATGTAGAAATTTACCTTCATCACGAAATGGCACAAACACCTATTTCGCCGAGTAAGCTGTTCTTTTTTTGTAAATCGGCAGCTGAGGAAGGCGGCGCGACACCGCTTTGCCGTTCAGATAAATTATTTAGCGCTTTAAAGCAATTTGATAGCCAATTAGCCGATGACTTTGAGCAAAAAGGCTTAAAGTACACCACTTACATGCCCGCAGCCGACGATGCTACATCGGGCCAAGGTCGCAGCTGGAAAAGCACCCTAAGTGTTGAAACCAAAGAAGAAGCACACAGCAAACTTACCGAGCTAGGTTACGAGTGGGAGTGGCTAGAAGATGGCTCTTTAAAAGCAATTACTCCGGTTTTACCTGCGGTAGTTACACTTGAAAACGGCGTACAGGTTTTTTATAACCAACTTATTGCCGCTTACATGGGCTGGAAAGGCGTTCGCGAAAATCCATCGGTTGCTATTACCTTTGGCGATGGCAGTGCCATTCCTAAACAAGGGCTTGAAAAAATTGTTGAGCTATCAAAAGAATTTACCTTTGATTTAGCGTGGCAAGATGGCGATGTAGCCTTAGTGGATAACGAAATGGCTATGCATGGCCGCCGCCCATTTACTGGCGAGCGTAAACGCCAAGTGCTTGTTGCACTGACAGCAGCTAACGCCTAATGCAAAGCTTAACCGGTGCACTAAAGGTAAAAGTTTCCCCGTTATGGCAAGGGGCCAGCATTGCTGCAATGACTGGCCTTGCTGCCTTATTTTTAAGTGAACACTATGGCGCACCCGCTATGTTGTTTGCTTTATTATTAGGGATGGCGGTGTCGTTTTTATATCAAAGCGACAGCCCGTGCGCTAAAGGCATAGACTTTACTGGCACCACGGTTTTACGCGTAGGCATTGTTTTACTTGGCACTCGTATAGCACTGGGCGATTTAGTTACACTGGGCTGGCAAACTGCGTTAATGTTAGCTGGCGCTATATTTACCACCATTATTTTAGGGGTTGTACTTGCCCGGGTATTTGGTTTGCAAAAACGCTTTGGCGCACTCACCGGTGGCTCAGTCGCTATTTGTGGTGCATCGGCAGCACTGGCTATTTCATCTATTATGCCAAGCAGCGAGCATAAAGAGCGCGATACCTTACTTACCGTAATTGGCGTAACGGCCATGTCGACCATTGCGATGATTTTATACCCTATTGTGGTTAACTACCTTGAATTTGATGCACATAACGCCGGGGTATTTTTAGGTGGCACCATACACGATGTAGCCCAAGTAGTGGGTGCCGGTTATTCGGTATCGCCCGAAACTGGCGATATAGCAACACTTACCAAACTAGTACGCGTGGCTATGCTGTTGCCTGTAGTACTTATTATGATGGTGGTTATTAATCGCTCAAATAAAGGTAACCATGGCGAGTTGCCAAAAGTACCGGGGTTTTTAATTGGCTTTGTAATTTTAATGATTATAAACAGCACCTTTAACCTACCCGCTATTGTGCTTGAAACCACAAATGAGCTTTCTCGATTCTTTTTAATTGCCGCTATAGCCGCCATTGGTATGAAAACAAACCTAGGCAAACTCACCGAGGTGGGCTTAAAACCAATAATTATGATTGTTGCCGAAACCATTTGGATAGCACTGTTAATACTTGGCTTTGTATTGTGTAGCTAAGCATTAAACCTTGAGCGTATTGAGTGGATTGCCTACAATAGCGCATCACTTTTTAATAAAGATTAAAACCATGACCGATTCAACAAAACCAGCATTACCTGATCAGCTTTCTATTAACCCACGTAGCAAGCATTACGTAGAAGAAGTGTTTGAACACGAAATTGGCGTAAGCTTAAATGGCAAAGAACGCTTTGACGTAGAAGAGTACTGCATTAGCGAAGGTTGGATTAAAATTGCCGCGCCTAAAGCGCTAGACCGCCGCGGCCAACCTTTACTTATGAAAGTAAAAGGTACAGTAGAAGTATTTTATAAGTAAGCTAAATATATTGCTTATAAAATTAACAGAGTAAAAATTATTTAAATACCCAATATTTCTAAGTAAATTACTTAAGTATATATGGGTATTTATCTACCCACTAATACCAATTAATATGCTTCCCTTAATAAAGTTATTTTGCCGCTCGCAGTTAGGGTAAACTGGTCTTCCATGATTAAAAATTGCTTTCTCTAAGGCAAAAAACAGCGCTTTTTGTACTTATGCTGCGTTACAGC
Organism: Pseudoalteromonas sp. CuT4-3; assembly: GCF_035666335.1. Lineage (NCBI taxonomy): Bacteria > Pseudomonadati > Pseudomonadota > Gammaproteobacteria > Alteromonadales > Pseudoalteromonadaceae > Pseudoalteromonas > Pseudoalteromonas sp. CuT4-3. Next base: position 3,593,058 of record NZ_CP142030.1, read on the forward strand.
TTATTTGTGCAACACACAAACTTAGGCTTTACATTGCATACCGAGAAAAGATAAGCCGTCTCTAGCCTTTTTTACCCTTATTAGCTATTGCTTTAAGTGCAGAAATATTTGCATTTTCTCCCTCAGCTTCTTTCAAGCGGCGGCGTCTCTTTGCAAAATTATCAAATTCCAATTTTGCTTTATCATCTGCCGTTTTTTTAGAGATTGTCCCTGCGCCGCTTAAAACTTCACGATCATTAAAACTCAAAAACTGATCAAGCTTATCAGTCCAATCTTGTAAGAAAACTTGCTTGCGTCGCAGCGCTTGGTCTTCTGCAAAATCAAGCCACATATTCACAATTCGATTCAGTTCTTTAATTTCGTCCTCTCGCAGATAATTTTTAGCGACAGTGACGTCTGTTTTACGCACTTCATCACCTTTATAACTGGTTAAGCCCATATCTGACTTATTAGCATCTACACGGTTGAAAATAAGCTCTGCAGCCGTCATCTGCGTACAGGCATAGTGCAGCTTATTTTGTATAGCTTGAAAGAAGCGATTAGTTTCTTGATTAGAGGGCTCATAGTCGGCAGCCATTGTAAAAATTTCTTTAGCTCGCAAATATACACGTCGCTCACTAGCTCGAATATCGCGAATGCGTTCAAGCATTTCATCAAAGTAGTCAGGAACGGTAGAGTGCCCCACAGGCGGGTTTTTCAAACGCTCATCATCCATGGCAAACCCTTTAACTAAATACTCTTTTAATATCCTAGTCGCCCATTGTCTAAATTGTGTACCTCGTTGTGAGCGAACCCTGTAGCCTACGGCTAAAATCGCATCAAGATTGTAGTGATCAATTTCGCGAGATACCTGGCGAGTACCTTCTAGCCGAACTATCCGGAATTTCCGGATGGTTGCGCTTTGTACAAGCTCACCTTCCTTATATATATTGATAAGGTGCTCGTTAATTGTACGAACATCTTTATCGTAAAGCTCTGCCATTACAGCTTGAGATAGCCATAAGGTATCTGACTCAAAGCGACATTCAACACGCGTCTGACCATCTGCGCTAGTAAAAAGAACAAACTCTCCTTGTGGAGCTTGAGGGGTATGCTCTGCCATTCACTTCACCTTCTACATAATTAATATAACTAGGCTTCTCACGCCAAGACGGTTTAGGGCACTTTTTTAAACTCATCGCTGAGTTATACACCAACAAATACACCACGATTGTTAGGTGTTTTTTACCAAATAGGACTTAAATCTTTGTACAGCTCTAAATTACCCTGAATCTCATCCCAATGCGAAATTTCAGGTAAACGTTCTGCTGGAATTAGTTTAAAGTTGAAGTGCTCTTCATAAGATTTCGTAATAGTTTTAGGTAAAATAACTGGCGCATCTGAAAACTCAAACACCCAGTATTTTTCGATAGCATCACTATCTTTTCCTGTTATTTCCTTATCAATGTCGCGCCTAGGTAAAAGCTTCACGCTGTCCACTGAATATAAATATTTTCCTAATTGCTCTGTATCTTGATTGCTGTCGCGTACAGTAAGTACAAGGTAACGTATTTCGCGCATAATGTTTCTGTGTACATTTTGACGATTAGTCGCAATAAGTCTTGTATGATAACCCTTTAAACTACCTGTTTTGGCTTTTTCCAAATACGTTTGATCACGATCTAGTTCATTTACTGGTGCTACAAATGTCAAACCAGTATGTCTAGTCACATTTACGCCATAAGGGGCAATACGAACGGCATCTTCAACAAAATGATAATCATATGACGAAGATTGTTTGTATTCTAAAACCTTGCGCGTTTTATCTAGTTTTTGAGCTAAATATTCTTTTATCCAATAGTTAGTGGAATCTTGACTCCCTGCACTTGGCAATAATGGAAATGCGCCAATACCAATTTCATTAATAGCTTCAGCATAAGGGTTTTGTTCAGATTTTTGTTCTGGAAAAAAACCTGGGAATAAAGCAAATGCGCCAAGAACAGGACGACTTTTTAATGGTAATTCGTATTCAATATGCTGTTGGTGAATAATCGCATCACGGTATCTATGCATCTGATTTATAGCATCTTCAGGTACGGCATCTTTACCACCAAACTGCGTGGTATCTATACGATACTTTGCATCAAATAAAATAAAGAAAGCTTCCCCATTTTCCAAGGTAACACGAAGCACAATATCCGGACGGTGGTTTGCAAGCCAAGTTCGATTAACTGAGCCTTTAGGTGTAAATGAAGGCTCATGCGCCAGCTCAATCTGCATACCATCACTCTCGTGTTGGTATACAAAAGCAGCAGCCATCTCATCCTTAGGAAATTGCTTCTCAAACTGCACTTGTTTGAGGTGGCTTAGTGTCTTTCTTTGTGGCTTAAAGCCCAAAGATTCAATAATCGACTTGACCTCTAAAAAGCACCAAATTTCATAAATTTCTGCAACAGACTTCATCGATAAACGACTTTCTCCAATGCTTCCATTTAAGTAGTATTTCAATTGCTGCCAAACTTTATAAACTTTTGAATAACCAGCTGCTTCTTGCAGCACTTTAGACTCGGTATATTGCCCTTTATAAACACCCACCTCATGCCATAATGCATGCTTTGTATACTGAGCAACTTGGGTGCGCCATGCGTCTAACTCTCTAATAAATGAACTAGATACTTTTGAGTCTTTATCTGCATTAATTTCTAATAGTATCTGAGATAAGTTGGCTTTAGTTTTCGCAAGTACCATTTTAATAAAGCGGTTTTCTGGGGTATCAATATTCAAGCGCTGCTTTTTGATAGTAATTCGAGATGAGCGTTTCGATGCTATTAACTCTTTTGCTTTTTGCTCCTGCTTAGCCCCTAATCGTTTATTTACCCTCTCTAAACTCTGCTCAAAAGTATAAGATTGCAACCGATTATGCGCTGCGTTTAATACTCTTTTTACACCTTGATTAAACTCGTCAACTAAGCGCTCAAATTGCGCTAACCAAAAGAGTTCAAATTTCTCTGGTTGTCTAGTTGACTTACCTTGAGTATGCGTTGTTTTTCCACTAATACTGTAACGCCACAGCGGATAAACACGATCAATTTCATGGTTCATAATGCTCAAATCTTGAGCTTGTATCATTTTAGTTGCATAGACTGTAAAAGCGACGGGTATAGATTGCCAAACTCCATTAACACTGTATTTAATTTCAAAATGACATAACCCAACATCATTGCCAAAATTAATCACAGCATTTAACGATTTTCGTTTAGGATGAGCAAAAAAACTTCGATCTAGCAAAGCATATTTGTGATTAACCGAAAAAGAGTTTTTATCAACATGGTCATTAAATTCAATTTCAAATCTATATTGGCGGTTTTCAAAAAAGAACGGTTGAATATGTGGCGGACCCTCACTATCAAAGCTAGGCAACATTGGCTGAGAGCCAACCCAAACAAGCATTTCGTCATATTTTGGCAGCTCAACAGAGCGTGACACATATGTCCGTTTTAATTTATTCCGAGGGGAATCTAAGTTATCAGTAGATACATGAATATCAAAGTCATCATGTTCATAGCTTAACAATTCGATATTTTTAGCCATGGTCCATTACCGCCAAAGTTTAAAAAGTGCTATTTATTTAAGGCCAAAAAGAGGTAAAGCCACGCACAAGTTGCTCATTCATCCAACTTAGTTTTTTCTTAGAACGGCAATCCACAGTAATTGTTTCACCTTCTGGATCTAGCTTTTCGCGGTACAAATCTGGTCGTCCGTTTTCCCAAGTCCCAGCCAACTGCTCTTCTAAAACTTTTAATAGTGCTTCTAAAATATTATGCTGGTTCTGCCCTACTAATTTATCTTCATCACCTTCAATACGCGGTAGCACTTTACACATCATAAAGTCATCCCACACAGCTTTTAGGGTAAGGTCATCTTGTGGCTGGCTACTCGCAACAGCAAGTAGTAATTCATTAAGAGCGCGGAAGGCCAGTTCAAACGGCGTGTTTTTTAGCACCGCATTCACCGCCGATAAAAACGCTACAGTTTTAGTGCCATCAACATCAAAGGTATTGGCTAAATCCGCTTTGCTGGCGTTTGACCAAATAGGGTAACTAAGACGCTTATTATAATTAGTTGGGATGAAAAAGTCTGCATAGTCGTTAGGGAAAAACTCACCAAAATCAAAGCTAAGCGCACGGTCAATCACCTTGCGTGAAAAGCCATGAGTAGTTTCATCCATATTCACCGTACCAGCCACCAGCAAATTAAACGGAATACCTAAACCATATTGGCAAATAAGCGCCCAAAGCTCGTTGTACTTACCATCCTCAGCGCTACCAAAGCCTAGCTCCTTGCGTAGCTTTTCTTTATTAGCCACTGCTTTAATGGTAGCGGGTTTTAATAGTGCATCACTACTGTACGAAAAGCTGTCACCCGTCCAAGTCCATTCACGAGTTTCAAGTACCGACAAATAATCGGCAAAATACTGCTCAACGGGCGCAAGGTTCATTTCATCTAGGCACAGCCAGTAAGGTAATACCTGTTCAAGCGCATCACGCTCGCCCGCTACTACTAAGCGCTCGCCTAGCTCGTCACTATCTTGCACTTCCACGCTTAATCCGCTATCAGCAATTGCACGCCATGCTTTAGCTATAAAATCTAATACATCGGTAGTGATATATTCAGCGTTGCCATCTTGAGTAAGCCGCGAAATATACCCCAATAAGTCACTTGGTTCATGCCAATCTGGACGCACTGAGGTTAAACAATAAGTTTCTGAAAACTGCTTAGAGGTTTTTGCTTGCTCACGCACAAAACGGGTTTTACCTGTGCCTGAAATACCAGCGAGCAGGAGGAAGGGTTTGGATAAAACTTGTGCATTGCTAACAACCTGTTTTGAATGCTGATTAGTCTCTAAATATACATCTGCATAAATATCTAATAGCTCTTTTAGGTCAGAAGTAAGAGTAACTTCATCCGGCATATTGTCTAAAGGATAAAATTTTGCACCAGCTGAAGCCCACTCATAAGACTTACCTAGTGTCGTACTAGAGCGTAAATCAACTTTCTGATCCCAATCATTGAGTCGATTATCTAAGCCCCTTATGCTATTGCGCAGCTCCTCTGCCTTCTGTTTTGCCTGAGCTGTACCATATTGCTTTTTAAGCTCTGTAGTTCCAAAGCCCAACGAGAGATAAATACCACTACCGTCTGAACGAAACAAATAAACAGGATAAATACCGGACTGTGTTGACTCTGTTACTGCTGGGTTGAGGATCGATAGCCAAGGTACGTCGGCCCAATTTCCAGCACCAGCACTTGCTTTTATCAGAAACTTAGTTGGGGATTGCAGTTTTTTTTCTATTGCTTTTATTAAATCTTGCCTTAGTAAAGTTGCTATTGGATGACCAGTAAACTGCTCATTTTTAGCTTGTTCCCAGCCACTTGCAATTTCTGTTAAAAGTTGTCTTAAATTCATATTTATCCTTTATACTAAGATCAAGAGTTTTTTGGCATTTTAATTCTGATATCTTTGCTTATGATAACTCTCAACTACCAATCTTATAATTCATAAATTATCCATTATCGAGTATTCTCTACACCTATACCTTTTTAAGGTAAAGGAGTTTCGGCACCAGAAATTAATCAAGGACCTTAAATCAATAGAGCCATCCGAGAGCTATTTTTATAAGACCCTTTAGTTTCGAAGAAGATACCTGACGTACCAAACCCGACGCCTCTTTTCTCAGGTAATAAAATTCCATTTTCGATATCTGTCTTTATTCGGGCAATAAATTCAGGTAATTTTTGAACTTCTACCATAATATTATATTTCCAACATGGAAGACCAAAGTCAGACGCATAATTTTTAGTTTGTTTAATTTGATTAGCTGAGTAGAAACTGACAACAACTGAAAAAGCTGTTGCTGTCATTTTTTCTCCCTTAGAGTTGTTACTGCCAGGAATCCAAGGTTCTCCGGCGTTATAGGTACATAAACCTAGGCTCTTTGCTTTACTAATGGGTTTTTCAATGTTTTCACAGGTAATACTGCAAAGTACTCTTGAGATTTGGAAAACTTCTTTTGCTGTACAACCAACAACAACCTGCCCCCCCAACTGCTAGGTTATAGCCAATTAATGGGTTTCTTGATTGGTATTTTTCTATCCAAAAAATTTCACGTTCATTTAATTCTTTTAATGTGTCGCATCGCTCAATAACTTTGCACTTAAAACAGTCTCTACCATATGCTTTAATGGCGGCTTTCAAGGCTGTTCCTGAACCAAAGTAGTTAGGAGCAAACCCACGTCGCCTATGCTGCCCAATATAGATCTTTCTAGTCTCTAAGTTTAATGTTTTGTATATATAGCCGAACATTTTAACCTTGTGTAAAGTTTTATATCATAATTACAGCATGTGGATCTTTATGTGCTAAGAAATTTTACCAGCACTTCTGCTTGTAAAAGGACATTGCTTTTATTGTTCATTATTGACTACTACTATAAATTCTTGATGGATAACTATAGGGCGAAGCATGGTTTTTACACTTTGCATTTCAACTAAATTGTATTTGCCCAAGGTTTTTAGTGTTCTTGAGACATTACTGACTGCTCGCCCAGTAAGCGATGCCAGCTCAGTCACCGATTGTGGCTGTTGCTCAACAATCACCTTTAACAATTGCTTGTTCTCTTTCGACAGCACACTAGCTACCGATTTAAGTGAGTCGAACCAAATATCAACAGGGTAATCGGGATCGGGCGCTTGACCTTTAATGCCAATCACGCAACGAGACTGTTTAACGTTTTTCATTTATTTACTCGCACAGCTTACTCAAGTAGTTTACTCATTAGGCTTAAGCCGGTGCATAAAGCTGCGTTTAACTAATCAAAAACTGTATGCTTATACATATGTTACACATATTATCAACTACTGATAATAGCGCAAGGACACTTTCTTTTTATAAACCTAAGGTATTGATATGTATGGTTTACTTTTTTATTCTTTCAGCTATGGCACTATGTCTTTTTATGTGCATAACCTGAGTGATAAATATGCTTTTATATTTGCATTAAAAGCGTTGAGCTTTTTTCATGTTAAAGGTGACGAAGTTTCATTATGAATCTAAAAAAATTATGGTTGAATAGCGCCATATTGTTTAGTTGTATAGAAATCCTTTATGAATAAAGTAACTATTTTAGATGGCGGCATGGGGCGCGAGCTTAAACGCATTGGCGCGCCATTTACACAGCCACTGTGGAGTGCACAAGCACTAATAGAAGCCCCACATTTTGTAACGCAGGCTCACCAAGGTTTTATAGATGCAGGTGCTGAAATAATTACCGTTAATAGTTATGCCTGTGTGCCCTTTCATTTAGGTGAAGCGCTATACCAAGCTCAAGGCGCAGCCCTTGCGCAGCAAGCGGCCGTTATTGCAAAAGACGTAGCTAAAAAGGCTACACAAAATGTATTAGTAGCAGGCTCATTACCACCCGCATTTGGCTCTTACCGCCCAGAGCTATTTGAGAGCGAACGCGCTTTTACTATTTTAGATACGCTATACAAGGCGCAAGACGAGCACGTAGATGTATGGATTGGCGAAACCATATCGAGCATTGAAGAAGCGCACGTTATGGCAAATGTACTTAAAGGCTCAAACAAGCCATGTTATTACGCATTTACCTTAAATGATGTGGTAAGCGAGCAAGCGACACTTCGCTCTGGTGAGCTGGTAAGTGACGCCGTAGCGGCTTTGCTTGAACAAAATGTTACTGGTATTTTCTTTAACTGCTCAATACCTGAGGTTATAGAGCAAGCCTTTAGCGATACCAACGCAGTATTAGCTAAACAAAATAAAAGCGTTGTTTTAGGCGCGTTTGCTAATGGCTTTACACCTATCGCAAGCGATTACAAAGCCAACGAAGGCTCACAAGCGTATCGTGATATTTCACCTGCAGAATACCTAGGTTTTGCAAAAACGTGGTACAGCCAAGGCGCAAGTGTTATTGGCGGCTGCTGTGGCATAGGTCCAGAATTTATTGAAGTATTAGTAAACTGGAAACAAGAACTTGAAAGCGCTTAAGCTTTTAGTGCTTTTATAAGTATTAGGGCTTATTTGCTGTTACCCAATCAAGCCCTTGTATAGCTGTAGTAGGAAATGCGGTTGCATGGCTCGCCCCTTCAATAACAACGCTTTTTAATTCAATATTGTCACCGCTAACTGAATTAATTTTTTGCGCTAGCAGCTTTGCCCCTTCCACCATATTTTGTCCTTCACCAAAGCGTGGCGTTTCCTTTGCTCCCACCGATATATAAACCTTTGTAGGCACTTTAGGCTTATATGCTTGTAGCGCTAAAATCGCATTGTTATTAAACCAAACCGATGGACTGCCAATTATATAATTGTTAAATAAATCGGGCATCGTAAATAAAATAGTCACGCCAAATAACCCGCCTAAAGAGTTACCTATATAGGTTTTTTGTGTGCTACTTGCTCGGTAGTTACTTTGTATAAACGGCAGTACAGTCTTTTTTAAAAACAGCGCGTGGTTTTGCGCGTTACCGGTTTGTTTTTTCCAGCTTTGCGCCTTATTTGGTGTGTAGTCTCTAATTCGACTATTAGACCCTTTAGAGCCTTTTCGTAGCTAATGGCCACTATAATAGCCTGTTGCATTTTACCGCTATTCATAGGAAACCGTGTAGCACCTGCCACAATAGGGAACGTATACGGTGCATCGGTTAAATAAATAACTGGATATATTTTTTCAGGGTGCTTTTTATATGACTTAGGGAGCTGAATAAAAACAGGATATACCCGATTGGTCATGGGCTCAGTGAGTTCAATAACACTACTTCTAGGGATTTGGTACGGAGTATTTGCGCTTAATTTAAAGCATATCAAAGTAGTAGAAAGTAATAATAGTTTTGATATCAAGTCCACACTTCACCCTTTATTAAATATAAGTAGTTTCATGTAGCTAGTTATTAAATAGCTGAGTATATTTTTGCGCGTAACTTAGCACTATTTTTGCCGTTTCTTCATTATCAAGTAATAGAATTGGAGGATCCGTTAATGGCGGTAAATCATCAAAGCTAGGTAATGGTTTTTCCAACCAGCGCCAGCATTTAGTTCGTTTAGCTTCAACTTGTAATAAAGTTAATATTATTTCTTCAAGTATTTCTGGCTGACCAAACCAACCTATAGGTTTAGAAACTGGTTTTCTTCCTCCCTGGATAACACGTGGCAACTGCGACTGTTTTAGTTCTTCAATTAAAATATTCTTGCGTGTCCAGTCAGCATGTATATCTAGTTTTTCATTGGGGTTACGAACACTATCTGTAGTAGGAATCACTAAGCCTATCTTAACTTTGTTTAGAGATTTTATTTTTTCTAAAGCCCTCTCCAAGTCTGTATCATTAGTAACAAACACAACTTGCTCAATTGAGTCATCCGTAAATACATCAAATAAAGCCTCAACCGCAATATTTACATCCGTTTGCTTTTCTTCAAGTTTCCAAATATCCACATACTCACATTCATTTGGGTGTTTTTTAGGTTCTTTTTCATCAATTTTAAATGCACGTGTTGGGTTTACAGAGTAGTAACCTTTGATTATTTCTATCTGACCATTTGAACTATTAAAAGTTAAAGCCCTGTGATAAGCCTGCTGATCAGCTAAAGAATCTTTTGACGTAGCTGCCTTTTCTACAATATTCGCAGTAAAAAACTTAACGCTTAAATTATTGCTAGTGTGGGCTTCACTTGTAGAACTGGGAAGGATATAGTTATCAAATAATTTAAATATATCTAACCATTTATAAGGCGTTCGCTTAAGACATCCATAATATAAATTATATCCATCAATATATATTCGAGTCTTCAAAGTCGATCCTTAAATTTTAGCTACAAAAAAACCGACACTAAGGTCGGCTTTTTCTCCCTATATCCAGGAGACTCAATGCTGCGCGTGGAAGTAGGGTTAGTTGTTAATGATGATCATAGTCAAAATTGACCAATACGTCAACAACTGATTTTATCGCCAATTGTAAGTTTAGACAAAATAATAAATTATATTTCCTATTTAGAACGCCCCCTCCAACCACTCCATACATCATCTATATCGTCGGCTTTATTTTTTTTCTTGCCTGTGCCGGCGGGCTTTGCCATTGGCTTATCGTTTTTAAGTGCTTGTGCTGCATCAAGATTTTCTTGGTTTACCGCAAAACCGGTTACTTCTTCACGCTCTAAACGCAGTTTGTTTTTCTTTTCGATTATTTTAAAGTGATGAAAGTCTTCGTAATCAATTAACGATAACGCTAGGCCAACTTCACCGGCACGGCCGCTTCGGCCAATACGGTGCATATAATCAGCGGGGCTGCGCGGTAAGTTAAAGTTAATAACAACAGGCAGTTTGGCAATATCTAAACCACGGGCTGCTATATCGGTGGCAATAAGTACTTCTATTTCACCGGCTTTAAACTTTTCAATTACCCGAGTACGCTCACTTTGGCCTTTATCACCATGAAATACCTGTGCGTTAATACCACGCTTTTCAAGCTTACCTGCTAAGTGCTCACAGTCTTTTTTAGCGTTTACAAAAATAAGCGCTTGGCGCCATTTATGCGCTTTAATTAAATGCGCTAAAACCGTAGTTTTTTCGCCTTTATTAACTGTAAATACGCGCTGTACAAGCGTGCTTTCGTCTTTACTTTGAACTTGTATTTCAACTGGGTTGGTTAACAGCTCTTGCGTTAATTGTGTGACTTGCTCTGGGAAGGTTGCTGAAAATAACATAGTTTGTTTTTTAGCAGGCATAAGCGCTAATAACTCAGCAAGCTCTTCGGTAAAGCCAAGGCTTAACATGCGGTCGGCTTCATCAAGCACTAAGGTCGTTACTTTATCGAGCTTAATAGCATTGCTTGAGATTAAATCGAGCAAGCGCCCTGGTGTTGCCACGATAATATCGGCGCCGCCGCGTAGAGCCTGCATTTGTGTATTAACCGACACACCACCAAATACCGCCACCGTTTTAATGGCGCCATTAAAGTTAGCAGAATACGATTTAACGCTATCGGCCACCTGCGTAGCAAGCTCGCGCGTAGGTACCAAAATAAGCCCAGTGACAAAATTACCTTTGCTCGCTGCTTTTTTAGCGCCTTGCTCTAAAAATAGGGTTTGCAGCATAGGCAAAGCAAATGTTGCTGTTTTACCTGAGCCAGTATTTGCCCCCGCAATTAAATCGCTACCAGCCAGTACACTTGGAATCGCCTTAGCTTGAATTGGCGTAGGTTCGCTATATTCCAAATCGGTTAAACGAGCTTGTAGCTCTGGAATAAGGCCAAGATCGTTAAAGGTACTAGGGCTTGTTGCTGAGGTCATGAATATTACGGGCTCATTGCTAAAAAAGTAGCCTGTAATTTTAGCGTATTTAGCGCTTATTAAGTAGGGATTAGTGGTTTTAATGTGGTTTAAGTAATGGCTGCGAGCGTCGAGCTACAATCTTCGAGGAAATTTGACTGTCACCGTGAGCACTCCAAACTTAAAGAGGCTTTCATAAAAAGCCAACAACTAAGTTAGCAATATTATTAGTTCTTGCTAAGTTCTGCTTGTAACCTAGCTTTTGTTTCTCTTAAATAATTTATATAAGGATATGAGTCATTTGTAATGGCTAAAGCAGATTCCATCTGTTTAAGCGCTTGGCGAGTATCGCCTTGCATTTCATAGCCATAAGATAAGGCTGAAAACGCATCGACTGATTTTGGGTGGTTTTTTATATTGTACTTAAACACTTTAATAGCACGGGTAAATTGCTTGCTGCCCGTTAAATTATAACCGAGTGATCTAACAGCGCGATCCGGTGGCGCAATCTGCTCCCCCCATTGCTGAGATAACTTTTGATAATAAGCATCAATAGAGGTTACATCGTCAGTTAAATCACTTATGGGCATTTGTTTAGGCAAAAATAAGTTGTGATAGGCATTAAATGAACCAGCAACCGAAGTCAGGTTATGCGAGACACTATCAAACGTATCACTAAAGAAGCGTAAATTTGGCAAGCTATTAGATTGCAAAGCTTGCTGAAGTTCATTGTATCGCTCACGCATTATGCCTGCTTCTTCGCCTATATTAATGTAAACATAGTTATTTAGGTCTTTTGATTTATTGATAAACGCCTTAGTTGCTTTTACCGACGCACCATAGTTCCACCAAACGGCTGGGCTATACGCAATATGCGCTTGGAAAAGATCTTGGTTAGCTTGCATTGTATAAAGTGCAAACACGCCTGACGCAGAGGCCCCAGCAATTACATTAAAGTTGTGCGCACGATAACTTTTATTAATTAAGGGCATAAGTTCTTGCTCAATAAATACTAAAAACTTTGCTGCACCACCGCCTTCACCTACTGGGCCTTGTGGCTCTTTATTAACTGTGGGGTATAAATCTCTTAAGCGATTGGTGTTTTCAATAGCGACAATAATAACTTCAGGCGCACGATTATCATTTTGTAATCGCTCCATCACTGCACTTATAAGCGGTATGTTACCCGCGCCATCAAGGCGATAAATGACCGGATAAACTTTGTTTGGATTAGCTTGATAACTCTTTGGAAGCTGGACTACAACGGTACGTTGCTCATTTAAAACTGCTGAATTAATAGTATGTGTTTGTTGCGTATAGCTAATGGTTTGCTGTTTTAAATCAGGCTCTGCAAGTGTGCTACTAGAATAAAATATAAATAAACTACATATAAAAACAGCGGTTAATAAACGCATTACTAATCCTTTAGAAAATAGTGTGTTATTTAATCTAACAGGCTTTGAGGTACAAAAAAAGGCGCATTAAGCGCCTTTTTATCTTTAACAGGTGTCGCAAGACAATAAAGTTTAAAATTTTCCTCATTCCAAACTCTTATTAAGCAGTTTGGATAAACGTAAATTATGACATTAAAGATTGAAACTTATTGAACTATTTAAACTGAAATCTATAAATTGAAGACAATAAAGATTGAAACTTACTGACTAATTAACTCAAAGTAAAGTAATCACTGAACTCAATTTCATAACCCACTTCGTTGATCATAATCATGCGATGTATCAAATAAATCACTAATAGGAACATTAAGTGCTATCGACAATTTAAGCACTTCAATATCAGTCACCCTTCTAACATTAGCCTCAACTTTAGCTAAAGTGCTTCGGCTAATTTGCCAATCATTAAGATTACACTTAGCCACTAGTTGTTCTTGGGTCCAGCCAAGCTTCTCCCGTATTACTCTAACGTTCTTACCAATAATATTCATGAACTAGCCTGCTCCGATAGCGGAGCTTGATTGTCACAAATAAAAGGCCTAGAATTGCTCCGCTTTCGGAGCAATTGATTTTTTTGATTAACGTAGCTTGGAATTTCTTTTGAAAATAGACAATTTAGTAGTCCAAATAATTAAAGCTCCCAACTTTAATAAATTTACAACAAGTGATGTAAGATCTGCTTATATCGCTATCAGTAAAGATCCTTTTTTAGACCCTGTAATAATTCGACGGAAGTTGTACGCTGAGCTTCTAAAGCTTGTTAATAAAGGGTGGTTAAGGAAGAGATCATCTAGTAATAAAAAAGGCACCCGCTTTGTTAAAACTGAGCTATTTGATGTTCAAAAACTAATAGAGTACATCGCTGATAGCTCTCAGCAAGTAACTCTTTGTAATGACATTAAACAATCTTTAACGACTAAATTAAATCATTATAAAGCCGAGTTATTGTTAAACCTCGGAGAAACGGAAGCTTATAAGGAACTCTATGATGAATTCCCAGAATTAGTCACTGAAATTCAATATAAGTACAACGAAGCTAGAGATAATAACACTAAAACTTTAGGAAAAATTAAAGCCATAGAAAGCTTAATTAACCAAGAGAAACAGCAAAGCACATGAAGTTAAGAGTTTGGCAATCTGAATGTATAAACCTGGCACTCAATAAGTACCTAGATGGGCAAAAACATTTTTTAGCTTTGGCTACCCCAGGAGCGGGGAAAACCATTATGGCCTCTGAGTTAGCAAACCAGATGTTAGTGAGCAAACATATTGATTTAGTAATATGTTTTTCTCCAGCATCTATCGTCGCAAATGATTTTTGTGACAGCCTACAATTAATAACCAAAGAGCGTTTTGACGGGCTTTTGGGCGCTAAAGGGCGCTCACTTACTTATCAAAGCTTGCAACACTTAGATAAAACCTTTTGGCAATTATTTACTCGCTTTCGTATGTTTGTTATTTTTGATGAAATTCATCATTGTGCAGGCTCAAACATCGAAAATGCTAACGCTTGGGGTGAAAAAATAATACGAAACATTAAAGACAAAGCTACTTATACATTGGCGCTAACAGGAACGCCTTGGCGGTCTGACACTGCGCCAATTGTTCTTTCAAACTACTTATATCCTAGCAATAAAATTTCTTGTGATTATATCTACGGCCTTACTGAGGCGATTAAAGACGGTGTTTGCAGAGTACCTCAAATTATCGCCGTTGATAATAACAACATTTCTATTGTTGAAGGTGAGGAAACTAAAACATTTAATAGCTTCAAAAGCTTATTATCTGAATCTGCAGTGCCCTACCAAAGCGTCATAGAAAATGAAGCGGTTATTAAATACATACTTTCATCGGCACAAAAAAAATTAAACAATATTCGTTTATCCTCTCCTAGCGCTGCCGGTTTAATTGTTGCCAGCTCAGTTGAACATGCAAAAAACATCGCAAACATACTCAAAACACACCTTAACGATGAATTTGCTGTTGTTACTTATCGGGAAAGTGAACCCACTGAAATTATTCAACGATTCAGACACAGCTCCTGCAAATGGATTGTTTCGGTAGGTATGATCAGCGAAGGTACAAACATTCCAAGACTTCAAGTATGCTGCCATTTAACAAATATAAAAACAGAAATGCACTTTAGACAAATTTTAGGTCGAATTCTTAGAATTACTCCCTCTAAAAGTCAAAATGCTATTATGTATATGCCTGCACAGCCGAAGCTCTTAGAATACGCTTATCGCGTTAAGCAAGACGTTCCTTTTGAGGCGGATGTTGTTAAGTTTGATAAGATGAAACCACCTGTTGAAAATGATGCAACAGCAATTACTTCAGATACAGTTACTTTCGGTGACAAAAAGGCTAAACATCTAAAACCTGAAATTCACATAACCGACCCAAAAGCTCATGATAGAGTACTTATCAGTCCATACCTTACAGAGCAAAATGAACCACACTTTTTAGCTCGCTCTTACGAACAAGTTGTTAATATTTTTGGACGCTTTAAAGAAGAAGCCATATCAACAAGCTTAAATGAATAAGATATGCGGCTTCATGTAGTAGGCTTCATGTAGTAGAATATCAGCTCTTACAGTTCCGATGAATAAGTGTGATTACCAAGGGATTGTGTCGGTCTAATTACCGAGCGACTTTGTCGTAAATAGCATATCAGCCAGTTGTTAAACTGGCTATGATTTATGCCTATTTTTACAACGCTTGCGACCTTGCAACTCTCAGTGCAGTGGTATTCAAATTGTTTCTTAACCACATGCTACGCACACCGCCTGCGCTAATATCAATACCGAGGGCTTCAGTCAGCTTGATGGCCACTTTCTGTTGACCAAGGTGGGGATGCTCAACGGAGAATTTTACGACTGCATCTTCGATGGCTTTATCTACACAGTTTTTATGTCTTATATCGGGAGTTTCTTGGCGTTTTAAGGCATCAGGACCGCCTTGCTTAACCAGTCTTAAGTGTCGGTGAATAGTGTCTCGTGAGACGCCACTTTGTCGTGAAGCTGCACTGATACTTCCAAGCTTTTCGATTAATGCCAACACCTCTAGTTTCTTTTGTACTGCTAAGTCTTCTGATTCAAGCTTACTTGGCTCATTTACTTCAGATACCTTGAGTTGCCGCCCTGCGAAGTGTGCGGTGAAGCCTTTCTTGCTGGTGTTTCGGATCTCAATTTTCTGATTAGCTATGGAATGTTTTAGCGGTGAATCAATCAAATAGAACTTGTTACCGTAGCTGAAGGTGTGGTCATTGCGGATCTTACGATGGTCTTTAATGACGCAGATATCATCAAGGTTGGTGTGTTTCGATAATGGTGTAAATTCAGGCGCTTGCTTTGATTTCACTTGAATTCTAGACTGCCAGAATTGTGGGATGAATACATGTTTCAGGTATGCATTAGCACTGGCTATATCTTTAATATTGTTAAGCCTTAGCTCAGGTACAAGGCGGTCTTGAAATGTATCAAAGGCACGTTCAACACGGCCTTTACCTTGAGGCGAATTGGCGAAGATAATCTCAATACCCAATTCTTCACATGCACGCTGCATTTGTGAGAAGTTGCAACGCTTTGGCCCGCCGAATATACCAGCTCTGTCTACATAAAGCGTTTTAAACACACCTTGGGTTTCAATACAGTCTCGCATTACCTTTAAGCAACCTACGGTCGTTTCTGAAGGAAAGAACTCGGCGTATACTTCACTAGTAGCATCGTCAATCATGATAACTAAACAGTGCTTTTTATCACCAAACCAACGATGAGGGCTACCATCCATTTGCATCATTAACCCCGGAGCTTCCATGCGTTCTCTGCGTTTGCGAACATTACTACGTCTTCGTTTAGCGCGTTTAACATGGTGGATATCATGCGCCCAACTTCGTAGGGTCTCGCGCTTAACTACGATGTTTTCATTGATTGCTAACTGCTCAGCTAAGTGAAGCAGATTCAAGTCGAAATACTTTTCTTTAATCAGAGTTTGCACGGCTTTTTTAATTGATACTGGTGTTTTATTTGGCGGGGCTTTGCCACGATTACCATGAATAGCAAATTGAATACCGACTTGCTGATATTGTTTGACGTAGCGTTCAATTGTACGTCGTGACTTGTTAAGTAACTTTGCTGCATTGCCAATTGTTATTCTGTTTTCTGCTACTTTAGCAATAATATCAACAGTGAGTTGAGCTTTTGAATCCATCACAATCATCCTCAACATGCCTTATTAGTATTCCAAAAACAAAACACTAACAGACACGTAAAAAAGTGACCGACAAATTCCCTTGGTAATTAGCGATTACGACAGAATCGCTTGGTAATTAAGATACGACAAAGTCGCTTGGTGTTAACAAGTTCCGATGAATAAGTTTGAACTTCATCTGACAGGCTGCGATGAGTATACATTCTCTTTAGCTTGTTTTTGGACAAAAACGTTTTAGAGTATTTATTTGGTAATTCCTAATCAGCCGACGTGTCAGCGGTCGGCTGCATTTTCTTGTAAGCTTTATAGTGCAATACTCTAGTGTTTACACCTAAATATTCATAAGCCGCAGCAGCCTTCATTACCAAATCTTCGTCTCTACACAGAAAAAAATGACAAAATGAAGCAACACCTGCATGCGTCATATCACTAAAGGATGCCCGAAATCTTCTATCTTTTTTCATTTTTGAATCACGATAGTAACCGAGAAAATTTAACTGGTGATAGACTGCGTTGACTTTCTCTTGAATAGTTCTTTCTCTATCCGAATCTGCTTCAAAGCTACGAGGTTTCACTCCAAAAAATGTTTCTATACCAATTCCTGAGAATTCTTCAATGCCTGATAAAATCTGCCATATTTTTTCCACCACGTTTGGCGGTTTTACATTTTTTAATATAACTGGCCCAATTCCCGTTTTGGCCTCGAACTCTGAAACTGGGGATTCGCCTCCTTCATCAAGTTCCTCTGCTACTCTCGAAGATTGACTGCTCATCAACGCAGGCAAATCTGCAATAAGCTTTTTGATACTTTCTATATGTATGGTTTCATCTAGCGCAATTTCGTCAATTCCCTCTAAAGCTTCCATCATGTACTTTTGTAAATCAACAGAACCTTGCTGAAAGATTTCTCCAAAAGACTTATCTGATTGTCCCCCGTAAAATTTCATGAGCATCTCAGACATGCCAAAATCGCCACTACAGCTTTCCGATTGATTTGCTAAAAAGCGCTTATAGGTATCACTTGCTAGATGTAGTGGCTCGCGAACATAATCCCTCTGACTTGATTACATCGTACATTTTGGACTCACATTAAGTGAGAATATGACCGGTGCCTGACTCACTTTAATTGACAATGAACTCACGCTAATCGAGAACGGGCTTGCAAACATAATCAGTCGGCTCACTTTATTTAAGAATAACGACAGTTCATAAAAATGGACGTTAAAAGATACCGTTCGTTAGTTTATGCATATAAAGCAGCCTGCGCCATTACTTATTTAAGCGTCAAAACTTAAAGCGTGAAAGCTTAGGTATGTATCGGTTAGTGTCAGACTTATATTTTAGAAAATCATCGCCATGCACTTTCTTCAAATAAGGCTCTTCAATTTGTCGAACAATCACTTCAATGCAAATCCAACATACAAAAGCACATGCCCAAAGCAGCAAATGTGGGAACGTTATACACACCCCTGCCCAAAATAGAAAAATACCAAAGTAAATGGGGTTGCGAGACTTTGCGTAAATCCCGTGGGTAATAAGTGCAGTCGTTTCTTGCTGGTCAACGCCAATACGCCATGAATCTCCCATTTGAATTTGAGACAACAAAGTTACAGCAATTCCGCAGGCGCCAATCAAGGAGCCGAGAAGCTGAAATGGAATTGAAGGAACAAATAGTAGGGGCGCACGTCCTAAGTAACCAAAAAGAACTAGACCAAATGCAAAGCAAAACGTAACCACGAATATAGCCCCTGGTACAATTTCTATTAATGGTGCGTTTATAGATGCTGCTCTTATACCAAAATCACCATTTCTCTTATATTGGACAAAGCTTCTACCGAGGACGGCTAGCGCCAAAAAACTACTAATTAAAATAAGCGAAACCATATCTATCCTTATCGTACATGACGTTAAGAATATGATTGTAAAGTCTATACTTAATAAAGAGTCAATAGGTACCTAAAAATCGTTCAGGTAAAACTTGGGCATTTACGAATAAATGCCCAAGAACACTACTGATCCCCTTTACTATGCACGAGTCGATAGAGTACAGGCAGCACTACCAGTGTTAGCAAGGTTGACGATATTATCCCGCCGATGACCACCGTGGCCAAAGGCCGTTGCACCTCTGCACCTATGCCCGTATTGAGCGCCATGGGCACAAATCCAAGGCTTGCCACTAGTGCTGTCATTAATACCGGACGCAAGCGAATAAGTGCCCCTTCAACAATGCTATTCACTAATTCTCCGGTTTCTAGCAAACGTTGCTTGATGAAGGACAGCATTACCAATCCGTTTAATACGGCAATCCCAGACAACGCGATAAATCCTACCGACGCGGATATGGATAAAGGCATATCCCTTAACCAAAGAGACATTACACCGCCTGTTAATGCCAAAGGGATACCTGTGAAGATAATCAACGCATCGCGTATAGAACCAAACGCAATTACCAGCATTGTCAAAATCACAAACAACGTAACCGGTACCACAATCGTCAATCGTTGACTCGCACTTTCGAGCTGCTCAAAGGTTCCACCATAGTCGAGCCAATAACCAGCAGGTAAATCTACTTCATCATTAATTCTCGCCTGAGCTTCTTCAACAAAAGTGCCAATATCTCTGTCACGCACATTTGCTGTGACAACAATACTACGTTTGCCATTCTCCCGGCTTATTTGGCTAGGTACTTCTTTAAATGCAAGTGTGGCTAATTCGCTTATTGGTACATGCTCACCAGAGGGCGTGACTATGGGAACGCTCTCAAGCTGAGTGAGTTCATTTCGAATGTCGTCGGCATATCGCACGACAATTTCAAAGCGTCTGTCGCCCTCAAAAATCATTCCAGCGGTTTCTCCACCTGTCGCAGCATTGAGCCATAACTGCAAGTCGGCTATATCCAAACCAAAGCGTGCCAATTGATCAGGCTTTGGTGTGACGGTGAAGATTGGAATGCCTTCTACCTGCTCAAGCCTCGCGTCATCAGCTCCTTCAATCGTTGAAATAACGGTCAAAATGTCAGAAGCAGATGCAAAGAGCGTATCTAAGTCATCCCCAAATAGCCTTATCCCCAAATCTGCCCTTACGCCACTAATCAATTCGTTAAAACGCATTTGTATAGGTTGCGTAAATTCATAATTATTGCCGGGCAAAGTAAACAAGTCCTCTTCAAACGTTTTCACTAACTCAGCTTTTGTCATTGATGGATCGGGCCATTGCTCCCGAGGCTTTAAAATAACAAACGTATCAGTAATGTTTGGTGGCATAGGGTCGGTGGCGACCTCACCCGTACCCGTGCGACCGAATACCGTCTGTACTTGCTCATACTGCATAAGTTTCGCTTCAAGAGTTTTTTGCATTTCAACTGCTTGTTCTACCCCAGTCCCAGGGATGCGTATCGCTTGTACTAAGATATCACCTTCATTGAGCTGGGGAATAAACTCGGAGCCTAATTTACTGCCCATCCATAAACTGCCGACAACCAAAGCACTCGCTGCTACTACCACTAGCCATCTAAAACGCAGCGCTCCGGTTAAAACAGGACGATAGACTGCCTTTGCACCTTTAATAATTGGGCTTTCTTTTTCGCTAATTTTACCTCTCATGAAAATTGCTATCGCCGCAGGCACTACGGTAAAACAAAATACCATTGCGGCAAGCAAAGCCATTATCACGGTCGCTGCCATGGGGTGGAACATTTTACCTTCGACGCCAGTGAGCGTGAACAAGGGGATATAAACAATGGTAATGATCAATACACCAAACAAACTGGGACGTATGACTTCATTAGTGGCTTCATATACAACATTCAGCCTTTCTTTGAGCGGTAGAGTAGCGCCGTTTTGTTTCTGGGATTCGGATAATCGTCTGATACAGTTTTCAACAATGATAACTGCGCCATCGACAATCAAGCCAAAATCCAGTGCGCCTAAACTCATCAAGTTAGCAGACACATCTGTTTTGACCATGCCCGATATCGTGGCAAGCATTGCCAAGGGTATTACAGCGGCGGTAATAAGTGCAGCTCGCACATTCCCAAGCAAAACGAATAGCACAACGATGACAAGTAAAGCGCCCTCGACGAGGTTTTTCTGCACTGTGTCGATGGTTTTGTCAACGAGGCTTGTCCTATCGTAAACCGCTTCAAGGATTACGCCCTCGGGTAAGCTTGTTTTAATGGTTTCGAGCTTACTGTCCACAGCTTTGGCGACCGTACGAGAGTTTTCTCCCACTAACATCATTGTCGTGCCAATCACTGTTTCTTGGCCATTTAACGTGCCGGCTCCAGAGCGCAGCTCTTTACCGAGGTTGATTTGGGCGATGTCTTGAATTTTTACCGGTACGCCATCAATGATCTTAACAACCACTTGGCCGATATCGTCGATGCCCTTAAGTTGGGCTTCCGATCTGATCAGTACTTGTTGCCCATTTTGTTCTACAAAACCAGCGCCTTGATTCGCATTGTTGCGTTCTAGCGCACTGAGAAGGTCACCTGTACTTATCCCAAAGTTTATCATTGCGACTGGATTAGGATTCACATGATACTGCTTTTCAAATCCGCCTATCGCATAAACCTCGGTCACCCCCTCAACAAGCGACAATTGGGGCTTAATTACCCAATCATGGATCTCCCTTAATGCCATAGCATCATAGGGTTGACCGTTGTCCTGTCGCGCCTGAGGCTCAGCACTTAACGAGTACATGTAAATTTCACCCAAGCCTGTGGAGATAGGGCCCATTTCAGGGGTTAACCCTGTTGGCAATTGCGCCGCGATGGCGGTGAGACGCTCGTTGACGAGATTTCGTGCGAAATATAAATCAGTGCCCTCTTTAAACACGACTGTGACTTGCGACAAACCATAGCGTGATATCGAGCGGGTATACGATAAATTAGGCAAACCGGCCAGCGAGGTTTCAACTATAAACGTTATGCGTTGTTCAGTCTCCAAAGGCGAGTAACCTGGGGTTGCGGTATTTATCTGCACTTGCACGTTGGTGATATCAGGCACAGCATCAATCGGCAATTGTTTGTAACTGTACATACCAAAAAAGGCGACAAACAAGGCGAACAACATCATGACACCACGTCGCTCAATGGATAGACGGAGTATTGGTGCTATCATGTTCTCACCTCACCGTTTTTATGGACTTGGCTTTGCTTTTGACAATAAATGCGCAGGTAATTAGTCATCATCGCCCGCCTCCATTTTTAATAAATCAGCTTTTAGTAGATAGCTATTTTCTACAACGACTTGCTGGCCTATTTGAACGCCCTTCACAATCTCTACTAAACGGTTGTCCGTGTTCCCAAGCTTTACTTGGCGGGGGTAAAATCGCTCCCCTTCTTTGACAAAAACAATGGTTTGCCCATCTAACTCTTGTATTGAACTTTTGGGGAGAGCCAGATTGACTTCTTGGAACCCAATCTGAATATAACCCTCTACCATAGCGCCTAAAGGCCAATAACCACTGCCATTATCAACGTTCACAAACGCGATAGAATAAGGTTTGTCATCAGGTGAGGACGTAATGTGGCTTATACTTGATTGTTGCTGCAATTCCTCAAGCCTTAAAGTGACTTCCATATCAACGGCAATACGAGTACGTTGTTTGGGGAAAATAGCCAATTGAGCAATTGCGCGAGAGTAATTAGCAACAGAAAGCAGTACTTGACCGTTGGTGAGCTCACCATCATTGGCGTGTCTAGCTATGATTTTTCCAGACATCGGTGAGGTGATTGAGTATTGATTTAAACTCTCGTTTGACTCAATGATTGCCAGTGTGTCACCTTTTTCTACTTTATCTCCAATATTCACCATGATACGTTTTACAACACCGTCGAAGCGGGCACGAATATGACTCAGTGACGCAGGATCATGAACTATCCGCCCAAAGGTTCTGGTTGTGAGCGATAATGTTCCTGATGCGGCCGATGCAGTCACGATATCGTGTTCAAGCATCCGTTCTTGAGATAACACTACGTACTCGGGTCTTTCTTCGGCTTCCTCATCGTCATCATCAGCCAGGGCGACAGAAGCAAACAGTAAAGTAACTAGCATGACTAACATGCCAAGCAAGTCACGTGCGCTAGTAACTAATGTAAATTGTGATTTATTCATTATTTTTTCTCTATTCATTGTGATGATTGAGCAGACGTCGAGGGAGAGTCAGAAAACACGGGAATTCCCGTAAGTGCCTCTAGATCTGCGCTTCGAAGGTGAACTAAGCCTGCGGCTTTTATCATAGTTCGTTGCATATCTATGAGTTGCTGTTGCGTTGTCACCCACTCTATGTAGTTGTAGCGACCACTTTCATAGCCATCCCGCGCCAATTTCAATGCAGATTCCAATGTTGGGACGACATTGTCTTGAAGGGTCGTAACAGTGAGCAAGGCTTGGTCATTTGCGCTAATGACTTGATTTAATTGGCGAGTGAGTTCACGAATTTTCGCTTGTTTTTGATAGTCTATACTGTCAAGCAATGCGCGCTGTTGTTCGTATTCACCTAGATTCCGCTGCTTGGTATTTAACGGCACCGAAATACTGGCGACTAACGCTGTGTCATCAATTCCCTGCATTCTTCGGATACCGGCTTCCCACGCAATGTCGAACTGCTGATTGGCCTGAACCACTCTCAATCTGGCCTCTTGTACCCGATAGTTATCAGCATAAAGCAGAACGTGTGGATTGCTTTGAAGCTGTGAAAGCATTTGTTCAAGTGATAGTGAATTTGGAAACGATAACAGTGTCCCTTCAACTTCCGCAAACGCAGCGTTAGTGTCACCCCACATGATGGCCAGGTCGCGTTTATACTCATTGAGTTTTTGTTCACTTATCAATAACGACAAACGCGCCTGCGACAACGCTGACTCTGCACGTTTTTTCTCAAGTGGTGAAGAAGCCCCCGCTTCAACCCGTGTAGAGACTGTCTGAAGCATTGTGCGAGCCAGCATTTCAGCTCGTTGCTCAGTCTTGTGCAACGCTTGTTGGACAATGACATTGATATATCGTCGAGTTGTTTCACCCAAGATGTCCAGCGTACGAATGCGCCGTTGTGTAAGCAGTTGTGCTTTTTTTGAACTCACCACATTCATTCGGCCGCTGACTTTATCTCCAAGCTCGATGACCGACGATAAGGTCAGTGTCAATTCGGCATCTTTGATACCAGACACTTCGCCTGTTCCCAACACATTTTCAACTTCAACCCCAACAGACATTTCAGGTCGTAAGCTGGCCATTTTTGATTCACCATCCAAAGCCGAAGATTTAAATTCGAACACAACTAAATCTGGGTTGTTTGATAATGTGCGTTTGAGCGCATTTTCAAGCGTGATTGAAGACTTTTGCGCATTGGCAGATTGAACAGATATGCTCATGGTTACCAGTGCAGCAGATATCAATTTCAGATACGCTGAGCTAGCTTTTTTTATGCCCAATGGGCGTGAAGAACTCATAAAAGAACCTTTTGTTCATAAGATAACGACATACATGGAAAGCACCCATGCAAACATATAGGAGGGAATGGATTAATGTTGAGGTGGGCGCAAAAGGCCTTCGACTAGGCCGTCAGTGACGTTGCGGGAATAACTGTATTGATTGGTATATAACGGTTTAGATACGTCATTTATTGGGTGTTGTGCCAGAAACTTAATCTGTCCACATTGACACAGCACACAATGGAAACACTTAGACTCTTCACTCGACGTATTATCACCAGCATTTACATTTTTTTCGGGAACATCATAAGTGCCTATCGACTTTGATTGTTCAGGGACTGACGATACCTCCGCAGGGTAGTCATCGCATTGAGCGGCGAACGAAAAGCCCGATTGACACATGAGCAAAGTAATAAGTAGCCATGCCAACCTACGCAGTTTTGATGTGCAATTAAAAATTGGCATTTTCTTATCAACTTTGCGCATTAAGCGCTCGCTGTCTTTCATTTCCAGCATCTTCGAGGATCATTTTTGCCCCGCGCAACACAACGCACGAAACTATCACACCGATAACCAGATCAGGCCATCGAGAATCGAGCCAAAACACCAAAACGCCAGCAGAGATAACACCTAAGTTGGCAATAACATCGTTGGCTGAAAATATCCAGCTTGCCCGCATATGCACTTCTTCATTTCTTTGTTTGCGTATGATCACAAGACAAATGACATTAGCAACCAGTGCAACTGCCCCCATAGCCATCATTAGTCCCGATACAGGTTCGCTACCGTAAATTGACCGTCTTACAATATCAATGATAATCAACACACCCAGTGCCATCTGAAAAAAGCCGCTAATTCTAGCCGCATTGGCTTTGTGCAATAGCGATTTACCAATAGCATAAAGGGCAACACCATAGACAACTGCGTCGGCGAGCATATCAAGTGAATCGGCTATTAATGCGGTTGAATCAGCAAGCAACCCGATCCCCATTTCTATAACAAACATTGTCGCGTTTATTCCCAAAAGCCAATACAAAACCTGTCGTTGAGACTGGTCTTTTATTTCAACTTCGCACCCACATCCGCTCATTAGAAACACACTCTTTACTGATGAATAGTATGAGTATAAAGTCTATACTTGGTATAGAGTCAACGGTTAGGAGTAAAAAATGAAAATTGGTGATGTCGCAAAGACGACAGGTTGTAGTATTCAGACCATTCGTTTTTATGAAAAGAAAGGGCTATTGCCTGAGCTCAAGCGCTCAAGTGGAAATTATCGTGTCTACGACAAGGGGACTATTGAACAACTCCTATTTATTAAACAGTGTCGTTCATTGGATATGTCTATCATGGAAGTAAAAACGCTCATGGACAGTCGTTCGAAGCCAGATCAGAGCTGTTCAAATATCAATACGTTAATAGCTAAGCATTTATCAGACGTCATTATTCGCATTGAAGAGCTAAACGCATTAAAGTCATCACTCGAAAATATGGCGTCAAAGTGTGATCAAAACAAAACCATTAGGGACTGTGGCATTTTAAATTATTTACACACTTAAAAGTGTAAGAAGCACACAGTTTCACTGTGCGCACTCGCCTCAACGTGTATCTATCGGCTAACATTCGTCATTTGTGTAGATTTATAAGGCAAAAATCAATAGCCTGAACTTTTGATACTGAGTCAGCCATGCATATTCATTTGTGGCCCTACAAAGCGATTTACATCGGAATCAGTCCTGATAATGATGTTCATGCACATCATGCTGTCCAAATTTGCATTGGTTTAGACAAAGACATCTCGGTTCAAGATTACAAGGCACAAAGTATTCACACCGGACAATGTATTGTGATTTTCGAAGATGTCCCTCACAAGGTTTTGGCACTGCATATTCTCTCCAGCTTTGATCACCCAATTGCATTAACTTTGATCGCTTATTCTCATTAAGCTTTGATCACTAAAATCACTTGTAAATGATCACATTTATGCTCTTAATGATTTTGCCGATCAAAGCTTAATACCACTCGTAACCGAGTTCACGTTTTATCATTTTTGTAGGTGTGTTAAACCGTTATCTGAATCGTTTGATGAGGATAACAACAATGACAACAAGACCTATATCTATGAGTAAATTACATTCCATTTTACGGCTGAAGTACTCAGCACAATTATCCCATCGAGAGATTGCCAGAAGTTTAAATATTTCACCTGGTACTTTGGCTAATTACCTTAAAAAGGCCAATGAGTTAGGCTTAAATCAATGGCCAATACCAGAGGATAAACAGCAAAATACATTTTTCAACACCAAACTCAAGCGCTTCTCAACGCGTAAAAAAAGACACCCAACGCCTGACTGGTTAAATATCAATAAAGACTTAAAACAACATAAACACCTAACATTACAGCTCGTATTTGATGAGTTACTTGAAAAAGTGGGTGAGCCTTATTACAGCTACAGTCACTTCTGCCGAGCTTATAAACAATGGTTAGGTACCCAGCGACTCTCAATGCGTCAGCAGCATAAAGGGGGTGAAAAGCTGTTTGTGGATTATTGTGGCCCCACAATTACCATTACTTGTCCGACGACACAAGAAAAGCGCACTGCTCAGATATTCGTTGCTGTGCTAGGTGCATCAAATTATACCTATGTTGAAGCAACGTATAGTCAGCAACTTGAAGATTGGGTAATGAGTCATGCGCGTTGCTTTGAATTTTTAGGCGGCGTTCCTGACGTTGTTATTCCCGATAATCTCAGAAGTGCTGTCAGTAAAACCTGTCGCTACGAGCCTGATTTAAATCCGACGTACCACCAGTTAGCCGAGTACTTTAACGTTGCTGTCATTCCGGCTAGACCTTATAAACCCAAAGATAAATCGAAGGCTGAAGTCGGCGTACAAATTGTTGAGCGTTGGATCATGGCACGCTTACGTAACCAAATCTTCCACAGCTTAGCGCAACTCAATCATGAAATAGCAAAGCTACTGGATATGATGAACAATAAGGTGATGAAGCAATATCAACAATCACGCAAACAGCTATTTGATATGGTGGATAAAAACGCATTAAAGCCATTGCCTGAAAAGCCCTATCAATATACACAAATCAAAACAGTACGTGTGCATATTGATTACCATGTTGAAATAGAAAAACATTACTACAGCGTGCCTTATCTGTGGGTTAAAAAACAATTACGCGCACACATATCCAATCAACTCGTGCAGCTTTATTATGACGGCACTTTAATAGCACAACATCCTCGCTCAAACCGTTTAGGCGGACATACGACACAGACACATCATATGCCAAAGGCGCATCAAAAACAGCATGAGCAGTCACCGATAAATTTACACTCATGGGCATTGAGTATCGGTGATTATACTCATCAAGTCGTTGAATTATTGCTTAATAGCAAACGTCATCCAGAGCAAGCTTATCGCACCTGTTTAGGGGTATTAAGTTTAGCTAAAACGTATTCAAAAGAACGCCTCGAGCGAGCATGTTACCGAGCAATTTGCATGAATACGACCACACACAGATCTATTAAGCAAATGCTGCAAAAAGGGTTAGACCAACAACCATTACCCACACTCTAAACAGAGCCAGAAAAGCCAATTACACACAGCAACATACGTGGCACAGATTACTACCATTAAGGAATGTAAACATGATAGAAACAATTAATCAGCAACTTCAATTGCTCAAGTTATCGGGTATAAAGCAAGCACTCAAGCAGCAGCTTGAACAGCCAAACCTATATCAAGAACAAAGCTTTATAGAGCGCGTCAGTTTATTGCTAACGCATGAAATTGATACGCGTGACCAAAGAAAAATAGAGCGACTGGTGCGACAAGCAAAATTCCGCGTACCGGGTCAGTTAAATCAACTCATTTACTCGCCGAAGCGTAATCTAGATAAAGCACAAATACGCGGCCTCTGCCAAAGCACCTGGCTGAGTTTACATCAGAATATATTAATTACAGGCGCCACAGGCTGTGGCAAAACCTACCTCGCGTGTGCCTTGGGTCACGAGCACTGTTTACAAGGAAAAAGTGTCTTCTATATTCGATTAAAAGAATTACTTGAAAGTCTATTTCTAGCACAGGCCGATGGCAGTTATCGAAAATTATTGGGTAAACTCATTAAATACGACTTACTTATTTTAGACGATTGGGGGCTAGAGCCACTCAGTGCTCAGCAACGAAGCGACTTACTTGAATTAATCGATGCTAGATATGGTTATAAATCACACATCATCATCAGTCAGTTACCACAGGAAAACTGGCACCAAATGATCGGCGAATCAACGCACGCTGATGCTATTTTAGATAGGCTGATTCATGGTGCAATTAAGTTGAATTTAAAAGGAAAATCGATACGAAAACAGTTAAATGAATTGACTGATGATGATCAGTTAAGTTAATTTAAAAATGGCTCTACAAAATGATAAATCAAGCGATCAAAGCTGATGAGAATCGGTGATCAAAGTCATGAGAATACGCAATCAAGTCCTAATTGCTCAGCCCAGCTCCTGATGATAGACCTGTAATATGAATAGCTTATTGGTTGATTAGAGCGACGTATACTCCGAAACAAATAATCACTGGGTTGCAATTTAACTTCTTGAATCCAATGGATAATACTTTGTTGTGTTCTCGGAGTTATCTCAAATTGAACTTCGATCCCAGTTTTCTTCTGCGTTAATTGAACCCTTTCAAATACTTGATCGAGAGTAGTGACGTCTCGAACTTTTAAAGAGAGTAAGTCACATGATCTTAGCTTGCTATCTATAGCCAAATTAAGTAAAGCTAATTGCATCAAGTTGTTTTGAATTTCAATTCGAGTGCGAATACGCCAAATCTCTTCAAGCTTGAAAGGACGTTTCACACCAGTAGCATTGTGATTTAGTTCTGGTTTCATAGTGACCTCCTATTTAAAAGTCACTATGAGGATAGTGGATGTATTACTGATTAGGATTTGGACAAAAGTGTGTTTAGTCACCCTGCAAGTCTATCAAACAATCCATTTGGACTTCCCAGCTTTCACTAGACAGTTTCTAACTCAGAAAAATACGCTTCCTCAAACTTAGCAGGTGAAACACCGCCTGTGTGTGAATGGCGTTTTTTTGGATTGTAGAACATTTCTATAAAATTGAATATCTCAGCTTTTGCATCTTCCCTTGTCGAATATATCTTACGCTTAACTATTCGCTTTTTAATCGTCGCAAAAAAGCTTTCAGCAACTGCATTATCGTGACAATTCCCAGCTCGACTCATTGAGGGTACAAGGTTATGTTCTTTCATAAAGGCTAAGTAATCAGCGCTACCATACTGGCTTCCTTGATCACTATGTACCATTACGTCAGCTTTGGGTTGGCGCTGATAAACTGCCATGAGCAATGCTTTAATTACTAAGTGCTTGTCCATGTTTTTATCCATCGACCAGCCTACGATGCGCCTAGAGAATAAATCCATGACAGTTGCTACATACAAGAAGCCTTCATAGGTTCTCACATAAGTAATATCACTTACCCAAGTTTGATTCGGCGCAGGAGGATTAAACTGACGAGCTAGCAAGTTATCTGCAATGCGCGATGTTTTACCGCCTTTAATATGGCGACGTTTATACCCTATTTGCGCTTTGAGTTTATGTTGGCGCATGATCTTAGCTACGCGATTAACACTACATTTTTCACCAGCTTCACGTAAATCTGCGTGTATCCAAGGACTACCGTAAGTGCCACCACTGGCAACGTAAAACTCTCTAATAAGCTTAAGCAAACGATTATCTTCGATTGCTCTGTCACTCAATGGCTTCTTTAACCACGCATAAAAGCCACTGCGGTGTAGCTTAAATAGTTTACACATCGCAACAATAGAAAACTCATTTTGATGCTCACGAATAAAAGCGTACTTTACTCGGGGTTGCTGGCAAAGTACCTTGCGGCCTTTTTTAGAATGTCGCGTTCCTCCGTAACACGTTTTAGCTCGGCCTCAAGTTTGGCGATCCTTAGTTGTTCATCTGATGATTTGGTTTGTTTGGGTTTCTCTGATAACTGGCTTCGCCAGTGATATAACGTTTTGGTACAAATATCTAATCGTTCTGATACTTCAGCAACTGAATAACCACGTTCAGTTATTTGTTTAACTGCTTCGATTTTAAATTCTTGGGTATACCGTTTGCCTTTGCTCATAAAACACCTCTAATTAGAAGTTACAATGTAACTCATTGGGTGTCTAGCAAACTATGGGAAGTCCAGTTACGCATAGAGAACAAGAGCGAAAATTACCAGGCGTTTTAACAATTGAAGCAACAGCCCCCAACATTAGGTGAACAGAACCGTTAGATCCACTCTCCATAGATGTCATAGCCTGAACTCTAGTGCATTCACTTACAAATGGTGCGTAAATAGGAAACATTGTGTGTTCATAAATAAGCCGCTGAATATCGAACTTTCCTGTATTCACCAACAAACTAGATATCGCTGATAAATGACTAGGTAAATCTAACGTTGCAATAACCTTGCGATCATCAAATACCTGATTAAGCAGCTGCTTAGAACTTGTAATAGCACTACGAATGCCAGATCTAGCAACTAAGCTATAAATTAACTCATCTGGGTATGGAACAGGAAAATTGTGCAATACTAACTCACCTCTTCCAGCAACGATTGAATATTTAAAACCAAACCTAACTTTAACATTGTCGAATGCATGTCCGAGTCAACATCTGCTTGAGAATGAATAAACCGCAAATCGTTACTATCAAGTGTATGCCACTGAGTATGTTTAATTGATGATGCTTTATTTCCCTTACTGGGTTTAGCTTCTTTTTTAGGTAAAGCTTGTTCTGGGCTAGTTAAGTGAGCATGTATTAAAGGTAATAAGCTAATCCAGGTCAAATTTGGATTTTGATCAAATATTTTCCGAATAGCAGGCGCCAAAAGACTTGTGTCAAAGTCATCTTTTAAAGCTATATAGACTCGTTGCTCTTCTTCACTTCTTAGCTGTTGATATGCAAACTCTTCCGGAGTCTGTTGCACAGACTCAGCCACGTGCTGCTGTAGTTTTAGTAATCTTTTATCGGTGTCACTTAGTTTAAGGTCTGAGAACTTGATTATTGCTTCTGGATCATCGGAGCGAAGAGCTGCAAGCATAGGGTGGACCGGTATTAATTCATCGTTGTACACCTGCTGCATTAACTTGGGAGTAATTCTTTCAACTTTGGTGGTAATTGCTCGCAACTGACACAGTACAAATAACTTTACCACGATATCAAGAACGCCTTGGCTTAAGTCATACCATAAAGTTCGAATTTCATCAGATAAAATTTCATCACGCTTCTGAAGCCACTGGAGTGACCACAATTTATCGGTTAAAGCTCTCCACTCCCTTCCTTCTTCCATCGGGTCCCAAAATATTGCTCCCAGGCCTGAGCCACGTCTAGCGGACCTCATATCGGCTTCAAATATCTCTCTTGCTCGCGGAGTACCCACTAAAATAACGGGAAGGCCGATGGTATTGACTAAGGTTACGAAGAAATTCAGCATTTTTTCTGACCCCCCGGAGCGAGAACGGCTAAGATGTTGAATTTCGTCTATAATAAGTACACCTAACGCATGAGCATTTGCAACTTGTGCCATCGCAGCCAAAAGCGTTTCAATACTAGGTCGCTTACTCATTGAGTATTGTTTTTCGTAATTGGATGTTCCTAAAGCACGATCTATCGCCCGAAAAAAATTCAAACATAATTCTTTCAATGAGCCATCATGAGAGCAATCAATCTTTAGATATATTATTTGTTCAAGGTTTGTATCTGGGTGGTAGATAACTTGTGGATATAGCGATAACAGTTGTTTCATTGCAGTAGTTTTTCCATTACCGCTACACCCTATAAGCGTCATACTTTGTGCAGTTGAATAGACCTCTGTGAACTTTATCGCCTTTAAATCCCCAGAAAGCACACGCTCGTACCCATTTTGAATATGCCTAGCCCAATCACCTGTATCAGGGTTTCTCCCTACGTAGCCACCTCTGATCATCAATGAAATCCGCTCATGTAGCTGTATATGCTGACTAAGTGGTTGAAAAAAATCATCAATAACACGACAAATGCTATGCGCTCTATCAACTCCATTTTGATGAATATCATCAGGTGTGCAACGTAACTTTCCTTTTAAGGCGCTTAAATCATCAACAAAGCTATTTAAAGGCGGTAATGCTTCTATCAAAGGGTTTCCTTGATAGGCAGGTATAGTAGAAGGTTGATAAACTGCAATAACTCGATGACTTTGACTATTTTGCATTAATTATCATCCTCATCATCAAATAGCTCTGGTATAAAATTAGGAAGCTCATAATTTTCTTCTATACCTTTTAGCTGAACGATCTGTGCCGGCTTTTCTTGTTTGGGTCTATTTGGTTTAATGGCCAATTCCTTTCTCTCTTGCTCTCTTATTTGCTGCTTATTCCCTTTAATATCTTTTATTTTTTGCGCATTGCTCAAGGTGCTGGCTTTACGGTTATTTTTAGCTTTTTTAATTTTCTTCTCGAGAAGATCATCAAAATCCCTTTCAACAGCTGAATACTGGTATTTCGCCTCTGCTGAAACTTGTTTTTGCACCGCTTGTCGTTCCCAAACTTGGTACCAAGTCATATCACGGAACTCTCTACTTCTAGTTGAAATATCACACACCCAAAAAGTATTTTTCCCTGTTTCTGGAAATAGATATATATGATTAACAGAGCCTAGATCATAGGCAGCATAAAGGTTTTTTGGTCTAGTAACTTCCGTAGAGCGATGCATCCACCCAGCTTGGATAACTTCTTTTGCTGTATATACAACTCCCCACAACTTTACCCCTAATTCAGATACAGTTACTTTTTCACGAGGTAACAACAAAATTTTAGCGATGTCAGTATCTACTGTTCTTAAACTACCAGTACGGTGCTGAAGTCCCCATCGCCAAAGTTCAATTGGGATAGAAGGAATGCTTTCTGGCATGTCAGAAGCACGATCATATTTCTCCATTGGCTTATTCAAGTTATGAGCAAGGATTGAGTAGAGTATAATTTCAAAAAAATCAGATTTTGCGACCGCCGCCTCAACTCTATAGTCTTTTTCACCGTGCTTTTTAACCTTATTACCCGATACGACACCTGGCATATAAGGTTTAAATTTAGCCTGAAAAGCTCCAAATGATCTCTCAACAATACCTTTCGCATCCCCTCTACGTGGAGGAGCACTTTCTAACCGGACTTTAATACCATTAACTAAGTAGCTCGCTTGATGGCTCATTAATTCACCGCGGTCAGCAAGTAAGACATCTGGAATCCCTATACATGGCCACTGTTCATCAGAAATATCTATGCCATATTTTTTGCAAATATCTACTTTACTACTAAAACTAGATATTAATGCTTTCATTGCCACCGGGAAGGATGCGTTATCAAAGCCAATATAAAATCCCGCAACCATGCGGCTGAAAACATCAATAACCATATATATAGTCGGTCTTCCGATAACTTTGTTTGGATCGTTATCATCTACCAAATATATATCTGCGATGGTAGCATCAATTTCATATCTGCTTCCTGGTCCTAAAGCTTGCTCTGTAGCTGTTCCATGAAGCGGTCGAATGTCCTTATTGTATTCACCTTTTGGGGTCTGCTTTATGATCTGAGTAGATTTGGTATATTCAGTTTTGTAAAAATATTGAAACTGTCGCAATGTTGGAATTTCGTGCTCAGCCACATCAGGGTATTTTAACTTATAGGCCTTTCCAAACTTGATGTATGCATATCGAATTGAGTAGCCTTTATCATTCATCAAATACTTGTCGCAGATAATTCGAAATTGCTTCCTAATATTTTCATTAACGGCTTCACCTTTACCTATACCATAAATACGCGGTCTACCTGCTTTAGTATTTGTGAAATTTCTTCTTTTCCCTGCTGCCCCAGAGTTCTTATAGTCGGGTAAAAGCGCATTTTTTATCTGACCTCTTTGCCAATAACGTCTAACTAAACGATAAATAGTCGATTTACTTTTATCAGATACAGCAATCGCATGGCTAATCCTTTTTGCTCGGGTGCTCTTATTAAACGCCCCCTCACCATCAATAATAGGTTTTATCAGTTCATAATGTTTTTGACTTTCTAGGTAATTACTGGATTCTAGTTCCCAAGATTCAGCCTGAAGATAAGCATATGGATCAGGTATTTTTTCTACACGTCCCTCGTCAATCCAAACATTACATTCATCAAAGTAAATTCTTTCTGGTAAACCTTTATTCTCATCAAGAATAATCCAATAAAAATAGCTATTTTCAGTAAAAAGCACTCGATAGGGCTTACCATCAAATGCGATAGTTTCATTAACTTGCCACATAGGTACGCCTCTCAGATAAAGACATGCTTCTAAACGTAATATCTTTTGCTGTCAAAATGTGAAAAGGATAACGAATATCAAATGTGATAAGCCTTGCAGCACACATTAAACGTATGTCATATAAAGACTTACCTAACTCTTGCTGATATGCATTATCATACTCTTTACATATGTCGACCACTTTTCTATTAGGATAACGACTAAAATATGTTTTCATATTTTCAAATAATAATAACAACTCGTCAGTGATAATTTCATCAAAGTATCCTTTAACTCCATAAAGCCATTCAATATTAGATACGACAACCTTATCTATCTCTTTTTCTGTTACAAGGAAAAAAGGAACTTTTTTGAGCTGCCAATATCGGCGCTCAATTTCTAGCTTTTCAATTGTTCTAGGGTCTTTTAGCGCTTCTGAATATTTTACCTGGATAGCTAACTTTGGCTGATTTTTGGTACTTAAATTGACTAAAAAGTCTGAAGACATTACAAGATTTATCCCTCCTTGCGAAGGATGCCAAAGTTGACCTTCCTTAGATATATTCAGGGTGTCATCTCTATTCAGTGGGAACTGTTCACGGATATCAGTTACAGCAACGTTATAATCTAAAAGAAGAAACACTGCGAACTCAAGATCCGATAACACATGGTGAATCCGGCCAGTAAGGTGAGAGTAGACACGCTGGGAGCGACCATCTGAAGGTACTTCATTGACATAAAGCCATGGCTTGTAATTAGAAAGCCTTCCGGCACCACGACCATCCTTAATCCGTTTGTTGATTTGCTTTTCAGTTAGGACGTACTTTGATCTTGCCATAAAAAAAATCCGGTTAACTTTTATTCAGTTTAACCGGATTTATAAAGTTTTCAACTTTAATGTGTTAATTCTAAACTTTATTGTTTAGTTCTGAACTTTATTGTTCGCCCACAACAGGTAATTACCAACCTTTTGATTTTACTCAACAGTAACCGATTTAGCTAAGTTACGTGGTTGGTCAACGTCAGTGCCTTTAATTACCGCTACGTAATACGAGAGTAACTGTAATGGCAGTGTGTAAACAATTGGCGCAATAATGTCGTCAGTGTGGTTTACGTTGATTACACGCATTGTGTCGTCTGACTCAAAGTGTGAATCTTTATCTGCGAATACATAAATAATGCCGCCACGTGCGCGTACTTCTTCTACGTTTGATTTAAGCTTTTCTAATAGCTCATTGTTTGGTGCTACAACAATAATTGGCATGTCGGCATCAATAAGTGCAAGTGGGCCATGTTTTAGCTCGCCTGCTGCGTAGGCTTCTGCGTGAATGTACGAAATCTCTTTAAGTTTAAGCGCACCTTCCATTGCAATTGGGTATTGTGAGCCACGACCTAAAAACAGTGAGTGATGCTTGTCGGCAAATTCTTCTGCAAGGTCTGCAATGCCATCAGCTAGTAGTAATGTTTCTTCAAGCTTAGCTGGAAGTACTTTAATTGCATTTACAATGGCACTTTGATCAAGCTGTTTTTCTTGAGCTATAGACGCAGTAAGCATTAACAAACCAACTAATTGCGTTGTAAATGCTTTAGTAGATGCTACGCCAATTTCAGCGCCCGCTTTAGTCATAAAGGCAAGGTCTGATTCGCGTACAAGCGATGAACCTGGTACGTTACAAATGGTCATTGATGCCATGTAACCTTGCTCTTTAGCTAAACGTAATGCAGCTAGCGTATCGGCTGTTTCACCCGATTGAGAAATAGTCACAAGTAGGCTGTTTTCATGAACAAACGACTGACGGTATCTAAACTCAGAGGCAATCTCAACATTACAGCTAACACCCGCAAATTGCTCAAGCCAGTAACGTGCAACCATACCTGAATGGTATGACGTACCACAGGCAATAATTTGTACGTGTTTTACATCTTTAAATATTTGCTGAGCGCTGTCGCCAAAGGCATCAATTGCGACACGGTCGTCGTTTAAACGTCCTTCAAGGGTATTGCGTACCGCAAGTGGTTGCTCGTAGATTTCTTTTAGCATGTAGTGGCGGTAATCGCCTTTGCCTGAAGCATCTTGCGTGATATTTGATTCAACAACTTCACGTTCTACAGCGTCGCCATTTTCATCAAAAATTTCAACAGTGTCGCGTGTAATACGGGCTACGTCGCCTTCTTCTAAGAAGATAAAGCTACGAGTAACTGGTAATAGTGCTAGTTGATCAGAGGCAATAAAGTTTTCGCCAAGGCCTAAACCTATAACAAGCGGGCTACCTGAGCGCGCTACGATGATTTCGTTGTCGTTTGCTTTATCAAATACAACGGTACCAAACGCACCTTCAAATTGCTTAACCGCTGCTTGAACAGATGCAAGTAACGTAGTGTGTTGCTTACGAAGCTTATGAATTAAGTGCACCATAACTTCGGTGTCGGTTTCAGATAGGAACTCGTAGCCTTCTTCTTTAAGCGATGCGCGTAAGCTTGCGTGGTTTTCAATAATACCGTTATGTACAAGTGCTAGTTGGTTGTTTGATACATGCGGGTGAGCGTTTTCTTCAGTAACGCTACCGTGTGTTGCCCAGCGTGTGTGTGCAATACCTGTATGACCACTAACGCCTGCTTTCTCAAGTGCGGCTTCTACGTTCACAACTTTACCGACTGCTTTTACAGTATTTAGCGTAGAGCCTTCTAATAGTGCTACACCGGCAGAGTCGTAGCCACGGTATTCAAGACGTTTAAGGCCTTCAACTAAAATTTTGTTTACTGGACGTTCTGCAACCGCCCCAACTATTCCACACATAGTGTCTCCATTAATTTTTTAATTCTAGTAACTCGCTTTGTAGTTACTATTCAATAATCTCTGCACAAATTAGTTTTACACCACACGCCTCAATCGCTTTGCGTTTATCATCTGCTAAGCCAGTGTCGGTTATTAAGGTGGTTACTATTTTCCACGGTAACTCTAAATTTGGTATTTTTCGGCCAATCTTATCTGATTCAACCATAACGATTACTTCACGGGCGGCTTTTGCCATAACTTGGCTTAAACCGACTAACTCATTAAAGGTAGTCGTGCCACGTTTTACATCTATGCCGTCAGCACCAATAAATAGCTGATCAAAGTCATAAGAGCATAATACGTTTTCGGCAACTTGCCCCTGAAACGACTCAGAATGCGGATCCCATGTTCCGCCAGTCATTAAAAGTGTTGGCTCGTTTTCAAGTGATAGTAAACGGCTCGCCACTTTAATCGCGTTGGTCATTACAACTAACCCGCGTTTATTTGCAAGCTCTGGGATCATGGCGGCCGTAGTACGCCCGCTATCAATAATAATGCGGTTATGATCTTTTATAAGTGCTGCGGCAGCCTTTGCTATTGCTACTTTTCGCTTAGAGTCTATTTCGTCACTTACAATTTCTTTAGGCAGTGCAATAGCACCGCCGTAACGGCGCAGTAATAGACCACTTTTTTCAAGCGCGGTTAAATCTTTACGAATGGTTACTTCAGATGTTTGAAACTGCTCAGCGAGCTTTTCAACAGCCACTTCACCTAGCTCATTTACCTGAGTAAGTATTAAATGACGGCGTTGCTGTGTGTTCCGTTTAGTCATAAAGCTCGTAGATTAAGTTTCGTTTCGAAAGATGTGCAATTCTAAACGAAACAAGTTAAATGGCAAGTGAACGAGCAAAAATAAAGCAGCTTTCAACGAGTAATAATAAAGGTAAAATAGTCACAGCATCTCTTAACTAAACAAAGAAACCTTAATGCAGCCATTTAATAGCTTAAACAAAGAGCTTTTAGCCCTACGTAAACAAACAGGCGAAATATGCCGACTCTTCAATAAAAGCCCGAGTAAAGGTAATTTAAAACGCATTAAAGAGCTATTCGCTCAATGCGGTGAAGGCGTAATTATAGAATCAGGTTTTCATTGCGATTATGGTAATCAAATAGCTATTGGTGATCGTAGCTTCATAAACATTAACTGTACGGTATTAGATGCCCCAATTAGTGAAGGAGCTATCAGCATTGGTGATGACTGCTTAATTGGCCCCAATGTTCAGCTATTGACTGTATCCCATGCTGTTAACCCTACACAGCGACTGAATAAAGAAAACTTTGCTGCTCCTATTACAATAGGCAACAACGTATGGATTGGCGCAGGTGCAATTATTTTAGCGGGCGTATCGATTGAGGATAACAGTATTATTGGTGCGGGATCTGTAGTTACTAAAAATGTAGAGGCGGATACTGTTGTTGCTGGTAATCCAGCTCGTGAGATAAGAACACAATAACTATAATCGATGTTTTTTTGCGTCGGGTGTCGCTACGCTCGCCCGACCTACATTCTAGAAGTAGATAAGTGTACATTAATTGTCCGCATTTTACTTTTCTACGGACGTAAAAAAGCCCGGCTCTTTCGAGTCGGGCTTTCTTGTATTTGGAGCCTGGCAATGTCCTACTTTCACATAGCAAATGCTACACTATCATCGGCGCTGTTTCGTTTCACTACTGAGTTCGGCATGGGGTCAGGTGGGTCCAAAACGCTATGGTTACCAAGCAAATTAGGTGCAAAGGATTAATGACAAGCACGTAGTGCTTCTTTTTCCTTTGCGCAAGGTGCCTCAACTTTAACGCTACGCGCTAAGAGTCACCTCATAAATTTGGAAAATTCTGATAATATTTTTTAAGTCTAAGTATTTATCTACTTTAGCTATTAACTTCTGTCGCTTGTTTCTGTCACAAAACGCGTTTGGCGTTGTATGGTTAAGCCTCACGGGTAATTAGTACAAGTTAGCTTAATGGCTCACACCACTTCCACATCTTGCCTATCAACGTTGTAGTCTTCAACGGCCCTTCAGAGACTTTAAAAGTCTAGTGAGAAATCATCTCGAGGCCTGCTTCGCGCTTAGATGCTTTCAGCGCTTATCAGTTCCGAACGTAGCTACCGGGCAATGCCATTGGCATGACAACCCGAACACCAGCGGTTCGTTCACTCCGGTCCTCTCGTACTAGGAGCAACCCCTCTCAATTCTCAAACGCCCACGGCAGATAGGGACCGAACTGTCTCACGACGTTCTAAACCCAGCTCGCGTACCACTTTAAATGGCGAACAGCCATACCCTTGGGACCGACTTCAGCCCCAGGATGTGATGAGCCGACATCGAGGTGCCAAACACCGCCGTCGATATGAACTCTTGGGCGGTATCAGCCTGTTATCCCCGGAGTACCTTTTATCCGTTGAGCGATGGCCCTTCCATTCAGAACCACCGGATCACTATGACCTACTTTCGTACCTGCTCGACGTGTCTGTCTCGCAGTTAAGCTGGCTTCTACCATTACACTAACCGTACGATGTCCGACCGTACTTAGCCAACCTTCGTGCTCCTCCGTTACTCTTTGGGAGGAGACCGCCCCAGTCAAACTACCCACCAGGCACTGTCCGTAACCCCGATTCAGGGGCCAACGTTAGAACATCAAAACTACAAGGGTGGTATTTCAAGGACGACTCCACAACAACTAGCGTCGCTGCTTCAAAGTCTCCCACCTATCCTACACATGTAGGTTCAATGTTCAGTGCCAAGCTGTAGTAAAGGTTCACGGGGTCTTTCCGTCTAGCCGCGGGTACACAGCATCTTCACTGCGATTTCAATTTCACTGA
Organism: Pseudoalteromonas sp. CuT4-3; assembly: GCF_035666335.1. Taxonomy (NCBI): domain Bacteria; kingdom Pseudomonadati; phylum Pseudomonadota; class Gammaproteobacteria; order Alteromonadales; family Pseudoalteromonadaceae; genus Pseudoalteromonas; species Pseudoalteromonas sp. CuT4-3. Next base: position 3,633,491 of record NZ_CP142030.1, read on the forward strand.
GTCTCGGGTGGAGACAGCGTGGCCATGGTTACACCATTCGTGCAGGTCGGAACTTACCCGACAAGGAATTTCGCTACCTTAGGACCGTTATAGTTACGGCCGCCGTTTACCGGGGCTTCGATCAAGAGCTTCGTCCGAAAACTAACCCCATCAATTAACCTTCCGGCACCGGGCAGGTGTCACACCGTATACGTCATCTTGCGATTTTGCACAGTGCTGTGTTTTTAATAAACAGTCCCAGCCACCTGGTCACTGCGGCTCCCGTCCGCTTAGAGAGTAAATCTCATCACAGATAGGAGCGTACCTTCTCCCGAAGTTACGGTACGATTTTGCCTAGTTCCTTCACCCGAGTTCTCTCAAGCGCCTTAGTATTCTCTACCTGACCACCTGTGTCGGTTTGGGGTACGATTCGGTATAATCTGAAGCTTAGAGGCTTTTCCTGGAAGTATGGCATCAGCAACTTCACACCCTTGGGTGCTCGTCTCGTGTCTCAGCCTAACAGCAACCCGGATTTACCTAAGTCACTAGCCTACTCACTTTCACATGGACAACCATCGCCATGCTTGCTTAGCCTTCTCCGTCCCCCCATCGCAATTATACCAAGTACGGAAATATTAATCCGTTTCCCATCGACTACGCCTTTCGGCCTCGCCTTAGGGGTCGACTTACCCTACCCTGATTAACATGGGATAGGAACCCTTGGTCTTCCGGCGTGCGGGTTTTTCACCCGCATTATCGTTACTCATGTCAGCATTCGCACTTCTGATACGTCCAGCATACCTCCCGGTACACCTTCAACCGCTTACAGAACGCTCCCCTACCACTCATCCTAAGATGAATCCGCAGCTTCGGTGCATAGTTTAGCCCCGTTACATCTTCCGCGCAGACCGACTCGACCAGTGAGCTATTACGCTTTCTTTAAAGGATGGCTGCTTCTAAGCCAACCTCCTGGCTGTCTGGGCCTTTCCACATCGTTTCCCACTTAACTATGACTTTGGGACCTTAGCTGGCGGTCTGGGTTGTTTCCCTCTTCACGACGGACGTTAGCACCCGCCGTGTGTCTCCCGGATAGTACTTTACGGTATTCGGAGTTTGCAAAGGGTTGGTAAGTCGGGATGACCCCCTAGCCTTAACAGTGCTCTACCCCCGTAAGTATTCGTCCGAGGCTCTACCTAAATAGATTTCGGGGAGAACCAGCTATCTCCCGGTTTGATTAGCCTTTCACTCCTAGCCACAGGTCATCCCCTAACTTTTCAACGTTAGTGGGTTCGGTCCTCCAGTTGATGTTACTCAACCTTCAACCTGCCCATGGCTAGATCACCGGGTTTCGGGTCTATACCTTGCAACTATTCGCCCAGTTAAGACTCGGTTTCCCTACGGCTACCCTAATCGGTTAACCTCGCTACAAAATATAAGTCGCTGACCCATTATACAAAAGGTACGCAGTCACCTAACAAGTAGGCTCCTACTGCTTGTACGTACACGGTTTCAGGTTCTATTTCACTCCCCT
>NZ_CP142030.1:3637500-3660538 GCF_035666335.1 Pseudoalteromonas sp. CuT4-3
GTACGAGTGCCCACACAGATGATTGTTTTATATTGTTAAAGAACGTTGCGACCTTGCCGCTAGGGATGCGTATAATACATCCTTTATTTTTCGAGTCAACACTTAATTTTAAACTTTCTTTTTAGAAGATTTAAAACCGAAGTTTCACTTAACTCTCTAAGCCGTTGTGCCTTGCTATGCTTCAGCGTTTCCCGTCTCAGTGGGGTCGCATTATAGGGAGATTCGAGCGGGGGTCAATGTTTTATTTCAGCTTTTTGACAAATAAATGAATTTAGTATGAAACGCATACAAATAAAGGCCTACGGGCTGATTTTAGATTAAAAAACACGCATGTTAAGTCGCTATTTTACAGCTAATATTTGCGCGTTAGAAAAAGCAGTACATTTAGTAATCGCTGTACTGCTTTGTTGGTTTTAATTTGCTGCAATTTGCCATACAGCTATAGAACCTGAGATCTCATTACCGATTATAAGCAGTGGCTCGCCTGTCGCACTTTGTTCGGCAGTTACAAACACCATGCCTTCGGGTGCAAGGTCGCCGGTTATATCTGCCCCTTCTATTACACCACGGTTATAAAAGTAATCTTCAAATTGCACATCGTAAGGGTTGGTAATATCGTAAACCATAATCCCGCCCATGCGCTCAAGACCTATAAAGGCAAAAGTGCGTTCGTCTATCGTACCTATTGTTAGCGCTTCGGGTTCTGCGCCTTTATCATCTGAGCGTGTGTCACCTTCGTTTTCATCTTCATTGTTATTAAAGGCTTCACCATGAACCGATGCGGTAATACGACCTATGTCATCGCCTGAGTCAAATACCACCAGCCCATTACTGTCCCAAATAGTAAATGAGCGTGCACCATAGGCATAAAGCGATTCGTATTGACCGTCGTCATTCGTATCACCTTTTACAGTGCTTACCTTCAAGCGGCCTATATCGTCATCGTCGTTATTTAAGTAGTCAAAATTAGCTGCAAGCGTTAAATCTTCAACGCGGCTTTCATCTATATAGGCAGGACAGCCATCATCTTCATCGTAATCTAGGCCGCCCTTTGCTGTGCAGTCTGCTTCATCTGTTACATCAAAGAAGTACTCGCGTGCATCACCTTCATTTGCCGATACTATAAAGTTTGCGCCTTTCCAGCTAAAGCTTGAAATTGTATCTGGCTGATACATACCATAAAGCCCTGGGTACGATTTAAAATTAACACCGCCGTCTTTATCTGATGCATCTATTTGTAAATCTGACCAGTCTTTAAAGCCTAGCGCTTTTAGCTCTACGCTATTATCTTCTAGGTTAATAATAGCGAGACCGTTATTTTCTTGAATTGATACGTAGGCATAGTTGTTATCTTTAGAAATGCTGACGTACTCAGGCTCTAAATCCATAGCTACTGTCGTATTTATTACATTTCCGTTAATAGTGCGCCCTGTAGGGTTAGCAAACACAAATCCATCAGACTCAAGTTCAGCTTGCTGACTATTGTAAGTAGTAAAGTCAATATTAGTTGCCGTATCAGCTACTACACCTTCTACTATATTAATTATGCTTACAGAGCCTTCTGGGTCGATACTGTAATCGCCATTAGGTTCACCTTCATTGGCTACAACTACTTTTGTACCGTCTTGATTAAAAGTCACCATGTCTGGTAAAAAGCCTGCTGGTACATTTTTTATGAAGGCGGGTGTATCGCCACTTATGTCGTAAAATGCAATTTGACCCGCTTCGCCCACATTTTTAGCAGCCATAGCCACAGCTAGCATTTGGTTGTTTTCATCTATTGCTATGCTGTTTGCATCGCCTGGGGTGTTGTCGTTTAAGGTAAGGGTACTAGTTGATGTTAGGTTAGTTGCATTCACTATCCCTTCGTTATCTTGAACAAGGGCCGCCGTATCAAAGGTGTCGGCGGGTATAATATTAACAACGGCTTCATCACCAGAGCTGTTAATGGCGTAAATCCACTTTTTAGATGCTTGATATGCGACTATTTCGGCTGCACCTTCGGGGCTCTGGGCATTAAGTACAGCGCGGCCTACTAAACTTATATTTAACGCAGAGTTTGCATTAGTGCCGTTAGTACCGTTAGTACCATTTTGACCCGCTGTACCTTGTTCCCCTTGGATACCTTGCGTGCCGTCTTGGCCGTCATCTCCATCTAGTGAGCAACCCGTTAATATTGATATGAGTGAAAGTGCTATAAGTGACCTTTTTAACATTGTTATTTTCCTTAGTGTGGTATTGAACAAAATAACAACACACAGGTATGACAAAGCTATGGCACTTTTATTTTGATTAGCTTTCGGCAATAAAAAAGCGAGTGTTAAACTCGCTTGCAGCTAAGGAGTAGCTTATTACCCATGAAATCATCTTTGTAGCTAAAAGCTATTTATATTCTCATTACGCCTTTTTCGAGTTTCTTTTATAAACTCTTTTAGCTCATTAACAGAAGGCTCAATACCTTGCTGATTTTTCTTCTCAAACCAATCGACTATATCACTGATTATGACAGAGCCATCTTGTAAGCATAACTCATCGTTTTTTAACCATACATCAGGAGCACGGAATGAAGGTGCTGTATACCAACTACAAAAACTATAGCCACGCTTTTCTATGCTTGATTCTATATAGGCATTAAATGGTATAATTCCAATAGCCAAAAATAAACAAGAGTAAATACCGCTTTGAATGGCTCGTTTTATAGATAACTTAAAACTAAATTTAAACAAAAATTGAATTGCTGCCATAGCAAAATAAAACCAAAATGGAATTAAGGATATTAGCAAAACTTTGCCACTGCTTTCTTTAAAATAAAACGGGTCTTCACTACTCATAAAAAGTAATTTATATTCATAATAAAAATTAATACCAATCAGGTAAATAATTACTAAAATAATCAACAACAATAGAATTTTAGAAAAAACTTCATTCTTGCGAGCCTCTTCGTATTGGGGCTCTAATTCTTTCCAAATTAAGAACTTCACTTGCGAGGAGCCTCATTAAAAATAGGTATGGAAAAAAATCTCTTCATAAAATCAACAGGGCTTTCTTTTTAAGAGTCCTCTAATTGCTGTATTTGATTATTAATTATAATTTTTTTATCTATAATATTTTTTTCAGCGATTCGAAGGCTTTTAATAACATAATCCACGTATGCTGTAGTATCTGAAAAAAACCAAGCAAATAGAAATCCTACGGATACAACGATAATTAAAGGAGCTATAGCAATACCTGCAATTAAAGTCCCACCCATGGCGATTATAGCTGAGCTTGTAGCAATAGCGGCACCAACTACTGCCATGTCGACCGCAACACCTGCCACTAAGTCATGCCATGTTTTTTGATCGTTTAAGAAATAGTCTGTGGCATGAAATGTCACTGAAATTACTAGAGTGAGCACAAACCCACTCTTCATCGCTTTTGCAGCTTCTAATTTACCGACACCGATAATAAAAAGTTTGGGGTTGCTTGCTAAATAACGAGTACCCGTTAAATGAGCTCTAGACTTCCTTGAGTGTAATTTTTAATCCGTTAACTATGAGTTTAAATAATAGTCAAAATTTAAGCAATAAAAAGCGAGTGTTAAACTCGCTGTAATTATTTAATAAGTAATGATCGTTGCTATTTTTTAACCGGGCGTTTCCAGCCCGTTAAATTACGCTGTTTAGAACGTGCTATTGCAAGTTGTTCATCTTCAACGGTACTGGTGATCACAGAGCCTGCACCTACAGTTGCTGTTGTACCAATATTTACAGGAGCAACAAGTGATGAATTTGAACCAATAAAGGCGTTATCACCAATAATGGTTTTTGCTTTATTAACTCCATCGTAGTTACAGGTAATAGTACCAGCGCCTATATTCACTTTTTCACCAATTTCAGCATCGCCTAAGTAACTTAAGTGGTTTGCTTTAGAGCCTTTACCTAAGCGGGTTTTTTTCATCTCTACAAAATTACCAATGTGCGAGTCTTCTTCCATTACCGCACCAGGGCGCAGGCGAGCATATGGGCCTAGCGTACATTTAGCCGCTACGCTTGCATCTTCAATTAGGGTATTCGCTTTTATTACAACGTTATCGCCTATGGTACAGTTTTTAAGTACGCAGTTAGGGCCAATTTGTACGTTATTGCCTAGGGTTACATTACCTTCAAAAATAACGTTTATATCAATTAATACGTCTTCGCCTGTTTTAACATTGCCACGTACATCAATACGAGCAGGGTCGGCTAGGGTGGCACCATTTAACATTAACTCTTCTGCTTGCCATGCTTGATAAGCACGCTCTAGGCCTGCAAGTTGTACGCGGTTGTTTGCGCCTTCAACTTCCATTGCATGATCGGGCTGTGCTGAGGTGATTTCTACACCTTCACTGTGCGCCATAGCAACGATATCTGTAAGGTAGTATTCACCCTGAGCATTATTGTTAGATAGATTGCCTAACCATGTTTTTAAAAGCTTGCCGTTAACCGCCATAATGCCGGTGTTTACTTCGCTGATAAGTAGCTGCTCAGCGCTTGCATCTTTTTGCTCAATAATACCTACAAGCTTGCCATCTTCTCGTAGCATACGGCCATAGCCATTTGGGTTAACCAAATTAACTGTTAATACCGCCAAACCATTTTTAGGTGTTGCAGCTAGTAAGCGCTCAAGTGTTGATTGCTTTGTAAGAGGTACATCACCATATAAAACAAGTACAGTGTCGTCATCATTAATATGAGGGTTTGCTTGTGCTACTGCGTGGCCAGTACCAAGTTGTTCTGCTTGCAGTACCCAGTTTACGTCGTTATCGGCAAGTTGTTGTTGTAATAGTTCGCCGCCGTGCCCGTAAACTAAGTTAGTGGTGGTTGCACCAAGTGCCTTTGCGTTATCTATAACATGCTGCACCATTGGTTTACCTGCAACGTTGTGCAGAACTTTAGGTAGAGCAGAGCGCATACGAGTACCTTTACCCGCAGCAAGAATTACTGTTGTTAGAGCCATTAAAACAATTTCCTTTTTCCGTTGTTTTAGTGAGGAGTTAATGAAAGTAGCTTAACTAGATTACGCATGTCACTCCATGTATACATACTCAGCCGTATTATAAAAAATAATGGCTGAATCTATCATAAACAAACTATTCATAATAATTACACTTATTGTAACTAGCTTTGCTAACCGATATAAGTGTAAAGCCAAATTACAGGCACAAAAAAGCCCACATAACGTGGGCTTTTAAAAACCGGATAGGCTTACTTTTTACGTAATTGCTGAATTACGCGAAGTTGTGCAATAGCTTCTGCTAGTTGCATAGCTGCTTTTTGATAATCAAATTCAGCAGCTGACGCATTAGCCATTTGGCTTTCTGCGTCACGCTTAGCTTGCTCTGCGGCTTGCTCGTCTAGGTCTTCACCACGAACAGCTGTATCAGCAAGTACGGTTACTATGTTCGGTTGAACTTCTAGTGTACCGCCAGCAATATAGATGAGTTCTTCTTCACCATGTTGCTTAACTAAACGTACCATACCAGGTTTAAGGGCAGTTAGTAGTGGGGCGTGACCGGCATTAACACCAAGCTCACCTTCACTACCAGATACTTGAATCGATTCAACTAGACCAGAGAACAAGCTCTGCTCTGCGCTTACTACGTCAAGATGTACAGTCATAGCTGCCATACTACCCTCCTAATTACATGCTTTTAGCTTTTTCTTGAGCTTCTTCGATAGAGCCAACCATGTAGAACGCTTGCTCTGGAAGGTCATCAAATTCACCGCTTAGAATGCCTTTAAAGCCAGCAATTGTGTCTTTTAGTGAAACGTATTTACCTGGCGCACCTGTAAATACCTCTGCCACGAAGAATGGCTGAGATAGGAAACGCTGGATTTTACGTGCACGAGATACAAGTTGCTTATCTTCGTCAGAAAGCTCGTCCATACCTAGGATAGCAATGATGTCTTTAAGTTCTTTGTAACGCTGAAGAACTGTTTGAACGCCACGTGCTGTATCGTAGTGCTCTTGACCAATTACTAATGGGTCAAGTTGACGTGAAGATGAATCAAGTGGGTCTACCGCTGGGTAGATACCAAGTGATGCGATATCACGTGAAAGTACTACTGTTGCATCTAAGTGAGCAAAGGTAGTTGCTGGAGATGGATCCGTTAAATCATCCGCAGGTACGTATACCGCTTGGATTGATGTAATTGAACCTGTCTTCGTTGAAGCGATACGCTCTTGAAGTACACCCATTTCTTCAGCAAGTGTAGGCTGGTAACCTACCGCTGATGGCATACGACCAAGAAGTGCAGATACTTCTGTACCAGCAAGCGTGTAACGGTAGATGTTATCTACGAAGAAAAGTACATCGCGACCTTCGTCACGGAACTTCTCAGCCATAGTAAGACCAGTTAACGCTACGCGTAAACGGTTACCAGGAGGCTCGTTCATCTGACCGTATACAAGCGATACTTTATCAAGTACGTTTGAATCGTTCATCTCATGGTAGAAATCGTTACCCTCACGAGTACGCTCACCAACACCTGCGAATACTGAGTAGCCGCTGTGCTCGATTGCGATGTTACGGATAAGTTCCATCATGTTTACGGTTTTACCTACACCGGCACCACCGAATAAACCAACTTTACCACCTTTAGCAAATGGACATACAAGGTCGATTACCTTGATACCAGTTTCTAAAAGTTCTACTGAACTTGATTGCTCTTCGTATGAAGGCGCTGCACGGTGAATAGACATACGGTCTTCTTCGCCGATTGGGCCAGCTTCATCGATTGGCTCACCAAGTACGTTCATGATACGACCAAGCGTTGCTTTACCAACTGGAACTTGAATCGCTTCACCTGTATTTTCTACCGCTGCGCCACGACGTAAACCGTCAGTAGTACCTAGTGCGATAGTACGAACAACACCGCCACCTAGCTGTTGTTGAACTTCTAAAGTCAAACCAGCTAAATCGCCATCTGTTACTTTTAGCGCGTCATATACGGCTGGCACGTTGTCTTGAGAAAACTCAATATCCACAACGGCACCGATAATTTGGACGACCTTACCTAAACTCATGTCTATTCCTCTCGTTAATCTTTGCCTGAAGCATTAAACTGCGGCTGAACCAGAAACAATCTCACTAATTTCTTGTGTGATTGCCGCTTGGCGAGCCTTGTTATAAACAAGCTGTAACTCATCCATAAGGTCGCCGGCATTATCTGTTGCAGCTTTCATTGCAACCATACGGGCAGCCTGTTCAGAGGCAGCGTTCTCAACCACACCTTGGTATACCTGAGACTCAACAAAGCGTACAAGCAAAGACTCTAATATAGCGTCTGGGCCTGGCTCGTATAAGTAGTCCCATGTGTGGGCAGATACTTCTTCTTCAGCTTTTGGCAAAGGGAGTAACTGGTCAATTGTTGGTTCTTGCTTCATGGTATTAACGAAGTTGTTATATACCAGGAATAAACGGTCAATTTTACCTTCAGAGAATGCATCTAGCATAATTTTTACAGGACCAATTACGTCTTGTACTGAAGGCTTATCTCCAAGGCCTGCTTTTTTAGCAAGCACTTGACCGCCAAAACGTTGAAAGAAGCTAGCAGCTTTGCTACCTAAAGTTGCAAACTCAGCGTCCACACCTTTTTCTTTCCACGCTTTAATGTCTAATGCAACTTTCTTAAACTCATTTGAGTTTAAGCCGCCACATAGACCACGGTCTGTAGAGATAACAATATAACCAACTCGTTTTACTTCACGTTCTTCTAAGAACGGGTGAGTAAAATCAAGATTTGCTTGAGCAACACGACCAATTACTTTGCGTAATTTGTCAGCGTATGGACGGCTTGAAGCCACTCGTTCTTGCGCCTTTTTCATTTTAGACGCAGCAACCATTTCCATTGCGCTAGTGATCTTTTGAGTATTTTTAATACTCCCGATCTTGCTTTTAATCTCTTTTCCGCTGGCCATGACTCTCTCTCCGAATCAAGGTGTGCTTTAGTAAACTAAAGCGCACCATTAATAACTAAATTACCAAGTTTGCGTAGACTTGAACTTCTCAAGAAGTTCTTTAAGCTGCGCTTCGATCTCGGCGTTGTAGTTACCAGTTTCATTGATTTGAGCCACAAGCTCTGCGTATGTGCTACTTGCATAAGAAAGTAAAGCTGCTTCGAAATCCATAATTTTAGAGATTTCGATATCTTTAAGGTAACCTTTCTCAGCTGCAAATAACGACAAAGACATTTCAGCAACAGACATTGGTGCGTACTGTTTCTGCTTCATTAGCTCTGTTACACGCTCACCATGCTCAAGTTGAGCACGAGTTGCATCATCAAGGTCAGACGCGAACTGCGAGAACGCAGCTAATTCACGGTACTGAGCTAGGGCTAGACGGATACCGCCACCTAGTTTCTTAACGATTTTAGTTTGTGCAGCACCACCAACACGCGATACCGAGATACCAGCATTTACTGCCGGACGGATACCTGAGTTGAATAAGTCAGTTTCTAAGAAGATCTGACCATCGGTGATAGAGATAACGTTTGTCGGTACGAACGCAGAAACGTCGCCGCCTTGAGTTTCAATGATTGGCAATGCCGTCAATGAACCAGTTTGTCCTTTCACTTCACCGTTAGTGAACTTTTCAACGTAATCAGCGTTTACACGCGATGCACGCTCTAAAAGACGCGAGTGAAGGTAGAATACGTCACCTGGGTATGCTTCACGACCTGGTGGACGCTTAAGTAGTAATGAGATTTGACGGTAAGCAACAGCTTGCTTAGATAAATCATCATATACGATTAATGCGTTTTCACCACGGTCACGGAAGTATTCACCCATAGTACAGCCCGAGAACGGTGCTAAGTACTGAAGTGCCGCAGACTCAGAAGCAGATGCTACAACTACGATAGTATTTGCAAGTGCACCGTGCTCTTCTAATTTACGTACTACGTTAGCAATAGTAGATGCTTTTTGGCCAACCGCTACGTACACACACTTAACGCCTGTGTTCTTTTGGTTGATGATTGCATCGATTGCTAGTGCAGTTTTACCTGTTTGGCGGTCACCGATTACAAGCTCACGCTGACCACGACCAACTGGAATCATCGCATCAATAGATTTGTAACCAGTTTGAACTGGCTCATCTACAGATTGACGCTCGATTACACCTGGTGCAATTTTTTCTACAGGTTCAAAACCGTCGTTATCTAAAGCGCCTTTACCGTCGATAGGAGCACCTAGTGTGTTTACAACACGACCAAGTAAGCCAGCACCAACAGGAACTTCTAAGATACGACCAGTTGTGTATACTTTTACGCCTTCAGTAAGGTCAGCGTAAGGACCCATAACTACTGCACCAATTGAGTCACGCTCAAGGTTTAGTGCGATAGCATAACGGTTGCCTGGAAGCTCAATCATCTCACCTTGCATACAGTCAGCTAGACCGTGGATGCGGATGATACCGTCAGTAACAGATACGATAGTACCTTCGTTACGAGCTTCACTTACAACTTCGAACTGCTCAATACGTTGTTTGATCAGATCTGAAATTTCAGTGGAATTAAGTTGCATGCTCTTTTTCCCAATTACGATTGTAGTGTTGTGGCTAAGCGGTTTAATTTACCGCGTACTGAGCCGTCGATTACAGTGTCACCCGCCTTAATAATAAGGCCGCCAACAACTGCAGCGTCTTCACTACAATTCAGCTTAACTTTGCGTGCGAAACGTTTTTCAAGTGTCGCTACCAATGACTCTTGCTGCGCTGCAGCAAGAGGGGTTGCCGAAATCACATCTACGTCGATTTCTTTGTCATACTCTGCTTTAAACGCAGCGAATAACTGAGCAACCTCAGGCAGTGCAATCAAACGTCCATTTTCAGCCATCACCTTAACTAGGTTCTGACCTTGTTCGTTGAGCTGCTCAGCACATAAGTTAATAAATAACTCAGCTTGTGCAGTAGCAGTAGGCAATCCAGCTAGAATGGCTGATGCTTGTTCATTGCTGGCAACTTCGCCTGCAAAAAACAACATGTCATTCCAGCTTTCAATCGTGCCTTTTTCAACGGCAAGTTCAAAAGCCGCTTTAGCGTATGGGCGAGCGATAGTAGTCAATTCAGACATGCTCATACCCTCCTAATTACAGCTCAGCGACAAGTTTTTCAACGATGTCACTATGTGCGGCTTGATTGATTTCACGCTCTAAAATTCTTTCAGCGCCAACCACTGCCAGAGTTGCTACTTGCTTACGTAGCTCTTCTGTTACACGGTTACGCTCTGATTCAATTTCAGAGTGCCCTTGAGCAATAATTTTTTCACGCTCTTCTTGTCCACGAACAGTTTCTTCGTCAACAATAAGCACGGCACGCTTTTTAGCTTGTTCAATGATATCAGCCGCTTGAGCTTTTGCATCTTTAAGCTGTTCTGCAGCTTTTTGTTGCGCAAGTTCTAAGTCTTTTTCGGCTCTATCAGAGGCAGCTAAACCATCTTCAATTTTCTTCTGGCGAGACTCAATTGCATCATTAAGTGGTGGCCATACATATTTCATACAAAATAGTACAAACACCGTAAACGCAATTAATTCACCGATAAGAGTGGCTGTTATGTTCACGACCGCTCCTCCTTAAAATAGTAAGCTGTTCAAAAAATAAAATTAAAGTACGAACAGGATTACCATTGCGATACCAACACCGATCATTGCTACCGCATCGATTAGACCAGCTAGGATGAACATCTTAACTTGTAATGAAGGTGCAAGTTCAGGCTGACGCGCACATGCTTCTAGGAATTTACCACCCATGTTACCGAAGCCGATAGCAGTACCGATTGCACCGAAGCCGATAAGTAAAGCAACTGCGATGTACTTAAGACCTAATACTAGTTCCATTTTTTTCTCCAAAGTTTCAATTGTTAAAGTTAAATATAAAAAGTGTATAAATTAGTGATTGTCTGAACTTGCCATGCTTAGGTAAACAATGGTTAGCATCATAAATACGAATGCTTGTAACACGATTACTAAGATATGGAATACAGCCCAAACAAAGTGCAACGGAAGTTGCATTAAACCAACTGCGCCGATAAGTATGAATATCAATTCACCAGCGTATAAGTTACCGAATAAACGCAGTGCTAACGAGAAGGGCTTAGACACTAGAGCGATTGTTTCTAGTAATAAATTACAAGGAATTAAGAAAATCATAGCCACTTTGCTATTAGAGCTAAACGGGTGAAGTGTAAGCTCTTTAATGAAGCCACCAACCCCTTTAATTTTAATAGAGTAACCAATCATCAGAATAAACACGCCCAATGCTAATGCAGCGGTTAAGTTTATGTCTGTGGTAGGTACAATTTTCATGTAAACGTCGTGTGAGTCCATGCCAAAGGCTTGTTCACCAACAAAACCAGCAAGTGCAGGTAAGAAATCAACTGGGATTAAATCCATTAAGTTCATTAAGAACACCCAAACAAAAATTGTTAAGGCTAATGGAGCAATTAATTTGCTTTTACCGTGGTAAGTGTCACGTACGTTGTCTCCAACGAACTCAACAATCATTTCAATAAAACATTGAAATTTACCCGGTACTCCGGTGTGAGCTTTCTTTGCGGCGCTTCGGAAGGTCCATAAAAATAATAGACCAAGTCCGATTGACCATGCGAGGGTATCTATATTCCATGTCCAGAAACCACTGTCTGCACACGCTTTGTTGAAGGCAAGACCTGAGTCGGTCATACACATCTTAGCGTTTGTTAAGTGATGCTGGATATGGCTTGATATAGTAACTTCTTCTGCAGCCATGTTATATCCCAAAAGTTAATGTTTAAAAAAAACGGGTGCAAACAATCCAGTAAAGAGCACAAATACGTAAACACAAAAAAACGGCACTAAAACGACCGTGGTTGACTTGAGTATCAGTGCAAACAATACGATTGTTAGCATAAATTTTAATCCGTTACCGCGTTTTAACGAGGTATACGCTTGATTTGCTTTGCTTGCACCCATATATCTGAATGCATAAAGCGCAAATACTAGGTGGGGAAGTATTGCTACGCTGCTACCGGCAAGTGCTGATACGCTGGCGTCTACTCCCCAACCAACAAAAATAATTACTGCAGCTACAAGTGCTACGATACCCTGAAGACAAATTAATTTAAATGCGGCAAGCCTATAAGGTCTTGCTAACTTATTAGTCACGTTTAGTTAACCTTTATGGCGTTCTAATTGTTTGGGTGTGAAAACTGGCGAAATTATACTTAATCCTACCAGTTTTGCAACTTGAGTAGACGCTTTGTAACACAAAATAGCTACAAATGTCTCTTATCGGACATGTAAAATTTTAATGGTCGGTATTGCTGTGATTTATACGATTTAAAATGCCATCAAGCTCATCTAAATTGGTGTAAGAAATAACCAACTTACCTTTGCCTTTCGCGTTATAATTTATTTCTACTTTAGCCCCTAAGTTGTCGGCTAATTTTTGCTCTAAACGCTTAACATCTGGGTCTTTTTCTGGTGCTTCTTTAGCAGCAACCGGCTCTAAAATTGAGCGTACTAACTTTTCGGTTTCGCGAACAGTTAGCGCTTTAGCAACGGCTAATCTTGCAGCGTCAGATTGTGCTTCACCTTCAAGGGCTAATAAACAGCGTGCGTGGCCCATTTCTATGTCGCCATGCTCTAACAGAATTTTAACATCACTATTTAAATTGTTTAATCGTAGTAAATTGGTCACGGTCGTGCGCGATTTACCCACCGCATCGGCAACTTGCTGGTGCGTTAATTCAAATTCATTCAATAATCTGTTTAAAGCGATAGCTTCTTCCATTGCGTTTAAATCTTCACGCTGAATATTTTCTATCAGCGCAATAGCAACGGCGGCTTCATCTGGCACATCTTTTACAATACAAGGTACGCTTTCAAGCTTTGCTATTTGTGCAGCACGCCAACGGCGCTCACCGGCAATTATTTCAAAGCTATTTTCTGCAACAGGGCGCACCACAATTGGCTGAATAATGCCTTGAGAGCGGATAGAGCTTGCTAACTCCTCAAGCGCTTCTTCAGACATATCTTTACGAGGCTGGTATTTTCCTGAGTGTAAAAACTCAATAGGCAGCTTTTGCAATTCATTCGCAACGGGCTGTGCTGCAGTTTGTACAGCTTCAGTCACATTTACTGTGTCTTGTTCCTTGCTTGAGCTCGGCGCTGGTTTTGATGAACTTAAAAGGGCATCGAGTCCTCGGCCTAAACCTCGTTTTTTAGCAGACATGTTATTTTTTTACCTTAAAGTTAGGCGACTACCGGCGCTGTTTTTTCTTTTCTGCGTAGCATTTCGCCCGCAAGTGCTAAGTAGGCTTTTGCGCCACTTGATGCGCGGTCGTAGTACATTGCTGGTGCACCAAAACTAGGTGCCTCGGCAAGACGCACATTACGTGGGATCACGGTGCGGTATACTTTATCGCCAAAATGTTGTTTTAATTGTTCTGATACATCATTTGCTAATCGATTGCGCGGATCGTACATAGTACGAAGAATGCCTTCAATTTGTAAGTTAGGGTTAACTAACTTTGCAAGTTGCGTAATAGTGTCCATTAATGCGGTTAACCCTTCAAGCGCATAATATTCACATTGCATAGGTACTAAAATAGAATCAGCAGCAGCCATGGCGTTTACTGTTAACATATTTAGTGAAGGCGGGCAGTCGATAAAAATAAATTCGTATTTATCTTGTATTTTTTCAAGCGCATTACGAAGGCGTACTTCGCGTGCAAACAATTCCATTAATTTTACTTCTGCTGCGGTTACATCGCCGTTGGCCGCTATCATATGATACTCACCCGAGGTTTCAGTGATTATCACTTCATCCATAGGCTTTTCTTCAATGAGTAAATCGTAAATGGTGGCGACATCGCCGTATTTGTCTACACCGCTACCCATCGTAGCGTTGCCTTGGGGGTCGAGATCTATTAACAGCACTTTACGCTTCGTTGCAGCCATAGATGCAGCGAGATTAACAGCCGTTGTTGTTTTACCAACGCCGCCTTTTTGATTTGCTAATGCGATGACTTTTGCCACTATGTCTCTGATCCCTAGTCTTTAGAAAGAATAATTAAATGTCGTTGTGCATCAAGCTCAGGCACTACTAGCGAGATTTTATCTTCAAATTTTACCCCCTCAGGAAGTGACTCTAGCTCTTCACTAGGAAACACACCTTTAAGCGCTATAAATTTGCCTGAGTGATCAATTAAGTGTGAACACCAATCAACCATATCTTGCAGTGAAGCAAACGCACGACTTAGTACGCCATCTAATTTAACACTTGGTTGATATTCTTCAACTCTTGACTGCACAGGGGTGACATTATTTAGCCCGAGCTCGTGTTTAACTTGCATTAAAAAGCGAACGCGTTTGCCTAAGCTATCAAGCAATACAAATTGCGTATCAGGTAGTGCAATAGCTAATACAATACCTGGTAAGCCAGGACCTGTGCCTACATCAATATAATGATGACCGGGTAAATGAGGTGCAACAACTAAGCTATCCATAATGTGCTTAATCATCATTTCTTCTGGTAAGCGTACAGACGTTAAATTATACGCTTTGTTCCATTTGTTTAGTAACTCAACGTATTTAACTAATTGCTGTTGTTGTTTTTCAGTTAGCGCAATATCAGTTTGCGCTAACAATGTTGTTAATTGTTGCTGTAACACAGTTTACCTTTACCATTACGCAGTTTTGCGTAATAAGCCTTGCTTCTTCAGATACACTAATAATAGCGAAATCGCCGCTGGGGTGATACCAGAAATACGAGAAGCTTGGCCAATAGTGTCTGGACGCGCATCCGTTAACTTAGCAACTACCTCGTTTGATAAACCCGATACCGTTGAGTAATCGAACTCTTTAGGCAAAATGGTTTCTTCATGACGAAGCTGTTTATTGATCTCATCTTGCTGGCGCGCAATGTAGCCTGCGTATTTAGTATGGATCTCAACTTGTTCAAGTGCAGCTTGGTTTGTAAACTCAGATCCAAGCCCATCAATAGCCATTAAATCGTCGTAACGAATTTCTGGACGACGAAGTAGATCCTCTAAACTTGCTTCACGAGTAAGCGGTGTTTTTAATAAGGCGTTTACTTGATCAACCACAGCATGATCTTTATGGATCCAGGTTTCTTTAATACGCTGTTTCTCTTTTTCGATCACTTCCATTTTTTCGTTAAATGCCTGCCAGCGCTCATCGCTAACTAAACCAAGTTCACGGCCTTTTTCTGTTAAGCGAATATCAGCGTTATCTTCACGCAATAATAAACGGTATTCCGCACGGCTAGTAAACATACGGTACGGTTCTTTTGTACCAAGCGTTGCTAAGTCGTCTATTAGTACGCCCACATACGCTTCATCACGACGTGGAGTCCATGCATCTTTGCCTTGTACTTGTAAAGCGGCGTTCATGCCGGCAATTAAACCTTGTGCACCGGCTTCTTCGTAACCAGTAGTACCATTTATTTGGCCTGCAAAAAATAGCCCGTCTATAAATTTGGTTTCTAATGACTGTTTTAAATCACGTGGGTCAAAGAAATCATATTCAATAGCATAACCAGGGCGACAAATATGTGCGTTTTCAAAACCATCTATCGATTGCACAATTTGTAACTGCACATCAAAAGGTAAGCTGGTTGAAATACCGTTAGGGTAAAGCTCGTACGATGTTAAACCTTCAGGCTCTACAAATATTTGGTGCTTGTCTTTATCAGCAAAGCGCACAATTTTATCTTCTATTGAAGGGCAGTAACGTGGTCCTATACCTTCAATTACGCCAGAGTACATAGGCGAGCGATGTAAATTGTTACGAATAACCTCATGGGTTTTTTCGTTTGTGTAGGTGATATAGCACGGTATTTGCTGTGGGTGATCGCTTTGTTTACCAATAAACGAAAATACTGGTGTGGGCGCATCACCTGGTTGTTCTTGCATCTTGCTAAAATCAACTGTACGGGCATCAATACGTGGTGGAGTACCTGTTTTTAAACGGTCTACTCTAAAAGGTAATTCACGTAAACGATCAGCAAGTGCAATTGAAGGGGGATCGCCTGCACGACCACCTTTAAAATTCTCTAAACCAATATGTATTTGGCCACCTAAGAAAGTACCTACGGTTAATACAACACTAGGTGCGCTAAAACGTAGTCCCATTTGGGTTACTACGCCAACAACTTTGTCGTTTTCAACAATAAGATCATCACACGATTGTTGAAATATTTTTAGGTTTTCTTGGTTTTGTAATGTGTTTTGAATTGCTGCTTTGTATAAAGCGCGATCAGCTTGTGCTCGAGTTGCACGAACAGCAGGTCCCTTTGAAGAATTTAAGGTACGAAATTGAATACCGCCTTTATCAATAGCCTGTGCCATAGCACCGCCTAGCGCATCAATTTCTTTAACCAAATGGCCTTTGCCTATGCCACCAATTGCAGGGTTGCAAGACATTTGACCAAGTGTATCCATATTATGAGTTAGCAGCAGGGTATTCATCCCCATACGTGCAGCAGCCAATGAGGCTTCAGTGCCTGCATGTCCACCACCTACTACGATAACGTCAAACTTTTCGTGAAAAATCATTAATGGGATCCTACTTAATCAAACCAGTAAACTTCAAAAGGGAGCGTATTCTACCTAGAAATTAGCAGAAGATAAATGATTAAACAGTGGGCAAGATCTAAGTCACTGATCACTTATAATATAAAGGATCTTTTAAAGAGATCTTTTAATACTATTACTACTAGTGATCGGGTTTTCTGTTGATAAGCTCTATTTATTCATTTAAAACATAAAATTAGATCAGATCTAAAGGTGTTAATATGATCGGATCATCAGGCAAATAAGCTCTGATCAAAAAGGGGGTTTATACACAGCCCAATATCGATTGGATCTTATGCCATGGATAAGCATGCTTAAAAACGCAGTTTGATCAGCGGTTATCCACAAAATCTATTAAATTATTAGTAAATTGTGGGTAACTTTGTTTATGCATTTTATTCGATCACATTACTTTAATTGTGTTTTCTCTATCCACGAATCTAACCACTCTAGGGCGGTATCTTCGGGTAATGCCTCATCAAGAATATTTAATTCAAGCCTTGGCGCTATGCATGTTGCGCCTTTGCTGGCCATTAAACTATTTATATTACGCCCAGCAAGGTTATAGGTGTCGTAGCTGGTATCGCCTAAGCCAATGACTGAATATTTAATTGCAGATAAGTCACTTTGCTGATTTAGCTGCTCAATAAATGGTAAAAGGTTGTCGGGGTAATCGCCCGCGCCATAGGTCGATGTGCATATAAGCCAGATTGTATTGTGTTGATCAATATCAGATAAATTAGGTTGATCATGTAGTTCAGCACTTATACCTTGGTTATTTAACTCATCACATAGTTGTTCTGCTACATATTCTGCAGATCCCATTTGACTACCAACGATTATATTTACAGAACTCATATTTAAACTGATCACACTTTACTTATTTGCCCGCTATGATAACTGAGTTAGCCTTGCAGTAAAGAAAACCTTTGTAATTTTGTATAACTATTTTTGAGTTGTTTTTGCTCTTTGTTGTAAATGCTTGTATAAGTTATTGAATATAAATGAATTAACAAAAACTATTTAAATGTAATCTTCTGATCAAGTTGTTGATAAGGTTGGGGAAAGCTCTGCTTAACTAGTATGTTTTGTAGATCTAAATATAGCTAAGTCATTGATTTTTTATTATAAGTGAGGCCACCAGCCCACGTTTTTATATAGCTAACCTGTTGTTGATCATAATGTGGATAGTAATCTTGTTGATAACTTAAAAGGGCGATCAAAAATAATTTTTAAAAACGATCCGATTAAGCAGATCTGCCCTAAAAAAGTGAAAATATGTGTAATAAACTACGCTTTTTTATAGATCGTTGCGGTTTAAGCTTATAAATGTGCCGCTATTTTTGTTTTATTAGCCATAAAGTAGGCGATTGTGGATAACCTTTTTTAATTAGTCTTATTATTTTTCAAGTTCAGCGAGGAGTTTTGCTGGTGGATCAATTAAAAACGAGGGTGTTGGCCTTAATAGTACCGGTTACTTTTGCTTATAAATTCACAAACCGTAGTTAAAACGATCTACTTAAGGATGCTTTTTAGCGGCATATTGGTACTTTTTTAAGCTATATCGAGCGCCAATTACGCGCTTAACGTGGTGTATTTTTATACTGTAAGAGATTAAAGAGGTGAGTTGAATACGCTAAAATCAGGCGCGTTTTTATTTAATTTTAGCCCCATTTTAGCTTTTTAAATTTTTATACCGGGCATAAAAAAGGGCACTAATGTGCCCTAAAGTAAGTGTTATTTTATGCTGCTTTAGCGAGTTATTTACCAATACAGAACGAGCTAAATATTTTGCCTAGTAGGTCGTCTGAGGTAAATTCACCGGTTATTTCGTTTAAGTACTGCTGCGTTAGGCGTAGCTCTTCGGCTAATATTTCGCCGGCGACGTGCATTTCTAACTGCGTTTTACCAGTATCTAAGTGATAGGCGGCATGTTCAAGTGCATCTAAATGGCGGCGGCGCGCCATAAATCCACCTTCTGTTGCGCCCTGAAAGCCAATACAAGCTTTTAAGTGGTCGCGTACAAGCTCAATACCTTGCGCATTTTTAGCGCTTAAACTAATTACTGGGTATTGTTGGTTTTCATCCATACCTACTGCATCGCCCGATAAATCGGCTTTATTTCTGATAACGGTAACACCCATACCTTGCGGTAATTTTGCCATAAACTCAGGCCAAATTGCGTGTGGGTCGGTGTCGGTGGTGTCAGTGCCATCAAGCATAAACAACACGCGATCAGCTTGATTTATTTCATCCCACGCGCGCTCTATACCTATTTGTTCAACGCGGTCTGGGCTTTCACGTAGGCCTGCGGTATCGATAATATGCAGTGGCATACCATCAATATGAATGTGCTCACGTAGTACGTCGCGAGTAGTACCGGCTATTTCGGTTACTATGGCAGCTTCGCGTCCTGCTAGGGCATTAAGTAGGCTTGATTTACCGGCATTAGGGCGCCCTGCGATAACAACGCGCATACCTTCTCGCATAATACTGCCTTGCTTAGCTTGGCTCGTTACTGTGTGTAATTGACTGATAATGGCATCTAAATCGCCTGATACTTTGCCATCGGATAAAAAGTCAATTTCTTCATCAGGGAAGTCAATGGCTGCCTCTACATACATACGTAAATGAATAACTTTTTCTACTAGGGTTTCAATGTGTTTAGAAAACTCACCTTGTAGCGATTGTAGGGCGCTTTTAGCTGCTTGCTCTGAGGTTGCATTAATTAAATCGCTAATAGCCTCTGCTTGGGTTAAATCAAGCTTGTCGTTCATAAAAGCGCGCTCAGAAAACTCACCAGGCTTAGCTAAGCGAACGCCTTCTATTTGGCTAATTTCTTTTAATAGCATGTCGAGTACAACAGGGCCGCCGTGACCTTGCAGTTCAAGTACGTCTTCGCCGGTAAATGAATTTGGCCCTGCAAAATAAATAGCGATGCCTTGGTCGAGTTGCTCGCCGCTTAAACTTTTAAAAGGAACGTAGTCGGCATAGCGAAGCTTAGGTACTTTACCTATTATTTTTTCGGCCACGCTTTTAGCAAGGCTGCCAGAAACCCGAATTATACCTACGCCACCACGCCCAGGAGCGGTCGCTTGTGCTGCAATTGTGTCTTGATTGATCATGCTATTTATTTGCCAACGAGAGTAACTTTAATGGCGCTATTGTAACCTATGCATTTATTGGTAGCGAATAGCTGTGGTAAAAAATAGGCAATAAAAAAGGCGACCTAAGTCGCCTTTATATGAGTAGCCGTTAAGCTAGCCTCTTACTTTTATACCTTGCTTTTCCATGCCACGGTAGATGATAAGCATCTGGACAATAGAAATAAGGTTAGACACTAACCAGTAAAGTACTAAACCAGATGGGAACCATAAGAAGAATACAGAGAAGATAACCGGCATAAAGGTCATCATTTTTTGCTGCATTGGGTCGGTAACCGTCATTGGTTGTAGTTTTTGCGTCACAAACATACTTGCACCAAATAATATTGGTAATACGTAGTATGGGTCTTTTGTAGAAAGGTCAGTTAGCCAAAGAATGAACTCTGCATGGCGCAGCTCTGTTGATTCTAAGAATACGTAAAATAGTGCTAAGAAAATTGGCATTTGTAGCAAAATAGGGAAACAGCCACCCATAGGGTTAACTTTTTCTTTTTTGTACATTTCCATAGTAGCTTGGCCGAACTTTTGACGGTCATCACCATATTTTTCTTTTAGTGCAGCCATTTTAGGCTGAAGGGCGCGCATTTTTGCCATTGACGTGTATTGCGCTTTAGTAAGCGGGTACATTAACGATTTAACGATAATAGTGATGGCAATAATAGCGACACCCCAGTTACCTAAAATACTGTGTAGCCATTTAAGAAGTACAAATAAAGGTTGCGAAATAAACCATAACCAACCGTAATCTACAGTCAGGTCTAAATCTGGGTGAATCGCTTCAAGAATATCTGACTCTTTAGGACCCATGTAGTAAGTCGCATTAAGAGTTTGCTCGCTGCCGGCTTGTATATTTATAGGCGCTGCTTTTGTACCAATAATAGCGGCATTACTTTTAGTAATTAAGCTGTAAAGCGTGTGTGTTTCGTCTTGCTTAGGTACCCATGCACTTACAAAGTAATGCTGAATAAATGCAACGTAACCGCCTTGGGTGTTTTTATTAAGGTTTTTGTCAGCCATATCTGAAAAGCTGTATTTTTCGTACGACTCTTCATCAGTACCGTAAGCTGCACCTAAATAGTTTTGATCTACTAAGCTGCCTTTTTCTTGTACGGTACGCTTAATTTGCGTGTATAGCTGTACTTGCACTGGCGCACTTGTAGCATTATTTACTGTGTACTCTAGGCCTACATCGTATTGACCTTTTTTAAATACGTATGTTTTAGTGAAGCTAACGCCATTACTATCAACATAGGTAAGTGGTACACGTAGCTCATCACCGCTTAGCGTGTAGGCTTTTTGCGTTGCTTGGTAAGTAGGGCGACCATTCGCTGATGCGTCTGGGCCATTTAAACCAATTAAACCACTTTGTGAGAAGTATTGATTGCCATCAAACTCGCCTAGAAGCATAAATGGTGTTTCTTCACCTTTTACTTCTTCGTATTGGAGTAAGTCTGCTTCAACAATGTCACCGCCTTTGGTGTCTATTTTTACTTTGAAAACGTCAGTCGTAATGTCAATAACTGAACGCTTAGCAGCGGTAGCCGAAGCAGGTAAACCTGAATCTGACGATGACGGTATATAATCATCTGACTCTGGTGACGTTGTGTTTAGTGTTTGTGTAGTGGCACTAGGATCGGCTTTAGGTGTGTTGTAGTCATTATTCCATTCTTGAAATAATAAAAACGACACTAACATTAAACCGATTAATAAAAACGTGCGTTGCGATTCCATAACAGCTCTTATTTCTCGTGTTGGTGGTTAATACGGGTTAATTTTTCAGGAACGGGGTCTTCTCCGCCTGAATGTAAAGGATGGCATTTTAATATGCGTTTAAGTGCTAACCAACTCCCTTTTACAAATCCATGCAAATTAATTGCTTGAATAGCGTAATGAGAGCAGCTTGGATTAAAACGACAATGCGGGCCTAGTAGTGGGCTTATCCACATTTGATAACCGCGGATAAATAACACTAAACAACGCTTTGGAATAGCAACAAGTGGTTTAAGTAACCTCATGGTGTTTATACCCCTGCGTATATTTAGTGAATAGATACCATGTATTTAAAGGCTCAATTAGAGATTTTAAACGCATGATTAAAAGGTGAGCTAAAGATACCCTAATTAACCCTGCAATTCTATTGCTATCGGATTTGTTTATTAGATTTAGCTGATTTGTTTGGGCGTTTTTTAAAAGGTGGTGGTTTAGGTGCACCAGGTTTGCAGCGTTCATTTATTTTACGCCACAGCTTTGTAAGTTGTTTGGTTATTTCTTCGTTAGACTGCTCATCAATACCACTTTTTACCATAAGCACAATATCGATATTATCGATGGTGTGTTGATTTAAACGAAAACTTTCGCGAGCGAGTCGTTTAATACGGTTACGTTGGCATGCCTTTTTTACACGTTTTTTAGCAACAGTGAGCCCTAACCTAGGTTTATCTTGGTCATTAGGTTTAGCTAAAAGAGTAAATAAAGGAGTTGCAGCCCGAGCGGGTTCGTTAAATATGCGAGAGTAATGCGAGGGAGTTAACAGACGTAACTCCCTGCCAAAGCTAAAGTCTTCCACTTATATATTAAGCAGAAAGAACTTTGCGGCCTTTAGCGCGGCGACGTGCTAATACTTTACGGCCATTTACAGTTGCCATGCGAGCACGGAAGCCGTGTGCACGTTTGCGTTTTAAAACGCTAGGTTGAAAAGTTCTTTTCATAACAATCTCATCCGATCGGTTAAAGTTAAAACATCCTATGCAGGTCGCGATCCTGGCACAGGTGCCATTGCGAGCGCGAGATATTATAGATTAAGCACTTTAAAGTCAATCATAATTGCGCTGTAAACACCGTGTTTATTACATTTTTTGTACGCTGGCTTGATATTTATGGATTAATTTTAAAGCAAAATGGTCTGCTTTTACGCAAAAAGGCGAATTAATGGCCGAGACTGATTAAAAGAATGTGGACCGTAATAAAGTAGGGTGATCAACTAGGATCATCATAATTAAGAAGTTTTCCACAGCTGGTGTTTAAAAAGTGAATAAAAGCATGGGAAAACTCATTTAGATCGTAAAATTGGTTCGCGATCTCAGTGTGTTTTTGTTATGATCTGTTATCAGGCTTTAAAATAAAAGTCGCTATAAATCAGTCTGTTAAGATATTTATACACTGATATCAACAATTTTATAAAAATCAATCTTTTACTTGTGGATAAAGTGCCTTCATAATACCCGGTCTTGGGTCGGGTAGCTGGCCAATTGAACGCAATAAATGCATGATTTTTAATCATTA
>NZ_CP142031.1:0-792064 GCF_035666335.1 Pseudoalteromonas sp. CuT4-3
CGTCAAAGCAGGCAATGATCATTGCTGCGCTTGAGTACCGCCATAATCGCTATATTAATTTTTTACTTAAAGATGCACCTGCTCCGGGAGTTGAGGCGGTTTTGCACATGTTTGATCAACTAAAAGCGTGGATGGTGCAATTTGCGCCTAATGGCTGTTTATCTATTAATGCGTTGTCGGCGTTCCCTGAAGATGAAGCTATTAGCCTTGCGGTGCAAACACATAAAAATGACGTAAAAAAACTGCTAGGTGAGCAAGGTTTAAATTCATCGTTGGCCAGTAGCTTGTTTTTGCTGCACGAAGGAGTGTCGAGTGCGTGGCCAGTTATGGGCGATGAGGCGGTTACATCAGCAAAAAACAGTATTCTTAAATTAATATAATGGAGCAACCAATGGCAAATTTACCTAGCACAATGCACGCTGTACAGCTTACCGAACATGGCGATTTTGATGTATTAAAGTATGCAACTAACTTACCGTTGCCAGCGCTTGCACAAACCGATGTACTTATAAAAGTTATGGCGGCAGGTGTTAATAACACAGATCTTAATACCCGCACGGCGTGGTACGCTAAAAAACAAAGCAGTAAAGACGATGCAAGTTGGTCTGGTGATGCGTTTGTTTTTCCTCGTATTCAAGGGGCAGATGTATGCGGCGTAATTGTGGCTGTTGGTAAAAACGTAGATCAAAGCCGTATTGGTGAGCGCGTTATTGTTGAGCCATGTTTAATTAAAGCTAATGGCGAAACGCTTAAATCGCCATGGTATTTTGGCTCTGAGTGTGATGGTGGCTTTGCACAGTTTACCCGCGTTGACTCTATTCACGCTTATAAAATCAATAGTAACTATAGTGATGAAGAGCTGGCCTCTTTTCCGTGCTCATATTCTACGGCCGAAAACATGCTGTTTCGCTCAAACCCACAGCAAGGGCAAACCGTTTTAATTACAGGCGCTTCTGGTGGTGTTGGTTCAGCGGCGGTGCAATTAGCTAAAGCACGTGGCGCTTTTGTTATTGCCATTACGAGTAAAAGTAAGGCGCAGCAGCTTGAAGAGTTAGGTGCCGATAAAGTTATATTTCGTGAAGATGATTTAATTCAAGCCTTAGGTAAAAACAGTGTGGATGTAGTCATTGACCTTGTTGCCGGCGAGCAATGGCCTGCACTGCTGGAGGTATTAAAACCAAAGGGGCGTTATGCGGTGTCGGGCGCTATTGGCGGGGCATTAGTAGAGCTTGATATACGTACTTTGTACTTAAAAGATTTAACTTTTTTTGGCTGTACAGTTATAGAGCCTGAGGTATTTAAAAGTTTAGTTAACTTTATTGAACAAGAAAAAATAAAGCCTATTGTGGCGCAAACATTCCCATTGAACGAAATTGTTACGGCGCAAAAAGTGTTTGCACAAAAACAACACTTAGGAAAAATTGTACTCACCATCCCTCATAGCGAATAGCGCGTTAAACAACAAAGCCCGTTACAAAGTAAACGGGCTTTTAAATGGTAACAAGCTTATAAGCTTTTTTTAGGCGGTAAAGCTACGTTTGCAAATATTAGCCCTGCTACAAGCGACATAAAGATTAAAAACGTTTGCTGGCCTATATGCTCGGCATAAACAAAGTCTTGGCCTTCAATAAGCGAGTTTAAGCCAATATACGTTTTACTGCCGGGTACCAGTACAATTAAGCCTTGCATGGCAACAATGGAAGCTGGCGCATTTGCAACGCGGTTAAATAAGTTACTAAACACTCCAACCGAAAGCGCACCCACAAACGTGCCTAACGTGTAGTCAAGGTACATAGCCGAACCAATACTTGTGCCATAGGCTATAAAACCAGATGCGATTGACCATCCAGCATGTTTAAGTTTGGTTCTAAATATCACTATTAAGCTGCTACAAAGTAAAAATATAGCCAGCCACGCAGTCCAGCGCGGTAGTGGCTCGGGCTGTACAAAATCGGTTTGGCCAAATATGGCAAAGCCAATGCCTATGCCAATAAAGGCGCCAAAGTACAGTTTAAATAACAGCATAAACGAGTCCATAACCCGCGCCGTACCCGACACTAAATGTCTAGCGGCAAGCTCTGCTAAACCAAGCGCTAGCGCTAAACCAGGTATAAATACAATAATGGCTGAAAGCACGACTAACCGTATATTTATATCGGGCGAAATATACACACTTATTGCACAAGCCAGCACTGCCGATACTATAGCAACAAGGGGCTCAAGCATGTGAGCAACCCGTTTTGAGCGCCCCGACCACAGTACAAACACATACACCACTAAAGTAAGCAACGCAGACCAAATAACGTCTGTCCAGCTGGTACCCATTAGCATGGCAAATGCCCCCCCCGATGTTGCAAAAGCAATACCGGTAACAAATTTATTGTACGGGTTTGGCATGTCGTAAATGGCATCAAGCTGAGCATCAACCTGTTGTAAGGTGAGCTTGTCGTCGAGCATTTGATTAACTAAGTCGTCGGTGTCGGCAAGTGAGCCTAAGTCGTGATCGCCTGGGTCTACGCGTGCCACGTGGGTGTATTCGTCTTCGTGGCCATCAGTCCAAATTACAAACGTTACCGAAGTTGGCGACATAACAAAAGACGATTTAAGTCCTAAGTAAGTGGCCACTTCCATTAAGTGTGCTTCTAGGCGGTACGCTGGGGTGCCGTACTTATGAAGCATTTTACCTAATTTAACGATAAATTTGCGTTTTTCAGTAAAGGTTGCAGTTTTCAAATCTTGTATGGACCAGTGTGTAAATAAATTAGCTAAAAGTATAGGCTAAAACGCCCATTTGTAATGGGCGCGATTTTAAACACAAATCTGTAGGAGTCTAGTCATTTTTAATCTAATTTTTTATTTTTTTCAGCAATCCATTGCGCCATATATTGCGTACTGCGCATAGTATGGTGTTTTAACATTTGTCCGGTGAAGTTTTTTTCCCTATGCGCTTTTAAATCGTTGCTTATAGAGTCAATTTTATTAATTAACGCCGCGCTTAATTTTACTTTGTCGTACAAGGTATTAAGTAGCGTATTGCCAGCTTGCTGCGCGTGTGTAAAACCGGCTTGATTGTTGTAAAGCTCAACGGCTGCATTTGCAAAGTCGTCGGTATTATTAGCCACTTTACCAGGCCATGGTAGTTCGTTGTGCATGCCCTCACTGCCTATATTGGTAGTTACACTGGGGGTTTGCATTATCATTGCTTCTAGCAGCTTGCCTTTTATACCTGCGCCAAAACGAAGTGGGGCTAAACATACGCGTGCGCTTTGCATTACCTCATAGGCGTTTTCGGCCCAGCCTTTTATTAAAAAACCGGTTTTAGGGTTATTAAGTGCTGTTGCTTTTGGTGGCGGGTAAGAGCCATAAATATGCAGTTCTGCTTTTGGTAATTGCTTGCGAATAAGCGGCCATATTTTTTGTAAGTACAGCACGGCATCCCAGTTGGGGGCGTGTCTAAAGTTACCTATGGTCATAAAGTGCTCACGTTGTTCAAACGAGTTTGTTTGCGCAGGTAAAGCGGTTAAATCGACCATAAAAGGGAGATGATGTAATAAACTGGCTTCTACGTTAAATACACTACTAAGTAATTGCATTTCAAAGCTTGAAATAATTAAGCTTAGGTCGCAGCGCAATATTGCGGCTATTTCGCGTTTTGCTATGTCTGAATGTAAATCGCTGGTGGTAAATTCTCGCTCGCCTTTGTGCGCTTCGTGGCGAGCATTACGTAGGCATTGTAAATCTTCGGTATCGAGTATTTTTATGGCATTGGGGCAATGTTTATCTACACGCCAGCCAAATTGCTCTTCCATCATAAAGCGGTCAAACATCACTATGTCTGGGTTGTACGCTTTAACGTACTCATCAAAACTTTCGCAGTTTAAGGCAATGCTTTGACTGGTTATACCAAAGTGATCTAGGTTTACCATGTGCTCGGTGCGTTGTGCTGGGGTGGCAAATTCTACTTGCCAATTTTGCGCTTTAAACGCGTTTAATAACGACATCATGTGCGTACCCGCAGCAGACGAATTTGGCTCTGGCCATACGTAACCAATTACCAGCACTTTTTTCATTACGGTGTTTCTCTAATTTGTAGGTTTACATTTACCAGTGTTTTTACTGGTGCAGTGTTTGTTTGAAGTTGTTCTTGCAGCACTAAAATACTGCGCTTAGCAAGCTCTTGCGTGTTTATATTGGCGCAAGTAAAGCGAGGTTGAATTTCGGTAATATCAGGAATATGTAAGCAGCTTACTATATTGTTTTTTAAATGCGGGGCGGCGGCTAAAACACCATGCGCAATTATATTATTAGCGCATACAACCGCGTCAATACTCGGATTATTAAGTAATGTGCTACTAAATATTTGCTTAGCATGTAATGGGGTGCTTTTTGTGCACGTAATAGCTGGCTCAGGGGTTATATTGTGTTTTTTACACGCGCTATTAAAGCCACTTAATAAACCTTGTGCAGATAAGCTTTCATCACCCACAAACAGTATGTTTTTAGGCGAATCATTTATTAGCTGCAGTGTTACTACATGGCTTGCTTTAGTGTAGTCGGGTAAAACACACGGGGCTGAGCTGTAAGGTACTTCGTGCATTAGGCTAATAACATTGTAGGCAGTAGCAAGGTTGTCGAGCCACTGCGCACAGGTACTAGCCACAGGGCAAATTATAAATGCAGCCACTTTGTATTCTTTTAAATTATTTATTAGCTGCGTTTGGCGCTCTACGCAGTTGTTACTACTAACAATAATGGCCTGAAAAAAAGCCTCGCTTAATGCCTGCTCAATATTTTTAGCAAGCAATGCCATAAGCGGGTTTGTTAAATCGTCAATTACTACAACTACTAAATTAGAGCGCCCAGAGCGCATAGCCGCTGCATCGCGATTATACACATAACCTAGCTCATCTATGGCTTGTAACACTTTTTGTTTGCTTTTATCGGCTACTTTATTACTGTGCGTAAGCACTAGCGATACGGTCGATTTAGACACCCCCGCACGGTGAGCAACATCAAAAATAGTGACCGATTTAGCTTTGTTAGGCATGGTATTTTAAGCGCGCAGTAGTGAGTAAATAGCTGCGTAGTGTAGCGTATATAATGCGTTTAAGTCATCTTTTAGCCCTGTAATTTAAAGCTTAATACTTTATGAACAGAGCAAAACATGTTTATATAACTTTTATAATCTTAAAAATAACAAAAGGATAAATACATGAACGCATTTAGGCTGTTAGTTGCCTTTATTTGTTGTGTTGTAATAATGCCAAACAGCTATGCTGAGCAAGGTTATCAAACACCTTCGCCTGAGCTAGCCGCTGTGGTAGATGCCAAATTAGCACCCACTAGTTTTTTATCGAGCGATGGCCAATGGCTTGCTTTATTTGAGCGTAAGCGCGTAGAGACGCTTGACGAGCTTGCTAAAGATGAGCTTAAACTTGCGGGTATAAAGCTAAACCCTGCTAACTTTTCACGCTCGCGTGTTAGCGCTAAATACAGCGCGCTTGAGCTTAAGCATGTGCAAAGCGGCACCGTTATTAATATTAATTATTTACCAAACGGTATTATTCGCTCGCCTAAATGGTCATCTAACAGTAAATATTTAGCGTTTGTTGTAGAGCAACAAAACCAAGCAAATTTATGGCTTTACAGTGTAGAGACAAAGCAAGCTAAAATGCTCTCAAATGCAGCGCTTAACTCGGTTATTACCGCTACGCCTTACCAATGGCTGCCCGATAGCAGCGCACTGGTTGCAAATTTAGCGGTTAATATAGGTAAACCCGCGTTAAAAAACAGCAGTCAAAATGTAGTGCCTGTTATACAGCAAAGCACAGGCGAAAAAGCCCCAGCGCGTACTTATCAAAACTTATTAACCAGCCCGTTTGACGAAGCACAGTTTAAATTTTACGGCCAAGGGCAATTAGCTTACGTAACGCTTGATGGCAATACACAAGCCATTGGCAGCCCTGCATTATTTAAATCGTTTTCGGTATCGCCAGATTCAACCAATATATTAGTTGCTGCGATAAACGAGCCGTTTTCGTATCAAGTACCGTACAGCCGTTTTGCCAGCACTTGGCAAATATGGGGAATGCGCGGTTACGCATTAGCCGAACTTGTAAAACAACCGCTTGCCGATAACATTCCACAAGGCTATGACAGTGTTCGTACCGGCCGCCGCGATTTTGAATGGCGCGCGGATCAAGGCGCAGAAGTTATTTGGGCCGAAGCGCAAGATGGCGGCGACATGAAAACCGATGTTAAGCACCATGATTATATTTACAGCCTACGCGCGCCGTTTAAACGCGAGCCTAAGCTGTTTGCTAAAGTAGAGCGCCGCTATGCTGGTATAGTCTGGGGCAATCAAAATATTGCCATGCTTAGCGACTGGCGCTTTAGCGACCGCCAAGTGCGTACGTATGTTATTCAGCCACGCAATGCAGATAAAAACCGTGTGCTTTTTTCTGAGCGAAGCTATAACGATGCGTATAAAAACCCAGGTAGCTTTATATACGAGCGTAACGATTTAGGCGCCAACGTTATTAAAATTGTTGGCGGGCGTTATATGTATCTGCGCGGTAACGGCGCGTCTGAGCAAGGTAATATTCCGTTTTTAGACCAGTACGATGTAAAAACGAATAGCAGCAAGCGTTTATGGCAATCACAAGCGCCATACTACGAGCGTGTTCGTGCATTGCTTGACGACGAAGGCAAGCGCTTTATAACTGTGCGAGAGTCTAAAACCGAGCAACCTAACTTTTTTATTCGTGATTTAGATAACGATACTCTTACGCAGCTTACTAACTTTGCTCATCCGTACCCAGCATTTAAAGGGGTTACAAAAGAGCAGTTACGTTACAAACGTGATGACGGGGTGGAGCTTTCTGGCACGCTTTATTTACCGCCAGGTTACGATGTAACCCAAGGCCCGTTACCCGTACTTATGTGGGCGTACCCACTTGAATACAAAGATAAAGCCGTAGCATCACAAGTGCGCGAATCGCCATACGAATTTACTTACATTGGTTATTGGGGCCCTATGCCTTACCTTGCTAAAGGTATTGCCGTATTTGACGACCCTAAAATGCCTATTGTAGGTATTGATGGCAGCGAGCCAAACGATAACTTTAGAAAGCAGCTAGTTTCAAGTGCGCAAGCTGCGGTTGATGTGCTGGTTAAAAAAGGCATTGCCGATAAAAACAACATTGCTATAGCAGGGCACTCGTACGGTGCATTTATGGTGGCAAACCTATTAGCGCATAGTGATTTATTTAAAACCGGTATTGCTCGCAGTGGTGCTTACAACCGTACCCTAACGCCGTTTGGTTTTCAGGGTGAAGAGCGTGATTTTTGGCAAGCACAAAGTGTGTACGCAAACATGTCGCCGTTTTTCCATGCTGAAAAAATTGACGAGCCAATGCTAATGATCCACGGTCAAGAAGATCCTAATTCTGGAACTTTCCCAATGCAAAGTGAGCGCATGTACGCCGCCCTAAAAGGCTTAGGTAAAGACGCTCGCTTAGTTATGCTTCCTTACGAAGCCCACGGTTACCGCGCTCGTAAAAGCTTATTACACGTACTGTGGGAACAAGAGCAATGGCTAGATAAGTATTTATTGAGTGATACCGCAAAGCCAGTAGAGGTCATTACTCAGCCAGTGGCAAGTACTGAACAATAGTAGATAATAGGTAACCAATAGCGCGGCTACTTTAGCCGCGTTTTTTGCTTTTAATATAGAGAGAAAAAATGATTGATGTTGCAGCGCTTGCCGTTTTTATTCCTACCTTCTTTTTTGTATCTATTACACCGGGTATGTGTATGACCCTTGCCATGACATTAGGTATGAGCATAGGTGTAAGGCGCACATTATGGATGATGATAGGTGAGCTGTTAGGGGTCGCAAGTGTTGCTATTGCTGCGGTATTAGGTGTTGCAAGCGTAATGCTAAATTACCCTAATGCGTTCGATATTTTAAAATGGGTAGGCGGTGCATACTTAATTTATATAGGTATAAATATGTGGCGCGCAAAAAGTAAAATGTCGATTGATACACATAGCCCAAGTGATGTAAGCCGCCAGTCGCTATTTACGCAAGGCTTTGTGACTGCCATTGCTAACCCAAAGGGCTGGGCGTTTATGATCTCTTTACTACCGCCATTTATTAGCGTTGAACACGCACTCGCCCCGCAACTGTTAGTGCTTGTTTTAGTTATTATGATAAGCGAATTTATCTGCATGTTAGCGTACGCCACAGGCGGTAAAAGCCTACGTTTATTTTTAAGCCGTGGCGATAATATAAAATGGATGAACCGAATTGCAGGCAGCCTTATGGTGCTAGTAGGCATATGGCTGGCATTAGGGTAATTAAATAACAGTTGATATTATCAATTAATTTGATATGGTTGATTTTGTCATCTATTTTAAGAGAAATACCTGTTTAATGAATACGCCTACTTTAGTAAATTCTGCGCTCGTAGAGCCTAAAAAAACACCGATCATTTATAAAATAATGGTGATGGTAAGTATTATTGTTTTTGTAGGCGGCAGCTTAACAGGCATTATGACTTACACAAATGTAGGTATAACTGAGCATTTTTATATAGATTGGTTTACCTCGTTTTTAAGTGCGGTGTTGGTTATGGCTCCTGTGGGGTTAGCAATGACAGCCCTTATGAATACCTTGGTGGCTAAGTTATTACCAAAAGCAAGTGAGCTAAAACGTAATTTAGTGATTAGTGTTTTTATGGCGCTTACCATGGAGTCGCTAATGGCGTTTGTAACCGCTACTAACAATATAGGTTTTGCCAATATGCGCTTATTTTATACCGCGTGGGTAGAGGGGCTATTAGCCGCGCTACCCATTGGTTTAACATTAATGCTTGTTATGTCGGTTACTGTAAAACCTAAATTAGAGCGATTTTTAAAAAGCTAAATTGCGCTTTTTAAAAACGTTGACGTGCGGCTATGCTTAGATTGAGCCACATCTTCAGGTTTACCTTGAGCAACAATTAAGCCACCTTCGTCCCCGGCTCCTGGGCCAATATCAATAACCCAATCGCTGTTACTGGCTACTTGCATATCGTGCTCAACCATAATAACGGTGTTGCCCGCATCAACTAAGCCATTTAACTGCGTCATCAACATGGCTACATCTTTTGGGTGTAGGCCGGTGGTTGGTTCATCTAAAATATACAGCGTATCGCCGCGCTGCGCACGTTGCAGCTCTGTGGCAAGTTTAATGCGCTGGGCCTCTCCGCCCGAAAGCTCAGTAGCCGGTTGCCCTAAACGTAAATAGCCAAGGCCTACTTGTAAGAGCGCATTTAGCGCACGTAAAATAGCGGGTTCATCGGCAAAAAATGTATGCGCTGACTCCACCGTTAAATTAAGCACATCGGCAATGGTTTTATCTTTGTAGGTAATGTCGAGTGTTTTTTGGTTGTAGCGCTTGGCGTTACACACAGGGCAAGGCGAATACACGCTAGGTAAAAATAACAGCTCCACGCTTACAAAGCCTACGCCTTCGCAGTTGTCGCAACGGCCTTTTTTCACATTAAACGAAAAACGACCTGCATCGTATTTACGCGCTTTTGCCTCTTTGGTATTGGCAAACAATTTACGTACGTGATCGAACAAACCAGTGTAAGTAGCAAGGTTTGAGCGAGGCGTGCGACCAATGGCTTTTTGATCAACCGTTATTAGGCGCTTTATATGCTCAAGGCCCTCGGTTATTTTGCCATGGGTTGGTGTTTGGAGTTCTTGATCAAGCAAGTCGGCTTCATCGGTAGGCATTGGCGGCGGCGTTTTTTGTCCTAAAGCATCTTGAATAAGCTCGACTAAGGCTTGGCTTACTAAGCTTGATTTACCTGAGCCAGAAACCCCCGTAACACTTGTAATAACTCCAAGCGGAAATTCGGCACTGATGTTGTGTAAATTGTTGCGCTCAATACCACTTAGCTTAAGCCAGGCTGCTGGCGTACGTTGTGTTTGATGATTTGGCTTTGCGTTATTGTTATGTTTAAAAAGATACTGACTTGTATGTGAGTTGCTCACTTGCTCTAAGCCTTCAACTGGGCCGCTGTAAACAATATTACCGCCATGCGAACCCGCATTTGGCCCTACATCAACGACCCAATTGGCGTGGCGAATTACACTTGTATTGTGCTCCACCACAAATACTGAGTTACCAGCCGCTATTAGCTCATCTAGGGCGCTTAAAAGTGCTTGCGTATCGGCTGGGTGTAAACCTGCCGAAGGTTCATCTAGCACATACACAACACCAAATAATTTTGAGCGAATTTGCGTTGCAAGCCGCAAGCGTTGTAATTCCCCGGCTGATAACGATGGCGTAGTACGCTCAAGCGATAAATACCCTAAACCAAGCTTAGTGAGTGCTTCTACGCGTTTAATAATGTCGCTTGTGATGCGCTTTGCCACAATGGCTTTTTCGGGGTTGGCTGCGTTACTTTTAGCGGGGTTATTGGCAGCAATGCTTAGTTTTTCTGCCAGTTCGCCAAGTGTTAACTGCGAAATTTCACCTATATCAAGGCCTGCTACTTTAACCGATAACGACTCTTTTTTAAGTTTTTTTCCTTCGCACTGTGGGCATTGTGATATTTGCATATACTGCGATACGCGCTTTTTAGTGCGCGGACTTTGAGTGCTCGCAAATGATTGTAAAACAAAGCGTTTAGCACTTATAAATGTACCCATGTAGCTGGGGCTTTCTTCATTTTTAATAGCCGCTTGGGTTTGCTCAAGCGTGTACTGGGGAAACACGGGCACTGTGGGCGTGTCGTCGGTAAACAAAATCCAATCACGGGCTTTTTTAGGCAGGGTATTCCACGGTTTATTAATATCGTAACCTAACGAGGTAAGAATACGGCTTAGGTTTTTACCTTGCCAAGCTGGCGGCCATGCTGCAATGGCGCGCTCTTTAATTGATTTAGTCGGGTCGGGCACTAACAGCTCTTCGGTTACGTTAAATACGCGGCCAATACCGTGGCACTCTGGGCAGGCACCTTGTGGCGTATTTGGCGAAAAAGCATCGGCATACAGTATACCTTGCCCTTTAGGGTATTCGCCCGCGCGCGAGTAAAGCATTCGCAGCGCGTTAGAAATAGTGGTTACGCTACCCACCGATGAGCGTACCGAGGGTGCCCCACGCTGTTGTTGTAATGCTACCGCGGGTGGCAGCCCTTCAATCGAATCTACATCGGGCTCATCTACTTGGTCTATTAATCTGCGCGCATAAGGCGATACCGAATCAAGATAACGATGCTGTGATTCGGCAAATAATGTTCCAAAGGCGAGCGATGATTTACCCGAGCCCGATATACCAGTAAAAACAACAAGTGAATTACGGGGCAAGTTTACATCCACATTTTTTAAGTTATGAACACGCGCGCCTCGTACTTGAATGCTGTGCTCAGGGTTTAATAAAGCCGATTGCGCTTTACTAACCTCATGTGAATTTTTAGGTGTGGTTGCCATGTAATTTACTCCTGTTTAATAACCATGTGTTTATTAACGTGCCGCAAAGTATTAATACTAATGGGGCGTCACTGAATGAGCGCTTAGTTAGTTTACTGAGCGTTTAATAGAGTGTTTACATAATAGGTAAAAACTGCGAGTATAAATTTCAATCAAGTATTAAAGCATCTAAATTTAAAAGGACGTTTAATTGTGGCAAAAATTGTCGTTAGCTTTTTATTTTTATTAGTACTTTGCGCCAATGTGTGTGCAGCGCAAAATAATGTACTAAACGTTGACCGAGCCATACCAAATAGCATGCACTTATCGTTTCCAAACGATAATAATATAACGCCTAAAAAGTCTGACTTTTCTATTGCAAACTATGTACTTATGAGCAACGAAATAGGAGAGCGTTGGGCGGTTATAACCCTTACTAATTTAGCCTCTGGCAAGCGAGAGCTTAATCAAGAACACGTGTTAGCGCTGTTTGCAGATGGCAGCAGGCTAACACCAAGTGAATTTAAATTAGGCTTTAAAGGCAATCAAACACAGTCGGTAACGGTATCGTTTGCTGAGCATACGTTTCCTATTTTAAGTGTGTATACCAGTAATGATCAGTAACATGTTTTTAGATAAGTTAAATATGTAGCAATTGCTTTAGTTTATCGGCACCGGCTCTGCTGGTGCTTAGTTCAGATTTAATATCATCATTTACAATCACCATCAATTTGCCATTAAACCAACGCTGTATTTCTTTAATGTGGTCAACGTTAACCAAATAACTTCGATGAATTCGTACAAAGTTTTTTGCTACTAGGGCATGTTCAAGTTGATCGAGTGTATCGCTTAAGTGATGAAATGTATCGCCATTCCACGCCAAACTATTGCCTTGCTCCGATTTAATAAATTTAATGTCACTTGGGGAGAGTAAAAATATCCGCTCACCGTTTTTACTAATGAGCTTATTTATGGTGTTTTTGGTTAATGTAAAGGTTTGCTCGTGTTCTGGGTTGTTAACTTGGCAGTGGGCACGCTGTAGCTCTAGTTGTTGCTGCGCTTTGGCGAGAGCTTTTTTTAGCCTAGCAATAGGAAAAGGTTTGA
Organism: Pseudoalteromonas sp. CuT4-3; assembly: GCF_035666335.1. NCBI lineage: Bacteria > Pseudomonadati > Pseudomonadota > Gammaproteobacteria > Alteromonadales > Pseudoalteromonadaceae > Pseudoalteromonas > Pseudoalteromonas sp. CuT4-3. The sequence goes on from NZ_CP142031.1 coordinate 12,571, forward strand.
GTAAGTAGTCAGTTGAGGCGTGCTCAAAAGCTTCAATTGCAAATTGGTCATACGCGGTTGTGTAAATAATAATGGGCTGGTAGTTAAGTAAATCAATAAGCTCTAAGCCGTTAATTTCAGGCACTTGTATATCAAGTAATACCACATCCGGAGTTAGCTCATTAATTAATGAAATGGCCTCTTTGCCATTTGTGGCCATACCCACTACTTCAACATGCTCCATTAAACTCAATTGATGGCTTAATTTTTCGCGAGCGGGAAGCTCGTCATCGGCAAATAATACGCGCATTTTAGTCATTGTGTTTGGCTGGTTTTTGCTGCTCATAGTGTTAGCTCCAACGTAACCACTGCACCATTATTATTGCTCAGTAGTACCTTACTTTTACCAAGTTGTTTAACGCGTTTTAGTATGTTTTTCATTCCTACACCACTGCCATGGCCGTGTTTTATAACATCGCTCGAAAACCCTTTACCATTATCGCTAATTTGTATTTTAACGCCGTTAGGTAGCTCACTAAGCGTTATATTAAGTATTAACGACGTTTGTTGGGCGTTATGTTTAATGGCGTTTTCAATAATTGGTTGAATAAGTAGCGGGGGCAGCGATATGTTTTTAAGCGTATTGGGAATGTGGTAATTAACTTTGAGTTTATCGCCAAAGCGGGCTTTTTCAATATTTAGGTACTTTTCTATTATTGTAAGCTCTTGCTGTAAAGGTATTTGTTGTTGCTCTGCCGTGTCGAGGGAGTACCTTAAAATGTCAGCCAGTTCATGCAGTACTTCATCGGCTAAATCGGGGTTTGTATGAATATAAGCCGAAATTGTATTTAAGCTATTAAACATAAAATGTGGGTTTAGTTGGTAGCGCAATGTAGCAAGTTGGGCTTGTTTAAGCGCGTGTTTTTCTGCTGTTGCGCGTTTTTTGTTTTCAATAAAAATACTGGTAAAGTAAATACACGAGCCCCAAAGTAAGCCGTTAAAAACAACAAACACCCCCATCGATTTGTGCCCATCAAAAAGCTGTGTGAGTACTATATCGGTAAGTACATTACCGAGTGCCATAAATACAACAGCTATTAACCATTCAAACGCTATTTTGTTAATGTGTTTATTGCGCAGGTAAAAAATAACTGCTGCCGCACTCCAAACAGGAGCCCAGTAAAAAGTAACAAACCATACGGTAGCAGCAAGTGCACTACCCGCAGTAAAAGGTGCAGAGTTAGCAATTATGAGCCCAAGGGCATAAGCAATATCTACAACAAGTAAAATAAAAAAGCTGTATTTATAAAAAGGATGTTTGAGCATAATAGGTGCTTCTTTTTGTAATTGATTAAACCATAACAAAAAACAGTCAAAACCCAAAGAGTTTGTGTTTTGACTGCTACTCTTTTAAAAGTATGTTAGCTCTTTGATTTGTAATGTATTTTTTAATGGCTCATTGCTTGCGCCTGGCATTTTACGCCACATTAAGTTAACTCCAGTTAATTCAGTGGCCGACCACGTAACGGGGCTACCAAAGCCAAATTGTTTAAATGTAGTGAAAGGAATATCAAGCGTTGTCCACTCATCGCGCGGCTTTAAAAGTACACTAAAGTGATCCCAATCTTTTACATCACTATGATAAACAGACAGGGCAAAAGGCGTACTTGAACCTTTATATGTTAGTCGAATACCTTTAAATGATGAGGCATCAGCCGGCGATGTAAATTTTATTTCAGCGCCTGCCCACGCGCCAAAGCTGGTCGGCTTTGTAATGGTTGTATCAATAGTTAAGCTGTTTTTATGCGTGGTAAGTGTTGCCACAGACTGACCACCCATTACCGAGTCGCTCAAGGCTTGCCATGGTGTATCACCGGTAAAATCATCAATAACATGCTGAGCTTGGCGGCTTTTAACTTCTTCATTACAAGTGGGGCCTTGTGGTGTTATAGCCTTGTTTTGCGCAATTAAGGCTGGGCGGTCTACTTGTATACCTGATTTGTAAACCTCTGAGATAGTATGAATGTGGTTTATATCATCAAGCGGGTTTTGCTTAAGCAGTACAAAGCTTGCCTCAAAGCCATTAGCCAGCTTGCCAATGCTCTTGGCTTTATTAATCGCTTTTGCGCCGTTAACAGTGGCCGCATTAATTATTTCACCATTTGTTAGGCCCGCTTTTTTAAGTGCATCTAACTCGTTATGTAACCCAGTACCGTGCAGCGTGTAAGGGTTTCCGGCATCAGATCCTGTGCCTATAGTAATATTAGCTTTATGTAGTTTTTGTATATTTGCATAAGCGGTTTTACGCTCTACCCACGCGTGCTCTTTCCATTTTGAAGGTGCAGGCACGTTTTCAAACAAACACCCTTGAAGCTTTTCGGGAATGGTTTTTAGTAACTCGCTTTGAGAGCTAATAGTGTGGTTATGCTTTTCATCGCTATGGTTATGATACACCGCAAGGGTAGGAATGTAGGTTACATTATGCTGTTTCATTAGCGTAATAAACTCATCGTCAATCGCTTCGCTATTAATACCGTGCGCTAAAGCCGTTGCACCGGCTTTAATAGCGCGTTTAGCATCATTTAGTGTAGAAACATGCAAAAAATACGGTAAATTAGCCGCTTTAGAGCGTTTACCTAGCTCGCTTAATTGGCTATCAGTTAACGATTTACCCACACCGCCAAAGGTTTCAATAACCGCTTTAGTTACATGTGGATTAGTGCTTATATGTTTTTTCCATAGCGCTGCTATGTCTTCATCTTTTGCAATTTCGTATGCGTGGCCGCCAAACTGCGTGCCGTGTCCGCCAGGGTTGGTAAACAAAGTCCCCGCATAAAAAAGGTTAGGGGTTAGCTGGGCTGCTTTTAATTGAGCGGCTTCGTTTAGGGTTTGCTCAAATGAAAACAAATCAACAATGTTTGTTACGCCTAAATACAAGTTAGAATTAAAGTGCGATTTAACCGGCAAATACTGAAACTCAGTAAAGTTACTACCCGATGAACCCAAATGTACATGTAAATCAATTAAACCAGGTATTGCATATTGGTTGTTAGCATCAATAGTTTTATCGGCGTTTTGTCGTTGGTCAGTCGCTTTAGTAATACTTACTATTTTACCATCATCAATATACAGCGAACTCGGCGCAGAAAAGCTTTGCGAACTACTTTGGTATAAACGAATGTTATCGACCCGCAGGTCAATGGCATACGCACTAAAGTGGCTTGCTAAACTCAGTGCTATAACTGTTTTTGTAATAATGTTCATGACTATATTCCTTATCAAAATAGGTGTTTGGCGTTTTGTTGATAAGAAATTTAGCGAGTTTTTTAACCAGCTTCATTAATGTTTATCTGAATCGACATTATTAGAGGTTGAACCGACACAAAAGTAAATAAGCGTTGTGGTGGGGTGCTCGGGCTAACTAAATTAAGTTTTTAAAGAGCCGCTATGAGCGATAACCGGTCATTGAGGATGGCTAAATTTAGGGCTAATTAATAGATAAAGTTGTGTCGTTTATTCATATAGTCAAGCAAACGAGCAACGCGTATATCCTACATTTAAATTTATTTAAAATCTTGAAATACCCTCGGTTATTTGTTGGAATGTGGATAGATGAGCTTGAAGTCAGCAAAAATATGCGTGATGAGCGCACTATTAAATTGTTAGGCGTTGCTGAACAAGGAGAGATATTCAATGGCTTTTGCCCTCGCACCAGATCAAGAAAATGCTTACCCATCACTCATTACGGCATTGTGCGCGCGCGATGCGTATACTAGAGGCCATTGTGACCGCGTCTGTGCGCTTGCGTTGGAAGTGGGGCGTGCGGCCGATTTGAGTGCCCCCTCATTAGATGACTTGCGTATTGCCAGTCAATTACACGACGTGGGTAAGATTGGAGTTCGTGATACTGTTCTCTCGAAGCCTGGAAAGCTCACACCTGATGAAAGGGAAGAGATAAAGGCTCACTCGGTTATCGGTGAGAGAATAATTAGTGAGACATTCCTGACAAACAGAGACGAGGTCGCGTCTATTGTCAGACATCATCATGAAGCATTTGATGGAAGCGGATACCCAGACGGACTGGCTGGTGCCGATATTCCCCTGAGTAGTCGAATACTTTCGATCATTGATGCGTATGATGCACTGACGACTAGCAGGCCATACCGCATGGCTAAATCGCACCTTGAAACTATGAATATCTTGAAGCATGAAGTGGACACGAAGTTTGATCCAAATATTTTTTTGTTGTTTACAAAAGTCATAAAGGCCAGTTCGGCACGTGCCTCGTAAACGCTCGTTCCTAGAATACGGTGAACGCTGCCTAAAAAGTCTCTGCAGATGACATTTGATCCGCCACCCACTTTTTTGCTAACGCAAAAGCAGGCGTTGTCTCAAATGCACCTGAGCTCAGGCGTTGCTAATGTCTGCAAATGGCACTTAGGCGGACTTCGGCAAAGTGCGATAACTGGACACTGAAAAAGTTAAATTTATTCCTATTTTTTGAGTAGGAGCCTAATTTTATCCGATAACATTATTAAACGTCGTTTTGGGGCAAAATAACATGCTTAATTCCTAGCTGTTTAAATACTTGTTTACAAAGGTAATTATTGTTGAAATTATTAGGTTATTATAGTATACGCCGTTTGGTGTGTTACAAGCCACCAAATGGTTTTTAATAAGCTGCTCAAGGAAGAAACATGGAAAATACTGCACAATCTATTGATATTATAGGACTAGTAAAGGCTAGTGGGCCATATTTGGTAGCAGTGGCGGGTATGTTATTTTCTTTTATTCAAACTAAGCGTGTCGCTGAAATTACCAAAGAAAAAGATCTAGAAATTACCAAACTTCAACAGCAATCTGTAATTTCAATAGAAATTTTAAAATCGAAAAGCTCTGCAATATTAAAGTTGCAGGAAATTTATAGCCCCTTATTTGCAAAAGTAACAGCTACTCTAAATGTTTATTGTTGTGTAGTTTCAAGCAAGAAGAAAAGTGAAGATATTAAAACTGATTTAAGTGAAAGGTTCGCGGATGACTATAACTCATTAACATTTGAGAGCAGAAAAATAGTCTTGGCAGAGGCAATTGCTATTTGCCAATCTTTAAAGGATCACAATTGCTATGAGCTTGCAGTCAAACTGGATAATAAAATGACAGAAGCATTAGCACTAGTTGACATACCTGGTGCTTGTGCAGGTAGCGAACACGTTGAGCCTATATACACAGCTTTACGCGAATTAAATTTGTTGTACGTTGCTTTTTTCTTTCGTCTAGCAGAATCCGAGGCCGCAGCAAGCTGAACCGCTTCTTGAAGCATTACGACCGTCCGCTCATGGCACTCTTTAGCCACCGACAACATAAAAAATTGATAATAATTGGCAAGGTATTTTACTGTGTCGGATGGCGCTTCGCTTATCCGACTTACACTTACACAAGTCGCTTATTTAGGTTCACTTACTACCCAAAAAACGTCTATTCAACACTAATACCTTGCTTTAAAAGGTACTCCACTGCTGCATTAGTATGGGGCTTAAACGCCTTCCAACGGCCAATTGCTTTGTTGTTAAGTGGTTGGCGTACTTGTACTTTACTAGCCGTAGAGACCGGTGCGGTGTTTAAGTGAAAGTCTATACACTGTGCTTGCCACTCTAAATTACAAAAGCTAACTAGCTCTTTTATTTGCTGCTCGGGCTGGGCGACTAGCTCTTCGTATTTTACTAATTTTATATTGCTGTGCAGGGCGCTAAAGTGCTGCATGAGTTTGTAAAAGCGGCTGTAAAATTTGGCAGTGTCGAGTAAATCGAGCGAGTATGCGTAGTAGGGGTTATTAATGGTAAATAACTGGCGATAGTTACCAATGCAGGTGTCCATTGGGTCGCGTAGCATGCAAATAATTTTCGCGTTTGGCAGGGCTTTGGTTATTAAGTCGATATAAAAAAAGTTAAACGGGAGTTTATCTATAAAGTGCTTATGGCTGCCGGTGGTTACGCGAGTGGCGTTTAAATACGTTGTCCCAAGCTGATTAAAATCAAGCTCATACGCTTTAGTGAGTGTTTGAGTATCGAGCACATGCGGTGTTTGAGTTTGGCTTAATTTTTTAACGCTTAGGCCAAAGTCTTGTAATTCACCGGCTGATTGTACGTCGCTGTGGCTCGATAAAATACGCTCAACCAATGTGGTGCCAGAGCGGGGCATACCTAATACAAAAATAGGCTCTTGCGTTGGGCTGCCGTGTGTTAGCGCGTGTTTATTCTGCTCACTTAAATGTTTAATGTGTTCAAATAATGCGGCTGAGCTTTTATGATCAAAAGGCTGTATAGCGCGTTTAGTGGCTTTTCCTTGCTCTAGGCTGTTAAACGCATCATCAAACTTGCCTATGTCTTGGTACTCTTTTGCAAGTGCATGGCCAATGTGTAATTTTGCATCGGGGTGTGTTACTTGCTCAAAGACGTTTTTTAAGCGTTCAATATGGTTAGTTTGCAGCGTCGCTTTGGTTAAATCGCTTAATGCGAAATGGCTTGCGTGGTGCAGTGAATTTAGCGCAATGGCGCTTTCAAAGGCATTTTTGGCTTGTTCAAATTGGCCTAAAAATTTAGCGCTTACCCCTAAATTATAATAAAACTGAGGTTGCGGTTTATTTGCATGGTTAGCCAGTTCAATTGCGCAGTTAAAATAGTTTAGTGCCTCTTTGTGCAGGCCTGCTTGTGTAAGCGCTACACCTAGGGTATCGGCATCAAGACTCTTTTTTATTTGCTCAACGGGTATCGCTAAAGCGGTATTTTTGGCTTTGGTAAGCTCACCTGTTAATGCGTAACACTTTGCAAGCTGCGCGCTGTATTCAATGCTTTTACCAAGGCTAAGGGCTTTTTCTATTAGCTTTATGGCTTTGTGAATTTGCCCAACACGTAAATTAACCATCGCCAATAAAAAGTATCCATCAGCAAAGTCGGTTTTTTGAGTGACTAATTCAACTAAGGCTTTATGAGCAAGTTCAATATTGCCTTGGTTTAAATGTGTAATTGCACTTTGGTGGAGTTGTTTTAAATTTGGCTGCATTGTTTAATTTTTATTGTTTAGTTGCGCGTTAATAAAGAAAAAAGGCTCAAATAAATTTGAGCCTTAAAACATTGTTTAAAAGTGACTATAAATTATATTTCAAATTTGTAGTTAAATTTAACGCCTACCGTAAGTGGGCGATTTATATAGTGGCCGTAGTTACGTTGTATGTCGGCACCGTTTGCAGTTGTTATATCGGCATCTGAACGACGTACTGATGTAACGGCGTATTTATTAAATACGTTATCAATGTATAAAGTAGTAGACCACTCATCAGCCGTTAGCTTAGCAGAAATATTACTTAAGCTGTAACCTGGCAGGGTTTCGCCATTGTCATGCAAACCTACTTTTGAAATTACATCACTTTGTGCGGTTAAACCGTAGTTAATATCAAGGGTTTTGTCGTTAAACACATCTGTTTGATAGTTTACACCCATTGAGAACTGATGCTCTGGCGAGCCCGGTAAACGGTCGCCGTCTTCTGCGCCATCGGTGCCATCAGCATTAAACAAAAATGGTGCGTCTGATGTTAGCTCTGCTTTGGTGTATGCGTAAGTTGCATAAACCGAGAATGAGTCAGATAAAATCGCACGGGAAGAAATTTCAATCCCTTTTGCATTTGCGCTGCCTGCGTTTGAAAGGTACGTTAATTGGCCTACATCTGTAGCGCCTGTAATTTGTGCATCATCCCAATCTATGTTGAATAACGCGGCATTAAAGTGTAGTTGGCTTCTAAACCAGGTACTTTTAAAGCCTAACTCGTAGTTTGTAGTAGTATCTGCATCAAAAAGCCTTTCGTCAGCGTTACCACATCCTGTTTGCTGGTTTTCAGGGATAGGATCAGGGCAAACAGCTAGAAGGTTGGAACCGCCAATTCTAAAGCCTTCACTTACTGTTACATAACCCATTACTGAATTAGTAAACTGGTATTTAGCATTAAATTTGAATAAGTTACCGTTATCGCCTGCTTCGTCTTTTTCGTAAGCAACGGTGATTGCATCAGGGTCTGCATCGCCATAAAGTGTATTTGCAAGCGGGAAGTCAAATGCTGCTTGCGCCTCTACATCGTATTCGTAAAAACGTGCACCAATGGTAATATCTAATTTTTCGGTAACTTGGTAGCCAACTTCGCCGAATAGCGCAGACTCAGTGACTTTACTTTTTGTAAGCTCTAAGTATTCTAATGAGTCAGGTCTTAGCTGAGCGCCACCAAAGTTATCGATAGCAAATTGGTCAAACCCAGGCGTAAACTCTCTACTTGATGCTTCGGTTTCTGTTTTGTTGTAAAAGCCACCCACAATCCAGTTAAAGTCGCTGTCGCTTTGAGACACTAAGCGAATTTCTTGAGTGAAGGTGTCTTCTTCTTCAATTTCACGCGTGAAAGATGAAAACGCTGGAAATTCTTCGTAGCCGTAATCAAGACGAATAAGTAAATCGGTTTGGTCGCGTTGGCCGTCGGCATCAAAGCTTGAAATACCCGTAGCCGATACTAGCTCTGCAAAACCTAGGTCTGCTTTTAGCTCGAGGCTTAGTAATTGATCTTCTTTTTCGCGGGGCTCTTCATAACGATAAGCAGACTCGTATTTACCTACAATATCGCTTAAGCCATTATCATCGTTTAAACTGTTGTAATGAACAATCGAGCGGCCTTCGCTGTCTTGGTTTTGGTAAAAGTAATTAAGTGTCCCTTCAAATGTTTCGCTTGGTTTCCAACGTACAGAAATACGCCCTGTGGTAGTTGTTTCGCCGTTGGCGTCTTTTACATTTTTAATGTTTTCGTTAACTGCAGCGCTATCGCTCCAATCAGGGTCGGCAAGCGATACACCTGGCTCACGCACTGTGTAAGCATAATCAATAAAACCTGGGTCTTCATATACGTTTAAGCTTGCACGCACTGCAAGTTCATCTTCGATAATAGGAAGGTTAACAATAAACCCGCCTTCGCCACCTAAAGAGTCACTTTCTTGGGTTTGAAACATATCGCCGTAAACTTCAAGCGATGTAAAATCAAGCTCAGGCTCTTTAAGCATGTAACGAATTGCACCGCCTAATGTGCCCGCACCATAAAGGGTGCCTTGTGGCCCAATAAGTACTTCAACACGTTCTACGTCTACCAAGCGCATATCTACCGAAACCGGAATTTCGTTAATGTAAGTTGATACTGTACCGCCATCTGATGATGGGCCAGACGAGTTAGTGTTTAAACCACGAACAATGATAGGAGAGCCTGAGCGGCCACCTTGATCGGTAATTGTTAAACCAGGTACCCAGCGTGCTACATCCGCAAGCTCACTGATATTTTGATCTTTCATAATATCGGCATCGAGCGCTGTAATATTTAGCGGTGCATTTTGCACAGAGCCACTGCGCCTTGTTGCTGTAACTTCGATTACTTCGAGCGATTTGTTGTTAGCTGCAACTTCTTCTTGAGCAAGTGCGGCATTAGGAAATAAAAATACGCCAGATACAGCGCTCGAAATAGCCAAGGTTAACAAGCTTGGTTTAAACATAAAAAGTGATCCCCAGTTCAAATGTTTTACATTAGTAAATTAAGTGAACAGTTTATCAGGGAGTTAAGGGGCAGGGAATAATAAAATTGAATTTTAATTCACTTTTTTGGAATAAATAGCGCGTTAAAATAAACCTTAACTCATGTAAATACATCTCGCATCCAATGATTTTCAGTAAATTAGGTACATGTTACATACAGCTAGCATGATTGTTTAAAAGTAATAGCCATTCACGTTTTTAAAATTGCACTAATTGTTGTGTTTGTTAATGCTTCTTAAGCCCTGATAAAAAAACGTTTGAGGTAGCTTTTTTAGTAATGACTTATTCTATTTTTTGCACTGTAAAAATTAAGTTTGATCCCCATTATCGTTAGTTATCGTAAGCTATTTCAATTCGCACATGTGTGCGCATCAAGGAGCAAGCAATGAGTCAGTTATTCTCGGAGTTAAACATAGGGCAACTCACATTAAACAACCGAATTATTATTGCACCTATGTGCCAGTATTCAGCAAATAATGGTGCAGCTAGTGATTGGCATACCATTCATTTAGGGCAGTTAAGCTTAAGCGGGGCAGGGTTACTTATTTTAGAGGCCACAGCGGTTAATCCAGAGGGGCGTATTAGTTATGGCGATTTAGGGCTTTGGAATAATGAAACCCAGCAAGCATTAGATAAAAGTTTAAAAGCGGTTAGACAATATAGCTCTATGCCTATTGGTGTTCAGCTAGCACATGCTGGGCGTAAAGCATCTACTGAAAAGCCATGGGATGGGGGTGGTGCATTAAGCCCAACGGATGAAAACGGCTGGCAAACGCTTGCGCCTTCAGCAGTCGCGTACGACGAAAATAGCCCAGAGCCAAAAGCCATGAGCCAATCCGACATAGACTCATTAATTAAAGACTTTGTAAGCGCCGCTAAACGCGCTGATGAGCTAGGGCTTGATTTAATTGAGCTACATGGTGCGCATGGTTATTTGTTACACCAGTTTTTATCGCCTCTTTCAAACAAGCGTGATGATGAATACGGGGGCAGTTTGCAAAACCGTATGCGCCTTGTGCTTGAGGTGTTTAAAGCACTAAGAGCTGAATTTGCAAGCCATAAACCGGTAGGCATTCGTATCTCTGCTACTGATTGGGTAGAAGGTGGCTGGGATTTAGCACAATCTATTGAGCTTGCTAAAGCATTAGACAAGCTTGGCTGCGATTTTATTCACGTAAGTACAGCAGGGCTAAGCCCAGAGCAACAAATACCGGTTAAACCTAACTTTCAGGTACCATTTGCAACCGCTATTAAAGAGGTAGTAAGTATGCCGGTAATAGCCGTAGGTTTAATCACTGAGCCACAACAAGCCGAAGATATTATTAGCGAGCAGCAAGCCGATGGCGTAGCACTAGCGCGAGGTATTTTGTATAACCCGCATTGGCCTTGGCATGCTGCAGCGCAACTTGGTGCAACCGTTAATGCGCCTAAGCAGTACTTGCGATCTAGCCCGCATGGGCAGCCTTCACCTATTAAGTAACCCACACTTTTACATTTACCATGGCTATCCACTGCATTTATATGCAGTGGGTTTTATTATTTATAAATTAGAGTTATTTATGAACCAATCACGTGCACAGCCAGTGCAAATAAGTAATACCTTAGTGAGCATTATTGCTCTGTGCTGTGGCCTTATTGTGGCAAATATTTATTATGCCCAACCTATTATTGAGCTATTAGCGCCCGATGTGGGTTTAAGTGCGCACAGCGCCAGTTTTATTGTGTCGCTTACACAAATTGGCTATGCAATGGGACTGTTTTTTTTTAGTGCCATTGGCTGATTTAGTCGAAAACAAACGCTTAATGCTCATTACCTTAGCCATAACATTTTTAAGTTTAATAGGCGCAGGCTTGGCGCAAAGCCCAAGTGTAATGTTGCTATTATGCTTATTGGTGGGGGCGAGCTCTGTATCGGTGCAAGTATTAATACCGCTTGCTGCGCATTTATCGTCAGATGAAAAACGCGGGCAAGTACTGGGTAATATAATGGCGGGGTTGTTACTGGGTATTTTATTAGCCAGGCCAGTTGCAAGCTTAATAGCCGATCATTTTGGTTGGCGAGCCGTATTTTACTTTGCCGCAGGCTGTATGGCATTTATAGCCAGTGTTATATATTTTGCTATACCGAGCAGGCAACCGGCACACAATACAACGTACTTTAAGTTATTAAAATCGCTTAAGCAGCTAATAATACAGCAGCCCGTGCTGCGTCAGCGGGCATTGTATCAAGCGCTTATGTTTGCCTCTTTTAGCTTATTTTGGACCAGCGTACCGGTTGTATTAGCCAGAGAATATGGTTTATCGCAATCGCAAATCGCCTTATTTGCTTTAGTAGGCGCAGCTGGTGCTATTGCAGCCCCTATTGTTGGGCGTTTAGCCGACAAAGGTTACACGCATCAGTTATAGTTACTTGCAAAAGTGATTGCTGCTGCGTGCTTTTTACCCAGTATATTTGAGCTTCCACACGGTATTATTATTTTAGCGCTAACGGGCATGTTTATTGATTTTGCTGTGCAGGCAAATATGGTGCTGGGTCAGCGGGTGGTATATTCATTAGAGCCGCAAAGCCGAGCTCGCTTAAACGCCATATACATGACCAGTATTTTTGTTGGCGGAGCGCTTGGCTCGTTAATGGCAAGCCCGCTATACGAAGCTGGTGGCTGGGAAAGCGTGGCGTTAGTGGCAGCGGGTATGCCAGTTATATCACTAGTCGGCTATTTAATGACAAGTAAAAAGTAGCGCGATACAAGTTATATAAAATTTTGTTATTTAAAAGGCCAGCGCAGTTATGTGCTGGCCTTTTTATAGAGGCGATTATTGTTTTTTAACACTCGAAAATGAGCTACCCACCGAGGCTATAATCACTAATAAAATAGCCAACCATTGCCACAAAGTTAATAACTCGCCAAGTATAATAAACCCAGCAAGGGCGGCAAATGCAGGCTCTAAACTTAGCATAATGCTAAACCCTTGAGCGGGCATATTACGCAGTGCAACCATTTCAAGTGTATAGGGCAGTGCGCTTGATAAAAAAGCAATGCCAATGCCCAGCGGTATAACACTCCATGTAAACGCACTGCTTTGTAATATGCCGCCATAAGGTACAAGTACAATGGCTGCTACGGTCATGCCGAGTGCGACCGTTGCGCCGCCTGAGCTTTGTGTGCCGGTTTTTTTGCCAAATAAAATATAGGCTGCCCAGCAAGCACCGGCACCTAGCGCGAGTATTACGCCAATTGGGTCTAGGCTTTCTTGGCTGCTCATATCGGGCAGTAACAGTAAAATACCCGCAATTGCACACGCCACCCAAAATAAGTCGCGCTTAGCGCGTGAGCTAAATAACGCCACCGCTAATGGGCCGGTAAATTCAAGCGCAACACCAATCCCTAAAGGGATACGCTCAATGGCGTAATAAAATAAAATGTTCATTCCGCCTAGGCTTAAACCGTATACCACAATTGATAACCGATTACCCTTAGCTGGTAGGTGTTTCCACGGTTTAAATATTAAACACAAAATAAGTGCAGAAAAGCCAAGCCTAAGTGCAGTAGTGCCTTCGGGGCCAACGACCGGAAATAACTGCTTAGCAAATGAGGCGCCAGATTGAATTGTGATCATTGCTAAAATAACGCACACAAGCGCGAGCAAAAAGTCTTTAGTGGATGATTGCATTGTTTTCCTTGGTAACAATCGTCTAGTTTTGCGCAGTGTATCTGTTTTTTATTGGCTAAGTAATAGCTTGTATGGCATACACATTAAATTTGGGAGGGAGTGACTAATATGTGCGATGAATTAGCGTAGCTGATTATGCATAACTAAAGGCAAAAGCTGAGTGTCTTAAAATAAAAAAGCCAGCGAATAGATCGCTGGCTTATAAACGTTTAGGTCGTTTTAGTGTGTTTTGCTAGCACTTTTAACTAGGCCATCTAAAGAATAAAGGCCACGTTTTTCATCATTTTTACGTTTGATTTCTTCAAGCGCACGCGCTTCTACCGCGTCAAATAATGCATTAATTAAACGGTTAAAGTGTTTATGCATTGCGGTACGTGCGGCGCTTGCATCGTGTGTTTGCAGCGCATTATAAATAGCGGTGTGCTCATCCATTACGCAATCGTTATTGTTTTTACACACACTGCCGTAATCAGCTACAATTTGTGAATTGTTTAAACGTAAATCCCATAAATTTGCCACCGCATACTCAAGGGCTTTGTTACGTGTAGCACGCGCTATAATTTCGTGAAACTCGCGGTCTGCTTGTTCTACATATAAGCCTTTTTCCATGGCTATTAGCGTTTGCTTTAATTGAGCTAGTTCTTCATCGGTGATTGATTGAGCGGCAAGTGCGGCTATTTCACCTTCAATGAGTGCGCGAGCTTGTGTTAGCTCAAAAGCGCTGATCTCTTTAGTTTTTACAGATGTTTCTTGTTGTTCTATTACATAAACGCCTGAGCCGGTTTTGACCTCTACGCGGCCTCGTACTTCTAATGCAATAATAGCTTCACGAATTGTTGGGCGGCTTACGTCAAACATGTCGGCAAGTTCTCGCTCTGGTGGTAAACGACTCCCAGCAGAAAACTCTCCTTGGTTTATCAAAGCTTCAACTTTATCAACAATGCGCCAAAATAAGCGACGGTTTCCCATATTCTACCTTTATTACCTTAAGGAATAGCGGCTAATAGGCTAAAATAGCCTAAACCTACTGTTATTAGCAGAGGTTACCCCAAAATTCACTATTATGTCAAAATTCTAAAGTGATGTAACGGTCATATAATATTATAAATGAGTGTTAACCTATTTATGTTACCAATTTAGTATAAATTTTAATAATTGGCTAGCTTGATTGGTCATGTTTTTGTGTACTAAGTTAACTTTGCTCATTTATATAAGCGTGCTTAGAGCAAGCTAACTTTAATGGATTGAAATGTGTGCAATCTAGGCGCGGGTTAATGGTGGTGCGAGGTGAGTAACCTAGTTCGCCTAATAACTGGCGCAGCCTTGGTTGAATGGTGAATAGATTTATGCATATTAAACCATTAAAAATCTACACGCTTTAATAAAGAGCCTGTGTAATTTAGCTGTACCTAATAAAAAATAAGTAAGCACATAATTACAACTAGGCTCTTGCCTTGATTGCCCACGGATGGGGGTCAACTTTAGTCCGCTGCTGCGTTTTTATCATTAGGGTAAACTACCCCAAGCTGTTTTCTTGCGGTATCAAGTACGTTCATTACGTCGCGAGCAAGCTGATGTGTATTAACATCTGACTCTCGCTTTTGCGCGTTTATGGTTTGCATAAAGTGCGCAACTTCGTATTTCATAAAGTGCTCATCAAATTTATCAGAAATAACCTCAACCTCCCCGTTATTGGCAACAAACTCTATGTGTTTTAACTGCGACACGGCATGTATTCGTAAGCGTCCGCGCTCACCTTGTATTTCGGTGATGTTATCGCCTTGAGAAATTTTAGAGTAGCTAATAACGGCTTGTTTATCATCGTAATTTAATAATACGTCGCCTGCACCATCTACGCCTGTATCTAATAGTACACCGCTGGCACTCACGCGCTGTGGAGCGCCCCAAAGTGCTATAAGTAGGTAAAGCGGATACACACCTAAATCAAGCAAAGCGCCATTGGCAAATTCCGGTAAAAAGGTATTTGGGCGTTCGCCGTTTTTGTATTTATCGTAACGTGATGAGTACTGACTGTATTGGCCAATAAACTTACGGGGTTTACCAATTTTACTCAGCGCATTTTTAAGTCGCGCAAAATTTGGCAAATGCGTGGTCATCATTGCTTCCATGTAAAGGCGTTTATTGGCGTTAGCTGCAGTTAAAATAGCATTTAGCTCTTGGCTATTAGCGGCTGAAGGTTTTTCGCCTAGTACATGTTTGCCTGCTTCAAGGCACATTACTGCATATTGCTTGTGTAGGCTATTTGGCGCTGCAATATACACCGCATCAACATCGGGGTCTTGGCATACCAGCTCAATTGAGGTGAAAATTTTTACATCGGTATTGGGGTGATTAGATAAAAAGGCTTCGCCGCTTGATTGTTTGCGTGAGCACACACCGTATAAATTAAATGCAGGTAACGTATTTGCTGCGCTTAATAGGGTATCACTAATAAAATTTGTACCGACAATGACAAAGTTCATGCCTGCTCCTTAGCTTAAATAATAAGAGCCGTTACTTTAACATTTTTTTTGCCCTGTATGCGCGTGGAGAATACCCAAACCAGCGTTTAACACTTGCGCATAAGGTTGCCTGTTCGTGATAGCCTAAAAGCATTGAAATAGTGCTGATAGAGTATTGTTTTTGAAGCAAGTAATGCGCTGCCAGCGCCCGACGTGTGGTGTCTTTAAGTTTTACAAAGCTGGTGTTATGTTTAGCCAATTCACGGTGCAAGGTACGCGGGTGCATATTAAGTGCCTCGGCAATAGTTTGGTTTGAACACTGATAAATAGGCAGCATTGGCCTTATGAGTGCGCTTACTTGGGCAGGTAATGACTGACTGTGTTCGTTGCGTTTAGCTAAAAAATTAAAGGCCGCGTCGGTTTTATTAAGGTTATTGTGGTTAAGCTTTATCGATAAGTCGGCTTTGTTTATTACAATGCCCGCACTGTTGCGGTGCTCTATTACTTTACAGCCAAAATAGGTTTTGTATGCGAGTGTATTAGTTGCCAGCTTTTGCGGTAAAAACACAGTGCGAGGCTTGCACTGATTATTACTTAATTTTTTAATTATGCTCATGGCTAAGCCAAGCGTTAGCTCTATGGCTTGGTTTATTTGTGGTAGGGGCTTTAGGTTAAATTCAAACGATAAAAATAAGCTCTCGTCATTATCTAATGAGTGCGTTGTTAAGCACAATGCGGGGCTGTGTAAGTGTAAATATTTAACCACCCAGCTAAGCGCTTCTTCTAAATTAGTCCCACTTTTAGCGGCTATGGCTATGTGGCCTAAAATATCAAAGTTTTGTTTATTTGCTAATTTAAGCCCAAAGCTTGGGCAGTTAAGCGTGTGGCTGCAGTACTCTAATAAATTTGCATAGCTCAAATAGGGTAAATATTGGTTTTCAAGGTTATTAAAGTCGACATTGACCTTACAGGATTTCATTACGCTTGCTGGGTCTGCGCCAAGTTCTTTAATTAACGAGTCTATTGAATATAAAGAGGTGGCACGTATTGGGCTGCTCATACACTGGCGCTGTAAATTAAAGAAGGTGTCTAAAAATATCAAGTTTTTAGAATTTAATCTATGCACTATAGAGCGAATAGCTTGCTGCAATAAAACTGCTTATTTACAACTGCATGGATGCACAAAGCAGAAGCAGCTACCAATAAGAACTAAATAGTGATGATGCAAAGGCACCTATGAGTAACCACACGTTTGATTATATTATTATTGGCGCAGGCAGTGCAGGTTGTGTGCTGGCAGCGCGTTTATCAGAAGATCAGCATATAAGTGTGTGCTTAATAGAGTCGGGCGGTAGCGATAAGAGCGCTTTAATACAAATGCCTGCGGGTATTGCGGCCAGTGTGCCATACGGCATAAATAGTTGGCATTACAACACGGTACCGCAAAAGGCGCTTAATAACCGATGTGGCTTTGTGCCGCGGGGTAAAGTGCTAGGTGGGTCTAGCTCTACTAATGCCATGGTGTATATACGCGGTAATAAATACGATTACGATAACTGGGCACAAAATGGCAACCTTGGGTGGGACTACAACAGTTTATTACCCTATTTTATAAAAGCCGAAAACAATAAAACGTTTAATAACGCGTTACATGGCACAAAAGGGCTATTGCATGTGCAAGAGCTGACTAAGCCAAGTGCGGTAAACTCTTGCTTTTTAAAAGCGTGTGTTGAGCAAGGAATACAGTTAAATGACGATATAAATGGCGCTGAGCAACATGGAGCACGGCTTTCGCAGGTTACGCAACATAATGGTGAGCGCTGTAGTGCTGCAAAAGCGTATTTAACACCGCACTTAAACAGGCCTAACCTTAGTGTGTTTACCCACAGCCACGTTAATAAAATTATAATCAAAAATAAGGTTGCCTACGGCGTAGAGCTTGAGCGCGGCGGTAAAATTATTACATTAATGGCCAAAAAGGAGGTGCTTTTAAGCGCCGGAGCAATTAACTCTCCGCAGGTGTTAATGCTTTCAGGAACTGGCCCCAAAGCGCATTTAGCAGCGCATAACATACCACTGGAACATGCACTGGAAGGAGTAGGGGGTAATTTACAAGATCACTTAACCGTGGTGCCTTTGTGTAAAGCAAATACTGCAAAAGGCACCTTTGGGGTAAGTGTAAAAGGCGCTGCAAGTATTATTAAAGGGTGTGCGCAGTGGTTTAGTAAACGCAGCGGAATATTAACCAGTAATTTTGCTGAGTCACATGCGTTTATTAATGTGTTGGATAATTCGCCTGCACCGGATATTCAACTTGAGTTTGTAATTGGGTTGGTGGACGATCATAGTCGCAAAGTTCACTTTGGCCATGGTTATAGTATTCACAGTAGTATTATGCGCCCCAAAAGCCGAGGGACAATAAGGCTTGCCAATAGCAATCCACGCAGTGCGCCGCTTATCGACCCTAATTATTTAAGCCACCCTGATGATTTATCACTCATGCTTGCAGGGCTTAAAAAAGCGCTGCGTATTATGCAAAGCCCCGCCTTTGATAAAATTCGTGGCAACATGGTTTACCCGCTTGATGTAAATAACGATTCCCAGCTTATTGAATTTATTCGCCAAACTGCCGATACCGAATATCACCCTGTGGGCACCTGTAAAATGGGCACCGACAATATGGCGGTGGTTAATAGCAAACTACAAGTACACGGGATACGCAGCTTAAGGGTTATTGACGCCTCAATTATGCCAACCATAGTAACAGGTAACACAAACGCACCTGTTATTGCCATTGCTGAAAAGGCCGCTGATTTAATTAAATTGAGCTATAAAACAGGGTTATAAAGTGTGGTTGTAAAAGTCAGTAAGCCACGCCTGCCAGTCATCTTCTAGTTTAAGCATTTGTTGGTGCTTTTTAGCGTTAAGGTGTTTGTTTTCATCTTCGGTAGCAATAAAAGGGCCTACCCGACAAAGCGAGCAATGATTTTCACCTAAATACGCAGGCTTTGTAAGGTGCGTGCTTAGTTCGTCAGATTGCGCCGAGATTGCTTTAGGCGTAAACACATAAGTGATGCCAGTGGTGTCTTTTACGTGTTTATCACGGTCTACGTTTCTTATTTTGTAACCATCAAACTGGTTAATATCAAAAGGCATTTGGCCCGCGTATTTAGCCTCAAGGCCATTACTTAAGCTGCCTTCAATATTCCACTCGCGATAGGGTTTTACATCTTTTGAGGTTATGTAGCAAAGCATAGGGCCGCTTTTGTCGAGTGCGTATTTGTTAGCGTATTTAATAAATTGATGTAGTAACGCGCGATTAAGCACGTTCATGCTGGTTTTTTGAGTGTTGCTTTCAAATGCTTCGCGCCCTACAAAGGCTGGAATAAGCGGAAACTGAAAAATAACCACATCAAAGCTGTGCTGGTGGGCAGCTAATTTTTGCCAACATAAAGGCTCCGTTACATCAAAGCAATTAATAACCTCAACATGACACTTTTTTAAACTACTTAGCGCATTGTGCTGGTATTTTTGCTCTATGGTTTGAGCGCTATCATAAGTAGATGCGACTAACTTTGCCGGTTTTATATGATTAACCACCGCATTAGAGAACGATAGATCGCCATCGCCTACGGTGAGAATTCGCCAATTAGGATTTAAATACATAACTTAATTAGATTTGTGAGTGTTTTGATCTGCACTTTGAGTATTTTGCGCTGTATTAGCACCATGCAAACGATGAAACGCAAGGCGTGTTTTAAGCCCTTCAATGGCTATTTGTTTTAAAATTAAATTAAAGGTAATTAAAATAGCAAACACAATATGAATAGGACCATGTGTAAAACCCGCCTCTGGGTTATAAAGCGTAAGCCCAAACAACATAAATAACACCACTAACAGTATTTCTATTAATTGGTTTGAGTAAAAGCTGAGCCGGCCTTCATTTTTGTGATCTTTTTTAATACTAATAGCGCAAAAAAACGGAATAACTTTAATTTTAAAAGCGGCGTTTTTTTCTACGTAGTTTTCGCCAAGCTCGTTAAGCTGCTGGCGTAATGTATCAATCATGGTGCGTCCTTAAATAGCAGTGCGCGGATGTTACACTATTACGCCTAGTAGGTTAAGCAGCGCAAGGTTATTTTGGGTAAAGGCTCATACCAATGGTGAGTATGTGACACACAAATACCACTGAGGTAAGAATAAAGCGCATTTTTTGATAATCGCGATGGTAGGTTTGCCATTGTGGTGTGGCTTTTTCAAAGATAAGAACTAACCAAAAACTAGCCCCTAACCAGGCAAGCGCCCACTCCAGCGGAATAAACGATAAAAATGGTACGGGTATAACAGGCACAACCGCTTTAATTGCATCGCTGTAGCTTTGCATCCCAGCGCGCCATAAACTGCCCGCCATAAATGCCAGTATGGCAATGCTGTAAAAAGTAAAAAACTCCAAGTTAACGCTATTACTGCCAAACATAAGCGGCCACGCTACACAGCCCAAAAAGGGGAGTAACCCCAAATAGCCAAGTTGAATATGATTAACAAATTTTTCCATTACAGCATGCCTTATGTTGTGTGTTTTTTAGCGCGGCTATTGTAGCAGTATTCTTAGCACTTACAGGTAATAAATCGTTTACGAATAGAAGAGCTGGATAGTTCAATCTTAAAAATCGATTGTTTTAATCTAAACAATCAATTTTATTTAGTTTACCAATGGGCTTATTGTATTAATCAAGCCAACGCGAAAGGCCACACATTTTGGCTGCGTTGAGTAACTTTAAAACACTTTAAATATAAATGAGGAATACTATGAGCACTTCATTGATCAACACAAAAATTCAACCTTTTAACGCAACTGCATACCACAA
This sequence comes from Pseudoalteromonas sp. CuT4-3, assembly GCF_035666335.1. NCBI lineage: Bacteria > Pseudomonadati > Pseudomonadota > Gammaproteobacteria > Alteromonadales > Pseudoalteromonadaceae > Pseudoalteromonas > Pseudoalteromonas sp. CuT4-3. Next base: position 33,161 of record NZ_CP142031.1, read on the forward strand.
TGGTGACTTTGTAGAAGTGTCTGAAAAAGACGTACTAGGTAAGTGGTCAATCTTCTTCTTTTACCCTGCAGATTTCACGTTTGTATGTCCTACTGAGCTTGGCGATGTTGCTGATTACTACGAGCAGCTACAAGAAATGGGTGTAGAAGTTTACTCAGTATCAACTGATACTCACTTCACGCATAAAGCATGGCATGACACGTCAGACACTATTGGTAAAATTAAATTTCCAATGATTGGCGACCCAACTGGCCGTATTACTCGCAGCTTTGGCGTTATGATTGAAGATGACGGCCTTGCACTTCGCGGTACTTTTGTAATGAACCCAGAGGGCGAAATCAAAGTAATCGAAACGCATGACCTAGGTATTGGCCGTAGCGCTAAAGAGTTAGTACGTAAAGTACAAGCTGCACAATACATTGCAACTCACGACGGTGAAGTTTGCCCTGCATCTTGGCAGCCAGGTGAAGACACACTTGCTCCTTCACTAGACCTAGTTGGTAAAATCTAAATACAGGTTTACCCACTTTTATGAGGGCAGGTAACTGCCCTTAAACCAACATCATTTCGCTTGTTGGTGCCTCCTATCTCAACTCGGACTCATTAGCACATGCATTAGTTGGCATGGGAGGCTTGCTGTTTAAATTTTCCTAAAAAGGGTTAAGCCATGTTAGATAACAACATTAAAAATCAATTAAAAAGCCATTTTGAATCGCTTACTCAACCTGTTGAGCTGCTTATTGCCTTGGATGACAGCAAAAAATCAGCAGAAGTAGAAAGCTTAGCAAACGATTTAGCCTCGCTAAGCGATAAGTTTACGGTAGTGAGCAACCCTGATTCGAGCGCACGTCGCCCATCTATGGTTGTGCATTCACCTGAAAAAAACACCCACATTACGTTTGCTGGCGTACCTATGGGTCACGAATTTACAAGTTTAGTGTTAGCGCTTTTACACACTGGCGGACACGCAAGCAAAGCAAAAAGCGAAGACATTGAACAAATAGAATCACTCAATCAAGAACTTAATTTTGAAGTTTACATAAGCTTAAGTTGCCAAACATGCCCACAAGTAGTGCAGGCGCTAAATACAATGGCAGCAACAAATAGCAAAATTAAAGCAACAATGATTGACGGCGCACTCTTTCAAGACGAAGTAGAAGAGCGCAATATTTTAGCAGTACCAGCTGTGTACTTAAATGGCGAACCGTTTAGCCAAGGTGCATTAAGCCTGACCGACATTTTAAATAAAGTAGACACTAAAGGCGCTGCTAAGCAAGCTGCAGCATTAAGCGAAAAAGGCGAGTTTGATGTGTTAGTAGTAGGTGGCGGACCTGCGGGTGCCTCAGCCGCTATTTATTCTGCTCGTAAAGGGTTAAACACCGGTATAGTGGCCGATAGATTTGGTGGCCAAGTTGCCGATACGTTGGCTATCGAAAACTTTATTTCGATTAAAGCCACTGAAGGTCCAAAGCTTGTTGCTCAGCTTGAAGAGCATGTTAAAGAATACGATGTAGATGTAATTCATAACCAACGCGCAGCAGGGCTTGGTCGCGGTAGTAATGGTTATGAAATTACCCTTGAAAACGGGGCTACTTTAAAAGCTAAATCGCTTGTTTTAGCAACCGGTGCACGCTGGCGTGAAATGAACGTACCTGGTGAGCAAGAATATCGCGGCCATGGCGTAGCTTACTGCCCACACTGTGATGGTCCGCTATTTAAGGGTAAGCCTGTTGCCGTTATTGGTGGTGGTAACTCGGGTATAGAGGCGGCTATCGACTTAGCTAACATTGTAGAGCATGTAACGGTACTTGAGTTTGCTGATACGCTGCGCGCTGACGAAGTACTTATTCGCAAAGCGAATAGCTTAAGCAACATCACTATTATTAAAAATGCGCAAACCACTGAAGTAGTAGGCGATGGTAAAAAAGTAACCGGACTTAATTACACTGACCGTGTAACAGGCGAGGAAAAATCATTAGCACTTGCGGGTATTTTTGTACAAATAGGTTTGATCCCTAATACCGAATGGTTAAAAGAGAGCGACCTTACACTAAGCAAGTTTGGCGAGATAGAAATTGACGCTAAAGGCGCAACCTCATTACCGGGCGTTTACGGTGCGGGTGACGCGACAAATACGCCGTTTAAGCAAATCATTATTGCAATGGGTAGTGGTGCAACAGCAAGCTTAGGTGCGTTTGATTACTTAATTCGCCATAGCGAGCAAAGCAACCAAGACCAAAATGCAGCTTAATAGGCAAACCTTCTCTTGATGTAACAGCAATAGGTACACCCAAAAGCTGTTTGTTAACCCAAGCCGCCCTCTCCAAAGGCGGCTTTTTTAACGACTTTGAGAACTTAGTTAGGTATTCGTTCTTCAAGCCAAACTCTAAGGCTTTTAGGATCTTTGATGAAAGGTATCCTAACCCAGCTTCCATAAGCATATAAGTGGATTGTAGAGTAACCAAAAATACGGCCTAAAAATGTTGTTACTTGTTCAACATTTTCGACACTTTTGAAGCCTAGCTTGTCTTCTCTTCTTGTTAGTATTCCACTAAATACGGTTATCGAGTTATCTTTTGCAATAACTTTTATGAAAACTGCTTCCAGAATTTTATGAGAATCTTTTAAGACATAAATTGCAGGTAAGACGACTAAGCTTAGTAGAACATCATTTTTGAACTGCTCACCTATTAATTCTTGCCCTATGAATGAGAAAATTAGATAGACTAATCCTAGGCCAAGGATTCGCGTACAAATTTCTCCAAATGCTTCAATAGAACGCCAGAATTTAGCAATTTTAATTGCTGGCAAAATACCTCCGTTCTACAAAGCTTTAATAGGCCGCTTTAAATTATTAATCACAGCCGCCAGAATCCCCACCGCAATCATTATTAGAGTGTGAGTTATTACTAGCATAAATTGAAGAGTCAGTGCTTGTATAAGTTGAACGGCCTTGTGATGCCTTACCACTGATAAACGTAACTAATAGCAATACGCTTGATACAATAACAACGATTATTGATGAACCCCATTGCCCTGTAGAAATGCCTTTAAATATGGCTAACAACAGTACAGTAAAAAGTAATGTTCTTATTATATTTCTCATAGTATGTCCTTACTAAATTAAAGCGAATTTACTTTAGCTGTATGTTCTAAGGCATTAGAGAGCGCTTTTTCTATGTGCGGAAGCTTAAATGGCTTAGAGACAAACATATCCATGCCTGCTTGCTGGCAAGCTAGTTTATCTTGCGACGATGTATTAGCAGTTAGCGCTACAATGTAGGTGCTTTCGCTAGGGCAAATACGTTGCGCTCTCAGCGTTTTAGTGGCTTCAAAACCATCCAGGATTGGCATAATGCAATCCATAAAAATAAGGTCGTAATGCTTTTGCTTACACTTAAAAATAGCGTCTTGGCCATCAATGGCGCAGTCGGCTTTTACGTTTAACTTATCAAGAGAGGCATCAAGCACACGGCGGTTTATATCGTTGTCATCAACAATAAGTACACTGAGCGAATGGCTGTTTAACTCAATTTTTGATTTAATATCGTCTATTACTTGCTCTTTACCAAGCTCTAGCGGAATATTAATGCTAAACGTTGAGCCTTTTTGTAGCTCACTTGTCACCTTTATTGTGCCGCCCATGTATTCTACAAGCTCTTTTATAATTGCTAGGCCAAGCCCTGTGCCCCCTTTATTATTTTTAGCGTCAACCTCTTGTGTAAACGGCGAAAATAAAGACTCTAAAAAGGCAGGGGTCATTCCGCGACCAGTGTCAGAAACAGTGATACCAAGAGATAGCGCATCGTTATTATTTATGAGCTGTGTTTTAAGTTTTACATGGCCTTGCTCGGTAAATTTTAACGCGTTACTTAATAAGTTAGAGGTAATTTGGCTCAGGCGTGTGCTGTCGCAAAAGGCCCAGCAGCTATCATCAATTGTATTTTCTATGATTAATTCAACATGGGTTTCTTTAAATAACGGGGTATATAAAGAGGCTAAATCACTAAATATGGTTTTAAGCAGTACATCGGTTGGCTCTAGTTTTAATTCACCATGATTAATTTTAGAAAAATCGAGTACTTCGTTGATAATATTTAGTAAAATATCAGCGCTGCGTAGCGCTATTTTTATTTTTTCGTCTCGTTTTTCAGTGTCTTTTTCATCTATTAGGGTGGTGAGCATGCCGGTTATGCCATTTAGGGGGGTGCGTAACTCGTGGCTAATTTTAGCAAATAGCATACTTCTATCTTCTAACATATGCTCTGCTTCGGCTTTTTTCTTTTTTAGCGCTTCTCTAAGTAAGATTGATTCGGTAATGTCTTGAAATGTACCAAATAGCCTTATGCAATTACCTTCGTGAAACTCGGCTTCTCCAAAAGTCGAAATCCAAATTTCTTGGTTTTGTGCAGTGATAACCTCAAGTTCTAAATCCCATTTTTCACCTTTGTTTATGGCGTTTTCTACTGCTTGGTCTATGGCTTCTCTGCTGGCGCCCTCTTTGTAAAACTCAATCGCGTTATCAACTATTGGCTGATAGTCATCGGCTACCTGATGAATGCGTTTAGTTTGCTTACTCCAATAAACTTTGTTCTCGATTAAATCGACCTCCCAAGTGCCGATATTAGCGATGTTTTCGAGCTTTGACAGGGTGTAGCTATTTTTTAAAAGTTGCTCTTTAGTGTCTATTTTTGCAAATTCAGATCCTAACCATTGGGCAAATAGCTCAATGTAATCGTAGGCTTCGTCGCTAAATGCAGTTGACTCGTTAGGCGATGAAAAGTTAACCGTGCCAAAAGTTTTACCGGCTACTTTTATAGGTGCGCCAATGTAGGACTCAAGTTGAAAATTTATGTAACAAGGGTGAGTTGCAATCGTACTTTGTGAGGCTTTATGAAACGATAGCGCCGAGCCCGCAGATAACGTATGGACGCAATAGGTGCCATCTAGCTCAAATTGTGTACCGGGTAATAAGGCGTTGGTATGACTCCCACTGTCAAGTTAAACGCACTGATCCCTGCCTAACTTTTTAAGCCATAATTACTTTAGCTCGAATTAGAGCGAGTTAATACATAGGATGAAGCAAGTAATGTCGTCGGTTATCTTGCTGATATTCGTTGGTTATTACTATTTCTAGTAACAGAGCAGACCTTACTTATTTCGTCGTGGCACCTGTCTTCAGTCTATGTTCGTGGTTCAATGCAGCGTTAGCTGCACTGCCATCCTAACGCCGTCGGTGGTTGTGCCACACCCGATGCTTGATCCCATGCATTAACTCTAATACGTTTATCATGCGGGTACTCTTGCCAATCTAAGTTTTGTATTCACTGGCGTAAGCACCACTTCTTTTGCAATAGCCCATATGTACGCAATCATTTCTCGGGCAATGGCGGTAACAACCAGATTGTAGTGTTTCCCTTTGGCTATCATTTTTTTATAGCGTTTGCAGAGCCTAATCTGTGCTTTCCACGCAATATCAATAATGTCCTTTGGTAAGCCTTCTTGTCGTTTTTGCATATCTGTTGATATATTTGCCGCATACCGATAAGTGTGTGCACCTTCCACAAGAAGGCGTCTTGCTCGGCCATTTCCGCATTTTGTGATGGCGCCAATATGGCGTTTGCCACCACTCGAGTGTTCACTGGGTACAAGACCGAGATAACTCATTAATTTACGGGGATGGTCGAAACGCGATAAATCGCCAAGCTCAGCAACAACGCCAGTGGCGACCAACAAACGGACACCACGCATAGCTTGTATTGCTTTGACAACAGGATAATAACGCCACTGGTGAACGTGGTGTGTTAGTTCATTGTCTAGCCGTTCAAGTCGGCTTATTCGTTCGGTAATTGTGTGTAAAAATTCTTGTAAGACGATGTGCTGAGCGGGGTGTGGCAGCACAATCTCAGTGAGCCAACGTAAATGTTTTTGTGACCAATTCGCAGTGCCTTTATAATTAATATTATTGCGAAGCAACAGCGCCTTTAATTGATATTTGGCATCTTTTAAGTCCTTCATTGCCACTTCGCGTGCACGAGATAAATCGCGTACAGCTTCATCTTCAGGCTCGGGAACATAGATAGGTGTTAAATCTTCAGACTTAAGTAATTTAGCAAGCTTAAGAGCATCACGTTTATCGGTTTTAATCTTCTCACCAGGTTTTTTAGGAATAAGAGAGGGCGCCACCACGTAACAGCAATGGCCGAGGCTGGTAATTAACCTGTAAATCCAATAACCACATGGGCCTGCTTCATAAACAAAATGAAGTGTTGCGCCAGAGTATTTCGATTCGAACTGACGAACAAGCTTTTGAACGGCCACTTTGGAAGACGAAACTCGGCCAAGATGAACAGGTTGCGCACCTCTATGTTCTTCAATATAGGCGACTTCATTGAATTCTTTATGTGTATCAAGACCGATAAAAAGTATGCTATGTTTATTCATGTTAGCCTCTGCTGTTTAGTTAATTGACAAACTAATTATGGCTCTGGCTTTGAATTAAGCTAACCCACGAAAAGCGGAGGCTAACACCGTGTGGGAGTCATTATGTCTATCGGGTGTTAGAGCATGTAATACTGTGTACGTATTAGCATCAATTTTACTAATTATTGCTACATCAAGGCTGAACACTTCTAGGCCAAACGCGAGTAGGTTTTTAATTTTAGAATTAAAATCCAGAGTTTGGTCTGAGACTATATCGTGAAAACGCCTTAAAAAGTTCACCGCAATTACCTTAATTGTATTTTATACCGTTATGCGTATCGGCAGATAGGCACATTTATTTATATGTTTTTAACAGTTTATACCAACAGGCGTAAACCGTTAAGCAATATATTGAGTAATGGGTGTTAGGCTATCAACACGCGAACTTAATTGTTTTGCTCAATTAGCAAACTTTTCCCATTAATAGGTAGAATTAGGCGTGTATTCTGGGTTTATGTCGCCGCCTACTTCTTCTGGGTATACATCGTTTATAAGTAACACTTCGCGCACGGCTTCAATATGATCAAGCACTGTTTGATAGCGCTCGCCATATTCGTACTTTGTTACTTCAATTGCTTGCGGCATGTAAGTAAATGCAATTTTTAGTGCGTGTAACGCGTCTGGATTGATTTTATCGTTCATTAATTTCTTTCATTTTATCAATGTATAGTGATTTGTTTAACAGCTGCTAAAAGAGCCTGCCTAGGGACAATTAGCTTTTTGCATATGCCTTAACAAAATAACAATAATTATAGAGTTTGTTGACTGTTAAAGTTAAAAATTTGCCTGTTTAGTCGTTATTTTAATGGGCTAAGCAGTTAAGCACTGATCAGTATGATAACGCAGTTGTTTTTGGGATTATTTAAAAACAGTTTTAGCTCATCATATTTGCCTACCTAAATACCAAGTATGCTCAAAAAATGTAATTTTATAAATAAACAGGCATTGATTGTGCGAATAAAAAGGAGCTTGTTAGCTTATTAAGTAACGATAATATGTTGCATAAATTTACAAATGCGCAATATAATGCAAATGGTTGTTATTTGCATGTGCAGGTGTGCGCGCCTGCTATTTATTAAATGAGCTAAAAATGAATAATAAAAAAACCTTTAGCGCTACAAGGCGTCGCCATTTAATGGCGTGCGTATTGGCATTGGTAACCGCTACGGTGATGATCACCGGAATGACTACCTACTTGCCATTACAAATGAGTGAACAAATTTTACTGCCTATTTTACTGTTTCCAATTATTTGGGTTGGGCTGTTTATATATGCCTACATTAGCGAAAAAGCATGGCAGCCATTTTTACTCATGATCACTTTGTGTTTAGTGCATGGAATTTTAAGTTATTTTGCATTAATGCAGGGGCAAGGATGAAATCAATTACTTTAAAAAAGCTATTTTTATTACATAGTTGGGTGGGCGTAGTAACCGCCGTTTTATTGTTTGTTGTGGCATTTACCGGCGCGTTAGCAGTACTTGCAAGGCCTGAGCTAAAAATTTGGGCCAACCAATCACTGCAGCAAACTCAACATATTCCTAATAGCGAAATAAGCACATTAGTTAATACATACCACGCTCAAGTGCCCAAAGAGTTTGGTGAAAACATTCATGTGTTTATGCCAACAGGGCATAATTTTCACTTACTGGCTTTAGTATTTGAATCGCACCATGGTGATGAAAATTACCAGCAAGAAGTACTTCGGGCATTTGAATTTGACCCAGCGAGCTTAGCGTTGGTAAATACCTACTATGGCCCCAGTAAGCAATATTATGCCAATAAAAAAACAGATGCAGCTAGCTACATTGGTGAGTTTCACGCTGACTTACATTTAGGGCGACCTATAGGGCTTATTTTAACTGGGTTTTTAGGTTTAACATTATTAGTAAGTACGGTAACTGGCTTATTTATACATCGTAAATTAATTAAAGAGCTGTTCACCTTTAGGTGGCTTAAAGGCTTTGATGTAACCATAAGTGACGGCCACAAAGTAATGGGCATTTGGGGCAGTATTTTTAATATTGTAATTGGCTTTAGCGGCGCATTTTTAGGGCTCGCAACCGTAATTTTACTACCTGCAGCAGCTTTTGTTAGCTTTGGAGGCGACCAAGATAAGTTGATAGAAACTTTTACAGCTATTCCTGAGCCAATAATTAGTCATGTAAATCAGCCAACTAACATAACCGCTATTTTAAGTGATGCGCAGCAACGCTACCCACACGCTGTTATTTTAGATGCCACGGTAATGGCGCATAACGATACAAACGCACAAGTGTATTTACGCCTTTTAGGAGGCGAAGCCGTGGCTTCTCAGTTATTGCATTACAATGGGCAAGGGGAGTACATCACTTCAATGAGTAGTTTTGGCGATATAGCTGGGGTATCAATTAAAATTATTGAAGTACTCTTCCCACTCCATTTTGGTAATTTTGCAGGTTTATTTGTGAAGTTACTTTGGGTAATGCTTGGCTTAGCATGTGCCTTAATGCCACTTTCTGGCATGATGATGTGGTTAGCAAAGCGTACCAGAGGCAGCACACCAACGCTTAGCGCTGACGCGTATGCAAGGTGGAACCGCTTTATTATAGGCAGTTGCGGTGGTTTAGTGCTTGCTTGTTGTGTGTTATTCCCTGTGCAAGTACTTTTAAACTATGCCGTGGCTGGCGCTGAGCACAATGCTTACTTTGGGGCGGTATTTTTTTACGCGTGGTTAGTATGGCTAGTAATTGCAGCATTTTGGCAAAACTATAAAAACTACTTTAGAGCAACCTTGTTGCTTTGCGCCTTATTCTTAATAAGTGTTTTACCACTTAATAGTGTATTGGGCGTTAATAATGTTATTAACGCAAACAGTACCCTAGTGGCATTTACAGATATTAGCTTTTTAATTGTGGGACTGGCGTTTTTATGGGGATACTTAAAAACAAAACCTGATGCCATAGCACTTGCAGAGGTAAAAGCAGCATGAGCACCGTTATGATAGTTATTGCGCTAGCGTGTTTACTGGCCGCTTTATTATTAATGAGAAGTAAGCACTACAATGTAGCCTATAAGTGCCTGTATTGTTGTGCTTTAATAGCTATTGCCTTAGCGTTTTTTATACATGTTTACGCTGTGCTAGCGGGGATTGTATGCACCATTGCAGCGTTTACTGTAATGGGCATACTGGTTGCGCTATCTAAAGGGAAACAACACACTTAGCTTAAAAAGGCTTTGGCTGTATCAATTCCCATTTTGTACCCATCGTTAAGGCGTTTAACATTTTTTGTTGTGCGGCCCACTCTAAATTGAGGCGGTGGAGCAATAATATTGATTTTGCAATCTTCAGGCGGATTATTAATAAAATCTATGCTGCTGTTATAAAGATGCGCTCTGTTAATCGTGCTTTTTACTAAAGCAGGGTAGTTTTTATAAAGTTTTTTAGTTAACCACTGCGATTTACTTGGCTTTTTTTTATAGCCAAGTGGCTGAGAAAGCACCACGGTTATTTCTTGAGAGCCCATTTCGTATGCTTTTATTACGGGAATAGAGTCTGCTACGCCGCCATCGGTCATCGCAATATCATTAATTATAGGGTAGTTACGATACGCAATTGGAATCGCGCACGATGCCTTAAGTTGCTCTACCATCGCATCACTACTTGCTTTAAGGTAATGGGGCTGCCCTGTGGTGATAGCTGTAGAGACGATATAAAATTCGTGAGCCGCCTTTGCAAAGGCTTCTGTATTGAGGGGGATTTCTTTAATGGTTGCTTGCCACAGCCAATCTAAATCAAATAAGTGGCCGCCTTTGATAAAGCGCGCTAAGTTAATAAATTCAGGCCGACACGAAAAGTCGGTAATAACATGGTAATTTCGTTTAGGTTGTTGGCATAAATAAGCGGCTATATTGGTAGCGCCAGCAGAAACCCCAAAGTAATTAGTAAAAGGTTGATAGCGCTGCGCTAAAAACTCATCCAACACGCCGGCGGCAAAAATACCGCGCATTGCACCTCCCTCAACCACTAAAGAATGTTTATTGTTATTATTAATCATACTATTACCTCCCTGTTGATGATATTACCAACTAACCAAGTAAAGCGCGATAAAATGCTGAAATAATTATACCCATTTGCCACATTACTTAATTCACTTAAGGGATTAAACTTGGCGCTAACGGCGCTAAAAATTTTGATATAAACAGATCAATAACGAAGTTTTTACCCTGTAATCAACATGGTTTAGTATTTAAAACTAAATCACTTAATTAAGCTATTTGGTATTAGTGCACTGTTTGGCTTGGTAAAAGCATTTAGTTGCTAATATGTTTTGTTTAATCGTAAGTGTAGGGTATTTCTGATAAAGTATTTATTAATACAAGGCTTTGTTAATATTAAAGAATCGTTATTTATGACTGACTCAAGTGTGACTGTATTTAGTAACGTGCAAAATAAGTTAGGTGAAAGCCCGCTTTGGCACCCTTTGCTTGAAACGCTATTTTGGGTAGATATAGAAAAAAATCTCCTGCTAAGTAAGTGTTTAACAAAGCCTGACTCACTAACACAAGTTGAAATGCAAGATACGGTTTCGGCTTTAGCGTGGCTTGATAAAGCACACCTTATTATTGGCACCAGTACGGGTATTTATAAATACCATATAGCTTCTGGGGTGCGCCAAACGCTTACATTTTTAGAAAATACCCAGCCCACACGGCGCTCTAACGATGGTCGAGCCGACCCTTGGGGTGGTTTTTGGCTAAGCACTATGGATACAAACGCCCGCTCAGGCGGGGGTAAAATTTACCGTTTTTATCAAAATTCGCTTAATTGCGTGGTGCAAGGTTTAACCATTCCCAACGGATTATGTTTTGATAAAGCGCGCTCACGTGCTTATTACTGCGACTCTAAAGCCAGCTGTATTTTTACTTTAAATGTAAACCCAGACAGCGGCGAGCCTATATTACCCGGCCAAGTTTTTTATCAATTTAAAAATACCCAAGTAGACCCTGATGGCTGTGTGATTGATGCCCTTGGCAACTTATGGCTTGCGGTATGGGATATGGGCTGCGTTATGTGTTTATCGCCAGATGGGGAGGTTTTAAACACACTGTCGCTTGCTGCAACAAAACCTACAAGCGTTGCGTTTGGTGGCAATAACGCACAGTGGCTATTTGTAACTTCTGCAGATGACAGTAATGTAAAAACTAACCAGTCATTACAAGGTAATGTATTTAAAATATCAGGCATAAAAAACGGGCAGCTAGAGCCGCCCGTTACTTTATAATAGATTTAGTTATGTAAATTGGCACACCTTATTACGGCCTGTTTCTTTTGCTGTATAGAGTGCTTGATCGGCTTTGCTTATAAAGCACTGTGGCGTGCTATTTTTATCAGGCGTGGCTGAATAAAAACCGATACTTAATGTTAAGTACTCACTTACGGTAGAATTATTGTGTTTTATGCCTGCCGCGTTAATTGCTTGTTGAATTAAGCGGGTAAATTGCTGGCAGTCTTGCTCATTAGTTGCCGGTAAAATGACGGCAAATTCTTCACCGCCATAGCGCGCGGCTAAATCGCCTTCGCGTCGGCATTGCGACTTAAGCGCAGCTGCCACCTTAACTAAGGCTTCATCGCCTTGTTGATGGCCGTATCTGTCGTTGTAATTTTTAAAAAAATCTATATCGCACATAATTAAGCTAACCGGTTGCTTAGCACGTGCGCAGCGTTTAATTTCGCTCTCTAGTGCTTTGTCAAAACAACGTCTATTTGCAATTGTGGTGAGGCTGTCGGTATTAACAAGGTGATTAAGTTTTTGATTTGCGGTAATTAGCTGTTGTTGAATATGCTGAAGCTCTTGCTTGTAGTTTAAGTTTTTAAACGCATTAGCGATTATTTCACCTACTAGTTTTATCCTAATTAAGTCTAAGTCTGTCCACTCACGTTTTTGCTTTACACAATCACAACCAATAAAGCCTACTAGCTCCTTATCGTAGCGAAGGCCAATACACAGTACCGATTGAATACCTTCACGCTCAAGTTCTTGTTTTTCTTTAGTCGCTTTTTCTGGGAGGCTGGCAACATCATTTACTTTAAATAAGTGTGTGGTGCCCATTAAATTAGCAAAGTAGGGGAGTGAGTTTTTAGGTATGTGCTGTAGTTGATCTTTAAATGGCTGAATACCTTGGTTAACCCATTCATGGGTGTTACGCATTGACTTACCATCGTCAGAAAATTTAAATAAGTAGCTTCTATCGGCATGGCATACAGTGCCAATGGCTTTAAGCGCAAACTCTATATGAGTATCAATATCGTCAATTTGAATATCTATTAAGTCGGTAGAAATTTTTGAAATAATTTTATCAAAGTTATATTGTGCATCTTCGTTGTGTTCAATTATCTCAAACGTAGCAATGTATAAGTGACTATTTAGCGAGGCAAGTTTGGCGTTTAGTAATAGGCTGTGCGTTTGTTTTTGTAAAAATACGTGGCAGTTAGTATTTATAACTAAGTATTTTTCAAACAATTGCGCAACAGTAAATTCTTTTTTACTTTCTGGACTACTTAGCGTGAGGTGCTTAAAGTCTGCATCTTTTAAAGTTGGCTGTGAGGGTAAATCAAATATACTCTGCGCTTGAGTGTTTGCTTTATAGGCTTGTGTTTTAGCATCATAAAGTACAACGGCAAACGGAATAAGCTTTATAGTACTCCACATATCTTCGATTGGTTTTAAGCCCACTCATTGCTCCAGTTGATTTTACATACAATTTAATTGTTCCTACTATGTTATTTAGTACAACTTTAGCTATTTTGCTAAGTTTTTAGTGCGTTTAAGAGGGCTTCGTATTACAATTGCTACTGTATATCATTACCCTTTTCTACTCTAAGCCACCTGACGGCTTATTTGCATTTTAAGTATAGGTTTTTCAAGCATTTCATGACAGAAATCACTACACACCAAGCGTCTCGTCGTCGGTTACTTATCGCTTTAGCGATAACATGTTCATTTATGGTAATTCAGGTAATTGGCGCTTATTACGCTAATTCGCTTGCTGTACTTGCCGATGCAGGGCACTTATTTGTGCATAATAGCTCGCTATTTATTGCCCTTATTGCCTCAAGCTTAGCAATTCATTTTGCTAAAACCTATAACGATGGCTATCAACGCGCTGAGCTCATTGGTGGTTTAATTAATGGTTTACTGTATTTGGCGATAAGCTCCGTTATTTTATATGAAGGTGTAGAGAGAATTTCCCATCATAACGATGGCCATGATTTAGCAATAAACAGCTTTTTAATGTCGAGTATTGCCTCTGTGGGGTTTTTATTTCATGGTGCTGCAGCGTGGGTACTTTATAAAGGCCGCAAAGCAAGCATTAATGTGTACGCTGTATTTTTACATTCGTTTTTTGACATTATATCGACCATTTCTACGTTTATAGCTGGCGTACTTATTTATTTTACGGGCTGGAGCATTATTGATATTTTATCGAGCATGCTAATTGCCTCGTTTGTGTTATTTACCGGTGGTAAAGTGATCACGAGCTGTATTAAAGGGCTGTTCTTTAATAACGCTAAGTTGCCTAAAGTGAAGGATATTGAGCAGTCAATTACCGATTTAGAGCATGTGCATAACGTACATAATGTGACGGTCTCGCGCAAAGACAGCGATATTATTGTCGGCGCTCACGTGGTGTTAAAAGAGCATTGTACAATTGAAAAGCACGATGAAGCCTGCCGCTTAAAAATAGAAAAACTTCTCGCTGCGCGTTTTAATGTTAAAAGCAGCGTACTACAAATAGAAAGCCACGAATGCCAGCATATTCATAGCTAACTTTTTATTAAAGTGTGAATATGCTCATGTGTTTCTGGGTTTTGTAATTGCTCTGCCCGCATTGGTTTTGCAAAATAATAACCTTGTAAAACATGACAACCCAACCCTTCTAAAAAGGCTTTTTGTTGCTTAGTTTCAACGCCTTCGGCTATGCAATAAAGCTCTAAGTTTTGAGCTAAAGTGTAAATGGTTTTGATGATCGACTCATCACTTTTATCAATCCCAATGCTGTTAACAAAGCTTTGATCTATTTTAATGACATCAATAGGGAACTGGCTCAAATAAGTAAGTGATGAGTAGCCGGTGCCAAAATCATCGAGTAACAGCTTAAAACCAGCCGACTTTAACTTTTGTAGTTGCTTTGCGGCTTTTTGCTTGTCTTCTAGCAGTATGTTTTCTGTTATTTCTAGGCGCAGTTGCACTGGGCTCATTTGATGCTGTTTTAATATATTGGTCAGCTTGGTTGCTATATTCGTCCTTAAGATGTGCTTTGGCGACAAGTTAAGTGAAATATAAAACAATGGGTTGCTGGCCAATGTAGGGGCTAGCTCAGTTAGCGCGCGTTCTAAAGCTTGCTCAGTTAATGCTTCTATCAGGCCTGTTTCTTCAGCAATAGGGATAAATAAAGCCGGCGAGACAAATTGGCCGTTATTTTCCCAGCGCATAAGTAACTCAACCCCATTTATTGTTAGTGCGTGCGTGTCTATTATGGGTTGGTAATGATTAAATAATAGATTATCTTTCGCGGCATCTTTTAAATCGTTTTCGAGGATGAGCTTTTGTTTTATTTGCTCGTTCATCGAGTCGTTAAAAAACTTAAACCCGTTTCGGCCAGCTTGCTTTGCATGCATCATGGCTACATCGGCGTTTCTGATCAGTAAATCGGTCGAGCTGGCATCAAATGGGTATAAAGCCACGCCAATACTGGCTGATATATTAATAGAAAAATCTTCGATAATGACCTTATTGGCAAGTTCTGAGCTGATACTTTTGACTATGTTATTAAGTGCGGCTATGTCTTCTACGTTATCAATAAGCACTAAAAATTCGTCACCGCTTTGGCGGCCAAGTGTGGCATTACTTGGCAACATAGCGCTCACTCTTTGGGTAATATTACACAGCAGTTGATCTCCCACTGCGTGACCAAATGTGTCGTTTACCGGTTTAAATTTGTCTAAATCTATAAATAGTAAAGCGCTTTGAGTGAGCTGCTGGTGAGCTTTTTTAATCGATTTACCAATTTTTTGATGCATTAAACTGCGGTTAGGCAATTGTGTTAGGGGATCGAAATTGGCTAAATAGCGCAGCTCGTCTTCTGCCTTTTTTTGCTCGGTTAAATCCGAAATAACAATTACATAGTAATTTATGCTATGTGTATCTTTAGCGATTGCAGTGGCACTTATATGTATGGGGTGGTGCGGGTTAGTTGCAGTTTTAATAACGGCATCAGTTCGCCAATTTTGTTTTGCTGTTAAGCTTTTTAATGTGTTGGCATAGCTTTTACATTGCACTTTACCTATCGCGTTAATAAACACTTTTAAGCTAAGCGGATGTTTATGAGTTTGCGAAAAGGTTTTTATAAAACTGTTATTTGCAGAAACCGGCACCAAGTTATTATCTAAAATAAGCAGCCAGTCGTTTATTTGCCCAAACGCCTCACCTAAAATGTTGGCTTGCTGCTCATTGGCACGTTGCTCAGTTATGTTGGTATATATGCCAGATACAGATACCGGTTTATTTGTTTGTTCGTCATAAATAATTTGCCCTAAATCTTGATACCACAACCAATGGCCAAGCTTATGCTTTAACCGGTAAGTTGCTTGCCAATGCTCATGCTTTTTTTGTTTGGTAAAATTTAACCAGTGCGAAATAACCCGTGGTTTGTCTTCAGGGTGAATTAAAGCTAAATAATGTTTTAGCGGGATACGGTTTGGCAAATTAATATACCCAAGCTCACTCCCCCGGTTTGTATTTACCGAATCGTCGTTGTAATGGTAATCCCAAATGCCACTTTTATTGTTACTGAGCGCAAGCTCGGTTTGTTTTTGCGAGTGTATTGTCGCTTTTTGCGCATTAGCTATGGCTAGTTGTCTGCTTCTGTATTGCCAAAACAGTAAACACAGCACAGTTATAATAATTAAAATATAAGCCGCATACGCATAAGGAGACTTCCACGGCGCGTATGCCACATTAAAATTTAACAGCGCCGGCTTTGATTCGGTCGCACTATTAAAGTTATACGCGCTGGCCTTTAATTGATAATTACCTGGTGGGAGCTTTGTAAAAAATATTTTGTTTGCTTTTAAATCATCATACTCAAGCGAAGTAGGTCCTTGAAGCGTAATTTTGTAACGTGTTTCCGCGCTATTTTGAAAATCAAAATTAGAAAAGCTAACCTCCAAACCCATATCTTCATGTGTTAATTGCAATGCAGAGGTGGCAAACTGATTTGGCTGATAGTCTAAATCGCGCGACATTAATGTAATATCGGTTATTGAGGTTGTTGTTTGCGTGCTTTGCTGTATAAACTCAGCGGGGTTAAACGAAATTGCACCATAACTGCTGCCAAACATTACAGTGTTATTTTTAAGCGTAATTGCCCCTAAAGTGCTAAATAAATTAACCGATAAACCATCTTTTACCGTAAAAACTCGCAGTCTTAACGTATCGGTATTTAAGCGGTACAAACCATTTTTACTGCTAAACCATAAATAACCATACTCATCGCAAATAAGCGAATAAATAGACTGCGTTTTTAAGGCGTTACTTACGTTAAAGTGGTGCTTTTTTTCAAAGCTCTGTGCATCAATACCCACTAGGCCTTCGCTGGTTGTTGCTAACCATAAAATGTTATTTTTATCGGTTAACCAGTTTTCTACTGTGTGGTAATTTTGGCTGTCTTTTTTACTGGTTTTATAAATAGTAGTAAGGGTGTTTGTTTGCTCGTTAAAGCGGTAAAATTGGGTAGTTGTACTTAATACAAATTCATTTGGGTAATCATCAAAAGGTCGATGAAAAGTATAGGCCTCTAAAGGGTTTACATGTTGTTTTAACTCGTTAATTTCGCGCGTTAACCCTGTTTTGCCATTGTACACATAAAAACTGTGATCATTATAAAAAGCGAATGTGTCGGGGGCTACCTCAGACAAACCATAAATAACCGCACCTTCAGACATTGCGTTATTTAAATCTTTTTTGGCAACGGCAGTGCCTGTTTCTTTGTCAAATAAAATTAAACTGTAGTACCCCGTTAGCCATAAATACCGTGAAGTGGATTCTAAATGCGCTTTATTAATTGCAAAAATAGCGTATTCACCATAAACCGCTTTAGGGTCTTGCGAGGTTAGGTAGTAGGTTGTTTTGTTTTTAGCATTTACATGAGCAAGGCCATTATCGGTGCCGTACCACATAGATAAATCATCGTCTTGGTAAATACTGTTTATATAGTTGTTTTCGGATAGGGTGATTTTGTTAAAACGCCGTGTGTTTATTGACCAAGTAAGCACGCCTTGAGTGCGCGACGCCAGCCAAAACACGCCACTTGAGTCGACCATTAAATCGTTAATAGTATTTTCGGTAATATTAAATTTACTTTGATCAAAGCTAAGAATTAACTCAGTGGTGCCCTTTTCTCGGTTAAATTCGAACAAGCCATGCTCTGTGGCAATAAATTCGCCATAGGGTGTATTGCTGTAATCCCAAATATTGTAATCAGCAATCACGCTTTTAGTGCTTTGATCTGCAGCTGCTCCTGCTGAGCTATTTAAACTTAGCGCGTACATGCCCTCAACGGTGCCTACTAATAATCCTAGCGCGGGGTCTACAGATAAAAACTTAACATTACTGTTATCGACTGTTTGTTTATCGGGAGTATGTAAATTAAGAGGGGTTAATGACTCTGTTTTTAGGTCGTAGCTAAATAAACCCGTTTGTGTGCCTATAAATAGCGTATTTTTGTAATATTTTAACGCGCGCACCACGCTGTTTTCATTGCCTATAGTAAACTCTAAAGTAAGTGAATTTGTTTTAGAGTTAAGTGAATACACGTTGTTTAAAATGGCAAGGTAAAAGGTATCTTGGTGCTGGGCTATCGCTTCAATTGAAGCGTAACTGGCTGTATTACCTGCAAGATTTTCCGAAAATATATTACGAGTAGTTAACGTTTTTGGGTTAACTAAATATGCACCGGCAAGCTCAGTAGAAACAATTATATTGCCTGCATGCGTTTTAAATAGTGTAGTGATGAAGTTTTCGTTAAGGGTAAATCCGCCATCAAAAGGGGTTACCGTGTAGCCGTCAAATCGATTAAGCCCTTGCGCTGTAGCTATCCAAATATAACCTAAATCGTCTTGCAAAATTTTAGTTACGTAATTTTGGGATAAACCTTCATCGGTAGATATTCTTTGTAGTTGTTGAGCATAATTTGTGGAGGCCGATACGCTAGTAATACAAAGAAAACATACAGTGGTGAAGAGAAAAAACAAAATACTCAATCGCACTAATAAACTCGCTCTAGGGCAGGGGATATACATATAAAGGTTAAATATAGCACATTTTTTAAAATGTGGATTACAACTTATAACAACTAAATTAAAGCACTAATTTAGTTGTTTATAACCATTTAAGCTACGCTTACTAATTATAATTACTTAAAAACGGGGTGTTATGGTTAGTCACAAAAATTTATCTGCAGATAACAGCGTGTTATTAGTGATAGATATTCAAGATAAGCTTTCTCCTGCTATTAGCGAATTTTCTGATTTACTAGAGTGGGCAATAAAAATTGCCAAAGTAAGCGGCCTTTTTAAAATTCCTAGCATAGTGACTGAGCAATATCCTCAAGGGCTTGGTGGTACACACAGCCTTTTAAAAAACACCCTTATAAACGCACAGACAGTTGAAAAAACACATTTTAGTGCCTGTAATGAGCCTGCATTTAATGCTGTGTTTACAAAGCTTACGCGTTCACAAATTATAGTAATAGGCACAGAGGCGCATGTATGTGTTTTACAAACCTGCTTAGATTTAATAGCACAAGGGTTTGAGGTGCATGTAGCTGCAGATGCTGTGGGCTCACGAAATACGATGCATAAATCGCTAGCTCTAGAGCAGTTACAGCAGGCAGGGGCAATAATTACAAGCGTAGAAAGTATCATTTTTCAGTGGACAAAAAACGCAGCCTTACCTGAATTTAAAGCGGTTTTATCAATTATTAAGTAAAGTTGGCAGGCTAGGCTATATTGATAATTAAATGTGGTCGTAATTATTAGCTAATACGTACAACCCCTGATTTTGTTCAAAAAAATTTTAATAATTAAAGGTATTTATGAATAGTGTAAGTCGTTTATTCACCATAATATTTATTTTTTTGTTTGTAGAGTCTATCGCCCTAGGCTTGTACTTTGGGACACTTGCACAAGCATTTATAGTCGGCCTACCTTTAAGTTTAATGCCTATATGGTTACTTAAAACTCAGCAAAATAACCCAATCACAGGCCATGTTGTGGCTGCGGCAATTATGATGTTTTCTTTTTTGCACATACAACAAGCCTTTGGGTTGATAGAAATACACTTCGAAATATTCATATTAATGGCTATGTTGATCATGTTTGTGCAATGGCAGGTGTTTATTACGGCCATTATTTTTGTGGCCGTTCATCATTTAAGCTTTTACTTTTTACAAACACAAAACACCGGTTTTTATGTATTTGACCCTGACAGACTGGCGTTTACTACGGTGCTTATACATGCCGGCTATGCAATAGTAGAAGTTTTTGTAGCAGGCTATATTGCTAAAACCCTACAACAAGAGCGCCGAGCTGGCGTGTCTTTAACCAAAGCGACCGAAGCCATTATGCAAGACCCCGAGCATATACAGCTTTCGCTTAGGGCCGATGATAAAAATAGCAATGCAGTAGCGGGCTTTAATTCTTTATTGGGTTATTTATCAGATGTAATTAGGCAAGTGCAAACGCAGTCTCTTTCACTGCAGCAAAATTCGCAGCAATTAATAAACGTACACGATGAGCTAGCAAGCGGGGCAGAGCAAAGAAAGCAACAAACTAATGATATAGCTGACTCTGGTGCTCAAGTTGCACAGGGCTTTAGCTTAGTTGAGCATGAAAGCGAAGTGTTAAAGCAGCAAGTAGATAACATTACTCAAGCTGCAAATAGCGCCTTAAATGACGTTATGCAAACAGACACTAAAAGCACGGAGCTACTTAATTTACTTAATCATACAGAAGAGCAAATAAATCATTTGGTGGCCGCTGGCGATGTAATATCAGGGTTGTTGAATGAAATATCAGGCATTGCAGAGCAAACTAACTTACTTGCGCTTAACGCAGCCATTGAAGCCGCAAGAGCGGGTGAGCATGGCCGCGGGTTTGCAGTTGTAGCCGATGAAGTCAGAACGCTTGCTACAAGCAGTAAAGCCACTACAGATAAAATTGCTTTAACATTAAAAGATTTAGTTACAAACAGTAAAACGTCAACCCAATCTATGAGCCAGTGTGTCGATTTTGTTGTTGATTTAACGCATATCAGCACCACCATGAAAGAAAACATAAGCGCCATGAGTGAGCAAATAAAAGCCGTTAGTCAAAGTACTCACTCTGTAGCGCAAGTTGTTGCTGAACAAGCTGTAAACACAAAACAAATAGCTTCTAGCACAGAACAAATGCAGCAAAGCCAATATCAAGATACCAAAGTGGTAGAAAAACTAACCGCTAAAGTACAAATGATCGATGTAAGTATTGCGGTATTAGAGCAAAGCATTGCTAAATTTAAGTAATTTATCCATTAAAATGAGTGCAGTGATTGCTCTGTGGTTAGTATTGACGGTTTCTGGTTTAGTTTATTATCAATATAATCAGTTGCGCGTTTTTGACAGCTATGGCGTGCTTGAACAGCCAGGATGGTTTACTAAATTTAAACAACACATAGGCTTTACAGCAGCAAAGCATAATTCGTTGATTATCGTTACTGACCCTGACTGTGGCTGCACCAAGCAAGCCCAGCCTCATTTAAAACAGTTGGCTGCGTTTTCTAAAGCGCAAAATATTACGCTTATCAATATTGAGCAAACAGCCCCTTTACAAATACTGCTCCCTGCTACACCAGCTGCCGTGGTGATTAACGATAAAGGTGACTTTGTTTATGCCGGCCCACTTTCTCAAGGGCTTGGCTGCGCGCAGGGCAGTGGTTTTGTTGAAACGGTTATAAATAATCTTGTAGCTGGATTTAACAGCGAACTGTTACTTAATAAAACCAGTGGTTGTTACTGCACTGCTTAATATTAGTGAATAATGAATCGCTTCCTAGATTTTCAATTTCAAAAACGTATTTCATTATTGACTCAAGGTAATGCTTAATGACAAACAAATTTAATAAAGTATACAGTGTGAGTGTCGAGCCTGATGAGTTTCTCTCACTTAATGAAACGAGGTTCATACAAACAATTCAATTGACCGTGGGCCAGTTGTTAATGTTCGACGGTATGAGCATGAGAGACAATTGGAGAGAGTTGGGCGTTGATTGGTTGATAGAGGCTCACCAAAACTTACAAATACCTGATATAGCCGGTTTGGGTGTTTCAACAATTGTAGTATCCCCTAAATATTCGCCGCTATTCTTAAACGATTTTAGCAACAATGTTGAGCTGCTTGAATGCAATTTAAAAGGTGAGAAGTGGTTTGCATTTAATGTTGTAGGCTTTGACAAAGCCCTCAGTGAAGAGCACTCCATCCGAAATATCAAAAATGGTAAACCGAGTAGAATTAGAAAATTCAAAAAAATGGTATTCGAAAAGAGTGCGATTGAAAACCCTGAATTATTTAGAGTACGAGAAGCTGGGCTTCGATACTTTACTACAGATGCTAAAAATAGTTTATATAGCATCGTTCAAGAACATGGGATAAAAGGGTTGTACTTTCATGAAATAAAAACAGTATAGAGAAGTGCAGGATGGATACACTATTAAATTGTTAAGTGAACAGAATATTTGAGCATTTAAACCTTTTATTCATTTTGATCGTCTAAGTAATGATTTTAATTAACCAATCAGGAAAATAATGAAATATTTAACCGGTATTTTACTGTCAGCTCTCTTGTTTGTAACAAATGCTATGGCAGAGCCAACTAAAAAAGTACTAATCATAGCATCGAACAAGGTAGATATGGGCGATCCGGAAAAGCATGAAGCTAGAAATAATTTATGGGAGTTTGCTCCTCCATACCATGTTTTTGTTAGTCATGGTTTTGAAGTCGACTTCGTATCACCAAAAGGTGGAAACGTTGAGTTTATGATGGATCCTTTGGGTATAAGTAGTTATACCATCAAATATGAAGGCTTCTTAGAAAAGGCTAACAACTCATTTTCGCCTACTCAAATAGATCCTAATGACTATTGGGGGGTATTTATTGGCGGTGGCTATGGAGTAATGTTTGATGTGGCAAATAACAAGGCTATTCATTCCATTATAAGCCGCATATATGAGTCTCGCGGTATTATTGGTGTTGGTGGCCACGGCTCTGCAGGTATAGCTAACGTTACTTTATCTAATGGGCAGTTTTTGGTTAAAGGAAAAAAAGTAGCTGGCTTTCCTAACTCCACTGAAACCTCTAAATCGTGGGCGAAGCAAGGAACTCTCTTACCATTTCTTATTGAAAATCAACTTAATAAAAATGGCGCTATAGCTCAAAATAAGCAAACATTAAAAGATAAAAATGCGGTTATAACAGATCAACGGATTATATCCACAATGTTTCTACCTTCAGCTGCTATCGTTGCAAAAGAAATGATAATGTTAAACAAGTTTAAAGGCACTTCGACAAACTTCGGCACAGAGCGATAACCAGACACTGAAAAAATTAAATTTATTCCTATTTCTTTGAGTAGGAGCCTAATATTGGCCGATAACATTATTAAACGCTGTTATGTCGCAAAACAACATGCTTAATTTCACCAATAATTACCTGTTTACAAAGGTAATTATTGGTGAAATTATCGGAGTATGTAATGTACTCAGTTTTGTGTGTGATAAACCGTTATAATGGGACTGAATATGATGTTATGCGAATAGTCAGAGGTTCATTTGAATAGTCGAGTTTGGGATGAAATCAATGCGATTAGGTTTGATGCATTTTCAAAAATTCATTATAAAAATAAGCAAGAGAAATATGCCGCACTATTGATGACTAGGGTGTCTGAGCTATGCCAAGATTCTCATTTATTATTAAAAGAAAATCGGATTGCTTCTGCTCCAATTATTCTCCGCAGTGCTTTAGAGTCATATGTAGATCTCATGTGTGTGATTAGGGATATTGACTATATAGATGAAATTAATAAATCTTTTGATTTTTATAAGAAAAAAGTTAAAGGTGAACAAGTAAACCTTAGAGAGCTATTATCTATCAAAAAGAAATTTGAACTTGCTGATGAGCTTGGTATTTATAATGGGTTTTATGCCCATTTGTGTCGTAATTCACATGGGAATGTGGAAATGCTAGTTAACTACCATGCTGTTGGTGAAAATATTTCAATTGGGCACACACCAGACCTTAACGAGGTTAAAACACTCGAAAACCAAGCAATTGCATTGACAGCATCAGCATTAATTTCAGGCCTCAAACTTTTAGGTAAATTTGATAGTCAAATTAATCTACTTGAGCGTATTCAAAAACGTGCTGGTAGTGGTAAATATGTGTAACAAAGCATCAAACGAAAACGCTTTATGCAACTATAATTTTCCGCTGATAGTGACGCTACCACTGACCGCTTATGGCACAGAGCCGTCCTTCGGCTCTAACTTATTTTTGTCCAAAAACGAGTTTGTATGGACGTCTGCTTCTCGCTCATAGCAGTCTGCCTAATGAAGTCTAAACTTATTCACTTAAACTGTAAGAACTGATATGAGCTAGTACAGCTGATATTTGTTAACACCAAGCGACTTTGTCGTATCTTAATTACCAAGCGATTCTGTCGTAATCGCTAATTACCAAGGGAATTTGTCGGTCACTTTTTTACGTGTCTGTTAGTGTTTTGTTTTTGGAATACTAATAAGGCATGTTGAGGATGATTGTGATGGATTCAAAAGCTCAACTCACTGTTGATATTATTGCTAAAGTAGCAGAAAACAGAATAACAATTGGCAATGCAGCAAAGTTACTTAACAAGTCACGACGTACAATTGAACGCTACGTCAAACAATATCAGCAAGTCGGTATTCAATTTGCTATTCATGGTAATCGTGGCAAAGCCCCGCCAAATAAAACACCAGTATCAATTAAAAAAGCCGTGCAAACTCTGATTAAAGAAAAGTATTTCGACTTGAATCTGCTTCACTTAGCTGAGCAGTTAGCAATCAATGAAAACATCGTAGTTAAGCGCGAGACCCTACGAAGTTGGGCGCATGATATCCACCATGTTAAACGCGCTAAACGAAGACGTAGTAATGTTCGCAAACGCAGAGAACGCATGGAAGCTCCGGGGTTAATGATGCAAATGGATGGTAGCCCTCATCGTTGGTTTGGTGATAAAAAGCACTGTTTAGTTATCATGATTGACGATGCTACTAGTGAAGTATACGCCGAGTTCTTTCCTTCAGAAACGACCGTAGGTTGCTTAAAGGTAATGCGAGACTGTATTGAAACCCAAGGTGTGTTTAAAACGCTTTATGTAGACAGAGCTGGTATATTCGGCGGGCCAAAGCGTTGCAACTTCTCACAAATGCAGCGTGCATGTGAAGAATTGGGTATTGAGATTATCTTCGCCAATTCGCCTCAAGGTAAAGGCCGTGTTGAACGTGCCTTTGATACATTTCAAGACCGCCTTGTACCTGAGCTAAGGCTTAACAATATTAAAGATATAGCCAGTGCTAATGCATACCTGAAACATGTATTCATCCCACAATTCTGGCAGTCTAGAATTCAAGTGAAATCAAAGCAAGCGCCTGAATTTACACCATTATCGAAACACACCAACCTTGATGATATCTGCGTCATTAAAGACCATCGTAAGATCCGCAATGACCACACCTTCAGCTACGGTAACAAGTTCTATTTGATTGATTCACCGCTAAAACATTCCATAGCTAATCAGAAAATTGAGATCCGAAACACCAGCAAGAAAGGCTTCACCGCACACTTCGCAGGGCGGCAACTCAAGGTATCTGAAGTAAATGAGCCAAGTAAGCTTGAATCAGAAGACTTAGCAGTACAAAAGAAACTAGAGGTGTTGGCATTAATCGAAAAGCTTGGAAGTATCAGTGCAGCTTCACGACAAAGTGGCGTCTCACGAGACACTATTCACCGACACTTAAGACTGGTTAAGCAAGGCGGTCCTGATGCCTTAAAACGCCAAGAAACTCCCGATATAAGACATAAAAACTGTGTAGATAAAGCCATCGAAGATGCAGTCGTAAAATTCTCCGTTGAGCATCCCCACCTTGGTCAACAGAAAGTGGCCATCAAGCTGACTGAAGCCCTCGGTATTGATATTAGCGCAGGCGGTGTGCGTAGCATGTGGTTAAGAAACAATTTGAATACCACTGCACTGAGAGTTGCAAGGTCGCAAGCGTTGTAAAAATAGGCATAAATCATAGCCAGTTTAACAACTGGCTGATATGCTATTTACGACAAAGTCGCTCGGTAATTAGACCGACACAATCCCTTGGTAATCACACTAGTACAGCTGATATGCTATTTACGACAAAGTCGCTCGGTAATTAGAGCGACATAATCCCTTGGTAATCACACTAGTACATCATCATGTTTTTAAATTAAAGCTGTTGTTTACTTAACAAACATCCAAATACCGGCAGCGATCATAAACAGGTTTTCTGTTAGGGAGATAAACCCTAGTGGTACGTTACTGTCACCGCCTACACACGCACATTTTAACTCTCGTTTATCTATATAGACTGCTTTTATCACTGAAACAGCACCAACCCCACCTATGAACAATGAAATAGGGGCAATAATATAGGCTGGTAATCCGGCTATCATTCCAATGCCAACAAATGCTTCTAAAAATGGGTAAACATAGGCGTACCTGACTACTTTCATAGCGACTAAGTCATAGGTTATAAATGAATTAGTAAAGCTAAATAAGTCTTGAAGCTTTTGTATTGCTAACACTGCCATTGTTAGGGCTACAAACAGTTCAGCGGTTTGCATTGATAATAAGCTATTATTCGCTGCAAAACTAAATGCCACACTAAGCAAAAAACTAACAGAAAAAATCGCAATCACGGGCGTGTAAGTTGTACCTTCTTGCCCAGCTTTTGGCTTATCAAAGTAATCGAGTAAGTCGTCATAGCCACCTATACGTTTATTATCAATAAATGTTTGAGGTGTAGTTTCTACACTGTGTTGTTTTTTAAATTCATCTGTTTGCTCTCGAGAAGTTAATAGCTGATCATCAACTGTATATCCCTCTCGCTCTAGTAGGTCTTTTGATTTTAAACCAAACGGACAAATATGCTCATCTGTGGCCATTCTAAAAAGTTGGGCTGATTTACTCATGTTTAGCTCCCTTTTATGTATTGGTATAAAATTTTACTTAGCATTAAAATCCGGTACGGTCCTAGATTGTGCTTGCTCCTGAGTTTCTGCTAGGCCATTTTTCTCTATATCCTTTAGTAACCACTGCATTTCTTTAATCTCACGACGCTGTGCCTCAATAATATTTGTTGCAAGCTCTTGGACTCGCTTATCTTTGATTTTTGCCCTTTCACTGGTGAGTATTGCAATTGAATGATGTGGGATCATCGCCGACATCCATGAGCTATCATCAACAGTCGCTTGTGATCGAACTAAAAATAAACTTCCCGCAAATACGGTAACACTAGCAATGAGTACTGTTATATTTTTCTTTTTATCTTTATACATATTGAGCATGAAAAGTAGCATTATCACTGCCATCATGGCTCCCATATAAAGCGCCATATAAGTGCGAGTTTCACTAAAAAAAACATGACTTAGCTGATAAGTATTCAAATACATCAGTACAAACATGACTAATGTTGATGTGGCTATCATTAAGAAAAACTTTAAATACTGCGACATTAGATGGCTCCTTTCTATCATTTACTTTGTATATCATTTATACCAATGGGTAATTCTTACAGGTTATTAGGCGTAAACCCACTATATATTTAATCATTGAATCAATGTTTAATATTACATCAAGAGTTGTGCCATAAGTGTTAAAACTGCTCAGCGTATTTGCTAATATGCTTATAAGTATTTTGCTGTAAATCGTGCGTAAGCATTTCAATATTATATTTATAAAAGCGATCGCCCATTTCCATACCTGGCGTACCAGCAGGCATAGCGGGAACAGAGAGCCCTATCGTCTTTTCAGGATGTTGTTCAGCTAAAAACTGTTTTATATGTTTGGCGGGAACATGACCTTCAAATACAAATCCATCGGCTGAAACGGCTGTATGGCATGACCGCATATTTGATTTTATTTGATACTGAGATTTAATCGTCCCCATGTCATTGACGTTAATTGCTTTTGTTTGAATATTGTTTTCGCTCAAATGAGCAATCCACTTATTACAACATCCACAATTTTTACTTTTATAAACGGTAAGCTCAATTTTAGGTTTTTCTGAATTCTCATAAGTTATTAATGCTTTATGTTGTTTTTCGATACTTATCGCCGAAAATGACATAGTTAATGATAAAAATAACGCTGAGGTAATGTAGATTACTCGCATTGTTAACTCCTTAATTTGACCAATGAATATGAGTGATTTTCCAACCTGTATCGGTGTTTTTTAATGTGATTGATTCCATTCCCATAGACTTAATATCTTTTCCTTTGTACTTTCCTTGAGTTTTACTTCTTGAAATTGAGTAAGCTATGTCTCCATTTGTGTAAACTTGATGCTCTAGTAGTTCACTATTAACAGCACTTAAGAATTTCATATCCGCTATCATATGATGTTTCGCGTATTCATCTGCAGAACGCTCAACACTTCCGCCTTCAAAAATGATGACATCGTCGGCCAGTAATTTACGTGCAGCTTCGCGATTACCTTGTTTTAGAGATGCATGAAATAGGCTGACTGTTTTTGCAGCCTCGCTATCAACATTGACAAAGGCCTTGCCTTTTTTTGAATATTTTTCATCGTCATGTGCACTAACAGTAAAAGAACTAACAGTGCTAAAAATTAGTAGCAATAAAATTTTTAAATTAAAGGATTTAATTAACATACGTTTCCCTTTTTATTAATCGTTAAATAGGCGGACCAACAAGTGTGGTAAATACACTTGTTGTAATAAGTACAAACAGGGCAATTACTATTTCAACAGTAATCGAGCGTTTTAATATACTTATATGGTGTTGTTGAGTGATTTGCGGGACTAAAAAAAGCTTATGCCATGCACCTAGGAGCAGCATCGCGCTGACGAGTAACAGCTTTAATAAAATTAGTTGCCCATAATCTGATGTAAACAATGCAGAAAATGACTCTAGGTACTGCAGGAGCAGAGTTAAGCCCGAAATAAGTAGTACAAATACAATAACAATAGCGAGTTGACCAAAGTAATGCATTAACCGCTTTACTTCACTGGTAGGTAGTAAAGTGCAGCTTTTGTAAAGCGGCCACAATGACCCTAACCAGCTCGCAATGGCAATAAGGTGAAAGGTTAAAATACTTTTCACTAACCCATTTTCGTTTGCACTGTGCCCAGTAAAAGTGAAGCTATAAGCGATAAACCCAAGCATGATTAGTATAACGGCACCGTTTTTATAACCTGCTACGTTATCATCTGATTCCACATTCCACATACATGCGCTAATTAGAGCAATAATAAGCGCTGGTATTCTAAACCTTGCTTGGTCACCTATGACTGATTGCCAAACAATTTCAAGCATAAAGGGGTCAAACATTCCCATAAAGCCTGATTCAGCCATTGCTCCAGCTTCTATAGGTACTTGTAAAAGTGCAGCAATACTACCTGTAACTACACACGTAATTTGCCAACGTTTTAAGAACTGATGAAAGCTAATTAAGTGATGCCCTGCAACATTGCTGTTGCCACACATAAAGCGCATTAATAAAGTGCCCGCAAGCCCTACAATTGCTATATAGCTTGCTAGTTTTAATAATAGTAAGAGCACTGACCATTCACTTAATTGCATGATGTTGCTACTTAATGATTATGTTTGCTGTGGGTATTAGATTGTTCTTGCATCATCTTATGCGATTCATTTTTATGTACCATAAATCTAAACGTGCCAGTCATTTTATGTCCATCACCACCCAGTGCTGTCCATTTAACCGTGTAAGTGCCTTGGGCTAGGCTCGGTATTGACCAATTAAAGTCTGTGCTTGGGGTGGCGCTGGGTTTGAAATCAAAGTTTATTGTTTTATTTTTTTCATCTTTGATGATGACTTTTGCTAGCCTTACTTCACCACTAAAAATTAACGAAAGTTCCTCTGGTCCTTGCATTAACATGGCTTCTTGTGCAGGTATTGATTGCTTGAGTGATATATGCGCTGATGCGGAAAATGTAAGCACTAAACCTAAAATGGCTACTGCAGAGTTAAAAAACTTCATAATTACCTCTTATTTAAAATGATTAAAACCAAAATTTAATACCCGCAACAAATGCGGTGTTGTTGCTACTTTGTCCACTTGATGTGGCATAGTCGGCGGTATTGCCAAATTTATTGCTCCATTCAACGCCAATATAGGGCGCAAACTGGCGTGTAAATTCATAACGAACCCTAAAGCCAATCGCGCTGCTTGATAGGCCACTTCCAAGCTCGTTTTGTTTATCGTTTTTGCCATAAAGTGTAATTTCGGCTCGCGGTTGTATAATTAGCTTTTGCGTGAGTAGTAGTTCGTACTCTGCCTCTAACGTAAATGCGGTATTGCCTCGCTCACCTACGTATGCTGTCATATCAAGTTCAAACCAATAAGGGGCTAAACCTTGTAAGCCAAAAGCCAACCATTGCCGATTTTCACCTTCTTTATTGTAATCAAGACGAACACCTGCTTGAGTATCCCAATATGCTGATACGGCGTGACCCCATAAAATATCGGTTTGGTTTTCTTCAATACTTCCTTCGCTGAAATCACCCTCGGTTTTAATTACCAATCGATCAAAGGTAGTGCCGTACCATGCTTGTAAGTCAAATACACCTGCGTTTGCTTGCTCGTTATATTCAAGACGATCGCCTAGTAATGCGTAAAATGGATGCTCATCAGCGAGTGTTAATCGCTCATTGCCCTCAAGCGCATATGGGCCTTCTGTTAAAGTTGTTCCCGCAGAGTAAGCATGGGGGTCTCTTGCATCTTTAGGTGCACTTCCTCCTTGTGGTTGCATCTTAGCGCTATTCATTTGTGCCATTTCACTTTGCGCTAATAAAGGGAAACTAATTAATGAAGCCCCAGTTAACATTAATAAACTAAATGATTTAGATAGTTTTAATTGTTTCATGATACGACTACCTCTCTAAACATGCCGGCATCCATATGGAATAATAAATGGCAATGCCAAGCCCAGCGCCCTACATCGTGAGGGGTGGTTAAAAAGCTGATTCTTTGTGCGGGTTGAACAGGTATTGTATGACGTCGCACTTGCACATCACCTTGCTCGTTTTCTAAATCACTCCACATACCATGCAGATGCATAGGGTGCGTCATCATGGTATCGTTTTGTAAAATAACTCTTAAACGTTGGTTATGCTTCATATGCACTGGCGTGCTTTTACCAAATTCTAAGCCATCAAATGACCAGCTATAACGTTCCATATTTCCGGTTAAATGCAACTCAATTTCAGCTTCTGGCTCTTGCTGGTTAGTGACCCCTTCAAGTGAGTGTAAATCTGCAAGTGTTAAAACACGGCGACCATTTTTACGTAAACCAATACCAGGATCATCAAGATTTGTTCTAGGCATATCAACGCGCATATCAACTGAAGCTCCATACTCCGTTTTGGCATGACGCACTTTAGGGCTGGCAACTGCCAATGGGTTTTCAGACATACCATGTTTGCTATGATCCATCGCCATTGCACCGTGCTCCATAGCGCTATGATCCATTTCTTTAGAGTTCATACCTGACATGCCAGCCATACCTGCCATACCTGCCATTGCAGAATGCTCACCGCCGTGGGTCATATTGCCCATCATATCGGTCATCGTTAACCATTCAACAGGGTCAAGTGCAGGTACTGGCGCATCAATATTAGGCGAGCTTGATAAAGTTCCTTTTGCGTAACCAGAGCGATCCATACTTTGAGCAAAAATCGTATAGGCATCATTTTTAGGCTCAACAATTACGTCGTAGGTCTCACCAGGGCCGAATCTAAATTCATCAACTGTCACTGGTTCAACGTTTTGCCCATCAGCTTGTACAACTGTTAGTTTTAGTTCTGGAATACGAACGTCAAAAAAAGTATTGCTTGAGCCATTAATAAACCTAAGTCTTACTTTTTCTCCAACTTTAAACATTCCTCGCCAATTTGACATTGGCGTACTACCGTTCATTAAAAAGGTCATTGCTGATGCAGATAAGTCAGCTAAATCTGTAGGATTCATTCTCATTTGATTCCACATTTTGCGGCGTTGCAAAGCATTCGAAACACCGCTATTTGAAACGTCATCAAAAAATTCTGGAACAGTGGGCTGATTGAAGTTAAATACATCACTCTGTATTTTTAATTTGCGGAACAGCGCCATTGGGTCATCATCAGTCCAATCAGATAATTGAATAACATGCTCGTTATCTGCACTAATAATATCTTTTTCTCGCGGTTCAATAATTAATGCACCGTACATGCCAGTCATTTCTTGAAAGCCACTATGTGAGTGATACCAATATGTACCGCTTTGTTGTAATTTAAATTTATAAACAAAGGTTTCGCCAGGCATAATGCCTTTAAAACTGATACCAGGTACGCCATCCATTTGATACGGTAAAATAATGCCATGCCAATGAATTGAACTCGGTACTGATAACTTATTTGTTACTCTAATAGTAACGTCATCGCCTTCTTTGAGGCGCAAGGTAGGGGCGGGTATAGAGCCATTGATAGTTGTCGCCATACGTACTACGCCAGTAAAGTTAACCGGCGATTCATCTATAACCAGTTCAATTACTTTGCCGCTAAGTTCGGGCACAGTGCCTGTTATTGTTCCTGCTACTAAAGATGATGCAGCATGTAATACACTCGGAAAAGCAGCAAGTACACCTCCTGCAATTAAGCCTTGAACAAATCGTCTTCGTGGTGTGCTAACCTGTTGTGATGACTTTTTAAACCCCATTTCCTTACTCCTTCATACCAGAATATGTATTGAGTATAGAAAATAGACCTGTCTTAAACATGACGCGAACATTACAAAGTTGTAATGTTGGTGTCATGTTGCTGTAGTGACAGATACTGCATAATATTTGCAGAGGTAGTTGTTAGGACTTTAATGAAGGAATTGTATGCGCTTATTAGTTGTTGAAGATGAATCAAAGACAGGAGATTATTTAAAACAGGGACTAAGTGAAGCTGGTTTTCAGGTTTCTTTGGCGCGCAATGGACTTGACGGTCATCACCTAGCAATGACCGACTTATTTGATGTAATAATACTTGATGTCATGTTACCTGACGTATCCGGTTGGAAAATTTTACAGTCGCTACGTGAAGCAGATAACAAAACCCCAGTACTATTTTTATCTGCTCGCGATAGTATAGACGATAGAGTAAAGGGGCTCGAACTTGGTGCTGATGACTATTTAATAAAGCCTTTTGCTTTTGCTGAAGTTTTAGCAAGAGTACGCACTCTTATTCGCCGTGGTGTAGTACAAACAGTTGACGATATACTGATAGTTGCTGATTTAGAAATGGATATTCCAAAGCGAAAAATACAACGTGCAGGCAAGCGTATTTTATTGAGTAATAAAGAGTTTAGCTTACTTGAACTATTGTTACGGCGCGAAGGTGAAGTACTGCCACGTTCGTTAATTGCTTCTCAAGTATGGGATATGAATTTTGATAGCGACACCAATGTGATTGATGTTGCCATTCGTAGGCTAAGAGCAAAAGTTGATGATGACTTTACTGTTAAATTAATTCATACGGTTCGTGGTATGGGCTATAAATTAGAGGTTGAAACTGATGACTATTAAGTCACGGCCTTTATCACTTACGATGCGTGTTGTGTTGTTTGTGGCTGTAACCGTTATTGCGTGCTTAACTTTAGTTGCCACCTTAATAAATAGTTCGATAAAACATCATTTTTTCCAGCAAGATAGTAGTGAACTGCATGTTATTAATCAATCTATTGAATTAGTTTTAAGACAACAGTATAAATCAAACCTGAAACTTAAAAATGAATTATCTAACGCTGTAGCGGGTCATCACGGTGTTTACTATCAGGTAAATACCGCAAAAGGAGAGCTCATTTTTCAAAGTTCTGAACGAGATTTTAGTGATTTTGTAATGAGTGCTAATGCTTCAGCTGGCTTTAACCGTAACAACATTACCTCATGGCAAAATGATACCCACACCTACCGAGCTCTGGTGAGTAATTTAAGTACTGGGCAACAGCAATACAAAATTACTACAGCGATAGACATGAGCTTTCATTTACACTTTCTCAATCAATTTCAACAAAGTCTTTGGGCTATTATGTTTGGCTCTGCGGTACTCATTTTATTGGTGGCTTGGTTTGCTATACATCAAGGATTGAACCCTTTACGAGGTTTGAGTCAGAAAATGCATGACATCCAAACTAATAAGATGGATGTAAGGCTTGATGAAAATAAAGTGCCTATTGAGCTTGTTAATATGGTGCAGTCGTTTAACTCGATGCTCGACAGGCTCCAAGGTGAATTTATTCGTTTATCAAATTTCTCTAGTGATATTGCGCATGAGTTACGTACTCCACTAACAAATATAATCACTCAAACACAGGTTGGTTTATCTAAAAAAAGACAGTTGTTAGAGTATCAAGAATTATTGTTTTCTAATCTAGAAGAGCTGGAACGACTAACTAAGATGGTTAGTGATATGCTTTGGCTTGCAAAAACTCAGAATGGACTGGTTAAACCCGTTCAAAATACTCTAAAAAGCCATGATGAAATTGAAGCATTATTTGAGTACTTTGATGCTTTGGCTGAAGACTCATTGATTACATTTAAGAAAAAAGGTCAAAACCTTTGTTTTTATTGTGACAAATTACACTTTCGCCAATTATTATCAAACCTCCTATCCAATGCAATAAGGTATGCCCCAAAAGGCTCATCAATCACAGTAAATAGTGAAATATTTACCGCTGAAAAAATATGTATTTCAGTGATTAATACTGGGGAGAGAATACCTTCTGAGCATTTACCTTATTTATTTGACCGCTTTTATCGACCCGATAAATCGCGCCAACGACACAGCGATGGGGCTGGTTTAGGGCTTGCAATAGTTAAAGCTCTAGCGCAAGCAAACGGTGGAAATATAGAGGTCAGTTCAAATAATCAAACTACCAGCTTTAAAGTTTTTCTAAATTTAGCTAAAAGCTAATTATTAAATTTAATAACCCAATGTTTGCTTGTACCTCTAGACTTCCCAGTCTTTCATTAAACACCGGTTTATAATCTTAAAGTACAAAACGGAAGTAAACTTCCGATTTGTAAGCCTATATCACTATATTTCGGAAGCAAACTTCCGTTTCTAGTGCTTCAAAGGTAGTTATAGGAAATTTACTTTTGTTTTTCGAAAGCGTTAACCTAGATAGCTATATGAGCCACTTTTCGGGGGCTTATTTGAGCGATAACCGGTCATTGAGGATGGCTAAATTTAGGGCTAATTAATAGATAAAGTTGTGTCGTTTATTCATATAGTCAAGCAAACGAGCAACGCGTATATCCTACATTTAAATTTATTTAAAATCTTGAAATACCCTCGGTTATTTGTTGGAATGTGGATAGATGAGCTTGAAGTCAGCAAAAATATGCGTGATGAGCGCACTATTAAATTGTTAGGCGTTGCTGAACAAGGAGAGATATTCAATGGCTTTTGCCCTCGCACCAGATCAAGAAAATGCTTACCCATCACTCATTACGGCATTGTGCGCGCGCGATGCGTATACTAGAGGCCATTGTGACCGCGTCTGTGCGCTTGCGATGGAAGTGGGGCGTGCGGCCGATTTGAGTGCCCCCTCATTAGATGACTTGCGTATTGCCAGTCAATTACACGACGTGGGTAAGATTGGAGTTCGTGATACTGTTCTCTCGAAGCCTGGAAAGCTCACACCTGATGAAAGGGAAGAGATAAAGGCTCACTCGGTTATCGGTGAGAGAATAATTAGTGAGACATTCCTGACAAACAGAGACGAGGTCGCGTCTATTGTCAGACATCATCATGAAGCATTTGATGGAAGCGGATACCCAGACGGACTGGCTGGTGCCGATATTCCCCTGAGTAGTCGAATACTTTCGATCATTGATGCGTATGATGCACTGACGACTAGCAGGCCATACCGCATGGCTAAATCGCACCTTGAAACTATGAATATCTTGAAGCATGAAGTGGACACGAAGTTTGATCCAAATATTTTTTTGTTGTTTACAAAAGTCATAAAGGCCAGTTCGGCACGTGCCTCGTAAACGCTCGTTCCTAGAATACGGTGAACGCTGCCTAAAAAGTCTCTGCAGATGACATTTGATCCGCCACCCACTTTTTTGCTAACGCAAAAGCAGGCGTTGTCTCAAATGCACCTGAGCTCAGGCGTTGCTAATGTCTGCAAATGGCACAGACTGTGTGAAAACTAATTTTTAATAAATTGTCTTGGGTATGTTCTTAGTTTGAAACCATTTAAGATGGTTGCGATCGATTTTTTCTCAGTATCGCAATTTTCTCCGCGCGAGCGAAACTGCTATGGCAACGCTACTCTAATTGCTTTACTTAGGCCGTTAACTCCCATAATTGTTATCATTCTTCTGAAGTTGTAAGCTAGGACATGAAGACTTATTTCTGTCCCCACGCTTTTTAAACCTCGTGTTAGTAAGTGGGTAGCTCCCATCCAGAGTTTAATTGTGCCAAAGGGGTGCTCAACAGTTTGCTTGCGATGAAGCATCAATTCAGGTTCATTCTTTAGCTTTTGAAGCATTTCTTCTGTCAGAATCTCATGCACCCACCGCCTTATTCGCCTAGGGTCTTTTTTAGAGTTAGTGCACTGACTTCTTATTTTACAATCTCGACAAGCAATGTGATTGAAGTAAACATCAAGGTATTTACCTTGCTCAAATACCTGCATTCGATTTTGAAGTTCATTACCAGCGGGGCATAAGTAAATATCTTTATTTGCATCGTATTTGAAGAGTGAGCGGTTAAATATCCCTTTCTTTTCAGAGGACGATGTATCCGTCTTGGGCATGATTGGCTCTGCACCCAAATCGATAGTATCTTTTATATCGGGCTGACTGAAGTAACCTTTATCTGCTAATACCCTTATATCTTCCTTGCGCAATGCTTTTTGTGCGAGTTTTGTCATTGACGCAAGCTGGCCTCTATCTGGCACGTTGGTCACCTCATGCGCCACTATAAGGTGGTGCTTGGTATCAACCGCACTTTGCACGTTATAACTCACAACTCTTGTAAAACCTTGAGTTTTCATTAAACGTGAATCAGGATCAGTAGTGGATATTTGCTTGTCAGGATGAGCTTCAACTTGTTCTTTAATCTCGTGTAGTTTTTTTAACTGGCTGCGAAAGTCAGCTAGCCTATCTTTTGTGGCTTTAATTTTTGTGACGTTAGCTTGCTCTTTATCGGCTTCATCAAGTAATTCAAGGTAACGTTCAATATTCTTTTCGACTCGGTCGATGTGGAATTTAACTTTGCTTGGCGTAAAATTATTGCCTTTGTTGTTGCTAGCTTTAAACTTACTACCATCGATGGCAACAACTGGTTTCTCAAACATATTCAGACGACGGCAGACTTCAACAAACGTTTTGCACACATTTTTTATACCATCTCCGTTGTCTTTTCTAAAATCAGCAATCGTTTTAAAGTCGGGTGCCAACTTACCAAGTAGCCACATCAGTTCAATATTGCGTTGGCATTCAGTTTCTAATCGGCGGGATGATTGAATACGGTTGAGGTAACCATAAAGATACAGTTTTAATAATGTGGCTGGATGATACTTAGGGCGGCCTGTGGACTTTAAAGTTAACCCTTTAAACTCCAATTCAGCTAGATTTAGTTCCTCAATGAAAACATCAATCACTCTGACCGTATTATCTTCACTGACGTAGTCTTCCAACGATTCTGGAAATAACGTTGATTGGTCACGACTTTCACCGCTTATAAACTTTGACATA
Organism: Pseudoalteromonas sp. CuT4-3; assembly: GCF_035666335.1. Classification (NCBI taxonomy): domain Bacteria; kingdom Pseudomonadati; phylum Pseudomonadota; class Gammaproteobacteria; order Alteromonadales; family Pseudoalteromonadaceae; genus Pseudoalteromonas; species Pseudoalteromonas sp. CuT4-3. Next base: position 70,783 of record NZ_CP142031.1, read on the forward strand.
CTGCCTCAACCCTCAACTGAATCAATAGTCTAATTATATAAATATCAGTATATTAAGTGAACTAAATGTATAGATTAATAGATCATAAGCAGAACATACTTAGACCAAAAGGTGATCAGAGTTTTCACACAGTCTGGGCACAGAGCCGTCCTTCGGCTCAAACTTATTTTTGTCCAAAAGCGAGTTTACCCGACCGTCTGCTTCTCGCTCAAATAAGACCCCGAAAAGTGGCTCATAAAGCTATCTAAGTTAACGCTGGGAAGTCCAGTATATTTCCGATAACTAGCTACGAAGCCCTAGAAACGGAAGTTTGCTTCCGAAATATTGCAATACAGGCTTACAAACGGAAATTTACTTCCGTTTTGTACTTTAAGGTTTTAAGCAGGTGTCAAGTCAAAGCTGGGAAGTCCACTTGTTATTGCACTGTTTAATAGCGCTGTTACTTATTAACTTTTATAGGTATTAAAACGTACCTGGGTAATATTAAGGATATTAGGCTGTTAGAGCTGTGGGTCAAATACGATTAAGCACAACATATGCGGTTTTAGAATACGGTTATAAACAACAAAATTTCGATGAAGCCTACTGTTAGTACAATCACAGGAAGTGAATTTAAAAAGTACTCCATTTTAGTTAATTCTATAATAAAGCTTATTTAACTTTAGCCGTTTATTTTTTGCTTTCATGAAAGAGTGCAGCCTAATTATTTTTTACGTTTGGTTAAGCGGATTCACAAGAGCAAGCACGTTTTGGCTAAGAATATTAAGTGTCGCGTTAAAGCGCTTTAGTTGGCTTTTTATTTCAGGAGTTTTTAATAAACAAAGCGCTAGTGCCATTCGTAATAATGCGCATCCCTAAGTTTAAATGGCTCAAAGTTATAAATAAGCGGGGTCGATATAGCGCTACTAAAGACATATGTAAGTAGAAAGGGATTTAAATTTATTTTTTCACGCATACTTTTTTGCCAATAGTTTTTTATGTTTAAGAAAGCTTTATCTTTTAACAAATACGTACTAAAGGCAAAAAAGTCTAGTTGGTATGAAATTAGTAACCAAAATTTAGTTTACGGATTTTATTGTTATAAGCTATGCCACAGCTGCGGATTTAAGTTTTAGGTTAGCTATTTCACTTTGTGTTGGCAGTGCATCAAAGGCACCAAATTTAGAGACTGTTAATGCTCCACATTTAGTCGCAAAGTCAATAGCTTTTAAAACGTTTTCAAAATTATTAGTCCAAGTAGAAAATTCACTACGATTACAAATTTGCTTAGCTAGTTGATATAAAAAGCCGCCAATAAATGAGTCCCCTGCAGCAGTGGTATCTACAACATTTGCATAAGAGCAAGGGTAGGTTCCACTGAAAGATTGAGATGTAAATGAAATTGGCTTGGCGCCATCGCTCATAAGTACTAACGTTACACCACTATCAATCCACGCTTTTATAGTACTTTCTATATGCTCTATCCCATACAACATAGTTAGCTCTTCTTTACTCGCTTTGATGATATTAACTGTTTTTGCAACTTCAAATATTACTGATGCTGCAGTATGAGGTGCATCCCAAAATGCCGGGCGAAAATTAATATCCATACAGGATATAGAATCAATTTTATTAAACTGTTGCAGAGCATATACAGTGGTATTGTAAATGAGTGGCTTGGCTAGCGAGCCTGAACAAAATGAAACAATTTTAGGTTGCGTAAATAAGGTTGGATCTAGATCTGTTATATGAAGGTCGTAATGGGCTGCGGATTTGTCATAAAACTCAAACGTACGTTCACCGCTTTTATCTAAAGACACAAAAGCAATGGCAGTTTTACCCCTTAGAGATAAACCAAGGTGATCTGTATTTACGTTGTGGGATTTAAGGGCATTAATTAAAAAGTGGCCAAACTTGTCATCACCTACCTTTCCTAAAAGTGCACTTTTACCACCTAACTTAGCCACTGCTACAGCTACATTTGCTGGTGCACCGCCTGCAAATTGGTTAAAACTAAACGACTGATTTGAGGTGTTTTCGTTTATACATTCATTTGAAAGTAAATCGATTAACGCTTCGCCGATTGCAAGTACTTCCATCGTAAATATTCCTATAATAGTAAACATTATCGCCTGCTAAGCAGGCGATAAAAATAAAATTAAAAGCGCTTACCTATGCTAATACTAAATGTGCGTGGTAGCACAACCCGTGCATTGAACGTAGTTGTTTGACCCGCTACTGTTTCACCTGCACGTGGATCGCCCTCTGATAACCCTTCAGAATTATTTAGGTTTTTTACATCAGCGCGAAGGTAGTAGCCTTCTTCATTTTCAAGCGATAAACCAATATTTAGCATGCCATACATAGGAAGCTCCGCAGTGTTGGCATCATCAGCATAACGTTTACCACTCCATGAATAGCTACCATGTAGTGTTGCCATCCCCCAAGAAAAATCATCAAATTCATAGCTACTAGTAAGTTGTCCAAAATGCTCAGGAACACGTACAGGCATGTTGCCATTGATATCAATAGCCGCAGCATTACCATTCGCTTCAAGGTATTGAGCGGCAGGGGTGTTCACAAACTCTGGAGATTGATAAGTAGCAGAAACACCAACGCGCCAGCCTTCGGTAACTTGAAAGTTTAACTCAGCTTCAACGCCAAGAGTTTCCGTATTTCTAAATGCTTGGCGTTGAACAACTTGGCCGTTTTCAACAGTTGGAACATTAAAAAATAAATCATCAGCAGCCGCAAAGTAACCCGTTATAAATGCGGCTATGTCGCCTTCATTATATTTGATGCCTACCTCAGCCATTACCGTTGATGCCGGCTGTGTTTCTCGACGATTGGAATTATTAAACTCGTCAATTTCCTGCTGATTTGCTAAGCCTGTAATTGCCATGTACTTGTCAACATCAGGCATACGAAAGCCATCTGCGTAACGTGTAAATACAGCCAAATCATCATTAAATTTATAGTTTGCGGCCACTGTCCAAGCAAGTTCATTGTATTCGACATCAAAGTCTCGATAGGTGCCTGCGCCAAAAGGTAAGGAGATATTGCCGTTAATAGTATCTGTATCACTGGCAAAGCTATTTATTGTATATTCTGCTTGATTTTGCGCCTCACCATCTGCTTTTAATGTTTCGTATCTTAGGCCTAAATTGAAAGATACATCTTCAAGCTCGTACTCAAAATCGGCAAACGGCGCGAGAGTTTTTTCACTGTAAACAATATCTGCATAACCATGAGACCCTGACTGAATACCTTTGTATGTGCCGCTGCCAATATCGTTACCTTGTTCATCGGTAAAAACAATATCTAATCGTTGTGGTAGAGGCTCAATTGATTGTAATGTATTAATACGGTAGTCAGTTACGTGACCATTGATATTAGAGAAAAATAACCCAAAGTTTGCATAGAGAGTGCCATCCCCCATGTTATCGAATGTGTAGTTTAATTTAGTTTCATTTTGAAAGTTATCGCCTTCAAAGCGCCTGTGCCAAAAGCCGGCATTAATACCGTAGCCATTTGTGTTATATGAGTTTACATCACTTGAGTTTGCAACACTAAACCCTGTACCTGCATCACGAATATCAAAATTTAAACTGCCGTTTACGAGTGCATTACTTAATTGGTCTGCATTTGCATCGTAAATGGCTTGCGCTTTATCTGATAATAATTCGGCATTACCTACATTTATGATACCGGTAAATGTAGTTAACATATCCGTATAACGCATTTGGTTAGAAAAAATTAAATTCTCGTTTATTTCTATTTCGGTAGTGTTACCAAAATAAGTGACGTCAGCGTAGTTGCCATCTGCTACGTCTAAATCTATGTCTCCGCTTGGGGTGTTGTTTAGCGTTAAAAGGCGAGCACCTGCTGAATTACCTGTTGTTCCGTCTCTTATATCCATACCACCAGGTATTGTTTGCGCATCGGTAGTGCTTCCTGTTAGTGGTTGTGGGATAAAAAAGAATGAACTGTCATTTTGTTTGTTTATTTCAAAGCGCGTAAATCCATTACCATCATCAAAAAAATATTTAATATTAGCGTTTATTTCACCACCTTGGTTTGCTGTATACCCAGGATCGCGTGCTGAGTCATCCTCACGGTACCAAGCGCCTATCGCATAGGTTGTTTGATCATTAATAGAGCCGCTTACCCAACCTTGCACTCCTAAACGATTATTACTGTTGGTTTCAAAAAATACATCGCCTTGAGTATCATCGGCCCCTTCACGGGAGATAAAGTTAATAAACCCTGCAGGTGCACTACCAACAAATATAGAGGATGCACCGCCTCTTATTGCTTCCACATTACCTACATAATTTGAAAGTCGAGTAAACCTGTCATTTTGAGTGAATAAAATATCTTGATTATAAAATACAGTCATACCGTCACGTAGTAGTGCTGTAAATTCAGTTTGGGTTGAAAGTGGGAAACCTCTGGGGGCCACGTTATTACCCGTTTCGCCGCCGGTGTCTTCGGCGTGAAAACCAGGAATACTTCTAACGAGCTCTGCTACACTGTGGGGCGCTAACTGCTCTAACTTTGCTTCGTTGAACGTTGTCATTGCATTCGTTGACTCAATTTTTTCTTTGGGTCGAGATGTACCTGTTACGATTATTCTTTCAAAACCTAAATCACTCTTTGTTTCTAATGAATCTTGGGCTTGCGACTTAGCTTTGGGTGAAATGCAAATAGCAACTGCCGTAGCTATTAAGGTCATTTTAGCAGACATATTTTTCATGTTGTTCTCTCTTTATTGTGTGTGTTTACAATTTTGTGATTTATTAATCAAACGAGTCAGTGTTTTCAAAATTGTGAATAGAATGTAGAGAACTTGATTTAATAAATCAACTATTATTATTTATTAATTTTTACAAACATAATGGTGACTTATTAGTCTATGGGATTTATGAAAAGGTACTTTGTATATAGCAGCTTAAGCTAAGCGCAAGCTGCTAATAGTGAATTCAGAATTGCTTTAATGGTGTGAAAGGATAGTGTTGTCTTGTGAAAAGTTTATGAGTAACGGTAAGTTAGCGCAGCCTATTGATTGTGCTTTAGCGCCAATAGAACCACTTTTTACTTCACAGCGATTAATACCACGGTGATCTGCTTCGCTTAATTTTATCTGGGTAGCGAGTACTATTTTTTCTCGAACGTTTATGGGAATAGCGCCGTCAATAACGACAGCTTCAAAATCAAAAATCGCAAGGGAGCATAATGCTGCATAGGCGAGGCCGTCAGCAACTTGATCTATCCATTTTTCTAAAACAGGTCCTAAGTCGCCCCAATATTCATTAGAACTCCATAGTATATCGGTGTTGTAGCCATCATTTTTAAGCATTTTTTCTAAAATATATAAAGATGACTGCATAATAAGCTGCTGAGAACTAAGTTGACCTTTGCTATTAAGCATAGGCTTGGGAAGTGAGCCAATAGCGCCTGCATTGCCTTTTTTACCTGTAAATAATGATTCATTTATGACTACGCCACCCCCAATAAAGGTGCCTATAAAAACATATAAAAAATCTGTAAATCGGGTAGGGTTTCCAAAGCTTAACTCAGCTGAACAAGCAGCTGTGTCGTCATTACAAACATAAACAGGTAGGTCAATTATTTGATTTATTCTTAACTTAAAATCAAAAGATTTCCACTGTTCCATTATTTCAGTAGGGGCACCGGCTTCTTCTGTCCAATTCCAAATCTCGTAAGGAGTAGCAACGCCTATGCCTAAAATCCTATCTGCTAGGTCTTTATTAAGGCTCATTTTTAGTACGCTTATACCTTTTTTTAAAAAGGTTAGTAGGCTATCTACTGTTGGGTAAGCGCAATTTTCATGAAGCGTAGCACGAATATTTCCCATTAAATCAATAAGTGTTAAATCAAAACTACGGCGACCTACTTTGAGACCTATACCAAATGCGCCATCAGGGTTTAGTGCAAAGGGGATTGTGGGTTGCCCCACACGGCCTCGTTGTGGCTCTTTTCTTATTAACAGGGAGTCGGCTTCTAAGCTATTAATAATAACTGTAACCGCTTGCGCAGAAAGCCCTGTTTTCAGCGCAATTTCAGCTTTTGGAGCGCTACCTTGCTGACGGATCAGCGTCATAATTCGACGTTCATTATAAGCACGCAGGCCTGATTGGCTTCTGCCTTCTTGTGATGTAAGTCGAGGGTTTTTAGCTTTAATAATTATTCCTACCTAGTTGGTTATTGTCTTGAATAACTTAATTTATTGTACACCGCAAGATCCCGTTTGGCGATACAGCAACCTGTATAAATGGGAGCTGCTTTGCTACTTTGTTGAATAATATATTGAGATTATATAAAGCTAAAAGCGCAATAAATAACTATAGTTGATTTATTGACGTGCAGATATATACCTGTTTAAATGCTTTACTTAAAGTTAACAACTGAGACACTGAAATGACCACACACACACACACGAAAGCACCTCTGGTCTCAAAAGAGATGGTCGTGCCTTTTATTTTACTCGTATTATGTTTTGCAGCTTGGGGTGCAGCTGCAAATATGACCGATCCGTTAGTAAAAGTTTTTAGTAAAATTTTTACTATGTCTTCAGTGCAATCCGCATTGGTGCAGTTTAGTTATTATGGCGCATATTTTTGCTTAGCTATTCCTGCTGCCTATATTAACAAACGGTTTTCTTATAAAGTTGGCGTATTAACTGGGCTAGGCATGGCTGCAATGGGCGCATTTATGTTTTACCCTGCTAGTCAAGCAATGACCTATGGCTTTTTTTTAGCGGCTTTATTTATACTTGCAGGTGGCCTATCTATTTTAGAAACATCTGCAAACCCTTATGTTATGGGGATGGGGAATGAGCAAAGTGCAACTCGAAGGTTGAATTTAGCGCAATCATTTAATCCGGTAGGGACAAACATAGGGGTGTTTTTGGCTGCTACTCTTATTTTACCAAGCTTGAATACCGCTACTTCCGATGAGCGTTCGAGCATGACTACTTCGCAGCTCAAAAATATAATAAGCGCCGAATTGGATGCCGTAATGGTGCCATATGTGGGTATGGCATGTGTGCTTGTTTTTATTTGGCTTGCCATCGCGTTCACTAAAACGCCGGATTTTTGTAAAAAGAAGCAGGTCTCAAAACATGTTGATTTTAAGCCAGCCTTTAAACGCTTATTTAAAAATACCCATTATCGTTTTGGTGTAATAGCCCAATTTTTTAATGTTGCTGCACAGACATGTGTATGGACCTTTACGATTCAATATGTAATGGAAGCGTTGAATACAAATGAGGTCAGTGGCGGTACAATTTTACAGTACAGTATGATTACATTTTTAGTGTCTCGTTTTGTAATGACGTGGCTTATGGGATTTATCCGTCCTGCAAAGTTACTGATGGCTACATCTCTTATAGCAATGATGTTATGTATTTACATGGTGCAAATGCCTAATATAAGTGGTGTTTGGGCACTAGTATGTATTTCTGCTTGTTTGTCATTAATGTTTCCTACTATATATGCAATTGCGCTACACGGGTTAGGTGACGATGCTAAGCTAGGCGCAGCAGGTTTAGTTATGGCGATTCTTGGTGGGGCAATAGTACCTGTAATTCAAGCTGTATTTATTGATACTTACAGCGTTGCATTTTCATATATGGTGCCTGCAGGTTGCTTTATTGTTGTAGCCGCTTATGCTGCATTTGATTTAAAGGCCAAAGTAAGAACGTTTAACAAAACCTCTCCTTGTTAATAACTTGAGCCGAGTTAAGAGCTCGGCTTTTTTGTATTATTTTTTGACCAGCAACCTATTGGTACTCTATGTGTTATAGATCCTCAACCACGCACATTGAATCAAAGAGAGTTAAAAATACTCAGGGAATTTGCCGATGCAGTGGAGCTTGAAATTCAAGATAGGCTTCAAGAAGAAGCGCAAAAAGAACTTGCTGAGCGTGAATTACGTTATAGATGTGTTTTAGAAGGTATGCTACCCCAAAACGCTTGCATAGGCGGAAGACATAATGGTCTAATCTGTGGAGTAGCTTTTCATCATTAATCTCAGCGAAGAAAAATTGCGAACCCTTACATTTCTTCTCAAACACACAGCCAGTGATTCGTAGGTTCAATCGCCATTCCAAAATTTTTAAGCTCTTATTTTTAAAGTGCTTATAGCTTGTGAAAATCCCAGCAAGAGAAGCCTTTAGCTTTTCAATTGAACCTCCTCTTGCAGAGATATGCTCATTGGTGAATTGATACCCAAGATAATCAAAACCGTTAGCAAGTGAGTCAATTTTTGACTTCTCTGGTACTTTCAAAGGGCAGTGTATTTTTAAACCAATATTACGAAACTTCTTGATGATGATTTGTGCTAGATCGTGTGCTTGATCAGCAGAACAAAGAACTAATACAGTTATGAGTTAGAGTCGACGGGCGGTTCGGTGCCATGAGCAGACACTGAAGATCTTTAATGTCTGAAATCAAGATTTGGGTGATGCCAATCATACTCATTGCTAGGTCACAAAAAGTGGAACGCCAAGAAAAGCTCGCATGGATAGTCGCCTGTTTGTTTATTAGTTGGTTTTGTTTACTCTTATTTATGTTGATTGCGCCACTTAAGCCTAATCAAAAATAGTAATTTGGTGTTGTTCGCGTGTTAAATTAGGTTTTGATTAATGGCTTTTATAACGGCCTGAGTGCGGTCTTTTACGTCTAATTTGGCAAGAATTTGTGACACATGATTACGAATAGTCCCCTCAGAGTTATCTAATTTTTTGGCAATCACTTTGTTTGGCATACCTAAAGACAAACACTGCAATACGGTTTGTTCTTTGTCCGTTAAGCAGAGCTGAGGGCTTAGTTGCTTTTTAAGTAAAAAATCAGTCACCGCACTTTGCAATACTCGCTCTCCTGCAACGACCTGCTTTATAGCACTAATGAGTTCTTCAAGTTCAATGTTTTTAAGCACATACCCACGAGCACCTAGATTAAGGGCTTTGACTAATACATCACAATCTTCAAATGTGGTAATGATCAGCACGGGGGTTTTATCACCTTTCTCGCGCATTTTTTGCAGCACGCCGAGCCCATCTAAATTCGGCATTCTCATATCGAGTAAAGCAATGTCAAAACTATGCTCAGCTAATAGTGCAACCGCTTGCAAGCCATCTTCAGCTTGGGCTTCTATATCAATGGCGCTATCGAGGTTAAGTAAATTAGCGAGGCCTAAACGAACCAAAGTCTGATCTTCAACTAGTAGGCACTTTATCATGGCTTTTTTCTTCTAAATTTAGTGGTAATGTCATGGTATTGATCAGTGTTTCTTGCTCAAGATGTTGTGAAAATTCACCGCCAAATTGTGCCATTCGTTCATTTAATCCTGCTAATCCGTTCCCTTGTTTTGGTAAATGGGTCTCTGGTTGATTGTGATACGCTTTTGCAATTAACAGCGGGTGTTGGCCAACGTTAGAGACATTCACATGCAAAGTAAAATGGTTTGCTTGGGTATGTTTAAGGGTGTTGCTGATCATCTCTTGGGTAAAGCGCAATACACACAGGGCGTAGTCTTGAGGGAGCTGCTCTGCCTCCTTACTTAGTTGGAGATCACAGTGTAAATTAGGTGTTAGTTCGCAAATGGCCTCAATAGCTTGCTTAAGTATCGTTTTGTCATTGCGTTGAGTGGAAACGATTTCGCGTACTTCTGCCAATACTTCTTGGCTAAGTTGGTGGCAAAGAGACAGGGTTTCAACGGTGGCTTCATTTGCTGCTCTTTTAGCAAAATCTAAATTAATGCTGAGCGCGGTAAGCTTATGGCCGAGTGAGTCATGGAGCTCGCGTGATATATTTTGTCGTTCTTGCGCTGCATGCATCGCCCCCATCATGTGTTGGGTGGCTTTTAACTCTTTGTAGTTTTGGCGGGATTGGTAATGTGTATTTAAACTTTCGACAATACGCCGGCTAACAAACCAATTCATCAAACAAAAGAAGAACCAAACTGTAAACGTGATCCAAGGAATGCCATTTTCCCAGCGCGAATAATGCGTTAAACCATACACCAGCATGGCGGCCATAACACAAGCCAGTATTTTTGGAAGCGAAAAATGAGGACTAAAAACCGCTGTGAACATCACTAGGTGGATAAAAACTAAGGACGTTGAACTCAGTTGTATCATGGCCAAAATAAGCAAGAAATAGCCAAGCGCTGCGCCGTGAACAAATTTGTTGGGCTGTTTTAATACATACAGCAAAATGGCTAAAATGGAACCACTTACTATGATTTGCAAATATAGTGCTAATTCTGAGTTTGCATAATAGGCACACGCTGATGTCACCCCAAGCCACGATGCCAATGTTGAAAAATGCCAATCGGTTGTATGTCGTATAGTTGATTCCATTACTGCGGCCATATTTTTTTAGCAATTATTGCAGAACTCGCGTTGTAAAAACAGTGACATATGTCATAGCTCGGGCTATGAGCTTTGTGACTAGTGCCATTATGCCTCATTCATTTATGCTTTATTAATAAAAATTAGTTGGACACATTAATGAATAAAGACAGTTGATTACATTACATTGATAATTTACGCAGCTTCGCGCTATTGCTCGGCATCGTATTTCATGCCGCTTTAGCCTACAGCCCGTTCTTTAGCAATATTTGGTTTACGGCAGACCCAAGCAAACATGGTCTCTTTGATTATATTACGCATACGCTGCACTTATTTCGGATGCCGTTATTTTTTATTATTGCTGGGTTTTGCAGTGCGTTATTAATAGGTAAATCGAGCAACGCGCGATTTTTACGCCATCGCAGTCAACATATATTACTGCCTTTTATTGTATTTTTACCGTTAAGCTTTGTTATTTACTACCATGCCTTGAGTTTTGGGGCCGATATAGCAAATCCAATACCGCCAATTTTTGCTGTGTTTAAAGTTGTTAAAGAGCCTGTTGTTAGCACTATGCACTTATGGTTTTTGTGGAATTTATATCAGTTTTGCTTAATTCATTGGTTGTTGAAAACAACTAACTTATTAGGTAATAAATTCGATGGGCTTAGCGCTCACCCTTTATTTATGTGGGTTGTACTTCCCATCGTGTTAACGCTTTCTTTGATGGGGCAATCTATTCCATTTCCTGCTCCCGATAAACTCACGCCACAGTTGTGGTCGTATGGTTTTTACGGCAGTTTTTATTGCTTAGGAGTGGGGCTTAATAAAAAACAACAGCTCATTTCGTCATATCATAAGTACTTATGGCCTCTTATTTTAGGTGTTGCACTATCACTGACTGGTTATTTTTCTCTATTACCAGCCGCACCAAGCTTAGATGAAGTGATTGCTGCCGCAACTTCGGGTTATTTTGCCGCAGCGAGAGAGCTATATGTATTGCATGTTTTATCACAAGGACTGAGTATTATTTTGTTAACCGCCATAACGTTTTTACTTGGGCATCGCTTTTTAAATCACAAAAGTAAGCTCAGTCGCAGCATATCAAATGCATCATATTGGATTTATTTAATACATGCGCCAGTGCTGATTTATATTCAGATGCCATTGATTAATACTAATTTGCCAGTTTTAGTAAAGTTTGTAATTAGCGTGGTTGTTACATTACTTATAGGCCAAATAAGTTATTTATTATTAGTTAAAAATACGTGGTTGGGTGCATTACTTAACGGTAGGCGAACCAAGAAAAGGTAATACAGTCAGCTTAAATGTCGTCACTTGGTAATGACTTAAAAGCGACAAAACTGACACATTAATAGCCACATAAAGGAATATTATTATGCAAGCAATAACAATCAAATCGACAACCGCCACAATTCAAAAAGGGACGATTAAAGCCGACGGTAAATTTTGGCTAACCAACACTGATATTCATTTTGCACCGTTTAATGCACAATTTGGGTTAGGGCCTTATACGTTTTCACGGCGTGAAATTGTAAAGGTGAGTAAGTGCACTGGTAAAGTTGCAGGTATTTTGCCTTATACACATGATGCAATTGAAGTCGTATTAAAAGATGACAATAATTATCAATTCATTGTGTCAAACGCAGATGAATGGATTAAATTACTTACTCATAGTGCATAGCGCAATCGCTGGTAATTCATCAAAATAGATATTGTTTTAATGTACCTAATAATGCACGATAAAAATATGACGCTATTTTAATTTGGTATTCAGTGAAGTACATGGATTTAATAAATACGCTTTTGCTTAAGCTCGGATTGGATAAAAAAGCTCATCTACTCATCGTGTTAGGGAAAAAACTACCAAACAACAATAACGCGGTAGTTAAGCCGCTTGAGTTATATTGTTTTTCGCCTGATGCGTATTTCGACGATATAAGTGAGTTTGAGAAAGACAATTGTTTTATTGAGTCTTTGGACGATATAACCCCTGTTAACGCATTGGTGAGAGCACTGAGTAGTGCAAATGCCGTTGTTTGTGTTGATAATCGCTCTGAGCCTTTGCTTGTGTTGCCACTATTACAAAAAGCTCGTGCCCATTCGTTTTGAAAAAGCCAACGAGGATCAAATCTTTACTTCAGACATCAAAACTTTTGATTGACTGCTTCGCTCAAAGTCGACCTATAGAGTATTTACGTTAACTCGTCTTGGGGCAGTTTATAACCCGTCGATGGGCAAAGCGTGCCTGTGCTTTTGCTAAAATTAGTAAGTAAAGGACAACTATATGTATATTAATTGGTAGTAACTATTGTTCAACGAATCCAAAGCCCTTTTTGTGAGTCTGTAGTTTTAATCATCCAATCAATAAAAGTCCTTACTTGAGGTGCCAAATATTGGCGGTTTGGGTACATGATGGACAGAGGAAAATCAACATCGCTGATTTCTCCGAGCACTCTCACTAGCTTTCCTTGGCTTAATACTTCTGAAACTAAAATACCTGGTACTTGAATGAGCCCCATGTGATTGAGAGCACAAGCGACGACAGCCTCCGCGTCATTTGCCATTAATGCACCAGGTAGCATTACTTCCTCAACGTTACCATTATGCGAAAAGTGCCATGACAAAGGAGTATGTTTTTGTCCTGAAAAGTAATTAATCGTCATATGGTCTTTAAGATCTTCAAGCGAAGACGGGGTGCCTTGTCTATCCAGATATTCAGGGGAAGCACAAATGACCATTTTAACTGTCGCAATCTTTCTACCTATCATACTGCTGATAGGTAGTTCTCCTAGCCTCAATACACAATCTACAGAGTTTGCAATTAAATCAATAGGCTGATCATTCACTCCCAATATGACACTGATATCTGGGTACAATTGACGAAACTTAGGAAGTTCAGGGATTACCAGTGATTTAGCGAGAGCGACAGGGATATCAATTCTCAAACGTCCACTCGGTCGCTCTTTACTTCCTCCAAATAGATTTTGAGTCACTTCTACCTCACGTAATAATTCGGTTGCTTTTGTATAAAACGCTTCTCCTTCCCCTGTTAAGTTCGTCCGTCGAGTGGTTCGCTGGAGCAAGCGTACACCTACGCTTTTCTCTAGTTCACCAATGGCTTTAGTGATTCCGGGCCTTGCCATATGAAGCGTATCTGCTGCACGAGTAAAATTTCCCATTTCCGCCACAGTGACAAATATTTGGAGCTGTCTTATAAAACCCATAATACTATTGTTTCCATTTTTGATAACAATAATGTACCACTTTGTTATCTTAACAAGCAATACTGTGCTGAGTAATATTTATGTCAGGCAGAGAGTGAAGCTAAATCCAATTCACTTAAATTCCTTTAAAAACCATTACTGACTAATAAAGCTCCACTTGAGAGCTGTATAAAGAGGAAATCAATATGGCACGTCATGTACGATTCCATGAAACCGGTGGTCCGGAAGTTCTGAAAATTGAAGAAGTAGAAACCCCTAAACCAAGAGAGGGTGAAGTCCTAATTCGTGTACACGCACTGGGTTTAAACCGTGCAGATAGTATGTATCGTTCAGGCCGTTACGTTATCGAACCTCAGTTCCCAGCGACAATGGGTTATGAAGCATCAGGCTATATCGATGCAGTTGGGGCAAAAGTGAAAGGCTTGGCAGTGGGCGATGCTGTAAGTGTTATTCCTGCTTTTATGTTTGATGAATACGGTCTATATGGTGATCTCGTTGTCGCCCCAGCTCGTGCTGTGGTTAAAAACCCAGAGGGTGTAAGCTGGGAAACAGCCGCTGCTACATGGATGCCTTATACCACAGCTTGGGGTGCCTTAATCGACATAGCAAACCTTAGTGAAGAAGACTTTGTTGTGCTCGGTGCAGCATCTAGCAGTGTAGGCTTAGCGGCAATGGAAATTGCGCATAGTGTTGGCGCAACACCAATAGCTCTGACTCGTAAAGATGAGAAGGCTCAAGAGCTATTAAAAGCTGGGGCGAAACATGTCCTACAGGTTGGCGTGCATGATCTTGAGAAGGAGATCATGGCACTGACGCACGGTAAAGGTGCGCGTGTGGTTTTTGACCCAGTAACTGGTCCCGACTTTGAAAACATCATCAAAGCAACCAGTAAAGATGCGATTGTTTTCATCTACGGTGCATTAAGCCACGATGCAACGCCAATACCAGTGATGCATATTCTTGGTAAACACACAACGATCCGTGGTTATGAGTTTATTGAAGTCACTGCTGATGATGAGAAGCTAGCAAGAGCGAAAAAGTTCATTTCAGAAGGAATGGAATCTGGTCAATTTAAAGCAAAAGTTGCGAAAGTATTCCCATTTGACCAAATAGTGGAAGCGACTCAATTCCTAGAGTCTAATGCTCAATTTGGCAAAATCATTGTTACGGTTAATTAACGCAAGTTTCTTGAAGCTCAACTTAATTGGACATATTTAATAGGAAAAATCATGAATATATTTAAAAACCTATCTAAAGGCGTAAGCACCTTAAGTATGATAGGAATTCTGGCTCTTAGTTTTGGCGCTCAAGCTGAAACATCTGATAAATACCAACAAGCGGCTGGGTTTTATCGTCAAATGGTAGGGGATGTCGTTGTAACCGCGATTTATGATGGATACATCGATCTGAACCCTAAACATTTATCGGGTTTATCTCAACAACAAATCCAAAAATATATCTTTAATGAATATCAAAATGCGTCACCGCTGATACAAACAGCTGTAAATGCGTTTTTGGTTGATGATGGCCAGAGACTTGTATTAGTTGATTCGGGTTCATCTGATTGTTTTGGCCCGACGATGGGGCGGATGGTCGATAACATTCGCGCTGCGGGCTTTGTGCCCGAGGAAGTTTACGACGTACTATTAACTCATATGCATCCAGATCACGCCTGCGGAGTTACTCTACCAAATGGTGAGGCTGCATTTCCAAAAGCGACTATTTGGGCCGACGAAAAAGATGCCAAGTTTTGGTTAAACAGTCAGCTTGAAAACTCAGTACCAGAAGATCAGCGAGTGTTTTTTCGTTTGGCACAAAATGCAATCGCGCCTTACGCAAGTGTAGGTAAATTTAAGACGTTCAATGATGATGATACACTTTTCTCAGGTATACAGATCATACCGAGTAATGGCCACACGCCAGGTCACACCTCATATCTGTTAAGCTCTGGCTTAGATCAACTACTGTTGTGGGGGGACATCATCCATGTACACTCAGTACAACTGGAACATCCCGAAGTTAGTATTGAAGTCGATGTCAATCCGAAAGCAGCGATCGAGTCTCGTAAGCATTTATTGGCCTTAGCCTTGAAGGAACGATGGATGATTGCATCACCTCATTTACCTTTCCCTGGACTAGGCCACCTCCAGAGAAATAAAAAAGGTTATCGTTGGATTCCCGTAGAATATAGAAATCCAATTAATTCAGCATATTAATTGCAACCACCTTGATTTAATTTAATCAATCATCCCTAACAAACGGAAGGTAGGTTTTATACCTTCCGCACATAAAGCTGAGGTTACGAGCAAAATTATGTTCCCCCCACAAGACAATATGAGTAGTACATGGAAAATATTGGTAGAGTGCATTGAATTCAGTGTGGTTCAAAAGTGGTTTACCTGTAATTTATTTTATACTTCTTTGTCGCTAAGTTTGGTTGGCATAATCTATATAAAACGCATCAAAATCGAACAGATGAATATAACTATCCTTTAGAAATATTAGGGATAACTTACTTAAGCCTAAAAACCTGTCGAGATAACCTAGCTTGAAATGGGGCAGAAATGGGTTAAACCGTAAATGTAACTTATGACACTTTTAAGAGGTTCGGCTCAGAGCGTTCAAGAGACGCTCACTGTAATCATGTGCTATCAGCTCAATTCTATAAAGCGGGCATTCCCCCAACTCATTTATGCCCCAAGACGTGTTAACGTAATTACTCTATAGGTCGGCTTTGAGCGATAACCGGACACTGAAAAAGTTAAATTTATTCCTGTGTTTTAAGTAGAAATATAATTTTGTCCAATAACATTATTAAACGCCGTTTTGTGCAAAATAACATGCTTAATTTCTAGCTGTTTTAATTACTTGTTTACAAAGGTAATTATTGGTGAAATTATCATGGTATGTAATATAGGCCGTTTTGGTGTGTTATAAACCACCAAAATGGTGTTCAATAAGCTGTTAGTTTTAATCAGGAGTTCAATTGCAATATTTTTATCGCTTCTTAAGAACCAAGGATGATGGTTCTTACTTATCAGAGCTAAAAAATCCAATTCGCTTTTATATTGAAGAAGATTGCAAGATCAACAGAGATTTTACGGCAAACTCACCGATTGTAAAAATGAAAAGATTGGGTAAAGAGGCACAGGTAACGTTTGGAATGACAGATATAAGTGATGTTATATACGCTTATGATTTTTTTGGTCAGACTGATCGTCTTTTAGCGAGAATAAGCCTTGATTATCTAATTCATGAGTTCGGCGTTTCTCTAAATGTGGATGAGCAAATGAATACTGGTTTTAGTAAATATTTACTAGGAAAGTATCTAGGCAAACGAATTGTTATTCCAGATTCTAAAGTAGAGGTATTATCCTTAGATGGCTGGAAACCGAAAGGTAGTGATACTTTTGATATGTATGTTAAAGATTTTTACAATATTTCACCTGCTAAATTTTCATCACTACTTACTAGTATTTAAAACTAATAAGGCGTTATGCTGCTAGGAGTCTTAGTGTGAACAATGACATTTCAAATGTACAAGTTTATAAAGAAGAAATTGCAGATTTAGTTAATGCGCATGATAAAGGTGATTATTTAAGAGTTTTATTACTATCACCCCAATTACTTATTTTGATCTTAAATAAAATAGCAAACGAAGCTGATGAACTATTTAGTTCTATGTGGGAAAAAAATATCACAGATGACGACAAAGAAGTTTATAAGATTGTAGGTAGATTAGAGCGTGAACAAAATGATAAAACGTATATAGCTAATTGCCTAGTTAACTATTATGAAAATCACTATTGGGGCAAAGATAAGTCAAAAAAAGAATTCGTTAAATACTTTACAAAGCTTGAAGATTTAATTTCGTTACGTAATGAATTTGCTCATGAGTACTATGCTAATAAAGCTTCTAATAGACGAGTTAAAAACTGTTCTAAAGGAGCTCTAGATTTAGTTTTTTTGTTTGCTAATCATGAATACTTAAACGCAGCATAACAAACGCATCAAAAATGACGTCAAACGCTTGGCTGACGCTCATTCTTCGCTAATTTTAGCCAAGCATTATCCGCATTTTATGCGGGCGTTAGCTCATGTAGTTGATTCATCTAATATAAAATAGGTTTTTAAATATGAATGAAAATTTATCACGCTTGGTTAAATGCTATGAACAATGCTTAAATTTGATAAACAATGACTCTTTTTATGATAAAGATGCTGCATTAGCTATGACGTTTATCTTAATGGAAAGAATAATTTTCATCGAAGAAGATCGTGGTATCATTTCTCTAAAATTAACTGAGAGATGTTTAGGTCATAAAGATATGCTTGATAATGTTATTAATCAACTTTCAGATAATACCTCTTTCACATATGATTATTGTTATTATCCTAATACGATGAAATATTTAGCTAAATATGGAGTACTCGATATTTCAACCCTTCATTTTATAATTGAGAAGTTGAATCAGGAAATTTACGATTCAAGAGGCTCTAGCCCAATGAGCGAATGCATGAATAATATTCAAGGAAAAGCAGCAAGTGCAAAAGTAATTGAAGACTGCTTAAATATAATTGAGAGCTAGCAAGTTGCTCAAAAGGACAAAAAACAGTTTGCTGTTTTCGTTCTTTAACATTTTAGCAAACTATTTTTTTGTCTCTTAGCAAGGCGTTACCAGCGTCCGCTGTTGGCACAGAGCCGTCATTCGGCTCTGAAACGTTTTTGTCCAAAAACGCGCTAGAGTGGTCGTCTGCTTCTCGCTCAAATAAGACCCCTATAGTGGCTCATAAAGCTATCTAAGTTAACGCTTTTAAAAAACAGAAGTATATTTCTGAGAACTAGCTACGAAGCCCTAGAAACGGAAGTTTGCTTCCGTTTTGCACTTTAAGGTTCTAAGCAGGTGTCAAGTCAAAGCTGGGAAGTCCACTTGGCTAATTAGGGTGTCTATTGGGCTTAGATTAAATTTTCCAAACTCGGGTTCTGATGTTTTTAAGGCTTTTGTCAGAACCTCAATAAAGTACTTATTATTGGGGTGTGCCTTAGTGAGGATGCGTCGATGTAATGAATGGTATCGCTATAAACGGTTGCAGTGAAGGTCAATAAAAAATGGAGATATAATTTTTCACCTATGATAGCTTCATTTAATTCAAGATAAACCTAAGATAGTAGTCTGTAAATAACACATTAAAGAGGTACAGCTTAAATAAATCAGCGCAAACACTACAATCGGGTTTTTAATGTGTTGCATTCCATGTTACCAGGTGGCGATTTTAGCTGTTGCTTAGGCTCTAAATAACAAGTTTTGAACATTGGCTATTTTATTAAACGCCACTATGATCTGAAATTACGAAAATTTAATAGTAAATTTAAGGACTAATATAGTATTAAAGTTGTTTACAATTGACACTATTAAAACGCTTACAGTCACTTTTATAGTGTTATGTAAGCGTTTGCGCTTGATTTCAACGTTACTTTATCAATATATCGTCATTAAGCCATGAATACCCAATATCACAAAAACACTGGCCGCAATAGCTCTTATTGTTTTTAGTGGAATTCTTTGTAACAAAGCTTTACCAACGTATATAATAGGGACATTAGCAATTAACATTCCTAACGTTGTCCCTATGGTAACCCATAGTACTGATTGATATTGCGCACCAAGCAATACGGTTGCGATTTGTGTTTTGTCACCAATTTCAGCAATAAAAAATAAGATTAAAGCTACTACAAACGCGCCATAGCAGTCATATTTGTGGCTCACTTCTTCATCCTTATCTGGAATAAGTAGCCAAAGACCCACTACAATAAAGCTTGAATTCACTATCCAAGGTAAGTATTCCACGACAAAGTTCCCACTTAGCCAATCACCAAACCAAGCAGATAAACCATGATTAATAATTGTTGCAGCGAGAATACCTAGAATAAGCGCTATTTTATTATGAAAGCGGGCTGCTAAGAGTAAAGATAAAAGTTGGGTTTTATCGCCTATTTCAGCAAGAGCGACAGTAACGGTAGAGGTTAAGAAAATATCCATAAATTTTAGTCTTTTGGCGGGAAATATTAAACCGAGGCAAACAACTATCTCCCGCCATGAGGATAGTGTCTACCTAGGTCTTGCCGATAATGCTTGCTACAACATTACAAACTTACCATGCACATAAGGTGCAATTATGTTGATAAGTTTACTCACTAATGAGCAGGCTACTCCCCTAAGAGGGTGGCTATTTTCCCACAAAGTAAAATACCAGTAAATATTTAATTATAAGTTTTACCGATGAGCATCTATAAAGTTGGGCAAGTTAACGCTGCCACTACACAAGCATATTAAGTCAAAGCCGTTAATCTTCATCAGGGCATCTCATTTTCGACCATATGTTTAAAGCAAAAAGTATACGTTTTAATAACTAGGCTAATTACCGCTTCAAATCACTTACGGTAATAGATGTTTGTAAGCGATTTCTCGTTGTTTAAGAAATTTACCTAATAAAAAACATAATTATTTTTAGAGTGTAATTAAGTTAATAAATCTCAATTTAAGTGCCATATTTTATTATAAATCAATAAGTTCTCAACGCGCCGTGAATTCTCGATTTAAGTGGCACTGATCATTTTTTTGAAAAATAACTAATTTTTATCCCACAAACAATTGATAACCATTATTGTTTAGATTAATATGCACCTACTAAATGAAATTGAGAGTAGTTTGTATTCATGTATATTTGTCTTTGTCACGGGGTGACTGATAAAAAAATTGAGCAAACAATTGACGATGGTGCAACTACCATGCGTGAATTAACTAAAGAGCTTAAAGTAGGCAGCCAATGCGGTAAGTGTTGTTGTTGTACTAAAAAGATCCTAAATCGCAAACTTATTGAGATTGCAGATATTACCGATCAAGTCGCTTAATTCGTTATTACAAAATTCAGATACAAAAAAAGCAGCTTATAAAGCTGCTTTTTTTATGACCTAAATTTACCTTACAGTTGAGACTGTAAGTAATTTTCAAGCCCTGTATTTTGAATAAGTAGTTGCTGGGTTTCTAGCCAGTCAATTTGTTCTTCCTGCTCGTTCAAAATATTGTCGAGTGCTTCACGGCTAATATAATCTTTTTTGTTTTCAGCTAATTTAATTGCACTGCGCAAATCATCAATTGTATCAAGCTCAAAGCTCATATTTGCGGCAATCATTTCTTCGCTGTTTTCGCCAATGCGTAAACGGCCTAGGTCTTGTAAGTTAGGTAAGCCTTCTAAAAATAAAATACGTTCGATTAAACGATCGGCGTTTTTCATTTTTTGAATTGAAACTTTGTAGTCTGCTTTATCAAGCTGGCTAAAACCAAAATCTTTAAACATGCGGGCATGCAAAAAGTATTGGTTAATACCCACAAGCTCATTAGCGAGTACTTTATTTAAAGCTGCTATAACGTCTTTATCGCCTTTCATACTTTATGCTCCTTACACGCCCATTTGTGCTTGGTGGTAGTTTTGCGTACCAATTTTATCAATTAGGCCAAGTTGTTGCTCTAACCAATAAACGTGATCTTCCTCGGTATCAAATAATAGCTTTTCTAACACTTCGCGAGACTGATAATCTTGCTGCTCTTCACAAATAGCAATTACCTCTTTAACACATGCAACTACTTCAAGCTCTAGTGTTAAGTCGTTTTGCATCATGCTTTTTACATCGTTACCAATTAAAAGGTCACGGCGTTTAGTCATGTTAGGCACGCCTTCTAAAAACAAGATGCGTTTGATTAGCCAATCAGCATGATCTTTTTCTTCTTCCATTTCATGGTTAAGGCGTACATATAATTTATCTAAACCCCAGTCATCATACATGCGTGAATGAATAAAATACTGGTCAATTGCGGCTAACTCATTGGCTAGCAAAGTATTAAATGCATCGATTACTTTTTGATTACCTTTCATGATAAATCACCTTAACTATTTTAATTGTGCACAGTGTAGTTAAATTTGCGTATTTTGCAAGTTTTTCTATAAAAATCATCAATTTACAATTGGTTTTGATTCTTATTTAAGTTTGCGTTATTGCTTGGTTTATGTACAGTTTTGCATTTTCATTTAAAGGGTAATGCTATACCCACTTGTGCCGTTTGCACCATAAATAAACACCACTGAGTATAAAAAATGCTAACGACAGTGATACTAAAAGCCATACAAATTTTACAATCGGCCCTGCAAATGCGCCAGTATGAAACACATATTTAAAGTTCCATATATGGGTGACTGCATTTGCTTTATTGGCATCATACGCGCTAAGCACTTTAGCGTTGTATGGATTTACTCACACCCAGCTATAAGCATGGCTTTCTCCTGGGTTTTGTAGGCGTAAAGCGATTGGGTCATTGTGTTTTTTAGGTAAGTAAATACGATACAAAATCCCCTCAGGAAATACATCAAGGGCTTTATTTATTGCTTGGTCGTATTTAATACTTGCTGTTGATTTTGCTATCACTTTTGGCGCTTTAGGCCTATTTTGTACTTGAGAAAATGCCACGGTTTCTACTAATGTTTTGGTCGCGCTTTTCCAATTAAAGGTGATACCTGTAAAGGCTATAAGCAATAGCGGTAATAAAACATAAACACCAAGCACGGTGTGTAGCTGATACATAAGTACTTTAAATTTGGCTTTAGGTTTAATCGCCAGTCGTTTTAGGCGGTTTTTAGGCTTTACCCATAAATAAAAACCCACTAACACATTTATTATTAATAATAGGGCGCATACAGAGACCACGTTTTTTAGTGGCTTTTCACCAAAGGCTGTTTCAAATAATAGCCAGCGATGCAAAGCAAGGGTAAAACCATACAGCGTGTCATTTGTTTGGTATTGAAAAATTACTTTGCCTGTATACGGGTTCACACTGGCGTTACTGCCATCACCTAATCTAAATTGCCAGCTGGCATTAGGATTACTAAGGGGCATAAAGCGGGTGATTTTTTTATCTGTTTGCTGCTGTACTGCGCGGATTAACTCTGCGTGGCTAAGCGTTTTGGTTTGTGGTTCTACCTGCCATTTATCGGGCTGAATATAATATTGTATGTCATTTGCATAAAGTAAAATGGCGCCGCTAATACTGAGTATTAACAAAAAAAGGCCACTTAGTAAGGCAAGGTATAAGTGAATTCGACGTAACCAGATTTTCAAAAGTAATCTCTATAATAAGCAGTTACAGCGATTGTAAGTGATAGAACAGGTGTTTATCAATTTATAAAATGTGACCCTTTGTGTAAGCAAACTACTGTATATAAAATCGCGAACAACACGCTAAGCTTTAGTCCCTTAAATAAAGTTTAAAAATTTAGTGGCTTTAAGTCAGTAAAAGTTCGTATGAGTAATGCGCTTTAATTTTTATAATAATGAAATAAATACCAGCTAAAAATTAAAATATGCACGGTTTGCGTTCTTGCTTATTTTTACGTGTAAGTTTTAATTGCAACTTATTGATGTTTAAACTGTAATTATGTGATGTATTTTAAACGCTTTGCGGGCTAAAACTTGCGTCTTTTAGGTTTTAGTGCATTAATATAGGTAATAAATAATACAATTACAGTTATTGGATATATAGCATGGTTGAAGGAAAAAAGTATGGGCTGCTAAATGGCACAGCTCAGTCTGTGCGTAGTAAGCTGATCATTACTTTTTTAGTTATTGCTATTGTTCCACTTTGTTTGCTGACCTGGTTTAGCTTACAGCACGTTAATAATACCTTGCAAAAAAATGCAAATGCAGAGCTTCATGAATTAAGCTCTATCGCCTCAGAGTTTGCTAATTTATGGTTTGATGATCACCTTACTGATTTATATACCTTTAAAAATCAGCTTTCTAACTTCCCGCTTGAACAAAGCAAATTAATAAATCATTTTGTTAATCAATATGACTTTGTAAACAGTATAGAAATTATAGCTGCATCGGCACTTAAGCAGCCCATTATCTCGCCTTACGGGCAGATAAACAAAGGTGAGCTTAGTACGCTAATTAATTCGGTTAATACCTCAACGCCAGCCGCTTTTGGCTCTGTTATGTTAAATGGCAAACAGTTTAATATTGTGGCTATGCCTTTGCTTAATTCGGCGCAACAACTAGAGGGTGTAATTCTCACAGAAGTAAATATTAATGGCCTTTTAAAAAGCTTAAACACCATTCACAACATGCACAACGAAGTGAGTTTTTTTGTACTACATAATAATAAAATAGAGCGCTCTTCAGTAACAAATGCAGATGAGGCGCCTGTTTTTTCGCAAACGGCCCTCACCAGTAAGCAAGTGTTTGATTACGCCAGTGCCAACGGCACGACATACCATGCATATATTAGTGATTTAAATTTTTTAGGTGTGCAAGGGTGGCAACTTTTAGCAGCAAAACCTTTGCACATTATGCTCAAAGACTCTACTTATTATAAGCAGCTGGCTATTTTTACAAATGCAGTTTCTTTACTTCTCATTTTATGCGCAGCGTGGTGGTTTAGCCGGCGCTTATCTAAGCCTTTAATTCAGCTTACCTCAGTAATGGCCCGAATTACCGATGGCGAGAAAGTAAAGGTGCCTACTTTAACTGATAGTCTCGAGTTAAATAGGTTATCAGTAGATCTTCAAAAAATGGTGGCATTTAAAGAAGAGCAGCAGAGCATACTGCAAAAGCAGCGCTCTGCTTTGCAAACTGCGTTTAAACAATTGGATGAGCAAAAAAGTGCCCTTGATGAGCATGCCATTGTAGCGGTAACAGATTTAGCGGGCACCATCACCTTTGTAAATAAGAAGTTTTGTGAAATTAGCGGCTATGAAGAACATGAGCTTATAGGTCAAAATCACCGTTTACTTAATTCAGGAAGGCACGACAAAGGCTTTTTTAAAAGCATGTATAAAACCCTTAAACGGGGTGAAGTATGGAACGGCCAAATATGTAATAAAGCAAAACATGGTGGCTTTTATTGGGTAGACACCACCATAGCGCCATTTTTTGATGAGCACGGTAAACCGCAAAGCTATATAGCCATTCGTACTGATGTCACGCCATTAAAATTACAAGAGCTTGAACTTGAGCAGCACAAAACCCAGCTTCAGTTAGTCATAGATACCACCGCCGTAGGAATATGGGATTGGTTTATAGATACCAGCAAAGTGACTTTTAATAATCGCTGGGCAGAAATAATAGGCTATAAACTCAGCGAGTTAGAACCTACCACTATCAATACTTGGTATAAGTTTGCACACCCCGATGATTTGGTTATTTCAGAGCAAAAGCTAAAAGCGCACTTTAATGGTGACACTGATTACTATGTCAGCGAAGCGCGAATGAAACACAAAGATGGCCACTGGGTTTGGGTACTCGATACTGCAAAAGTAGTCGACTGGAACCTAGATGGGTCGCCTCGTCGTATGATTGGAACACATTTAGATATTACCGAGCGCAAGCAAATAGAGTCTGAGCTACAGTATAGCCGTGATCGCTTTGCTTCTTTGGTGGAAAATATTCCAGGGGTTATTTATCGATGTAAGTTCGATAAAGCCTGGACCATGTTGTACATGAGTGACCAAGTAAAAGACATAACAGGTTATACGCCTGATGACTTTATCAATAATAAAACACTAAGCTTTGCCGCTATTATTCACGATGGCGATCAAGATGTTGAGCTGCAGGTAAGTACCTGTATTGCACAAAAGCTGCCTTGGTCTATTGAATACAGAGTAAAAAGAAATGATGGCAGTATTCGTTGGGTACACGAAAAAGGCCAAGCAATTTATGGCGATGACAACGAAGTTCTTTATTTAGATGGCTTTATTTTAGACATTACTGAGCGCCATAATACTCAAGTAGAAATTACCCGCCAACAAAACCTGCTTGAAGCAATGAGTAAACAAGGCCAAATTGGCGCATGGGAAATAAACCTTGAAAACCAAACCATGTATTGGTCAGACGAAGTAAAAGTAATACACGAAGTTCCCGAGGGGTTTGAACCTAACATTGATACTGCCATTAACTTTTATAAGCCAGGAGAGCACCGCGATAAAATTAGCACGTTGTTTGAATGTGCGGTGACTTTAGGCGAAAGCTGGAGTGTTGAGCTGATAATTTTAACCTATACCGGTAAAGAGCGCTGGGTTAAGTCGATGGGGCAGGCGGAGTTTAAAGACGGCAAATGTGTGCGTGTCTTTGGCTCGTTCCAAAGTATTGATGCACATAAACGCCTAGAGTTAGAAAGCGAAAAAGCAAACGCCTATAACAAAAATTTAGCGTCATTAACGGTTTCGCCTGAAGTACAAAATAGCGACGTTGCGCAAGTTAAAAAGCTGACGATAAAGTCGATGGTAGAGGTATTAAATGTTGAGCGTGCCTCTATTTGGATATTTAACAAACAGTGCGACGAAATGGCGTGCCATGGTTTATATACTCGACAAGATGGATTTGTAGATTTTGACGGCGTTCTTAAAAAGGCTGATTTTCCAAGTTACTATGAGGCTATTTTTGAGCAAAACCTAGTGGCAATTGAAGATGTATATACGCATAAAGCAACCATTGAATTTACGCAAAGTTATACTCAACCATTAAATATTCAGTCGATGCTGGATGCGGTTATTTCATCAGGCGATGGAAATTTAGGTATTTTATGCGCAGAAACTGTAGGGGCTAAGCACATTTGGACGCAAAGCGAAGAAACCTACTTGCGCTCTTTGGCTACGTTAGTCGGTAGTACCTTGGTCTCGCAAAAGCGTAAAGAAACCGCTGAAAAGCTAAAGGTTGCTTTAGTGCAAGCACAAGATGCTGCTATAGCAAAAAGCCAGTTTTTAGCAACCATGAGCCACGAAATTCGTACACCGATGAATGGCGTATTAGGCATGTTAGAGCTGGTAGAGTTAGAGCCATTAAGTAAACCAATAGAAAAAAAGGTCGCTATTGCTAAAAGCAGTGCTCATTCTTTACTTGGCGTTATTAACGATATTTTAGATTTTTCTAAGGCGGAAGCAGGCAAAGTTGAGCTTGAGCATATACATTTTAATGCGCGCGACTTAATTGGCGAAATAGCTGAGGCACAGGCCTTTACCGCACAAGAAAAAGGCATTGAGATTATTTTAGATTTAGTCTCCTTGGAGCCTTCACATTTAATGGGCGACCCCGGGCGCATACGCCAAGTGGTAACCAACTTAATTAGTAATGCGGTTAAATTTACCAGTCAGGGTGAAGTGGTGGTGAGCGCATCTATAGAAAAAACCGACCAAGACCTACTGCTAAATATAAAAGTAAAAGACTCAGGAATAGGCATAACCGAAGCAAAACAACAGCAATTATTTACCCCTTTTTCGCAAGTGGATGCATCAACCACGCGAGAGTACGGAGGTACGGGGCTAGGGCTTGCTATATGTAAGCAGTTATGTGAGCTAATGAATGGTAAAATTTCACTGGCAAGCGAACCTGGCAAAGGCAGCGAATTTACTGCAACCATGCAAGTGGCTGAAGGCATCGAAAAAGAACGTACTATCCCTAATATAAATATGAGTTCGTTAAATGTACTAGTGGTTGATGATAACGAGACAAACCGCTTAGTTATCTCTCAGCAATTAGGGCATTGGGGGGCTAATGTTACGCTTGCTAGTAGTGCAAAACAGGCGCTTGAACTATGTGCACAGCGCATAGAAAATGATCAGCCTATGTTTGATATTGCTGTGCTAGACATGCAAATGCCAGAAATGGATGGAATGGAGCTGTGTAAAGTGCTTAAAGCACATGATGACTATACAGCCATGCCATTAGTAATGATGACCAGTATTGCAGGTATGGAAGGCGCTCAGCGCTACTCAAAAATTGGTTTTCAGGCTTATTTTCCTAAGCCGGTTACAACCGCCGATTTAATTTCTGCGTTATCGGTTATTACAAGTTCAGACAGCACCGAGCCCCTTCCTTTGGTGACCCCAGGGTATATTTCATCACTAAGAAAAGAAAAATCAGACACACCTGCAAAAATTTTATTAGTTGAGGATAACCCCGTTAATCAGCATGTTTCTACACTGATGCTTAAAAAGCTAAATTGCGAAGTGATACTGGCGCAAAATGGTCAAGAAGCCATAAATACCTTAAGTGAGCATAACGAAGGGTATTTTGATTTAGTGTTAATGGATTGCCAAATGCCGGTAATGGATGGCTTTGACGCCACGGCTAATATAAGAGACGGTATGGCAGGGGATGAGCACAAAGCAATAAAAATAATTGCCCTAACCGCCAATGCAATGGACTCAGATAAAGAACGTTGTATTAATGCCGGTATGGATGACTACTTAACTAAACCCATTCAGCTTGATATTTTAAAAGAAAAAATAGAGCAGTACTTTTAGGATTAATAACATGAGTAAGCAAATACAAATACGCGACGCTAAAAAAAGCGATGCGCCAACCATTTTACAGTTTATTACCGAACTGGCCATTTACGAAAAAGAACCCGATGCAGTAAAAACAGATGAGCAAGCAATTATAAAAACGCTGTTTAGTGAAGGGGCAACAGCACACAGTGTTATTTGCCTTGAAGGTGATGAGCCTATTGGCTTTGCGGTGTATTTTTATAATTACTCTACCTGGCTGGGTAAAAATGGCTTATATCTGGAAGATTTATACGTAAGCCCCGATAGCCGTGGCAATGGTGCGGGCAAACTAATAATGAAACACCTTGCTAATAAAGCCATAAAAAACGACTGTGGACGTTTTGAGTGGGTAGTACTGGATTGGAATAAACCCGCTATAGATTTTTATAATAGCATTGGGGCAAAAGCCCAAAACGAATGGATAATCTACCGCCTAGCAGGCCAAGACTTGCTCGATTTTGCAGAGCAATAGTGATACTAAAACGCTTAATTAAGTGGGTTGGTATAATACTTTTTTAAAAGCAGATGAGTGCCGAAAACGGCCAGTATCTGCTTTAAAAATTGTTATGCTGAGGTACGTTTTATTGATTAAGACCCTACATGAATAATCAGTATTGGCAAAAAGCACGGCAAAGCCGCGATGCACGATTTGATGGCTTATTTTACGTTGCGGTAAAAAGCACCGGTATTTATTGTCGGCCAATTTGCCCCGCGCCCACCGCTCAAGAAAAAAATGTGGTGTATTATCAATATGCGCACAACGCAGCGCAAGCAGGCTTTAGACCGTGCATACGCTGCAGGCCCGATAGCGCTCCGGGCAGCGCTGCTTGGCAGGGGGTAAAAACAACCGCGCTCAGAGCTAAGCAGTTAATTGATTTAGGTGATAGCTGTAATTGCGAAATACTAGCTACTCGTTTGGGTATTACCAGTCGATATTTGCGACGCATATTTAATCAGCACTTTGGTGTGTCTGTTACTCAGTATCGGTTATTTAACCAATGTCAGTTTGCTAAAAAGCTCATTCAAGAGACCACATTACCTATAACCGATATTGCATTTGCCGCTGGGTTTAAAAGTGTGCGACGTTTTAACGATGCTTTTTTACAACAATTAAATATAGCGCCATCAAAGCTCAGAAAATCAAAAAAAGAGGCAAGCCCTGTGATTGTATTAACTCTCCCTTTTAGACCTCCTTACAATTGGCAGGCTTTGCACAGCTTTTTGTCAAAGCGGTTAATAGAGCCTATGGAGTGGATAACTCCAACCAGTTACGGGCGAACATTTAAGCTAAAAGGGGCGGTAGGTTATTTTAATGCGCACTTTAAGGCGCAACATAACCATTTTAATGTTGAAATAGTAATAAATAATACCGAGCACTTACAAAAAGTCATTAACAATATACGCCGTGTACTTGATGTAGATGCCGACATAAACCCTATTGAAAGCCACTTAAAAAACAGTATTAATGGGGCATTTACATTAAGTGAAGGGCTACGCTTACCTGGGATATGGTCAAGCTTTGAAGCGGGGATCCGCGCTGTATTGGGCCAACAAGTTAGCGTGGGAGCAGCGCACACTTTAGTAACAAAGCTGGTCGCAGAACGAGGCGACAAACACGCAGATAAAGTGTATTTTCCACAGCCTGAGGAATTAGCGACATGCGACTTTGAATTTTTTAAAATGCCGCAATCGCGCAAAAATGCATTAAAAAATTTATCTAAGTACTGCGCTGATAACCCCGATAACAGGGTTTTGGATAATTGGCTCGATATAAAAGGCATAGGCCCGTGGACTGTTAACTATGCTAAACTGCGCGGGCAAAGTAACCCAGATATACTATTAGCCGGCGATCTCGGGGTAAAAAAGGCGCTGATCAATGCTAAGCAATTTAACCCAGAGCTGAGCGCTCCATTTCGCTCGTACTTAACGTTTCAACTATGGCAGCAACTTTCATGATTATACAGACCGCAATTTCGAGCCCGATTGACGATGTTATTATTCAAGCGACTGAAAACGGGTTGAGCTATGTTGGTTTTTACCCAAAAACACACTACACCCATACACCCGTTGAGCAAGTAACAAATGAAGCGGTTTTAATCTGCGTAAAGCAATTAAACGAATACTTTAATGGTCAGCGCAAAACCTTTAATGTGCCATTAGATACGCAAGGTACGCCTTTTCAAAATGGTGTGTGGCAAGCGTTGCTCAGCGTCCCTTTTGGCAAAACCATGACCTACGGCGATATAGCTAAACAATTAAATAACCCTAAGGCGGTAAGAGCAGTCGGGGCTGCAAATGGCAAAAACCCCATTAGTATTATTGTGCCATGCCATCGAATTATTGGTGCAAACTCAAAGCTTACTGGGTACGCTGGTGGCCTTGAGAGAAAAAGTTGGTTACTAAAGCATGAAGGGATAATTTAACAGTTACAGCACTGGCAGCTTTGTTATCACAAGCTACAATTTACATTATTTACTAATAAAAATTATTATGAGTATCAGCAGCTTAAATTATTTATTTATATTTGGTTTGATGTTTTCTTCAGCAGTGTTTGCTAACCCTCAAACACTTATATTTTGCTACGAAGATAAAGACGTTGCACCTATGTTTTTGGGCATTGGGCAAGAGGTACCTATAGATAACCCTGGCGCCTCAATTGAAATTTTAAAGCAACTGGATGCCGACATACCCAATGTGGCTATTTCTTTTGTTAGAAAACCATGGCGCAGATGCCTAAACGATTTAGAACTTAACCGTGTTAATGCCGTTATTGCCAGCTATCGTGATGGGCGTGAACGTTTTGCTGTGTACCCTACAAACGAAAAAGGGGTGTTGCTAGAAAAATTTGCAGTGAGTCGTTTTAGTAGCTGCTTAATAGGGCGGGCTCGTTTTCATAAACAATGGCAAACACGTGAAGTATTTCAAAATAAAGCGTTCACTATCGCCATTCCTAATGGCTATGGCTTAAACAGCGCGCTAAAAGAAGAGCCTTTTTATATTCATAATACTTTTTCAAAAGACAAAGCATTTGAATTACTTGATAAAGGAGTGGTACAGGCAAGTGTTGATTTATGCCAAGTAGATGACTTAAAAGTGTCGAGCTATCAACATAAAGGGAGCGATGTAAAACCCCTTTACCCACCTTATTAAACAACCGACGGTTATTTAATTTTTTCAAAGCAGTTTTACCAGCAAAATAGCCAGCTTAGTAAAGAGATATGGCAATGGTTAGCGCGCTTTGACAGTGCACAAATTTATATAAAATATTTGCAAGCTGTTGAGTAATAAGAAAATCAAAGCGCTTATTAACTAAAATAGCGATATGAAATTGGTATTAATCGCATATTAAGGTAGCATAAGCGCACTTTTTATCTTAAGGCACGGCAATGGCTCAATTATACTTTTACTACTCTGCGATGAATGCGGGTAAATCAACCACCTTATTACAATCTGCGTTTAACTATCGTGAGCGCGGTATGGAGCCAGTTATTTTAACGGCTGCAATTGATAACCGCTCAGGTGTAGGAAAAGTATCGTCTCGTATCGGGCTGCAAGCTGATGCGCATATATTTGATGCGTCAAAAAATGTTTTTGAGCTGATCCAAAATCTGCAAAACGAAAAAAAGCGTCACTGTGTATTGGTTGACGAATGCCAGTTTTTATCTAAAGAGCAAGTTATGCAGCTGACTGATGTAGTTGATGAACTTGGTATTCCGGTATTGTGTTATGGCCTGCGAAGCGACTTTAGAGGTGAGTTATTTATTGGCTCTCAGTACTTGCTAGCATGGGCCGATAAACTGGTTGAGCTTAAAACAGTGTGTCATTGCGGCCGTAAAGCCAATCATGTGTTGCGTACAGATGAAAACGGCAATGCTATTGCCGATGGTAACCAAGTAGAAATTGGCGGCAACGACCGTTATGTGTCGGTGTGCCGCAAGCATTATAAGGCTGAGTTAAATATGGGCCGCTAAGGCTCGTATAAAAGTATCTATATCATCTTTGTTTATATCAAGATGAGTGACTAGCCTAAGCTGTTTGCTTGGGCTAATTAATATGCCTTGTTGTGCTAATTGCTCGCTAATATGCGCTATATTTAACTCACTTGAATAGCGCGCATACACCATGTTGGTGGTGTTACTCATATCAACGCTAAACCCATTGAGTTCGTTAAGCTTACTTGCTAAATAACGCGCATTAGCGTGATCGTCTTTTAAGCGAGAGACGTTATTTTCAAGTGCGTATTGCCCCGCGGCTGCCAGCATTCCGGCTTGGCGCATGCCACCACCGAGTACTTTTCTCCAGCGCCGTGCTTTTGTGATAAGCGCCTTTGTGCCCAGTAATAGCGAGCCAACGGGAGCACCTAGCCCTTTTGATAAGCAAATTGAAACAGAGTCAAAATGCTGGGTAATATCTGTAATATCAACGTTTAATTCAACCGCTGCATTAAACGCACGTGCGCCATCTAAGTGCAGAGCTAACGAGTGCTCATTTACAAAATGACGTGCTTTGGCTAAGTAGCTAAGGGGGAGTACTTTTCCGCCTATGGTGTTTTCAAGGCTAAGTAAGCGGGTGTTGGCAAAATGGCTATCGTCTGGTTTTATTGCTGCGGCAATTTTATCAAAGCAGAGGCTGCCATCGGGTTCATTCTCAATCGGTTGTGGTTGAATCGAGCCTAATACTGCAGCGCCACCGCCTTCAAATTTATAGTTATGGGCATTTTGCCCGCAAATATATTCATCTCCGCGTTCGCAATGAGCCATAAGCGCAAGTAAATTAGCTTGCGTGCCAGAGCTACAATAAAGTGCGGCTTCAAAGCTAAAACGCTCACTTGCATAGGCTTCTAGCTGGTTTACGCTAGGATCATCCCCGTACACATCATCGCCTACTGGCGCGCTATACATTACATCGCGCATGGCTTTTGAAGGTTTAGTAACCGTGTCTGAGCGAAAATCTATCATGGTTGTTATTCCTTTATTAAGTACTACAGGCTTTATTGTTTTTATGGGTTTAAACAAGCTCTTCAAAAATTTGTTCACGCGTGGCTTTATCAAAATAACTCCAGGCAATAAAGCGACTTACTTTTTGTCCTTGTGCCATGTCTATAATTTTATATTCGGCAATAGGGAGGGAGCTTAATTTATTTTCTAACACTTTAAGCGTTTCTTTTTTTGAAACCAAGGAGGTAAACCATATTACTTGCTCTGCAAATTGCTCACTTTGAGCAATCATATTGCTAATAAACTGTGCTTCGCCGCCTTCGCACCATAGCTCATTATTTTGCCCGCCAAAATTGAGGGTGTTTTTAGGCGATTTCCCTAAGTTTTTCCATTTGCGCTGCGACCCTTTATTGGCGTCTTCTGCGCTTGCGTGAAACGGGGGGTTACACAGGGTTAAATGAAATAAATCTTTTTGATTTATAATGTTTTCAAAAATAGATGATGCGTTTTTTTGGTGTTTAAGGGTTATTTTTAAACCATTAAATTGGGCGATTTGTTTCGCTATTTTTATAGAATTTGCATCGATGTCGCTACCAGTAAAGTGCCAGTTGTATTCATGATTACCCGTTAACGGGTAGACCAAATTGGCCCCTGTGCCAATATCGAGCACCTTAATTTGCCTGCCAGTTGGAATATTTTGTTGGTTGTCGTCGCTTAATAAGTCTGCCAAGTAATGAATGTAATCAACGCGACCAGGAATAGGAGGGCAAAGATTATGCTCAGGAATATCCCAAAAATCTATTTTATAATGCGCTTTTAAAAGCGCTTGATTAAGCGTTTTTACTGCTGTGTTATTGGTAAAATCAATGCTTTTACTCCCCGCAGGGGTGACGATGATGAAAGGGGTTAACGCATCATGTTTATCGCATAGCATGTCTAAATCGTAGCCATGTAAATGTTGGTTGCGTGGGTGGAGCTTGTTAGAGACTTGTTTTGATTTCATAGCATTAATTTAGCAATTAAATAATGGCGCAATTGTATCAAATGCCCCACTAAAAAGTGCAACCATTTACTTTAGAATTAACAGTGGTACTGGTAGGATGAGTGGCTAAAAATAATAAAGGAAAATTTGTGGCAATTACACAGCACTCACATTTTGTTCAACTAGGCAATCAGCAAACGCTACATTTACGCCGTATAGCAAACGACAAGCAAGCGGGCCCCGTGGTGTTTTTTATGCACGGCGCAGTAGAAAACGGCAAAATTTTTTATACTCATAGCAATAAGGGGCTAGCTCCTTATTTGGCTGAGCAAGGCTACTGCTGTTATGTAGCAGACCTGCGCGGGCGTGGAGAGAGCAAGCCGCTTATTTCGCCGCAGGCTAAATATGGTCAAACAGAGGCAATAGTAGAAGATATCCCCGCCTTTATTAATTACATTGAACAATTTGAGGGTAAAAGGCCAGACTATTGGGTTGCTCACTCTTGGGGAGGCGTTTTAATGAATAGTGTTTTTGCACGATTTCCTGAGTATTTAAAAGAGGTTAAAGCGTGTGCTTATTTTGGCTCTAAACGCTCTTTGTTTAACAATCACCCTAAAAAGTTACTACAAGCAAATGTAATTTGGTATTTTATGGCGCCCATATTGGCTAAAAAACAGGGGTACTTAAACGCTAAAGGCTATAAGTGGGGCAGCGATAACGAATCGCAAAAGTCGCATTATCAAAGCATGCAGTGGGCTAAAAAAAGGCCATGGATAGATAGCGATGATGGTTTTGACTATGCAAAAGCATTAGCTAAAGTGCAGGTGCCTCCTACACTACATATTGGCGCTGTAAACGATAAGGCTCTTGCGCAGCCTGTTGATATTAAAAAGTTTATGGCAGAGTCCGGACCTGGAAAACAAACCCTTAAAATTTATGGCAAGCGCCATGGTCATAGTGTGGATTATGATCATATTAATATGCTTACTCACCCGCGGGCACGGGGTGAGCAATTTAAAGATGTTGTAAGCTGGTTTAACGAGCACAGTTAGGCAATTAGGCTCATTCAAATTGTTTTAAAAGCGGTGTTTTATAGCGCTCCCAATGCGCGAGTGCCTGTGTATTAATTGGCTGCCTAATGGCTTGTTTGCTTAATGTGCTAACAGCAGCCTTACGCTTATAAAATGCTAAGCATTGCGGTTGATACTTACACCCTAAAAACGAAAATAAAGCACTTAGCTTTGACTCAGGCTCGGCAACTATTTGCTCATAATGAATATCGTATAGCGGTAATGAGGGCAGGCTGCGCCAATGATCCATTAATTTTGCATACAACGCATGGTAAAGTTTAAATTCTTTTAAATCACAAAAGTACGGCTCATTTTCGGCAAAATAGTTACTGAACACCGAAAAAGCAGTGGCGTTAAAATCCCTACTTAAATTAATAAATTTAGCATTAGGGAACAGCAAGTAAATTAAGCCAATAGACTGATAGTTACTCGGTAGCTTATTAATAATGAAAGGGCGTATAGGCTGTGCTTTTTTTAACTCTTCAATATAAATATTGCGAGCTTTTGCGATTAAATCGTTACTAAGTGCGCTTAAGCATTGCGGGTAAGGGGTTTGCGTTTGCTGCTCTATAAATGCCACCACTTGGTTAGCAATACTGGTGTTTTCACCTAATGTGGCAAACTGTGAGTGGCTGGCCATCATTTGCTCAAGTAAGGTTGAGCCGCTGCGGGGCATACCAATAATAAACACGGGCGTAATAGTGCCGGTAAAAGTCTGATCGGCAGATGCAATTAGCTGTTGTGTATTATGCGTTATGATTGTTTCATAAAAAGGCACTAAGTCACTGGTTTTAAAGTGAGTAAGCTTTTTTTGAAGTTTGTTGGCAAGCACATAGTAGTTAAATGCTTGCTCTGTATCTTCTAGTTTGTCGTAGCTTTTACCCAACGCGTAGTAACACACCATTTTTAAACGCACGTTATTCGTTTGCGTTAAAAAGTGGTGCAGGTTGCTCACATAATTATGTTCTTTATTGAAACGGCCTAATTGTACTAGTTCAAATAAAATATAGGCAGTTACGGGGTATAGCCCCATGCTTAGTGCATGCGCAAATGTGGTGTGTGCTTTGTCTAATTCGCCGTAGCTTAAATAATGCTGAGCTAAATAATAATGAGGCTCTGGGTTATGGCTTGCGAGGCTTTTAGCATATTCGAGTACTTTAAGCGCATCATTAGGGGAATTAACACCGTTAAATGCATCGGCAAGGGCGTGCAGTGGCTCAAGCATATGGGGTAAACGTTCGCATGCTTTTTGTAATAAGTATACCGCCGCATCAAAGCGCTCTAACCTAAGTGCTATCCTGCCTAAACCAAATAATGCTTCGCCGCTTTGCGGGTTACTATTTAAAATTGCTTTAAAATGAAACTCGGCTTCTTTGAGTTTATTTTCTTGTAGTAATTGATTGGCTTTTTTAATTAGCATGATGAGGCATTATTGTTTTTTAATTAATATAAAATAAAAAAGGCGAAATGTCTTAACATTTCGCCTTGGTTTATCATGAAAAAATATTAGAAAGTATAGGTTGCTTTCGCGTAGTAGAAGCCACCGTTAATACCGTATGGAGACGTTTCGTAGTATTGGCCGCCCCAGTTATTGTTAGGGATACCCGTACGGTCTTCAAAATCAAGTTTTTCAGCGTCTTGGTCAAAGATGTTTTGTGCACCTACCGAGAAGCTAATAGACTCATTTAAGAAGTACGTTATTTCAGCGTCAATGGTCACGGCTGCATCAGCTGTTTTTGCTGTTGCATCGTAATCTACGTGAACACCTTGGTATTCGCCGTAGTAATTAGCACGGGTAAACATTGAAAAAGATTCCCACTGCTGTGCCCAAGTAAGCGTTGCACGGTGGTTAGGTAAATCTTCTTCTAAACGCTTAACTTTAAATTCACCGGTAATGTCGCTGAACTTAGTTACCTCAGTTTCATTCCAGTTGTAAGCAAGGCTAAATGTAGAGCTTCCGCCTAGCATGTCAGCTGTGTAGTTTGCTACTAAGTCAATACCTTGCGTTGTTGTATCAAAGTCATTTGTGAAAAAGCTTACTTGTGCATAGCTTTGCGCATTTGGTACGCCTGCTGCTTCTAACGTGTCTTTATCATCTTGGCTAAGTACAATTTTTTCAGATTGGCTGATACGGTCATCAACTTCAATGTTGTAGTAATCAAGTGTTACAAATAAATCGCCAATAGTGTAAACCGCACCTAGTGTGTAGCTTTGCGATTCTTCTGGCTCAAGCTCTGTACCACCTAATTGCACTGCAATTGGGTTTGTTGGTGGTAAAAGTGCTGAATCTTGTAATACACCGTCACTTAAGTTTGTTTGTACGTTACTTACGTTCGCTTGGCCAACTGTTGGAGCACGGAAACCTGTGCTTACTGAGCCACGAATATTTAGATCTTCAGTTACGTGGTACTGCGCCATTACTTTGTAGTTTGTTGTTGTACCAAAGCTGTCGTAATCTTCAAAACGTACCGCAAGGCCCATTAAGAATTCTTCTGTAAATGGTGCTTCAATATCTACATAAGCTGCGTAGTTACGGCGTGTATATTCGCCTGCATCAGAAGGTTTGAAACCAGGGAAACCATTAGAGCCAATACCAAAACCTTGCTCAGTTAAAGGACCTGCAGTGAATGATGCTTCATCACCTGAAATTACAGTAAATGTTTCTTCGTGCCATTCTAAACCACCGGCAATATTTACATCGTACGCTAGGTCAAAATCAAAGCCTTTAGAAAGGTCAAAGTTAAAGTTTTTCTCTAGTTGCTCATATTTACCTGGGCTAAAATCACGTGGGCTGTCTGCACCTAATGACGCATTAACCGTGTCGTAAATAAAGTAGCGAGATTCGTTTAAACCCACCGTACCACTTAAATCGTAAAATGCATCTTTAAGGAAACCACCCGTAAACATACCCTTTGTACCAATAGTTAAAGAGGTATCGGTAATGTTGCCACCAAAGTTAGGTGTAAAACCGCCAGGAATGGTTTCGTTAAATGCAAAACAATCAGGATTATTAGCAACACCGCTAATGTAGTCTGGGTTATCTAGTACGTTGTCATCAATTGCGATAGTTGGACAGTTACCGCTCATGTCTTCTGTTAAATCGGCAACAAGCAGTGTTTCACCGCCATCGTTTGAGTATACACCTGGGCGAGTGTGCGGGTTACGGTAGTAAAAACCACCACGTACATCACGCTCAGAGTAGTTACCAAACATATAAAATTCTGAGTCGTTTGTTAGTTCTAAACCAAAGTTACCAAAAATTGAAATGTCGTCATCAACCTCTGGAGCACCCCAAACTTGCGCAAGCGAAGACACTTCTGGTACACCTGCAGCAGAAAGTGCGGCTGCATCAGGGCGTTGCTCTGAGCGACTTGTTGCATCTGCTGTTTTATATTGAAAACTTAAGTTAGCAAAACCGTTGTCTGTAAATGGTAAGCCTACGTTACCCGATATCTGTGTTGTATCACCGTCGCCTTCGTAGTATTGACCATGGCGTACTTCAAATTTACCGCCTTCAGAGGCATCTTTAAGTTGGAAGTTCATTACACCTGCGATTGCATCAGAACCATATTGTGCTGCTGCGCCATCACGTAGTACTTCTACTTGCTTAAGTGCAATGCTAGGAATAACTGAAATATCAGCGCCTTGTGCACCATCGTTAATACCACCACCTAAAAATGCAATAACAGAAGCACGGTGACGGCGTTTACCGTTTAAAAGGATTAATGTGCTGTCTGAAGGTAAGCCACGTAAGTTAGCTGGGCGTACTAGTGATGCGGCATCACTGATTGGGTTTTGGTGAACATTAAAAGAAGGAACAGAGCCTTTAAGTAGCTCTAGCATGTCTGTGTTACCAGACTTTTCTAGCTCTTCACCGCCAATAATATCAATAGGAACCGGTGAATCACCAATAGAGCGCGGCGCTGAGCGAGTACCCACTACGGCAATTTTTTCAACGTTTTTATTAACTTTAGTTTCACTTTCTTCTGCTGCAACAGCAGAACCTGAAATAAACAAACCTGCGGTGGTTGTTGTTGCTAATGCAAATTTAATTGCTTGATTTAGCGCATTGCTTTTAAGTTTCATTCTAATTTTCCCCAGTTAGAATATATTTTGTACGTAATGCAGTAATTAACATTACTTATTTATAATTTTGGACGTGTTCACATGGGGATAAAGAGTCAACCTACTCGACTTCTTAAAGCTAAAAGCCCACCTCATGTGAAGTCCTGTGTACAGCCTATACATAAAAAACTTTCAGGGCAATTAATAATTAACTCTTTAATAACAAAAAATTCAAAATAAAATATATTTGCAATAATGGTGCAGTATGTAACTAATTTGAACTAATAAAGTGCGATTTTAACGCTTTTTCGAAGATTTAATGCGCGAAGTGGGTGGGTAGATGTTATCAGCTTGTTTCTTTTTGTGAGGCGGGTGGTGTGTTTTGCGCTTGCCAGTCACGATATTTTTGTCTGTATTCGTCCCACACGCAAGGGCTACAGCTACCTCCGCCGCAGCATTCATCAGGCTGTGGTTTTTGGGGTTTGAGGAGTACTATTATTTGTTTGTTTTGCATAAAAATGAGCTTGTGAGCACTGTTATGGTGCAAAAGAGTAAAGTATAGGGCGTATTAAGTAAATTATTCTTGTGTAAAACCCTTTATGTGTGAAAATAAAGAGTATGCGATTATATAAAGTTATTCACCGTGCGCCTTGGCGGGTAGTTAAAATTAGTAAAAAGCGCCAACAGCTTCGCTTTCGTCGTGCAATGGTGGCGCTAAAAATTGCTCTTGCGCAAGAAAGGCAAGAAACCATAGAAATGCTCACCATTTATAGGCGTTACACGCAAGGGCAAACCAGCAAAGAAGAGTTAAAGCGTGCTAATGAGCAGTTTGTAGATATTTTAAAAGGGCTTGGCTTAGGTGTATTTGCCGTACTGCCGTTTGCCCCTATTACTATTCCATTGGTTGTAAAGCTAGGCAGAATGGTAGGTGTAGATGTATTGCCTAGCTCGTTTAACATTAATAAACCAGTTAAAGAGCTAGACGCCGAAATAGTTAAAGAGGATTTAAAACAACACACTAAAGAGCCAAATAAAGAATAAATCTGGCTAAAATTAGCTATACCTTTTAGCCAGTCTTATTGGTATGCTTTGAGCTACCATTTTTTATTATATGAGCTTTTCAATGAGTGCATTACTTCGTCATACTTCTTCTGGTATTCCTTTATCTTTTATTCTTAAAAACGAGTTAACTGACTGGCAATCACAACAACCGGCTTTTATCCAAACATGGTTAACAAATAGCGGCTTTGAAAAGCAAGGTTTAGCGCTTGTGCCTGACGCCCAAACCGGTGAGCTAAGCCACGTTTATTGTTTATTACAAAACCAAAATGATTTTTGGGCCGCAGGCGAGCTTGCCAATAAATTACCCCTGGGCACGTATCAAATTCAAGGTGATGATGCCTTTATAGAGCAAGTCGCGCTTGGTTTTGTGTTAGGCGGCTATGAATTTAGTGAATATAAAGAAAAACCAACGGCCAAAGCACAATTAGCCATTGCCAATGAAGCGCTGTATCAGCGTATTAAACAACAAGCCGATGCCATTTATTTAGCGCGTGATTTAGTAAACACACCTGCGGTAGATATGATGCCGCAGCATTTATCGCAAGTAATGGAAGATTTAGCCAATAATTACAACGGCGAATTTACCCAGTGGATTGGCGATGAGCTACTTGAGCAAAATTACCCAACAATACACATGGTCGGGCGCGCCAGCGAAAACAAACCTCGATTACTTGATTTAAAATGGGGCGATGAAAACGCACCACTTATTACCTTAGTCGGTAAAGGGGTATGTTTTGACTCTGGCGGGCTTGATTTAAAACCAAGCTCGGGCATGCGTAACATGAAAAAAGACATGGGCGGGGCAGCGCACGTTATTGCTTTAGCGCAGCTAATTATGGCGGCTAATTTACCAATTAGACTGCGTGTTTTAGTGCCTGCGGTTGAAAACGCGGTATCGCGAAATGCATTTCGCCCAGGTGATGTAATTAAAACGCGTAAAGGCATTATGGTAGAAATAGACAATACCGATGCAGAAGGGCGTTTAGTATTGTGCGATGCGCTTAGCGAGGCACAAAACGATAACCCTGAGCTAATTATTGACTTTGCGACCCTTACCGGTGCTTGTCGTGTTGCTTTAGGTACTGAGTTACCAGGCTTTTTCTCAACAGAGCGCGATGTAGCAAATGGTATTATTGATGCCGGTATGGATGTAAGCGACCCTGTATGGCAATTGCCTTTATTTGATCAGTACAAAAGCTTTTTAAAGA
Organism: Pseudoalteromonas sp. CuT4-3; assembly: GCF_035666335.1. Classification (NCBI taxonomy): domain Bacteria; kingdom Pseudomonadati; phylum Pseudomonadota; class Gammaproteobacteria; order Alteromonadales; family Pseudoalteromonadaceae; genus Pseudoalteromonas; species Pseudoalteromonas sp. CuT4-3. The sequence goes on from NZ_CP142031.1 coordinate 112,088, forward strand.
GCGATGTAGCCGATATGGCAAACTGTGCCAGCACACCATTTGGTGGTGCAATTACCGCGGCGCTTTATTTAAAAGAGTTTGTAGAGCCAACCACACCCTGGGTACATTTTGATGTAATGGCGTGGAATTTACGTGCTTTACCTGGGCGCCCAACCGGCGGCGAAGCGTTAGGTATTCGTGCGGTATTTAATTACTTGCAAAGCCGCTTTAAATAAACCTTGTTATACGAGGGTTATACCTCGTATAACTCAAGCGGTAAGTTATCTGGATCGGCAAAAAAGGTGAATTTTTTGCCGGTTATTTCATCCACTCTTATCTCTTCCACAGTTATATTTTGTGACTCTAAATACTGCTTTGCTTGGGCAACGTTTTTAACTTTAAATGCTAAATGCCTTAAGCCTTGCGCTTCTGGGTAGCTTGGTCTTGCAGGTGCTCCATCAAACGAAAATAACTCTATTTGGCTGCCATCAGGCATCGCTAAATCTAATTTATACGAATTACGCGCGGCCCTAAAATGCTCGTTAATAACTTTAAGTTTAAGTACGTTACTATAAAAGTGCTTAGAGCGGGCGTAGTCACTGCAAATAATAGCAGCATGATGAATGCCTAATAGTTCCATGTAGTTAGCTCCATGTAGTTAGCTCCATGAGTTTGTTCTTCTAAAAAACAAAAACGCACTAAAAAGTGCGTTTAATTTTTATTTGCTTTAAAAACGTTTAGCTAGGCTCAGCGTCTTTGCAGGCTTTAACTGCGGGGGCTACAAGCTCAAGGCCGGTTTGCTCACACGGTGGCAAAGTTGCATCACTTACTTTAATCGGCGTTACACGCTCGCCCCATTTTATATAGCTTGCTGCCCACGTTAAACCTGCGCCAAACGCTGCCGACATAATATTTGAATGCGGCTTAATTAAGCCTTGCTCTACGGCTTCACATAACGCAATAGCAATCGTAGCGGCTGAGGTATTACCGTAGTCAGCAATGTTTACCATTACTTTTTCATCAGGCACTTTTAAACGATGCTGAATTGCTTGAATAATACGTAAATTAGCTTGGTGTGGCACTAATACGTTTATGTCATCAAGGCTTAGGTTGGCTTGCGTTAATACATCATCACACGCTTCGCTCATACCTTTAACGGCACGTTTGAAAATTTCACGGCCTTCAAATAGTAAGTCCGATGGGCCAATTGGCTCATATTTATTTAAATCACTACCAAAGTTGGTGATATGCAAAATGTCTCTGTCTTCGCTGTCGCAACCGGTTTTAGTACCAAGTAGGCCTGCTGGTGTGTCTGCGGCTTCTAGTACTACTGCGCCTGCGCCATCACCAAATAATACAGCGCTGTCACGGCGTGCCCAGTTTACATACCAAGTCATGCGCTCAGCAGCAATAACCACGGCTTTTTTAATCATACCCGCCTGAATTTGAGCGGTAGCTGCCTGAAGAGCATATAAAAAACCAGAACACGCAGCATTGGTATCCATAGCTGCAGCGCCGGTCGCACCAATGTTTTTTTGTACTAAAGAGGCGGTATTGGCCACCACAGTAGAAGGGGTACAAGTCGCTAAAATAACTAAATCGATATCTTTTGCGTCAATCCCTGCACAATCGATGGCGTGCTTTGCGGCAACGGTTGCAAGTTCTGCGGTGCTAACATGGCTAACCCTACGAGATTTAATACCAGTACGTGTGGTGATCCACTCATCGTTGGTATCAACTATTTCGCTAATTTCATCGTTGCTAATGCTTGCTGGTGGAATGCATTTACCCCAACCAGTAATATGTGCGTAGGCCATAGTGTGTTCTCTTAAAAAGGTGGTCTGACGTGTATTGCTAATGGGTGAGTTATATCAAAAATTGCCCTTTAAGAGAAGTTATTAACCTGTTTTGTCTCGTAAATAATAGTAATTGTGGGCAATTTAACGTAAAGCTTGTTTAAAGAGTAAGCAAGTATTAAAACTATACGTAGCGATGTGTTAAACAGCATATAATTGAATAGTGCATGATTTTGCGGCTTTACTTAAACGTAAGTGGCTTGCGTTTATGGCACTGCGTTAAAGTGTTAGCTTGAGTGAATTAAAGTAAGCCGATATTATTAATTACTGCCCGTTTAACGTATAAACACACAAACACGTGGCAATTGTATACATAATAAGGAAGCCCATGAGCAATAAAATAAAAGTGTCGTTGTTTAATCACTTGATTGAGGCCGAACGACAGTTGCTCGACCCTGATGTTCGTCAATCAAGCCATGCATTAAATGCCTTACTTGATGATGAGTTTATTGAAATTGCAGCTAATGGCACCGTATTTGATAAGCAGCACGTACTCACACGTTTACCTACCGAGGTTGTTCCGCAGTTTTATAATCAGCACTTTAAAGGGCGAATGCTTAGCGATGATGTCGCGCAAATTAGTTACCAAGCGGCTTATAGGCGCTCAGCCCGAAGTGAGTTTAATTACTCCTTACGTATGTCGCTTTGGCGTAAAAGTAATGAACAATGGAAAATGGTGTTTCATCAAGGGACCCCGTGCGCGCTATTTACTATATCAATGGATGAAGATTAACTTTTTTAACGTATTAAATTTTATAGGTACATCACACCTTGTTTATGCAAACCGACCCGACCATTAGCCGCCTTTTAATGCTGCGAAGTGGTGCTATTGCTGTGCAGTTAATTGCTGTACTAAGCGTGTATTTTTTATTAGAACACCAAATAGCGTTACTCCCTTTATTAGTGGTAATAGCTATAGAGGCGATATTTCAATTAGTAAGCGTATTCGCCTATCGAAATGTTAGCCAAGCGCGCCCTATAGGGATGTTAATGCAGCTCACTGCGGATGTGCTGTTTTTAACTATTTTGCTCTCATTAAGTGGTGGCGCAACCAATGCGTTTGTATCGCTATTATTACTACCTATCATGATTGCAGCGGTCACCCTTCGTGAAAAAGGACTCGCTTATATCGCCGTACTGGCAATTGCCGCTTATAGCTTTTTACTCATTAGGATGCCCGATCACAGTATGCATCAAATGAATATGAGCGGGCATTTTATAGGCATGTGGGTTAACTTTGTTTTAAGTGCAAGCGTTATCGCTTTGGTTATTGGTGCTATGAGTAGAGCATTAAAGGAGCGAGAGCGCACAATAGCTAAAGCTCGCGAGCAGCAATTGCGCAACGAGCAACTGGTAACCCTAGATGGCGCAGCTGCGCAAATAACCCATCAACTAGCCAGTCCTATCGCTAACTTACAATTACTATTTGAAGAGCTTTTAGAAGATCAGCCAAATAACCCTGTCGTGGTGCAAATGCAAACACCGCTCAAGCAATGTGCTAGGCAATTAAATGACTTTAGAAAGCTCTCTGCTCAGCTTCGTAATAAAAATACCACCGAGCACATTACAGTAAACCAGCTACAAACGCAGATCACCGATACATTATTACTGCAATACCCTGATCAGCACATTAATTGGTTAAGTGAGCCAATAGCAGTCACCTTAAAAAGTGATGCAATGCTATTGCCTGCTATTCTCAATTTGCTACAAAATGCATGCATTGCTAATCAAAAAAATAACCAAACCCAGTTAGAGCTAAGCTGGCAGCAAGATAATCAACACAGTGAAAGTATATATTTGCTAATTCGTGATTTTGGTAGCGGTTTTAGCCAATCACAATTAGCAGAGCTTGGCGGGCAACTTATGCCTAGCAGCCAAGGTATGGGGCTTGCGGTTTTACTTTCTAATGTGACGTTTGAGCGACTAAACGGCTCGTTAACTTTGTATAATCACGCTGGTGGCGGGGCAGTGGCTAAAGTAAAATTAGCCATAGCAAATAATGAGCAACCACTTACATGAAATTACTGATAATTGAAGACGATATAAATCTTGCCAGTACACTTGCTCGGCGTTTAACAAAACAAGGCTTTAGTTGTGAAGTTGCGCATAATCAAAGTGATGCATTACTCAGTGCACATAAACACTTACCAGATTTTATTTTGCTCGATATGAAACTAGGTGACGATAACGGCCTTGGCTTAATTAAGCCACTTCGCAGCTTATTACCGCAGGCGTATATTGTATTATTAACAGGGTTTGCAAGCATAGCCACCGCAGTAGAGGCCATGCGTTTAGGCGCTAACGACTACCTTACTAAACCCGTTGATATGGCCACGCTATTAAAGGCCCTAAACGCAGATTTAAATACACAAAATGTTAGTGATGTTGCCACACCAGTTATGTCACCAGAGCGTTTAGAGTGGGAGTATATTCAGCAAGTGCTACATAGTAATAACGGTAATGTGTCGGCCACTGCGCGGCAACTCAATATGCATAGGCGCACATTGCAGCGTAAGTTACAAAAAAAGCCGGTTCAGCAGTAACCGCTTAAGGGGTATAAAATGAGTGATGATGCGGCTACATTAATGCGTAATCAAAAAATTATATTATTCGATGCACAGTGCAAATTATGTAGTGCGTGGTGTAATTTTATAATTAGTAATGATGCCACTGCCATTTTTAAACTGTGCAGCGTGCAATCCCCAAAAGGTGCACTGCTATTAACTCATTTTGGTTTTTCAACCACACAATACGCCTCAATGGTTTACCTACAAAACGGCAAAGCGTACACGCAAAGTCATGCTTTTTTTGAAGTAGTTAAGCAGCTAGGTTACCCCTATAAACTAGCCACTGTATTTAGTGTTTTACCCAGCACCTTTAATAATTGGCTATACGATAAAATTGCTTTAAACCGGTATACCTTATTTGGCAAATATCTGTATTGCAGAATACCCAACCCAGAGGACGCAAAACATTATTTATAATTGGCTAAGTTAACTTAGCTATAAGTAGATGCTAGGTTTAGGTGGCTGTGCTAAAATCGCCGCGTTTTAAATTATCAGGGCTTTGAAATGGCAAGTACAGCGCACGCACTCCACATATTGGTTAAACACAAAGAAATAGCAGAAGACATTATTAAGCAATTAGGTAAAGGTGCCAAGTTTCAAACCTTAGCTAAAAAATACTCGTCGTGCCCATCGGGTAAAAAAGGCGGTGACTTAGGTGAGTTTAGACGTGGGCAAATGGTTCCACAGTTTGACAAAATAGCCTTTAATGGCGCTATTTTAGAGCCACATTTAGTTAAAACTAAATTTGGCTGGCATGTAATTAAAGTGCTTTATCGTACTTAATAAGCTCGCTGACAAATAGTAAAAAGGCTGCACACTGCAGCCTGTTTAGTATTCAGTTTTTTTATTTAATAAACATCCAGATACCCGCAGCAATCATAAACAGGTTTTCGGTCAGAGAGACAAACCCCAGCGGTACATTACTATCTCCGCCAACACAGGCACATTTAAGCTCTCGTTTGTCTATGTAAACAGCCTTAATCACCGACACGGCACCAACACCCCCAATAAATAAAGAAATTGGTGCAACAATATAAGCTGAAAGCCCTGCAATCATGCCAATACTTACAAATGCTTCTAAAAATGGATACACATAAGCATATCTCACTACTTTCATCGCAAATAAATCATAGGTTATAAAAGAATTACTAAAGCTGTATAAGTCGCGTAATTTTTGAATAGCCAGTACGCCCATTGTTAACGCGACAAACAGCATAACTGTATGTATAGAAAAAAGTGCAAAGCCAGTCGAGTAGCTAAATGCAAAGGCAAGCAATAAGGTAACCGCAAAAATGGCCGTTACGGGCGTATAAGTAGTACCTTGTTGGCCAGGCTCCGATTTATTAAAGTAAGCGCGCAGGTCGTCATACCCGCCAATGCGTTCGTTATCGATAAATGTTTGTGGTGTGGTATCAACATTGTGCTTTTGTTGAAATGCATCGGTTTCTTCGCGCGAAGTCAGCGGCTTATCATCTACCTTATAGCCCTTTCGCTTAAGTAAATCTTTTGATTTGAGTCCAAACGGACATATATGTTCATCGGTTGCCATTCTATATAATGTTGCTGACTTAGCCATGCTTGCTCCTTATGCGTAATTAGTTACTTGTTAGCCCTTAAGTAATAGTGAGAGTGAATGGCGGTATGAAAGAAGTTAATAGCACCTTGTAATATTTACGTGGCATTTGAAATAAAATAGCGCGCAGCACACTCATTAAGAACACAAAATAGACAATGCACGTATAGTGCCAGCACTTTTATAAAAGTGCAGAGCGTAAGGTTTGAGTTGCAGAGGGTTTTTGTTAAAAGCTTATAGAAATATCGGCTGACGTAGACAGTTAAGTCACGCTGCACCTTTAAAACCATATAAGACTGCATTGCGCAGCCTTATATATGTTAAACAGCAGCTTACTTGCTAAGCGTCTTGCTTGGCTTCTTCTTCACTAATTTGCTTAAGTGCTTGAATAAATGACTCACTCGGCGCCCACCGGTAAGCGCATACTTATCATTTAGCATGAAAGTAGGCACTGAAGTAATACCCATTTGCTTAAAGTTATTTTGCTCTTCGCGAACCGCTTGTACGTATTTATCTGAGTGTAAAATATCACGAGCTGTGTCTTTTCTACCACATCCAGTAATGCAAATAATACTTACATTACTCTAATTTAAATCAGTTTCATGTACCCTTTTCAAATCAATTTGTTAATTTATTGATTTACTTTTGTGCGAAGGGTTAACATAATAAGTGTAATAACAACATTTAATATATTGATATAATAAAAAAGGATTTTAAATATGAAAAATTATCAGCTTTATCATTGGCTACATTGCTCTCAGTAAATAGTTATGCTGCAATGGACTGCAATACCGAAAGTGAGAGTGAAAAGTGTACAAAAACAAAAGCTTACATTTCTAATGGTGGAACTGTTAATGTTGATTTTTCTATTTGGTATAACAGTTATCGAGCAAATATCTACTATATTTTAGATAACCCTTATCCCAATTATATGAAAATGGGAGATCTTCAAGATATTTTAGAAAGTCAGAATGATAAATAAATATGGGATAACGAACAGACCGCAGATTTTATTTAATCGATTTTGCAGGTAAAGGTTTTGGTTAACTACATTTTGTCTAGCTATGACCTTAATCCAGATATGGCAGCGAAGCTTACCAAATCGTTAGGACAAGCAAATGCTTTGATTTCTACAATTAATAGCAATGCGCAGATTTCAAACCACTTAGTCAATGAGGTGTGGGGTTACGCTGGAAGTGAATTAGCTACAACTTTAGTTGGTTTGGCAATGACCGCAGGCGGAAGTATTGCTATTGTTGCTGGTGCCCCCGTCGCATTGACAACTGGAGTGGTCATGGTGTCTGCTATGGTCGTACTTCCTGAAATTGAGGCGTGGGGCGATAAAAACTTAGAGCGATTTAATTATAAAGATTTTCTGAATGTTATTAACTTAAAGTTTGGCTTACCAAGTATTTTTAAATTAGCTGACGATGCTATCGATGATCTTATTTGTTCAATGATCCCTCCACATAAACGTAGAAACGCCGGTTGTAGTATTCGCCCTATAATATTGGACTTAGATGGTGATGGTCTTTCCTATACAAATTTAGACAATTCACCATATTTTTGATGTAAATAATGATGGGATTCTTGATAAGTTAAGTTGGCCCACTAAAGGAAATGCTGTTCTTATTGCTGATTGGAATGGTTCTGGCATTATAGACAAACGCACTGAAATTATGTTTTCTCTATTTTCTCCGAAGAAATCTGCTACTGATTTAGAGGGCTTAATGACGTTTGATTATGATAGTAATAAACAATTTGGATCCAATTTTTGAAAAGTTATTTATTTGGAATGACAAAAACGAAGATGGATTGCAGACATATGATGAGATTAATAGCTTAAATAGCCTTGGAATTAACTTGTATTTTACTGAAAAGGAACTAAAAAGTGCTAACAACTTTAAACTCGATAGCGAAATTGACCAAATATTTAAATTTAAGTCACTTACACATGTGGGGAACGCTTATAGCATACGAATGAAAGTGAGATTAAATTAATGCTAAAAAGAATGACATTGACGTTTGACTTTAAAAAGCTTTTTCGCCTACACCGTTGGACTTTAGCGCTAGCGGTTTATATCTTCATAATATGGTTCACCACGCCTGATACTTGGTCTCATAAAGAGACCTACTTTAGAGCTGTAACACTGCGCCAATTATCAATTATTCTCGTACCGGTATTTATTACCTATTTTCTTGTTGATTTTTTTAAAAATAAACCGATTATTGTCGATTTAAATGAGCAGACATTGATCCAAGGTGAAAAAGTTATAGATTTAAGTAAAGCAGACCAAATCACAATTGTTGAAAAGCCCGTGATTAAATCAATTGAGATACATTTTTCTAAATATGGTTATTCTTTAGTTAAGATACCTGGGTGGTTTATTGAAGATGTCACGCAGACTAGCTTGAATTTTTATCACTATGCTAAAAATACAGATAAAAAATTTAGCATATCCAGAAAAAGAACGAGTCCGTTAAAAGGCAGCATTATTTAATTTGCACCATAAGCAGATTTTATTTTGAAGTATCTAACTGTTGGGTATCTATAGAGAGGGCGTTCAAAGTTCAGGGCCAGATTAAATTCTTAAATATTGAGTACGTTGTTTAAACGCTTCTCAAAAAATGCTAACTAAGATAAATAAAGGCTGCGATGTGCAGCCTTTTTTAATTTTAAACTTTATTTTTTAAGCGTCTTGTTTGGCTTCTTCTTCACTAATTTGTTTTAGTGCTTGAATAAATGAGTCGCTTGGTTGTCCGCCACTGATTGCGTATTTATCGTTGATAATAAATGTAGGGACTGAAGTAATACCGAGTTGCTTAAAGCGGTCTTGCTCTTGGCGTACTGTTTGAACGTATTTATCTGAGTGTAAAATACTACGCGCCTGTTCTTTATCAAGGCCAACACTTTCTACTACATCAAGCAAAGCGTCTTCCTGATTTAAGTATTTTAAATCGGTGAAGTGTGCTTCAAACATGGCAAGCTTTAATTCGGTTTGCTTATCTTCTTCACGCGCCCAAGTAAGTAGGCGGTGTAAATCAAAGCTGTTGATCATGATGCGCTCACCATCAAAATTAAAGGTAAACCCGGCACGCTGACCTGCTTCGAACATGTTTTTGCGATTTTCATCGCCTTGCTCTTCAGTCAGGTTGTACTTTTGGATTAGGTGCTCGTTTAAATTTTGACCTTCAAGCGGCATGTCAGGGTTTAGCTCAAAAGGATGCCACGTAATATCTGCACTCATCTCGTCTTTAAGTTGGCCAAGCGCTGTTTCTAGGTTTTTATAACCTATTACGCACCATGGGCACATTACGTCTGACACGATATCAATTTTAAAGTTTTTCATATTCATCCTTTTGCGGATTGCTTTGGTATAACAGAGGATATTGGGATGAAGTATGCATTATCAATCCTCAAACTAAAAAGAGCAGCTAATTGCTGCTCTTTATAAAGGGTTTAAGCGTTAAGCCCAAACGGGTCGTCAATACTGTAACTTGGTTGTGTAAACCAATGTGGGCCGTTGTCGGTCATATAAAAGTGATCTTCTAAACGTACACCAAATTCATCAGGTATAACTAGCATTGGCTCGTTACTAAAACACATGCCAGGTGCAAGTGGGGTTTTGTCTCCACCGACTAAATAAGGCCATTCGTGAATGTCTAAGCCAATACCATGGCCCGTACGATGCGGGCAGCCCGGTGTTTGGTACTGTGGCCCCAATCCTTGAGCCGCTAAATAGTGACGAGCGCCGGCATCAACTGCTTCACACGTAGCGCCAATTTTTGCAGCACTAAAGGCGGCGAGTTGCGCTGCTTTTTCATGATCCCAAAACATGCGCTGGCGCACTGTTGGCTCACCAAATACATAGGTGCGGGTTATATCTGAAAGGTAATCATGCACTTTGCAACCGGTATCTATTAATACCATATCGCCTTTTTTAAGCACTTGCGCATCTTTAACGCCATGTGGAAATGAGGTCGCCACACCAAATAAAACAATACAAAAATAGTTACCGGGGGCGCCTACTTTTTGATGCGCTTTTTTAATGAAGGCTTCTACCTCTGTGGTGGTAATACCTTCGTAAAGCATGCTTGCAGTTGCTTGATGTACAGCTAAAGTCATATCCATTGCGCATTGCATGAGCGCTAATTCGTTTACCGACTTATGCATGCGGCAATGTGCAGTAACGCTCTGTGCATTAACTATATTTAGGCCTTTTTGCGCTTTGTTTATACCGTCGAATATAAAAAACTGTGCACTTTCATCAATGCCTATTGTGGCATTGTCATTAATGTTGAGCTGCTTGAGTACACTTACAAATAACGCATATGGACTTTCGTGTTCTTGCCATCCATGAATGGGGCCTTCAATCACTTTAAAGCCGTTTAGGGTGCCAATTTCAAAATAAGGGGCTATGTATTGTACATCGCCTATAGCGGGTAAAATGGCACCAACCATGCGCTCACTTGCATACCATTTCATACCTGTAAAATAAGTAAGGTTTGTACCTGCATTTAAATAAATTGCATCTATATTATTTGCTTGCATATAAGCTTGTGCTTTTGCAATGCGCTGTAAATATTCATCTGCTTGAATAGGGGTTACATTGGCGGTCATATTGCTTAATCCCGCTAATGCTTGCTCGCTTGTGTGTACCAACGCCTAGTGTGGCCATAAAAGTCTCCTTGGTTTCAATACCAAGCTGCATAAATTCTTGAGCAATTTAACATATTAAATTTCACTAAAATGTTAAAAAGGCCCAATAAGCAGATTGGTGTCACGGCTAGCGCATTTTAATCCCAGATTCTAACAGGGTTGAGCGATAATCATCGTCTAGCCCTGCCATTTTCTTTTTTCTCGCCATACTGGCTGTTTTAGTTGTATCTTGTTTAAATAACGCCATGGCTATTTTTCTCATTACGTTAAAAACAAGGGGTCCTTGCTTCTTACGGATTCTTGATTCATCTTCCCTAAAGTTCATATCCAACATCCAATGCATACTTTCAACCTGCCAGTGGCTTCGTACCGCATTAAGAGCTTGCTCCGCACCTAACGCTAACGAACTAATATACCAACGCGTTTCTATCGTGTCTGTACCTGATGATTTATCGTGAACCTCAGCGGTTACTTGAATAACACTCTTTAAGCCAGACCATTGGTAGATTTTATCTAACCAGCTTTTATCAATAAGCAATTGCTGACAAACCCTTGTTTCAATGCGCCCATGCCCTGAGCTTATTTCGGTATGTTTATCATAGTTGCTATTGGTCAATCCTTCGCGCTCACTCTTGTGCCACCAAGCTTCTAATTCACTCTGCATACCTGAATGGTTACCTTTGAGCGCTAGGATATAATCAGCTTTTTGTTTAATTATTTGTTTCGCTATTTCTTGCTGGCAGCCCATAGCATCAAGTGTAATGATGCTATTTTCAATATCTAGCATGGTGAGTAACTCAGGTATGGCTGTGATTTCATTTGTTTTGCTATCAACGGCTGTTTGCCCTAAAACTAACTGGTGTTGGCAGCTCCATGCACTGACGGTATGTAAAGCACTTTTTCTATCTTTGGTTGTAAATGAACGACGTGCAGTTTTTCCATCCATAGCAATAATATCAGCACCCGTGGTTTCAATAAGTGAAGATATCCAAGATTGAAATGCATGCTCTATTTCATCTGATTTTAACCGACAAATGACACGGGCTATGGTGTCGTGTCTTGGAATACCCGCGTTGAAAGCGCCATATCTTTTTAACCAATCAAGTTTTAGATGCCCAAAGTCTTCAATATCCTCCCATCCTTGTGCACCGGAGATTACTGCACTAATGGCTAAAAGGAGAATATCGATAAGCTCATGCTTTTTACAGCGTTCAATGCGAGGATCGGTAATTGAATTAAAGTGTTTCAGAAAAGTAGCGCTCATATTTTACGTGACCAAGGTGATTATTATGCCTTGATCTGATCACTACATATTCTATAAGTTCAATTTATAATGATCTTGCCGTGAGATTGGTGTTAGGCATTGTGTTTAATGTAAAAGCATAATTCAATATTATGCGACAACATTCATGCTAAGGTTTTTTAGCGTAAGGTAAACGCGATAATTTATTGCTAGTGTGGTAACTATCAAGCCCTGTTACAGCCACTGTTTCAATGGCTTGTAAATCTAAAAAGCCATCACTTTGCAGCGCAGCTTCATCTAAATACACATCGGTAATTTCACCTATAACCAGCTCGGTGCCATTAACGGCTAAGTGTTGGTGCTCAACGTATTTTACAGAGTATTTTAATCGCGACTCTTGCACAAACGGGGCTGTAAATTCATTTAGGTATTCTGGCGTTAAACCTGTCGCGTCAAACTCTGACTCGCCTTTATCGTAGCGAGCTGATGTTTGATGAGCTTGCTTATATATGGCCTTATTAACTTGGTTAATGGTGTAACAGCCGGTTTCTATGATGTTTTCAAACGTATGGCGAGGCACGCTATTAGGACGCATTATCATGCCAACCAATGGCGGGTGACCCCCTAAATGAATAACCGAGCTAACAATAGCTACATTTGTATTGCCTTGCTTGTCTTGCGTGCCAATTAAGTTGGCGCTTTTAAAACCCGAAAGTGAATTAATTAAATGAGTACGAGTGTGTTTTTCAAGTGCGTTTATGCGCTCTTTAGTAAAATGCATTAAAGGTCCTTACCAGGGTATGGCTTCGCCTTGCCAATCTAAATAGGCGGGCTCACCGTTAAGTTCTAAATGAGGGTTATTAAACGTAAGTGTAAAAAGCTGTTTAGCTACAAATTCAGCGCTAAAAAGCTTATCCGCAGGTACGTTTTTTTGAAATGGTTTTGAAAGTGCTGTATCGGTAGTGCCCGGATGAAATAACACCAGTTTAGTATTTTTAGCTCGGCGCGCCAGTTCTACCGCTGCGGTTTTAAATAGCATGTTTAAGGCCGCTTTAGATGCGCGGTATGTATACCAACCGCCTAATTTATTATCGTTAATACTGCCCACACGCGCACTGAGCGCCGTTATAGTGCACTGCGTTTTATGTGTTAACAGCGGTAAAATGCTCTGCAAGCACAGCAAGGGAGTGAGTGTGTTGGAATTAAATAATTCGTTAAAATAGTCTGCGTTTAGCTCTTCTAGCTTTTTTTCTGGCATGTGGGTTTTGTTGTGTAAAGTGCCATTAAACATAACGACTTGTTGAATATCGGCATTTTGCTCTTTTAAGTAAGTTGTAACCTTGGCTAAGCTTTGCGCTGTGTAATCGCTCTTTAGGTAAACAACATTACTATTTGTTTTTGCCTTTTTTGAGCTAACACATATAACTTGCACTGTGGGGGCATTTATTTGTAGGTGCTCAATATAAGCCTGTGCTATTGCGCTGCTGGCACCAAATAAAACAATTGTTTTCATTGTTTGTCCTTTGTATTAACAGTGCATTGGCCGTTTAAACAGGAGGCGTTTGGCATGAGCAAACGGCTTATTTTTTGTCTGTGTTTTGCAAAAAACATATAGGCGGCATCAGCGAAGTAGCGAATTATTGGCAAGCGAAAAATTTTCAACCAGCGGTATTTTCCTACTGTTCTCCACGCTTGATAAGTAACATCTAAGCCGTAAATCATCTCGCCAGTTGGTAACCTTGCATGCAATATAGCCATGGCCTTGTCTTTATTAACACTTGGATAACGTGCGCTAAAATCGTGGCTATTAAGGTCTTCTAAAACAATTTTATGTTTAGTATCAGCATCTTTAAGGTGCTGCATTTCGGTATTGCAAAGCGGGCAGCTGGCGTCGTAAAAAATGATCATAAAAGCCGTTTTCTAATAATTTACATATAGCTAATTACGATTCACCATTGCAAATGGATCTATTAAATCTGCGCTCATGATGATATTAATAGCATTCCATGAAACAAAGGAGACTGAGAAATGAGTGAACAATATGCCGCCTTGCGAGGTAATGTTAATTTACTTGGGCAGCTACTAGGACAAACTATTAAAGATGCCCAAGGCCAAGCGATTTTAGATAAAGTAGAGGAAATTCGTGCTTTATCAAAGTCATCTCGCAGTGGTAACGAAGACGACAGACAAGCGCTAATTGAGGTACTACATGCGCTTAGTGATGAAGAGCTTTTACCGGTTGCCCGTTCATTTAATCATTTTTTAAATTTAGCTAATGTAGCAGAGCAGTTCCACACTGTTTCGCGTTTTAATGATGTTGGTTTTTGCCAACTAAACCCTCTCACTCAAACATTAAAAACGTTAACTGCAAAAGCAAAAGAAGGCCAATTAGATAGTAATCATCTGGCCGAAACACTCTCAAAACTCCACATAAACTTAGTATTAACCGCTCACCCAACCGAGGTGACGCGCCGTACCATCATTAATAAACACGTAGAATTAAGTGATTGTCTAGCCTCGCTTGAGCGCAAAGACAATTTACCACAAGAGCGTGAAGCTATTTTAAACCGTATCGCTCAGCTTATCAGCCAAGCATGGCACACTGATGATATTCGTCGTTCTCGCCCAAGCCCAGTTGATGAAGCTAAATGGGGATACGCTGTTATTGAAAACAGCTTATGGCACGCTGTGCCACGCTTTTTACGTGAGTTTTCAGATCAAGTTAAAGAGCATTTAAGTTTAGAGCTCCCAATTGATTACAGCCCCATTGAGTTTACCTCTTGGATGGGCGGAGACCGTGACGGTAACCCATTTGTAACTGCACAGGTAACACAGCAAGTACTTGATCATGGTCGTTGGATGGCGCTTGATTTATACAGCCGTGATATTGACACGCTAAGCGCAGAGCTGAGCATGTCAGATGCAAGCGATGAGCTAATTGAGCTGGCAGGACAAGACTTTGAACCTTATCGCGCTGTACTTAAAAAGCTTAAAAACCAAGTCTCTGAAACAGTGGTGCATTTAGGTGCAAAAATTAAGAATAAGCGCAGCGATTCAGAAGACTTAATCACTGATATAAATCAAATCAAGCACCCAGTAGAGGTGTGCTATCGCTCTTTATTAAAGTGCAACATGAAAGTTGTCGCCGATGGTTTATTACTTGATTTACTGCACCGTATAAATAGCTTTGGCCTGCGTTTGGCAAAACTTGATGTGCGCCAAGATTCAGACCGCCACAGCGATGTGTTTTCTGAGCTTACACGCCACCTAGGCTTAGGTGATTACAACCAATGGCAAGAGCAAGATAAGCAAGCATTTTTGCTTACCGAGCTTAACTCACGCCGTCCGCTTATTCCTAAAAACTGGCAACCAAGTCCAGAGGTGCAAGAAGTACTCGACACCTTTGATGTAATAGCTAAGCAAGATGAAAAAACATTTGGCTTGTATATTATTTCAATGGCGCGTACCGCCTCTGACATTTTAGCTGTACAACTGCTTTTAAAAGAAAGTGGCTGTCAGTTTGATTTACCAGTAGCGCCTTTGTTTGAAACGCTTGACGATTTAAACGCCGGTAGCGATGTAATTACCACGTTGCTTGATAACGTATGGTACCGCGGGCATATTAAAAATACCCAAAATGTCATGATTGGTTATTCTGATTCAGCTAAAGATGCCGGCATGATGGCCGCAGGCTGGGCACAGTACGAAGCAATGGATAAACTAGTGCAGCTTGCCGATGAGCGCGGCATTGAACTTGTTTTATTCCATGGTCGTGGTGGTACGGTAGGGCGCGGTGGGGCGCCTGCTGCACAAGCACTGCATTCACAACCGCCTGGTTCATTAAAAGGTGGCTTGCGTGTAACTGAGCAAGGCGAAATGATCCGCTTTAAGTTTGGTTTACCCGATGTAGCACTGCAAAGTTTAAATATTTACGCGGGTGCTGTACTGCAAAGTAACTTATTACCACCGCCAGAGCCTAAGCAAGAATGGCGTGAAGTGATGAAGTTGATAAGCGAGCAGTCGTGCGATCACTACCGTAATGTGGTTCGCCATGATGAAAACTTTGTTCCTTACTTTAGAATGGCAACGCCTGAGCTAGAGCTGTCTAAATTACCATTGGGCTCGCGTCCTGCGAAACGTAACCCAAATGGTGGGGTTGAGAGCTTACGTGCTATTCCATGGATTTTTGCATGGAGCCAAAACCGTTTAATGTTACCTGCATGGCTTGGTGCATTAACAGGCTTAAAAGCGGCACTCGATAAATACGGCATAGAAACACTGCACGAAATGAGCCTGCAATGGCCATTTTTCAGAGCACGTCTTGAAATGCTAGAAATGGTATTTAGTAAAGCCGATAGCTGGTTAAGTGAGCATTACGATAACGCGCTGGTGGAAGATATGTACAAACCACTGGGTACCTCGTTACGTAAAGAGCTAGAAGAAGCAATTAGCTTAGTGCAATCGCTTAGCCCTCAAAATAGCTTATTGGCAGATCAACCATGGATAAAAGAGTCGATTGCGCTGCGTAATCCGTACACCGATCCGCTTAATGTACTGCAAGTTGAGCTGCTGCGCCGTTCGCGCTCAAGCGATAAAGTAAGTGAAGGTGATATTGATAATGCATTAATGATCACTATGACAGGTATTGCTGCAGGTATGCGCAATACTGGTTAGTCTACTTTAACTAAAAAACAGGGGAGCACAGTGTGCTCCCTTTTTTTGCTGGCATTTAGGCGTCTAACCTTTTAAACTACTTAGCCATTAAATAATTATAATATGTTATGGCATCAGCAACTTTTACTGTGCAACAAGACACAGCACTCACAAATTCACATATCTCATTAAGCGTTACGCAAACTCAAGCATTACGCAGCCAATTAAAAGCCCAGCGCGGTATTTTACATCCTAACGATATTAGCCAATTATGCGCGCAACTTAATGTATCTGATGACGCGTTATTACAAGGTTTAGTGCCTTTAGCGTCTGAATTTTCGGTGGCTCCTGTTTCTCATTTTCATGTGGGAGCTATTGTTAAAGCACTTGATGAGCAAGGTGATATAAATTTTTATTTTGGTGCTAATGTCGAGTTTGATCACCAAGCGCTTAGTTTAGTCGTGCATGCAGAGCAGTCGGCGATTAACAATGCGTGGTTAAATGGCGCAAAAAAAATACTAAAAATAGCAATTAGCGATGCCCCATGTGGTTATTGCAGGCAGTTTATGAACGAACTGGCTGATGCAAAAGAGTTTGATATTTTACTACCAGATCAGCACTTTAAATTAGCTGATTTATTACCGCATTCATTTGGCCCCACTGATTTAGGCAACGATTTTAGCCTGTTTAACCCAAAACAGCAGCAATACACATTTGCAGATACAGCTCTCGATGAAAAACTAGCAGCCATGGCGCTAATGGCCTACGTACCTTACAGTAACAACTTTAGCGCAGTTAAAATAAGCACCTTTGATAATGGTGACTTTTACGGCAGTTACGCAGAAAACGCGGCTTACAGCCCAAGCCTTTCGCCACTACAAAGTGCGCTTAGTCAATTGTTTTTAGCGGGTCTAAGCTTTAACGATAAAACGATTAAAGCAATTACACTGTTAGAAACCCAAGGTCATGAAAACCAAGGGGGAGTAGCACGTGCGGTACTTGCAAGCTTTAGCAATTTGCCAGAAATAGAAGTGATAAGCGCAGAGCTAAGGTAACCAGAATTTAGATTAAGCTAAAAACAATAAAGCACAGCAATTGCTGTGCTTTATGCGTTTTATTAAAGCGCTAAAAAGGCATTAGCCTAATAGTACTTTTGCAGCTTCTAATACCACAGCCACTGATTTTTTCTCAATTTCACCGTGATCAACGTTTGGAATTTCTTGGCGAGTACGGTTAACCAATACACCGGCAACACACGCCGCTTTAAGGCCTAGCGCTGCACACATGGTAAATAAGGTAGCAGACTCCATTTCATAGTTCATCACGCCTAGGTTTTGCCATTCTTCACAGCTACCTTGTAATGACTTAGGTACATAACCCGAATGCGTATCGTAACGCTCTTGCCCTGGGTAGAATGTATCGCTTGAGGCAGTAATACCAATGTGGAAGTCGATATCTAGGTTTTTACACGCTTGCACCATAGCTTGAGTTGCAAAAAAGTCAGATACCGCAGGGTAGCTAAGTGGTGCAAAGTGTTGGCTTGCGCCATCTAAACGCACAGACGCTTGGCTTACTAAAATATCACCTTCATTAATATGTGGCTGAATTGCCCCAGTAGTACCAATGCGTAAGAAAGTACGTACGCCAAGCTGTGCCAGCTCTTCTACAGCAATAGAGGTTGAAGGGCCGCCAATACCGGTTGAACAAATCACCACAGAGTGACCATTTAACTGGCCTAAATAAACATGAAACTCACGTGTTTGAGCAAGGCAGGTTGGGTTGTCTAGGAATTGAGAAATGCGTGCAGCACGATCTGGGTCACCAGGGACAATAGCAAGCTCAGCCCCTTTTAAATCGTCAATACATAATCCTAAGTGAAATACCTTTTCCATAACTAAGCCTTTTTATAAAAATTTGTTGTCAATCTAGCATCATTACGGCAAATGTAAACTAAGTACAGGACGTATGTCCGATGTTGAAAAATACTTATAAATGATGGCTTTATTCATTCACATTGAATATTAAATCAAAGGCTTAAAGTTCGTTAAAAGGTGGGTGGTTGACTTGTTTATTGAGAGTCTATATGTATTGATTATGGTGATAATTTAAATTTATCAATACGTGGTTTAAAGCATTTTTAGTTATTTAATAACAAATAGTTACGGTTTTATTTTGACTTTATTTTAACGGCTTTTATATAAGCGCGTAAATAATGCTTGAGCAATAAGTGAGCGCATTACGCGATATTTGCAAATAGGTCGATAATTTTAGTTTTTGCATAACTAATCAAAACCACATGAATAAAACACACAAGTATAGGATTTATTATGAGCACACAATTTGACGCGTTTAAACGTAAAGTAGAGCACTGTTTATGTGCACCTGGCGATGGTGTATTTACAGTTAATACCGCGAAAGAGCGTAAAGCGGCATTACGTAATAAATTGTATGGGCAAAGCGAAAATGTTGATGTTTTGTGGCGCGATTCTTTAACACAATTACCCGAATCTTCTCACAAAGCGGTTATGTTAGGTATTAGCTCAGATTGTGGCGGCGGTATTTTACGTGGCGCAAACTGGGGGCCATTATTTTTACGCTCAGCCTTGATTGATCAGCAAACCCAGTGCCGCTCTTTTGATTTAGGTGATGTACGCGTTATCCCGCATTTATTACATGATAAATACTTAAACGACGCCACAATTTCAAACTGCCAAAAAGCCCTATACGGCGATAAAAACGATGATTACTACGTAAGCCCGCTTTCTATTACCGAAGATGTGTGTGACAGTTTTTACGCCACATTTAAAGATAAAGGCATATTTGGTATTGGGGGCGATCACTCAATCAGCTACCCACTAACTAAAGCGTATTTAAAAGCTAAGCGTGAGCAAGGCAAACGTACTGCTATTATTCATTTTGATGCGCATACCGATTTATTAGTAGAGCGCTTAGGGATAGATTTATGCTTTGGCTCGTGGTGTACGCATATATTAGAGTTTTTACCTGCACCGCATCATTTAATCCAGTTTGGTATTCGCTCAAGCGGTAAACCTAAATCGCACTGGGAAAGCACCTTTGGTGTAAAACAACATTGGGCTAATGAAATTATAGAGCGTGGTGCAAAAGCGGTTGCTGATGAAACCATTGCGCAGCTTAAAGCCGATAAAGTAGATGAAGTTTACGTAAGCTTTGACATAGATGCACTCGATGCCGAATTTGCCTCAGCCACGGGCACACCAGAAGATAACGGCTTAACCCCGCAACATGCACTGGATATTTTACAAGCTATTGCCGATGAGTTTCCAATTACTGGCGCCGACATGATGGAAATAGCGCCATTTACCGACAGCTCATTAGTAGGCCAAGCAAGTTCAGAAACAACATTACGTGAAGGCGCTAAAATTTCAGCGTTCTTAATTAGTGCAATGAATAGATAGCAGGTTAGTCTTTAAAAAAATCTAGTCCTATCAGCGTATAGGGCTAGGTTAAAAACTAGCGGTTCGGTTACCCTCGGCTATAGTTGGTGTATATCTGTTTTAGTTTTGAGGCGAAGCTAAATGAAGCTGTACTTATTTTTGTTGTGTTTTGCATGCATAAGGCTCAATGCAGCTGAAATTACAATAGTGACCGAAGTATTCCCCGACTTTCAATACATTGACGAAAACAACCAACTTGCAGGGCGCTCTGTAGATAAAGTGAGAAACGCGCTCGCCAATACAGATATTAAATACACTATGTTAGCGCATAGTTGGGCTGTGTCTTATAACGCAGTATTAAGAGATACGAATACCTGTATATTTTCTATTGTAAGGTTACCTAAGCGAGAAGATAAGTTTAGCTGGGTGGCTGAGCTTGAAAGTTTTGACTCTGCTATTTATGCCCTTAAATCACGTAACATTCGCTTAAAAACGCTTAACGACGCTAAAAAATATAAAACAGCGGTGCTTAGGGATAATTTTAGCCACCATTATCTGCTAGAGCGTGGCTTTAGTGAGGCTAAAAACTTATTGATAATTGATAACTTAGACAAAATAGATAAATTAATAAGCACACGGCACGATATTCTCGACTTTGTTATTTTAAGTAAAAAACAATTTAACTACCGCGCACAGTTTGAGCCAAAGCTTAAATTATTAGAGCCTATATTTACGCTCAATACACAACACTCCCCCCTTTACTTTGCCTGTAATAAAAACATGCCGCAAAGCCTACAAGATAGACTTTCGCTGGCATTCGATGAAGCAAAAAAGAAAAATAAACAACGCTAATTCAATGGCTTATTAATTTAGCCTGTAAAAGCATAAATATAAATTGCCGCGTTTAAAAAAGCGTCTATAATCAGCTGCTTTTTATTGAAAAAGCGCTAACTTTTTGGAGCGTTAAATGGGTGATTTAATCGGGATTAGCTTATTGATCTTGATCAGTGCGTTGTTTGCCATGTCGGAAATTGCTATTGCAGCGTCGCGTAAAATTAAACTGCGGGTAATGGCCGATGAAGGCAGTGATAACGCGGCCGCGGTATTAAAACTGCAAGAAAACCCTGGGGCGTTTTTTGCGATGATCCAAATTGCCCTAAACGCGATTGCTATTTTAGGCGGAATAGTGGGCGAACAAGCGCTATCGCCTTATGTACAAAGTATCTTGGTGCTTTTTTATCAAGGTGTACACCTTGAAAAAATTAGTTTTTTATTTTCGTTTTTTACCATTACCTCGCTGTTTATATTATTTGCTGATTTAATGCCAAAGCGTTTAGCGATGATCATGCCCGAAGCGGTGGCTGTGCGTGTGGTAACATTAATGCGATGGGTTACTTTTGCACTTACGCCATTAGTGATGTTTTTTAATGGTTTAACTAATTTTGTACTGCGTTTATTTAAAGTACCCGCAGAGCGAGAAGACATTGTTACCACCGAAGACATTGTGGCGATGATGGACGCGGGCGCAGAATACGGCAGCTTACAACAACAAGAGTATGAGCTAATTGGCAATGTGTTTGAACTAGAAGCACGCTTTTTATCAAGTGTAATGACCCCACGCGACCAAATAGTTTATTTTGACTTAAATGAAAGCAGCCACGATATAGCCACCAAAATTATTGAAAACCCCCATAATCATTTTTTAGTGGTCTCGGGTAATTTAGATAAATTACGCGGCTCTGTTGAGTCAAAAGATATACTACGACAAGTACTAAAGGGTGAGCCAGCTAATATTAAGCAAGAGCTGATTGAAACAGACGTGTTTTATTTACCTGAAACCCTAAGCCTGTCTGAAGCGCTAAATGCGTTTAAAAGTGCTGCAAAACCGTTTGCTGTGGTAGTAAATGAATATGCCTTGTTAGTCGGTATTGTTACCGTAAAAGATTTAATGAAAGGGTTTATGGGAGATTTAATTACCCATCAAGGTGATGAACTTATTATTGCCCGCGATGAGGACTCGTGGTTAGTGGATGGCTTAACCCCGATTTCTGATTTAGCAAAAGTATTAGACATTGAAGAATTTCCTGATCAAATGCACTTTGAAACCGTGGCTGGCTTTTTAATATACACAATGAAGCGTATACCTAAACGTGCTGAGTACTTTACCTTTAATGGCTTTAAATTTGAGGTGGTTGATGTTGAGGGCACAAGGGTTGAGCAATTATTGGTGTCTCGTATAAATAAATAGTGATAAATTTGCATTAAAGCCAAGCTTAGCTTGGCTTTTTTGTTGCAGGTTAATAAATAACGCACCGCATCAAAGTTTATTTTTCATACTTGTCCGTTTTATTTTTCATCAAATTAACACCTTCTACAACCTATGGCGTAGTTTAATTTTGCAACTGTAAGTTAGTGTAAATTTGCACCCATTTTAATTTATTCTCGTTTAGATTTACTTTAGAATGATCGTTCACTCTAGACATAAATAGACTAAAAGGTATTTAACATGCAGCGTTCTCGCATCGCTTTATTTGTATTAACAGCCCTCGTTGGATCTGTTGCTTTAACAGGTTGCGACCAAGCAGCTGACTCGCAACAAGCTTCAGCTCCACAAGCAGTACCTGTTGGTGTAATTACATTAAAAAGCCAAGAGCTTACACTAAAAAAGGAGCTTCCCGGTCGCATTAGTGCTTTTCAAATTGCGGAAATCCGCCCGCAAGTAAGTGGCATTGTGCAATCGCGTTTATTTAAAGAAGGTGCTCAAGTTAAGCAAGGCCAAGCGCTTTATCAAATTGACCCCGCTACGTTTGAAGCTGACCTAGCAGCAAGCGAAGCAGCTGTGGCCCGCGCTGAGGCAAGTATTGCCAGCACTAAATCAAAAGCGTCGCGTTATAGCGAGCTTTTAAAAATTAAAGCCGTAAGTCAGCAAGACTTTGATGAAGCAGATGCCGCATAC
The DNA here is from genome assembly GCF_035666335.1 of Pseudoalteromonas sp. CuT4-3. Classification (NCBI taxonomy): domain Bacteria; kingdom Pseudomonadati; phylum Pseudomonadota; class Gammaproteobacteria; order Alteromonadales; family Pseudoalteromonadaceae; genus Pseudoalteromonas; species Pseudoalteromonas sp. CuT4-3. The sequence goes on from NZ_CP142031.1 coordinate 134,991, forward strand.
AAGCAAGCTAATGCTGAATTATTAACAGCTAAAGCGCAGTTAAAATCAGCGCAAATTAATCTCGATTACAGCCACGTCTCTTCTCCTATTAGTGGTCAAATTAGTAAATCAAGCGTAACAGTGGGTGCACTTGTAAGTGCCAATCAAAGTACAGCACTTGCTACAGTAACTCAGTTAGATCCAATTTATATCGATTTAACACAATCAAGTAATGAGCTTACCCAACTTAAAAAAGCAATATCATCAGGTGCTCTAACTGTCGATTCGGCTAATCAAACTGACGTTGAACTTATTATGGAAGATGGCTCTATTTATCCTCATAAAGGCACATTACAGTTTTCTGAAGTGACCGTTGATCCAAGTACTGGCTCAGTAACACTGCGTGCTAAATTTTCAAACCCAGAAAAATTATTACTGCCTGGCATGTATGCTCGAGCTTCTATTGTGGAAGGTGTTAAAGCGGGTGCTATTTTAGCTCCGCAACGTGGCGTTAGCCGTAATTCAAAAGGCGAACCAACAGCAATGGTTGTCAGTAAAGACAACACAGTAGAAAGCCGCGTATTAAAAGTAGATAGAACTATTGGTTCTGATTGGCTTGTTACTGATGGCCTAAGTGATGGCGATAAGTTAATAGTTGAAGGTTTACAAAAAATCCGCCCTGGTGCACCTGTGAACCCATCTGAAATTCAATCGTCTGCTAAAGCCGATCAAGCGCAATAACGGAGAGTTTTAATGTCACGATTTTTTATCGATAGACCGATATTTGCTTGGGTACTCGCTATTGTAGTGATGCTTGCAGGTATTTTGGCGATTAGGAGTTTACCTATTTCGCAGTATCCTTCAATTGCACCACCTGCAGTGAGTATTACTGCAACGTACCCTGGTGCATCTGCACGAACACTTGAAGATACGGTAACGCAAGTTATTGAGCAAAAAATGAAAGGGCTTGATGGCTTGCTTTATATGTCATCTACGTCTGAGTCGAGTGGTTCAGCAACCCTTACACTTTCGTTTAGCGCTGAAACTGACCCTGATATTGCACAAGTTCAAGTGCAAAATAAACTAGCTACAGCAACTCCACTATTACCAGAAGCCGTACAAAGGCAAGGTGTGGTAGTTGCAAAATCAGCGCGTAACTTTTTAATGGTTTATGCTTTTGTGTCTAAAGATGGCAGCATGACCAATATTGATATTGGCGATTATGTTTCATCAAACGTGCAAGACGTTGTCTCGCGTGTTGAAGGCGTAGGTGAAGTACAGCTGTTTGGTTCTCAGTACGCGATGCGTATTTGGTTAGACCCTGCAAAACTACAAAACTATCAGCTTACACCTGCCGACATCAGCGCCTCTATTTCTGCACAGAATGCACAAGTATCTGCTGGTCAACTTGGTGGTATGCCAGCGGTTGATGGTCAGCAGCTTAATGCTACAGTAACGGCGCAAAGCCGATTACAAACGCCAGAGCAATTTGAACAAATCTTAGTTAAAACCAATCCAGATGGCTCTTTTGTGCGTCTAGAGGACGTTGCTAGAGTAGAGCTTGGCGGTGAAAGCTACCGTGTTGTTGCACGTTACGATGGACAACCAGCATCAGGCTTAGGTATCAAATTAGCCAGTGGCGCGAACGCACTTGATACAGCTGAAGGTGTTAAAAAAGCAATTGAAGAGTTAAAGCCATTTTTTCCTGAAGGGTTAGATGCGGTTGTACCTTACGACACAACGCCATTTGTATCGCTCTCTATCGAAAAAGTTATTCACACTTTAATTGAAGCCGTTGTTTTAGTATTTGTAGTTATGTATTTGTTCCTACAAAACTTTAGGGCAACACTTATTCCAACTATTGCCGTGCCTGTAGTTTTACTTGGTACGTTTGGTATTTTATACACCTTTGGTTATTCAATAAATACATTAACCATGTTTGCGATGGTACTTGCCATAGGATTATTGGTAGATGATGCAATCGTTGTTGTAGAAAACGTAGAGCGCTTAATGACCGAGGAAAAACTCTCAGCGCTTGAAGCAACACGAAAATCTATGGATGAAATTAAAGGCGCGCTGGTAGGTATAGCTATGGTGCTTTCGGCTGTATTTATTCCAATGGCATTTTTTAGTGGTTCTACCGGTATTATTTATCGTCAGTTCTCTATTACACTGGTATCGGCGATGGGTCTTTCGGTATTGGTGGCACTTATTTTAACACCTGCATTGTGTGCAACGCTTTTAAAACCAAGCCACGTTCACGATAACACCTCATTTATTGGCAAATTTTTCTCTGGCTTTAACCGTGGGTTTGATAAAACTAATAGCGGTGCGCAAGGCTTTGTTAGCCGAATGATCAACCACTCTAAGCGTTATTTACTTATTTACGCGGTGATAGTGGGTGGCATGGTGTATGTATTTTCGCATTTACCAACGGCGTTTTTACCAGACGAAGACCAAGGTATTTTATTTAACCAAGTTTCATTACCAGCGGGTTCTACAACACAGCAAACGCTTGAGGTTGTTAAAAAGGTAGAAAATCACTTTTTAAACGATCAATCTGAAGCAGTAAACGGTATTTTAACCGTGACTGGTTTTAGTTTTGCAGGTTCTGGTCAAAACTCAGCAATTGCCTTTATAAATCTTAAACATTGGGATGAGCGTCAGCGTGACGAGTTATCTGTTCAAGGTGTTGCAGGTAAAGCGATGGGCTACTTTTCAACGATAAAAGAAGCATTTGTTTTTGCCTTTCCGCCACCTGCAATTGTTGAGCTGGGAACTGCTAATGGCTTTAATATTTTCTTACAAGACCGTGTAGGCCTTGGCCATGAGGCACTTTTAGCTGCACGAAATCAGTTATTAGGTTTAGCAAGCCAAAGTCCAATTTTAGCGGGCGTGCGTCCAAATGGACAAGAAGATATGCCCGAGCTGCAACTTGATGTTGACCTTGCTAAAGCACAAGCACTCGGTGTGTCTCAGGCTGATATTAACAGCACGCTATCAACTGCGTGGGGTAGTAGTTACGTTAATGACTTTATTGACCGTGGCCGCGTTAAAAAGGTCTACCTACAAGGTGAAGCGCAAGGACGTATGGTGCCAGAGGATTTAAATAAGTGGTATGTACGTAATGACAGCGGCGATATGGTGCCATTTTCAGCCTTTGCAAGTTCGTATTGGACCTATGGTTCACCACGTCTTGAGCGTTATAACGGCTTTTCAGCAATGGAAATTCAAGGTACTGCTGCACCAGGTTACAGTACTGGCCAAGCAATGGATGAAATGGAGCGCTTAGTTAAACAACTTCCTAATGGAATTGCCTCTGAGTGGACGGGTATCTCGTTTCAAGAGCGCTCTAGCAGTGGCCAAGCACCGTTACTTTACGGCATATCGCTATTGTTTGTATTTTTATGTTTAGCAGCGCTTTATGAAAGCTGGGCTGTACCGTTTGCGGTTATGCTTATTGTGCCATTAGGTATATTTGGTGCGACGGTTGCCGCGGTAATGGCAGGTTTATCTAATGATATTTACCTTCAGGTAGGTTTATTAACCACCATAGGATTAGCCTCTAAAAATGCAATATTAATCGTAGAATTTGCGATTCATAAAATGCAAGAAGGCCTAGGGTTAGTCGATGCGGCTATTGCAGCAGTACACTTACGCTTACGTCCAATATTAATGACCTCAATGGCCTTTATTTGTGGTGTTATACCGCTTGCTATTGCCTCAAGTGCTGGTTCAGGTGCGCAAAATGCACTGGGTATTTCGATTATAGGTGGTACGCTTGCCTCTTCTATTTTAGTGGTGGTATTTGTGCCGTTATTCTTTGTTTTAGTTCGTCGTGTATTTCCAATGAAAAACACCGACGATATAAAGGAGAGCGCACAATGAGCATTAAACGCTTCACTTTAAGCGCAATTACATTAGTTGTTTTAAGTGGCTGCCAACTAGCCCCTGAGCAAAAAGACCTTGCTTTACCAGTGCCAGATACTTATGTATCTGACACTGAACAAGCAGCAGCGCAGCAGTTACATTGGCAGCAATTTTTTAATGATGAAAAATTGCAAACCTTGATTAGCTTGAGCCTTGAGCATAATAAAGATATGCAAATAGCGGTATTAAATGTGCAGCGTGTACGCGGTTTGTACCAAATTGAAGATTCGGGTTTATACCCTTCATTAGATTTTAATGGTGGGGCTACGCGCCAACGTTTACCGGCTGATTTAACCAGTACGGGTGAAGCAGGTATTAGCTCACAGTACAGCGCAACGGTCGGTATTACCTCTTATGAATTAGATATTTGGGGTAAGGTACGTAACCAGTCTGAGCAAGCCCTGCAAAACCTCTATAACACTGAGCTTACGCAATACAGCACGCAAATTTCACTCATTGCTGAGCTTGCCAATGCTTGGTTAAACTACGCAACTGACTTACAGCTATTAGAGCTTGCTAAAGAAACATTAAGCTCGCAGCAGGAGTCGCTCTCGCTTACGCAAAAAAGCTTTGATTTAGGCGCTACATCGGCAATTACGCTTGAGCAGCTTAAAAGTACGGTTGCCACTGCAAAAGTAGATATAGCAACATATAAACGCTTGTTAAAACGTGATAAAAGCGCGTTAGATTTACTGGTAGGGCGCCCTGTATCGAGTGATTTATTACCGACAAACTCGTTAACTAATTTACTGGATTTACCAGAAGTACCGGTTGGTTTACCCTCTGATTTATTAACACAGCGCCCTGATATTAAAGCCGCTGAGCATGCTTTATTAGCCGCTAACGCGAATATAGGTATAGCGCGTGCGGCGTTTTACCCAAGCATTAGCTTAACCGCGACTGCGGGCAGTACGTCTAGTGATTTAAGTGGCTTGTTTGATTCAGGCTCAGGGACGTGGAGCTTTGTACCGTCAATCAACTTACCAATTTTTACTATGGGACGTAATCAGGCAAATCTTGATGTGGCAAAGGCCGATCAAGAAATTGCGGTGGCGACGTACCAGCAAAAAATTCAAAATGCGTTTCGTGAAACTGCCGATGCATTAGCAGATAGAGAAGGCTACAAAGAGCAACTTGATGCCCTTGATATGCTAATTAGTTCGCGTCAGCTAACGTACGATTTATCAAAAATGCGTTACGAAAAAGGCGCTGATAGCTACCTACAGGTACTTGATGCACAGCGTACGTGGTACTCGGCTCAACAGCAGTTAATAACAGGTCAGCAGGCTTACCTTGCCAGCCAAATTAATTTGTATAAAGCTTTAGGTGGCGGCTGGAATATAGCTAAAACACCTGTGCAAGAGCAGTAAAATGAAAGGTGTTGTTAAGTTAAGCTATGCAATGAGCTTACGCTGTATTAAGTATGCGCTTAATACCGGAGTAGGGTTATGAGCACGAAAGCTAAAAGGCATATAGACCCAGCATTAGCACAAGCTAGGCGAGAGCAGGTGCTGAGTGCTGCCTCAGAGTGTTTTAAACGCAAGGGATACCATGGCGCAGGCATGGCCGAAATATCCCGTACGGCAGGCATGAGCGCTGGGCATATATATAACTACTTTGAAAGCAAAGAGGCAATAATTGAAAGTATTATTGCTAAAGACATGGAAGAAATGTTTTCTATCTTTCAAGAGTTTGAAGATCACCCAGGTGATGTTCTGCAAGCGCTTATAGATGGCTTAAACATTGGTGTACAAAGGCATATGGATACCGGTGCCTGTGTGGTTGATTTAGACATGATGGCGGAAGCGGGTCGCAATAGTAAAGTGGCCTCGCTTTTACGAGATATGGATATTCAAGCACGGGGGCGCATGCGCCAACTACTCACCAGTGAACGTAGTGCACTTAAAGACACTGATGAACACGAACTTGAAAGCCGCATTAACGTTATTTTTTCGATGATGGCGGGGTTACTGCTTCGTAAGATGCTCTACCCTGAACTCACCGAAGAAACGGTGTTAATCGCGCTAAGGCCTGCGATGAAAACCTTGCTAATGCCGTTTGATAAAACCGAGTATGTCCCGTCCTGAAATAGGTTGACGGTTTTAATGAAAGACTTGGTGCGAAAGCGCCAGGTCTTTTTTATGCACTTGATTTGGTGTTTTCATATCCAAACTTAAGTGCGGTCGCATTTCATTGTATATAAATATCGATTCTTCAACGAGCTGTTTTAACTCTGCCATATTGCGACATTTATACAGTAAAAGCTCTTGCTCTAATATCCCGTTAATACGCTCTGCTAATGCGTTTTGATAACAGTCATACCCATCGGTCATCGATGGTCTAATGCCCTCTTTTAATAGCGCATTTTGATATACTTCAGAGCAATATTGTAAACCTCTATCTGAATGATGAATGGCCTCACGTTTATATACGCGTTGCTTAATTGTCATTTCTAATGCTTTGGCTACATCGGTTGCTTTCATTTCATCACTCAGCTCATAACCCATTATTTTTCGACTGTAAGCATCAGTGACTAACGATAGGTAATGCACGCCTTGCGCTGATTTTACGTATGTAATGTCACTAACGAAGACTTCCTCGGCCGCAGTAGGCATGTATTCCTTTAGTAAATTGGGATGCTTGCGCATCCAATGGTTACTGTTTGTTGTTTTAGTGTAATTTTTCTTTGGTTTTACAAGAAAGTCATGCTCTCTCAAATAATCAAAAAAACAATCACGACCTAGTTTAATGCCACGCTCTTGCAGGTCTGGCTTTATCATCAGATAAAGTTTCTTCCCACCAATACGAGGCATGAATTGCCGCCAGTACATCACTAATTCTTTGACTGGCTCCAATTCTTTATTCCGAGCATCTATTCTGCGCATAGCTTGATAGTAACCTTGTCGCGTTACGCCATATGCACGGCATAACGGAGTAAGCTTTATTTGATGGTTTTCTTTTGCGCGCGTGATAGCTCGGATATGTACTTTTTTCGCAAGCCCGCTCCATATTCTTCATCCATAATATTAATCATTTCATCTTTGATTAAATCCTTTAGGCGTAACTCTTCTATCTCGCGCTCTAAACGTTTAATTTTTTGTGCTGGGGTTTCTTTCGATTTAGGCATGTTGGCTATATAAGTTGGTTTAGACCAATCTAATTTACCATGTTTTCGCAGCCATACCAGAACGGTACTGCGGCCTTGAATGCCGTAATGACTTTGCGCTTGTTTATAGGTGAAGTCGCCTTTTTCTACTTGCTCAACAATAGATAATTTAAAGCCTAATGTATAATCTCGCTGAGTACGCTTAACGTCTTTAGTTTTAGTGGTTTTCATAAAATAAGTCCTAAATGTGTAAACACATTTCAGGACAAGACAGTAATAGAAAACTAAAAAGCGAGTCAAAAGACTCGCTTTTTTAATGCTAAATGCGCTCTACGCACCACAATAGTGCCATTGCAGCGATAGCAAGGGAGCCAATTGGCATCACCCATTTTATGTGAATAGGTTTATTGCGCATGGTTAGTAACACCGGCAGTGCAATACACAATATACTCAGCTGCCCAAGCTCTACACCTAAGTTAAACGCTAAAATGCTGAGCAATTGATAATCGCTCGAGAGCCCAAGCTCACCCAGTACACTGGCAAAGCCCATTCCATGTAACAAACCAAACGCAAAAGTAAGCCAGCCAAGGCGTAATATAACCGGCCATACATTGTTTAAAGCCGCAAATAATACCGAGATTGCAATACCTAGCTCTACCCAGCGGCTACTTGGCGAAACAAGATTAAGAGCCGTTGCAGTAAGGGTAAGTGAATGCGCAAGGGTAAACGCAGTCACAATCCACGCAGTGTGCTTAATAATATGCTTTTTACTTGCTATTGCCTGCCAGTGACTATCATTGCGTGTTAAAACGCAGGTTAAAAGTAGTGCAATTAAAAATAAAATATGGTCAATGCCAATCCAAATATGCAACACGCCTTGATAAACATATTGGTTAAAAGTCGTTAAATAACTCGATTGCTCAGTGGTAAAAGTGTGCTGTTGCTCATCTATAGTGAAAACCCGCGAAACCTGATTTACATTTACAATAACTTTGTGGTTTGCGTCTTGGTTAAAAAAAGCGCGGTACGTTAACGTTACATCTGCATCAGTGTTACAGCTAAAAACTAGCGGTAACACTAAATATGCTTCATTAAAATGATTATCTAATTGGTAGTTATCGGTGATTGTTAATGGGCAAGTTTGCTCATTTTGTAAAACCGATAGAGTATTTTTGGCATAGCGATTGATAGCTGATTTTTGTGATTTTAATTCGCCCCAGCTTATTTGTGTGTCTTGGTTAACATCAAGCGCAACTTGTTGTTCTAAATCGCTAATATTTATTTGCCAGGTGCCTGTGTATTGCTTTTCGTTATCGGTATTATCCAGCGAAATGTAGCTTGTGCTCAACTGATGTGCTTGCACGCTAAAGCTGGCAAATAGTGCAATTATAAATAAAACAAATAACGCGTTTATTTTACTCATAAAGAATCCCTAACCATCGTATTTGCTTGGCTTAGTAAGTGTTTATCTGTACTCATTTTTGCTTGCTGCCAATTTATATTTGCCCAGTATTGTGCCTTGGCTTGGTTTGCTTGTACATGAATATAGTAGTTAGCTAAGTCGTTGGCATGGAAGGTATCTTGGCGTTGTTCACGTAATTTTACGCGCTGTTGCATGAGCGGTTGCCACACCGTATTAGTGTGCTTATTACTGCGTTTTTCAGCTATGGCTAACTTGAGCAAAATAGCGTCTTCAAGCGATGAGTGGCTATTGGCAAGTTTACCGAGTGTATTAAGCACTCTTTCAGGGTTGTTTTGCTGCAGTTGAATATCGGCCCACAGCACAATAAGGCTCACCGGGGCTGTGTTTAAATCAATATTATTTATATGCTGCTGCGCACGGGTGAATTTATTGAGTCTAAACGCCATTTCGCTGAGCACATGTTTTGTCGCTAAGCTGCTGTTTTTGTTTTGCGTAAGCTTAACTAACGCGTGATAACTTTCACTAAGTTTGCCCTGTTGGCTTTGTACATCTAGCACACACGTGCTGGCCGTTAATAGGCTGGTGTTACCAATTAATGCCACGCAATGGCGCTTAGCTTGTTCAAATTTGCCTTGTGTCATCAACATATTAGCGAGTAATAAATGGGTGTTTACATGATCTGGCTGGGTTTTTAATACGTTATTAGCAACGTCTATGGCACGCGAAAACGCATGCTCCTTTTGAAGTACCCGTGCATATAAATAACCGCTTTGTGCAGTTGCAGAAGCGGTATATAGGTTTTTTAAGCGTTTTTATAATACACCTTGATAGCGCACTGTTTGGCCTATGTATTGGCTATTTAGCACCAGCGCAGTGAGTTGCTCAAGGGTTAAATTAGCACTTAATGTTGCATTGCTTGAGGCAATAATTGCGTTATCTTTTGGGGTAATTGGTTTTGCAAGCACGTTATTTACACACAGTGCAGCGCAAAAAACAAAGAGCATTTTTTTATAATGACTGCGCATTGTTTTATCCTCTTAAAAAAGCCATCCATGGCCATCAGCTTAATTTACTTACTGAGTTAGTTACCAGAAGCGCCCGATGAAATACCGCTTACGTCTGTGTCTGTATTGATAAAGACACGTCCGTTGGTAGATAGCGGTTGCGCAGTGGGGCTTTGATTAAACGCATCGCTTGCAAATTGTGCAAAGTCCACTTGCAGTGCTTCAATGGTTATATTTACCGCTGCAGTCACTTGCTGGTTAACACCGTCTGATACACCAAACATAAAGCTGTCGCTACCGGTTGCTTCTTTGTTTGGGGTATAGGTAAAGCTGCCATCGCTATTTACTACAGCGTTACCTAATGTCGGCTGCGAAGTTAATGTGTATGTTAATGTATCGCCATCAGCATCGGTGGCCACTAACATGTCGTTAATTTCAACTTCTGTTTGTGTGGTTAACATTGCATCACTAGCATTGGGCGCAGAATTTACAACCGGTGTGGGTTGTTTGTTATCATCATCACTGCTACACGCGCCTAGTGCCAAAGCGCATAACAATATACTGCTATGGGTAAGGTTTAAATTACGCATACGTTACTCCTTATTTAGAGCCTGCAAGTGGGGTGGCTAAGTATGGGAAAGTGGCATCCATCATGCTTGCATCAACTGGAGCACCATCAGTGAATGGCACTGTACCTACATCAGCATCCTCTGGTGTACATAGACCTAAGTCGGTGTCTTCACCATTTACAGGAATAGGATGACATAAACGCCCCATTACCACGCGAAGTGCAATATCAACGACATCGTCACCTGGACGGCGCCCGTTTGGAAAACCTGCTAAATCATCACCGGCTACACCAAATGCAGACTGATCAGTTTGTGCTGTGGCTGCAATTGCAGTATTTAAACGTAGCATTTCTGATGGCGTTACGGTGGCTTGTTGGTTTACCCCAGCAAAACCAGTTAAAAATGCGGTGATTAAATCAGTACGTGGAAAGTTAGTTGGAGCAAGAGTTTCTAAATTAGCGCCAAGTGTGGTATTTACTGCATCTTTAAATAAAATATTTAACAGCTCTGGTAAAGACGGGTGCGAAACGTAATCTAAAAACTGTGCATCGTCTTTAGGGTGAGCCGTTGAGAAGGTATCTTTGTCTTTAATACCAATAACTAGCTCATTCACTAATGGATTACCTAAGCGTGAAACCTGCGTTAATGCACCGCCATTTACCGCGTTATCTGCAAATTTAGCGTTAGGGTTTAAAATGCGTGCTTGAGGTAGGCTCGCTGTTGTCCATGAACCAATTACGCCGTTGCCTTCACCTACAATACAGCTTTTAGGCATTTCAACTGCAATTGAGGTAACGTTTTTATCTACGAGGTCGTCATTCTCACTGCTTTGTGTAATCCCTCCAGGGAAACCACCGCCATCCCCAGCACCTGGCGCACTATCACCTTCAACGGGAACGTAATTTACTAAATCGAATGTTTTACCTAAGTTAACGACAAATGGGTCTTTGCGCTGACCAACAAATACTTTGGCCATACTGTCACAGCCTGGTACCGAAACTTGATAAACAAACTGATCTGCATAGGTTTGGTAATCAGCTATTGAACCAAATGTTTTGTCACCAATATAATCAAGCGGTTTATTAAACGTGGTTGAACTGGTGGTGGTATTACTTAATGCTGTACTGGTACCCGTGCGTTGTGGACCGCTTATCATGCTGAGTGTGTATGACTCGCTAAAATTAGCGGCGCTATCATCACCTGCTGCTACACCACCAACGTTTTTAAGAGGTACAGATACAGTACGTTGATTATCTTCTGGGCCAACGGTTAATTGCACGCCTTGATTATCGTTTGGCAGCATACTGGTAAAATTAAAGGCAAAGGTAATATCCTCAACTGCATCACCGTCGTTATCAATATGAATACTGTAGGTTGCATCTGGGTCCATAGCAAAGTAGTTAGGGCCGCCGTAGGCATCTTGTAGAGGAATGTAGTTGGCAATAAACGTAACGTAGTCGTCTCTGCCTGCTTCATAACTATTAAATACGTAAAAGTCGGTAGAGTCTAAGGTTGGAAAGCGGCTAATGTTCGGCGCTTCACGATGACTTGATGCCTCGCTAGAGGTGCTTACTAAGGTACTGCATACTACTACTGCGAGTATAGATGGAGTTAAAGCTTTCATGACTTTTTCCTTTAGTTTTGATTGGAGTCATAACTAATAACGAAGCAAAAAGCACAATGGATGCAAAAAAGTTAAATATTTTTTTATTTTGTTAATAAAGGGGTGTTTAACGTTCAAGATTAAATTTTCAGCAGGCTGTTTTATATTTAGATAAGGAAGTGATAAAGAGGCTGAAGCGGCTTGGTTTTATACTTATTACAGTAGGTGTATGCAATTAAAATAACGCAGCAGGTATTGAGCACACAATATGATAAGCATCGCAGTGCGATTAAGCCTACTTTAGTTTAATCAAATATTAATAGGTAAAGGGCGCTAGACCCCAAGATAAATATAAAGGTTGGCCAAACAAAGTTTGACCAACCAGTCGCGTTTATTTAGTTATAAAATAACTAAATCTGTCGTGTACAGTACTTGTGTTGGTAGGCCGTTTGGCGAGCCACCTAAAGGCTCTAAGCTAACAGCGAGTAGGGCAATGTTTTGTGCCTTAAAGCGCGTGCCTTTGAGTAACTGTTTTTCACCGTTTTTAGGCAGTAGACCCAACGAAATTGGCGTGTCTTGCCCTTTTAAAATCATCCACAGCTCGTAGTCTTTATCGGTTTGCGCAACGAGTTTATCACTGGCTTTAACCGATAATGTTTGCTCATCTACGTTAATAAACCACAGTGATTGCTTATCTTGATTTTGTACTAAAGCAATTTGTTGGCTGTATTGGGGCTGAGTTGTGGGCTGAATAACCAAAAATGCTAAGATAATACAGGCAGCTGTGGCTATAAATGACCAATTGCGCCACAGCGATGTAGCTGGTTTGATCACCGTTTTAACGGGTTGATTGGTGTGTTCTAATGTATTAAAAATATTCTGCCACACTTGCGCGCGGGGTGTTTGAGGCGTAATTGCACTGGCTAAATCATTTAAATTTTGCTCCCACATTATAGTGGCTTCTCGGGCTTGCGGTAAGCTGAGCATTAAGCGTTGAAAACGTTTTCGTGCCAGGCCTTTTAAAGTACCTAATACATACTGCCCTGCTAAAGCATCAAGTAATTCTGGTTTATTATAATTCATAATGTTAAACACCTCTGCAACTGCTGCAAACCACGCCTGATCCAGCTTTTAACTGTGCCTAAGGGCGTTTCTATGTGATTGACTAACTCACCATGGCTTAGCCCTTTGTAATAGGCTAAATGAATGGCTTGTTTTTGTTGGGGATCAAGTTGCTCAATACAATTAACAAGTTTGGTTTGTTCGTCGTAACTAACATCGACTGCTTGTTCGTCGTATTCATCGTCACCCATTGCCTGCTCTTTTCTGACCTTGTGATAACGCAATGCATCTAAGCTGCGGTATCTCACAATGCTTATCATCCAGCTAATAACTGTGCCTTTAGATGAATTGTACTCTGACGCGTTATGCCTAATTTTTATAAATGCCTCTTGCATTACTTCTTCTGCGTGCGCGCGGTTTGACAGCATATTTAAACTAATCGCAAAAAGCTTTGCGCTTGTTTGCTGATACAAATCAGCAAACGCGGCTTTGTTACCCTGTGCTGTTTTACACAAAAGGGGAAGTAAATTGTCGTTTTCCATAAGGTTCCTGTTGTTTTTATTATTACCGAGGTGTGTTGGGCTTTGTGAATTAAAAATTGTTTTATTTAAGCACAACCTAATCGCTTTGAAATAGAGATTAAACAGGCTGTTATAAATTTAACTAATAAAGATAAACACACTCTCAATAAACGTGTGAAAAGAGTGATTGGATGCAAAAACTTTTAAGCTGACATTTATATTAGCTGCTGTACACATTGAAACAAGTTTTAAATATAAACAGTTACCTTTGAGTAGTGAGAAAAAATGACCGATTACTGTGTAAAAAGCGCCTAATATGCGAATACAGCTAAAGCTAGCTACTTTTATTTATTTTATATCAGTTACTTAGTGTTGTTTGTGTTCCTAAAAAACAACTTTTGTTGGCGTGTAAATTGCTACTACACTTATACACAACTGTAAAAAATGTGCCAAAACAGTAAAAATAAAGGAGAAAATATGTGGGCTGCAACGAGTTATTTAATTTTAGCGTTAATTTTTATATTTATAGGGTGGGAGGTTAACTCGGTATATTTTGCAGTGGTATTTTACTGGAGTGCATTGTCGTTAATTCTTGTCAGTGGTGCTTACATTTTTAATTTGGCGAAAATTTTTAGAAAGCGTGAAAATGGTGTTATTCCATTTTATATTCGCTGGGCATTTGTGCCTTTTTTACTGGGTGCTCAAATTTACAATGCGTATTCTCGCAAGCACGATAAAGTCCCTCCCATTCAAAAAATTAACGACCATTTATTTTTAGCATGCCGATTGTTCCCCTCTGATATTGATACGTTAAAAGAAAACGGCATTACGGCAATATTAGATGTAACGTGTGAGTTTGATGGCTTAGAATGGAGCTCTACACAAGAAAATATTAGCTATTTAAATATTCCGGTGCTTGATCATAGTGTGCCTACCCATTCGCAATTAAACCAAGCCATTAACTGGATACATCATCATATTAAAGAAGACCGCCGCGTGGTAGTTCACTGTGCACTGGGCAGAGGGCGTTCGGTATTTGTTATGGCAGCGTATTTACTGAGCCAAGATAAAAACGCCGATGTTCACCAAGTGCTCGCGCAAATAAAAGAAACCCGCGAAACCGCAAATCTTAATAAGCATCAGCTTCGTCATTTAGCAAAGCGACATAAAAAGGGCGAGCTAGTTATTAAAAACAAAGCCGTTATTATTGCAAACCCTGTGTCGGGTACCAAAATGTGGCAAGACAAAGAGCATTTAATAGTGGCTAGGTTGTCGGCATATTATGATTTAGAAGTATTAACCACCACCAAAGAAATAGACGGTATTGAGCTTGCGAAACAAGCCATTAAAAATAAGCCAGATATAATAATTGCCTGTGGCGGCGATGGGACCGTGACAGAAGTAGCAAGTGTGTTGGTAAACACTCAGTGCAAGCTGGGTATTATCCCAATGGGCACAGCCAATGCCTTAGCGCATGTGCTTATGGGGATTAGCTCTAAAATCATTCCTGTTGAGCAGGCCTGCGATCTTATTATTGATGGGCAAACCCAAACAATTGATACGGCCTATTGTAATGACGAGTTAATGCTGTTGTTAGCAGGGATTGGTTATGAGCAATCAATGGTAGAAAAAGCAGATAGAGACTCAAAAAACGAATCGGGTCAGCTTGCCTATTTAAGTGGTTTTTTTCAGGCATTTAGTGAGCAAAAAGCGCAAACCCTTTATGTTACCCTTGATGATAATCAAACGCAGGAAGTAAATACAAATAGCTTTATTGTGGCTAATGCTGCGCCATTTACTACGTTATTAGCCCAAGGAGGTGGTCAGCCCGATCACGAAGATGGCCTATTAGACATTAATTGGCTGCTACCTAGTGATGAAAACACCACCCGCGTGTTAAGCATTGCTGAACTTATGTTTAGTAGTATTACACAAACGCATTTAGCAATTAGCTCGCATCATACTAACGCTAAAAAAGTAACGATAACCGCAGACGAAGAAATTAAATATGTACTGGATGGTGAAATAAAAATAGCGGATACGCTTACTATTACAGTTGACCCTGCCTCGTTAAATGTAATTAGTAAGGAGTTATAAAATACAAAATGCACGTGTTTAACGTGCATTTTTGTGTATTACTTTTTAATGCTTGGCCAAACAAAACCACCGCTATCGCTTTGGCTGGCAGGCTTAGGGCGCTGAGCGCTTTTGGGTTTACGCAGCGGCTTGTTACTTAGCGTATGTAAGTAGAGAGCTTCAACTTTATCGCGAGCCCAAGGGGTTTTACGTAAAAATTTTAAGCTTGATTTAATACTCGGTGAGTCGGTAAAACATTTAATGTTTACTTGCTCGCCCATGGCTTTAAACCCTAAGCGCTGCTCAAGCTCTACTAAAATTTGTTCTAACGTTACCCCATGAAGAGGATTTTTTGGTTGATTATCCATAGCCATACTACTTATTTAAACTGTGCGCATTGTAGCGTAAATCCGCTTTTAGCGCTAATTGACCGTAATGGTTTTAGGCTTTGTGGGATAAACAATATTGCCTTTTTTATCTAATTTTAGCCAAATTAGCTCACTGTTATTATGTTGCGGGTTATTAGCAGCGCACACTAAGGTAAAAGAATGTACTTGCACCAGCGCGCCTTCACTATAACGTTTGTTGTCGTACCAACAAATATCACCATTATTAATAATCTCATTAGCGTCAATAATAGAATGCGTTTTGACTGTTTTTGCATAACTGCTAGGGACTAAAGTGAACGCAATTAAAAAAATAAATAAAACCATAATATGGCGCATGAGCGACCTCGAATTTTGATAGTTTAAAAATAGTACACACGATTAAAAAACATGCTAGGGTAAGTAATAGCGTTAAACAACACTGACTTAAACACACAATTATAAAAAGGTGAACACATGCAATTTAATCAAACAATGATAGATGAATTTACGTTATTAGCTAAATTTCCACGTGAGAGCAAAATGCAAGGGATTAAGTTACATTCGGATGCTGAACCAAATTTATTAAGCGCGGCACAAAGGTTGTTTGATAAAGGCGTGATAGACAGCCCGGATGGCGGCTATTTAACCGAACTGGGCCTAGATTTAATAGAGCACGTGAGTGTTATTCACTGCGCATTAAAAAGTTAAACTGCATCGCGCTGATTTTGCGGCGCGGCGTCACTAAAAGCGGGCAATACATTGCAACGTGCATAAATGGCTGCAATTTTTGGATACGCAGCCATATCTACATTAAAACGCAACGCATTAAATACCTGTGGCACTAAACATATATCAGCGAGAGTGGGTGTATTGCCTACGCAAAACTCATTGTTTTCACTTAGCATCAATTCAATTTTTTTAAATCCAAGCTCTACCCAATGCCTATACCATGCGGCTTTAGCTTGCTCGTCTACACCCAATTCGTTGCTTAAATACTTGAGCACTCGTAAATTATTTACTGGGTGAATATCACATGCCACTGCATAGCTTATATTACGAATTTGCGCTTTTTGCCATGCAGTGCCATAAATTAACGGCGTTTGCGGATAGCTTTCATCTAACCACTCTAAAATAGCCAGTGATTGCGCTAATACGCCTTCGTTCGTTTCAAGAGCAGGAAGTAAACCTTGCACATTTTTATCTAAGTAAGGCTGCGCTAGCTGTTCAGATTTAAGTAAATTAACGAATTGCATATCATGCTCAATACCTTTTAAATTAAGTGCTATGCGTACACGGTATGCGGCAGATGAGCGAAAGTAGCTGTATAGTTTCATTGTTATTATTCCTCGCCTGTAAAATGTTTTGTGATACTTCGCCAGCACTGAGTGTAATTAGTTTGACGCTCTTTTCCTTCAAGAGCATATTTAGTGGGCGATATTATGTAACGAGACTCGAACATAAAGGCCAACGTGTTCTCGTATTTTTGCGGTGCCAGCTCAGCGTTAGATGCTTTTTCGAATACCTCGGCTTCAGGCCCATGTGGCGACATGCAATTATGCAAACTAGCGCCTCCTGGTACAAACCCGTGCTCTTTTGCATCGTAAACCCCTTCTATTAAGCCCATAAACTCACTCATAATATTGCGATGATAGTAAGGAGGTCTAAATGTATTCTCTGCCACCATCCAACGCGGTGGAAAAATTACAAAATCTACATTTGCCATGCCTTCAGTGGCTGAAGGGGAGGTAAGTACAGTAAATATAGAAGGATCTGGGTGGTCAAAACTCACGGTATTAATAACATTAAAACGTGCTAAGTCGTATTTGTACGGTGCGCTGTTACCGGTCCAAGCAACTACATCAAAAGGCGAGTGTGTAATAGGGCAACTAAATAAATGACCGTTAAATTTAGTGACTAATTCAAAGCTACCTTCTTTATCTTCAAATGCAGCGACAGGGTATTTAAAGTCTCTGTCGTTGGCATAGCCATTTGCCCCGACGGGGCCGCGCTCGGCAAGTTCAAATGCGTGACCATAGTTTTCACAAATGTAGCCACGTGCGGTTTCATCAATTAAATCAACCGAGAATTTAATCCCGCGAGGAATGACGGCAATTTCCCCCGGCTTTACTGTGAGCTTTCCGCATTCAGTGTGTAATAACAGTTCGCCATGCTGAGGCACAAACAACAGCTCACCATCGGCATTACAAAAATAACGCTCTTGCATAGAACTGTTAGCAACATAAACATGAATACCAATACCGGTTTGTCCATTGGCACTGCCATTTGCAGCCATGGTAATTAAGCCATCAATAAAATCAGTGGGCTGTGTGGGAATATCAATAGGGCTCCAGCGCATCATTGTAGGGGGCGTAATTGCTTCAGTTATAGGCGCTGTTCTTATTAGTGCGTTATCTATAGCGGTGTATTCACCTTGTACTACTGATGGACGAAGGCGGTACAGCCACGTACGACGATTAGCGGCTCGCGGTGCCGTAAAGGCCGTGCTGCTAAATTGCTCGGTGTATAAATTGTACTTCACCTTTTGTGGGGTAAATTGCCCAACCGGCAATGCACCGGGTAGCGCTTCGGTTTCAAACTCATTGCCAAAACCGCTCATGTAGTTTATTTCGCTGGCCATATTTAGATCCTGTGAGAGTGACATTGTTTTATTTTTCTAGGGCCTGTTTATCTTTCGAGGTTGAATTTGCAGCAGTCTGTTTGGGAATTAGGCAAGGCAGAGCCTATGCAGTGTGGTTGTTCCCCATAAATAGGCAATAACGTAGCATAAATGCCAAACAGGCGCTGCCCGAAGGGTTCTGCCTAGGGGCCATTTACTCTTTGTTGCTCGGTTTTTACTTAGCCCACTAGGTTACAAACCTCGCGCCGCGATTAAATGGCCCCTAGATTGAACAAATTTCAATCCTGAAAGGTCAACAGGCCCTAATTAGTTTAAAGTACTCTCAAGTGAGAGTAATTTCAAATGGGCGCATGTTTTAGCCTGTAAATAAAAATGCACAGTTTTCACAGTGTGTAAATGCGATGAGAAAGGAATAATGGAAATAGATCTAGAGCAGTTTTTGCCCTATCAGTTAAACCAAATGGCAAATCTTATAAGCGATGATTTTGCGCGTGTTTATCAGCAAAAATACAACTTAACCATCCCTCAATGGCGGGTGTTGGCAAACTTAGCACAATATGGCAAAAGCAATGCAAAAGATTTATGTACACAGGCCAATATGGATAAGTCAACGGTTTCGCGAGCTATAAAATCATTGCTGCAAAGAGGGTATGTAGAAGCACAACTAAATCAGCAAGATAAGCGAGTAACGCAGGTTATGTTAAATGAGCCGGGCAATGCAATTTACAAGCTCATAGCACGTGATGCACAAAACTGGGAAGGGCAATTAGCTGAAAAATTTAGTAAGCAGCAACAAGTCCAATTGCTAAATTTACTAAAAGAGCTTAAAGAGGCCTTATAAAACCAATCCGCAATAATACTTAATCATTTTGAGGGGCTAAATGTGTCGCTATCTGCGTTATAAAATTTTCATTTAGAAAACTAAATAGAAATTTTTTGCCTAGCTCTCAACACATATATCCATCATTAAAATAGATCATTTAATTAAGCTGGTTGGTAAAAAAAAGCCCATCAAAAGATGGGCATTAATTAGTCGTTTTTTACGCTAATGCGATTAGAAAGTGTAATGAACACCTACACGCATTTGCCATAATGACGCATCAGATTGTACTGATGTATTTGCGTTGTTTTCATTAAAGCCTGAGTAAACGTAACGGCCTTGCTCATCAATCGTTGTAGAAATCATGCTAGCGCCAACGAAAGGACCTTTTTTAAGTACGCCCCAATCATCGTTTAATAGGTTCGTTAAGTTATCAATTACGAAGAACGCTTCACCTTTATGGCCATCCATAAAGCCTGGTAATTCTTGAGTAACTTTAAAGTTAAATTTAACAAACCAATCTGAGTTTTCAGCATTACGGCCTGTGATTTCACCACGCTCTAAACCGTTAGACGCGATAAAATCGTTAAACGCGTTAATTTCATCAGCGCTCATGTCGTAAACAACGTTAGGATCGTTTTCAAGTGGTACGTAAAGTAACTGACGGTCACCATTCCAGTTAGCATCGCCCCATACATTTTCGTCGCTACCATCAAATGTGTAGCTGTATGGTAAGCCTTTGTATGCTTCACCGTATAGGTTAAAGCGAGTAGCAAAACCATCAACAAACTCATGCGTGTAGCCAAGCGTCATAGTAAAACGATGTGGGATTTCGTAATCTGATGATGCAACACCAGGGTTACCAGGATCCGTTAGCGCAATATTACCGTAGTTTGAGCCCGCAACAGAGCTTGTCATTGGGTTAACATCGTCTGAATCTGTGTATGCGTAACCAAAGTTAACGCTTACGCCATTGTCAAACATTTTGCTTACAGCTAATGAAATAACCGATGAATCACCGCTATCACCACTTACATTTGTAAGAAGGTATTCACCATCACGGCCTTCGATTGACTCGTAAATAGGACGACCATCAAATGTAGTTTCGCCCGAATCCTGAAGTGCGATGTCGCGCATTAAGGCAGCATCTTTCTTCTTAGAGTATAAGTAATCAAGTGAAATTACATACTCGTTTTCAGTTGTGTATGTTGCACCGATTGAGTATTTCCACTCTGAAGGAATTTCAAAGTCTGGGTCAACTGCATTTACTGTAGCATCACCTGAGCCAATTACAGTGTTAGCAACTTCATCAAACATCTCTTGCGGTACTTCAAAACCAGGCGCGCCGCCATTTACGTTTGGCGTGTTGAATAAATCAACCGAGCTGCGGAATGTACCGATGTTTGTAATACCATCGTTAGAGTAAGAGTTAGATAACCAAACATTTGGGTTACCACCAGAGAATAAGCCAACACCAGCACGAACTTCTAACTCGTCTGTTGCATACCACTGGAAGCCAACACGTGGTTGAAGTAAATCAATACCATCAAACGTGCTTTGGTTACTAAAACCATAGCGGTCAGTATAGTTTTGGTTAAAGTTTGGTACGTCATCACTTGTGTATTTATCGTAGCGTAAACCAAATGTGATGTTTGCATCTAAGTCTGTAAATGCATATTCGTCTTGAACATAAAACGTATGCTGAGCGTATGAGAAACTTGCAGCCGCATCGTTAGGATCATTAGTACCGGCAGCATTGTTGTAGTAAACAGCGTTTGCGATACCTTGCTCAAATAAATCAATACCCGTTACGTCTGAATCTCTTTCGTTATAAAAACGGTACTCGCCTTCAGTTTGTTGTACGAATAAGTTAAATACGTCTAACTCTTCAAACTCATAGCCAGCTGTAATGGTATGTTGGTCAAGGTAGTAAGTACCCGCTACTTTAAATGTAGTGGTATCGTAATCTAAATCATTTGATTGACGAGAATCATCTGGACCAATGTAAACTGTACCACCGTTACCTGTGCTTATTTGCATTTCACCAAAGCTGCTTGCAGCATCAAGCGATTGTACCGTTGCGTCTAATTCTGATTTACCAATACGAACTTCAGTTGAAAAATCATCTGACCAATCTGAATACACAGACGCGATAATTGAAGTAAATTCTGCACTTTGGTCGTAAAAGTGGTTTGATAGTGAAACACGGCTAGAACCAGTGTCTGACTGTGAAACCGTATTACCGTCGTTGTAGTTGTAGATTAAGTTTGCACGGTGATCTTCGTTGATGTTCCAATCTAATTTAACTAAGATTTTTTCATCTTCAACAGGCATACTTGAAGGCATACCGCCTACGTCATAGCCATATACAGTTTGAGCAATGTTTGTAATACGAGCAATATCATCTGCAGTTACACTGCCGCTGCTTAAACCGTCGTAGTTAAACTGTTGCACACCTTCAAGCTTTTCGTATGAAGTGAATAAAAACAGTTTATCTTCGATTAACGGTAAGCCAACGTTAAAGCCGTAACGTTTTTCGGTGTAGTTACCGTTATCAACGTCTTCGCCTTCGATTTTATCGCCTTTTAATGAATCGCTTGTGTAATCATAGAAGATGCCACCGTGAACTTCATTTCCACCAGATTTTGTTACCGCATTAATGTTACATGAGGTAAAGCCACCGTACTGTACGTCAAATGGTGCTAGCTCAGCTGAAACCTGTTCAATTGAATCAAAAGAGAAAGGGGCACGAATAGTTGGGTAACCGTTAGAGCTTAAACCAAAGTTATCGTTCATACGAACGCCATCTAGCGTTAAGCTGTTGTAACGAGGGTTACCACCACCACAGTTAATTGAACCGCGGCTATCATCAATTGTGATACGCGGGTCAATACGAATGATATCTTTTAAATCACGGTTAATAGCAGGCGTGTTTTCAAGATCAGTTAAAGTAAATGTAGACGCTGGGCCAGTACCACCAGACATAGAGCTGATAGGTGCACCCGTTACTACAATTTGCTCCATGCTTGATTGTGGCTCAAGTGCAGCATTTACTGGGTAATCGTTACCAATGTTTAGGATAATATTATTAAATTCTTGATCAGCATAAACATCAGAATCAACGATTACCTTGTAAGGACCACCAACACGAAGGCCTTTAGCAGTAAAGTAACCTGCATCATTTGCTTCTGTTGTTTTAACTGAGCCAGACGGTACGTGTAAAATTGTTATTTTGGTACCTGGAGCTGGGTTACCGTTTGGACCGGTAATTTGACCCTTAATCGCAGAGGTTGTTTCGTTGGCGAATGCAGCGCCACTTACACTTACACACGCAGCGATAGCAAGTGAGAGTGCTGTTTTTTGAAGTTTAGTCTTCATTTTCATTTCCCGTGAAAGTTATAATTAAATTGTTATTTTAAGTAGTATAAAGTCAGCAGTGTTGTTGAATTTATACTCTTGTAATATGCAAAATTAATTTGCACAATTTATACTTGTATACTTAACTAAATTTGGATTAATTACTTATTGTTATGTTACCGCCGTTATGTGACAGTATTATGAAATGCAAACTTTATAATTCCTTTTACAATTAATTATTTACATTTTGTAATTAATACATTTTTAGCTGTATTATTTTAGCTATACTCCAGAGAGTGTATAAACATAAATTAATTCCCGTGTGTAGGTTTTTTATTTATAGGTTGATTGTTATTTTGTCGTTATTTTTAATTTTTTAATGTCATCTGACGAATCAAATAAATAGTTCAATACACCCGCAAGCCTAACGCCTGCTTTTTGCAAACGCTGCTTAACAAGCGGATTGTATTTGAAAACATAACTATAGCTCACTTCATCACTGGTTGAGGTATAAATATCTTCGGCCAGTTTGTGAGATTCCATCAGCCAAGTAGTAGGGCTGCTGTTTAAGTATGTTTTAATTAATGCTGCATCGTCGGTATCTATAAACTTAGCGTATTCAGTGTAAGCTAAGTTTTCATTTTCTATTAATCCAGTGTCCCAAAGGCTATGTAAATTGGTTTCGTTGTCAAAAAAATCAACTTTAATTAAATTGCCGCCTCTATCTTCACTTCGCCCAGCATGAAATGGTTGATGGCTGTCGCCAACCAAGTGAACTAAAAACTTTAAAGCAAACTGTTTTTCATTAAGGGAAGAGGTAGATGACTGAAGTGTATTAATAGAGAAGTAAATACCTTCTAGAATATTTGTTACATCGTCTTTGCTGTGTGTATGTGCGTGATTTAGAGAAAGTGTTTTATTTTTAGGAAGGTTTATGTAGTGCCAGCGCGAAGATTTTTTACGCCAAAATAGTTCAGGACTAGATCGCATTTCATCTGCCCAAGTAGAAATTTGAGCTAGGGATTGTCCTTCTAATAGTGGCAACAGGTTATGAACTGTTTCGTCACTCAAATGTTGCTCAGCAATATGCCCAACAATTCGATGACCATTTTGACCCCACGCATACGCTTTAGAAGTTGTAAAAACAGCACCAATTATTAACGTTGTTGCTACGAGAGTAGCAATTTTAATGCGCATCAATGTTTCCTGCATTTATTTTTATTCACCTATTAGCTGGTGTAAACATTGTGATTGTTTTTGCTAAATATAGAAAGGAGTCAAGAGTATTCATTATTTCTTATTCATAATTGCATTAAATCAATAGCTTACCTTTGATGGGTAAAATTACCTGTTGTAATAAGTAAATAATATTGTTCAAATAAAGCCTTAGCGTTGTTAGGTACATCTTATTGATGGGGTTTGGAAAGGTCATGTTACATAAACTGTCGTTTGTTACACTTTTGTTTCTGGTTATGGTTGCTGCATGGTCTGTTGGAAAGGTGAGCGTTAAAAGTGATGAAATAAATTTCCCAGAACTAATAAAAACGTCAACACAATGTTATACAACAGCCAGTGAAAACAAAAATCAGCTTATTGTATTTACGCCATCGCAAAGCGTGGCAGAGAAGCTTACAGAGTCTCTATGCCTTGATACCGTGGTAACGAAACAATACGGTTCAGTTAAAGGTTACTGGGGTGACAGTACAACGGAAAGCTTCGATTTTGTCGGCAAAGGGATTGCAGACCTCGTACTTGCAAAAAATAATATAATGGATGCCTTTAATGCAGAGCTAACTTATAACTATCAATCTGTGGTGGGCTTTTCTGATTACACCGCATTTTTTATCTCCTCAAAAGAAAAGCCACGCTTAACAAAACAATACTTTTTAGATAAGCGTATAGGCTTATTAGATTACCCTACAAGCCGCTCTGGCCATATACTTCCAAAGAAAATGTTTAAAGATTTAAATATCAACTTAGCCAATCTAGATATTACTTACGCCAGTTCGCACAGCGAGCTTCGTGACTTATTAGCTAATGGGCAGGTCGATATTATTGCGTCTTTTTGGAAAGAAAGTGATGCTGCTCGTTTTTCAAAAAATTATATAACCCCTTTAAGTAATAAAATTTCAGGTTCGCGCTGGTATCTAAAAATGCAGCAAAACAATACAGACCTTTTATGTGCTGTACAGCGTCATATTCTTGATATGTCAAAGGAGCAAAAACTGAGTTACTACAAAGAGGCGCAATCATACTGGGATTGCAGTTCAGAGCAGGTAACAGCTAAAGATGAGAGCGTTAAAAATGGATAAGTATAAATATGTTTTTTTTGGCTGCGCTGTTTTTATTATTAACTGTTTAGTGTTTTATGTGTCTGTAATTAATGAGCAGAGTGACGCTATTAAACGCCAGGTTATTGAAACCGAAAAACAAGTTGCACTGGATTTACCGTTAATTGCGCTCTCTAATGAGCTTTTAAAGCACTCGGGTAACCAACATGCAGTGCAAGACTACTTATTAAAGCTCAACGGCTATTTAGACAATAATCTTCGCTTAGTTAAAATTGTGCCAAAATCTGCTAAACCTTTAACTTTAAAGCCAAACCAGTTTGTAAGAACACTCAAGTCGAGCACTACCCATGCCTCTTTAGTGTTTGAGAAAAACGCACAGTTTTGGTCAGAAAACAGGTTTTTAATTTGCTTGTTATTTTTGGTTTTGAGTATTTTATTTAGCAAATGGCTGAAGTCTATTATAGGTATGCCTGTAGATGCTAAAGGCCCATCACTGAACGCTGGTACCGACTTAGGAAAACCAAAAGAGCTGGCATTGATCATTGATTTAAACACTAAAACACTCAGTAATAGTTATATGCCTGAGGCTACAGTGTGTTTAGCTAACAAACCGCTATGCTTTTATTTAGCATTAATAGAGTTTTGTCGTGATAATAAAGATGTTGTGCTAAATCAAAATAAATACGTGCCAGATGAGCTTATAGAGCTTGCTAATAAGTACTTTTATAGGTTGATTGAGCTTGGGCATACTATACGTAAGCGGCCAAATTTTAATAGCAGCTTAGAAAAAACACTCAGTGAGATTCGTGCAGCCCTAGACGAAGTTTTAAATGAACACCCTGATATGAAAGACATTTATTATCCGCCTAAAGCATATGGCGAGGGCTCTCGCTCACGTTTACACAGTTACGGTTTAATAAATATTGCAAAGGGAAACATAGAAATAAAAGGAAAGTAGTCAGCTACTTTCCTTAAACATTATCTTTTAATAACGTGTTGTTATTTAGGTGCAAACTGCGCAGCTTTAAGTGGACTATTTTGCGATACAAAGGTTTTAAGTGCCTGGGCATCGGTTTCATCTGTGCTCACAAACCCTTTAAGCTTAGTAATAGCAGGGTAACCGTCACCACCTGATGCGTTATAGCTATTTAAACTCATACGGTAAGTTTTATTTTCATCAAGTGGCTTACCATCAATGAGTACACTGACTAATTTGCCATTTTTACGGGTAAACGCTAATTTGTGATATTGCAAATAAGCACCTGCATCAACTGGGAAGCTGGTCACTGTTTCTAAGTAGTTCCATAAATCACGCCCTTGCCAGTCCATGTAAGTAATGCGGTTTTTAAACGGATGTACTTTTAAAATATCTTTATAGCTAATATCGCCAGCCTCAATAGAGCTTCTTATTCCGCCACCACTAATCAGGCCAAAGTCGGCGCCAACCACATTCATTTGTGCCTGTATAATCACACGCGCTAAATTAGTTTGTTGGTAACGTACCTTGTTTCTATCGCCCTCTAAACGCGCATCAACACTGCCAATTTTACCTGCAATTTGTTTTGCGCCTTTTGCTTGGTAACTTGCTAAAAATGCTTCTAGGGTCGGATCGGGTTTAATGTATTCGTTGGCTAATACTTGTTTACTAGACCCATCGGCTTGAATTTCATCAACATATAAATTAACTGGCAACAATTTATAATCAAGTAGGGTGAGCTTTTCGTTTTCTAGCTTAAACTCTGCCTTACCCACATACTTGCCCCACTCATGTGCTTGCATAATCCATGTGCCGTTTTGCTGATCAGGCTTACACGCAAGACCGGGTTTAAAGTTATCATCATTTTTATTTTTAGCTGCCATACAAACCGGCTCTTGCGAGTGACCACCAATAATCATATCTAAGGTATTAGCGGGTAAAGAGCGGGCAAGTGTGACATCGCCCGGGGCATTAATCCCAAAGTTTGCATCTACATAATGGCCCATGTGAGTAAGTGCAATAGTGATATCGGGGTTGTATTGCTCATTAATTTTTTTAGCGAGAGCTGCCGTCACATCAACAGGGTCTTTAAATTCTAAATGGCCAATATATTGTGGGTTAGCTATTTTAGCGGTGTCTGTAGTGGTAAGTCCTATAACCGCAATTTTTAAGCCCCCCTTTTCAAAAATTTTATAGCCTTGAAATGCGCTTTCCCCAGTTGCTTTGTCAAAAATATTTGCAGACAGTAAAGGAAAGGTAGCCCATTGCTGCTGCTTAGTTAAAACGCTCAGTGGGTTATCAAATTCATGGTTACCAATTGCCATAGCATCGTAACCGAGTAACGACATCCCCTTAAAATCAGGCTCTGCGTGTTGTAAGTCTGATTCAGGTATACCGGTGTTAATATCACCGCCAGAAAGCAGCAATACTGCATGGCCTTGCCGTTGAGCTTTGTTACGTAAAGCGTCAATTAACGTTTTACGCGCTGCCATACCATATTCACCTTTTTCGTTATGCCAAAAGCGCCCGTGATTATCGTTAGTATGTAATACAGTAATATACTGTGGGGCAGTGGAGGTGTTTAAAGGTGAGTTTGTACAACCTATAACAGATAAAATAACTGAAAATAAAATAATTATACGCATGAAATACCCATTTATTATGGTGTGCTTAATTTATTAGGCGGTTAGTTTAAACTAATTTAGCGATAAATAACGTACTTATTTTATACTTTTTTATATTCGATTTTTAAAAGTAATATAAAATTATTAAATGCTTTTACACAAAGCGAATGCAGCGAGTGTTATTTAAAAGAATATGTAATGAAGTGTAACTAAAAGGGTGTTAATTGTAGTTGTGCCTTCTAAATGCTTTTCCTTGGCGTATAGTGTGGATTAGAATTAACACTTAATTTAAATAACAATAACAAAAAGAACTCATAATGAAAAAGTGCCTGATTGGCTCACTACTTGCGTTTTCGTGCTTTACTAGCCAAGCCACTATTGTTGAAATGCAAACTTCGCACGGGGTGATAGAGCTTAACTTGTTTGATCAACAAGCCCCCAATACGGTTGCTAACTTTTTAAGTTATATTGAAGATGACGCATACAACCAAACCGTAATACATCGCTCAGTCAGCGACTTTATAATACAAGGCGGTGGCTTTACATTTACCGACGAATTAGTGCCAATAACCACCAAGCCTACTGTTGTTAATGAGCCTGTTTTATCTAATGTGAAGGGCACAATCGCGATGGCTAAATTAGCCAACGATGAAAACAGCGCAACGAGCCAGTGGTTTTTTAATATGGTTGATAATAGCGAAGCGCTTGATACCCAAAATGGCGGTTTTACAGTATTTGGGCAAATTACAGCGCAAAGCCAAGCTACGCTCGATAATATTGCTGGATTGGTACACTGCGGCGATATCCCATTGGTTGATATAACCAGTGAACAATGCTCAAGTAGCGATGTCGCTCTGAGCAGCGCTAACTTTGTAACTATTAATAGTGTGGTGGTATTAGATGACGACCCGCTTTCATCTGCCAACTTAAACCCAACAGCCAATACATTAATAAGCCAGGACGATTCATCAGCAGAGGCTGGCTCATCAAGCAGTTCGGGTGGGAGTATGGGGGTTGGTTTTTGCTTAATTGCACTGCTTGGTGTGGGTAAACGCTTAAAACGCGCTAAATACTAATTATGTGTTAAACAGTAAATAAAAAAGCGGCTAATTAAGCCGCTTTTACTAAAATGCTAAAATTCGCCAAACAATCGCGAGCCATAAAGCAAACACACTGGCGCAGCCTAGTAAAAAAACATTAAAGCGCATTCTTACATTATTACTGCCAATATGAACAACCGTATGCACAATACGCGAAATAACAAATAAGCACGCAAGCGCAGTAATTAAGTAGCTAGCGCTGTTAAGTTGCAATGCAACAATACAACCGATATAAAAAAGCACTGGTATTTCAAACTGATTTGTAAAGTTTCTATCTGCTACGCGTACGGTATCGCCTGCGTTATCAAGGCGCATGGTTTTAAAATCGCTCAACTGTAATTGTTTGTTTTTTGCAGCAGCAAAGCGTCGCTTGCCCATAATTAACATTACAACGAGCGATAACGTTACTTGTGCAAACATGGCGAGTATTATTATTTTTTCCATTCTATTTCCTTCGTTATTATTTTACTGACTTTAAGTATGCAGGTGTTTTTCACAATGTGTTACATAAATTAGTATTATTTTGTGGTAAACCCTTAATTGTTAGTGTTAATTTAGCTCTATTACGTTGTTTTGAGCGCATCCTAAGCGCAATTTTAATGGAAAAACAAAATGAAAAAAATTCTTGGTTTTAGCGTCATCGCTTTAGCAGTTTTAAGTGGCTGTACTAATACATCATCTACGTCATCGGTTGCTAGTTCTTCGCAAAGCTCCTTACTCTCAGACACTTTAGTTGTAAGCCCAAATGATACGCGCGAATATAAAACCCTTACCCTCGAAAACGAAATAGAAGTCATTTTAGTCTCTGATCCAAGCGCTGAAAAATCAGCAGCATCGCTAAGTGTAGGCGTAGGCTTACTACACGACCCTATGATGCAGCAGGGTATGGCACATTACTTAGAGCATATGCTTTTTTTAGGCACAGAGCGCTACCCCGATACAAAAGGCTACTCTGACTTTATGACCAAAAATGGCGGGGTAAATAATGCGTATACCTGGCTCGATATTACAAACTACATGTTTAAAATTAATAACGATGCCTTTGATGAAGCGCTAGACCGTTTTGCTGATTTTTTTAAAGCCCCCAAGCTGTACCCTGAATATGCAGATAAAGAAAAAAACGCTGTAAATGCCGAGTGGTCAATGCGCCGCGAAATGGACTTTTTTGGCCAGTTTAAACTTGCCCGTAAAATGATGGGTGATCACCCTGCTAATCGCTTTTTAATTGGTAACCTAGAAACGCTAGGAGACAAAGAAGGCAGTCAATTACACAAAGAAACGGTCGACTTTTACAATAAATACTATTCATCTAACATCATGAAAGTGGCGCTTATTTCAAATTTGCCAATTGAGCAAATGGAGCAAAAAGCAAAAACTTATTTTGCCGATATCGAAAATAAACACATTGAAAAGCCAACCGTTACTGCAGAGCTTGATTTTGATAAAGCCGGTGGCAAAAAAGTATATTACTCACCTAATGAAGACGTAAAACAGCTGCAACTTGAGTTTACTATTAATAACAACAGCAGCGACTTTGCGGTTAAACCTAACCGTTATGTCAGTTATTTATTAAGTAATGAAATGCCAGGTAGCCCGGCACAATTACTACGCGACAAAGGCTGGGTATCGCAATTAACAGCGTCTCCTTCTCCTAGTCAGTACGGCAATTACGGCGCGCTTACTATTTCGCTAGAATTAACCGATGAAGGCATGAAAAACCGCGAAACAATTGTCGCAACTATTATGCAATACATTGAACTGATTAAAAAAGAAGGTGTAGATGCTAAGTACTTTAATGAAATTCGTACATCACTTAGCAATCAATTTAAGTTTTTAGAAAAAGGCGATGAGTTTAGCTATGTCAGCGCGCTTACTGGTAGCATGCAAGATTACCCATTAAATCATGCCATTGATGCGCCTTACTATTATGCCAAATTTGACGCAGAGGCGATAAACGAGGTACTTAAGCAATTAAATGCTGATACGCTGCGCGTTTGGTATATTTCGCAACAAGAAGAAACCGACTCGCAACTGCATTTTTATGATGGTAAATACCGCATAGAAGATATTAGCGATGCCGAAATTGCCAGTTGGAAAACATCAAGCGAGTTTAAGCTTGCTTTACCAAGTGTAAATAACTTACTACCTGAAAGCTTCGCGATTAAAACAGCTGAGTTTAAAGAGCAAAAACACCCTGAACTGGCTTACGATAAAAACGGCGTAAAAGTATGGCGCCAAGCAAGCCAAAAATTTGCTGCCCAGCCAAAGGGGTTGGTTGAGGTATATATTAATACCCAGCCAGGCTTAAATGATATTAATGCTGAAGTACTTTACTCAGTATGGGCCGACTTATATAACATTCAACAAAGCCAACTAAGCACCGAAGCCGCCATTGCCGGCATGAGCGTTAACCTAGCGCCAAGTAATGGTTTAGTTTTATCAATGAGTGGCTTTACCGATAAGCAAGATGTACTTTTAAAACAAGCGCTAAGCGGGTTAAAAGCCGACGTAACTGCACAAGCATTTACCCAAGCCATTGATCGCTACAAACGTGGCTTGTTAAATCAGCAAAAGCAATTTCCGTATGCACAAGCATTTGGCGCCTACTCAAAACTTATCCGCACAGGCAGCTTTGATACAGAGGCACTGATAAAAGCGGCAGAATCGTTAAGCGTTGCCGATTTAAACAAGCTAAAAACGGCCACATTTGCCACCAACGATTTACGTGTATTTAGCTACGGTAATTACAACCAACAAGATATAGAATCGATAGCTAATGAGTTAAGTGCCACTTTACCAAGCAATCATACATCGAGTGAGTTTGCGCGCAGTAAAGCATGGTTACCGCAGCCAGGCGAAACGCGAGTATTGCAAAAAGATATTGATGTTGCCGATGTGGCAGTAGTTGATATGACTGTTCACCCAGTGCCAGGGTATAAACAAAAAGCGCAAGCTGCGGTGTTACAAAGCCACTTTAGAACCATTGCATTTGATAAAATGCGTACCGAAGAGCAACTTGCATACGCCGTAGGCGCGCTGGCTCGCCCAATAGAGGATTACTCGGCAATTGGCTTGTTTATTCAAACACCTGTTAAAGGCCCAAAAGAAATACAGGCACGTTTTGATCAATTCAAAAAAGAGTACGCTGTAGAGCTTGATAATATGAGCTTAGATACTTTTGCTCAACTTAAAAATGCCACGCTTGTATCACTAAAAGAGCAGCCTAAAAACTTAAGCGATGAAATGGGGCCACTTATTACTGATTGGTATCGTGAAAACTTTAACTTTGACTCTAAGCAAAAGCTAATTGATGAAGTTGAAAAAGTAACGCTTGAGGATATTAAGCAGTACTACAAACAAACTATGTTAAACCCACAAGCCGCACGTTTAAATGTGCAGTTACGTGGTACTAAGTTTGTAGAAAGCGACTTTGCTGATTTACCAAATCAAACCAAAATTCAATCGCTTGAAACCTATTACAATGGTATTAAATTACAAAAATAAGCTATATATATTTATACAGCTAAAAGAATACCAATCCGCTTAATTAAGTATTATTGTGGATTGGTAAAACACCCCAGTGTAGTACTACATTGGGGTTTTTTTATTTGTATTAACTTAATTTATGCCATAACAATAAAGCCGACAACGGCAAGTGCCGCGGCAACTAATGTATAAGGCAGTTGCGTTACTGCATGGCTCATTAAATTACAGCCAGAGCCTTGTGCTGCAAGTACGGTAGAGTCTGAGTAAAAACAGGCTTGGCTACCAAATGATGAGGCCGATAACAACGCGCCAATAACCAGTGGAATATTTGCATCAACGGCAGTTGCCAGTGGCATAACTATTGGGATCGACACAGCAAAAATACCCCAACTAGAGCCTGTAGCAAACGCTAACACTGCCATAGCAATAAATACCACCGCCGGTAAGTATTGGGCAGTCATGTACGGGCTCAAACTACCGATCACAAACTGCGCTAAGCCAATTAAGTCGCACACATCTTTAAATATAAATGCCGCTATTACAGTGCCAATAGCCGGTATCATGCTTTTAAAGCCATCAAGCATGCGCTCTATCATTTCGCTAAAGCTCATTAATTTTTGTAGTGCATAAAAAGGAAGCGTTACCGCCATAGTTGCCAATAAGCCTTTATATACATCTATTTCAAAGTAAACTGTAAAGGCTACTAGTAAAATTATAGGTAATAAAAAGTTGTGTAATTTTCCTTTAGGGTCTGCATCTTCAAAGCTTTC
Organism: Pseudoalteromonas sp. CuT4-3; assembly: GCF_035666335.1. Lineage (NCBI taxonomy): Bacteria > Pseudomonadati > Pseudomonadota > Gammaproteobacteria > Alteromonadales > Pseudoalteromonadaceae > Pseudoalteromonas > Pseudoalteromonas sp. CuT4-3. The sequence goes on from NZ_CP142031.1 coordinate 167,695, forward strand.
TTCTACTGCTTTTACAGCGTATTCGTCGGCTGTTTGAATATCACTAAATTGCGCAGGGTCTACAGTGGCTTGCTCAACGTGCGCTAACCTTTCGGCTTTTTTCATAGGCCCAATAGCAGGTATTACACCCAGTACCACTAACAAAACCACCAATACTGCAAACCAGGCGTAAAACATATAAGGAATGGCTTGAATATAAACCGCAATGCCTTTGCCTTCCTCGGCAATGCCGTTATCGACTAACAAGCCGCCAAAAAATACAGCCCAAGTCGATAAAGGGACAAGTACGCAAATAGGTGCCGCTGTTGAATCTACAACGTAGGCGAGCATTTCTCGGCTAACTTTAAATTTATCGGTAATGCGTTTCATCGTTTCACCAACGGTAAGCGCATTTAAATAGTCATCAATAAAAATAACCACACCTAAACAAAAGGTCATAAACAAAGAAGATCGTTTACCTTTAGTGTATTTTAGCGCTAATTTGCCAAACGCCGACGCACCGCCAGTGCGCACTAATAAAGCTATTAAAGCGCCAAAGCCTCCGCACACGAGTATTAACCAACCTATGGTTTCGTCGGTCATTACTTTAAGTGATGTGCTGGCAAAGTTAGCAAGCACCTGAGCTGGGTCGGCTATTACTAAGCCAACTAAAGCGCCAATAAGTAAAGATAAAATAGGGCGGCGTAAAACAACAGCCAATACCACAACCACCGCTGGTGGCAGTAAACTTAATGCAGAAGGTTCAAGCATTTAAAGATTCACAAAATTAAAAGCATATTTAAATAATAAATTGCTTAACAAAAACAAAGCAGGTAATAGTTATTACGTGCCAAGTCACTGCTTTTGCCGCGTAGGGTGCTTTGCTGTTATGTTAAATTAATAGCGAAAGGGAAACGCGTTGGCTTTGCGCCAGACGGTGCAAGAGAAGCATGCCGCTATTGTTGTGCCTGTAAAAACATCGGCGCAAAAATAATCCGGTTTTGTATTTCAGTCAATAAAAATTTACGTACAAAATAACTTTTTATAGGAGATAACATGGATGCCGTATTTAAAACCCAACGTTTATTATTACGCTATGCAAATGAGCACGATGCAGCCATGTTACTTACTTTGGTGAATCAGCCAAATTTTATAAAATATATTGGCGATAAAGCCATTTATACGCACAGCGATGCCACGCGCTACATTGAGCAATCGTTTAGGGCAGCCCATAAACACCAAGGGTTTGGCCCTTATATTATTGCTTTACACAATGGTGAAGAAGTAGGAGTTGTGGGTTTTTATAAACGCGACGTACTGCAACTGCCAGATTTAGGTTTTGCCTTGTTAACCCGTTATGAGAAAAACGGTTATATTTTTGAAGCGGCCAAAGCGCTATTACAAAATAGGCACGCACTTGGGATAAAACAGGTCAGTGCTATCTGCGCAGCTAATAATACCGCTTCTCAGTGTGTATTATTAAAGTTAGGTTTTAATAGGGTAGGCAAGGCGGTTATTAATAATGATAAAACCGCCGTAACTATATATGGTTATTAAAGTCGCGCTTGCTCTATGGCTTTTGCTACGCTTAGGTTTATGTTTTGCCAAGTTTGCTCAAGAGTAGCCACTAAGCCATCGTAACCGTCATCTTCTATTGGAACTACATGCGAAAAATTATGCACACTAATCAGGCTGCGGCCGGTTTCTGGGTGGGTGTAATATAAGCGCCACAGGCCAGAAATATCAGCGTTGCCTTGCATGTCACCATTAAAGTGGTGCACTTCATACTCAAGCTCGTAAAATGTTTGCTGATCAAGCTCGGTAATTACCGGTAAGCCCTTAATAACCATCCAATTAGGCATTGCATTAAAAAGGGTTTGTTGCGCTGTAGCGGTGAGCATCACATCGGGCGATTCACCCCATAGGTTGTAATTTGCCGCATGAATTTGGTTGCTATCAATTTTCATTGCTATGCCCAAATTATTTAATGCGCCTCTAAGGGCTACAGTTTGCACTCTTAATTGGGCATCAGTTTCTTTTACATGGCGTGATGATGAAGCAATGGGTTGTTCAAACTGATAATACTGCGTTGCGGTTTGAATTGACGCACTGCACCCTGCAAGGGTAATTAACACGGTTATGGCTAAAAATAAGTGTTTCATTATTGCTTCCTTGGTTGTGGATCAGCAGGGAGTGCTTTATCAAAAATAAACATATTAGGTTGTTCGTTTAAACCCCGTGTAAGCGGCTGAATTTCTTCACTTAAGCGTTTAAATTCAAGCAAGGTTTGCTGTAATAGATGATGAAACTCAGAGCCGGCCTGATAACTTGCCATGGTTTTATCAAATTGACGCATGGTCACTTCAAACTGCTCCATACTTTTGGTCATTTTATCAAAGTTACGGTTAAAGTCGCCGGGTAAGTTTTGGGTATCTTTTTGGCTTAATAACGCACGCATTTCGTTAGCAAGCGCTTGGTAGTCGCTAAATGTAGCCTGCATTTGCGCTAGGCTGTCTTCAATTTTTAAATCGTTTACCTTGTTAAGCACATCCGAGACCTGATCGGCAAGCACCGTAATGCCGCTAGAAATACTCGGAAATACATCATATTGGGCAAGTTTTGCTAAATGCGCTTTAGGTGCGTCGGGGTATATATCAAAATCTACATACACTGCGCCAGTTAAAAGGTTGCCGGGTTTTAAAGAAGCACGCATACCATTTTTTATCCAGCCGGTTAGGCTACTTTGCCAAAACTCTTTGGCCGCTGCGCTATCGTGATATAAACGGCCATACTCAATTTTAATTAGTACCGGCACCGCCGTATTAAGGTTTTTAAAATGTGCAGGTTTGCCATTAACAATAACGTTAGCGGGGGCTTCTACCACGGTACCAATTCGGGTGCCGCGATATTCCACAGGCGCGCCGGGTCTTAGGCCACGTATAGATTGTTCAAAATCAATAATGTAGTAATCAAAGTCGTAAAAGCGCTCTTCTAGTGCTTCTTTGTAGCTTTGGCTTAGCGAAAAGTTGTGGCCGTCTTGGGCTAAGTCGCCTGGGGCTTGTTGCTCTGGCAAGCCAACCGAAATACCGCCTTTGAGAAGTTTACTTAATGAGCCGGTACTTATATTAATACCATCGGCCGACAAATCTATTTCAATGCCGGCATTAACCCAAAATATAGAGTTTAATGTTATGAGGTTTTGATACGGTTCGTTAATAAAAATACCGTACTTCATTGCTTGGTTTTTCCAGTCAAAAGTAGCGGTTTCTATTTGGCCTATTTTATAGTTTTTAAAAAATATCCCAGTGCTTACCTCTAGCACTTCAGCGTTGTAGCTGAGTAACTGAAAACGCCCACCTTTTACATCTTTACCAATAAGGGCTGGCTCGTCTTGTAATACAAAACGCTCTTTTAGTTTTTTACTCTCCCCCGGTGATAACTCTAAATAAACACCCGACAAAAGCGTACTCATACCACTAATGCCCGTTTCGTCTATACGGGGTTTAACAACCCAAATTTTAGCATCGTCGGTGAGGAGCTCATTATAGTTTTTGTCTATTTGTGCGCGGGCAATAACGCTATCTTGCGAGTCAGAAAGGCGTATAGCATCAATTTGACCAATTTTAACACTGCGCACTTTTATTTCTGTTTTACCTGCAATAATGCCTTCTGCGTGGGGCATTTTTATATAAATAGTAGGGCCTACATTTGCTTGGTATTGATACAACATCCATATACCAACTAATAAGGCTATCAGTGGAATAATCCAAATAGCAGAAATTTTTGGTTTTGTTGTTACATTAGCCGTTTCGGTCATGCTTTATTCTCTGAATGTTTGTTTTTTGGTGTATCCCACAACAAGCGCGGATCAAACGCATGTGCAGCCATCATTTGGCATATTACCATAACAGTAAAAAATACAATGCCTAGCCCTGGGGTAATTGACATTAAGTTGCCTAGTTGCACTAAGGCAACGAGTATAGCAACAACAAATACATCGATCATTGACCATTTGCCAATAAATTCAGTAAGTTGATAAATTTTAGTATAGCCTTTTGTGTGCTTGTTAGCAGGTTTTGCCACCATAATGCATAAAAAGCTAAGCACAAAGGCTTTGGCCAGTGGCACCACTACGCTGGCCAAAAATATAATGGCAGCAATGGGGTAGGAACCACTTTTCCAAAGTGTTAGTACGCCGCCAATTAAGGTTGACGGTGACACATCACCCAGGCTGGTGGTGTGCATTATTGGTAATAGATTTGCAGGTATGTAACACAGCACAGAGGTCACTAACCAAGCCGTTGCTTTTTGAACACTGTTGGGGTTTCTTACATGGGTTTTAGTGTGACAACGCGGGCAAACATTACTTTTACACAGCTGATGGCATACGTGGCAAGCTTTAATGTTTTGATCAATAGCGCGTTTGGCATGTGCTGCGTCTTCAAGTGTTGTTGCTGGTTTAATATGTGCCCATAAGCGCGGCTTATTTAAATGGGCAAGCGCCGCAATATACATAATAACAAAGCCAATATATGCCCAAAAGCTGGTGCCAAAACTAATGTCGGCAAGCGACATAATTTTAACCATGCTTACTAACACGCCAATTAAAAATATCTCAGACATGATCCACGGCTCAAGGGCCAAGGTAAACTTGAGCAATCGCCTAGCGATGGCCTCTGGCAAGGATTGCAAAAGCCCAAGATGCATAGGAATAAGAATGATTAGTAAGCTCATTGGCAGCGCAATAATGCTTAAATCAATAAATAAGCCAAGTAACTCACTGTCGTAATTAAATAAAATTCGGGCAGCATCGGGCAGGGTGATGGTTTGCGTTATGCCGCTGCTACTAAATGAAATAAACGGGTAAAACATGCTGCTTAATAGCATTAGTAATGAGCCAATACTTAACGCAACTACTTTACTGTCGTTGTTTACATCGCCTTCGCACAACTTATGGTGACAATGCGGGCACACGGCCATTTGCTTATCGGCTATTGTGGGTATATCAATTATTAGGTCGCAGCACGGGCAAATTGTTTGCAAGTTATAACCATCAAAGAAGAATGTTTACGCAATTTTGCTATATTTAAGTTATTAATACAACGCGATTCATCATTAAGCGCAATAACAATACGTTAAGGATAGATGTGAGGCTGTTATTACTTTGCTTTATTAGCTGTTTCTTTATAAGCCCGCCAGTATCTGCCGCTTGGCAAAAACAGCCAATTGTGATTGCTGCCAGTGCGACTATTCCTCCCTATGTAATAGAAAAAACAGATACGGGTATACAACTTAATATAATTAAAGCGGCACTTATTGAGCAGGGCTTAGATAATATTGTGGTTATTTACATGTCTAACAAGCGCGCCGAGCAGCAACTGCATAGCGGTAATGTGGATATACTGCTTAATTACGCAGGAAAGCGCGGCGCAGGTATTTACCCTAGTCAGCCAGTATTGAGTTATAAAAATGTGGCGGTATCTCTTAAAAAGCGCAACTTTACTATTGAGACGATAAATGAACTAAACAATAAAAGTGTATTAGGATTTCAAAATGCAACAGCTTATTTACCACCCCCATTTGCAAAAAGGGTTGCACAGTTTGCAAGTTATGAAGAAGTAGTCAATCAGCGTGCGCAAGTCGATAGGCTAATGAAAGACTGGGTGGATGTAATTATCCTCGATGAGCGCATATTTCATTACTATAACAATGACTATACGCACTCATTACCCGTTAATATTCACCCAATTTTTCCAAAAGCCCCACGCCCTGCTTATTTTAACAACGCAGTGCTGCAAAAAACATTTGATAAAGGCCTGCTAACTATAAAAGCAAAGGGAAAATATCAACAAATAATGAGTGGTTACCACTAAGCTCATTAGTAAGCTAAGCGGTACTTAATCGAACAAAGCAACGGTTTGACGTGTCAAAGCAATTAGCTCCCCCGATTGCGACCAAATACAGCCATCTTCTAAGCCATAACCCCCTTTAGCATGATGTGTAATTGCTTCAAAGCCTAACCATTCACCGGGTGTAAGCGTTGGCTCTTGCACAAATTCTAAATACCACGACATGCTACTTGCAGGAGCTGGCTGTTTAAACATTTGTAATAATGTAGGAGGCCACGCATCGGTAAGGGCTATTATATGTGCTTCGGTAATTGCCTCTGGGGTATGTTTAAAGCGCATCCAGCCGCCTAAATGCGAGGTCTGTGCAGCGCTAAAAGGCATAGCGCCTTGCTGCGGACATAAATCAACATGCTGAAAAAACTCAGGCATTTGCCCTTCAATAAACGGCAATGTATGACGTGCATCCACAGGCTTTAATCTCATTTCTTTACTAACCGGTACATTAACACCCGATTGCCTATCAATAGCAAAGCACGCTTGGACAATAACGCACACTTGTTCACTCTGAATCACTTTAGCTAATACCTGAGTACTGCTTTTACCTTGGCGTAAAATTTCAACTGACAATGAAAAAGGTGTGTCGGCAAGCAGCGGCCCAACAAAATTAGTGCTCAAAGACAGTAATCGTCTACTTGGGTCAATGTGTTTTCTGATTGCTTGATAAAGTAGTGCAGCAGAAAGGCCACCAAAAGCGGTTCTACCTTGGCACCAATTAGCAGGAAACTCCATTGTATTGCTGTTATTGGCAAGCGAAGCCGAAGAAGAGTTTGAAATAGCAGAGGCTTGTTTTAATAAGTCATCAAAATGCATCGTTAATATCCTTGAAATTATCATTATCAGACATATATAGCACATAACAACTGGTCAGACTAGTTGTGTTGAATAGGTGTATTTGGCGTAAAAAACATCAAACCCTACTTTTATTAAGGTTTTTTGTTAAATAAATTACAAAAAATGAATTTTTTTTCATTTTTACAGTTGAATTAACTTTGTGGCATCCCTATTTACTAGTCATCGAACGTATTAACGAATTTGAAGTTGGAGAAGATTCATGGGTAAAATTATTGGAATCGATTTAGGTACTACAAACTCTTGTGTTGCAGTACTTGATGGTGATAAAGCACGTGTTATTGAAAATGCGGAAGGCGATCGCACAACCCCGTCTATTATTGCTTACACGCAAGACGGTGAGACTCTAGTAGGTCAACCTGCTAAGCGTCAAGCGGTTACTAACCCAACTAACACGTTATTTGCAATTAAGCGTTTAATTGGTCGTCGTTTTGAAGACGAAGAAGTACAACGCGATATCGGTATTATGCCGTTCAAAATCATCAAAGCTGATAACGGCGATGCATGGGTTGAAGCGGGCGGTGAAAAACGCGCTGCACCACAAATTTCTGCAGAAGTACTTAAAAAAATGAAGAAAACGGCAGAAGACTTCTTAGGTGAAGAAGTAACTGAAGCTGTAATCACAGTACCTGCATACTTTAACGATTCACAACGTCAAGCAACAAAAGATGCTGGTCGTATTGCGGGTCTTGAAGTTAAACGTATCATCAATGAGCCAACAGCTGCTGCCCTTGCTTACGGCATGGACAAAAACAAAGGTGAAAACGTTGTTGCAGTATACGACTTAGGTGGTGGTACTTTCGATTTATCAATCATTGAAATTGATGAAGTTGAAGGCGAGCACACATTTGAAGTACTTGCTACAAACGGTGACACTCACTTAGGTGGTGAAGATTTCGATAACCGCGTAATTAACTACTTAGTAGCTGAGTTCAAGAAAGACCAAGGTATCGATTTACAAAACGATCCGCTTGCTATGCAACGTGTTAAAGAAGCGGCTGAAAAAGCGAAAATCGAACTATCATCTGCACAATCTACAGAAGTTAACCTTCCGTACGTAACTGCCGATGCATCAGGTCCTAAGCACATGAACGTTAAACTAACGCGTGCTAAACTTGAGTCATTAGTTGAAGACTTAGTAACTAAGTCAATTGAGCCACTTAAACGTGCTCTAGCGGATGCTGATTTATCTGTAAATGATATTAACGATATCATTTTAGTAGGTGGTCAAACACGTATGCCACTAGTACAAAAAACAGTTGCTGAGTTCTTTGGTAAAGAGCCACGTAAAGATGTTAACCCTGATGAAGCTGTAGCAGTAGGCGCGGCAATTCAAGGTGGTGTATTAGCAGGTGACGTTAAAGACGTACTATTACTAGACGTGTCTCCATTATCGCTAGGTATTGAGACAATGGGCTCAGTAATGACCGCGCTAATTGAGAAAAATACAACGATTCCTACTAAGAAATCGCAAACGTTCTCTACAGCAGAAGATAACCAATCTGCCGTTACGATTCACGTACTACAAGGTGAGCGTAAGCGTGCTAGCGACAACAAATCTCTAGGTCAATTTAACCTAGAAGGTATTCGTCCAGCACAACGTGGTACTCCACAAATCGAAGTAACTTTCGATGTAGATGCGGATGGTATCTTACATGTATCAGCGAAAGATAAAGATACAGGTAAAGAGCAAAAAATCACGATTCAAGCGTCTTCAGGCTTAAGCGATGAAGAAGTAGAAAAAATGGTTCGTGATGCAGAAGCTAACGCTGAAGAAGATAAAAAGTTTGAAGAGCTAGTAGCAACTCGTAACCAAGCTGATGCAATGGTACACGGTACTCGCAAGCAAATTGAAGAAGCTGGCGATGCGCTACCAAGCGAAGACAAAGATGCAATTGAAGCAGCTGTTGTTGACCTTGAAGCTGCTATTAAGAGCGATGACAAAGCAGAAATTGAAGCTAAAACGCAAGCACTTGCTGAAAAGTCTCAAAAGCTAATGGAAATCGCTCAAGCTAAAGCGCAACAAGGTGGCGCAGATGCAGGCGAGCAACCACAACAGTCTGCTAAGCAAGACGACGATGTAGTTGATGCTGAGTTTGAAGAAGTAAAAGACGACAAGTAATTGTCAGCTAAGCTTCTAACTAGCCTAAACAACATGATTTGCTCAAGTTTTTAGGGTAGGATGAACTTTTGAGGCGCGCAGGCTACAGCTTGTCGCGCCTTTTGTATGTATTTAAGGTTTAAAATTTTCATGATAAATCGATGTGATTTATCGGTTTATCCCGCAGCCTAGCTGCAAATAGAAAAGAGTAGTGTGATAGATATGTCAAAACGCGATTATTACGAAGTTCTCGGCGTAAGCAAAGATGCAAGCGAGAGAGACATAAAAAAAGCGTATAAACGCTTAGCGATGAAATATCACCCAGATCGTACCGCCGGTGATAAAGATCTCGAAACTAAATTTAAAGAAGTAAAAGAAGCTTACGAGATTTTAACCGACGATCAAAAACGTCAAATGTATGACCAATACGGCCATGCTGCCTTTGAACAAGGCGGTGGCGGCGGTCACGGTGGCTTTGGCGGTGGTGGTCAAGGCGATTTTGGTGATATTTTTGGTGATGTGTTCGGTGACATTTTTGGTGGCGGTGGTGGCCGTCGTCAATCGCGTCAACAACGTGGATCAGATTTACGTTACAACATGGACCTAAGCTTAGAAGAAGCGGTTCGTGGTAAAGAAGTAGAAATAAAAGTACCTACATGGGTTAGCTGTAAGCCATGTGATGGCAGTGGTGCAAAAGCGGGCTCTAAGCCTAAAACATGTACTACGTGTCATGGTGCTGGCCAAGTGCAGATGCGCCAAGGTTTCTTTGCTGTTCAACAAACGTGTCCAACGTGTCAGGGCCAAGGTCAGATTATTTCAGACCCATGTGATAAGTGTCACGGACAAGGGCGCGTTGAGAAAACGAAAACGTTGTCAGTTAAAATTCCAGCAGGCGTAGATACAGGCGATCGTATTCGTTTAACCGGTGAAGGCGAAGCGGGTATGCACGGAGCGCCAGCTGGCGACTTATACGTGCAAGTATCTGTACGCGAACACCCAATTTTTGTACGCGATGCGAATAACTTGTACTGCGAAGTGCCAATTAGCTTTACTACCGCAGGTTTAGGTGGCGAAATTGAAGTGCCTACGCTTGATGGCCGTGCAAAACTTAAAATACCGTCTGAAACACAAACGGGCAAAATGTTCCGTATGCGTGGCAAAGGTGTTAAATCGGTTCGTAGTGGTGCTCAAGGCGACTTAATTTGTAAAGTAGTGATTGAAACGCCAGTTAACTTAAACGAGCGTCAACGCGAGTTACTTAAAGAGTTAGACGAGAGCATGGGCAAAGATAGCTCAAAAAACCGTCCTAAAGAGCAAGGCTTTTTTGACGGCGTTAAAAAGTTTTTTGACGATTTAACTAAGTAATTAGTTATCGTAAAAACTAAAAAAACGGTGCTTGATGCACCGTTTTTTTTGGCTCAAATTCATGTGATTTAACCATTTTACTGGGCACGACTTAGCAATATTATAAATTGCGTATACTCAATCGATTAATTCACAGAGCTATTTTGTTGCCTTAGGCAATTGCCCCCACACTGCTTTACCCTTTGTACCTATACCCTCGTCAATAAAAGGCTTTTTACGTATTTGCTATTAAATTACTCTTCAAAAGGATTAACCCTTATTGTAGATTAATAAAGCGCTTAAAATAATCTGGCTAAATTGTATGACCCCTGCAATAGAATTACTGAAAAAACAAAATGTGCCTCACGATGTACTCAGTTATCAACACGATGCTAATACAACACGTTATGGTCAAGAAGCCGTTGAAAAGTTAAACCTTAACAGTGAGCAGGTATTTAAAACCCTCGTGCTTGAAACCAGTGAAGGGCAGTTAATTGTTGCCGTTACACCGGTATCCCAGCAAGTAAATTTAAAGCAATTAGCCAAACTCAGTCACGCTAAAAAGGTCGCAATGGCAAGCGCGCCAAAGGTACAAGCCGCCACGGGATACATTTTAGGAGGGGTTAGCCCACTTGGGCAAAAAAAGCGACTAACCACTTTTATTCATTCAAGCGCTAGGGCCTTTAAAACAGTGTATGTAAGTGCAGGTAAGCGAGGGCTTGAGGTGGCGCTATCGCCAACCGATTTAAAGGCACAAACGCGTGCCACCTATGGCGATTTTTAAAAGCCTCCACAAAAACCAACGCACCCTATACCATATATTTTAAAGGCGATAATTTGCTGCTTAGGGTATTTTTAACTACAGTCAAAATACCCTTGTACACTATGCATTATGGCAGTATGTATGAATTTTACTGATGTTAATTTTTTTGCCGTGCTTGTGGCGGCGCTTTCCTCTTTTATGCTTGGCGGTATTTGGTATTCAAACGCTTTTTTTAAAAATGCCTGGTTAGAGTGTACAGGCCTTACGGAGCTTGATTTACAAACAGCAAAACCGGCGTTAATTTTTGGCGGCAGTATGGTACTTGCACTTTTGTCGGCAGTGGTGCTTTCATTATTTTTAGGTAAAGAGGCCGGAATGGGAGAGGGTGCTTTTACAGGTTTTGCCATCGGTTTGTTTTGGGTAGGTAGCTCGCTGGGCCTCAGTTACATTTATGAGCAGCGGCCAATCAAGTTATTTATAATTAATGCAGGGTATTACACATTACAATTTACATTAATGGGTTTTATTATAGGTGTATGGCCCTAAGTACGCTAGATAAGGCGCCAACTTTAAGCTAAGCGCTAAAATACAATAAAGATAATTATGAAAATATTAGTCGTTGATGATATGCCACTTATGCGCCACGTATTAATTAATATGTTAAGGCAGCTTGATTACAAAAATGTTGTGGAGGCAACTGACGGCCAACAAGCGTTAAAAATACTGCGTCAGCAAAAATTTGATTTAGTAATAACCGACCTACATATGCCTAAAGTAGACGGTGTAAACTTGCTCGATAACATACGCCACGACCAAGCCTTAGTCGATTTACCTGTTATTATGGTCACCTGCGAAGATAACGCTGAAACAGTAAAACAAGTTATCAAAGCAAAAGTGTCGGGGTTTATTATTAAACCATTTAATATGAATGTGTTATCAGCGCAATTAAACCGCCTGTTTTTTAGAGATTAGCGAAACGCTTTTATGGCGTTTTATATCGTACCTCTTATTTAATCCCTTGCGTTTTTCTCCACCGCTTATTAGGCAGTTTACCTAGCTTCTGTAACGTTTTTATTTATTAACTGCTAAAATGTCTGCTTTGTATTAACGTAGGTATGTTAAGGAGTGTATGGCTAAACCAAATAAAAAAGGGCCGACTAAAACAGTCGATATTTTTTGCTCTGCTTGCAAAGCGGCGCTGTTTAAATATAGGAAAGGTGGCAAAGGCGCTTTAGTAAAGTGTTTTATAGAGCGAATAACCCAAGATTACACAACTACACCGTGTATTTGCCCTCAATGCGAGCGCCCATTTGCGCGCCCAGCAATCATACGCGGTACGCCAGCTTATAAAATAATTGGCGGTAAGGTTACCTTTAAATAACCCAATACGATTAAAATGTAATAACTACAAAAGCTTAGGGTTGCTGCTTAGTAAGGCGGACAATTGACCTTGTACCAATAAACAAGCCTGATATAATCGCCCGGTTTTGCTGTTTCAATGATTGAAAAACACCCTCCCCAAGGATAGGGCCAGTTAGTTGGGTTTTTTAAGCAAAGGATAAACGTGTGATAGCACTGTTATTTGATATTGTAGGTATGGCGGGTACTTTCTTAGTTGTTGGTGCATTCTTTTTATTACAACTTAATAAAGCATCCCCAACGGGGTTATTGTACAACATAATGAATTTAACAGGGGCAATTTTGCTGTTAATCAGTTTGTGTTACAACTTTAACCTTGCAAGCTTTGTAATTGAGATTTTCTGGATTGCAGCTTCACTGATCGGCTTATACAAGTACGCTAAAAATAAGCCTCAATTAGCCACTAACTCGTAATTTTAGTACCGCTAATGATGTTTACTGTTGCGAGTCAGTACAGACTTGCAGCAGTTTATAAATAAATTAAGATTTATTGTATTTGTTAACACAAAGTTTCTGTTGTTAGCGCCCATAACCCGTTAAACTAGCGCCCTTAAATTTTATAGCTATTTTGTTGTGAGCTAGGGCATGTTCTCCTTTTCTAAAAAACTTCTTTTATCTTTTGTTGTACTGATAGTGCTATTGTCGGTCGTGTTTTGCTATGGCCGAACTCATTATTATAATCAGGCCGAGCAAAAAGCAGCCCAGCAAGCAACTCAGTTAAAGCATTATATTGATGCTGAGCTTGCGCGTTTTTCAAAAATTCCTCAGCTTCTTACTTATAACAATGAGGTTATTGATTTTTTAGGTGCGGCGCAAAATAACGAAAAAAAAATTAATAACTACTTAGCTGATATACAACAAGCCAGTGGTGCCTCAGATATTTATATTCTTGATGAACAAGGCGCTGTGATTGCAAGCAGTAACTGGCAGGCCGATCATAACTTTTTAGGCAGCGATCTGTCGTTTAGACCGTATTTTAAGCGCGCATTTGCAGGTGAAAAAGTAGCGTATTTTGCCCTAGGCATGCGTACAAAAGAGCGAGGCATCTATTTTTCACAAGCCATTTATAACAATAATCAAGCGGTAGGGGTCGTTGTTTTAAAAGTCAATGTGAACAAATTTGAGAGTGACCGTGAGCTTTTAAATACAGCCAAAGGCAGCCACTTTTATGTGCAGCTAGAAGATAGCGTGATTGCTATTTCAGATATGGAAAATTGGCGCCTGAATACGTTTTCTACACTCGATATTACTCATCGTCGAGACATCGCTCAGCGTCGTGCGTATTTAGATTATCAACCTAAGCTGATTGCCCATTCAAATTACACATCACAAAGGTTACTGTTTAGCACAATTGATGAGCAAAACTATTTATCGGTAGAGCAAAAATTACGTTTTTTGAACGCATCGGTTACCGTATTAGTAAATGTATCTAATGCTAATATTGCCCAATTACCGGCGTTATTTGGCTTTGTGGTAATTTATGCGCTTATTATTTCCCTAGGGTATGTTGTTTTAAGGCGCTTTGTTGGCGTTAAAAAGCTGGTTTATTCCCATCACAGTGTCAGTCAGGAAATTAGTGCACGTACTAATGCTTTTAAAGCACAGCAAGATGCGCTTGTACAATCAACTAAGCTTGCAACAATTGGCCAGCTTAGCATGGGCTTTAACCACGAAATTAACCACCCGCTTAATACCATTAATACTTACTTAGCCAGTGCTAAACGCTTGCTAGCTAAAGGAAAGTTTGAAGCCCTAAACGAAAATTTACAGTTTGTTGAAGCCTTAGTAGCAAGAGTGCATAAGATAGTTGCACAGCTAAATTATTTTTCTGATTCTGCAAAAACGATTATTAGCGAAGTGCCATTAAGTGAATCAGTAGCCAAGGCACTTGAGATTAATAAAAACCAGCTAAAGCAGGACAATATAAGTGTTTTACCGCCTAAAATTGACAGCCAATTAAACGTGTTAGCAGATAAAGCGGCCCTTGAAGAAGTGTTAGTTAACTTAATATCGAATGCCAGCCAAGCAATGCAAGGGTGTATTACTCGCGAGCTGAGTATTAGGGCCAATTATCTAAATAATAGTGTGCAACTGTGTATTGAAGATACCGGTCCGGGTATAGAAGTGCACGATATAGAGACTATTTTTGAGCCTTTTTACAGTACTAAATCGGTTGATGGGCTAGGGCTTGGGTTGTGTATTTCTAAGCAAATTATTAGCGCGCTTAATGGCACGCTAAGCGCACAGAACCGCGAGCAAGGCGGCGCTAAATTTATTATTACGCTTCCTTGTGAGCCGCTAACGAGCTAAATAAAAGTAATTTAAGGGCTAAATTATTGAGCGAGTAGTGGTTAATTGTGGCTATTTGTTCCTACAAAAACGGTAATTTTTAGATAGTTAGTGTTATTGCTCGAAAATCAGAACGGCGTTATAGTCGTAGCAAAATGATACACGAGTAGCACCTTTGGATACTGATAGCACACACACACCGTCACTCAGCGATACGTTTAATGAGCTGCAAAATAGCTTTTTAGCCCAGTCGTACCTCCCGATAGATAAGCGTATTGTATTATTAAAAACGCTGCACAAACGCATTGTTAGCAATGAGCAAGCGTTTATCGATGCAGCATCAAAAGACTTTGGCTACAGAACCGCGTTCGATACGTTACTTGGCGATATTCTGCCAACGGTTCAGGGCTTAGCGCACATTATTAAAAAATTGCCAAAATGGGCAAAACCCAGTAAGCGCTCAACTAGCTTAAGTTTGTGGCCATCAAAAGTGAGTGTGACTTACCAGCCACTTGGTGTAGTTGGCGTGATTGCACCCTGGAATTACCCCATACAATTGGCATTAGTGCCTGTTATTACCGCCATTGCTGCGGGTAATAGAGTTATGCTTAAGCTCAGCGAATTTACCCCGCATACTAATGCAGTCATCGAAAAAATATTTGCAGACGAGCTACAAGCGCACTGTAAAGTGGTGTTAGGGGCAAGCGATGTAGCGAGTGAGTTTTCTGCACTGCCATTTGCACATCTGCTGTTTACTGGCTCAACGTCAGTGGGCAAGCTGGTTATGAAAGCGGCCAGCGAAAATTTAACCCCTGTTACCTTAGAGCTTGGTGGTAAGTCGCCGGTGATCATTACTGAACAAGCTAATATTAAAAAAGCAGCGCAAACATTATTGTTTGGTAAAATGGCTAATGCGGGGCAAATTTGTGTAGCCCCAGATTATGTATTTGTACCTAAGGCCCTTGAACATCAGCTGGTGCAGCAATTGTGCGAGCTTTATAAAAAGCACTTTAAAGACGGGGTTGAAGGCAAAAACTTAACGTCAATTATTAGCGATGCGCATTACACTCGCTTAGAAGGGTATTTAACACAAGCACAACAGTTAGGTGCGCAAGTTATTAAGCCGCTAGATCAAAACCAGCAAGACAAACAAAAGCATAGAATGGGTTTGCATATTGTTACCGCACCTAGCGATGATATGACGCTAATGCAAGATGAGTTATTTGGCCCCATTTTGCCTATTAAAACCTACGAAAAGCTCGATGAGGCAATTAGCTACATAAAAGCGCATAATCACCCTTTAGCGCTATATATTTTAGGCCAAGATAAGCACGCTCAAGATTACATAATGGAGCAAACATTAAGTGGTACAGTTGCTGTAAACGATGCCTTAGTGCAGGTGACAGCAGACGATGTGCCATTTGGTGGAGTTGGGCATTCAGGAATGGGGCATTATCATGGTAAAGAAGGGTTTTTAACCTTTAGTCATGCAAAAAACACCTTGGTGTCTAGCTCGTTTAACCCGCGTACCGCGCTTTTACTCAAACAGAGCAACCTTATTATTAAGCTGCTTAAATTTTTATATATTAAGCTGCTTAAATTTTTATATATTAAGTAAATTGGTATAAAAAAGGGCTAATGCGAGATGCATTTGCCCTTGTGAAACGCTTAGGTTTAGCTAGGCGCAAATTAAAATAAGCGACCTTCACCGGCGTACGTGCCTGCGAGTATTTTTTCGTAGATTTTGTCAGCTTTTTCTTTTGCTTCTTCTATTTCTTTGGGTAGCATTTTACGCTCATCTAGCTTACGGCTATGGCTTGCTTGCATGTTGCCGTTGTATTCTGCAATGGTGTTCCACACATACGACTTCTCTAAGTCTTTTGGCATGCCTAGGCCTTCAAAATACATGAGCGCCAGATTAAATTGCGCCAGTGAGTAGTTATTAGCCGCGGCTTTTTCGTACCACGTTCTGGCTTGTTTATAATCGCGCGTTACGCCCTCGCCATTTGCATACATAACACCTAAATTAAATTGTGCGGCGGGGAGGTTTTTTTTCGCTGCTTTTTCAAATAACGTAACCGCCATTTGCTTATCAAGCTTTACGCCTTTGCCTTCATCGTATAAAACCGCTAGCGCAAACATTGAGTCAGCGTGATTTTTTTTAACGCCTTCTTTATAAAGCTCTGCCGCTTTAAAGTAATCGCGTGTAACCCCATAGCCGCCCTCGTAAAGTTTACCTAGTTCGTAAATACCAGGGGCAAAGCCTTTATCAGCTAAATATTCAAATTCTTTTAGTGCCGTCGCAAACTCGCCTTCGTTGGCAGCTCTTATACCGTCTTCAAGAGTTGCATGTGCAAATGGGCTTGAAAGCAAAAAGCCAGTGAGTATTAATGCTTTTAAATTAAACTGTGACATAGCCATGTCTCCAATAGGTAATAGTTGCAATGTGTATGTATAAAAACCTGTTTTATTGCAACACTTTGTACTTACTATTTAATAGCCACGTATAAAATGGTGCAAGTGCTTGGGGTTAAGTGAAATACTAACGCTTTGGTGATTATATGCTCGTTTAACACTTAGCCAAGCTGTTGTGGTAATTATAGCTTAAATAAGCAATTATATTGCTAATAATGCGCTGTTTATAAGCGTAAGATACAGATATTACAGAAAATTTGAAGCAGTAAAAAAGCGCAAGCCAAAGCCTGCGCTTTTAATGTCATATTAACCGTCACTAATATGAGCAATGTAGCAAGTAGAGATGAACTTTTATGCTATTACTTGGGTCGAGTAAATAATAGCCATTAAGCAGTCACGCGCTTAAAACAAAGTGTCAGCATCCATGCTGTATTTCTTCCTTGGGCACTGAGGTCGTTACACTTTATTTATGCGATTAATTATTATTTAGATTTGACGGAGTGTCAACAGTAAATAATAATTATTATCAATTAAAGTAAATTAACATCTGTGCGTATTTATGTGAAAGTTTGAGAGAAAGCGTTAGTTGAGGATTTCATGTTTAAAATAAAAAATATAAAAGTTTCGCGCGTAGCCATTGCGCTCAGTCTGCTATTTTTGTGTAGTTGTTCGGCTTCGTTTACTTATAATAACTTAACGTGGCTTTCATCGTTTTGGGTAGATGACTACATTGACCTAAATAAGCAGCAAAACAAGCAACTCAAAAGTATTATTAACACAACCCAGCAGTGGCACCGCACCACGCAATTACCCGCCTACAAGCAAGATATACTAAATCTAAAAGGGTTATTTAATCAGCAGTTAGACTATCAGCAATTAAAGTCGCAAGTGGTATTGGCCAGAGCTCATTTTCAAAACATTCTTGAACATGCGCATATACCGCTCGCGCAGTTAGGGCTTACGCTTTCTTATGCGCAGCGCGAAGAGCTTATTGCTAATATCCAAACGCAAATTAACGAAGAATACGAAGAGTTTACTGAATTAACAGCGCAGGAGCGCAAAAGCGAACGCCTAGAAAGGCAGCTCGATTACTACAAACAATGGCTAGGAAAGTTAACCCCTGTGCAAACGCAGCTTATTACCCAAGCTAACAATGCTCATTATGACTCTTCATTACTTTGGCATCAGTACAAGCAAACGCGTTTAAATGCAGCGCAGCAAGTACTTTTAAATAAAGCGCTCAGTGAGGCTGAATTTGTAAAACAATTAAGCTATGTAATTACACAGCGAGAAGCGTATATGAGCGAAGAGTTATTAGCCAGTAATGATGCAAACTTAGCGCTCTATGTAAACCTACTTATTGAGCTAAATACCACATTGAGTGAGCAGCAACACGAGAGTGTAAATAATGAGTTTGATGAGCTAATTAATACGCTCACCGATTTAATTGAAGATTAATGCTTATTTAAGCTAAGGCTCACATTAGCCAAAAAGCTAACGTATTGTTTGCTAATTAAGCATGTGTAACTTTTTATAAATTTTACGCTTATTAAGGAAGTTAGCGCGAGGCGTACTGCGGTGGATGAATTTACAACAGGGCGTTTGGTTTTTAGTCAGGGCAAAGCCTTTGAAGGCGATTTAATTGCACCTAGAGTGAAAAATTTCAAACCACACAGGTCACCTCGCCCTCGATAAATGCTAAGATAATATTTCATATTTAATAACGTCCTATCTGATCGATTTTAAAATATATCACGTACGCTTCTCACTTATTTGTTGCTTGATTATCCTCGTTATATCTAACAAATGAAGCAAAGCGACACCATGGTGATAATTAAAACGCGCGCATATTAAGGTTTGTAATGGCTGCAGTTTATGGTTACTGATTTAAAAGGAATGCTCAATACGTGGTATCCGCTTCGTGATGAACAACAATGGGTGCTAGCAACCTTGTACCAAATTGAAGGGTCTAGCTATCGAAAATTGGGCGCGATGATGCTTATTTCGAGCCTTGGCCAGCGCTTAGGCATGCTTTCGGGTGGCTGTTTAGAGGCTGATATTCAGCGCCACGCCAAACAGGTTATGACCTCATTACATTCTAAAACTATTACCTACGATGCAACCGATGAAGACGACTTAACATTTCAGCTAGGAATTGGTTGTGGTGGTGTAGTGCATATTATTTTGCAAAGCGTTAATAGTGAAAACGAATACTTACAATTAGATAGCATGTTTAATGCGCTTAAAAATAAGCAATCGGGGCACTACACACAGCAAATTAAACCTTTGGTGGCAAAGGGGTCAGGCGTTTTTAAAACCGCGGCGCAGCAGCACAACTTATCTTTAAACCGCAAAGCAGCGCTTTTAGAGCAAGATAAAGTCCAACGTTTAGAAGTGGCTATTTACCCCAGCGCACATTTATTAATTGTCGGTGGTGGCGCTGATGCGATACCAGTATACGCGTTTGCTAAACAACTCGGGTGGATGGTAAGTGTATGGGATAGCCGAGCTGCAAATGCTAAAAGAGACTACTTTAAGCATGCCGATAATATTTTGCGTTGCCCAGCTACGCAGCTTAAACAATTTTGCGAACAGCACAAAGTGGATGCCGCTGTTTTAATGGCCCACAGTGTAGAGCTTGACTCACAGGCGTTAGCCGCACTTGAGCTAAGCCAACTAAAGTACATGGGATTACTGGGGCCTGCACATCGCCGAGCGCAAGTGTTTGAACATGCAAATACAACGGTAAACAAGGTAGTAGCGCCTGTATTTGGTCCTGTTGGGCTTAATTTGGGAGGCGACTCGCCAGAGAGCATAGCTTTGTCGCTCATTAGCGAAATTCATGCGGTATTTGCTAATAAAGATGCTACATCGTTAAGTAATTGGGGCAACTAAGGTGCGCGTAGCAAAGGTTATTTTGGCCGCTGGGCAATCGTCGCGCTTTAACGGCTGTAAGCTTATAGCCGATGTAGGTAATAAACCAATGATTTGCCGCGCCGTAGATACCTTA
The DNA here is from genome assembly GCF_035666335.1 of Pseudoalteromonas sp. CuT4-3. Classification (NCBI taxonomy): domain Bacteria; kingdom Pseudomonadati; phylum Pseudomonadota; class Gammaproteobacteria; order Alteromonadales; family Pseudoalteromonadaceae; genus Pseudoalteromonas; species Pseudoalteromonas sp. CuT4-3. The sequence goes on from NZ_CP142031.1 coordinate 187,773, forward strand.
CAAGGTGATGACACATTACCCATATACGTGATTAGCGGTGCTTGGCATGCGCAAATTGAACACGCGTTACGTGGCTATAACAATGTTGAAATACTGCATAACCCACACTGGCAAATAGGCTTAGGAAAATCCATTGCGCTGGCAACACACACTATAAGTAAGGCGCACTCATTAGAGGGGATTTTATTTATGCTGGCGGATCAGGTTGAGCTTAGTGCTACACACATAAATACTTTAATTACTCATTTTAACAACAACCCCTCGCGCTGGTGCGCTGATTATGGCGAGCGCCTTGGCGTACCTGCTGTATTTCCTGCCTGTGATTTTAATACACTCGCAGCGCTAAATTGCGATAAAGGCGCTCAACATTTGCTGCGCGATACACAGGTTGACGTTAATACTATTTTACTTAAGCAGGCAAGCACAGATATCGACACTCAACAGCAATTAAAGCAGTTTATTAATAATAACAACAACCTAAGTGTAAGCGAATAAACTAAAAAATATAGCCTAAACTTTAGGTTAAACGTTCAAAACGAGATTAAATTTTTAACAGTTATGCCAGTGCGCATTTTAAATGTGCGCTGCAATGCAAAGCGTAATAGTTTCAACGTACGGTGGTATAAAAAGTAACGTGTATGGGTCATGCGTTACTTTAATTTTATTTAGGCTTAATGAAGGGGCAAGCTATGGTGACGTTTACAGTTAATGGCAAAGAGGTTAAATCGCAAGCAAGTGCAGATACACCTTTGCTGTGGGTTATTCGCGATGAAATAGGGTTAAAAGGAACTAAGTTTGGTTGTGGTATTGCTATGTGCGGTGCATGTACAGTGCATTTAGATGGGCAAGCAACGCGCTCGTGTGTATTACCCGTGGGCGCAGTGGCAGGAAAAAACATTACGACCATTGAAGGACTTAACAACGCGCACCCGCTGCAAAAAGCGTGGGTCGATGAGCAAGTACCTCAGTGTGGTTACTGTCAATCGGGGCAAATTATGCAAGCTGCTACGTTATTAGCAGACAATCCAAATCCAACAGATCAAGAAATAGTAAATCATATGAATGGCAACTACTGCCGCTGTATGGCGTACAAGCGTATTAAATCGGCTATACAACGTGCAGCTGATGAATCGCAAAGTGCAGTACAAATGTTTAACCCCAAAGAGCTAGACGTGTAACTGGAGCCGACAATGAAAAAACTATTTCAAAAAAATACCGAAACCGTAGACTTAAACCGTCGCTCTTTTATGATTAGTACAGCAACTGCTGGCCTGGTTATGGCATTTGCTCCGGCTTTATTTTCAGGTGAACTTAGCGCCAAAGAGTCGATTGCACAACAATTGTTTTCACCGACAATTTGGTGGACTATGAACCAGCAAGGTGAAGTAGTCGTTAGTATTGCCAAAGCTGAAATGGGCCAACACGTAGGCACCGCCTTAGCGCGTATTGTGGCAGATGAGCTTGAGTGCGACTGGGATAAAGTGTCAATCACGTATGTAGATACGCACGAAAAGTGGGGCTACATGGTTACAGGTGGCTCGTGGTCGGTGTTTCAAAGCTTTAAGCCGCTTTCACAAGCTGGCGCCGCGGGGCGTATAGCCCTTATAGATGCAGGGGCTAATATGCTTGGGGTTAAACCGGAGCAGTGCCACGCTAGTAAAGGGCGCATAATTGCAGGCGATAAATCGCTCAGTTATGCCGATATTGTTAAAAATGGTGAGTTTAACCGTACCTTTAGCAGTGAAGAAGTTGCAAAACTGCCGTTAAAGCCTGCCAATAAACGCCACTTAACGGGTTTAAAACAAGACTTTAAAGCGCTTGATATTCCGGAAAAAACAAATGGTACTGCCGTATACGGCATAGATGTAGAGCTTGAAGGCATGGTGTATGCGCGTCCTGTGATCCCACCAACACGTTATGGTAGTGAAGTGACACAGGTGGACGATAGCGCTGCAAAAGCAATAAAAGGATATAAAGGGTTTGAGATTTTAAACGACCCGAGTAATACCGTACAAGGCTGGGTGGTGGTTTTAGCTGACAATTACCCCAGTGCTATTAAAGCGGTAGATGCGCTAAAAGTAACCTATAAAAAAGGGCAAACAGCTAATGTTACAGAGGTCGATATTCAATCCCTGGGCGAAAAATTATGTAACGATAGCAACGCTGGCACCTTATTTGTTAATGAAGGTGATACCGCTAAAATGCAGGCTGAGGCAACGCAGTCGCTTGAGTCACTGTACACCACAGCAACTGCAAGCCATTATCAATTAGAGCCGCTTAACGCGGTGGCAGAGTTTAAACAAGACAAGTGGATTATCCATACCGGTAATCAGTGGCAGTCTTTAACATTACCTGCATTGGCCAAGGCGTTAGAGGTTGAACAAAATAACGTTATTATTCGTCCTTATTATTTAGGCGGTGGATTTGGGCGTCGCTTATTTGGCGATTGGACCGTGCCTGCAGCATTAACAGCAAAAGCGATTGGCAAACCCGTAAAACTGGTATTTACGCGCGCTGACGATAGCTTATTTGATCAATCACGCTCTGCCTCTACAGCTAAATTAACAGCTTCGTTTAATGAAAATGGCGAGCTCAGTGCAATGGAGCATGCTTTTGCAGCAGGTTGGCCAACAAAAGCAATGGCACCTGGCTTTTTATCACCAGGGGTTGATGGCAAAGGTAAGTTTGATGCATTTTCAGCCTCTGGAGCCGATCACTGGTACAGCATGGATAACCACCGTGCCCGCGCAATTAATAACGAATTAGCGCAAAGCACATTTACCCCAGGTTGGCTTCGCTCGGTAGGCCCTGGCTGGATAGCATGGAGCCTAGAGTCTTTTATCGACGAAATAGCGCACAAACAAGGGATTGATCCGGTTGAGTTTCGTTTATCAATGCTCGATGGCAAAGGTAAACAAGCAGGAAAAGCTCCTGAAAGCGTGGGCGGAGCGCTGCGCTTAAATGCGGTACTTAAAAAAGTGTCAGCGAAGGTCGCAAATGTTAAGCTGGGTGAAAATGAAGGCATTGGTTTTTCAGTAAGTTCAGGCCAAGAGCGTAATATGCCAGCGTGGATTGCCACAGCAGCCCATGTGCACGTAAATAAAAGCGATGGCAAAATTACGCTTAAAAAGCTTTACGCCGTGGTAGATGCAGGTTTAATTGTTCACCCAGATGGTGCACTAGCCCAGCTTGAAGGTTCGTTATTGTGGGGCACAAGCCTTGCGTTACATGAATCAAATAATTACCAAAACGGACAAGTAGCAGCCACTAACTTTAACACTTACTTGCCACTTAGAATGCAAGATGTGCCTGATATGGACATAGAGTTTGTACAAAGTGATGAGTTTCCAATGGGCTTAGGTGAGCCTGGAGTAATTGGTGTTGCACCAGCTATTGGAAATGCGGTATTTAATGCAGTCGGGGTACGGTTACGTAATTTACCCATGAAACCCAATGAGCTTAAAGCAGGTCTTTCGGCCTAGTTAAGTGCTAACAAAGCGCGTAAGGCACAGGCTTTACGCGCTTTGAACTTAGCGATGAATTATTAAAATGTTAAAGGCTTTTTTATGCTAGTCGACCCAGCAGGGCGAAAATTTAGTTATCTACGTTTATCTATTACTGATGTATGTAATTTTAAGTGTGTGTATTGCTTACCGGATGGTTATCAATGCGATCACGACCGAGACTTTCTTTCACTTAACGAAATTAGCAACACCGTAAACGCCTTTGCTCATCATGGCATATCAAAGTTACGCATTACTGGCGGTGAGCCAACCCTCAGAAAAGATTTTATAGATGTAATTCGTGCGGCAAAAGACACCCAAGGTATTACCAAAATAGCCGCCACTACAAATGGTTACTCAATGCATAAACATGTTAAAGATTGGGCACACGCTGGGCTCAATGCAATAAATGTTAGCATCGACAGCCTAGACCCACGTATGTTTAATACCATTACCGGCAATGATAAGTTTGCCACGGTTATGAAAGGAATAGACACGGCCCTAGAGAGCGGCTTAGATTCAGTAAAAATAAACAGCGTACTAATGAAACAGTACAATGGCCGTGCCCTTGAACCTTTTTTAGCGTATTTAAAGCACAGGCCCGTAACGATGCGTTTTATTGAGCTAATGCAAACAAACGACAATAAAGCATTTTTTGATGCTAACCATATATCGGGGCAATCCATAAAAGAGCAGTTGCTTCGCGCTGGTTGGCAGCCCATTATACGCGATGTAACGGCGGGGCCTGCGCAAGAGTTTTTCCATCCTGATTATTTAGGCAAAATAGGGTTAATAATGCCTTACAGTAATGACTTTTGTGCTACCTGCAACAGGCTAAGAATTTCATCACTGGGGAAACTGCATTTATGTTTGTTTTCTGAGCAGGGTATATCACTTAGAGAATACATGAGTGATAACACTAATCAGGCATTAATTGATCAGTTAGCGCGTTATATAAAAACAAAAAAACCAACGCACTTATTGCACCAAGGTAACACCGGGGTCACTACAAACTTATCTATGTTAGGTGGGTAAAGGCGTAAATGTAGTGTAATTCGCTACTGAGTTTACTGTTTTCGCTACACAGTTTGATAAAATGACTGTTTTTACCTGTTTAGCTACTTGTTATATTTAATTTTAGCGTTACACTAAATTTTTTATTATTTTAAGTTTTTTGAATGGATATAGCAGCACTTAGTAGTGCTAAATCATTAAGAAGAAACGTTCTGAAATGGATGTGCTTGTGTTTTGGTTTTGTCTCATTGTTTTTTGCTGCGTTTAATATTTTTTTAAATAACTTTGCGTTATTAGGCTATTTAGAAATAGCGCTCACTGTATTTTGTGCCTACACCTACCACCGCTTAAACACACACGCACTCGAAGTATGGCAATCTGTTGTTATGTGCATATTTGTCACCTTTGTTATTGTATTAGGTAATTATTTAGCAAAGCCAATAAATGGTTTGTATGTGTGGTCGTTTGCGTTACCTGTGTTGTATTACCTACTGTTAGGTAAGCGCTATGGCATTGTATTATCGGCTTTGTTGTTTGTACTCCAGGGAGCCATATTATTAACCAAAGCATCGCAACTTCCTCTAACAACGCTTAACTTCAGTTTAAATCTTGCCTTTGTTTATATCAGCATTTGGGCCATTTCTCATGTATTTGAAGGCAGCCGTGCTTTATCGTCTAAACGGCTGAAAAACCTGGCCTTGTTAGACCCACTTACTGGGGCTGCAAACCGTTTATCAATGAACCATTACTTTGCAGTAGAGCTTAAAGATAAGTCGCAACTTTATTTGTTTTTACTCGACCTAGACTTTTTTAAACAGGTTAACGACACCCATGGCCACGCAGTAGGGGATGAAGTGCTAATTGAAGTCGCCACTTTATTAAGGGTTGTATTGGCAAAAGGGTATGTATTTAGAGTGGGCGGGGAAGAGTTTGCTTTACTACATTCTTTTGCGTCACAAAATGATGCATTGGCAATGGCCGAAACCATAAGAGAAAAACTCAACAATACGGCATTTGAGATTGATGGGCTAAAAATAAATGTAACTGCCAGTATAGGCGTTGTTAAGTATCGCCAAGGCGACACGCTTGAAAAGTTTGTAATTAAAGCAGATAAACAACTGTATAAAGCAAAAGAATATGGCCGCAATAAAGTGTACTTTCAATCAAATGCCAACCTGATTGAAGAGCCTCAAATAGCCTAAGTACGAGGCTAGTACATTTGCTCAAAATTTGGGATGTTGTTTTCCCAAATTGGTTTGTCTTTACCTAGGTATTCTCTCACTGCATCAAAAAATAAACGTGTTCTTACCGGTAAGTCTCTGTGTGGATACACCGCATACATATGGCTAAACTCTTTTAACTTAACATCCGTTAAAATGGGCACCAATTGACCTTGTGTAATTTCTTTATCGATAATAAATGCTGGCGCAACAAAGTAGGTAGTCCCTGAAATAGCTTTCATTAGCAGTACTTCAGCGTCGTTTGCTCTGTACACGCTTTTTATTTTTAGCTCGCACGGCTCACCTTTACTATCGTAGTAATCTATGGTTTCTACGCGCATAGCGTTACTTGCATAACTTGCAGCGGGTAACTGCACCAGCTCTTCTATGGTTTGTGGCATACCATAGGTTTTTATAAATTCAGGGGCGGCTACAATAAGCAGCCGGTTACGAGCAATTTTACGCGCAATTAATGAGGAGTCTTTAGGCTCACCAATTCTAAATGCTAAATCAAAACCTTCAGATACAATATCAACTAGCCTATCGTCGAGGCGCAGTTCTACTTCTACTTGTGGAAAACGTTTTTGAAAGTCGTTAAGCACAGGTTGTAAATAACGCCGACCAATTAATGTTGACGAGGTAACCTTTAACACACCGCGTGGCTCTAAGTGGTAGTTTTCGGCCATACGTACGGTTTCACCAAGTAGCTCTCTTAGCTCTGACGCTTTTTTAATCATTTCTGCGCCCGCCGCCGTTAACGAAAACGAACGGGTGGTGCGGTTTAATAACCTAACACCTAGCTCGTCCTCTAATCGACTGATTTGTTTAGATATAACAGAACGGTCTATGTTTCTTATTTCTGCAGCTTTGGCAAAAGAGCCTTGTTCTACCACTTCAAGCAGCATTAAAAGCCGGCTTGTTGTATCCATTATGATCACCCAATAAATGTTATTGATGCCATTTTGGCATTAATGAATTTATAAATCTATGGTTTTTGTCCGCAAGTATAGTCCGTAACATGCCAGGTAAATAAAGGAGCGTCTTCATGAATAAACATTTAATTGCTGCTGCATTAGCTGCGGCAACTCTATCCTTAGCGGGCTGTGCCGATGAGAGCGCACCTAATGCGCAGCAACAACAATTGCAACCTATCGATGTGGCACAAGTTTTAATTAAACCAGTACAAAGCTGGCACACCTACACCACGCGTTTAGAATCGCCGCAAGAAGTTGCGCTGATGCCGCGTGTATCTGGGGTGATTGATAGCATTGAATTTAAAGAAGGTGATGTTGTTAAGCAAGACGATGTGTTGTTTCAACTTGATGAGCGCCCCTTTGCAGCGGTTGTAGCAAGCCTAGAAGCGCAAATACACAGCGCAGAAGCTGCACTTGAACAAGCAAAAAGTGAAGATAAACGAGCAGTACGCTTATTAGAGCGTAAAGCTATTTCAACAGAACAGGCACAGGCGCGTACCTCAACGCTTCGCCAGCGCGAAGCACAACTTGCAGCGCTGCAAGCACAGCTTACCTCTGCAAAGCTCGATTTAGAATTTACATCAGTAGTTTCGCCGATTGATGGTGTTATCTCACGCGCAAATATTACCAAAGGTAATAACGTATTAGCGGGTCAAAGTGTATTAACATCTATTGTCTCTAACAAAGCGATGTATGCCTACTTTGATGTTGATGAGCGTACTTGGAATAGCGCCTTTAACGATGTAACCGCACAAAGCCGCCAAACAGTTGTTATGCAAAAAGTAGGGCAAAAAGAGTTTGCTTACCAAGGCTATATTAACTTTATTGATAACCAAATTAATTCAGCAACGGGCACTTTACGTGTACGTGCGGTATTTGAACAAGATAACAATCAACTACGTGCAGGTTCTTTTGCTCGCGTTAACTTGGCAGCAAACGAAGTGAGCGAAAAAGTAATTATTCCTGAGCGTGCTATTGGCACCGATTTAAAAAATCGCTTTGTGTTAACCGTTGGCGAAAACAACGTGCTTGAATACAAATTAATAGAAGTAGGCGAGCGCTATGGTGCGTTACGCGCTGTTACTGCTGGCCTAAGCGAAGGCGATATTATTGCGGTAAATGGCCCTGCACGTGTAGGCCCAGGTATGCCAATTTCGCCAAATACAGTGACAATTGATACAAGCGGCGTGGCTTTTACACTGTCAAACGACAACGCGCAGCTAATGGCTAAGCAATAAGGTTTATTGATGAAATTTTCACACTTTTTTATTCAGCGACCAATTTTTGCAGCCATGCTGTCGTTGGTTATTTTAATTGCTGGTGGTATTTCACTATTTCAACTTCCTGTAAGTGAATACCCAGAAGTTGTGCCACCTACTGTTGTGGTAACAGCAAATTACCCAGGTGCTAACCCAACCGTTATTGCGCAAACTGTGGCAACGCCCCTTGAGCAAGAAATTAATGGTACTGAAAACATGCTTTATATGTTTTCGCAAGGTACCAGCGATGGCCGCATGACATTAACGGTAACCTTTGCGTTAGGTACGGATTTAGACCGTGCACAAGTACAAGTACAAAACCGTGTAAACAGTGCATTGCCACGTTTACCCGAGGAAGTTCAACGTTTAGGTGTTGTGGCCGAAAAATCATCACCCGATTTAACCATGGTGGTGCATTTATACTCGCCTGAAAACAGCCACGACACAGCGTATTTATCTAACTATGCCGACATTCATATTAAAGATGAAATTGCCCGTTTACCGGGTGTAGGCGATATTCGTTTATTTGGCGGTGGTAAGTACTCTATGCGTGTGTGGTTAAACCCAGATGCATTAGCAGCGCGTGAGCTTACTGCAACGGATGTTGTGGCCGCTTTGCGCTCGCAAAATCAGCAAGTTGCCGCGGGTAGCTTAGGTGCACAGCCAATTTCTAACGACAGCCAATTTCAAATTTTATTAAACGTAAAAGGGCGTTTAAATAGCGTTGAAGAATTTGAAAACGTTATTATTAAAGTAGGTGACGAAGGCCAGTTAACACGTTTATCTGATGTAGCACGTGTAGATTTAGGTCTAGATACGTACGCACTTCGCGCTGAAATGGATAACCAGCCAGCACTTGCAATGCCTATTTTTCAACGCCCAGGTTCAAATGCGATTGAGCTTTCAGACCAAGTACGTGAAACAATGGCGCGTTTGTCAGAAGATTTCCCAGCGGGTGTTGAGTACGACATTGTATATGACCCTACTGTGTTTGTACGTGGTTCAATTGATGCGGTAATTGCTACATTGCTAGAGGCAATAGTATTAGTTGTTATTGTTGTAATTGTATTTTTACAAACATGGCGCGCATCTATTATTCCACTGATTGCAGTACCTGTATCATTAATTGGTACGTTTGCTGTAATGCAATGGCTAGGCGTGTCTATTAATACACTTTCGCTGTTTGGCTTGGTACTGGCAATTGGTATTGTAGTTGATGATGCGATAGTTGTTGTTGAAAATGTAGAGCGAAATATAGAACAAGGGCTTTCGCCTTTAGAGGCAACACGTGTTGCTATGAGCGAAGTAACCGGGCCAATTATTGCGATAGCGCTAGTGCTGTGTGCGGTATTTATTCCTACTGCATTTATTACCGGTTTATCGGGTCAGTTTTATAAGCAATTTGCACTAACAATTACTATTTCGACTGTTATTTCGGCGTTTAACTCGTTAACCCTGTCGCCTGCGCTATCGGCATTATTATTAAAATCGCACGATGCAAAACCAGATGCATTCACGCGTTTACTTAATAAACTGTTTGGTGCGTGGTTATTTAAACCGTTTAACCGCGTGTTTGACCATGGTGCTAAAGGCTACGAAAAGCTGGTACAAAAGCTTATACGTATGAGCGTTATTGTTATGGTGGCCTATGTTGCGCTGGTGGGCGGTACAATTAAATTGTTTGATACCGTACCGGGTGGCTTTATTCCACAGCAAGATAAGCAATATTTAGTTGCGATTGCGCAACTGCCAGATGCAGCCAGTTTAGACCGCACCGAAGATGTGCTCTCGCAAATGCAAAAAATAGCATTAGAAGTACCAGGCGTTGCACACACCGTGGCGTTTCCAGGCTTATCGGTAAACGGTTTTACTAACAGCCCAAATAGCGGCATTGTATTTACGCCACTTGAGAACTTTGATAAACGCACCGACCCTAGTCAATCAGCGATGGCAATTGCCGCACAGTTAAATCAGCGTTTTGCAGCTATTGATGAAGCGTTTGTGGCTGTATTTCCGCCGCCACCAATTCAAGGCTTAGGCACAACAGGTGGCTTTAAACTGCAAATTGAAGATAGAGCAAATAAAGGCTTTGATGCACTATTTAATAGTTTGCAAACCATTATTGGTAAGGCGCAGCAAGACCCCGCGTTAATGGGCTTATATTCAAGCTTTCGCATTCAAGTACCACAAATGGATATTGATATAGACCGCGAGCAAGCGCTTATTCAAGGTATTCCTCTTGATGAAGTATTTGACGCATTGCAAATATACCTAGGCTCTGTGTATGTGAATGACTTTAATATGTTTGGTCGTACTTATCAGGTTAATGCGCAAGCTGATGCTGATTTTCGCCTTGACCCTGAGCAAATCCTTAACCTAAAAGTACGTAACAGTGCAGGAAATATGGTGCCGCTTGGCTCGGTACTTACAGTTACACCAACAATAGGACCTGACCGTGTAATGCATTACAACGGTTACCCAAGTGCAGAACTAAACGGCAGCCCAGCACCTGGTTATAGCTCTGATCAGGCACAAACTGCTATTGAAACAATATTAGCCGACAACCTGCCAACGGGTATTGAATACGAGTGGACAGAAGTAACGTACCAACAAGTACTTGCAGGTAACACCATGGTTTATGTATTCCCATTAGTTGTGTTGCTTGTATTTATGGTGCTTGCTGCGCAGTACGAAAGTTTGCGTTTGCCACTGGCCATAATATTAATTGTACCGATGACTATTTTCTCAGCACTATTAGGTGTGTGGTTTGTAGGCTCAGACAATAATATATTTACTCAAATTGCATTAATTGTACTGGTGGCACTCGCCTCTAAAAACGCCATATTAATGGTAGAATTTGCCCGCGACCAACACGGCGGTGGGTTAACGCACTTTGAGGCAATATTAGCGGCGTGTCGTATGCGTTTACGCCCAATATTAATGACCTCAATTGCCTTTACAGCTGGGGTTGTACCTTTGGTACTTGCAACCGGTGCCGGCGCCGAAATGCGCCACGCAATGGGTAACGCGGTATTTGCAGGCATGATAGGGGTAACGGTGTTTGGCTTATTATTTACACCTGTGTTTTACATGTTAGTTGTGAAAAAGCAGCAAAAAGCAAAGGGGTTATCGCATGACTAATTTTATCGCTAAACCTATCAAAACGCGCTTAACGTTAAGTGCTGTGTTAGTGGCTGCTTTTTTATCTGGTTGCGCTAGCAAAATAGATACACAAAGCGAGCAAAACGCTATTAACGATTTTGTAGCTCAAGCAAATATTGCCAGCAATGTTGCCATTGCAGATGAAACAAATTGGTGGCACAAGTTAGAGTCAAAGCAGCTAAATGCTTTGGTTAATAGCGCACTTACCAATAACTACAATTTGCAAACAAGCCAATTAACGCTCAAAAGTACCCTTGCCCGACTTGGTGAGCAAAAAGCGCAATATTTACCCCAAGGCGGGGTAAATATTGGCGCAGCACGAAGCGATGCACCGAGTGTGTTTGACCGTCAATCGAGTGCTAACATAGCGCTTGATTGGCAGTTAGATTTATTTGGCCGTATTACTGCTTTGGTTGATGCTGCAAATGCATCGGCCATGAGCCAAGCCGAGCAAGTACGTTCACTGCAAATTGAAGTGGTATCGTCTGTTGTTAAAGGGTTTGTAAGCTATCAAGGTAATGTTGAAAAACAACACATTATAGCCATGCAAATTAACGCATTAGAGCAAAGCATTGAGGTACTTCAAGCACGTGTAGATGAAGGCGTTGCCAACGAGCTTGACCTAAACCGTACAATGGCACAGCTTAGGCAGCAAGAAGCTCTAATGCCCGCTATTGAGTATGCTAAATACAGCGACTTATCAACTTTAGCTGTGCTTACAGGTAAGCTTGCGCAAGACATTGCGATAGACAATGAGCAAAACCTGCTGGAGCAAAGCTTTAGCGTTGCGCTTAAAAATGCCAATAGCGCCATTGCCCTTCGCCCTGATATAAGCCGTGCATTGTATGATTTTAGCCAAGCTAACAGCTTAAGTGTGGCGGCAAGTAAAGCCTTACTACCTGATATTAGCTTATCAGCCTTTGCAGGCGTAGTGAGCATAGACAGCACGGGCTTAAAAAATACTGATCAGCAATGGCAAGTAGCCCCCCAAGTGCAATGGTCAATATTAAGTTACCCCGCACTCCTTGCCCAGCGCGATGCACAGCAGTTTTTAAGTGAAGCTGCCTACAGCGACTATCAGCAAATAGTATTAAATGCGGTGACTCAAAGTGAACTTTCATTGCAAATGTTGGTCAATCAACAACAGCAAGAGCGTTATGCTAAACAGCGCTATGGCTTTGCAAATAAAGCATTTTTACAAGCACAGGCGATGTACGAAGAAGGCCAAATACCGTACTTAGAGTTGTTAGATGCACGCCAGGATGTTTTAATGGCACAAGAAAATGCTGTTGACACAACTATTGCTACATTGCTTGCTAAAGTGAATGCTTATCAGGCATTTAACGGCCAATGGAGCTATGCACTGAGCAGTACAAAATAGGTAGAGTTAATTGAATGAGCAATACTGAATTATCACATCAAGGCAGCCCCTTACAAACAATGCGCGCTATTGTTTTATCACAACCAGATGAGCAAATATGCTTGCAAGATGTTGAGGTTGATATACCCGAGTGCGCCGACAACGAATTGTTGGTAAAGCTTGAGTATGTAGGCCTTAATCCTGCTGATGCCTATTTTGCTAAAACGGGCTTTTGTAAGTGGCAATACCCTCATATTTTAGGCCTAGACGCCGTTGGTGTGGTAGTTAAAGCTAACAAAGGTGTGTTTCCTGGGGTTGGCGAACGAGTAATGTGGCATGCCAATATAGGTAAGCAAGGGGTACTGAGTGAATACACCACGGTGCCTAACTTTGCTGTATCGGTTGTACCCGATGGGTTGTGCCCTGCAAAGGCTGCTACGCTACCGTGCGCTGGTATGGCCGCCCTTATTAGCTTAGATAAAATTGCCATTACGGAGGGCGACCAAATCCTAATCGAAGGTGGCTCTGGTGCGGTAGGGCAGTTTGCCATTCAATATGCTAAACAACGCGGTGCCGATGTATTTACCACCGCTTCAAAGCGTAATCACAAGCTGGTAAAGCAGCTAGGTGCCGATGTGGTATTTGATTATAACGACAAAAAGTTACGCGACAAAATTCGCCGCGAGCTTGGCCCACAAGGGTTTGATGCGGTAATTGATACCATGGGCGGTGAATCAACGCTTAGAAATATTGAATTAATGCGTTTTTGCGGGCGTATCGCGTGTTTAAACTCGCTGCCTCATTTTGATCAGGATTTAATGTACCACCGAGCGCCTAATATTAGTGTGGTGTCTATTGGTGGTGCGTGGCTTGCCAATAGTTTATGTGCACAGCAACGCTTAAGTTTTATGGGTAATTTATTGCTTGAAGGCGCGCTATCGGGCGATATTAAAACACCGGCAATCACTGCGGTTGACTTTACTGCTGACTCAGTCAGTGCTGCCTTAAATAACCAAATAGCGGGGGGCTTTACAGGCAAACACGTTGTGCAAATAAGTAGTTAACGTTGCCCACCTTATTTTAAAAACGCAGCCCAAGTGGCTGCGTTTTTTTATGCCTAAAAAAGAGCTTTTTATGAGTATGGGGCTTAATTGTTGCCAAATAGAGGTATTTCAGCGCACAAGTGTAAGCCTTTTAGTTTCAACAGTTTACGTCACCGTAAAGAAAATAAATTGAAAAAACTGTTAATTAATTGAATAGAGTAATTGATCTAAACTGATTTTTATGACGTAATGTAGGTATTATTTATCTGGTCGGATGAGTTCAATCATGAGTTTACGTACAAAATTAAAAAAAGTATTACCAAGTATTTCAATCACTGAACAAGAAGCGCTAGACGCGGGTGATGTGTGGCTAGAAGGGTCTATCTATCAAGGTAAGCCAGATTTTAGCGCACTACGCGATGTGCCGGCTGCTAAGCTAAGTGCAGACGAGCAAGCATTCTTAGATGGCCCAGTACAAGAGCTACTAGGCATGATTGACGATTCAGTTATTCAAAACGGTATTCACTTACCAGATGACATATTAGAATTTTTGAAAAAAGAGCGTTTCTTCTCGCTTATCATTCCTAAATCGTTTGGCGGTTTAGAGTTTAGCCCTTATGCAAACTCGACTATTGTTGCAACCATTGCGACAAAAAGCTCTGCAGTAGCGGTAACTGTTATGGTTCCTAACTCTTTAGGCCCAGGTGAATTATTACTGCACTTTGGTACACAAGAGCAGCAAGCGCATTACTTACCGCGTTTAGCAAACGGCAGAGACATTCCATGTTTTGCATTAACAAGCCCAGAGGCGGGCTCTGATGCAGGTGGCATTCCAGATATTGGTACTGTCACCAAAGGCATGTACAACGGCGAAGAAGTACTTGGCCTTGAGATTACATGGGATAAGCGTTACATCACACTGGCACCAATTGCTACGGTACTTGGTTTAGCATTTAAAGTAGTTGATCCAGAAGGTTTACTAGGCGGCAAAGAAAACTTAGGTATTACCTGTGCGCTTATTCCTAAAGAACACCCAGGTGTAGAGCTTGGTAACCGCCATGACCCAATGGGAATTCGTTTTTATAACGGTACTACACGTGGTAACAAAGTATTTGTACCAATGGACTTTATTATTGGCGGCCAGAAAAACATCGGTCGTGGTTGGCAAATGCTGGTTAGCTGTTTAGGCGCAGGGCGTGGTATTTCATTACCTGCACTAGGTGTAAGTACATCACAAGTGGCGTTTAAATCAGCATCTGAATACGCAGCAGTGCGTGAGCAGTTTGGTTTAGCAATTGGTCAATTTGAAGGTATTCAAGAAAAACTAGCAGACATTGCAGGTAAAACATACCTTCAAGAAGCAATGCGCGTGCTGACAACTGAAGGCCTAGGCATGGGCTTAAAACCATCGGTTGTGACAGCAATAGCTAAATATCACATGACCGAGCTTGGTCGCGACGTATTAGATTCTGCAATGGATATTCAAGCGGGTAAAGCGATTCAAAATGGTCCACAAAATACCCTTGCAAGCGGTTACGTAGCACAGCCTATTGCTATTACAGTAGAAGGCGCGAACATTCTTACACGTAACCTGATGATTTTTGGTCAAGGTGTTATGCGTTGTCACCCTTATTTACAATCTATGGTTGAATCAATCCATAGTGAAGATAAAGGTGCAGATAAAGAGTTTAACGGCATTTTGCGTAAAACAATTGGTTACAGCACAGCAAATAGCTTACGTGCGTTCCGTTTAGGTGTTTTACCTTTTACTGCAAGTGCAAACTCTGCATTACCAGAAGTACGTGAATACGAAAAAGCCGTACATAAACTATCTGCAAAATTAGCAGTGTATGCCGACTTCTCGTTACTCGTACTTGGCGGTAAATTAAAGCAGGCTGAAATGCTATCAGCACGTTTAGGCGATGTAATGAGCTTTTTATACGCGGCAATGGCGTCAATTAAGTATTACGAGCAAAAAGTAGCAAGCAGCGAGCGCGAACAAGCAGCGCCGTACTTCCACTACGCGACACGTTTTGCACTGCAAAGCGCTGAAGAAGCACTGCATAAGTTTTTAGATAACTTCCCTGCAAGTGGTACTCGTAAGTTTATTCGTTTTGTAACAATGAACTACTCAACTAAAATGCCAAAAATTAGCGACGACTTAATTCGTGAATTAGCAAAACAAGCACAGCTTGATACCGCATTTAAAGCGCAAATTACGCATTTAGTTAAGCCTGTAGAAGGCGACGGTCATCACATTAACGAGCAAGCTTATAAAGCTAAAATGGCATCACTTGTTGAGCTGGCTAAAGTTAAAAAAGCGCTGCGCGCTAAAAAGATTAAACCAGGTACACGTTTTGCCATTACGCTAGATAACGCATTAGCGGCAAATGTAATTACTGCGGATGAACATGCGCAACTAATTGATTACAACAAAAAGCGTGAAAAAGCGATTCGCGTTGATGAGTTCGACTTTGACATGAACTTATTAGATGACAACGCACAACCAGTTAACCCACTTAAAAGTGTAGTTAATCAATAAAATTCAATGATGCAAAGCGCCCGCTGTATCGGCGCTTTTATTCTTGATTAAAAAATTAGTGTGGAGCCTCGTTTGTTTAAAACCAAGCGGGGCTTTTTTATGTGTTTTATAAAGTAGAGATAGATAGCGGTATTGATTTGTAAGCGAGTATGTATGTGCAGAGGTTTAAAAGAGACACTTATAATCTTGAAAAAGAGCTGATAACTCCGTTGGCACCTTGCTGTAATACATGGGTAGGATACCCACTGAATTAAAACGTTGAACAGTTTAGCGTTCGAAATAACTCATTAGCTGCGTTAAAAACTTCCCATATAGATAAACTATATAACCAAGTTTTTGCCTTGTTATTGAGCTATTTATCTATCGCTATAATTGCTCACTAATTCAATACAGCGGGTATTATTTGTGTTTTACGTACATCACTATGACCTAGTTGTGTTTGTACTGTACGTATATCAGCGCCGCTTTGCAGCAAGTGCGTAGCAAATGAGTGGCGCAAAGTATGTGGGGTAACGTGTTTATTAATATGTGCTTTTGTCGAAGATAGTTTAACTGCCTTTCTTACCCCTAAATGATCTAAGTGGTGACATCTTATTACTCCTGTTTCAGAGTCCGTACTTAATTTATGCCATGGGAACAGAAACTGCCATTGTAAAGACTTATTAGCGCTTGGGTATTTTTTACTAAGTCGATGAGGCATCCATACACCGGTGTACGTATCATTTTTTAAATCTAACTGTAAATATTCATCAACTTGAATTATTTGATTTCTTAGCATTGGTATTAATTCTTCAGCAAGTGTCACAGTACGATTTTTATTACCTTTGCCGTTCCAAATTCGAATGAAGCTATAGTCAAAGTCAATATCGTGAACTCGTAAACGCAGTACCTCCATTAATCGCATACCACTGCCATAAAGTAATCCACAGGGTAAATAGTGCTTTGCTACACAGTGTTTAAATAGCGCTGAAACTTCTGTTTGAGTAAGCACGACGGGTAGTTTTCTTGGGCGTTCACTTTTTACAAAGTCTAATCATAATGAAAGGGGGCTCTTAATTATTTCTTTATATAGGAAACTTAGCGCATTTAGTGCCTGCGCTTGTGTGCCTTGCGCTACGTTTTGCGAGTTTACTAAATGGTTCAAATACGATTCCACTTGAGTGTCTCCCATAGAGCTTGGGCGCTGCATATTATTAAAGCGGATATAGCTAGCTATCCAAAAAAGATAAGCTTCAATGGTGCTCTTTGCATACCGTTTGCTATACATATGGTCTTTAATCATGGTTAGAAAGAGAGATTTCATAAATGATATTCAACTTTTAAAAACGCACTGTATATATAGACAGTTTTTCGTGTTTTGTCCAATAACATTATTAAAAGTCGTTTTGGTGTATTTTAACAACAATAACTTTACAAAATACGTAATTACTTGTTTACATAGAAGTTGTTTAGTGGAATTATTAAGCAATGTAATATACGCCGTTTTGGGGTGTTATAAACCCCCAAAGTGGTGTTCAATAAGCTGTTATATGCTTTCCAAGAAAGTATTCTTTAAGTTTTATGGTTTGGTGCGTGGTTATTTTTTTGCGCGTCAAACTCAATGTGTTTTAACGTGTAGTGTGTGATTCTAATTTTAGCGCATACAAGCAGGTTGTGTTTTACGCTAAATTCGGTTTGGCGCAATTCACTAATAAGTGTTGCCTTTATTACCTTTTTCAAAGGTGGCAACACTATTAATTAGTTCAACCTTTCGTGTGTAGCGTAAAAATTCACGGTTAGGTTTTTATATTACGGCAACTGCCAGTTTGTGTAGCTTTTGGTATTACTACCGCTGCATATAACAAGTTGCTCAAGCGGGACAAATAACAGTTGGCCGCGCTCGTGCCTCGCACAGTATAGCCAACCATTATTTGCCCCTTAGCAAAGCGTTATATCACATCGTGGCTAGGAAATATCATGAAGATAAAAGAAGCAGAAATAAGAGAAAACATAGCAGAATATATAAAAACCCTTGATCCCAACTTAAAAGTTGTGGCGCAGGAGCATTACATAAAAATGCCGAATGGTCGAACTGCTTATGTTGATATATTAGCGAAAGATGAGTTTGGTTGTTTTACTCTAATTGAATTGAAAAAAAGTGATCAGACGGCTAGATCTGCTATTCAACAGTTAATGAAGTATGCAAACATGCTTAAAAACAAGAATAGATTAGAAGAAAGTCAAATTCGATGTGTAGTAATCTCAACCGTTTGGCGAGAACTTGAAGAAGCATTTGATGAATACTCACGGGTTTCTCAATATGAATTTACAGGCTATAGTATAGTGTATAAGCCTAATGAAGAACCTATATTTCAACAAATTGTCCCTAAATATAATAGTGGTGATCTAAGCCCTTTAAAAAACTTTATTTTCTTTGAGTTCAGTGAACAGAATGAACGTGATAAAGCATATGCTGATTTTACGTCAACATTGGAATCATTACCTTCTTGTAATAGTGTTATTATAAAAATGGACTACACGGGGGGTGATAATAATATTATCCACCCATATGGGTTCTCATGGTCTATGTTTACGACTGATACCGATAGGTTATATAACGAAATATCTTCACTGCCAGTAAGGGAGCTAAATGACAATCACTTCGATATTGAAGGTATATTGAACTTATGGCAATTGGATGGAGCTGAGTATGAATTAAGAAGTAAAATTTTGCTCGAACAAGTTAGATTGAACTATGGTGTTGGTGAATATACAGGTCTTGCATTACATAGTTTAAATAATACCTTAAGTACATGGAGCCATGGTGAGCCTTTAGGCGTTGGAGACATGTTTTCAGATGCTTTATTTGATAGTGATGATATGCTTTCGATGGCGTGTGGTTTTACAGGTGATCACCCTTACGGGTTTAACATTAAGACTACGCCATGTAGAGAGTATCAGTTTAATATGGTTAGGAAAAAGCTTAATAAATTTTTATCTGCCAACTATCGATGGTGCAACCAAGTAGACTATATATTAAATACGTTACGAACAAAGGATGTCGCGGATATTAATGTATATAATCCTTTGAATTTTTTTGGCTTAATGTATGACCTTAAAAAACACTCATCTTCTCAAAGGATTCCATATCTTATCATCACAATCGACCGCGAAAATGCCGATAAAGAAGTTTACCAAGGCTTATTGGCTTGGACAGATAAAGAGAGAAATCCTAATAGCGCTAAAGAGGCTGTAATTACAGCCTATGATAGCATCGACAGTTTAAAAGCTCGAATGATATCTCAAGAACTAAATGATTATGATGAGAAATTATCTGAATCATATGGTTTAACGTATGAAGTGGTTACAGAAAAAAATAACACTTTATATAGAATTCAGAATGATGAAAATTCAGGTTACATGGAAATTATTGACTCTATTAGTACTTTAAATGACTTTGTTAGGGATAATGACAACCTTATTGAAGAGGTTGATTACTTACTTAATAAAGATCCCAGTTCAAATGTGAAAATTACATTTTAGTGCGTGTGATATAAAAACTAATAAACCTAACACCCATCTTAAATTTTGCACTTAATAAATAAACCTGACACCCATCTTAAATTTTGCACTTAACTCAATTAGAGGCTAGCTTTTATTTAGTGCAAAAAATAGGCAGGGTGTCTTATGGCAATTGCAAGAAAGCGACAAGTAAGTTTGGTTGATACAAAATACTATCACTGTATTTCACGGTGTGTTCGTCGTGCATTTTTATGTGGCGAAGACCGTTTCACTGGTCAATCTTACGAGCATCGACGAGGATGGGTTGAAGATAAGCTGGGTGAATTAGCTAAGGTATTTTGTATTGATGTGTGCGCTTATGCCGTAATGAGCAATCACACCCATTTAGTACTGTATGTAGATGATAAAAAGGCAAATAGGCTGAATGATAAAGCGATTGTTATTCGCTGGCATAAACTCTGTAAAGGCACATTGTTAACGCAAAAATACATACAAGGCGAGAAGCTAAGTAAAGTTGAACTCATCTTTTTCAATCAAACGGTAAAACAATACCGAGAACGTTTAGCAAGTATTAGCTGGTTTATGCGCCTGTTAAATGAAGATATAGCGCGAAGAGCAAATAAAGAAGATAATTGCACAGGGAGGTTTTGGGAGGGTAGGTTCAAATCGCAAGCTTTACTTGATGAAGCCGCAATTGCAGCGTGTATGGCCTATGTAGATTTAAACCCCATTAGAGCTAAAATAGCTAACACTCCAGAAGAGTCAGACCATACCAGCGCTCAAGTACGCTTAATATGTGCAAAAGAAGGCAAGCAGCCAAAGCAACTACTTCGCTTTGCAGGCATGTCACGTCAAGTAATGCCTAAAGGGCTGCCGTTTGAGCTTAAATCCTACCTTGAACTTGTTGAGCTAACAGGGCGAGTAATGCGAGAGGATAAGCACGGGCATATAGATAATATGACCCTTCCTTTGTTAGAAAGGCTTAATATATCATCAGAAAACTGGTTAAAACTCACCACACAATTTACGCGCGTATTTCATGGTGCAGTGGGCAGGCCAGCCTCACAAAAAGGGTATTGCGAAAACTTAAACCGAAAGCGGCGAGCGAATATCAGTAACTGCGCAAAGTTATTCGCTTAGAGCCAAATCACTTTTTGAGCACTCCAACTACATAATGTAGGGATTTTTTGTGGCTGGCATTTAAGCTTTATTTAGTAATACCTCTATTTTAAAACTCAAATTATTTTTGGACAGTTAAAAAACATAAATTCATTAGTTAACTTTAACTTGCCAGATTCAAGGTCGAAGTGCACCACCTTTACTAAACTATAAGTTCAGGAGGTGTGCCATGGGTACCCAATATTCACATTTATCTAACTTTGAACGTTGTCGTTTATTTGAGTGGTATCATTACCAAAAAAAATCAATACGTGAGGTGAGCCGATTACTAAATCGCTCACATAGCACTATTAGCCGAGAGCTAAAGCGTAATAAATATGATTATTACGTACCAACTTATTACCCTCATCCAGCTCAAATGTATTATGAAGTAAGGGTAAGGGAGAGAGCTAAGCGAGTTAAGCGAGTTAAGCTTAAGTCTGTTGAAGCTCAACGCTATGTGGCAGATAAACTCAAACTTGGGTGGAGTCCTGAGATCATAGCTGGACGAATAAAATTTGATAAAACCTTACCCAGCGTATCTCACGAGGCCATTTATCAATATATATACAAGAATGAAACATCACTTATTGTATATTTAGCTAGGCAGCATAAAAAGCGTAAGAAAAAATATCCAACCCGTAAAACGAAAACAGTTTGGGGTCAAAGATGTAGTATTTTAGACAGACCAGATGACATTAATCTCAGAAAAAACGTTGGGCATTGGGAAAGTGACTCTGTTGAATCTAGCGACAGAAAATGTGCGCTGAATGTGTTACTTGAACGAGTTTCTAGAGTGTGTCACATCACTAAATTATCATCTAAAAAAGCTCTAGCGACATCGAATGCAATATGTAAAAAACTATCTATTTACCCACCAAGCTCTTGTTTATCGATAACTTATGACAATGGCTCTGAAAATACGGAGTTTAAAAAAGTAGAAGCCATTTTGAAAAATAAATCTTATTTTTGTGAGCCTTATCACAGTTGGGAAAAAGGTGCTGTAGAGCAAATAAATGGGTTAATTAGAAGGTATTATCCGAAGAAAACAAACTTTAGCAAAGTAAGCCATCAGCAATTAAAAAAGGTAGAGGAGCAACTAAATAATCGCCCTAGAAAATGTTTAGGATTTAAAACACCAAATGAAGTCTATAATGAATTAGGTGGTGCACTTCCAATTAGAATCTAGGGTAATTTACTTTGTAGAAATTAAGGTGGATGTCACTTTAAGAAAGGCTGGAATTAAAGTGGGTGTCACGCTAAAAAGAAAGAAGTTTATGAATGCTATCGTTTTATTAAAAATACCTTCTAATGTTAAACTATAAAAAACTTAATGACTTAATATAGCTATGGCATTTTACCTTCCTCTTTTACAGCCTCATTTTAAACACATTGAAATGGGCGATACGCTAACCTCGCTTTGGAGCGGGTGTGGCAGTATTGTCGAGTGCAGGCTTGATGCCGAGCCATGTGTTATCAAAGCGATTAAAATACCAAGCCACATAAATCATCCAAAAATTAAGCAAAGCGAATTTGCATTAAAGAGAAAGCAGCAGTCTTATAAAGTTGAATATAATTTTTATAGGTTATACAGCGCGTACTTACCGACAAGCGCTAAAAGTATTACCTGTATTAATGCAATTAATGATGGTGATGATTATGCGTTAGTGTTTAAAAACTTTACGCAACATGGTTTTGCTCAAGCAAGTGCGCTTGACATAAAACCAATACTTACGTGGCTAGCCCATTTTCATGCCTTTAATTTAAATAAGCCCGCAAAGGGCTTATGGCAACAAGGGAACTATTGGCATTTGAGCACACGGCCAGATGAGTTTAATAAGTTAAAACAAAGCGCTGACGAAAAGTCCGATATTAAAAATGCGGCTCATAAAATTGATAAAATACTGCAATCATCACACTACAAAACCTTGATACATGGCGATGCTAAACTTGCCAATTTTGCTGCAAATGAGCAAAGTGAAATACTCGCTTATGACTTTCAGTATGTAGGGGCTGGGGTAGGGATTTGCGATGTAATGTATTTTATGACCAGCTGCTTAAGCGACGAGCAATTACATACCTGCGCCGATGAGTATTTACATTACTATTTTAGCCAATTAAAAAATGCGCTTTTAGTGTTTCAACCGCAAATAAATGCCGATGACGTAATTGCAAAGTGGCATGCATTATGGCCATTAGCTTGGGCCGATTTTTATCGTTTTTTAGCGGGTTGGAGCCCAACTCATTTTAAAATAAATAGCTACATGATGGCGCAAGTAAATTTAACGTTATCAGATAACAACTTATAAACATAAATTAGTGCATCGCTTGCATAAATATCAAGCAAATCAATACATTTTGGCACGATCTATGAAAACTTATTTAAAATTGCAGGTCAAATGACCTTTTTTAATATAAAATACCGCCAATTCTTGTATCAGTAGGTTTTTATCATGTCAATTCACGTAATTTCACACCCTCTAGTTCAACACAAATTAGGCTTAATGCGCGCTCACGGTATAAGTACTAAAAGCTTTCGTGAATTATGCTCTGAGGTAGGTACCTTATTAACCTACGAAGCAACTAAAAACCTACAGTTAGAAGATAACGAAATTACTGGCTGGGACGGCAACAAATTAAAAGTAGAGCACATTAAAGGCAAAAAAATTACTGTTGTGCCAATTTTACGCGCGGGCCTTGGCATGATGGATGGCGTAATGTCATTACTTCCAGCGGCTAAGGTAAGTGTAGTGGGCCTTGAGCGTAACGAAGAAACGCTTGAGCCAGTACCTTACTTTGAAAAGTTAGTAGGCAATATTGATGAGCGTTTAAGCTTAGTTATAGACCCAATGCTTGCAACTGGCGGCTCTATGATTGCTACAATTGATATGCTTAAAAAAGCAGGCTGTAAAGACATTAAAGTAATTGTACTGGTTGCTGCACCTGAGGGCGTTGAAAAAACATTAGCCGCTCACCCTGATATTGAGATTTTTACTGCCTCAGTTGATAGCCATTTAAATGAAAAGGGTTACATTATCCCAGGGCTTGGCGATGCAGGTGACAAAATTTTCGGTACGGTTTACTAAGGTTTAACAGTGCAAAATAATTCTACATTTTCTATAAAAACCATTTTAACCGGCGCCCAAATGTTGTTTGTAGCATTTGGTGCGTTAGTGTTAGTGCCTTTATTAACTGGGCTTGACCCAAGTGTCGCTTTGTTTACAGCGGGTATAGGTACTTTATTATTTCAGGTAGTGACGAAAGGCAAGGTGCCTATATTTTTAGCGTCATCATTTGCGTTTATTGCGCCTATTATTGCCTCAGTACAAATGTGGGGCGTGCCAGCCACCATGGGTGGTTTAATGGCAGCGGGCTGTGCTTATATGCTGTTAGCGCTATTGGTTAAATTTAAAGGGGTGGCAACACTTCATAAAATTTTACCGCCAGTGGTCGTCGGCCCCGTTATTATGGTGATTGGTTTAGCCCTTGCACCGGTTGCGGTAAATATGGCAATGGGTAAAAGTGGCGACGGCAGTATTGAACTTATTGCTTACGATAAAGCCATTATTATTTCGCTGTTTTCTCTTGTTGTAACACTTATTTTTGCTGTGTGGGGCAAAGGTGTATATAAGCTGATCCCTATATTAGCGGGTGTTATATCGGGTTATGTTTTATCACTGGTAATTGGTGTGGTTGAATTTGGTAGCGTAAACGAAGCCAGCTGGTTGGCTGTACCAAACTTCACATGGCCCGAATTTAAGTGGCAAGCCATTCTCTTTATGGTGCCTGTTGCCATTGCACCTGCTATTGAGCATATTGGCGATATGATGGCTATTAGCCAAGTAACCAATAAAGACTTTTTAAAAAAACCAGGCTTACATCGCACCTTATTTGGTGATGGCTTAGCCACTGCCGCTGCCTCTTTATTTGGTGGTCCGCCAAACACGACTTACTCTGAAGTAACTGGCGCAGTGATGCTGACCAAAAACTTTAACCCTAAAGTAATGATGTGGACTGCCATAATTGCTGTGGTACTGGCCTTTGTGGCAAAAATGGGCGCTGGTTTACAAACAATTCCTGTACCTGTGATGGGCGGCATAATGATTTTGTTATTTGGCTCAATTGCGGTAGTGGGCTTAAATACGTTGGTTAAATCTGGGGATGACTTAACTGCACCCCGTAATTTAAGTATTGTGGCACTTATATTAGTATGCGGTATTGGCGGTATGCACATTGGGGGCAGCCAATTTAGCTTAGAAGGGGTTAGCTTGTGCGCCATTTTAGGTATTGTGCTTAACTTAGTATTGCCAAAAGCTGAACCAGAAACTGATTAATTTTGCACTGTATGTAAAATTTACGCACCAAAATAGCGCATACTAATTGCGCTATTTTTGTAAGTTACTAATAATTAAATAAAAATAATAGTGGTCTAGTACCTGCATTTGTTACTTCATAATATAAGGAGTTACTATGTCAGAGGCCAGTATTGTGGATATAACCCCATTTTTAGCAAAGCACCAATTGCCTTTAAAGTATCAGTACCTTAGTGAGCAATTTTTTATCCCGCTTGCACACGATATTCTAGAATCAAAAAAAAATAACACCCCTATTTTTGTCGCCATAAATGGATGCCAAGGCTCAGGAAAAACCACCCTCGCAGATTTTTTAGTTACTTGGTTTAGTAACAACACGCCGTTTACCAGTGTCGCGCTTTCTATTGATGATTTTTACTTATCTAAAGCACACCGCCAAGGACTTGCCAAAGACGTACACCCATTATTTGCCACCCGCGGTGTGCCTGGCACCCACGATGTAGGGTTAATGAATACCACCATAAGCAGGTTACTTGCAAAAGAGGTTGGCGTACCTTTGCCTAAATTTGACAAGCATCACGACGATTGCAGCCCCGAGCAAACATGGCAATGTAACAATAAACCCATTGATATTATTATTTTAGAAGGCTGGTGCGTAGGTAGTGAGCCACAACCGTTATTTTCTTTAAGTGAGCCTATAAACGAGTTAGAAACACAGCACGATAAAGAAGGCGTGTGGCGTCGTTGTGTAAACAGTTGCCTAGCAAATGAATACAAAAGTGTGTTTAGTAAAATAGATTACACGGTGATGCTCAAAGCGCCGAGCTTTGAAGATGTATTTAAGTGGCGACAAGAGCAAGAGCAAAAGCTTATTGCCGCTAAAGGCGAGGGCGATGGCACCATGAGTGATGAGCAACTGGTGCACTTTATTTCTCATTTTGAGCGTATTACTCGCGAAAACTTAAACACCCTAAGCGCTAAAGCTAATGCCCTTATAGAGCTTGATAGTAATCGCGATATTAGTGCTATGAACTTAACCAGCGACGATACGCTGCAACCTATTATATTTACCGACCTAGATGGCACGTTACTCGATCACGCCGATTACAACACTAAAAATATCAGTAGCTTGCTGCAAGATTTACAAGCAGCCCACATTCCTGTGGTGTTTAATACGAGTAAAACATTTTGCGAAGTGGTTGAACTTAAAAACGAGCTTAATATTCAACAGCCTTTTATTGTTGAAAATGGCGCGGCGGCTTATTTACCCGTAGATTATTTTGAGCTTAAACCCATTGGCTGCACGCAAGTAGGGGCGTATTGGTGTTATGCATTTGCATCACCCTTATCTAACTTACTTAGTGATTTAGACTCCTTAAGCAGCGAATATAAATCGCATTATAAGTTATTTAGTGATTTGTCGAGCGAGCAAATATCATCCCTCACCGGGCTTGATGAAGCGCATGCAAGGCGCGCTCAAACACGCGATTTTTCAGACCCACTTTATTGGCACGGAAGCGATGAATTACTTAATGCGTTTGTAAACGATGTTAAAGCACTCGGCTACGAAATAAAAATAGGCGGGCGGTTTATACATATTGCTAAAAACACCGATAAAAGCGCTGCACAGCAGTGGTTAGTTAAACAAATTTCACAACATTTTAGAAAGCCTCTCACGGTAATTGCACTAGGTGATAGTGACAACGATAAGCAGATGCTAGAGCAAGCTGATATCGCCATTATCATACATAACCCAAGCAGTAAAAAGCCGGTTAAGTTAACACATAACAAGGCGCGTTATTCGCAATCGCCCGCTCCACTGGGTTGGATTGAAGAAATAACCACATTGCCTTGTATTAGCAGCATTTTAAATACTATTGAGGAGCGAAAATCACATGGCTGATTTTTATCAAAATGGCATCATCACAACCTTACATAATATCGCCGATAGACCGGTAGAAGCGCTTGAAGAAGAGCTAATTAGTTTTAGTAAGCAACGGCCAATGGGGTTAATACTCCCTTCGTTGTTTAGTGAGCTTGAAGGCCCAGCGCTGCAAAACATTGTAAAAGAACTCAGAGAGGTTCCTTATTTATCGCAAATTACCATAGGTTTAGACAGGGCAGACGAATCACAATACCGCCATGCTTTAGGCTTTTTTAAAGAGCTTAACCAAAACCACAAAGTGCTTTGGAACGATGGTCCTCGTTTGCAAGCGCTTGATAAAGAATTACAAGAGCTAGGCGTTGCACCGCGTGAGCTTGGTAAAGGCAGAAATGTGTGGTATTGCATGGGTTACAAATTGGCCACCTCAGAGGTAGAGTCGATAGCCCTGCACGACTGCGATATTTTAACTTACGACAGAGGTTTGTTAGCGCGCTTAATTTACCCTGTAGCGCACCCTCGTTTTAATTATGAATTCTGTAAAGGCTTTTACCCACGTACTGCAAACGGCAAAATTAATGGCCGAGTATCGCGCTTATTAGTAACGCCGTTATTACGCTCGTTCAAAACTATTTTAGGCAATACCGACTACCTAGAATATATGGATACCTTTAGATACCCGTTAGCAGGGGAGTTTTCGTTTAGACGTGATGTGCTAAACGATATTCGTATCCCGAGTGATTGGGGCCTTGAAATTGGCGTACTCAGTGAAATGTACCGTAATTATTCGCATAATCGCTTATGCCAAGTGGATATTGCTGATAATTACGATCATAAGCACCAGGAACTTTCTCTTGATGACCAAAACGCCGGTTTATCTAAAATGTCGATAGATATAACCAAGGCACTATTTAGAAAATTAGCCACTCAAGGGGTTACTTTTACCAGCGAAACAATTCGTTCTTTAAAAGCAACTTACTACCGTATTGGTTTAGACTTTATAGAAACGTATCATAACGATGCACTGATGAATGGTTTAACCTTAGATGTGCACCAAGAGGAAAAGGCCGTAGAAATGTTCGCCAAAAATGTTATGGAAGCAGGTCAGCACTTTTTAGAAAACCCAATGGAAGCGCCATTTGTGCCAAGTTGGAACCGTGTTGTATCAGCCATGCCAGATGTTTTTGAGCGCTTAAGAGAAGCGGTTGATCTTGATAATAAAGAATTTAGTGAATAAATAAAACAATAATAAGGGGCGCGTGTGAATACAGTAAGTGAATTATTTTTACAGCGGGTAGAGCAACATCTACATATTATTTATAAAGATGTTGAACTGCCCTTAAGTATTACAGAGCTGGCTGGGCAGCTTATAACTATAATTTTAGGCGACAGCCCGCTGCGCGACCCTACACCCCATACTAACCGTTGGGACGAGCAAGATATTATATTAATAGCCTATGGCGACTCTATTATTAAGCACGATGAGGGAGATCAAGCTGTTGCAAAACCTGTAGAAGCACCGCTTAAAACCTTGCACCGGTTTATAAAAGAGCAGTGCGATATGCAGCTTAATGCTTTGCATATATTGCCATTTTACCCGTATAGCTCTGATGAAGGCTTTGCGGTAATGAACTACGTGCAAGTAAATGAATCGCTAGGGGATTGGCAAGATATAAAAAATATTGCCAAAGATGTAAAGCTAATGGCAGATTTAGTGATTAATCACTGCTCTAGCCGAAGTGTATGGTTTGAAAACTTTTTAAACGATTTAGACCCCGGCAAAGATTACTTTAAAACGGCAAGTTTAACCGATGATTTAAGTAACGTAGTACGCCCACGTACGTCACCGCTATTAAATACGGTAACCACACCAAGCGGCGAAAAACATGTATGGTGTACGTTTAGCCACGACCAAGTTGATTTTGATTTTGGTAACCCGGAAGTTTTAAAAGAATTTATAAGCATTATTCGCCATTATTTAGATAACGGCGTACGTTTGTTTAGGCTAGATGCGGTTGCATTTTTATGGAAGCAGCTCAATACAAATTGCATTAATTTACCGCAAACGCATGAAGCAGTTAGGCTTATTCGCACCCTAATAGAGCATACTGAGCCAAGCGTTGTCATAATTACCGAAACAAACATACCAAACCAAGAAAACCTCTCTTACTTTGGTAACGCCAACGAAGCCCACAGTATTTATAACTTTGCCTTACCGCCCTTATTACTGCATACATTACTCAGTGGAGATAGCACAGCCATTAAGCATTGGATGATGAGTATGCCGCCTGCGCAAAACGGCACCACATACTTTAACTTTATTGCCTCGCACGATGGCATTGGACTTAGGCCAATAGAAGGTTTGTTACAGCCAAGCGAAGTGGCGTCATTGGTGAGTACGTCTATGCAGTTTGGCGGGCGTGTATCAATGCGCACCAGTAACGATGGTACGCACACACCGTATGAACTAAATATTGCACTTTTTGATGCATTACAAGGCACGCACAATGGGCAAGATAAGTTTGGCCTTGAGCGATTTATGTGTGCACACGCCATTATGTTTGCGCTTGAAGGGATCCCCGGGCTTTATATTCATAGCTTGCTTGGCACAACGAACGATTACGAACGCTTTGAAAACTCACAGCATAACCGTGCAATTAACCGTCATCGTTGGCAAGAGTCAAAACTATTATCGGCTTTAGGTGATAAATATAGCCATCATCACAAAGTGTTTAATGGTATTAAGCATTTATTAGGTATTCGAAAAAAACAAAGCGCATTTCATCCTAATGCCACGCAATTTACGCTGCACTTAGCGGGGGGGTTATTTGGTTTTTGGCGGCAAAGTATAGACAGGCGCCAAAGTATATTTTGCGTTTACAACATAAGTGATAAACCACAAGTACTTACCCTTGCAGATTTAAATTTAATTAACACCCAGCAGTGGTTTGATTTAGTGGCTAATGAAACAATTACCGAGGACCAACTCACTATAGAGTTAGAGCCATATCAAAGTGTATGGTTAAGTAATATTAAATAAAGTGCAGTAATACCAATTTGCAAAATAGCTCACCTAATTAAGCGCATTGGTATAAAAAGGCTCGCAGTGCGAGCCTTTAACTTAATTAATAAACGTTGTTACTAATTATAAGCTGTAGCTTAAGTTAATGTAGCCAAAGCGGCCAATGTTATCGTAACTTGCGCTGTTTTCGCCTGTCCCGCGTGTACCGTACGGAAGTTTACGATTAAATAGGTTATCAACACCTACTTTAACGCCTAAGCCGCTATCGAAGTTGTAACCCACAGTCATATCAGTAATAAAGTATTTACCGTAAGACATTTGGTTACTTGGGTTCGAGTTACTCGCAAGCTCTACATTTGTGTATAAATCAACTTCGCTGATAAAGCGTGTTTCAACCGTTGAATAAAAGTTATCCATTACCGTTTTATTATTTGTTTATTGTAAAGCCCCTTTACAGTTATCTAGCTTCCTATGCACCTTGAGTTACTTTATTACGTAAACTTGATACACTTATACTGTTTTTTATAAATAGGTTTTACCATGAAGTTTTTAGTTTTAATTTTTACTTTTGTATTTAGTACTGCGGCCATTTCAGAGCAAGAAGTTGATCTCGAAGTTAATATGAAAAATACTGGCCTTGCTTATAAAAATGCGGTGCAATCAGTAGGTATAGGTGGCTTTAATACCGCCATAGATAAGTTTATTACTTTGGTTGAAACCAGTAAAAAAGCGACCTTTCATAAAGAAGCACAAATGTCGCTACAAGGGCTAGATAAAGTTATTGCGCAAGCAAAGTTGGCAAAAAAATTAGCGAATGAGCGCGGGCTTGATGCAGCAAAGCCAGCCCTTAAAAATATAGATGATTTACGCAAGAAGTATCATGAATTGCACGAGCCTCCAGGTTTTTTTGACTTATTATTTGGTAATTAACCTCAGCTTTTTTGTAAATTAATGTCGAGCAGTTATTTCAGCGCTACCTACGCTAACTTTTTCGCAGTAGCGCATTATTGATTCGCAGGTTTGTGATGTTTTAATAAAATGTATAGCTGCAGATTAAAAATTTTGAATGCTCATTTTTCAATATTTTAGTAAAGCTCTTATCTAGGGTGCAGATTAATTAAGGAATAGTAATGGAAATTTCAGTGTCATTGTTAGAGGGTCAAAAACAAAGTGCAAAATTTGGCGACCTTGAAGTAATAAGCGATCAAAGTATTAATGCTGGTGGCGGTGCCGAACACCCAGAACCGTTTGACTACTTCTTAGTAAGCATGGTGCTATGTGCTGGGTTTTATGCACGTAAATTTTGTGAGCAACGCGATATCTCTACACAAGGGATGACGCTTACGCAAAATAATGAAAACGTAGATGAAGAAGGTAAAAAATTATTTTCTATCGAAATTAATTTACCAGATGGCTTTCCTCAAAAATATAAAAAAGCACTTATTGCTGCGGTTAATACGTGTACTGTTAAAAAAGTGATTCAGGCCCAACCTGAGTTTTCTGTAGTTGTTAAATAAAAAATACGGGTAAACATGGTTCGTTTACCCGTATACTTCACGGGATTAGTGTTACTTTTTCTTCATTCCTTGTACTGCTTTAAAACGTGGATTGTCTTTACATATTACAAAAACACGTCCTTTTCGCTTCACTATTTGACATCCTGGTCGTTGCTTAGCGCTTTTAAGCGAGCTTAATACTTTCATTACTCACCTTTTTTGGCAGTAGATAAGTTTTTAAAGCGACGGTTAAACTGCGCGACACGGCCGTCACTAGCCACTGTTTTTTGCTTACCAGTATAAAATGGGTGCGAGTCGCTAGACACATCAATAGGCACATACGGATACGTTTTCCCTTCAAGCTCAATAGTGCGGTCTGTTTTAATGGTTGAGCCAATAATGAAGTAGCTATCGGCAGCTGTATCGTGAAAAGCAACCACGTTGTAATCTGGATGGATATTTGGTTTCATAATACGCCTCAATTTGTTATGTGATAATATAACTATAGGTTATCGCGTTTACGGTATTTGTGCAAATGATTTTTACTCTCATTTACTGACGTTTTTGCTGGCTAATTGCGCAAACAATTCAAAAAATAACCACTTAAACCAAAAATACTGGCTATTAGTTTTTAGGCTGTTATAACTATATAAAAAGTGTTAACAAGAAAATTTTTACGGTTTAGAGGTAAGCTATGAGCGACGCAGCACAACAAGAACAAATAGACCAAGGGGTGATGGAAACCCTTAGAGAGCGCGATCACACAGTCTTATCTGAGCAAATTAATCCAATAGACTGTACACACAACGATATTATTGAGCTATTAGCACACTATATGGCGTTAAGTGAGCAAGATAACGACGAACTATTTGACGATTGGTTTGATAATCTAAATAAAGAACAGCACACTGTTTTAAAAGTGTTTGAGGTATACCGCGGCCAATACGAGCACCAAAATTAATACTTAGGCGCAGGTGAAACGCTCACTTAGCTGCGCCTTATTAATTAACCACCAACTTGAGCTTTGGATAATAAAATTATCTCAAGCTGCTAATTTGTTTTGTTTTCACTTAAAATTTTTAGCTAGCGAAAGCAAACTTAAATATTTTAACGCCAGCTCAGATTAATGAATGCAATTATAATCAGAGAGTTAAGGCGTTTTCATACAGTTTTTGTCTGCATAGGGCGGGGCTAAACTGACATCAGGGTTCCAAATTCTATCCCACACTTTACTTAGGCTACTTAAATTTGAGCGCTGATTTAGTTTTTCAAAGTTGCTAACCTGTACTCCTTTGTTGGTTTTTTCTCCAACTGCAAAATTAAATACGTAATAACACTCCATGCCCATACGTAAGTCGGTTAAAACAATTTTATTTTGCTGCTCTTTCACGCTATAAAAACCTTTAGTAAACCATTGTAAGCGTTGTACGCCCCATTCATTTTTAATTTCGTTTAGCAGAGCGGGGCTTGTGTTATAGTGGTTTATTGTAACCTCTTCAGGGGAGTCAAATACCGAGGCATAACTTATGTAATATTGCCCATCAGACATTGCAACAACTCGCCATAGCAAGGTTGTAAGCGGGGCGGGGGTGCTTACATAGTTATTAATGTGTATGTGTTTATGTGCAAACGCGGCGTCTATTTTATTGTTAATTATTACTTTTAAAATAAGAGAGCTACATAAATAAAGGCTACTGAGCACAAGCATAGCGGCATTAATTTTATAAATGCGCGGTGTGTGTATTTTAGGTATTAAAGTGCACAGAAAGGCCAACAATAACGGCAAGGTGTACAGGGGGTCAATTATAAATATATTTGAAATAGCAAAAGGGTGCTCGCTAAGCGGCCATATTAATTTCGTACCATATACTGTAAAGCTATCAAGTAATGCATGGGTCGATAAACATAAAAATACCAGCCAAAACCAGCGCGCCTTATGTATTTGCATGCCGGAGTGTATTTTTAAAATAAGCCAAACAATAAGGGGGCTAATTAATAAGTGCACAATAAACGAATGGCTAAAACCGGGATGATAAGTAAATGCCTCCACTGGCCCGCCATAAGGAATAAAAACATCTAAGTCGGGTAAAGTACCTAAAGCAGCACCCCATAAAGCGGCTTTTCGGCCAATTTTATTACCTAATACGGCGTAACCTACTGCGCTACCCAAAACTACCTGCGTTAACGAGTCCATTTTATTCCTTTTTATTTAGGGTGTTAGTTGTGCTGCCCTTGGGCTTAAAACCAATCCACAATAATATTTAATCATATTGCGGGGCTAAACGTGTCGCTACCTGCGTTAAAAATTTTCATTTACGACTGCATGGATGCAAAAGGTAGAGCAATGCAGGAGCAATTGCCGAGAACAACGAAATAGCCAATTTTTTGCTTAGCTATCAACACGTTTTTCCAGCCACAATATAGATTACTTAATTAAGCGTTTGGTATAAAACGTCGCTTACAATTTCAGCAGTGGTTTTATAAAATCTAAAAAAGCCATTATACGCGACGATACAGCACTGTTTTTGTAATACACCGCTTGCACAATTTCGCGGTTGTTTGGCGTGCTGATACTCCCTGGCAGTATTTCTATTAACTTGCCTGATTTTAAATCATCACCAATCATAAAGTGCGAAAGCAGCGCCACCCCTTGGTTTGCCAAGCATAGCTGGCGGACAGTTTCGCCGCTACTGGCGGTTAAGCCAAAATTTAAAGCTATGGGCGATTTTAGCGGCCAGTTATTAAGTTTGGGCGAGTCGGTAAAACCAATGAGTTTATGCTGAGTTAAGTCGCTGGTGTGCGAAATAGTCGGTGTATGTTTAAGGTAACTAGGGCTTGCAACTAAATGCAATTTACTTACGCCGAGCTTTTTTGCATGTAGGTTGGAGTCTTTTAACTCGCCTATACGAATTGCTAAGTCGGTTTTATGTTCGAGCAAATCTATAATGCTGTCGTGGGAGGTTATATCGAGCGTAATGTGGGGATATTGCGTATTAAATTCAGCAATTAAAGGTACCAATTGGTGCAGTACAAAGGGGCTTGCTGCATCAATACGTAATTTTCCACTAGGGGCTTGTTTTAAAAGCTTTATTGCTTCTTCGCCGGTTTGTAAGGTGTTTAAGCCATCGCGAGCATATTTAATAAAGGTATGGCCCTCTTCGGTTAGCTCTAATCGGCGAGTGGTCCTATTTAGTAATGTACATTGTAACGTGTTTTCAAGGCGAGACACGGCCCGCGACACTTTTGCTACTTGCTGATCAAGCAAATTAGCTGCTGCTGAAAAACTTCCGCTATCTACTACCGTTAAAAACATTTCTAAGTCTTCGGTTTTTGCATGCTGAGCCATACGTGAGCACCTTACTTTTGCATTAATTACAAAAGTATTTTGTCACTAATGCTATTTTTTGCAAACACATTTTTAGTCAAACTGTAAGTCTTAACTAATAATGAGGATTTAATTATGCCATTGGCTTTGTGGGCGCTCACCTTAAGCGCATTTGCAATAGGAACAACCGAGTTCGTAATAGTGGGATTAGTGCCTACTATTGCAAACGATTTAGGCGTAAGCCTACCTTCAGCGGGTTTGCTAGTTAGTTTATATGCAGTAGGGGTTGCCATTGGTGCACCAGTACTGACCGCACTAACTGGGCGTTGGAACCGTAAAATTGTACTAATAAGCTTAATGGGCTTATTTGTTTTAGGTAACTTACTTGCATGGCAAGCGCCTAGTTACGAAACATTAATACTAGCGCGTATTTTAACAGGCTTGGCTCACGGGGTATTTTTCTCAATTGGCTCAATGATTGCCACAAGCTTAGTAAGTAAAGATAAAGAAGCCAGTGCTATTGCTATTATGTTTACCGGACTTACTGTAGCGCTAGTGACGGGTGTGCCGCTAGGCACTTGGATTGGCCAACACTTTGGCTGGCGAGCAACGTTTTTAGTGGTGTCGGTACTGGGTTTAATCGCTTTAATTGGCAGCGCTATTTTAGTACCAAAAAACTTAAAACAGTCTATTCCGGCAACGTTTAAAGAGCAGCTTCAGGTTATTGTTAAGCCACGCTTATTACTCGTATATTTAATGACAATTTTAGGTTACGGCGGCACGTTCACTGCGTTTACTTACTTAGCACCTATTCTAGAGCAAGAAACAGGTTTTGCTCCTTCAGCGATTGGTTTAATCATGCTGGTTTACGGTGTATCGGTAGCCATTGGTAATATTTGGGGCGGAAAACTGGCTGATAAACGCGGCCCAATTAGCGCACTGAGTATTATATTTAGCGCGCTGACAATTATTTTATTGGCTTTTACTTTTACGATGGAATCAAAAGTAGCGGCCGTACTGACTATTCTAGTTTGGGGTGCATTTGCGTTTGGTAACGTACCAGGCTTACAGCTTTATGTCGTAAAACAGGCGCAAAAGCATACTCCTAATGCGGTAGATGTCGCATCGGGCTTAAACATAGCAGCGTTTAATATTGGTATCGCACTGGGCTCAATTATTGGTGGCAGTGTAGTAGAGGGCATGTCACTTCAAGATACCGCTTGGATTGGCGCAGCAATTTGTGCTCTAGCATTAGTAGTAACTCGTTACAGTGGCATGCTTGATAAGCGAGAAGTGAAACAAGCATAAAGTATTCTGTTAAGGTTGAAACTTAAATTTATGACCTCATTACCTGTATTGAGGTCATAAATTTTTAGGTGACAACACAAAAGAAGTAAAAGGTGTATTTCGTAAAACTTTAAACAGTTTGTATTTTTAACCGATTATTTTATAAGGATAGAGCCATGACACAACGTGTAATAGAAATGCCAGATTTAGGCATGGGAACATTCCGTTTAGAAGGCGATACCGCCTACAATTCAGTAAAAATGGCGTTAGAAGTGGGGTTTCGTCACATTGATACTGCGCAAATTTATGGTAACGAAGAGCAAGTAGGCCAAGCCATAAAAGATAGTAACATTCCGCGCAGCGAAATATTTTTAACCACCAAAGTGTGGAACAATAAGCTTAACAAAACTGACTTTATTGCCAGCGTTGAAAAGTCACTTGAGAAATTACAAGTAGACTCTGTCGATCTACTGCTTATTCATTGGCCAGCGCCTTCAAATGATGAACCAATGAGTGAGTACCTAACGGAGCTTTTAAAAGCTAAGCAGCTTGGTTTAACAAAACATATTGGCGTATCTAATTTTACTATTGCCAACTTAAACGAAGCAATGCAAACACTTGATTCGCGTGAAATATTTACTAACCAAGTTGAGGTGCATCCGTATTTAACCAATACTAAGCTACGCGCTTTCTGTGCCCAGCACGACATTCACGTTACAGCGTATATGCCATTTGTAGTTGGTAAAGTACTTAAAGATCAAACTATTATTGATATTGCTAATAAGCATGAGGCATCGCCAGCGCAAGTAGTTATTGCATGGATTAATGCCAACGGCATGACCACTATTCCATCGTCAACTAAGCGTAAAAACTTAGAAGATAACTTTAATGACCATGTTAAATTAGACGCTGAAGACATTGCTCGTATTGACGGACTTGATTGTGGCGACCGCCAAGCAACGCCTGATTTTGCGCCGCAGTGGGATCAGTAATAAAATACGCAAAACAACATTAGGTGTAGCAAAGCTGCACCTTTATTTTTTTAAAAGGACTCCGTATGTTAACGGTAATTGCCACTATAGCGAGCAAAAATATCGACGCAGAGGTTGTTTTAACTGCGCTCGAAAATCTGCAAAAGTATTCACGTCAAGAAGTGGGTTGTTTGCGTTACGAGTTGTCGGTTAAACGTGACTCAGACAATACCGAGTACCTTGTAAGTGAGCAGTGGGCGTCGCAAGAACACTTTGAAGCTCATAAACAAGAGCCTCACTACAAAGCATTTGGTACCCAAGTTACCGGGCTTGTAACAAGCAGTAATATTGATGTGTACAACACCATCGGCTAGTAAAAGCACTCTTAATATTAGTTAATGAGTAAAATACAGTGGCGGCGTAAACATACATCGCCATTTGCGTTGCTTAGTCTTTTAAATACCCACCTCGTATTAAAACCTCAGCCATTTTATTTAATCGATAAATCGTACTTTAAAATAAGTGCATCTATGTAACGGGCACGTAATGTGTGTTGTTTTTCGTGATCGGCGCCGTGGCCTAATGCTTTATTGAGTAATTTCATCGCGGGGTGAAGCTGCGTACGCTCTTGTTGGTTCAAACTTCCTTTAGTGCGCAATTCAGTAATATCGTCTACCAGCAAGCGGCCTATATCCACACATACTATTTCGTCAATTAAACCGTTTTGTGTCAGTACGCCGTATTTGCTGCATAAAAACTGTTGCCACACTTGCTGTAAATGCTCGTCTATTTCGCAGCCAAATAATTCTTCATTAAAACTAAAACCTTGTTGGGCAAGTTTACTCAGGCTTGCCGTGTACTGCTGCGCAAAGTAATTAAAGGCATTACTAGAGGATTCAATTTTTTGTTTTATTAGCCCTTGCCCCCAATTTACACAGCCGCGCGGGTAATAGTCATCGTACTCTTCACATTCATACAAACCAGAATACGAGCTGCAACTTAATTGGCTTTTTATACAATAACTTGGTTTAGGGAAAATACTTTGCTGCTGCCATGTATCTAGTTGCTCGGCATCAATATTTAAAGCATGGCAAAGCTCATCGGTGTTATAAAAATGAGTGGCTAAGTAGTCAGATAAACGCATAATGGCTCGCTTAAAGTTAAAAATACAAATACTGTTTAAATGTACAGTAGTTGTATTTTGTATTATCAAACTAAATAACACAAGCCATTTTACGTTTATTATTTGCTTAGGCCTGCAAAAATGCGTGCAAGTATGTTACAAATAGCGCAAGTTTTATAAATAATGAATTTTTATGCGCACCCTAGAACAAATTAAACAAGCAAGCTTAATTACCGCCATTAAAACCCCATACTTAGCGAATGGTGAAATAGATTTAGCAAAGTACGATGAACTCGTTGAAATACAAATTGCAGCGGGTGTAGATGGCATTGTGGTTGGTGGTACAACCGGCGAAGGCCAGCTAATGAACTGGGAAGAGCATTTAATGCTTATCGCGCACAGTGCAAATAAATATGGCGATAAGCTGGTGATTGTAGGGAATACGGGTAGCAATAATACCCGCGAAGCTATTAAAGCCACTAAGTATGGCTTTGCAAGTGGTATGCATGCCGCGCTGCAAATTAACCCATACTATGGCCGCACCTCTATTGCCGGTGTTAACGAGCACTTTAAACGTGTACTGGATATTGGCCCTGCGTTTATTTACAACGTAGCAGGGCGCACAGGGCAAGATTTAACCCCTGATATTATTGAGCCATTAGCAAAACACCCTAATTTAATTGGTGTAAAAGAATGTGGTGGTAACGAGCGTATTGCCCATTACGAACAGCAAGGCATTGCGTGTTGGTCAGGTAACGATGACGAAGCACACGATGCACGGCACACACACAATGCACACGGTGTTATATCGGTCACATCTAATCTTATACCAGGGTTGTTCCGCCAGTTAATGGATACTAAAAATGATGCGTTAAATACCTCATTACAACCTTTAATGAACTGGCTATTCTGCGAGCCAAACCCGATTGCAATAAACACTGCAATGATGATGACAGGCGCGGTAAATCCCGTATTTAGATTACCGTATGTGCCACTGAGCGATGAGCAACAAGCACAAGGCGAGGCCTTAATAAACGAGCTTAACGTTGATGATATTGTGGGCAATAAAGCTAAGTGTATAAAACAAAGTGATATTGCTTTGCTTTCTTAGGTTATATGAGCCAGCGCTGAACGGTTAGTAAGTGCTGGCATTTATTTAATGAATATTTTACTTTTATTGCTAATATCGGTAAAATTCTCGCCCCCTTACTTACTAAATAACGTTTATTTGTGAAATTTGTTGTTGAACAACTCGCTACATGGATTAAGCCTGAACAGCGACAAAGCCCCTCTGAGAATTGGTACGACTCATCACCAATTACATTAAGTTGGGTACCTGCAATGCAGCGCAGAAGAATGACACCATTTGTAAAAATGGTTTTACATACTGCGCACCAGGTTACAAATGATAAAGGGTATGAAAACATGCCTGTTGTTTTTTCATCACGCCATGGCGATTTCCATAAAACAGCTAATTTATTAGGAGAGCTTGGTGAGAAACAACCTCTATCTCCGACAGGCTTTGGTTTAAGTGTGCACAACGCTGCGATTGGTATGTATAGCATTATTAGCGGTAACACCCAACCTATGAACGCTATCGCAGCGGGTAAGGATAGCTTTGCTTGCGCTTTGATTGAAGCATATATAAAGTTGGTTGAGTATAAACAACCACATATATTACTTGTGCATACAGATGAGTCACTCCCAGAGCCGTACACAACATTTGTAGATGAGGCACAAATAACACATTCTATTGCGTTAGTTATACGTTTAGCTACAGAAAAAGAAGCTCATTTTAGTTTAACTAAACAAGCCACTAACAATAGCGAACAAACAACTACTCCTTTAAGTTTAGAGTTTGCTAAAGCAATGTTTAACAAACAAAGCGCCAGTGCTAATGGTTGGTTGTTAACACACTATGCTTAATACAATAATAAGAGTAATAGGCCTTGTTTGGCGCATTATAGCCACTGGCCTTTGTTTTAGTGTATTTGGTTTAGGTGGGCTATTTTTAGCCTTACTACTATTCCCCGTTCAACGTTTATTTCAACGCTGTCCTGTAAAGCAAAAAGAAAATGCGCGTACGGTAGTGCATTATAGCTTTAAATTTTTTGTCGCTTTAATGCATTACACTGGTGCTATCCGTTTTCATATTAAAGATAAAGCCCATTTAGCTAATTTGAAAGGCGAGCTTGTTTTGGCTAATCACCCATCACTTATTGATGTTGTGGTACTTATATCGGTTATTAAAAATGTTGATTGCGTTGTAAAAGCACACCTTTTTACAAACCCTTTTATGCGTGGTGTGATAAAAAGTACAGGTTATATAAGCAATGAAGCCCCTCAAGAATTATTAAAAGAATGCGAGCAAACACTAAAAAGAGGGAATAACTTAATTGTTTTTCCTGAGGGAACACGTTCAGTACCTCATAATTCGCTTAAATTTAAAAGAGGGGCTGCAAATATAGCCCTTAGATGTCATGCCCCTATAACGACCGTATTGATTAAAATGAAACCTAATACGTTAACTAAAGGGACGCCTTGGTACAAAGTAGCCCCATACCAAGCGCATTTTTCTATGCAACTAGCACCACATTCTTTCAAAAGCGATATTATTTATACAAGCGACGTACCTGCAATACAGTCCCGCCAGCTTACGAAAGGCTTACAACAATACTTTACAAAAGAGCTTAGCTATATATGAGTGAATTAAAACAACAAATTAAACAATTGATTATTTCGAGCCTAGATCTTGAAGATATGACCACTGCCGATATAAAAGACGACGAGCCTTTATTTGTAGATGGTTTAGGGCTAGATAGCATTGATGCGCTAGAGCTCGGGCTTGCTATCAAAAAAGAATTCGACGTAAAAATTGATGCAAATTCAGAACAAACTAAAGCGCATTTTGCGAGTGTTAACTCTTTAGCGCAATTTATAGAACAATCACGTACTTAATTAATACACACTAGGAATAATAATGAAAACCGCTGCTGAAATTTATGATGTATTACACGGCATTTTAGAAAATGAATTTGAAATAGATGCTGAAGATATCTCTTTAGAAGCTAACCTGTACGAAGATTTAGACTTAGACAGTATTGACGCTGTAGATTTAGTTGTTAAGTTACGTGAAATTACAGGTAAGAAAATTGAGCCTGACGCATTTAAACAAGTTCGCACTGTGCAAGATGTTGTATCTGAAATAGAAAAGCTCGTTAAATAAGTATGTTTAAGGCATTTTTAACAGCGTTAATAATGATTTTTTTAACCTGTTACCCTTTCATTGTTTATATAGGGCTGACACGTTTCAACAGTTATTTACTCACTGTGATTTTATTAACACTGTTAATAATAAGGCTTTGGTTAAGCAAGCCTTTATTAGCTAAAATGCCATGGATAAAGCCAGCCTCATTACTTGGAATTTTAGCTATTGGTTTATCAAAAACGATGGGCAGTGATTTTGGTATTCGGCTTTATCCGGTTATTGTAAATACTGTTATGTTTTTTGTTTTTGCTTACTCGCTTTATAAAGGTCCAAGCATCATAGAAACGTTTGCGCGTATCACTGAGCCAAAGCTTGATAAAAGAGCCATTTCGTACACTAAAAATGTAACTAAAATATGGTGCATTTTTTTTGTTTTTAACGCCAGTATAGCGTTATACACTAGTGTGTTTACAAGTCTTAATGTGTGGGCATTTTATAACGGTTTTATTGCATACATTATTATGGGTGTTTTATTTGCAGTAGAGTGGTTAGTAAGGAAAAAAGTAAAAAGGAATGCAGGTGTTTAATACTTTAGATAACGCAAGCATAAATATTCGATTTAATCATAACGGCTCAGCGTTATCTGAGCGTCAATTTGTTAATGATATTAATCAAGTTTTGGCTAAAATTCCGCAATCGCCTACTAAAGCATCGGCTGTGCTTTTCAAGAGTAGTAGCTATGATTTTGCTGTAAACCTTTTTGCATTGGCGCATAAAGGCTGGACTATAATTTTACCGCCTAATGGTCAAAGCGAAACACTCAATGCGCTTTTAGAGCAAACCCCTTACTATTTGGGCGATAGTGATTTGGTCGAGCATGCGACTACGCCATTTGAAAATATTGGTAATTTAACAACGACACCTAACTACACACCGTTCAATAAAATTGCTTGGCCGAGTGAAGGTAACCTTGTTTTTTATACTTCTGGCTCTTCAGGTCAAGCTAAGCCTATTTTTAAATCGTGGCGAGTGCTTAATAAAGAGATAAAAACGCTCAACAGTACGTTTGCTTTAAAACGTAACCCTGTATTTATTGCCAGTGTTTCGCACCAGCATATTTACGGTTTGTTATTTAGAGTGTTATGGCCGCTTAGCAATAACCACATAA
The DNA here is from genome assembly GCF_035666335.1 of Pseudoalteromonas sp. CuT4-3. Taxonomy (NCBI): domain Bacteria; kingdom Pseudomonadati; phylum Pseudomonadota; class Gammaproteobacteria; order Alteromonadales; family Pseudoalteromonadaceae; genus Pseudoalteromonas; species Pseudoalteromonas sp. CuT4-3. Next base: position 230,304 of record NZ_CP142031.1, read on the forward strand.
TTGATACAGACTTGCTTAACTACCCCGAGCATATTGCTACTAAACTTAAAACAAATACACAGGCCGTGTTTATATCCAGTCCGGCACAGCTAAAGCGGCTGCATCAAGATAACGTTTTAATAGAAGAAAAGTCACATTTACAGTGGGTTTTCTCATCCGGTGGGCCGCTTCAAAATGAAGACGCTGTCACTTTAAATAAACAGCTAAATAAACCCATTACTCAAGTATTTGGCAGCACCGAAACTGGCGGAATTGCATATCGTCAGGTTGTGTCTTTAGAGAACGTTAGTCATTGGCAGCCATTTTTAGGGATCACATTACACAGTACCTCTGAACAACGATTAGTGTTGAATTCGCCTTTAGTTGAGCAAGCAAACTATTTATTAGATGACCGAGGTACATTATTTCAAAATGGCCAATTTGAATTACTAGGTCGTTTTGACCGTATTATAAAGCTTGAAGAAAAACGCTTAAGCCTTGACGAACTAGAGCTACATTTATGCAAAAGTGAGTGGGTACAGGAAGCTAAAGTAATAACGCTAAATGGGAAACGTTTAGTATTAGGCGCTGTTATAGTGCTTACACATAAAGGACGAACATATTTAAACGCCAATGGAAAGTTAGCGACTAATACGCTTTTAAAAACACATACATTGAATCGTTTTGAAGGGATCTGCACGCCTAAAAAATGGCGTTTTCTAAATCAATTACCCTACAACACGCAAGCTAAAATAAATTTAAAAGTATTGGAGTCTCTTTTTGTCAAAGTTGATTAACACAAAGCCTGAACTTGTTAACTGTGTATCGTCAACGCAGAGTCATTGCCTAACGCTTTTTATACCGCCAAGTTTAGATTATTTTAAAGGTCACTTTAGTCAAGGCCCTATTTTAGCAGGTGTAGTGCAGCTCGATTGGGCCGTAAATGCCGTGCGAAATTACTTTAATGTTAAACGTGAAGTAAAAGATATTGAAGTGCTTAAGTTTCAGGTTGTTATTACCCCTGGTCTAACAATTAAATTAACTGTTGAAGAAAAGCCTGGCGGTAAGTATGGCTTTTCGTATCAATCAGATAAAGGCCAACACGCCTCAGGGCGTATAGTGTTTAAAAGTGATACAGATGAATAATTTTTGTATTGTTATACCTAATTTTAATCATGTAAGTGTTATAGATGAAGTACTTGCAACGTTAACTGAGTATACGCTGCCAATAATAATGGTTGATGATGCCAGTAGTGTGCAGGCTAAATCTCTTTTTGCTACTCTTGAGAAAAAATATGCCCACCTCACTCTTATATCGCATGAGCAAAATGAAGGCAAAGGTGGTGCGGTACAAACAGGTTTGCGTTGCGCGTATGAGCAAGGTTATAGCCATGCAATACAAGTAGATGCAGATGGGCAACATAATTTATCAGATATCAAAAAGTTGATTGAGCTTTCAAACACACACCCACAGGCATTAATTAGTTGTTGCCCAGTGTATGATGAATCGGTTCCCAAGCACCGTTACTTAGCACGTTATTTAACCCATGTGTGGGTATGGATAGAAACGCTCAGCTTTAAAATTGTGGACTCAATGTGTGGTTTTAGAGTCTACCCTTTAAATGTGACTAATAAGCTTATAAGTGAGGTTAATCTCGGTAAGCGTATGGACTTTGATCCAGAAATACTGGTTAGGTTATATTGGCGCAACGTTCCATTTGTTTTTTTACCAAGCCAGGTTATTTACCCAGAAAATGGCTTGTCACACTTCCAGCCACTCCAAGATAATGTGCGTATTTCGTGGTTACATACGCGTTTATTTTTTGGCATGCTGCTTCGTTCACCTGTTTTACTATGGCATAAATATAAGAGACGTTATGGCCGTTAAACATTGGTCTAAAATGCAAGAGCGAGGTAACTTTTTAGGTATACAAATATTACTATTTGCCCATAAAGTACTTGGCCGTAAAGGGTTGTGGGTTATTTTATTCCCGGTTGTTTGCTATTTGTTTATTACCGGTAAAGTTGCACGCGCGGCTTCTAAGCAGTTTTTAGTCCAAGTTAATAATTACAATAATGTTGAGCGTAAAGTAACTTTTAAACAACAGCTTATGCATTTTTGTAGTTTTGCCGATAGCGCCCTTGATAAAATTGATGGTTGGCTCGGTCGAATTTCAAAAAAGGATATCCAATATACTAATGAACAGCTGTTTATTGATTTAAATGAGCAACAGCAAGGGGCCATTTTTATTGGCTCTCACTTGGGTAACCTTGAGGTATGTAGAGCACTGAGCCAGCATCGCAGCAGTAAAAAAATTAATGTGCTTGTATTTACTCATCACGCTGTTGAATTTAATAAAATGCTTAAAAAAATTAACCCCGCGGTGTCGGTTAACTTAATTCAAGTGAGCGATATGGGGCCTGATCTAGCTATTTTATTAAAAGATAAAGTAGAGCAGGGTGAAATAGTCGTTATTGTTGGTGATAGAACAAGCGCTACAACGGGTGAGCGATCAACATGTGTTGAGTTTTTAGGTAAGCCAGCATCTTTTTCTCAAGGGCCTTTTATATTAGCTGCATTATTAGATTGTCCCGTTTACTTTTTATTTTGCTTAAAAGATAAAAAAACAAAAAAGTATCATGTGATTTTTGAACATTATAGCCAAACATTAAAAATACCACGCTCACAAAGGCAAGGACTATTAACCACTGTGATTACAGATTTTTCTGCACGTTTAGGCTTTTATGCCGCGCGGTATCCTTATCAGTGGTTTAATTTTTATGATTTTTGGCAAAACGATCAGCAAGTAGAACGCAGCAATGCAAAGGAGAAGTAGAGTGTCAGCTCAGGAAGTACAGCTTTTTGGAAACCAACAACTTTCTATTGAAGATATTGTTAATATTGCACATCAAAATACTCAGGTGCAATTAAGTGGCTGCGAGCAATTTAGCGCAAAAATTGATAGCGCGCTTAGCTTTTTAGACTCTCTACTCAAAGAAGATGGTGTGATTTATGGGGTAACTACAGGCTATGGTGACTCAGTCACGGTTCCTGTGCCACTTAACTTAGTTGATGAGCTGCCATTACATTTAACGCGCTTTCATGGTTGTGGACTAGGCGATGTGTTTAATAAAGTGCAAGGGCGTGCAATTTTAGCTACGCGCTTAGCATCACTTTCACAAGGCTATTCTGGCGTAAGTTGGGAAATGCTTAATCTTCTCAAAGACTATTTAAACCTTGATATAGTACCTGTTATTCCTCAAGAAGGCTCGGTAGGCGCTAGCGGTGATTTAACCCCACTGTCGTATGTAGCAGGTGCTATGGTTGGTGAACGTGATGTTTTTTACAAAGATAAAATACTTAACAGCGCACAGGTAATGCAAGCGGCTGGTTTAAAGCCTTTAACGCTTCGCCCAAAAGAGGGGCTTGCAGTTATGAATGGTACAGCTGTGATGACCGCACTGGCTTGTCTAGCGTTTGATAGAGCTAATTATTTAGCAAAACTTGCAAGTAGGATTACTGCATTGTCTAGCCTTGCTCTTAAAGGTAATAGTCATCATTTTGATGAAATTTTATTCTCTGTTAAGCCTCATCCTGGGCAGCAACAAGTTGCTAAATGGATACGAGATGATTTAAACCATCATGACCATCCTCGTAACGCTGATAGACTGCAAGATAGGTACTCTATTCGCTGTGCACCGCATGTTATTGGTGTATTGCAAGATAGTTTGCCATTTTTCAGGCAGATGATAGAAAACGAGCTTAATTCTGCAAACGATAACCCTATTATTGATGGCGAGGGTGAGCATGTACTTCATGGTGGCCATTTTTATGGCGGCCACATTGCAATGGCAATGGATAGTATGAAAACAGCGATTGCAAATCTGGCAGATTTAGCTGACAGGCAAATCGCTTCATTGGTCGATACTAAATTTAATAATGGATTACCATCAAATTTATCAGACAGTGAGGCTGAACGTCGTTACATAAATCATGGCTTTAAAGCCGTGCAAATAGGCGCCAGTGCCTATACTGCTGAAGCGCTTAAGTTAACGATGCCTGCAAGTGTATTTTCTCGCTCTACTGAGTGCCATAATCAAGATAAAGTAAGTATGGGGACTATTGCCTCACGTGATTGTTTGCGTATTTTACAGCTTACAGAGCAGGTTATTGCAAGTACGTTACTAGCAAGTATTCAAGGGGTGAGGCTGCGTATTAAACAAGGCGAGCTTGAATTCTCAAGTTTAACTGCAGATATGCAAGCGATGTATACTGACATAACTCATTATTTCGAAAACCTAACTGAAGATAGGCCAATGGAAGCGGTACTTAGACAAACCATTAGTTATATTCAAGAAAGACGTTGGGCTTTATATGAATAGTAAAGGCGCTTTGCTAACTCATGAAGTGGAAATTGAAATTCCATTTCATGACTGCGATCCGATGAATGTTGTATGGCATGGTAATTACCCTCGCTACTTAGAGGTGGCTCGCTGTGAGTTACTGCGATTATTTGATTACGACTATCCTCAAATGATGGAGTCGGGTTATGCGTGGCCAATAGTGGATATGCAAATTAAGTACGTGGCATCCGCCATATTTACCCAAAAAATTAAAGTGACCGCGCATTTAAAAGAGTTCGAAAACCGATTAAAAATTGATTATATAATTACAGATGCCATAACGAATAAGCGTATTACTAAAGCGACTACCACTCAAGTTGCTGTTAAGATATCGACTAAAGAAATGCAGTTTGCCTCACCAGCGGTGATAGTTGATAAGCTTGCAAAAATACTTAGCTAATATTGGATGATGCTATGAATTATTTAAAAAATTGTGTGTTTGTTAGTGCTCTTTATTTTGTTTTTTTTAGTGCCAGTTTATTAGCTGCTACGACAGTTTCGGGTGAATTTAAGCAATTAAAGCATTTTGCCGGCTTCTCTAAACCATTCATCTCTAAAGGGGAGTTTACACTTGAAGGGGAAAAGCTGCTTTGGTATGTAAAAACACCAGTGCAAAGTACATTACTAATCGAGAATGGCCAAGTATTTGTGAAAAATAAAGAGGGTGAGCTTACTCCTCAGCCTGGCAGCGAGCAGTTTGTAGGCTTATTAACTGACTTACTCGCATTAGATATGAAAGCCTTATATGCGCGGTTTGATGTAACAAATCAAACAGGCTGTTTATTATTAAAGCCAAAAGATACGCTATTAAAACAGCTGTTTAGCCATTTTATTCTTTGTGAAAATAACCAGCGTGTACAAAGTATAACCTTAAATGAGCACTCGGGTAGCAACACAGTAATAGAGTTTTCTTATGCAAATACACCTAATAATTAATAAGTGTAAGTAACCTTCGGAAGAGTGATGTGATTAAACGTATTAGTGTACTTATTACATGGTTTGGTTTTTTAGCTGTTTTACTTTGTGCTGCTTTGTATATCACTAAGCCTGTATTAAATGCTGATATGTTTAGTTTATTACCAAAATCACATTCTCAATTGGCGTACGGCCAAGAGGTCTTTTTTAAAAAAAATGCAAACCGTATTATGTTTTCATTTACTGGTGATGGTAAAAACTTAGCACATGATGAGCTTAAATCATGGCTGTTAAAACGCGATATAAAAAATAGCTTTGAACTGCCAAGCATTGAGCAGTTATCTTCAGTGTTCTCTGCGTATCAACATGCGCTGCTCAGCGACAATTATAAAAATAGTATGGTTGATAAAGCACAGTTTGAGTCATTTTACCTTACTCAATTAAATCAATTAGGAAACCCTTTTGTAAGTGCCACCCTAAAAGCCGATATTAGTTTAAGTCTTGCTGCATTTATAGGCGATAATTTAAAACAAAGTCAGTTATTCTCTTTAAAAAATGAGCGGTTAACGCGCCGTCTAAATCATACTGATTATGCTGTTATATTGGCTACCATTCCTAACAATAGCCTCCCAATTGATGAGTCTATTAAGCTTGCGAGCAGCATTAAAAATAAGCTTGAAAGTTTAAATGATACGTACCCACAGACCACTATTCGCTATTCAGGTGCTCTTTTTCATACAGCTGAAAACGCTCAGCAAGCTAAGTATGAAATGAGCTTATTTGGTGGCCTTAGTGTAATCGCATTACTTTTAATGGTGTTTTGGGTATTTAGGCAAGTCAGTAGCATTTTGCTTGCAAGCTTAACCGTACTTAGTGCACTGGCTGGTGGTGCTACGGCCATGGTATTTGTGTTTAATTCGATTCATTTGTTAACACTAGTTTTTGCTGTAACCCTAATTGGTATAGCTATTGATTATGCATTTCATGCGATGACTGATTTAGCGTATGGCAACAGTTTTTACCAAAGTAGTGGGTTAAGTAAAGGCACAAAAACAGCTTTGCTTTTATCTTTTATTACAACAGGCCTCGGCTATAGCTGTTTATTAGGTGCGCCAATTTCACTTTTATCGCAAGTAGCAGTGTTTGTAATTGCTGGGCTTGCTAGCGCCTGGTTATTCACATTAATTATATTACCTATCTGGCAATCTAAGCTTGTACTCTCTGAGCGAAGTTTGATTAAAAGTCAGCAGTTATTAGGTTTAATGGTGCGCTTTAACCGTTGTAAGCAATCGGTTTTACTCGTATTGGGGCTGGTGTTAATGTTTTTGTTTTATCTTAAACCCATTTCATTTAACAACGATGTACGTTTACTAAATGCAAGCCCACAGCAACTAATACTTAATGAGCAAAAGCATTTAACTTTAATGGGACAGTTAGATGCCCACATTCTATTTTTATTTGCATCAAATGCTGAGCAACTACTGCAAAAGCAAGAGCGACTAATAGATGATTTAAAGCGTATTAACCCACATCTTAAACACAATGCTATTAAGCGTTGGTTACCTAGTAAGCGCACGCAAGAAAATAATTTAGCGCTCTTTAATGGGGCTGTAGAAAACGATGTGTTAATTATCACTGAAAAATATACAGGGATAAAAGTTGAGTCAGCTAACACAGAACTTTTGAGTTACGATGCTTTAGTAAATAGTCATTTTTCAGTACTTTTAAATGCACAAATGTTTGTTGAGCCTAATAAAGCTGTTACTTGGTTTTCTGTATCGGGAGTATCCACGCAAGCGCTAACTTCTAACGTTAATGATTATGAAGATGCGTTTATATATAACAAGCCTAAGCAAATCAGTAGCCTACTAGAAAACTACAGCCAGTATTTATTGCTTACATTGGGTGTGGCCATTGTTATTTGCTTTGTTTTATTTAGCTATAAATTTGGCCTTCGGATTGGCACTGTGCAGGTGATAACATTAAGTGCCAGCCTATTGACTATGCTTTGGGTATGTAATGCAGCGCAAGGAAGTATCTCAATTTTTAATCTGCTAGGTGGCTTACTCATTATTGGCCTAGCCATAGATTATTTAGTGTTTTACCAAATTAACAACTTAACGGCGGTAAATGTATTGGCCATTAGCTTGTCGGCCGCCTCTTCGATGTGTGTGTTTGGTATGCTCGCCTTTTCAGATACCCCCGCCATTTTTAGTTTTGGCCTTACTGTTATGGTAGGGATTTTAGCCGTATATATTTTATCTCCATTAAGTGTATTAAAGTCTCAAAAGGAATAATAATTTGAACAACCTTGAGCAGTATGATGTTGTGGTTATAGGAGCAGGGCCTTCAGGTGCACTTGTAAGTAGCTTATTAGTACAAAAAGGCTGGAAAGTGCTGGTGCTAGAGCAACAAGTATTTCCTCGTTTTTCAATTGGCGAAAGCTTATTACCTCAATGTATGGAGTATTTAGCTGATGCTGGGCTAGTTAACACAATACATGAACATGCAGATGAGCTTGGCTTTCAATTTAAAGATGGTGCTGCGTTTCATCGTAATGGCCAAAATACAGCTATAAATTTTACTGAAAAATTTAGCCCAGGCCCGGGTACTACTTTTCAAGTTAAACGGGCTAATTTTGATAAGCTGATTGCTGATAGAGCGCAGCATCAAGGCGTTGAAATTCGCTATCAGCATAGTGTTATTGGTTTTACTGATGAAGCTGCTAGTGCGACGCTGCAAGTGCAAAATAATAAAAAACAAACGTATGACGTAAGGGCTAAGTTTGTACTTGATGCGAGCGGTTTCGGCCGAGTTTTACCAAAACTTTTAAATTTAGAAAAACCTTCTACTTTTCCTGTGCGTAGTGCTTATTTCAGTCACTTTAATGATGGCATTACTGACGAGATGTTTGATAGAAATAAAATTTTAATAACCGTTCACCCTAAATTTAATGATGTTTGGTATTGGCTCATCCCCTTTAGTGATGGCACGTCCAGCATTGGGGTTGTTGCAAAGCAAGCACGCTTTAATAAGAGTAGTGAAGCTGACACCTTAAAACAGTTTATAGAGCAAGACCCTTACTTAAAAAAACTTTTAGCTAATCGCGTACCTATAACACAGGCGCGTAGCATTAGTGGTTACTCTGCTAATGTATGTACGCTACATGGAAAACATTTTGCTTTACTAGGCAATGCGGGTGAATTTTTAGATCCGGTGTTTTCATCTGGGGTGACTATTGCTTTAAAGTCTGCACACTTAATTGCCCCCTTTATTGATGATTATTTAAATGGAGAAGTGATTGATTTTGAGGAATGTTACGCCGAGCCATTGCAGGCAGGAGTTGATTGTTTTAAAACCTTTGTTAAAGGTTGGTACGATACCCGATTTCAAGACGTTATTTTCTATTCAGAGCAAAACTCGCAGGTTCGTGAAATGATCAGTGCTATTTTAGCGGGTTACGCATGGGATAAAAATAATCCATTTGTTGCTCAAAGTGAGCGTCGTTTAAATGTATTAGCGCAGCTATGTCAAAATTAATCCCAGTTATTGAGGCTCATACCAGACACTTTTTAAAATGTACTTTTATAGCTTTAGTGTGTGTTTGCATAACAGCATGTAGTAGCACATATAAAAGCAGTGAGCGTGTTGATATTTCTGCAGCCACTACACTTGATATTTCGCATGTGCCTGTACAAATGTTTGATCAAAATTGGCAGCATGTTTTATATATTCAAAACAATGAGAAAGAGCATACATTATTAGCACAATTAGAAATAAACAAGCAGGGTACTATCAACTTATTGTTAATGACTACACAAGGCTTACCTATTTTAAAGCTTGAGAAACTAAATAACCAACCACCTAATGTTACTAAAATGATAGTCGGTGTTGATTTAGACCCAGCTTATATATTGGCAGATATTGCCTTAGTGCATTGGCCTGTATTATTTCTTAATGAGAAAATATCTGGGGCGATTATAAAGCAGATAGCCACACAAAGGCGTGTAGTAAAAAATAACCGCTCGATTATTACAATAAATTATAGCGATAATAAAACAGTACTAAATAATAGTGAGCGACATTATCAAATTACATTTGAGAAGGTAAACTAGTGACTTTTTGGTTAAATGATTTAGGCATTGTAAGTGCAATGGGCAAAGGCGTTGAAGATACAATTATTAGCCTAAATAACTTACAAAATAATGAAGCCCCACAGCTTTTAAAGACAAAAGATTTAAGCACAGAGGGTTTGCCATTTTATGTTGGGCACGTGGACTGCGTTCCTCTAAGTCAAAAGCACCGTATTGATACGCTAATTGATATAGCCCTTGAGCAAATATCCCCAACACTTAATCGTTTTTCACATATTGATAAATCACGAATTGCTGTTGTGGTAGGTACAAGTACATCTGGGGTGCATGATGGCGAACAAGCTCGAGCTGACCACGACAGTTCAGGTGTGTGGCCAAGTGACTTTTTATATGCTGATCAAGAACTTGCTACTCCTTCGCATTACATAGCCGAAAAAGTAGGGGCGTTAGGTCCTTGTTATAGTATTTCAACGGCATGTACCTCAAGTGCTAAAGCTCTCATTAGCGCAAAAGCTTTAATAACTGCTGACTTAGCAGACGTTGTAATTTGTGGTGGCGTAGACAGCCTTTGCAAACTTACCATTAATGGATTTAATGCCTTGGCATCAATGAGCACAGGAATGTGTAAGCCTTTTTGCGATGACAGAGATGGTATTAATATTGGTGAGGGTGCTGCGTTATTTGTCATGAGTAAAGAAGCACCGTTAGAAAATGGCGTCATGTTTTTAGGTGGTGGTGAAAGCTCTGATGCTCATCACATTTCGGCGCCAGACCCTAGCGGTAATGGTGCAAAATCGGCAATGAAAGCAGCTCTGGCCGTTGCTGACTTATTACCTAGTGATATTGACTATATAAATGCACACGGCACAGCAACAATTAAAAATGACGAAATGGAAGCCCTTGCAATTAATAGTGTGTTTGGCAACAATACACCGCTGAGCTCCAGTAAGTACTTAACTGGGCACACTTTAGGTGCAGCTGGTGCAATTGAAGCAGGTATTTGTTGGCTGTTGCTCAGAGGGAGAGGAAATATTACTTTGCCTTTTAATAAATGCACACACAGAAATAAGCTGGCAGATGTTAATGTTATTGAGCAAGCTAGCACGGTTAAATTAAATTACTGTCTATCTAACTCATTTGCGTTTGGTGGTAATAATGCTAGTTTGATTTTAGGTACTCATAATGAATAATTATTCTATAGAGCAGGTTGTACCCCACGATGCTCCTATGATTTTAATAGATCAGTTAGTTGAATACAGCGATGAAAGTGCAACCTGCTCTGTGACTATTACACCCCAAAGCCCTTTTTATAATGAGCAAATTGAGGGAGTGCCAAGTTATATAGGTGTTGAATATATGGCCCAGTCTATAGCTGCCTATGCTGGAGCATTAGCTAACGATATTAATGAAGCGGTTAAAATTGGCTTTTTGATCGGCACGCGAAAATATAAAACACATCAGGCCATGTTTTGTAAAAACAGCACCTTAACTATTTATGTTCACAAGCTTTACCAAGAAGAATCTGGTTTAAGTGTGTTTGAATGCCAAATAAGCGAAAATAAAAAAATATTGTGTGATGCAAAAATAAATGTATTTCAGCCAGAAGATCCGCTGGAATTTATAAGAGAAAACCAATGAATAAAAGAATTTTAGTGACCGGCTCTAGCCGGGGTATAGGTAAGGCTATTGCACTTAAACTTGCAGCTCAAGGCTATGACATTACTGTTCATTGCAGAACTGGTTTAGAGCAAGCTCAGCAAACATGTGCAGAAATACACGCACTTGGACAAAGCACTACACTACTACAATTTGACGTATGCAATAGAGAAGCGGCAAAGCAACAAATTGAGCAAGATATTACAAACAATGGTGCTTACTATGGTGTGGTGTGTAATGCGGGCATTACCAACGATATGGCTTTTCCGGCAATGCAGGGCGATGATTGGGATAGCGTAATTAGAACTGGGTTAGATGGCTTTTATAATGTTGTGCACCCAACAGTTATGCCCATGGTACAAACTCGTAAAGGTGGGCGCATTATTACTATGGCTTCAGTGTCGGGTATTGCGGGCAACAGAGGGCAAGTAAATTACAGCGCAGCGAAAGCAGGTATTATTGGCGCTACCAAAGCTCTATCGCTGGAACTAGCTAAGCGAAAAATTACTGTAAATTGTGTAGCGCCTGGTTTAATTGAAACAGCAATGACGGATGAGCTTCCGGTTGCTGAAATGATGAAAATGATTCCACTTAAACGTATGGGAACAGTGAACGAAGTGGCTGGTACGGTTGCATTTTTAATGTCTGATGATGCTGCTTACATCACTCGCCAAGTTATTTCGGTTAACGGCGGGATGGTTTAATGAAACGTGTTGTTGTTACAGGGATGTCGGTTATAACCGCATTGGGCGATGATTGGGATGAATTTAAAAGCGCCTTGATTAAAGGTGAAAATGCAGTTGTAACAATGCGTGAATGGGATAAAGCTGATGGGCTTAATACGCGCTTAGCTGCCCCTGTCACCCATTTTGAAAAACCTAACCATTATAAACGTAAGCAAATACGCTCAATGGGGCGAGTGGCACTTATGTCCACACGTGCAACTGAGCGTGCGCTTGAGCAAGCAGATTTACTTGAACATAAAAGTCTTACAGATGGCTCTACCGGTGTAGCATATGGCTCATCCACCGGCTCAACACCGCCACTTCTCGCATTTGCAAATATGTTGGAAAGTGGCTCAATGTCTGGAGTCACAGCTACAAGCTATATTCAAATGATGGCACATACAGCACCAGTAAATGTAGGCGTATTTTTTGGCTTAAAAGGACGAGTGATCACTACAAGTTCGGCATGTACGTCTGGCTCGCAGGGTATTGGCTACGCCTATGAGGCAATTAAATTTGGTCGTCAAAAAATAATGGTAGCAGGGGGGGCAGAAGAACTTTGTATTACCGAAGCAGCTGTATTTGATACGCTGTATGCTACAAGTATTAAAAATGACACCCCTAAAAATACGCCTCGCCCATTTGATAAAAACCGTGATGGATTGGTTATAGGAGAAGGTGCCGGTACTTTAATACTTGAAGAGTATGAGCATGCTAAAGCTAGAGGGGCAAATATATTGGCTGAGGTTGTCGGTTTTGGCTGTAACTCTGATGGACAACATGTTACTCAACCATCTTCAGATACCATGCAAATAGCTATTGAAATGGCATTGCAAGATGCCAATTTATCACCTGATAAAGTAGGTTATGTCAATGCGCATGGTACCTCAACCGATAGAGGTGATATAGCTGAGTCTCATGCCACTTTTAATGCGCTGGGAGTTAAACCTATTAGCTCTTTAAAAAGCTATTTAGGGCATACTTTAGGGGCGTGTGGTGCAATAGAAGCATGGGCTACTATTAATATGATGAGCGATAATTGGTTTGCACCTACAATAAATTTAACCGATATAGATAATGATTGCGCTGAGCTTGATTATATTAAGACACAAGGGCGAGAAATTAACACCGATTATGTCATGAGTAATAACTTTGCATTTGGTGGGATTAATACATCTCTTATTTTTAAACGGTATAAGCAAGATTAATCAAGTTTATAAACACTAATCACTAACTGTTGACGTGTTTTTGCTGTATAATTTGCGACCCTTGATAAATGTGGCCGCAGGTTATACAGCATGAATTTTAAATCTTTTAGTTTTTCCCCTGAACTTATTCAGGCGTTAGACGAACTTAATTACCACACCCTTACGCCCATTCAGCGTTCAGCTATTCCGGCTGTTCGTAAAGGTAAAGACGTTTTAGCAAGTGCCCAAACAGGCACAGGTAAAACGGCTGCGTTTGCTTTACCTATCATCCAAAAATTAACTGAATCTGAGCTAAGCACAAGCAATGCTCCGCACGCGTTAGTGCTTGCGCCAACTCGTGAGCTTGCAGAGCAAATAGCAAATAACTTTAAAGCCTATGCAAAACATACCGCTTTAAAAGTAGTGAGCCTATTTGGCGGTGTTAATACCGCAGGCCAAGCAAATGCACTTAAAGACGGCGTAGATGTTGTAGTTGCAACCCCAGGGCGTTTACTAGATCATATTCGTTTAGGTAATTTAAGCCTAGCAAGCGTTAAACACTTAGTACTTGATGAAGCTGACCGTATGCTTGATATGGGCTTTATTGAAGATATGCAAAGTGTTATTAAAAGTTGTGACGAGCAGCGCCAAATTTTACTTTTCTCAGCCACTTTTCCAGCGGCTATTAAGCAGTTTGCAGCAAAAGTATTAAAACAGCCTGAAATTGTTCGCGTAGATCAAACTAATAGTACTGCAAGTACAGTACAGCATGTTGTGTACCCAGTTGAAGAGCGCCGTAAACAAGAGCTGCTTTCTGAGCTTATTGGTAAAAAGAACTGGCAACAGGTACTTGTGTTTGTAAACATGAAAGAAACGGCGGATGAGCTGGTTAAAGAGCTTAACCTTGATGGTATTCCTGCCACTGTATGTCATGGTGATAAATCGCAAGGTAACCGCCGCCGTGCACTTCGTGAATTTAAAGAAGGCAAAGTACGTGTTTTAGTGGCTACCGAAGTTGCTGCGCGTGGTATTGATATTGAAGGCCTACCACGAGTAATTAATATTGATTTACCATGGCTTGCAGAAGATTACGTACATCGCATTGGCCGTACAGGTCGTGCTGGTAATCAAGGCCAAGCAATTTCGTTTGTAAGCCGCGAAGAAGAAAACACCTTGTTTGAAATAGAGTCGTTAATTGGCCAAAAAATCAAGCGTGTTTACTTAGAGGGTTATGAAGTAAGTAGCCGTGAAGTACTTATTGATAAAATAGGTAAAAAACCAGCGCATTTACGCCGTAGCCGTACTAATAAGCCAACAGGGCAAGCAACAGGCGAAGCACGTGCGGTAAATCGCTCACGTATTTCAAATGTGCGTAAAAGCTTAAAAGGCGCCAAGCTTACCCTTAAAAAGTAAGCTAAAACGTAAATTTTAATTAAAAAACCTGAGTTTACTCAGGTTTTTTTGTATTTAATGACAGTGTTTTATCAATTATATCAGCATAAGTGTACGCAGCTTGCTCTTGGTTTATGTTAGCAATAATAGATAATCCAACCGGTAAGTTACTTACCTTGCCCACAGGGAGTGTTATATGTGTGCTTCCTGCTATTGCGGGCAAAGAGCTACTGCTGCCTTTAAAATTATCACCGTTAATGAGGTCGGTTTTCCACGCTGGCGATACTGTTGGGGCAATAACAATATCTATATCATTATTTTTATATAAATTAGTAATTGCTGATTTAGCCAGTGCACGGTAGCGTGTTTTAACGCGTTGGTATTTATCTTTATTCGTTAAATCAATTGCCTGCGACTTAGTAAGTATATCTTGTCCGAAGTAGGGCATTTCTGTTTCTTTATTTTGGCTATTAAAGTTAATGAGTGCCTCTAAGCTTTTAGTTTTTACTTCTTTTGGTGTGTTAGATAAGTAATGATTTATTTCAGCTTTAAAATCGTAAAGTAAAATGTAGTATTCATCAGCGAATAAAGTATCTAGATTGTCGGTTACTTCTATTTCAGTAACGGTATGCCCTGCTTGTTTAAGTGCATTTAATTGCTTTTTATAAAGCTGCTGAGTTTGAATCGTAAATTTATCACTTGGTAGCGCACCAATTTTGAGTGCTGATTTAGCCGTTAACTCTTTTGAATTTAAAACAAACTCATGTGTTGATACATCTTTTTTATCTTCGCCTTGTAATACTGCAAGCACAAGTAGTGCATCTTTTAGGGTATGAGCCATAGGCCCAACAGTGTCTTGGCTGCTTGAAAGGGGAATAACCCCATTGCGCGATACTTGGCCCATGCTTGGTTTTATAGCATATACACCGTTAACTGATGCGGGGCAGGTAATAGAGCCATCGGTTTCTGTGCCCAGTGCAATTGGTGCAAAGTTAAGTGCTACGGCCACTGCAGAGCCAGCACTAGAACCACACGGGTTTCTAGTTATATCGTGAGCATTATGTGTTTGTCCACCTACAGCGCTCCACCCAGAGGAAGAGTACGAAGATCGAAAATTGGCCCATTCACTCAAGTTTGCTTTACCTAAAATAATAGCACCCGCTTCTCGCAGTTTTTTAACTACAAAAGCATCTTTATTAGTAATATTGTTTTTTAAAGCCAAAGAGCCCGCTGTAGTCGGTAATTTACCTTTGGTCTCTATGTTATCTTTAAGCAGAACGGGTATGCCGTGAAGTGGCCCGGCCCATTTAGAATTTGCATAGAGTAAATCTAAAGCTTTAGCCTGTTCAATAGCTGAGGGATCGATATTAATCACAGCGTTATATTGTGGGTTGAGTTTTTCTATTCGGTTTATATAAGCTTGTGTAACGTGTTGTGCATTTGTAGTTTTGTTTTTATAAACTGCGTGAATTTGCTCTATAGTTTTTAAATTATTCGCTTTAGCACTAAATACACAAAGCACACAAATTAAAGAAATAATGGTTGTTTTGGTCATTCTATTAAGCCGCTAATTATTATTTATTATACATTTAGCACAAAAAAGCCCCACAAAGTGAGGCTTTTCGGTAAATAACTTAAAAAACCGGTTTAAGCGTTTTCTAACATTGAGAGTGCAACTGCTTCAGCCGCTTTAATACCATCAATGCCTGCAGATAAAATACCACCTGCGTAACCTGCGCCTTCACCTGCTGGGTATAAACCTTTTGTATTTATACTTTGAAAGCTTTTATCGCGTTTGATACTAATAGGCGATGATGTACGCGTTTCTACACCGGTTAATAAGCCATCGTTAGTTGAAAAACCACGAATTTGCTTATTAAATGCAGGTATGGCTTCGCGTATAGCATCGATAGCAAACTGCGGGAGTACATTTGCTAAATCGGTGAGTTTTATTCCTGGTGTAAACGACGGTTGTACATCACCTAAATCGCCCGATGCTTTTCCTTTTAAAAAGTCGCCAATTAACTGTGCTGGTGCATCGTAGTTGCTACCGCCTAATGCATAGGCTTGCTCTTCTAGTTTACGTTGCAAATCAATGCCGGCAAGCGGGTGACCAGGGAAGTCTTTTTCAGGTGTAATACCTACTACAATGGCACTATTTGCATTGCGCTCACTACGAGAGTATTGGCTCATACCGTTTGTTACTACGCGGCCTTCTTCAGAGGTGGCGGCTACAACAGTCCCTCCTGGGCACATACAAAAGCTGTAAACTGTGCGGCCATTATCACAATGGTGAACGAGTTTATAATCAGCAGAGCCTAAAATGGGGTTACCTGCGTTAGGTCCAAAACGACACTCATCAATCATCGATTGCTTGTGCTCGATTCTAAAGCCCACAGAAAACGGTTTAGCTTCTACATAAATGCCTTTATCGTGGATCATTTTAAAGGTATCACGGGCGCTATGTCCCACAGCAAGTACTACATGGCGGGTTTTGAGCTTTTCACCGTTTGAAAGCGTTAAGCCAGTTACTTGACCATCATCTATATGAATGTCGTCTACGCGCGTACTAAAGCGGATTTCGCCGCCAAGTTCAATAATACGTGCGCGCATTTTTTCAATCATGGTAACAAGTTTAAACGTACCAATGTGTGGCTTACTTACATATAAAATTTCATCTGGTGCGCCGGCTTCTACAAATTCGGTGATAACTTTACGGCCGTAATGTTTTGGATCTTTTACTTGGCTGTATAGTTTACCGTCTGAAAATGTACCTGCGCCACCCTCGCCAAACTGCACATTAGACTCTGTATTAAGGGTACGTTTACGCCAAAAGCCAAAGGTGTCTTTGGTACGTTCGCGTACTTCTTTACCGCGCTCTAAAATAATAGGGTTAAAACCCATTTGAGCCAGCACTAAGCCCGCAAATAATCCACACGGGCCAAAGCCAATTACGACAGGGCGCTCAGTAAGGTTAGCGGGGGCGTGGGCAACAAATTTGTATGAGGTATCAGGGGCAGGTTTTACGTGCTGATCTTTAGCAAATGCGTTTAACAGTGCTTCTTCGTTATCTACTTCAATATCGAGGGTATAAATAAGTAAAATAGCCGTTTTTTTACGTGCATCGTACCCACGTTTAAACACATTGTAGCTGTGTAGCTGCGCTGGCTGTATTTTTAGTTTATCAACTATGGCTTGGCCTATAGCGTCTTCGTTATGGTCAAGCGGCAGCTTTATTTCGGTTAAACGTATCATTGTTATCTCTTTTAGGTGTCTTAGCGGTAATATTATCCGCTCACAATAAGAAGTGTAGGGCACGTAATGGCTATACATTAAGGGCGCATATATTACGTTAAATTGACCGCAGATGGCACATATTTATTGTGTTTTTAATGGGGTTGGGTATGATCCTCGCTTTAGATAATTAATTACTAGGTTTAAACTATTATGGCGTTTGTGGTCACCGAAAACTGTATTAAGTGTAAATACACAGATTGTGTGGCGGTGTGCCCTGCAGATGCCTTTTACGAAGGCCCTAACTTTTTAGCAATAAGCCCTATTGATTGCATAGATTGTGGATTATGCGTACCAGAGTGCCCAGCTGAAGCAATTTACCAAGAAGACGAGTTGCCAGAAGACCAAAAAGAGTTTACCGAGCTTAATGCTGAGCTTGCATTGGTGTGGCCACGCATTGTTGAGGTAAAACCAGCGCCTGCTG
Source organism: Pseudoalteromonas sp. CuT4-3 (assembly GCF_035666335.1). Lineage (NCBI taxonomy): Bacteria > Pseudomonadati > Pseudomonadota > Gammaproteobacteria > Alteromonadales > Pseudoalteromonadaceae > Pseudoalteromonas > Pseudoalteromonas sp. CuT4-3. The sequence goes on from NZ_CP142031.1 coordinate 248,374, forward strand.
ATGCCGATAGTTGGAATGGTGTGGCTAATAAGGTTAAATTAATTGAAACCTAGCTTTTAAATTAAGCCTTTAATATTAATTAGTTAAAAAAGCTATTGTTTTTAGTATCAAACTATTAACAAATGTACTGACTTAAATTACACTGCATAAATAAGTTTACCTTTTAAGGGTAAACACGTCTAAATGGATGTTTATGCAGTACTTAATAATTATAAAAAAACAATGCAGTGCTTTATTCCCCTTCTTATTAGCACTTTTATTTTCTAACCACCTTTATGCCAGTGAAAAACAGCAGCATTCTCTTGTACATATAAATGCAGATATTACTGTAGATGGCGTACTTGATGAGCCCCACTGGCAAAATGCCACTTTAGTTCCTATAGCATTTCAAGATGAGCCTAACGAAAAGGGCGCCCCACCGGTTAAAACTGATGCTTACATGTATGAAGATGGCAGCAACTTATATGTTGCTTTTGTAGCCGAAGATCCACAGCCGAGCGAAATTACAGCTTCTCTACGTGACAGAGATACGCTTTGGCAAGATGATACGGTTATTTTAATTATTGACACTTTTAACGACGAACGTTCAGCTTACGAATTTTATGTAAATCCATTGGGTGCGCAAGGTGATACCCGGATGAGTGACACCGATGGCTGGCAATCAGACCCGTCTTGGGATGCAATATGGGATAGCGCAGGGCAAATTACCGACCAAGGGTTTGTGGTTGAAATGCGTATACCTTTTAAAGCGCTAAGATTTCCTGAAAATAAAACAGATTTAACATGGGGCTTTGCCCTTATGCGAAATTACCAACGTGATGTACTGTATCAGCTTTCAAATATGGGGTTTGACCGAGATATAAAATGCAGTTTATGTCAGTTTGATAAATTAAATGGTTTTAAAAATATAAAAGCCAGTAAAAATCTGCAACTAACGCCTACACTTACGGCGCTCAGAAATGATTCAAAAGCTACCTTGCCAGGGCAGTGGGATAATGGCGATATAGACACCGAAGCTGGCCTTGATTTACGCTGGGGGGTTACACAAGATGCGGTAATTAATGCCACTATAAACCCAGATTTTTCGCAAATAGAAAGTGATGCGTTAGCCCTTGATGTAAATACCACGTACTCAATTTATTATGCAGAAAAACGACCATTTTTTTTAGATGGCGCATCCTACTTTAAAAGCAGTTTATTTGAACTATTGTATACCCGCACTATTGCAGAGCCTGAAGTAGGGGCGAAATTAACAGGTAAAACAGGGCAACATAGCTATGCATTTATGTATGCCGATGACAATAATAGCAATATTTTATTGCCTACAAATCAAGGCTCTGGTTTTGCAATTTTAGAGGATAAAACCCATGCAGCAGCAGCGCGTTATCAATACGATATTGGCCAACAAGGCACTATAGGGCTAAGTACGACTCACCGCGAAAGCGATGATTACTACAATACAGTACTTTCTGTCGATGGCAGCTATTGGTTTAATCAATCAGATCTACTGACCTACCAGGTAGCTACAACAGATTCTAAAAACTCTGATTTTTTAACAAGTAACTATAACTTATCTAAAACTCAATCTGATGAAGCGTACGCTATAGAGTTTACCCGTGATAAACGTGACTACAATTTGTTTGCTAGCTACGAAAATATAGGTAAAGACTATCGTACTGACTTAGGTTATCAAGAAAAAGTAGATTATGAGAACGTAGGCTTTGGGGGCGGGCAAACCTGGTATGCAGATGAGTCTGGCTTATTAACGTCATGGTCTTATGAGGCTGATTGGGATAAAACATGGGCGCAAAATGGCGACCTACTTGAAGAAAAATACCAAGGGTTTATAACATTAAAAGGGCAAAAGCAGTCTATTTTTGAAATTGGCTTACTGCATCGTTATGAAAACTATAATGATGCTTTTTATAACCAAAATATTGGCTTTGTTTATACGGGCTTTAAACCTAAAAATAATATATGGCTTTCGTTTTATGGCGAGTATGGCAGCCGCATTGATTACGCCAATGAGCAAATTGGCGATTCGTATGCAACGCAAACACAAGTTACGTGGGATATAAACGATCATTGGCAAGTAGACGCTACACATAACTACAGCGTTTTAGATAACCCTCAAGGGGAGCGAGTTTATACTGCGAACTTATTAGATTTTAGGCTTTATTATAAATTAAGCATGCGCGCTATGCTCAAGCTTATATTGCAATTTGAAGACATTGATAGGAATAAAGACGCCTACTACTACCAAGTTAGCCACATTAATAAAGACTACGGCAGCCAATTAGTTTACTCGTACAAAATTAATGCTCAAACATTATTTTATTTAGGCTACTCAGATAAAAGCTATCAAGACGATTCCCTAAAACACGTTGAAAGAGATCAACGCACATTTTTTACAAAAGTGAGCTATGCATGGCAACTTTAAATAACCATAAAAAGGATGAATATGAAAACAATAAAAATAACTATCGCAGCTGCAATGGTAGCAACCCTAGCGGGTTGTGCTGCTAAGCAAGATATAACTCGCTTTGACACTGTGAAACCAGAAGTAGTATGTATAGCTGAACATAAGGCAGTTAAAGAAGGCGTTGTCACAGCAATGGAAGAAGGGTTTGCAAAACATAACGTCAAAACACGTGTAATTGCTGCTAACTATGTATTGAAACATCAGGAGTATCAAACTGAATTACCTAATGCTGACATCGCAGGGTGTAATGCCGTTGCTTATTACGTGGCTAACTGGCATTGGGATTTAGCGTTGTACATGTCGTACGCGAATATTTGGGTTACAGACGCTCAAACCAATAAAAAAATTGCGCAAGCATCTTATCGCACCGGCGGTGGTTTGGATAAGTTTATAGACGCGAAAGAAAAAATTATCGAACTAATCTATGGTATGTATTAAATACTTGTAATATTAGTTTTTTCAAACATTTTAAGCTTAAGGTTTATTTTTATTCATCACACTCTATAATTAGTTAATTACTAAGCATTAATTTATTCTTTTTGAGTACAGTTCTAAAAATTTTAATGAATAAGGACTGTGCTATAGCTTGCTTAGTACTAAAAACAGGCGATATAATCGTCTTTTAGTAACGGGTTTATAGGATAAGTAATTTAGATGGATTTTGTTGATGAATAAATTTAAACCCTTAGGCGGCATTTTTTTTGTATTTATCTTGTTTTGCTTTTGTTTAAACATCGAACTAACAAACCAGATTAACCGCATTAATTTATTCAACCCTGATATAGATTTACGCCACTTTGATATTGTAGATACAACGCTCGAAATGGCGCCTTGGTATAACCCTATGCTCAATGGGCACTATTTAATACACCAGCCTTCTGCCGATTTTTTGTTAGTTAAAACTACCGACACGGAATTTATCGCTGCAAACGCAACAAAGCTTATTTTAATGACGCTAACGTCGCCAATAAACTTTATATTGGTGTGTATGGTATTGTTTGTTGGCTTTACAATTATTCGTAAAGAGCGTAAAAAAATCTCTTATCAGCATCAAATTGCACAACTGAATAACAACGCTAATCAATTGCTTGTAGCCTTTAACCTACAACCCCAACACGACAACCCATCAGGGTTGGGTAATTTAAGCCAGTCAATAAACAATTTAAATACCCATGTTGCTAATTATTTAAAGCAAACACAAACAAGTATCTGCCAAGATAAACTAACCTTGCTCATTGACCGCCATGCTTATATTGAGCATATAGATAGGCAAATAAATTTTACTGATGAAGAGCAGCTTAAATGCGCCTTATTGTTTATTGACCTAGATGGCTTTAAACAGGTAAATGACTCGTTTGGCCACAGCTTTGGTGATGAAATTTTGGTGCAAGTTGCTACGCGCCTAGCCAACGTATTACGCCATCATAAATTAAGTAATATTAACGAGGCGAATCAGTTAGAGCAAAATTTATCACGTTTAGGCGGTGACGAATTTTCAATTTTTATTGAGTCGGTAGATACCGATAATAAAGTGGTCGATATTGCTAAGCACGTACTCAGTGAACTTGAAAAGGACTTTGTACTAGGTAATAAAATAATAAAAATTAGCGCCAGTATTGGTATAGCGGCTTACCCAGAGAGCGCATCAACCCCACAAGCATTATTGCAATTGGCCGATGTGGCAATGTACCGTGCAAAAAGCGATGGTAAAGGCATTTTTAAAGTGTACTCCCCAGAGATGGGTAATAAAATGCGCCGCTATCACTATTTACTAGAAGAGTTGCGTTTAGCGGTTGCGTGCAAAGACTTTTACTTATCTTTTCAACCTATCGTGCATGTAGAAGATTGCATGATAGATTATTTTGAAGCGCTTACACGCTGGGATCATCCTATAGAAGGGATGATTTCACCGGCGGAGTTTATACCTATTGCCGAAGAGTCTAACCTTATTTTAGAGCTCGGCGATTGGATTATGCATGAGTCGTGTAGGCAAATGGCAGCATGGCATAATGCCGGTATGCGCAAAGTAAAAATTTCGGTTAATGTATCGGGTGTGCAACTAAAACACCGCTCAGTGTACGATTGGATAATGAAAAACCTAAAAAACACAGGGCTGCCATCGCATTCTTTAATGCTAGAAATAACAGAGTCTACGTTTATTAAAGCCAGTAAAAGTATGATTGAAGAGCTTGAGCGGCTTCGTGCAGAAGGTGTGACAATTGCTATTGACGATTTTGGTACCGGCTTTAGTTCATTAAGTACATTGGCTGATTTGCCCATTGATGTAATAAAAATAGATCGCTCGTTTATCTCTCAAGCCGATAAAAGTCCAAAGTACAATGACATCCTTAATACGATTAGCGAGTTAGGTCAAAAGTTAGGACTTAAAATAGTGGCTGAGGGCGTAGAAGAAATCGAGCAGTTTGAACTTGTAAAACGCATGGGAGTAAGCTCTGTGCAAGGCTATTTGGTTAGTCGCCCTCAATCATCTATCAATGTGGGTAACAAAGTTTTGCGTAAAAATACGGCTAACTTATCTGCAGCGGGCACCAGCGCGTGGGAAATAGAAAGTTAGAGCCTGTTTATTATAGGTAATTTAATAGCTTATGTAGGGTTTTAGGCCCATGCTATGGTATTAAATTGCCCCTACCGATAGCGATTAACTTGAGCATTCACTGGTGCAGCTATTCAGGCCGCGAAATGTTAAACCCTATATTGTGCTTAATTGCCCCTAAATAAAACTAAGTTCTTTAGGACTACAGCCTTAAAATTTAGTAAAAAAAATGCCACTTTTAAAAGTGGCATTTTTGTTTGTAGAATCTAACAACTACAATTTTATAAATCGAATGTGCGTGATATAGCAAGTACTATACGCTCATCAGCGTAATCGTAATCTAGGCTTGTGTCTTCAGCAGCAATCTCAATACCAAAGCCTTCGTAGCTAGTTTGGTACGCTAGGCGGTAATGTTTGTATGATTTCTTTTGGTTTACATCCCATGCCCATTTTTCGCCATCAAGCGAATTAGAAATATCAAAGCTTGCACGAATGGCATGATTCGGGGCAATTTCAAAGGTGTGGGCAATCATAGAAATAACATGGCCAGCCCCTGTACCAAAGTAATCCCAGCTATACCAAAAGTTTAGCTCTGTTTGACCATACTCACTTGCATAGCCAAATTTTGTGTAGGCTTCGGCGTAGTTACCATCGCTGTTATTACCTTGGTATGTGTAATAAGCAATACCGTAATCAGCGCTAACCGTGTCAGTTAATTGCACGTATTTACCTAGGTAGGCATCAAGTTCAAAATCAGTGTCATCACCAAAATCTACATTAGATGCCCATGCACCCGCGTAAACACCGCTGTCGAACGCGTAATCAAGGCTTGCTTGAATTGCAGGGTCGTTATCAGTTTGTGTTACACCGTTAAAAGTATAGTCAGATGCTGCTGTAATGGTTGTTGACCAGTTAGCTGACACCGTAGTTGATAAAAGTGCGAAAGGTAGCGCTACTGCTAATTGTTTTAGTTTGTTATTCATTGTTGATCCCTAATGTACAGTTTCTATTTTTGTGTAATCTATTTTGTTTGCTTTTGGCGAACTGTCTATATTGTTAACCGTTTTAAATTTGCTGTAGCCAATAAACGCAGCACAACCAAAAAACAGTGCAATAACTAACGCGCCAACCCATTGAATTTGTAAAAACTCAAGCTTAAACAATAGGGTTAGTAACGAAAGGGCAACAATATTTAGTATCATATAGTTCATTTTACCTAAACGTTTAACCGTTAAGTTAAGGTTATCTGTGTATAAGCGTATTAATGAATCAAGCGAATTAATAACAAACACTATCCCAACAAATACCATGGCAAAGTTTTTAATACCCGCTGTTGAAATACCCATTTCGTGGTAGTGGTAAAGTACGCTAAACCAAATCGCAATCGGAATAGATGGAAATATCAACATTGCACCTAATACTTGGTATGTTTTAAGGCCGCCTACAAAACGAGACGTAAATTGGCCAATCATAATGCTCCACGCAAACCACCAAAATAGATAAAATTCATGGTAGTCATTAAGCGGTAAAACAAACTGATTTATATTGGCAAAGTAAGTACCAATTTCAGCAAGGTTATTGGTAAATGCCGACATTTCGCTATCACCAACGACAAATGCACCTGCCCACATAAAGGCAATTAATGCGATAAATAACCACGTTGTAGAAATACTTAAAAAGCGCACGTATTTAATATCTGTACTTGAGTAAACAGCAAAGCAAATAGCTGCAAATACAATAAAGTAGAAGGTAGGTATAACGCTCGAACCATCGCCTAGCTCTGGTAAGTACCACGGCAAGTTAGAAAGCAGTAGGTAAGCTGTAAAGGCACATGTGCCAATAATAACTACGTTATTAATGAACTTAACCCATGAAATTTCGAAAAATTTAACTTTGGGCTCTATTACACAGAAATAAAAGCACGTAAGAAAGTAAAATCCCCAGATCAAGAATCCCCAATAGCCAAACTCAATAGCCAGTGGGTTTGCAAACGCGTATTCTGGGCTTGCTTTTATGTCTGCATAACCTGCAAATTCGGTTAATGGAAACATGATTAGGCCAACGTCTAGGCCTGAGGTAAATAAGATTGCGATAAAGGTAAACGTTCTCACTGGTGTTACGCCTACTACGCGTACGTTACCCCATTTAAATAAAATAGTAATAACAGCAAGTAGCGTAAATATAATGCCAGCACTAAGCCATATAGTCATTATCGCCCTCCCAAAATGAATAAAAGTAACTCATAAGTTCTCCGTTTTTGTTTTATTACTTGCACAAACACCGCGTAACCAATTTACGCCGTGAGCCACTGCAAGTTTAACGTGCCCTACATAGTGTTAGGCACGTTATGGCTTAATTAAATCTCGCTATTACGTTGCGTTGTTTGCCAATTACTGCTCATGGCAACGTTTACCGATGCCAGTGTAAGTGGGGCTTTACCTAAAATTAGATCAGCTGCTTTTTCTGCAACCATAATTGTAGGGGCATTTAAGTTGCCATTTGGCACCGTAGGGAAGATTGACGAGTCAACAACACACAGTCCTTCAATACCGTGAACTTGGGTATTAGAATTAACCACGGCCATGTCATCTTCGCCCATTTTGCAAGAACAAGACGGGTGATAGGCACTTTCTACTGCTTGGCGTACAAAGGCATCTATTTCTTCGTCGGTTTGAATGTGCTTACCTGGTTGAATTTCTTCATCGCGGTAGTCATCAAATGCGCTTTGCTCAATAATGTCGCGAGTTAGGCGCACACACGCTCTAAAGCCTTCAATATCGTCTTTATGCTGCAAGTAGTTAAATAAAATTTTCGGCGGTTGCTCAGGATTAGCTGATTGAATTGTGACACTACCCCGGCTTTTAGGTTTGTTATGACCTACATGCACCTGAAAACCATGGCCCGCAAATGCACTGCGCCCATCGTAGCGCATCGCCGCTGGTAAAAAGTGGTACTGAATATCTGGCCATTCAACGTCTGGTTTTGAGCGAATAAACGCACACGACTCAAAGTGGTTTGTTGCACCTAAGCCTTTTCGGGTCAGTAGCCATTTAGCGCCAATTAAGCCTTTTGAAATAAGACCTAATTTACCGTTTAAGGTAATAGGTTGTTTACACTTATACTGAAAGTAAAACTCAAGATGATCTTGTAAGTTTTGACCTACGCCTGGTAAGTGATGCTTTACCTCAACACCGGCTTCTTCAAGTATGGCTTTATCGCCAATACCCGAAAGCTGTAAAATATGAGGTGAGCCAATTGGACCTGCACTTAATACAACGTCTTTAGTCGCATGCGCCGTTTTAAGAGTGCCATTTACAGTATACTCAATGCCTGTGGCTTTTTTGCCTTCTAAAATCACTTTTTGTGCTAAAGCACCTGTAATAACTGTTAGGTTACTGCGTGATTTTACTGGGTCTAAATACTCGCGCGAGGCTGAACTGCGCACACCGTCTTTAACAGTCATGTGCATCGGGCCAAAGCCTTCTTGCTGAGCTGCGTTGTAGTCGTCTGTGTGTGCATACCCTGCTTCTACACCTGCATTTATAAAGGTGGTGTAAAGCGGGTTCTGCATTTCGTTACCGTTATTAACGCCAAGCGGGCCTGTGCCACCACGGTGCGCATTTTCACCTAAATAAAAGCTTTCCGCTTTTTTAAAGTAAGGTAAGCACGACTGATAATCCCAGCCGTTAGCACCATGTTGTTGCCACTCGTCAAAATCTTTCGCATGGCCGCGTACATATACCATGCCATTAATTGATGACGAACCGCCTAACACTTTACCGCGTGGGCAGTGCATTTCTCGGTTATCTAAATACGGCTCTGGCTGAGTGTGAAATTGCCATGCGTATTTATCTGTATTCATAGGAATAGAGAGCGCCGTTGGCATTTTTATAAATATACTTTTATCGCTACCACCGGTTTCTAGCAATAGCACTTTATTGTTTGTATCTTCAGATAAGCGATTTGCAAGTACACAACCTGCAGAACCGGCGCCAACAATAATATAGTCGTAAGTGTTACTCATAGTTGCCACCTTAAAACGGGCTTTCTATGTCGGCCATGCCCACATAAATAGACTTAGTTTGCGTATAATGATCAAGCGTTTCTATGCCATTTTCACGGCCGATACCTGATTGCTTGTAACCACCAACAGGCATTTCAGCAGGTGAATTACCGTAAGCATTAATCCAACAAATACCGGCTTCTAATTGGTGAATAACACGGTGCGCACGTTTAATATCGCTAGTAAATACGCCTGCAGCTAAGCCAAGGTGTGTACCATTTGCACGGACGATAACATCGTCTTCGTCTTCAAAAACAAGTACGCTCATAACTGGGCCAAAAATTTCCTCTTTAACAATAGTCATGTTATCGTTGCAATCGGTAAATACCGTAGGCGCTACAAAGTAGCCATTAGGCGCTGATTCAGGAGAAAGAGTTGTACCGCCAGTAAGTAGCGTTGCACCTTCGGCCAAGCCACTTTCTATGTAGCTCATTACCAATTCTTGATGCTTTTTAGAAATTAATGCCCCAAAGTTAGTATTTAAATCTTGTGGGTCGCCGGCAATAATATTTTGATCAGTACGTGTTTTAAGCTCATCAATAAATTGTTGATATACATTTTTATGAACATAAATACGGGTACAGTTAGTACAAATTTCGCCTTGCGTATAAAAGTTACCTAGCATGGCAGCACTGACTGCTTGCTCAATATTGGCATCTTCAAACACTAATAAAGGTGATTTACCACCTAATTCCATTGTTACGTCTTTTAATGTACCGGCAGCGCTTGCCACTACTTTTTTACCTGTGCCTACTTCACCAGTAAACGACACTTTGTCTATTTCACTGTGAGAGGTTAACCACTGACCTACATCACCGGCACCTTGCACAACGTTAAATACGCCGGCAGGTACGCCTGCTTCAACAAAAACTTCAGCTAGTTTAATAGCACCTAAAGGGGTTTCTTCAGAAGGTTTAAAAATAAACGCATTACCTGCGGCAAGGGCAGGGCCCGATTTCCAACATGCAATTTGCAGCGGGTAGTTCCATGCACCAATACCAGCACAAATGCCTAGTGGCTCTTTGCGGGTATAGTAAAAGTCTTCGCCAACCATTTGCTGCTGGCCAACTTGCGCTGGTGCTAGGCCTGCAAAGTATTCAATTACATCTGCGCCTGTTTCTATATCAACGCAGTTAGCTTCTTGCATTGGTTTACCTGTATCAAGCACTTCAACTAAGGCAAGTTCATCATTACGCTCACGCAATAAAGCAACCGCTTTTAATAAAATACGGCTACGTTCTATTGGGCTCATTTTTGACCATTGAGCAAAGCCTTGTTTTGCACTTTCGATAGCCGCGTTTTGAATAAATTCGTCGGCAACTTCTACCGAGTAAATAACTTCATCTGTGGCTGGGTTTTTTACATCAAAAGTTTCACCACTTTGGTTTGCAAGGAAGTGGCCGTTAATAAAGTTTTGATAGACAGGTGTAGTCACGCTAGGCTCCATATTGCTTGATGAGTGAATGTACATAGCTTTTTGCTAATGTTTCACTGTGTTTAAATTGGTTTTCGTCAGATTGACTTAATACTGCTCTTAACCATAGGCCATCAATCATGGCGGCGCTAAGTTCTGCAGCTTGTTTTGCTTGCTTTACGGGCATTAGTTGCTTAAAAGAAAATGCTAAATTACTTTGCAAGCGATTACTGTTTACATTTTGCAGCCTGTGCAGCTCTTGATCGTGCATTGACTGCGCCCAAAAACTTAACCACGTACGCGTGGTGTCATTGCGCTGTTGAACAAGTGCAAAGTTGGCCTCAACAATAAACATCAAACGCTCAATTGCGCTGGTGGTTGGCTCAACTTTTTCAATTAATTCATTTTTTAAATTCGATAACAAATACCTAACGGTTGCCTCTATTAACCCCTGCTTACCACCAAAGTAATGGCTAATAATGCCAGATGATAAACCCGCATTTTTACTGATGGTGTTAATGGTTGTTCCTTGCAAACCGCGCTGTGCAACTGACTCAATGGTCGCGTCAATTAGCTGCTGACGCCTGACAGGTTCCATTCCGACTTTAGGCATAATTTTTATTAATTGAACGTTCAATAAAGATAAGCTTAATGTAATAGCTCTAACAATTCAAGGCGCAAGTAAACAACCAGATACCAAGATGTAGATGGATTATTAATAAAAACGGGTTAATTTGTAGTAGTACCATATGTAGGCCTTTATCAATAAAGTCACATATATTCAATGGGTTACACTTTTATTTTTAAACGCTAAAAATAGTAAGGATTTGTTTACGGGGTATGAGTAATAAAAAAGATAAATATTCGTTAGAATGGTAATAGTTAGAGTACGAAGGGTATTTTAAATAAGCAAACGAAACCATTTCACATGTTTAATTAGTGTACTAATTAAAAAAGTAGCAGTGTGTAATGGCTATAAGAGGAGGGGTTAAGGTTAAAAAAGGCGTGTAAATTAGGCGCTATTAATAACGCCTTTAAATAATAGTGGGTAGCGTCTAAGGCGATTACCTATGTAATCATCGGCTAAGATTTGTTGGCATATAAAATTAACATCGTTACTGGCCTCAAACACCCAGTCAAAGCGTTCAATAGCCAGCAAAAAACCGCGTTTAAGGTGAGTCTGTTCGCGGTATTCATTTAGGTTTCGACGGATTATCTCCAGCTTTTCTGGGTGCGCTTGCAGCTCAGTAATTACCTGGTTTATAAACGTGGTGGTTTGCTTGTTTGTGGTGCGTTTACGAATGCGTCTTGGCTGCATTATTCCTCATTAGCAATGTTGTATAGTTTTTTTAAAAAGTCGTCTTTATGTTTGTCATGCTCATAATCTAGGTAATAAGCATTATGAAACCCGAAGCGCAATAATACGCCGCTACCTTCTAAGTAAATAGTGTAGCCGTCAATGTCAGAGTAAGCCGTAACACCTTGATAATGTTTACCAATATCATTTTGTTTACCGCGCTGCTGAATACGTTCGTATACAGAGAGGATCTGCTTGTTATCGAGTTCGTTTTTCATCATTAACCCTTTATTGTTTAAACCTATTACGTTTTATATATGAGGGTCGATCACCGTAAAAACAATGGCTAAAAAGCGCTAAAATAATCTTGCTATTAACTGGTTTTACCTTATGCTCAAGCCTCATTTTTTGTTGAGCTTACACCATGATAGACAAGGCTTTACTCCTTAAAACTCGCGAACTGTCAGAGCAATTAATTGCTTTACAAACACCCATTAGAATACTCGATGCTATTAACTGGGATAAACAAATCAAAGAGGCGTTTTTTAGGCAAAAGTGCCAAAAAAATCCGCTAATCGATAGCGCCTATTACCAGCAACGAGATTTAGGATTTGTCCCCAGTGAATTACGCCAAGCGTTTTCTAACTTGCATCGCAATATTATTAACCAGTTAGGTCAGCTAAATCCTATTTCTCAATACATGGGTAAAATGTGTAGTGAGTATAAAACGGTGCTCAGTATGCTTGAGTATAGAGGAACGCCTGAGTTTCATGATTTGTCAGTAGAGCTTTTTGGTCACCCAAAAGATTTATTTCATGCAGGTGAACCTTCACTGTTCGAACTTGCCAATATGCTAGAAAAACCACTGCAAAACTTATTAATAGCCGATATTTTGCCTGATGATCCTAAAAATATTAATGCAAGTGATGCCGTGCGTATTTTATCTGAGCAAGTAAATAGCAGTATGGCGGGTATTAATGTAGAGGTTATGCTTAGCGATGGGATTGTCAGTGATGCTGCTGCAGGTGCAAATAACATTAAGCTAAATCAAGATGTTAAATTCTCCCAGCGTGAGCTCGATATTTTAGAAGTGCACGAAGGGTGGATACACGTAGGTACAACGCAAAACGGGCTAGCTCAGCCTTATTTAACCTGTTTAAGTAAAGGGACGCCAAGCTCAACAGTGACTCAAGAAGGCTTAGCTGTTTTAACGGAAATAATTACCCTTAAATCAACGCCTAGGCGTTTATCAAAGTTAGTAAATCGTATTCAAGCAGTTACTAAAGTGATTGATGGCGCAGAGTTTGTTGATATATACCGTGACTACTTAGCGCAAGGGCTTTCAAAAGATGAAAGCTATACGTTAGCACAACGTGTTTTTAGGGGCAGCACGGCAACAGGCTTACCTTTTACTAAGGATATTGCTTACATTAAAGGATTTGTGCTGGTATATAACTTAATTCGTGTTGCTATACAGCTTGGGCGCATTGATCAGCTGCCATTATTGTTGGTCGGAAAAATATCGATTGATGATTTTAGACTTATATCGCAATTACATAGTTTAGGTGTAATAGAAAGCCCAAAATTTGTACCACCACATTTTAAAGATTTACGAGGTTTAGCAACGTGGCTAAGCTTTGGCAGATTTATAGGTGACTTATCGTTTGAACAGTTAGAAAACGACTATAAACCACTATTTTTGTAATTAGTAGCGCAGGTTGCTTTTATTAGAGCCTACTTTGCTGATCAAAAAGGTAAACAAGCCCCAGTTATTTAACGCAATAAAAAAACGCAGTTGGAATGAGCAACTGCGTTGAAATGTATAGGTACAAGCCAGCGTACCTATAGCGAGGAACTTATTTTCTTAACCTGTTAATACTTGGCTGTGCATTTGCTCGTTTAATACAACGACCTCAGCACGTTTAAAAAAGTTAAAGTCGGTTGCTGTAGCAAGTGTGTAGGCACCCATCATACGGCTAATAATTAAATCGCCATTGTTTAGTTTTGGCAGCATAATTGAATCACTTATTACATCTATACTGTCGCATGTTGGGCCTGCAAGTACCGACTCAAAACGCTCGCTATCTTGTTTTGCACTATCGATAGGGTAGGCTGCTTCATCAAACATTAAACCGCTAAAAGAGCCATAAACGCCATCATCTAAGTAGTACCATGTTTTACCTTCGCGCGTGGCTTGTCCCATTACAGAGGCAACACTGGTTACACTACTCGCTACAATAAAACGGCCAGGTTCAGCAATAATTTGCATTGTTTCCGGTAATTGTGCCAACGCGATATTAATAGGCGCACAAAATACATCAATTGGTAGCACATCTGCGCTGTACGGCACAGGAAACCCACCACCAATATCGAGCGTACTAAGTGCTGGTAAGCCTAACTCAGCCACCTGTTTAATCACTTTTGCAGATGCATTTATCGCTTCAACGTATTTAGTTGGGTTAGGTGATTGCGAGCCAACATGAAACGATAACCCTTTAATACGAATACCAAGTTGCTGGGCAAGGCTAATAATGTCGATTGCCGCCTCTGGGCTGCAGCCAAACTTTTTAGACAAATCAGCAAATGCATCTTTATTACGAAAGCTTAAACGCACTAAAATTTCGGCTTGATCTTTATAGGCAATAAATTTTTCAAGCTCGTTAATGTTATCCACCACAAACACTGTACAGCCGTAGGCAAGTGCGTCGCGAATGTCACTGTCGCGCTTTATTGGGTGCGTGTGAATTGTACGCTCGCTTGGTACGCCTTGGCTTGCTACTAAGTCAACTTCGCCACTGGTTGCTAAATCAAAGCTTGCGCCTTCATCTAACAAAGTGCGCACAACAGCAGCATGCGGTAAAGGCTTTAAAGCAAAATGTAACACAACGCCAGGCAATGCACGTTTAAGTGCACGGTATTGACGACGTATAGCGTCGCAGTCAAGCATCATTAGAGGTGCGCCAAATTGTGAAGCAAGTTGTTCAATGTGGGCAATACTCGGTTGCGCGTAACTAATTGCTTGATTTGCAGCAACCGCTGCTGCAGGTACTTTAGTTACGGTGTCTTGTTGTTGTGTTGATAAAGCCATTTTATTTTCCGAGTCAATTAAGCAACTGCTCGGGTATGGTGTATCCACGAGTCAGTTGAGTGAGATCAATAGTGCAAACGCACAGTCAAATTCACTCTTGGATAGTTGCTCTATCGCCTTGCTACAAACGGGGTTTGTAATGTACTCGGATTGGCTATCATCAAGAAGCGGCGAGATAATAATGTAGGTTTTTATTCAGCGCAATAAAAATTTTAAATAAATTTAAAATAATTTATTTGTTATTAAAATCATTAATTTATATTGATTTGTGGTGTTTATCTTGACGATTGATTTTACTCATCAGAGGTTAAGTATACGTGCTCTTGAGAGTAAGCAAGCATCATAGCGCTAGATGTATCAGCACTATAGGCTTGTTGTAAACTTTTTTGTAAGCGGTCGTAAATTTCGGGGGTGTTCATTAAAATATTGATGGTTTTTATTACTTTTTCGCCAAGCTCTGACTTACTACATGCAAAGTAGCCATTAACAAATTCTGGAAATTCAGCTATTTCACGGCTATATATTTGTTTTAGTTGCTCATTGGTGAGTGCACCAAGTACGTTAACCTCGTAATCAACAATCATGTCTATTCTATTATGGATGAGAAGTTGAGGCAGTTGAGAGCTGGTATCTTCTGAGCTTATCGCTGCAATTTGCTCATTATACTTTGTTAAAACAGGCTCAAGTTTTTGGTAACTCGTTCCTGAGTCAACGGCAAGGGTAAAATCTTTTTCTAGTAGTTGAGCAACAGAGACTCGTTCAGGAAAGTTTTGTAAGGTGCGTTTAAATGCGTATATTTTTCGTTGCTCGTAAATAGTTGTTGGTATATTTGAGAACAAAATATGTTTTTCACGCTCGGGTGTTTTTATTATATCGTAGCTGCATACTGCTTCATTACCCATAAGCCGCTTGATTAAACGTGCTTGGTTGGTCCACTGCAATTTAGTATTAATTGTATGATTGAGCAGGCTTTCGAACGTTTTATCTGAGTTTAAAAAGCCATCAGTAGACGCATTCGCTCTAGAGAGTAATGTAAGTGGTTCATTTGCATGGCTCAATGATGATATAAGCAGTACATGCAAGATAATCAAAAATTTAGTAAATACAGGCATAAAACTTAGTGTAAATGTTCTAAATATTTTTGTCATAAAAAAAAGCCCAAACGGGCTTTTTTTAAGTTAAAACATTAAGGCATGTTTTATTTTTAACGCGCGTTAGTGCTTTCAAAGATTTTATCAGCAGAGGCTGCAACAAACCCCGTGTAAAGCTCGCCATCGGCTTTAGGGTATCTAATGGCAAACTCATAAAAACAGCTAGGGATGCGCAGGTCACCGTCGCTAAAGGTGACAGCATACTCATCTGCAAGGGTTGATGATTGCTCTAATAACACCTCTGGTGAGCCTTTTACTTCGCCGCCTGATGTATTTAGGGCAAAGCCTGCATCTTTAAGTGCTTGGTTAACATCCTGAATATTATCAAACTTAGCAAGCATATTAATATTTACAGTAAAGTGGTTTGCACGATAGCCCCATGCCGACATCCACGCTGCGTACTCACTTTCAGCGAGTAACTGCTTGTAAGTATCGCTACTTACTTGCCAATGGGTACCTGAGTATAAAAAGTTATCGGCAGTTACTGCGTTTTCATCTATTTGCTCTACCATATCTGACACAATGGCTTGTAACTCTGGTGAACACTTTTCAACTAATAGCTCTGAAATAAATACTTTAGGTTGCTTAGGGTCGCTATGCTCGTAGTGTTTAGCATAGAGCTTTTTAGCTTCAAAGTGGTATTCACCACACTCTGTATAACCAAGTGCTAAAAAGTGCGCGGCTAGTTTTTCTAGGCCTACTTTTTCAATATTAAAGGTCCGCAGCGCAATATGGTCGTTAATAATGTCATCTTTTTGCGTTGAGCCTAATAAATCATGAATTTTATCTGCCGAGGGGGTAACGGCTAAATAGTTATCCCATAGGTTTTCAAATAATGTATTTACGTTAGTGTGCATGTTAAATCCTTAAATTGGGTTATTCACTTATTCAATTACTAAGCCTGGCGCTAAAGTTTGTGGCAGGTTTACCTTATCGGCCTCAACTGATGCTACAGGGTAGGCACAATAATCAGCGGCATAATACGCACTTGCTCTGTGGTTACCACTTGCGCCTATGCCACCAAACGGTGCTGCACTAGAGGCACCTGTAATAGGGCGGTTCCAATTGACGATGCCGGCACGAATGCGCTTTAAAAAGTGGCTGTAATCATCTTCGTTATCGCCAAGTAAGCCTGCTGATAAACCAAAGCTGGTGTTATTAGCCTCTGCTATTGCGCTGTCAAAGTCGTTGTAGCGATACACTTTAATGAGCGGGCCAAAGTGTTCTTCATCGTCCATGTTGGTAATGTTAGTTACATCAATAATACCTGGGCTTACAAACCCAGTGCCTGCTTTTAGCTGCTTAAGCTCAACAAGTATTTCGCCACCACTTGCAACTAATTCATTTTGCGCTGCAACCATGCCTAAGGCGGCTTTTTCGCTGATCATGGCACCCATAAATGGTTGATCGCCAGCAAAGCTGTCATCAACAACAATGTTTTTAGTTGCGCTAATCAGTTTTTCTAAAATAGCATCGCCATTGAGCGATTTTTCAATAAACACGCGGCGTGCACAAGTACAGCGCTGGCCAGAAGTAATAAAGCCCGATTGAATAATATCGTGCACTGCAGCGCTTACATCGGCTACATTTTTAACGATTAAAGGGTTATTACCGCCCATTTCAAGCGCTAATATTTTACCTGGGTGGCCTGCAAACTGTTTATGTAATAAATGGCCGGTGTTTGAGCTGCCGGTAAAAAATAAGCCGTCTATGTTTTGATGCGAAGCAAGAGCTTTACCTGTTTCTACTTCACCTTGCACTAGGTTAATAACACCTGCTGGTAAGCCTGCTTTTAACCAAAGTGATAAAGTAAATTCAGCAACGTGAGGGGTTAGCTCAGACGGTTTAAATACCACGGTGTTACCCGCTAAAATAGCAGGGACTATATGACCATTAGGTAAATGCCCAGGAAAGTTATACGGGCCAAATATAGCCACAACGCCGTGTGGTTTATGGCGTATAAAGGCTTTTGCACCCGGCATTGGGTTTTCAGTGGTGCCGGTACGCTCGTTGTACGCTTTAATCGAAATGGCCACTTTACCTGTCATAGCGCCTACTTCTGTGCGTGTTTCCCAAAGAGGCTTGCCAGTTTCGCGCGCTATAATGGCTGCAAATTCTTCGCTGTGCTCTTTTAATTGTGCTACAAAGTTTTCAAGTATGGTTATACGCGACTCAATAGGCGTATCTGCCCATTGTACTTGTGCGGCTCTAGCTGCATTGATTGCAGCATCTACTTGCTCAGCTGTTGCGCCATTACCTTGCCATACAACTTTGCCGTTACTCGGATTAACAGAGCTAAAAGCGGGGCCTTGGCCTGTATGCCATTGGTTATTTATAAGGTGTGTGTTCATATTTGTTTTACAGGCGGAAAAAACGCGCTGCATCTCCTTGGGATAAATTAAGGGCATCAGCCACTTCTTGGCTTATTACTAATGTGTGTTTAGCGTGGTTATAATGGGCGTGTTGGGTAAAGGTTGCTCTAAACCCACCTACACCTTGATTGCAAACGGCTAAAGTATCTGAGCTGTGCTGGCTAATATGTTCCAGCTCGCCAATTGTAATAGGGCATACTTGAGACTCACGAATACTGCGAATATTACCAAGCTTGGCTTCTACCGTTGGGCCTGCATCAAACAAATCAACATAGCCACGGTGCTCAAAACCTTCTTTTTCGAGCAGTTTAAGTGCGGGTTTAGTTTTTTCATGCACGTTGCCAATCACTGCTTGGGCTTTTTTACTGAGTAAGTTTACGTAAATAGGGTATTTAGGCATTAACTCACTAATAAACACTTTATCGCCAAGCCCCACTAAATGATCGGCCTTGGGAAACTCAATACTAAAAAAGTGCTCTTGCAGCCACTGCCAAAACGGTGAATGACCATCTTCGTCGCTTACACCGCGCATTTCAGCAATCACGGTATCGGCAAAGCGTTCGCTGTGCTGCGCCATAAATAAAAAGCGTGAGCGTGATAAAAAGCGCCCGGTTAAGCCTTTACGGCTGTTTTCGCGCAAAAACAAAGTACATATTTCAGAGCATCCGGTGTAATCGTTACACATGCTTAAAATATCAACGGTGTTATAAACATTAAGTGTAGGCGAGTGGTGTACTGTTTTACCTAAATGGTAATGATAAAGCGGCACCGATAAGCCAACAGCGGCTTCTATGGCGGTTGTGCCAATAACCTCACCTGTTTCGCTATCTTCTAAAACAAATAAGTAGCTTTCATCGAGTGGCTGATTGATATTTTTAGCAAAGCTTTTTTCGGCGCGGTCTATTTTGTCTTTTAATAGCTGGTCGTCCACCGGAAGTGAGGTAAACCCATGGCCCGATTCAATCGCAATTTGCTTAAGTGCAGCAAAGTCTTCAGTGGTAATAGGACGTAATACTTGCATTTATTACTTGCTCCAACAGCGCGCCCTAAGGCGCGCTTAATTAAATTAGCCGTTTACTACGTCGCTTACTGCTTTTTCAAAGCGTGCTAGGCCTTCTTTAATATCTTCAAATGGAATAACTAAAGAAGGGGTAAAACGAATAACATTCATGCCTGCAACAAGGTTCATTAAACCATTGTTAGCACTGGCAACTAAAAAGTCACGTGCGCGGCCTTCAAATTTATCGTTTAATACCGCACCAATAAGTAAACCTTTACCACGTACTTCGCTAAATACGTTGTATTTTTCGTTAATTGCGTTTAAGCCATCGCGAAATAGTTGTCCACGCTCTTTAACGCCGTTGAGTACATCCGGTGTGTTTACGGTGTCAAATGCAGCTTCTGCTACTGCACAAGCTAGTGGGTTACCACCGTACGTAGAGCCATGCGTACCTACTTTTAAGTGCTCTGCGATATGAGTACGAGTGATCATAGCGCCAATAGGAAAACCACCGCCTAACGCTTTAGCTGTCGTTAAAATATCGGGCACTACACCTAAACCTTCGTAAGCGTATAAATCGCCAGTGCGGCCAACGCCTGTTTGTACTTCATCAAAAATTAGCAGTGCATTGTGCTTAGTACATAACTCGCGTACTTTTTTAGCAAATTCGTCGGTAGGTGAAATAATGCCGCCTTCACCTTGTAGTGGCTCCATCATTACGGCACATGTTTTATCACTGATGAGTGCTTCAAATGCTGCAATGTCGTTGTAATCACAATGCATAATGTCGCCAGGTTTAGGGCCAAAGCCATCAGAGTAAGCAGCTTGTCCGCCCACCGTTACAGTAAAAAATGTACGGCCGTGAAACCCTTTGTTAAAGGCAATAATTTGTGATTTTTCTTCGCCGTGTTCGTCAAGTGCAAAACGACGCGCAAGCTTAAGGGCCGCTTCGTTGGCTTCTGCGCCTGAGTTTGCAAAATACACTTTATCAGCAAATGTCGCTTCAACCATTTTTTGTGCTAAACGCAGGGCAGGTTCGTTAGTCATTACATTTGATAAGTGCCAAATTTTCTCGCCTTGCTCTTTTAAAGCAGATACAAGCGCTGGGTGACAGTGGCCTAAACAATTAACGGCAATACCGCCTGCAAAATCAATAAACTCATTGTTATTTTGATCCCACACACGTGAGCCTTCGCCGCGTACAGGAATAACTGCCGACGGATTGTAGTTTGGCACCATTACATCGTTAAATAAGTCTCTTGTTACTTGCATTATGTACACCTAAAAATTGTGAATATTGAATAAAGATTAGCAAAATAAAAACGTTAGCGTTTTCTCAGCTAGGTAATTTTTGTTATTAAGCACTATTATCGAAGGTTGTAGGTTAAATTTGCAGTGCTATTTTGTGAAAAATGATTACAATAAAAGTCAAAATAACGAAATTAATAAGCAATATGATAACTCCACAAGACGAAAAGCTACTTTCAATTTTAAAAACCAATGCAAGAGCCAGTATTTCTGACTTGGCACGCATGCTTAATTTATCGCGCTCTACCGTGCAAAGCCGTATGTTAAAACTTGAAGAAACAGGAGTTATAAAAGGCTATAGCGTAGATTACGGTGAAGACTATTTGACCAGTATGGTCTCGGCTCATGTATCTATAAAGGTGATGCAAAAACTTACCACTAAAACCAATTTAGAACTTAAACAGATTGATGCTATTTCCCAGCTTTATGCCATTAGTGGGGAGTTTGATTTAATTGCTGTAGTGCAAGCGCAAAACTTAGAAAAGCTAAGCCATTTACTTGATGATATAGGTAATTTAGATGGGGTAGAGCGCACAACATCGTCAGTGATTTTAGAAACAAAATTTAAGCGTTAAAGTATAGTGTTACTGAAGCGAAAGGTTACCTATTGATTTAACTTAATATTTAATTTTATCGAAGTTAGGTATTTCGGCAAAGCCTTACTATACTTATTGTAATTAACACAATTATTTAGCAATGGATTATGCCCACAACGTTATTTTTTGCACTTTTAACTTTAACTGAACCCTTAAAATTAGGTACCAATGTATCGCTTACAACACCAGATAATGCGGTTAACCAAGTGCAATGTATTTTACACAATATGGACATGCCATTTGAGTTGCAATCGTTACCTTGGCTGAGGGCTCGTCGCGAGGTAAAACAAGATAGGTTGGATGGGTATTTTACAACGCATTTAACCTCTGAGATGAGCCAGTATGGTAAGTTGTCATCACCTATTTACCTAGAAAATTGGTACTGGTTTACTCATCCCGATAGCGTTAATAAAGACCCCAAAAAATTACGTTATGGCGTGGTCCATGGCAGTTATCAGGCTAATTGGTTTAAAACGCAAAATATTACCTCGCTGCTTGAAGTAAACTCGCTAGAAGAAATAGTAAACGTACTTCATCATCATAGAGTAGACAAAGTATTACTTGATTTAGATGATTTTAATAATGCTGCCGATCACTTAGGTATTGACGCATCTGCCTATCCGCGCTCATTTTATCGTTATGTGCCTCTAGGGGTTTTTGCTGCTAATAAGCTTATTAATTCGCACCCTTCTTTTTTAGAAAAATTCGATGAAACGATTCCTCAATGTGCCCCTGCACCGTTTTATTTATCACAGGGCGAACAAGTACAAATACTAAATACATTGTTAGAGCCAATAAAGGCGTTAATTTCACAGCCCATAATTACCGATGCCGCAGCGCAAAGTAACCATATAAAGCTGACTAACAAAGCGCTTAAACTCGCTGACGATCATTGGATAAAAGAAGTTAAAACACATCAACATGATTTAGCTAAAAATATGCTATTTACTGATGCTTCCTTATATTTAAAACAATGGCAAAGGCAGTTCAAAGGCATAATTACCGAAATTATAGTGACAGATAAGCAAGGTAAAAATGTGGCTATAAGCAAAATCACCAGTGATTATTGGCAAGGGGATGAGAATAAATTTAGCCTCGTATACCAGCAGTCTTTAGCGTATCGCTTTGACAGTGTTGAATATGATGCTTCAACACATCATTTTCAGGTGCAATTAAGTCTACCGATAAAAAATGCCAAGGGCGATCATATTGGCGTTATTATTTTGGGAGTTGATGTAGAAAAAGCGCTGCACTCATTTAATAACAACGCATTAAATTAATAGCGTGAGCAGCGTTTTATTCAAGCCCACGTGTATAGCAAAATTTTGTGTAAATATTGTATAGCTATTTATTTACAGCAGCCTTTGGCGCTTGTCTGATTACGGTTTTTTGTGCTTCGTTTAATTTAATAACGTAAGCATTTCCTCCTACCAGCCCTTTAAATTCTTCATCGGTAAAAATAAGCGTATTATCGTCATAAAAGGTGATCGCTTCTTTTTGCGTAACAATACCTAAATCGATTCGAGACACATCACCAGAAAAAAACTTGTCGCCTTTAAAGTTTTCGAACAGCCAAATGCTTGTAGAATCAAGTAACACAAGTTTAGTCCTGTCAGGGCTAAGAGCAGCGGATGTGATCCAACAGAGTTTTTCTAAAGTTGTGCATGTTTTAAATGAATCAATCAACTGTGCATCAAAATTGGCTGCATGATCGCCCACTTTATAAACATTGGTTATGCCGTCGAAAGGTTCTGTTCTATTTTTGGTAAATAAATATAAATGGCGTTTGTATTCTACGAAGGCCTCTAAATCAAAGTTGCGTTTATTAGGCGTAATGGGAGTGCCGTCCATTTCAGGATAGGTAAACTTAATAATTTCGGCTTCGGTGGTCTCTGTTTTTATGTCTATTGGGTTTTCTATTTTATAGATAGTTAACCACTTTCTGTCGTTTTTATTATTGCCAAAATCACCTAAGAAAAAATGACCAAATTTATTTTGCGTCATGTCTTCCCAGTCTATATTTTTAGCATTCGTAACAAGGATTTCTTTTTCAATAGCGCCATCTTCGCCCAGGCGATAAAGTTTTGGGTCGTCACCGCCATCATTAATCGCCCACAAACGCTTTTTTTTATCAAACTCAATGCCTGAAATTTCTTTTAATTTAGGGTCTACTGATAATTGCTTTTTACTAAAAAGGGTATATACAGAAAGGCTTACAAAGGAGGCAAGTGCAATAAATACAATTACCGTAGTAAATAAAATGCTTTTTTTCAACATGAAATTTTTGGTATTTCAGAGACGTAAGATGCTGTGTATTATTACTTAAGCACACTGATAACGAAAGAATTTTATAGGTTAGTGTGAACCTTTATACGATTTTTTGCTCAATATATTAATAATGAAAAATGATTAAGTTGGTTTAATACTTGCTGTACATTAGTTTGTCATTAATAAGCGAAAATTTTTTATTGTAATCGCACCTTATATGTGCAGCTAAAAACTTTTTTGCACTGTAATAATGCGTAAATAAAAATTTGTTTAAATTACCCGCGTTTAATGATGTTTAAATGCACCCCACATCGCCCTTTAAAGTGTTGTATCGGCCCTGTGGCAAAGATTAAGTACCCATTTTGGTTTAGTTGGAGCCTACTATGTTGAATAAACGTTTTTTCAAAACAAAAAATGAAGCTGAAGTTACCTTTGAGTTTACCCACCCTGATGCAGAGCAAGTAAGTTTACTTGGCGAATTTACCGATTGGCAGCCGGTGCCTATGAAGCTTAATAAAAAAGAAGGGGTATTTAAATGTAAGCAACGCTTGCCAGTTGATCAGCAGTTTCATTTTCGTTATTTAATTAATGGTGATATTTGGGATAACGACCACCAAGCAGATGACTACCTACCTAATACATTTGGCACAGAAAATAGCATAGTGAATACTCAACGCATAAATTAAGGCGAGTAAATGGACGCACTTTCGCAGTTGTTTTATCTGCACGGTATCGGTTATGAGTTTACTAAATACACGGGCGAGCAGGTTATATTTAGCGAAGACACGCGCAAACGTGCCTTACAATGTTGTGGTGTAAATACCGAAGATGAACACCAAATAGCGCAGCTTAATTATCAATTAGATGTTGCGCCTTGGTTAGAGTTAGCACCCGATACCAGCTTAGTGAATTTAACTGATAACCTTTTTTATATTCGCATAGATGAGCGTCAACGTGATTTACCTGTTGCGATAACGTTGCCAAAGTTAAACGTTACCTATGAGCGTGCTAATTTACATAATTTGGCTATTACGGGCGATTACTATGTACATGGCGTGCGTTATATTGAAGTAGCAGTGCCGTTAGGGGCTATTCCGGTAGGTTATCATCAGGCGCTGGTTAGTGTAGGGGAGCAAAGCAAAGAGATTCAATTGTGGGCCACTCCAGAAAAAGTTTTTCAAGTAGATGATACTAAGCGCACTGGGCTTTCGCTGCAGTTGTACACAGTTAAAAACAAAGCAGGCCTAGGTGTAGGGGATTTTAATGATTTACTAGAGCTATGTGACTTATGTGCACAGCAACACATGGACTACATATTACTCAACCCATTACATTTGCTGTTTGCACAGCAGAGTGAGCGAGCCAGCCCCTATAGCCCTAATAGCCGTGCGTTATTAAATCCTTTGTACATTTGTGTTGAACTATCAGCTGATGCTAAAAACAATCCACAATTAGATGCTTTGTTACACAGTGATGAGGTAAAAGCGCTTTTTAACAGCAATGAACAGTTTATAAATTATGAAAAAGTAAGCGCCGTTAAATATGCATTATTTAAAGCGCTATTTAGTCATTTTGAAGCACATGCCAGCGCTTCACGACGCGATGAGTTTGCCCAGTTTTGCAAACAAAACGCCCAGACCCTAACTACGCTAAATTCAGCCAATCCTACCTTTGATTACTACTTACAATGGCAGGCTAAATTACAATTAAGCCATTGTCAGCAGCACTGTTTAAATAAAGGCATGGCAATAGGTTTAATTAATGACCTTGCTGTTGGTTGTGCAGGAGATGGCGTTGAGTATCAATCTCAGCAATCACTTTTTAGTGATAATGCCAATGTTGGCGCACCGCCAGACCCTTGGGCGCAAGCAGGGCAAAATTGGGGGCTGCCTGCGCTTAACCCGCAACAATTAAAAAATGATCACTTTGCCTTTTATCGCTCACTTATTAGCGCAAACATGCAAGGCGTTGGCGGTTTGCGCATTGATCACGTTATGGCACTAAGGCGCTTATGGTGGTGCTTTGAAAATAATCACACACAAGATGGCTGTTATGTTTATTACCCTTTCGAGCACTTATTGGCTATTTTAAAAATAGAGTCTCACCTTAATCAGTGCATAGTAATAGGTGAAGACTTAGGCATAGTCCCGCCCGAGGTAAAACACGCACTTGCTGTGAGTGGTATTTATTCAAATAGCTTATTTTATTTTGAAAAACAACATGATGGTGAGTTTTTACCATTACAAGAATTACCTAAGCATTGTTTAATTATGATAGCGAATCATGACGTACCGCCATTTTGCGGCTGGTGGCAAACAGATGATTTAGATATTAAACGTCAGTATCAGCTTATTGATAATCAGCAGTACCAACAGCAATTGCACGAACGACAACAAGAAAAACAACGATTACTGCGTTTTATACAGTTACATAGCGCAGAGCAACTTAGCGAAACTAGCGATGCTATGTGCGTTTACGGTGAACTTGCCAAAGCACTTGCACACAGTGAGACCCGTTTATTTGCACTTCAGCTTGATGATTTAGATAAACAAACGTATCCGGTGAATATACCCGGTACTAATACCGAATACCCAAATTGGCGCCGTGTTTTAACTCATTCAAGCAACGCTATTTTTAAAAATAATGCCAGTACCTTGGCTGCAGTTAATTCAATAAGGAAAGGATATGAGTAGTACCGCACCAAAGGATTCATTACAGACCCATTATGACGCACAGGTAACTGCACTACAAGGCGGCAGATTTAAAGACCCTTTTAGTTTTTTAGGGACACATGCTTATAAAAATGGCTACGAAATACGCGTGTATTTACCCGCGGCTAAAAATGTAAATATTATTATTAATGATAAAAAAGTTATTGCTAAGCGTTATAACAGTAGCGATTTATTTATTGCAACAAGCAACGAAATGCCAACGCAGCCTTATAAGTGCAACATTGAATATGCAAACTCAGCATTATGTTTTTACGATGAATATAGCTTTGCAAGCAGCCTAGATACAGATGCAATGTATTTATTTAACGAAGGCAGTTTAGAGCATGCATATAAACATTTAGGCGCTCACTTTATTAATCAACAAGGGGTTGATGGAGTGCGTTTTTGTGTGTGGGCGCCTAATGCAGCCAGTGTATCTGTTATCGGCGAATTTAACCTTTGGCAAGCTAATCGTCATTATATGCGTTTTCATCCTGCGTGTGATGTATGGGAGCTTTTTATCGCAGGGCTTCAGCCCGATACCTGTTATAAATTTTCTATTGTGACACAGCAAGGCGATGTGCTTGAAAAAGCAGATCCGTTTGCCTTTAAAATGCAGCAAGCTCCGGGTACGGCCAGTGTGTTACAACAGCAAGCAACGCCTATTTCGCTGAGTGATAGCGAGCTTAAAAATCGTCAAAAGCGTAACCATATAGACGCGCCCATAAGTATTTACGAAGTGCACTTAGGGTCATGGCAAAGGGCTGAAGAAAACCGCTATTTAAGCTATAGCGAACTTGCCGACAAACTGGTTAATTACACGCTTGAAATGGGCTTTACGCATATTCAATTAATGCCAATAAGTGAATATCCGTTTGATGGCTCTTGGGGTTACCAGCCAGTGGGGTTGTTTGCACCAACTAGTCGCTTTGGTGATTACAGCAGTTTTAAATACTTTGTTCAGCAGTGCCACAAAGCAAACTTAGGCGTGCTACTTGATTGGGTGCCTGGGCATTTTCCTAGTGATCCGCATGGTTTACACCACTTTGACGGCACGCATTTATTTGAGCATGCCGATATTCGACAAGGCTTTCATCCTGATTGGAATACCTATATTTATAATTACGACCGCCCGGAGGTTAAAAGCTTTTTAATCTCTAATGCGATGTATTGGCTAGAGCAATTTGGCCTTGATGGACTGCGCGTAGATGCGGTGGCTTCAATGCTTTATTTAGATTACAGCCGCAAAGAAGGTGAATGGGTTGCCAATTGTTATGGTGGGCGAGAAAACCTAGGCGCTATTGAGTGCTTAAAGCAGGTAAATTTGCGTAGTTATAAAAATAATCAGGGCATTATGATGGTGGCTGAAGAGTCGACCGCGTGGCCGGGAGTCACTCAAAGTGTTGATCACAATGGCTTAGGCTTTGGCTACAAGTGGAATATGGGGTGGATGAACGACAGCCTTCATTACATGCAACATGATCCGCTTTATAGGCAGCATCATCATCACGAAATGACGTTTTCGATGGTGTACGCATTTAGCGAAAATTACATTTTACCGCTAAGTCATGACGAAGTTGTACATGGTAAAGGCTCATTAATTGAAAAAATGCCTGGTGATGATTGGCAAAAATTTGCCAATCTACGTGCGTATTACGCATTTATGTGGGCGCACCCAGGCAAAAAGCTGCTGTTTATGGGCGGCGAAATAGCACAGCGAAAAGAATGGGATCACAACCATTCTATTGATTGGCATTTGCTAGAGCATAAAAGCCACCGCGGTATACAAAACACTGTACAAGCGCTTAATACTGCTTATAAGCAGTCCCCTGCACTGTATGAACTCGACTCAAGCTCTGCGGGTTTTGAATGGATAGATAACAACAATAACGAGCAAAGTATATTTAGTTTTGTACGTTATGCTAAAAATGCCCACGACTTTATTGTAGTAGTGGCAAACTTTACGCCTGTTTCTTATCAAGAGTATGAAATTGGGGTACCCGCAGCGGGTAAGTATAAGGTTATTTTAAACACCGATGATGACGCTTTTTTTGGCTCAGGTATTAAAGTAACAACAAACAAAAACGCCACGGTTAGTAGCGTTAAGGCAAGCGCTCATGGCTTTTCGCATAGCATTAAAATTGCAATGGGCGGGTTAACGACTATTTATTTACAAAAGGTTGAAGATGAGTAATCGATTTGAGGTTTCACATGGGCAACCACAGCCACTTGGCGCAACTATTAGCAGTGGCGGCGTTAACTTTAGCTTGTACGCACCTAAAGCAACACAAGCTTATGTGTGCTTATTTGATAAAAGTGGGCACTCTGAAATATTAAAAGTAACCATGCATATCAACGAAGGCGGTATATGGACAGCCCATGTAGCACCCTTAGCCGAAGGCGCATTATATGGTTATCGCGTAGAAGGGGAGTACAGTCCTGAAAAAGGTCTGCTGTTTAACGAGCACAAGTTGCTGATAGACCCTTATGCAAAAGACTTATTTGGCGAATTTACATGGAGTGAGCGCCACTATGGGCAAATGCCTATTGGCACGAAAAGCACCGTTAATAATGCCATTGATATACCTAAATCACGGGTTGTTAATAGCCAGCCTTATAAACATAAAAAGCCAAACCATAGCTGGTCTAATATCGTTATTTATGAGTGCCATGTAAAAGGCGCCACGTGCCGACACCCTAATATGCCTAAAAATTTGCAAGGCAAGTTTTTAGGCTTAAGCCACCCTAGCTTTATTGAGCATTTGCATAATTTAGGGGTTACCGCACTAGAGCTGCTCCCTGTACATGCTTTTATAAGTGAGCAGTTTTTAACGGCAAAGGGGCTGCAAAATTATTGGGGCTACAACACACTTAACTTTTTTACCCCGCATAAAGATTATTTAGTTGATGATGACATTAACGAATTTAAGCGCATGGTTAGCGAGCTTCATAAAGCAGATATAGAGGTTATTTTAGATGTGGTTTATAACCACACCGCAGAAGCGGGCGCCGATGGGCCGATTTTATCGCTCAGGGGGTTAGATAACCTAGCTTACTACCGAACGGTGGCTGATAAGCCTCAGGTGTATATAAACGATACAGGCTGCGGTAACACCATTAATATTGATCATCCTAAAACCTTAAAGCTGGTACTTGATAGCTTACGTTATTGGGTGCAAGTAATGGGAGTAGACGGATTTAGGTTTGATTTAGCCACCATTTTAGGCAGAAATGCCCATGGTTTTAATAGCGCCCATGCATTTTTTCAAGCCATTGAACAAGACCCTGTATTAAGCCGTGTAAAGCTTATTAGTGAGCCCTGGGATATAGGGCCAGGAGGTTATCAACTGGGGGCTTTTGCTGCACCTTGGCGAGAGTGGAATGACCAATACAGAGATGTAATACGCCGATTTTGGCAAAGCGAAGAAGGCGTTATTGCAAATGTAGCAAAGCGTATTCATGGCTCATTTGATATTTTTGAGCACAGCCAGCGCGGGCCGCTAAACAGTATTAATTTTATTACCAGCCATGATGGTTTTACGCTTGCCGATTTGGTGAGTTATGAGCATAAACATAATGAAGCGAATGGCGAGCAAAATCGCGATGGCCACAGCGCTAATCATTCCACCAATTGTGGTGTTGAAGGATTTACTAATGATGCCAAAATTATTGCCCTAAGGCTGCAGCAACAAAAGAACTTTTTACTTACGCTAATACTCTCAAAAGGGGTGCCTATGATTGCCTCAGGCAGTGAAATGGGTCACTCGCAAGGGGGCAATAATAATGCGTATTGTCAAAATAACCGCACCAGTTGGTTGGCATGGAAAGACTCACAGCTAAATCATTCACTAACCCGATTTATTGACGATGCACTAAAAATAAGGCGTGGTCACAGTGCGTTTAAACACAGTGTGTTTTCAGAAGATATTGACGAGCGCTTTACGGTTAAATGGTTTACCGAGCAAGGCGTAAAAATGACCAACGAGCATTGGCACGAGCCACAGCGCCAGTTTTTAATGTATAGCTTGTTAGATAAGCAAAATAAATACGCCTTATTAATCATTTTAAATGCGAGTAAAAAAACAGTTTTTTGTAAGTTACCCCCATCGCCTATCGCGGCGCAATGGGAGATGGTTTTATCAAGTGTACATAACGCATCGGTGAGTAGTAAAGAGGATGCAATAGTCGAAATTTCAGCACAAAGCAGCTGGGTTTTTAGTGCAAATTTAGAGGACGATGGTCATGTCTAAGCAAGACGAAAATGTGTGTGTGGTAAAAGGGTGGCAAGAAGGCCCTGTAATTGATGAAAGCACTTTAAAAGATGATTTAACTCGGCACTTTTATTACAGTTTAGGGCGTGACAAAGTGGGTGAGTCGCAACTGTATTTATATCATGCACTTGCGCTGACAATCAGAGATCGGCTGGTTGCACGTTGCAGAGAAACCAAACAACAAATCAAGCAAGAAAAACGCCGTAAAACAGCTTACCTATCGCTGGAATTTTTAATGGGTAGAGCACTTGGTAATGCAATTTTAAATCTCGACTTAGACGAGCAAGTCTCCAGTGCACTGCAAGAGTATTGCACCACAATTGAAACCGTAGCCCAGGCAGAGCACGATGCAGGGCTAGGTAATGGTGGCCTTGGGCGTTTAGCTGCCTGCTTTTTAGATAGCTGTGCAAGCCTTGCGCTTCCCGTGGTTGGTTACGGTATTCGCTACGAATACGGTATGTTTAACCAATCATTAAAAAATGGCCACCAAGTTGAGCAGCCCGATAACTGGCTTCGTGAGGGGCACCCGTGGGAGCTTGCCGCGCCTGAGCAATCACAACGAGTGAAGTTTTTTGGGCACGTACAAAGTTATACCGACAAACATGGGCGCGAACACCGTCAATGGGTTGGTTGTCACGACGTATTAGCTGTGCCATATGATGTGCCTATTCCTGGTTATAAAAACGACATTGTTAATACGCTAAGGCTATGGAAATCAGAAGCGACCGACGAATTTAATTTAACCGAGTTTAACGCGGGGAGTTATTCAGAAGCGGTAGCGCAAAAAAACCTAGCAGAACAAATTACAATGGTGCTTTACCCAAATGACAGCAGCGAAAATGGTAAAGAGCTTAGATTGCGCCAACAGTACTTTTTATCATCAGCGAGTATTCAAGATATTGTATCGCAATGGGTTGAACAGTACGGCGAAGACTTTAGTGACTTTGCAGCCCATCATGTATTTCAATTAAACGATACGCACCCAAGTATTGCCGTGGCAGAGTTAATGCGCATTTTAGTTGATGACTACGAGCTTGATTGGGATAACGCGTGGGAAATTACAACCAGCACAATGGCTTACACTAACCACACTCTATTGCCAGAGGCATTAGAAAAATGGTCAGTGCCGCTTTTTGCAAAACTATTGCCGCGAATTTTAGAAATTATTTATGAAATAAACGCTCGCTTTTTAGCGCAAGTGGCTCAGCATTGGCCAGGCGATGCAAGTAAGCAGCGTGCGCTTTCGTTAATTGAAGAAGGCGACGTGCCGCAAATACGCATGGCTTATTTAGCGATTGTGGGTAGCTATTCGGTAAATGGTGTGGCCGCACTACATACCCAACTTTTAAAAGAAGGGCTATTTAAAACCTTTTACGAGCTTTGGCCTAACAAGTTTAATAATAAAACCAACGGGGTTACGCCAAGGCGTTGGTTAGCACACTGCAACCCGGCCTTGAGTCATTTAATTACAGAAAAAATTGGCTCAAAATGGGTTAGCGATTTTGCAGATATAAGCCAATTACGCCGCTACTTCGACGACACCGCGTTTCATCAGCAATGGCAAAATGTTAAACGCGAAAACAAACAACGTCTCGTCGATTTGGTGAAAGAGCGCTGTGGTGTTGATTTTGATGTAGAGATGATGTTTGACGTACAAGTTAAACGTATTCACGAATACAAACGCCAGTTATTAAATGTACTTCATGTTATTCATTTATATGACCGTATACGCCGAGGCGATACCACAAACTTAGTACCACGTTGTGTGCTTCTAGGGGGTAAAGCCGCCCCTGGTTATTACATGGCTAAAAAAATAATTAAGTTAATTAATAACGTAGCTGAGGTTATTAATAAAGACCCACTTGCAGCGCCTTATTTACGAGTTGCGTTTTTACCAAATTATAATGTAACCGCAATGGAAACTATTTGCCCTGCAACCGATTTATCAGAGCAAGTATCGACCGCAGGTAAAGAAGCATCAGGCACCGGTAACATGAAGTTTATGATGAATGGTGCGCTTACTATTGGTACGTTAGATGGGGCGAATATTGAAATTAGAGACGCTGTTGGCGCTGATAACTTCTTTTTGTTTGGTGCGCAGGCTCATCAAATTGATGATATTAAATCGCGATATAACCCTTCTCATTTAATAGAGCAAAACAGCGACCTAAGCCATGTAATGCAGTTACTCGAAAGCGGGCAATTTAACCTGTTTGAGCCTAATTTATTTGACGACATTATTAATGCTATTAAAAGCCCTCACGATCCGTGGTTGGTTGCACATGACTTTGAAAGCTATGTGGCAGCGCAAAAGCAGGTAGAGGCTGCGTATCAAGACCAAACGCATTGGACGCAAATGAGTATTTTAAATACGGCCGCAAGTGGCATATTTTCAAGCGATAGAACCATAAGCCAATACAGTGAAGATATTTGGCACCTAACCCCCCTAACTATTAGTGAAACAGACTTACACGCAACTACGAGCCATGCCACTAAGAGCACAGACTAAACGGAGAGAGTATTATGCCTAGTTATGCAAATCGTTACATAAGTAGCTTAACCCGAGATACGTACGCGTTAATACTGGCTGGTGGACGCGGCTCACGCTTACACGAATTGACAGATTGGCGCGCAAAGCCCGCTGTTTATTTTGGCGGTAAGCACCGTATTATCGATTTTCCATTATCAAATTGTATCAATTCGGGTGTGAGGCGTGTAGGCATAGCCACACAGTACAAATCGCACTCTTTGATTCGTCATGTTAATCGCGCCTGGGGCCATTTTAAAAAGGAGCTGGGGGAGTCGGTTGAAATTTTACCCGCATCTCAGCGTAATGGCGATGAGTGGTATTGTGGGACTGCCGATGCGGTTTTTCAAAACATGGATATTATTCGCCACGAACTGCCAAAATATGTGATGATTTTGTCAGGCGATCACGTTTATCGAATGGATTACGGCGCTCTATTAGCCGAGCATGTGCAAAAAGGCGCCGACATGACAGTATGTTGCCTTGAAGTACCTGTTGAAGAGGCTGCAGATACCTTTGGGGTAATGACTGTTGATGAAAAAAATCGGGTA
This sequence comes from Pseudoalteromonas sp. CuT4-3, assembly GCF_035666335.1. NCBI lineage: Bacteria > Pseudomonadati > Pseudomonadota > Gammaproteobacteria > Alteromonadales > Pseudoalteromonadaceae > Pseudoalteromonas > Pseudoalteromonas sp. CuT4-3. The sequence continues at coordinate 282,027 of NZ_CP142031.1, forward strand.
TGTCGCTTTGATGAGAAACCTTCGATCCCCAGCTCTGTCCCTGGTAAGCCAGGTACCTGCTTAGCCTCTATGGGCAACTATGTGTTTAATACTGAGTTTTTATTTGAGCAGCTAAAAAAAGATGCTGAAAATGAAGGTTCTGGCCGCGACTTTGGGCACGATATTATTCCGGCAATTATAGAAGAGCACAGTGTGTATGCGTTTCCGTTTAGAGATCCCATGCAAGAAGGGCAACCTTATTGGCGCGATGTAGGAACGTTAGACTCGTTTTGGGAGGCCAATATGGAATTGGTAATGCCCGAGCCACAGCTAGACTTATACGATCCAACCTGGCCTATTTGGACCTACCAAGAGCAGTTGCCACCGGCTAAGTTTATTTTTGATGATGAAGATAGACGCGGTATGGCGGTAGACTCAACGGTATCAGGAGGGTGTATTGTATCGGGCTCAGTGGTTAGAAAATCACTGCTGTTTTCAAACGTGCACGTGCGTTCATTTTGCGAAATAGAGCAATCGGTTATTTTACCCGGGGCTCTCATTAATCGTCATTGTAAAATTAAGCGAGCCATAATTGATCGAAGCTGTGAAATACCCGCAGGGCTTGAAATTGGCTACGATAGAAAAGCCGATGAAGAAAATGGCTTTAGGGTGTCTAAAAAAGGCATCGTATTAGTCACCCGTGATATGCTCACGGAACTTGCTAAAAAGCTTGAACGCCAAGCTCACGAAAATAAAAAGTTCGCTTAAAATCGGATGCGAATAACAAAGGTTAAGGAAGTAGTAAATAAATGCATGTATTAATGGTTGCCGCAGAAAACGATGCTTTACCAAACGCTAAAGTGGGCGGGGTAGCAGATGTAGTCAGAGATGCCCCAAAAGCACTAGCAGCACAAGGCGTGAGCGTAGATGTTGTTATTCCTGATTATGGGTTTGAGCAACTGCAACGTGAATATATAGGTGATGTCACTGTTATATTTAGAGCGCAGCCACAGGTATTATCTTTATTTAAAATAAGTGATGACAACACACACATTAATCAATTTGTTATTTCGCACCCACTGTTTAGCCAATCGGGTTCGGTGTATTGCAATGACGAACCCGGACGACCTTTTGCTACTGATGCAACAAAATATGCATTATTTAGTGCCGCTCTATGTGAAGCGCTGCTAGAGGGTTTAATAATGCGCCCTCAAGCACTGCATTTACACGATTGGCATAGCGCGTGTGTCGCCGTATTATTAAAATTTGATAAACGCTACGATACCCTCGCTAATTTACATATTGCCTATACAGTTCATAATTTAGCATTGCAAGGGATCAGGCCTTTTAAGCACGACGACTCGAGTTTAGAGGCTTGGTTTCCTTCGTTAGGTTATAACGGGCAACATTTGTGCGACCCTCGTTACCCACACTGTTTTAATCCTATGCGCAGTGCTATAAATTTGGCAGATAAAGTTCATTTAGTCTCACCTACTTACAGTACCGAGGTACTAAAGCCGAGTAATTATCAGCAAGGTTTTTTTGGTGGAGAAGGTTTAGAACTTGATTTACAAAATCAATCGGCTCAAGGCAAGGTTGTGGGAATATTAAATGGCTGTGAATACCCTGAGCAAAACCCTGAGCAGGTTACTTTATCGCTCTTGTATGAGCGTATTGAACATACTTTATTTAACTGGATGGCAAAACATGAGCAGCTTGAAACGAGCTACTATGTGGCGCATCAGCGCATGCTGCAGTTTAAAAACACGCCAATAGATGGGCCCCTTGTAACAAGTGTTGGTAGGCTGACCGAGCAAAAGGTGTTATTACTTTGCCAACAATACGGTAATGTATTAGCGCTTGATAAAGTGTGTGAAATAATTAACCGTTTTAAAGGTCGTCTTATTATTTTAGGCTCTGGTGACAAAACCCTTGAAAGCATTTTTACCAAAGCTATGGCACGCAATGCAAACTTATTGTTTTTAAAAGGTTATGGGCAAGGTATTGGCGATAGCCTATATGAGCTTGGGGATTTATTTTTAATGCCAAGCTCGTTTGAACCTTGCGGAATTAGTCAAATGCTTGCTATGCGCGCAGGGCAACCTTGTTTAGTACACAGTGTTGGCGGTTTAAAAGACACCGTAAGCCACAACAACAATGGCTTTGCATTTTCTGGCGGCTCGTTGGATGAGCAAGTTGATGGGTTAATGACATGCTTAACTGAAACCCTTACGCTAAAACAGCAAAATCCTAAGCAATGGAGTAACATTACAGCTAATGCTAAAGGAGCACGTTTTTCGTGGGAAACGGTCGCTGCTGATTATATTTCAAGCATGTATTGCTAAATCATTAAAATTAAACGCAGTAGAAGTGACATTTATACCTATTTACGCTATTAATTACTTAGTTTGAGTATATAAATAAGAAGTAGGTAATGTGTCTGTATTTGTTGCAAGGCAAGCAATATTCAATCGTAAGCAAAATGTAGTTGCTTACGAGCTTTTATTTCGTAATAGTGCTGAAAACTTTTTTCCCGATATAGAAGAAGGTCAAGCAACTGCTCGCCTAATAATGGAAAACCAGCTTAATTTAGGCACACGCCACATCACCTCAGGTAAAACGGCACTGATAAATATAGGCCCAGACTCTTTAAAGCACAATTTATGTGACTTTTTACCCTGTAAAGATGTGGTCATTGAGCTGTTAGAAACCATTGAACCCACCGACGATAACTATCAGCTTTGCAGAGAGCTTTTTCATAAAAACTATAAACTCGCATTAGATGACTTTGTTTATAACGAGCAATGGGAGCGATTTTTAAAGTTTATTAAGCTAGTAAAGTTTGATATTGCGCAAACGCCTTTATCAGATATTGCTGAGATTGTAGAAAAACTAAAACAGCATAAAAAAATAAAAATATTAGCAGAAAAAATAGAAACCCAAGCCGATTATCACCAAGCACATAAAATGGGGTTTGATTACTTCCAAGGCTACTTTTTTGCCAAGCCCACAATGCACGAACAGCAAGACATTGATTATAACTATGCGGTAGTTGTGGCTATTTACGCGCAAGTAATGAAACCAAGTCCAGATATAAAGCAAATTAGTACGTTATTTGAAGCCGATGCGGCCTTGGCTTATAAGCTTATGCGGCTAATTAACAGCGGTGTTTTTCCAATTCAGAGTAAAATATCATCTATTAAACAGGCGTTAGTGTATTTAGGGCATGAGCGTTTAAAAAAGTTTGTTAGTTTAATTGTTACCGCGCACACCGCGGGTAAAAAGCCAGCAGAATTAATGCAAGTGTGTGTAGTTAGAGCACGCTTTTGTGAGCTAATAGCAAAGCAGGTGTCTAAATCGTTGGCGGGTGAGGCGTTTTTAACCGGCTTGTTTTCGTTACTAGATGCGATACTCGATCAACCTATGAGTTTATTAGTCGAAAAATTACCTTTTCCTGATGATATTAAAGCGGCGTTATTAAACGAAAAAAACACCCTATATTATATTTTAAATGTAGTACAAGCGTACGAAACAGGTAGCTGGTGGACATTAGAAAAAGCCGTTATATTACTTAATGTTAAAAGTGATGTGCTGCCAGGGTTATATAATCAAGCCGTAGATTGGGCAGATAATTATAAAAATAATAGTTAAAGGACAGTAACCGCTCATTATGCGAAATTATAATATGGACTTTATTCGCGGCATTGCCGTGCTTTGCTTGGTGTATATGAATGGCTATGCGTTTGGCTTAATGGATTATAGCTATATTCCTTTATCTACCCCGCCTTTTAGCGACACCCTTATCCATGCTGTGAGTACTTTTTTTGTTGATGGCCGATTTAGAACGCTGTTTAGCTTACTGTTTGGGGCAGGGCTTTATATTCAGTGGCAAAAAGTTAAATCAACAGCACCTTTAAAAGCGCGATTGCATTGGCTTATCATTTTTGGTTTGGTACATGGTTTTTTACTTTGGGCTGGCGACATTTTATTTTTGTACGGTGTATCTGCCTGGTTTGCCCTAAAATATTTACAAAGTAATAACCAACTGCTTGTAAAAAGGGCAGGGGAGTTTCTTTTAATTGGTTGTGTAGCCACGGGGTTGGTGCTTTTTAGTGCGCCTGATGAGGTCGTTTATCGTGATTCAGCACAATATATCGATTTATATAGCCCTCATTACAGCGATTACTTTTTGAGTAACCTAGGTATGAATATATTAATGCTGGTAGCTGTTCCTATCATGATCATGTGGCTGTGCGTAGGGCTAATGCTGATTGGCATATATTTATATAAAAATGAGGTTTTTAGTAAAGGTTTAACTAAGCCGAAACTTATTGTTTGCATAGCTGGCGCCTTTATTTTTTCAGGCATGAGGCTTTATACGTCAAAGTTTACAGGAGGAGCAGGGTTAGCCATACAAGAGTTTATAAATACCTTTGCCGCATTGTTCATGGCTGTATTTTATATTCATCTCATCGTTAAATTTTGTAATAACCGTGCTCATGTGGGCCAGCTTATTCAGCAGGCGGGGCGCTTAGCTTTTACCTTATATATATGCCAAACACTGATGCAGCTGTTGCTTTATAAAGTGTTGTATCCGCAGTGGGTATTAAGTTTTAACCGAATAGACTATTGGATAGTCGCGACTGGCCTGGTTAGCGGGCAGCTATTGTTTACAGCTTTATATTGTCGCTATTATGAGCAAGGGCCGCTGGAATATGTTTGGCGCAGGTTAACTCAAGCAAAAATTGCAAAAATTAATGCGTAAAGGTTTAAATTAGGGGCGAAAAATAATGGCGTGTGGTTTACACTAGTCGCCTTTAAAATTAGGACCATTAAGTGCCATGACCGAATTAAAACGTTTAAATAAATTTATTAGTGAAACAGGTTTTTGTTCACGCCGTGAAGCCGATAAATATATTGAGCAAGGTCGTGTAACGGTTAATGGTAATACGTCTGAAATGGGCGTAAAAGTGGCTGATACCGATACTGTTTTAGTCGATGGAAAACCGCTGCGCGAAAAACCAAAACGCGTGTACATTGCGTATAATAAGCCAGTGGGTATTACCTGTACCACCGAGAGTAAAATTCAAAGTAATATTGTCAAAGCCGTTAATTATCCCACCCGTATATTTCCTATCGGCCGTTTAGACAGGCCTTCAGAAGGATTGATTTTTTTAACTAACGAAGGCGATATCGTTAATAAAATTTTGCGAGCGGGTAATAACCACGAAAAAGAATACGTGGTGACAGTTGATAAACCACTCAATCGCCAATTTGTGAGCAAAATGGCCAACGGTATTCCTATTTTAGATACCGTTACAAAAAAATGTAAAGTGACACAAACAGCTCCGCAAGAATTTAAAATTGTGCTTACGCAGGGTTTAAACCGCCAAATTCGTCGTATGTGTGAATACCTAGGTTATGAAGTTGTGACCCTTAAACGTACCCGCATTATGAATGTAACGTTAAAGGGCTTAAAAGTAGGCCAGTGGCGACATTTAACCGACGTAGAAATGGCACAAATTAATGACTCCATTGCTGATTCGGGTAAAACGCAAGAGCATTCGGTTGATACCAATAAGCAAAATGCCAATAACAAACGCGAGCCTAAAAAGCGTGATTTTCAGGGGGAAAACCCACGCGCCTTTAATAATGAGCGAGGCACTCGCACTCAAAGAAGTAATACCCCTTTTCAAAAGCGCTCAACCACCTATGTAGGTAAAGGGGGAGCTAGCAAAAATACGCAAGGCGATAGCAAAAGCGCAAACAACAAAAAGCCAGCAAACGGTAAAGCGCGTTCATCTGGCACATTAAGTTTAAAAAAATAGCGTGCACACTTACCATTGTATTTGATGTACAACGTTACCGAGTGGGCTTTTAACGCCCACGATGTTTATTTTCTCATTTTTTAGCCGCTTTAATGCTGGTTTATCTAAATACCACCTAAAAGAGCGCTTTCTGTAAGTTTGTAAATCAAGCACAACCAGTTTTGCGCAGCTGTATTCGTAATCACTCGGGCACGCCTCTACAGCCAGTAGCTGGTACTCTTGCTGCCAGCTATTGTCGCTATAATAATACGTCCATAACTTTACTGAAATACAAAAACTAGCCCACAGCCATAAATAAACCAAAACCGGTATAAACAAAATACCCAGCCAGCCCCTAAGCCGTCCATAGTGCTCTAGATAATCTTTAAAATTTGATTTAAACGTTTTGCATGCGTTGTACTTTTTGTATCCGTACATCCCCCCTGCAATACTAATTATTACTGACAAAACAGGAAGCAGCTTATGTGTTAAAAAATCATAAGCGGTATTGGCAATAAAGGGGGGATCGAGATTTTCATCCCAAGCAATAAAAAATAGGGGTGGGAATAGTAAACTAGTGGTAATTATTATTCTAAAAAGTTGTTTTGCTGTCATTTGAGGGGTTATTTATAAAACACAACGCCAATATAAAGTAAAAAAAGTCCTAAATAAACGGCTAATGCAGATACGCTGTTTTTAGAGCGCAGCCGTGTAATTAAATCGTAAGTACCGTCAAACATGCCTGTTATTACCAATGTAATACCGCCCGTGAAACGGTAGTTGTTTAAATCTACATTGCCATTTTCGTCGGTTATAAAGCGAAAATAGCCAAAGAGAATACAAATACAACCTAGTTTATTAAGTCCATCTTTAACCTCGGTTTAAATAATAAAAAACGCAGCTACTGTGAGGTAAGCTGCGTTTTAAATGTCCTTTAAGGCTTTTAAATTACTTTCTAGGCTCGTAGTCTATTCTAAATACAACAGTATAAAGCACAGGTACTACGATAAGCGTGAGTATGGTTGCAAAACCTAAACCAAACATAATAGTTACCGCCATTGACTGGAAGAACACGTCAAACAACAGCGGGATCATACCTAAAATGGTGGTAATAGCCGCCATGGCTACAGGGCGTACACGGCTAACGCCAGATTCAAACACAGCTTGATAAGGCGATTTACCATCGCGAAGCTCAAGATTTATTTGATCGACCAACACAATGCCGTTTTTAATTAGCATCCCGCTTAAACTTAGTAATCCAAGTAGTGCCATAAAGCTAAATGGCGCATTCATTATTAACATGCCCGCACTCACACCAATAATGGCAAGTGGCACTGTAGCCCAAATAACTAAAGGCTGTTTAAGTGAATTGAACAGCAGTACGGTTACCGCAAACATCGCTAAATAACCCAGCGGTAATGAGCCAAATATAGCGGCTTGCGCATCCGATGACGACTCATACTCGCCGCCCCATTCTAATTTGTAGCCACGCGGTAGCTCTATTGCCTCTACGGGCCCGCGCACGCGTGCAAATAACTTAGCGGCAGTTTCATCGCCTAATACGTTGTGATCGGCCATTACCGTTATTGTGCGCTTTCTGTCGCGGCGCATAATTAGGCTGTCTTCCCATTCAACCACAAATTCGTCAACCACTTGCGTTACTGGCACAAATACACCCAATACAGGGCTGTATATTTGTAAATCGTGAACGCTTTCTACATTTAGGCGCTCATTTGCCGGTGAGCGAGCAATAATTGGCAAAAGTTGCGTACCATCACGATATACACCCACTTGCTTGCCCGAAAGGCTAGTAAGCAGTACATCATCAAGGTCAGATTTGCTAATACCTAAGCGGCGCGCTTTTTGTTCGTTAAATTGAGGGCGAATCATTTTAGTGCGTGCGCGCCAATCATCACGAATATTATAAGCGCCGTCGTCCTGTGCGATAACTTCTTCAGCCTGGGCGGCTAATTGTCTAAGTATTACCGGATCGGGGCCTGTAAAGCGTGCTTCAATTTTAGCATCGGATGATGGGCCAATTTCCATAGGCTTAATTTTAAGCTCAGCTGAAAGCGGTGTATTTTGCGAGTATTCACGCACTTTTTGCATCACTACAGCCACCGCCTCGCGGTTTTTTACTCTAATAATGAGCTGCCCGTATGACGAGTACGACTTTTGCGGTGCATAAGTAAGCATAAAGCGTGGAGCACCTTGGCCTGTAGTACTGGTTATTTCTTCAACTAGCTCTTCTTTTTGAAGGTAGTTTTCAAGCTTTTTAATTCCCTCTAGCGTTGCTCTTATGTCGGAGCCTTGTTGCTGCCAGTAATCTACATAAAACATAGGCGTGTTAGAGGCTGGGAAAAACGATTGTTTAACCGCACCAAAACCAACCACAGCCGAGCAAAGGAGCACGACCATAAGCACAAGCGTGGTTTTACGATAATGCATAGACACATCCAAAAGTGCTTTATAGCCGGTAAAAATAAAGCCTTGGTATGGGTCGTCATCTTCCTCTTCGCCCTCAGCATTTTTAGCTTTTTTAAACTCATCTTGTTTAAACATTAAATTTGCAAAAAATGGCGTAAGCGTAATGGCGGTGATCCAGCTTAGTAAAAGCGATATAAACAATACCCAAAATAAGCTACCCGCAAATTCACCGGTCGCATCAGAGCTTAGGCCAATAGGGGCAAACGCAGTAATACCAATAACTGTAGCGCCTAGTAGCGGCCATTTAGTTTGTTCTACAATATTAACCGCAGCTTTTAACTTAGTTTGGCCACGCTTTAAATTTATTAATATGCCTTCGGTTACTACTATGGCGTTATCTACCAGCATACCAAGGGCAATAATAAGCGCACCCAGAGAAATACGTTGCAGGTCTATGGCGAACAACTTCATAAATATAAAGGTGCCTAAAACGGTGAGTAATAAAATACCGCCAATTAAAATACCGCTTTTAAACCCCATGAATATAAGCAGTACTACGATTACAATGGCAATCGCCTCTACTAGGCTGACAATAAAGCCATCTACCGATTTTTCTACTTCTTTAGGTTGGTTATACACCGATTCTACATGTATGCCATGTGGGCGCTGGTACTCAAGCTCTGCTAAGTGCTCGTCAATACGTTTACCTACATCTACTACGTTCACGCTATTCATAAACGAAACGCCAATTAAAAGCGCTTGTTCTGAGTTGTAGCGAATAACATTGCTGGGTACTTCTGCGTATTCTCTAAATACTTTGGCTACATCACCTAAGTAAATAAGCTCGCTAGCACCGGGTTTAGATATAAGTAGGGTTTCGAGCTCTTTAACATCTTTAAATTCGCCGGTTGGGTGAAAGCGTATAGACTCATCGCCCACTCTAATTTTACCTGCGTTAGAGACTGTATTTTGCGATTGCAGTAAACCAAAAATATGGCTTGGGGCAATACCGAGCTGCGCTAATTTACGGGTAGACACTTCAACCATTACTTGAGGCTGTTGCTCACCAGCAATGGTCACTTTACTCACACCTTTAACCAGTACGAGTTCACGCTTTAAGTAATCGGTGTAATCTTTAAGTTCATCATAAGAGTAGCCATCGCCGGTAACCGCATACATAACGCCGTATACATCACCAAAGTCATCTAAAATGGTGCTTGGGTAAACGCCACTCGGGAGTGAAGGCGCTAAATCGTTAATTTTACGGCGCATTTCATCCCAAATTTGGCGCAGCTGCTCTTTTTGGTAGGTGCTTTTCATTTCTACCGATATTTGCGACTTACCATTTGAGGAAATAGAGGTCACATAATCTACGTAGGGGAGTTGCTGAATCGCGTTTTCGATAGGAAAGGTGACTTCTTCCTCTACTTGTTGTGGCGATGCACCCGGATACATAGTAATAACCATGGCGGTTTTAAGCGTAAACTCTGGGTCTTCTAGTTGGCCTAAATCAAAGTACGACACACTTCCGCCAATTAACAGCAGTAGTGCAAACATCCAGCTAATTACTTTTTTCTCTATGGAGAGTTGCGCAAAGCTCATAATTATAAGCCTCGCTCTTTATTCCATGGACTTACTTTCATGCCTTCATCTAATGAGTGTACGCCAGCAGAGACGACAATTTGGCCTTCTTTAATACCGCTTAACACTTCAATGCCGTCGCGGTGTACTTGGCCCACTTTAACGGCTTGTTTATTAACAACACCAGTTTCTGGGTTATATATCCACACATAGGCGTTATCTGACACGCTTTCTTTAGCTTCAGAAAAAACCGACTCAACCGGCAAAATAGTGTAAGCCACTTGCGAGCTGGTTACTTTTGATAAATCGATAAATACACGGCCCGTCATCCCTGCAAGTAGGTTAAAGTCTTTAGGCACTGGTAGCGAAAAAACAACTTTGTAGGTAAGCGTAGTAGGATCGGCCTGCGTGTCCCACTCTTTTAAATCAAGGGTGTACTCTTTATTATCATAACCGTCAAACACAACGGTAGGGTGGTAGTCACTGCCTTTTTTAATGCGCGCTATTATTTTTTCAGGAACTTGGATTTCTACATCCATTAAATCGCGGGTCTCTAGGCGTAAAATGTTTTGCTTGGCTTGAATGTTTTCAAAGTTTTTAACAAATACTTTGGCTACAGTTCCTGCAAATGGGGCGCGCAGCTCGCTGTATTCTAGGTTGGTTTCGGCAATTTTAAAGGCAGACTCTGCCACTTGCATATTGGCCAATGCTTCATCGTACTCTGATTGACTTGCGACTCTTTTTTCAAGTAATTGTTCAATGCGGCTAAGTTGTGATTTAGCAAGCTCATAACGGGCTTTTCTATCATCGTACTGTAATTGAAAGTCCTCTGGGTCAAGCTTTGCTAAAAGTTGTCCTTTTTCAACTTCTTCACCTGCTAATACCGGAAACTCAACTAGTTCACCATTGACTCTAAATGCTAAGTACGAGCCTTGGTTAGCAACCACTTCAGCAGGAAAGCTGCGCACATTTGTTTGCGAATCATGTCCTATATTGAATAACTTTACAGGCCTAATGGGCTCTTCTTTTACTTGCTTTTCTGGCTCAGAACAGGCCATTAAGGTAAGTAAAGTCGTAGTAAGTATACATAGACGAAAGAGTTTCATGTCTTCTCCGTGGCAATGATGGGCAAAATAATTAAGTGCAGGATACGCCGCAACCATATAAAATAAAATTCATTAAATTTTAGAAACATAATAAGTTTTATTTATGATCATGTTGAGCGCAGTATGAAGCTGAATCAATTACAAATTTTAGATGCCATTGTACAAAGTGCAAGTTTAAGTGGCGCGGCGCTTAAATTACATAAAACTCAGCCTGCGCTTACCTTAGCAATTAAAAACCTAGAAGCAAAAATTGGCTTTGAACTACTCGATAGAAGCAAGTACCGATTACAGTTAACTGAAAAAGGGCGTGTTTTTCATCGCGAAGCTCAACAATTATTGCATGCAAATGATGAGCTGGCACAGCTTGCTAAAGAGCTTGCGCTGGGTAACGAGCCACAATATCGAATTTGCTACGAGCAAATTTGTCAAAAAGACAGTTATAACGAGATCATAAGTAATACTTTTAGACTATTTAAGCGTACGGAGTTTAATTTAACCAGTGGTAAACGCTTTGTCTCTTTAGAACAAGTAAATAGTGGGCAAGTGGAGTTAGGCATAGGCCCCTGGTTTGACTTATTTCATGCAACAGGGCACTTAGAGAGCCTACCTATTGGTAAATTAAACATTGGTATTATTGCAGCTACTAATGCGTTTCCTAAGTACATGACCTTTAATGAGCTACAAAATTACCCGTGTTTGGCCATGTTTGAAAGTGACTTAAGCATAGACACCGACAAGCTTTCTTACTCAAAAGGTTCTGCCTTAATGAAGATTGACGATGTTACCAATTTAAAGTCGTTTTTGCTTGCTGGTGCCGGCTGGGCAATGATGAACATAGACTATTGCGCCCCTGAAATAGAAGCAGGGCTGTTGCAGCAAATACAGATAAACGACAGAGAAGATGAGTTTGGTATAGAAGTACGTGCATTTAGGCGTGATGCAATACACCATGGCCCTATTGCGCGCTCTATTTGGGAGCAATTTAAAGTACTCAGTGAGGCGTACGTCAATGACCGATAATATTGATAAAGAAACCCTCATCTACACCATTATTGCAAATATACCTGCAGGTTTTGTTGCAAGCTACGGGCAAGTAGCAACGCTTGCCGGTTATCCGCAAAATTCACGCTTAGTAGGGCGCCTTTTAAAGCAAATGCCAGATGATTCTGTTATACCGTGGCACAGAGTAGTAAACAGCCAGGGTAAAATATCATTTCCTGCAGGCAGTGATAAATACCAAGAGCAGCGCCAAAAGCTATTATTAGAAGGGGTTAGCTTTAAAAACGGCAAAGTAAATATGCGCGAGTATAGATGGCAGTAGTGAACGTATTGTCGTAAAAGAGCTTTTAAAGGCTGATTTATTACAAGTGTGCGGCTAACTTTTTTTGTTATTAGCTAGCGTAAATCTACAAAAAATAGGGTTATTCAGCCTTTAACACAACCTCCTTATCTAGCTTTGTGAATGAAAAACTTACAATGAAAAGCGATATATTTTCTATTTTTTACACAATAAAAATATATACGGCAAAGTAAAAACACCTCCACACCTACCTATAGCTAAAATGGCATTAAATCAATTAAGCGTCGAGATTTGGCATAACACTTGAACTACTTATTAGTTGTAAATAGATATTGAGCATACCAAATGCTGGCTCAAGGGCATGTTTAAAAATGGTATCTCATTTACAAAAAGGTAAAAGCGTAAGTAATCCTCAAGCCATCTTAAAAGTGACTGATAAATTATTTGAAAAATATGTTTTTTCACATCGCTAGTGATAAATGATCAAGGTGATGAAGTGTAAATGTTTAGTTTTAAGCATGAGGGTTATTAAAACCAAATATTAAGGACTAACAAACTATGACTGACCCAACTTTATTGATTTTAATGTACTTTGTGATCCCTGTTTGGCTTGCTGCTGGCATTGCTGATTGGTTTTGTCATCGACGTAGTAATATTTCTACAACCAGCGGTGCTAAAGAGTCATTTATTCATTTATTAATGTTTGCCGAAGTGGGCATCCCGTTAATCCTAGTTTTAATTTTTGAAGTTAATAGTTTGATTATTGCCCTTTGTATTGTGTTGTTTTTTCTGCATGAGCTTACAGCAATGTGGGATGTAACTTATGCAGTAAGTAAGCGAAGGGTAGGGCCTATAGAGCAACATATACACAGTTTTTTAGAAATGATACCCCTGTTAGCTTTGGTATTAATTATTGCGCGCCATTGGGAGCAATTTACCGCTTTATTTACACCTGGCGGCTTTCCTCCTGACTTTACGCTGCAATTAAAAGCCTCTCCTTTACCGATAACTTACTTGGCAACGGTGCTATTTATAGCACTTGCGTTAGAATTTACGCCTTATTTAGAAGAGTTCATTCGCGGTATACGTGCTAAAAAAGATAACACTTAATCTGCTTGAGTTATTTAAGCAGTTAATTTATGCGTGTCTAAATAGGCACGCTCTTGCTCACACTGAGCTAAATAGTGCTGCGTGAGCACAGGTTTTAGTACCAAGCTAAGGTGCTGTCTAAGGTATTGTTAACCAGAGCCTCACCAATACTTAGTGGGGCTTATTTAGGTATAATTGAAAAAAGGCTAGGTAATAGTAGCGGCGTATATACGCCGCCATTATTTTATAAAATCAATAAGCTGAGATTAACTAATATAAGTAACTATCATGATTAAGGTAGATGCTGCCCACCTGTCACGCCCATTATTTCAGCGGTAATGTAACTTGACTCTTGCGATGCTAAGTATACATAGGTGGGTGCTAGTTCAGCAGGCTGGCCTGGTCTACCTAATGGTACGTTATCACCAAATTCAGGTAGTTTTTTAGCCGGCTGGCCGCCACTTTGTTGAAGTGGGGTCCAAATTGGCCCAGGAGCAACCCCATTAACCCGAATGCCTTTATCAATCACCATTTTTGCTAAGCTTTTAGTAAAGCTTGTAATTGCGCCCTTAGTCGATGCGTAATCAAGAAGCCCAGCAGAGGGTTGATAACATTGGATAGAGGTTGTATTAATAATACTAGCGCCCGGTGGCATATGTTTTACCGCCGCTTTTGTTATCCAAAACATAGCAAATACATTTGTTGCATATGTTTGGCAAAATTGCTCGGTAGATAAATCGTCTAACTCGGCAACAAACTGTTGTTTACCCGCATTATTCACTAATATGTCGATTGAGCCTAAGTTCTCAACGCTTTGCGCCACAAGGTCGTTACAAAAATTCTCATCAGAGATATCGCCTGCAATTCCCCAAGCTTTGTTACCGCTAGCTTTTAATATATCGAGTGTTTCTTTCGCATCGGCTTCTTCGCTGGCTAAGTAATTAATAACCACATCGGCACCTTCTCTTGCAAATGCAATGGCAACCGCTCTGCCAATGCCCGAGTCGCCCCCGGTGATCAACGCCTTGCGGCCTTTTAATCTGTCGCTACCTACATAGGTATCTTCGCCGTGATCTGCTTTAGGTTTTAAAATTTCATCTAGGCCTGGGTCTGGTTGATCACTGTCTTTTTCGGTCCGTCCCATTTGATATTGGCTTCTAGGGTCTTGCATCGTAAATTGGTTAGTTGGCATATCAACGTCTCCTTTAACGTAAAGTTTAAGTTGGATTAACTGCATGTAATCACAAAGAGCCTAATGGCATATAACGCAGCAATGCGTGTTACCTACCTCTTTGCTTGGCGGGAATAGACGTAAAAGTGGGTGTGGTTGTAAAATATTGAGTATAAGTAGCAACTTACTAATGTAGCACTTGCCTCAATTGTAGAGTCAGCTTGGAATGCGCCCACTTTGTATCTCCTTTAACGTATTTGCTTGGCCAAGGTTTTACTGACCATTTATATTGAAGGAGCAATAGATATGCCATAGCGTTACATTTAAAATATGAAGCTATATTACTCATTTTAAAGCATTAATTTTAAAACTAAGAAAAGAGTAAGTGAATAAAATGGGTAAAAAATGGATAAGAGTACCGAAAATGTTACACGCTGTTTATCGAGCTAGTTAATTAGGCGAGTAAGGATAGTGATAGGCTTATAGTCAAAGCCGTAAATAACAGCGTTTTTAATTAAGGCTTAGGTGATATCGCCTAAGCTACAACGCGCTTTTATCGCGCTTTTATATAGAAGGGTAGCCAAATTATTGCGGTTTATGTACGTAGCATAAAATTACTAATTACATGCATTAATACACGTAATTAGTAATTGAAATGTAGTGGCACACACACCCAGCTATTACAAAGAGGTGCCAAATTGCGTGGCTAAATTGAGTGCTTTTAGCGCTATAAAATAATGTTCCTAAGCTATAAAAAATGCCACCGGCCAGTAACCAGTACAGTGCTTTTACATCAATATTTAAATAAAGTGGGTATACAATCGCAAGGGCAAACCAGCCCATAAGTAAGTAGGTAGCCAGCGAGACTTTTTTATTACCATTTTTAACCAGCACTTTATAAGCAACGCCACCAAGCGCGACTGCCCAAATAAAACTCAGTGTGCCCCAAGACCACCATCCATTAAGAGATAGCAACAAAAATGGGGTGTACGTACCTGCTATTAATACGTAAATAGCGCAGTGATCGCACTTTTTATAAAAAGCGCGTAATTTTGGCTGTACACTGGCGTGATAAAGTGTGGATGATAAAAACAATACAAATAAACTAGCCCCATATACAGCGGTGCTAATATAAGCTTTTACGCTGGTGGCTTGTTTAAATAAATCCCACATTACAAACACAGCAAAAAATATTCCCAGTGCATGGCTTAATACATTGAGTTTTTCTTCTTTGCGAGAATAGGGTGCCTCTATAGTCATACTAGTCCTACCACTTATTAATTAAACTTGAGTGTACAGGTGTACGCTCAATGTTTCAATGTCAGCATTTTTACTGTAAATTTGTCACCGTACTTTTATTGATTTTAAAAGGAATTAATCGGGTATAGTGTGGTCGTATAGTCTCAATTAATTAGGCACGTTTATCATGAAAAAAGAGCTCAAAGCCGTTTTACTTACTGCCATTGTTTATCCAGGGGCAGGGCATTTTTCGCTTAAAAAGCATTTAATAGGCTGTATTTTTGCAGGTGTATTTACGCTACTTTTGTTTATGACATTAGGTGATATTTTGGCTATAGCGCAATGTAGCGCAAATGAAATTTTAGCAGGTAAAATTCCGATGACGGCTTCAGGCATTTTACAAGCCGCTCGTAATCCATCAGGTGAATGTGCTCAGCTTGGGGAATATAAATATCTTCCTTTAATGGTGGTCATTTGGTTACTAAGTATGGCTGATGCTTATCGGTTAGGTAAAAAAGTTAAACCCGATACGCAAAACAAAAAGTAATGGTAGTCGTTGTTTTAAACTGCAAATAGTGAGCTAAAAAATATTTACTAATAGTTAGTCAAAAAATTAAAAAGGTTAGTTAAATTAACCAAGACTGAATACTGCGTTGCTGTATGGTTTTTAATATAGTCTTTATATATCAATGATTTAATTTTTATTTTTCTGTTGGCACAACCCTTGATTATGTTATTGCGTCTAAACAATATACACAACAAGGAATACCATTATGAAACATTCAATTAAAATCGCTATGGCAAGTTTATTAGTATTAGGTTCTTCGCAAGTACATGCGAGTGAAGTGGACTTAGATGTAACTGATATTATAACGCAAAACGTAACAAGCTATATTAATCAAGCAACGGCAGAACTTGAACAATCAATTTTGCAGAGCCTTAGTTTTGATGCCCAGGCAGTACTTGAGCAATTTGTAAATCAAGCGCAAGAACAAGCTGACGTTACCACGCAGTCTACAATGCCGGTAACTACGCAAGTTAAAGCTAAATAAGTGTAAAAGGATAAGACGATGAGTAACGAATTAGGATTATTTGCACTTATGTTGGCGCCTGTTGTAAGCATGATTAGTGTTTACTATATGGTTCAAGTAATAAAAAGTATGGGAAGTTGGATCAACTTTTAATTTATAGGTAAATAATTCGATTTGAGTAAGCTGATCGACTTAGTAAAAGCGCACGTAAATAAAGGCAGTGTAATTTAAAGAAGTAGACTTTATGAAACGTGCGATTTTCCCATTACCAATATTTGTGTTACCAGAAGGCTATACGCGTTTGCGTATATTTGAGCCTAGGTATTTAAACATGGTAAAAACCGCACTACAAAATAATGTCGGTTTTGTGCTATGCACCTACCAGCACGACACGCCATTTAATATTAGCGCTCAGGGCTGTTTGGTCGATATTATCGACTTTGATCAAGACCCTAGCAATATGCTACTTATTGATGTGTACGCTGCTAAAAGCGTGCAAATAAATGACGTTTACCAAGATGAAAGTGAATTGCGCCATGGCTTATTAAGCGATTGCAATACGCCGTATTGGTACAATGACTCACACAGTGAAATTTCGGCTGATAATCAACGTTTGTCTGATTCTTTGCAGGACATATTTTTAAACAATAAAGAGCTTTCTAGTTTATATAGGCAAACCAAGTTTGATAATTTAGCCTGGGTAGCTGCCCGCTGGCTTGAACTATTACCTATATCTATCGATAAAAAACAGCAACTTGCGTTCGAAAGTAACTTTGCTAACTTACTAAACTTCCTCCATACTGTGATCAACAATGAATTTGCCTAAAATAATGTGATCTGCGTTTAACTGCTTGGCGTATAGATATGTACAAAAGCATACACGGGATTAATTATTATGGTAAGTCAACAACCCTCACCACGTTGTGAACCTAATACAGGTAAATATACTGCCATGCCAGAAACGCCAAGTGCAGAGCTTATGCAAGCTCTGCTTGATGTAGCTACTTCGCGAGACAAAAGAGCGTTTGCTTACTTATTTGAATACTTTTCGCCAAAAATTAAACGCTTTGGAATTAAGCAATTTGGCTCTGAGGCACAAGCAATGGAGCTTGTACAAGAAACACTAACCTCAGTGTGGCGTAAAGCGCATTTGTATCACAGCGATAAAGGGGCTGCGACGACTTGGGTATATACCGTAATGCGTAATGCCTCATTTGATATGCTCCGTAAAATGAAAAGTAATAAAGAAGAAAATATAAGCGAAGATATTTGGCCACTTATTAACGAATCTCAAGATACAACACTTGAATTTAGCGACCACTTGGAAGATCAACAAATTAAACGTTACCTAGACAAACTACCAACCGCACAGCGAGAGGTAGTCAGAGGTGTTTATTTCCAAGATATGTCGCAAGAGCAACTTGCTCAACAATTAAATATTCCTGTAGGCACGGTAAAATCACGATTACGTTTAGCCTTGCAAAAATTACGTAATGAAATGGGAGATCAGCATGATTAAACATCACCCTAGTGAATCTTTACTAGCACAATATTGTTCAGCGCAGTTACCTGCATCGTTAAGTGTTGCGGTATCTATACACGTTGATATGTGCCCAGTTTGCCAAGCAAAAGTGGCAAAACTTGAAGCCGCTAATGCAAAGGATGTATTTAGCGAGCCGCCATACGCCCCTGATGCATTAAATTTAAGTAACGACTTACAAGCACCAGATTTTGACGCTGACCTGCTAGATTTGATAACCGCCGATGCTAGCATTGATGAAGTTTACGAAGTTGAGCCGGTAACCGTACAAGTTAACGAGCATAACTACGAATTACCACGCGCCTTAACACGCATTTCGCATGGGCGTTTTACGCAAGTGGGTAAGCTTGCTCGCTCTCGCGTTGCTATTGATGATGGCCCATTGCGCTCAAGCCTTTTACATATTGGCGCAGGGGGCGAAATCCCCGAGCATACTCATACTGGTTTTGAAGTAACCTTGCTACTTGATGGTGAGTTTAGTGATGAAGAGGGCAGTTACGTGCCAGGGGATTTTATTTGGCAAGATGGCTCTCATCAGCACACCCCACTTACAAAAGATGGCTGTTTATGCTTTACAGTAGTCAGTAGTGCGCTACATTTTAATAAAGGGCTCAGTAAGTTACTTAATCCTATAGGTAACTTGATTTATTAAGAGAATTTATGCAAACAGACACAATAAAAATAGGTATTAGCGCCTGCTTAGCAGGCGAAAAAGTACGTTTTGATACAGGCCATAAAAAGTCTAACTTTTGTATGGATGAACTTGGAAAACATGTAGAGTACACGCGTTTTTGCCCAGAGGTAGCCGTAGGGTTACCTATTCCTAGGCCAACCATACGCCAAGTACGCGTAGGCGATACAATAAAAGTATGTCGCCCAGATGGCACTGGCGATGTTGGGCCTAAGCTAACTGAATACGGTAAAAAAGTAGCCACAGAGCAAGCTAAAAACCTAAGTGGTTTTGTTTTTTGTGCGAAAAGCCCTAGCTGCGGTATGGAAAGAATTAAAATTTATAACGAAGCGGGCACCGGCAATACCTCCGAAGGCGTTGGTTTTTTTGCTGAGCAAATAATGAAGCACAATCCATTACTGCCATGTGAAGAAAACGGCCGCTTAAACGACATGCATTTACGCGAAAACTTTGTAATGCGCGTGTACGCGTACAAACAGTGGCAGTTATTAGCTTCTGAGCCGCTCACAGTGCATAAGCTTACCCAGTTTCATTCGCAATATAAGTACTTATTAATGGCTCATAATTATCAAGCTTACCGCGACTTAGGTAATTTACTTGGTACTTATAAAGGTGATGATATTAACGCTTTAGCAGATGAGTACATTCTTGGGTTAATGAACGGCCTTAAAAAGCCTGCATCACGCAGGAATAACTGCAACACGTTAATGCACTTGCAGGGCTACTTTAAAAAAGACTTATCTAAGGTTGAAAAGCAAGAGCTACGCGATGCCATCGACGAATACCGTCAAGGTTTAGTGCCTTTGTACGTACCGCTTACCTTGTTAAAACATCACTTAAAAGTACACCCTAATGAATACCTAGAAAAGCAGGTGTTTTTTAATCCTTACCCTAATGAACTAAAATTACGTTACGGCATATAATGAATACACTTTTTTGGTTTAGGCGCGATTTGCGCCTTTTTTCTAACGAAGCGCTTATTGAAGCGCTAAATAATGGCGCTAAACAGGCCATTTTTTTTATCTGCGAAAAGCAATGGCAACAACACAACGCCGCTTCCATTCAAATAGATTTACTAAAAAGACGTCTCAATTATATACGCGAGCAGCTAGCGCAGTACGCAATAGAGCTGCATATTTTTGACGCTCCTTACTTTGACGATTGTGAAAGTGCGCTTTTATCATTTTGCGATAAACATCAGGTAAAACATGTAATTGCTAATAAAGAGTATGAGTTAAATGAAGTAAATCGTGATGCGCAAATACTTGCAAAGTGTGATGATAAAAATATTACGTTTACCCTCTATGAGGGAGATGTAATAGCGCCTGTAGGCAGTGTTAAAAACCAAAGTAACGAAATGTACAAAGTGTTTACGCCATTTAAAAAACAGTGGCTTAAACAACACCAAGATAATCACTTTAGCTTATTACCGTGGCCTTTAAAAAAACAGCCGATAAATAACAACGCACAGGCAATTAAAAGTGATGGCAGTTCAGAAAAATGGCCAGTTGACGATGAAAGCTTAGCAACCATTGTTGATAATTTTATTTGCGACAAATTAAGTAGCTACGACGAACAGCGTGATATACCCAGCATTAAAGGCACATCGGGTTTAAGCCCTTATCTAGCTCTGGGTATTATAAGCCCTAAGCAGTTACTGGTTAATATTCAAAACCGCTACCCAGATATTTTAACAACATCTAAAAGTAAAACTTTTACTTGGGTAAACGAGCTTATTTGGCGCGAATTTTATCGTCATTTAATTGCGCAATTTCCTAAGCTTCCTCGTGGTGATAACTTTAACGAAAAGTACAATGGCGTTAAATGGCGTAAAAACGAGGCTGAGTTTAAAGCCTGGTGCGAGGGGAAAACAGGTTACCCACTCGTTGATGCAGCGATGAGACAGTTAGTTCAAACCGGCTGGATGCATAACCGTTTAAGAATGGTAGTTGCCAGCTTTTTGACCAAACATTTATTAATTGATTGGCGTGAAGGCGAGCAGTTTTTTATGCAGCACCTTATTGATGGCGATTTAGCCTCTAATAATGGCGGCTGGCAGTGGGCTGCAAGCACTGGCTGTGACGCGCAGCCTTATTTTCGCGTATTTAATCCTATCACTCAAAGTGAGCGCTTTGATCCTAATGGTAAATTTATACGTAAATATTTACCAGAGCTTGAAAAAGTGCCAGATAAACATATTCATTTTCCTCATGCTTATTTAGCGTCAATAGGGGCTGATAAGCAATGTTACTGGCCGGCAATCGTAGATCATAAAGCAGCTCGCGAGCGTGCAATAGCTGCATTTAAGGGGTGATATGGAAACAGCATTACCGGTAGCAAAATTTGTAGGAATATATCAACAACTCGATAAATCAAACCTGCATTTGCTTAATGATATTTACAGCGAGCAAATTAAATTTAAAGACCCAATGCACGAAATACACGGGCTAAGCGAGCTTACCCGATATTTTTCTAATCTATATAGTAATGTTAAGCATTGTCAGTTTGATATTAGTGACACCTACGAGCGTGATGATAAAGCATTTTTGTATTGGACTATGCATTACGCCCACCCAAAACTGGCTTCTGGCAAAACTATATCGGTAGAAGGGCACAGTAAGCTGGTATTTAAAGAAGGTAAAATTATTAACCACCGCGACTATTTTAATGTAGCTGAAATGCTATACAAGCATATTCCTATTTTGGGTGGCGTTATAAATTACATAGATAAACGAGCAGGGTAGCGATGAATATTTTAATTACAGGTGCAACCTCAGGTATTGGCGAGCAGCTTGCAATAAAGTACGCTCAGCAAGGCAACACGGTAATTGCTTGCGGTAGGAACCTTGAAAAGTTAGCTGAACTTGAAAAACACACCAATATTAAAGCGTGTCAGTTTGATGCCACAGACCTTAAAGACATAAAGCAAGCAACCCTTGGGTTTAGTGCTTTTGATAAGGTTATTCTTAACGCTGGTAACTGTGAGTATGTAGATGATGCCCGTAACTTTGACAGCGCTTTGTTTGAGCGAGTTATTTCAGTAAACCTGCTGGCAATGGGCTACTGCCTAGAGGCACTATTACCAAAAATTAGTGCGGGCGGACAACTTGTGCTTGTTAGCTCAAGCGTTACGTATTTACCTCTGCCACGCTCTGAGGCTTATGGCGCATCTAAAGCTGGGGTAAGCTATTTAGCGAAAAGCTTAGCAATCGACTTAAACGATGTTGATGTTACGTTGGTGCACCCTGGTTTTGTTAAAACCCCCCTTACTGATAAAAACGATTTCCCAATGCCTATGGCCGTTACTGCTACAGAGGCCGCCGATTATATGATTAAGGGGATCAATAAACGCCGTAAAGAAGTTCATTTTCCTTATCGGTTTACGCTTATTTTAAAAGCATTACGTATTTTACCGTTACCACTTTGGTTACGTTTAGCAAAAGGATTAGCCCGTTGAAAAAAATAGCAATAATAGGTTCTGGCGTATCGGGTTTAACCTGTGCTCATTTACTGCATAAGCATTACGATATTACTGTATTTGAAAAAAACGATTACATTGGTGGTCATACCGCGACAGTAGAGATATCTGATGCTGGGGTTAAACGCGCAATAGACACGGGCTTTATCGTATTTAATGACCGCACTTACCCGTACTTTGAAAAACTACTCGCGCGCATTGGCGTAGACAGACAAGAAACACAAATGAGCTTTAGTGTTCATAATCAAGCAAGTGGTTTTGAGTACAACGGACACACCTTTGCCAGCTTATTCGCTCAAAAAAGAAATATATTTAGGCCTAAGTTTTGGCGCTTGTTAAGCGATATAGTTAAGTTTAATAAATTATGTAAAGCAATGCACAGCGAGCAAAACTACCCTAAAGATCAAACGCTGGGTCAGTTATTAGATACGCACGGCTTTAATGACTTTTTTAAATACCATTACATTTTACCTATGGGGGCGGCTATTTGGTCAACCAGCATCAAAGAGATGCAAAATGTAGGGGTTGAGTTTTTTGTAAACTTTTTTTACAACCATGGCTTACTTGATGTTACAAACAGGCCGCAGTGGTATGTAATCCCTGGTGGGTCTAAGCAATACATTAAGCCGCTTATTAAAGGTTTTGCAGAGCGGATAAAATTAAATACCGACATTGAGACGGTTACGCGTGTTGATAATAAAGTAATTATTACTTTTGAAAATGGCGAACAAGCTGAATTTGATAAAGTGGTATTTGCGTGTCACTCAGATCAAGCCCTTGCATTACTTGGTGATGCGACTGAGCAAGAACACGCTGTATTAGGTGCAATTCCTTATACCGAAAACTCGGTAGTATTGCATACAGATACCAGTTTACTGCCAGATAGAAAAGCCGCCTGGGCTAGCTGGAATTACTTACTAAACGAAAATACCGACAAAGCAGCGGTTGTTACATACCAAATGAATATACTGCAAGGTATTGACTCAGATACACAATTTTGTGTAACCCTTAATCACTTAGAAGGGATTAACAAAGCAAATATATTACGTGAGTTTACTTATCATCACCCTGTTTTTAACGAATCATCCATTGCCGCACAAAAACTCAAGCACACTGTTGATGGCCAAAATAATAGCTATTTTTGTGGTGCTTATTGGTATAACGGTTTTCATGAAGATGGTGTTCGCAGTGGGGTAGATGTGGCTAAGCAATTAGGTGTTGAATTTGAATAGCGCTGTATACTTAGGCGATGTAAGGCACAGGCGCTTTGCGGTAAAAAACCATCAGTTTAAATACCCGCTTTATATGATGTGGGTAGATTTAAAAAATCCGTTATTGCTTAATAACATTCACCCTATGTTAGGTACTTTTGGGTTTAAAGCACTGCGTTTTAATCAAGCCGATTATTTAAACACACTGCCAAACTCAGAGCCATTAAGTATTATTGAACGTGCACAGTGCCAAATAGAAAAACTAGGTGTTAAAGAGACGTTTTCGCATATTTATATGCTTGGCCAACTTAGGTGTATGGGCATTTATTTCAGCCCTGTAAATTTTTACTTTTACGGTAATAGCACCGATAACTTTAAATATATGGTGGCTGAGGTAAGCAATACGCCGTGGAATGAGCGCCATTATTATTTGGTGCCCTTACAAAAAAAAGTGAACTTTAAGAAGGCTTTCTCCGTATCACCCTTTATGAATTTAGATATGGACTACCATTGGCAGGTACAACATTCAGCCGATAACACATTAATTCATATAGAAAATAAACGTGGGGATGAGTTGTTATTCGACGCGTCTTTACGATTAAAGCGAAGTCAGTTAACGAAGCAAGAAGTTAATAAATTATTAAAAAAATTTCCTGCGATGACTTTGTCTATTTTCAAAGGTATTTATGTGCAAGCACTTAAGCTGTTTATTAAAAGGGTTCCTTTTTTAGGTCATTCAGGAAAACCTTAGTATATTTAAACAAGCTTAGTTGCAGGTAGCGATAAAATTATAAAGGGTTTAAGATGGAAAAAGTCTCAAGTATAAACTGCCAAGAGCAAACTGGTTGGTTTACAAACTTATATAAAAAGCTAGTCACCAAAGCCTTTGCAAGTATTGAAACAGGCCAAATAGTGTTAGTTGAGAACAGTCGCTCAACAGTATTTGGTCAACAACATTCAGACTTAAAAACCACGATTACCGTTAACGATACTGCCATGTACAAAGCATTTGCGCTATCTGGCAGTGTGGGTGCTGGTGAGTCTTATATTCTTGGGCAATGGTCGTGTGATAACTTGACCAAACTCATCGAAATTTTTGCCATAAACCAAAAACAACTAGATGCTTTTGAAAAAAAATTCTCGTTTTTTAGTGGCCTAGCCCACCGTTTTAACCATCTTAAAAACAGCAACTCAGAATCTGGGTCGAAAAAGAATATCGTTGCACATTACGATTTGGGCAACGATTTATACGAGTCATTTTTAAGCGAGGAAATGCTCTACTCCTGCGCTGTTTATCCATCAAAAGACGCTTCTCTTGAGGATGCTCAACAAAACAAGCTTAAACAAATTTGTGAGCAGGTAGAGATAAACGAAGGCGATTCAGTTATTGAAATTGGCACAGGCTGGGGGGCGTTTGCGATTTACGCAGCCACACATTACAACTGCCATGTGACCACAACAACGATTTCTGATGAGCAATATGCCTATGTTGAAAACAAGGTTAAACAGTTAGGACTTGAAAATAATATAACTTTGCTCAAGCTTGATTATCGTTTATTAGAAGGTCAATACGACAAGCTTGTATCAATAGAGATGATAGAAGCAGTAGGGCATGAATACCTACCAAGCTTTTTTAAGCAATGTAATAGCTTGCTTAAAGAAGACGGTGCAATGCTTATCCAAGCGATCACTATTGGCGATCAACGTTATCAACATTATTTAAAAAACTCTGACTTTATTCAGCAGTATATTTTCCCCGGTGGTTGTTTGCCTTCAATTAATGAGATGAGCGAGCAAATCAAGAACAATACCGATATGGTTATTCATACTGTAAGCGACATAGGCGCGCATTATGCTAGAACACTAGCCGATTGGCGCACACGCTTTATTGATAACTGGCACACCCTAGACAGTGACAAGTTTGATGAGCGTTTTTACAGATTATGGTTATTTTACTTTGCTTATTGCGAAGGCGCTTTTAGAACGCGAGCAACCAGTACCGTTCATTTAACGGCGCGTAAACCACGTTTTACTAGTCAAAATGACGAAATTGCCCTTAATTATTAATTTTGTGCTTTTTCAAACAGTGTGGTTTTTATCACTGTTTTTAGAAGCTCAATCTGTTTTATACACCTCTGGTATTGTTGTGCTTATGTTTGTTTTATCAAAGCAGCATAAGCTCGACGCGTTGCTTTTAGTAAAAGCTATACCAATTGCGCTGTTATGTGAATACCTTGCTGTGCAGCTAAACCTTTTGGAATTTAAAGTATCCCCTTTTCCGCTTTGGTTAGCCTTGCTATGGGCAGCATTATTGCTTTGCTTAAACACATCAATGGCGTTTATTACTAATCTAAAACTTTGGCAAGCCTATTTAGTGTGCTTAGCCTTTGCGCCAATTAGTTATTATTCAGGCGCTCAATTTGGCGTGCTTAGTATTTATTCACCTGTATGGGCATTTTGGCTTCTGTACGGCGCACTTTGGGCTGCAGCCTTTACATTAATTCTTATTATTAACCAAAAAATTAAAGCGATTATAAATTTTAGCAAGCAATAACAGGAGCTTGTATGAATATCACCGCAAAAATATGTGCAATAACGGCCGCAATGATTATGGCTACTTTTTTTACCCCATTGAGCTTTAGCGAAGAGCAAACTGACTTTAAAAAAGTGGGCGAGGCGCGCATGGAATATTTATTTTGGGATGTTTACGATGCAACGTTATATACCCGCTCAGGGAGTTACAAACAGGGGGCGCACCCAGTTAAATTTACGCTCACCTATTTGCGAGACTTTGCAGCAAAAGACATTGTTAAAGCCACTAAAGAGCAATGGCAGCATTTAGGTAAAAGTGACTTATCTGCTAAGTATGCTGATAAATTGCTCACTCTTTGGCCAGACATTAAAAAAGGCGAGTCGTTAAGTTTACAAACATCACCAAGCGGTGAGGCTACTTTTTATCATAATGATAAAAAGTTAGGTGAAATTACAGACTCGCAATTTGCCAATCAGTTTTTAGCTATTTGGCTAAGCCCAAACACCTCAGAGCCAGCACTTAGAAAACAATTATTAGGGATTTAACATGCGCAATATTAATAAATTTAAACAGCTATGTATTTTAATGGCCGCATTATTTTTAGTGAGCTGCTCCGCGCCAAAAGTAGAGCACTACAATAGCAGCAACCCAGAATTTGATTTTAAAGCGTTTTTTAGTGGCGATTTGAAAGCATACGGCGTTGTGCAAGATTATAAAGGCGAACTCACACGTAAACTTGTTGTCTCTATGAATGCGCGCTGGGAAGGTAACGAGGGCGTTATAGAGGAAGACTTTGTGTATGACGATGGTGAAACACAAAAGCGTATTTGGTATGTCACCCTTAATGACGATAATAGCTTAGTGGGACGTGCTGATGATGTGCTTGGCATTGCAACCGGTAAAAGCGCAGGCAGTGTGTTTCATTGGAACTACAATGTGGCCTTACCCTATGACGGCAGTACGCTTGAGGTAAATTTTGATGATTGGATGTACCTGGTTACACAATCGCGCTTGATAAACCGAACGTCTATTGTTAAGTTTGGTGTCGAGGTTGGGGAAGTGACCTTAGTTATCGAAAAAATATAGAGCAGTGTGTTATTTAAAGTGTGCCTTTTGTGTACTTAAATTAAGTTTTAGTTAACCCAACACGCTGTATTTTACCGAGAATTATTAAAATTTTACGCATTTTCGAAGTATTTAAGCAAAAAATGCAATTTGCTGTTGCTAACTCCTTAAAAATGCATAAAGATAGGTTTTGCGAAGGCAAAATAATAACGAATAGGAATCTAACAATGAATAAAGCTCAATTAGTTGAAAAAATCGCTACTGATGCAGAGATCTCTAAAGCTGCTGCTACACGTGCCCTTGACGCGTTTACTGGCGCTGTAACTTCTTCTTTAAAAGAAGGTAATTCAGTTGCATTAGTAGGTTTTGGTACTTTCTCAGTTAAAGAACGTGCAGCACGTACTGGCCGTAACCCACAAACGGGTGCTGAGATCCAAATCGCAGCGGCAACTATCCCAAGCTTTAAAGCAGGTAAAGGTCTTAAAGACCAAGTAAACCCTTAATTGGCGCTTTACAGAATTTTTAAAAAAGAGCTATTTAGCTCTTTTTTTTTGTTTGCCCAGCGAAGCTGGCAAACCCGATAGGCTGAAAGATGCCTTATCACCCCGACTAAGGGGAAGATAATCTGAATGGCAAGGGCGTCACTGGCCAACGGTGGGGTCTGAAGGAAGCCATAAGAAGTTAGAGGTACACAACTAACCGTAACCTGTTTCGGCAGTATTGGTGGGTCAGCGTGCAAAATAGCGCAACGCCCTATACTTAGTCAGACCAATGCTGTGCTTGAGGGTGGAATTTCTAACAGGGAGCCAGTGCAGTAACTGGGGAAGCCTGGCATCTAAACTTAGTGTAAATAAGTGGCCTAAACTCAAGGGGAAACCCAAGGTTTAACGTCGGTGTGAGGTGGCAGATGAACCCGTAGTAGTGAATAAGGCTAGGCCGATGAAAGCCAGTAATGGTGTGGAGGACAAAACCAAGCCGACTATCAGCAGAATGTTTGATAGGGTCAATTTCAACCAAAAGTTTTAATTGATTGCGAAGGGGGGAAGTATTCTTTAAGTGTATGAAAATCAGGAATATCGGCGTATAGGCTCACATGTATTTCGACGGAAATAGGCAAAAGATGACGGCTAAGCAGGAATGTGGACGCTGAGAATTGAAGGCCGAGCACGGGAGTAATGACTGACCACTTAGGCAGATTGCCATTCGGCTAGCACACCTAATGTCATCATGAAGAACCCGACTATACATCAATGTGAAACGACAGACATACCGCAAGCAAAGGCAATTGATGACAGTTTACTACAGCTTGTATGGGCAATTATTAGATATTAATAACCTGTACAAGGGATTCAAAAAAGTGAAAGCAGCGAAAGGAGCAGCCGGAATAGATGGGCAGTCCATAGCCACGTTCGCCTTGAATTTAGAAGAAAACTTGAAACAACTGCAACGTGAACTGCACACCAAGCAGTATCGGGCGCAGCCAGTCAAACGGATAGAAATACCGAAAGGCGATGGCGGCGTGAGATTGCTGGGTATACCAACAGTTCGCGACCGCATAGTACAACAGACACTATTGAACATTCTCCAGCCGATCTTCGACATCGACTTTCATCCATCAAGTTATGGGTACAGGCCGACACGAAGCTGCCATGATGCCATCAGTAAAGCGACGGTATTTATTCGTAAATATCACCGTGAGTGGGTGGTTGATATGGATCTGTCGAAGTGCTTTGACCTACTTGATCACGATTTGATTATTAGCAGCGTCAAACGCAAAGTGACAGACGGTAGCCTTTTAAAGCTGCTCGATCAGTTCTTAAAAAGTGGGGTAATGATAGGTAATCACTGGGAAGCGAGTGAGCAAGGAAGTCCACAAGGTGGGGTTATCAGTCCATTGTTGGCGAATATCTACCTAGATGCGTTTGATCAAGAAATGAAAAAGCGACATCACAGAATAGTGAGGTACGCCGACGACATTTTGATCTTATGCTGCACAGAAACAGCAGCCAAGAATGCACTCACTGTAGCAACCCATCTACTTGAAAAAGACTTGAAGTTAACAGTCAACCAAAAGAAAACCCATATAGCGCATAGCAGTGAAGGGGTAAAGTTTTTGGGAGTGGAGATAGGCAGTAATTGGACACGGATCCAAGCCTCAAAACTCAAAGGCTTCAAACAAAAAGTTAAACGATTAACAAAACGAAATAGCGGCATGAACTTAGTTGAAGTAATAAAAAGACTAAACCCAGTGGTGCGTGGTTTTGTAAATTATTTCAGTATAGCCAATTGTAAACGGGTGCTAGAGGTGTTGGCGAGGTGGGTGAGACGACGATTAAGGGCAATTCAGTTAAGGTTGTGGAAAAATCCAGCGAGGTTGCATAAACGACTAAAACAGTTAGGGAAAAAGCCGCCATTTAAGTTCATCAAAATGAACTCATGGCGAAACTCTCTAAGTCCATTATCGAGTGTAGCGATGCCAAACCAATGGTTTGAAGAGCAAGGTTTATATTCAATGGAAAAAGTAAGTACAGGGTGGCTTGCTCAATCGGCGTTTAGAAAATAAGCCGAAGGAATAAAAGAATACAGGAGCCGTATACGAGGCCCGTACGTACGGTTCTGTGAGAGGGATGAGGCAAAAGCCTCACCCTACTCGATGCCTGTATTAAAGTAGCGAGCTTACCTAAGTTAAGCTTATTCCCACATGCCTAATTAGGTATTAATGCAGAGCGTTGTAATGCAAGGCTTAACATAAAAAATCCCTGCTAATTGCTTAGCAGGGATTTAATAAAAACGCTTAAGCTCTAATTAATTACGCTTTTAATGCTTTATCACCACGGCCGATCCCTACAGCACCAGAGCGCACCACTTCAATAATGTCGGTTTCATGGCGTAGGGTGTCTAAAAACGATTCTATTTTGTCTGTGCTGCTTACCAGTTGTAAGCTGTAGCTTTGGCGGCCCATATCTAAAATAGCACCTTGAAACACATCTACCACGCGTGTAACCGCTGCACGGGTGGTTTCGTCTTGGGCAAATACTTTAACAAGTAATAATTCACGTTCGATGTGACTCATTTCCGTTAAATCAATAATTTTAAGTACATCAACTAATTTATTAACTTGTTTAGTAATTTGCTCAACGATTCTATCATCACCCATAGTGGTAATGGTGATACGTGACAGTGACTCATCATCAGTAGTGCCCACTGTTAAGCTATCTATGTTGTAGGCGCGCTGTGAAAAAAGCCCAACAATGCGAGATAAGGCTCCCGGTTCGTTTTCTAATAAAATAGATAATATACGACGCATTATGCTTTTACTCCTTTACGTAACCACATCTCATCAATGCCACCTAGTTTAATTTGCATTGGGTATACATGTTCTTTTTCATCAACGTTAATATCTAAAAATACCAAACGGTCGTTAATGCTCATGGCTTTATCTATAGCAGGTTGTAGCTCATCTAAAGTATCTACCTTTATGCCTACATGGCCATAGCTTTCAACAAGTTTTACAAAGTCAGGTAATGAATCCATATATGAAGATGAATGGCGACCGCCGTAAATCATATCTTGCCATTGGCGTACCATGCCTAATGAGCGGTTATTTAGCGAAACCACTTTTACAGCCAAGTTGTACTGTAAGCATGTTGATAGCTCTTGAATATTCATTTGGATTGAGCCATCGCCGGTTACACACACTGATTCTTTATCAGGAAAGGCAAGCTTAACACCCATAGCTGCTGGTAAGCCAAAGCCCATGGTGCCTAAGCCCCCTGAATTGATCCATTGGCGAGGGTTTTTAAATGGATAATATTGCGCTGCAAACATTTGGTGCTGTCCCACATCAGAGCTTACATATGCGTCACCATTAGTGGCTTTATACACTGCTTCTATAACAGCTTGAGGCTTTATTTTATCGCCATCGGTGTTGTAGCTTAAGCACTTTTGCTCGCGCCAGCTAATAATTTGTCGCCACCAATCCTCTTGTGCACTGCGATCAATTTGAATACTACTTTTATCTATGCCGGTTTGCAGTTGCTCCATCACAGTGGCTAAACAGCCCACCACCGGAATGTGTGCTTTAATCGTTTTAGAAATAGAGGTCGGGTCTACATCTACATGAACGATGGTTGCATTAGGGCAAAACTTTTTAACATTATTGGTTACACGATCATCAAAACGTGCTCCGAGTGCTAAAATTACATCGGCATTTGCCATGGCTTTATTGGCTTCAAGCGTACCGTGCATACCCAGCATTCCCACGTAATTTGGGTGAATACCCGAAATACCGCCTAAGCCCATTAATGTATTAGTGATAGGTGCATTTAGCGATTCAACTAAGCGGGTTAATTGCTCAGAGGTGTTAGATAAAATAATACCGCCGCCTGAGTATATAACCAGTTTTTTAGCTTCTAAAATTGCGGTAACTGCTTTGCGAATTTGTTTAGAGTGGCCCTTTGTATTTGGGCTGTAGGTTCTAAGCTCTGTTGTTTTAGGGAAGTTGTACTCAAACTTAATAGCAGGGTTAAGCATATCTTTTGGTAGCTCAACAACAACGGGTCCTGGGCGGCCAGTACTTGCAATATAAAACGCTTTTGCCAAAATAGCCGGAATTTCTTCAGCACTTCTGCAGTTAAAACTATGTTTTACAACTGGGCGAGAACAGCCAACTATGTCAGTTTCTTGGAATGCATCGTCACCAATTAAGCTAGTAGGTACTTGCCCCGATAATACCACCATCGGAATTGAGTCCATATAAGCGGTGGCAATACCTGTAATACAGTTAGTTGCGCCAGGGCCTGAGGTAGCAAGTACAACACCAACTTCGCCAGTAGCACGGGCATAACCGTCAGCCATATGGGTTGCGGCTTGTTCGTGACGTACTAAAATATGTTCAATATCTTCTTGTTGAAAAAGTGCATCGTATAAATCTAAAACCGACCCACCTGGGTAGCCAAATATATACTTAACCTTCAACTCTTTTAATGCCTGAACAACTAGTTCAGAACCATTATATTCTTGTTTGCTCATCCTCATTCCTCTGTGCGCTGTTTATGCATAAAAAAACCCCCGCGTAGTGCGAGGGTTTTTAAAAAGCAATTTCACTTTTTAATACATCCCCGCTGGGCTTATCACTAAGACCACTACGAGTACGATTAAAAGGTGAAGTTGTTTTTTCATAATTGTCACTTTATAAAAAGCAAAATGCTGCTTTAGATTAAAAATTCTATATGGGGTTATTTTTAAGGGTTTTACGTGCTTATGTCAACCTTGAAAGAGCTGTTTTGGATTAAAATTTCAAATTAATTTGTCTTCATACTAAAAAGTTGCACGCTATTTGTAGTTATATAAAAAATATGAAGAAATTATGCTAATTTCACCGAGTAACATAATGGGTAAATAGGTGATTTGAGCGCTGTGCTTAATGCATATATTAGGTATGATAGAGCGATAATTTATCTGGGGAAGATACAGTGAAAAAAATAATATGGCTTGGCTTATTCCTTTGCAGCCTAAATCTTAACGCAGCAAATACCAGTGTGCATGACCCAGGTATTATTAACAAACAAAGAATAGAGTATTGGTTAAATAAACGCGCTGATACCCAACAAACCACTAACAAGCCAACGGTTGAAAGCTACTTAGCGAATACTGCACGGCTTAACCCTTCGCAGTTAAAACCTGTTTCTACCATGAAAGCCCGCTTAAGCGCTAAGCAAGCCAATAAGCAGCTGCAATATGCAAGTGCGGCTAGTCCTAGCAACGCGCTAAATGAGGTTAAAGTACTGGCTATTTTAATTGATTTTCCTGATTTAAAGCACGATGACAATCAACTAGTTGATGATGATACCGATATGTATTACGAAAATTATACAAAGGAGCATTACCAACAATTGCTTTTTAATGAGGGTGGGTTTGTTGGCCCTAATAATGAAACGCTTAGCAGCGTATACGATTATTATTACGACGCATCAGGTGCTAGCTTAACTTTTAGCGGGCAAGTATATGGGTGGGTTAGGGCAGATAGTAATGCAAAAACCTATGGTGAGCGCGTAGGTATCACGCGCGATATAAATGCCCCCGCACTGATAAAAGAAGCGGTCGAAAAAGCCACTGCACAATTTGATATTGATTTAACGCAATATGATTTAACAGATTTAGATGATATTGACGGCGATGGCATTATTAACGAGCCAAACGGCATTATCGACCATGTTATGGTTTTTCATTCCAGTATTGGTGAAGAATCCGGTGGAGGCTATTTAGGCGTTGATGCAATTTGGTCTCACCGCTACTACGTATTTGATGAAAACAGTGAACCTGTCAGTATTGCGGGTAGTAGCGTTAAGTTATCGGGTTATACGATAAACCCAATAGATGCCAGCATAGGTGTCGTTGCGCATGAATTTGGTCACGACTTAGGTTTAGCAGATGAGTACGATTTACAGTCAAATACCGTGGGTGAGCCTGTATCGTCTTGGTCAATAATGTCTACTGGTAGCTGGGCTGGTGGGCCTCGGGGCTCACAGCCCGTTATGTTTAGTGCACAGGCGCTTGAGTATTTACAAAACAGATACCAAGGCAATTGGGTGAACCAGCTTAATTTAACCATGGAGGAAGTGAACAGCCAGCCTCAGCAGTCGCTAGTTTATACTAGCTCACTTTCTCAGCAGCAAAGCCAAATTAAAGTGACACTTGCGCAGCAGCTAGAAAAATTTAAAACCCCGGTTGAAGGTGATTTTCAATTTTACTCTGGTACAGGTAACAATCTAACACACACGCTCTCACAAACCGTAACCTTACCTGAGACTGCTACACCACTGACACTTAGCTTTTTAGCTTACTACAGTATTGAGCGCGATTATGACCTTGTACAAGTAAAGGTAAATCAAATTCCTTTAGCTGGTAATTATACAATCGAGACAAATCCTTATTATGGCGATATAGGCCCGTATATAACTGGTGATTCGTTTTTACATGCAGATGCGCAGCAACCTAATGGTTTTTTAATGCATGAGTTTGATTTAACACAATATGCAGGACAAACCATTACATTGAGTATTGAGTATATTACCGATACAAACACACAGTATTATGGTTTTGTAGCCGATGATTTAAAAATAACACACAACAATACTGTGATTTGGCAAAATAACGCAGAGCAGTCAGAGTCGACCTTAGCGTTAAATGGTTTTAGCCGCGTGAGTAGTTATATTTATGCTAAACCAGCCCACTACTATATACAGCTACGTGCGCACAGAGGTGTGGATGCCGGCTTACAAGCAGAGCAATATTCACCGGGAGTTTTATTGTGGTATAGCAATAGTGCATTTGATAACAACAACACAACTGATCACCCAGGGGGTGGTTTTAATTTAGTGGTTGATGCGGATCAAAAGCCAATTTATCGCGGTAAAGGTAGCACCACACTTGCAGATACACCTATACAAGTACGCGATGCTGCATTTAGTTTATATCAGCAAAGTGCAGGCTTAGGCGATCAAGACTTAGCTGCCATGAATGAGTTTAATGATCATTTTGATTACAGCTTTACGCAGCAGGTTGAATCAGGTGTGGTGCTTACTCCCCAAGGGTTTAACTTTGAAATAGTCAGCCAACACCCTGAAAGTGAAACAGCAGAGCTTTTGCTTAGCTATGATGCGCTACAACAAATAACCACAACAGTAAACGAGGCAACCGTTAGCTTTAATGTAGCCGGTTTAAAGTTAACCCCCACAGATACATTTTTATGGGATTTTGGTGATGGGCAATCGAGTACTGAGCTAAGTCCTACACATACCTATGCCGATTACGGCACCTACAGCGTTACCTTTTCGGCAATGGGTGAGACGACTACGCAAACACAAACTAAACAAATTAGTATCACAAAGCCGCTAGAAATTGAAAATTTAACGTATCAGTTAAATGGTGCGACTTTATCTGCTCAAGCAATCGTAACTGGCGGTGAAGCACCTTACAGCATGAGTTGGCTTATAGATGGTGAACCCGTATCGCAAACTGAAAACCTAGATTACCAATTTAGCTACTCTGGAGATTACACCCTCGCGTTAATAGTAACTGATGCGCAAGGGGTAAGTGTTAGCCAACAGCATGCTTTGAGTGTTAACGCACCGCTGCAATTAAGTACACGCCATACGGCAAACAACTTAGCGGTACAATTTAATAGCTCACCATTAGGTGGTTCTGGTAATTATACGTATAGCTGGGATTATGGCGATAGCAGCCCACTAGGTACAACGCAAAACCCAAGTCATAATTACCAAGGTGCAGGTAGTTATATGGTAAAACTTGTGCTCACAGACAGTCAAACCAATGAAGTTATAAGTAGTGAGCTAACAGTCTCGGTACAAGAAGCGCAAAGTGAATCTTCATCAAGTGGTGGGGCAATAGGTTATTTCATTGCGCTATTAGTGATAAGTGGGTTTTACCGGCGTACCAGCAATAAAGTTTAATGATTTTGTGATGTAATACCAATCGACTTAAATGTCTAATAACTTAACACCAGTGGTATAAAAAATGATGCTCGCTGCATTGAAAACTCTATTTAAAATAAATAGCGTAATTATGCCAAGTGATGTTATCAGTAAAGGTTAAAATACAAAAAAGCCAGCAATATGCTGGCTTTTTAGGCTTAAAACAAGATTAACCTTGTTAAATTATAAACGGTCGATTACTGATTGAGTGAAATCAGTTGTACCGTGGCTGCCGCCTAAGTCACGTGTTGTGCGATCGCCAGATTTAATTACATCAGCTACTGCGCTGCGAATACGCTCAGCTGTGTCGCCCATATCTAAGTGCTCAAGCATTTGGATAGACGCTAAAATTACTGAAGTAGGGTTTGCTAGGTTTTTGCCAGCAATATCTGGTGCACTACCGTGAACGGCTTCAAAAATAGCAGCATCTTCACCAATGTTTGCACCTGGTGCCATACCTAAACCGCCAACTAAACCAGCACAAAGGTCAGATAAAATGTCGCCAAATAAGTTAGTTGTTACTACAACGTCAAACTCTTCTGGTGTCATTACTAGCTTCATACATGTTGCGTCAACAATCATTTCAGTTGATTCAATTTGCGGGTAACGCTCAGCAACTTCACGTGCAACTTTTAAAAATAAGCCAGAGGTAGATTTTAAGATATTTGCTTTGTGTACTGCGGTTACTTTTTTACGGCCTTCACGTACTGCTAACTCGTAGGCAAAAGTGATGATTTTCTCAGCGCCTTCGCGAGTAATTACAGATTTAGCTTCTGCTTCGTTACCGTCTTCGCTTACTACTTGGCCTAAACCTGAGTACATACCTTGGGTATTTTCACGAATAGTAATGATATCGATATCATCGTAACGTGCTTTAGTACCAACAAATGATTTAACAGGGCGTACGTTTGCGTATAAACCAAACTGCTTACGCAATGTTACGTTAATAGACGTAAAACCTTCACCTACCGGCGTCGTTAAAGGACCTTTAAGAGTGATTTTGTTTTTAGCGATTGTATCAATTGTTTCTTGAGGAAGTAGCTCGCCAGTTTTTTCTAGTGCAGCAAGGCCTGCATCAACAAATTCATAATCAAAATCGCAACCTGCGGCTTTTAATATTTCAAGTGCTGAGTCGATAATGCTCGGACCGATGCCGTCGCCTTTGATCACTGTGATGGTTTGTTTGGCCATTGACTTTTCCTTTAAAAGAATAAAAAACGCACATAAATTATTACTAATAATAGTAACTGCTTGTTAGGTCATTTATGTG
The DNA here is from genome assembly GCF_035666335.1 of Pseudoalteromonas sp. CuT4-3. Taxonomy (NCBI): domain Bacteria; kingdom Pseudomonadati; phylum Pseudomonadota; class Gammaproteobacteria; order Alteromonadales; family Pseudoalteromonadaceae; genus Pseudoalteromonas; species Pseudoalteromonas sp. CuT4-3. The sequence continues at coordinate 319,040 of NZ_CP142031.1, forward strand.
ACGTATGTGGATATATTTTGAGGGCGCATTTATACCAACTTATCGCCCATTTTGCCAGTTTATACTATAAATACAGGGTATAACCTGTGTTTATAGTCAGCATAAGTGACTTAAATGCTGTTATATAGCGATAAGCCTTGCAGTTGCGCAAAAAAATCATCCTCAGATTTAAAGCCTTGTGCTTTTAGCTGCGCATTTAAAGTTTGTTTTTGCCAAGAAGTTAAAGGCAGAGCGGGTTTAAAAATAGTTTGCGCCACGACCTTTAAACTAATCCATAATTTATGCTGCTCGTTTAGCTCTTTTTTAGGTTGTTGTTCAGCATCGAGTAGGGGCTTGGTCCATGGATTATCACTCAGTAGTTGTGTTAATTCTGTATTTAAATGTTCATTATTAGTCGTTTCCACCCCAAAAAAGGCTGCTAATGGGGCACTATAGGTTTGGTTAGGCACGCTACTTATGGTTACTTTTGCACAGAGCTGTGCACTGCAATGGGTTAATAAATAATGCACGTAACCATAGATGGGCAAGGCTATATGTTCGAATTGCTGTTTTGGGTTATTACTTACCATTAAAGCTAAAATACTAATAAAGCTATTAAGTTTATTCAGTACGATGTGTTTGTGCGGATGATGTGATGTATCCACTAATTGCTCAAATATAACCCGTTGAATAATCGCCGGTGCATTATCGTAGCCGACCATCGACAAGCTATGGCGTAAGTCTTTGGCGGCTTGGTGCTGATTGTTATAGGGCCTGACTGCTTGGCAGAGCTTTTGTGTTATTTCACTAAAAGGGGCCAGTAATTTATCTAAGCCTTTAAAACTATATTCATGCGCTACTTTTATATGACTCACTAACGCTATTAATTCGGCCTTAGAACTTATCTGCGCCGGGGCTTTACGTACCAGGTGCTCATTGTTCCAGGTTAAAAATAATACCCGTTTATCAGTACATAGCCATTGCATTGGTTGATCTTTAAGTGAGGTTTTAACCTTGTACCACGCCAGTTTTTTCTCATTATTGGCATTAATAAGTATATGCTTATTAGTCTCATCACTTGCTAGATAAACCATTGCTTGGTCGCTGTAAACAATTTTACTGCCTGGCAGGTGTGGGCCTATATGCGCTATTAAATCCTTAATTAACCTTTGCGCAAATGGGTTAGCTGTTTTGACATACAATTCACCCAAAGCTTTGTAAAAATTTAATGGGTTTTTTTTCGATGTATAGGTGATGTTCATCGCGATAATATTACTTAATGCACACAAGGTTATGGCATTGTCATATAGCATTATGTCGCTAGTACTAAGTAACGCTTGCTTATACTTATTTAGTTTAGCCAACATACGCACGCTATTTTGAGTAGGGTGCTGTGCACTGAGCAACACTTTTGCTGCTAGCTGGTGGCGAAAACGCCATATTTTTTTATCGCTGAGTGTAAGCATTTGCTGCTGCGCAATTTTATTATGTTGCGCTACAACGCAGCAATGCTCTACCAATGCAACACCAATATAAAGCTCGGTTAGTTCGTCATCAAATTGCTGGCTAGCGCACAGCGCGGTGCAAATAACACATTGGTTAATAACGAGGTTTGTAGCAAAGTCGTAGTGGCTGGTGTACAAGCTTAAACGCGCTTGTAAAGCGTGCGGGTGTTGCTGATACAAAACGCGATAATGCTGGGCTGTTTGTACAACAAGCGGATAAAGATGTTGCCACTGCGTTTTGTCACTATAAATTGTTAGTATTTGATGTGTGTTGTGTAGTAACCGCACTAACTGTTTTGAAATAGGCTCATCCATTGGCCATCACCTGATCTTTTCCTGATAAGTTGTATAGGCGCTGGGGCCCCATAAAAATAACTCACCATTTTTAAATAATAAGCCGGTGCATTCATCCATCGTGGTTATGCCATCTGAAGTTTGGTGCTGAGTACGGTAAAAAACAATCTGCCATACTTGGTCTTTATTACGTTTGGCATAGGTTAAATCGGGGCTTCCTAAATAATCGAGTACACTGTTTAAAGTAACCGCCTCATCAATTGACAGCTTTCTTATGTAGCGCTCGTTAAAGGCCTCACGGTCTTGCCAAATCATTGCTTGCGGGTCATCTTTATAAAAGGTGATCACTAAAGTCGCAATGAGTGCATACAAGCCTAACCCTAATATTAAGTATCTTATAAACTTTTTAATCATTTTTAACTCACACTCGCAACAATACAGTGAGTATATGTTGTGCGCTTAAACAGTGCTATCAACATGCGACTAATGCAACCTTAACTGCTTTAAACTAAAACCTAGCTGTATATCGGTACGCAAAGTGACTAATTGTTTAGAAATAACATACATGTCTTTTTGCCCAACTAGCTTTTTTTGAATACTGCTTGATAGGGCATCATCTTCTATGGCGCTATCTATGCTTTCGTAGGTATTTACAATAAGCTGAGCCGATTTAGTCCCTATGCCTTTAACGCCGGGTACATCGTTAGTTTTATCGCCCGCTAAGGCCCAAAAATCAATAAGTTTACTTTGTTCAATACCAAAACGCTGCTCAATGCTGTCGCAATCTAGGTAGGTCTTTTTAAAATAATCGTACACACAAATATAGTCGTTCAAAAAAGGTAAAAAACCCTTATCGGTAGAAACAATGGTACTGTTTATCTTATTTTTTGCAGCTTTGTCGGCTAAGGTGGCTATGATATCGTCGGCTTCATCGTTGAGCGGTTCAAATACAACGATGCCCGTTTGCTCTATAGCTTCTTTAAAGTAGTGCAGCGCATTTTTAAGCGTGTCGGGCATGGGGGCCCTAGAGTGTTTATATTGCTTATAAAAGTGGTAGCGCCAGCTTTTGTCGCCATCAAAAACAGCTATAGCGTGAGTGGCATTTGTTGACTGTAAAAGCTTTTTGCAAGCATGTGCTACGCGCGCGCAACTGGCCTTTAGCATCTGCTCTTCACTATGGTGTGTTTGGTTAGCGTCAACTGCGTAAATGCGCCTAATTAAATTAAGCGCATCAATTAAAAGTAAATGGGGTTTCAAATAGTCAAACTCATGCTTTTATTTCATAACAAGGGATATACTTACTACCGGGTAACTTCATACGACCTTGGTCTACAAAGGCTTGTAATAGTTTATCCATATCTTTCATTAAATCAGGCTCACCACTTAACACATAAGGTCCATGTGCTTTTATAGCGCGTAGGCCTTCATCTTTGACATTGCCAGCAACAATCCCCGAAAACGCTCTACGTAGATTAGCCGCTAATTGCTGCTTGGGCTGTTCTAGGTGCAAATCTAAACTTGCCATGTTTTCGTGCGTAGGTGCAAAAGGTTGCTGAAAATCGTTATCGATTTTAAGTGTCCAGTTAAAGTAGTAGGCATCGCCTTGGCTTTTACGATAATTACGTACATTTGCCATAGCTGATTTTAATTTTTGCCCTACTAGGGCTGGATCATCAATGATTACTTCAAACTTATCAAGGGCTTCTTTGCCTAATGTCAGCTCTACAAACTTACATAACTCGCTAAAGTACGCTTCGCTTTCTTTAGGGCCGGTTAAAATAACAGGCAAACACTGTTTTTCGTTATCTGGATGCAGCAAAATACCTAATAAATAAAGTAATTCTTCTGCAGTACCGGCACCACCTGGAAATATAATAATTGCATGCGCCGTTCTAATAAATGCTTCAAGGCGCTTTTCAATGTCGGGCAAAATTACCAACTCATTTACAATAGGGTTTGGTGGCTCTGCGGCAATTATACTAGGCTCGGTTAAACCAAGGTAACGGTTTTCGCTAATACGCTGTTTAGCATGGCCAATAGTGGCACCTTTCATCGGGCCTTTCATCGCCCCTGGGCCGCAGCCAGTGCATATATTTAAACCACGTAAGCCAAGCTCGTAACCTACTTGTTTTGTGTATTTATATTCTATTTCGTTAATTGAATGTCCACCCCAACACACAATCATGTTTGGTTCGCTGTTAACGCGCAGCGCCCCGGCGTTTCTGAGCATATCAAATACCATGTGGGTAATGGCTTTTTGTTCTTTAAGATCTTTTTCGTACTTTTGGCAAATAAATAAAATATCGCGGATCACCGAAAAAATATGCTCGTGAATACCGGTAATTATTTCGCCATCAACAAAGGCGGTTTCGGGAGGGTTTTCTAATTCAATTTTTATGCCGCGCTCGCGACTGACTAAACGAATATCAAAGTCTTGGTATTTGTCGTAAATTTCATTACTTGCGTCTGTGTGGCTGCCTACGTTAAGGACGGCTAAGGCACAGTTTCTAAAAAGTCGATAACGTTCACTGGCTGAAGATTGCTCTAATAAATCAACTTCCAATTGTGACAGTAAATCTAAAACCCCAGTCGGGTTTAACTGTATTAACATCGGCATTCTCCTTGCTGCTTAAAATGTAAAAACTGCATGTCATCTACTTTAGCACTCAAACTAATTGAGAATTATGACATTATTTACTCATACAAAGGCGATCCCGACCCGTTTTCTTTGCTTCATAAAGGGCGTCATCTGCTCTGTCGAATGCTTTGAGCGGTGTATCGCCTTTTTTAAATTGTGTAGCGCCTAACGAAATGGTGATTTCTATTTCTTTTTCTCTAAATTTAAAAGGAATATTTTTAATCACTTTTCTAAGTTTTTCAAGCGGCTGCGCTGCGTTTAACAACGAAAGCCCAGGCATAAGTAGTACAAATTCTTCTCCGCCGTAGCGGGCTATAAAATCAGACTGCCTTACTGATTTTTGCAGCGCCTTTGCAATAACTTGTAAGGTTATATCGCCTGCAGTATGACCAAATCTATCATTAATTGACTTAAAGTGATCCACATCAATAACCACTAGGGTAACATCCGAGGCTTGGACATTAAATATGTGAAGCTCGTGATTGTAACGTTCATCAAAAGCCGCTCTATTAGGAAGTTTTGTAAGGCTGTCGAGTAAACTTTTAAAGCGTTGCTCGTTTAGGCGTTTTTTATATTTGGTTAGTTTGCCTTCTAAGCTGCCAATTCGCTGGTTAATTTCATCAAAACTGGCAATCAGTGTTTCGCGGTCTTTTCTTTCTAGCTGCTCTTTAGCAATAAAGTCTTGGCTGAGAGATTTTAGCTCGTTATCAACTAATTCTTTTAAAGAGGAAATAGATGTAGCAGATTGGGTTTGCTCGTTTAAATGCTTTATTTTTCCTTCAATACGTTTATTTAGTATATCGAACTCTTCTCCCATTGATTTAGAGCGCTGGCTGGTAGATACAATTGATGAGTGCAACTCTTCTAATGTTTGGTTAAGCGAGACTAAAAAGCTTTGTGCCGATTGACGCTCTTTACTGATATTTTTGACCACGACGCTTATTATATTTAAAGCGGCTTGCAGCAGGGCTTCTACATTATCGTTTTCGGTAATTGCATTTTTTATTTGTTTAATTTGTTCTGTCGATTCATCCTCTAATACTAGCTCATTTGCAAGCTCTAACAGCTTTTTAGCCATACGAGGAGAAGCATTGGTACTTGTTTCATCCGTGGTTGAAAGCTTGCTATGCAAAGCATGGTGATAAAAGTTAATAAGCTGATTTAATATCGGGATGTAGTCGTGCGTAGACTGTACATTATTAATTTCGTGGTCGAGTAAATGTCTTAAGGTGCGGCGGGTATCGTCTGGTAACCCTTTGGTTTTTTGTAAAAGCTTACCGGCTGTTTGTACGCTCGAAAACAGCTCTCGCTGATGGGCTGTTTGTAACGCCTCTTGGTTTTGCAGTAATAATAAAATGTCATCTATTAAAGGGGATAATATTTCAAACCCGACACCTTTATTTAGCGAACTTCTAAATTTGGCGAGTTTATTATCAAGCTCAATATCAAGCCCTTTACAGCTTAAAGACAATTTTGCAGTTAGATTTGATAAAGTATCAACTTGGAGCTTACGCGCATTTTCAATGGCTATCCTTGCTTCAATTGCTTGCTTTAACTTTTTATCTACAGCGTTAGAGTTTTCAGACACCTAAGCATACCGCCATCGTATTAATTACATTACCTTCAGTTTACAACAAAATCATATTAAGTGTAGTTATCTAATTAAAAACTTAGCATTTTTACTTAGACCCTGCATGTAAACTGAGCTATTAGGTTGTTTGTCGTTTTTAATTCACTTTTAATTTATGCCTTGTTAGGCTTATTTCAAATAATAAGTAACCTTGAGTCATTATGAAAAAGCGTTTAGTCCTGTCAATGTTAGCGGCCTGTTGTGCAGCCCCTGCGTTAGCCGATGTAAATTATTCTTTAAGTATTACACAGCCACAACATCATTTAGGTAATGTAAGTGTAGAGTTTCCAAAGTCGGCGCAATCGCATATCGATGTTAAATTGCCTGCATGGCGTACTGGTCGCTACGAAATATTAAATTTAGCCAATGGGGTACGTTACTTTGCGGCCACAGACGACAATGGCAATGCATTAAAATGGGAAAAAATTAATCACAGTACATGGCGAGTGCATTTAGCTGAGCCAACACACGTGAATATTGATTACCAAGTCTATGCAAACGAGTTAGGAAAACGTGCACGCCACATAGACGATAGCCATGCTTTTATTGATGCATCTGGCTTTTTTATGTTTAGTGAATCATTTCGCCAAGAACCAGTTACCGTAGATTTAAAGGTGCCTAAAGCGTGGCGCTCTGTATCAGGCATGGAAAATGCGAGTAATAAACACAGTTTTAAAGCCGCAGATTACGATGTACTGGTAGACTCACCAATAGAAACAGGAATTAACAAACTTCATAAATTTGAAGTAGATGGCCGCCAATACGAGTTAGTCATATGGGGCGAAGGCAACTACGATGAGCAACTAATGCTTACTGATTTAAAAAAATTAGTGACCACAGGTAATGTTATTTGGAATAGCTACCCGTATGAGCGTTATGTATTTATGGTGCATGCTACATCGGGTGCTGGCGGGGCAACTGAGCATTTAAACTCAACCATTATACAGCGCCCACGGAATCGTTTTGGTAGCCGCGAAGACTACTTAGGCTTTATAAGTACCGCTGCGCATGAATTTATTCATACCTGGAATGTAAAAGCTTACCGCCCTAAAGGGCTGGCGCCTTATGATTACACCAACATGAACTACTCAAATTTATTATGGATTTCGGAAGGTTCTACTAGCTACTTTGAAGATCATCTATTAGTGCGCTCAGGCATAGAAACCACCGATGAGTTTTTTAAAGTGATGAGTAAAACGATTAATCGTCACTTACAAACACCAGGTCGAGAAGTACAAAGTGCCAGCGAAACAAGCTTTGATAAATGGATAAACCAAGGCGGCGACCACGCGCGTAATTACAGCACCAATATATATTTAGAAGGCTCATTGCTTTCTATGTTGTTAGATATACATTTATTAGAAACAACCCAGGCAAAAGTTAATTACCGCCAAGTACACAACGCTTTATACAACAAGCACACGTTACCACAAGGGTTTACTGAGCAAGATGTACTGGCAATATTAAAAGACCTAACAGGTGAAGACTACACAACGTGGTGGCACGATAACGTGAGCACCCCAGCTAATATAGATTTTGATGCTTTATTAGGTAAAGTTGGCTTAAAGCTTACTCGTCCTGAGAGCGCTAAGCCACTAGCAAGCATTGATGCGACTGCAAAAAATAGCGGTGAGTTATTAACACTTACCCACGTTCGCAGAGGCGGAGCAGCATGGCAGGCTGGCCTCACAACAGACGATAAAATTGTGGCGGTTAACAAGCAGCATGTTGGAAAAGATCTAAAATCGAGCTTAGAAGTATTTAAAGCGGGTGAAAAAGTCACTATCGATTTTATTCGTCGCGATGCACTTCAATCGACAACCCTCATTTTATCGCAAGATTATGATAAACCTAAAAAGGTGGTTGCTGATAAAAATGCAACTTTATCTCAACGCGCTTTATTTAAAGCATGGGTGGGGGTAGAGCACCCGATTAATGTGCAAGCTGATTAATCATAATAGCGTTTAAAAAAAGGAGCTTTGGCTCCTTTTTTTATATCTTATGCAAAGGTATATCACTTAAAAACCAACCTAAAAGTGCTAATTTTAAGAGTACGTCCTATTATTGTGTTAATAACGACTCTAGGTTGCGTATAAATGAAGTCATTAAAAACCACTCAAATCCTCTCACATCAATTTGTGCTTAACGATCCGCTGCATCAGTTATTTGATGCGATACACAGTATTTCTGTGCAAGGATACGATGAGCAGCGCCGCGTTATTTATTGGAATAAAGGCAGTGAACTGCTTTATGGCTATACAAAGGAATACGCAACCGGAAAAAAACTAGAAGATTTAATTATTCCGCCCCCAATGCAAGATGCGGTTATAGATGCTCATCGTGAGTGGCTCATAAACGATATCGAAATACCCGCGGCTGAGCTTACATTACAGCATCAAAATGGCAGCAATGTTACTGTGTTTTCAAGCCATGTTATGTTTACAAATCAGCATGGGGTAAAACAGATGTACTGCATCGACATAGACTTGAGCGATGTAAAACAAGCACAAGCGCAAGCTATGGATAAACAGCAGATGCTCGAAAAAGTATTTGAAGCCATTCCTGATTTGTACTTTTTACTCAAACCGGATGGCACCATAGTTGATTACCACGCAAATGATTTGAGCAACTTACATTTACAGCCTGAGCAATTTTTAAATAAATCGATGTTTAGCGTATTGCCCTATACTGTAGCCAAAATGTTTAAAGACAATATTAAAGAGCTGTTAATTCACAAAGGTAATGTATGCTTTGAATACGAACTTTTAGTACCCAAAGGCGTTTTGTATTTCGAAGCGCGAGTGAGTTATTTACATCATTCAGACCAAGTAATGGTGATAATTCGCGACATAACAGAGCAGCATGAGTCAAACAAACTTATACGTAAACAAGCCTATTACGATAGCTTAACGCTACTTCCTAATCGTTTTTATTCTTTAAAACGACTTACTCAGCTAATTAACACTGCGAGCGAACGAAACACTTTAGCCGCTGTTATTTTTATCGACTTAGATGACTTTAAAAAAGTAAACGACACACTCGGGCATGAAATTGGCGACTCATTACTTATCAGCGCCGCTAATAAACTGAGCCAAATAGTTAATGAAAACGCGACCGTAGGCAGGTTAGTGGGCGATGAATTTATTATTCTACAATCAGAGCTTCGCAGTAAAAAACAGTTAGAAGCGATTGTTACACGCTTACTTAAAAGCTTTAGAACTCCCTTTGAAATAGATGGTCGCGAATTGTTATTAACGTTAAGTATTGGCGTGGCTTTGTACCCTGATAATGGGGTAACAGCCTCTGATTTATTACGCCATGCAGACACAGCAATGTACCAAGCAAAAGCGCTTGGCAGAAACACCTACGCCTGCTTTACCAGCGAAATGAATACCGCCATAAAAAGGCGGTTAGCAATTGAAGAGCAAATGCATGTTGCTCTTGAAAAAAACGAATTTGAATTGTATTTCCAACCTAAATGCGATGCTAAAACACTTAAAATAATTGAGGCAGAGGCGCTATTACGCTGGAACAATAGTGTGCTTGGTAAGGTTATGCCCGATGAATTTATTCCGTTAGCAGAGCAAACAGGTTTAATTATTCCTATTGGAAAGTTTGTTATTGAGCAGGCATTAGCATTTTTAACGCAGTGGCAGGCAAGCACTCAACAAAACTACAGCATGGCAATTAATTTATCACCAAGCCAATTTAGAGATTCAGAGCTGCTAAGTTTTATAGCAAGCACGTTAGAAAAAACCGGAGTAAGTGCTAAAAATGTCGAGCTTGAAATAACCGAAGGCGTGTTAATGAGCGTACAAACCAATATAACAGAGTCATTGTATGCACTTAATAAGCTCGGTATTAAACTATCCATGGATGACTTTGGCACAGGCTACTCATCGCTTAGCTATTTAAGGCAATATCCGTTTGAGGTATTAAAAATAGATCGCAGCTTTATTTGTGGTATTACCGAAAACCAAGAAGACTACAGCTTAGTTAAAGCCACAATTGCAATGTCGCATAGCTTAGGCTTAAGTGTGGTAGCTGAAGGCGTAGAAACATCAGCACAACAAAAATTACTAGCCGAACTAAATTGCGATCTGATTCAAGGTTACTACTTTAGTAAACCGCTGCCTGCGTTACAGTTACTTGATTTTAAAGCGTTATAAGTACATTTATTATAAGTGTTAACCTAAAACCCATTGAGCTTTAAATAGCGTATATTGAGCCGCCCACCGCATTTAGTATTTAAACCCTTTAGCCAAATAACGCTACACATTAATATGATAGGCTTTACTGCTTCTGCTTTGGTATTTTGATAAAACAAAACCTATGCAGTGAAATAAAACACCCTCTAGATTGAGCAAAACTCATGCCGCAAACTTTAATACCCCTGACACTCATAATTCACTAATTTAATTCATGTGCATTTTATAAGCTAATAATGCTAGGTTTAATCATCACAATATTGAAGGAAATAATTATGAAATTAGAGTCATTAGCACTGCACCATGGTTACGAGACTGAAGAAACCACTAAATCAGCAGCAGTGCCTATTTATAATACCTCATCTTACACGTTTGATAACACGCAACACGGCGCTGATTTATTCGACTTAAAAGTACCAGGCAATATTTATACTCGTATTATGAACCCAACCAATGCGGTGCTTGAACAGCGTATTGCTGCAATGGAAGGGGGCATTGGCGCGCTAGCGGTAGCCTCGGGTATGGCAGCTATTACCTATGCTATTCAATGCTTGTGTGAAGTAGGCACTAATATTGTGAGCACCAGCCAAGTATATGGCGGTACATATAACTTATTTGCTCATACGTTACCGCGCCAAGGTATTGAAGCACGCATGATTAAAGCTGATGATTTTAGCGCCTTTGAAGACGCGATTGATGATAATACCCGCGCAGTATTTTGTGAGTCCATTGGTAACCCCGCAGGTAATATTGTCGATATTGAGCGTTTAGCTAACATTGCTCATAGTAAAGGGGTGCCACTTATTGTTGATAATACTGTAGCTACACCGTATTTATGCCGCCCATTTGAGTTAGGTGCAGATATAGTGGTTCATTCACTGACAAAGTATATAAACGGGCACGGTACTGCTATTGGCGGCATGATTGTCGACTCAGGTAAATTTGATTGGAAAGCGAATGCCACGCGCTTTGCAATGATGAACGAGCCCGATCCGTCGTATCACAATGTGGTTTATACCGAAGCTTTTGCTGAAGCTGCATTTATTGGACGTTGTAGAGTAGTGCCACTTAGAAATACTGGCGCAGCGCTTGCGCCTAAAAACGCATCTGACATTTTAATTGGCCTTGAAACCTTAGGCTTAAGAATGGATCGCCACTGCGAGAATGCACAGCAGCTAGCTGAATACTTAGAAAATCACCCTAAAGTGCTTTGGGTTAATTACGCAGGGCTTAAATCAAGCCCGTATAACGAAATGAGCCAAAAAAATACCAGTGGTAAAGCATCGGGTATTTTAAGCTTTGGTATTGCTGGTGGCCTAGAAGCGGGTACTCGTTTTATTGATGCGCTAAACATGATTTTACGCTTAGTTAATATTGGCGATGCCAAGTCGCTTGCGTGCCATCCTGCGTCAACTACACACCGCCAATTAAATGATGAAGAGCTTGCTAATGCGGGTGTAAGTCGCGATTTAATCCGCTTGTCAGTCGGTATTGAAAACATTGCTGACATAATTGCCGATGTAAGCCAAGCGCTCGATAAAGCATAGTTACCTCACTACCTTTCATAAAAACTTTAAAGCATAAAAAGCGTTAGTTGAAAATAAACTATCGTTTTTTATGTTTTTCTAAAACCAATTAACAAGTATACACCCTTATTTTATATACCTTTTTTATAAAACCTCCCTAAGACTTTTAAATTTCTATCGTTTGTTTTTCATTCACATGTCAATTTTGTATTGACACTAAGATTAGTTACTACTACATTTGTAATAGTACCACTACAAGTGTAGTAATAGGAGCGACAATGAAACTTAGTGATTTTGAAATGGATATTATGCAGCTGCTCTGGCAGGAAGAACCCTGTACCGCGAGTCAACTACATAAAGTGCTTTTAGCTGATAAGCAAAAAGATAAAAAAGTAGCCTATACAACAGTTAAAACTATCGTAGATAGGTTAGAACACAAAGGGGCGATTGAGCGCTGTGGACATGAAGGTCGAGCTATTGTTTTTAGAACAATCGTGACTCAAGACACATTATCGGGGCAAGCTATGCCTAGTTTTATGCAACGATTTTTTAAAGGTAATTCTCGTAGTTTAATTGCCCACTTTATTAAAGAAGAAAAGCTAAATGATGAAGATATAGAATATTTACAAACGCTTTTAAAAAATAAGAAGTTAGATTAAAGGAGAGGGTAATGACGGATTATTTACTAACTTGCACACTTATTAGCTTATGTATTTTGCTTACAGTAAAAGGGCTAAAAAATGCCCCAGCACGATTAAACTTTTACATTTTAATGACTGCCTTGGTATGTTGGTTTGTCCCTTGGCAATATTTTTCCCAGTTATCCTTATTTGAAGGGGCAAATCGTTACACATTCAACGTGGCGCAATTGATTCCCAATGTTAAAGCATTAATACCAAATGCTGAACAAGTAGCAACTAAGGACGAATTACAAAGCGATATGAGTATATGGGACTTATTGCCATCACTTAGTAATGTTTTTATGGTTTTAGTTTTAGCTGGTTTTGGATTGTTTTCATTACGCATGAGCCTTTATGTAAAGCTTATAAAAAACTTATACATTAACTCAAAGCCAAGTCCTGAACTTAAACACATTAACAATCAGTATTCAATTAGACTAACAACCCATACAGAGCCTGCTTTTGCTACCGGGTTAATAAAGCCTGTTATTTGGCTAGAGTCGACGATGGTAAATCGTGAAGAATTAGATTCAGTCATTCAACACGAGGTAACTCATTTACAACAAGGTGATATTTATTGGACGTGGCTTATTTGTTTTATAGAAAGCGTTTTTTGGTGGAATCCTATTTGCTTAAAGTTAACTGGTTTAGCAAAAGAGCAACTCGAACTTAGCTGTGATGAGTTGTGTATGCAAAAGCTAAAAGGTAAATACCAATTGGATTTAGCCAGTTTATTGCTACAAGAGCAAAGTGCTAAAAGCTCGCCTAACTTTTTTACCCCCCCACTTTTGAATATTGCTCATTCTAAGAGTTTTAATATTCAGAGGATCAAAATGTTAAACAAGGAAAAAACAATGAAAAGTAAATATTTGGTTATGGTTGCGGCGGCAATGTCTTTTAGTGCTTTAGCTGCAGCGCAAATTGTAGATGGTAGTTCAGATAACAAGCGGCCAAGTAATAATACGTCTCAGGCTCCTGTTAAAAGTGAAGAATATAAACAACAACTTGCACAGCTTCTAAAAAGTGCTGCTGGGGCAAAAAGTGATACCCCTGAACTGTTAAACCAAGCTGCGCAAGGCATACAACAATGGCACTTAAATAGAGATAAACTTGCTGGTTTTGAAGAAGCTGAAATTAAACTACAAAGCTTTAGGCTGCTAGATCACGTTTACTCTAAACTTGAGCAATATGAAGATATACTGAGTGCTTACGAAAAATGGTATGAGGCTGGTAGTAACCCGCCTTACTTTTTAAAAAATTCACTAGCAACCGCGTATATACAACTAGGGCGTTATGAGCTTGCTGTTGCAGAGCTTGAAGATTTATCAAAACAGCTTGAAGGGAAACTACATGTTGGCTCTGCTGATAACTTAGCACTGGCATACATTTACCTTGATGATTACGATAAAGCGTTAAAAACCCTAGAGAAGGTTGATGCAAAAGACGATGTATACGGAAATATCCTTAAATATTATGTTTATGATAAACAAAATAACCGTAAAAAGATGGATGAAATCAAAAGTAAAATCCCAGAAGCATTTGCAGTTACCCCCGCGTTATTACCACAAAGCGGCCTACCTGGTTCGCAATTGTTGAGATTGCTATAAGTTTTCAATTACGATGAGGCTCGGAGTATCTGAGCCTCTGTTTAATGTTATTGGTACAAATACAGAAAATAGGTCTAGATTATTTAAATCTCTTGGGTAATCGCTTAGCGATAACCTAAATAAAAATGGCTAAAAGTAGTGATTTTTCACAATAGTTGGTATGTTACAAGTAACATTTTATTTAATTGTGTGTGATGAAAAAAAACAAGCGTTCTTCTCTTCAAGATATTGCCGATGCGGTTGGTGTAACCAAAATGACGGTGAGTCGTTATTTACGTAATCCCGAAAAAGTATCAGAGTCTACTCGCACTAAAATTAGTGCAGCTATTGATACGCTAGGTTACATTGCAAATAAAGCCCCTGATTTACTCTCTAATGCTAAAAGCTACTCTATTGGTGTACTAGTCCCATCGTTAACGAACCACGTATTTGCTCAAGTTATAAAAGGAATTGAAGATGTAACAGGGCCTGCAGGATACCAAACAATGTTAGCTCATTATGGTTACAACCCTGAAATTGAAGAAAAACGGGTTGAGTATCTATTGTCGTACCACGTTGATGGTTTAATTTTATCAGAAACCACACACACAGACAGAACGCTAAAAATGATTAAAACGTCAGGCGTACCTGCGATTGAAATAATGGATACTCATCACCCTCCTATGCAGCAAGCGATTGGTTTTGATAACGTTAAAGCCGCTTTTGATATGACGACGGCACTTTTAAATAAAGGCTATCGCAATATTGTTTATATAGGTGCAAGGCTCGATGTACGAACACGCCTAAAATTTCAAGGTTATTCAGATGCTATGTTAGCTAAAGGTTTTACGCCTAAAAGTGTGATGACTGATCAAGCTTCATCTTATAGTTTAGGTGCTGAACTTTTACAAAAAGCGCGTACTGACTACCCAAATACTGACTGTTTGTTTTGTACTAATGATGATTTAGCAATTGGGGCTATTTTTGAATGCCAGCGAAACAACATTTTAGTGCCTAGCCAAATGGGGGTTGTGGGTTTTCATGGCCATGATATTGGCCAAGCAATGGTGCCTCAATTAGCAAGTGTGATCACCCCTCGTTATCAGATAGGTAATGTTGCGGGAAGAGAGTTGTTGAGTCGGATAAATTCAGATTTGGATGCTAGCATTAATTATAAGCAAGTAATTGATACTGGTTATATAGTTCATCTAGGTGAAAGTGTTTAAATACTCTAATTATATGAGCCTAATTACCTGAGCCTGAATAACAAAAGGCTCAGATAATTTTTATATGTGTGATGATAACTATACATACTGTAATTTTACAAAAACAGAGAAATAATCATAGCGACAAGTGCGCCAACAGTACCAATAATGGTTTCCATTACTGTCCATGTTTTAAGAGTTTGCATTTCGCTCAAACCGAGATAGCGACTCGCTAACCAAAATCCTGAGTCGTTTACATGGGAGAGCACAATAGAGCCCCCACCAATAGCGATGGTGACAGCGGCAAGCTGCGCTCCATCAAGGCCTAAAGGCTGAAGCATTGGAATAATTAAGCCGCACGCTGTAAGCATAGCTACTGTCGCAGAGCCTTGAATAACCCGCACAGCGGCTGATAATACAAAAGCGAGTATTACAATTGGTAATCCTGAGCCAGCTAAGTAATTACCTAATGCAGTACCTACTCCTGAATCAACTAATACTTGTTTAAATACCCCACCAGCACCAGTGACAAGAATAATAATTCCCGCAGGTTGTAAGGCACTACCACAAATTTCCATGATTCTAGCATTCGGGACACCGCGCCTTGCGCCGAGCAAATAAAATGCCATTAGGCAGGCAACTAAAATTGCTGTAAATGGATGACCTATAAAGGCTAACCAATTATATAAATCAGAGTCTTTTTCAACAAAGCGGCTACCAATAGTATTTAAACTAATCATAATTAACGGCAAAGCAATCAAACCTAATGCTAATCCAAAACTAGGCGTCCCTTTACCAACTCTTTGGTTATCGTCAATTTGTTCGTGCTGTGGGAGTTCTACATGAATAGATTTAGAAATAATAGAGCCCCAAATTGGACCTCCTATAATCATTGCCGGTATGGCAGCAATAAGGCCAAATAAAATCATATAACCATAGTCAGCGCCTAATTGAGACGCAACCAAAATCGGCCCTGGCGCAGGAATAAGAAACGCCTGACAAGACGCTATCCCAGCAAGTAGCCCAATACCAATTTTAACAACGCTGCCACCGCCTTTTCGTACCACAGCAAAAACAATACCGATTAAAAGTACAACGGCTACATCAAAAAAGAGGGGGAGGGCACAAATAAAGCCCGTAAAGGTAAGCGCCCAATTAGCGTTTTTTTCTCCAAAACGGTGTAAAAGTGTGTGGGCAATGCGATCCAGCGCGCCGGTTTCTTCCATTACTTTGCCAAACATGGCGCCTAAAGCGACCACCACCGCTACAAAGCCTAGTGTTCCGGCCATTCCTTTTTGAATTGTAGCGGCAATTATTTCAGGGCTCATTCCTGAGAATAATCCTGCAATCATAGAAACAAGGATCAAAGAGACGACAGCATGTAGTCGTACTTTCATTACTAAAAAAAGCAATAAAAATATGGAGCCTACCGCTGTTAGTATTAATGATAAATCTGACATTTTTTCCTACTTATATTCAGTGTGAATTATGATGTTTAGTGTGTGTTTAACTTCACTTTCGCATTTGTTACGCGTAACATGTTACCCGTAACTCAATATAATATATACATCGAAAATAATTAATCATTAAATTAAAGCGAGGATAAATACATGAGTAACACAAATGTAGGTCGTATTTATATTGTAATGGGGGTTTCAAGCACAGGAAAGTCAAGTGTGGGTGATGCATTAGCAAAGCGCATTGGCGCTAAATTTATCGACGGAGACGACTTACATCCCAAGGCTAATATATTAAAAATGTCATCTGGGCAGCCTTTAAATGATGCTGATCGTGTGCCTTGGCTCGAAAGAATACGTGATGCTGCATTTAGCATTGAAAAGAAAAATGAAGTCGCGGTAATAGTCTGCTCAGCATTAAAAAAGAAATACCGAAAACAAATATGTGATGGAAATACAGGAATTACCTTTTTACATCTTTATGGTGATTTTGAGCTGGTTAAAAGCCGTATGCAGGACAGAAAAGGGCATTTTATGCCTGTTGATTTACTCAAAAGCCAATTTGAAGCGCTAGAAGTTCCAAAAGAAGATGAGCCCAATGTTATAAATATAGATATTAAGAACTCATTTGAGCAAGTAGTCGAAAGCTGTATTAGCGCAACTAAAATGAATAGCAACAAGCAAAAAGTTTTTAGTTAATCAGTTAACTGTTACTTTTAACATTTAGGGGCTTTATTTGTTATGAGTTAGCGTCTGCTCGTGGTGTTTCTAAAATCGCTTTTTTTTCATCTTCAGATAATATTATCCAATCAAAAATTTCTTCGTTGGTACGCCCACACCCGGTGCAGTAACCGCTGCGCCTTTCGCATATTCCTAGGCAATCAGTTTTAAATTTAGATGGTTTTTTGTTTTGATTTAATTGGCGCATTATTAAAGTCCTAACGGTGGAGCAATTTCAAAGCGAGTAGAAAACCCATTACCTTCTTGATTGGTAGCAAGTGTAATGACAGGGGTTTTAGTATCAAGTACAAAGGTGCTGTAAATTGAACTTGCTGTTTCTTTTTGGCTTTCCAACCAACCTGTTTTGGTTAAGCATTGGCGCAATTGCTTAGCCAGTTTTTGATGAGACTTTATTGTTTGCGTTTGTGTTTTAACAGGTGTTTGGCATTGGTAGCTTGCTTGCTCTGACTTATTTAAAGTAACTGTACACTTTGCTTCAATTATATGAGTATTAGTACGCCATTGATTAGTAAACTGGTTATTTACTTTATCTGTTTTGATTGTATTAAAACCAGTCTCATAACCATTTATTAGGTTATTTATGGTGCTGCATTCATCGGGTGTTACTGTGGTTTTTACAGACTGATTCGTTGTAGTAGTGGTTGTTGTAGTTGTAGTCTGATCAGTTTTGCTGGTACAGCCTGCTAAAATAAACGCGACAATAGAAGGAATAATATAGTTTTTCATAGTTCACAGTAACCGATTAATTTAGCCACGCACTATATCACACGTGATTTACTGTAAAAATAAAAAGGCCCATATAAATATGAGCCTCTTTGTTAGTTACAACTAATGCTATTTATGGCGACCTTGCAAGCATTTAACTACATCTTCAAGGGCTAAGCCTTGGCGTTGTATCAATACTGTAAGGTGATAAATTAAATCAGCAGATTCGTTTGTTAGCTCATCGTTATCGTGTTTCATAGCGGCAAGGGCAACTTCTACGCCTTCTTCACCTACTTTTTGACAACTACGGCTTAAGTCTTTTGCAAATAATGACGCTGTGTAGCTTTTTTCAGGGTCATCATTTTTACGCGCAACAATCACATCTTCTAACTGTGCTAAAAAGCTTAAACTTGGTTTTGCTTCATCACCAAAACAGCTTTGTGTGCCTAAGTGACACGTTGGGCCCTCAGGGCTTGCCAGTACTAAAATTGAATCGTAGTCACAATCTGTATGCACAGATACTACGTTTAAGTAGTTTTCTGATGACTCGCCTTTAGTCCATAAACGCGATTTTGAACGCGAGTAAAACGTTACCTTATTGGTATCAAGCGTAACAGCGAGTGCTTCGCTGTTCATAAAGCCTTGCATTAAAATAACACCAGAGCGAGCATCTTGAATAATCGCAGGGATCATGTCACTTTTAGCGAAATCGACCTGAGCTTGGTTTTGTTGTGTTACTTGCATAATCTTGCTGCCACTTGGTTATCTGTTAAAAATTGTTTTAGTTCGCCAATGTTAATCACATTTTTATGAAAAACGCTGGCAGCTAATGCACCATCTACTTTGCTTTGTTTAAATACATCAACAAAATCTTGCATACTACCCGCACCGCCAGAGGCGATTAAAGGAATGTCACACAGATCGCGAATTTTACTTAGTTGCTCGTTGTCGTAACCGTTACGAACGCCATCTTGGTTCATACAGTTTAATACAATTTCGCCTGCGCCTAGGTCTTGTACGCGTTTAACCCATTCTTGTGTTTTATAGCGCGTACGGCTTGATGCATTAGGATCGCCGGTTAATTGGTAAACTAAATACTCGCCGGTAATTTCATCAAAAAAGCTGTCAATGCCGACTACAACACATTGCTTACCAAACTCATCGTGTAATTCTTTAATAAGTTCAGGACGCGCAATAGCAGGGCTGTTAATGCTTATTTTGTCTGCGCCGCGCTCAAGTACCCGCGCTGCATCAGCCACTGATTTAATACCGCCCGCTACACAAAATGGAATATCGATATTACGTGCAATGCTCTCTACCCAGTTTACATCAAGTAGGCGTTTTTCAACGCTTGCACTGATTTCGTAAAAAACCAGTTCATCGGCGCCAGCTTCGCTGTAGGCTTTAGCCATTGTTAAAATATCGCCAACTATTTCATGGCCTTTAAACTTTACGCCTTTAACTACTTGGCCGTCTTTAACGTCTAAACACGGGATTATGCGTTTTGATAACATGCCAACGCCTCCTCAACACTAAATGCGCCATCAAGTAGTGATTTACCTAAAATAACGCCACCTACGCCCAGCTCTTTAAGCTTTTTAATGTCATCAAGTGAGCTTACGCCACCCGAAGCTTGTACTTTTATGCTGCTGTTATGGCGAGTTAAATCTTCATATAGCTCAAACGATGGGCCCGTCATGGTGCCATCTTTACTGATGTCCGTACATAAAAAGTCAATAACGCCCAAGCTTACATAAAAATCTACAAGCTCAAGTAAACCAAACTCAGATTCACTTAACCAACCATGGGTTGCAGGAGCCCAGCCCGTGGCTGTTTTATTTACATCAAGGGCAATAACAAAGTGCTCTGCGCCAAATTGCTCAATCCAGGCTTTTACTTGCTCGCGTTTTTCTACCGCCATAGAACCAATAACAACTTGGTTAGCACCGGCTTTTAGCCAATCGCTTACATCTTGCTCTGAGCGAATACCGCCGCCCACTTGATACGGTACGTTAAGCGCTTTCGTTGCAGCTTGAATATGTTGCCACTGTTTTTTACTTGGATCGCGTGCGCCTTCTAAATCTACAAGGTGCAATTTACCTGCGCCGCTGTCGGCGTATTCTTTTAAACGTGCGCCAAGCTCAAAAGGGTAAAACTGAGCGGTGTCGTACTTACCTTGGTATAAACGAACAATTTGATTTTGTAATACGTCTAATGCTGGAATAATCACAAATAATCTCTTTATTGTTGGTTAATGGGCCGTTTATAACTGCCAATCAACAAAATTTTGTAATAAACGTGTGCCTACTTTTGCACTGCGCTCTGGGTGAAATTGCATGCCAGCGTAGTTGTCTTTTGCAACAATGGCTGAAAAGGTTTGGCCGTATTCGCCGCTTACAAGTGTTGCATCGTTTACGGTGTGCGCAAAGCTATGTACAAAGTACACTTGCTCGTCTTGTGTTAACCCTTTAGTAAGTGCATGCTCTTTATTTACGCTTAAGTTATTCCAACCCATATGCGGCGATGTTAAATTGCCAACATCAAGGGCTTTTACTTGCCCTGGTATTTTACCTAAGCATTGTACGTTACCTTCTTCGGTGCTTTCGCACAGTAACTGCATACCTAAGCAAATTCCCATAAGTGGGCGCTGGTATTCGTTTATAGCTTGTTGCCAGCCGTTATCTACAAGGCGTTTCATGGCAACAGATGCATGTCCCACGCCTGGTAATATTGCACGCTCAAAACCCGCTAATTGCTCTGGTGAGGTAATGACTGTTGGCGTTTGACCTAAACGTTCAAAGGCAAAACGAACTGAATTTATATTGGCACACCCGGTATTAATTATGGCAATCATAAACATCCCTTAGAGCTGGCTGTTTGTTGGGTCGTGTCTTGTGCTACTGCCATACGAAGGGCACGTGAAAACGCTTTAAATAAGCCTTCTACTTGGTGATGACAGTTACCGTCGCTTACCGATAAAATAAGGCTAATAGCGGCATTATCGCTTAAGCTTTTGAAAAAGTGCTCAACCATTTGTACGTCTAAATCGCCGGCTTTTTCACGGCTAAAGTTAGCGTTTAATACAAATGAAGCGCGGCCCGATAAATCGATTTGTGCCTCTGCTTTACACTCATCCATTGGCAATGCAAAACCATAGCGCGCTATTTGCGATTTAGTACCCAGCGCTTGTTTAAGCGCAAGACCTAGGGCAATACCAATGTCTTCAACAAGGTGGTGCTCATCTATGTGTAAATCACCTTTCGCTTTAATATTTAAACCAATGTTGGCGTGGGTGCGAATTTGGTCAAGCATATGATCAAAAAAGCCAAGGCCTGTTTCAATGCTACCGTTTTTAGTTTGATCTAGGTTTATGGCTACATCAATTTGGGTTTCTTTGGTGTTACGCGTAACACGGCCTTCACGGTTGGCAGTTGTAAGCTTTGTAACAATGGCAGGCCAGCTGCCATCATACAAAATGCCTTCACAACATAAGTTTTGAGCAAGGCCAATATCGGTTTGGCGATCGCCAATCACGTATGAGCGAGCTAAATCAACCTTGCCTGAGCGCATAAGCTCAGTTAATAAGCCTGTTTTAGGTTTACGGCAATCACAGTTTTGCTCGTCAAAGTGTGGACAAATTAATACCTCGTCAAAGCTAATGCCTTGGCTTTGCAGTATGTCCATCATTTTATCTTGTGCTATATCAAAGTCAGCAGTCGGGAAGCTGTCTGTGCCTAAGCCATCTTGGTTAGATACCATTACTAAGCGGTACCCTGCGGCTTGTAATTGTAATAAAGCCAGGATAACACCAGGTAAAAACGCTAATTTTTCTAGGCTGTCTACCTGTTTGTCGGTGATTGGCTCTTCAATTATGGTGCCGTCACGGTCAATAAATAAATAGGGGTTACTCATGATACTTCTTGTCCTGATAAAAGAGGTGAGGTTGCTGGCTTATCAAGGCCATCTAACCAAATTTTTACTTGCTCAAGTTCTTGCTCATTACCAATGGAGATACGTAGCCAATCGTCTTCACCGTATAGGGTAAACGCGCGCATCACTAAACCTTGTTCAAGTGCTACTTTAAAGTAGTTTTTGTCGGCTAATTTTAAGGTAACAAAGTTACCTTCACCAGTGAGAATTTTTAATGCAGCTGGGGATGCGTTTAACCACTGTACAAGTTTAGCTTTTAAACTATTTAAAATAGTCACTTGGCGGCGCATTGATGTAATTGCATCAGGCGCTATGGCTTGTGCTGCAATACTTGCTACCACACCCGATACCGGATACGGCGCAATCACTTTACGAATAGGTGCAAGTACACTTTCTTGTGCAAGTGTAAAACCGGTTCTTAACCCTGCAAGTGCAAACGCTTTAGATAAAGTGCGCAGGACCACTACATTATTATATTCGTTAATCAGCGCTGTAGCACTTTGCTCAGGGCAAAACTCAATGTAGGCTTCATCAACAATAACTAAAGCTTTATCGGCAAGCGCTGTTGCCAGTGCTTTTACTTTTTCAAGGGGGGTTATGCTACCGGTTGGGTTATTTGGATTACAAATAAACACCAGTTTTGAGCTGCCCACGGCCTCAACTATTTCATCAACACTGCCATTAAGTAATAGCGCTTGGGTTAGTCCATTGATTGCAACGTTGTGCGTATCAGCGGTTACTTTGTACATACCGTAGGTTGGCAAAAATAACGCAATGCTGTCTTTAGCTGGTTCGCAGTAGGTACGTACTAAAAGCTCAATGCCTTCATCGGCGCCGCGCGTCATTAATACGTTTTCGCTTTCAAGCTCTGTATAAGCAGCGTAGCGGTCAATAACCAGTTGCGGTTGTGGATCTGGGTAGCGATTTAAATCTTCAATACTCAGTTCAAGGTTTTTAGCATAAGGGCTTTCGTTGGCGTTTAACCACGTTGACCCTGTTAGTTTTTCACTTTTAGCAGAGCTATAGGCAGCAAGAGCTGCAATATTTTGTGGTAATAAGCTTGCCGCTTGTGCGCTCTCATTGCTCATTTTTAATTGCCTCTAAACGAATTGAAACCGCATTTGCGTGTGCATCAAGGCCTTCTGCATCTGCTAGTGGCAAAATAGCTTTTGACAGCTGTGTTAGGCCACTTTTACTTATAGTTTGTACTGTGTAAGTGCGGAAAAAATCAAGTAAGTTTAAGCTTGAATAGGTTGCACTGTAACCGTAGGTAGGTAACACGTGGTTAGTACCCGATGCGTAATCGCCCGCTGATTCTGGCGTGTAGTCGCCAACAAATACTGAGCCTGCATTTTTTACTTTATCTAAGTAAGGTGTTGAATCTGCTAATTGCAAAATTAAGTGCTCAGGGCCATATTGCGCTGATACGTCAAATGCTTGCTCAACAGAGTCGACTAAAATAAGTGATGAATTAGCTAAAGCTTGCTCGGCTGTATCTTTGCGGCTTAACTTAGCAAGTTGGCGTGTAAGTGCCTGCTGCGTTTGCTCAATGATACTTTCGCTGTTACACAATAAAATAACTTGCGAGTCTGCGCCGTGCTCAGCTTGCGAGAGTAAATCTGCCGCTATAAATTCTGGGTTTGCACGCTCATCTGCAATAACTAGTACTTCAGAGGGGCCTGCTGGCATATCGATTGCCATACCTGGAATTGTTTGCGCAACAAGCTGTTTAGCCATCGTTACAAAGCTATTACCTGGGCCAAAAATTTTGTTCACTTTAGGCACTGATTCAGTTCCGTAGGCCATTGCGGCAATTGCACCTGCGCCACCACTTTCAATTAAAGTTGTAATGCCACATAACTTAGCTGCATATAATATCGCAGGGTTAATGCTTTCATCACCTTGCACAGGGGTTGCAAGTACGACGGTTTTAGCACCACTTAATTGTGCAAGTACACCTTGCATAATAACCGATGATGGCAGTGGAGCACTGCCACCAGGTACATAAATACCCACAGCTTCGATGGCCTGATATTTCAGTTCACATTCAACGCCAGGTTGGGTTGATAACTTAATATCTTTAGGCAATTGCGCTTCGTGAAAACGTTTAACGTTTGCATAAGCGGTGTCAATTGCGTATTTAAGCTCTGCGCTTAGTGCTTGCTCTGATGCGTTTATATCATCAAGCGGTACACGTAAACGAGGGTTAGCTCTATTATCAAACTTTTTAGCCATATCAAGTAAGGCTTTATCACCTTGCTCTTTAACATCGCTCATAATTGTTTGGCATATAGCTTCAACCTTGGCGCTGGCAGAAACCGCAGGGCGCATTAGCGCCGCTGCTTGTACTTGTGAAGATTCCTCATTCCAACGAAGCATGGTACTTACTCCATCATTTTTTCAATTGGCATTACTAAAATAGAGTTAGCGCCTAGGGCTTTAAGCTGCTCCATTGTTTCCCAAAATAATGTTTCGCTGCTTACCATGTGAAGCGCTACGTACTCTTCGTTACCAGCAAGTGCAAGTAGAGTAGGTTGGCCAGAGCCTGGTAAAATTTCGCAAATTTCATCAAGTTTAGTTTTTGGCGCGTGTAGCATAATGTATTTGCTTTCTTTAGCCTGTTTAACACCACGAAGGCGCGGCATAAGCTTATTGATTAGTGCTAGTTTGTCTTCATCTTGCAGGTCTTTATTTTGAATTAAACACGCGTTTGATTCTAAAATTGTATCACCTTGAATCAAGCCGTTCGCTTCAAGCGTTGCACCGGTAGAAACTAAATCACAAATTGCATCTGAAAGACCGGCACGGGGTGCTACTTCTACTGAGCCTGTAAGCATTACAGTGCTTGCATTAATGCCTTCGCGTTTTAACCACTGCGTTAAAATTTCTGGGTAGGTTGTTGCAATACGTTTGCCTTCAAACCAGCTTTTATCACGTGGGCCAAGCTCTTGTGGCCATGCAAGTGCAAGGCGGCAGTAACCAAAGTCTAGTTTTGCTAGTTTGCTAACTTCGCTTGGTACACCTTGGCGTTCACGTTCGGCTTGTACTTCTACTAGTACGTTTTCGCCAACAATACCTAAATCACAAACACCGTCCATTACTAAGCCCGGAATATCGTCATCGCGCACACGAAGTACGTCAATTGGCATATTGGTTGAGTGTGCAATTAAGCGTTGCTCACGTAGGTTTAATTTAACACCTAGTTGCTTTAGTAAATCTTGACAATCTTTAGACAGGCGACCGCCTTTTTGGATGGCGATACGTAGACGATTTGTGTTACTCATTATTCATTTTCCTTTAATTTAAAAACTAAAAACCCCGAGGGGGAACCTCAGGGCAAAATGAATCAATGTGTTTTGAATCGCCAGAGGTTCCTTTTAGGAATAACCTCTCAGCGAAAGACCTGACAGGTTATTCCGGTGAATGGTGGTGATGATGTACTGTTGTCAGGTTTAAGCGCATTTTTGTATCCTATTTTGCTTACCGCTATTTAGTGAGCGTTAAGCTTTAATCTGTTTCAATAAATTTCGCATTCATAAAAACATAAACCGCCTAGCTAAGGCAAGTTTTTTTTACCAAATTAAAGCATATCTTATAACTGCCGATAATATTGAGAGCTAAACAGTATTTTTAGTTGTTTTAATGTTTAAATTGTAGGCAAGTTGGGCTTTGTTGGTCAATTTATCTAATTTTTAATAAACAGGTTTAGGAGGGGAGTATGGATATAATGATCCCTTTTTTAGGGAAAATTTCACGGTTAGAGCTTGAGCCTAAAAGTACATTTCATATTGCAGGTGTGCAAAATATGCCACAAGCGCAAAAAATTAAGCTTGAAAATGAAAAAAAGCAGACGCTCAACAAAAAAAGATTAGCGCAGGCGCAGGGCAAAAAAAGTGCAAGTGCAGCTAATGAAAAAGCGATTACTGTAGATGACGAAGGGAATAAACATTTAGATACATGGGCATGATCTAAACCCTTAATAGTAAAAGCCACGTACAACTTTTTACTATTAAGGGTGTGTTTGCTAGCGTTTTTTAGCTTTAATAATGTAAAAGCTAAATATAACAGCTACGGTAAGTTGGGCTATAAAGCCTTGCCACGTAGATTTTAAACCCAGTAGTGTAATATCAAAGCTTATCGGCATTACACTAATCGCGACTAAATCAGCCTCTTGTAATGCAATGACAGCTTTACCCATTAATACAAAGGCAAGTGCAAATAATAAATAAGTTGTATAGGCAAAAAACTTAGCAATAGGTAACTTAATCGAATATTTAACTAACACCCATGCTATAAGCGCTAATAAACCCACACCCAGTGCAAAGCCCATCGCAACCGATGAATACTGTGCTTGCGAGCTTTGCGTTAATAACGACTGATAAAATAATACCGTTTCGAACACTTCACGATATACCGCTATAAACGAGAGGCCCGCGAGCCCCCATAGTGTGCCAGACTCTAATCGCGTATTAATATTTTGCTGAATATATGCCTGCCACTGCTGAGCACTGGTTTTACTGTGCATCCATACCCCAACATATAGCAAAATAATAGCTGCAAATAGGGCGCCTATCCCTTCCATTACTTCGCGGCTGGCACCACTTATTTGTATTAATGTTTGCGCTGCTGCCCATGTTAAGCCACCTGCTATGAGGGCCATTACCCAGCCAATATGAACGTATTTAAGCGCATCTTGGCGTTTGGTTTTTATAAGTACGGTCATGAGCGCAATAACAACTAATAGTGCCTCTAGGCCTTCGCGTAGCAAAATAACTAAACTGGCTGATAGCAAGGCGCCATCACTGAGTGTGGTGTCATTAAGTAGGTTGTTTGCTTTTGTTAATTGTGCAAGTACAGCATTAACTTGTGCGCTGACAAGCTCGGTGTTTTTTTCATTTTTGAATGTGTTACGTAAGTTCATCAATTGTACTTCAATGCTTTTACGCAAGCTTTCATCGTATGCATTTAAGTTATTTTCTATCAGCTCAAAGCCATCTAAATAGGCACTGATAGCCAGTTCGCTGGCTTTTTCATATTCATCATTAGCATGTGCGTTTTGTGCAGCAATAAGTTGCGAGCGTGCAACGCTAAGTGGCTCAGCTTTGTTTTTAAATAAGTGTTCTGGATTACCGCGCAGCCACTTAATAAATTGAACTTGGGCAGGGGATTTATTTTGTGAGAGCTGCGCAGGATTAAGATTAATGATGTCTGAAGTGCTGATTGTCTGGTTAATGTGTTGCGGCTTAGTTATATCTTGAAAAGCTAAACTGCCTACATAAAAGGCGAGTGACCAACGTTGTTGCTCATTAAATTGGCTAAAAGCAACCATTGGCGTATCGTCTATGCCGTTGGATACAGCATCATATAATCCCATAATTGTGCGATTTGTGGCTCGCTCTTTATCCATAAAGTTGGTGGGCTGTGGTGTTAAACCTTTAGCAAGTGGACCATCACCTTGTCCATTTATGCCATGACACATAGAGCAGTTTTCTGAAAAAAGTGCCTTTGTTTGTTTTAGGGGTAATAAAGATGAAGGCAAAGAAAGCTGTGGCATAAATTCAAGCAAAGACTCCCTAAGCTTTGAGCTGGCAGCACGAACACTTTGTACGCTTTGTTTATTTATAATGGCGTTATGTAAGGCGCCAGCTTGTATTTTTATATGACTGTATTGATTATTAGCACTGCTTAACTGTGTGGCTAGCGTGCTTATTAAATTTGCAAACTCAGACATTTCTTGAAATTCGTCTTTACTGACTACCTCGCCTTTTTGCACCGCGCCAACGTAATCAACCCCTACGTACTCTGCAAGTTGTGATATTTGTTTAATCTTAGCTTGCACAGCAGGCGTTGAGGCAAAAGCAGAAAAACATAAAAAAGTGAGTAAGAACAAAGGAAAGAGAAAAACGTGGCGACGTGTAATGCCATAAAATAACGAAAAAACACTTGTATACTTACTGGACATAATTAGCCCTATAAAAAACATTTAAAATTAAAACTATTTTTATTACGCTTAAAATAAATAAAACCGTGCTAAAAATAATCCCCCATAAATAACTAACCCGCAGTGAATAGACTGCGGGTTTAATAAAGAAAACTTAGTGACTTTGCTCGGCAGATTTAATACTACTTTGAATGAGAGGAGAGATAGTTAAACCTTGCACAATAATAGAAAATATAACCACAACATAGGTCACAATAACGATTAAATCATGCAGATCACTGCCTGATATAAATACTTGATCACGAGGAATAGCTGCAGCCATAGCTAATGCTAAACCGCCACGTAAACCACCCCAAGTTAAAATTTTAACGCTGTGTTTGTCGTAGTTTTTAAAGCGCTTAAATATTACAAATGGTGCACCAACACTAATAAAACGTGCTAATAAAATAGCAGGGATCATAACAAGGCCTAAGCCAATTTCACCCATTGTTACTGGCATAGTGACAATCAGCATACCAATAATCAAAAACAACAAAGCGTTTAAAAAGCTGTCGGTGGCGTGCCAAAAGTCTTTAATATAGCGCGTGTTTTCAGGCCCTGTGCGCTCGGTTGCTTTTGCGCGAGTAATATTACCTAAAATAATACCACTGGTTACCATGGCAAGCGCACCTGATATTTCCCATACATTGGCAGCGGCAAAACCCGCAGTTGGAATGGTTAAGGTTATTAATAGGCGTATATTTACATCTTTACAGTTAATAATTAAAAAGTGACCCACAAGGGCCATTGCTAAGCCAAACACGATCCCGCCTATGGCATCAACAAAAAACAGCTCTGCAATGTCGGCTGGGTTGGCATCGGTGCCAAAAAATGCAACAGAAAACAGCGTAGTAAAAATTACCAAACCAATACCATCGTTAAATAAAGACTCGCCTTCTACCTGTACCGAAATACCTTCAGGGGCGCGTAATTGTTTAATAATTGCCAGTACAGCAATTGGATCGGTTGGGCTTATTAAGGCGCCAAAAAGTAAACAATAAATAAAAGGGACGGGCCAGCCAAGAGCGGCAAAAATATAAAAACTTAAATAGCCAATTAAAAAAGTAGAGACTACGGTAGAGAACAAAACTAAAGCGGTTATTTCCCATCGTTGTTTACGCAGTGCCAACAGGTTAATTTCTAAAGCACCTGCAAATAACAAAAATCCAAGCATGCCTTTTAAAAGCAATTCATTAAAATTAATACTGGCTACAATTTGCGTCATTTCTAATGCAGTTGTATCGCCTAATAACTTAACTGAAATAATTAATAACAACGATATAACAACCGAGCCCGTTGTTATAGCAATCGTTGTTTGCATTTTAAGAACATACTGGTTTGCATAAGCAATAAAAATTGCGATAGCAGAGAGAAAACAAATGAGATACCAAGCATTCATTGGCTAACCTTAGATTTATTTTAGAGAAAAAAAAAGAGCGAATTAAACGAGCCGTATATTACTCTTGTGACTAGGCTGTGTCACAGTATTTATGGGGCTTTTAGCACTTTTTTTATGTCTTTAGGAGACATATAGTTAATGCAAATTTACTGGTGTTATTGCTTGTAATGAAGAGATTAACATAAGGTTGCCTAGGCAACTTAGTGGCTGATTACTGCCGTTAATTGAATAAAGTAAACGCGGCTATTTTGCGGGTCTAATAGTGTAATTTAGTGTAAATATATGTATACAATTTGTATCTGTTTAAGGTTTTACTGATTTTGTGTGTTTTTTAACCTACTGTAATTTCTGTGGTTCTTACGTTTCCTAATACTTTACTTGTAAATTAAATGTTTAATTTTCATAACTCAAATTTGTAACATAAGCTTGATCCTTAATCGGGTACAAGTAGTTCCGGTTAATACAAATCCACTACAAACTAAATATTTTGACGGAGCGTAAACGTGAATTTATCAAAAATCACATTAGCAACTTTTGCTGCTTTAACCTTGGTTCAAGCAACAGATGCAGTAGCTGCGAACAAGAAATACCTAAATCAACAAACGGCTTTAAATAACATGATGCAATCAAATTCGGCATCCATTTTATCTACTAGCCCTAAAGACTTGATTGGGTTAAGTGTAAGGAACGAGTTAGTTGTATTAAAAGAGTTTATAAGTAATAACGGTGAAGTAACTCGCCGATATCAGCAAACATATCAAGGTTTACCAGTAATTGGTGACACTTTAAGCCTTACATTTAAAAATGGCATGCTTAAAAAAGCCCATGGTGCTGCGGTGTACGATATTGAAGGCGATATAAACGATGTAAGTGCTAAATTATCTGTAAAACAAGCCATGCTTCAAAGCCAAAATTTAGGCATAGCTGCAAAAACTATAGGCTTAAAAAAACACAATGAGAAATCAAGATTAGCGATTTGGGTTGATCAACAAAGTAAGGCGCATTTGGTGTACGAAGTATCGTATGTAACCTACGGCAAATCGCCATCACGCCCTTATCAAATAATCGATGCTAATACCGGTGAGGTTTTGCTCAGCTACGATAACTTACAACATGCTGATGCTACGGGACCAGGGGGGAATCTCAAAACAGGTAAATACATTTACGGTACTGACTTTAGCAACCTAGATGTGTCTCAATCTGGTAACACCTGTGTTATGGATAATGCCAATGTAAGAACTATAAATCTCAATGGCGGCACAAGTGGCTCTGCTGCCCATTCATTTACTTGCCCAGAGAATACAGTAAAAGAGATAAATGGGGCTTATTCGCCGCTTAACGATGCTCATTATTTTGGTAACGTTATTTTTAATATGTATAACGACTGGGTGGGATCGCCACCGCTAGGTTTTCAGTTAAAAATGCGCGTACATTATTCAAGTAATTATGAAAATGCATTTTGGGATGGCAGCGCAATGACCTTTGGCGACGGGCAAAGCACTTTTTACCCACTCGTAAGCCTTGATGTATCGGCGCATGAGGTAAGCCATGGCTTTACCGAACAGAATTCTGGCTTAATTTACAGCGGTAAGTCGGGTGGCTTAAATGAAGCTTTTTCTGATATGGCTGGTGAAGCGGCTGAGTATTACATGAAAGGCACTAACGATTGGTTAGTCGGGCAAGATATTTTTAAAGGCAATGGCGCGCTTCGCTATATGAATAACCCAGCACAGGATGGACGCTCTATAGATAATCAAAGTAGTTATACCTCTGGCATGGATGTGCACTATAGCTCGGGTGTATTTAACAAAGCATTTTATAACCTTGCTACTACATCCGGCTGGGATACTAAAAAAGCATTTGTAGTTATGGCACGTGCGAATCAGCTTTATTGGAGTGCGAGTACAAATTGGGATTTAGCTGGTAACGGCGTTATGGACGCTGCGTGTGACTTAAATTACAACCCAAGCGATGTACAAGCTGCTTTGGCGGCAGTGGGAGTTAGTTCAAACCTAAGTGCAGGGAGCGATTGCTCGAGCACACCTGTGCCTACGGATGAGGTGTTAACAAATAAAGTAGCACGTATGGGGATCAGCGGCTCTGCAAAAGCGCAGATGTTTTTTACACTCGATGTACCAGCGGGGGCAACAGATCTTGAGTTTAATACCGCTGGTGGCTCGGGCGATGCAGATTTATATGTAATGTTTGGAAGTAAACCCACACTGAATACGTATGACTGTAAAAGTACCACCTCTTCAAGCACCGAAAATTGCAGTATTTCGAACGTCCAAGCAGGCACCTACTATGTAATGGTAGAAGCATGGAATGCTATAGCTGATGTATCGCTTACTGGGAGTTTTAACAATTCAACAGGAGGTGTCACACCGATTAACAGAACCGAGTCTAATATTAGTGTTTCAACTAATAGCTGGGCTCGATTTACTCAAGACTTAGGAGCGGGCTATAGTAATTTAACCGTTACTATTTCTGGTGGAAGTGGCGATGCCGATCTTTATATAAATTATGGTTCGGCGTCGAGTACGTCAACTTATTTGTGTAGACCGTATAAAAATGGCAACAGTGAAACGTGTTCGTTTGATAACCCACAGTCAGGTACATGGTACCTAGATTTAAGAGGGTACAGTAATGCAAGCGGAGTAACACTGAGTGTGTCTGCTAATTAAACATTGATACCAGGGGCCTAGTGCCCCTTTTTAATTTTATGGATACCAGTATTGCCAATTATAAGGAATACCAATGAAACCTTTTAAACTACTAAGTGCGCTGAGCTTATTTACTACAATGGGCGTTGTAGCACAAAGTGAAACAAACAAAGTGTGGGTAAGCATAGATTCAACTGCAGCGGAACATTATGAGTATACCCAGCATGGGTTAGTGCAAAGATTGCCCTTTGCACAGCGCTCAACAAGTGCGCTTGAAAATATAGATTTGGTGAATATACCAGCTGATCAGGTAAATAATCTAAGCGAATTTATGCACCACAATTATAATCGGTGCGGTGGGTTTGTGGCACATGATTCATGGCAAGAGGCGAGCAGTTACGCAACACAATTAGCCACGGCGCATACTATACAAAATACATTAGCATTTAGTTATTCTATTGATAACGAACAAACAGTACAAAATTTAATGTCATCAATTAGCACCGTTAACCTCGATAGTACTGTTAACTCTTTAACCAGTTTTAATAATCGTTATTACACCTCACAAACAGGGATAGATGCTGCAAATTGGTTAAAAACACATTGGCAACAAATAGCGCAAAGTCGAAGTGATATTAGCATTGCAACATACCCGCATAATTGGGCGCAATCGTCGGTTATAGTGACAATTGAAGGCAATGAAAAAGCAGATGAAATTGTTATTATTGGTGGCCACCTTGATTCGATAAATCAGTCAAACCCCAGCAATGGACGTTCACCCGGTGCTGATGATAACGCCTCAGGCATTGCTGTGCTATCAGAGGCGCTGCGCGCTATTGTACAAACTAATTACAAACCACAGCGTACGATTCAAATTATGGCGTTTGCAGCGGAAGAAGTTGGCCTTAGAGGTTCAAGTGATATTGCAAGCAGCTACCAATCGCAGGGTAAAAATGTAGTGGGCATGGTGCAGTTTGATATGACAGGCAATAATGGCAGCCTTGAAGATATAGTCATGATGACTGATTATACTAACAATGCACAAAATCAGTTTTTAGCAGCGCTTTTAGATACCTACTTACCGCAATTAAATTATGGATTTGACCAGTGTGGTTATGGGTGTTCTGATCATGCGTCATGGTATCAGCAAGGGTTTGCAGCCTCTATGCCTTTTGAATCAAAAATGGGCGATATAAACCCGCTTATTCACACCCAAAGCGATAACCAGTTTGATGCTCAACATGCCAGTAAATTCGCCAAGCTGGCAGTAAGTTATGTTGCCGAAATGGCTAAAAATGCCGGCGATACCGCGCCCCCTACTAATAACCAATTAACCAATGGGCAAACACTCAGTGGGATCACAGGGGTTGCAAAAGAGCAGTTTATTTACACTTTAGCTGTGCCACAAAGTGCGAGCAATTTAAAATTTATTACGACTGGGGGCACAGGGGATGCAGACTTATACGTACGCTACAATCAAGCACCTACGCTGAACGATTATGATTGTAAAAGCACTACCTCAAGTAGTAATGAACGTTGCGATATTAATCCCTCTAGTGAAGGAGTTTACTATGTGATGGTACACGCATGGAATGCGATAGAAAATGTATCCATAACCGGAAGTTACAATGAAGGGGGGAGTATTGAGCCTATCAATCGGAGCATTACAAACATTAGTGTTTCTGCTGGGAGCTGGCAGCGCTTTAGCCAAAGTTTAAATACGCAGTACGCATCATTAGATATAACAATGTCCGGTGGCAGTGGCGATGCTGATTTATATGTAAACTTTGGCACTCCCTCTAGTGATTCTGAGTACTTGTGCAGACCATATAAAAATGGCAATAGCGAAACCTGTTCGTTTTCTGCGCCACAAACAGGTAATTGGTATATCGATTTAAAGGGGTATAGCAATGCCAGCAATGTCACGTTATCTATAAATGCACAATAACGTGTAAAGGGGTGTAAGCCCCTTTACAAAATTCTAATTTCAATTGGCTTGCCCTTATAGCCAGGCTTACGTAAAATCTCGCTATTATTTTTTGTAAAGTGACTGGTATTATCAAACAGCTGTTTAGTGCAACCGGGCCGTTAGCGTTATCTTTAGATGGATACACGCCTCGCCAACCTCAAATTGATATGGCCGTTGCCGTTAACGATGCATTAAAAAATAGCACGCAGTTAGTGGTTGAAGCGGGGACTGGTACAGGTAAAACGTTTGCCTATTTAGCGCCTGCCCTTAAATCTAAGGGTAAAACAATTATCTCAACAGGCTCTAAGGCCTTGCAAGAGCAGTTATACCACCGCGATTTACCTCAGCTAGTAAAAGCACTTAATGCATCTAAAAAAACCGCATTGTTAAAAGGGCGCGCTAATTATCTGTGTACTTATAGGCTAAACCAACATGTAGCCCATGTACCAACAGACGATCCTGATGTAATGCATCAACTTGCTATGGTTGCAAAATTTGCCAGTGAAACACACTCGGGTGATTTAGCCGATTGTATTGGTATTGAAGAAGACGCCAAGGTACTGCCCTATGTTAATTCGACAGCCGATAATTGTTTAGGCAAAGAGTGTCCAGACTTTCAATCATGTTATATACGCAAAGCGCGTTTAAATGCAGCCGAAGCGGATGTAGTGGTTATAAACCATCATTTATTTTTTGCTGATATGGCAGTAAAAGACTCCGGTTTTGCCGAACTTATGCCTACTGCCGACGCTTATATTTTTGACGAAGCACACCAGCTTAGCGAAATTGCCAGTGACTACTTTGGTGAAAGTATTAGCACTAAAAAGCTGGTGGATTTAATTAACGATTTACGCGCTATTTACCGTGCAGAAATTCCCGATATGCTGCAGCTTGGGAAAAGCCTTAATAAGCTTGAAACCAGTGTGGCTGATTTACGTTTACAGTTTGGTGTAGATGGAAGCCGAGGAGATTGGCGCGAAAAGCTCAGTGATAAATTAATTTGCGCAGCGCTGCATCGGGTAATTAGCGATTTAGACTTTGTTTATCAGGTATTAAAACTGTGTCTAGAGCGAAGTGATAAAATAGAGCACCCGTTTGAGCGCACTTTAGCGTTTAAAGGTCAGTTAGAGCGTGTTTTTGATACTGCACAAACGGGCTTTAGCTATTGGTACGAAACCACGCGGCGCTATTTAACGGTTAATATTACGCCCCTTAATGTCTCTGCTAAATTTGCTCAAATGATGAAAGACACCGGCGCAGGGTTTGTATTTACCTCAGCCACGTTATCGGTTGATAATAAGCTCGATCACTTTAATGCAAGCTTAGGTATTACTCCTGCGCAAAGTATGATGGTTGATAGCCCCTTTGATTATCCTAATCAGGCGCTTTTATGCTTACCACGATATTTGCCAGAATCGCATGCAGAGAATATGCCTCATGCAATTATAAAATTAACCCTAGAGCTGATTAAATCGGCTAAAGGGCGTTGCTTTGTGCTGTTTACAAGTTACCGAATGATGCATTTGGTGGCAGAGGGGTTAACCACACAAATGGACTACCCAGTTTATATGCAAGGGCAAATGTCTAAGCGTATAATACTGGAAAAATTTACGCGCCATGGTAATGCGGTATTGTTAGGTACTGGCTCGTTCTGGGAAGGGGTTGATGTACGTGGTAGCACGCTAAGCTGTGTTATTATTGACAAGTTACCTTTTGCAGCACCGGATGACCCATTACTGCAAGCCAAAATGCAAGATTGCCAAATGCAAGGCAAAGACCCGTTTGCTCATATACAGTTACCGCAAGCTGTTATTGCGCTCAAGCAGGGCGTGGGGCGTTTAATACGAGATAACAAAGATAAAGGCGTGCTGGTTATTTGCGACAACCGATTAGTAACGCGCCAATATGGCCAAGTATTTTTAAAAAGCTTACCGCCGATGCGCCGCACGCGAAGCTTAGAAGATGCAAACACATTTTTAAAACACATTAACTAGAGTACTAAAATGATTAAAAGTAATATTCTTGCCCTAGACGCCTCAACCGAAGCGTTATCTATAGTTTTACACTTTGAGGGGCAAACATTTCATCATTTTGAAGAATGCCCACAGCAACATAGTCAAAAAATACTCCCTTTAGTTGATGAGCTTCTTAATAAAGCACAGTGTAAATTAAAAGACTTAGACGTTATTGGCTTTGGCCAAGGGCCAGGTAGCTTTACCGGTGTACGCATTAGTGTTGCTATTGCACAAGGGTTAGCTTATTCAGCCAATTTACCATTAGTGGGTGTATCAACCTTGGCAATTATGGCCCAGCAAGTGTACGAGCAAACGCAGGCGCCAGTAGTGTATTCAGCTATAGATGCGCGTATGGGAGAAATTTATTTTGCCCAATACCAGGTAAATAACGCACGCATGGAGTTGGTAAATGAAGAGTGTGTTATAAAACCTGATTTATTAAGCAAAGAGCACATAAACAGTGAAGAGTTACACGCGATTGCCGTTGGCACGGGATTTAAAAGTTACCCTGATGTACTTAAAAACGTTAGCAATATAACCATAAATACAGCCATTACATTGCCAGATGCTCGCTATATGCTTAGCCATGTAGACACGGCCTTTTTAAAGGGCGAGGTTGTTAAAGCAAGTGATGCGCAACCTAAATATGTGCGCGATACAGTAACATGGAAAAAACTACCGGGTCGCGAATAAGCACAAGAGTTGCAAATTGGGTGTTTTTAAATCATAATTTTTAATATGTTTATTGTTGGAAGTTATCTATGACTTTGCCAATTGGCGCTGGTTTTTTTACTGGGGATATTCCTGCAAAGGTTACCTCTACAAAAATTATACCCTCTAAACCACAAGGTTTAGCGGATGATAGCGCCAGTCAAAAAACAAACACAGATTATGTAAAAAGTAGTAAAGTGGGTGTAGAGCTTGCTAATCAATACTTTAGTCAAAACACTAGTAACGCAAAGTACAGCCAAACTATTTATGACCAACCAAGCCCAACGGTGAGTAAAGCAATTTCAACATATACTGAATTTGCAAATTTAGAGCGTCGCGCCGAAGTACAAGATTTAATAGGCGTCGATATATACGCTTAGCCCCAGTAACAGTAAAAAATAAAAAGCCCGAACACTGGTTCGGGCTTTTTGCGTAAGCTTATGGCTACTGTTTAATAAAGCCAATTAGTTTATCGGCAATATCTGTATTATTTTGAGCACCGTTAAAGTGTTCACTGCCTTTACCGT
The DNA here is from genome assembly GCF_035666335.1 of Pseudoalteromonas sp. CuT4-3. Taxonomy (NCBI): domain Bacteria; kingdom Pseudomonadati; phylum Pseudomonadota; class Gammaproteobacteria; order Alteromonadales; family Pseudoalteromonadaceae; genus Pseudoalteromonas; species Pseudoalteromonas sp. CuT4-3. The sequence goes on from NZ_CP142031.1 coordinate 356,388, forward strand.
AGGCAAATACTTGTACATCTACAGCGGTGTGTCCGCCTGTTGTCCAACCAGTAAAGCTGGCGTCACTAATAATACTTTTAATGGCTAAATTAAGCGCTGTTTCGCCCATTTTTTTCGCTTGTTCAAGTTTTACTTTATTAGCCGGTGTATATTCAATACCTGTGTTGGCGCGCCAAATAGGCTCTAGATCATCAGCAGCGAGTAATTGCTTTGTTAGCTCAACGGCTGTTGCTTTAACACCTTTAATAACTTCTGTATCCCACTTATATTGTCCGTGCGCACCGAGGGTTAACCCACCAGTTGAATGATCTGCAGTAACCACTAATAAAGTATCAGGGTTTTTATCAATATAGGCTTTTGCTTTTTTAATCGACTGTGCAAAGTCATCCATTTCGGCCATGGCACAGGCTACATCGTTAGCATGTCCACACCAATCAATTTGGCTGCCTTCAATCATGACAAAAAAGCCGTCTTCATTTTGGCCGTCGAGTAAATCAAATGCTTTAGCTGTTAGTTGCGTTAAGTGGTTTGAATTAGCATCAAGCGCAAATGGCAGGCCCATTGGGGCGTATAAGCCAAGTGACGGTACTTGTGTGATCTGACCAAGGCTTTTTATATCATCGCTATATTGATAACCAGCTGCTTTAAATTCATCAACGAGGTTACGGTCTTCTCTAATAAAATACTGCGTACCGCCGCCTAGCATTAAATCAACAGGGAGTTTACCGGCAATTTTGTTATCTATGTATTCATTAGCAATGGCATCGTAATTTCGACGTGATTCGTTATGTGTAGCAAAACTAGCTGGGGTGGCATGGTTAATTTGCGAGGTAGCTACTAATGCCGTTGTCATACCACGTTCTTTTGCTATTTCTAGCATGGTTTTAACGGGCTTTTTGTCTGTATCGACTGCAATAGCACCATTATAACTTTTGTGGCCGCTACTCAGTGCGGTTGCACCTGCAGCACTGTCGGTAACATAAGTGTGATCGTCAGGGTAAGTACGCGCCATGCCTGCTAAAATAGTATCAAATACGGTTGTTTCAATCTGCTTAGTGGTTGGATCATCTTTAAAATAACGATAAGCGGTTGTATAGGCAGGACCCATCCCGTCACCAATCATATAAATTACATTTTTAGGTGCATCGCTTGCATAAACACTGGTAGATGCACATAAAAGCGCTAATAAGCTAAGTTGGTTTTTCATTTTTATCCCTATGAATGTGCTGTTTAAATAGCACCACAATTGTATATGGTTACGGCGTGTTGAATTTGCAGCATAAATACCAAACATGCGCTGCCCAAAAATTCTTTCTAAGGCGATTAAATTTTTTGCTAGGTTTTTACTCAGCCCACAAGGTTCCAAACCTCGTAACAGGATTTAACCGCCCGTAGATTGAACAAGTTTCAATCCACAAAGTTCAATTCGCCCTCGTATAATAATGAAATGAAGTAAGAATAAAAAGCAAAGTATATAAACAGGTTTGGCTAATTGTCACTAAAACAATACAGCCATTTTTTTAGCTTATGTTAATTATAGTGTAATGAATATAGTGGTATACATTACCTACCTGAAGAGTATTTGAGCTCTGTTTGTAATTATTTATTGAATTAATGAAACTTAAAATATTTTAAGTTGTTGAAATTAAATACATAATTAAAATTCAAAAGTTAACCTTACAAATAAAGTGGTCTTTATAAATATAAAAAATATAAAAACTTTTGGTATTAGAGGTCTGACAACTAGTATGTTATAAATAATGTCGCACGTTAAAAAGAGGTGTCTGTTGCAGCCATTTGAAATAAAAACAAGAAATATAACATTGCGTGGCTTACAAAAAGGCACTGGCGATGAGCTGGTTATAGCCTTGCATGGGTGGCTAGATAACAGTAATAGTTTTACACCTATGCTAGATAAAGTTAACCCGCAGCATACTTGGTATTGTGTTGAGTTTGCTGGGCATGGGCTATCTGATTGGCGCGCACAGGACGCTCATTATTATTTTGTTGATTATATTGACGATGTGTACCAACTTATAAAGAGCTTAGGGGCAAAAAAGGTACATTTAGTCGGCCATTCAATGGGCGCAATGGTGGCTGGTTTATTTGCTAGTTGTTTTAGTGAGTATGTGCATTCAGTTACCTTTATTGAAGGGATTGGCTGTGTTACAACCCCCAGTGATGAAGTATGTGAGCAATTAAAAGGGGCGATACTGAACAGAGAGCGCGCCTACAATAAAAAAAAGCGCGTTTATAAATCGCAATCAGCGATTATCGATGCGCGTGCAAATACAACAGATTTAAATAACGAACTGATCACCTTATTGATGAGTCGTAATATTAAGCAAAGTGAACTAGGGTATGAGTTAACAACAGACCCTAAGCTTAAAAATCACTCAGGTTTTAGGTTTGATGAAGCGCAATGTATTGGTGCAATAAAACAATTAATTGCACCAAGCCAATTAATTTTAGGTAACCAAGGTTATTCGTTTGTAAAACAAAATTTGGCCAAGTATATTAGCTATTACAACAACTTGAAGGTAATTAATGTAGATGGCGGGCATCATTGCCATATGCAAAGCAGTGGGTTATGTTTTGAGCATATTCAAGCCTTTATGCTGCAAAATGGTGCATGTTAATTGTAAATTAGCGCCAAATGTGGGATTATTCCTGCATTAGAGTATTTGCTCAATTGTTAAAGTGCCTTACTTAGATTAAGGTTAATAAAAATATAATTATAAACAGGGGCTAAGAGTGGAAAAAATCTGGCTTAAGCGCTACCCAGAAGGTATGCCTGAAACAATCGATCCTGAGCATTACAACTCGTTACTCGAAGTGTTCGAAAAAAGTTTTACCGATTACAAAGATTTACCTGCATTTACGAATATGGGTAAAACATTATCGTATGATGAAATAGATACAGCGACACAACGTGTTGCCTCGTATATTCAAAATGATTTAGGTCTTAAAAAAGGCGACAAAGTTGCCGTAATGATGCCTAACTTGTTACAAACGCCTATCGCTATTTTAGGTATTTTACGTGCAGGGTGTGTGGTGGTTAACGTAAACCCACTTTACACAGTACGAGAGCTTGAGCATCAATTAAAAGACTCTGACGCGTCAGCTATTTTTATATTGGCTAACTTTGCAGACACGCTTGAAAAAGCACTTGCAAAAACGGATGTAAAACACATTGTTGTTACCCAAGTGGGCGACATGGTGGGTGGTATTAAAAAGCATATCGTTAATTTTGTGGTTAAATACATAAAAAAAATGGTACCCAGCTACAGCCTACCAAATACAATTAAGTTTTCAGATGTGTTAGCAGGTGACCCTGCAAAGTATACGCGTCCAGAAATGAGCTTATCTGATCTGGCCTTTTTACAATACACAGGTGGTACAACCGGCGTATCTAAAGGGGCGATGTTAAGTCATGGCAACATGGTTGGTAACCTTGAGCAAGTATCGGGCTGTCTAGATAAAGTATTAGACCGTGGTACTGAAGTTGTTGTTACTGCATTACCGCTTTATCATATATTTGCGTTAACGGCTAACTGCTTAACGTTTATGAAATACGGTGGCTTGAATGTATTAATTACAAACCCACGTGACATGCCAGCATTTGTTAAAGAGCTTAATCAGCATAAATTTACTGCTATTACCGGTGTAAATACCCTGTTTAACGGGCTACTTAATACACCAGGGTTTGCAGAGCTTGATTTTAGTCATTTAAAAATGTCATTAGGTGGCGGCATGGCGGTACAACGTCCTGTAGCCGAAAAATGGCAAAAAGTGACTAATTCTAAATTAATGGAAGGTTACGGTTTAACTGAGTGTGCACCGCTTGTAACTGTAAGCCCGTACGATTTAGAAGCTTATAATGGATCTATTGGTTTACCTGCTCCTAATACCGAAATTAAGCTAATGCTTGAAAACGGAGAAGAAGCGGCAAAAGGTGAACCCGGTGAGCTATGGGTTAAAGGCCCACAAGTTATGCTAGGTTACTATAACCGCCCAGATGCAACTGCAGAATGTTTGCAAGATGGTTGGTTTGCTACCGGCGATATTGCCACATACGACGACGAAGGTTTCTTCTATATTGTTGACCGCAAAAAAGACATGATCATTGTATCGGGCTTTAATGTGTTCCCAAATGAGATAGAAGAAGTGGTTGCCATGCACGACGGCGTACTAGAAGTCGCGGCTATTGGTATTCCGCACGATGTAAGTGGCGAACAAGTTAAAGTTTTTGTTGTTAAAAAAGACCCTTCTTTAACTGAAAAAGATATAATAAATCACTGTCGTGATAATTTAACTAATTATAAAGTGCCTAAACTCGTTGAGTTTAAGGATGAGTTACCTAAAACAAATGTAGGTAAAATTCTCAGAAGAGCCCTAAAAGACTAGTAAACTATAAAAAAGCCGGCATTAGCCGGCTTTTTTATTGTAGGAGATTAAGTGCAATACCAATTGATCGAAACACAAAATCAACTCAACACCTTTGTTGAGCAAATAAAAAACAAGCCTATTTTAGCCATAGACACAGAGTTTATGCGCCGCCGTACTTTGTACCCTGAAGTTGCACTTATTCAAGTATATGATGGTGAGCATCTCGCCCTTATAGATCCACTTGCCGAACTCTCGTTATTTGAATTTTGGCAAATATTACAAGATCCATCAGTACTGAAAGTGTTGCATTCACCCTCAGAAGATATTGAAGTATTTCAAAAACATGCAGGCTTTGTACCTGCTCCATTGTTTGATACACAATTTGCTCTTCAGCTTTTAGGCGAAGGCAACTGTATGGGCTTTGCGCTAATGGTAAAAGAGCTATTAGGCATAGAAATAGACAAAAGTGAATCGCGAACTAATTGGCTACAGCGCCCATTAACTAAAAAGCAGCTCGATTATGCAGCCGCTGATACGTTTCATTTACTGCCTTGTTTTGAACTAATAATTGAGCGTATAAATAAAGCTGAGTTATTTGATATTGTAATAAATGAGAGCGAGTTAATTGCAAATAAACGCGCCTTTCAAACCCCAGATGAGCTGCTTTACAAAGATATAAAAAACGCATGGCAACTAAAACCGCACGAGCTCGCGGTATTAAAAGAATTAGCTGTATGGCGTCGTAATAAAGCTATTCGTAAAAATTTAGCGCTTAACTTTGTGCTTAAAGAGCACAACATGACGGAAATTGCTAAACGTGGGCCTTCGAGCTTAAATACGCTAAGACAAATTCCGGGTGTGGAGTCGATGGAAGTAAACCGCTCTGGAGTCGAAATACTAAAGTGTATTGAAAAGGCCAAAGCACTTGCGGTTGATGAGCATCCGCCAGTGCTTAAACGTTTAATTGATTTTCCGGCTTATAAAAAAGTAGCTAAAGATATTAAGCAAAAAATTACGAAAGTGGCAAAAGAGCAGGGTATACCAGAGGATGTAATGGCCTCTAAAAAGCAAATTAATCAGCTTATTAGCTGGAATTGGAAACTCACCGATGAGCAAAAGGTAAATCATATTAAACCTGATTTACTTAATTCTTGGCGCTACAGTTTTGTTAAAGACGCACTTAAAGAGTGGGATAATTAAACCCACTTTTTAAGCTAACAGGCTATGTTATACCAATTCGCAATAATATTTAATCATTTTTAGGGGCTAAACGTGTCGCTATCTGCGTTAAAAAATTCTCATTTAGAACAACTAAATAGCGATTTTTTTGCCTTGCTATCAACACGTTTTTTCATCCTCAAAATAGATCACTTAATTATGCGAATTGGTATTAAAAATCGGGCGCTACGCTGAACGTTAAACGCTTATGTGTAATGGGGTGATCTAGCGCCAAATACTCGGCATGTAAGTGTAACCTGTTGGCTTTTTTACCGTAATGTGTGTCACCAATAATAGGCACATTAAGCCCTAAGTGATGAGCGCAGTGTACCCTTAATTGGTGAGTGCGGCCCGTTTTAGGGTAGAGCTGTAGGCGTGTAATATTGTTTTTACGTTCAAGCACCTGCCATGTAGTAAGTGCGGGTTTGCCGTTTTTATAACAAACAAGCTGGCGTGGCTTATCGTCAAAATCAAGTCGCAATGGCAGCTCTATCTTGCCACTGTCCTTGGGCACAATACCATCAACCAGCGCAATGTAACGTTTATCAATAGTGCGGGCAATAAATTGCTTTTGTAGTGCTTTGTGGGCTCGTTTATTGAGCGCCACCACTAATAAACCTGATGTAGACATATCTAGTCTGTGCACAATTAACGGGCCTGTAGCGTGCGGAAATTGCGTTTGAATACGTAAATACACAGAATCTTCAATATTGACACCTGGTACAGATAAAAACTCGCTGGGCTTGTTTACAATAACAATATCATCGTCTTGATAGACAATCGGCAGCGTTTTACCTTCAGCAGGGTTAACGAGTAGCGGGTTATCTTCTATGGTGAGGCCTTTTAACATGTGCGATAAAATAGGTTGGCACTTACTGTAGCAAGAAGGGTAGTAGTTTTTATGTTGGCGTATTGCCGATTTAGGTGCGGCCCCCCACCAAAATTCAGCCATAGCCACTGGCTTTAAGTTATTAAGATAAGCGTATTGTAATAGCTTGGGCGCAGCGCAATCTCCCGCACCTGATGGCGGAGTATGCTCTGGCAATGCTGCAAATATGGCATTGAGATCTTTAACTTCATGCTCTGCATTTAAAAACTGGTACTGCGCAAACACTCGCTTTTGTAGGTTTTTAGATAAAACTTTACGGCGCTTTTTTAACTGTTTTATTTCGTCGTGTAGGGCATTAAGCGCCTTCTGTTGCTGAGTTATTTTATCATGCCAGTGATCTTTTATACTTTGATAGTATTTTTTATCTTCTATGCTTTGTTTGGCCAGTTCATTCAAGCTTGCTTGTTGCTCAGGCGTTATTGCTTGGCTGTGCTCAATTACAAGTGCACTGCGCGCCTTTTTACGTGTTTTTCTATTGGCTTGCATTACGCTTTGTTGAGCGTGTAACTGTTGCACAAACGCGGCTTTATCGGCATTTAATGACGCTGTTAATTTATTCAATGTACTTGCATTTTCTAGGGCATGTATTTGCGCATTTATCTCGTTAATTATTTTACTTTCTTTTAAATAACCCACATCTTCAAGTGCCATTGTAGATACATTAGGCACGCATTTTATATCTGTATTTAAATTTTCGAGCTGGCCTGAATACGCCGCTAAAAAGCCAAGTTGTTGTTGCTGGTTTTTTACAACCAGTACACCAAACATTTTGCCATCATTCGTTGCTGTATTGCTGCTGTCATTTTCGTTATACGGTAAATGCGTTTCAAGTTGCTGCTGCAATTGTGTTGCGGCTAAAACAGATAACGGATGAGGCTGGTAGTAAAACGGAAACGTAAATTTATCTGGAAGCGGTATAGAATCTACAGAGCAATCAAATAAAGTAAAACAAGAAGCGTGATTTAACATAGCAAAGTAATAGCAGGCATAAAGCAAAGTAATGGGCCCATAATAACATATTCACTTAAGGGGTACTTGCTTAATCCTCTGCGGTTATTAAACCGCGCTTAGCTAAAAAGCGCACTAATAATAGTGTTAGGTTTTCTCTGCGTGCATTATTTGGCCATACAGCATAGTAACCAAGCGGCTTGAGTTGCCAGTTAGGTAAAATGTGAATGAACTCTTCTCGTGCTAATTGTTTTTTTACTAGGTTTTCGGGCAATATGCCTAGACCCAAGTTTTCAGATACAAAGTGACTTATTGCAAGCGCACTATTTACATTTACGCGCGACTTTTCACAAATACACACCCCTTCGCCATTTGGAGAGGTAAAATCTACAGTGCTGCCGCGCATACTAAAATGAACCCAATCCCATTGTTTTAAATCGTTTGGATGCGTAGGGGGTTGATGTTTACTCGCGTACTTACTTGAGGCAACTAAAAAGCGTTTACTCTCTCCAATTTTACGCGCCATGAGTGAGCTGTCTTCAAGCCAGCCAACTCGAATACTTAAATCGAGTCCTTCATCCATTATATTTATTACTTGGTCTGTGTAATTAAGAGACAAGTTCACTTTTGGGTAGGTTTGCACAAATTCTGCTATCGCGGCTGAAATTTCGGAGCTTGCTAAAAAGGCGGGCAGCGATATTTTTAAAGACCCTATAGGCTCATCACCCACAGAGTTAATTTCGTTCAAACCTGCCTCTGCGTGTTTTGTTATGTTTTCTACGTGGGCGTAAAATTTTTCACCTTCAGGGGTAAGCGACAATTTACGGGTTGTTCTATGTAATAAAGTGACGCCTAAAAACTGTTCTAAGTCAGAAACACTATGGCTAACACGTGAAGGTGCTATGCCAAGCTCCTTAGCTGCAATACGAAATGAACCGCCAGCAACCACTTTGGCAAAAATAGCCATGTGTCGTAAATAGTTAATCATTGTTCTGAAAGTCGGAATTGTATTGTGCCGTTATTGTATCTATTCGCTTGTGAATCGAAAAGTTATATTAGCTGCGAATTCAACATTAGCCTTACAGCCCAATAATTTGGTTGTTAAAAAAAACAGGAATAACAATGAACACATTACAAAAAACTATAGTTGCCGCAATTGCTTTAGCGTGTACCACACCTACTTTAGCTAGTGCAGAGGGGTTTTATTGAACTGCACATGTAGGCTATAGTTCGCAAGCAAATGACTCTCAAGCTATTGGTAACAATATTGCCGTAGATAGTGATTTTCCATCTGAATTTGATGCCGGTGAGGGCAGTGTAGGCAGTATTGGTTTAGGTTATCAGTTCAATCCTCAGTTTAGAGTAGAGGCGCGTATTAGCTATCATGATACCGATTATAGCGATACAAAAGTAGGTGTGGGTGCACGTGAAGGTGAGCAGTATGTATTAAAGGGGGATTTAAAAACCACCACTTATACAATTGAAGGCTTTTACGGTTTTGATAACAGCACCGCGTTTACGCCTTATATTAAAGCGGGTTTGGGGCTTGCCGATAACAGCTATTCTGCAAAATTAGGTGGTGCAGGCATTAGCGCTTTTGACGCATTCGATGGAAATGTTGATGGCTATTACGATGCGTATGCTGATAACGATTCAACTGAATTTACATGGAATATTGGTGCAGGGGTTAACTATCAAATAACTAAAACTATGTCGTTATACACTGAGTATCAATACATTGAATTTGGTGATGTGCAAACCGGACAAGATGCATTTACCGATGGCTTTAAAATTGACAGTGCAGCAAGCCATGAGTTTTTACTTGGTTTACGTGTAAACTTTTAAATTTAAAACACAACACAATGCACCACATACGTGTAGTGAGTGTGCAAAGCAAAAAGCGGCATTTAAAATGCCGCTTTTAGTTGTGCTACTTTTTTTCTTCGTCAGGTAATGTCACGTTGAGCTCAAGTACCGCTAAATCATCTTCGTTTTGATCAAACTGTACCTGCACTGCATCAGTGTTTACATTTACGTACTTACGGATCACATCTAAAATATCTTGTTTTAATTGTGGTAAGTAATCCGGTGTTCCGCGTTGCGAACGCTCGTGCGCGACAATGATCTGCAATCGCTCTTTTGCTAATGACGCGCTATTTTTCTTTTCTGAGCGGAAGTAGTCAAGTAAAGACACATTAACCTCCAAAAATCCGTTTAAATAAGCCTTTTTTCTCAACATCTAAGAAGCGAAAATCGACTGTTTCACCGAGTAAGCGATTGATTGCATCAGCGTATGCTTGCCCTGCATCTGAATCACCATCAAGTATTACTGGCTGGCCTGAATTAGACGCACTTAATACCGCTTGCGACTCAGGAATAACACCAAGTAAAGGAATCGATAGAATATCTTTAACATCTTCTACCGATAACATTTCACCTTTTTCAACTCGATCAGGGTTGTAGCGTGTTAATAATAGGTGCTCTTTAATATTTTCTAGGCCTTCTTCAGCACGTTTTGATTTGCTGTGTAAAATACCTAAAATTCTGTCTGAATCTCGCACCGAAGATACTTCAGGGTTTGTTGTTACAATTGCTTCATCAGCAAAGTACATCGCCATCATTGCACCGGCTTCAATACCTGCAGGTGAATCACACACAATGTAGTCAAAGTCTTCTTTTAGTTCGTTTAAAACGCGCTCTACGCCTTCACGGGTAAGGGCGTCTTTATCACGTGTTTGTGATGCGGGTAGTAAAAATAATTTTTCAACGCGTTTATCTTTAATAAGCGCTTGATTTAGGTTGGCTTCGCCGTTTATTACGTTTACAAAATCGTATACTACGCGGCGCTCACACCCCATAATTAAATCTAGATTACGTAAGCCAATATCAAAATCGATAATAACTGTTTTATAGCCTTTTAAAGCTAAACCGGTGCCTATTGCAGCACTTGATGTTGTTTTACCAACACCGCCTTTACCAGAGGTAACGACAATTACTTTTGCCATGAGATTTATCCTTTAACCAAAGCTGAAATTTCTAATGATTCGTTTTTTTGTTGTATTTGTACTGCATTGCCCCAGTGCTCACCTTGTAATGAGTCGCTGATCCAGTAATTGCCATCAATTGAAACCAATTCGGCTTCGAGCTTTTGGCAATAAATGCAGGCGTCTTTAATCCCTTTTGCACCTGCAATAGCACGCCCGCGTAAGGTGCCATAAATATGCACATTACCATCGGCTATTACTTCTGCACCATGGCTAACTGCACCAAGTACAATTAAGTCTCTGTCTTTTGCATAAACTTGCTGCCCTGAGCGTACCGTGCCATTAATTACTTGCGCAGGTAAGTACACGTTTTTTTCAACAATAGAGGTATTTGGCGCCTCTTGTTTAACGGGTGCACTTTTAGCATCTTGCGAGTAATTTAGTACAGAAAGGCCAGCGGCTTTAGCTTGCGTGTGTTGCTCATCTGAGCCATTACAAACACCTACAGCATTAAAGCTCATACGCTCAATGAGAGATTTTAAATGTACAAAATCAAGTGAGCTGTTTTTAATTTCTTCTAAATTAACAACAATAGGCGCTCCTTCAAAAAAACGAGGAGCTTGGGCTATTTTTACATACAACTGTTCTGCTAGAAGGGCGATATCAGTGCTATAAAGATGCAATACTGACAACGTGAAAAGGTTCCCTTTTAGCTCAAAAATTTGTTCCGACATACACGCTCAATTGATTTGTCTGATTAGAAATTAATTTTAGATAAACGTAGGCTGAATAAGGCCTTTAATGAAATTTCTAATCTAATTTTTCTAACTTATTATTACTCTCATGTTATAGTGTGCGGCAATGTTAAGCAAGATTAAATAGGGCCATTATGCTCACTGCGGTATATAAAAGTAAGAAAAAAGCGGATACCTTCTTATTTGTTGAAAAAAGAGATGATTTTAGTAAAGTGCCTGAACCTTTACTGGCTATGTTTGGTCAACCTATTTATGTAATGATTATCAATTTAGCAAAGCGTGATCATTTAGGCGGTGCCGACCTTGAAACAGTAAAAGCAGCGTTAGCTGACCCAGACAAGGGTTACTATTTGCAAATTCCACCGCCGGAAGAAAATTTACTTAGCCAATTACGAAAAGAAAACGGAGTTGATAGTGATTAAAAAGTTAGCCGTAATTTTATGCTCAGTGTGTTTAAGTGGCTCTGTAGTTGCTAAAACGCAGGCCGAATTTCAAACTTATTTAAGTGACTTAAAACAAGAGGCCATTGCAAAAGGGTACGATAGCAAGTTAATTGACGATGCATTTGCGACTGCCTCATACAAAGAAAAAGTAGTATCGGCTGATAAAAACCAGCCAGAGGTTAAAGAAACCCTCGAAACCTACTTACCAAAACGTGTACCGCAATGGAAAATTGATCGTGCACGTAAACTCTACGCAGAAAATAAAGATGTACTTGAACAAGTTGCAAAAGAGTTTGGCGTACAAGCACGCTTTATAGTGGCACTATGGGGCCTTGAAAGTAACTTTGGCACAATACAAGGTGGCCATAATGTTATTTCATCGCTAGTGACGCTTGCCTTTGATGGTCGTCGTGAAGCACTTTATAAGCGCCAGCTTTGGGCAGCATTAGATATTTTAAAGTCAGGCCATATTACGCTTGATAAATTTAAAGGCTCTTGGGCTGGAGCAATGGGGCAAACTCAGTTTATGCCTACCTCTTTTAACGCCTACGCTGTTGATTACAATAACGACGGCCGTAAAGATATTTGGACCACAAAAGAGGATGCATTTGCATCGATTGCCAATTATTTAAAACAAGAAGGTTGGAATGACTCACTAACTTGGGGTCGCCAGGTAAAATTACCTGAAAATTTTGACAGTAAATACGTGCTAAAACGTGGCACTAAAACACGTAAGCAATGGTTAGAATATTGGAACGACTCAGAGCGCTCGCTTGCAGACTGGCAGGCTCTGGGTGTTCGCAAAGCTGACGGCTCTGACTTACCTAATGTTGATGTACGCGCTGCACTGGTAATGCCTGATGACATTAATAGGCGTATGTACTTAGCGTACGATAACTACAAAGTGTTTATGCACTGGAACCGCTCATATTACTTTGCCACCAGCGTGGGCTATCTATCAGATAGAATTGGTTATCCAAAAATATAATTTATACGCTGTTGTGTAATAAAAAAGCCGCTATGCGGCTTTTTTTATTTGTTTAATCATGTTCTTTTTTAAATATTTTATCTTTTAAATCGATAACCTTGCCAATTCCTGAACCAAGCTTCATTAGCTTATTAAGCTGCTCTGGGCTTAAGCGTTGTAACTCTGAAGACCATTTAGTAACCGTTTCGAGTAGGTTGTGGATTTCGCCCATTTGCTTTTGTGCATAGCGCTCTTCTTCGTTGTTTGCTTCGTCTAAAAGGTTATCACGCAGCAAACTTAGGGTAGGGTCTATTTCACGCTTTTTACGCTCTTCAAATACGCGATTAGCCATATCCCAAATTTCACCCGCTGGGGCGTAATATTCTTTACGATCACCAGGGATATGATGCACTTTAATTAATTGCCATGACTGGAGCTCTTTAATTCCCATGCTTACATTGCCACGCGAGATACTTAGCGCATCGGCAATCTCATTTGCGGTCATGGGCTCTTTGGTGATGATCAGCAAACCGCACATTTGGCCAATCGTACGATTGAAACCCCAACGGCTGCCCATTTCACCACAGTGCATAACAAAGGCTAAGTTTTTTTCAGATAGACTCATAGCTTTTTAAGTTTCAGTAAATTCAGAAAGTAATGCTAGCATGCTGATTTTGGATAGCAAGATTTTAGCTACTTTATAAATCGATTATAAAGACTAAAGTATGATTTAGATTAATATTTGCACATCTATATTGGGATATGTTGTACACACAACAATACATAAATAAATCCTTTTTTTATTTTTTTCAATTACGATGGAATGACTATGAAAGCTGCAATAAATACTCAGTATAAAGGTAAATTACAAATAACAGACCTTCCTAAACCAGAGGTGGGTATTAATGATGTGTTAGTTAAAATAGCGGCTTGTGGTGTTTGCCACACCGATTTACACGCATGTCATGGCGACTGGCCTGAAAAACCCAAAATGCCGTTAGTACCCGGGCACGAAGGTGTGGGTATTATTGAAGAAGTCGGCAGTAACATAAAGCATTTATCAGTTGGTGATAGAGTAGGTGTACCATGGCTTTATAGTGCCTGCGGACATTGTGAATTTTGTTTAGAAGGTAAAGAAACCCTCTGTTTATCTCAACATAATACAGGCTACTCAATTGACGGTGGTTATGCAGAGTATTGTTTAGCTCATGGCGATTACGTTATAAAAATTCCTGATGGTTTAGGTTTTGCTGAGGCTGCACCATTATTTTGTGCAGGTGTTACTACGTATAAAGCATTAAAAGTTTCAGGCGCAAAACCGGGCAATTGGGTCGCTATTGTGGGTGTAGGTGGGCTTGGTCATTTAGCCGTGCAATACGCAAAAGCTATGGGCTTTAATGTTATAGCTGTTGATACGGGAGAGTCTAAATTGGCTCTAGCAAAAGAGTTGGGAGCCGATATAACACTTGATTTTAAACATGTTATACCGAGTGAAGCAATATTTGAGCAAGTAGGTGGTGCACACGCGGTTGTGTGTACCGCTGTATCTAAACCAGGTTTTGAACAAGCTTATAAAAGTGTACGCCGTGGTGGTAAGTGTGTATTAGTCGGTTTACCTCCAGAGGATATGCCGCTACCTATTTTTGATACCGTACTTAATGGCGTCTCGGTAGTCGGTTCCATTGTTGGTACACGTAAGGATTTACAAGAATGTTTAGAGTTTGCAGCTCAAGGTAAAGTAAAAGCCATTATTGAAGAAAAACGGTTAGAGGATATTAACGAAATTTTTGATGATATGCTTAAAGGTGAAATTAACGGCCGAATTGTTGTTACTATTTAATTAAATAGCTACAGCAAAAAAGCACGGTTTGGAAAAAACAAAACCGTGCTTTTTAAACATCTAAACTATTAAAGTGTGTAGCTAAAACTTAGTTTTGCATTACGCTCTTCGCCTGGCATACCACCTAAAAACATGGCTTTAGAGTAGTACTTTTTATTAAACAAATTGTTTAAATTAAGCTGCATGTGCCACTTATCAGTGGTGTACGAAACTGCTGCGTCGTACACCGTATAGCTTGGTACATAGCCATCAGGAATACTAAACGAGCTAGAGTTTGTGCTTCTGTTATCTACAAAAGTAATACCGCCACTTATGTTAACAGCCTCAGGTAGGTTAAACATATCGGCGTAGTAGGTAACCCACGTACTTGCCGTTACATACGGTACGCCTTTTTGGCGTGTATCGTAACTGCTGCTATTTGGGTTAGATTTATCGCGGGCATCTTGGTATACGCCGTTTACATTTACTTTCCATTGCTCGTTTAAGTGCGCATTTAAATCGAGTTCAACGCCTTTGGTTTGCTCTTCACCATCGTAGTAGCTCTCTACTACATCAGGTCCAGACACACCGGCTTCATACAGTGGGTTTGTGTATTCAAGGTTTGTACGCGCGCTTTCAAATACCACCAGTGATGCTAAAAGCTGATCATCAAATGCTTTAAATCTAAAGCCTAAATCGTTACTGATAGACTCAGAGTCTTCACGGTCAGCCTCCGTACCTGCTACTGAGCCTAATACACTGTAGGCAGTACGGCCTTTAGCGTGATTAATAAACACGGAAAAGTTTTCAGTAGGCTGATACGTTGCGCCTAAGTTATAAGTTAAGCCACTGTCTGATGTGTTTGCTTCAGGCGTTGGCTCAGCGCGGCTTGAGCTATAACGCTCATCTACACCATAGTGCTCATATGTTTGCTTAATGCGATTATAAGCAACACCAACTCGAGTTGTAAGCTGCTCAGTAATATAGCCTACGTGCTGAATACCTAAGCCCCACGCTTGTACTTTTTTATTGTAGTCACTGGTTTTTAGCGGGTCGTAGTCATCAAAACTACCTGTTGGCCAATTTGGCGAGCGCATATCATAAATATATGGCAGCGTGCCTTGATAAAGTACATTTCCTTCGCTGTCGTAAATAACTTTGTCTGCATCGTAAATAGAATACTGTTTAAAGCGAATGTCTCTGTCTTCGTAGTTTGCATTAACCAGTAATTCGTTATCCACGTCGCCTAACATAAAGTCATAGCGTAAATCTAAGAAATACTGCCATGACTTTTCATCAGCTTCTACTTGGCGGTATTCTTGGCGTCGCGCTGCAAACGGGTAAAGCACACCGTCTTCAACTAACGGGGCACGCGGGTCGTTATTTATAATGCCATCGCGTGTTGAATACACATAATTAAACGCACCAGTTTGACGAGCAAAGCTTGATGTGTAGTTACGGTACTGTAACTGCTGATTTAAAAATAAATCATCTGTAATAAAGTAATTATGGGTTAGCTTAAAGCGAAGCTCTTCACCTTCATTATCATCCGCCATAGGAGAGATAATACCGTTAGTACCAAAATCGTACGGGGTAAGGCCATCGGTTGATGAAAGCGAATCTGCCAATTGTGTTTGTTGATCCGCAGTTAATTGAACACCATTACCAGATGGGTCATTTACTAAATCTGCGCCAGTTACTTCACCTGCAGTTAAACCATTGGCGGTTTCTGCATTATAAATTCGAATAGGGTGGCCAATAGAATCGACTGCAATTGAGTCTTTAATATAGGCAGCAGAGAGCATGATATCTTGCTTGTCACTTAGTATGTATTTAAGCAGGTATAAATTTCGTCGCGGTCTTCTTTTAAATCACGAAAGCCATCGCTTGAGGCCGTTTTAGCCATTACGCGATACGCTAGGTCATCGGTAATCGCATTGGTGCTATCAAAGGCAAGTGAATAACTATCCCATTGGCCAAGTTCGGCAGATATTTTATGTTTTTCTTCAAACTCAGGCTTTTTTTCAATCAGATTTATAACACCACCAGCACTGCCTATACCATATAAACCGGTAGCAGGGCCTTTAAGTACTTCAACCGACTCAACATTAGTGAGTGAACGAGTTGGGTTAAATGTATTACCTAAGCCTGCACCGCCATACATACCATCGTAAGTGTAATTAGCATCAAGACCACGAATGACTAAATTGTCGCCTATACCGTAGTTATTACCAGCTTGAGTTAAACCACTTACATTACGTACAAGCTCTTGTAGGCTGTCTACACCTTGTGACTCTATAAGTTCACGGTCAATAATAACAACCGGTGCCGGTGTTTCCATTAACGACATGTCTGATTTAGTTGCAAGGCCTGAGCTCATTACAACTTGGTTTTGCTTTTCGTAAACGCTGATGCGCTCAATGTCTTTTTCAGCCGTTGTTGCAGCAACCGCTAATGATGCGTTTAAACACGCAAGTGTAACAAGAGAGTATTTGAATTTTTTAATATTGATAATTATTCGCATTCCACAAAGTGTGCGAATAGTAATAGTTATTATTCGTTAAGTGAATAAAAAATTCTAAAAAAGTGAAATTAATTGCGTGGTAGGTGAGTTATTGTTCTGAAAAGTAAATTTAAGGTTAAATTAATGCGGTAAATAAAAAAGCATGAAAGTGTAAGCTTTCATGCTTTTGTAAAATAATACATTAATTAATGACTATTTTTTATAAACAACGCCTGCTTTCATAACAAAAGGAATGCGCTCAAGCACAGAGATATTTTTAAGTGGATTACCTTTTACGGCAATAATGTCGGCTGCAAACCCTGATTTTAGCTGACCCAGTTTATTATCCATTTTTAATAGCTTTGCACTGTTAATGGTGGCAGCCTGTATTGCTTGTAGTTCGCTCATGCCAAATTTAACCATACGGCTAAATTGTTTGGCGTTATCGCCATGAGGGTAAATAGCAGCATCGGTACCAAATACCATATTTACACCGGCTTTTACTGCGCGGTTAAAGCTGTCGCGCTGCTTTTTAGACACTTGACGTTCTTTATTGAGGTTTTCTTCATCTACCCCATTTTGCTCACCATAGCTCAGTGTGTATTCTGTATTATAAATGTCCATTGATAACCACGTGCCATGTTTTTTAGCAAGTGCGATGGCTTCATCATCTAAAAAGCTGGCATGTTCAATACTATCTACGCCGGCTTTTATAGCTGTTTTAATACCACTTGTGCCATGTGCGTGAGCGGCTACAGGTAAATCACGCATGTGGGCTTCATCTACAATTGCTTTCATTTCTTCAAATGAATACTGCTGTACACCCACTTTTGTACCTTTAGAAAAAACGCCCCCCGTGGCGCAAAACTTAATGGCATTAGCGCCATACTTTATGTTTTCTCGTACTTTTACACGTGCAGCCCATGGACCATCGGCTACCCCTGTTGAAGTGTATTTTAGCTCTGGTGGTAAACGGTTATTATCGCAATGTCCGCCTGTGATCCCAAGCGAAGGGCCAGCTGCCCAAATACGCGGGCCTACAATATCTCCGGCGTTAATACCATCACGCACTGCAATCACGCTATAGCCCTCGGCTCCTACATTTCTGAGGGTAGTAAAACCAGCAAGCAATGTTTTTTTAGCAAAGTGCGCGGCTTTAATGGCCATGCGCGGTACCGACTGACTTAAACGCTCACTTCGAGATACCGTAGGGTCGCTGGTCAAATGTACATGCATATCCATAAGGCCCGGCATTAAAGTGAGCTCGGGTAAATCAATATGCTGATCGTTTTTGGTCATGCTCGGCTTTTTGTTTTGTGCGACGTTAGTGATCACCCCATTATCAATGGTGATCAGCGGCGATTGAATAACCTCGCCTGTGTGTACATCTACCATGGCTTTAGCAGATATATAAGTAAGGGCTTGCGCGTTAAAGCTTCCTAAACACATAAGTGCAACGGAGGCGCTGAGTAGCTTTTTATTCATTGTTTTTTCTTCTGGTGGCGTTTTAATTAATTGAAATGTAACAACCTAATATAAAAGTGTAAATATAATAGGTTAATCGCCACTTATCGTAATTTCTTTATTAACGCAGGTTAAATGCGCATAATCGACTGACGATACTAAAAAGGATTACCATGAAATCAATTAAATTAGCCTTAGTTGCCAGTGGCGTTATGTTTGCTTTAAGTGGCTGTATGAACACACAAACCAGTAATAACACTGGCAATAGTGCACAGCTAAACACGTCAAGCGCACCTGCAGCTATTGTTTCAGAGCTCTCTTATGAGCAGCAATTAGATGTACTTGTAGCACAGTACTACAACGAGTTACTCAGCTTTAAACCTATTAATGCAACTTATAGTGGTCGCAGTGAATTTAATGATAAGTTTACCCCCGCTATTACCCAAAAAAATAGGGCAAAAAAAGCCGCGTTTTACAAAAAGTATCAACAACGTTTAACACTTATTGATAAGTCGCAGTTAACAGGGCAAGCGTTACTCAGCTATGAAATATTACAAAGAGACCTAGCACTTAATTTAGAGGGAATGCAATTTCCAAGCTATATGCTGCCTATTAACCAAATGGCGGGAGCGCATAATACCTTTGCAGGTTTTGGCTCGGGGCAAAGTGCGCAGCCATTTAATACCGCAGAAGATTACAATAATTTTATAAAACGAAGCGAAGGCTTTATTTCCTGGCTCAGCAGTGTAGAGCGCGCGATGGCGAAGGGGATCAAAGCGGGCATTACCTTACCAAAACCATTAGCTAAAAAGCTTCAGCCACAATTTGCCGCGCATGTAGTTAAAAATGCTGAGGATTCGTTATTTTGGGGGCCAATTAAAAACTTACCAGCCTCATTTACCGCACAGCAAAAGCAGCAAATAACGGCGCAATATAAAGCACTTATTATGCAGCAATTAGTGCCTGCATATAAAAGTATGAGCGACTTTTTAGCCAATCAATACATTCCTCAAAGCCGAGAAACGGTAGGCTATAGCGACTTGCCTAATGGTAAAGCTTGGTATGAATATCAAATTAAAAAAAATACCACGTTGAGCCTTTCTGCAGATGAAATACATGAGATTGGTTTAAGTGAAGTTTCGCGTATTTTAAGTCAGATGAAAAAAGTAAAACACGAGGTAGGTTTTAACGGCACCTTAGATGAATTTTTTCAGCACTTACGTGATTCGGACCAATTTTATTACGATACGCCAGAGGCATTAATTGCAGCGTATGAAGATATAAAACAAAAAATAGATGCGCGCGTCCCTTTACTGTTCGATGTTGCGCCTAAAGCCCCTTATGTTGTAAAAGCGGTTGAACCTTACCGAGCCCAATCTGCAGCGGGTGCATCTTATGCAGCGCCGGCACCTGATGGCTCTCGCCCAGGTATTTTTTACATCAATACTTATAACCTAAAAGCGCAGCCAAAATTTTTATTAGAAACACTCTCTATACACGAAGCCGCGCCAGGCCATCACTTTCAAATTGCTTTACAGCAAGAAATAGATGGCCTACCAGATTTTAGAAAATTTGGTGGCTACACGGTATTTGCAGAGGGCTGGGCGTTGTACGCAGAAAGCTTAGGAAAAGAGCTGGGCTTATTTACAAACCCTTATATGTGGTACGGGCGTTTGGCCGATGAGCAACTTAGAGCAATGCGCTTAGTGCTTGATACAGGCTTTCATGCAAAAGGCTGGACTCGACAGCAAGGTATCGATTACATGCTGGCAAATTCGTCAATGGCTAAAAGCGATGTGATAGCAGAAGTTGAGCGTTATATTGCATGGCCTGGCCAAGCACTGTCGTACAAATTGGGGCAATTTAAAATTCAACAATTACGTGACTACTCTAAAAAAGAGTTAGCTGATAAGTTTGATATTAAAGCGTTTCATACGCAAATATTGATTGATGGTGCCTTGCCTATGCCTATTTTAGAGGAAAAAATTAAACGTTGGGTTGCTGCCAGTAAATAGCAAAATGCACAAAGCCCGTACAAATAAAGGCACGGGCTTTGCGCACGCTGTAGCAATACGTTAGAATGCGCGCTCTTTAGGGGCGCGAGTAAATTATGTTTGATCAAGAGTTAGCAAATACACAGTTTTGGCTTAAAAAAAGCTTAGCCGATATGAACCAAAACGAATGGGAAGCGATTTGTGATGGTTGCGGAAAATGCTGTTTAAATACCTTTATTGACAGTGAAGATGAAGACGAATTTACCGCCACCGATCAACTACGTGAAGGCGAAGAGCTTATTTTCACCAACATTGTTTGCCAATACCTTGATAACAATACCTGTGGTTGTAGCGAATACGAAAACCGCCAAACGCTTGTCCCTTCTTGCGTTAAACTGACCAAAGCCAACCTTAAAGATATCTTTTTTATGCCGCAAAGCTGTAGTTATCGCCGTCTCCACGAGGGGCGAGGTTTAGCCTCTTGGCATCCGCTATTAAATCAGGGTGACAAAACCCAAATGCATGCGCTTGGTATTTCTGTTAAAGATAAAACCGTAAAAGACTGTGACGTAAAGCTCGATGACTTTGATTTATACATTGCTGAGTGGCCAACAAAGGATTGCGATTAATGAGCGAGTTTAAGGCTGTAATAGGTTTAATTAACCCAAAAAGCCCGACAAATGTTGGCGGCGTTTTACGTGCCGCGGGTTGCTATGACGCTAAACAAGTATTTTTTACCGGTAGTCGCTACTTAAATGCTAAAAAGTTTCATACCGATACTAAAAATGTTGTTGAACGTATTGCACTTACTGGCACTGATAACTTACTCAGTGTAAAACCTGAAGGCGCAAAGGTTGTGGTTATTGAGCTGATTGAAGGCGCCACGGCGTTACCTGATTTTAAACACCCTGAAAACGCATTTTATGTATTTGGGCCAGAAGACGGCTCAGTACCAAAAGAGATTTTAAAATGGTGCGATGAAGTGGTTTACGTGCCTACAATTGGTTGTATGAACCTTGCGGCCACCTGCAATGTGGTACTTTACGACCGTTTAGCCAAACTTGGTGGGGTAGAGAGCAGCGACTCAACTATTATTAATTCTCGCGATACCAATAATAAAATGAAGTGGGTAAAAGCTTAAGCACCCACTGCTGTAATTTTAATTAAAATTTCTTTTACTTTATGTACTAAGTTCTACACTTTACGAACATATTGTAAATGAAATTTAATTATGCGTTTATTTTTAATCCTCATACTCTTTTCATCTTATTGTTTTGCTGAGGTTCCTGTGACCTACATGCAAGATGATACTCGTCACACTGTAATAGGTGAGCGCTATAAATCGGGTTACCTATTTAGCACGCCAAACAGCAATCAAACAATTCATGTGGTTACATTAGACTGGCCGCCTTACATAGGTAATAAGCTGTGTAACAAAGGCTGGGTATATCAATTTAGTACGGCGATTCTACATAGCGCTGGTTATAGTGCTTATATAGAGTTTGTTCCTTGGGCGAGAGCTGTTCGTTCTGTGGAGCTAGGTAAAGCCGATGTGTTAATGCCAGAGTATTATATTGAAGACACCGCGCCATCTGATTACATAGAAGGTAAAACACGCCGTAAGCTTTTAGGGCTTTCTAATTCGTTTGAAGGCGGTAACATAGGTTTTTTAAAACGCAAAGGCGAGCCCGACAGGTTTAATGGCAATTTAAAGTCGCTTAAAGGCTCGCGTATTGGTGTTGTAAGAGGGTATCAAAATACCCCTGAGTTTGATGCCATGATGGATAACAACGAATTTATCATCATTAATGCCGTTGATGATTTACAGCTGGTAAAGTTACTTGCGGCAAAGCGTGTAGATTTAATTATAGGCGACCCCGCTGTGTTACTTTACTCGGTAAAATATGCAGCTTTACCCGATAGCGAAAAACAGACCCTACTTAGTGCTATTGAACCAGAAAGCAAGGCAATTCAATATAACCCTTTATATTTTGCGATTAGTAAAAAAACACCAAACTGGCTCACTGTATTAGAAGATATTAATACTGCTTTATATAAATTTAAAAATAGCGGCGAAACCCAAAGGATGAAACAGGCTTTATTAAATGAATGTGATTAATTGTAACGTTCCAATTATTTTGTACTTATAATGTGTCGCAAACGTGTAAAATCATTTTCAACTTGTTAATGGAGTGAAAATGACGTGAGTGAAATAAATACCAATCAATCATTTGCGGTCAAAGAGCAACAAAATAAAAATTACCTGTTACCGCTGACTGCAATGACCACACTGTTTTTTTTATGGGGTTTTATTACCGTTTTAAACGACGTACTAATCCCTCGTCTGAAAGGCGTTTTTGACCTAACTTACTTTGAAGCAATGCTCGTACAGTTTTGCTTTTTTGGCGCCTATTTTATTGTCTCTATTCCAGCTGGAATTTTGGTTAAACAATTAGGTTATAAAAAAGGCATACTAACCGGCCTAGTAGTTGCCTCAATTGGCTGTATGTTGTTCTACCCTGCGGTAGTGGTGCATGAATACTGGTTGTTTTTAGGTGCTTTATTTGTACTGGCTGCTGGTGTAACTGTTTTGCAGGTTTCTGCGAACCCGTATGTTGCTGCTTTAGGGCCAGAAAAAACCGCCTCATCTAGGCTAAATTTAGCGCAAGCACTTAATGCCTTAGGGACAACAGTAGGCCCGTATGTTGGAGGTATCCTGTTTTTTGGTACCGCAGGTACATTAGCGGCAAGCGCTGCTTCTGCTGAATCTGTAAAAGTACCTTATTTAATGTTAGCAGCGGCCTTACTTATTATTGCTATCGTATTTGCCTTTATTAAACTTCCTGAAATAGAAGGCCATAAAGAAGAAAATAACCCGGTTAATGAAACTCGTTCACTAACACAGGCACCTCATTTAACAATGGGCGTATTTGCTATATTTTGTTATGTCGGTGGTGAAGTGGCTATAGGTAGTTTTTTAGTTAACTTTTTTGGCGAAGCACATATAGCTGGGCTGGAAGAGCACGCTGCTGCTGCACTGATCAGCTACTATTGGGGCGGAGCAATGGTTGGGCGCTTTATTGGCTCTGCTGCGCTACAAAAAATAGCGCCATCTAAAGCATTGGCATTTAATGCCTGCATGGTAATTGCCTTATTACTTGTGACTATATTTACGCAAGGCAATGTAGCCCTGTACACAGTACTGGCCATTGGTTTATTTAACTCAATTATGTTCCCGACTATATTTTCTGTAGCGATAGAGCGCTTAGGCTCATTAACTAGTAAAGGTTCTGGTTGGTTGTGTTTGGCAATAGTAGGGGGTGCCTTAGTGCCGTTATTACAAGGTTACATTGCTGATGTTGTTAATATTCAGCAAAGCTTTTTTGTTCCGCTAATATGTTATGTATTTATTGCTTGGTATGGCTTAAACGTGGTTCGTTTAGCTAAAAAGTGGTAAATACTCCCCGATGAAAGAGCGACTGAATACGTATTCAGTCGCTTTTTTATTACCATTTTATAGGAACGTTCCAAACAATGGTTTGTTTTTTAAAAAAATAGAGTCGTTACAACTATATACCGAACAGAGCTGGTTCTTTATTCTTATTTTAAGTACATAACCTGCTTATCTACCTCATTAACGACGACATACCTTTAAATTTTTGCTAAAAATATAATTAATAACAAAAAATAAAAAGGGCAGTCATGCTTAACTCACTTAAATTCACCTCAAAAGTGACTATTGCAGCATCTATGGTACTGGTTATTGTACTGGGTTTATTTGCTATAAATAATTACATCGCCATGCGAAACCAAACGCAACAGCAGCTCGATTTAGTCCTTAAGCAAAATTCAGAATCTACCTCACAAAACATTGCAAGCTGGCTTAACGCCAAACTCACCATAGTAAAATCGATTGCGCAAACTCACAAAAATAGTGATCCAAAACAGTTAACCCTTGCCCAGCTTAATACTGCTAAATACGCTGGTGGCTTTAAAAATACGTATATAGGTAAACCAAGTGGTTTATTTATACTTAACGATCAAAGCATTGTATTGCCCTCTGATTTTGATGCCACCTCGCGCCCTTGGTATAAGTTAGTTGAAAATAAAAGCTATACCGCATTTACCACCCCGTATATTGATGTAACCACCAACGAGCTGACTATATCTGCCGTTGTGCCCATTCAAAGCAATGGCCGCTTTAGTGGTGTAGCGGGTGCAGATATAGACATGCACGCAGTGACTGAAATAATTAACGATATTGA
Source organism: Pseudoalteromonas sp. CuT4-3 (assembly GCF_035666335.1). Lineage (NCBI taxonomy): Bacteria > Pseudomonadati > Pseudomonadota > Gammaproteobacteria > Alteromonadales > Pseudoalteromonadaceae > Pseudoalteromonas > Pseudoalteromonas sp. CuT4-3. The sequence goes on from NZ_CP142031.1 coordinate 381,026, forward strand.
TTTTTTAGGGTTAGGGTATGCTTTTTTAGTAGATAAAAATGGCCAAGTGCTGAGCCATCCTAATAGCGAACTTAATTTAAAAAACACCGCCGAATTATTTGGCCAACCTACCGTGCTTAATAGCGAATTTACACAATATGATATGGCGGGTGAGCCGCAGTTGATATCGTTTACTAAAATACGTGGCATAGACAATGTTGACTGGTATTTAGGTGTCGTTATTAATAAAAACCAAGCCTATGCAGAGGTGTCTCGTTTTGGTATTAACGCGCTTATTTATATGTTAGTGGGAATTGTGGCCATTATTGTGTTTATGCAATTTTTACTGCGTTACTTAATGCAACCTATGGCGCGCCTAAATGATGCACTAGAAGATATTGCAAAAGGCGAAGGCGATTTAACCAAACGTTTAAAGGTTGAAAACAATGATGAATTTGGCCAAATTAGTCACTCGTTTAACATTTTTATTGAAAAAATTCAGCACTCTATTGAACACGTTAAATTAACGACTGAACAACTCGATAGCGTAATAGCCAGCGTGGTGTCGCAAACACATTCTTCATTAGCCATGCACCATGACCAAACAAAACGTACTGATAGTGTGGCCATGGCGGTTAATAATTTTTCGCAATCGGCTATGGCTATTGCTAATAACGCCAGTGACGCTTCTGTAATAGCTAAAAATGCAGATGAGCATTCAACACAAAACCAGCAAACCTTATTGCACAGCGTTAATAGTATTCATCAGTTATCAGCCAATATGGAACAAGCGCAACACACTATTAATAGCCTTAACGCGCATACAATTAGTATTGGGCAAGTGCTTGAGGTGATAAAAGGTGTGAGCGAGCAAACCAACTTACTTGCATTAAATGCGGCAATTGAAGCTGCAAGAGCAGGCGAAGCTGGGCGCGGTTTTGCTGTTGTTGCTGATGAGGTACGCCAGTTAGCTCATCGTACTCAGCAATCTACCCAAGAGATTGAAGATACCGTAGGGCAACTACAAAGAGGCTCAAACCAAGCGGTAGAGCTGATGAAAACAAGCATTCAAGACAGTGAAAAAAGCGTAGAGCACGCTGAAGGTGTGAGCGTGTTAATGGGCCAAATAATAGAGTCAATAAAACAAATTAGCAGTGCTAATCATAGTGTTGCCAATGCCACTGTTGAGCAAAACGACCTTGTTAAAGTGCTCGACGCAGACATTACAAGCATGAGTGAGTTATCGGTACAAAGCCAAGAAAATTTAAAAAACACCCTCAATGAATGTACTAAACTTAAACAACAATTTAGTGATTTAGAGCAAATGGTTCAAAAGTTTAGAGTTTAAAATATGCCAAAAAATCGGTTACAGGACAAAGTTGGTTAAGCCTTATTAACATAGATAAGGTGTATAGCTCGGATAAACAGCGCCAAGCATTTTCACTATTCACCATGATAGCCATTGCTATTATTGTTATCTCTATGTTGGTGGTGTTTAACTACACGGTGTATTCGCCTATTCTTACCACGTCGTTAATAGCGGTAAATATTACGCTTATTAGCGGCACTTTTTATTTTATAAAAACAGCCAAGCTGGAAATGGTTGCACTTATAAGTATGTGTATAGTGTTTATTATGTGTGTGGCCCTTACGTATACAGGCGGAAAAGAAAATACCGCGCTTTATTGGCTAATGTTTTACCCTGTAGTGTGTTTTGCCTCTTTAGGTGTAAAGCATGGCTGCAGGCTTGGCTTAGGCTTATTATTGTGCTGCAGTGTTATTTTATACGGGCCTGATTTTGGCCAAGTTAACTATGGCGGTATTGAAAAGTCTCGTTTTTTAGCCTCTTTTACACTGGTGTTTATTTTTTCGTTTATAGGTGAATATTTCAGGCATAAAAGTCACCTTGCAATTGCTGATATAACCCTTGCGCAAACGCAAGATGCCTATACAGATCAGTTAACGGGTGGCGCGAACAGGCGTTTCATCACCGCTCACTTTTTAAAATTAGCTGCTAAAACGCCCGAAAACTACCTGCCGTTTTCTATTTTATTACTTGATTTAGATTATTTTAAACGACTAAACGATACCTATGGTCATGACTTTGGCGATACAGTGTTGATAGAATTTACCAAATTACTTGATTCACAATTTCCAAACTCCGCAGTTAAAGCCCGTTATGGAGGCGAAGAGTTTGTGGTGATTTTACCTAAAGAAACAGCCCCAGTGGCTACAAAATTAGCCGATGATTTTAGACAATGTGTCGCAAAACAAGCTATTTTAACCAGCGATAATAAACGGGTATTTATTACCTGTAGTATTGGGGTGGCACAGGTTGATAATGTGGATCATTACAGCCGTGCACTGAAACAAGCAGATGAATACCTGTACCTAGCTAAAGAGCAAGGGCGTAACAAAGTTGTATCAAATCACACAGGAACACTATGACTCAAACTAAACTTATATATGTACACGACCCTATGTGCAGTTGGTGCTGGGGATATAAACCGACGTGGTTAAAACTAAAAGCCGCATTAGCTTCGCAGCTGACTATAGAATACAAAGTAGGGGGGCTTGCTCCAGATAGCCAAGAACCCATGCCAGAAAATATGCGCGCTATGCTCCAAAGCACGTGGCATAAAATTAGTGCGATGTTGGGCACACAGTTTAATTTTGATTTTTGGCAGGTTTGTCAGCCAAGGCGCTCTACTTACCCAGCCTGCAGAGCGGCGATTATTGCCAGAGCGCATAATAAAGAGCCACAAATGATAGAGGCAATTCAACATGCATATTATCTACATGCCCAAAACCCATCTGATGAAAGTACTCTAATTACCTTAGCTGAAAAAATAGGGCTAGATAAACAACAGTTTAGCGAGGAACTTTGCTCAGAGGCTTTGAATCAAAAATTACACGAGGAGTTAGCATTTAGTGCAAGTTTGCCAATACAAGGCTTTCCTTCGTTAGTATTAATAACTGATAATAAAGCCATTGCAATTAAAATAAATTACACCGATCACCAGCAAACACTAAACACAATTAACGCTTTATTAGCTTAACAACTAGCCAAAATGCGTGTATTTGCTGCTTTAATACACGCTTTGCATATAAACACTCCGATATAAGACGCAAATGTTACAGCTGTAACAAAATAGACTTTTTTGCGCAACATGCCTGTCATTATTCATCTATACAATTTCATTCATTGAAAATCTTTAGCCTAAAACAAGTCAGTTTAGGCTAAAACAACAAACTAGCAAATCCGCTAATTAACGAGTAAAGGTGTATGCGATGAAAGGCGTTAAACCATTGATCTTAGCTGGTATTGTAGCAGCAAGTGCTGCAGTACATGCCAATGATTTAGAAAAGGTTATCGATAAAAGCAGTGAAATAAATAAATCAGCTGCGCAATCACAAACAAAAATAGACAAGATTGCTGATTCAATGCAAGGACGTCTTCAACAGTTTAAAACCCTTAATAAAGAAATTGATGGTTTAACTGTTTATAACGCGCAATTAACTAAACAGTTAAATAACCAAATTGAAGAAATGGAGTCACTTAACCTTTCAATGGATCAGGTCTCTATTATTGAGCGTCAGATCACACCACTAATGCTGCGCATGATTGAAGGGCTTGAGCAATTTGTAGCACTTGATGTGCCATTTTTGCAAGAAGAGCGCACTAAGCGTATTAGCTCTCTAAACGCCATGATGGACCGTGCAGATATTAACTCAAGCGAAAAATTCCGCCGCGTATTAGAAGCATACCAAGTAGAAGTTGATTACGGACGCACTATTGAAGCCTACACCTCACTGCTAACGGTAGACGGTAAAGAGCGTGAAGTAGACTTTTTACGCATTGGCCGCTTAGAGCTTATTTATTTAACACGTGATGGTAAGCAAGCTGGTAGCTGGGATGAAGAAACAAAATCGTTTGTTACTTTACCAGACTCAACAATTAGCCAAATCAACAAAGGTTTACGTATCGCACGTAAGCAACTTGCCCCAGATATGTTAACTCTGCCAGTACACGCAGCAGAATAAGAGGTTGAAGATGAAACTGTTTACTCAAATGACAAAAATGGCCCTTTTTGCTGCAAGCCTAAGCTTTGCAGGCGCAAGTGTGGCAGCTGAGCCTATGGACTTAGACTCACTATTAAAAACACTTGAAGAAGGCAAATCGGCTCAAAGCGCGCAAAACAAGCAACGCGAACAAGAATTTATGGCGCGCCAAAACGAACAAGTGCAAATGCTTAACAACACACAAGCAAAACGTAATCAAATGCTTGCTGAGTCTGAGCGCTTAGAAACACAGTTTGAAGAAAACGAAATTAAACTTGCTAACTTAACAGATACACTGTCTAAACGAATGGGTTCTCTAAAAGAGCTATTTGGTGTGCTTCAGCAAGTTGCAGGTGATTCTAGCAATAAGTTTGCTACCTCTGTGGTATCAGCTGAAATTGCGGGTCGTAGCACATTTATGGATGAGCTAGCACAAAAAATGGGCTCTACTTCAAAGCTTGCCTCTATCGAAGATATTGAAAAAGTATGGTTTGAGCTACAACGCGAAATGACAGAGCAAGGTAAAGTAAGCCGCTTTACTACCGATGTAATTGTACAAGGTGGTGAAAAAGCACAGCAAGAAGTGGTACGTGTAGGTGCTTTTAACTTAATCTCTAACGGTAAATACCTAGAATTTAACCCAGTAACAAATACCTTAAGCGAGTTAAATCGCCAGCCTGTAGCACGTTTTACTGCAACTGCTGAGGAGTTACAAAATGCAAAAAATGGTGTTGTGCAGTTTGCACTTGACCCAACGGGTGGCTCAATTTTAGGTTTATTAGTGCAAGCACCAGATACCGAAGAGCGTGTACACCAAGGTGGCACAGTGGGTTACGTTATTTTAGGTGTAGGTGTTATTGCTTTACTTATCTCACTTGAACGTTTTTTCTCATTACTGATTATGGGCGGTAAAATTCGTCGTCAACTTAAAGATGATGTAGCACGCGATGACAACCCACTTGGCCGCGTAATGAAAGTTAAAGATCAATTCCCTGATGTTGCCCACGACACATTAGAGCTTAAATTAAGCGAAGCTATTTTACGTGAAATGCCAAAAGTAACGCGTAATTTAACGCTTATTAAAATCATCTCGGTGGTGGCGCCACTGCTAGGTTTACTAGGTACAGTAACCGGTATGATCAACACCTTCCAAGCAATCACATTATTTGGTACAGGTGACCCTAAACTAATGGCTGGTGGTATTTCGCAAGCATTGGTAACAACGGTGCTAGGCTTAGTTGTGGCAATTCCTACGGTATTTTTATACACCCTACTTAATACACGCGCTAAAAACATTTTGCTTACTATTCAAGAGCAAAGCGCAGGTATTATCGCACAGCGAAGCGAGAAGGGAGCATAAACCATGGTGCTATTGATTGACTCAATCAATGCTATCCGTGATTTTCTCGACACTGGTGGCCAAGTCCTCTTGGTCATCGGGGTGTTAATCTTCGCGATGTGGTTATTGATACTCGAGCGATTTATTTATTTTTTCAAAGGTTTTCGTAGTTACAAACAAAACGTAAAAGCGCAGTGGAAAAGCCGTGCAGAGCGCAATAGCTGGAATGCTGAGCAAATACGCCAGGCGATGATTTCACGTGCTTCAATGCGTTTAGACACTAACTTAGCACTGATAAATGTAATGGTTGCATTGTGTCCGCTACTTGGCCTGTTAGGCACAGTAACGGGAATGATTGAAGTATTTGATGTAATGGCAATTACCGGTACGGGTAGTGCGCGCTCTATGGCATCAGGTGTTTCTAAAGCAACTATTCCAACCATGGCAGGTATGGTTGGCGCACTTTCGGGTGTATTTGCCTCTACGTTTTTACAGCGCAGAGCCAAGCGCGAAGTTGAACTACTTGAAGACAGCATGGTTTTAGACCATTAAGTAACATTTTGATAAGCGGCTTATAGAGTCGCTCATCCTAGGAGAATAAAAATGAGAGCCCCGTTAGGAAACCTATTACAAGAAGACGAAGCTGAAGAAATTAACATGACCCCAATGTTAGACGTTGTATTTATCATGCTTATTTTCTTCATCGTTACCGCCTCGTTTGTTAAAGAAGCCGGTATTGATGTAAACCGCCCAGAAGCCGCAACAGCGGTTAAAAAAGAACGCGCTAATATTTTAGTGGCTATTTCTGATACAGGCGAGATTTGGATTAATAAACGTCAAATCGATGTACGTGCAGTGCAAGCCAATATCGAACGCTTAAAAGCAGAAAACCCACAAGGGAGCGTGGTTATTCAAGCTGATAAAAAAGCCACCACTGATATGTTAATCAAAGTAATGGATGCGTCGCGTGCTGCAGGTGCGTTTGATGTTTCGATTGCTGCACAAGATGCGTCTTAAGGGTTAGCCATGTTGCGATATTTAGTAGCATTAATAGTAGCGGGTGTAGTGACCTTTATGCTGTTTTTAGGCATGCAGGCACTGATCACCGGTGGTGAAGGTGCCATGTCGGAGCCAGTAAAAGGAAACGTTTTAGACTTTGTACGTTTGAAAAAAGAAGAAACGGTACAAAAGAAAGAGCGTAAACCGCAAAAGCCACCTACACCAAAAGAGCCACCACCGCCTATGGAGTCGCCGCAAATGCAAAATAATGATGCAAACGCGGCCAGTAATAATTTTGATTTTGGTGCGGATGTAGGCAGCGACGTTGACCTAGCGGGTGGCTTAGCGCTTGAAACAAGTGATGGTGAATACTTACCTATTGTAAAAGTAGCTCCAGTGTATCCGCGTCGTGCTTTGTCGCGTGGTATTGAAGGCTATGTAATTGTTGAATTTACAGTAACTAAGCAAGGTACTGTACGTGACCCGCAAGTAGTAAAAGCGGTCCCTGAGTCACTGTTTGATAGAGCAGCGATGGATGCCGCACTTAAATTTAAATATAAACCGCGCGTAGTAAATGGTGAAGCCGTTGAAGTAGCGGGTGTTCAAAACAAAATATCTTTCCAAATTAATGGTTAACTTATCTTAATTGGATGAAATAGCGAGGCGATTATGAAATTACTACCTACAGCTAAAAATTTAAAACTGGCATTATTTTGCACTGCCGCGATCGGTGCAAGTATTGTTGTGCCAAGTACGCTAAGCTTTGTGCCGGGGCTAAACGTAGCAACTGCCCATGCAGAGCAAGAACAAAAAACAAAGCGTGTACCTGCACTGCGCGAAAAGGTTTATAGCCAGCTTGCTCGTGCGCAAAAGCTCGCTGACGATGGCGATGTTAAGGGTGGACTTGAAGCACTTAATAGCATTCAAGAGCGAGCTTCAAGTATGAACTCGTACGAAATTGCAATGATGCATAATTTTTACGGCTTTATTTATTACAACGAAAACGACTTACCAAAAGCGATTGCCTCGTTTGAAAAAGTGGTAGCAGAAGAAGCCATTCCTGAATCACTTCGTTTAAGTACTACATTTAGCTTGGCGCAATTGGCAATGGCCAACGGCGAGTATAAAAAAGTTATCGCGTTTTTAGATAAATGGGATGCAATAAATACTAAACCTAAAACAGAAGGTTACTATTTATTAAGAGCACAAACGTATTATCAGTTAAAGGATTACCAAAAAGGACTTGAGTATATTACTCAAGTTATTTCACTAAGTGACAGTGAGGGTAAAACCCCTAAAGAAAACTGGCTGGTGTTACAACGTGCAATGTATTACTCACTTAATCAAACAGATAAAGTGGTTGATGTACTTGAGCGTATGGTAAAGCTATACAATAAGCCTGAATATTGGGTTCAGCTCTCTGGAATGTATGGCGAAACGGGCAAAGAAAAACAACAGTTAGCAGTGATTGAATCAGCTTATCAACAAGGTTTTTTAACTTCTAAGTCTGATTTACGCCAGCTTGCTCAAGTTTATTTATACAATGGCTTGGCGTTTAAAGCTGCAGTCGTTATGAGTGAAGCTATTGATAAAGGTATTGCTGAAAAAACAGCAAAAAACTACGCTTTTGTAGCCGAGGCAATGATTCAAGCTAAAGAAGATGAAAAATCTATTACCTACTTTGTAAAAGCGGCTGATTTATCAGAGCACGGTAAATACGAACAACGTTTAGCTGAGGTTTACGTTAACACAGAGCAATATGAAGAAGCTGCCGATGCTGCGCGTAAAGCACTTGATAAAGGTGGCCTTGATTTTGAATCAAATGCATTTGTTGCCTTAGGTATGGCTCAGTACAACATGCAAAATTTTGATGCGTCAATTTTAGCTTTTGAGCAGGCAGAAAAACATAAAAAATCTCAGCGTTTAGCGCAGCAGTGGATCAAATATGTAAAGCGTGAAAAAGTGCATGCAGAAACACTCAAAACAGCTTTATTATAAATTTTGAAGCGCTTTACTAATTTAAAAAGTAACGCGCTTAAAACTATTTCATAATCGCAACACCAAAACCGCCTTAGGGCGGTTTTTTTCGTCGCTTTAAGTAGCCAATTATTTGATTTTTAATAAGTTATCATTGTCATCTTATGGTTATCAAACTGTAACTACTTTGTCATAAGTCTCCCGTATTGTTACCGCAGCTAAACTCAAGTGACCTTAAAGCATTGTTTAAGTGTTTTAAGGTGACTTGAGTTTATTTAAGCACCTAAAAAATAATTAAATACTTTAATGGAGTGAACAATGAAATTATCTGACTTATTCAAAGTAAGTTTGATTGCAACTGCAGTATCTTTAGCAGGTTGTGGTGGAGACTTAGTAGTATCTGAAGGCGACACGACTATCAATGAAGGTGATACAGTAACTAACGTTGTTGAAGGCGGTGACGATACAAGTGATGAAACGTCATCACGTGATGATTCACAAAATGCGACTACTGGCTTTCCTACTAATATCGATAATGCACTTACTCAAGGTTTAGCAACTGATGTTTCTAGTGAGTTTTCATCTATTACAGATAAGCCAGTTTATCGCTTAGCTGCAGATACCGTGTTCACTACTGATGTATCGTTAACAAACGATGCACACTGGATATTAAATGGACGAACTGCCGTTGGTAATGATCGCGCAGATAACGCCAAACTTTATATTCAACAAGGTACAACGATTATTGGCGAAACAGGAGATGACTTCCTAGTTGTTCGTCGCGGTTCACAAATTGAATCGGTAGGGACTGTAAGTCAGCCCATTACAATGACCTCAATTCAAGATGTTACAGCTCAAGAAACAACGATTGGCCAGTGGGGCGGTTTAGTACTATTAGGTAACGCGCCAGCAAATTCTTGCGGCGACCAAGAAGGTGAAGCGACAGCTGATGAACTTGCTAATTGTGGTGTGTCGGCTGAAGGTGACGCAGGCCAATTTGGTGGCGATATCAGTGATGATAATTCAGGTACTTTAAAGTATGTACTTGTTAAGCAAGCCGGTAAAACGTTAGGTAATGGTGATGAGTTAAATGGTATTACGTTTGCCGGTGTTGGCTCTGCAACTACAGTTGATTATATTCAAGTACATGAAAATCTTGATGATGGCATCGAGTTTTTTGGTGGCACCGTTAATGTAAGCAATGTTGTACTTACCAATATTGGTGACGATTCGCTAGATTGGTCTTTTGGTTGGACGGGCTCAGCTACAAACGTTTATATTCAGCAAGCGGCTAATGTTGGTGACAACGCTATCGAAGCTGATAACTCTGAATTTGATTCAAGTGCAACACCATTAACTTTACCTACTATTTCAAACGTTACAATTGTGGGTGCTGAGGGAAATAACGGCATTCGTTTACGTGCGGGTACTGCGGGCGCTCTTAAAAATGTATTTGTAACGGGCCCAGCTACTTATGAAAACTGTTTACGTGTAGGTTCAGATTCAGTACCACGTGCTGAGGATGGCACGCTTACGATTACAAACTCTATCGTTGCTTGTCAAACTGCAGCGAATAATTTTGGCAGCGAAGTTATTAACGGTGGCGATGTACAATCTTGGTTTGAAGGCCAAGACGCTAACCAAACACTTACTCCAGCTGATTTAATGCTAGATGACAACGGTTATACACCTCTTGCAGGCTCGCCGCTTATCGCAAATGGCCAAGTTGGTGCTTTTGATGGGTCAACTAACTGGATGGAAGGTTGGACCGTTGGTATTAATGGTGGCTTCCCTACTGATATTGATAATGCGCTTGCACAAGGCTTAGCATCAGATGTTTCTAGCGAATTTCCAGCAATTACAGATAAACCAGTATATCGCTTAGCTGAAGATACAACGTTCACAGCAGATGTAACGTTTACTAACGATGCACATTGGATTTTAAATGGTCGTACTGCAGTTGGTAATGACCGCGCAGATGCAACTACATTATATGTTCAAGCGGGTACAACGCTAATTGGTGAATCAGGCGATGACTTTTTAGTTGTACGTCGTGGTTCACAAATTAATGCCAATGGTAATGCAACTGCACCTATTACAATGACATCTATTGAAGATGTAACAGGCGCTGAAACAACAATTGGGCAGTGGGGCGGTTTGGTACTTTTAGGTAATGCGCCTGCTAACTCGTGTGGCGATCAAACTGGTGAAACAACTGCAGAAGAATTAGCTAACTGTGGTGTATCAGCTGAAGGTGACGCGGGTCAGTTTGGTGGTGATATCAGTGATGATAACTCAGGTGTTCTTCGTTATATTGTTGTTAAGCATGCAGGTAAAACACTGGGTAATGGTGATGAACTAAACGGTATCTCATTTGCAGGTGTTGGTTCACAAACAAAAGTAGAATATATCCAAGTTCACCAAAACCTCGATGATGGCGTTGAGTTTTTTGGTGGTACTGTAAATGTACGTAACATAGTACTTACTGACATTGGTGACGATGCATTTGATTGGTCGTTTGGTTGGACAGGTCGTGCACAAAATATTTATATTCAACAAAGTGCTGTTGGTGGCGATAACGCTATTGAAGCTGATAACTCAGAGTTTGATTCAAATGCTACACCTTTAACTAAACCATTTATCTCTAACATTACAATTGTGGGGGCTGATGGTACAAATGGTGTTCGTTTACGAGCCGGTACTGCTGGCGTTCTTCGCAATGTTGTAATTACAGGACCAGAAGATTACTCAAACTGTTTACGTGTGGGGTCTGACTCTGTAGCCAATGCAGAATCTGGCGAGCTTTCTATTGAAAACTCTGTAGTGGCATGTAGTGAAGATAATAATTTTGGTAGTGAAGCAATCGCTGGTGGTAACGTTCAATCTTGGTTTGAAGGCCAAACAGGTAATCAAACGCTTACATCTGCTGGTCTTAGTTTAGCAACCGATGGCTTTACACCTAAATCGAGCTCTCCATTATTAGGTTCGGGTGTTGATTCGTCAGACCTTGATTCATTCTTTACTAAAACAGATTATATTGGTGCGTTTGATGGCGATAATAACTGGATGGATGGTTGGACAGTCGCTATAACACCAAGTTTTCCTGATGATATTCAAAATGCCTTAGAGCAGGGTTTTGCTACTGATGTATCAGCGAGCTTCCCTGCAATCACAGACAAGCCTGTTTATCAGTTAACTTCTGATGTTGTATTCACTTCAGACGTAACATTAACTAACGATGCACATTGGATTCTAAAAGGCCGTACAGCGGTAGGTAATGACCGCGCTGATGAAACGACTTTATATGTTCAATTTGGTACTACGCTTATTGGCGAGTCGGGTGATGACTTCTTAGTTGTTCGTCGTGGTTCTAAAATAGAGGCCGTGGGTAGTGCAACTCAGCCAATTACTATGACGTCTATTGAAGATGTTACTGGTGGCGAAACGACTATTGGTCAATGGGGCGGTTTAGTGCTTTTAGGTAATGCACCGGCGAACTCGTGTGGCGATCAAGAAGGCGAAGCTACCGCTGATGAACTTGCTAACTGTGGTGTATCTGCTGAGGGTGACGCTGGCCAATTTGGTGGTAATGACCCAGAAGATAACTCAGGTACTTTAAAATACGTGGCAGTTAAACAAGCAGGAAAAACGCTAGGTAACGGAGATGAGTTAAACGGCATTACACTTGCGGGTGTTGGTAGCCAAACAGAGCTTGATTACATTCATGTTCATGAAAACCTGGACGATGGTGTTGAATTCTTTGGTGGTACTGCAAACATCAGTCACCTTGTTTTAACTAACATTGGTGATGACTCACTAGATTGGTCATTTGGTTGGACAGGTAAAGCGCAATACGTACTTATCAAACAAGCTGATTCAACAGGTGATAATGCGATTGAGGCGGATAACTCTGAGTTTGATTCAAATGCTACACCACTTACAATGCCTACAATTTCTAATGTTACTATTATTGGTAATGTAGGGGTTAACGGTATACGTCTACGTGCAGGCACTGCAGGTATTCTTAAAAACGTGGTTGTAACAGGCGGGGCAGATTATTCAAATTGTTTACGTGTGGGTTCAGATTCAGCGCCTCGCGCCGAGGATGGTACATTAACTGTTACTCACTCAGTTGTTGCATGTGAAACGGCAAATAACTTTGGTACGCAAGCTATTGGTACTGGTAATGTTGAATCTTGGTTCTTAGGCCAAACAGGTAACTCTGTGCAAGCAGCCACAGACCTTAATCTAGCAGATAACGGATATATGCCTTCGGCTGAGTCATTACTGCTAGGTAATGGTTTTGATTCTTCAAGCCTAGATAGTTACTTTGATTCAGTAGATTACATTGGTGCAATGGATGCACAAACAGACTGGACAGCAGGTTGGGTTAAGGTAGGTCTTTAATCCCCTCTACTAAAAGCCGGACGTAAGTCCGGCTAATGTCTTGTTTTGTTTCGGAGTATAAAAATGAAATCTTTTAAACCCTCTTCTCTTGTTCTTTCTAAACTAAATTGCGCAGTTATGGCTGCAATTATGGGGCTATCAGTAAACACAGCTATAGCAGCCGAAGCCGAAGCCGAAGCTCAAGAAATAGAAGAAGTAGTTGCTGTTGGCCAGCGACTAAAAGGTAGTGCAGGCGCAGTACTACAAGAGCGCCAAAATCAGGCATTTGTTGCTGATATTATGGGCGCTGATCAAATATCACGCACAGGTGATGGCGATGCAGCTTCAGCGCTTCGTCGTGTGACTGGTTTAACCTTAGTCGATGGTAAATATATTTATGTTCGTGGTTTGGGTGAGCGTTATTCAAGTACCCAACTTAATAGCATGTATGTTCCGAGCCCCGATCCCACTCGATCAGTTGTTCCACTGGATTTATTTCCATCGGATATTATTGAAAGTTTAAGTGTTCAGAAATCGTTTTCTCCTGACATGCCAGCGCACTTTGGTGGTGGTAATGTAAATATTCGCACCAAATCTATTCCTTCTGATTTTTTGTTTAAAATACAGTTAGGTACTTCATATAACACTTCTAACAGTGACACAGGTTATTTTTACAGTGGTGGTGATGATGATTGGATGGGGCGCGATGATGGTACACGTTCATTACCTTCATTAATTTCTACAGCGCTTAAAAGTGATGCAGGACTTGAAGGTGACAGCAGTACTACGCTTGAGCAGCGTCAAGTGCTCCTACAATCACTTGACTGGCAAGTTGGACCTACTGAGAAAGACGTTGATCCAGGCATGAATTTTTCAGTAGCACTAGGTGATAGGTTTGAGTCTGATGTGGGTACATTTGGTGTTCTTGCCGCTGTTTCCTATGACAATGAATGGGAAGTAGTTAAAGAGCAAAGCGGTACAAACTTAGGTAGTTTAGGCTGTGAAGATAAATGTTTTGCACAAACTTATGATGGCATATCTACTGAACAAACCGTTCGCTGGAGTGGCACATTAAATTTGGGTTATGAATTTAATAATAATCATAAGTTTGAACTAACGAATATTGCCCTTCATGATATGAGTGACCGAGTTCGTAACCGTGATTTTTTCGATGCTAACGAATCAGAAGAAGGTGTTACTGAATTACGCCGTGTTGATGTTATGTATGAAGAGCGGGAAATGTTCTCCACGCAACTCAAAGGGACGCATAACTTTCCTGAATTAGAAAATTTATTTTTTGATTGGTATGCCGGTACAAGCCGCGCCAACAGAGATGCTCCTGGCGCATTGGATGTTGTTTTTCAAACTAACTTAAATGATGGTGTATTTGAATCGGAGCAGTTACAAGATGTTGCTGCAACAAACGTTACTCGTGATTATCAAACGTTGCATGATGATGTAGATACGTATGGTTGGAATATGGGTATCCCATTTTATGGTGATGGCTATGAGTTAGAGCTTAAGGTGGGTGGCGATTTTTCTGAAAAAATACGTGATGCAAGCAATATTCAATTTGGTATTACGCACCGTGGTATAGCTGATGACTTTACATTTGGCTCAAACATAGACCAAATCTTTTCTGACGATAATTTAGCTAATAGTGAGTTTTATACAAGTGTTACTGGTTCTGGCATTTTTGATGATGGTACTGCTGATGGTGATAAATATAGCGCTGCACATAAGTTAGACGCTTATTATTTTATGGCCGACTTTTTCTACGAAAACACTTGGCGCATAACAGGTGGTATTCGTTGGGAAGACTTTTCTCAAATATCAGTCCCTTTTCAAGCACATACGAATTTCTTTGATGGAACAATTGATGAAGTGAGTGAAGTTGCAATAAAAGAAGATGATTTTTTTCCATCTTTAGCAATTACTTACATTATGGATGAAGAAATGCAGTTTCGTTTAAACTTGAGTGAAACAACGATTCGCCCAGATATGCGGGATGTAAGCTCAACCTATTACGTTGATCCATTGACAGAGTTTTTAGTGCGAGGCTCACCTACGCTTCAAAGCTCTAAGCTAAAAAATGCTGACTTTAGGTTTGAGTGGTACATGCCTTCAGGCAACAATTTATCAGTTGCTTTGTTTTATAAAGATATTGAAAACCCAATTGAGATGGTTGAGTTAGCGGGTGTTGGTGGAGCTGCTCCGCAGTTACTTACAGCAAATGCACAGTCGGGTGAACTAACGGGTATTGAGGTAGACTTTTTAACTGACTTTAGTTTTATTCATAATGACCTATCTGCCATTTTTTTATCAGGTAACGTTACTTTATCTGATTCAAGTGTAGAGCTTGGTATAAATGATGCCGATGGGGTTGATTCTTTATTTGAACAACAACTAAAAGAGGCGTTGGAAGCTGACTCTGTCTCTAACATTGTTACAAATAATAAACGTCGCTTAGTTGGTCACTCTGAATGGGTAGCAAACTTACAAATGGGTTATGACTCTACTGATGGTTTTCATTCAACTTCAGTTGTTTATAACGTGTTTGGGCCGCGCATAATAGTACCAGGTACGCGTGGTAACGAAGACGCAGAAGAAAAGTCATTTCATTCTCTTGATTTAGTTTATTCTTACTTCCCTAACTTTAATACTAAAGTTAATTTTAAAGTTAAAAATATACTTGGCCAAGAAAAAGAAATTGAACAAGAAAACTTAACACTTTGGCGTCAAGAAGAAGGCACTGAGTTTAGTTTAAGTTTTAGCTACGAGTTTTAATTTTATACCCAAGGAAGGGGATATAATAAAACCTAACTACCGATTAGCCCTGTATTTAATACAGGGCTTTTTTATGACTATGAAAAATATTTAAGTTTCGATTTATTCACTAGTTTTAGTGCGCTTAGGGTGTTATTTTGACGTTAATAAAAATTAATTCTCACGCAATGAATTTTAATTTTTAATGTATTAAGGCATCTTTTATGAATCAAACAGTGGAAAAAACAATGAAAAAAGTAGGATTAGTCGGTTGGCGTGGCATGGTTGGCTCTGTGTTATTAGAACGTATGCAGCAGCAAAGTGATTTTGCACATATCGACACCACCTTTTTCACCACCTCACAAGCTGGGCAACTCGGCCCTGATATTGCTGGCGACGCAAAACCGTTATTAGATGCAAGTGATGTAAATGAACTTGCTAAAATGGATATTATTGTTACCTGTCAAGGTGGTGATTATACCAAAGCGGTTTACCCTAAATTACGCGAATCGGGTTGGGATGGTTACTGGATTGATGCAGCTTCTGCACTTCGTATGGTTGATGACAGCATTATTGTACTTGACCCTGTAAATAAAGATGTCATTGAACAAGGTTTAGAGCAAGGCGTAAAAACTTTTGTAGGCGGTAACTGTACCGTATCGTTAATGCTACTTGCTTTAGGTGGCTTGTTTGAGCAAGACCTAATTGAGTGGGTAAGCCCAATGACTTACCAAGCGGCCTCTGGTGCCGGCGCTCGTAATATGAAAGAGCTTATAGCACAAATGGGTGCTATTCATTCAAGCGTTGCCGAGCAACTAGATAACCCAAGTTCAGCTATTTTAGAAATTGATAAAATAGTGAGCGAAAAAATGGCTTCAAGCGATTTACCACAAGACCAATTTGGCGTGCCGCTAGCCGGTAGCTTAATTCCTTGGATTGACGTACCAATGCCAAGTGGCCAGTCTAAAGAAGAGTGGAAAGCTCAGGTTGAAGCGAACAAAATTTTAGGCTCTTCTAAACAGCCTGTGCCAATTGATGGTTTATGTGTACGTATTGGTGCAATGCGTTGTCATAGCCAAGCGATGACCATTAAATTACGTGAAGACATTAGCGTAGAAAAAATTGAAGAAATTTTAGCTTCGCATAACGAGTGGGTTAAAGTTATCCCTAATGAGCGCGAAATTAGTGCGACTGACTTAACCCCAGTTAAAGTAACAGGTACGTTAAGTATTCCTGTTGGTCGTATTCGTAAATTAGCCATGGGTCCAAAATACATTAGCGCATTTACCGTGGGCGATCAGCTGTTATGGGGCGCAGCAGAGCCTCTTCGTCGTATGCTTCGCATCATTGTAGACGGTGAATAATTTCTGCATTTGAAAGTGTATATTAAATAGGGGTTAGCGTATTGCTAACCCCTTTTTTAGTTAAGCGTCACTGCATACGCTACTTTATTTTTTCCTTCGTGTTTTGCTTTCGTTTTGCTATTTACAACGCTTGCGCAATGGTGCTGTAACGCGCTGTATATAAACACACTGTATATAAAGCGCATAAGTTTGTGCTTCATTAATACCTAGGAAAAACGTAATAAATATTAATATTGCCACCCCCTATGCTCTGTTGGAGCAGTCATAAAATTTATGAGTATATGAAAGGCTAAGTAAGCTTGGTTAACTCGGCTCATTGCATTTTTTGGTATAGCTTTTGCTCGTAATAATCTATTACAGCTTTATTTGCTCGGTTTTAGCTGCTTTGTGGGTACTTAATTCACTTATGCAGGTATTTTTTACTTATGCCGAGATGCTAAGCCTTCAAATAAGGATAGATAATGGCTTCTACTTTTAAAAATACACGCAAAAAATGGTTTTATGCTTTAGTGGTGATAGCCTTGGGGTTAATTTTACTCAGAGCTTTAGCCCCTTATGCGGTTCAATATTATGTAAATCAGCAGCTTGAACAAACCCAAGGCATAACAGGGCATGTGGGTGATGTTGATTTGTACTTATACCGAGGCGCTTACGCTGTTGATGAGGTAGAAATTTACGCGGTAGATGCCACGCAGGTGCCTAAGCCGTTACTGTCTATTGATACACTTGATTTTTCGCTTGCGTGGTCTGCTTTATTAAACGGTAATTTTGTCACCAACATGGCTTTTACCCGCCCAGAAATTGTTATTTACGACAAAGACCCAACTACCGCTGAACAAAACCAACAGGTGAAAGATGAAACCACGTGGGTAGGCCTTGCTAATGATCTCGTGCCTTTTGCAATCGATACGCTACGTATAGACAATGGTAAAGTAACCTTGGTTAACGCCACCAGCGAAGGAGAGCAGCCTACTTACGTATCAAATATAAACGCTAACATTAACAATATTACCAATGCACAAAACCTCTCTAAAACCTTAGTCACGAGTTTAAAAGTAGAAGGGCAGCTTATGGGCGAAGCTAAGCTGTCTTTAAATGGTAAATTAGACCCTTTTAGTGATGAAGCTAATTTTGATTTTAATGTTGAAGTGCAGCGTTTTTCGGTTAAAAATCTCGAAACTGTTTTTAAAGTGTATACCCCATTTGACATTGAAGCCGGCGGAATAGATGGCGCAATGGAATTGGCCGCTAACAATAATAACTTAAATGGATATGTAAAAGCGGGTGTGCACGATTTAAGTGTTTTTTCGTGGCGCGAAGATATAGAAAAAGATGATGACGGTCTATTTACCGCTATTTTTGAAGGCAGTATTGATTTACTCAGCTCGTTATTAGAAAACGACGAGTCAAAGCTGGTGGCTGCTCGGGTGCCCATAGACGGGCAGTTAGATAACGCTGATGTATCTACTTTTGAAGCCGTGGTTTCGGTGTTAAAAAATGCGTTTTTTGAAGCATTTAAAATGAAGGTTGATAATGTAATTTCGTTTGAAAGCACGCAAGAACAACAAGGTGAGTAACTAAAAGCCCTTTGTATTAACTCAATACAAAGGGCTTTTTAAGTTTTAGCAAGTAAAATAGATCAGCTATTTATTGGAGTTGGTAATATCTGAGGTTTTACTTAATAACGTTTTTAGCTCAGCTATTTGCGCTTGTAGTTCAACCACTTGTCCTTGCGTTGCAGGAAGTGAGTTATTATCCGCTTTTAGCTCACGGGCATTTCGGTGCTCCTCGCTCATTACTTCTAAAATGGCACCTACCATCATGTTTAAAAACACAAACGCGGTTAAAAAGATAAACGTGAGGTAGTAAATCCAGCTCAGCTCGTATACCGCCATGGTTTCGTACATAATGTCGGTCCAATCTTCAAAGGTAGCTATCCTAAATAGCGTTAACATTGAAATGGATACATCTTGCCAAAGCACCGGGTTAATATCGGCAAACATCATACTGCCCATGGCTGCGTAAATATAAAAAATAACAAACATAAGCAGTGCTATATAGCCCATTTGCGGAATGGCTTTAAGCAACGAATTTACAAGCAAGCGCAGCTCTGGGATCATAGATACTAAACGCAGTACCCTAAATATACGCAGCAATCGGGCAAGTAACATAGTTGAGCCTGCAGCTGGGTATAGGCTGCCAAGTACAATAATGGTATCGAATATATTCCAGCCCTTTGAAAAGAAGTCTTTTATTCCTTTACTTGCAATAAATCGAATAATGAGCTCGATTAAAAAGAAAGCTGTGATCCCTACATCCATCCAATTTAGAATAAATTCTACGGTGGGGTGAAGAGAATATGTATGAGCACCTACGGTGAGGGCAGAAACAACAATGACAGCTATAACAAATGATTGAAATATCTTGCTTTTGTCTATACGCTGAAACAGCTTTTGTAACTGCGACATCATAATTATGGGTCCTATGCAAAGTCAGGTTTTTATGACGCTAATATACAATAATATTGTTGCTTTCGATAACGAAAGTGTAAGGAATTCTAATGTTAATCAGTCAAATAACTAAAAGCGCATTGCTGTTTGTGGGATTTTCGGTACTTGCAGGGTGCAGCTCCGACGCTCGCTTTCACGAAATTCAATCAGCGCGTTTAGATGAATGTAATTATAAAGCCGATAAAGAGTATTACGAGTGCCTTGAAAATCAAGATAAAAATTTTGAAGAGTATAAAAAACAGCAAAGTGAACAAACACAATAATTTATGACTAAAACACAAAAATTGCGTGATAAACAAATACGCCAAGCCCTCACCAACGCCTGTGAACAAATAAAAACGATTCATTATGGTTTTGCTTATTTAACACACACCATTGATTTAAAAAATGAAGCAAAGTCACTAAAAATAAGCTGCTATTTTGAGGATGATATAGCCTATAACGACACCGAAGCGCATTTTTGTCAGTTAGTCGATATTATTCACGCTGAGCTTAGCAAAATAAGCTTACCGGTAGCGGCTAAGCAAATAGCGTTTTTAGTTGATTAACATTGGTTTGCCTAGCTATGGACGTTATAATTACCAAAATTATTTTTAGGATGTAAAGCATGGCTGTTCCATCGCGCTCGCAAATCACACCAGGTACAACCGTAAATATTGTATTAAAAGAAGATCAACGCAGCGGCACATTAACTCAAGGTGTAGTTGAGCGTTTATTAACTAAATCACCTAATCACCCGCATGGTATTAAAGTACGCCTAGAAGATGGTCAAGTCGGCCGAGTAAAAGAGATTTTATAATGACAGCGTTAACAGAGCAGGAATTTTGGGATTTAGTGACCACGCCTGAGTTAGGGCTCGACCCACAAAGCGTAAGCGACAACTTAAAAGCTAAATTGAGCGAGTTAACCGACGAGCAGCTCATTGCTTTTGATAAATTTTTTGGTATTCACATGCGCAAATGTTTTACCTGGGATTTATTTGGTGCCGCATTTGTTATGGCTGGCTGTAACGACGAGTACGGTTTTAGCGAATTTAGGTGCTGGCTAATCTCCCGCGGGGAGACCGTATTTAATAACGCATTAAGCAATGCCGACTCACTTGCACAGTGCTCCCCTGTGTATTATTTAAATGAGCAACCTTACCCTTATATTGATGAATACGACTTAATAGCCGGTTTATTATTCGAAGAGCGTAACGACGACGAATTACCTTTTGTACCCTCAGGCGAGCAACCTGCAGGTAAACGCTTTAAAGACAAACCCAAGTTTTTAAAACAAAGCTATCCGCAATTATTTGCAAAATACTGGCAGTAAAGTCACTCTTAGTGGTTTATTTATTTAGTAAATAAACCACTTTGTTTTATTACTCGTAAAACATAACTACAACACTGCATTACATAATGCTAAGTGCTGCGTCCTTTTTTTAGATTAAATCTCTGTTATAGTTATAAAAATTAGCGCGCACGTTACTTACTACGAGGATACGCCCACTTAATGAAAACCTTACTTTGTTTTTTAATTTCGACAACCTTTATTAGTTCATCTGCATTGGCTGCGCCGAGTAATAAAAGCCGTTTTATACCGTTATTAAAAACAATGCTTGGCGATTACCAGGTGGTAACTGCTAACTCCCCACTGTGTGTGGATAGTCAGTTGAGTTTAATTAACCCAGTTTACCCAGACGCGGGTTTTAAATTAGGCGAGCATATTGCGTTTGAAAGTTTACACAACGGCACCCGTACAACTAAAAAGCCAAATTTTTGTTTTGTAACTAGCTCGTATAAATACAAAAGTGATGGTGTTGATAACAGCTTAAAAATGAGCCGCTGTATTGACCCCAATAACGAAAAAACCATCAGACAAAGCATTAAGTTTACCAGTGTTACAACGCTCAAATATACGCAGAATACCCCTGCAGTAGAGTGCACATTTGCAAGGCAAGTTGATTAACTTACTTGCAATGAATTTGCGGTATATCGTGCCAGCGCGTTGTGTATTGGGGCGATAAGTAATCTCTGTTCATATGCCAGCCTTGGTTTAGTTTGCTGCTGGCTAGGGTGAGTATGCCTTTTCCGTAGCGGTTGTTTATTGTATCAAGACACTGCATTAATTTAGGGTTATCAGCACTTTGGCTAAATAAATCAGTTTGCTGATACTGCACCGAGGTAAGCTCTAAAGCGCCTACACCACATTTATAAAACCGTACACCTGGCTTGTAAATATGAGTAAATACTTCTGATACAGCATTGGCCATTACGCAGGTATCGTTAGTGGGGGTGGCAAATTTATATATAAACGACTTTTTACAATAGCGGTCTTCGTGTTTGCCAGTGGCGGCAAATATATAAAGCTGTTTTGCTAATGAGCGCTGCCCTCGTAGTTTACTGGCAACCGTGGTTACGTGGTTAATAAGGGCGGTTTTAAGTGCAGTAGGCTCACTGATCCGCTCACCAAAGCTGCGAGTAGAATATATTTCTCGCTTATCTTGGCGTACATCGTCCCATGTTAAGCACGCTATACCATTTAGCTCACTTACGGTACGCTCTACTACCACACTAAACGCGCGGCGCATGGTTTTAGGGTTTTGCTGTGCCAGATCCCACGCGGTATGTATGTTCATTATATTAAGCTTTTTAGCTAGGCGCTTACCTATGCCCCATACATCGGCGCAGCTCATTCTTTGTAAAATTGCTTGGCGGCTTTGCTCGTTATTTATAACGGCCACCCCATCAAACCCGCTTAGCTTTTTAGCTGCATGGTTAGCGGCTTTTGCCAAAGTAGGGGTTGGGCCAAAACCAACACCCACAGGGAGTTTAGTTTCGCGCCAAACGGTGCGCCTTATTATATGCCCGTACTCGTGCCAGTTTTGTATAAGGGGTGTGTAGCCAGTAAAGTGCAAAAACGACTCATCAATACTGTATATGTATTGTGTGTCGCAAAAGCGGCCAATTACGTTCATCATTTTGGCGCTTAAATCGGCGTACAACTCATAGTTACTCGAACGTACAACCACCTTGTGTTGCTCAAGCAGGTGCTTAACTTTAAAGTAAGGGCCAAATTTAGGAATGTTTAAGCGCCGAGCTATCGGGCATACCGCACATACGCAGCCATCGTTATTAGTTAAAACCACCACAGGTTTAGAGCGAATAGCGGGGTCGAACACTTTTTCGGCACTGGCATAAAATGCAACGGCATCGACTAAGGCGTACATTTTAATAGCTCAGGGCTTGGGCGGTGCATTCTAATCGATAGTGTAACCACTCCCTCTAACTGAAACTCATCAGCTGAGGTTAGTTGTACCGGCTTATGTAAAGGCGATGCAGAGAGTAACCGCGCATTGGTTTTATCTAATAGCTTACACACAAATAAGCCATTTAAGTTAGCAACAATAACATCGCCGTTATCGGCTTGCTCAGCACGGTCTACAAGCAGTAAGTCGCCCTCAAAAATCCCCACCTCTTGCATGGAATTACCCGAGGCAATACCAATAAAGGTGGCGTCGGGGTGCTTTATTAATAGCTCATCAAGAGAAACACCGAGCTCGGCGTATTGCGCCGCGGGCGATTCAAACCCACACACACCGGCTTCTATATAAACGGGAATAACAAACATAACACAACCTAAAACGCATATACTGTATAAGTGTACAGTATATGCGTTTTGTGTAAGTTATGCCAAGAAATGAAAGACAGATCACGCCATGTTTTTGATCATTTGTTGCGCGGTATCTAAAAAGTCTTTGATTTGCTGCGGGTTTAAGTTTTTACACATTTGATCATTTATTTGCTGCTCAGAGGCTAATAACTTATCAAACAATGTATTGCCTTGCTCGGTGAGCGACAAAATAAAGCAACGTTTGTCGTGCTCACTTGCTTGCTTATTAATCAGATTTAAGGCAATAAGATCTTTAATTAAGCGGGCAATTTGGGCTTTGTCGCGCTGTGTTTTAGTCACAATGTCGTTAGCGGTACAGTTAGATGTACTGGCAATAATGTGTATACAACGCACGTGCATAGCATTAATACCAAGGTCGCCTGCGTTAATAGCCTCGCGAATTGTTACGCGGTAATTTTGCATCAGCTCAAATAGGGTATTTGATAAAAGCGTGTTCATAAGCTCTCTAATGGTTGACAATGTCAATTAGTTTGTTATAGTTGATTTTATCAACCAATGGGGCGTTGTGCAATGCTTGCTTTAAAAAGCAGTTAACTATTTTGTTAAACGAGGTGATTTTAAATGGGTAAACAAGTTCGCAAAGCTACGGTACTAAGTACTGAACAAATAACACCGCATTTACAGCGCATTGTTGTAGGCTCAGATGAGTTTTCGGATTTAACACAAGCGCATATTGGCAGCTATGTAAAAGTGCTTATTCCCCAAAATGGCAAAGTTGATTTTAATTTAAAAACCGCGTGTATGCGCTCTTACACAATAAGAGACGTTGATGATACAACGGGCGCGTTAACGCTCGACTTTGTAATAAACATGCACCAAGGTCCGGCTACGCAATGGGCTATAACTGCAAAAGTAGGTGACGAGGTTGGCATAGCGGGCCCAGGTCCTAAAAAGCTTGATAATTACCAGCATCCGCATTATGTATTACTAGGCGATTTAACCTCAGTTAATGCAATAAAAGGGTACATGCAGCAGTTACCCGCCAGCGCAAAAATTGACGCGTTTGTGCATGCCCCTACTGAGCAAGACATTATTGATTTACACACGCAGCGCGATGTTAATTGGTTAATTACAGATACACCGGATACGGATATGCTCAGCGCGCTTAACAATTTGCCACACACAAACGAGCCACCTATTGTATTTATGGCATTAGAGGCGGGGTTAGTACGTAAAGCAAAAACCTTACTTACCCAGGATTGTAATATACCGCGCAGTAATATAGTTTCTTCTGGCTATTGGAAAAAAGGCGTAGACTCAGAGGGTTATAAAAAAGAGCGCCAGCAAAGCCCTGAGCTTGCATGAATACCTTAGAGCAAAACAGCCTAACGCTATTTTGCTTTTATCCATTACCTAACTTGAATTGAATAAATAGCAGACCCATTTAAGTGTTTTATGCTGATGATGAAGCCCATTGTTAGTATGCATTTTAAGGAGCTGCTATTTTGTTATCTTCCATTCCCTTTTCGTTATTAGAGCTTGCCCCCATGATCAAAGGGGACAGCGTTTCTCATACGCTCAATAAAACCACCAAATACGCCCAGCGTGCCGACCAATTAGGGTTTAATCGCTTTTGGCTAGCCGAGCACCACAATATGCCTGGTATAATTTGTGCTGCCACCTCAATATTAGTAGGTCACATTGCAGGTAAAACTCAGCGTATACGGGTTGGCTCTGGCGGAATAATGCTGCCGAATCATTCGCCCTTAGTTGTGGCTGAGCAATTTGGTACGTTAGAGAGTTTATACCCTGGACGAATAGATTTAGGCCTTGGCCGCGCCCCTGGTAGTGATCCAGTAACCAGCCGTGCACTAAATAATGATATGAGCCGCGCAGAAAACTTCCCGGGCGAGGTAACAGAGCTGCAAACATTATTAGGCCCATACAATGGCACACACCCTATACGTGCTATTCCAGGGGAGGACACAAACGTACCGCTTTGGTTATTAGGCTCAAGTTTGTTTAGCGCCCAATTGGCCGCGCAAAAAGGGTTGCCTTATGTATTTGCAGGGCACTTTGCACCGCGTTTTGTACACGATGCCATCGCACTATATAAGCGAGAATTTAAAGCCTCAAATGTACTCGATAAACCCTATGTAATGCTTGCCTTACCGCTGGTAGCAGCAGAAACCGATGAAGAAGCGCAGTACCTCTCTACCACCTCAAAACAACGCGTGCTTGAATTAATACGCGGCAAAGAGCTGTGGCTAAAGCCACCGGTAGAGAGTATGGAAGGTTTATGGAGTGAGCAAGAGCGCGCCCACGTAGAAAACTTTTTAAGCTTAAGCGTTGTTGGCGGGCATGTGAGTATAAAACATAAATTACAAATGATAGCGAAAGAGCTAGAAGTGGATGAGTTTATATTTACCAACGATGTTTACGACAGCGAAAAACGCCACCGAGCTCTAGAAATTTTAATGGAAATAAAGCATTAATTAAAAAAGGAAGTGTTTAGTTAAGCAAGCGTACACACAAGCCTTGCTACTATGTAGACATCATTAAAAGTGAATACAAACTTATTAACTTTAAGTGATGTCTGAACAAACACTTTCGATAATTAAACATATTTAGGTTGCCAAGGATAAGGCCCATTTTGCATTATTTGTCGTTCTGTTTTTTCAATCAAACTGATTTAAACAATCAATTTTAAGACATCACTTTTATTTTTTATAATGTAGTTATTAATCAAACATCATTAAATTAAAGGAAGGTACACCGTGAACGCTCTAACAACCGCATCGGCTAATTCAGTTACTCATACAGCGCAGCCAAAAGTTGCTCTGATAGCTGAAGGTGGCGGACAACGAGGGATATTCACAGCCGGTGTATTAGATGCATGGTTAGAGCAAAACTATGACCCATTTGATTTATTTATTGGCACCTCTGCCGGCTCGCAAAATTTAACAAGCTATTTAGCACGTCAAAAAGGTTACGCTAAACGCTTAATTAGAGGGCTTTCTCGTAACAAACGCTTTTTTCAACTAGGGCGTGGTTTAATGGGCAAGCACATTGTTGATTTAGACTGGTACTTTGAAAAAACCACCGAAGTAAACAGAGCCCTTGATTTTAAAACAGCAAAAACCAGCTTAGGCGAGCGAAAGCTGCTTATAACGGCAACCAATGCACGCGACAGAAAAGCCTATTACCTTTCACCTACAGGCGAGGGTAAGCAATGGCGAGATTTGTTAAAAGCATCGAGCGCGTTACCTTTTTTGTATAAACAAGGCGTTAAACTTACTCCTTGGTTAGGTACAAAAGCGGCAAACGAAGCACATTTAGCTGCAGAGCAATCGAGTGAAGATTTTTATTTAGATGGCGGCTTAGCTGCGCCACTGCCTGTACGCGAAGCTTATAACCGTGGCGCACGAAAAATCGTGGTAATTAGAACCGTTGATGAGCATTTTCAGGCGCAAACTGCATGGGTTCAAAAGCTTAGAACATTTGCATGTGCATCAGGCTACTGCCCAAAAACACTTGATTACTTGATTCAACACGAGCAAGCATACCTAGACGAGCTAACGTTTATTGCCAACCCGCCTAGTGATGTAGAAATTATACAAATTTTTGCAGACGAAAAGCTGCACAGTAAATTATTAGGTAGCTCAAACGACGATTTACGCTTTGATCATAAGCTAGGTGTAAAAGCAGGCCGCGCTTATTTAAAAAGCCAAAACGCACGTATAGTAGATTACGCACACAGCTACGCTATGTAGCTGTGTATTAACGCTTAAACTTAAATTACTACTTAAGTTTAAGCGTTGGTAAAGTGCCGTGGCAAAATTAAAGCTCTGCTTTTTTTAAACTTACCGATGGCTTTTTATTGCTAATCGCCGCGCCTAATAAAATAAGTGCTAAAGCAATAAATACTGACCAACTAAAGGGAGCCTGCGAGGCGAGTATTAAAATAAAAGTAGAAAGCACCGGCGTTAAAAAACTCAACGAGGCTAATAGCGAACGGTTACCAAATTTTAAACCATGATCCCATAAATAAAATGCACCTCCCACTGGGCCTAATCCTAATAAAATAGCGCCTAGCCATTGTGAAACAGACAAACTAATAACGGTTGTTTCAAAATAAAAATGTGCACAAAGGGCAAGCACAGCCACAATAAGCGAAAGCCAGCCTATGTCATCTACATGGCTATTAAATTGCGACATTAAATAAGAATAACTAGACCACAGTACTGCGCAGCATCCTGCAAAAAAATACCCTAAGTAGTATTCACTATTGATAGATAACCCACTGCCATCGGTAATTAAACTAAGCGTGCCTAAAAACCCCAGTAATCCGCCCAATATTGCTTTAAATTTAGACCTAGGGGTAGCCACAAATACACCCAGTAATAATGGCCAAAGGTACACAATTAAGCTTACCTCTATTAAAGGACCGTATTTTAAAGCCATAAAATAACAAAAGTGAAAACCAAATAAGCCAGTAACACCTATTACAATTTGTTTTTTAGAAAGCTTTGGAGGGGTTAATAATGGCTGTTTTGTAGCAAAACGTTTTACTAATAAAATAATAAAAGAAAGTGCAAAGCACATAAAAAGTAACTGAAAAGCCGGGAGCGCTTTGGTTAAATTACCCAGTAATGCTAAAAGCCCCCACGAAAATATTGCTAAAAACCCTATGTGTGTTGCCATTAATTACCCTCCGTAAATACTATGTACTGAGTGTATCAATATAGGTTTTTAAAAATATGCTAAAAAGACGGTGTTATTGTTTGCTCTGACGCTATTTAACCTACGCTCTGCCTGAGCTTGCTTTATTATCTTGTGTTTAGGTTATCTATATTACTGCTTTGCAAACGCCTTAGGTGGCTGCCCAAAATATAAATTAAACCGGCGGCTAAACGCAGAGGCATCGTTATAACCAATGCGCTCGCCTACTAAAGCAATGGGTAAGTCTGAATGGGTTAAAAGGGCGCGCGCGTGCTGCATTCGCAACATAGTTAAATATTGCAGCGCACTCATAGTGGTACTTTTTTTAAACACAGTTTTAAATTGTGTAACGCTTAAACAGGCTATATCGGCCAGCTCTTTTAACGTATAGGGGTAGGCTAAATTTTGCTTAACAGTGGTTATTACATTATCTATTCGTTTATCAATATTACTGTGGCTGCTTTGCTCACAAAGTAATAAGTAAAATAAATCAAAAGTTGAATTAGTAAGCTTTTCATCGCTAAAAACGAGCAGTTGCTGCTCTATAAACTGTAAGTAACTTAATAAACGGCTATCTATTGAAATTTTAGGGCATAAAAGGTTAATAAGGTTTTCAGGGAGCGCGTCTAAATCTGCCACAATAAAACGCGCGGCTTCATCGGCCGTAAAGGCATGCACTACGTTTTTCTCTATAACGATACAACTGCCCGTACTCACCGTTGTTTTATAGTCATTATTTAACGTTATAAAAATTTCCCCGTGTAGGGGTAAAACGAGTTGATGGTAATTGTGCTGGTGGCGCTTTATATCTTGCGAATAATACCGAATAGAAAGCTTATTCATTACCTACTCCAATACCTAATACATAAACCGAGTATTGCCTAACATACTTTAAGTAAAACATGGCGTTAATAAACCTAAGTAGATGACAATAATATACTGGTTTCGCTATTTAAAATGCCTTCTATTTCGCGTACTTGCCTGAGTACGCCATCAAACTCACCTAAATTTGCCGCCTGTATTTCAGCCACTAAATCCCAAGCGCCATTGGTTGTATGTAACTTTGTTAGCTCTGGTATGCCGCGCATGGTTTTAATTACCTGCGATGTAGATTTACCCACCACTTCCACCATCATTATTGCTCTTACAGCTTCGGTTTCTATGTGTTCGTGTACACGCACCGTAAAGCCTAATATAGCGCCCGATGAGACTAAACGGTCTAAGCGGTTTTGCACTGTCCCGCGCGACACCTTTAAAACATCGGCTAGGGCTGAAATAGAAGCGCGGCCATCTTTTCGTAATTCGGCTATTAATGCGTTATCTAATGAGTCGTAAATGTAAGGGGTCATAAAACGCCTTGGGTTATGTGTTTATTACAAATTACTAAATTTGTACTTTATTGCATAGCAATTTGCTAAAAAATACTATTATTTGTATAAACTTTTGGCATTTTAAGTAACACCTCTGGCCTATAAACTTATTTCAATTAATTTATTTAGTCATTAAAGAGGTATTTATGAGTCATTTTATCGCACAACCTAAACAAGGTGTTCCATTCGTTAGCGTACAGGCAATGGCCAAACTTATAAATAAAGTCGGAATAGAAAACGTATTGCTTGAGCTTACTCAAAGATTAGAACACGACTTTGCTCGCTGGGAAGAATTTGATAAATCGCCACGTTATGCGGCGCACTCTCCTGATGGCGTAATAGAGCTTATGCCCGTAAGCGACGGTAAAATGTTTAGCTGTAAATATGTAAATGGTCATCCAAAAAACACCTTTAAGGAACTTCAAACCGTGGCCGCATTTGGTATTTTGTCGGATGTTGATAGCGGCTATCCGGTCATGATCAGCGAAATGTGCTTACTAACAGCCTTACGTACAGCGGCTACATCGGCGCTTGTGGCAAAGTATTTAGCGCCTAAGCACTCAACAACGCTTACATTAATTGGTAATGGTGCACAGTCTGAGTTTCAGGCATTAGCTTTTAAAGCCGTATTAGGCATTACTCACATTCGTTTATACGATATTGATAAAAACGCCTCACAAAAAGCCTACAACAACTTAAGTGGTTACGGTTTAAATGTAACTCTATGCAATAGCGCAGAAGAGGCCGTACAAGGCGCGAACATTATTACCACCTGCACAGCCGATAAAAAAAATGCCACTATTTTAACCAGCGATATGATCCCCCAGGGCGTGCATTTAAATGCCATTGGTGGCGATTGCCCTGGTAAAACAGAGCTTGATTCAAAATTATTAACGCGCGCAAATGTGTTTGTAGAGTACGAACCGCAAACCAGAATAGAGGGCGAAATACAACAAATGAGCGAAACCTTTGCCGTAACAGAGTTTCATAAAGTAATTAATAAACAAACACCTGGGCGTACAAGTAACAACGAGCTTACTATTTTTGATGGGGTAGGCTTTGCAAGCGAAGACTTTACCGCGCTGGTGTATATTAAAGACGCGCTGGTGGCTGCGGGTGAGTTTGAACTACTTGATTTAATTACACAACAAGCTGATCCGCGTAATTTATTTTCGGTACTTAATAGTACACAACCATCAAAAACACCTAAGCAAGAGCAAGTCGCATGAGCCACATAAAGCAAGCACCGACAGCGGTGGTGATGGTGCGCCCGCATCACTTTACATCTAACCCACAAACCATGTTAGACAACACGTTTCAAAGTACCTGCAACTCACAAAATCAGAGTCAGCTTGCCTTTGACGAAGTCACTAATGCGGTTAAATTATTACAAAACGAGGGCGTAACGGTTCATCTTTTTGAAGACGAACATACACACACGCCCGATTCTGTGTTTCCAAATAATTGGTTTTCTACTCATCAAAGTGGCGAGCTAGTTATGTACCCAATGTACGCAGAAAACAGAAGGTTAGAATATCGAAAAGATATTATTGATTTTTTGACTAATCACTATAAAGTGTTGTCTGTGACTGATTATTCATTTTTAGCGAAAGAAAATGCATTTTTAGAAGGCACAGGATCGCTTGTTATTGACCACCCCCATAAGCTTGCTTATGCAGTAGAATCTAAGCGCACTACTAAAACCGTGGTTAATACAGTGTGCGAGCAATTAAAGCTAAAACCTGTTGTATTTAACGCCTACGATGAGCAAGGCACTGCGGTTTATCATACTAATGTATTAATGTGTGTAGCCACAGAGTTTGCCATGATCAGCTTAAATATGGTGCCAAATAGTCAGCACAAACAATTAACTAGCCATTTTATACAAAGCCATTTAGAAGTAATAAACTTATCTAATGAGCAAATAAGTAGCTTTTGCGGCAACGCAATAGAGTTACAAGGTACAAATGGTCGTATTTTAGCACTCTCACAAACGGCGTTTAATGCACTTACAACCGAGCAAAAAGCAGCAATACAAAAAACAGCTAAACTTGTTCCGTTACCTATACCAACCATAGAGTCGGCGGGAGGTTCGGTTAGATGCATGATTGCTGGCATACACCTGCAAAGTAAATAACCTACCACTAAGTCAACATACTAAGGCAGCTTAGCTGCCTTAATCTATGGCTAACATGCATTATTAAATGCCAATTACTCAACTATGCGCTGAGTAAAAACATAATAAATACAAAAAGGATTAGCCCATGTTCGATACCGTAGTAAAAAGTGTAAATGGCCTATTATGGGGAGAAGGCCAAATACTAATCTACATACTACTGTTTGCAGGTATTTGGTTTTCGGTACGTTTAAAAGCAATTCAAATAGTAAAATTTAAACACATGTTTAGCCTGTTAAAAGGCAGTAGCAAGTGTAAAAAAGACGACATTTCATCATTTCAAGCATTGTGTACAGGCCTGTGTGCCCGTGTAGGTACAGGTAATTTAGCCGGGGTCGCTGTTGCAATTTCACTAGGCGGAAGCGGCGCCATATTTTGGATGTGGGTTATAGCCATACTAGGCATGGCAACCGGCTTTGCTGAAAGTGTATTAGGGCAAGTGTATAAAGTACGCGATAGTAGTGGCGAATTTAGAGGCGGCCCCGCCTATTATATTCAACAAGGTTTGGGCAGCCGTGCCTTTGCTATTGTGTTTGCCGCGTGTTTATTTTTAGGTTATGGCTTTACCTTTAGTGCCATGCAAACCAATACCATAACCGACGCCCTTAACTATGCTTTTCAAGTACCTACCTTTTATTCTGGGTTAGTTATTACCGTATTAGCAGGCTCAATTATATTAGGTGGCTTTAAAGCTATTGCCCGCTTTGCTGAGCGAGTCGTGCCATTAATGGGCATATTATTTGTAGCCGCGGCGGTTATTATTACGATTATGAATTTACCGCAAGTGCCTGCCATGCTTAAAGATGTGTTTTTATCTGCATTTGGTTTACAAGAAGCAGGCGCAGGAGCAATGGGCGCTGCCATTAAAAACGGTATACAACGCGGATTATATTCTAACGAAGCCGGCGCAGGTAGTGTGCCGCACGCTGCAGCAAGTGCTAGCCCAATGCCTAATCATCCAGTTACACAAGGGTATATACAAATGCTTGGCGTGTTTTTCGATACAATTGTGCTTTGTAGCTGTACCGCGGTAGTTATTTTATTGGCCGATGTAGATATAAGCGGCGAAATGGAAGGCATACGTTTAACCCAAAGCGCCATGACCGCACATTTAGCACAAGGCGGTGTGTACTTTGTTGCGGCAGCCATAACCTTATTTGCTTTTACCTCGGTAGTGGCCAACTATGCTTATGCCGAAAGTAACCTGCATTTATTTAAGCTCGATAACAAAGTAGGGCGCACAATTTATACATTACTTTATTTATCAATGATGCTGTGGGGCGCATCTGCGTCTCTAAAAGAAGTCTGGGATTTAGCCGATATAGCATTAGGGTTAATGACAGTGGTTAACGTTATCGCTATTATATTGCTCACGCCGACTATTTTGTCTGTTAATCGCGACTACAACACACAAAGAGAAAAAGGCATAGAGCCCGAATTTAAAGTAAAAGACGTAAAAGTACAGGGTAAATGCGAAAGTGGCATTTGGGATTGATTCCCGTATTTTTAGCAATTTTAACGATAAAAAGCGGTTTTATGGCAACATAAAACCGCTTTTTAATTTTGCATAATTATTCAATTTTGGGTTATGTGAACAGCACTAAAATATAAGAATAATAAGGTAAACTGATTTAATGATCGACATTCACGCAGGTAAAACAGCAGCAAAAATTATTAACGAGCAGGGCTTTAAACCCGAGTTATTTACCTCTTTTTTAGGGGCAAGTGGCGGGCCTAAATGGTTTACATTATTTGGCTTAGACAAATATATTTTTGGTGAGTTTTTTAAAAACCGCACCCAACCGCTTAATTTAATTGGGTCATCAGCGGGTGCTTTTCGTTCTGCATGTTTTGCACAAAACGATCCGGTTGCTGCCATTGAGCGTTTAGGAAAATCATATTCGCAAACCCGTTACACGAGTAATAAACCAACACCTGCTGAAATTACACTAAAAGCCCGCGCATTATTAGATGATGTATTTGGGGAGCACGGCGTAACCGAAATTTTAAATAATCCTATTTTTAAAGCGCATTTTATAGTGGCAAAATCGAATGGCTTTATTGCTAGTGAAAATAAATTAATTCAACTTTTAGGTTTATCAAAAAGCTATATGCTTAATCGGGTTAACCGAAAATTATTAGGCTCGCAGTACGAGCGATTTATTTTTGGCGCGCCAAACAGCAACTTATCAATAACCGACAGTTATAATTTTAAAACCCAAAACATACCACTTAGCCAAACAAATTTAAAAGATGCCTTACTTGCATCGGGCTCAATACCGCTTGTTATGCAAGGGGTAAAAAATATTGCAGGCTCACCACAAGGCATGTATCGCGATGGCGGGATCATTGACTACCATTTTGACTTAAAAATTAATAACCCTGGCTTAATTTTATATCCACATTTTAATAGCGAACCAAAAGCAGGCTGGTTTGACAAAAGTTTAAAACGTAAAGTTGCACCGCAAAATTACGATAATGTTGTGATGATTTCACCTTCAAAAAAGTTTGTAGCAGGGTTGCCTTACGGAAAAATTCCAGACAGGAGTGACTTTACTATACTTGATGCAGACACACGTATAAAATATTGGAATACCGTTTTTAGCGAAACTGAAAAGCTAGCTGAAGATTTCGATAAAAAATTAAAAACTAGAACTTATTATTAATAGGCTAAATTACAATTTAGTCGCTAAACTATTGGATACCAGAACAATTGATTAACTGCACTGGTAGCCAATATACTGTAAAGCGCCTGATAGTTATAAAATGCTATTTTGATATTTCATCAATATACTCTTGGAGTTTGCTTTGAGCATTTTCTTTACCAAATAAGATTTGGCAAACCTCCTGCAAACCAGGATCGTTAAGAATATCCTGCGTTCTAACAACCAATGAAATCTTAGACCGGCGGCGCAAAAAGTCACTGAGTTTAGTTATCATTTCTCGCTCGGCAGCATGCTCTATTTCTACACGTAAGTATTCAGAGTGTTTAATAAGAAGTTCTGCTTTTTCAGGTACTTCGCGAATTTTTTCAAGCATGTTAATGCTATTTCTACCGTAGCGCCTCCAAAACCGTTTACTAAGCGGCTCAGTTGATGTAATAGGTGTTAAACCATCTAAGTTCATTAATTTTGCACGATGCAAAAACTCATTTTTAACGGTGTCGTCAGGCTCGCCGTACCATTTGTAGTCTTTATGTGGCAGGTTAATGCCTAGGCTTGTAACCAAATCAGCTACTTCATCGCCAACATTAATACAATCAGTTAATTTACCGCCAAAAATAGACAGGTATTGTTTATCCTTATTCGTATCTATTGCGTGTTTGCGCGATAGCTGTACCCAATCAGCTTGGCCATTACCGTCTTTTTTAATAGCTAAAGGCCTAACACCGCAACGCTCGGCAATAATGTCATCTTTAGTCAGTTCTTTTTCTAAATCCAGTAGCTTATTTGCGTTACCTAGAACAAAATTTCTGTCTTCATCAGTCACTTCTGAGTATGGACTATGAACTTGTGTATCGGTTGTACCAATACAAGTTTTAGGCCCCATGGGGATCACAAAAAACAATCGTCCATCGTCAGCAAAAAAAGTTAACACCTTATGGCTATTCGTAATTTTATCAACAATTAGGTGAATACCTTTTGAAAAAACATGATGATGAGCCGTTGTTTGGTTATTAACGTCATTAAGCGGATCAACAAACGGACCCGCAGCATTAATGATAACCTTAGAACGAATGTTAAATTGTTCGTTAGATATTTCATCTACCGCTTTTGTAGTCCAAACGCCATCAGCGCGCGTTGAGCCTTGTGAACTAACATAGTTAGCTGCAATACAGCCATGACTCATACTGGAGCGAATAAAATTAAAAACAAAACGCGCATCGTTATCTAATAAAAAGCTATCTGAATATTCAAACCCGGCCTCAACATTTTTTGTATCAACAACAGGCTCCAAAGACTTAATTTTTTTTGTAGTAAGGTATTGAGGAGATTTTGTAAAAAAACGGCCCATAAACCAATAGAGAATAGTCCCTAAATAAACAAATAATGCAGGAAACCTAAAGCCTTTTTGAATACTTGTAAAAAAACGAATTTCTTTAACAGTAGAAGGGTAACTACGCATTAAATGGTTTCTACTTTTACAAAGTTTGTTAACTAGATTATATTCATGGCCTTCTAAGTACTTTATACCACCCCATGCTAAATTAGATGAGTTTGAACTTGTAAAACCAGCAAAATCACCTTTGTCTATCAACGCAACTTTAGCACCTTTAGCCGCTAGTGCTGCAGCAGAAACTGCACCGTTAATACCTCCTCCAATAATCAAAACATCATAGACATCTTGAGGAAGCTTTTTAATATTGTTGTCTCTGAGTTGACTCATCTATTGGATTACCTATTTTAAGAAGCTTAATTAACTATATAAGGCCTAAAGGGCTCTAAGGTGTAATTTTTAAATATTTAGGGCGTTTTACTTGCATTGCGAAATATCAAACCTTGCCTATTTATTAATACAATCCCAAGACTAAAAATTATTGTCACGGGGTAGGTATTCAACATCTAACGTAGGATAGCAGGTAAAAATATTTATAGGCTGAAAATAAACATGGTACAAATTTTCCCTTTAATAAAAATAACACTTAATAACGAACATTTGCAAACATTAAAATACATAAATGAAAATCAAACTTTTGCAGTGGTTGTAATTTAAATTTTGAAAAATTAGTACGTTCTAGCTTGAGCTAGCGTATTTAGAAAAAAAAGAAAGGTATCTTAATAATGCCAACGACATAAAAAAAGATGGATTATAGCACCTTGAAAATTGCGCTATGGCAGAGTAAAAATTGCAATATAAAGTTATGATTAATAATTTTTACACTGTACTGTCTGCTATATCCCCATAAACGAGTATAAATACAGCTTTAAACATCCCTATGCTGTTTATTTTAATGGGCTAAATGCAGTGTTACATCGTGCTCTTTTAGTAAAGTAAGTATACTTTCAGGTGGCTGCGCATCAGTAATGAAATTATTGGCTTGTGTAATATTACCCAATCTCACCATTGCATATCGACCAAATTTAGAATGGTCGGCGGCCAGTAGAACGTTACGTGAATTTTTAATAATTGCCTGTGCTACACGTACTTCTCGATAGTCAAAATCAAGTAACGCGCCATTTTCTTCTATACCACTGATGCCAATAATGCCAAAATCCATACGAAATTGATTAATAAAGTCTTCTGTTGTTTCACCAATAATGCCGCCGTCTCTGTGTCTAACCTCACCGCCTGCAATAAGCACGGTAAAGTCTTTTTTAACGCCTAATATAGCCGCAACATTTAGGTTATTAGTAACCACTTTTAAATTTTCATGATTAAGTAATGCTTTCGCGATAGTCTCTGTTGTGGTGCCTATGTTTATAAAAAGTGAAGAGCCATTGGGTATCATACTAACGATGTGGTCAGCTATTTTTTGCTTAGCTTCTAAGTCCATAATTTTTCGGGTTTGATACGCGGTATTTTCAATACTTGAAATTGCACTAGCACCGCCATGGTGGCGCCTTAATTTATTTATATTGGCTAAATATGTGAGATCGCGTCTGATAGTTTGCGGCGTAACCTTATAATGACTTACCAATTCTTCTATAGAAATTGAACCTCTTTCTTTTAATAATTTTAGTATGGATTCGTGTCTCTGATCTTGAGTCATGTGCTTCACATTTGAGAATAAGCTATCGGCAAATTATAGATTAAAAACAAATGAATGAAAATTACATATAAATAATTATATATTAAGGACGTATTTTAGTTGTATGTACCGATAAATCCATGTAATAGTAAAAAAACGAAAATAATCGAAAGTAGAAGTGAAAAAAACAATGAATAAATACATTCTTTCAATAGATCAAGGCACAACTAGTTCTAGAAGTGTACTATTCGACTTAAAAGGTAATATTGCTTACTTAGAACAACAAGAGTTCGAGCAACACTTTCCTAAAGCCGGCTACGTAGAGCATAAAACAGATGATATTTGGCATTCTGTTAAACAAACGACTGAAGCGGTAATGAAGCACATTGACCCACAACAAGATAAAGTGATTGCAATTGGTATTACTAACCAACGTGAAACAACCATTGTGTGGGACAAAAAAACAGGCGAGCCTGTTTATAACGCGATTGTTTGGCAAGATAGACGTACGTCAGAGTTTTGTAATAGTTTAAAAAAAGCTGGCAAAGAAAAAATGGTTAGCAAAAAGACAGGGCTTTTAATCGACCCTTATTTTTCTGCAACAAAAATAAATTGGATTTTGGATAACTGCGAAGGCGCTAGAGAAAAGGCAGAAAATGGCGATTTAATCTTTGGTACTGTTGATACGTATCTATTGTGGAAATTAACAGGTGGAAAAGAGCACCGCACCGACGCCACAAACGCATCACGTACTATGTTGTTTAATATTCACACCCAAGAGTGGGATCCAGAATTACTTGAACTTTTCAATATACCTAAACACATGTTACCCGAGGTTATGGACTCATCTGATGACTTTGGCGTAGCAGAGCAAGCATATTTAGGTTACGAAGTTCCTATTTTAGCTATGGCCGGCGATCAACAGGCTGCACTATTTGGGCAAACATGCTTTCAACCCGGCATGGCAAAAAGTACCTATGGAACAGGGTGCTTTATGATGGTTAACACTGGCGATAAAGTCCTTGAATCTGAAAATAGGCTTTTAAGTACAGTAGCTTACAGACTAAATGGTAAACCAACCTATGCGCTTGAAGGTAGCATTTTTGTTGCAGGTGCGGCAATTCAATGGCTTAGAGACGGTTTACAGCTAATCGAAAAAGCAGATGAAACTGAATCACTTGCGTGTAATACCCCTTTAGACCACGGTATTTATATGGTACCAGCGTTTACTGGATTAGGTGCACCTTATTGGGATGCTAATGCGCGGGGCGCTATTTTTGGTTTAACCAGAGACACCGGTATTAAAGAGATTGTAACCGCTGGATTACAATCAGTCTGTTTTCAAACTAAAGATCTTCAAAAATCTATGGAGTCAGATGGGGTGCGTCCTCAGGTACTGAGAGTTGATGGCGGTATGGTAAAAAATAGCTGGCTTATGCAGTTTTTGTCTGATGTGTTAGGTGCAGAAGTTGATCGTTCTAGCATAAGTGAAACAACTGTATTAGGCGTCGCCTATTTAGCAGGTCTAAAAGCGGGTGTTTTCCCATCACTTGAGTCATTAGCTACAAACTGGAATTGCGATAAACGATTCGTACCCGATATGACTAAAGTAAAACGAGATGAATTGTATGCTGGTTGGTGTAATTCAGTCAAAAAAGTTCAAAGCGAAGATTGCTTGCAAGAATAAATGGTAAAAATTATCTGATTAAGTTTTTTAATATACGTTATTAAAAACTAAAACAGACTTAACGTTAAATATAAAATACGTATTTATGATGATGTAAACCAAATATTATAAATATTTGGGCTTGTCTGATAAATACATAGTTATGGACGGTTTTTATCACTAATAAGGAATATTAAAATGTCACCTTTCTTAGCTGAAATAGTTGGCACAGCATTACTAATTTTAATTGGTGGTGGGGTTGTTGCTAACGACATACTCAAAAAAACATTGGGCCATGGTGGCGGTTGGATGACAATCACTACAGCTTGGGCATTTGGTGTTTTTATCGGCGTTGTTGTTGCCGGCCAATACAGTGGTGCGCACCTAAACCCTGCGGTTACATTGGGTTTAGCCGTAGCAGGGTCATTCCCCTGGTCTGAGGTACCAAGCTATATTGTTGCTGAGTTTATAGGCGCTATGATCGGCGCTTCATTAGTGTATGCAATATACAAAGATCACTTTGATGCCACCGACGATCCGCTTTTGAAACGAGCAGTATTTTGTACATCTCCAGCAATACAAAACACATTTAGGAATGTACTTAGTGAAGTAATAGGCACATTTGTTTTACTCATTTGTGTATTTTATTTTTCTTCGGCTGAAATTTCCGACGGCTCTGGTGTAAAAATAGGTTTAGGATCAATTGGTGCCATTCCTGTTGCATTTGTAGTTTGGGGAATAGGGCTTTCTTTAGGTGGAACCACAGGATACGCGATAAATCCAGCTCGCGATTTAGGCCCGCGCATTGTTCATTCGTTATTACCAATAAAAGGAAAAACGGATAGTAATTGGAGTTACTCATGGGTGCCGGTAATTGGCCCATTAATAGGTGGGCTATTAGCTGCTTGGTTTCATATTTTAATTAGCTCAACGAACACTATTTAAGTTAAATACACACTAAACGCACAGACACATTATTAATACACAAACTAATTAATTATATAATCATAAAAAATAAAAAGGGCGCATAGCCCTTTTTATTTGTGTAAAGTTAAATAAAATTACCGCACGCATAATAAATAGTTTATTAGCAAAGCAAGTCATTGTTTGCATGTTAAATGTATAATGCAATGAGGTGCTAAACTAAATTCGTTTTTATTTAAAATTAATAAGGCCGACTTAATTTTATATTTTAATTTAAATTTAAAAAGCAGGGCGCTTAGATAAAAAAAAAGTAACACCACAAAAATTACGATAGCGTTGTGATGATCTCCCATCAAAAGAATTTATAGCAGGTTTACCTTATGGAGAATCCCAGACAGAACGACTTTACTGTTTTTGATGTAGATACACACATTAAATATTGGAATAGCGTTTTTAGTGAAACTGATAAGTCGCTTGAGCGTTTGATAATAAATTGATGACTAGATAAAATCTATGGGTGTAAAAGATAATAAGTTAAGGGCTGCGTAAAGATAAAGGTAGATTCGAAAAATTAAAGCTAATCTCATAAATAGAATTTGTAGAAAGAATCCTATTCGAAAATTAGTTTCAGCTTAATTACATTGTGATGTGTTTTCCCAACTAATTTAGGATAATCATAAGATCTTGTGTGATTTTTAATTTAAAAGGCTAATTATTAATACCTTAATAATTAGCTTTACTATTTATATAATGACTTTGTGAAATATAATATCACGGTTTCTTTTCCATAAAATAATTATTTAGTATCGACAAATTGTTACCTATAAAATATTTCATTCACTAAAATTTTTATCAAGTTTATCAACTAGGGTGCGAAAGTCACTAGTTAAAATTTCCTTTGAATTTGGAGCTAGCACTATTGCTTGTGAAAAATACTTATTTTTAAGTAGTCCATCACTATTTTTTTCATGTAATAGACCAATTCGGAAGTAAGTTAAAGCAAGGTTTAAGTTTGTTCCTTCAATTGAAAGCTCATCTGGGCCAATAAACTCTAATAAACGAGCTAGTGAGTTCAATGCATATAAACCGGTGGCAGTATCATTAAACAAATAAGCTTTATGGGCTTCATTAATTTCATTTTTTAAATATGAAGATGTTGAGCTATTTGCAAACACATTACTTATGGATAGGGTGAAAAATATGAAAAACGTCAATATTTTGAAAGTAGTCACTTTTTATTCCTTTAAATAATTAACAGTATTTAAAACATACAAGGTTGTATGTGATTTTACAACTTTAAATACACAACCCATAAATTACGGTACGTAATATTAAAGAAAAGGGCGAAAAGCCCTTTTTTATTAATTGGTTAGTGCTACTGTCTACATTGACAGTTTGGCATTAGTGGTACATAGGGTCGCAAGCTTCAACATACTTTAATTCATTTTCCTTGGTTCTATTATTTACATATAAATTAGTAAATAAATCACATACACCAAGTAGCTCTTGAAATTTTTCTTCACCATATTTATTTTTTAAACTTTCTATATAGGCGTCTCGAAGTTTATGTAGTTGCTCACCTTGTTCCTTTTTATGTTTTTCCATAGCAACCTCTAAGTTGTATGAAAAAGTTTCCTCTTTAGGTATGTTTTCAAAACTGTTTAAATTAGTTGATTTAGTGCGTAATTTATTTGCAAAAAATAAAGCTACCGATAATACAATAAATATTATTATAAGAATTTTTAAATTATTCATACTAACTCCCTGTGCGCTCTGAGATTTCACCAATTATATCTAAAAGTTGGTTTTGTAGGTCAGATAAATATACATCTTGTGTTTTATATTGTTCCTTAAGTGTTTTGTACATATTTTCAGATTTCCTTGCTGACCATTTGTATCGGTGAACTAGTTGAACATCGGATGGTTTAACTTTGCCCCAAGGTGTGGACATTGTGTTGTCGTGATAGGAAATTCTACAATCCGCCCACGGGCCAGTCGGAGGTAAGTAACCGCGGTGAATAATTGAGATCAATTTCTCGATTGGTTTAGATGCTTTATTTGCTTTCACGTACCGCCTTACCTGACGTTCACTAACACCTAATTCTTTAGCTCCTTTTGCATAGTCATAACCGAATAATGACAAAAATTGCAATTTAAAGTTTCCCATTGTGATTTACTCCTTTATTAAAAATCACAATGAGAACTTGATTTAGGTGTTAATCTCAGGTTCGTCATTATCTGAATTTCCGTAATTGTTTATCAAGGGCGCAAGCGCGGGTTATGTGTAACTAAATAAATGATTTACGCTGCGCTTGGTTACGACCGATGAACAGCAATGCTAAATTAATATGAATGTGCGGTCTACATGGCTGCGCCATAAAAATGCTGGCACATTTGATTGCAAAATGTATGTTTTCGCCTGGCTTTGCCATGTCGTTTTGATTGCAAAATATGCTCTGCCGGTTTATCCTGGCTGTTCATTATGATTGCAAAGGATACTAAAATGGCTATTACATACCGCCCAAATGATGAAGTTATTAATGAACTTGAACGCCTAAAGGGTAGGCTAAATATTAATACTTCGACTAAGTTAATTGATTTTTTAATACTCGAATATCAAAAAACACAAACGGAAATTAGTAATTTAAAGGCTGATAATTACCGATTGGGTAATGAACTTGATAATAAAAACGATGCTATTGATAATTTTAAACAAGCTTTCGACAATCTAATTAAATAGCCTTTTTCATGCGGCCAGTTATGACACTGCGAGCCATAAAAGGTATATAGTCAGGGTTATCAATTAAAAACTCTACCATCTGTTTTATCTCAATTTCTGAGTCATCAGGTATTCAAAGGGTTATTTTTTTTAACCCTTTTCCTTTTTGCTTTTGTTCGTACTTTTGATTTCTAGTCATAGTGTCACCAGTGACGGCATCTGATTTATGAATATTTAAACGCCAGCCTACGGTTTCAACAAGTTGAAAAGCGTAGGTTCTGGCGTTTATTCTTGTGTGTATAAATCTTGGTAAGATTCGTCAGGGATATTATTAAATATTTTACCTATTGGTTTATAACGGAAAACTGCTGCTAAAGTATCCCCTCTAAATGCCTCAATACCTAAAGTGCTTTTCTTTAAGCGATAGCCAAGCATCAACAATTCATCACGGGTGAATTTATCAAGTATCTGTTTATTTGAGTTTTCAATAACCAAAAGCAAATCAACAATACGCCCTTTATAGATTTCCTCATAAGTTATAAGTGCAGAGTTATTTTGTATGGTCTGCCTTATATTTTCATATGGGTCTGAACTATAGCGGACAGGAGTATTTTCAGATTTAGCACTTTTAGGTTTTTGCTTAACTGGGGTTTGTATTTGCTCCCTACTTTCAACTTTTGCAACGGGCCCGTTGATAGGTTCTTTAACCGGCTGCTTAACAACTTGAGAATCACCATTAAAAAAACCTACTAAGTAATAAAGAGCAAAAGCTATAACACCAATAAATATTGGTATATAAAACATGAATTGTTTTGTTTTGAATATATTTACACGGTCATCACTATAAACATCAGTATTACCCGTTGTTTGTTGGTGACTAAGGTATGAACCAAAATATTTACTATCGTAAGTGTCTGTACCAGACTTTACTTTTTTAAATACAACATCGCCTTTAGTGCCATTAATTGAACCTTGGTACATTTCCCATTTATATTTTTTATCCATGCCCAACATAGATAATTTTAAAAATGTAATTTTACGTTCAATTCGGCGTTTCCATGTAGTGTGACAATCTGCAAGAGCTTGACCCATACAGATAATATCCATACCTCTATGCCTATGCTCAGCGATAAACTGTGTCATTTCATCAGATAGTTTTTGTCGACCACTTGGGAAAAAGTTTTGTAACTCATCAAGCACAAGTAAGCTGTCATTTTCTACCAAATCGTAAACAGTGTGAACCTGCTCCTCTGTTATTTCGGTATATAAATCCTTTAGTTCATCAACTGTTTTACCAGTCAATTCACTTACTTTTTGATGGTTAAAACCATTTAAGCGAGCGTAGACTTTACGCCCTTTTTGTAAGCTTGGAATTATATGTTTAACGAGTGCTTCGTAACTTTTACCAGAGCCGGGCAAACCTTCGTGAAATATAATCATATTTTTACCACTGGAATAGAGTTAAAACTTTTCTAGTTAGACGGAAAGTG
Organism: Pseudoalteromonas sp. CuT4-3; assembly: GCF_035666335.1. Taxonomy (NCBI): domain Bacteria; kingdom Pseudomonadati; phylum Pseudomonadota; class Gammaproteobacteria; order Alteromonadales; family Pseudoalteromonadaceae; genus Pseudoalteromonas; species Pseudoalteromonas sp. CuT4-3. The sequence goes on from NZ_CP142031.1 coordinate 424,779, forward strand.
TAACCGATACCGATGATACCCAAAGCAGCATCAAAACCAGTTGCACCGAGTAAGTAACCAACATCAGCAGGAATAGCACTACTAAATTGACTAATGCCACCTGATATAAATTGCGGCGGTTCTATCATTGCAAAAATAAATCTAAAACCCTCTAACATTCGTTCAAATGTTTGCAGAACAAGCCACATTAAACCGTTTAAAATAAATAGTATTACCTCGTAACACCAATCTATAAATGCTTGCCATTGTTCGGCTAACCAATCTAGTAAATCATTCAATTGCAATTCTCCAAGCAAAGAAACCCGCAACAAGCATTAAAATTGCCCTTATATATGGCAAAATACTTTGTACTGCGCTTGAACAAAATTGGTCAATACGTACATTAAAGCTTGCTTGCATAACAGATACATTTGTTTCCCAAACTGGGCATGTACCACCAAAAGAAGTATCAAAGAAACCATCTATAGCACTAAATAAAGGTAGCTTTTGCATTTCATCAATATGCTTTTCCATGACAGTGCCAAAGTTATTTTCATCCCAATCAAATTCTGCTATTTCGGTGTAAGCATCAGGTTTTGTTTCATAATCAATTTTTGGTTTATCGCCATCATACTCTGCTATTTTTTGTAACAACTCTGTTTGACCTTGGAGCTCACCGGTTTGTTTTTTCATTTCTGTTAGTTGGGTGTTTAGAGCACCGATTATGCCATCTTCATCTATGCCATTAATTGTAGAAGTTGTTCCATCTTCACAATTAATTTGCGAATCTCCATTGGGAAGTGTGGTTGTAGTACAAGAATCACCATTTTTTACAGTTGAAGTTGAAGCGCCGCAAGTTATAGAAGCACCTTGAGATGTTTGAATTATTGAACAATCTTGACCATCTTCACCATCTTCACCATCTTCACCATCAAGGCCATCAAGGCCATCAACACCATCTATACCATCAACACCATCTATGCCATCAACACCATCTATGCCATCAACACCATCTACGCCATTAATTCCATCTATGCCATCAACGCCTTTTTCGCCTTGCTCACCTTTTTCGCCTTTTTCACCTTGCTCACCCTTTTCGCCTTTTTCACCTTGCTCACCCTTTTCGCCTTTTTCGCCTTTTTCGCCTTTTTCGCCTTTTTCGCCCTTTTCGCCATCTACACCATCGACACCATCGGTACCATTTAAGCCATTAGCACCTTTATCACCCTTTTCGCCTTTTTCGCCTTGCTCGCCCTTTTCGCCTTGTTCACCTTTTAATTCACCACTATCAACTAATTGTTGTAAATCCTCTTGTTTTAAAAAAGTTGCCTCAATGGCTGCAATTCGCTGATTATCTAAATTAGATTGTTCAGCTAAACCAAGGACCTGATTCCAGTTAATAGCAATAGAATTTTCAGGGCAATCGACAGAATAAACACCGCTAGCATTGTTAACGGTGCAATACTTATCATCTGTATCTGATGGGTCTTTAACTTGCATTCCATTTTCCTCACATTTTGCACCTGTAAAAGTACCACCACCAACAGGAGACCAAATAGTGTGTGTTTCGTTAGATGCAGTATCTATAAATGTGTTTCCAGTTACTTCGCAAGTATTGCCATAATCATCGTTAACACATTTTGGCCTATTACCGCCAGAGGTTAGATTGTTAGGAACAGTAATTGAAAAAAAAGAACTATCAAGACCAACAGAGTCAGCACAAGTATTTTCAGGTTCTACTGGCTCAGCACACATTAATTTAGAGCCTGAATAAACAGGTTCTGTAAAAGTGGGGCTTCCTTCTGGGGGGCAGGATTCACCAACTACCCATGAAACACGTACATTACCTAATGTTTTACATGAATAATTTGATTGAAGGTAGCCGACACCGCCAGATACTGATGTGGGGTAAGATGGCATAGGCGGAGGGGATTGACACATCTCACCAGAACCACCAATAGCAGAAACACATTCAGAAATTGAACCAACTTCAAAGTAATTTGGATTTTGAGGATTAGTAGCACATTCAATAAAAGGCTTGTACTGAAAAGGGTCTCTTAATTCTTGAGCCATTACCATAAAACTAAATAAAGTGAAGAACATCAAAGCAAACCAAATTTTGATTAAAGCAAATAATGTTTTAAATGGGTGTCTTATAATAAATTTTAAAAGGCGCGTTAAACGGCCAAGTGTGTTAACAGCTTTCAAAGCCGCGTACGACTGCAACCGCACAAGCAATACCGAGGAACGCATAATAAATACCCCAAATCATAATTGTTTAACTCCATTAAAAAAGCCCCGCACTTAGCATGAAACGGGGCTTACTGTGCAATTGTTTACAACAGGTAAAACTGTATTAGCGGAACCAGCCAATAACTTTGTTATAACCCCATTTTGCAACGCCTGGTAAAATCTTAACTGCTGCAATAGCTGTAATTGCTGCAACGATAGTAGTAGCGTCAACCGCTGATGTAACTGAAGTGAAATCCATAGTTATTTCCTTTTAGCTTAAAAAGTTTAATTGTCGTTTTCTGGTTTAAACCAGTTAATTACTGCACCATAACCCCATGAGACTAGGTAGCAGATTATTACCAAAGAAAAGCCGCTTACAAAAAGTGCTTGCGCCTGTTCAGTGCTAATTAGTGAAGGGTCGAAAATGCTAGACCCTAAAATAAATTGCTGGTACTCGGTCGGCTCCAACATGACAAAGCCAGTGCAATCTTCAATTGATTGTGCCGTTGGTTTAAGTTCGCCATATTCAAGCTGTACACAAGTAGCCATTTTTATTTACCTTTATTTTCTTGAGGTAAACTATGCAAACGGAAGCCTTTCCAGTCCATTTGACGTGCTACGTTAGCACCTTCGTAATATTCAATATTGAGCAAAACAGGCTTTAAGCCCCAGCCGTTAGGGTCAGATTGCAAGTTTTCCAAATGCTGATAAGTACCATCGTTAAATTGGTCAGCAGATACCTTCACAGATAGAATCTGAGCGGGGTTTTTAGTATGCAGCTTGAATTCGCCAGTAGTAGGCAGGGAAGCGCCTTTATCATCTGTGCGGTTAACTTTTACTAGGTCTGTAATAGCGCCTTCAATATTCATAATTTCTCCAATTTGGTTTAGTTTTATTAATAGTTACAGTTAATGACACAAGTCCAAGCTCGCGACTTCGTCGCTCGAAATGTTGCCAGCCAGAGCTTCGTAATCCATGAATAAGCACATGTTTTGATAATCCTCAAGAACGCACGCTTCAAGGAACTGCATATCTTCATCACTAGGTGCGAATAAGCGGCCGTCATCGTGCCAACCTTGTATTTGTTCAGACACACCGCACATGATTTTACGTTGCGATTTAATATCTTTTTCAGTGAGTATCTGGGTAGTACCGCGTCGAGTAATTACAACAACAGCATCCCAAGCAACGCCTAAAATCCGGTTAGCTGGTTGGTCGCCATATTTAGTGGCAAAGTAGGGTGATTTAGATTCACTGCGGCTAACCTCGCCAGTAATACGGTCAACAATATCGGGCAATTGGTAGTGAATGCGTAAAGTTTGGTCTTTGCGTTTAACTTGTACGCCACCCATTGCAAGGCAAAATGCTTTCCAATCTGATGAATCAGCAGCTTGGCGTACCTTCTCAAGTGCGTATTTTGAAACTGTGTCTAGTGTTGTATTCATTGCGTTTGCAACCTCACATTTGCCAGTATCACCTTGGCCTAATCGTCTAAGTTCACGCCAAAGGGTGACTGAGGGGCCACCAATTTGCTGAAAACGTCTAATATCAAACGTACTCGCCCAAGTCGATGCACGTTCTGCGGCATCGGCTGGAAGTATTTTCATTTCACCAGCTTGTGAACAAATCACTTTATGGATGCTGTCACCAGTTACGGCTTTAGTAATATATTTAGCAATGTAGCCAGCAGCAGAGCCTTTACTTTTATTAATCGTAATAGCCTTAAAGCGGGTGGTGCTTGTTCTAAATTCGGTTGGTGTATCTTCGGTACAAAGCTTTTTAAGAATTGCGCGAACTTGTATCGCGTCACCTTTTTCCATGAATAAAAGCATATGCCAGTGTGGGCAACCGTCATGATGAGGTTCAACAACACGGAATCCGTAAGGGCGCAAATTTTGTTTTGAGAATAGGGCGCGGGCACGTTTCCAAATTCCGTTAAAATATTCCTGTGCATCATGAGGGGTTGAACCATCATATTTATTATTTGGTCGGCCTGTATGGTGAACTGCATGATATCTACTTGGTGCTGATAGTGTGTAGAACTCACCGCGATGGCCATGCATGTCTGCTAGCTCTTCAAAACCACGAATACGAACCATTAATTCTGCCGCTTGTTGTTTACCTGATGTGTGCGAACGTTCAATAATTGATTGCAGTGTTTCGAACTCATCAAACGGGTTTGCATCGTTTGGAACAACAAATAAATCAGACATTATTTCGGCTGATTTGCGCTTACGTTCTCGGCGGTTCTGGATGGTTGGTTGTGACACATAAGCACTTGCTTTTTTATGTACGAGTCTCAAATCACGTGCTAATTGTTCGATAGTAAACGCTTGGATTTTACGTAATTTACGACGCCAGAAAATTGGGTCAGCAAAGCGGTTTAAAATACCTGTTAAAGAGTCTGCTGCAAAGTGTGTGCAATACGGTGCAACTAGTTCAGGCTCTTGAATGTCAAAGGAATTTAAGTATTTAACAAGGATATTAAATACAGATAAAGTGTGGCCGTTTTTACTTATTTTCAGCTCACAATAACGGGCTTTTTGCTCTGCAATTTCGCATAGTTCATCGTCTGAACATGATAAATTTATATGACCGTGTTTAAAATTCCCAAGGGTTAAAACGGTATCAGCAGACTTTAAACGCTTGTTTGCTTCAGCTAAATTGTTGAATTTTTCAGCCAAAAAGTAACCGGTGCTAAGCATATGTGCAAGGTTAGAATGACGTTCAAAAATACGATTTCGCCATGATTCAAAGTCAAAAAAACGTTCTTTCATTGGTTTAGAAAGGTTTGCAAAAACGTCTTTTGCAGTGCATGCAGGTCGTAAATTTGCCGTTAAATTGATTGCTGTATTTAGCGGGAAAACTTGAGCGTATTGGGCGTTAGATAATGAGTTCATTTTAAACCTCATCATCTGAATAAACAGTTTTGTTAATTTGATACTTTGCTACTTGAAATAAAATTTCACATAGAATACCAAGAGAAAAAACAAAAATAGATGACCACATAAGCGCGGTATGCTGAATAAGTAAGGAAACTTGAAATACGACTAATGAAACTAAAATTTGAATGATATTAAATAATTTTAAAGTTGAGCTCATATCCGTATTTACCTGTTAAACTGACAAACTGTCACGTTGGACTCTTTTTTGGAGTCTAGCGGTCATATGTGACTTTTGTCAAACTTTTTAATTATCAAGTTTGACAGTTATAATGAAATACAGAGGAGATTGTTATGAATTTTAGTTACGAACTAATTGAAAAATATAAAGAATCCAAAGGTTATACTCAGGACAAACAAGTTATTTCTGATTTTGAGGAATTTAACTCAGGAAACATGAGTAAAATTAAAAAAGGCGAAAGGCATATTACAGCTAATCAGTGTATAGCAATGGCTAATGCTATAGGTATGGATCAAAAGGAAGCCTTACTTAAACTTGCTATAGAAAAGTCAAAGTCTAAGGAAGAAGGTAAAATCTGGTCTGAAATTGTAAAAAAGATTAGTGCAGCATGTGTAGCGCTAACGCTAGTTGCAGGACTAGCAAATGCACCAACTGAGGACGCATTTGCGTAATAGCGATAACCCATAAATTACGTTATGTTAAATTGAATGATTTATTAGAAAGCGAGCGTGATTATACAAACCAGCCCGCTTTTAGGAGAGTAATTAGGTGTTAATTTAGCTCAGAATCTACCCAAAATTTAGTGCCTTTTAGTACTGCTTGAAGTGCAAGGCCATTTTCGGTTAAAGAATATACGGTAACTTGGTCGGCAATGGCTTCTGCAACCAGTGCTCCACCTTTATCTTCGTATTTTGCTGCTGCATCTGCGTTTCCGCCAAAGGCCCAACCGTGTTCAATAAATCTATTTACTGCCGCTTGGTTATGAAAAACCATAACAACGTTAAAATCTTTAACGCCTAAACCAAGCCCTAAACCGGCTTCACCCATATTCATGTAGGTTGATTTACCCGTTAAGTTATTTTTTACTACACCGTACCCGCCACCAAAACTAGCTAAAACTACATTTACGTTTGCGTTATCAAATACGGCGTAACCGGCAGAATTGGCAATTTGTTTTTTAACATCGGGTTTTTGTGCGTATAATTTGTCGAGGGTATTGTTTTTCATGCTTTGAACTAAAGCACGTTTTTCGCTAGGTGAAGCACTACCTGTAGTAGCACAACCTGTTAGTAATACACTTATTGTAAGTAGGGCTAACACTATAAATTTTTTCATAAAACTTTCCTTAATAAGATTCATACCAATACACAACAATGTTTAAATAAATATACTTTTACTATGTCCAATACTAGACAGTATCGGACTTTAGCGTTAAGCTGTAAGTCTATTATTTTATTGAATATTTATACATTATGCTTGTTGCTTTAGTTGATACGTTAAAACAATTAAGATACCAAATTGCTCATCTTGACGACGGTACTCTAAACTCAGAATACCCAGAACTTGCATCCTTTATACAGCAAGTTGGCTTGACTGTAACTGAATCAAAGGACGATCTTAAATTTTTATACCAATTTTTATATGTGTACGGCCGAAAATCTGAGGCAACATTTAATCGTTTTCGTAATGAGCTTGAACGATTTTATTTGTGGTCTTGGCTAATTGCCGAAAAATCTGTATTTAGTTTAAAGCGCGAAGACATTGAAGAGTATGTTGATTTTATGGCTGAGCCAGATAAAAAATGGGCTTCAACTTCGGTGCAATGGCGTTACAAAGATGAACAAGGTATTCGTCGATTAAATCAAAATTGGCGCCCTTTTATATTAAAAGAGTCAATTGCGAGCCAGCAAACATTAGCGGCTATGTTTACTGCGCTAAATGTATTTTATAAGTTTTCTATTTTAGAAGAAAAAACGTTTGCTAACTTTGTGCCTGTAGTGAAAAAAAATAGCCCCTATTTGGTAGTTCAATCTCAAATTCAGATCCCAGACACCTTAAGTGACATACAATGGGAATATGTATTTGGCGTAACACGCGATTTATGTGAAAAAAAACCAGAGCTTGAACGTAACCTATTTACGCTCGCGTGTTTAAAAGGGCTATATTTACGTATATCAGAATTATCAGAGCGCCCGCAGTGGTCGCCAGTTATGTCACACTTTTGGCAAGATAATGACGGCTTTTGGTTTTTACGTATTATGGGCAAAGGTAACAAGCTGCGAGATGTTACGTTAAGTGATGATTTTGTTGAGTATTTAAAACGTTACCGATTATACAGAGGGTTACCCGCCCTACCACGCGTTGATGAATCTGAGCCATTGGTGCATAAAATTCGTGGCCAAGGTGGGATGACGGTTAGGCAAATTAGGCGTTTAGTGCAGCAAAGTTTTGATTTAGCTCAGCAATCGTTACTTGATGACGGGTTTAAAGATGATGCAGAACAACTTGAAGCAGCCACTGCCCATTGGCTTCGTCACACGGGTGCAACACATGATGCGCAAACTCGACCGCTAAAACATTTATCGGAAGATTTAGGCCATTCTAAAATTGCGACAACCGATCAAATTTACATTCAAACAAATATTAAAGAGCGAGCAAAATCAGGCGTTAAAAGGAAAATTTAATGGAATACTTAGTAATAGCATTTATTGGTTTTTTATTTTTAGTTTATTCAATTTCAATAAGGCAGTTAGAGCGCACAGAAATAACAGGCCCTATGTTTTTTGTTATTGGCGGCATGTTTTTGGCGTTTTTACTTCCTAATGAAGGCGAAAAATTAAAAACAGGAATAGATTATTTATTACCACTGATAGAGCTAACGCTAAGTATATTTTTATTTTCTGATGCGGCTAAATCTAAGTTAGGTGTATTGAGGCATAGTTTTCAATACCCTAGCCTATTACTATTCGTTGCCCTACCCTTAACTTTATTGTGCGGTATTGGTGTTAGCTTATTTTTATTTGCAGAGTTGTCGTTAATTCAATCGGCACTGCTGGCAATTATACTTACACCAACCGATGCCGCTTTGAGTAAAGGGTTATTGCAAAGTACACAAGTGCCCGAAAAAATTAGAGAAGGTATAAATACCGAAAGTGGATTAAACGATGGCTTATGTGTACCAGTATTTTTAATTTTTATTTTATTGGCTAAAAACCCTGACTCTGCTATTACTGCTTCACATACATTAGGTGTGTTTTCAAGAGAGCTTGGCTTAGCATTATTGATTGCTGGTTTTTCTATAGCGATATTTATTCCGGCATTAAATTTTGCAATGCAGCGCCATTACTTTGCAAAAAGCACCAGCCCATTTTTACTTTTAGGTTTTGCGATGGCGGTGTTTTCTATCACTCAATATTTTCATGGCAGCGGTTTTATAGCGGTGTTTATTGCGGGTTTGTTATTTGATAAATTTTCTAAAACTGATATTCGCGCTGAGCTAATAGAGGATTCAGAGCACATTGCTGATTTTACTTCGTTAATGATTTGGTGTTTATTTGGATTTGTTTGTGCGTATTTAGTAATTCCGAAATTAAATACAAATATAATTGTGTATGCCTTATTAAGCACAACATTAATTAGAATAATTCCGGTTATGTTATCGCTACAATTTACAGCACTTAATTGGAAGGAACGTTTTACTTTTGCATGGTTTGGGCCACGTGGTTTGGCATCTATTGTTTTTACTTTAATGGTAATAGACACGCAAATAGAAAATAAATACGATATTGCCACTATTGCAATGACCACTATTTTATTTAGCGTGTTTATACATGGTATAAGTACAAAGCCAATTGCAGATAGCTTCGTTAAAAAATCTAAATAGCGTTTATAAAAATTAGCGAATCTATTGTTTTGCTATGAACACGTTTTTTAGCTTTAAAATAAATCACTTAACTAAGCGAATTGGTATTAATAAAAAAGGCGTAACTTATTTTTAAGTTACGCCTTTTTTATTTTTAACTTTTACTAGCTAAGTACCTGAGCGAGCAACTCTATTGGGTGCTTTGGTTTAAATTGCTCAAAACGTTTTACTTGGCTGCGACACGAAAAACCGGTAGATAAAAGTTGCTCTGGTTTATTTTTATCTACTATTGGTTTCCAACTCATTTCGTACAGTGCACGGGAATTTTCTTGGTTTTGTGCTTCATGGCCATAAGTACCGGCCATGCCACAACACCCAGTATTGGTTGTATTTAGGGTTAAACCAATATCAGTAAAAATTGTTTTCCATACGCTTGCCGCTTTTGGTAAAGCGGTTGTTTCTGTACAGTGGCTTAGTAATGTAAATTCAGTATCGGTTTTTTGTTTAGCCGATAATGATTTAAACGATTGAGTTTGTAACCATTCATGGGCAAGTTGTACATGAAACTCGCCGCGATTATTTTCTAAAATGGTTTTGTATTCATCGCGATAACACATAACTAACGATGCATCTAAACCAACCAAAGGCGAATTAATATCTGCGAGTTTATTTAAAAATTCTGCGCCATTTTTTGCGGTTACTTTAAACTCATGCAAAAACCCTTTTACGTGTTGGGCTTTACCATTAGGTTTAAACGGTAATAGCATCGGCTTTTTACCCAGCGTGGTGATAAGTGTTATAAAACTTTGCACTAACTCGGCTTCGTAAAAGCTGGTAAACGGGTCTTGCACTATTAGCACATAGTCATTTTGTTCATCGCTTGAAAGTGAATTTAATAATTCAAAATCAAATTTATGTGCTTTTGCTACGCGTTTTTCGAGTGAAGGCACACTTAATTGGGGTGTATCTACATACCCTACTGTTTTTTTAATTAAACTACTTACTAAGTTTGTTTTAACAATTGGGTTGATCACACGTGCAAATTTAGACATTACAGGCGCCGAACTTTCAATGTTAGCGACTAAATAATCTTTAAGTGGGCGCGCGTAATAACTGTGATAATAATTTAAAAAGCGTGCTCTAAAAGTAGGTACATCCACTTTAATTGGGCAAGATGTTGTACACGCTTTACACGCTAAACATTCATCCATTGACTCTTTTACTTCGTGAGAAAAATCGTAAACACCTTTGTTTTTTTCACGGCTATGAACAAAACGCTCCCACCAGGTAATAACTTCGCCTTTGTTAAGCTCTTTTTCTACTTCGAGCAAATCTACATTTTTAGACTCTTGAAGTCGTAACCATTCTCGCATTAATGTTGCGCGGCCTTTTGGCGAATGCCTGCGATCGCCGGTTACTTTATATGAAGGACACATGGGAGAATTTTCGTCGTAGTTAAAACAAATGCCGTTACCATTACAGGTCATTGCATTGTTAAAACTTGTTTTTACATCGATAGAAATTTGCTTATCGAAGTACGAACGTTTTTGCCCATCTACACTAACTAGTGGGTCCTCACTTTCTATGGGAGTACATATTTTACCAGGGTTTATTCTATTATTAGGGTCGAACGCTGTTTTTATTTTACGTAGTTGTTTAAATAAATGCTCGCCAAAAAACTCAGGGCCGTATTCACTTCGGTAACCTTTACCATGTTCGCCCCACATTAAGCCGCCGTATTTAGCGGTGAGTTTTACAACTTCGTCTGAAATTTTACGAAGCAGTTTTTCTTGTTCAGGGTCGCACATATCTAGCGCCGGGCGTACATGTAAAACACCCGCATCAACATGGCCGAACATACCGTATTGTAAATTATGGCTATCGAGTAATGCTCTAAATTCTACAATGTAGTCGGCTAAGTTTTCTGGCGGTACGGCGGTATCTTCAGCAAAGGCCAATGGCTTTTGGCTGCCTTTGACATTACCGAGTAATCCGACAGATTTTTTACGCATTGCATAAATTTTTAAAATGTCACTTTTACTGCTGGTTAATTGATAGCCAATAACACCATTGGTTTGATTTGCTACGCATTCATCTAATAATGTGCAAAGTGTGTTTACTTTGTCTTTTATATCTTCAGGTGATACTGCATTAAACTCAACCATGTTGAGTCCTTGCATATCTTTATTTGGTACATCGGTTATTAAGTCCGATACTGAATGCCAAATAATATCTTCGCGAGCCAGGTTTAATACTTTGCTATCGACTGTTTCTACTGATGTTGCACGCGCATCCACTAAAAAGGGAGAGTGGCGAAGTGCCGAATCAAAACTGTCGTATTTAATATTTATCAGTGTTTTAAATTCGGCTATGGGAGTTAGGTTTAATTTAGCTTCAGTAACTATACCAAGCGAGCCTTCTGAACCGGTAATTAGCCTACTCATATCAAAAGTTTGTAAGTCATCACTTAGCACATGTTCTAGGTCGTAGCCTGTTAAAAAGCGATTTAAGCGTGGAAATTTTTCTAAAATAGCTTGGCGCTCATTTAAAGAAATTTCCAATACTGTTTTGTAAAGGCTACCGATTAATGATTCTTGCTCGGCTATTACTTTAGCTTTTTCTATGTCTATTGGTGATGTCACCATTGGGCTGCCATCGACTAAATAGGTAGTAAGTCCTAAAACATGGTCGCTAGTTTTACCGTACACTAATGAACCTTGACCTGATGCATCAGTACTGATCATTCCGCCAATAGTTGCTCGGTTACTGGTTGATAAGTCGGGTGAGAAGAAAAAGCCGTACGGTTTTAAAAAGTCGTTTAATTGATCTTTAATTACACCTGTTTGTACTCTAACCCAACCTTCTTCAACGTTAATTTCGAGTATTTCCCGCATGTAGCGAGACAAATCAACCACTATTCCTGGTGTGAGTGATTGCCCATTAGTACCTGTACCACCACCACGTGGGCCAAAAGTAAGCGACAAAAATGGGTCGCGAGATGCTGTTTGCAATGCCAGTTGAATGTCTTTTTCGGTTTTAGGAAAAATAACACCTTGTGGGATTTGCTGATAAATACTGTTATCAGTAGAGGCGGTTAAACGCGTTGCATAGCTTGCATCGGTGTCTCCACTAAATCCCTGATTTTTAAGTGTACTTAAGTAGTTTGCGACAAGCTCTGTCGCTGCATCTTGCTGTGTAATTGTTGCTATCATGACGGCGATAATTTAAGGCATTTGTGTAATTATATCATGGTGATGGCTAATAGAAATTGAAGATTTTACAGTTTGTAACACTCTTTTTATCGTATTTTGAGGTTCTGTATTTATAATCAAGTTAAACCAATGTGCAGAGTTTTATATGAAAAAATTACTATTACAGATCATAGGTGTGTTCTTTATTTTGCTGGGGCTATTTTTTGCTGTAGTAGCTAGGGCGTGTTGACCTTTGGTTGTTGAATTTGCAGCAGTATGTTTGGTTTTTAGGCAAGGCAGAGCCTATGTAGTGTTACTCCCCATAAATAGGCGATAACGCAGCATAAATACCAAACATGCGCTGCCCTATGGGTTCTTTCTAGGGACGATTAACTCTTTGTTACTCGATTTTTACTTAGCCCACTAGGTTACAAACCTCGCGCCGCGATTTAATCGCCCCTAGATTGAACAAATTTCAATCCACAAAGATAAACACGCCCTTAGCCCCTCCTTGATATTTTTTATGGCGGGGTTACTGTGCTTTTCTTTTTACTACCCAAAAGCGAGGCATTATTTAAAGCTTTGCCAAAAAGCCTTAACTAAATCGTGTAATTATTTAGATAAAAAATTAGCACGGTAATTTAGCCCACATACAAAAATGCCAGCATAATTGCTGGCATTTTTATTTTTTACGGGTACTGATGTTTATTTAGCAAGTTTGTCTGCTAGGTATAACCATGTTTCTAGTACTGTATCTGGATTTAGTGAAACAGAATCAATGCCCTGCTCTACTAACCATGCTGCAAAATCTTCATGATCTGAAGGACCTTGACCACAAATACCTACATATTTGCCCTTTTCTTTAGCTGTTTTAATTGCCATAGAAAGTAGCTTTTTAATCGCAGGATTACGCTCATCAAATAAATGTGCGATTAGGCCTGAGTCACGGTCAAGACCAAGTGTTAGCTGAGTTAAATCGTTAGAGCCGATAGAAAAACCATCGAACATCTCTAAAAATTCATCGGCAAGTAATGCATTTGAAGGAAGCTCACACATCATGATTACTTTTAGACCATTTTCACCACGTTTAAGGCCATGCTCTTCTAGTAATTCGATAACACGTTTACCTTCTTCAAGGGTACGTACGAATGGGATCATGATTTCAATGTTGGTCATACCCATGGTGTTTCTTACGCGTTTAATTGCTTCACACTCAAGGGCAAAACAATCACGGAAGTCTTCAGAGATATAACGTGCAGCACCACGAAAACCAATCATTGGGTTTTCTTCTTCAGGTTCGTACTGCTCACCACCTACTAAGTTTGCATATTCGTTTGATTTAAAATCAGACATACGCACAATTACACGCTCTGGTGCAAAGGCACAGCCTAGCGTTGAAATACCTTCTACTAATTTAGAGATATAAAACTCTACCGGTGATTCGTATCCGGCAATAATGTCGGTAATTTCTGCTTGTAACGCAGGTGATTGGGCATCAAAATTTAATAGCGCTTTAGGGTGAACACCAATCATGCGGTTAATTACAAATTCAACACGGGCAAGACCAACACCTGCATGTGGTAAACGTGCAAAGTCAAACGCGCGGTCTGGATTACCTACGTTCATCATCACTTTCATTGGCAGTTCTGGCATTTTATCAACGCGCGACGTTAGTATTTCAAAATCTAAAATACCTTCGTAGATGTAACCTGTATCGCCTTCAGCACATGATACCGTTACTTCTTGGCCTGCTTGAATTAAATCGGTTGCGTTACCACAGCCAACTACCGCAGGAATACCAAGTTCGCGGGCAATAATTGCTGCGTGACACGTACGCCCACCACGGTTTGTAACAATAGCCGCGGCGCGCTTCATGATAGGTTCCCAATCTGGGTCAGTCATGTCGGTAACTAAAATGTCGCCTTCTTGTACTTGGTCCATTTCTTTAATTGAATCAAGTACACGAACAACACCACTACCAATTTTATGACCAATTGCGCGGCCTTCAGCAATTACATTGCTTGTGCCATTTAATTGAAAACGCTCCATAATATTGGCATCTTCGTTTGAGCGAACGGTTTCTGGGCGCGCTTGTACTATGTACAATTTGCCATCGTTTCCGTCTTTTGCCCATTCGATGTCCATAGGACGACCGTAGTGCTTTTCGATTATTACAGCTTGTTTTGCAAGTTCTTGCACTTCTTCATCTGTAATTGAAAATTTGTTTGAAAGGTTTGGCTCTACGTCAACAATTTCTACTTGTTTGCCGTGTGCCTCATCTGTTGAGTAAATCATTTGAATGGCTTTTGAGCCAATATTACGACGCACTACTGATGGCAACCCTTTTTGTAATGTTGGTTTATGAACATAAAATTCATCAGGGTTTACTGCGCCCTGTACAACCATTTCACCTAAACCGTAGCTTGAAGTAACAAATACAACGTCTTCAAAACCAGACTCTGTATCAATACTAAACATAACGCCTGATGCTGATTTATCTGAACGTACCATACGCTGAATACCAGCAGATAATGCAACACCACGATGATCGTAACCTTGGTGAACACGGTACGATATGGCGCGGTCGTTAAATAAAGAAGCAAATACGTGTTTAATAGCGACCATTACTGAGTCGATACCACGTACGTTAAGGAAGGTTTCTTGTTGGCCTGCGAATGATGCATCTGGCATATCTTCAGCGGTGGCTGATGAGCGTACTGCAAATGATACATCAGCTGATGTATCGCCATGAAGTTGGCTGTATGCGTCGCGAATGGCTTGGTCTAGGTTAGGTTGGAATGGGGTATCGATAATCCATTGGCGGATATCGGCACCGACTTTAGCGAGTGTATTTACATCATCAACATCAAGCGTATCTAAAATGTCGTGAATTTTTGCATTGAGTCCAGATTGCTCTAAAAACTCATTGAAAGCGTCGGCTGTAGTGGCAAAACCACCCGGAACCTGTACACCTGCGTTAGCGAGGTTTGAAATCATTTCACCCAGTGAGGCATTTTTGCCGCCAACACGAGGAACATCTTGCATACCAAGCTCTTGATACCAGAGAACGTATTCTTGCACGGGTCTTTCTCCAAAAAACAAATTGTAGTTGTAACTGTGAGAGTTAAGAAAGAAAACCTTTTATAAAGGTCACCTTCATTCTACACTGGCATTAGACCTCACGTAAACCGTGAGTAAGTCATTTTAGGGATTAAACGTAATAAAAAGGTTAACTATGAGAACTGCTTTTTATATATCAGACGGCACTGCTATTACCTCCGAAGTGTTTGGTCACGCGACTTTGTCGTTATTTCCGGTTGAATTTAATCATAAAACTATTCCTTTTGTAGAAACAGAAGAAAAAGCAAATGAAATTAAAGCGTTAATAAACGCAACTGCTGCAAAAGAAGGTGAGAAGCCATTTGTATTCTTTACCTTCGTAAATCACAACTTAAGTGAAATTATTAAATCGGCCGATGCAATCGCGTATGATTTTTTGTCTACTTACAGTGAAAAAATAGAAAAAGAGCTTAATGTTGCGCCAGTGCCAAAAATGCATCGTACCCACTCTATTCATGAAAAAAGTTATGACTTTAGAATAGATGCGGTTAACTATGCCCTTATGAATGATGATGGCGGAAATATTAAAAACTTTTCTGAAGCCGATATTATTTTAGTAGGTGTTAGCAGAAGCGGTAAAACACCAACAAGCTTGTACTTAGCCCTACAGTACGGCATTAAGGCTGCAAATTACCCAATAACTGAAGACGACTTAGAGAGTGAGGGACTACCTAAATGTTTACTCCCTTACAAACATAAGTTATTTGGGTTAACTATTGACCCTGAGCGTTTGGCTGCAATTAGGCATCGTCGTATGGCAAATTCTAAATACGCATCAATAAGACAATGCCGAATTGAAGTGCGTGAAGTTGAAATGCTTTATAAGCGACATAAAATTGCATACTTTAATTCTACCCATCATTCTGTAGAGGAAATATCTGCAAAAATCTTAATAGACAGTAACCTTGAGCGACGTAAGTACTAACCAACTAATTTACTGTTTTGCTAAAAAAAGCCGCTATATGCGGCTTTAATTTTTTATTTATTATTTACGAGCGTCTTTTAATAAGTCAGCTACTAAAAAGCCTACTTCTAATACTTGGTCTGCATTTAGACGCGGGTCACATTGTGTTTTGTAACGTTGCGCTAGGTCATCATCAGATAAACCGTATGCACCACCGGTACACTCTGTAACGTGCTGGCCAGTCATTTCTAAGTGGATACCACCTGCGTATGAACCTTCAGCTTTATGTACAGCAAAAAACTGGCTAATTTCGCGCATGATATTATCGAAGCTACGCGTTTTATAGCCTGATGTCGCTTTTTCAGTATTACCGTGCATTGGATCAGAGCTCCAAATAACTTTACGGCCTTCTTGCTGAACGCGTCTTACAAGTGCTGGAAGTTTTTCCGGCAGTACGTCGGCACCCATACGTGTAATTAGCGTTAAACGACCCGGAATGTTATCTGGGTTTACTGCATCAATTAAACGAATTAGGTCATCTGGGTCCATTTCTGGGCCAACTTTAACACCAATAGGGTTTTTAATACCTTTGAAAAACTCAATATGTGCATGGTCTAATTGACGAGTACGCTCACCAATCCACACAAAGTGCGCAGAACAGTCGTACCAGTCACCAGATAGGTGATCGCGACGAGTTAGTGCTTCTTCATAGCCTAGCAATAACGCTTCGTGAGACGTGTATAAGTCGGTTTCTTTAAGGCTTGGCGCAATAGTAGAATTAATGCCACATACTTCCATAAATTCAAGTGCGTCTTGAATTTTGTCAGCAAGCTGTTGGAATCGCTCTTTTTGCGGATTAGCGGCTACAAAGCCCATGTTCCAGCGATTCACTTGGTGTAAATCTGCTAAGCCACCTTGTGCAAATGCACGAAGTAAGTTTAATGTAGCAGCACTGTTGTGGTATGCCTTCATTAAACGTTGTGGATCGGGAATACGTGCTTCTTCTGTAAACTCAAAGCTATTTACAATATCACCACGGTAAGATGGTAAAGATACACCGTCAATAGTTTCTAAATCTGCAGAGCGTGGTTTAGCGTATTGACCTGCCATACGTGCAATTTTAACAACTGGGCATTTACCGCCGTACGTTAAAACAACAGCCATTTGTAAAATGGTTTTAAATGTATCGCGAATATTAGCGGCATTAAAGTCGCTAAATGATTCGGCACAGTCGCCACCTTGAAGTAAAAATGCACGACCTTCACATACATCTTCTAATTGTTTAAAGAGGCTTCTTGTTTCTTCTGCAAAAACAAGTGGCGGAGCACTCTTTAACTGGCTCTCTACTGTTTTCAGTTCTTCTTGATCTGGGTACTGTGGCTGCTGTAGTATTGGCAGTTCTCTCCAGCTATTTGGGTTCCACGATTGCATGTTCTTTCCTCATTCCTACTTTACCTGATATAAAGAAATTAACGTATGCATGGCCCTAAGTTCAAGGACTATATTCACTATTTACCAACTAATTTGTTATGAGTTAAATATATATAAGGTTATTTGTGATTTTAAGGCTGCTCAGGCTTAGTTTTAAGCGTTGTTTAATTTTATTATTTTTATTCAAATACAATAAGTTAAACTTATGAAGGCGCTTTTTTAACCATCCCAAACCAAATTGAATTCAAAGCCTTAAAGTTAACAGTTTTATT
The DNA here is from genome assembly GCF_035666335.1 of Pseudoalteromonas sp. CuT4-3. NCBI lineage: Bacteria > Pseudomonadati > Pseudomonadota > Gammaproteobacteria > Alteromonadales > Pseudoalteromonadaceae > Pseudoalteromonas > Pseudoalteromonas sp. CuT4-3. Next base: position 442,674 of record NZ_CP142031.1, read on the forward strand.
GGGAACACATCATACTATAAGTGGGTTAAATGTAATCTTAGCTTTACAGTGATAATTTAATTAGATTATCTAGGTGGCTAGTAATTGGCTCGAGTATATGATATATGGCTCGGGGTTGTGCAAGGCTATAGCAATAAGTCCACTTTATTATGTACAGCTGTGATCAGGTTGTTGCACGATGTCAGTACTCTAATTAGAGCTACTAAAAACAGTCTGTATGAACCACTACTTTAAATATTAAGTTGTAGTAGAGTTCATTTTTACAGAGCAGCCTTCCCCATCACAGGTGCCTAGCGCTGTATTACAAGTATCACTTTTAAGAATTATATAATGAGTGCCCAACACTATCTAAAGTGGCGAACCAAAAAATTGATTGCTGGCCTTAAACTAAAGGCTCAATAACTATTTTACACAGAGCGATAATATATAAAAGTATAAACCGCCCTGACAATTACCTGCGTTACAACAAATTTCCCCATATAGCTTATACACATAAGTGTATTTATCACGCCTGGTTTAACTAATTCTTTATGTTATATGCAAACTCTTAAGCACCGAATCTCACTAGGATAAACAAATGACACTAAAGAACACATCATACTTAGCTCTATTTAAACGTAATCTTAGCTTTAGTAAGATGAATTAACTTTAAAAAACCAAAGCAAAAGGTTAAACTTAATAATTATATAAGTAAGATGTGTTCTTAAGGTGGTTATGGTTTCTAAAGTACAAATAAGAAGTCAGTTTGATTTAATGAATGAATTAACATCGTTATTGATTGATGAATTACGTGTCTTTGAATATTCAAAGGCTGAGTATTATCAGCTACCAGATATAAATAGTGTTGATGAAAATATTATTCCCGAGTCAATCCCTGTACAAAAATCAACCGGTGAAATTGCTCATAGGGCAATTTTAAACTCATTTACTGATATTTATAAAAAAGAAAGTTTAAGTAGTAGAGTACTAAAGCGTCATCCTGGGCTTTTGGTTTTAAAAAATGCAGATGTCGCAGCATTAACTAGCCGAATACAACAAGTTAATAAAGCTAAGGCTGCTTTTAAGGAGTGTGTTTTGGCTATCGATAATAACGATGCTCGATTTGAAGCTGTTCATAACGCGGTTCCAAATTTAATCACTCTTGCAGCCTATCGAAAAATTCATTTTCAAAGTGAGTCCCCTTTTTCAGTGAGATTTACTTGGATGCATAAGCATGCAACTAAAACTCTAACTAAAAAAATGGCACTTGAAATGCTCGATAAATCTGCTGGTTATAGAAATCCAAGAATGATCGACCAACAAAAATGGCAGTCCCTTGTTGCACAAGAGCAAATGCGAGTAGCTAGTTTAGGTGAAAAAGAAAAGTTAAGAATTCGCCGCCCTACCCGAGTAAGTCCCCAAGTTAATGTTAGGTACACCGCAGAAAATAGGTATCACGTAAGTGCTGCATTGCCGTTTATTTTAATTAACCCACAGCCCGATGTTAAGTTAGGTACTTTGCCAGATTATCAAAAACCAGAGTCTCACCCGAGAAAAAAAGAGTATGACTTTTTAGTGGATAGGCTTTACTTAGAACAAGTAGATAAATAATTATGTTAAAAAGGCCACACTGTGTGGCCTTTTTGGTAAGTAGTCTAGTATTTTAACCGTTGTTATTTTTCAACTATTTCTTCTATTTTATCTTCATCAATTAAAACTGCGTTTTCGACAATTCGTTTACCACCTTGAATCTCAATACGCTTATTGTGCTTATTGAGCGTGAGTATCTCATCACAAAACTGATCAGAAGGATGCATTTCATAGGTGTAATCAATAATATTACCGGTTTTATCATCTTTTACATTAGTAATGCTGTATTCTGAAATAGCCCCTTTTTCAATCAAGTCTTTCATTGTTGTGGTCATATCACGGCGTAATGCTTTTAATTTGTTTTCTGTGATATCGTCGGTTGAATATATAGACCCGTATTTTTCCATAATAGATAGCAATCTAAAATGATACGTTTTACCAGGCGCGGCATAACGCCAAAGGTGATATAAACGCAGCATCATCCAACGCGATAAACCACGTTTTAGCTCTTGCGCACTGTTAAAGTAATACCCTTTGTATTCAAGGTTATCAATCATGTTATGAACAAATGCATTTAAACATGCAACACATTTAACGTTGCCGCCTTGACCTTTTTTACCACTAAAATGAAGAGATGATAAAAAGTTCATGTTTGACTCATAAAAAGAGTCATCAATATCTGTATTTTTAGTATCAGTAGCCGAGTATTTAAATGAAAGTTTAGAACCTTGAAGTGCTTCCAATGATTCTTTAATTTGTGGGTATGGCATTGATTGGCCAACCGCTTTAAGTTCTTGGGCTAATTCGTTCATCGAAAAAACCACGGCATATTGAATACCGGACTTAAAATTGATTTTTACGATTTTACCTTTCGATGCAAGGCGAATTAACGCGCGCTCAACTTTTTCTTCTCTATCCGATGGCCACACTAAATATTCTACGTCTTCGCCATCTTTACGCGTGCTTACAACAGCCGGTGTAATTTTTATTTCGCCGTCATATAAAATACCATCTACTTTTTCGGATATTTTACGCGTAATAATTGTTTTTTTAGGTGCTTCTTCCAATGGCAATTTTTTATGCCCAGAACGTACAAAACGGCCCCATAAATCATAGTGGTTAAACGTGTTTGAATAAGCACGTAACCCATGAGCGGCATTTTCGATAGAAATTCGCACATCTTTGTTATCTGTAAATAGTGCTAAACTTTCGTTATCAATTGCACTTTCCACCCCGTGTATTTGGCCCCTAAGTGTATCGGGCAAGTTATCTACCGAGATGTTGACCTTTCGGCTCATTGTTCTGATTTCCATTTTTTATTGCGACAGCTAATAACAACACATTAAGCAACAAAAGTTAAATGTTTAAGTTAGTATAAAACTGATCCGAGTATAAATAAACGTAATGGATCATTATTATACTAAGTAGAGAGTGATAAGCTTAATTTCAGATCACTATTTTACTAAGATAAGCTTCTCAAGCTAAATTTTTACTAACTCAATTTATTTTTTGTCCATTAAAAGCGCTATTTTTAAACTTTTTACACGACAAACGTTAGTAAAATAAATACCTGCTGTGGATAACAGTACTTCGAGTTAGCATAGATCTGATCTGTACTTACTACAGATCAGATCTATACCAATTAAACGCCCTGCTCTTCGTAAGCTTAAGTGTATAACTTTCTAATTTACTTGGTAAAAAACTGATCTCACACAGTCATTTTGTACATAACTTATTGAGTAAGTTGTGCATAACTCTAATAATTAAATAAGGCTTAGTAAAAAGCTGATCTGCATGTAGATAAAGATCTGATCTTAACCAAGTATAAAGGTGATCTGCTTTTTTTAACATTATTTATAAATATCATATAGTTACATAGCTATTATACACCCTTAACCTTTATTACCTTATATATTTAACCACCTTTAAACTTCTTTATTTATACTAAGCAATCTTAAAGGTGTAAAAATATTTTTAAATGTCTTGTTATTAAAATGCATGTCGCCTTAAATAGTTGTTTACAGCTATTTGAATGGACATTATACTAACTGCCTAACTTTGAGGAAGAAAGTATGTCTATCAATAATAACGCGCTAAGTACTTACCGGCTTTTAAAAGCAACAGCCGAAGTTGCTGAAAAATCTTTAAAAGGACGCATACAACATTATCGCGCTCATCTTAAATCAGAAGAAAAAGAATTAAGAACTTACACCCAAAAAGCGGCAGCAGATTTATTAGGGTGTAATAATCGTACCTTAAAACGTCGTCATGACAATGGTGACTTTGATGATTTAAATATTAAGCGTGGTGCAAATGGGCACTATGCGTACACGTTAGTTAATATTTTTGCGATGGCCGATATCATGGATATTCAGCCAGATCACCGCACTGCTAACGATAAACTCCAAGTTATTGTTATTAATTCACTTAAAGGTGGCTGTGGTAAAACAACCAGTATGGTTAATATTGCTGCTGCATTGGCGACGACTAATATCAAACGTTATCGTATTGGTATTATTGATTTAGATCCTCAAGGTTCGTCTTCTAGCTTTTTCCCTTCTAACGATCACGACCCTGTTACGGTAGGCGACTTAATGCGTGATTGTATTGATTTAGACGAAGGCGAAACCTGGCCAGAGTTTGTTTCTAGTGCTTTTGTTACTACGCATATTCCAAATATTCGTGTTTTACCCTCAGGTATGGATGACTTTTACTTTGAACACGAGACAGCAACACTTTTAAAAGACACCTCTAATTACGAACAAACACGTCATTATCATAAGCTTTTAGAAAAGGTTATTGAGCCGGTTAAAGACGAATTCGATATTATTTTAATCGATACCGCTCCTACACTTAACTTTATGTTTTATAATGCTTTAATGGCCTCTACGGCGATGCTTATTCCAGTTCATCCAGAAGCTGTAGATTTTGATGCTAACAATAAATATTTAAAGCGTTTAGGTGAGATTTACCACACAGTAGCGGCACTTGGTCATGAAGGTTGGGACTTTATGCAGTTTTTAGTGACCAATTACGTTAAGGGTAATCATTCACAGCGCGATATTGTTAAAGATGTACGTAGTGCGTTTGGCCGCCAAGTAATGAGCTACCCAATTAATCACAGCTCGGCAATTACGGCTAGTTCATCGTCTTTTAATACCATATTTGATCAAAAAGCATCGGATAGTTTAGCAAGTCGCGAGTCTTTATTACGCGCGCAAGAAAATATTAAAGATGTTGTGGACGAATTAGAAATGCTTATTCGTTCTAATTGGGAGTCAACCCAATCATCACTTAACAACACTAAGTAAGGATGTTACATAAAAATGGCTACAAAACGTAAAAACGACACCCGCTTAGATCCATTTGCAACTGCCGTAGGCAATAGCAGCCTTGATGCATTACTTGAGCAAGCAAGCGCTGGTGATGTAATAAGAATGCCTGCGCCAAGCGACCCTACACGCGAAATAACCTTAGTGTGTAAAGTTATTGCTCATGCAGATATTGAATCTAGCACCACGGTTTACGGTAAAAACCGCCGTGTACAAGCGCTATTAAACGAAAAGTCGGTTTCTGATATTTTACCTGCAATTAGTGAAGATGGACGTAATCAACACCCTGCTTTACTTTGGGATCAGGGAAATACTAACTTAGTACTTGCCGGTTCACGTCGTCGAAAGGCATGTATTTTAGGTAATGCCGATTATTTAGTTTTAAGCTCTCCTGATTTTACCGATCAAGATGCTAAAATTTTAGCTGTATCTTCAGATCAGTACATAGCTCCAAGCCTTTGGGAGCTAGGACAAGCTTATCAACAAACTAAAAACGATCTTATTGAGCAAGGTAAAAAAGGCTCTTATCGCGAAATTGCCGCTATTGAAGGTGTATCGCACACCGCAATTGCAGATGCCATTAAAGCGTACGAGCAAATCCCCGCTGATGTAATTTCACTTTACCCAACGGCTAATCACGTAGGCAGAGAAGTCGCTAAAAAGCTTGTTAGTGCAAAGGAGCGCGACGAGCAGGCGTTTAACGCCCTAGTTAGCGAATTACATACAGACGATGAGATTAACGCCATTACAAGCGACGACAAACGCGCTATGGCAATTACTAAACGTTTAACTACCGAGCCTAGCGTGGTTGCTAAACGTGAAGCTGTATTTGAAAACAACTTTATAAACGTACAACGTAATTTAAAAAGTGGTGACGTATCTATTAAAATAGATAATAAAGTATTGACTGACAAACGCTTAGAACAACTTACTAAGCTGTTAAGCGCGTTTAATTAGCCCCTTATTACTTAGTAAAATAGTGATCTTAAAAGCCTGTTAGGTTAGTTAAATTCTGATCTGATGGGCTTTTTACTTAGTAAAATCCTGATCTTTTTTGCTATTTATAACCTATAAATCCCTCATTTTTGCTCTAAAGATCACATTTTTACCAACTGAATTTAGTTTTTACGACTATTTGATGCTGGATCTTAATTTGTTAGTAAAAAACTGATCTGTAAAGCCCCTGCATTGTTAATAAATTGTTTGTAACATGTGTGTTTGCTGTTTACTTATTCTCATATTGGCAGATAAAGTGTCATAAAGTACGTATAAACCGATTTTTTACTAACCTAGCAGCTCCAACCAGTTTATATAACGTTAATATTGCTTTTGCTGTGCGCAGTTAAAGAATATACTGGCAGAATTATTTTAAAAATTTAATACTTAGAGTGACATGTCTGCTAACTTATCAAAAAATGATTTACTGGCTATTTTTGAAGAAATAAAAAATGAGCAGGCAACCTTGTTCCCTCTTTCTGAGCGCTTTATAAAAAAGCTGTTTAGGCCCAACGTGCTCGATAAAGGCAAAGAGTATTATAAAAACGACCAAATTAGTTGGTTAGAGCACAGCAGTGATTTTGCTGTTATTGATTCAACGGTACAAGGCGACACCGGATCAGCATTTAACCAACGCATTGAGATCAGTAAAGTACCTACTGGTTACTCTGTTGATACGCATTGTACCTGTAATGCTAAAACCAAATGTAGGCACTTAGCCGCTGTATTATTTAAACTTAAAATAGAGCACTCAGGTGAATACGGAGAAGACTACTTTATTAACGATTGGTTTAGTGAACTGACAGCACTTAAAAGTGTTGATGCTAAAGCTCCTTCGCAAGTTCTTTTATTTGTATTAGACATTGAAAACAATAAAGTATTTTTAACGCCAAAAATTGCCAATTACGACAAAAATAATAATTACACGCTCGGGCGCAATTTAACTGAGCAACAATTAAATAGCTTTGTAACGCCAAACGATTTGCTCGAAAGTGACTTTAGACTCTTTAGTTGGATTCGCTCACAAAATGCAGTAGGTAATTTAGAGCTAAAAGGTCAATGGGGCTTTAGCGCTCTACAACAATTAATTGCCACCGATCGTTTATTTTTACAACGCTCTCGTGTTGCTATTAAAGCGCAAACTGGGCAATCGCTTAACTTTAATTGGCAGCAGCAAAACGAGTTATCGCAATTAATTATTGAGCTTGAACACAGTAAAAATTGGGCATTGATAAAAACCACGCCGCCCGCTTATTTAGACCTCGATCACTTTAAAGTAGGCCGGATCAGAACACAGCTTAGCGCCGACGAAATCGCTCATTTACAATCTATTCCCGCACTGCACGATGCTAATTTTGATCGCATTTATAAACAACTTGCCGACAATTTTGGCGCCGGTGTTATTCCGCATCCGAATAACGAACAAGTCAATGTTAAGCAACTTGGTAATGCTGTTTTAAAAGCCACTATGGATGAGCAAGGGCTTAAAGTTTCGCTATTATTTAAATATAAAAATAAAAATTATTTAGCGGGAACAGCACCCGCGAGCTTAATAAATAGTGCATTTGAAAACACAGTAACAAATGAGTTAGTAAATTTAGGTTTTGAGTTTTGTAAAGGGGGTTTACAAAGTGAGTTTATATTTAATAAACAATCACCTATACATTTACATTGGCTTGTTTACGAAGTATTCCCTGGCTTTAAAAAGCGTGGCTGGCAGGTAACTCAAACTAAAGTAAATGTAGCCGACCCCCAAGGGCACGTTACACTCGATGTAAACCGTGCTGCAGGTCACCAAATGCATTGTAAAGTGCAATTAAGTGATGCCAAAGCCGCTGTACTTTTTAATACCGATGATGCCACGTATCAATCGTTAAATCGTCAAAGTGAGCTGTTTTATTACTACCCTGTTGGGCGTCAATTTGGTGTTATTAGTAAAGCCGCCATTAATTTACTGACCGAATTTAAACAACGTTTTGAATTTGTTAAAACACGCGATGAATTTAATATCCCGCTTTCTTATTTACCTGAGCTGGTAAAGCATACCGCAGTTACTATAGATCTTCATGATGACTCATTGGAGCGTTATCTTGATGAGTTAAACAACACCGAGCAGGCAATGCCCGTGGTGCCCTTACACGGTTTAAATGACTCGGTAACACTACGTGAATACCAGCAACAAGGCGTTGATTGGCTTAGCTTTTTAAAGCGCCACCAATTAGGTGGCATACTTGCTGATGACATGGGGCTTGGCAAAACGCTACAAGTTATCGCCTTTTTAGCCAGCAGTTTTAATCGCCCGCAAGCGGGCCCTACTCTTATAGTGTGCCCTACAAGTTTGGTAAGTAATTGGCAAAACGAAATAACCAAATTTGCTAAAAGTCTTAAAGTAACCACTATTTTTGGCTCGCAACGTAATGAGCCTTTACAACATTTAGCGCAAGCGCAGTGTATTTTAACTACTTACCCATTATTAAAGCGTGATATTGCTTATTACTCGCCACTTTATTTTGAAAATATTATTTTAGATGAAGCGCAATATATTAAAAACGATACTGCACAAGTCTCGCGCTTAGTTAAGCGTTTAAATGCCGACTTTAAGTTATGTTTAAGCGGCACGCCAATCGAAAATAATTTGTTTGAGCTTAAATCGTTACTCGACTTTGCAATGCCTTCATTACTTGGCTCGCAAGCGCACTTTAAACAGCACTTTCAAACACCTATTGAGCGCGAAGCCGATTCAGAGCGAGCTGAGCAACTAAAAGCGCTTATTATGCCGTTTATATTACGCCGCACAAAAGCGCAGGTAGCTCAAGAGCTGCCACAAAAAACAGAGCTGTTAAAAGAGTTTGAGTTTGAACCTAAGCAAAAAGATATGTACCAAGGTATTACGCGCGCCCTAGAAGAAAAGCTCATCGACTTATTTGCTGAGCAAGGCGCACAAAAAAGTAAGCTCGCATTTTTAGAAGCGCTACTAAAGCTAAGGCAAATTTGTTGTCATCCAAAATTAATTGAGCCAGAAACACAAGCAGGTTCAGCAAAATTAGAATGGCTAACTACGCATTTACCGTTAATGCTAAGCCTTGGTCGTAAAGTGATTATTTTTAGTCAATTTACCTCTGCGCTCGATTTAATTGCAGAGCGTTTAAACGATATAAATATCAAATTTAGTATGCTAACTGGGCAAACGCGTCATCGCGACAAAGTTATTGACGAATTTACCAGTGGCAAAACCTCGGTGTTTTTAATCAGTTTAAAAGCAGGCGGTACTGGGCTTAACTTAACTCAAGCCGATACCGTTATTCACTTTGATCCATGGTGGAACCCTGCTGTTGAAAAACAAGCCACCGATCGTGCTTATCGTATTGGCCAAACAAATCCAGTGTTTGTTTATAAATTAATTATGAGCAATTCAATTGAGCAAAAGGTATTTAAAATGCAGCAAGATAAGCAAGCGCTAGTTGATGCATTATTTACCGATAAATCAATGAGCTTTACTTCGTTTGATGAGCAGCAAATGTTATCACTTATAAAAAGCTAATTTTTTTACTTAGCATGTGAACTAATTTAACCAAACGGCGTCTATTATATTGCTTGTTGAATAATTGCAGTTATCACAAGCTTCATGTTGATTTCCCTGATTGGTTACTAAATTTAGTAATGATTAAGCCAGCCCTTTTAGCTGGCTTTTTTTATGCCTGTAATTAACACCTTAAATTGCATTTTTTATAAATTGTTTGAACTAAATTTAAAAACACGCGTCTACTATAATGCTTGTTGAATAATTGCAGTTATCACAAGCTTCATGTTGATTTCCCTGATTGGTTACTAAATTTAGTAATGATTGAGCCAGCCCTTTTAGCTGGCTTTTTTTATGCCTGTAATTAACACCTTAAATTGCATTTTTTATAAATAGTTTGAACTAAATTTAAAAGGGCGCGTCTACTATTATGCTTGTTGAATAATTGCAGTTATCACAAGCTTCATGTTGATTTCCCTGATTGGTTACTAAATTTAGTAATGATTGAGCCAGCTCCTTTTAAGCTGGCTTTTTTTATGCCCACATTTTAGTTTTTAAATTATTTATATTTTTATGTGAACTTAATTTAGTGTGCGGCGTCTACTATTATGCTTGTTGATTAATTGCAGTTAACACAAGCTTCATGTTGATTTACCCCGTTTAATTACTAATTTTAGTAATGATTGAGCCAGCTCCTTTTTAGCTGGCTTTTTTTATGCCCACATTTTAGTTTTTATAATTATTTATATTTTTATGTGAACTTAATTTAATGAGTGGCGTCTACTATTACGCTTGTTGATTAATTGCAGTTATCACAAGTTTCATGTTGATTTCCCTGATTGGTTACTAAATTTAGTAATGATTGAGCCAGCCCTTTTAGCTGGCTTTTTTTATGCCTTTAGTAAATGTTACGCCCTACCCCCCACTACCTTTATTCGTTATGATGGCATGTCTCTAAATTTTATAAGTTTATTTTATGTTTACTCAGTTATTAACGCATATAGATTGGTTAAGTGCCAGCGCAGGGCTTGCAACAGGGCTCGTACTATATGGCCTAGTGTCGCTCCCTTCTCGTAATAAATTAAAACAACACATTAGCGAGCAACAGCAACAGTTATCGTTATTACAAAACCAGTACGACAATAAACAGCTGCAATACACCGCCTTATTTGATGAGCACGAGCTGCTCGAGCAATCACATCAAGAGCAACGCGATGAAGCGCAGCATTTTAAAACTCGCTTTAGTGAGCAAGAAAAACAAAGTGTTCAATACAACCACTTTTGGCGTAAAGCCGAAGGCGAACTTAGTGCCTTGCGAGAGCAATATAACCAGCGCGATATTGAGCTTAATAATATGCGAACTACGCTTGAGCAAAAGCAGCAAAACTTTACCGAGCAGCTTGCACAAATAGAGCAAAGCAAAAATGTGCTTAAAAAAGAGTTTGAAAACCTAGCTAATAAAATTTTAGAAGAAAAATCGCAAAGCTTTAAAACCCTAAATCAAGAAAGCATTGAGCAACTATTAAAGCCAGTTCAAGGGGAGCTAAAAGGCTTTAGAGATAAAATGGAATCGATTCACGTTGAAGACTTAAAACAACGTGCTGCCCTTAAAACTGAGCTACTGCACTTGCAAGCTAAAAGCCAAGCTATTACCGAGCAAGCCGATAAACTTAGTAATGCCTTACAAGGGCAAAAAAAGACCCAAGGTAATTGGGGCGAACTAATGCTCGAAAACGTACTCGACAGCGCAGGCCTGCGTGCGGGTACTGACTACAAACGCGAAGTATCGTTTAATACCGAAGACGGTCGACTGCGCCCCGACGTAGTGGTGTATTTACCTCAGGGCCGCCACTTAGTGATTGACGCTAAAACATCGCTAAACGCTTATACCCGCTACGTTAATGCCGAAAACGAGCTAGAGGCTAGCCAAGCAATTAAAGAGCATGTAAATGCTGTTACCGCGCGTATTAACGAGCTTGCCAGTAAATCGTACGATCGTCTCCCTGGTATAAATTCGCCTGAAGTAGTTATTATGTTTGTGCCTATAGAATCTGCATTTGTAGAGGCGCTTAAATATCAAAGCGATATTTACCAACAAGCTATCGAAAAAAACATTTTAGTTGCTACACCAACGACTCTGCTTACAAGCCTTAATATTGTTAAACAGCTGTGGCGCTTTGAAGAGCAAACCAAATACTCTAAAGAGCTGGCGAATCGTGCAGAGCGCTTTTATAACAAGCTCAATGGTTTTTTAACGAGTATGGAAGGTGTTGGCAAACAACTAGACCGCGCAAAAGAAAGCTACGATAAAGCCTTTTCACAGCTTTACCGTGGTAAAGGTAACTTAATTAAACAAGCTTCAGAATTTAAAGAGCTAGGTGTATCGGTTCAAAAAGAGCTACCAAACGAAAGCGTAGAAAAAGCCCAATTAGAGCTAGATTAAATTCGATTTATCTCTACTGTTTTATACATTAAAAGGAAGGTTAATGGTTTTTCCCTTACTCAATTCGCAAAGGTTAGCGTTAACCCCTATAAATTATGAGGATAGAGACGCTATTTTTGCTCTTGGTACTGTGGAGCAAAAATAGCGTTATTTAAGTTTTATGGCTGAAAAGCTAGTAAACGCTGAGGCAAAAGTAATTGAATACATAGACGTATATTACGTAGAAACATTATTTTGGGGCGCAAATTCTCATACTATTGCGGTTGGTTGGCCTCTAGTGCCTGTCAACTTACAAAAGCTTTATATCAATTTTCATGGTAAAGCGCCGCAAAACTAATACAACTAAAGCTCACATGTACTCGCTTACGCCTTTAATACTCCACCTCATTTAATAACTCATTTATTTTTTCATCGCCAATACACTCTCCATTAGACCAGTTTGCATTAAGCAGTGTAATTAAATTACCAATACGCTCTGACTTACGCTGTAGCTGCTCTATTAGTGCATTAGCTTCATGTTGTTTTTGAGTGAGGCGCTCAATAATGGCGTTGTGATCTAGCTCCTCATTAGGCTTACGCAGGGAGGGGATTTCTTCAAGCGAAAACCCTAAACTTTGTGCAAACTTAATCATTTTAAGCTGCTCTACACTGGCTTTGTCGTATTGCCTATACCCGTTGTTATTTCGCGTACCGGGTGGCAGCAGCCCTATACTTTCGTAATACCGTATGGTGCTTGCTGCAATACCTGAGTGCTTAGCTAGTTCACCTATTTTCATTATTGCCTCTACTATAAAAAAGCGGGTTGACCTTAAAGCTGACTTTAAGGTTATAGTGCCTGTAATGTCAATTTATGGTTTATATGTATGTCTGAGTTTGAACAATCTGCTGTATTTACGCCCTTTACCCTACCAAGCGGTTTAACGCTTAAAAACCGAGTAGTAAAAGCCGCTATGGAAGAGAACCTCGCAGAGGCCGACCTAACGCCATCGCAAGTGCTTAAAAATGTATACAACGAATGGGCAAAAGGCGGTTGCGGGTTAATTTTTACCGGCAATGTTATGGTTGACCACCTTGCAATGACAGGGCCTGGCGGCCTTGCCCTTGAGCAGCAAACCGATATAACGCCTTTTGCAGAGCTTGCTCGTTTAGGGCAACAAAACGACTGTAAAATTGTGATGCAAATAAATCACCCTGGCCGCCAAGTATTTAAAAAAATGGGCGGTAAAGCGCTAAGTGCCTCTGATATTGCGCTTAATATGGGTAAGCACTCTCACTTATTTGCCCAGCCAACAGCTATGGATAAAAGCGAGATTAGTGATGTTATCGCTCGTTTTACCCATACAGCGCAACAGGCCGAAAAAGCAGGTTTTAATGGCGTGCAAATACACGCTGCACAAGGCTATTTATTAGCGCAGTTTTTATCTCCACTAACTAATAAGCGTGATGACGAATGGGGCGGTAGCCTTGAGAATCGCGCGCGATTATTACTTGAAATAACACGCAGTATTAAAGCGCAATGCAGCGCCGGTTTTTCGGTATCGGTTAAGTTAAACTCAGCCGATTTTCAGCGCGGCGGCTTTGAGCCGCATGATGCGCAAGCAGTTGTTAATATGCTTAGTGCATTAAAGCTTGATTTTGTAGAGCTTTCAGGCGGCAGTTACGAAGCACCGGCTATGCAAGGAACAACGGGTGATGAACGTACACTTGCACGTGAGGCGTACTTTTTGGAATTTGCCAAAGCAATTAGCGAGCAATCAACCATACCCATTATGACCACCGGTGGCATTAGCCGATTAGATGTGGCAAATAAAGTAATTAGCTCAGGCGTAGCGCTCGTTGGTATGGCCACGGCACTGGCTTATCAACCTAATTTAGTTAATGCGTGGCAAAGTAATTCAGTGCAGCCGCTGTTAATGCCGCGCGTTACCTTTAAAGACAAAACCCTTGCAGGGCTTGCCGCTATGGCGCTGGTAAAAAGGCAAATTCGCCGAGTGGGCCAAGGCAAACGCGTTAAAGCAAATGCCTCGGCTATTTTTACTTTAATAAGTGACCAAATACGCGCTGCAAAGCTTACAAAGCGCTATCGAAAACGCTTTGCAAAAGAGCTAAATTAATTAGCTCTAGTTTAAACTGATATTTTCTATGCCACACTTGAGAGCGTTGATTGATGGGCGTTCGCATATGCCCAGTTAACGCACTCTTGCGCTAAAATAGCAATGGTATCTAGGCAGGTGTCTGGCGAGTGTTTGGCTTGTTCATTTAACACAAGCGGTATTTCTGTACAGCCAAACAACACGCAGTCAGCACCTTGAGCAAGCATTAAGTCGTATGCCTTGCTTAACAAGTGGCGACCTTTATTTAAATCGCCCGCTTTTACGGCGGTTATGCCATCCATTATGGCTGCTTGTTGCTGAGTGTTTGGTTCAACAAAATCAATATTGTGCTGCTTAAACGCATTTTGGTAAATGCCCATATTAAGCGTAGCGGTAGTGGCTAAAATACCAACCTTTTGTTTGCCCGTGGCTTTTACTTGTTTTATAACACTTTTTACAATGCTAATGGTGTGTACATCGGCATTTTTAGTGAGCGCGTCGTACCAGTAATGCGCGGTATTACACGGAATAACAATACAACTTACACCTAAGCTTGTTAGCTCTTTAAAGCCTTTTTTAAGCTCAAAAAATGGGTTTTCGTCTTCAAGACCCATTAAAAATTTTGTTCTGTCAGGAATTTGCGGGATATTCCTTATAAACATAGGTATATGCTCTTGATCATTTTTAGCGGGCGATAGCGCAATTACCTGATTCATAAATGAGGCGGTAGCCAAAGGCCCCATTCCACCTAATACGCCAAGAGTTCTAAGCATGATTGCATTCCGGTTATTGAGTTTATAGGCTTAATTTATAGTGTTTTATTTAGTTTGAATAATGCTATTATTTTAACATCCATGCACAAATTGCATAACTAAGTGGTCGCTATGAATATTGAAAGTAAATGGTTAGAAGATTTTTTAACGCTCTCGCACACAAAAAGCTTTTCGCAAGCGGCAAAGCTTAGGCATATTACGCAACCTGCATTTAGTCGGCGTATAAAAGCCCTTGAAGACGCCCTTGGCGCAGCCCTAATCGACCGAGAAAACTTGCCTATAACCCTTACCCCAAGCGGTAAAATATTTCATATAACGGCGCGTAATTTAGTTAACCAAATGAATACCTCGGTTAGCATGCTTGAGGAGTTATCGGTGCAGCAAAATTATTCTGTAAAGGTTGCAGCCGCACATTCTTTAGCGAGTTTTTTAACCTTACAACTCGCTAACTTTCAAACGCAAGATGAGCGCGACATTGTACTTAATTTAGAGGCTATAGACGTAGATAAAGCCACCGAAGCGCTAGAGCAAGGTGAATGCGACTTACTTATTGCCTTTGATAACGAACGCCTTAAACTGCCGCCGTTTAGTCATCAAAAAATAGGTAATGCTAAGTTATTACCTGTTAGCGCCTGTGACGAGCAAGGTAAAGCCTTATATAACCTAGAAAGCGCAGCGCCTATACCGCATTTAGCCTACAGCCTCGACTCCTACATGGGGCGGCAGTTAGAGCCTATTATATCGGGCGCTAAGCTTAAAAAGGTGTTTGTTTCATCCATGACTGAGCTTTTAAAAGTGCACGCTGTAGCGGGCAATGGTATTGCCTGGCTGCCCGACTACGTTATATCGAACGAGCTTAAAAATAATACCTTGGTAGTTGTAGGGAATGAGCACCATTGCGTGCCAATAACTTACTATGCGTATAGGTATCATGCGGCTTTGCACCCCGGTGGCGAAAGTGCGTGGAATAAATTAACTGAGCTAAATATAACCTAACTGTAAACCCCCGTTACAGTTAATAAGGTATTATTAATTTAAAACGATAACAGCTATGTGCAATTGAATTTTAATTATTTACCTATTTTATTATGGAGTTTTATTTCCATAATAATTGGGTGTTTTGTCTCTTTTTTAATACTCTTGATAAGGCCAAAATAGCGTCATCAACACAGAGTATTAACTAGCTAACGAGGCAACTCCCATGAAAGCAATTGGATATCAAAAAAGTTTACCTATCGAAAACGAATTATCATTACAAGACATTGAACTTGAAACGCCAACAGCACACGGCCACGATATTTTAGTAGAAGTTAAAGCGGTATCGGTTAACCCGGTTGATTTTAAAATTCGCCAAGCAATGCCAGCAGCTGAGGGCGAGTATAAAGTAATTGGTTGGGATGCAACTGGGGTTGTTAAATCGGTTGGCGAAAACGTATCGCTTTTTAAGCCAGGCGACAAAGTATGGTACGCAGGCGACATTACGCGCTCAGGCAGTAACGCGCAGTTTCAGTTAGTTGACGAGCGTATTGTTGGCCATATGCCAAGTTCGCTTTCGTATGGCGAAGCCGCAGCATTGCCGCTTACCAGCATTACTGCGTGGGAATTATTGTTTGACCGTTTAAACGTAGCTAAAAACGATGATTCTAAAAGCATTTTAGTTATTGGTGCCGCCGGTGGTGTGGGCTCAATAATGGTGCAGCTATTAAAGCAGCGCACTAAATTAAATATTATTGCCAGTGCTTCTCGTGCTGAAACAATATCGTGGTTAGAAGATTTAGGTGCCGACACTATTGTTAATCACCGTAACCCGTTAAGTGAAGAATTTGCAGCTAAAAACTTAAGCGAAGTGGATTACGTTGTTAGCTTAAACAATACAGAGCAGCACTTACCTGAAATTGAAAAAGTAGTGAAGCCACAAGGTCAATTTGCCCTTATTGATGACCCTGAAACACTTAATATTGTGCCATTTAAAAACAAAAGCGTGTCGGTACATTGGGAGCTTATGTTTACTCGCTCGTTATTTAAAACCGACGACATGCAAGAGCAACACGTTATTTTAAATAACGTAGCCACTATGATTGACCAAGGGCAAATTAAAACTACGGTAGGTGAGCACTTAGGTAAAATTAATGCAGCCAATTTACGCAAAGCGCATCAGCACCTTGAATCGCAAACCGCTAAAGGTAAAGTGGTGTTAGAAGGCTTTTAAGGCCTTTAGCTAATATAGTTTTTTTGAGTATACCCAAGCCCTAACGGGGCTTTTTTGTGGCTATTATTTATATAACTTGTTGTAATTAGGAATATGTTTTACCCAAAATGCAGGGCTGCCAATATACTCTTGTACAGTTTTTATAAATTCGCTCACCAGTGGTGTTTGTTTACGGTGAGGATACAGCGCGTAAATACCGGCGCCCGATGCGCTAAGCTTATAATTAGTTAATAGCGGCACTAGCCCCATTTCGTCTATGGGTTTTTCTAGGTTAAATAAATCTAGCATCACATACCCTAAACCCGCTTTTGTGGCATCAAGCATGGCGCGTACATCGCTTACCTTATAGTTGCCTTTCATTTTATGAGTTTTGTATTCATCACCATGAGGTTGGGTGCTTAATTTTATTTGATCTAGGCTTACATCGCCATTGCCATAAACCACCGCAGGTAAGGCGATAAGTTCTTCAGGTGTGCTTGGCATACCATGGCGTGCAATAAAGTCATTAGAGGCAACCAAAGCAAAGTGCATATCAGATATTTTTTTTGCCATTAGATTGGAGTCATTCAATTTGCCAATTCTAAATGCTAAATCGTAATGGTCGGCAATAATATCGTTGCGCTTATCATCAAGCATGAGGGTTATTTTTACCTCAGGGTACTTTTGCATAAATAAATTAATGGCCGGCTGCACATACTGCTGCCCAAAAAACATGCCCGAGGTAATACGCAAAATACCTTTAGGTTTTGCTTGGTAGGAGTCGGCAATGCTATGAATATCACTGAGCGTATCAATTAAAATATGCGCTTGCTGGAGTATTTCCTCTCCTGCGGAGGTAAGCGAAAACGAGCGCGTAGAGCGATTAAGTAACTGTATACCTAAACTGCTTTCTAGCTTTTTAATTTGCTTTGAAAGCGATGAGTTGTCCATATCGTGCAGGGCCGCGGCTTTTGCAAATGAGCCTTGCTGTACTACATCAACAAATAGCGCTAATTGGTTGGTGATTGACATCTCACTCTCCTAAATCCCAATAAGGTGTATCGGTGTAATAATTGCTCGCAAAATCAACAAACGCGCGCACTTTACTGGGTAAAAACTGCCTGTTTGCGTACACCATATAAAGCCCTATTGGCTCAGGCTCGTAGTCTTTTAATATACGTACTACTTTACCCTGTGCCAGCGCCTCACCAGCTATAAATGTTGGCTGCATGGCAATACCGCCACCTGCTATAGCGGCATTGAGTAGCAGGTCGCCATTGTTAGCAACTAGGTTACTTTCAAGCTTTAACTCGTTTTTAAGCTCGTTCGCTCCACGTAGCTTTTTTGTGGGCTCGGTGTGTGCGTAGCGTAAATAGTTATGCGATTGCAGCTCTTCTAAGCTAGTAGGCGTGCCGTGCTGCGCTAAATAAGAAGGAGAGGCAAATACCGCTAACCTAATAGGCGCTATTTTTTTAGCAATAAGTGAAGAGCTTTTTAAAACCCCAATGCGCAGCGCTATATCAATACCTTGCTCAACAATATCAACAAATTGGTCGGTAAGGTTTAGATCTAATTTTAAATTTGGATAGCGCTTTTGAAACTCAACCAATAGCGGTGCTAAGTGCTTAACCCCAAACGACATAGGGGCACTAATACTGAGCACACCTGAGACATTTTCGTTTAGGTTATCGAGCGAATTTTCCATGTCGTCTATATCGTCTAGTACCTGTAAGCAGCGGGTAAAATAGTGATCTCCCGCCTCGGTAGTGCTTACTTTGCGCGTGGTGCGGTGCAGTAATCGGGTAGCAAGCCCCTCTTCTAGCGCAGACACATACTTGCTCACAAGTTGCGGCGATATATCGAGCTTATCGGCAGCTTTAGAAAAAGACCCCTCTTGTACAACACTTACAAAAGTCTTCATGGTGGTTAGCTTATCCATTATTAGCAATGCCTTGTTTATAATTTTTAAATAAAGATCGTATTAATTATGTTTATAAAAACAGTTAAAGTCCACACATCGCATTTTTGCACAGTTAGTGAGTTTTTATAGCGTTATAAACACATTTTTTTGCGTAAATAACTATTTATTTACAACAAAATGGAGTTAATACGTGCTACTGCAGCAATCACGCTTCTTTTTATCCATTCTAACGCCAAGTCGGGTTTATTAATAATGCAGTATCGCTGTACGTGAATAAGCACGCTTATATTTTTATTAATGACTAAGAGATAAAGCCATGAAAAGATTAAACAACAAAGTAGCCATCGTTACTGGTGCAGCACAAGGTATTGGCGCTGCTTATGCAAAAGGTTTAGCTCAACAAGGCGCTAAAGTTGTGCTTGCTGATTTAGCCGACCCAAGCGCAGCTGTAGCTGAAATTATTGCCGCTGGCGGCCAAGCAATAGGCTGCAAAGTAGATGTAACGAATAGTGAATCGTTAGATGCCATGGTAAAACAAACCGAAGCTGAATTTGGCCCGGTTGAAATATTAGTTAACAATGCTGCTATATTTGCTGCGCTTGAGCTTAAACCATTTTGGGAAATATCTGAAGACGAATGGGATTTAGTTATGCGCGTAAATGCACGTGGGCCTTTTCAGTGTACCAAAGCAGTGTTGCCTAGCATGCGTAAATTAGGTCGCGGTAAAATCATTAACATTGCATCGGGTACATTTTTACGCGGTGCACCTATGTTTTGCCATTATGTGGCATCTAAAGGCGCGGTTGTTGGGCAAACACGTGCGTTGGCCACTGAGCTTGCTAACGATAATATTTTAGTTAATTGCCTATTAGTTGGCTTAACCGAAAGCGAAGGCGTTAAAAATAACGCACAGTTTGATAAAGCTAAAAATAGCACACTAGGCTCACGAGTAATAAAACGTGCAATGGAACCTGAAGACTTACTTGGTCCTATTTACTTTTTAGCTAGTGAAGACAGCGATTTTATGACCGGACAATGTATTAATGTTGATGGTGGTGCAATTAACTACTAACACGCCTGATTGCTTATTTAGTGTTAATTTAAAAGCCGATGTTTACGCACCGGCTTTTTAACGTGGGGGAAAATAAAAATCAGTTTAACAATACTGTATTTATAATATCTCAATGGGCGCTTTATTTATTAACAAAATAAAAGCCAATAAAATACGGGGATATTAATAAAACCCTTAGGTATTACCATGGCTCAACCTGCACTATTTATCTCTCACGGTTCACCTATTATGGCCGTACAGCAATCGCCAACGTCTGACTTTTTAAAAGCGCTTGGCAAGTCACTCAACACGCCACGCGCTATTGTTATTTTTTCGGCGCACTTTGATATGGCCCACGATGAAGCGGCTCATAATATTGTAATAACCGCAGGGCAAGCGCCTGAAACCATTCACGACTTTTATAATTTTCCTGCGCATATGTATAACATTAAATACCCAGCTCCAGGTCATCCTGAGCTTGCGGGTAATATTGCAACGCTATTTAAAAATAAAGGCATTACAGCAATACTTGATGAACGCCAAGGCTGGGATCATGGTGTATGGATACCACTGCGCTTAATGTACCCGCAGGCAAATATTCCTATTGTACAAGTGTCTATAAATACTCGATTAGGCGCAAAAGCCATGTATGAATATGGGCAGTTACTTGCCCCACTTCGTGACGATAATATATTAATTATTGGCTCTGGCGGCATTAGCCACAACCTACGAGAAGTGTTTAAAACCCCTGCTACACCTAACCGTGTACAAATGGTAAAAGCGTTTACCCAATGGGTTGAATATAAGCTTTTAGCGCAAGACACGCCCGCACTTTTAAATTACTTAGCCGATGCACCTCACGTGTTATTTAACCACCCTACCCAAGAGCATTTTTTACCACTCTTTGCTGCTTTGGGCGCAGGCGGCAAGCAAGTTGAAAAACTCTTTAGTGATATTGAACTGGATATTTTAGCGCTTGATACCTATAAGTTTTATTAATTTTAATCAGCACGCTGCAAGCGCCTTGTGTTTTTTTAATCAAAGTGTAATGGGGGTTTACAAAGCGTATGTTGGGTTAAGAGCAGCAAAGCCCAACATAAAGTTATAAAGTGGGCTTTAACGCAGCTTTTTAATGTAATTAGATGTGGCGCTATTTTTATGCGCGTCACCATAAATAATTGGTGACGGATAGTATTCTGCGTCTAACTGTATGGTGGAGGCAACATCTTCACCAAAGTAATCGGCAATAAAAGCAAGGCACATATCCATACCTGCTGACACACCCGCACAAGACCAAATATTGCCATCTTTTACAAAGCGTTCTTCAACTACGGTTACAGTGTTATCTTTTTTAAGGTGATCTAGAAAAGCCCAGTGGGTGGTTACTTTTTAATGCTTAAATAGCCCCGCTTTTTGCATTAAATACATACCAGTGCAAATAGATAAAACACTGTGGCAGTTTTCAGCTGTTTTTTTAAGATAATTAATAACGTCAAGGTCTTCCATTGCTATACGTGCACCACTACCGCCAGGTACAAATAATACATCGGGCTGCACTGGGTCAGTAAAAGGATAATCGGCACTAAAACGCATGCCGTGCTCACCTGAGGGAGTCATAGAATTTAGCGATATTAATTTGGGTTTTTCACATAGCCCCTTTTCTGCCAGCAGGCCTATTAGTTCCCAAGAACCAACTAAATCCAGCTCTTCAACTTTGTCGTAAATTAAAAAATATATTTTCATACTATGTTATTTAGTCCTTTAATTTGTATCGTTTTTAAATAATAGGCGCTGCAATCGTGTTGTAAACTTTATTAATTTGAGCAATCGTTCAAAGTAAGTTAAGCTCAAAACGACTAACTTACAAGTATCTTAAAATTATTGGGAGCAAACATGGCAACCACACTCGCATTTGACGTATACGGTGCGCTTATAAACACTCACGGCGTGCTGTCTTTACTTGAAGATATGATAGGCAATAACGCGCAAAACTTTTCAAATACATGGCGCGAAAAACAATTAGAGTATTCGTTTAGGCGTGGGTTGATGCAAAACTATATACCGTTTTCGTTATGTACCAAACATGCCCTCGATTACGCGTGTTTAGCGCATAAAACGCAGCTTAGTGACGATCAGAAGCAGCAATTGCTTGATCAGTATAAAATTTTACCGGCCTTTGACGATGTTAAAAAAGGCCTTGAGCAACTTAAAGCGCAAAATTACCGATTGTTTGCATTTTCTAATGGCGCTGCGGACGCGGTTAATAAATTGCTCGAAACTGCAGGTATTAGTGAGCTTTTTGAAGGTGTAGTAAGTGCCGACGATATGAAAACATTTAAGCCAAACCCAGGTGTTTACAGCCATTTCTTACGCGAGACCAATTCAACGGGCGCAAACACGTGGCTTATTTCGAGTAACCCGTTTGATATTACCGGCGCTATTTCACATGGTATGCGCGGAGCATGGATAAAACGCTCTGAGGATTCTATTTTTGATCCGTGGGAAATTCAGCCAACCACCGTAGCCACCGATCTAGTGGATTTAAAAAATAAGCTTGAAGATATCAATTAAGCTGCATTTTTACTTTTATATCTCTCTTTAGCACTTAAGGTTTAACCGAGTTGTAAAGGGGGCTTACTTCTTATAGTGGTACTGCCCACTTATAATACGTTAGCTTTTTACTACCCTCTCTCATCTCTTATATTTCAACCATCGTACTATTTTACAAACTGTCATTATTTAGCACACATTTTGGCACCTTCTCTTAGCTCATTTTATACTTTGTTAGTTTTTAAAGTAATTCCTTATAACTAATCAGTCACTCCTAATTGCGAAAATAAACCTATATCTAACCCTTAATCATTATTGTAAATGCAAATTGTTACCATTAAGATCCTCAGCCCCAATATAAGTACAACCAAGGAGCGAATATGTCACAATTACAATCGGCGCAGCTTAGCCCTGTCGAAAATAAAGCATTATTTGAGCAAAACGGGTTACCTCCTCAATTTAATCTCGATCAGTTTATTAACTACCAAATAGCGTCGTTGCAGGGGCTTTCGGCTGTACAACAAGCTATGGCTAAAGCGCAAAAGCCGTTTTCTGGCGTGTCTGTTAATACACTTGCCGCCACTGTAAATGATGTAGATTTAGCCAAACCTCTTGCTGATTTTCCTGCCGTATTAAACGAGCTTAAAAGTGTGTATTTAGATCACGCTGTGTATTTTCATCATCCGCGTTATATGGCGCATTTAAATTGCCCCGTTACGTACCCTGCAGTTGTAGCAGAGCACATCATTGGCGCAATCAATACGTCGGTAGACACCTGGGATCAAAGCGCTGGCGCGACCCTTATTGAACAAAAATTAATAGATTGGAGCTGTGAAAAAGCAAAATTACCTAGCACTGCTGATGGTGTTTTTACCAGTGGTGGTACGCAATCGAACTTAATGGCCATGCTTGTTGCTCGCGAAGTCGCAGTGAGCCGCTATGCACCTAATCATGAAGTAAAACTGCAAGGCTTGCCTGAAGTAGCCTCACGTTTTCGTATTTATTGCTCTGAGGTTGCGCATTTTAGTATTCAAAAGGCAGCGGCATTACTGGGCCTTGGCTATAACGCGGTAGTGCCCGTGGCTACAAACAATAAAATGCAAATGGATATGGACGTACTTAACCACGCAATTGCGGATTCTAAAGCTAAGGGCGATTTACCTATCGCTGTGGTAATTACCGCAGGTACAACCGATTTTGGCTCAATTGACCCTGTTGAAGACATAGCAAAACTTGCTAAAAAAGAGCAGCTTTGGTGCCATGTTGACGGCGCATACGGCGGCGGATTATTGGTAAGCGAGCATCACCGAAGTGCTTTAAACGGCATAGAACAAGTAGATTCAATTACCATTGATTACCATAAATCGTTTATGCAGCCGGTTAGCTGCAGTGCTTTTTTATTAAGTGACAAACGCCACTTTAGCCATATTACCCTTTACGCTGACTATCTAAACCCGCTTGCTGAGGCCGGCAATGGCACGCCAAATTTAGTTGATAAAAGCTTACAAACCACACGCCGTTTTGATGCCTTAAAACTGTGGTTAACACTGCGCACCATGGGCGAAGCACCACTTGGGCGAGCGTTTGATAAAGTAATTGGCCTTGCTCGTCAAACCCACATTGTGCTTAACGACCACCCTGATTTTGAAGTTATAAATTACCCAGAACTTAGCGCATTGGTATTTCGTTTTGCGCCAGAGGAGCTAAAACATAACCCCGATTTACTCGACACCCTAAACCTGCACGTACGCCAAACATTCTTAAATACTGGTGAAGCCATGATTGCGCGCACAAAAGTTAACGGCCGTCATTACCTTAAATTTACGTTACTTAATGCCCAGTGCCAATTGAGCGATGTGCGCGCCGTGCTTGAACAAATTAGTGCTATTGCGTGGCAAACGTATAAGGAGCAAAAATAATGAGTAACCAACCTTATGACTTTATAGCCATTGGCCTTGGCCCGTTTAATTTGTCGTTAGCGTGTTTAAGTGAGCCACTGGAGGGTGTTAAAAGCTTATTTTTAGAGCAGCGTAGTCAATTTGATTGGCACCCCGGCATGATGCTAGAAGGTGTTACTTTACAAACGCCGTTTATGTCTGACTTGGTGACTCTTGCAGACCCTACCAGCAAGTACAGTTTTTTAAATTATGCCAAGCTTAATAATCGCTTATACCCATTTTATATTCGCGAGAGCTTTTTTTTACTGCGTAAAGAATACAATCTCTATTGCCAGTGGGTGTGCTCGCAACTTAGTAACGTAAGCTTTGAGCAAAGTGTAACTAAGGTTGAGTTTTGCCAGCAAAGTGAGTGCTATACCGTTACCTGTAAAACCCCTAATGGGGAGCAACACTATGTTACGCGCCACTTAGTGCTTGGCACCGGCCCTGCCCCATATATTCCTGATTGCGCAGTGCAAAGTAATTCAAATAACGTACTGCACAGTAGTGATTTTTGCCACCGCCTTGATGAGCTAAAAGCTGCTAAACGCGTTACGGTTGTAGGAGCAGGACAAAGTGCGGCTGAAATTTATCACACCTTATTACAACAAGCTGTGCCACAAGGTTTGCAACTAGATTGGATTGCGCGATCGCCGCGTTATTTTCCGCTGGAATACACTAAACTCACCCTTGAAATGACCTCTCCTGAGTATGTTGATTACTTTTATAATTTAAAAACTGAGCAACGAGATTGGCTTAATCAAAATCAAAAAAACTTATTTAAAGGCATTAATGGCGATTTAATTAATGACATTTTTGACACCCTTTACGCGCAAAGCCTAGATGGACCCATATCTACCACATTTAAAACTAACAGCAAGCTTACCAATACACGTAAAAGTGCTGGTTGCTTAGTCACTGAGTTTTATCATCAAGAGCTAAATGAAGCCTTTGAAATAAAAACCGATTACTTAATTTGTGCCACGGGCTTTAAATACAAGCGCCCTGCTTTTTTAAACCCCATTGCACAGCAACTCCCAGAAGATGAGCAAGGCCGCTACTTAGTTAGCCGCGAGTATGCGGTAGATAGCGAACAAAAACGTATATTTGTACAAAATGCAGAGCAGCACACCCATGGTTTTGTAACCCCCGATTTAGGCATGGCGTGTTATCGCAACAGTATAATTTTGCGCGAAATACTCGGTTATGCGCCGTATCAGGTTGAACAAAAAATTGCTTTTCAGTGTTTTGATTTAAGCGATGTAGAAACCCATTCACAGCAAAAGAGTAACGCCGCATGAGTTTACGTTTAGCGCTTATTTTGCTTACGGTTATTTCGGTCGTGTGCGACACCTTATTACTGCCGTTTTATCCGCAATTTTTTGCCAGCGAATTTTCTGTAAGTAACCCCACACTTATTGGCGTGTTTGTAGCTAACTGTTGTATTACCGTTATGCTCGCGTTGCCCCTGTGGGCAAAGGTTGCCAAAAAATACCACGAGCTGGCTCTTTGGCTTGTAACGCAAGTTATTGCCGCCTGCTTTGGTTTACTTTGTTATTTTGCAACTAACGTGTGGGAGTTTTGGTTTTATTATCAGCTTATGTTGGTGCTTAAAGCCAGTTACCTGCTTATTTACCCGTTTGCACTGCGTTTAGAGCAGCAAAGTAAGCATCTTTCTATTATTGGCTTGTTTTCGGTACTTATGCACTTTGGTGCTATTGGCGGCGCGTTAGTGGGCGGGTACTTTTTTAGTATAAATGCACCGCGTTATGCATTGTTATTAAGTGCTGCGGGCGATGTTATACAAGTGCTGTTGTGTGCCTATTTAATGGTGAGCTTAAAGCTAGGTATTTATCAGCACGCGATTGAAAGCGAAAAACCGCGCACTCGCACGCCGTACTTTATTTGGCAATTTTGTTTTATAAGCGTGGTTGTTTACTTTAGTGCGTTTTTAATTAGGCCGTTTTTTACTACCCACTGGCAAGGTATGAGCGCACAAAACAGTGCATTCCAAAGTGCGCTTGTGTACGCCATTCCTGCTTTTGCAGCCCTACTAATGCTGTTGTTTAACCTCTTTAGGCAGCACTTACCTCTTCCTACGCTTAGCCGCACTAGCACGCTATTGTGCGCACTTATTTTTGGCGCTATTGGGCTTTATTTACAGGCGCAAGAGTCGGTGTGGTTAGTGGTCAGCTCTCGCGTTTTATACGGTATAGCATTGTTTCAGGTCATGGTTTTATTAGAAGTGATGCTATTTGCTAAAAGCGAGCCTGCTCACTACGGCAGTGATTTTGCCAAAGTACATGTTGCGCAAAATATTGGCGTTATTTTAGCGTCGTTATTAGTGGGTATGAGTGTGGAATATTTTAATACCACCGTGCCTTTTTACTTTGCTGCCATTGGCTTTGCAAGCCTTGGCGCTATTTTGCTATGGCGCGTTAAATTTGTTGGCCAAGCTGCACACACAGCCACTTAATAATTAAAAAGATTTAGGAGTTTTTATGTATTTTTCATCTTTTGTAACCACGTTACAACACACAGGTAATGTGACTATGCGGTTACTACAGCAAAGCGATATGCCCATAATTTGCCAGTGGCTTACACTGCCTTACGCCCATTTTTGGGGTATGAGTAAACAAACCCCCGAGCAAATGTGTAGCGCCTACCAAGATATACTTAACAACCCGCACCATCATGCCTATGTTATTGAGCAAAATAATGAGCTGCTTGCCTTAGTTGAGCTTTACAGCCCAAAGCACGACAAGCTACTCGCAGCCGCCTATGAGGTAATGCCAAACGATACCGGCATGCATATTTTACTTGCCCCAAATACACAGCCTAAACGCCATTTTAGTTTTGAAATAATGCAGTGCGTATTGCACAGTATTTTTACTCATAATGCCGATGCACGCGTAGTAGTAGAGCCCGATATTGCCAATAGTAAAATTCATACCTTAAATAAGCGTTTAGGCTTTGTGCATACTAAGCAAATAACCCTTGGTGATAAAAACGCCTACCTTGGGTTTTGTAATAAAGCTGCATTTGAAACGCATGTTAATTTACATCACAAAGCGCAAACGCCAATAAACACCGACTATGTAAAGTTTGACCACTGGCAGTGGGCTAACAGGCACTTACAAAGTAAAGCCATTAGCGAACTGGTACACGAGCGCTTATTGGTTGCAGAGCAAACCCCACAAGGTTTTAAAGTAAATATTGAAGGGGGTTATTTTATATTTAATGGCCGTGCTATGGCGCTTAATCACATAGATATAGACGAGCCAAGCTTATGCTTTTATAACCTTAACAACGAGCAAGCAGAGCTTGATGTACTGCACTTTTTTAGCGTGCAAGGCCCTGCGCTGGGTTTAACTGGCGAGCGTTTAGCCACCTACCTTGAAGAGCTTAACGCCACACTTGCCAGTGCCTGTTATAAACGCGAAAACAACACCCTTAGCGCAGCCGAACTTGCGCAATTAGGGCTGCAACAAATAGAGGCTGCAATGAGCGAAGGCCACCCTGCGTTTGTGGCTAATAATGGCCGAATTGGTTTTAGCAAAAGCGACTTTTTACGCTATGCGCCAGAGGTGGGTAAACCGTTTAAAGTGCTGTGGTTAGCGGCGCACAAAACAGTATGTGATTTTGCTTATAGTGAATACTTTAGTGATTACCCAAGCCATATTAGTGGCGAGCTTGATTTAACCACTCGTAATGCGTTTAACAAAGCGCTAAAAACGCAAAACCTAAACCCCGACGACTACCTATTTATGCCTGCCCACCCGTGGCAATACCAACATAAATTAAGTGTGGTGTTTGCCAACGAGTTTGCCAATAACCGTTTAGTGTATTTAGGTGAAGGCGACGATTTATATCAAGCGCAACAATCTATTCGCACGTTATATAACTGCTCACACCCGCATAAGCCGTATTTAAAAGTGGCGCTGTCTATTTTAAATATGGGTTTTATGCGCGGGCTTTCGCGCGCTTATATGGCGGTAACCCCGGCTATAAATGATTGGGTATTTAATAAAGTAAACTACGACCCCGCGCTCAGTGCGTGCAATTTTACTGCACTAAGAGAGTACGCCACCTTAGGGTATGCGCATCATACCTTTGAGCAAAGCGCATTGGGCGATACACCGTATCGTAAAATGTTTGCCTGTTTATGGCGCGAAAACCCAAACCATAACTTACAAAATAATGAGCAGCTCACCACCATGGCCGCACTACTGCACCTAGATAACGACGGTAAAAGTATGGCAGGTGCATTAATAGATCAAAGTGGTTTAAGCACACATGCTTGGCTGCAACACTATTTTAACGCCTATCTTATTCCGTTAGTGCATTGTTTTTATGCCCATAAATTAGTGTTTATGCCGCACGGCGAAAACCTTATTTTAAAACTTAAAAATTCAGTCCCTGTGGGCGCTTACATGAAAGACATAGGCGAAGAAGTCGCGCTGCTTAATAGCACTGAACCTTTACCTGAGGAAGTGTCGCGTATTCATATTGCTATGCCAAAAGAGCTTGAGTTACTGAGCATATTTACCGATGTATTTGACTGCTTTTTTAGATACCTAGTGGCTATTTTAGTAAGAGAAGAGCGCATTACCGAGCACGACTTTTGGCACGGCGTTGCGCAAAGTGTTAAAGCGTATCAACAGGCTAACCCTGCCTTAAATGCGCGTTTTAAAGAGTATGATTTTTTTGGTGATGAATTTGCACACTCTTGCTTAAACCGCTTGCAGCTTGGCAATAATAAACAAATGGTTGATTTAACCAACCCAGCAGGCAGTTTACAGTTTGCCGGAAGTTTAAATAACCCGGTATCGGCAAAGCTGTATGGCTAAGCCAGTAACCCTTGCGCACTTTTTATTTTGCCCAGATGAGCCAGCTACTGCGGCTCACCCAAGCTTAGATTTAGTGCGCACATTAGCGATTCATTGCAAGGCGCACTACCCACATGCGCCTAGGCAATTTATTAGTCGGCATTTATATTTGCAGCTTTGTTGGCAAACTATTTATGCCTATTGTTATTGGTATACGTGTAAACACAACGCGCATAGTCCCATGCAATTACAGCTTAAAATTAATGGCGCTTATAGCCGAGGGTTTAACCTCAGCGGTGCGCCTATATTAAGTAAAGCCGAGCAAAACACTGCACTTATTGAGTTTATTAGCTGTGTAGGTAAGTGGATCAATACAGATTATGCGCTGGGTGAAAAAGAGCAAGGGCGCTTATTAATCGACACCCTTAACAGTGCATTTGAGCGCGCACATAGCTTAAATTTAGCAAGCGCTGATCACACTACACATTGCCATCAACAGCTACACAATTTAATCAGCAATCACTTTAATTTAAACAGCCCATTTAAATTAACGGCCGATCGCTTAACGTGCTGTCGTTATTATTTAGCTGGTTACAGCAAATGCCAAACCTGCCCTAAAAAGGATATTAAAACCAATGAACACACGTCTTAAAACGATAGACCTTGCCCGAGGTGCGAGCGTTTTTATTATGATTTTGGTACACACCCTATGGATGTACTCGAGCACAACGCTTCAAAGTGAGAGCCTATTTGGTGCTGTTATTCATATACTTGGCAAAGGCACAGCCTCGTTTTTGGTGGCAATGGGGCTGTCTATGGCGCTTTCGCGCAGGCAAACCCCCATGTTATTAATTAAGCGTGGTATACAGCTTTTACTCCTTGCGTATTTGATGAATGTGGCAAAGTTTTGGCTACCCATTGAGGTATTTAATACCATGCCCGAGGCATTTATAAATGCCTATGGCTGGCAAAGCCCGCTCAGTGCTGGGCAGTTACAATTTATGGTGTTAACCGGTGATATTTTACAACTTGCTGGGGTGAGCTTAGTGCTGTTTGGCGCGCTTAATATTGCCCGCTGGAAAACCCCATGGATTGCATGTTTAGCCATGGCTATTGCACTTGTAAGCCAGTTTGTTAGGGGGCAGCAGTTTGCGCTTTCGCCTTACATTAGCGATTTGTTTTTTGCTAATAACTACCAAGTTTATTTTCCGGTATTTCCGTGGGTAAGCGCTATATTAACGGGGTATGTGCTTGGGCGTGTATATATAAATAGCCAACATAATGCAGCGTATTTATTTAATGTGTGTGCAAAGTTAGGGGCCGCATTATTAGTGATTGGTTCAGTGTGGTTATTTATTGATTTTAAAGGCCAGTTTGGCAACTTTTTTCACTTAAATGGCGGCGGTATTATTTATTTAGTGGGTTTAAATTTATGTGCATTAGCCTTAATAGAATATGCCATTGCCAATAAATTTAATGGCCTTATTACACGCGCTCTTTTATATGCGAGCAAACATGTAACGGCCCTTTACATTATTCAATGGGTGCTAATTTGCTGGCTTATGGGCGTGTTTGGTTATCATACCCAGTCGTTTTGGCCAACGTTGTGCTTAATGGTACTTATGAGCTTATTAACCTTTGCAGTGCACAAAGTGTATTTGCAAGCTAAGCAAACCATATTCGCTATTAAGCAAAAGCCTAAGCGCACAGCATAAACTGTAAAGGGGCTTTACGGGCGCAGTTACACGCGCCCTAGCCGGCCTTTATTGCTTCAATTACTGTGTTCATGCGCTTTGCCATTGGCCTATTTCGGTGATGGCATACATAAATATTTTCACTAATCGGATTAGCTAAATGGTGCGTTTTAATAAGCGCAGGTTTATTAAATGCGCTAACAGCATGCGCAGGTAAAACCGTAAAACCTAGCCCTAAACTGACCGGCTCCAGTATTAAACTTATTTGGTTAGAAAACCCCGTGCGCTTAATTTGATCAACATGCTCAAACTCGCTGTAGTTTTCGCTAAGTAATAGCTGCGCGTGGTGTTTTGCATCGGGATGGCCAATAAAGCCAAGCTCACATAAAACCTCCCATGTTGGGTTTTTAATATGTGTGGGGGTTACTAATAATAAAGCTTCTTGGCCAATTTTGTGGCTGGTAACTTCGCTAAGCGTGGGGGCTTGGGTTAAAAAGCCTATGTCGGCACTGTGGTTTGCCACCGCTTGCTCTACACTGGTATTAGGTGCAAAGCGATAATCAATATTAAGCTTGGTATGCTCAGCCTGTAATGCTAATAATTGGCTATAAAATTGTAGCCCACAACTACCAGGCGATTGTATTTTTACTAGGCCGCTGTAAGGCGAGTCATCTTTTAATTGTT
Organism: Pseudoalteromonas sp. CuT4-3; assembly: GCF_035666335.1. NCBI lineage: Bacteria > Pseudomonadati > Pseudomonadota > Gammaproteobacteria > Alteromonadales > Pseudoalteromonadaceae > Pseudoalteromonas > Pseudoalteromonas sp. CuT4-3. Next base: position 474,254 of record NZ_CP142031.1, read on the forward strand.
GTTCTAAAAATTGCCATTCTTTTAATAACAAACTGCCTTGCTGATACAAGTTTTGCCCATGCACGGTAAGGGTAAATTGTTTGCCGTGGCGCTCTAATAGCGCGCAGTTTACTTGCTGCTCTAGCTTTTTAATGTGCTGACTTACGCCCGATTGGGTCATAAAAAGACGCTCGGCGGTTTGGGTAAAATGATTTACCTCAACCAAAGTACAAAACGTATTTAACCATGTTGGATTTATCATTACAAAACGTACTCAAAACGATGATTAATGATAATTTTACTTAATGTTAGTCGATTCGTAAACTAACTCCATCAACTAGCCACAAGATAAGTCACAAGTTAAAGAGGAAGCATTATGAGTCATACATATCCACGTAGTTTTTCGCACATTGGTATTTCGGTTCCCGACGTTGAAAAAGCAGTCGAGTTTTACACTAAGGTGATGGGCTGGTACACCATAATGGAGCCTACCGTGATCACTGAAGATAACAGCCCCATTGGCGAAATGTGTACCGATGTATTTGGCCCAAATTGGGAAAAATTTAAAATAGCGCACCTTTCAACAGGCGACCGTATTGGTGTCGAAATTTTCGAATTTAAAAACCAAGAAAACCCTAAAGACAACTTTGAATACTGGAAAACCGGTATCTTTCATTTCTGTGTACAAGACCCAGATGTTGAAGGCTTAGCGGAGCGTATTGTTGCTGCAGGTGGTAAAAAACGTATGCCAGAGCCACGTTACTACTACCCTGGCGAAAAGCCGTACCGCATGATCTACATGGAAGACCCATTTGGTAACATCCTTGAGATTTACAGCCACAGCTACGAGCTTATTTACAGCGCAGGCGCTTATTAAACGTAGCTAATTTAAAAAAGTTTAGCTAAAAACAAAGGCCGCAGTATTTATTTACTGCGGCCTTTTTGTTTTAAATAGACTTGTAGATTATTAATTTGGCTAATATTGGGTGTATAAAAATCAATATCTTCATTTGATTGATTATAGGTACATACACTGATAGCTTACTAATTGCACAAAGTTGTTCTAAAGGAAAAACATGAATCTGTCACTAGAAGACATCACCGCCGATAACTATGAAGCCATATGCGAATTGGATGTTACTAAAACGCAAGAAGAATACGTAGCGTGTAATATGTGGTCGTTAGTTGAGGCGCACTACAATAGCGGGTATACCTGTAAAGCGATTTACTTAAATGCTCTGCCAGTTGGCTTTCTTATGTGGGTACAAGAAACCCCTGCAAAGGTTTCTATTTGGCGCTTTATGGTAGATCAAACTCATCAAAATAAAGGCATTGGGCGCAAAGCACTGGCTATGGCAATTGAAGAGATTAAAACGATTTCTAAGCTTGAACAAATCGAGATTTGTTATAACCCGCAAAATCCTGTTGCTAAAAACTTTTATTCAAGCTTCGGGTTTGAGGAAGTGGGCCTCGATGAGGATGACGACGATATGTTAGCGATTATTAAGCTATAATTTTAATTATTAAAAAGGGATTTTTATGAAGCATCTTATTACTGGTTTAGTTGTACTTTGCCTATCTTATTCGGCTCATGGTAATGAAAAAACAGCGCAAAATTTTATTACTGTTTTTAACGAGGGTTCTCAGAGTGAAGTTATTGAGTACCTCTCAAATAATATGTCTCAGAGTAGAATAGAGACCTACGGCCTTGATGCTTATGTTGGAGTGTTTTTAAACGAGAAAAATACTTATGGAAAACTAAAAGTATTAGAGTACCTACCAGAAAAAAATAATAATGATCGTATACGTGTTATTTCTCAAAATAATAACTTTGAGTATGAACTTGTTATAAATAAACAAAGTTCTCCTCCTCACAAAATTAACTACAGCAGTTTTAATGATGTTGAGTTAAAAAATATAAAAAATGCTTCACTCACCCCAAAAAGCTTTAGCCAAGAATTAGCGCAATTTATTGATAACTTAGATAATAACAACGCGTTTTCTGGTGCTGTATTAGTCGCTAAAGGCCAAAATGTTTTATTTCAAAAGGCGGTAGGTTATGCCAGCAAAGAGTGGCAGGTTAAAAATAATTTAGAGACTAAGTTTTCTTTAGGCTCTATGAATAAAATGTTTACCGCTATAGCGGCGTTGCAACTTATTGAAAAAGGCAAACTCAAGCTCGACGATAAGCTAGTTAACTTTGTAGATAAAAGCTGGCTTCCTGAAGGCGATACAGATTTAATTACTGTTAGGCACCTTTTAACGCACACATCAGGATTAGGTAACTTTTTTAATGAAGAATTTAATGCCAGCAACAAAGAGGCATATCGAGACCTTTCAGCTTATAAACCCCTAGTGGCAAGTACCCCTCTTCTTTTTAAACCTGGCACACGAAACCGATACAGTAATTCAGGAATGCTAATGCTTGGGCTTATAGTTGAAAGTGTAACTGAGGAGTCTTACTACAGTTATGTAGATAAGCATATTTATAAAAAAGCGGGTATGCAAAATTCGGGGAGCTTTGCACTAGATGATGTAAACAATAACCTAGCAACGGGTTATTTAAAGCGAATGCATAGTAGCGGCTGGGTGAATAGTATTTACACCAGAGCTATTAAAGGCAGCCCTGCCGGTGGAGGTTTTTCGACGGTTGGGGACTTACACCGTTTTTCTTTGGCGTTAACACAATTTAAATTATTAAATAAAGAGTTAACACAAGCAGCTTATAGTGAAAAAACACAGTATAATTCAGCGCCTTGGTATGGTTATGGTTTTTCAGTCGGTGGAACCGATACTAATCGAGTTATAGGGCATGGCGGTGCATATTTAGGTGTTGATGCGCGGTTAGATATACATTTAGACGATGACTTCATTGTTGTTATTTTAGCTAATCAGTCAGATGTAGTGTCACCGGTAAGAAGAAAAATCAATGAATTGATTTCTAGCTATAAGCCGTAACAAATTTCAAATTGGAGTAACAGCCATCATAAGGCCATTTGCAGAGAACGACTTTTTAGCCGTTCAAAATATTTATCAGCAAGGTATTGATACCGGCAACGCGACTTTTCAAACTAAAGCTAAAAATTGGGAGCAATGGAATAGTTCTATGCTCAACTGTTGTCGTCTTGTTGCAGTTGAGGATGAAAAGGTGCTTGGCTGGGCCGGGTTATCTGCGGTTTCTAGCCGTGAGGTTTACTCGGGCGTTGCCGAGGTAAGTGTATATGTTGCAAACCAAGCCCAAGGTAAAGGCTTGGGGCAGGCACTGCTTAAAGCACTCATTAATGAGTCAGAAAAAAGCGGTATATGGATGCTACAAGCCAGTATATTCCCTGAAAATACTAATAGTATTGCTTTACATGCTCGCAATGGTTTTAGGCCGGTTGGAAATCGAGAGAAACTAGGTAAATTAAATGGTGTGTGGCGCAATGTAGTTTTAATGGAAAGGCGAAGCGCCATAGTGGGTTTATAATCACACAAACAGCGCAATAAGTACGTATGTGCCTTTGATTAGTATTAAACCATATTAGTGGCCATTGTGGCCGCCGAAAAAACTAATCATTAAAGCAAAATATCTTGCCAATTATTATCAATATTTTAAGTTGTCGAGTGACTAAATAGTGCCATGAGCGGACGGTTGTAACCTTATTCACTTGTTATAACTCTATGAACTCAAGACAAAACTCTTCATTTGATATTCTTGCTTGTTTAATCGCTACGTGAGGATAATTTTTTCTTACCACCGTTAAAATGTTTTCTTTTACATTGTTTTCTATACATGCACCTAGAATTATCTCTTTAACCGCTGAGTTAGGAAATTGAAATAGGTGTATCGGTAAGGAGGTTGTTGTGCTGATAGTCTTTTCGCTATCCTCCAATACAGCACACATTCTCCATTCTTGCTCATATTCCCAAGCCTGTGACTTAATTAAAAATAGCTCGACACCATTCAATTGATTTAAAAGTTTGGAGGGTCTAATTTTACTGTATGTGACTTTACGCAAATGATAAAACTCATCGACCTCGCTTCTCTTTTTGTTGAAGAAGGGTGAAGTATTATCAAACCCGATACAGAACCCTTTATGAGAATACGCGTAATGCGACCACATCAGAAGATTGTCGTTTTTTTCCGTTAGAGAAAGAACACCAATTAATGTGTTTGCTTTATCAATAAAAACTCTAGTTGTTTCACTGCCCATTTCTTTAAATTTGGTTTCCAAAGAAGGCCAATGCTGTTCATATAATTTACGTGTAACTGCTTCTAGCTGTGCAGGTGAAATTTGTTTGCGTATTTCTGAAGGGAATTTTTGAAGTTCTTCTTGAACCATTGTTTTAAGATCTTCATCCATAGCCTTATCGAATTCTTCCTTTGAAGCCACTGACGAAATTACTGATCGAAACTCAAAAGGATCATTAAAATCGGCTGGCTGAGTAAAACGTATATGACCAGAGGCTAAAACATCAATTCTATCGGGCTCTAGGTATTTGAAAAGCAAAATACTCTCTCCTTGAGTTATAACGCCACCTTAAGTGGTGAGCGACAGTTTGCTAAAATGTGAAACGAAGTGGAATCGAGCAAACTGTTACGAATCCGACTTTAAGGCCTGTTATGCAGCTGCTTTTCGAGTTTTAAGTATTTCTCTTAAAGACATTATTCTTGCTACATCTTCTTGGCAGACCTCCTTTATTTTTTGTAACTCCATTTCGACATAATTTTTATCAATTTCACGTTTGTCTTTGACAAGCTGTCTAAGGAACGTTTCATATGAGTTTTGTCGGAATTTATTTTGATCATAATTATGATTAATATAAAGTTGATAACGTGATTCATAATCTATTATAAGGCTTTTATTGACCACTTTACCTTCTTTAACTGCATGGAAGTAAATTCGAGCACTTGCAATCGAGTTTTTAATTATGTCACACTCAATAGGAGTAGCTACACCGTTTAACTGAGAAGTCATTTCATGATATGCGCTCTGAAGAAACTTTCTGGACTGCTCTACACTTGCCTCATTTATGTCCTTTTTGTAGCCCATGATGTTCTCCATGTGCTCAAGGCAAGTATCAATATAATCAATTACTCTTTGAGTTTTTTCTTTTTGTTTAGCACTTCGTATCCCAAAAGCTTGCAGCGCTATACCAATTAACTTTATCACTTTTAATATTCCGATATTTACAGGCTACTCATAGCTGCATAACAATTCAATAGTGTGCTCATCGCGCATATTTCTGCCGACTTAACGCTCATTTATCTACTTTTAACAAATTACCTAAGGTATTACTATAACTAAGTTTTCTAAAGTTTTTAGGTAAAGTTAAATAGAACAATATTAAAGGTGGGTGTCATTGTAAGAGTAAAATTTCACTCGGGAATTTTTTCATATTTAGTTAAGCTTTAGCTTAGTTAAACATAATCATTAGCCTTAATTTAGGAGTTTACGTGTTAGAAGCGCTATTTGTATATGGTACCTTGTGCCCAGGGCATCCGAACGAACATATTCTTGCCAATATTGGCGGTACGTTTGAGCAAGGCAGTGTAGTTGGCAATTTAATTAACGAGGGCTGGGGCGCCAAAATGGGCTTTCCTGCACTGGTATTAGACGAAACAGGCCAAGAGATAAAAGGCTATGTGTTTAGCTCAACTAATTTAAAAGATCACTGGCATGTGCTCGATGAATTTGAAGGCGATGCGTACTCACGCATTTTAACGCAAATAAAATTGTTAAACGGCGAATACGTTCAGGCAAATGTATATGCTCTTAACGTTAAGTAATTTATATAGCAGCGCTTTTTAAGCTAAAGCGCTGCTATAATTTTTTAATTAACTGCAAAATCGTGAGTTTCTAAATAGCTTGGTACGCTTTTAAAACAGGCCTTTAGCTTACTTGCAAGCGTTGTGGTTACTGGCGCATCACATTTTAACTGGCCATTATATTTTCCGTTAGTTAGTGCTACTAAACTGAGTGAGTCATAACTTGGTCTACTTTGTATTTTATGAATTATCACCCCCTGCTCTGCTGAAACCTTTATTAAATCAAACTCTTCTTTTTCAGGTTGTGTTATAGCGATCTTTTTTACATATAACGGATTTTTAAAGGTCAGCTTTGTCGAAAACAAAGCCGTACCTCCGCGCTCAAAATGGCCATTAAACACAGTAGTATTTAAAGTGGGTGTCAGCTTATTTATTAATAAATTTAAATCAAATTTGGTTGGTAAAATGGTGATCTGAGTTTGTTTTTTTAGTGACTCGTTCAGTGCATTTTTGATTATTTTAAAGTGGGTGTCATTGGTAGTTACTTCGTACACTATTTGGTAGTTGTGTGGGAGGGCGTATAAGGGCATGTGGCTAGCTAGTAGTTTATCGCCCGCTAATATAAGCGCCATACCATGAAATCCCACGTAGCTGTGGGTTTTGTGTGTGTTATACGTGTTTTGTTGAGGGTCGCTTGCTAGTGCTGCGCTTGAAAATAAAATAAAAATTAGCAGTATGTATTTCATGTTAATGCTCAAAAATAAATATAGCGTCACTATAAGCTGATTTTTATGTATTAATAATCGATAATAAGTTATTAGCTGTTTCCTTTTAATCAATACGGTTTGGCGCTATGCATTTAGATGACATTGAAAAAGTAATTCATATGGCGAGTTCGCAAAATCTGCATACAACCGCTAAGCATTTTAATATTACCCCAGGGGCGCTGTCTAAAACGCTAAAAAAGGTTGAGGCAAACTTAGCCACGGAGCTGTTTAATCGTGTGGGAAAAACCTTAGTACTTAATGATAAAGGCAAAGAGTTTGTTAAGCACAGTAGTGATTTAGTTCATAATTACCAGCAGCTTACTAGCCGCTTTAAAAGCGATAACCATAAATTTAATGCAGTTATTGCAGGCCCTGCAATTTTACTTAAAAGTGGCTTAAAAAAGTTACTTACCCCTCTTAGCAACCTGCCCTGTTCGGTACGTATTAATAATGTGTTTGAAGGTGAAGCCATAAGCCAAGTTGCATCAGGCGCGGCGCATATTGCGCTAGTAACTCGTGAGGCATTAAATAACAGCTCACACGCTAATTTAGTGGCGGTTGATGTATTTAATACTGGGTTTAGTGTGGCTGCGCATGCTTCGCATCAGCTAGTACAAACTGGCTCTTTAACGCTTAATAAAAATCAATTACTAGAGCTTGCTTTTGCATGCCCTTTGTTTTCACCACTGTGCGGCCTCGAGCAAGGTATAGGCTCCGACGGCTGGCAAGATAATATTGCACCGCGCAATATTGTATTTAGATGTAGCGATTACAGTGCATTAATAGAGGTGGTACAAAGTGGCTTGGCGTTGGCGTATTTACCTAACTTTGTGATTGATGATTTAGGGCTTACAAAATTAACTGTAAAGGGGGTTAACAGTCACTACAGTGAAAACATTGTAATGATATACAAACCTTCAAAGGCCGATGGTTGGCTTAATAAACTTATGCATTCTTTATAAAAAAGCGCTTAAAAATATAAAGCGCCTTAACCACTACATTAAGACGCTTTAGGATGAAAACTTTAATTTGCTAGCTATTAAAAATTATACGCTAACGACATTTTAAATTGAGTTGGCGCACCTGGGTAAACCCATAAAGCGTTGTAGCTGCTTTCGGCGTAATCTTCATCAAAAATGTTATTAACACTCACATTAAGTTCTGTTTGCTCGGTTAAGTTTACGTTGCCAAACACGCCTACTAATTGGTAGCTCGGTAGCCTAAAGCTTAAATCGGCGGCATCACCTAAACGGTTGCTGGTGTATTGGTAACTTGCACCAAACTCAAGCTCTTTGCCCATTAATGCTGTTTGGTGGCTAAGCGTAAGGTTTAAGTTATTTTTTGGTACATTTACCAGCGGGCTGCCTTTTTCAATTGGCACGCCCCAATCGGCATTAATAATGTCGTTTGCTGTGGTGGCATCTATATAGGCGTACGATAAGTTAAACGCCGTTGCATCAGTAATATAGGTGTTTAAATCAAGCTCAAACCCTTTACTATCGGCTTTACCAATAGGCGCTGAAAATCCAACGTTTACAGGGTCTGCCACTAACATATTACTTTTAGACGCATCAAAAAATGCCACAGTACCGTTTATGCCTAAGTATTCAAACTTAGCGCCAACCTCAAACGAGTCACTGTATTCAAAGCCAAACGGGTCGCCGCTTGCATCAGTGCCGCTCAGTGGTAAAAAGCCTTCTGAGTAACTGCTGTAAAAAGTGATTGCGTTATTTAGCTCGTACACTACGCCAACACGAGGGCTTACTTGGCTTTCAGAGCTGGTCGAAAACACGCCGCTGTTGGTTTCTAAAATATCTTGGTCTACGCTGTCAAACCTTAGGCCCACTAATAGCTTAAATTTGTCGGTAATATCCATTTGGTCTTGAACATAAATACCGTACGCCTTTTGCTCTTCGTCGTTTTCGTAAAGCAGGCTTACTGCTGGGCGTTCTACATCGTAATTTGGCTCAAAAATATCAACGGTATAAGTGCCGTTACCGCCTCGATAGCGAGAAAGCGCTGTACGTAAATCGTACTTGTATGCATCGGCACCTATTAATAAATGATGCGTAATACCGGCTGTGTCTACACTGCCGCTTAGCTCAAACTTAACACTTAAATCTTCTACTTCGTAGTCGCGATAACGCTGCTGGCGAGTAAGTGTGCGGCCATCGTCAAATAACGATTGGCGCGATGGCGAAAGCTCAGCATCTGACGAAAACCCCGTTAACGTAGAGCTGCGGTAGTTTGCACCGGCCACTAACGACCATTCATCGTTAATATCGTGATTTAAAGTAATTTGGTGCCCGCGCGAATACACCTGCGTGTCGCCATCGTTAGGGTTACCTAAATAACGTGAGCTTGGTACGGTGTCAAAATCGTTATCGAGTACGACAACACCACGGTCAAATAACTGCGCTAAATCTACGTATTCAAACTCATAAGTCACACTGGTTGATGCGTTTATTTGATGATAAATAGACGGCGTAATTACCTTTTTATTGGTGTACACCGCATCGCGGTAGCTGTCGCTATCTTGCCATGCGCCATTTATTCTAAACGCGGTGGTGTCGTTAATGCCGTTTGTGTAATCGCCTTCAACGCGATTAAAACTGTCGCTGCCTAAGCTCAGTTTTAGCTCACCTTGCGGCTCAAACTGTGGCTTTTTAGTCACAATATTTACAGTACCGCCGGGCTCTGAGCGCCCATAAAGTGCTGAGCCTGGGCCTTTTAGTACTTCAATGTAATCAATGTTAGATACATCACGCGGGCCGCTAAAACCACGCCCACCGCTAAAGCCATTAATTAAATAGCCCGATGGCATGTTTTCGTTACCCGAAAGACCCCGAATAGAAAAGCTATCCCATAATGCGCCGCTGTTATTTTTGCGCGAAATACTGGCCGAAAAATCGAGCGCGTCTTGTAATTTAGTAATGCCTTTTTGATCAAGCGCAGCACTACTAACACTTACAATAGATTGCGGCATTTGCTTTTGAGGAATGTCGCCGCGGTATGCTTGTTTATAAGTAACCGATATTTTTTCAATTTCGTCGTTTTGCTCTTGCGCCACTGTTTGCGCACTTATGCCTAAGCAGGCTAAATAAATTAAAGAATACTTCATGATAATAGGGAAATCGAAGGTGTTATATTATAACAATAAGTTTAACATGCGTTACTTTATAACAAAACAACTTTTTAAAAAATCACAGAGCGATTAATTAATGCACTAGCGACTGCCGAGCCATCACGTTAGTATGGAGATCTCTTTAGGTTACATAACGATAATTACATGAGTATAAAAACAAACGCGTTAATCTATTTTTTAGCCTTTTGCAGTGGCTTTTGCATTATGGGGATTGAGCTATTAGGCGGGCGTATTTTAGCGCCTTTTTTTGGCAGTAGTGTACACATTTGGGGCAGCATAATTACCGTATTTATGCTTAGCCTTTCTTTTGGGTATTTACTCGGCGGTAAGCTAAGTACTAAAAATGCATCGCTTACAAAATATGGCTTAATATTTTTAACTGCCAGTATTATGGTGGTGCCTATTGCGCTTTTTTCGCAGCCAATAATGGAATTTATTTTTACCCACATTGAAGATACACGCTACGGCTCGTTACTTGCCTCTACGGCGTTGTTTTTTATTCCTACCGTTATTTTAGGCATGATCTCGCCTTACTCGGTGCGTTTATTAGTCACCGACAGCCATAAAAGTGGCCAAGTGGCGGGTATTTTATATTTTGTAAGCACGTTGGGCAGCGCCTTAGGGACTATTATTACCTCGTTTTACTTTGTACTGGCGTTTGATGTAAACACCATTATAAGTGCCTTTGCGTTAACCTTGGGCCTGTTAGGTGTGCTGGCAATTACTGTTAATAGCCTTGCTGGTAATAAGGAGCTTGCCCATGCGTAACTATTTATTATTTTTAGCGGTACTGTTTTCAGTTGCGGCGCACAGTAATGTAGTGCACGAGGAGCGTTCTTTATATCGCAATATTATTGTTGATGAAACACGTGACCTACGCTGCTTAAAATTTAATACAAAAAGTAGCCAAACCAGCCAAAGTTGTATGTACAAAAACAACCCCGACAAACTGGTTTTTAACTACACAAAACTTACGTTTGCCAGCCTTTTAGTAACCGATAACCCTAAAAATGTGCTTATTATTGGCCTAGGTGGCGGTACGCTTTCTAATGTCATTCATGCGCTTTACCCTGCAGCTAAAATTCATAATGTTGAAATAGATCCCGCCGTTTTAAAAGTAGCCCGTAACTATTTTAACTCTATAGAAAACGATGCGGTCACCTCAAGCGTGCAAGACGGGCGTATATTTATAAAGCGCGCAGCCATTAAAAAGCAAAAGTACGATTGGATTATTCTTGATGCGTTTAACGGCGATTATATTCCTGAGCACTTACTCACCAAAGAGTTTTTTGAAGAGGTAAAAAGCGTATTGGCCGAGGGCGGTGTAATTGCCGCTAATACGTTTTCGAGCAGTAAATTATACGAGCATGAGTCGGCAACTTACCACGCCGTGTTTGGCGATTTTATTAACGTAAGCCGTGCTAATCGTTCTAACCGTATTATTTTGGCGGGTGTAAACTCTATGCCTACTGAGGCGCAAATTAATCAGCGAATTAAAGCACTTAACCCGCGTTTAAAAAAATACGATGTAGATTTAAAAGCAATTAGTACCTATATGCAAAGTACCAAAAACAAGCAAGATTGGCCTGCCAATACAAAAGTGCTTACCGATCAGTACTCCCCTGCTAACCTCCTTAATTTTTAAATCCACAAATTTATTTAGCCCCAGCCTTGGGGCTTTTTTATTTGCCACACCCCTCAATATTTACTTAGCACGCTAACCAATGCTAAAATACTTAGCATGCTAACTAATTTGAGGTGGTTATGACTACTCAAAAACCTTTTCACGAAACGCTCGATTTAACCATTATTGGTAACATGGGGCGGGTTCATAGGCTGTGCCGCGAGGCCATCACTTTAGCTGTAGAACCTTTAGGGCTTACGCAATCGCGCTGGACGGCACTAACCCATATAAATATGTTGGGCGAGGGCATAACGCAGCTTGAGCTTGCGCAGAGTTTAGGAATAGAAATGCCCTCGCTTACCCGCACATTAAAGCAATTAGAAGAGCAGCTTTTAATTACCCGTAAAGTTGATGAGCACGATAAACGCAGTAAAAAAATTTACTTTACCGAGCAAGGTGGTGCAATTTTACAGTCGCTAAACGAAAAACTCATTGATATTAAAAGCCAGCTATACAGCGGGCTAAGCACACAGCAACTCGATGCGTTTGCTTATGGCATCGTCAATATGGAAAAAAACGCACTAAACTGTATTAAAGAGTAAGAGACACAATGACACCAGATCAAAAATTTACTCGTTATGTAAGGCTTTCGTTAGCGTGTTTTGTTGTTATATTTATTTACTATTTAATTGCCGACATGTTTATGCCGGTAACGCCGCAAGCGCGGGTTTATCATCCTGTGGTGCAAATTGCCCCGCAAATAAGTGGCCGTGTTACTAAGGTATTGGTTAACAATAATCAAACCGTAAAGGCTGGCGATGTATTGTTTGAAATAGACTCAGGCCCGTATAAATTAGCGCTAGAGCAGGCACAGCTTGCCCTTGACGACGCCAAATTACAAAACAAACGTTTAGATACCAATGTAAAAGCACTTGAGGCGCAAATTTCGGCGGCCAAGGCAAAGCTGCACGAACAGCAATTACTAAATAACCGTGGCGAAGCATTATTTAAGCAGCGCTCTATTTCAGAGCAAGAGCTTGAAAGCATTAAAGCTAACTTTGAAGCAAGTAAATCAAATGTCGCCTCATTAGAAGCGCAATTGGCAGAAGCAGTACTTGCCCGCGGCGAAAGCGGCGCGCAAAACTTAGCGCTTCGCCATGCTGCAAACCAATTAGCACAAGCCGAGCTTAACTTATCGTACACCCAAGTGCGTGCGCTAAGCGCTGGTGTGGTTTCTAACTTACAACTACTTGATGGCGCATATGCGGTAACGGGTAGCCCGCTTTTAGCTATTGTGGCTAATAAGGCCGACCTTGTTGCCGATTTTAGAGAAAAGTCATTACTAAATATGAAACCAGGTAGTTTGGCGCGAGTGGTATTTGATAGCCGCCCAGGTGAGGTTTACAACGCGCATATAAGCACGTTTGAGGCAGGCGTAAGCGATGGGCAACTCAGTGCTAATGGCTCGCTTAGTAGTACCGAAACCAGTAATCGTTGGGTGCGCGATGCTCAGCGCCAGCGTATTCATTTAGTGATGCCAGATAACGCTAAATTAATTGCTAATATGCCAAGTGGTGCCCGTGCCACTGTGCAACTATTGCCAGAGTCAACAATTGGGCAATGGTTAGCGTCGGCTCAAATTAGGTTTATTAGCTGGCTACACTACATTTATTAATGGAGGCCGTATGACTCAAGCTGTTAGCCAAGCACCGCAATTAGACTCAAACGGTTTACGCCAAGCGCTGCGCATAGCCGGTGGTTGCACCATAGGGTTTACTATTAGTAAATTAATGAACTGGCCATACGGTATATTTTTTACTGTTTACCCTATGTTGCTACTTGGTTTAGTGCCGGTGTTAAATAAAAGCATTGTGCGCCAGTTTTTAGCCAGTGCCGCCATTAGTATTCCAATGGTTTTAATTATGCAGGGCTTGTTTTCGCACCTTCCGGTACTGATGACCATTATCGTATTTTTAGCGTTTTGCTTTTTGTTTTATCAAATGAGCTCAGGTGCGGCTTTTTTATTTGGCGCACTAGGCGTGGTTGGGTTGTCGATTCAACTGCACTTTTCAAGCTATGTAACCGGTACAAGTAGTGTATACCCGCTTATTTTAAGTAATGGTTTGGCTACTGTTCTCTCTATTGTTATAGCGTTTGTTATGCATGGTGTTTTTCCTGATGTAACCGCGCGTGCCGTGAGGGCGGTACCCGCTAAAGCCAAAGAAAGCATTCGCCATGAGGTATTATTATGCGCAACGGTTGCTACGCTTTCGTTTGTGGCGTTTCAAGTCCTCGATTTACAAGATTCAATATCGGCGCAAGCCTCATCGGTATTAATTTTGTTTTCGCTGTGCTGGAAAGCCGCAGGTATGGCCGGTTGGCAGCGCGCTATTGGTACATTAATTGGCTGTAATGCTGCGCTGTTGGCGCAAGTGTTATTGTATAATCACTCTGACTTTTTATTGTTTCCGGTGCTTATACTGTGGACGTTATCGTTTGTATTTAGCCGTTTTCATATTATTGGTGGCGGCGCACCGGGCATAGGATTTGGTGTGTTAACCACGTTTGGTATTTTGTTTGGCAACTCTCTAGGCCCCGGGCAAGACCTTGTTTATAGCGCCATGTATCGCTTTAGCTCTGTTGCGGTGGCTATTGTGGCTAGTTTATCTGCGGTGTATGTAATGCACCATATATTAAATCGCTTTAGTGCCACCCGCCATCATACCTACGAATAGCCCACTCACGCCTACGCTTAACTATTAGCTGTAGGCGTAAATTAAGCATACTTTACTGTAAAGCCTTATAAACTTAGTGAGTTATAACTTAATGTTACCGCGCAGGGCTTTGGTTTGCCCATGCTTGGTTTTTTTATCCATGCGCTTGCGCTGCGAGTTACGGCTTGGCTTGGTTGCGCGGCGGGCTTTATTTACCTTGGTTGCACTTAAAATTAAATCTTTTAAACGTTTTAGTGCATCTTCTCGGTTAAGCTCTTGGGTGCGAAAGCTTTGGGCTTTAATTACCACCACGCCCTCTTTGGTGATCCGAGAGTCGTTTAGCTTTAATAGACGTTCTTTGTAAAAATCGGGTAACTTTGAGCGGTTAATATCAAAGCGTAAATGAATGGCGCTGGCTACTTTGTTAACGTTTTGGCCACCGGCACCTTGCGAACGTATAGCAGTTAGCTCTAGTTCCCATTCATCTATAGTGACAGTATTTGAAATAGTTAACATTACGTTCAGCTCTTATCGACAAAAATGCAGTATAACATTTGTAACTATATTTGTGCTGAATCAGCTTAAGTTATAGAACTTTAAAGCATTTATACTACTTTATAGCCTAATTACACCTAATACTTTAGTTATGTATTGGCAAGCGCTTACATTTAGTTTTTAATGGCTTTAATTAAATAATAGGAAACGCCCCATGAAAAAAATAATTTTATCACTTAGCTTACTAGCAATGAGTTTTTCTAGCCTTGCTGAAGATATTAGCGAAGGCCAATTACAAAGCTACATGAAAGCACTGCCGGCTGTTTCTAGCTGGGCTAGCAGCCAAGATTCGTTAAAAAACCTAGATTTAGCAAGCATGCTAGGTGGCTCTGCTGATCAAAATGTTGAAGAGCAAAGCTCTCTTGCTAATAGCGCATTAAGCATGATTAAAGAGCAAGGTTTATATAAAAGCTTTGCCGATATTACTAACCGTTACGGTTTTTCGCCTGAAGAATTAGTATCTGTTGGCTCAGAAGTATCTATGGCTTACATCGAAAACCTTAAGTCGGGTCTTTCAGCTGAAAACCAAGAAACAGCAAATAAAGTAATGGGT
This sequence comes from Pseudoalteromonas sp. CuT4-3, assembly GCF_035666335.1. Lineage (NCBI taxonomy): Bacteria > Pseudomonadati > Pseudomonadota > Gammaproteobacteria > Alteromonadales > Pseudoalteromonadaceae > Pseudoalteromonas > Pseudoalteromonas sp. CuT4-3. The sequence continues at coordinate 489,343 of NZ_CP142031.1, forward strand.
GGCCTGCAAAGCCTTAAAAGTGCTAAAAGCAGTGACGCTAGCTCGTTAATGGGCTCGTTTGGTAAGGCTTCAAGCGCGGCTGAAGAATCTACAGACCCACTAGTAAGCGAAAACAACCTTGAGCTTGTGAGCGAGTACATGCCACAGCTGCAAAAGATTTTTGCACTACTATAATTTTACAAATAACCTAAACGTAGGTTAAGTAAACACGTACATAAAAGGTGGCATTTGCCACCTTTTTTAATGCCTAAAATTTAAAAACCTTACGACATTTTACGAATTGTACTCAGCGGTGCTATTCGTAAAATCCAATGCAGAAATGCCCACGGCCAGCTTGGCACAAAGCTGTTGGCTTTTTCTTTATTTATTGCTTTTACCAGTGCTTTGCAGCCAGTTTCGATATCAACAATAAACGGCACTGTTTTTACTTTTTCGTTTATTTCGCTTCTTATAAAACCTGGATGTACACAGCTTACTTTTATAGGCGTGTGCATTACATCTATGCGTATGCCCTCACTTAATGAGGTAATAGCCGCTTTAGTGGCGGCGTAAACGGTCATGGCGCGCCTAAAACCACGTACAGCACTAATAGATGAAATAGTCACTAAGTGTCCATGGTTTTGCGCTCTAAAAATTTCCATTGCGGCCTCAGCTTGCGCAAGTGCGGCCACAAAGTTAGTTTGTGCGGTTTGTTTGTTGGCATTAAAATAACCCGTACCAATAGAGGCTCCTTTGCCCATACCAGCGTTTATAATCACTCTATCAAGGCCGTTAAGCTCTTCTTTAAAGGCGTTAAATACGCTAAATACTTGCTCGTGGTTGTTAACATCAAGCACTTTTATGCTAATGGTTATATTTGGGTTTATTTGTTCAAGCTCACTTTTTAGCTGCTCTAATAGCTCAAAGCGCCGAGCACATAAAGCAAGATTACAACCTTGTTTTGCAAACTCTTTTGCCATGCCTTTGCCTAAGCCTGAACTTGCACCTGTTATTAGTATGTTTTTGCGCATAATTAGATCCTTAGGTGTATGTAATTAATTTTTGTTGTGGGTGGCACTCTAAAAAGTGATGCTCGTTTAAACTACTTATCGTTAATTTTTGATTTTTTCCTTTGCCGCGCGCCACTACTTTGGTTACGCCTGCGTTTACTAAGCTCCAATTAATATCAATAAAGCGCTCGAGCTTTAGCCCCATTAAATGGCTGGTTATAATGCTAATAGGCCCGCCAGAGGTATAAATAATTACTTTTTTACCGTGGTTTTCATTGGCTATTTGTTCAAGCGCGCCAAGTACACGCGCAGTAAATGCATTAAAGCTTTCGTTATATTGAGTGCTGTCGGGATTGAGTACCCATTGCTGTATGGCGCTAATAAATACCGTTTTAAAGTATTCCATAGGCTCGGCTTGCTTGCTAAGTGCCGCGCGAACTTGGCTTGGGGTGGCAAGCTGTGGGTTATAAACGGCTAAAATATGCTCGTGATCGTATTCGTTTAATCGCGCATCGTTTATTAGTACCGGCGCATTATTAGCACTTACTAAACTCAGCTCTGCGGTTTGATTATGGCGCAGCATACTGCCAGCAAATACAGCATCGGGTGTTAGCTGCTTTTGTGCTAAATATTCACCTAGTAGTGTGGCTTGCTGTTGCCCTTTTGTTGAGAGCGTATCGTAATTATCAGCCGAAAAACTGGCCTGCCCGTGGCGTACTAAATATAAAATACACATTAGACTTTACCTTGGTTGTTAATGGCTTTTTTACAGCGCCATAAAAGGTAATGTACAAACACCCAAAAGTGTTTAAAGGCGGGGTTTTTAGTTTGCCCATGGTGATAGCGGTAATAAATTTGCTGCACAATGCCGGCAAGCCTAAATAGCCCGTACACTTCGTAAAAGGTAAAGTCATCTACGGTTATATTCATTTTTTTACAGTAGTAGGCCACTACTTCTTTGCGCGTTAGCATACCCTCTAAGTGAGTGGGTTGACGGCGTGTGGCTTGGGCTAAAAAGTCATCTGCTGGCTCTACCCAGTAAGCCAGTGTATTGCCCAAGTCCATAAGTGGGTCGCCAAGGGTGGCAAGTTCCCAATCTAAAATACCCAGTACGTTGGTGTAGTCGTTTGCATCAAGCACAACGTTATCAAACCTAAAATCGTTATGTGTTATACAAATGCGCTCGTTACTTGGCATGTTGTTTTCAAGCCATTTAATTACTTTTTTGCCGCTGGGTACATTCCAAGTTTTGGCTTTAGTAAAGCGCTCGCTCCAGCCGCTAATTTGGCGCTGTGTATAGCCTTCGCCTTTGCCTAAATGGCTTAAGTTGGCCTGTTTGTAATCTACTTTGTGTAACTCTACTAGGCAGTCGAGTACGTTTTCGCACAGCTTTTTGGTGCGCTCGGGCGTGGGGGTTAATCCGCGTGGTAAATTTTTACGCGGAATTATCCCCGTAAGCTTTTCCATAACGTAAAAGTCGGTGCCGAGTATGTTTTCATCGTCGCAAAACGCCTCCATATTTGGCACATAGCCGTAAACTGGCTTTAGCGCCTGCTGAAGTTTAAACTCGCGGCCCATATCGTGTGCGCCTTTGGCTTTGGTGCCTTTGGGCGCACGGCGTAAAATAAGCGATTGCTCTGGGTACTCTAGGCAGTAGGTCCAGTTTGATGCCCCCCCTGCGTATTGAGTAACACTTGGCTCGCCAGTTAATTGTGTAATGTGTTGTTTAAGCCAGGCATCTACCTTTTGGGTGTCGAGCTCTTCGCCTTGGCGTACGTTTTTGGCTTGATCTAATAATTGTGTGTTCATTGCTAGCCTTTATTATTTTGATTTTAAACGTTGCATAGAGCGTGTTTTTTTCAGCATGTTTTTAATGTACCACTCAACGGGGAGTAGTTTTTTCATTAAAAAGGCCTGTTTACCTAATTTATGGGTCAAAATTAAAAATGGGCGTTTAAGTGACTGCTTATAAATAATATCGGCAACTTGTTGTGCGTTTATGGGGGAGCGCTCAAAGGCACGGTTAAGCATGGTTTTCATGGCCGGCTCGCTAGTGCGCATTGATTCATCAAGATTGGTTTTAAAAAAGCTTGGGCACACTACGCTTACATCTATATTATCGTGGGCGAGTTCAAGCTTTAGGGTTTCGCTAAAGCCAATAACCGCTGCTTTTACGGCGTTATAACTGCTCATAAACGGAATAGGGGTAAGCCCTGCTTGTGAGGCTATATTAATAAAGTAGCCACCGCCTTGTTGCTTAAATACGGGGTAAAACGTTTGGCACACCCGCACCATAGAGAGCAAATTAATATCCATAATCCACTGCCATTGCTCAAGCGATTCGCCCTCAAGTGAGCCACCCGTGGCTACGCCTGCATTATTTATAACAATATCTACGCCCTGCCACTTGGTTTGGATAATATCGTAAAGCCCCTTTACATCTGCTTGCTTGGTTACATCGCAGGCGTAAAAAAAAGCATCGGCTTTTAGTGCTTGCAGCTCACTAATGGTTATGGCTGCACGCTCGGCGTTTATATCGGCAATACAAATTTGTAAGTTAGCGCCCAAATTACTTGCATAACTCAGGGCTAACGCTTTACCCAGCCCTGTGGCTCCACCTGTTATTATTAGTCGTGTTTTCATGGTGTTGCCTTAGCGGTATTTGTTAAGTTCGAGGCGCGAAACCATGCCCATATGTACTTCGTCTGGGCCATCTGCAAGGCGTAAAATACGGCCCATTGCATTAAACGAGGCAATAGGAAAGTCGCTCGACACCCCAGCACCACCAAACACTTGTATTGCCATATCTGAGACCATTTGCAGCATATTAGGTACTACTACTTTTATGCTCGATATTTCGGTCATGGCGTGTTTAACGCCTTGAGTGTCTATTTTCCATGCCGCGTGCAGCGTTAATAAGCGGGCTTGATCTATTGCCATACGCGCTTGCGCTACACGTTCTAAATTACCGCCTAATTTAAGTAAGGGTTTACCAAAAGCGCTGCGCGATAGCCCGCGTTTAATCATGAGCTCTAAACAGCGCTCTGCTGCGCCAATTGCGCGCATACAATGATGAATTCGCCCAGGCCCTAAGCGCCCCTGTGCAATGGCAAAGCCTTTGCCTAACCCTAAAATAAGGTTTTGCTTTGGTACGCGTACGTTATTAAATTCCATTTCGCCGTGGCCGTAGGGGGCATCAAAATCGCCACAGGCACTTAGCATACGCTTAATGTTTACACCGGGTGTGTTTAGCGGCACAAGTACCATTGAATGCTGGCTGTGTTTATCGTTTTCGGGGTTGGAAAGCCCCATAAAAATAGCCACCTGTGCATTGGGATGACCAAGGCCGGTGGTCCACCATTTTTTGCCATTTAAAATGAGATCGTCGCCATCAACATCTATGGTAGCTTGCATGTTTGTCGCATCTGATGAAGCGACATCGGGCTCGGTCATGGCAAATACTGAGCGAATATCGCCATTTAATAATGGGGTTAACCACTGTTGTTTTTGTTCATCGTTTGCAAAATGATAAAGCACTTCCATATTGCCAGTGTCGGGGGCGTTACAATTAAATATTTCTGAGGCAAATAAGCATTTACCCATTTGCTCTGCAATAGGGGCGTATTCTAAGCAGGTTAAACCTTGTGCTAGTTCTGCATCGGGTAAAAATAAGTTCCACAGGCCAGCGGCTTTTGCTTTCGCTTTTAATGGCTCAATGTGCTCACTTAACTGCCAAGTGGTCCAATCGTTTGAATTATTTTTAGCATGGTTATGCGCAACTACTGCTTGCTCAATAGGCAATACGTGCTCATCCATAAAGGCAGTTACACGCTTTAGGTAGTCTTGGCTTTTTTGGCTTGGCTCAAAGTTCATTAGGGTTGCCTATTTATTTTTTAGTTAACCCAGCATAAAACATTCGCCTCAATGAATTAAATGAAATATATTACCAGTTAAGTGTGAATTATATTCATAGTATGAGCGGGTAATAATGATAGAAGCTAAAAATATTCAGCAGTTAGATTTAAATTTACTTAAAATATTTGAATGCCTATACCGTGAAAAAAACATGAGCGAAACCGCAAAGGTGCTGTACATAACGCCCTCAGCAGTCAGCCATGCTATAAAACGTTTGCGCACTGTATTAAACGATCCGTTATTTGAGCGCCAAGGGCAATTAATGCTGCCCACCCCTGCGTGCCAACGTATGGCACCCGAGCTAATAGATTTACTCGAAAAATTACGCCAAGTGCTACAAGCCTGCGGTGATTTTAATTTAGCGACCACTGCACAAACTTTTAAAATAGCCCTGCACGATGCAATAGAGCCTATTGTTTTGCCTAAATTGCAACTTGCACTGGCAAAACATGCTCCCAATGCAAGCTTAGCGAGCGTAAAATTAAGCCGTGAAGATATGCATAAGCAATTAGCTAATCATCAAATAGATATGGCAATTGATGTAGCACGGCCAATAAAAGCGCCCATTAGCCACGCTGTTCTCTCAAGCGATCACTTTTGTGTACTCATGAAAAAAAACCACCCGCTTAAAAACCAACTCAATATAGACAATTATTTAGCGGCTAAGCATGTGGCGGTATCTAACCGGGCAACCGGTACTGTTATTGAAGATATTGCGTTATTGCAATTGAGTTTTAATAGGCAGGTGGCTATACGTTGTCAAAATTATTTTGCCGCGAAAGAGGTAATAATAGACGCGCCATTTTTACTTACTTTACCTTCAATGGTTGCCAGTCAATTGCTAGACGACACGCTAATAGCACGGCCCGTGCCCACCACTATGCCTGCTATTTATCAGCATTTATATTGGCATCAGAGTACTGATAAAGACGATGCTTTAGTATGGTTACGTGGGCAAGTGCAGCATATTTTTAAACGTTAATAGCTATAAAAAAAGCGCCAAACTTAGTGAACTAAACTTGGCGCTTCGCGTTGTTTTTTTAAGCGTTTACAAGGCGTTTGTTTATAAACTTAAGCCCAGCAATTAATAACAGCGGCCTAATAAACATGCCAAGGCCATATACACCGCCTGTTACTGCGTATTCTGGCTTATTTAAAAAGCTTATAGCAATTAAAATAGCCAGCGATGCGTTTTGAATCCCTACCTCAATCCCAAGTGTTAGTGAATCGGTCAGATTAAGGTTTGAAAGCTTAGCTATGAGCAAGCCAATGACCATTGAGCCAATATTTAATGCAAGGCAGGCCCAAAATACAGCATCAAACGAGCTTGCCAGTAAGGCGCGTTCTTTTATTACTAACGCGGCTATCATGGCGAGCATAAAAAATAACGAAAAACGCCTAAAAAACGGCTCACTTTTAATCGCAAATTCGCTTTTGCGAGGTGGCGGTAATGGTTTCAAGCTCACTTTTATTTATTTTTTGCTCGCCAGCTTGTGCCATACCCACGCTTAATGCGCTGAGCGTAAATAAAGTAAGTGTTTTTTGTTTTAAAAAAGCAGGTTTTAAACGTGTATGTGATTGTGTGTGTTCAGTTGTCATAGCTGCAACTCCATTATATAGGTTATTTTTATTGGATAATTTTGCTTCTATTTCATACTGACGAGTCTTAAAATAAATAACAGTGATGTTTATTTATTCAACACTATTAGTAATATTTATAGTTAAGCGAAAAAGTGTTGTGTTAAATGGGGTTATAGCGGGTTTAAAGCGGGTTAAAAAATACCAGTGGGTTATCGGTTTTATTAGCGATTGCCGAGCTTGGAGTGTTTGCTGCATTGATAAAGGCGGTAAGCTGTGGTGCATTTTCGCAAAAAATAATATCCAGTGCTAAACGGTTTTTGCCGTATAAGCCTCGGTGAATCATATTGGCTGAAAACAACAGTAAATCTCCCGCATTAAGTTTAATAACTTTGCCTGTAGTTAGGTTATCGCTTGGCAGTTTATTATTTTTTGCAAAACGTACATTTAGCTCCTCTGGTGTATCCCAATTTTTATGCGAGTGGGGCACAAGCTCTATGCCTGGCTCGTCTTCAAAGGCTAACCGGCAGTGCACTACGTCGGGCCCGTTTAACGCAGCTTGTTGCTCTTGCACATTTAAATGGTATTGCATATCGCGATGCCAATAATTTTTTTGTGTAACATTTACGGGATTAAAAAATAACTGAGTATTTAAAAACAGTGGCTCACTAATCGCCTTTTTTACACGCTTAATTAATTTGTTATCAGCTATTAAACTAAATAAGGCTTCGTTTTGCTGCGCCGTTAAATACTCCTATTTGTTATGCCTGAGCTATTAATGGCACGGGATTTATAAAGCTCACGGTTATTAGCCTTCCACTTTGTATGGAAGCTTAGGGCGTGTTGAACTTTGATGGTTGAATTTGCAGCAGTGTGTTTGGTTTTTAGGCAAGGCAGAGCCTATGAAGTGTGGTTATTCCACATAAATAGGCGATAACGCAGCATAAATGCCAAACATGCGCTGCCCTTTGGGTTCTGTCTAGGGGCGATAAACTCTTTGTTGCTCGGTTTTTACTTAGCCCACTAGGTTACAAACCTCGCGCCGCGATTTAATCGCCCCTAGATTGAACAAATTTCAATCCGCAAAGATCAACACGCCCTAATTGCTGGCTTAATTTTATTTAGCTCTTTGGTACTGTAAAGCCCCTTTACAAGCATATAACCGTTTGATTTATAACTGTTCATTGTGGTTCTTTATTTAATATTGCAGCAACGCGCCCAGCAAGTTCTGGCAGTACATCTTGTGCAAACCATGGGTTCTTTTTAAGCCAAATATTATTGCGTGGGCTTGGGTGTGGTAGCACCAAATGCTCCGGCCAATATTCACGCCACGATTTTACTAACTCGGTTAAGGGCCTGTTTTTAGTATGCGGTAAATGATAAGCCTGCGCGTATTTACCAAGCACGATTGTAAGCTCTAAATTTGGCAGAGCGGCTAGTAATTGCGCTCTCCAAGCGGGTGCACATTCTTTACGCGGGGGTAAGTCGCCCGACTTACCTTTACCAGGGTAACAAAATCCCATAGGTAAAATAGCTATTTTTTGCGGATCATAAAACTCATCAACACTTAGCCCAAGCCATTCGCGTAGGCGGTTTCCGCTGGCATCGTTAAAGGGCTTGCCAGTTTCGTGTACTTTTATGCCCGGTGCTTGGCCGGCAATTAAAATACGCGCATTGGCATTAAATTGTATAACGGGGCGAGCACCTAACGGTAAATGAGGTTCACAGATCACGCATTTACTAACTTGCTCAATTAAATTGATCGGATCCATATAAATTTGGCCTTAAATGCTTAAATTTTGTTCTAAATGGCCATTTAGACCTAATGAGTTGGTAAAAAATCGGTTTATTTTACTCAAATTAGTTATTAGTTGGTAAAATCGTGATCTCACTTGAAAGTAACAACTAATTATTTGATATGTTTATTGTTTTTCTGACCATACGGCAAATTCGTTACCACTCGGCTCGGTAAAGTGAAATCGGCAGCCACCGGGGAACTCAAAAATAGGTTTTACTATTTTGCCGCCATATTGCGCTACTTTTTTAAAGGTTGCGTGAATGTCGTTACTGTAAAACACCAGCAGTGCGGCCCCATGTTGAGTAAGTGATTTAAGCGGTGCTTTAAAAAAGCCACCATCAAGCCCTTGGCCGCTAAATGCCGTATACTCTGGGCCATAGTCGGTAAATTGCCAGTTAAACACGTTAGTAAAAAAGCTTTTTGTAGCTGTTAAATCGCACGCGGGAAACTCTACATAATTTAGTTTTTCGTGGTTGCTCATTTTAAATTTACTCTTTGGCTTGCCAGTATTGACCACTGTAAACCTTCGTAATTAGCTAAGCAATAACCGTAAAACAGCAGAGATCAGTATTTTACTAACATGCTAGGCACTAATGTTAAATTAACTAGAATATACAAATGAGAATCGCTATCTTTTGTATTTGTAAGCTTTATAATAACGCCTTATTTTTATTCTCGTATTTGAATAAGGGATTTGTTAACTATGCAGGCACCTCTGCACATAGCACCTTTTACAAAAACTAACCTAGCTGCGCTTTTAAATGTGGCCCAAAGCTATAGAGTGTTAGTATTTTTGCGTTTTATTATTGCCATAGTGGGTGGTTATGCGTTTACCTCAGCGTGTATTTCATTATTAAGTGTACTGCTGCCCATTCCTAAGCAAGATGCCGTATTACTGTGTGTGTCTATCAGTATTTTAATTTACGCCGCAGTGTTTATTTATGCGTTTTCGGTTAAGTCGTTAAAAACTGTTTGGATCAGTATTTTACTAAGTACAGGTTTTTTTGTTGCTGTATTGGCATTACTGAAGGGTTGGCTATGAAAGACAGTTTTTTTAGGTCGATGACCTGGCTACATACCTGGGTGGGCTTACTTACCTGTTGGATTATTTACGTAATATTTTTTGCAGGCACAGCGAGCTTTTTTAGAGACGAAATAAATCTGTGGAATCAACCGGCTATACACAATGTGCAAGCCCAAACCGACAGAGTGGCCGCGCAAAGGCAGCAAATTATTAATGGCTTTGATTATTTAAATCAGCACGCTGCAAATTCCCCTAGTTGGCGTATTACCTTGCCCGAAGAGCGTATACCGTATTTAGTATATGGCTATGCAAAACCTAAAGAGCCAGGGCAGCGCCGCAGCCAGTTTGTAAATACCCAATTAAACCCGAACACCATGCAAGCGCTGCCTCCTTTTGTTGAAAGTAAAGGTGGTAACTTTTTTTACCGGTTGCATTATCAGCTTTATTATTTAGATGCCATAACAGGTCGCTGGGTAGTGTGTTTTGCCAGCTTTTTTATGCTGCTGGCAATAATTTCGGGCGTGGTTATTCATAAGCGCATATTTAAAGATATGTTTACTTTTAGGCACAATAAAGGGACTCGTAGCTGGTTAGATGCGCATAACTTAAGCTCGGTACTTGCCCTGCCGTTTCATTTAATGATTACCTACACAGGCATCATTACACTTATATTTATGTTGTTCCCCTACCCTGCGTTAACGACGTACGACAAGGGTATGCGTGGCTTTTTTAACGATATAACACCTAGCAATAACGTGACTAATAACGCCCAAGACAGTGCAGAATTGCTCCCTATAAACACTATTTTGGATCAAGTTTATACCAAGTGGCCTAGTGCAGATATTACGCGTGTTCAGGTTAGTAAACCGAATATGGCCGCTTCAACAATAACGGTATTGGTGAGCCCTGCAAAGGCGCTTCGCGATCAATCTCCGCGGCTTTTGTTTAGTGGTGCTACGGGCGAGTTAGTTGCACAAACTGATGACGAACTTAGCAGTAGTAAAGCACTTTATGAATCACTTAACTCTATGCATACAGGGCGCTTTGCTACGCCTTTACTGCGCTGGTTATACGTACTTGGCGGAATTGCAGGCTGCGTAATGATTGGCTCTGGCTGCATAATGTGGGCTAAACGCATACGTGAGCGTAATAAGGGAAAAGCCTCATTTGGCTTACAGTTAGTCGAAGGTTTAAACCTTGCCACCATTATGGGTTTACCACTGGCTACTTGCGCCTTTTTTATTGCCAATAGATTACTTAGTCCAACCGTAGCAGGGCGTGGTGAAAAAGAAGTTACAGCGTTCTTTTTAGCATGGTTAGTGGTTGCCGTTATGGCACTTTTAAAGCGTGATAGGCTGCAATGGCGTGTAATGGCAGCCATAAATGCCCTCGCGTGTTTGAGTGTACCGGCAATAAATGCGCTTACCACACAGGGCAATATAGTGAGCTACTTACTTAATAAACAATGGGCCTTGTTTATTTTCGATGCGGTATTTTTACTGTTTAGCATACTGTTTTTAGTACAAACCGAAAAATTACGTACTGCTTCTAGCGCATCTAAAAAAACAGCTAATAACCTAGCCGATAATAAAAAGAGGCAAAAAGCATGATTGATTTACTTAGCTTTAGCCTCTGTTTGTTTGCTTTTAATGGTTTTGCTTTGGCAAAGCCAGCGCATTTTAAAACGGTGTTTACAAAGCGTCCCTCTAAGCTGCAAAGTAATTTACTGCTAATAGTTGCTTGGATCAGTATTTTACTAAGCTTATTGCTCTGTGTGGTTACGCAGCAGGGATACGGTGCTTTACTGTTTTGTGGCTTTATGGGGGTAAGTGTATTAATTATAACGATTTTTTATAATTTTATAGAAAAGTTGATTAAGCCATTTAGCTTTTTAAATATGTTACTGATTGGCTTATCAGGGCTATTACTGGCAGTAAATTCACTTTAGTTAGTAAAAACCTGATCCAAAGAAAGCCATTAATTTTAGGCAAAAAAATGGCAAGCTATAAAGCTTGCCAACAATAGGGGGATATTCAGTATGTCCAACACTTGCATGTCTCGTTGCAAGTGCAGCTAATATAGCCCGAACATATTTAACTTACCTTACAGTGAGATGATCATTTTATTACAGCTGTAACAATCATTTGCTCAACAACTGTAAAGCCCCTTTACATAGCTAAGCATCCTACTGTTTCACCCAAATAATTTGCTCTGTAGCAAAGCCTAGTTTGTTTGCTTTAGCTATAAAATGTTGTTTAAGCTTGTCACTAACGGTAGGTGTACGCGATAAAAACCATAAAAAGTCGCGGTTATAACTTGTAATAAACGCATATTGGTAGTCGTCTTGGTCTAATTCAAAAATAACGTAAGCACCATAAAATGGGCCAAAAAACGAGACTTTAAAATGGCCTGTGTCAGTCCCTTCTACAAATTTAGCTAAGCCCTGTGCTTCATCCCACTTTTGCTCTTTAGTTATAAAACCTTTGTTGAGCACTTTTACAGTGCCATCGTCGTTTACTGTGTAAGTCGCGGTTACTTGCTCCATACCCTCTTCGAATGAGTGATCAAGGCGGGCAATTTCGTACCACTTACCTTTGTACTGCTCTAAGTCAAAGTTTTTAACCGGAGTAATGCCCTCAGGTGCGCTTGTGCAGGCGGTGAGTAAAAATAACCCTGTAATGAGTAAAATAGTCGTAATGGCCTTCATGAAAGCTCCTTTTTAAAAGTGATGTTGTTTGTACGGCTCTAAGCCAATAAAGTTTGCTAGCCGATTAAAATAAATTGCTATAGGATCAGCTAAATACTAGAGCAATTAAAAGATTTAAGCATGAAAATATGGGTAGATGCCGACGCATGCCCTGTGGTAATAAAAGAAATACTTTTTAGAGCCGCTGAGCGCACGCAAACACCAACCATTTTAGTAGCTAACCATGCAATGCGCATTCCGCCTTCTAAATTTATAAGCCGCGTACAGGTTTCGAGCGGGTTTGATGTGGCCGATGACGAAATAGTAAAACGCGTAGAAAAAGGCGATTTAGTTATTACTGGCGACATACCGCTTGCCAGTGAAGTTATAGATAACGGCGGCCAAGCACTTAACCCGCGTGGTGAGCTTTACACGCCAGAGAATATTCGCTCGTTATTAAACGTGCGCGACTTTATGGATACCATGCGCTCAAGCGGCGTAGAAATGAGTGGCGGGCCACCACCGCTTAGCCAAACCGACCGCCAAAACTTTGCCAATAATCTCGACCGTATTTTAGCGCAAAAAAAGGCGAGTTAGTGTGAGTGAGCAACTAATTGGCTTAGGTGAGCAAGCCTTTAGCGTAGCCGTTTATGTGGCAAAAGCGCCGCCTATGCCCTACTTTGCAACTCTACAAAGTGTTGAGCCTGTAATAAACGAGCAAATAAATACCATAAACCACCACTGTGGTAATGGCTGGCGTAAAGTGTTTAATGTATACGCTAAAGTGTTGTTTGCGCTACCGAGTGAGCATTACAGCTTTGCTAAACAAGCCGCTAGCTGGCAAGCTTATCGCGATACACTTTTACTGCAAAAAAACAGTAAAACAGCGCTGTTATTTAGTGCGCCCATCATTAACGGCACAAATAAAAACCAACTGCATATTATTGCTGGGCGAACCCATGCTAAAAACTTATTACAGCAAGGTAAGCTTAATGCGCAATTTAATTGGTTAGACGATGAGTTTGCAATTGATACAACGAATAACATTATTGTGTGCCCGTATTTTGATTACCGGCAGTTAAGTAATATTAAAATAGCCCGATTAAGCGAGCTAGTTGCCAAGCTTAAAACATCTAATTAAAAATGTAAGGACTCAACATGGCGGGAATTTTAGAGCTAAATACGTTATTAAAATCAATGAACCCCGAGCTTAAACAAGGTGAATACATATTTTGTTGTTTAGCAGGCAACCTTGCCGACTACGTTCATTTAAACCCACTTGCCAGTTACGTTGAAGAAGAAGGCCTAACCCTTATTTTAAATGCAGATACCGCCGATAAAGCAGGTATTACGTATGAAGCTAAATATAATTTAATTACCCTTAATGTGCATTCAAGCCTTGAGGCTATTGGATTAACCGCTGCGGTATCGGCCAAATTAACCGAGCATAATATTAGCGCTAACGTAGTAGCTGCGTTTTATCACGATCATATTTTTATACAAACCGATAAAGCGCAGGCCGCGATGAAAGCACTTGGTGAGATTGGTTAAAGGTAGTTGATATAAACCAGATCTGAGTAACACGTATTTAGTGGGATGCGCCCTATGCTTATGTAAAACACAAAGCCGATATTGCAGTATCGGCTTTTGGTATTAATTAGTTTTGATTGCAAAAGTGGTGCGCTACAGGCTCAATTTTTACTGTATCGCCTGCATTTACTACCACGCATTGCGTGTTTTTATCGAGTTTTTGCTTTTGAATAATAGTAAATTCGCCTTCGTTAGCTGCGTATAAATTGAATTGATAGGCATCGTTACCGCCTTCAAATAACGCGGTAAATAACCCTCCCACTAACCCACCAATTATTGCTCCGCCGAGCATTTCTTCGCTGTTGCCATCTAAGTTATCGACAAAGCCGAACCCGGCGCCAGCTGCTATGCCTGTGCCTACTTCAGATGAAAGTGTGACGGGTTGTATTGATTCTACCGATGCGTAGTAACGCTTAATAATTTGGTTTTGATTGTTTCGATCTACCCCTTGTGATGCGCAGCCTGATAGGAGTAATACCGCGATAAGATACTTTTTCATGTTGAGTCCTTGTTAATATTTAATAGGGAAATAATAAGTAGCAACGCATATAAAAGATGTGAGAAGTTTGTTTGTTGCTGTCAGGAAATGTAAGGGTGTGCATAAAATAAAACACCGAGTATGCATACTCGGTGTTTTGGGTTATGTTACTTAAATTTTATACTATTAAACAACGTATCCGCTAAAACCGAGCGCTTTAAAATAAAGCTTAGGAATACCGTATTTGCACTCGTTAAGTAACTCGCTAAAGCGCATTCTATCAAGTGGGTAAAATTCACTGTCTAAGTTTTGAGCTGTGTAGGCTTGCCCTGCATCACTTAAGCCTAAATCGGCACACACAGTAATTTGTGCTTCGCGCTCAAAGTCGGTTTCGGGTTTCATTAAATCGCTAATAAATAAGTTTGCGCCTTTATTTAAATTAGCTTTAATATTTTTTAATAGCTGCTTTTTGCTGCCGTCGTCTTTTAAAAAGTGCATTACGAGTAGGCATAGCGCCGCATCGGCCTTAGTTGATAGCTTATCAAGCTCGCCTTCAATAACAATAACGCGCTTTGATATGCCGTGCTCTTCAAACGCTTGTTTAGCAATTGCGAGCATATCACTTGAGGTATCTTGCGCGGTAAATTGCCAAGTAGGGTTAAGCGCGGCAAGAGCGAGTATTTCTTTGCCTGTGCCTGCGCCCACGACTAAAATGTGTGCGTTATCTTTAAGGGTTGCTTTAAGTTGAGCATTAGTAAGTTGGTGCAATAGCTCATAACCAGGGACTAAACGGGTAATGCGGTCGTTGTAATGCGTTGCTTGCTCGCCTGTGAATGTTGGCATTTTTTAACTCCTTTATAAGACTTCAACAGTGGAGTATCCACCACTTTTTTTACTTACATGTACTTGCGTGGCTACGCGTTCACTCATTTCACTCACATGTGATATAACCCCTACTTTACGGCCTTGTGCTTGTAATGAGTCGAGTGCGTCCATAGCAACGCTGAGTGTTTCGCTATCTAACGTACCAAACCCTTCGTCAATAAACAAAGAGTTGATTTGCACTTTATTTGAAGAAAGGGATGCAAGCCCTAATGCCAGTGCTAGTGATACTAAAAATGATTCACCACCAGAGAGCGTATTAACAGAGCGTTGTTCGTCGGCCATATCGCGGTCAATAATGGCTATATCGAGCGATTGCGCAATGGCAGTGAGCTCGTAGCGTTTATTGAGGGTTTTTAAATGGCTGTTAGCATAATGCAGCAATATTTTAAGGGTTTGTGTTTGCGCTAAATTACGCATGGTTTTACCGGTTGCATCCCCTAATACTTTATTAAGCACGTGCCACTGCTCTACCTGCTTTTTAAGGGTAGCAAGTTCAGCGTGTTTGCCCTTAAGTGCTGTGGCGTTTTGATTGTGTTGCTCAAGCGCGGTATTAGTGCCAAGCAAACTATTTTGTAGCTCAGTTTGTTCATTGGCTAAGGACGTTTCTTGCTCTGCTAATTGGCTTTCGCTTTTTTCGGGCTTGTTAGTATTTTGGTGATCTGTTTGCGCCTTTTGCTGTTGCTTAAGCGCTGCATTTGCGTCTGTAAGTGCTGCTAAACGCTGCTCAAACTGCATTAATTGCTCTTTTATTTGCTCACTAGTCAGAGTTAGTAAAATAGCGATCTGTTCGTGATTTGCCTCGCTATACTGCGCTTTAAAGTCGTTAAACCAGGCATTGTAGCGCTCTTCAAGTGTACTTTGCTCTTGAATTTGCTCTGCCAAGCGCTGCTCAATGTTTTTGAGTGTTATAGCGTGCTCATCGCGTTTTTTAATTGCGCTGTCGTGGGCTTGTTGGCTTGTATGTAACTCCTTTTGGCACTGCTCAAGCTGCGCATTAAGTTTTGCTTGGTAATCATCGGCACTTAATGGCTCGTTGTTAAATAAAGCAAGGCGCTCTGTGCGTGTGGTATTTTGCAGTTGTTGCGCTTTGGCTAAATCGTCGTTTAAAACTTTAAGCGCTTGCTCACTTTTAGCAATTAACGGTGTGAGTTGCTGTAATTGCTGATTAGCGCTGTCTATTTGTTTTTGACTTTGTTCAAGCTGAACTTGTGTTTGCTGGTACTGCTCAACCTGCTGGCTTAAATCGCTCATATTAAGCGTGTTGTTTTGCAATTGCTGCCAAAAGTCACTGTGCTCAAACTGTGCGTTAAGGGTGCTGGTAAGCTCGTTAACTTGCGTATTTAGCTCTGCATGTTTAGTGTTTATTTGGCCAAGCTTATTGGTTAATTCAACATGCTGATTATGCAATTGCTGCTGTGTATGTTGCTCGGCTTTTAAGTTATTTATTAGCTGATTTACTTTTTCTTGCAGGGCTGTTTGCTCTTTTTGCGATTCAAAATAGTGCGATTTTTGACTGCTGAGTTGGGCGTATGTTTCATCAAGCTGCTGTGCTGTTAAGTCGTTAAGCTCTGTACGTGCCCCTTGCATTGTTGTTTTAATTTCTAGCTGCTTTGTCTGTGCGCTCTGTATGGCTTGGCTGTATTGGGCGTGCTCAGTGACAAGTACAGCATGTTGAGTTTGGTGCTGGTGCAGCTTAGCTTGGGCGCTATCGTGTTGCTGCTTAGCTTGGTTATAACTTGTTTCAAAATCGGCTATTAGGTTATTTAATTGCGGGCTTTGGCTGCTTGCATACGGGTGCTCTTTTGCCCCGCACACTACACATGGCTCGTTAGGGGTAAGCTGCGTGCGTAAATGCTCTACGTTTTCGCTGGCACGCAGGCGAGCTTGATTTAATGCGTATTCACTGTGTTTAAGTGCTTGCTCGCAAGAGGCTAAGCTTTGTTGCAATGTTGTTTGAGTTTGCTCACTGTGTACAAGCTTGGCCGCAACCGCCGCTTGTTGCTGTGTGCTGTGTTTTATTTCTTGATTAAACTGCTGGTAGCGCAAACGCTGATCTTTTAAATATTCAATATTTTTAAGTTTGCTATCGCATTGTTCAATATTAAATTGGCGTTGTTGCTCACTTAGCTGGTTAAGAGCTTTTTGTTGATGCGCAAGTTGTTGCTCTTGCAGCTCTACTTTTTTAGTTTGCTCAGCTAACAGCGCCGCTTGTTTAGTTTGCTCTTCTAACAGCTGTTGGTTTTGCGAAGCGGTTGCCTTTATTTGCTCATTGGCACTTAAATACGTATTAAAGCTATGTTGGTAATAATTCCAATCATTAGCCAATGGTTTAAGCTGCGTGTGCTCGTTTAGCCACGTTTGATGCCCTGTGCTGAGTTTGTTTGCCTCATCGAGTGCATGTTGGCTTTGCGTATACTGCGTTTGTAATTCGCTAAGTTGCTGCTGCTCTTTTTCGCTTTGCTGAGTCAGGCTTGTAATGGTTTGTGCGTGTATAGCAAGTTGGCTGTCGAGCTCGCGGGCTTTTGCAATAATTGGCTCTGCCGTTTGCTTTTGCACTTGCGCTGTTTTTAACTCGCTTTGCTTTGTTGTAAGTGTTGCGGCCTGCTCTTTTATAAGCGCTGCATGGTCAATCGCTTTTAAATCGCTTATTTGCGTACTAAGTACTTTGTTTTGCGCCGTTAAGTACTCATGACGTTTGCGGTTGTCTTTTATTTCAAGGGCGCTTTGTGCTTGTTTAGCTTGCTCACTTTGCTTTGCTATTGCATCAAGCTGTTGTTGTGCGTGTTGTTGCTGCTTTATTGCGTGTTCTAGTGCCTGCGATAAGCTAGCTGCTTGCTTATACCAATTTAAGTTTTGCTCTGTTGCTGCATGCGTTTTTTTAGTTTGCTCAATTTTTTTAAGTAACTCATCGCGCAGGGTTTGTTTAGCACTTAATTCGTCATCGCTTAATAGGGTGTAGCTTGCAAGGCTTGCATTAAGTAATTCATATTGATCTTTTAGCGCTTTATTACGCTCAAAAATACGTTTACCAATTAAGCTAAATTTATCGGTGCCGGTTAAACACTCTAAAAGTTGTGCGCGTTCATCCCCTGTGGCTTTTAAAAAGGCTGCAAACTCGTGCTGTGCTAACAATACCGCGCGGGAAAACTGCTCAAAGCTTAGCCCTATTTTGTTTTCTACTTCTTTTATGGTTTGGCTTTTATCGGCTATTAGGGTTTCATCGGGCAAGGTTAGTAACGTATGCTCAGCCACTTTTAACTTGCCTGTTGCCTTTTTGTGGGTGCGGGTAATAACGTAGCGTGCGCGATATAATTGTTTATCTTGGCCAACAAAATCAACTTCAGCAAAGCCTTCCCATTTGCCTCTGCGCAGTAAGTTACGCGCATCGTTTAGCTTTATGCTGTCGCCGTTAAAATCAATTAAGTTGCCTTTATCGCCTTTTAAGCGTGCTGTCTTAGTATAAAGCGCTAAACAAATAGCATCTAAAAAGGTACTTTTACCTGCGCCTGTGTCGCCGGTTATTGCAAATAAACCCGCGTCTTTTAGTGGAGCTTGAGTAAAGTCGATTTCGGCATCGACTATTGAGGCTAAGTTGTGAATACGAACTGCGGTTATTTTCATAGTTGCTCTTGCTCCGTCAGCTCACTTATTACATCGTTTAACAGTGTTTTTAGCTCATCTGGTACAGCTTGGCCGGCCATATCTTTATCGTTTGCAAAGGCTTGTTCTAATAAGTTTAATGGGTTGAGCATTTCAATTTCACTTAAATCTTCAAATACGGCGCTGTTATCGCTTGTTATGGTTTGTTCTCGTACCCGCTCAATGCCGCAAAATTTTACGTGTTTACCCTCAAGTGCCTGCTCTATTTGTTCTCTAAAGGTGGTGTCGGTATCACTTGATTTAAGTTTTACGCGTAAATAAGGGGCAATAGTATGTTGTGATGTATCGAGCGCTTTAATTTGCTCGCATAAGTTGCTTAATGGCACGCACTCCCCTTTTGGTAAAATAATTACTTCAGCAGAGCGTGGAATGTAAAGGGGGTTTACAGATGTGCTAATAGTTTGTTTTTCAACACTTTTAAATTCTACTATATTAACTTGGTGCGTGTAGTTACGCTCTGAAAACGACATAGGAATAGGCGTACCGCTGTAACGAATAACGTCTTTTTTAGCGACTTGCTGCGCTTTGTGTAAATGCCCCAGTGCTACGTAGTCTGCCTTGTTACCAAATACATTGGCCGAAATAGACTCCTCCCCACCAATCACTAAATTACGTTCTGAGTCACTTGAAATATCACCGCCTTTGGCATGTAAATGCCCCATTACAATTAACGGCGAATTTTGCGCGTTAATGCTATAGGCGTGATCAAGGGCAAGCCTGTAGGCTTTTTCAACGCCTTGTGCGTAACTAGGGCCGTTTTTAGTATGACTAAGTGAACTTATATCGCTGGTACGTAAAAAAGGCATAGCGACGATTACAGCGCGTTTATTTTGCGTATTTATTTCAATCACGGTATTGGCTGGGTCGGTTACTTCAAAGCGCCCCACTACATGGGTGTCAAACTGAGCAAGTAAGGGCTGCGCCGCTAATATACGATTGGCTGAGTCGTGGTTGCCGGCAATAATAACAACATGCAATTGCGGGCAACGCTTTTTAGCATCTTTTATAAATTGGTAGAGTTGGTTTTCGGCGCTGGCACTGGGTGTGGCTGTATGATAAATGTCGCCTGCAACTAAAAGTATATCTATGTGTTGCTCTACTAGGGTGCTAAGTAGCCAAGTAAAAAATGCAGCGTGCTCATCACGGCGGTCATGTTCATAAAATTGTTGGCCTAGGTGCCAATCTGAGGTGTGGAGAACTTTCATATCGCGCTCTTAAAAAACCATAAGAGCGCCAATATACCCAAGGCAAGTAAAGATGCAAGCCTCGGGAGGGCTTTAGTTTAGGTAAAACTATATATAGCAATAATAATGACAGGAAGCGCTAACAAAGCCATACCTAGCGGCATTTTTAAACTTTTAGTTTGCTTTGCTTGCAATGCTTTTATGGCATTCGTTTCGTTACAGGCGGCTACTTTATCAATATAAAAATAACCTGAGTCTAGATACTGCTTACAACTTTGCTGATTTGCTGGAATGGCTATTAGCTCTTGTTGTTTTTTTAGGATATAAAAATCCATACACCCACCACATTGCTTACTGGTAATAAGTACATATTTGAGAATAATTGTAACGATTTTATTATGCTCAAATAAAAAAAGTGGGCGATTTTAAATATAAAATGCACTAAATATCAACCTAAAATTTCACTATTTTTAATTTATCGTATAAATAGTTAATATTAGTGAGATCACGGCAATATTTGCGCCAATTATTAGCCACTTTTTACTGTGTTTTTGTTCAGTAGATAGGCGTTTTAGTGCATCTTGCTTATTGCATGCCGACACCACATTAACATACGAATATTGGTTTGATTCGTAGCGCTCTAGTAAGTCTTTATCAGCAGGGATAGCTTCGAGCTGATGATCTTTTTTTACAATGTAAAATTTCATATCGGGCTCCTTTAGTTTAAATATGCTGCTTAATTTGTATTGAACCTGAGCGCATTAAAACCGTGTAAACACTGCTAACGCTATAAATTTTAGCTCAATTAAAACAACATATTTTTGCACCTTAATTTAATCCTAAGCTAATGGCATGAATTAGGCCTGAACCCTTATAAATACTGCGTTTGTACCTTAATTAATACACATCAACTAGCTGTGAAGTGTAAACCCCCTTTACAGTTTTAAAAGCGGCTTAATTTACTGATTAAAAAAGCATGTTAAAACAACGTGAATATTACCGTGTTTAATGGGCGGTTGGTCGCTAATTAATTGAACAAAAATAGTAACTTTGTCAAAGTACGCTCACAAAATTCCACTAGGACTCATAATGAAAAAAACAGTTCTTACGCTAAGCGCGTTTGTGTTGCCTCTGGCAATGTCGAGCGCTGTGTTAGCGTCATCCGTTGAGCAAACTAAAGGCTCATTCGTTGATAAGTTTCGCCAGTTAGACGAAGCGCTTCCTACCCCAAATGTTTATCGTAGTGCCGCAGGTGAGCCAGGCGAAAAATACTGGCAGCAACGTGTTAATTACGACATAGGTGTAAAGCTTGATGAAAAAAAGCGCCGCTTAACAGCAAGCCAAAGCATTGAGTATAAAAATAACTCGCCGCATACACTTAAATATTTGTGGTTACAGTTAGATCAAAATATTTTTAAAAGCGACTCAATTGCCGAAATCACAAAAACGTTTAAAAGCACGCTAAATAGTTTACCTGCACAAAAGCCGGCTAAATTAAGTTTAGGTGAGCTACGCCGTCAACAATTTATGAGCGACAACGAGTTAGGCTATACAATTAGCAATGTAAAAGATGACAATGGCGATGAACTGCGCGTAACTGTTGTTGATACGCTAATGCGTATAGATTTAAACGAGCCGTTAAAACCAGGCAAAGAAGCTGAGTTTAGTATGAACTTTGCTTTTAACATTGTTGAAGAAGATGCCGTAGGTGCGCGTTCTGGTTACGAGCACTTTGAAGAAGATGGCAACGATATATTTTTACTTGCGCAGTGGTTTCCGCGTTTAGCTGCTTACACCGATTACGAAGCATGGACAAACAAGCCGTTTTTAGGCCGTGGTGAGTTTACACTTGAGTTTGGTGATTACGATGTAGAAATTACTGTACCTGCTGATCATATTGTATCGGCAACAGGTAAGTTAGATAACGCAAGCAAAGTGCTTACTCGCACGCAGCGTAACCGCTTAGAAAAAGCTGAAACAGCAAAACGCCCTGTATTTATTGTTACTGAAGAAGAAGCGTTAGAAAACGAAAAACAAGGTACCGATAAAACAAAAACGTGGCACTTTAAAGCAGAAAATGTGCGTGACTTTGCGTGGGCGTCGTCGCGTAAATTTATGTGGGATGCAAAGGGCTACCAGCAAGGTGGCGATGAACAACCTTTAGTGATGGCTATGTCGTTTTACCCTAAAGAGGGTGGCGATTTATGGAAAAAGTATTCAACTGAATCTGTAGTACATACAATGGAAGTGTATTCTCGCTATTCATTTGACTACCCATACCCTGTAGCTCAATCGGTAAATGGCCCTGTAGGTGGTATGGAATACCCAATGATCACTTTTAATGGCCCACGTACAGAGCTGCAAGATGATGGCTCGCGCACTTATTCTCAAGCTGAAAAACGCTTTTTAATTGGTGTGGTTATTCATGAGGTTGGCCATATTTACTTCCCTATGATTGTAAACTCTGATGAGCGCCAATGGACCTGGATGGATGAAGGTTTAAATAGCTTTTTAGATGGCGTTGCAGGGCGTGAATGGGACCCAACTATACCGTGGGGTGTTGAGCCGCGCGATATTGTAAGCTACATGAAATCGCAAAACCAAGTACCTATTATGACGCAGTCAGACAGCGTACTACGTTTAGGCCCTAATGCTTATACTAAACCAGCTGCGGCACTGAATATTTTACGTGAAGTTATTTTAGGCCGTGACTTATTCGACTTTGCGTTTAAAGAGTACGCACAGCGCTGGAAATACAAGCGCCCTACTCCAGCAGATTTTTTCCGTACGATGGAAGAAGCCTCGGGTGTTGATTTAGATTGGTTTTGGCGCGGCTGGTTTTACAGCACCGACCATGTAGATATCTCGTTAGATAAAGTGTATCAATTACGTTTAGATACTAAAAACCCTGATATTGACTTTAAACGCTTACGCGATATAGAAGCAGACAAACCAACATCACTATTTGTTAAGCGCAACCGTGAAGAAGGTAAGCAAACTTGGGTTGAAAAAAATCCAGATATTACCGACTTTTACGATGAAAACGACCGCTTTACTGTTACCAATAAAGAACGTAACGCGTACAACAAGTTTTTAAAAGGCTTAGAGCCGTGGGAGCGTAAAACGCTAGATCGCGCGCTTGAAGAAGATAAAAACTACTATGTTATGGAGTTTTCAAATCTAGGTGGCTTGGTAATGCCTATTTTATTAGAGCTAACTTATGAAGATGGCACAACCGAAGAGCGTTACATTCCGGCTGAAATTTGGCGCCGTAATCACAAAAATGTACAAAAGCTTATTGTTACAGATAAAAATAAGCCATTGGTATCGGTAAGTGTTGACCCTCGCTGGGAAACAGCTGATGTAGATGTTGAGAACAACAACTACCCTCGTCGTATTATTCCTTCACGTATTGAAGTGTATAAAAAGAAAAAGAGTAAAGCGAAAGTAAGTCGAGATATTATGCAAGACATTAAAACTGAGCTTAAAAAAGACGAGAAAAAAGATGGTGAGGAGCAACAATAATGCGCTTTTTGCTTATTATTGTTTGCCTTTTAGTTGCTGCGCCAAGTATGGCGCATCAACTAAAGTCATCGGTTACTACGGTGCTTTTTAATAAACGTACTAACAATATTGAGCTTATGCATCGCTTTTATTTACATGATACTGAGCATGCTGTAGCGCATTTATTTAATGGAAAAGCCGATATCATTAGCAACAAGGCCGACCAACAACGTTTTGTAGAGTATGTTGAGTCGCATGTTGCGCTGCAAACCTTAAAGGGTAAGCCATTAACGCTTAGCCAAGTAGGTGCGCAAATTGATGGAAAGTTTTTTTGGGTGTATCAAGAAGCTCCTATCCCAAAAGGGATTGAAGGCATAAAAATGAGTAACGGCGCACTGCGTGACTTATGGCCTTCTCAAGTAAATATGGTAAACGTAGAAGGTAAAGGCAAGATTAAAACCCTTCACTTTACCCAAAACGATACCTGGCTCGAGGCTAAGTTCGAGCAATAAGTACTTCCCCAACCTACGCGCACTGCAGTTTATGTGCGCGTATTCTCCTTTTGTTTATGCTGTGTTCATTTTTGATCTGTTATTACTAGCTGTTCGTAGAATTTTAGTAATTAATTGGTGTTTATAAGGCTAAGTAATAGATAAGTGAATACTTTTCTAATAATTTGTTTGATAAACATTTGCTAAATTATTCTCATGAAGTAGAGTCATTATGTGTACACATGTTGTATTGATTTTTACCCCATTCAAGGAATGATATGAAAGCTCAAGTAGAGGCTATTCAAGGAGTTATATTTGATTTAGATGGCACTTTAGTATCGTCTGAGTTAGATTTCTCTCTTATAAAAGCACAAATAGGTTGCCCATGCGAGCAAGACTTACTTGATTATATTGCCCAGCTTCCATCGCCCTACATGCGTGAAGAAGCGATGAATATAGTGCATCAGCACGAGCTGCAAGACGCTCAGTTTGCCACTATATTGCCAGGCGTAACCGAAGCCGTTAACGCCCTTAAAGTTAAAAATATTCCTATGGCTATTGTTACCCGCAATTTTGATAAAGCGGCAGCAATAAAGCTACAAAATAACCCGCTACCTATCGAAACGGTATTAACCCGTAGCGATGCCCCAGCCAAACCCGATCCCAGTGCCTTAAATGCAATTGCCACGCTTTGGAATATAAACGCCAGCAACTTGTTATACGTAGGGGATTTTTTATACGACATTCAAGCAGCACATAATGCAAATATGCGCGCTTGTTTGTACGCGCCAAACGCGGTGCCTATTTATGCCGACCAAGCTGATTACGTTTTACGTGAATTTACAGAGTTAGTTACTTTAGTCGAAAGTTACTCACAAAAAGTAGAGTTATGTTAAATAGCGCATACCTTTTATTGTTGCGTAATTACTCCTGTATTATTTGCATAGGCTCGGCCTTATTTATTTAGCAAATAGGTTGTTTTAAATTCAGTTTGTAAAGTTCAACAGACCCTAGCCCAATAGGGTTTGAATTGGTAAAATATGGCAAAATTA
The DNA here is from genome assembly GCF_035666335.1 of Pseudoalteromonas sp. CuT4-3. NCBI lineage: Bacteria > Pseudomonadati > Pseudomonadota > Gammaproteobacteria > Alteromonadales > Pseudoalteromonadaceae > Pseudoalteromonas > Pseudoalteromonas sp. CuT4-3. Next base: position 514,177 of record NZ_CP142031.1, read on the forward strand.
ACGTATTGATTAGAGGCACAAGATGGGCAGAGCATTTGAAGTCCGTAAGAGCTCGATGGCTAAAACAGCCAACGCTAAAACTAAAGTTAACTCAAAGTACGGTAAAGAAATTTATGTTGCCGCTAAAAATGGCGAACCAGACCCCGATGTCAATCAATCACTGCGTCGTCTAATTGAAAAAGCAAAAAAAGACCAGGTTCCTGCTCACGTAATAGAAAAAGCAATTGAAAAAGCGGCCGGTGGGGCAGGGGAAGATTATTCTCCCGCACGTTACGAAGGCTATGGCCCAGGTAATTGCATGGTTATTGTTGATTGCTTAACCGACAACCCAAACCGTACAATTAAAGACGTACGTTTACCGTTTACCAAAACAGATTCAAAAATTGGTACACCGGGCTGTGTTGCACATATGTTTGATCACCTTGCTGTACTTGGTTTTGCCGGTGACGATGACGAAGTGGTACTTGAAGCACTAATGGTGGCCGACGTTGATGTAACCGACGTTGAAGTTGAAAATGGTAAAGTGTCGGTATTTGCACCCCATACTGAGTACTATAAAGCGAAAACAGCGCTTGAGGAAAACTTTGAAGGGATTAACTTTGAAGTAGATGAAATTACGTTTGTTCCGCAAGTGCATGTAGAAATTGAAGATGAAGAAGTTATTGCTAATTTTGACAAGTTCATCAACATGCTTGAAGACTGTGATGACGTTCAAAACGTGTATCACAATGCAATAATTAAAAATTAATTTAGCGCTAGGTACAGTGAGCACTAAATAAATAACGGTACTAGGGCGTGTTGACCTTTGGCGCTTGAATTTGCAGCAGTATGTTTGGTTTTTAGGCAAGGCAGAGCCTATGAAGTGTGGTTATTCCCCATAAATAGGCGATAACGTAGCATAAATGCCAAACATACGCTGCCCTTTTGGGTTCTGCCTAGGGGCGATAACACGGCAAGATCATTATAAATTGAACTTATAGAATATGTAGTGATCAGATCAAGGCATAATAATCACCTTGGTCACGTAAAATATGAGCGCTACTTTTCTGAAACACTTTAATTCAATTACCGATCCTCGCATTGAACGCTGTAAAAAGCATGAGCTTATCGATATTCTCCTTTTAGCCATTAGTGCAGTAATCTCCGGTGCACAAGGATGGGAGGATATTGAAGACTTTGGGCATCTAAAACTTGATTGGTTAAAAAGATATGGCGCTTTCAACGCGGGTATTCCAAGACACGACACCATAGCCCGTGTCATTTGTCGGTTAAAATCAGATGAAATAGAGCATGCATTTCAATCTTGGATATCTTCACTTATTGAAACCACGGGTGCTGATATTATTGCTATGGATGGAAAAACTGCACGTCGTTCATTTACAACCAAAGATAGAAAAAGTGCTTTACATACCGTCAGTGCATGGAGCTGCCAACACCAGTTAGTTTTAGGGCAAACAGCCGTTGATAGCAAAACAAATGAAATCACAGCCATACCTGAGTTACTCACCATGCTAGATATTGAAAATAGCATCATTACACTTGATGCTATGGGCTGCCAGCAAGAAATAGCGAAACAAATAATTAAACAAAAAGCTGATTATATCCTAGCGCTCAAAGGTAACCATTCAGGTATGCAGAGTGAATTAGAAGCTTGGTGGCACAAGAGTGAGCGCGAAGGATTGACCAATAGCAACTATGATAAACATACCGAAATAAGCTCAGGGCATGGGCGCATTGAAACAAGGGTTTGTCAGCAATTGCTTATTGATAAAAGCTGGTTAGATAAAATCTACCAATGGTCTGGCTTAAAGAGTGTTATTCAAGTAACCGCTGAGGTTCACGATAAATCATCAGGTACAGACACGATAGAAACGCGTTGGTATATTAGTTCGTTAGCGTTAGGTGCGGAGCAAGCTCTTAATGCGGTACGAAGCCACTGGCAGGTTGAAAGTATGCATTGGATGTTGGATATGAACTTTAGGGAAGATGAATCAAGAATCCGTAAGAAGCAAGGACCCCTTGTTTTTAACGTAATGAGAAAAATAGCCATGGCGTTATTTAAACAAGATACAACTAAAACAGCCAGTATGGCGAGAAAAAAGAAAATGGCAGGGCTAGACGATGATTATCGCTCAACCCTGTTAGAATCTGGGATTAAAATGCGCTAGCCGTGGGGGCGATAAACTCTTTGTTGCCTACATGGATGTAGGTAAGGGGCGTGAGCAGGACGCGGAAGCTTTGCTCGGTTTTTACTTAGCCCACTAGGTTACAAACCTCGCGCCGCGACTTGATCGCCCCTAGGTTGAACAAATTTCAATCTGCAAAGATCAACACGCCCTAATAAACAAAAAGCGCGTTTTGTGTAGGCAAAACGCGCTTTTTTGCTGTTAAACTAATGTTAACTATTCAGCTAGGTTATGGTGTTTTGCTTTATATTTTAAGCGGTAACTGTGTAATAAGGGCTCGGTGTAGCCACTTGGCTGCATAGCACCTTCTAATACAAGCGCCAAAGCGGCTTGATAAGCAATACTATTTTTAAGTGACTCTTCGCTTTGTGCCATTGGCTTGTACGCGCTGTCGTGCTCATTTTGGCCATCGACCACTTTAGCCATTTTAGCCATAATCGACTCTATTTGTTGTTGAGTACACACCCCATGCTGTAGCCAGTTTGCCATATGTTGACTTGAAATACGCAAGGTTGCTCTGTCTTCCATTAAGCCTATGTGGTTAATATCAGGCACTTTTGAGCAGCCAATGCCTTGGTCTATCCAGCGTACTACGTAGCCTAAAATGCCTTGTGCATTGTTCTCAAGCTCACTTTGAATATCTTCTTTACTGAGCGTTTGCGGCTGAGCCATTAAAGGCGGTGTAAGTAAATCAGTAAGGCTTGCCATGCCTCGTTTGGCAATTTCTTTTTGCTCAGTAAATACATTCACATCGTGATAATGCATAGCGTGCAAAGTGGCTGCGGTAGGCGAGGGCACCCACGCGGTATTAGCGCCAGATTGCACATGAGCAAGCTTTTGCTCCATCATAAGTGCCATTTTATCTGGCATTGGCCACATACCTTTACCTATTTGTGCTTTACCGCTTAGGCCGCAGGCAAGGCCTGTATCAACGTTACGGTCTTCGTATGCTTTGATCCACGGCTGAGCTTTAATAGCGGCTTTTGGCAAAGCGACCCCTGCGTGCATAGAGGTATGAATTTCATCGCCCGTGCGGTCTAAAAAGCCAGTATTTATAAACACCGCGCGCGCTTTGGCTGCGTGTATACAGGCTTTTAAATTTACTGAAGTACGGCGCTCTTCATCCATAATCCCCATTTTTAGGGTGTTTTTTGGCAAGCTAAGTGCTTCTTCTACCATGCTAAAAAGCGTATTTGTAAAAGCAACTTCTTCAGGGCCATGCATTTTGGGTTTTACAATATTGATGCTTTGCGCACTGGTGTTTTTAATGCCTGTTTTTTTATTTAAATCGTGCAGGGCTGCGGTTGCGCTAAACATCGCATCCATAATGCCTTCAAATACGGGTTGGCCGTAAATGTCGGTAATAGCAGGGTTTGTCATTAAGTGACCGACATTACGGACAAACATCATGCTGCGGCCTTTAAGCGTAAGGTTACTGCCATCAAGGGCTGTATATTGTCTATCGCTTTGTAAAGTACGCTCTATGGTTTTATCGCCTTTTTTAAACGATTCAACCAAGTTACCTTGCATTAACCCCAGCCAGTTTTTGTAAACTTGTACTTTATCCTCGGCATCTACTGCGGCAACAGAGTCTTCGCAATCCATAATGGTTGTTAGTGCAGCTTCAAGCAAAACATCTTTTAATCCTGCTTTGTCGGCTTGGCCAATAGGGTGGTGATGGTCTATTTGCAGCTCTACATGCAGGCCATTGTTTTTTAATAAAATAGCACTTGGGTTTTGCGCCTCGCCTTGGTAGCCAATAAGTTGCTCAGGGTTTTTTAATTGAGTATGCGAGCTGTCTCTTAGGGTGATAGACAAGGCGCCTTCAACAATTGAGTAGTTGGTGCTTTCTATGTGTGAGCCATTTTTAAGGGGCAGGGCCTTATCTAAAAACTGGCGCGCATACGCCATTACTTTAAAACCACGAACTGGATTATACGTAGTGCCTTTTTCAGCGCCGTCGTCTTCACTTAATACGTCGGTACCGTACAGCGCATCGTATAACGAACCCCAGCGCGCGTTAGCCGCATTAAGCGCAAAACGTGCGTTGCTAACAGGCACAACAAGCTGAGGGCCTGCGCTGAGTGCTATTTCGGGCTCTACATTTTGGGTTTCAATGGCAAAGTCTGCAGGCTCTGGTACTAGGTAGCCAATGTCTGTTAAAAACGCTTGGTACTGCGCGCTATCCCACGTTTTATTTGTTTTATGGTAGTCATCTATTTGTTGTTGTAGCTGCTCGCGCTTAGCTAAAAGAGCGTTATTTTGCGGGGTAAGCGTTTGTACTATGTTTGCAAAGCTTTGCCAAAATTGCTGCTCAGATAAATGAGTGCCTGGGAGTAGCTGTGTTTTTACAAAGTTGGCCAGCTGTGTATCTACGCTTAGCCCTGAGTGTGTGAGAGTGTGTGCCATATTTACCTTCCTTAAACGGTCGCGGTGTTGTTGTGTGCGTTAAAGCAACAATAACGCAAAAAAGGCTCAGTGCGTGCTTTTTAGCCATTCACAAAAAATATAGCGGCAATAACAACTATAAATTTACTAAATCTAAAAAATAAGCCTAATGTTGAATTAAGCGATACGGAGCACACACTCCTAGCCACTCTCACAATAATTTAAATAATTTATAGACCCGTTCGAAGGATTTTATTATGACAACATACACACGTGAAACCGATACTCTAGCAACACTTTGCCAATCTCAAGGTAGCGCATGGAAAGCCATTAACCCTGAATATGCAAGCCGCATGCGTTTACAAAACCGTTTTCGTACGGGGATTGAAATTGCACAATACACCGCAGATGTAATGCGTGAAGATATGGCCGCTTACGATAAAGACACTAGCCAATACACACAGTCTTTAGGTTGTTGGCATGGTTTTACTGCGCAACAAATGATGATGGCAATAAAGCGTCATCAAAAAACAACTAAGCGCAGTTATGTTTACTTAAGTGGTTGGATGGTTGCTGCACTTCGCTCTGCATTTGGCCCGTTACCGGATCAAAGCATGCACGAAAAAACCTCAGTGCCTGCGCTTATTGAAGAAATTTATACGTTTTTAAAACAAGCCGATGCCCGTGAACTAGACCACTTATTTAATGATCTAGACGAAGCGAAAGCCAATGGCGGCGATGTGCAAGCGGTGCTTGATAAAATTGATAATTTTGAGACGCATGTAGTGCCTATTATTGCCGATATTGATGCTGGTTTTGGTAACGAAGAAGCAACCTACCTACTTGCTAAAAAGATGATTGAAGCAGGTGCGTGTGCCATTCAAATAGAAAACCAAGTGTCTGACGCTAAACAATGTGGTCACCAAGCAGGTAAAGTAACTGTACCGCACGAAGATTTTTTAGCAAAAATTAACGCTGTACGTTACGCGTTTTTAGAACTCGGCATTGATAACGGTATTATTGTTGCGCGTACCGACTCATTAGGTGCAAGCCTTACGCAAAAAGTGCCTGTGTCACAAACGCCAGGAGACTTAGCTAGCCAGTACAACGCGTTTTTAGAAACCACACCTATTAACGGTGTAGATGATTTAAACGAAGGCGATACGGCAATGAAAATTAATGGCCAATTATGTAAGCCAACGCGTTTAGAAAACGGTTTATACCAGTTCCGCGAAGGCACTGAAAAAGACCGCGTAGTACTAGATTGTGTAACAAGCTTACAATCGGGCGCTGACTTATTGTGGATTGAAACCGAAAAACCACATGTTAAACAAATTGCAGAGCTAGTTAACCGCGTTAAAGAGCAAGTACCTGATGCTAAGCTTGTTTATAACAATTCACCGTCATTCAACTGGACGCTTAAGTTCCGTGAGCAAGTGTACCAAGAGTGGCAAGAAGCGGGTCGCGACTTGAGCGCTTACCCAAGTCTAGGTGATAATAAAGGCCTAATGGCGCCAGAAATGGACGATACAGAGCTTGCTGCTGAAGCGGATGTATTAGTGCAAAACTTCCAGCGCGATGGTGCACGTGAAGCGGGTATTTTCCATCACTTAATTACACTGCCTACATACCATACGGCTGCACTAAGCACCGATATTTTATCAGAAGGTTACTTTGGTGATATGGGCATGCTTGCATATGTACGTGATGTACAACGCCAAGAAATTCGCCGCGAACAAGCCTCAGTTAAGCACCAAGATTTAGCAGGGTCTAATATTGGCGATACGCACAAAGAGTACTTCTCTGGTGAAAACGCACTTAAAGCCGGTGGTGAAGATAACACCATGAACCAGTTTTAACTTTTCTAGATAGTGTTACTCAAGGGCCGTAAGGCCCTTTTTTTGTTGTATTAATATAAATCAGGCTCGGCTAAATTTAGTTTGGATCACTATTTAACTAGGTAGATATTAAGTACAGCTATATGGCTGCTTTTTTACTGTAAAGCCGCTTTAAAGTGCAAAATCCCCCTTTTAAAAGGCTGGTTTTTACTGTTTTACCCAGTATAAATAAAATAATAAACCGAAATTTTACTAACCTGGTGCCTCTATAAAACAATTTTTTACTAACTGAGTGCTTATAAACAGTGGCTCAAACCGATTTTTTACCAACTCAAGCGATTAAAATTACAATAAACCGAAATTTTACTAACTGAAAAACGCCTAAGTCCGATATGGATAAGCTCAAAACTGTAAAGGGGGTTTACAGTTTGGCATTAATTGACCTAAGCGTTGGTTAACTACAAAAAATAGCCACGTAGGCGTGGCTATTTTTAAACCTAAACACGGAGCTTATTTTTTGTTTGAGTGTTTATCAAACCACCATTGAATGTAGGCAACCTTGGTCATTAAGTTAGAAGGGCGCGCCGTAATACCGTGTGATGCATTAGGAATACGCACCATGGCGGTATCAACACCTTGTAACTTAAGGGCTTGATAAAACTGCTCGGTTTCAGAAATAGGGGTACGGTAATCTGCCTCCCCTGTTAAAAGCATCGTGGGCGTTGTTACGTTACCTACATAGCTAATAGGTGAGCGTTTCATATAGTGTTCAATATGATCCCAAGGTTTACCTGGAAACCAGTAATCGGCAAAAAATGGATAAAAGTCGGCAGTTAGTACAAAGCTGATCCAATTAATAACGGGTTTAGCCACCACTGCTGCAGCAAACCTGTCGGTGTGCCCTACAATCCATGCGGTTAATACACCACCGCCAGAGCCACCGGTTACAAATAGTTTAGACTCATCAATAAAGCCTTTCGCTATTAGCGCATCAACGCCGGTCATTAAATCGTCAAAATCGTTACTTGGGTAATTATGATGAATTGTTTGGGCAAACGTTTTACCGTATGAGTCACTGCCTCGAGGGTTCATGTATAAAACCACGTTTCCTTTGGCTGCAAACAATTGCACCTCGGTACTAAAGTGAGGGCCATAATTAGCCACAGGGCCGCCATGAATTTCTAAAACAAGTGGGTATTTTTTTGATTTATCAAACCCAGGAGGGTATGCAATCCAACCTTGAATTGGCAGCTGGTCGTGGCTCGATTTAAGCCAAATCTCTTCTACGTTGGCAAGTTCTTTATCGCCTAACGCATCGGCATTGAGTGTAGTGAGGCGACGAGCTTTGCCTCGTTTTATAGTGGCTATATCTGCAGGGCGCTGAGTATCGGCAAGTGTAAAAGCAATTTCGCCATCTTCGCTTACATCAAAATCGCCGCCCGAATAAGGACGACCAAACGCAACGCTACCTATTTGCTCGGTGAGCACTTTACGCTTACCACTGCGTGGTTGGTAGGCAAGGGCTGTTTGGCCTTCGTCTGCGTAGCTAAAGTAAACCCCTTTTGAATGGGCACTCCATTTAATTTGCCCCACACTTCTATCAAAATTAGGGGTTAGGCTTTTTGTATCGCCCGTTTTTAAATCACGAATATAAAGCTGCGTGTTTTCGTAATTGGTGCGTTTATCATCATACCCTGTAAAGGCTAGGTAACGCCCATCGGGAGATACTTTAGGTTGTTGGTCAGGGCCGTTTCTATTGGTAATGGCAGCAATCTTTAAGGTGCTTAAATTAAGCTGGTATATTTCACTATTAGTGGGTTTTAGTTGATTTTTCTCGTGCCGATTGGCCGAAAAATAAAGGCTGTTGCCGTTTTTACTAAAGCTTACTTCGCCAGCGTTATTAAACTCATCGTGTGTGAGCTGCTTTGCATTGCCGCCATTTGCATCTATTGCAAATAATTGGCTAAAACCTTTTTGGCTATAACCGCCTCCGTCGGCACGGTAGTATACATCGTCTATAAATTTAGCAGGTTCGGCCCATGAAGCGCCTTTAGGCTTGCCAGGTAAGTTAACAGGTGGTGCACTGCTACTTGGTACAAACATACTAAAAATAAGCTGCTGAGAGTCGGGATGCCAGGTAATTGCGCGTGGGCTGCTGGTTAGGTTACTAATTTTTGCTACAGCACCTGTTTTAAGCCACTTCATATAAATTTGGCTGCTGCCATCGCGGTTAGATATAAACGCAAGGCGTTGCCCATCTGGCGATAGTACCGGGGAGTGATCCATATGCACGCCCGAGGTAAGCGGTTGCAGTTGTTTAGTTTTATAATCAACCGACCAAATGTTACTGACTTTACGGTCCGTTTTTATATCCATACGGTTACGAACAAAGTAAACCGTTTTACCATCGTCTGTTATATCAATTTGATTGGCGTATTCAAGATTAAACACATCTTGTAGCTGTAATGTGTTGTCCTTTGCAAAAGCTAACTGGTTACTACCAAGTAATAAACTGCTACTTAAACTAAGTGCTAAAAGCGTCTTCATTTGTATTCCCTGTTTGGTTTTTGTATATGTAGTTATATGTCAGCAAAGGAGGGATGAAAAGCGCGATGCGGTGAAACTATAATTTAATACCGGTTTAAGTAAAACATGGTTATTTTAGAGTAATAAATAGCGGGCTTACTGCGTTAAATTTTTTATATGCAGCGCCATGTATTTCAGCGCTGTGTTACTTATGCTTTGTTACTGTGCTGTGTTGTTGCGCTCTTTTAAAGCGATATTAGGTTGTACATGATTGGACTAAATGGAGGTTAAAGCTGTAAAGCCCCTTTACAGCTAAGTAGTTTTTAAAGTAAACATGCGTTTTATAGCTTGAGGCTTAATAACGAGTCAAAAGCAAGGTTAGGTTGCTGATGCACACAATGATTTAATTTCTTTAATAAGAGCTATACCGGCTGCGTTATCGCCATGCACGCACAAACTGTTGGCATTTAAGTTTAAGGTGTTTCCTGAGCGAGTGGTTACACAACCCTCGGTTAATAGCTGTTTTACTTGTGCTAAAAGTGCTGGCTTGTCGTGAACGCTGCCATCAAGGTGGCGAGATACTAAATGCCCTTCGTCTGTATATTGCCTATCAGCAAAGGCTTCTAAAATAAGATCTACACCTAAACTATTGGCGGCAAAGGTGTGTTTTGCAGAATCTTTTGTGGCTAACAGCATAAGCTTTAATGGTGCAGGGTAGTGCGCTATGGCAGTAATAACTGTTTGTAAAATATGATCGTTTTTCATCATGTCGTTATATAAAGCACCATGTGGCTTAACATAGCTAAGTGTTAAGCCCTGTACTTTAGCCATGCCATCAAGGGCGGCAATTTGGTAATGTAAGCAATTGGTCAGTTCTTGCGCGCTAAGCGCCATAGAGCGCCTGCCAAAGCCTTGTTGGTCGGGGTAACTTGGGTGCGCACCTATTTGTACATTGTGCTGCTTTGCTAAATACAACGTATCGGCTATTACATCTGGGTCTCCACCATGAAAACCACACGCAATATTTGCCATATCAATATGAGGCATTACCTCATCATCTAACCCCATTTTCCATGCGCCAAAGCTTTCGCCTAAATCGCAATTAAGTTTCATTTTTTATCCCTTGTTATTATTATTTTATGGTAACTGGCAGTACGCCATGAGCGTGTGCATTGCCTAACAATACCTTAGCAAGCGCTGTAAACGCAGGCCCTGCAACAGCATTGTTTTTATCTGTATCTATATTATACGCATAAGAAGCAAGAACTGCATTAGCTCTGCTGCCAAACTGAGCTATGTCGTAGGGGGCACGTAAACTTATAAATATTGTTTTTTTATTCACTGATGCAGCTATATCCAATAAAGATGACAGCGCTTTAGGTTGCTCAGCGGTATTGAGTGCAAAGCGAGGGTCGTCTTTTAAGTCATCCATCCCGCCAATCTCTACAGCGCTTTGATTAGGCGTAGCGTTGCCTGCAATAACAACATCTGCATTTTTAATTAAGCTTTGCGCCTTTACAGGGTCAAACCCTTGTAAACTACTGCAACTATATTTAAGCCCCGCAGTACTTATAGCGCTAAGCGCTTGCTGCATGGCCATGCATTTTCGGGTATCGGGCATAATAATATGGATGTGTTGCCCTTTGCTTAAATTAAGAGGCAATGCATTATTGTTATTTTTAACCTCAGTAATAGCATTTACGGCAAGCTCAGCTTCTATTTTGCGATGTGCTTGAGAGCCAATAATATCTTTTGCTTTAGCCAAAGTGCTTAATGGGTCTAGCTGTGTGGTTAATTTAAATTTATTTTTTAAAGCGGTTATACGCGCAGCTGATTGAGCAACTTCGTCTTTACTGAGTTGTTTATTATTAACAGATGCGACTAATTCATCCATAAGTTTGTCGAGTGCGTTTAAATCAGCTGGTGTTCTGATCTCTATTGGCATAAGCGCTAGGTCAACGCCTGCTGCAAAGGTATTGATTACCGCTTGGGTTGGTGTGAAAAAATGACTAATGCCGGCCATATCTAAAGCGTCGGTTATCACCACACCTTGATAATTTAACTCCCCTCTTAAAATATCAGTAATTATAGTACGCGACATAGTGGCGGGTTTTATCATGCTTTTGCCATCAACACTTACAAACGTACTGTTATCGAGTTGTGGGTATTGAATATGCGCCGTCATAATCATACCTGGGTTTTGCGTGGCAATTATGTGTTTAAAGGGAGCTAAGTCTTGTTGGTATATGTCTTCTTTGGAGTGATTTACTTGTGGTAACCCTGTGTGGCTGTCTACGTTGGTATCGCCGTGCCCTGGGAAGTGCTTTAACGATGTAATAACGCCGTTGCTCTCAAATCCTGCCACTTGTGCTGCGCCTAGCTTACTGACAAGCGCTGGGTTTTCACCAAACGAGCGCACATTAATTACCGGATTATCGGGGTTCATGTTTACATCTACCGTAGGGGCATAGTTAACATTAATACCTAACGAATTAAGCTCTTTAGCTATAACAGTGGCAGTTTGGGTTGCGTATTGAGTGCCATACTTTTTATAAGTTGCACCAATAGACATATTACCAGTAAATGAAGTGGCAACATCGCGTGGTAAACGCGCTACTCGGCCGCCTTCTTGGTCTATCGAAATAAATAACGGCAGCTTTGAACTTGATTTACTCGCCGCAGCCTGTAATTGGCTATTAAGGGTAATGGTTTGCTCAATAGATTGGGTGTTTTCAGAAAATAAAATTACACCACCAATATTATGCTTAGCAATGGCCGCTGCTAGTTCATCAGGTAGGGTAGTAACCGGTGTTCTGCATTGTTTGCTTGACCCTTGCTGACAAAAATAGCGTAAATCGAGTATTAGTTTTTGCCCCAATTGTTGTTCAACAGACAGTGAAGGCTTAGCAAAAGAAGATTGTAATGGCATTAAACACCCAGATAAAAAAACAACAGACGAAATAAAGCATTTATTTAGCAAAACACACTCCAACGCTAAATAGATAAGTGGCAGTAGCTTATCTATTTTTGTGTACAACTGCAAAGTGCAGCTGTTTGTACACACAGGGTAAATTGTAAGGCGTGTATCATGGCTGAATACGTTTTATCTAAATGGTGAGTAGGTGTTAAATTAGCTGTACTCATTGCCGCCGTTTTAAAAACTAAAGATTAAATAGTTCATTGTTTTAATTGGCCAGTTAACTATTAAAGCCGCGCAGGGGTTAAGCTATAGGCTAGCCACGGGAGTTATTAAAGGCTAAGCACAAACACTATTTATTGCCTGCATTACTATAAAGGCTTGACATATATAGTTAACTCTATATAGTAGGCCGCAGCTAGAAAGAAAGCATGTAATTTATAAATCTCCATTTCGTTGTTGTATAAGTAATACTTGTAGTACCGTCCTGAAGTTTTTAAGTACCATCTCATTTTTTGCTACACCCGCTCTTATGAGCATATTTTTTATTTTTATATCAGGATATTACAATGTCTAACATCGTATCAGGTACAGTTAAGTGGTTCAACGAGTCTAAAGGTTTTGGTTTCATCGAGCAAGAAAACGGCCCAGACGTTTTCGCACATTTCTCAGCAATCAAAAGCGAAGGTTTCAAAACTTTAGCTGAAGGCCAACGTGTAGAGTTCACTCTTTCACAAGGTCAAAAAGGTCCTCAAGCGGATAACATCACTCCGTTATAATTTTTACTTTTAAAGTAAAAATAAAAAAAAGCGCTTAAGGCGCTTTTTTTGTGTCTAAAATTTGACTGTAAAATAGCGCCATCTATCATTTAATAATATAAATTAATGTAGTGGTGCGGTTATTCTAAAACTCTTTCCTTTTATTGCTTGTTTCTTCTTAAGCACGTTTACTTATGCAAACCATTTTAAGTTAGTTATTTATACAGATCAGTTTGCACCTTATAATTTTATTAACGAGCACGGCCAACTTGTTGGCGCTAACTACGATATAGTCAACGCACTGTGTATTAAAGCAGAAGTAGAGTGCGACTTTAAAGTCATGCCTTGGAAGCGTGCCGCAATGCTTGTGCATAAAAAGCCTTATTCAGCCATTTTTTCAATGGCGCAACATACTAACCGAATTCCTTTATTTAATTGGCTTGGCCCGTTAACTACTGCACGTACTTATTTTTATAAGTTAAAAAGCCGTCCTGATGTCACTGTAAATACCCTTAACGACACCACTCTTTATTCGTTAGGCATGGTAAGGGGAGATATATATCAATCATTGGTCAAAAAAATAGGGTTTGTAAACGGGCAAAACTTAATGACGTTTGGTGAAGAGCAACAATATATTCAGCTTTTTATAAACAATAAAATAGATCTTATTTTAGGCTCGGAGCACGTTATTTATAACCAATTAAAGCCTTATAACGTGAGCTTACTTGATGTAGAGCAACTTACTGAACTACCTGTAAGTAACGATCTTAAAGATAATTATTTAGCGTTTAATAAAGCGGTGCCGCAGCATATAGTAGAGCGCTTTCAACGGGCCTTTAAAGTGCTAAAACAAGAGCGCAGTCTCGATTCGTTCATAGCGCCATATAGCAATAATTAATCACTAAGCCCCTATTTTAGACTTTATTACTTAGGCACTAATTAACGTAACTAAGCGTTAAAACTGCGCTTAAATAAGCAAGGTTTAGCTTCGGTGCTAGGGTAGCCCTTGGGTATTTTTAAGTGTGTAAAAGGCTTTTTGTAGCGCGTTTATATAGCGCATATCGGTGTTTTTATTTGCTGCCAAATAGGCATCTACCTTGAGTTCTTCTACATTATATATGGCTTTAACTTCAGCGTCAGGGGTGGGCAAATACTGACTTATTTGATGTATTAGTTCGGGGTCATCAACAATTAAGTCTACTTTTTTGGCAACCAGTAACGCATACGATTTTTGTATATCGGTGGTTAGCACAACTTCAAAACCCAAGTTGGTTAATATATCAGTAGAAAAGTCGTTACGTTGCATCGCTATTTTGTATTTTTTTGCTTCCTCAGTATTGTTAATAATTATGTCGTCACGCTCTTTAAGCGCAACAAAAGCAAGCTCAAAATGTGAAACTGGGCCTATCCAATGAAAGTTGTTTTCTCGCCCTCTGGTGCGCGCTATGGTGTAAATAAAGGTGTTTTGAATAGTACTGGCAAGTCTAAATGCTCGCGCCCATGGATACATTTGTATGTCGGGCGTTAGGTTAGCCTTTGCAAAAATAGCCCTTATAAACTCAGTGCCTTTGCCTGTCACTTTTCCATCAACAAGTATTTGATCGGGCGGCGAGAGTTCCGTGACAACTAAAAGAGGGTCTGAGCTTGCGTAGCTATTAAAAAAACAAACAACAATACTAATAAAAGTTTACGCATTTATATAAATCGACTTATCAACAGCGGCTATTTTATGAGTGTGCTTAAAGGTAGAGCATCAATAAAACAGTAGGTTACATTAGGATAAACCTAATTGTGGCCTAAAATTTATAATTTACCACTTTTCAATAATGCAAATTTATCGCAAAAATATAAAAAGCCATGCGCGTATATGTACTTAAAGGCAAGAAAGAGAAAGTTGTTTTTAACAGGAAGAATATATTTATAGGGCCCTAAAACGATAAAAGGGCCTTGCGGCCCTTGGTGAAGTATCGTTCAAGTCAGATAGTGCTTTAACCCCTTAAAGTACTATCTTCTTGTTTTGCAACACCGGTGTTCATCTCATTAAGTTTCTAAGCTAGCGAGAGGAAAAACCCAGCAATTGCTGCGCTCATAAGGTTAGCCATAGATCCTGCTAACACTGCTCTGAGCCCTAAGCGTGCGATATCCTTTCGCCGACTAGGCGCCATACCGCCTAATCCACCTAGTAAAATAGCTATCGACGATAGATTAGCAAACCCACATAACGCAAATGTTACAATTGCTTGAGTGTGCGCACTTAACGTATCGCGATAATTTATAAAGTCTAAGTAAGCAACAAACTCATTTACTACTAACTTTTGACCAATAAAACTACCTGCTATGATTGCCTCATCCCACGGTACGCCAAGTAACCATGCAACAGGAGCAAATACATAACCTAAAATTTCTTGTAGCGTTAAAGTAGGGTAATCAAACCACCCACCAATACCGCCTAGTAAACCGTTTAATAACGCTATTAATGCTACGAAAGCTAATAGCATTGCGCCCACATTTAGCGCTAAATGCATGCCGTTAGCTGCGCCTGATGCTGCTGCATCAATAACATTAACTGGCTTGTCTTCATCGGTGTCTAAATCAGCAAGCGTATCTTTAGGTGTTTCGGTCTCTGGCACAATCATTTTGGCCATTAAAAACCCACCTGGTGCAGCCATAAAGCTGGCGGCAATTAAATACTTAAGCTCTACACCAATAATTACGTAACCTGCCATTACAGAGCCTGCTACCGTGGCTAAGCCACCTACCATTACTGCAAACAACTCAGACTTAGTCATGGTTGCTATAAACGGCTTAACAATTAAGGGTGCTTCAGTTTGGCCTACAAATATATTAGCCGTTGCTGAGAGCGATTCTGTGCGCGAGGTTTTCAATAGTTTTTGTAAACCGCCGCCCAGAATTTTAATTATCCAATCCATAATGCCAATGTGGTAAAGCACAGCAACAAGTGCTGAGAAAAACACAATGACCGGTAAAACTTGAATAGCAAAAATAAAACCGAGTGTATCTTGCGATGCAAGTGGGCCAAATAAAAACCCAATCCCGTCGTTTGCAAAGCTAATTACCGAAGAGACGGCACTAGACATACTTGCTAACACATTTTTACCTGCTTCAAAAAACAGTACAAACCCACCAATAACTACTTGCATAGCAAAGGCTATCGCTACGGTGCGTAAGTTTATTGCTTTACGATTAGTCGAAGCCGCAAAAGCAATACTTAGTAGTACAAACATGCCTACTAAGCTCATAAATGTTGTCATACAGATGTTTCCCGTTATTATTCTTGTAGTAAATACTTAATTTTACTTTTAATAATATCAATCGCAACGCGGTTCATTCCGCCTCGAGTCACAACCAAATCAGCGTTATGCTTTGAAGGCTCAATAAATTGATAAAACATCGGTCTAACAGTTGCTTGATATTGCTCAACAACAGATTGTAATGTTCTGCCTCTTTTTTCCATGTCTCGTTGCATACGACGCATTAAGCAAATATCAAGGGGTGTATCTATAAATACCTTAATATCAAATTCTTTATTAAGTGCTTTATCACTTAATAATAAAATACCTTCTACTATTAAAATTTTAGCTGCAGCAACGCGACGAGTTTCATCGCTTCGTGTGTGTTGTGCATAATCATAAGTAGGTACTTCGACAGAGTTACCACTACGAAGTTGAGTTAAATGTTCAAGCATTAACTCATGTTCAAATGCATCAGGATGGTCGTAGTTAGTTTGCGTACGGTGTTCCATAGGCAAATGCGACTGATCCTTGTAATAAGCATCTTCTTCAATAATGGCGATAGCGCCTGGTTCAAGCTCATTAACCAACTCATTGTAAATAGTTTGGCTAAAAAGAGATTTGCCCGACGCTGATGCGCCAGCAATAGCTATAATAGTTCGTGTCACTAAAGTTCTCACCCACACAGAAAGGAAAAGTTGTTTGGTTGATCACAATAGCAAAAAAGACACGAATAATCTCTTTTGCTTTGCTTAAGAACGCAAATTTATAATGTTTAGCTTTTATGAAACAGGACTTATGTCCTGTACGGAAAATTCGATCAGCGGATAAAGTAACCACCTAGAAGCAAAGTGAGGTCAACATGGCAAGAGCAATCATCTTAATGGCAGACAGCCTAGGTATAGGCGCAGCACCCGATGCAGATAAATTTGGTGATGTTGGAGCAAATACACTCGCCCACTTATTAAAAGCATACCACGACGAAACGGGTAAAGCGTTATCGTTACCTAATTTATCTAAATTAGGTTTAATCGATGCCTGTGAAGCCGCGGGCGGTGAAACGTGTTTAGTTTCTGATCGTCAAGCATCGCAAGGTGCATGGGGTTATGCAAAAGAGCTTTCAAGCGGTAAAGATACGCCATCAGGGCACTGGGAAATGGCCGGCGTACCTGTGTTATTTGATTGGGGCTACTTCCCTAAAACACAGCCGAGTTTTCCACAAGAATTTGTAGACGAATTTATAGCCGCTACCGGTATACCTGGCATTTTAGGCAACTGCCATGCATCAGGTACCACCATATTAGAGCAGCTCGGCGAAGAGCATGTAAAATCAGGCAAACCAATTTGTTACACCTCTGCAGATAGCGTGTTTCAAATTGCCGCACACGAAGAGTCTTTTGGCCTCGAGCGCCTTTACGAAGTGTGCGAAATTGCCCGCGAATTACTTGATAAACTAAATATAGGCCGTGTTATTGCTAGGCCATTTTTAGGCACAAGCAACGCAGATTTTGCCCGTACTGGTAATCGTCGCGATTATTCAGTATTGCCGCCAGCATCGACCCTATTAGATGTGCTATCTAAACACGGTGGTGAAGTAATAAGCATTGGTAAAATTGCAGATATATATGCACACCAAGGCATTACTCAAAAACACAAAGCCCCAGGGCTGATGAATTTGCTTGAAAAAAGCAGCGAAGTATTTGCAAGTGCGCCAGATAACAGCTTAATTTTTACCAATTTAGTTGATTTTGACGAAAAGTTTGGCCACCGTCGCAACCCAGTTGGTTATGCAAAAGCGTTAAAAGAATTTGACGATTACTTACCAACTATACTAAACCAATTAAATGCAGATGACGTGTTAATGATCACTGCAGATCACGGCTGTGACCCAACCTTTCCAGGTTCAGAGCACACCCGCGAATATGTACCAGTTATAGCTTATCAACCGGGCATGCAAAATACCCCGCTTGGCGAGCGCAATAGCTTTGCAGATATAGGCCAAACCCTTGCACAGTGGTTTAACTTACCTGCACTTGAATACGGTGACGGCTTTTTAAATAAGCTAAACGCGCCTAAATAAAAAGGAAAACAATTAATGAGTACTCCGCATATTAGTGCAAACGTTGGTGACTTCGCTGAAACAGTATTAATGCCGGGCGATCCGCTTCGTGCACAATACATTGCTGAAAACTTTTTAGATGATGCAGTACAAGTAACAGGCGTACGTAACATGTACGGCTTTACAGGCACATACAAAGGTAAACCTGTAAGTATTATGGGTTCGGGCATGGGCATACCATCTATGTCTATTTATGCGCGTGAGTTAATTGTAAGCTTTGGCGTTAAAAATATTATTCGTATTGGTACCTGTGGTGGTATTGGTACAGATATTAAAATTCGCGACGTAATTTTTGCACAAGGCGCAAGCACCGACTCAAACGTAAACCGTGCACGCGTTCGTGGTTACGATTTTTCAGCAATTGCTAACTTTGACCTACTTTTAAACGGTGTTAACGCCGCTAAAGACCTAGGCATTAAAGCAAAAGTAGGTAACGTATTTACTACCGATACCTTCTACCAAGCTGACGACACATTCTACAAAGACCTAGATAAACTAGGTGTACTAGCTGTAGATATGGAAACAGCAGGTTTATATGGTGTAGCTGCAGAGTATGGTGCTAACGCAATGGCACTATTTACCGTAAGTGACCACGTGATCACTGGTGAAGCAACACCTGCAGATGAGCGCCAAAGCACATTTAACGAAATGGTTAAAATTGCTTTAGAGTCTATTTAATAAAGGCAATTTTATTAAATTAGCAAACAGTTCCTTGGTAACGTATTCACTAAGTTTTGGAGACACGCCCAAAGTGAAGTGAGACTAAACCCCCAAAGCCGCATATTATGCGGCTTTTTTTATGCCTATAAAAGCGCTACTTTTAAAGCGCCAGCAAGCTGCACGTCTGTACAGCACGAGCTAACTACGTAGCAGCGAGTTTACCTCGCGTTTTATATTGAATTTTTTCGCGGCATAAAGCCGCTGCTACTCATTAACTCCACCATAAAGTACACAGAGGCGCTTTGCGCTACATATTAGAAAACACGGGGTTTGGTTCATCACTTCTCATTATCTTCTCGGTGTTCTCAGTGGTGATATAATCACTTTTAAACAAAAGCAATGCACGTCTACAGGGGGTAGCTCCGACGTTAACTTGACTTGTAGACGTCGAGGCAAGCTCACTGAACTCGATGTGATAAATGATAGCTAATCATTTATCAATGAGAGATACAAGTCGTTGAGCTTGCTCACGCTAGAAGGGTAGTCCCTCATGGCTTTAGCAAAGGGGCTTACACTAGGGTAAAAGCGTTGCTTTTAAAACGCCAGCAAGTTTTGCGTATACTGGGGAAGGCTCAGCTTAGGTGTTAATGTTGATATTGTAAACGTAGAGCTTGCTCAGAGTTGATTTGCACTACTACCATTTGCCTGAGCATCTTCACTTTTTCAATGATTGCATTGTAAGCATCACAACAAATTTATATCGCACAAGCTCACTAATAGTCAAAAGTATCGACTCAAGGTCTGTCACATTCATGCCTAACACTCGCTGAAGCGTAACAATAAAACTTTGCAGCTTCTAATATACGTTTGTAGGAGGAAAGAAGAGGTGTTACAAGCAACTAAGCTAATAGATACTTATTGACAGTAAGGAATTTGAGCAACCTATAAAAAATTATCCAAGAAGTTCTTTGATAGACCATTTGATTCTAGGTATTATTAATAATCTTTATAAATTTACAAGCAGCAGGGGGCTGTGGGTTAAAATTATACCCCAAATAACCACTAAGCTCATGATGGTGTCTCTTTGTAAGAATGTGAAAATAATTTATAGGTATTTAGTCCCCAAGGTTTTACTATTATGCCGTTAACTGCAATGGATAAATTAGCTAGTAGTTAGTATAGGGAGCAATAGCTTTTATTCGTAAGTTTTCAGTTTAGATGCTTACTTTATTGGGTGGCTGTACCGAAATTAAAGTTAATAAGAATAAATATAAAATAATTTTTATTCTTATTAAGCTAATCATTTTTTACTGATTGCTAGCAATAAATTAAAAACTATCGCTATTTTAGCAATGTTTTATTGCTTCAACGGTTAAAAATTAGTATTATTTTTAATCGTTAAAGGTTTAAATAACAAACTTAATATAAAATATTAATTAGTTCATACAAAAATAATTAATTTGGCTTTGTGCAAATAATTAAGTGAGTTAATTAATGACATGGATGATTTATAGGAATTATTATGCATAGTATAGGGGTCGTAATACCATTTTATCAACGAGATAAAGGAATATTGTTAAAATCTCTCAAGTCTATAATTGAGCAAGAAAGCTTAAGTAAAATAACTTACTATGTTGTTATTGTTGATGATTGTTCTCCTCTTTCGCTTTCTGAAGAATTGGCACTCCTGCCTACTTTACCAAAAAATATACATTTAATTAGCCTTTACCATAAAACTAATTCTGGACCAGCTATAGCTAGAAATACAGCATTAAAATATATTCAAACTAAGCTTTGCAATATAGTTGATTATGTTGCATTTTTAGACTCGGATGATCAATGGGGTGTAAGCCATAGCACTTTAGCATTAGAGGCCTTCGACTTAGGTGCTAGCTTTTATTTTGGCAATACAGATCGAGATGGCTTCTATGATTCTAATTGGAATACTGACATTCCTGAAATGGAGCGCGATTTAAGCCACTTTTTAGTAGGCGAGTCTAAATTTTTAATAGATTCACCTGTTATTATCCAGTCAATGTACAATAAATATTTATCGCAAACATCGACAGTTATGTACAGGCTGAGTAAATTTCCAGAGGTATTATTTTGCGACCAACTAAGGTTTGCAGGTGAAGATGAACTAATGTGGCTATTGTTGTGTTCTAATGCTGATAAAGTTGCGTACTACCCTTGTGACATCACAAAATGCGGCAAGGGTGTAAATATGTTTTTTTCGAACATAAGCTGGGACCTTGTAGGTTCATGTAACATTATGGGAAGTAAAGCTCTGGCAACAGCGATGATTTTAGAGAATATTCCATTAGATTCAGAGCAAAGAAAAATTTTAAAGAAAACTTTCAACTCTCATTGCTATGTTTATTTTAAATTAATGGTAAAACATATGCTAAAATTTCGTGACATAGACTTCAAAAATACTCTTCTATTAGTTAAATATTTAGTAAGTAAAGATCTTTCTAGCCTAGGCGAGCATATAAACGTAGAAGTTGAGTTGTCTACAAAATAGTATTTATAAACTTTGTTTATCACTTCTGTGTTTGCTTTTTATATTAATAAAAGTAATTTTAATTTTATTGTTTAAGTGAGCATAAATTAATTTATATAATGTTTATTTGGTTTATATAGTGCTTGGAGTGATTATTTAAGTTTTACAATTTCAGGAGTTACAGTTATAATTTAACAGCGTATGGCCCCTCTCATTCTATAATAACTCCATTCTTATTGTCTTCTCCAAAATCGTATTACGAACAGAACCAAATTTTTAAGTCTTTAAGCGTTTAAGTTTTATATTTACCTAATGTTTAATGCATTAGAGAAATGTTAATCCTAATCTATTGTTTATAGTTAAAGCTAAATAAGTTTACAGAAATTTACTTCGTTTAATTAAAGTTTAATAAGAATTATGTAACCCCTAGGTAAAAGCGTTGCTTTTAAAATGCCAGCAAGCTGTATAGGGTTGGGTTAGCTCTAAGATTAATGTAAACATTGCAGATGCCTAGGTTGCTAAGGGTTGATGCGTATTTTCTCATTAATTTAACACCGAAAGCATTCTGCGCTACACAGAGAAACATGGGGACTGGTTATATTACTTCTTATGGTTTCTCGGTGGTGACATAACCACTTTTAAGACGTGTCTAGAGAATAGGGTTTGTCGAGTAGCAGCGAGTTTACCTCGCGTATGGTATTAATTTTTTCGCGGCATAAGGCCGCTGCTACTCATTGATTGCACCACAGAGGACAGAGGACAGAGGACACAGAGGAAACAATGGGGGGGCATTTTTCCTGTTCTTTTCCTTCACTCCTCGGTGGTGACATAATCACTTTTAAACAAAAGCAATGCGCGCATTCAAAGCATGAGTTAAACTCGCGTTTGCTATTAATTTTTTTCGCGGCATAAAGCCGCTGCTACTCATGAATTCCACTACAAAGCACACAGAGGCGCTTAGCGTTACACAGAGAGCTCGGGGATTGGTTTATCACTTTTTAAATCACTTATTCTCTACCTCTAAAAGCGCAGCGTCTCTTAACCTCTGTGAATAATTGGCTTAACTTGTTTTTCACCACAGAGGACACAGAGGCGCTTAGCGCTACACAGAAGAAACAATGGGAGGTGGTAACATTTCTCCTGCTCTTCTCCTTCACTTCTCTGTGGTAACAAAATCACTCATGAACGAAAACAACGCGCGTCTACAAAGCACGAGCTAACCGCGTAGCTGGAGTTCACCTCGCGTTTGGTATTAATTTTTTCGCGGCATAAAGCCTCTGCTACTCATTAATTGCACCGCAGAGGGCACAGAGACACAAAGGAAAGAATGGGGGTTGGTAAGTCATTTCTCCTGCTCTTCTCCTTCACTCCTCTGTGGTGAAAAAATCACTCATGAACGAAAACAACGCGCGTCTGCACAGCACGAGCTAACCGCGTAACTGGAGTTCTCCTCGCGTTTGGTATTAATTTTTTTCGCGGTATAAAGCTGCTACTCATCTTTTTAATCAAACCAATTTTACCCAAAGTAAAAGCACTACGTTTAAAAAGTAGCTACACACAGTGTCACTCTTACTAAGTTAATGCTAGTGTATAAATTACAACCATTTATCGTTTTTGTTGTTTAACCGTTAAGCTATGGAGTTGACTATGTCTAACTGGGTAGATGCAACCGTAAAAAAAGTAATATGGTGGAGCGATACACTTTTTAGCCTGGTAGTAAACGCAAGCGTAGAGCCATTTAAAGCGGGGCAGTTTACTAAGCTCTCGATTATGGAGGGCGATAAACGAATTGCTCGGGCATACTCTTATGTAAACGGGCCTAATAACCCCGATTTAGAATTTTACCTTATCAATGTAGAGGGCGGCTTATTATCGCCTAGATTGGCGCAATTAAAACCAGGCGACACTGTATTAGTAGAGCAACGTGCCACTGGCTTTTTTACCTTAGACGAAATACCGCCAAGCGAGCAGTTATGGATGCTAAGTACAGGCACTGCAATAGGGCCGTTTTTATCTATTTTGCAGCAACAAGAGGTATGGCAAAAATACACACAGATTAATTTAGTGCACGGCGTACGTTTTAATGCCGATTTAAGCTATCAAAATCTTATACATACCCTAATAAACGAACACCCTACACAACTTAACTACATTCCGGTTGTAAGCCGTGAGGAGCCACAGCAAGGCCTAAAAGGGCGTATAACTACAGCAATTCAAAACGGCGAGCTATTTAGTAAAGCCTCTAGAACCCCAAGCCCGAGTAATTCGCAATTTATGATTTGCGGTAACCCACAAATGGTAAAAGACACCACACAGTTACTTTTAGACAAAAGCTTTAAACGAAACCGTCGCAGAGACCCAGGGCACATAACGGTTGAGCAGTATTGGTAAAGTGTATAACAATCATTTAATTGCTACCCGAAAACGCTCAAATTTGTTATGTTGCAGCATTAACAGCGTTATATGTTCATATTAGGAAAGTTATGAAATCGTTATCTATTATTTTTGCCTCGCTTATTGCCACTGTTGCCCTGATCAGTTATGCAGCAGAGCAAACCGAAGAGACTCAAGAAGAGCAAAAAAGTACTGAGCAAGCGTCAAGCTCTACTCAAGCCAGCAATTCACCAACAAAAGCAAAAGATGAAAAGTTAAACACGCTTGAGTACCAAGCCCCAGAGCTTAAAACGCCAACAGTAGATACTACTAAACCTGACGACTCAAAAGTACTGGGTAGCGAAACCCCAAAACCGGTAGAAAAACCAAAAAACAAAGTAGAAAAAGCAGCAGCTGTGGCCGAGGCAGAAAAAGCGGTAACCCAAGCCAAAGAGGCATTAACCGCTAAGCAGCAAGCTAAAGCTAAGCAATCTCGAGAGTCGCTTGCTGTTGTAGAGCAACTAGTAGAAGCCTATAACGCACGTAATATTGAACAATTTATTCGTATGTACGATGAAGATGTAGAGTTTTATATTTTTCCTAATGAGCTATTATTTAAAGGAAAAGAAAAACTAATAGCCCGTTATGGCTTAATGTTTAAAAAATTAAAGTGCATTAATAGCTCGCCAATAAAGCGTATTGTGCACGGCGACATAGTAATAGACCACGAGCTATCAGAAACCTGTTCAACAGACGAAAACGTGGTAGATAAACGCTCTGAGTTAGTATCGAGCTACCAAATAAAAGACGGAAAAATAATCCGCGTATTATTTTTTAGATAATTATAAAAGGCATACTATGCAGTTAGCAGACGACAAAAAAATTCGCTTAATGTATCGCGTTGAGCCAGGGTGTTTAGGGCCGCAGGGCGCAGATCACATAGAAGACTTTTGTCGTTATGCTAATAAGCATATTAAATCACCTTATTACGGGCAATTTTTGTTTTTACCACGTTTTGATAAACAAAAAGATGAGCGTCAATACAGCGTAAAAAACCGCAACCTATCGCGAGTGCAAGCCAAGGCCTATTTAAACCATTTTGAAATTGATATAGATACCTTCGAAGAGCAACTCGACGAACTCCTCACCAAAGCCATCGATTTATACTTTAAACGATAATCATAAACGCCTGAATACAAGTTTTACCCTGTAGCTAATTTTGCCTGTAGACGCCTAGTTTGCTCAGGGAGGTGCGTATTTTCTCATTAATTGCCCCACAGAGGGCATTTCGCGCTAAACAGAGAAAACAGGCATTGGTGAGTTACTTCTTTGTGGTGAGATAATCACTTTTAAACAAAAGCTGTGCGCGTCTACCACTAAATTCAAATACTGTTTTGTAGACCGAATTCTTACTTATGTGATCATTTATTAAATCACTTATTCTCTAGCTCTAAAAGCGCAGCGTCTCTTAACCTCTTTGTGAATCATTGGCTTAACTTGTTTTCACCACAGAGGGCACAGAGGCGCTTCGCGCTACACAGAGAAAACACAGGTATTGGTGATTTATTTCTCCAGATTTTCTC
The DNA here is from genome assembly GCF_035666335.1 of Pseudoalteromonas sp. CuT4-3. NCBI lineage: Bacteria > Pseudomonadati > Pseudomonadota > Gammaproteobacteria > Alteromonadales > Pseudoalteromonadaceae > Pseudoalteromonas > Pseudoalteromonas sp. CuT4-3. Next base: position 539,279 of record NZ_CP142031.1, read on the forward strand.
CTGCTCTCCTCCTTCACTTCTCGGTGGAGACATAATCACTTTTAAACGAAAGCATGAGCTAACCACGTAGCAGCGAGTTTACCTCGCGTTTTATATTAAACTTTTTCGCGGCATAAAGCCGCTGCTACTGCTATTGTGGGCTTCGCACTTTACGCCAATAACGCGCCCACAAAACTCTAGCTACCCGCTACTATGGTATTAAAGCTGTCGTTGTCGTGTAGGCTAGCAAATGCACTTTCGTGTAGTAGCTCATTACGTAAGTTTGGCGAGTATTCAAGGGCCATTTTTATATCGGCTAATGCATCGGCATGTTTGTGTGTAAGTGCATACGCACACGCACGCTGCCAGTAGGCATAGCCGTAGTCGCTATCTATATCAATGGCTTGGTTACATAACTCAATGGCTTTGGCGGTTTCGTTTAGCTCTAATAATGCATCGGCTTTATAGGCAATGGCTTCTACATCTTCTGGCTTACGTTTTAAAATTTCGTCAAATATTTCTATTTTGTTTGCAAAGTCGCTTTCTAGGTTTGCGCGCATCCATAACGAGTGCACCTCGTTAGTGACCGATATACGCTCTTGGTTACTGAGTATTTCTTCTGAGCGTACACGCAGTTTTTCTTCAAGAATTTTTAAGCGATCTTCGTACTCGTCAGTGATCACACTGACACGCGTATTTACAATGTCTTCTACTTTATTTTTAACATCGCGCAGCGAGTTCCAGCCTACTAAAACCAAAATAGAGGCCGTAGCAGTAATAATAAAAAACACGTTATTAATAGTGTCGGTGGTGTAAATAAGCGCTCTGTCGGCGGTGTCTAACTGGGCGTGTGTAACTTGTTTTGTCACATCTTCGCGTAATTGTTGTTGGTCTTGGCGAACGGCTTTTAACTCATCAAGAATATAGCGTTCTAAAAGCGGTTTATACATGGGCTCATTTAATTGCGCTAACGCTTGTTGCTGTTGCTCTTCTGTTGGTGCAGCAGATTCTTGGGCATTAACAGTATTTAAAAGCGAAACAAAACAAACAAATAGAATAGTTATATAAAAACGCATGGGTACGCCTAGTTAATTATTAGTGACTAATCGCACTTTAACATGCAAGGCTTATTGGCACTAGGGCGTGTTGGCTTTGAACATTAAACAACTTAACAAAATCATACAACTGTTCACACAGCCTTAAAGGATTTTAAATTTTAGGCAAAAAAAAACCAGCCCAATGTGGGCTGGCAAAACTGCTTAAAACAACAATAAATTGTCGCAGGGAAATAACAGGAGTGAGTGGTCATAATAATCAAGTTAATCTGAACATTTACTTAATTATTCAAAATAGATTTCAATAAGTTATAAAGTAAAGGTGCATTGGGCTTAGTAATGCACCTTTATAAACAACTTTAATTTCATGGTGAAGGGGGGTATTCCAATGTGCGCTTAATTAAAAGCCACTTTCAAACCCTTCACATACCATTACGCGTTATCTATTTAATCCGATCACACTAATTGCGCTGTTTAAACTGTATTCATTAAACCAATGGTTTCAATCGATTTAATTCAAGTTAATACGCTGGCGAATGTAATATTAGGTGTCTATATTGTTTGAGCAGTAAATAAAAATTATGCACAAAATTAATAAACCTTAGCGTGCTACTTTAAATGTAAGCGCTGGGGCTTGAGTAAAATAGTTAAACTCTTCATTTAAAGTAAGGAGCTGAAAATGAGCAGCACTAAATCGGGTCAATGTCCCGTAATGCACGGTAGTAACTCAGTTATTTCTAAAGTAAACACAGATTGGTGGCCAAATACTCTAAATTTAGACATTCTTCATCAGCACGACACAAAATCAAGCCCCTACGGCACAGACTTTGACTACGCCGAAGCATTCAAATCTCTCGATTTAGACGCAGTAAAAGCAGACCTAAAAACCTTTATGACCGATAGCCAAGATTGGTGGCCTGCCGATTGGGGTCATTACGGCGGCTTAATGATCCGCATGGCATGGCACTCTGCGGGTACATACCGATTATCAGACGGCCGTGGTGGCGCAAGCACCGGCAACCAGCGTTTTTCGCCGCTAAATTCATGGCCAGACAACGCAAGCCTAGATAAAGCACGCCGCCTATTGTGGCCAATCAAGAAAAAATACGGTAACAAACTATCGTGGGCCGACCTATTTATTTTAGCCGGTAACATGGCATACGAATCAATGGGCCTAAAAATTTATGGCTTTGCGGGCGGCCGTGAAGACATTTGGCATCCAGAAAAAGACATTTACTGGGGCGCAGAAAAAGAATGGCTAGCACCGAGTGATGAGCGTTACGACAACGTAGAAAAGCCCGACACCATGGAAAACCCATTGGCTGCGGTACAAATGGGCTTAATTTACGTAAACCCAGAAGGCGTTAATGGTATACCCGATCCGCAAAAAACCGCGCAGCACGTCCGTGAAACATTTGCTCGCATGGCAATGAACGACGAAGAAACCGCAGCGCTTACTGTAGGCGGCCACACGGTAGGTAAAACCCACGGTAACGGTAAAGCTGAGCACTTAGGCCCAGAGCCAGAAGCGGCTGACGTACACGAGCAAGGCCTAGGCTGGAACAGCACTAAAGAAGGCGGCTTTGGTCGCAATACCGTAACGTCGGGGCTAGAAGGCGCGTGGACTACCCACCCTACAAAATGGGATAACGGCTACTGTCACTTACTATTAAACTACGAGTGGGAACTAACTAAAAGCCCAGCAGGCGCGCACCAATGGGAGCCTGTAAATATTAAAGAAGAAGATAAGCCGGTAGATGTAGAAGACCCATCAATTCGTTTAAACCCAATGATGACCGACGCCGATATGGCCATGAAGGTAGACCCAATCTACCGTAAAATTATTGAACGTTTTAACAACGACTTTGAGTATTTTTCTGATGTGTTTGCCCGCGCGTGGTTTAAACTTACGCACCGCGACTTAGGCCCTAAAGCGTGTTACTTAGGTAAAGATGTACCAAGCGAAGACCTAATTTGGCAAGACCCAATTCCAGCGGTTGACTACACCCTGTCTGATGACGAAATTAGCGAGCTAAAATCACAAATTCTTGATTGTGGCGTAAGCGCAACCGATTTAATTACTACAGCATGGGATAGCGCACGTACGTACCGAGGTTCAGACCGCCGTGGTGGTGCAAATGGCGCGCGTATTCGCTTAGCTCCGCAAAAAGATTGGCAAGGTAATGAGCCAGAGCGCCTAGCAAGCGTACTTAGTGCCCTTGAAAAATTTAGAGCAGGTTTAGCTAAGCCTATCAGTATTGCAGATTTAATCGTACTAGGTGGCACAGCTGCTGTAGAGCAAGCTGCAAAACAAGCTGGTGTTGATGTAACTGTACCGTTTGCGCCAGGTCGCGGCGATGCAACCGACGAAATGACCGATGCCGAGTCGTTCGAACCGTTAGAGCCAGTACACGACGGCTTTAGAAACTACCTTAAAGGCGACTTTAGCGTATCGCCAGAAGAGCTACTTTTAGAGCGTAGCCAGTTAATGGGCCTAACCGCACCAGAAATGACCGTACTGTTTGGCGGAATGCGCGTGTTAGGCACAAACTACGCAGGCAGCAAACACGGCGTATTTACCGACAACGTAGGTGCGCTTTCTACCGACTTTTTTGTAAACTTAACCGACATGGCCAATAACTGGAAACCGTCTGAGCCAGGTGTTTACAACATTGTTGAACGTAAAACAGGCACCATAAAATGGACCGCAACACGTATAGATTTAGTGTTTGGTTCAAACTCTATATTACGTGCACTAAGCGAATTTCACGCACAAGACGACAACAACGAACGTTTTGTACATGACTTCGTAAATGCATGGGTAAAAGTAATGAACGCTGACAGATTTGATCTTAAATAAATCAAAATTATAGGCACAAAGGGGAGCAACATAGCTCCCTTTTTTTATTATCTAAATTTTAGTTCGTGGCCTGTAGGCACCGAGCTTGTTCAGGGGTGATGTACAGCTTTTCATTAATTGTAAATTAAATACCACCTCCGAGGACACAGAGGCGCTTCGCGCTACACAGAGAAAACACGGTGATTGATGAGCAATTTCTCCTGCTCTTCTCCTTCACTTCTCGTTGGTGACATAATCACTGTTAAACAAAAGCAATGTGCGCCTAAAAACTATGAACTAACCACGTAGCAGGAGCTTACCTCGCGTTTGGTATTAAATTTTTTCGCGGCATAAAGCCGCTGCTACTCATTAATTCAACCACAGACGGGGATTGGTTAATCACTTCTTCTGTTCTTCTCGGTGGTTAATTTGGCTTGTAAGCGCGAGGCTTGTTCATACGAAAGGCAAAGCATCTCATTATTCAAACGATGTATTGCACAAAGAGAAAAAAATGAGGAGAAAATGAGGAGTGAAAGTTGTAGATACCATCTCTCATTTTAAGCTTCAAGGTCGTACTTAACTTTCTTGGAGCTTAAACTCTTCTTGGTTTTTTATTACACCAAAACATATATGAATGAGCTTTCTCATATTCGCACATACAGCTTGCATCGGTGTTTTACCGTTATTTATTAATGTTAACTTGTGTCGTTTTATTCTTTTATTCCATTGCCCAGCGACAATGGCTGCCATGTAGAGTTTACAGCGAATTCTGGCTGGCCCAAGTTTACTGATTGTTGTTCGCCCTTTTAATTTACCCGATTCATTGTGCCGTGGGATTAATCCACAATAAGCTGCTGCTTCTTTGGCTTTATTAAACTTTTTAGCCGCAAACAAATATGTCAGCTCTCTCGATAATACATGCCCAATGCCAGGTATAGACTCTAGTAGTTTCCTGTTTCTTTTTAAACCAGGCTCATTATCTATGTGATCATCAATGTCAGATTTAAGCTGTTTAATTTCGTCATCTAAAAATGCGATAGTCACTTTTATCGATTGGCGAACACGTGCTGAAACGTTGCTGAATTCACTTGCTTCTAATCGGTTAGCTTCTCGTTGCCGGTTACTCTCAAGCGCATCTAAACGACGGATAAGGGCTTTAAGCTCTCTAACTTCTAACGCTTCAGGTTGCCAATAATCAACGACTGCGTGCTTTGCACAGCCGTAGTGGGCAAGCATCGTTGCATCAGATTTGTCTGTTTTATGAATTATGTTTAACGCGTCAGCATACTTTTTCGCTTTGCCTGTATTCGCTAAAATAATATTAAAGCCTTGCTCATGTAAAAAATACATCAGTGCTTCATGATAAACACCCGTTGGTTCGAGGGTGATAACGAGCTCACTAGCAACGCTTTTAGTTGTATTTAAAAGCCACTTTTCTATTTTCTCAAAGTCTTGATGCTTGTTTTTAAAGACTTTTGTTTTAATCTTGTTTGTAAGCTGGTCTCTCAACCACGATAAATCAATTTTCTCTTTACTAATATCAATGCCGATAAACATCATCTCTACTTACTCCCCTTGTACATACAGCATCTACTTAAATAAAAGTGTGCTTGGATACCATTCAGTTTGTGAGAATAGAAAGTCAGGGCTTTATCTACGGAGCAGTATTAAATACTAGGCGCAAAGGCAAGCTCACTGACTTCGATGTGATAAATGATAGCTAATCATTTATCAACGAGAGATACAAGGCGCGAAGCTTGCTCGCGCAAGTTGCTAGTTGCTAGTTGCTTCTCTAAAGCGAAGCGCCTCTACACCTCTTTGTGATTGTATTGGTATAATATTTACGCGCTATCGCTCGTTACGCCAGCAAGCTGTGGGTCTACAAGGTAAGGTATGGCTCTGGTGTTAATGTTAACATTGTGGGCTCCGGGTTTGCTCAGTGTTGATGTGCTGCTTTTCATTAATTGTAAATTAAATACCACCACAGAAGCCACAGAGGCGCTTTGCGCTACATAGAGAAAACACGGTGATTGGTGAGCCATTTCTCCTGCTCTTCTCCTTCACTTCTCTGTGGCGACATAATCACTTTTAAACAAAAACAATGCGCGCTCGCATATTCAAACACCCACAAAAAAAGGCGCTAAACAGCACCTTTTTAAAATGGTTTAGGCTCTATTTTTAGTTTTTGAAACCTAAAAACTTATACCTAAAACAGACGCGATATAAAATCGCTGCTACAACTTAAGCGATTTTTTTCTCTTCTATGCTAGCTAGGTATTCGTCAAACGTACCTTGAAAATCAATGACCTGCTTGTCTTTAATATCAATAATGCGAGTAGCTAAAGACGATACAAACTCGCGGTCGTGGCTTACAAAAATAAGCGTACCCGCAAAGTCTTTAAGTGCATTATTTAGCGCTTCAATGGCTTCCATATCCATGTGGTTGGTTGGCTCGTCCATTACAAGTACGTTTACGTCTTGCATCATTAGCTTACCAAACAACAAACGGTTTTTTTCACCACCAGAACAGTTACGCGCTTTTTTGTTTGAATCGTCGGCAGTAAACAACAAACGCCCTAACATGCCGCGAACCATTAAATCGTTATGCTTGGCTGTACGCCATTGCGACATCCAATCAAATAACGTTAAATCGTTATCAAAATCTTTTGTGCTGTCTTGCGGGCAGTAGCCAAAGGTCGCATTTTCTGACCATTTAATTTCGCCTTCATTACTTTTAAGCTCGTTTACTAAACAGCGTAAAAAGGTGGTTTTACCCACACCGTTTTCGCCAATAACCGCAAGCTTAGCGCCAGCTTCTAGTAAAAAGTCGCCGCCGCTAAATAATGTTTCACCATCAAAACCGTGGCCAAGTTTATTAACTTCAAGCGCTTGGCGGTACATTTTTTTGCCTTCGTCAAAACTTAACGATGGGCTCATACGGCTTGACGCTTTTACTTCATCAAGCTTAATTTTATCCATTTTTTTAGCACGCGAACTGGCTTGTTTAGCCTTAGACGCGTTAGCACCAAAACGGTTAACAAAGTCTTGAAGCTCGTCAATCTCAGCGCTTTTTTTAGCGTTTTCGGCTAATAATTGCTCGCGCTGTAAGCCTGCTGCTTCTAAAAACTTTTCGTAGTTACCAGGGTAAATACGCAGCTCACCGTAATCAATGTCGGCCATGTGAGTACATACCGAGTTTAAAAAGTGGCGGTCATGCGAAATAATAATCATGGTGCATTTACGTTTATTAAGCTCATTAGCTAGCCACGTAATGGTATGAATATCCAAGTTATTGGTTGGCTCATCGAGTAGCAGTATGTCTGGGTTTGCAAACAGCGCCTGCGCTAAAAGCACACGTAATTTCCAACCTGGGGCAACGTTTGCCATTAACCCATAATGAAACTCTTTATCGATACCCGCTTCTAATAGTATTTCTTCAGCGCGGCTTTCGGCTGTGTAACCGTCCATTTCGGCAAAAACGCTTTCAAGGTCGGCCACTTTCATGCCGTCTTCTTCGCTCATTTCGGGTAATGAGTAAATACGGTCGCGCTCTTGCTTTACTTTCCAAAGCTCTACGTCACCCATAATTACGGCATCTACAACGCTGTATTGTTCAAACGCAAACTGGTCTTGGCTTAGGTTACCTACTTTAAGCCCTGGCGTAATCGACACATTACCCGCACTTGGCACAAGCGCTCCACTTAAAATTTTCATGAAGGTCGACTTACCACAGCCGTTAGCGCCAATTAAACCGTAACGGTTACCGTTACCAAATTTAGCTGAAATGTTTTCAAACAACGGCTCTGCGCCAAACTGCATCGTAATATTTGCGGTGGAGATCAAAAAGTTAGTCCTAGAATGAGTACTGACAGGGGCCAACTGCAGCAAAACGCCACAAACAAGACCAAGCAATAGGGTAAATTAGCTGGCGAATTATACAGATCCCCCCATGGTAATGAAAGGTAAAAGATACATACCTAAAATGGCAGCACGTTGGGCTATGAATCTATATAAGTGTAAAGCCGCGGGTTAATAGGATTTGTAAATGCGCTCTATGGCCGCTTTATTATTTTTAATAAGGCCATTAATTACAGCTACTTCGTCAAGCGTGACCGACTGTTTACTCATCATAAAATGTACGCCATTAACATTAATAGCTGGCGCCGTTTTTACCGGCAAAATGGTGCTGTAGCGCTTAGCAAAATATTTTGCGACAACAGAGTCGTCAATCACGTAATCAACTCGTCTTTTGTTTAGCATACCAAAGCGCGTATTTGCATCTGCGGTCAGTACTATTTGGTTGGGGTAGTGTTTTCTTATTTTTTCAAACTCAGCGCCAAAAAAGCTGCCTCTGTTAACGCCAACAATAAAGCCACGTTCAAAAAGCGCCGCCAAATTAATTACATCTTTGGCGTTTTCATGCTTATAAAGCAGCATAACTTCATCGCGATAAACATCAGTAAAATAAGAGTACTCGGCGCGCTCTTTTGTATAACTTGCCGCAAAGGTAATATCAATATGGCCTGTTTTTAGCTCTTGCTGAACCCGTGATAAGCTCGGAAAATAAACCCACTCAATACAAAAAGGCGAATTTTTAAAAACAGCGTTAACCGTATCTACCTCTGCGCCTACAAAGGCATTGCCTTGTTTAATTAAATAGGGCGCCCAGTTGGTTTCGTTGGTGCCCATTTTTAACGTTTTAGTGCATGCCAGCACATTAAATTGCGCAACCAAAACTATAAACGCTAACAGTAACATCTTCATAAAACGTCCTTTTATACCAATCCGCATAATTAAGTGATCTATTTTGAGGATGGATAAACGTGTTGATAGCAAGGCAAAAAATTCGCTATTTAGTTGTTCTAAATGAGAATTTTTTAACGCAGATAGCGACACATTTAGCCCCTGAAAATGATTAAGTATTAATGTGGGTTGGTATTATTACTTAAATAACGCCTTAATCGCCGCTTTATTTTTTACAATATGCGCATTAATAGTGTTAACTTCTTCTAAAGAAATCGTTTTTTTGCTCATCATAAAATGCACATTATTTACGTTAATAGGCGCTACTTGCTCAACGGGTAAAATAGCCGTGTATTTGTTAGCAAAATGGTGCGCCACTAACGAATCGTCTACTACAAAATCTACCCGCTTTTTATTTAATAAAGCAAAGCGTTTATCGGCATCGCTGGTAAGTACTATTTGCTTGCTATATTTATCACTTAACGTTTTAAACGAGTGCCCTAAAAAGCTGCCGCGATTAACGCCGGCTGTTAAGCCCTTTTTAAATAACTGCTCTAACGAACTAATATTTTCCGAGCCAGCATGTTTGTACAACAACATTACCTCTTCTCGATAAGGCAAACTAAAGTGGGCGTAAGCTTGGCGCTCACGGGTTTTACTTGCTGCAAACATTAAATCTACACGGCCGTGTTTTAGCTCTTCTAAGGCGCGTAAGGAGTTAGGTAATAACGTAAAATTTATACAAAAAGGGGAGTCTTTAAAAATGGTTTTAATTATATCTATTTCAACACCCGTTATCGTATTGTTTTTTAGTACCACATACGGCGGCCAGTAGCGCTCGTTAGTGCCTACATTAATTGTTTTATCGCATGCTTGGGCTTTAGCGCTAAATAACCCCAAACACGTTACCCACATCAATAAAAACACACGCGTACAGCTCAAAACATTCATTCAAACAGCGCCTTAAGTGCCGCTTTATTTTTAGTTATATGCGCGTTAATAATTTTAACCTCATCGGGCGTTACTGTTCTTTTGCTCAGCATTAAGTGTATTTGGTCTTTATTAATAGCGGGTATAGTTGGCGCTTTCATTAAGCTGTTACCACGCTTACTTAAATAATTGCCTACTAGCTCGTCTTCTATTGCGTAATCTATACGCTGTTTATTAAGCATTTCAAAGCGCTTACTGGTTGCGCTGGTGTACTCTATTTGTTTTTTATGGCTTTTTTTATACTGCTCAAACTCTTCGCCGTAATAACTACCAAAGTTAGCGCCTATGGTTAAACCTTGGTTAAAAATATCAGCTAAGTTTTTAACCTTGTGTTGATTGTTTTTGTTTTCGTATAAACGCATTACCTCGGTGCGGTAGGCCTTTGTAAAATGAGCATATTTAGCCCGCTCATTGGTGTAACTTGCCGCCCAGCCTATGTCTATTCGGCCATGGCGCAGCTCGGTAAAAGCCCGTTTAGAATTAGGCAGCATTTTTATTTCAAAACAAAAAGGCGAGTCTTTAAAAATAACAGTTAACGCATCCACCTCTTTACCCTGTAACTGGCCGCTAATGCCCATTACATACGGCGGCCAAAAAGCATCATGCGAGGCAACGCTAAGCGTTCTTTCGCAGGCAAACACACCCCAAGAGGTACTAAACAACACACACAATAGTAAGGTTATTAATTTATTCATTAAGACTCTGAGGTAAGCTTTTTTTGTACGTTATTAAAACAGTATAACCTAGCAAAATAATATAATGGTGAAGGAATCATTAAAGTTGTAAAAAAATGTATCTAAAAAGGAGAGGGTTAAGGTTTTAAGGAGATAATTATTGCTAAATTCAATACAAACAGCGTATTAAGCTAAAAAAACCTACTTATAAGTTCTTTAATTTATCGGCTTGTTCCTGTAGATTAAACAAACATGAATGCAGTATTAACGTTGCGAACTCGCAAAAGCCAAGGAGCGGTATAAGCAGTGCCCAATACCACACTAAATTATTATAACCAAAATGCACAAACCTTTAGCGATTCAACACTTAATGTTGATATGTCGGCGCTTTACCGTGAGTTTTTACCTTATGTTGTCCAAAATGGCCATGTGCTAGATGCAGGTTGTGGCTCAGCTCGCGATGCTGCCTATTTTAAAAGCCAAGGCTTTAGTGTGTCGGCTTTTGATGCGAGCCCTGCACTTGCAGAGCTTGCAAGCAGTTACTTACAACAACCAGTAGAGGTTAAAACCTTTCAAGAGCTTGAGTGTGTTAATAAATACGACGGCATTTGGTGCTGCGCTAGTTTGTTACATGTGCCAAAGGCCGAGCTTCCTCAAGTATTTTTAAACCTGCAAAATGCACTCAAACCCAATGGCGTTTTATATGTATCGTTTAAATACGGCACGCAAGAGCGCGAACATAATGGCCGTGAATTTAGCGATTTAACCGAGCAGTTATTAAGTAGTTTATTAAATCAACACACGCAATTAAGCATAATTAAGCACTGGCAAAGTGTTGATCAGCGCCCAGGGCGTGAAAGCGAAGTGTGGCTAAATGCATTGATAACGCATAGCAAAGCGAAATTATAAGTGAATAGTTTTAGCGAACATCAACACCTGCAAAATAATAACCAACAACTTATTACGGGTGATAATGACCCGTTATTACCTAATCTTGTGCATGCCATAAACAACGCCACTGAGATTGAAATTACAGTTTCATTTATTCAGCCAAGTGGCTTAGCACTCTTGTTCGACCCACTAAGCGAAGCGTTACAAAGCGGCGCAACGCTTAAGCTACTTACCTCAGACTACCTCGATATTACTCATCCTAATGCATTGAGAGAACTCATGGCATTAGTAGATCGGGGCGCCGATGTGCGTATTTACCAAACGCACAGTAATCAAAGCTTCCATATGAAGTCGTATATTTTTGTCAAAACAAACGACCAAAACGAGATTACTGATGGCTGCGCCTTTATTGGCTCGAGTAATATTAGTGCCAGCGCATTGACCGAAGGGCACGAGTGGAATTTTAGACATGATTATACACAGCCAAAAACAAGCCAAGCAGCGAAGCAGTTTTTAAGTATACGCACAGCTTTTGAAAATATTTTTAATCACGAATTTGTTACTCATCTAAGCCATGAGTGGATTAATAGCTACATCACTAGGCGTAAAATACAGCAGCTTGTATCGGTAAACCATACCGATACAGCTGAGCAAGTTATTGAAAAAAATGAAGCTAAAACACCAAGGCTAGCTCAAATTGAAGCGCTTAATGCGCTAGCGCAAACCCGTACTGAGGGTTTCAAACGTGGCTTAGTGGTTTTAGCAACGGGTATGGGTAAAACATGGTTAAGTGCATTTGATGTAAAACAATTCAAAGCTAAACGTGTTTTATTTGTAGCACATCGCGAAGAAATACTTTTGCAAGCACAGCGAACATATTCTGAATTGCTCACTCTATCTACTGGGTTTTATAACGGTAAACAGCGAGACAAAAACGCTGAGTGTTTATTTGCCTCTATTCAAACTATTGGTCGTAGCAATCACTTAAAGCAGTTTGCACCAAAAGCATTTGATTACCTTATTGTTGACGAATTTCATCATGCAAGTGCACGCGTATATCGTCAGCTTTTAAACTACTTTGAACCCCAATTTTTACTTGGTTTAACCGCTACACCAGAGCGTACCGACCAAGCCGATATTTTAGGTTTATGCGACAATAACCTAGTATTTGAGCGTAACTTAACGCAAGGAATAGACCAAAAAACGTTAGTGCCATTTCATTACTACGGTATTTGGGATGAAAACGTAAACTACCAAGCTATTCCGTGGCGTAATGGTCGCTTTGACCCATCTGCACTTGAAAACAAATTTGCAACCCAAAAACGAGCAGACCACGCACTTTTACAGTGGCAGCAATACAAACAACAGCGTACGCTAGGCTTTTGTATTTCCACCAAACATGCCGATTACATGGCTGATGCGTTTAATAAAGCGGGTGTAAAAGCGCTATCAGTGCATAGCCAGTCAAAAGTACGCCGTAATGATGCACTAAAACAATTAGAACAGCGTCAAGTTGAAGTATTATTTACCGTTGATTTGTTTAACGAAGGGACTGATTTACCAAGTATTGATACCATATTAATGCTGCGCCCAAGCGACTCTAAAATACTATTTTTACAGCAATTAGGGCGGGGTTTACGCACACTCGAAGGTAAAACACATTTAGTGGTGCTTGATTTTATTGGTAATCACCACAGCTTTTTAAATAAACCCTATGCACTACTACATGAAACCACGCTAAGTGGTGTAGTTAAAAAGCTTAAAAAGCCCGACCTTGCTGATGGCTGCTTTATAAATATTGACTTAAAAGTTACCAACTTTTGGCAGCAGCTAGCCAAGATACAACGCACCACAGCGTTAGAAGATATAACACAGCTTGCCGAGCAACTAGGTCATTTACCTACATTAAGTGAGTTTTACTACCACTACGGCGATATAAAAAAGGTAAACAACAACTACATTAGTTGGTTTGATCTAATTGCCAAAACACAAAATATTGATGACGAAGCACAGCAAAGTTCCAAACAATTAGCACCGTTTTACGACTTTTTACACAAGGGCATACAAACAACCAGTATGACCAAATGCTTCAAAGCTATTTTGCTTGAGGCGTATGTCGCTTTAAACGGTTTTGCTAAACCCCCAACAGTTGCAGAACTTGCGGCTATGAGTGCTAAGATTTTAGCGCGCCATCCAAACTTAAAGCAACACGATTTACCGATTAAAGAACAGCACGCAGCTGCAAATTCCCAAACATGGCTAAGCTACTGGCGTAAAAATCCAATTAAAGCCTATACCAATAAAAATAAAGACGGCACACAATGGTTTACCTTACAAAACAACACCGTAAAGGCCACGTTTGACGTACCCGCAGAAAAACGCGAATTACTAAACAGCGCCGTGTTAGAGCTGGTTGAATACACCTTAGCCAAATACAACCAGCGCCTAAAAGTAAAAACGCCAACCACGAAACAAAATACAGAGCAAAAAGCTGACAATGTAACTCAGTTAGCGTTCAAAGATCTTGCTGATACAGCAAACGAGCAAAATAGCGCATTAAAACTGCCGTACTTCCCTAATATTAAAATAGCCTGCGGACATTTTAAAACAGGCGATAGCAGCGATGTTGAATATTTAGATGCGCCATTTGGTGCAGGCAAGCTTGATCCAAACGTGCATTTTTTAGCACGTGCATCGGGTAACTCTATGAACGGCGGTAAAGCCCCAATACTTGATGGCGACTTATTGTTACTTGAGCTTATAACTTCCGATAGAGCTGGATCACTTCGCGGCCAAATAGTCGCGATAGAGCGAGACGATATAAGCGGAGACGGGCAGTATTTACTGCGCAAAGTTAATAAATTACCAAACGGGCAATATGAGCTAATCGCTCAAAACCCTGATTACGAGGTAATGATTGCAGATGAAAGCATGCGAACGTTCGCACGGTTTAAACAAGTGGTTTTGTAGTCGCGATTTTATATCGCGTTTTAACGTGTAGACGTGCAGCTTGCTGGCGTTAAAAGCGAAGCTTTTAAGTTTTTAGGTCGTGCCGTAGGCGGGAGTTTACCTCGCGCTTAAATTGTAGATCGTGCTTTAGCGCGTCAATGTAATCGATAATATTAGGGATTGTGAAGGGATTTAAAAACCTCTATTCGAGGCTTTATCGCGTTGGCGATGGCAACCAAAGAGAGGCTGCCGCCGACCTCTCTCTGGACTCTCTCGGCGCACCCGAGGATCACACTATGTCCTCAAGCTACAAATTGATGTGAACGTAAACGCCGTGTATTCGCCGTCCATGGCGAAGTCACGGCTTAACTTGCATCCATGCAAGTGATTACTCATCAATTTATACCTTTCGGGTGTGATCACGGGGAGTTGGAGTGTGTTGGTAGATTGGCTTTCTGAGGTAAAGATTTGTGACTATATCTAGTTTGTATAAGCGAGTAACTTTAATATGAGTAATGCATCATCTAAAAGCATTTTGCACGATGCGACACCCTCTTGGAATGGTTATAACTACCAAGGAAAAGTAGGCCTCTATGTTTGTTTAGTAAATATTCTTAATGAAGGCCGTGCAGGAGTTGATTTATCTGCTTTCGATACCTTCCTAGATGAGCACCATATTGAGTATGAATGGATTGAAGATTTTGCCATTAAAAGAGGTGAGGATTATTTATCTCTTCACCAAGTAAAACATAAAGGCGAAAATAAATTTAAAGACCATGTTGAAGCTATCGCAACAATTTTACATCGAAAGAATGGTGTACTGCCAGACACTGATATCTTTAAATACTTTACATTTAGAAGCAAAAAAAAAGGTGATAGTGCAGCTGAAAAAGAGAAGCTAAAAGCAGAAATAACTAAATTTATGCTGGTTAATGATAAAGGTTTATTAGATAGTAATTGGAAAGCTAATATTCAATCTGCCAATATTGAGTACCGCAGTAATCTTACAAAATGTATTACCGATTTTGAATCACTTTCGCAAAAGATATTTAGCATCTCAACCACCTACTTTCATACTGCAGATGAAGTTGAACCACCTCTGGAAAGTATTACCAATATTGCAGGTATACCAAGCCATCTAATTCCAAATTTAGTTCAGCCGATGAGCCTTTCTTGCCAACAGGTTTTTCTTAGTTTTGATAACTCTAAAGTTTACAAGCTTGCACTATCTGATGATGCACTGAATCTGGAGCTAGATACTCTAATAAAGGAACTTTTAGCATTATTTCATCCTGGAGAAGCTTTTTCAGGAGAAGATATTAAATTATATAAAACAGCTTTATGTGCTTTGATTGATCAAAACTTAGTTATAAGACATAAACACATTAGAGATAAGCAGGATAATCACCTTCCTTACTTGCAAAGGACTAAGCCAAGTATTTCTTTTAATGAAATTGTACAAGAGTTAAAAAAAACTTATCGAGTTCAAGATGCTGCTTATTGGAATCAAGTTTGTCGGGAAAACTTTGAAAAAGCTTATAAAGAACAGCTTGATGAGCTCTATGATGACATTAAATATTCGACATCTGATGAAGATATCGAAGAATATCATCACTATATTGCGAGGTTAGAATCTGTGCGAATCAATATTATCGATAATTACTTTCCTAGCGAATGCGTCAGTTTCTTACGGAAAATATATCCTCATACCATAAAAAATACCAATATTCGTGAGTTTTATGAGGCAATATCAGAGCCACAAAAAATTAAGAGTGTTTTTCTAGATTTTATTCAAGAAGTTAAAAAACCATCAGGGAAATTAACACTTGCATGCAAAAATGACATTTTTGAATTTCAACCGAGCTGTATTGACTTCAATTTTACAAGGGGAAGGCGGAAAGATAGGGCGATAGATACAGTCAGGAAAGGGTTGGCTGACAATTATGGCAACCAATCGTTTATTCTTTCCAATGTTGATTACATTGTAGTTAACTCGACTGATGCTGAAGATGTTATTCCTGCAGGTATCGAGAAGATAACTCAGGTCGAAAGTTATGAACATACAAACTCAAATCTAAAAAGTTCAGACAAAATCACTCAACAGAAGGAAGTCAGCTTTATGGATAGTCGTAAAGCATTAGGAGAAATTAATGGATAAGTTATTTGATAACTTGATGGAACGACTTTTCATTGAATCTAACTTTTCTTTAACAAGATCAGAGTATGTTGAAGAAGATTATAAATGTTCAACTTTGCTTTATATTGGCCAAAATCAACAAGGCGATTATTTCATCTACCTCCAATTGCCTGAAAGATTACTGCCTTATGTTAACAATGACATTCAAATAAGATTAGCAACGTTGATTAAAAATCAAGCTAATGTTTTTGAGAAAATGACGGATGGTGAAGTGAAGATATCATCTTCATTTGATAAAAATGCAACTTTAATTATTTTCACTACGCATGAAGCTAGTGTTAATGAAAATGTAGTGAAGCAAGCTATTTCAATTGAAGAAGATCCTTACTTCTTCAAGAAACAAGTTTTATTGATATCTGATAAAGAGACTCCAACCCTTGCAATTAATTTTTCTGAAAATAAAGATAGTTTTATTGCTTATGTGCAACGTTTAATTTCAGATACAGAGCGGTTTAATGAGTTTACCAGTTCTAATTTGTTTGGGCTAACAGATAAGGGAGTTGAATATTCCTTTATTGCTAGGCTTTATGAAAAAGTTCCTTTTTTGTCTTTAATGGTTACTCCTTCTAATCAGGAAGTCTTACAACAAAAAATAGATGATAAGTTAACTGCTGAGCAGTTAAGAGAGTGCGAAAAATTGCTAGATCTTGATTTAAATGATCTTGAAAGCTGGGTTACTGAACTTGTGAAGGAAGATAAAAGTAATGATTAAACTAGGAAGGATGCTAATTGATAACTTTAAATCTTTTAAAGAACCGGTTGAGTTTGATTTCACTGGTAATGATCTAGTTCTTTTTGATGGTCCAAATGGTTTTGGAAAGACAACAATTTTTGATGCTATTGAACTTTGTTTTACTGGAAAGATATCTCGAGTTAAGCATACTGACTCAAAGAACAAAGAAGATCATATTCTTAAGGGAGATAATAGTAAGTCAACGACTATTCAGTTAGAGCTTTTGGATGATACAAGTACCTTACTAGTTATTGGTATTCATATACCTGCAAATATCTCAGGCGAAGCAGGAAGGGTAGCAAAATATCAAAATGCCATTGAGCGTTTTGAAGCTGAGATGTGGCAGAATGAAGCTGTTTTTCGTGAGTTAAGTAAAAAGAAGCTGGATGAAGGCAAATTAAATAATTTATTAGAGAATGAAAAATTAGAGAAAACTTTTACTTTGTTTAATTACATCCAACAAGAAGAGACGTGCCACTTCTTAAAACTTGATGAAAGTAAACGCCACCAAGAAATAAGTTACCTGTTTGGTACGATAGAAGAAAAAAATAAAGCAGATAAATTAGATGTACTTTCAGCCAAGCTGAAGAAAACAATAGATGACTATACTCCCTTAATCAAAAAAGAAGAAGGAGAGTTAGTACAGCTATCAAAGCCGACTACTGAGGCTGAAGATTCTGAAAGCATACTTAGCAGTGGGAAAATTGCTCTATTTAGTGATTTATCATCTAGCACTTTAGAGCAGCTTGAAGCTTATAAAAATAGTTTAGAGGGTGTTGAGTGGCTTATAAAAAATAATTCAGCTTATGAAAAGCTAAAATTTAATTATTTTTTGAATAAAATGACAACAGAGCGGATTGAACAACTCGAGAATTATTTAAAAGTTGGCTTAGTTGAAAATTATGAAGAGCTAACAAAAAAGCTAAATAAACATAGCTTGATTTGGCGCAAGGCGAAGAAAAAAGCTGATGTCTATAGTAAGTTAATTAGATTGTTTGATGATAAACCAAATAGCCTTAGCGAAGATATTTTAGATATTTACAAAGAAAATTTTTCTTCAAGCTATGATGTATTCACAACTGATATAGCTACATTTTTAAGCTTATCTAAGTCAAATAGTTCGCTGGGCTCTTTGCTTATTAAAATTGATGACAGTCGTAAAAATTTATTATCTCACTACAAAGAACATATTGGCTACGATGAAGCAAAAGAATATCAAGATATACCTTGTCCACTATGTGGTGATATGAAACCAACAGGACAAGCTTTACTTGATGAATATGAAGAACAATCGAAGTTTTTCTCTGATCAATTAGGAGATAATGACAAGTTACTTAAGATAATAACTGAAAAATTAATAACAGGCCTTATTGTCCCTTCTATTACTAAAATGCGAAACTACCTGTCTAAGTATCAAAATTACTTAAACTTTGATTTAAATCGTGTGAATAAACATAAAAATATAGAAAAGTCCGATTTCGAAACTATGACTAAAATAAGAACATGGCTTGAATCCAATATTGGCGATTGCACACGTTTTATTGATAACAAACTACTTGTAGTTAATCAAAATTATGATGAAACCCAAGAGCAGCTCATTACTTTTATTAATAGTCATAAAAAGCAACTTTCAAATGAGCCGTTAAAAGAGTATCTACAATTAAAACAGGATCTAAAAACGTTAGGTTTAGAGTTTGATGAATATGAAAAGTTGTCTATTGATTTGAATGATATTGACAGGGACTTTTCACTATTAACTCGATTGATTTTGCAGCAAAGCTCCTCATCTTACAAAGCAAAAAGTTTAAAGGTATCTCAATTAAAAGCTAAATTAGAAAAGTTAAAGCTAAAAAGGAAAGAAATAACGGCAATTAGTAAGGTCTATAGAGATGAAATTAAAGCTTATGAAAAAGGTGTAGCAAAACATATTGCAATACCGCTTTTTGTTTATAGCTCTAAAATATTACAGTCTCGTCCTGAGGGGAGCGGTATATTTTTAATTACTCCCACTAAAGGAAACGAAAAAGGCTTTATGAAGTTTAGCGCTACACCTAATGATAGTCATGATGCATGGAATACAATGAGTTCTGGGCAGCTGGCAGGTGTTGTTATCTCGTTTATGCTCGCTATGAATAAAGTTTACCCTTCTAAGTTATCTACTTTGATGATTGATGACCCAGTTCAAACTATGGATGAAGTTAACATGGCTTCTTTTGTGCAAATGATGAAATACGAGTTTCCTGAATTGCAAATTCTGTTGTCAACTCATGAGAGTAAAGTCGCGAATTACTTTCATTATAAGTACAGTCAGGCCGGTTTAAAGTCTTTTCCTATAAATATGAAGAATAAGAGGCTGGAATCTATCAATTAAAATCATCCAACAGCTAATTTCCCTGCCTCATGCCACATTTCACTTGGCATGGGGCTGGTTAATTCCCACGTTATATTCATCGGCTGGCTGCCGTTGTGGCTTTGGTATTTAACCTCGCCATAGTTTACAAATCCCATGGTTCGGCCGTTTTCATCTTTGCCTTGTTCGCGCACAAATAACAATATGGTTTTGCCTGTTTCTTGATGCTCAATATAACTTAGGCCGCGGCCGTGTTCTGGGCGGGCGCTGTTTTGCGTTTGCCAATGAAACAGAGTGGGGCTGATTGCGTAGTCGTGATATAGCGTAGTGGGCGAGTAGGTTTTTTCACATTTGTTGAGTGTGACGAATAACAGCTCTAAGTTTTGGTTTTTAAATTCTAAAACACCTTCGCGGGCGGTCGATTTTTTATCAAACGAGTGTGCGCCAAAAGCGGCGAGTATTTGCTGGCGCGTGTAGCGGCTGTGTAATTTGATTGCGTGATTAGGTAGGCACGTTAAATCGCTTTCCTGCTGGTGAATGCGGTTTATTAACAGCGTAATCACTTGTGCAAGTTCCTGCTGTAACTCGTTGTGTTTAAGTGCCTGTAAGCTTTGTTCAAGCGTTTTAAAACCTAAACTTGCGCCAGTGGTATCCCAAAAGTTGTAATGCGCCATAAGCGCGTACTGTTGGTTTTGCGCTGTTGGGGTAAAGCCAAAATCGTTATTACATAAATCACGTAAAAAGCATAAATAACTGAGTGAGTCGCAGCCGAGTAATTGAGTGTTTATAGCGCGGTAATATGCGGCATAAACATCGGCTTGTTCTACTGGTACTTCATCGCCTTTTAACCAGTGCCAGCCGCCGAGCTTTTTATCTTTTGGTTTGTAAATATCTTCAAGCGTGACTTGTGGGTTTATGCGTAAAAAATTACTTAGCGTGAGTGCCTCATTAGTGTGTTGCGAGTAGCTATTTATCAGCTGTTGTAAACGGCGCTTTGTGTTTATGGCTTGCTGAATATTTTTTAATATTGTTTGTTGTGTGCGCTTTTGTAGCTCTATACGGCAGCCCAGCGGCAAATGTGGGAAGTTGTTTTCAATCTCGGTTTTTACTGGTTGGTTGCTTTTACCAATAAGCGCGCGAAATTTACTGGCAAAGTCGTATTCTGGGCGGGCGTTGCCTACAAAATCGAGTACGGTACAGCATTGCTTTGGGCTATTATCTGGTAAACGCAAGCCACGGCCGAGTTGCTGTAAAAACAGCGTTAGGCTTTCTGTGGGGCGTAAAAATAACAGGGTATCGACCTCTGGAATATCGACCCCTTCGTTAAAAATATCAACCACACACAATATTTGTATTTCGCCTTGGCGTAGTGCTTGCTGTTTAGCCGCGCGCTCATTAGTGTTTTTGCTGGTCAGTACATCGGCGTTTATGCCTGCTAAGTTAAATTTAGAGGCCATAAACTCTGCGTGTTTTTGGCTTACGCAAAATGCCAACGCTTTAATGTTGTGAACATTAGTCACTATATCAGCAAGACTGGATATAATTTTGTTTGCGCGGCTGTTCTCCCCTGTATAAAGGTTACTTAGCTCGGTTATATCGTAACGGCCGCCGCGCCATGTTATTTGGCTTAGGTCGGTATCGTCATCTAATCCAAAGTACTGAAACGGGCATAAATGGCGTTGGTTTATTGCCTCTGGCAAGCGAATTTCGGCGGCTATTACACCGCAAAAGTCATCGAGTATATTTGCGCCATCTTGTCGCTCTGGTGTAGCGGTTAAGCCAAGTAATATAGTGGGCGCAAAGTGATTTAATATAGCGCGATAACTCGCTGCGCTTACGTGGTGTACTTCGTCTATTACTATGTAGTCGTAGTAATCATGCGTTAAATTAAGCAATCCAATTTGGCTGTTTAATATTTGTATTGACGCAAAAAGATGGTTGTAGCGCTGCGGTTTATAGTTACCTACCCACAGCTCACCAAAGTCGTTATTTTTAAGCACGCCGCGATAAGCGCTTTGCGCTTGTTTTAGTATTTCTTCTCGGTGGGCTACAAACAAAAAGTGTGCGTTTGGGTTTTTATCGTAAACGGTTTTAAAGTCGAACGCCGATATAATGGTTTTACCTGTGCCCGTTGCAGCAACCACTAGGTTTTTAAAACGATTATGCACGTTACGCTCTACGCTTAGCTTTTCTAAAATAGCTAGCTGGTGTGTTTTTGGTGTTATATCAAAATAAAACTGGCTGCTTGATTGCCCAACACCGCGTTGCTCATTAAGAGAATTTATTAGCTTTTCTTTACATTCAGCTTTGCCTGTAAATAGCTCGAAATCTTGCGATTGCCAGTAGGTTTCAAACGTACTTTTAGTTTTGGCTATTATGTGTGGTATTTCTTGCGCTGTAATTTTTAAGTTCCACTCTAGGCCGCTAGTAAGCGCCGAATGCGATAAATTAGACGAACCAATATACCCAGTATGAAAACCTGTATTACGCATAAACAAATATGACTTCGCGTGTAAACGCTCTTGTTGATTGTTGTAACTTAGCTTTACCTCGGTATTTGGTAAGTTTGCTAAAAATTCAACCGCCCTAGCATCCGTTGCACCCATGTACGAAGTAGTAATTACTTTGAGTTTATTACCGCTTTTGGTAAAGGCTTCAAGCTCATTTTTAAAAATGCGCAGCCCCGTCCATTTGATAAATGAGACAAGCCAGTAAATAGTGTCGGACGATTTAATCTCGCGCTTTAGCTCGGTTTCGAGCGATATACCCGTATTCGCACCGCTAAATAATTCGCTTTGTGTGAGGCCTGTAAGTGGGAATATATCGCTTGAGTAATCTTTAAGGTTAGCTGCAATTGGGTTTTGAGTATTAAACAGTGCAGTAAGAATACGGCCTTGGCTGTCGATAAGGTTTTCGTTGATTAGCTCGTCATCGCGAATATGATCTTTAAGCCACAGAACAAGGCTGTTTGCGAGGTTTATTTGCTCTTGTAAACGCTCGCTTGAATTAGGGATTGCATCAATTGCATGTTCAACCAGCTTGCCTAAAAAGCGCGAAAGCCACGTAGCCGCCTCTGCCGATTCTAGTTGGCGTTCGCCCACATAAAATTGATCACGATTTAAATTTTGCTCAATTACTTGCGTAATTAACTGCTCGTAAATACCAATTTGCTGCATTAAAACCACTCCCTGTTTGCGTGCAGTTAGTTTACTTAAAAGTGCATTGTAAACAAGCATTAACTCATTATTGAATTGAAGGCTGATGCTTAGGCCACTCCCCCGTGATCACACCCGAAATTGAATTAGTGATGAGTAATAGCAGCGCATGGATGCGCGTTAAGTGATGCTTACACACGGACGTGTTTCATCGCGTTTACGTTCATATCATTAATTTAAATTGAGGAGATAGTGTGATCCTCGGGGCGCCGAGAGATTCCAAAGAGAAGTCGGCGGTTACTTCTCTTTGGTTGCCATCGCCAACGCGATATTTATGAACTGTTTGTATTATTTCAAAAGCTCTGCTTTTAGCGCGAGCAAGCTTCGCGCCTACGTCGAGTTCTAACAGAACATTTTGATATAACCTTGTAGACGCGCAACTTGTTGGCGTTTTAAAAGCAAGGCTTTTACGCTGTTAATTTATTAAGTCTACAAGCGCGATATAAAATCGCGCCTACGCACCACATCCACGTCAGTGTAAAATTCACCTTGTAGACGCGCATTGCTTTCGTTTAAAAGCTAGGCTTTTACGGTGTTAATTTATTAAGTAATGAGAAGCTGCGCCTCTAACGTGAGCAAGCTCTCGGTCTACAAGACAAATTAAACATCGACCATTTAGCTTGAGCCAACTCTGCGGCTAATTTCTCCTGAATATTAAGTACTAATGAAGCAAAACAAGGGCAATATTTAATGCGCTACCAACCTTAAATAGGTACACTTATTTAAGATGTTATTTAAAGGAGTGAATAATGATTAAATGGATTTTAGTTTTGCTTAGTTTTATTTCAACGTACTCTTATGCAGGCGAGGCTTACATGCAAAGTAAGTGCGAAAGCATAGAAAAGGAGCGTGAATCTATTCGCTCTCAATTTAGGCAGGGTTATAGCATTAAAAAAGGTGAGCGATTAACTGCTCGCGACAAAGTGTTATTTACCCAATTGGCAAAGCACTGTAATAAACTTAAAAAGAGTAATAACTCATACCGCCCACATGCTACACATTCGGCGAACACCAACTGGTTACTCAATCAAAAGGTATCAAACATGACCTTGCATAGTACCAGCTATAAAAACAAAGCTAAGCTTGAGGCGTGGTCTAAATTTTATAGATTGCCTAAGCGGTGTCGTAAAAAAGGGATGGAGACAAGCGATTTTGTTTGGTGTAGCGAGTATAGAGTAGCGCAAAAGCAAGTATTTGAGACCCAATGGCAGGGGCGCCCGTAACTATGTTTAATACTAAGCTTCGCATAGTATTTATGTTTGTTGTAATGCTTATTGCCTCAGCGCTTATTGCTAATCATTTTACAGGGCGGGTGTTTAATTATCACGACCCGATAGGTGAAGTTAAGCGTATTTATAACGATTTAACCGTAACTCAGCCAAGTAAGCCTTTAGTTAAAGTACAACCCGTAAACTCTGTAAAAACGCCGGCGGGCAGCAGCTCTTTTGTGCCTGCGCGTAATCACTCGCCTCAAGCAGATAAAACACAATGTACAGATGTATCTTTAGGCGACGTAAAATATAAGCGTAACGGTGCTATATACACTTGGACCGACAAGGCGGGTATTGCACATTTTAGCGATACCAAGCCTGGCTTTGCTGTAGCAACGTACGAGAGTAATTTTTATGAGCCACTGGATTATTTTGACCTTAATTTAAACACGCCAAATTTACCGCCTTCATTTAACCAAAAGCTACAAGTAAAACTCAATACAGTATTTAAGGTGTATGGACAAATTATTGGTGCGCATGCTCTAAAAAAGGTAAAACTAAACTTAACGGTATTACCTAACCGTAGGGCTTATAGCGCCGCTATTATTAACAATGGCGGCAACCCAGAAAATACAGCAGGCATGTATTTTCATGCAACTAACTCTGCGTTTATTAATTTTAGTGGCGAACAAAACACCATGAGGACGGCAGTGCACGAAGCCGTACATGCTATTAATAAAGCAGTTTTAGGGCACACGCCTAGGTGGTTAAATGAAGGGGTTGCTGGGTATTTTGAGTTTACCCATAACAATATGCAAACTGCTATTGTAGAGCCAAATCAAACCTGGGTACGTAATAATAAGCTTACTAAAAACGTGTTTAGACTTAACCGGTTAACGGGGTTAAATAATACGTGGCAAAAAGACGACAGCAGTATGCTCTACGCTAGTAGCTGGGCTGCAATTTATTTTTTAATGGATACCCAATCAGGCAGAATATTACTTAAAAATATTATGCTGGCAGAGCAGAAAAATCCCTGTAACAAGCTTTCGAAAGATCAATTAAACGCGATGTTATTTAAACAGTTTCCTGCGTTTAATCATGACTATTCAAAATGGTTAAAAGCGCCATTTAAGCCACATAAATTTTAGTTTGCTTTGTTAGACGCGCAACTTGTTGGCGTTCAAAAGCTGGGCTTTACGGTGATAATTTATAAGTTATGAGAAGCTGCGCCTCTAACGTGAGCAAGCTTCGCCCCTACGGTAAGCTTGAACGCCGCTCCTCGAAGCTCATTACGTCTCTATTTAAATAATATTGCAATCATATTAAATACCGCTAAACTAATCATTAGTTTATTAATGACCGATTAGGAAGTCATTTATGAGATCAGAACAAGCATTAAAGCTGGCGCGTCGCTTGGGTGATTTAATTCGTCAGCATCGTACTTTACTTTATACCCAGAGCACGTTCGCTAAGATGATTGGTGTATCTCGCTCCACGGTACAAAAGCTTGAACAAGGAGAGGTAGTAAAAAGCGATATATTGTTTGAAGCCCTTGTTGTTCTTCAATTGCAAGGCTCATTGCTGGATGAAATTAACGAGCTAGCCGCAGATGTGGGCGGTTATAATGCAAGACAGCGTAAAAGCAATAAAACTCAGGTGATTAACGATGACTTCTGAAGCTTATGTATTTATTGACGGTTTAGAAGACAGCCCCATAATTTGTGGTTTTTTTAAGTTAAATCCACAAACTGGCCGAGGTGAGTTTAATTATGGTAAAAGTTACCTTGCGCGCTCTGATGCGTTTGCGCTCGATCCGCTGCATTTACCATTACAGCCTGGCATAGTTAGCTATTCTGCTAATAAAGGTGTGTTTGGGGTGTTAAGTGATGCGGGAGCTGATTCGTGGGGGCGTAAGCTTATACTGTCGTTACATAATACCAAGCCAAAGAATGAGCTAGAATTTTTACTCGTAGGGTCTGGGTATGGTGTTGGCGCCTTGGTATTTAGTTTGTCGCGCAGCGCATCAAAACATAAAGCGAATAAAAATACATTAGCCGATTTAGCCTTGTTAGATCAAGCAAAGGACGATTTGCTCGCCAATAAAGCGATTTCACAAGAAGCAAAAAAAGCCTTTGAATTTGGCCAAAGCATGGGGGGAGCAAGACCTAAAACCTCTGTGAAAATTGATGAAAAGCTTTATTTAGCAAAATTTAATCGTCAAGACGATTTGTTTAATTTAGCTAGGGCTGAGCATGGCGCTATGTGTATGGCTAATGAATTGGGGATTCGCACTGCAAATACCCGTATTTATGAAACAGAAAATGGCGATGTTCTGTTAGTTGAACGTTTTGATGTAAGCGATGACTTACCAACTCATCACTTTTTAAGCGCCAACAGCTTATTACAAAAACCAAAAGTCGCGATAAGCGACTTAGCAACATACTATAGCTACGGTGAACTGGCAGAATTTATTCGCCACCACACAGGTGAGTTCGCTGCTGATGCTACAGAGCTCTACAAGCGAATGGTATTTAACGTGTTTATTGGTAATACCGATGATCACAGCCGAAATCATGCATTTTTGTATCACTTTGCTGGGCAAACGTGGCGTATGAGCCCCGCTTATGATATCACTCCTATTAATAACTCAAAGCAGCACGGCATAGGGCTTGGTGATGATGGCCGATATGCTAGTATCGATAATTTATTGTCGCAAGCCAAACGCTTTGGCCTCAACAAGGCTCAAGCAACAAAAATAATTGCAGAGGTTGAAAGCTATACTCGTCAGTGGCCAACGCACTTTAAACGTTTTGCTAATATCAGTGATATTGACATAAAGCGCTTAGAAAGCGTGATCCCTCATATAAGTTAAAGATTATTTAAGCATTCATTAGATAGTTAATGACTGATTAAGTGGTCATTTATTGGTTGGCGCTTTTATGAACCATAAAGAAGAAATGAGAAGGCAGCGGGCTTTTGGTAAAACCTAGCTCGTAGCTCTAAACCAGCGCCAGGTTAGTCGGCCTGAGCTTTATTTGTGGGCTGATAAACGCCATTATCTAACGCATAAAAGTAAGCTTGATAGCGGCCGGTTTGCTTAAACTTAAGTAATTGCTGATTAAAAATTTCAAGCCGCTGTTTACTGTGTTCGTTATTTTTGGGGAGCATCATAAAGCTTTGAGATGCTGGTTAATCGAGCTAGATAAGTTAGGTAACTTACTGGCCAAGGTAAAAAGTAAAAGTTAACTTTAATATACATAACGGTAATACCTACAACAAACTTAAAGGCTAATGCCAAGACAATTCCCCCGTCATTTTGCCCGAAAGGACTTAATTGATGAGTAATTGATTGCATGGCGGAATTTTGTTCCCGACAAATTCCAAGTACCTAAATCTCTTTAGGCAATGCAATTAAAGCTGTGGCCTCGCCATGGACGGCGAATACACGGTGGTTACGTTCATATCTATTTCGGCTTTGAGGAAAATGCAAAATGCTCGGGGCGCTTCAAGGGGCGTACGGCGGTATTCGCCCCTTGGTTGCCATCGCCAACGCGACATAGGGAACTACAAATACAGAGCGCGAGCAAGCTTCGCGCCTACGCCGAGTTCTAACAGAACATTTTGATATAACCTTGTAGACGCGCAACTTGTTGGCGTTCAAAAGCAGGGCTTTTACGGTGTTAATTTATTAAGTAATGAGAAGCTGCGTTTCTAACGTGAGCAAGCTCAACGTCTTGTATCTACAAGCGCGATATAAAATCGCGCCTACGCACCACATCCACGTCAGCGTAAAATTTAACTTTGTAGGCGCGCATTGGTTCTGTTCAAAAGTGATTATGTCACCAGTGATAAGTGACCAATTAACCCCCGTATTTTCTCTGTGTAGCGCTAAGCGCCTCTGTGCCCTCGGTGGTGAAAAACAAGTTAAGCCAATTATTCACAAAGAGGTTAAGAGACGCTGCGCTTTTAGAGCTAGAGCATAAGTGATTTAATAAATGATCACATAAGTAAGAATTCGCTCTACAAAACAGTATTTTAATTTAGTGGTAGACGCGCATTGGTTCTGTTCAAAAGTGATTATGTCACCACCGAGAAGAGCAGGAGAAGTGACTTACTTATTCCTGTGTTTTCTCCGTGTAGGCGAAGCGCCTCTGTGCCCTTTGTGGTGCAATTAATTAGTAGCAGCGGCTTTATATGCCGCGAAAAATTTCATACCAAACGCGAGGTACGCTCCTGTCATTTTGTGCGAGCAAGTTTCGCGCCTACATGTTAGTGCCTTTCTTTATGTAATCTTTGCATCTTTTAGCAAATTAAAGCTGCTGTGTGCGGTTTTAATTATGCGGTTATTTACTTTGGGTAATTTTATTTAAGTTTTAGTAACAATAAACGCAAACTTTTTGGTTGGGGTGTGGTCATAAAAAGAGCTGATTTTTACAGCTTGTTACAAATAAATAACGCACTGCCTGGTTGAAAAATGAGCGTGTAGCTATTGCTAGCATTATAATGTGGCGCGCTGAGCTTACCAGTGGTTCATTAAATATTAACATTGATAAAATTGTTCTTTTAATTTGCACTGTCTAGTATTAAAGATTGACAGTACACACCCAAACAAAACATAATATTAACATTGGCTACACTTAAAAAGCATTTCACTTAATTGTATTGCGTAAATTGGTTGAAGGAGGGAAGTATTATGAACAAATTACTCATTGCATGCGCTATCACTGCTGCAACTTTGTACGTGTTTAAAAACGATTTGACCGCCTTGGCTCAAAATAATCTACCCAACTCAATAACTAACACCACGGCTGTGCAGCCTGCTCAACCTCTGGTGGTAGATATACAAGCAATGCAAAGTAGCCACGATGTAACTAATAAAGAAGGCACTGCACTTACCGAGCAAATAGTGATTACTCCCCAAGAGGTGGGTGAATACTCTGAGCTAGAAAGCGCTGCTCAAATTCAAAGTACGCTTGATTTAGCGCAGTCAGAGCAAGTGTTTTTAGATAAAGTGCAAAGCAGCTTTGCTGAAAAGTCGCTATTTTTATACAGCTTTGAGTGTAAGCAAAACGATTGTAATGCAGGCATTGTGGCAACCGACGGGCAACCTAAACACGAGGATATAGCCGGCGTGTTAGCGCATTTATCGGCGTCTGAAGAGTTTGCTAATCACTCTGTGCAATTAGCCGGTGTAGCGGTTAATAACGATGGTATTTTACAATACGATTTAAATATTAAAAACATGCCCCCCGAATAATACTAAGCGTAATAATAGTTAATTATTTTAAGCCGCCAAACTTGGCGCTAGCTGTGTTACAAATACAAAGATGCTAAAAGTACAGGAATTTTCAACTAGTTAGTTTTAACAACTAAACAACGCATTTTTTGTAGCAATAAAACGTTTTCTCAGTTTTAAATCCATACTTAAAATAGCTCGCTTAATTAAGCGCATTAATACAATTCTATACTTTTAAACGACAAAGCGGCCTTGTGGCCGCTTTTTTGTGCTGGAAATTGAGTAATGGCAGCTTTATCTTTAAATAGCGTATTTGCTGCGTTAAAAATTGTTTGTTTAGAGCAATAATATCAAGCTTATTTGCTCGGCTATTCTTTTGTTTGCATGTTTTTAGCGCGCTCTTCTGCCTCTATTAAGGCTTGTGATTTAGGCGCTTTCTTTTTTTTCTCAATCACGGGCTTTTTATCTGAATTTGGGTCCCAGCTTTCATCTAGCGAAAGGTTTGCAAATGGGTTGCTAGAATCCCTTTGCTTGGGCGTACTTTCAGGCTCTGGTTGCGCTGGCTTTTCTTGGGCTGGCTGTGGTTGGTGAGCTGTTGATATTGGCGCATCTAACGTGGGTTCGTTATTTGGTTTTGCTGAAACTGTAGCTTGTGCAGGCTCTTTACTTGGTTTTAAAGGCGCATCTGGATTGTAGGTGCGAATTTCGGGCTCTTTAAAGTCGTGTTCGCTATTTAGCGTGGTTTGATCAAGCTCGCTGTTTTTATCGGCTGTATGCAGCTGCGCGCTGGTATTGGGCTCATTGATAGGGTTACTAGGCGCAGCCGGTTCGTTTATAAGAGTAGACTCTTGTGGTTTTACTTCTTCAACGGGCTCTGCTTTTGGCTGTTCTACTGCGGCGGCTTTGTGTTTACGCGTGCGCTTAACCGAAGGTGCGTCTGGGTTAAACTCTCTTACTTCGGGCTCTGCAAAGCCTTTTGCATTTTGAATACGCGCTAATGTATTTTTTGCGGCAGCTTCAAACTCTGCGGTGTTTGGCTCTGGCGCTACTTTTTTAGGTTCAGGTGCTGGTGCATCTTCTTCTGGTTTAGCTTGTTCTGGCTCAGCCTCTGTGGCTTGCGTATTGGCAGGCAATGGCTCGTTAATTGTCTCGTTTATTGGTGCATTAGAGCTTGCAGGCTCTGGCTCGCTCGAGGCCGAAACCGTTGGCACAGCTGGTTTTGAAAGCTCATCACTTGGGGCTGGAGCCGTTTTGGGTGGTGCTGCTTGCTCTGCGCTTTTGTTGTTTTTAGTCATCGCTTTAGTTGGGGCTTTAGCCGGTTGAGCAACAGGCGGCTCGGGCTTATTTTGTTTAGCGCGGCGTAAACGTATAACCACCATGGCGCCAATTAATACCACAATAAGCAGTAGCAAACTTGGTAACAATAATGAACTTGGTGGCTCTGCAACTGGCGCAGGTATAAGTACAGGTGCGGGTTTGGGCGTTGTATTAACTGTTGGCTGCTCTTTTTTAGGCTCTATTATAGGCGCTGCTTTTGGGGCTGTTTCAGTGGCCACCGGCTGCGCTTGGCTAGTGGTAGGTGTTAACTCGCTGCTATTAGGCGCAAGTTCACCCTTAGGCGTGCTTGGCGCATCCTTTACTGTATTAATTGGCGCAGCCTCAGGCTCGTTAGTTTCTGAGCTTTGCTGGCTTATTTGATTTGTAGGCTGAGAGCTTGTGGTTGCTTTACTTGCGCTTTGTTTTATAGCTTTTTCGGCCGCAGTTATTTGCTCAAGCAGTTGTTGTTCTTGCTCGGGGGTAAGGGCAAGTGGTTGTGGCTCTTGTTCAACAACTGGCGGCTCTACTGGTTTTGGTTTTGTTTGTACTTGCTTGGGTTTATTACAGTTTCTTTTAAAATCGCGTGCGGCGCTGCGGTATTTGGCACTGGCTTTATTATTACTGTACTGCTGCATTTCTTGCTTAATTAAAATACACATGGCTTCGTTATAGGCAGCACTTTGGCTGCTGTAAAATAAAGCAAAGCAAAAAATAAGTTGAGAGAGTCTAATAATCATAAAACACGGCGCTTAAGTATCAATAGTCTGATTTTAAGCGCAAAATTAAAATATATCTAGGCACTAAGGGCGTGTTGACCTTTGTGGATTGAAAATTTGTTCAATCTAAGGGCGATTAAATCGCGGCGTGAGGTTTGTAACCTAGTGAGATAAGTAAAAACCACCCAACAACACGCCCTCGTTAATCAATCACCATTAGGCTGCGGTACTCGTCGTAGGCAAATTGGTCGGTCATGCCACTTATGTAATCTTGAATTAGCCTACAGCGATAGTAAAACTCGTAAGCGGCAAAGTGATCGGGCTCTTCTTGCATGGCATCTATGGCGTGCTGATAACTATTTAAGTGCTTTTTAGAGAGCTTTTTAACCAAACGCGATTCGATTAATAAACGTGAGTCGCCATTTAATGCGCGTTTAAAATCGTCGCTGTTAAGTTGTAGCAGTGGTTTATAACAATCGAGCAGGCCGTTAATTATGCGATAGCCTTGTAGTTCGAGTTTTTCTACCTCTTTGTGAGAAAACACATGCTTAAGCGCCACTTGTTTAAGGGTTTTAGTAACGGCGTGTAGGTGGCTGTTATCTTCTAATAGTGCTTGGTTAAAGTCGCCGTGGTAAATAGGCTCAATGTGCTCTATAAAACGCTTTGCGGCGTGGTTTACAAGCGGGTGAAGCAAGGCCACGCGCAGATAAATAAAAAATTCGCTATTAAAGTTGTAAGGCTGCGCGTTGGCGCGCTCTAATGCGTAATCTACCGCTTTATTTACAAAATTTAGGTGTTCGGTGTCGTCAATGGTTAGGTTTATAAGGGCTTTTTTATATTCACTTTTTAGCTGCTGACAAAGTAGCTCGGTGGTTATTATGTCTTTTTCTACGGCGTCTTCTATGTCGGCTAAGCAATACGAAATATCGTCGGCGGCTTCCATAATATAACTTGCCGGATGGCGGCAGTATGGCTCTATAACCAGCTCGTTTTGCAGTGCCTCTACAAAGGTTTTTTCGCTGTAGTAGTAACCTACTTTTTTCATTAAGTAGTTTTTATTTTGCGGTATGTCTTTTGAGTTTAATCCCGCGGGGCGGGTGTACTTTAAAATGCCCGCGCTTTGGCAATAAGTTAAGTTTAACCCCAGTAGCGAATGAATTATGCGTATGCCTTGGGCGTTGCCTTCAAAATTACAAATATCGTGCGCTAAGTGCTTAAAAATAACCCCTATGCCGGTATTTTGCTCTTGGCAGCGCGTTGGTGTAACACTTGCTAAATTATTATTAAACCAGTGGTTTATGGCAGCTTCGCCAAAATGTCCAAAGGGTGGGTTGCCTATATCGTGCATTAGGCAGGCCATTTCTACTAGGCTTTCTAGTGGGCGCTCTAGCCCTTTTAAGCCAAACTCGGTTTGTTGCTCAAAGCTTAAATTTGCAAAAATGCGCTGTACTATAAAACGACCAACCTGCTGTACTTCTAGTGAGTGAGTTAAGCGCGAGCGCACCGCAGCGTTTCGCTCTAGCGGAAAAACCTGGGTTTTTTGCTGCAACCTACGAATAGCTGCACTGTTAATTATACGACCGCGATCGCTTTCCATCGCCATTTGTAAATTTGCAGTCGTGCGATACATGCGCGCTGGGGTTATTTTTTTACTAAAGTCGATAGTCATCGGAGTCCTTGCTTAGTGGTGACGACTGGCAAAGTAAATGCACGTTGTCATTCGTTTTAAATACTTACTAGTTAATATATACATCTAGACGAGTTAGGTACAGGTGCTTGTATCATTTAAGGCCTGGCAATTGTATTATAAAGCTATATTTTTCAGTATTTAACGCATTTTAATGTAGGCGAGTATTTGTAATGAAGTATGTATTTTTAAAGGCGATGATGTTGGCTCTTTTAGTGTTAACCAGCCAAGCGACATATGCGGCAAAAGAGCAAACCGTTGTACTTATATCAATAGATGGCATGCGTTGGGATTATATAGAAAAACACGGCGCGCCTAATTTAAAAGCAATGGCTGCTAAAGGTGTACGCGCGCAAAAGCTAATGCCTGTTTACCCAACAAAAACGTTTCCAAATCATAT
The DNA here is from genome assembly GCF_035666335.1 of Pseudoalteromonas sp. CuT4-3. Classification (NCBI taxonomy): domain Bacteria; kingdom Pseudomonadati; phylum Pseudomonadota; class Gammaproteobacteria; order Alteromonadales; family Pseudoalteromonadaceae; genus Pseudoalteromonas; species Pseudoalteromonas sp. CuT4-3. The sequence goes on from NZ_CP142031.1 coordinate 572,464, forward strand.
TTCTATTATTACAGGGTTGCTGCCGGTAAATCATGGCATTGTAGATAATAACTTTTGTGATAAAGCCCGTAAAAACGAGTGCTACAGCATGGGTAAAGGCATGCGCGATAGCACGTGGGTAAACGGCATTCCACTTTGGAATTTAGCAAAAATGCAGGGGCTAAAGTCGGCTACTTATTTTTGGCCAGAGTCGGATGCGCGCTTTAACGGTATGACGCCCGACTATTACTTTCATTATTCTAAATACAGTGAGTACCAAGGCCGTGTTGATCAAATAATACAGTGGCTAAGCTTACCTAAAGCGCAGCGCCCACGTTTTGTGGCAAGTTATTTTTCACTTGTTGATAGCATGGGCCACGAGTTTGGCCCAGATGCACCGCAAACTCGCGATGCAGTAAAACAATTAGATGAACTAATGGGCCAATTACAAACCCGTTTAAGCAAGCTAGAGCAAGAGATTAACCTTGTTATTGTATCCGATCACGGTATGGCGCATGTAAACCCAGAGCAAAGTATTGATGTTTCTACATTGCCTCAAAACGATAATTTTATAGTTAAAAATACCGGCCCGCGGTTACTTATTTATGCAAAGCCTGCTGTAACAAGCGAGCAAATTACAACTTACAAACAACGTTTGCAACAAGCAGCAAACGGGCGTTATACGGTATTAAACGACGAGCAATTAGCGGCATATCACTACAATAAAGGCACTCGTGTGGGCGATATTGTTGTGCAAACTAATGCGCCTGCGGTATTTACTAACGAAGGCAAAGCAATGTATTTAGGTACTCATGGCTATGCCTATACCGATGATATGGCGGCTACATTAATTGCAGTAGGGCCTGCTTTTAAACAAGGGCTAAGCCTTGAAAAGGTAAATAATCTTGATATTTACCCGGTACTTGCAAAAGTAATGGGGCTTAAGCTTTTAAGTAAAGTAGATGGTGACGGTAAAACGTTAATGCCTGCTATAAAACAAAAAATAGTAGTGCATTAATTAACTGCGCACTTTTAGGCTTTTAGTGACTTAACCTTGAAAGATCAAAAAACCTTAAGCCAAATAAAAAAGAGCGCAAATGCGCTCTAAAGGGAAATAATTATAAGTGGGCTATATACAGCCTGCTTTAAATCACTTACTTAAAGTTAGCAATGCTTGTTTTAGTGTCGGTAACCGTACGAATAGCATACGCTTGGTTAGTTACACCAAAGGCCAAGCCATTTACGCTCCAATTAGGGTTAGAGAAGTAATCGTATTGCGTTGCGCTACCGTAAACGTGCGGGTAGGCCATAATGCTGGCAAATTCGTTTTGTACGCCGTGGCCCATACCATCAACATATACGCCGCCCGATGTATCGCCTTGTTTACGTGAGTGCGCTAGGCCTTGGTTATGACCAAGTTCGTGTACAAACGTAGTGGCACCACAGTCAATAGCAGTAATAGAGTACATACGGTCGCTCATTGAGCTGTATAAATTACCGTTAGTGCCTTGGCCAACCCAGGCTAAACCACACGAGATTAAACCATTACCCGCACTTTGGCCGGTACCAAGTACGGCAACCATGTCGGCTTTCCAGCTAGTGCGTAAACCATCTACGTAGCTGCTGTTAGTTACTGCATCTAACCAATCTTCAGACGGTGTAATTGCGTAATCGCCTAGGTTTTCTGTGCCGGCTAAACGCAGTGTAATGTCTACTCCATTTTGGCTATAAACCTGGTTACTAAAGGCGATCAGCTGGTTTATTTTAGTGTTTATATTGCTCGTAGCTGCGGCCGATTGGTCGGTATATAAAATACCAATATCAATCGTTACTGCCTGTGCTGCACTGGTTGCAAATAGCGCGCTGGCAATGGCTGCCGTAGTGATTAGTTTTTTCATTTTTATATTTCCTTACTTATGTAGTGGTTGGAAGTTTTACTGCTGATTGATTTAGTTGGGTTACTGCGTGTTGGGTTGTTCAGTTTTTTTTGGGGCAAACATATCTATGGTTTTATCTGTTTTTGGTGTGGGCGCATCTACGTGATGCTCTATGTGGTTTTGGTATAAATCGCGTTTTGCTGCAATCCAGCCATATTTACCTTTACTTTCAAAAACGTAATTGCCGCTAGGTGCTGTAAATTGCCCATAAATTGCATCGTTTCCTACGGTCATAACCGTGGTGTGCAGTTGCCCATTGGCACCAATAACTTGGCCAAATATACTTTTATCGCCATTACTCGCCTCCGATAACGATGTGATTTCGGCGCTGTAGGTTTCAACGGTTTGCGGGATTGAAATATCAAATGAGTCGCCAGTTTCAAGGGTTTGTAACGTATTTAGGTCGAACTCTATGTAGGCTTCGTTGTTTAAATCGCTTGGTAGTACGTTGGCGTTGGTAAGTACCTCTTTAGCTTTTTCAGATACCTTGTTTATAGCCTCAAACTGGTTGCTTTTCGCTGGTGCCTCAATGGTTTTAGGTTTTACGTTAACGGGATCTTTACTCATATCTATGGGCTGTGGTGCTTTTTTATTTGCTGCAAATTGAGAGTCAACGGGCACTATATCCACTGCAACAGGCGCCGTTACCTGCTGAGGTTTTTCGGTATTAAATAGCAGCTTATAAATAGCAAATGCAGATAGACCAAGGGCAACAATTATTAAAATAGCGCGTTTCATTTGTTTCTCTTACGGGGTTTTTAGTTAACTAATTGTTACGTTTTATATCATCTAGAGGATTAGATCAAGTTAGTAGTGGTGGTATAAAAGTGCTAATTATCTGCATTGTAAATGATTGTAAATAAACAATTTACCTATAATGGGTTTGGTTTGTTGAGCTAAAAAGGATGGGTTTTTATAGAGTTTTAGCGGGGTGTAAGCGTAAGCGAATAATTGTTTTTGTTTTTAATTTGGCAATGAAAGGTGTGATCTTTATAGGTAAAAAAAATTTTAAAATAATGAATATTTTTCACGCTTAATAGCGTAAACGCTAATTGCAAAGAGTAAATAGGCAACGTATGTTGTGGGCTTAAAAATCTAAAATTAAGAGGGATTTTATGACGTTTTCCGATCAGCTGCTTAATCGAGCAACCGCAGGGTTGGTGGCTGTTATTATTGGTTTTTCAAGTTCTATTGCGCTTATTTATCAAGTTGTTATAACCCTTGGCGGCACGCCCGATTTAGTCGCAAGCTGGCTTTTAATGCTAGGGCTGGTAATGGGCATAACCACTATTGGGTTGTCGTATTATTATAAAGTGCCCGTTTTAATTGCATGGTCTACCACTGGGGCGGCTTTACTTATTTCCAGCGCACAGGGCTACCATTTAGGCGAAGCCATTGGTGCATTTATGTTTGCCGCTACATTGGTTTTTGTGTCGGGGGTTACCGGTTGGTTTGAAAAAATAATGAACCGTATACCGAGCGAACTTGCCTGTGCCATGCTGGCAGGCGTATTGGTCAACTTTGGTATAGATGTATTTAATTTTATGAATGAGCTACCACTGGTTATAGGTCTAATGGTGCTTATGTATTTTTTAGGAAAACGATTTTTTGCGCGTTTTGCCATGCTTAGCGTTTTAGTTGCAGGCGTGCTACTGGCGTGGCAAATGGGGCATATTGATACTGGCGCTATTCATTGGAAAATAAGTGAGTTTGCATACATAGCGCCGGTGTTTAACTTGCAAGCGTGTATAAGTATTGGCTTACCGCTTTATATAGTAACCATGACCTCACAAAACTTACCGGGTATTGCTGTATTAAAGGCTCATAATTATAAAGCGCCTATCTCGGCTACGCTTAACGTAACTGGTTTTATTAATATTTTAACTGCGCCGTTTGGTACGTACTCTATTAATTTAGCCGCTATTACCGCTGCTATTTGTATGAGCGACGAGGCCGATAAAAGCCCCGATAAACGCTATTGGGCAAGTATTGCAGCAGGCGTATTTTATATTGTTATGGCACTTTGCGCGGCAACGCTTGTTGGTTTAGTGGCAAGTTTGCCGCAGGCATTAATTTTAGCCTTAGCGGGTATTGCGCTGTTTGGCACCATTGCTAATAGCTTGCAGCAAGCTTTAAGCTCAGCCCAATACACAGAGGCTGCAATAGTTACGTTTTTGGTAACCGCATCTGATTTAACCATGCTCTCGGTAGGCTCTGCGTTTTGGGGAATAATTGCCGGCGTTTGTACGTTGATGATTACCCGTAAAAGTTAAAGAAAAGCGTTAACGAATAGGTTTAACAGGTAAAAGCGTTGCTTTTAAAACGCCAGCAAGCTGCGCGACTACAAGGTAATTTACCTCGGTGTTAACTTTGCCGGTAGTAGGCGCGAAGCTTGCTCGCGCGCGATGCAAGTTACTTCTCTAAAAGCGAAGCGTCTCTTAACCTCTTTGTGGTTTATTGATCTTTAATACAGAAATGCACAAAGAGAAGGGAAAGAGGAGTAAATGAGAAGTGAAAGTTGTAGATACCATCTCTCATTTTAAGCTTCAAGGTCGTACTTAACTTTCTTGGAGCTTAAACTCTTCTTGGTTTTTTATTACACCAAAACATATATGAATGAGCTTTCTCATATTCGCACATACAGCTTGCATCGGTGTTTTACCGTTATTTATTAATGTTAACTTGTGTCGTTTTATTCTTTTATTCCATTGCCCAGCGACAATGGCTGCCATGTAGAGTTTACAGCGAATTCTGGCTGGCCCAAGTTTACTGATTGTTGTTCGCCCTTTTAATTTACCCGATTCATTGTGCCGTGGGATTAATCCACAATAAGCTGCTGCTTCTTTGGCTTTATTAAACTTTTTAGCCGCAAACAAATATGTCAGCTCTCTCGATAATACATGCCCAATGCCAGGTATAGACTCTAGTAGTTTCCTGTTTCTTTTTAAACCAGGCTCATTATCTATGTGATCATCAATGTCAGATTTAAGCTGTTTAATTTCGTCATCTAAAAATGCGATAGTCACTTTTATCGATTGGCGAACACGTGCTGAAACGTTGCTGAATTCACTTGCTTCTAATCGGTTAGCTTCTCGTTGCCGGTTACTCTCAAGCGCATCTAAACGACGGATAAGGGCTTTAAGCTCTCTAACTTCTAACGCTTCAGGTTGCCAATAATCAACGACTGCGTGCTTTGCACAGCCGTAGTGGGCAAGCATCGTTGCATCAGATTTGTCTGTTTTATGAATTATGTTTAACGCGTCAGCATACTTTTTCGCTTTGCCTGTATTCGCTAAAATAATATTAAAGCCTTGCTCATGTAAAAAATACATCAGTGCTTCATGATAAACACCCGTTGGTTCGAGGGTGATAACGAGCTCACTAGCAACGCTTTTAGTTGTATTTAAAAGCCACTTTTCTATTTTCTCAAAGTCTTGATGCTTGTTTTTAAAGACTTTTGTTTTAATCTTGTTTGTAAGCTGGTCTCTCAACCACGATAAATCAATTTTCTCTTTACTAATATCAATGCCGATAAACATCATCTCTACTTACTCCCCTTGTACATACAGCATCTACTTAAATAAAAGTGTGCTTGGATACCATTCAGTTTGTGAGAATAGAAAGTCAGGGCTTTATCTACGGAGCAGTATTAAATACTAGGCGCAAAGGCAAGCTCACTGACTTCGATGTGATAAATGATAGCTAATCATTTATCAACGAGAGATACAAGGCGCGAAGCTTGCTCGCGCAAAATAGTAGCTATGACATTTAATAAATGCTTACCTTACAACTAAAAAAGCGGTGTTAGAATTTAACACCGCTTTTTTACGTTAAGGCAATAAAGATGCGTTTAAAGCATTGGTTTTAGAACATCATATAAAGCGTTAATGTGGTCGTCTCTGTCGTTTAAGGCTGCAATATAACGGTACTTTTCGCCGCCTGCGTTTTCAAATATTTCGCGGTTTTCTTCTTCAAGCTCTTCGAGTGTTTCTAAGCAGTCGGCGCTAAAAGCAGGGCTTAAAATTGCTACGTCGGTAATGTTTTCATCAGGTAACAATGCAAGCGTGGCGTCGGTGTATGGCTTTAACCATTCGGCTTTACCAAAGCGGCTTTGAAAAGTGCTAATTACTTTATCTTTATCAAGGCCTAGTTTTTCTACCACTAAACGCGTGGTTTGCAAACATAGGCAGTGGTATGGGTCGCCTCTATCTAAAAATAGCTTTGGCATACCGTGGTATGAAAAAACTAATTTTTGTGGCATGCCGTTTTTTTCTAAATCTTCACTAATGCTGCTAGCTAATGAATCAATGTAAGCGGTGTTTTTGTGATAACCATTTACAAAGTGTAGCTCTGGCACCCAGCGCCATTTTTGCAATACTCTTGATACGGCATCAAATGTTGAGCCGGTGGTAGGGCTTGAATATTGCGGGTAAAGCGGTAGTACAATTATGCGCGTTAGGCCTTTATCGCGCAGCTCTTCAAGGCCCGCCTCTATTGAAGGGTTGCCGTAACGCATGGCCATAACAACTTCGGTATTGGTATAACCTTGCTCTTGGAGTAGCGCGTTTAGTTTGTCGCGTTGCAGGCGGGTAATATGTGTTAGCGGCGAACCGTTTTCGGTCCAAATGCTTTCGTATAGTTTTGCTGAGCGCTTAGGGCGAATACGCAAAATTATACCGTGCAGTATTATCATCCACACTAAACGTGGAATTTCTACAATGCGCGGATCGGATAAAAATTCACGTAAGTAGGTACGCAGTGCCGCTGGTGTGGGCGCGTCTGGACTGCCTAAGTTGGTAAGTAAAATGCCCGTTTTTTGATTAAAACGTCCGTCGTGGGGATTGTCAGTGACTGCAGAAAATCGCGACACGCTATGCTCCTTAAAGCAATGTGATACCAATTCGCAATAATACTTGCTCATTCTGTGGGACTAAACGTGTCGCTACCAGCGTTAAAAAACTCTCATTTAGAACAACTAAATAGCGAATTTTTTTGCCTAGCTATCTACACGTTTTTCCACCCTCAAAATAAATCACTTAATTAAGCGGATTGGTATTAAACAGTTTAAAATTTATACCCAGATTAACAGGTACCTGTTTGAATTAGTTTAGCTTATTTACGGTAATTGTAACGAAAAAAGCCACAGTTTAGATCACTCATTTAGCGCTTTTTACCATTATTCTAAATGGGGTCGGTTTTTTGGCTTCTAGTTGCTGTAGTTTTTCGATGGATTTTTTACCAAACACATGGCCTTTAGGTAACAACATAATACCGCTGTGGCTGTGTAACGTATGGCCTAAAACCATATTAGCTTTTAGCTCTTGAGCGCTGCATATAATAATAGAGCCCGCATTATTAAGTTGCTCATTTAATTTGCTATGGCTTGCCTCGAGTGCGCGCACAATTTTAGGGTGGTAAAAAGTACCACTGTACATTTTAACGCTTTCGAGTGCATCGCTGTGGCGCTCTTTGTCTGTGGGGCTTTGGCTTTGTTCAAATGCGTTCCAATAATCGCGAGCAACGCTAAGCACCATAGCGCCAATAGGAATGTCGTTTGCTGCTAATCCTTTTGGTAAACCGTTGCCGTTAAAGCGCTCATATTGATGATAAATTGCATCAGATACATCATGTAAATGTATAGCAGGCATAAGCATTAATTGTGCTGTGCTTGGGTGTGTATAAAAGGCTTTGCGCTGTTGCTCGCTTAGCCGACTCACTGGCTTTTTATAGAGCTCTGGGTCCATAGCAAGCAAACCTATTTGCGCTAAGTAACCCGCCATGGGGGCTAAATCTATACTTTTTTGCGAGAGGTTTAAGTACAGTGCTATTTGGGTGCAGGTGTCGGCAATTTTTTGCGCTTTGTTGCCATCTAAGTATGGGTTGGCGTTTATAAAATTATAAAGTAGCTCTACGGTGGCTTTGTGTTCGTGTTTTTCGCGCTCGTTGGCATCTTCTAGTTGTTTAAGTACCTGCTTAATTTGCTTTGTACGCTTTTCTACTCGTTGCTCTAACGAGTTATTTAATTCGAGAAGTTCTTTGTTTTGCTGTTTTACTTGCTGCTCGAGTTGTTTGTTTTGTTTTTTTAACTGAAATTTTTCGATGCTGTCGTTAATGCTGCGCAAAAGCATATCGTTTTGCCATGGCTTTTGTATGTAGCCGTTAATTTTTGCCAGATTAACCGCTGCTAGGGTGGTTTCTATTTCGACGTAACCGGTTAATAAAATACGTTGTGTTTCGGGAGCTTTGTTACGGGCTTGCTCTAAAAATTGCGCGCCATTCATGGTGGGCATTTTCATGTCGCTAATAATTAAGCTAAATTCGTGGCTGTTTAAAAGCTCAAGCGCTTGCACTGGGCTTTTGCAGGTCATAAAACTAAAGTTATTATTTTTTAATAAGGAGGTTAGTGAGCGCAGAACAATTTCGTCGTCATCAACACAAAGTACATCTACGGCAGTGATTGAATGTGCAGCGTCTGCTGGTTTGGTCATAGTGCTACCTTTTAAAATAATAAGCATAGCCTAAAAATTGCCCCTAGTTTGCATAATTACGTATGGCAAACTAAACGTTATACATGGATGCGTATTTATGGAGCGAATAGGATGAGCACTTTAACCGACGACTACAAACAAGCCTTTTTAGATGAGCAGCAAAAGCGTATAGCCGCAGAGCATGCTTGCCGATAAAAGCCAATTGTTAGTTGTGTTAAATGGCGAACTAACCAAAAACGTTGCTGAGCTGTCTTTGTATCAGCAAATGTTTGTTCAGGCCGACAAAATGGCAAGTGTGGGTGTTTTGTCTTGCAGTATTGCGCATGAAATAAATAACCCGCTTTCGTATGTAATTAGCAATATAGAAAGCTTGCAATATGTTAGCCCTCTTTTATCAAAATCTCTTCACTATAACGAGCAGTTTTTAAACGGCCAATTAAATGCAGGGCAGTTTAAAAACGTGTTGGTTGATCTAAAAAAACAATACGAACTGGCATGGAATGGACACGAAATTTACTCGCAGTTGAGCGAAAGCCTAGATGGTTTAAAGCGCATAAAGCAAACCGTGCATAATTTATTAAACCTTAGCCAATTTACTAGTACCCATAACAAGCAATATTTAGATGCAAGCGAGGTTGCAGGCTCTGCTTTAGGCGTGTTGCAAGGGCAACTAAAATACTGCGAAATAAAAACTAATTTTGAGCAAGTGCCGCTAATTTGGGGGGAGCTGTCGTCTATTCATCAAATTTTTGTTGAGCTGTTATTAAATGCTCAACAAGCGTGCGAACATGAATTAGAAAAAGGCACCATTATTGAACTAAGCGTAACGCAGCAAAATGAGGGTGTATGTATAAAAGTGAAAGATAACGGTTGTGGAATGGATGAAAATACCCAAGCGCACTTATTTAAGCCTTTTTTTACTACACATAAAACAACCCACTCATTAGGAATAGGAATGACCGTTGTTAACTTTATTTTGCAAGATCACGGCGGAAAAATAGAAGTTAGCAGTACTTTAGGAACAGGTACTACCATTTGTTGTTGGTTACCCGTAAAAGTACAAGAAAGCGTGATAAACCTATTGTAAATAAAGTGTTAATTTAGTTTGAGGTTGAAATTAAAATCCTTGATTGTATGTGTTTTGAACAAGTTTAAGTGTTATTTTTTAGTATTTACATTTTTTTTGCATAGTTAGACCTATCATTTAGTTTTTTTCATTTCTTTTTATTTGCATATGTTGCTAGGATGTTCCCCAGTGCGATGCGTTACATCGCAATAACAAATATTAAAGAACACACTAAACAGGGTCGTCACCATGTCAACATACCGTTTAAATACATTAGCTGCCGCTGTTGCGTTTGCCGTAAGCGCACCAAGCATTGTAAGCGCTCAAGAAGCACCTGTTGAGGCTGCACAAAATATCGAACAAATTTCTGTATTAGGATCGCGCGTTTCTAACCGCACCTCTACTGAGTCTTCGTCACCTATTGATTTAATAGACGCTGATGATTTAAACAAAGGCGGCTTTACAGAACTAGGGCAGAGTCTGCAAGCTACTGCCCCGTCGTTTAACTTTTCTCGTACGCAAGTATCTGATGGCTCTGATTTATTTAGACCAGCAACGCTGCGCGGCTTACAGCCAGATCAAACGTTAGTGTTGGTTAATGGTAAGCGCCGCCATAATCAATCTATTTTTGGCCTTAACGGCACTGTAGGTGCAGGCGCTGCCGGCACCGACATGAACGCCATTCCGCTAACTGCGCTTAAAGGTGTAGAAGTACTACGCGATGGCGCAGCAGCTAAGTATGGCTCTGACGCGATAGCTGGCGTAATTAACTTATCGCTTAATAATTCAACTGGCGTAACAACGGGTTACGTACAGTACGGCGGCACAAGTGAAGGCGACGGCGATACGCTTTCTGCAGGTTTAAACCGTGGTTTTGACTTAGGTAACGAAGGCGGCTTTATTAATTTATCGCTTGAGTATCGTGATGCCGATGGCACTAACCGTGCAGAGCGCGATACCGGTGGGTCGTTAAATGTTGAGCCAGGCACGCTGAGTGAAGATGTACGTTGGAGCCAAGGTAACTCAGAAAGTGAATTTACCTCGTTGTTTTACAACATGGCTTTGCCAATGGGCGACAGCGAATTGTACTCATTTGGTGGCTACTCTGAGCGCACCGCGCTGGGTAATGGTTTTTACCGTAACTTTAACGAAGCGTCTAAAAATGTAACGCAAGTATACAGCGATGGTTTTTTACCCCGCATTTATAACGAAGCTGAAGATATTTCAGTAGCGGTTGGTTTTAGAGGCGATATAAACCCAGATTGGGGATACGATGTATCGGCAGTGTATGGTGAAAACCAATACGACTTTACCTCACGTAATACTATAAATGCCTCTTATGCGGCGGAGTACGTATTTAACAACCCAGATGCAAGCGATGCCGATATAGCAGCAAATGCAGGCCCAAGCGGCGGTTACTCTGGTGGTTTTAGATTTGATCAAACAACAGTTAATGCTGATTTTAACGGCATCGTTGATATTGGCCGTAATGAGCCTTTATATGTAACTATTGGTGCTGAATACCGTAAAGAAAACTACGAAATAGTCCCTGGCGATGAAGCCTCTTACGCATGTGGCTTGGCAAATACCGATGCTTCGTATCCTTCAGTAAACGATCCTGATCAATTTGCTGAGTGTGGTTTTCAGGCTTATAACGGTTTGCGCCCAGAGGCAACAAACAAGAGCGATCGCCACAGCTACGCGTTTTATGTAGATGTAGAAACCATGGTCACTGATGCATGGAACGTAAGTGGTGCGCTGCGCTACGAAGACTTTTCAGATGCGGGCGATGACTTAATTGGTAAATTAGCGACACGTTATGAATTTAACGATGACTTTGCAGTACGTGGTGCGGTTTCTACTGGTTTTAGAGCGCCATCGCTTCAGCAAAGTGGTTATACCGCATTTACAACTAACCTAGGCTCAGATGGCACACTTACGCAGTCGTTCACTGCAAATACGGGGACTGCTTTTCCAAGTGCGTTAGGTGTAGATAGCCTAGAGCTTGAAACCTCAACTAACTACAGTGCTGGTTTTGTTTACGATGTAACAAGTGAGCTTTCGTTAACGGTTGATTTTTACCGCGTAGAAATTAAAGACCGTATTACGCTTGGTAGTTTACTTTCTGCAGAGGATGTTGCCTTTAGCGATGAAGCCGTAGCCGCGCTTCAAGCAACCGGCGCAGTGCAAGCTAATTACTTTTCAAACTCTGTAGATTCAACTACACAAGGTGTTGATATTATTGCCTCTTACCGTACTGATGTAGAGGGCGGTAATTTTGGAGTAACCTTTGCGGGTAACTTAAACGACACTAAAATTGATAACGTGAATGCAGAAGAAGGTATTCCTGAGTCGGTGGCGTTTGATGATTTACAACGTAGCTTTTTTACCGACGGCCAGCCAGGTGAGCGCGCAACTTTAACGTTTGACTATGAGCGAGATGCGTATGAAACAACGCTTCGCTTTAATTACTTTGGCGAAACAGACGTTAAATACTTTGGTAATGACCATATTTCACTACCGGGTGAGCTTTCGCCTACGGGGTCGTTTAAACCAACAAGTACAGTTGAATCAGCAGTACTAGTGGATTTAAACGTTAGCTACCAAATTAACGAAATATTTAACGTATCGGTAGGGGCTGATAATATTTTTGATGGAACCCCAGATGAGCTAGGTGATGACGAAGTGCTTAACTTTATTACCAACGGCGCGTTTAAATACCCTGTACGTGCATTGCCTTACGGCTTTGACGGGCGTACTTATTATGCAAAAGTAAGCTTTGAGTTTTAATTATTTGAGCTAAAACTTGTTACTAAGCGCAGTTATTTACTGCGCTTTTTTGTTTGCCCAGCGAAGCTGGCAAACCCGATAGGCTGAAAGATGCCTTATCACCCCGACTAAGGGGAAGATAATCTGAATGGCAAGGGCGTCACTGGCCAACGGTGGGGTCTGAAGGAAGCCATAAGAAGTTAGAGGTACACAACTAACCGTAACCTGTTTCGGCAGTATTGGTGGGTCAGCGTGCAAAATAGCGCAACGCCCTATACTTAGTCAGACCAATGCTGTGCTTGAGGGTGGAATTTCTAACAGGGAGCCAGTGCAGTAACTGGGGAAGCCTGGCATCTAAACTTAGTGTAAATAAGTGGCCTAAACTCAAGGGGAAACCCAAGGTTTAACGTCGGTGTGAGGTGGCAGATGAACCCGTAGTAGTGAATAAGGCTAGGCCGATGAAAGCCAGTAATGGTGTGGAGGACAAAACCAAGCCGACTATCAGCAGAATGTTTGATAGGGTCAATTTCAACCAAAAGTTTTAATTGATTGCGAAGGGGGAAGTATTCTTTAAGTGTATGAAAATCAGGAATATCGGCGTATAGGCTCACATGTATTTCGACGGAAATAGGCAAAAGATGACGGCTAAGCAGGAATGTGGACGCTGAGAATTGAAGGCCGAGCACGGGAGTAATGACTGACCACTTAGGCAGATTGCCATTCGGCTAGCACACCTAATGTCATCATGAAGAACCCGACTATACATCAATGTGAAACGACAGACATACCGCAAGCAAAGGCAATTGATGACAGTTTACTACAGCTTGTATGGGCAATTATTAGATATTAATAACCTGTACAAGGGATTCAAAAAAGTGAAAGCAGCGAAAGGAGCAGCCGGAATAGATGGGCAGTCCATAGCCACGTTCGCCTTGAATTTAGAAGAAAACTTGAAACAACTGCAACGTGAACTGCACACCAAGCAGTATCGGGCGCAGCCAGTCAAACGGATAGAAATACCGAAAGGCGATGGCGGCGTGAGATTGCTGGGTATACCAACAGTTCGCGACCGCATAGTACAACAGACACTATTGAACATTCTCCAGCCGATCTTCGACATCGACTTTCATCCATCAAGTTATGGGTACAGGCCGACACGAAGCTGCCATGATGCCATCAGTAAAGCGACGGTATTTATTCGTAAATATCACCGTGAGTGGGTGGTTGATATGGATCTGTCGAAGTGCTTTGACCTACTTGATCACGATTTGATTATTAGCAGCGTCAAACGCAAAGTGACAGACGGTAGCCTTTTAAAGCTGCTCGATCAGTTCTTAAAAAGTGGGGTAATGATAGGTAATCACTGGGAAGCGAGTGAGCAAGGAAGTCCACAAGGTGGGGTTATCAGTCCATTGTTGGCGAATATCTACCTAGATGCGTTTGATCAAGAAATGAAAAAGCGACATCACAGAATAGTGAGGTACGCCGACGACATTTTGATCTTATGCTGCACAGAAACAGCAGCCAAGAATGCACTCACTGTAGCAACCCATCTACTTGAAAAAGACTTGAAGTTAACAGTCAACCAAAAGAAAACCCATATAGCGCATAGCAGTGAAGGGGTAAAGTTTTTGGGAGTGGAGATAGGCAGTAATTGGACACGGATCCAAGCCTCAAAACTCAAAGGCTTCAAACAAAAAGTTAAACGATTAACAAAACGAAATAGCGGCATGAACTTAGTTGAAGTAATAAAAAGACTAAACCCAGTGGTGCGTGGTTTTGTAAATTATTTCAGTATAGCCAATTGTAAACGGGTGCTAGAGGTGTTGGCGAGGTGGGTGAGACGACGATTAAGGGCAATTCAGTTAAGGTTGTGGAAAAATCCAGCGAGGTTGCATAAACGACTAAAACAGTTAGGGAAAAAGCCGCCATTTAAGTTCATCAAAATGAACTCATGGCGAAACTCTCTAAGTCCATTATCGAGTGTAGCGATGCCAAACCAATGGTTTGAAGAGCAAGGTTTATATTCAATGGAAAAAGTAAGTACAGGGTGGCTTGCTCAATCGGCGTTTAGAAAATAAGCCGAAGGAATAAAAGAATACAGGAGCCGTATACGAGGCCCGTACGTACGGTTCTGTGAGAGGGATGAGGCAAAAGCCTCACCCTACTCGATTATGTTTATTTATTATGAAAAAGAGCGTTAAAACACTTGCAAGGTTGAAAATTAGGCATACAATCGCCACTTCTTAAAGTTCTTATTGTTATAAATAGTTAGGAAATAAAATGGCTAAAAAATCGAAAACCAAAGCCGTAAATAATAGAGCGGTAGACACCGGCCGAGGTGTTATTAATCATAATGCGCTGGCGGCGCTAGTAACCTCTAAAGTGTTTAAACCTCAAGTGGTTAAAGCTAAAAAAGGGAAAGGCTCGTTTAAGCGCAATAACAAACACGTAGGACGAGAGTCTTATTTAATCGCGGCTTAAATAGCACCGATCAAATAAGACTTTTAACTACCTACTTTTTGCCAAGCATACGCGTAAGTGTATTGTCTTTATCAATAATATGGTGCTTTAAAGCGCCCACAATATGTAAACCTAACGCGATAAGAAGCGCATTTGCTGTAATACCGTGAACGGTTTTTCCTATCTCAGCTAAGCCTTGGTTAAAAGCGAGGCTTTTTTGTGGGTTTTCTGGATTGGGGTTGTGCGGTATAAGCTCTAGCCCGAACACCTCTACGCCGTGCCCACCAAAGCCCGACATAATCAGTCTCGAAATAGGCATAAGTAACATGCTTATTATAAGAACGTAATGCACAATTTTAGCTAACACTTGCTCATAATTTGGGTGTTTAACATCGTGCTTTGGCCAGCCATTTACAATGCGCCATGTTACTCTTAATAACGCAAAAGCAAGCAGCATTATGCCAAATGATTTGTGCTAACTCATTAGAAAAAACGCTTTAAAGTTTTCCATATATAGGCCTGAGCCTAATAACCCAATAATTAAAATAGCTACAATCCAATGCAGGCTTATGGTGGTTTTGCTTAACGTACTTGTTGTATCTTTTGTAAGTTTCATTGTGGTTATTCCTAACTTAAAAAGTGGCGCTTAGTTGCGTGTACAATTGAATAATCTACATTATTGCAGCTAGCTTAAACTATAGAGGGTTAAAGTAGGGTTAACGAAACTTATTTTTTAAATTTAAAAGGATAAACCCGCAACGTGAAGTGAAAGTTTTAGGCGCGAAGCTTGCTCGCGCAAGATGTAAGTTACTTCTCTAAAAGCGAAGCGCCTCTTAACCTCTTTGTGATTAATTGAGCTTTAATACAAAAATGCACAAAGAGAAGGGGTAGAGAAGTAAATGAGCAGCCAAAGTAAATTGGTATAAGTTATCTGTATATCACCACCGAGTAAACTGAGGCGCTTCGCGCAACACAGAGAAAACACGAGTAACGTTTAGTCACTTCTCTAGGTATTCTCCTTCGTTTCTCGGTGGTATAACAATCACTTTATACCTCGGTTAAAGCGTTGCTTTTAAACGCCAGCAAGGTGCGCTTCTACAAGGTAATTTACCTCGGTGTTAATTTTGTCGGTACGCGCGAAGCTTGCCTGCGCGAGATGATAGTTGCTTCTCTAAAAGCGACGCGCTTCTAAGCCTCTTTGTGGATGCATTGGTTTTATTTACGAACTATCGCTCGTCACGCCAGCAAGCTGCGCGTCTTGTATCTCTCGTTGATAAATGATTAGCTATCATTTATCACATCGAAGTCAGTGAGCTTGCCTGTGCGTCTAGTATTTAATACTGCTCCGTAGATAAAGCCCTGACTTTCTATTCTCACAAACTGAATGGTATCCAAGCACACTTTTATTTAAGTAGATGCTGTATGTACAAGGGGAGTAAGTAGAGATGATGTTTATCGGCATTGATATTAGTAAAGAGAAGATTGATTTATCGTGGTTGAGAGACCAGCTTACAAACAAGATTAAAACAAAAGTCTTCAAAAACAAGCATCAAGACTTTTTAGAAATAGAAAAATGGCTTTTAAATACAACTAAAAGCACTGCTAGTGAACTCGTTATCACACTTGAACCAACGGGTGTTTATCATGAAGCACTGATGTATTTTTTACACGAGCAAGGCTTTAATATTATTTTAGCGAATCCTGGTAAAGCTAAAAAGTATGCTGACGCGTTAAACATAATTCATAAAACGGATAAATCTGATGCAACGATGCTTGCCCATTACGGCTGTGCAAAGCACGCAGTCGTTGATTATTGGCAACCTGAAGCGTTAGAAGTTAGAGAGCTTAAAGCCCTTATTCGTCGTTTAGATGCGCTTGAGAGTAACCGACAACGAGAAGCTAACCGATTAGATGCAAGTGAATTCAGCAACGTTTCAACACGTGTTTGCCAATCGATAAAAGTGACTATCGCGTTTTTAGATGACGAAATTAAACAGCTTAAATCTGACATTGATAACCACATAGATAGTGAGCCTGACTTAAAAAGAAACAGGAAACTACTAGAGTCTATACCTGGCATTGGGCCCGTACTATCGAGAGAGCTGACGTATTTGTTTGCGGCTAAAAAATTTAATAAAGCCAAAGAAGCAGCAGCTTATTGTGGGTTAATTCCACGGCATAATGAATCGGGTAAATTAAAAGGGCGAACATCAATCAGTAAACTTGGGCCAGCCAGAATTCGCTGCAAACTCTATATGGCAGCTATTGTCGCTGGGCAGTGGAATAAAACAATAAAACGACACAAGTTAACATTAATAAATAACGGTAAAACACCGATGCAAACTGTGTGTGCGAATATGAGAAAGCTCATCCATATATGTTTTGGTGTAATAAAAAACCAAGAAGCGTTTAAGCTCCAAGTAAGTTAAGTACGACCTTGAAGCTTAAAATGAGAGATGGTATCTACAGCCCATTTAACTTATGCGGGTTACTTTTACTTTTATTTTCCCTGCATTGGCGCCGTAAAATCGGCTTAAGTCATTGGCAAAGGGGCTAAATTCACCGGATTTAGTAATAGTTACTGTAGCGCCATTGGCTATTTCAAATAAATATTCGTCGTTATTGTTAATTGCGCCAACCAAAGAGAACCACTGCGCTCTTGGAAGTCGTCTAAATGGTTCAAGCAATGCCATGGGGATTTCTTTAACCCCTAATTGCACATTATCGCGGTGCCAGCCGCTTGCAGTGCATTTTATGCCGTCGTCATACCAAAATTGATTAGGGTAGGGTTCAAACTGATAAGTTGCGCCTTCAACTAACATAAGCCCTGTATTGTTATGTGCCTCGCTGGCAAACACTATCACATCTTGGCTTTGCGAAACTTGTAATACGCTCATGTTTTGGTTTTCAAGGGCAATGTGTTGGCTTAAACCAGTAAAGCTTAATGTGCTGTTATCGTTATACCTAATTTTGTAATGCAGGTTTTTAAGCGATTCTGGGCGATAGCTAGTTAGTTTATTAATTCGTGTAGCTACGCTTTGATGTATATGTGGTTCTAAGTTGCTGGCTTCGTTATCAATAAGTACATAGCACTCCCTATCCACCAATTTAAAAAACGGATTAAACCAAAAGTAATTTTGCTGATGGCTTAAAGCTAAAGGATCGGGCGTTACGGTTACATCGTCTTGGTCAACTAATTTACTGCCAGGCAATAAGGTTTCGTAGTCAATGTCGTGGCTGGTTAATAAACTAATATTAAGTGGTTGCTCAATTAACCATTCAAGCGCATAGCGCAGGCAAATGTCAGCTAGGCCATCGCGGTAATAACCGCCGCCAATATCTGAATGCGCCCCTGCAAACCAAAGCTCGGTAATATTATTTTGATGGTTCATTAGGGTGGGTTCAAACGCACGGCGTTTTTCATCAAGTGCTACGCAGTGCAGTGCCTGCGAAATATTATTAGCAATGGTGTGGTTTTCAAATATTACATGCTCGGCACCGCGCGTTGCTTTACTGACTTTTGATAAACCTATTGAGGCCACGGTATCAAATACACATACGTAAACATTATCGCTAATTAAAGGTTCTAGGATTTTTGCAAAACGCCTAGCGAGTGCGCCGCCTCGGCTAAAACCGTTAAGTAAAAGAGTATCGCCTAGTTGGTAATTTGCTTTAAAATCACTCATGGCTTGATTTAAAATACTAGCAACATCGTCACCACGTGGCGCTAAAGTTTGGTTTAAAATACGTTTTAAGCGGCTACCTTTAGTGCCAATACCTTGATAATAAAAACTAAGCTGGTTTGTAAATGGAGTGGTGGGGGAGTCATCGAGTTTGCCGCCTAATAATAAATGCAGCTTAAAAATATTAGAAATACTACTGTCTTCTTTAAAATGGTCTGAGCTAAATTGCTCAGCATCGCGCGGCTCGCCACCAGTACCATCAAAATTAAAAATTAGCGTTTTACCCGTCATAGCCCTAATCCTTTAATTGTTTTAAATACTCTACACAGGCAATGTTAAATATTAAAGACATTAATTTTTCAAATAGCACGCTAAGAGGCGTTAGCGTGCTTAGCGGGTTATTTAGTGATTATCAAACATATAATGATTTAGCTCTGTGCCCTGGGCAGGCTTAAGCGCTGGGTTTAGCTGAATTAACTGCTGATAAACCTCAGGGTAAAACATTTTTAATCGTGCTACGCGGGCTAAGTGGTTTGGCTCAAATTTTTCCACAAGCTGCAAAGCTAAAGGAATCATTGGGCTTAACTCCCCTTTGGTGTAACTTTGCTCTAGTGCTAAGTCGAGTATATCTACGCCAAGCTTACTGGGATCAGCCGGTATTTTATTATCAATTAAAAATTGTACTGCCTCAGAAGAAGACGATGCAGCTTGTGTATAAACGTCGCGCCCATGTATATCGGTAATCAAAAAATCAAAACCCGCCTGTGCGAGTGCTTGCCAATGGTTTAGCGAAAAGCGGCTTAATCGTGTTAACTCACGCGGTGGCTTAGGGTTTATGCGGTTTTGCCAAGTAGTGATTAAATCATCAGGGTTTAAGAGTAATAAAGAAAAAAGCGTATCGGTTTCGGCTTGAGTTAATACCGTACTGAGGCTGTATTCATAAGCTTTTTGATATTCTTTCTTAGATAAATATTCGTTAAATGTGCTTTGGCTTCTATCGTTTGAAAGCTGGTTACTCAGACTACTCCACCAATAATTGACTAAAACAGGGTCTATATCGTGCAAAACACGTACAAAGTTAGAACCGTGCTTATTTTTAACCTGTTGAACTTTGTCATAAGCTTGCATTACTGTGTGCAGCTGCTCTGTATCTTTTAACTGTTGTTGTAACAGCTCACAGTTTTGCCTTTTATTGTTTAGCTGCGCTTTTTGCTGCTTTAAATCTACTAAAAAAAGGGCAACATCAGAATTATCAGGCTCAGTTATTTGGGGTAACGCGTTATTGTTAATTTTACTAATAGGGCTAAAGTAAGCGTATTGCGCGGGGTTGTCCTGCTTATTAATATAGGCCCCTTGCTGGTAAATAAAGTCATTTACAAAAAATACCCCTTTGCTATTTAGGTCTTCATTCGCATTGCCGCTATGTGCTTTGTAACCACGCTTTTTAAGATAATCTAAAAGCTGGGTGTGCTTAGTATCTAATGGGGCTAGGGTTAAGTTACCGCTTTTAGGCAGGTTTACAATAGCCACGTCTAAGCTTGTAAATAGGCCTGGCTCGTTGGTTGGCGTAACGCCTTTTGTTTGCAGTGCTTTTACAAGAGGTAAATTAAATTTACTGACCGCAATATCGGCTAAGTTATATAAAACAGTGTTTTTTCGTATAACGGCATGGCATCTAGCACGGGAACTTGCTGTAAAAGCGCAATAATATACTCATTTGGAATATCGTTTTTTATAGCGGTAGCCACTTCATTCACTGTAAATTGGTTAGATGAAATTGCCTGCTCAAACTCTTTTGGCGTAAATTTATTTGCATTAAGCACAAACAATGTAGCCGGAGAAATTACCTCACTGCCTTCAAGTTTAATAAACGTTTTAGAGTAAGTGGTAAATGTATCTGTGTTGTTTAATAAAGCATAAAGGGTTTCTTTTTGTACATTTTCATCAAGGGGTACACTCAGAGTAAGTCCTGGAGGGCTATGCTTATTATCTCCAAGCTGTTGAATCATTTCCTTTACTTTATCATTGGTGAAGCCCTTAATAGCCTCAATACCTTGCCAATTAGCTAACTCGTTTAAAGAGCTAGTAATGTTAAGTTGCTGCTTTTGCTCTGCAATAATGGCATCTTTTAAAAGGGCAATGTATGTACGCTGATTGATTTTTGATAAATCTGTATACTTTAAAAGCGTGGATACCGATGTCCCTTTTTTAAGTTCACTTACAAAAAATGAAACAAGCGATTGATTCAATGTTTGTACTTTATTGCTTTGTTGTTGTGACTGATCTCTACACAGGCTAATCTGTTTTTTTAGTTTATTAACTACCTGTAGCGGTGAGTCCTCATTTGGCTGCTTTTTATTAACTACGCTGGTCTGAGAGGTGGTTGGTTTAACTTGTTCTGCTTGCTCTACAGCTACAGAGTGCGGTTGAGTTTGAAAAAAATAAACAGCTAAAGCAGTGATTATTACAATTCCAAAAAGTATTTTTTTCATTAGCGTCAATCCCTTGAATTACAATTACATCTAACTGCATGGTACTATTTTAGATACGCATAATGCAAAAAAGCTTTAAAAGATAATTTACATTACCTATTAAAGCTTTTTGACTATTTAGCTGCTGTTTATGTATTAATGCAGTTTCATTTTAGGGCGTACTACGCGCAGTACTTTTTCGCTTATCCATAACGCAAAGGTTTTTGCGCTGCCGTGTATGGCGCGCTGGTGCATGCGATACAGTGATATATACATAAAGCGAGCAATTTTACCTTCTATAAAAAAGGTATTGCTGGTTAAGTTACCCATTAAATTACCTACCGTACTGTAGCGCGATAAGTTAACGAGAGAGCCATGGTCGCTATATTTAAAGCCGCATAATGGCTGTTGTTTTAACGTGGCAATGAGGTTTTTTTCTACACATAGCGCCATTTGATGCGCCGATTGCGCACGCGGTGGAACGAGCTTTCCGTCTTCTTGGGTAAAGGCGCAGCAATCACCAATAACAAAAATGCTTTCATCTACGGTGCTTTGTAAAAACTCGTTTACTTGAATTTGGTTGCTACGAGTAAGCTCAAAAACACCTAAATCTTTAATAAAATCTGGCGCTTTTACACCTGCAGCCCATACCATTATATCGGCGTCTATGTGTTCTTCGTCTTTTGTTATAAACCCTTGCTCGGTGGCTTCTTTTACCAGTGTTTGCTCTCGTACGTTTACGCCGAGTTTTAATAACTCGCGCTTTGCGCTATCGGCTATGCGCTCGGGTAGGGCGGGCAAAATACGTGGCCCCGCTTCTATTAAATGAATATGTAAACGCTTAGACGACATATTTGTAAGGCCGTAAAGCTTTAATAATTCAGATACATGGTAAAGCTCTGCCGAGAGCTCAACACCGGTTGCGCCGCCGCCCACAATGGCAATATTTAATGATTGCTGTTGGTTATCGTCTTGGTGAAGGCGAGTAAAGCTGTCGAGTAGTGAATGCTGAAAACGCTCAGCTTGCTGGTTTGAGTCTAAAAAGTAGCAATGATCTTTTATGCCTGGGGTATTAAAGTCGTTGCTTACGCTGCCAATGGCAATAACAAGGTGGTCGTAGCGTACGCTGCGCTGCGGCAAAATAGTGTGGCCTAGCTCATCAAGGTGCGGTGCAAGGGTAATGGTTTTATTGCTTTGGTCTATATCGCAAAATGTACCAAGCTGAAAATTATAATGATGTTTTGCAGCGTGGGCTGAATACACAACGCCATCTAAATCGGGGTCAATAGAGCCTGTCGCTACTTCGTGTAGTAACGGCTTCCATATGTGGGTGCGGTTTTTATCGATTAAAAGAATTTCGGCTTGTTTTTTCTTCCCTAATTTATGCCCTAATTGTGTTGCCAGCTCTAGTCCGCCTGCGCCACCGCCAATAACGACGATTTTAGGTTTAGTTATATTCATAGCAATGCCCTTAAAAAATAATATACCCAAATAATCTGCTTATAACGCTTATAAAAAATCACTTGGGTATACAAAATTAGCTTGGCTGTTAACACCATTGAGCATCTGCTGCGTATTTTGCGCCTAAATAAAACATATGTCAGCAATTGATAAGCTTATTTGTTGTATACTAAGGTCTAAATTGCCTCAATATGAAAAATTTAGCGCTTTACAGGGGCCTAATATAAAGGCGTTACTTTACATAAAAGGCAGCTTGCTTTTAATAGGGTATAACGCTGATATTAAATGCTTTTAATTATTTTAATCTATTGATTTATAGTGGGTTTTAGTGCTTTGTGGACTATTGCAATAAAGCTGCTAATACTTGCAATCTATGCTTTATCTAAATTGCTTTTAATGCCAACAGACACTCTTATATTGAGATGCTTTGGGGTATATGCAAATATTTCATTTACGTTGCACTTTTGCTGTTAAAGCCTATTCCCTAGCCAAAAAGGATATTTATGACCACGCCATTAATTAAATCACTTGAGCAGCATTTTGGTTTTAGCCAATTTAGAGCAGGGCAACAGCAAACCATTGAGCAGCTTTTAAATGGGCAGTCTTCATTGGCTATATTTCCTACGGGCTCGGGTAAGTCGTTGTGTTATCAGCTAACAGCTATGCATTTACCAAACTTAACCTTGGTGGTGTCGCCCTTACTTGCATTGATGAAAGATCAAATTAGCTTTTTAAATAGCAAAGGTATTTACGCGGCAAGCCTTGATTCTAGCCAAGATCAAATGCAAAGCAGCACCGTAATGAACGATGTGCGAAATGGTAAAATTAAAGTATTAATGGTGTCGGTTGAGCGTTTTAAAAACGAGCGTTTTAGAGAGTTTATAAGCCAAGTTGCGCTTTCTATGCTGGTGGTAGACGAAGCGCACTGTATATCTGAATGGGGCCATAACTTTAGACCCGACTACCTTAAACTACCGCGATACCGCGAAGAGCTAAATATTCCACTGGTACTATTACTCACCGCCACAGCCACAAAAAAAGTAAAACGTGACATGAGCGAGCGTTTTAATATTGCCCCAGAATGCATTGTACAAACGGGCTTTTACCGCGCTAACCTCGATTTAAGTGTGCTAAGTGTAAAAACGGCTGATAAAAACACTGAGCTTACAAACATAGTGCGTGCGCAAAATGGCCCAGGTATTGTGTATGTAACGCTTCAGCAAAGTGCCGAGCAAGTGGCTAATACGCTAAGTGCGCAAGGTATTCAGGCGGTTGCGTATCATGCAGGGCTTGAAGATACACTACGCTGGCAAATTCAAGATGATTTTATGGCGGGTAAAATTAACGTTGTTGTGGCAACAATAGCCTTTGGTATGGGTGTTGATAAATCAGATATTCGCTTTGTTATTCATTACGATTTACCAAAATCAATTGAAAACTACAGCCAAGAAATTGGCCGCGCAGGGCGCGATGGCAACCCATCAAACTGCTACACCTTGGCTAATTTAGATGGCCTAAACACAGTAGAAAACTTTGTATATGGCGACACCCCTGAGCTTAGCGGCATTGAATACGTAATTAACGATATTAAATCGCAGCCGCAGCAATGGGAAATGCAGGAGTACAGCTTATCGAGCGAAAGTAACATTCGCCAATTAGCGCTTAAAACATTGCTGGTACAACTAGAAATGCAAGGCGCGATAACGCCGCAATATGCTTACTACGCCGATTTTAAATACAAGTTTTTGGTTGATAAAAACGAACTACTTAGCCAGTTTGACGAGCAGCGCCAAGCTTTTTTAACGCAAATATTTAGCCATACCGATTTTAAAAAAATATGGGGCACGCTTAATTTCGACACCCTTACCCAAGCCGCGCAGGTTGACCGTAAGCGGGTTGTGGCCGCGCTTGACTACCTAGCCGAAAAAAACCTAATAACCCTTGAAACCAAACGTATTACCCAAGTTTACAAAGTGCATAGTGAGGTTATAAATAACCCTGAACTTGCAAAACAATTACACAGTTATTTTATCGAAAAAGAAC
This sequence comes from Pseudoalteromonas sp. CuT4-3, assembly GCF_035666335.1. Taxonomy (NCBI): domain Bacteria; kingdom Pseudomonadati; phylum Pseudomonadota; class Gammaproteobacteria; order Alteromonadales; family Pseudoalteromonadaceae; genus Pseudoalteromonas; species Pseudoalteromonas sp. CuT4-3. The sequence continues at coordinate 596,824 of NZ_CP142031.1, forward strand.
AAGCCGAGATTAAACGTATAGCTGCACTGGTGCGCTTTTTTGAACTACAAAGTTGTTTAAGCTATAACTTGGCGCGCTATTTTGACGATCAAAATGCGCCAGCGCAATGCGGGCATTGTAGTGTATGCCGTGGTAATGCTGTAAAGCTTGAGTATTCAATAGAGCCTGCTCACATTGCCGATGACGTTGTTTATCAAAAAGTGGATGAGTTTTTAGCGCACATGGCAACAAAAGGTATTCACAATGTAGGTATTGAAACTCAGTGCCGCTTTTTAGCGGGCATGAGCGTGCCATTATTTGCACGTAATAAAGTGCGCCAACTGAGTGGTTTTGCGCTTTGTGAGCAGATGCGTTACAGCGATATAAAAGCAAAACTACTAGCGCGTTAAATTAGTTACTGTATCCTAGTGGCTTATTAAAAAAAGTAAGTCACTATGCCTAATACTGTTATTCCAAGTAAAACTATTTCCTCTACACCTGAGCCCGTAACCTGCGCTAATTGCCAGGCATGTTGCTGCCAATTAGAAGTGCGCATAGTGACCGACACGGGCGTGCCTTTTCAGTACATTGATTACGACAAATGGGGCAGCGAAGTAATGAAACGTGCAGACGACGGCTGGTGCCAAGCACTCGACCGCAATACCCTAATGTGTACCATTTACGAAAACCGGCCACTTACGTGCCGCGAGTTTGAAATGGCCTCGAACGAGTGTATTACAGAGCGCGAAATAGCGGGTATTTAATAAAAACATATGCACTAAAAAAGGGGCTTAAAAAGCCCCTTTGGTTTATCTGTGTTTTGTACTAATTAATCGTATTTAGCTTCTAGCTCATTAGCTGTATGAAACTTCTCGTGGCTTTGTAATTGCTCATCGTATTTTACAAGGTGTTTAAAGTGGGCGAGCTGGCCTGAGTTTTTAACTATTTCTACAATAAACGACATCATAATATCGGCACCGGTTAAAGTGTCGCCTACTAAATAACGTTTACCTTGGAGTCGGTCGTTAAAGTAGCTAATTACTTTTACGGTTTCTGCATCGGCGTAATTTTCTAAAAACTCTGTTTTAGCGCCATCTTTTAAAACAAACATTTTAAGTAGCAGCGGTAAAATAGCAGAGCTTTCCGCAAAGTGTAGCCATTGTTGATATTCAACATATTCGGCAGTGCCGGCTTTTGGTGCAAATTTACCGTTACCGTATTTAGTAATTAAATAGTCGGTGATCGCGCCAGATTCGGTAACAATTAAGCCATCGTCTTCAATCACTGGTGACTTACCTAATTGGTGTACTTTTTTAAGTTCGTCAGGCGCTAAAAAGGTCTCTGTGTTGCGCTGGTAGTCAACAATTTCGTAATCAACATCCAGCTCTTCTAAAAGCCAAATAATACGTTTTGAGCGCGATTTATTTAAATGGTGTAGTTTAATCATGTCAGTCCTTGTTGGCGTTACTGCATGCGCAGTAACGCTTTGTAAAATTTAAAGTGGCTCGTTAATTTTAACAACGGTTTTACCAAAGTTTTTACCATTTAGCATATCGTTAAATGCGCTAATAGTGTTTTCAATACCTTCTACCATGTGTTCGCGGTATTGTACTTTGCCATCTTGTAGCCATTTTTGCATGTCTTGTGCAAATTCGTCGTAGCGGTGGCCGTAGTCGTCAAAAATTATAAAGCCCTGCATTTTAATACGTTTAGTAAGCAGTTGCCCCATTAGCATACCCATACGATCAGGCCCATCTGGAAGGCTGGTAGAATTATATTGCGACACTAAACCACACAGTGGCACACGGGCTGCGGTATTAAGTAGAGGTAATACGGCATCAAACACTTTACCGCCCACATTTTCGTAATAAACATCTATGCCGTTATCACAGGCTTTTTCTAGCTGCTCTGCAAAGTCATCGGCTTTGTGATCAATACAGGCATCAAAGCCCAGCTTTTCAACGGCATGTGTACATTTTTCGCTGCCACCAGCAACGCCTACCACTTTACAGCCTTTAATTTTAGCTATTTGGCCAACGGTTGCGCCAACCGGCCCTGTTGCTGCAGCTACTACGACGGTTTCGCCTTCTTTAGGTGCGCCAATATCAAGTAAGCCCATGTAGGCTGTAAAGCCAGGCATACCCATAATACCGAGTGCGTACGATGGATTTTCTGGCTCTTTACCTAATTGCATAAGACCTTCGCCGTTAGTAATGGCGTAATCTTGCCAACCGGTGTAAGCAAGTACCCATTCGCCTTCGCTGTATTTATCGTTTTTAGACTCTTCTACTTGGCATACGGTAGCGCCTACCATTACATCGCCCACATTAACCGGATCGGCATACGACTTTGCATCGCTCATGCGGCCACGCATGTATGGGTCAAGTGATAAGTAAATAGTGCGCAGCAGCACCTCGCCATCTTTAAGCGCTGGTAAATCTACTGTTTTAAGTTCAAAGTTTTCATCGGTAGGGGCACCGTGCGGGCGTGATGCTAAAGTAAGTTGACGACTAGTTGCAGACATAAAAATCTCCTCTTAAGAGTGAATTTACTTAGCGAATGTTTACGCGTTTAAAACCAGGTTGAGCCTAAACAATAATGCGCGCTAAGTTATACGAAAATAAAAATTTGTACCTTAATACACGAGCTTTGGGCGCGAGGCTGGTAATTCAAGCTTTGCAGAGTATTTATTCTAAACGGTTTATTTTAGCTTGCTAAAAATATGGCTATCGTAAAACACACCATTTTTATAAATGGCCTGTTTGAGAACAGCCTCGGCCTTAAAACCGCATTTAGTGAGTGCCTTTACAGAGCCTGTATTGCCAGCAAATACAGCGCCAAAAATACGGTTTAGGTTTGAGCTTTTAAATGCGTTATCGCAAATTTGCAAAATAGCATGAGTCATTACTCCTTGCCCCCAAAAGTGGCTATTAAGCCAATAGCCTATTTCGCCACTGCGGCTATATTCAAATTCTCCGGGGGTGATACCAATACACCCCGCAAATTGCTCATCTACAACAATGGCCTTAACTATTCCACTTTTAGAGCCTTGGTTTATCCACCAGTCGGCGTCGGCTTGAGTATACGGAAATGGAATTTTAGACGATAAAAAGCGCGTAACCTGTTCATCGTTTAAAGTATTAATAATTTGCGGCGCGTCCTTTGGTTTAAAGTCTCTTAGGGTGATCATTGTTTTAATTAAGTGTCTGTTGCATACGGGTCAACTTAGCAAGCAATTAGAGATTGCACAATCACAAAGATTAACCGTTTACGCCTATAACTTTGTTTTAAAGTACTCTAATATAAGCAAAATATGATACCTGTTTAAGATACCTTTATGCACCCACACATAGCTGCCCTTTATAATAGTGCCCAAAAACCAAGCCGTTTAATTATAGGTTTAATGAGTGGTACCTCGTTAGATGGGCTAGATGTAGCACTGTGTAAGGTAACGGGCGCAGGTATAAATACGCAAATTGAAGTGCTGAACTTTACCACCGTTGACTATAACAACGAGTATAAAAGTAAAATAAAGCAGGTATTTGCCAAACGAGAGTGTGATTTAGAACTTGTTACCTTACTGCATCCATGGGTGGGTAAACTCCATGGCGATATGGTTAATCAGTGCTTACATACTTGGCAGGTAAATCCAGCAAGTATTGATGTAATAGCCAGTCACGGCCAAACAATTTACCACTGCCCACAGTCGCAGCATAATCATAAAAGCTTTACTAATGGCACACTACAAATTGGCGACAGCGACCAAATAGCCGTTACTACCGGTATTACAACGATTGGCGACTTTAGGCAAAAACACATAGCCGCAGGAGGGGAAGGTGCACCGCTTGCGGTATATGGCGATTACTTATTTTTTGCAAACCCCACTGAGAACCGCATTTTATTAAACATGGGTGGTATTGCTAATTTAACGTTTTTACCTAAAAGCGGTGATGCAAATAGCGTATTTAGTAGCGACATAGGCCCTGGTAACACCATTATGGATGCGTACGTACAGCAGAATTTTAAAGGCATGCACTTTGATGATGGCGCAAAAATAGCAAAAGCGGGCAAGGTAAATATAGCCTTATTAAATGCAATGTGTAGCAACACTTTTTTTGAGCTTGCGCTGCCTAAAACAACGGGGCCTGAGGTATTCAATTTAGGCTATTTATATGCTGCTCAACAGCAAACAAATACACAGCACTTAAGCCATGAAGATGTAATGGCAACTTTAAATATGTTTAGCGCGAGGGTAATTGCAAATGCGTTAAACGAATGCGCGCAAAGTGCTAAAGAGTGTGTGGTGTACGCAAGTGGTGGCGGTATTCATAACCCATTATTAATGGCGCACCTTAATGCGCTGTGCCCGACTATTAAAGCGTTTAAAAATACTGATGATTTAGGCATAAACCCCGATGCCAAAGAAGCCGTACTATTTGCCATTTTAGCCAACGAATGCCTAGCAGGTGAGCAGCAGCACCTAAATAATACTGCGCAGGGTATTGCTGGGGTTACTATGGGTAAAGTGAGTTTTGCTGATTAAGGTTTTATGAGTGTGTATACCAACAGATTAAAAAAACGAAAATAAACTTGAGCTCATATTCCGAAAGTATTTTTTAACGCCGTGTGGCTTAGTTTGGCTTTTAAGGGCTTGCTGATTTTTATAACCAGCCTCAAACGCATTTACTTGCATATCAAACTGTAAACTATTTTTTAAAGTGGCATTTAAGCCATGCAGCATCAATTGCATTACTAAGCAGTGGCTTTGGGTAATTTTACTTAATGTTAAATACACATAACCACGCTCTAAGTCGGCGTTAGTGAGTACTTTTTCAGTAAAGTATTGCGCATCACGGGCACTGGGATACGTTGCGCTCAGCGAAATAATATCGTTTTCGTGGGCGTCGTCAGGCAATACGCATTGCAGCGTTATTTCATGCATAGCACTGGCTTGCAAGGTTAACTGCTCGTATTCCATTGTGTGGCCCATAGCCGCAGAGAGAGGATCTTCAAACGATTGTAACGCAAATGTGAGTTGCGTCATTGGTGTGCTCATTTACTTCAACTTCTAGATTATAAAAAATACAGTTCGAGTTTAAATTATCACCTATTTTGATTGCAGTTTTATGACAAATTGCACTTAATCGGATAATCGCTGTATTTTGATCAAAAAAGATCGCTATATGTTCTTTCTCATTCAACTTTGGAATAGTTTGTCACACATCTAGAATAAAGAGCCTTATGTGGCAAGGCTTGTAGCGATGGTGTTGTTGTTCCTTATTTGAGTTTTTCTCATAGGGTTTTCTTCATAGGGAATAGAATTTGGTTTTTAGGCTTTACCTAATCAAAGCATTAAATAGAGATTCCAAATTAAAATTTCATACTTATCTTTTTTGATTTAATACGGTATGCATTGCGGTTGAATGTTGTAGCCCGTATTAAAAGAGTGCCCGCACAAGCCAAGCTATCTTATGCTAAAAATGTAGTAAGGCCTTTATGAGCGATAACAGGTCATTGAGATTGGCTAAATATCGTCGTTAATTGATTGGTTAAACTGCACTTTGCGCATATATTCATGAAAATGAGCGCTGCGCGCAAATTGGATTATTTAAGTTTACCTAAAAACTTTAGAAAACTTAGTGATAGTAATACCTTAGGTAATTTGTTAAAACTATATAAAGTAGATAAATGAGCGCTAAGTCGGTAGAAATATGCGCGACGAGCGCACTATTAAATTGTTGAACTAAGCCGCTACGCGGAGATCCTATTCTTATCATTTGAGCCACACTTACCTTGGGGTTATCCCATAACTTGGAGGTAAGTCATGAATACACTCATTGAACAAGTCAAAACTGAAATAGCCTATCGTGGTTATTCGCAAAGTACATGTAAAAGCTACTCTGAACATTTACTCAAACTCAGTCATTATTTTAATAAACCGCTCGATTCGATTACTGATGAGGAACTTAACGCCTTTTTTAACGATCCCGCTATTCGTAAACTGTCTAGAGCAAGCCAAAAAATACAGATAAACAGTATTTGGTTCTTGTTTAAGAATATTTTACATCGGCCACTTAACTTAGATATCGCATTGCCAAAAGCGAAGTCACGCGCACCCACCTATTTATCACGTGATGATATGCGGCGGCTGATAAAAAGTTGCACGGATATGCGCTTAAAAACGTTAATAGTGGTGTGTTACGGGTGTGGTTTACGTATTGGCGAGTTGTTACGTATTAAAGTGCAAGACATCGATGGCCAGCGTAAAACCATTTTAATTGAACAAGGTAAAGGAGATAAATCGCGTTATGTTGTAGTTTCAGATAGCGTACTAAACCAATTACGCAGTTACTGGAAAATGTACCACCCAACGGGTTGGATGTTTTACTCGCGATTGTTAATGGATAAACCTATGTCAGCATCGACCTTCAGGAAGCCATTGAGAAAGCACGGACAAGCGTGTGGCTTAAAGCACTGTAATCCACATGCACTTCGCCATGCTTATGCAACACATCAACTTGAATCAGGGATGCCACTGCATCAACTTCAACAGCAACTTGGACACAGTGACATTAAAACCACGCAAAGCTACTTACATTGGTTGCCTGAATTGGGGCATGGCGGTGTTGATTTACTCGCAAGTTGGGTAAAACCATGAACGCTTTGCACCTCGCTGATATTTTAAACTCAAACCTTGAGAATTATCGGCAACATCATACGATGAGCTATCAAGCATGGCAATGTGATAGCTGTGGTGAGTTACAAAAGATTGGATGTAGTTGTCGAGACCGACATTGTCCACGTTGCCAAGGCATGGCCACGGCTAAGTGGGTGCAAAAACAGCAAGAGGATTTATTACCATGTCGGTATTTCCACCTTGTTTTTACGCTCCCTCATGAGTTGAATATCATTGCTCACTATAACCCAAGTGCGTTGTACCAAAGTTTATTTAAAGCCGCATGGCAAACGCTGAGCAAATTTGCGAAACGAAAGAGGGATGGCCAATTAGGAATGACAAGCGTACTGCATACATGGGGACAGAACTTAAGTCAGCATATCCACTTGCATTGTTTGATACCCGCAGGAGCGCTAAAAAAATCGCATTGGCATGAAATAGAAAAAGGCTATTTATACCCCGTAAAAGCGTTATCAACAGTCTTTAGAGGTAAAATGCTGGCGGCGTTAAATGAATGCGATAGTTCATTTACGAAGATAAACATGCCAACCAAATGGTGTGTTTATAGCAAAGCCTGTTTAACGTACAGTGAAAATTTAGTTAGCTACCTTGCTCGCTATACCCGAAAAGGCGTAATGTCAGAATCACGTTTAGTGAGAGCAAATAAACAAACTGTGAGTTTTAAATACCGAGATTATGCAGATAAGAACCGCGATAAAGTAATGACACTGAGCTGTGATGAATTTTTACGGCGTTACTTACAACATGTATTGCCGAAAGGGTTTATGCGCATTCGTCACTATGGTTTTTTAGCTAATGCATGTCGCAAGCGAAAGTTAGCATTAATAAGGTCACAAGAATCACACATAGGTAAAGTGGAGAAGCTAAAGACAGAAAACGTAACACTGATACCGCATTGGCCTTGCCAGCATTGTAAGGCAGGTATCTTGCGATTAATTGGCGTATTCAAGTTATATGAAACAACGACCAAAGTAGAGCGAACGAGTTAGCAGCTAGGTAGCTGCTTAAAATCAATTAGTTAACCTGCTTAACTGCTCAGGCTAGCGGCCTCTGTACGTGTAAAAAATATAATTGCTTATTAAGGCAAATTTAGGTGTAATGAATATATAATAAGCGCTGAGCAATGCAGGGAAAGCTTACATAACACTAGCTAAGCTGATTAAATCAGCTAGGAAAGTGAGAGCCTCCAAAAAGCAAATTCCCATAGCATAAACAACACCAACTCTGACACACCGAGCAGGTAGCGGCTCAGTCCAACAAGCGATTATGCAACACAAACAGCGTGTCGCATAAATACTAAAATGTTATACGCAAACTAGGAATCTGTGAATATGTCGGATGTAATGGAAAAAGTAGAAGATGACATTAAGAAACATGGTTGGCATGTTCTTTCTGTTTTTAGCAAGGATGCTCCGAGCTTTTCATATTCAATAGGTTTTACTGAAACGCTTGATCATCCTGAAATCATCATGTCTGGGTTGGATACCTCATTGATGCACTCACTTATCAACGATATTGGACAGTTAATCAAGAACGGTCAACGATTTACCAATAACCAATTAAGTGAAGAAGTTATAAAAGGCTATCCGGTCAAATTTAGTAAAATTAGCGAACTCAACAAAGAGGAATACTTAAGGGCGGCTGTTAGTATTTATAGCATTGAAAAGTTTGACGCTCTTCAATGTATTTGGCCTGATAAAGAAGGTAAATTTCAAGAAGAAAGTAACACAGCTCAAGAGGTATTATCGTGATTGCGTATAACAAAAAAATTAAGTCACTCACTTCGTTCGCTGGGACGCATACATGCGGGGCGGCTTCGCCATTATGCCCCACATGCCTGCGCCCCTTATTTAAAAGTTATGTGACAGGTGGAAAATTAAACTTTTATGGCCTTAAGTGAATTCGAAATAAAGAAGATAGAAAAAGCTGCCAACGCTTTTTTAAATAAGCGTAGGCCACCAGTGCATATTAGAAATGAGTTAGACATTGGTTGGCGGCTGGAGAAGCAATCAGTTTATATATATGAAACGCGTCCTGTTTGGAACAGCCCAAATGAATATCATGACCTGGACATGGCTAAAGCAACTTTTATCCTCGCTCAAGGTAAATGGAAAATTTTCTGGATGCGACAAGATCTAAAATGGCACGGCTATGAGCCAAATATGTATGTAAAAACTATTGAGCAAGTCTTTGCCGTTATAGATCATGATGAATACGCTTGTTTTTTTGGGTAAGTCACATAACAAAAAAATCAAGTTCGCCCGCTGCGCGGGCTGGGACGCATACACGCGGGGCAGCTTTGCCATTATGGCCCACATGCCTGCGCCCCTTATTTAAAAGTTAGCTGCTTTGAGGTCAATCATTAGTAAGGTGTTTTGATGAGAATTTTAGTAACAGGCTCTGCCGGTAGAGTCGGGCGTGCAATCTATATTAAATTAATGCGCACCCATGACGTGGTCGGCATTGATAAAACGCCTTGCTCAACAGCCGATTACATTGGTGATATTCTTGATAGTGATCTGATTGATCGGGCTCTTAAAAATGTTGATGTCATCATTCATACAGCGGCTCTTCACGCTCCACATGTTGGTTTAGTACCTGATTCAGAGTTTCAGTCTATCAACGTAGACGCGACCGAGAAACTCGCTCTGGCTGGATTAAAAGCAGGTATTAAGCACTTTATTTTTACCAGCACTACTGCATTGTACGGCTATGCTTCAACACCTAAAGGTATTGCTGGTTGGATAAATGAAGACGTCACACCTCAACCCAAGTCGATTTATCATAAAAGTAAAATTGCGGCTGAAGCTAAGCTAGAAGAAATTTCAAAGTTGTTTCAGCTTCCAGTTACTGTGCTGCAAATGTCGAGATGTTTTCCTGAACCTGCGGATTTAATGGCAGTATTTCGCCTTACTCGTGGCATAGATGCTCGTGATGTAGCAAACGCTCATTTATGTTCTGTGGAAAAACGCTTAAGTGGTTTTAATCGTTTTATAATCTCAGGCGCTACACCTTTCAACTTTCTGATTGTGAAGCTCTATATAATGATGCTGCATCTGTCATCGAGCGTCAATGTCCTGACATCGCGCTAGCATTTAAACAAAGAGATTGGCAACTACCTCAAAGCTTAGATCGCGTATATGATTCATCATCTGCATGTGACAAATTAGGGTGCTCACCTATACATGGTTTTAAAAGCGTTTTGGAAATGCTAGATACTGAAATACCTGAAGTATTGCCAATTTTGAAACGCAGCTAACAAAGCAGTTAAGAGTGATTCGGCATGGGCAGCGTTTTTACTATGCATTGCTTTTAACATTAGGCAAAGCGAGTTCGCCCTCAGTACACTCTTTTTTAAAAGTTTCATACTTTGTGCCTAAACTCGTTTGCAAGTTTAGTTTTTCGATAGCTGCCTGTATTAGCCCTTGTCCATCTTTTGTTCACTAAATGCTGGTGTTCATTTTTATTGAACGATATTAATTAGTGAACAGGTAAACTTAAATCCCTTACTGTAATTAGTGGAATAAGTACAAGCCTGATAAGTAACCTTTAGAGAGTTTATAACAGCTCAATTAAAAAGCCCTGTGTTAAACGTTACGTTTAACACAGGGCTTTATAGTTTTAGGCTAACCGGCTTAACATGCAAAGCGCATTAAAACGAATACTGCAGCCTTAATGAGATTGCATTGCCCGATGTGATAGTACCGCCTGCTTCAAAGTAGTCGGCTTTAATGTAGTCGGCCATAAACTTTATATTCTTGTTTACGGTGTAGTTAACACCAAGGGTGTAGGTTTTTGCGTCTTGGTTTTCTTGCTTGAGCTTAAGTAGGCTGTAGCGGCCTGTAATTTCCCAGCCTGGCTCTGAGCTTGCGCCTAGTTTTGCGTTTTTATACTTACGGTATCCGCCCGATAGCTGATAACCAAATTGCAAATAGCCGCCTTCGTAATCATTGGTTGTATTTTCAATACTGGTTACTTGTGCTTGTTGCCACTCGGCCATCATGGTAAATCTATCTTTAAGCCATAGTAGCTCTACGCCTTGTTGCGAGAGGCTATCTGCATTAATTTTATCGCCTTCTATTAATGAGTCGGCGGTATAAACTTCAAGAGGTTCATTCACTCTAAATTCGTTACCGTCGTACTGCCTCTCACTAAAGGCGATGCCTAGGTGTAAAAGGTTGGTATCTTGCTGCCACGGCACCCAAGCTACGCGCCCTGTAATAGCCGACGTTGCTTCGTCTTCATCGGGCTCGTAATAACCTAACTGCCAATTTACTGAGGCTATGTCGCCGGAAAGGCTAATACCTAAGCTGCGCCCTGGTGAAAATGCTTCGCTTATCATGCTGCGTTCGAGCATTAGTAATTTACGCGAGCTGGTTAGTTTTTCTAGGCCAAAACCTTCTTTTTGTTGGCCTATGGTTACATCGGCATATTTCCAGCCAGAGTATTCTAGGTAGGCGTCTTTTATTTCGGTTTCGCCATCGGCAAAGCCAAGCTGAAATTTACTTTTCCAATCTTTGCTTATGTCTGATTTAAAACTTAGGCGTGCGGGGCGTATTTCTGAGGTACTTTCTGAGCTGTTGCTGTCGTATTGCCCCTCTAACAATGAGGTATCAAACTTGTTGTAGTCGAGCATGATATAGCCGCTTAAATCTATGTCGTCGTTAATTTTGGCAAAGGTTGCGTTACTAACAAGGCAAAGAGCTGAAAGTGCCGCATAGGTAATCGTTTGTTTAGAGATCATGTTAGGCTGCCTTTGTTTGTTTTTCGGCTAAGTAACTTACTTTTAGTTGCGCTACGTCTCTTAAAAAGTCGATGTGTTCTATATCAATGGCAACGACGTTTAGCCCTGTGCGCTGTTTTAAATCGCTGATCAATGTGGCTTGGTTTTGCGGGGTTATGTTTTCTATGCGCTCGTAGCAAACGCTTTGTACTTCGTAGCGTTTTACAAATACGCTTGAGTCAATCAAAAAGGCAATTAAGCAAATAATACCGTTAAGAATGCTTAGCTCAATTAAACTCATTTGCCCTACAGAGGTCAGTAAAGCAATGGCAGTAACAAGGAATAAGTAGGTCATTTCTTTAATCGAAATAGACTCAGTGCGGTACCTGAGCATGGTAAATACGGCAAATAGGCCAAATGCAAATTCCATCGACATATCAACGCCGTGCAGCAAAAAGGTAATAATAAAAACGCCTACCCCAAATAAAATAAACGAGCCTGCCACCACTGCATTTTTACTTATGCGAAAGTAACAGCCATAGCAAAGTACAGCCAGCGATAGGATGTTTACTAAAAAGCGGGAAAGAAAAATAAGATCTAATTTGGTCATTTTAATTATTCTCTAAAGGTAAAAGCGGGTTAGTGCGGTTAAGGTGTTTTAAACGGGCTAAAACAGGTTTAAAGCGGTTTACTTTTAATCGCTCGGGGTAGAGCAAAGCACAGCCAATGCAGTATTTACTAAACGAGGCAGGGAATATGTGGTGTTTGCTCATAAGTTTATAAAATGGCGAGCGTTTTGTTTTTTTACTTTGCTTAAGCTCGGCAATAAAAAAGCCCGGAGCCGTAACTAAAGCCTTCAGCGGCTTCACCTTCTTCCCAATCAAGTACAGACACCGCAGTGCCGTCCTCGTATAATGTAACCGCATCGTCGCTACCTAATTTAAAGGTTACGTAACAGCCGCTAGCGGGCGGGGTGTCGGTTTCATCAATGGCTTGAATAACAATAAACTCACCTTGGGAAAGCGATACTGCAGGCAAAGCTTGAGGCTCTCTGTCGGCGTTATCATCAACAAGTGAAAATACCGATAAGTCGGCTATATCTTCAGTGGCGTATAGCTCAATCCAATCGTAGGTGGTATCGCTTGGGCTTGCGACAATTTCGTTAATAACTAAGCCCGTTGAGGTGGTTGTTGATGATGAGTCAGTTTGCTCTGTGCTGCTATCGGTTGTTTGCTCAGTACCGCCACAGCCATATAAAAATGTAGTAGAGGCGATAACTGAATAAAATATAAAAGGTTTTATATTCATGTATGCACGCTTATTATTTTATTAAAGTGGGCAAACTATAAAAATAGAAGGTGCAAACAATGTGTAAACATTCAGTAAGTTACATTTTTATGATGGTTTTATGACTGGATTTTAATAACTAGTGTGAGGAGCTTTGTAGAGCGCGTTAAAAACACGCTTAGTTTAAAGTTATCAAACAGCGTCAATGGGCGTGACGATGTCGATATCATTATTCGTGGTGGTTGTGATAAATAGGTGAACAATGGCTCAACGTATCAGCACCTGCTATCGCTATTTCAAATAATGGACTTTGGCTTGCTAAAAAAACCTGCAACGGTGAAGGAGTTTTAATGTCGACTCGAAGGGGGCTAAAATCAGAGCATGAAACGGATGAGCTTCAGAAGTCTAATTTTGAGTATGAGTTAGCGATAACGCAAAACACCAATATGGCGGTTTATTTGTTGTATAAAAAACAGCGCTCTTTAGTGCCAAAGGTAAAAGCGGCGGTCGACTTTTTAGTACAAAAAATAAAAGAAACAAATGAAGAGTAATAAGCGAGCAGAATAGCGCTTAAGAGCTAGGTGGGTTGTTTGTATAAATAATAGGTAAAAAATATCTCCTTAAGCTAAAGCTTTTAACTAAGCGCCCGATACATTACTTAATAGGGTCTAGAGATTAAGGATAATCATGGTTTATAATGCACTTGGCAGCCAGTCTAATTTAAGCACTTTACTTGCCCAATCAGTTAATAACGCTAACCAAACCTCTGTGAGTCCTTCGCTACTGACCGGTAGCGACCTTCAAGCTATTAATGATTTACAAACTAACGCCCCCAAAACATCCGATGAATTATTAAGCCAGCTAAATAACCACACTATTGACGAAGCACTAGCTAGCAATCAAAAAGTAGGGGATATTTTACAACAGCAACTTACTTCGCTATTTACTATTTCAAGTACGCCTAGCACTCTTAACTATAAACTCTCCGGTGAAGAACTCGCCCTGCGCACCGTAATAAGCTCTCAGCATGAGGGGTTATTAAAAAACGAAAATAGTACCCAATTAATTGAGCGATTAAATACATCCGTTAAAAATATTCAGGGTGCCTATGCTAATACCAGCGATATTTTATCGAGCTTGGGGCAACTTGGGCATGAGCAAAAAACCTTTTTAGCCTCAAGTCAGCAACGTGTTGAGCGCTCACTTAATCCCTACATCGAAAGCCTCAATCGCGCAAAATACGAGGATGACGATAACTACCTGTTTGAGCTCTCGGTAAAAACTAAAGAAGGTGATGTTATAAACATTACCTTCAACTCGTCACAAGGTTATGACGAAGAAACAGGCGAAGCCGTTGATGGCTTTAGCTTAAGTTACGAAGTTAATGGCGATTTATCTGAGGCTGAGCATAAAGCACTTACGCAGGTGCTCAGTGGTGTTGGCGAAATGGCCGATGAATTTTTTAAAGTGAGTGAAAACTCATTTAATCCTCTTATAGTGCCAAACCAAGCAGACATGAGTTTAGATTTTTTAGCAGGGTTTAATAGTGAGCAGCTAACAGGCTTTGATGTGTCGTTTTCAACAACGCAAAATAAAGATCTTGATTCGAAAGAGAACACGCTTGATTTAAGTTACTCCATTGATGAAGCATCAAACCAGCAAGCACTCGTGTTTAAAGCTGTAGGTGGGCAAAACGACATTGATTTTGCACTCGATATGTCAACCATTGGCGCTAAAGACAAACAGCAAATGCAGCAGTATTTAGCGTCGCTCGATCAAAGCCTAGAAGATAGCCGAGTAAACAGCACCCAGGACGATAAAGAGTCGGCATATGGGCGCAAAGACGACGAGGTAATGCAGCAAGGGTTTGCATTATTTAAAAGTGCATTTACGAGCATGTCATCAGCGGCTGAGCGTTATAGCAAATTAGAGTCGCTTGCCAGTCAGCAATTTAATAACGGGCGCGCTATAGTGGCCGACTTAGTCGATAATATGATCACAAATGATCCTCGTTACCAAGGCCTTGGCGATAAAGCGCCAAATACCTTAGGCGCGGGGATTTCTAAGCTCGCTGATTTTGATGCTACATTTTCTTATGCGCTGGATAACGGCGATTATCAGCCTAAAAGTACCATTGAGCTAAGCCAAGCGACTGATCGAACCCAATTAGGGGATCTTAGCGGTGTAACGCAAAGTAAAAATGTAAGTAGCCATTTTGATTATCAATACAGTCGCCCTGATTACTACAACAAAGAAGAGAGTTATAACGTAGGGACTGCGGTTAAAAATAAAGAGCTAGTGGGGCTTGATCAGTCTCACGAAGTGGATGTTGATGCAAAAATGTATGCGTTTAACCCGCAAACTAACCAATACGAGCTGCAAATGGCGATGCAAGAGCAAACCGTTAGTAAAAGTGACATTCGCTTAATTGACGATATTTGGCTTGAAGAAAACGAAAACAGCTACTCAATGCATAAAAAAGAGCGTGATAATAGTGATGACAAGCAAGATGATTTTATAGAAACAAACCGTCACTCACACACTAAGCTTGTTACCTTAATTGGTGACTTAGATAAGTTAGCCGAGAATAAAGGCGTAAGGCGAGAATATTTAACTAACTTATCGCAAGTAAACTTTTTTATGGATAAAAAGTAACGCCTGAGAGCTGTTCACTCCACGCTTAATATTAGGTATAGTCGTTTAATACCTAAATTAAGAGTAACCTCATGTTTAAACAATTAATTTTATTGTGTGCTTTAAGCATGCCGTTATTAAGCTGTGCTGCTGACGCACCATTTGCGGGGGGTATTACAACTGATGTACTATTAAGCGATTACGATAAGTTTAATAAGCAGTACAACGCATTTACGCCAACCGAGCAAGATATAGCCTTAATGCAAAAGCTAGAAGGCAAGGCATTAGTTGTATTATTTGGCACTTGGTGTCACGACAGCCAACGCGAAGTCCCAAAGCTTATTAAGTTACTTGATGCGTCTAAGGTAAAACTTGCAAGCGTTAAATATGTGGCCGTGGGTTACAACAAGCAAGACGACGCTGGAATAGCACTAGCGCACGACTTGCAATACACGCCAACGTTTATAGTAAAAGACGATGGTAAAGAGTTAGTACGCGTAATTGAAAAACCAACGGGCACACTGGCACAAGATTTAACGCAGGGTTTGTGAATTCAGCTTGGGGGTATAAGAGCTTACGGATTTAGCTAATAGATTTATGGGTAGCTGATGAACTGCTATGAGTGATTTCTTAAAATTATAATGTGTGAAGTCGGGTTTTGCCCATTTAGCTATCTTTGTTTTTTGCATTATGGGCGCACTATAAATTGTTTCTTCTAGAATGAGTGGTAAAGGTGAACTTAAAAAAATCAAACAGCTTAGGAAAACTCACTCTCTCGAGAAATTTGAGTTGGTTGACTGTGAACGAAATATTACGGGGCTAAATACCCATTACAACGTCTCAGTGCGGTTAGGTGATTCTGTAACAAATTTCAATATACTTGCGGATGCTACTGATACCGTTTTATATGTTGAGCGGTGGGCTGATGAAGTGAGCTTGGTGCGAACAGAGCGATTTGAAGAGATTTCCAAAAATGTTTTTCAGCCATTTACGAATGGCGAAACCCTAGATGATGATACTGTGATTTGGAAGTATATGGATTTAAACAAGTTTATTTCTTTACTTTCAAGTCAATCCCTTTGGTTTGCAAGATTAGATAAAAATTGGGAAGTTGACCCGTTTGAGGGGAAAGTTCCAACTGCACATTGGGAATCACTTGTAGAAAGAATTCTAAATACCAAATTTGCTCCTCAGTTTTTTGGTAACAGTAAAGTACAGTTTGGTGGAATGCCAGAAGTAGGAATGGCACAAGTTCCGCAATCCGAACAAAAATCGAGGGAGATCGATTTACAAAGAAATATGTATGAGGCTGCCATCTACAATTCTTATGTGACTTGCTGGAATATCAGCACTCATGAGTCTTATCATATGTGGAAGTTATACTGTAATCATCACAACGGAATTGCAATTAAGTCTACTATAGGTCGACTTAAATCATCATTAGGAAAAAACAAAAACTATACTGTACTAGGTGGACTAATTGAATATTTAGACTTTAAAAACCAAATGCCAGCTAGAGGCGACAATCTCTTAACACATATTTATTGCAAAAGCATGCCATATTCTTTCGAGAATGAATTTCGTTTATGTTTAAGAGACTTTGGTTTTGTTAATGATGTCATAGGGGGAGACGCCCCGTACTCAGTAGATCCAGAAGAGATTAGAGCTAACTTAGATTCCTACAGATCAGGATATACTGTCAAGCTGGATTTAAATACTCTCATTGAATCAGTCGTAACATCTCCACACTCTGACCCTTGGTTTTTTGACTTAGTCACTTCAATCGTAGGAGATGGTCGAGAATTCCCGAATTCACTTAGTGATTTAAATGCGATTAGTGTAACTTCCTCTAACATGAATTAATACATTAGATAAACGGAGTAACAAGCGCATGTTTTCGAATTGGCTTTCCGGTGCGCTCTAAAGCAAACTCGAATGTGGGTATAACCAGTGTCTTTAAACCAAACATTCGCAACTTACAGCTCAGATCTAAATTCACTCATATAAATATTATTCACTAAACAGGCTTTTTTCGAACGCTTGCGCAGCATGCGAAGACGGTCTGTCTTTATAATGCAGTTGGTATAGCGGCCGAGAGAGTTGCTTGTTATTTTTTTGGCTCAGGCGCGTTAATTTGCCTAACTGCACTAAATCTTCTGTGACTACATTTGGCAATAAAGCGACCCCCATACCTTGAGCAACAGCCCTGGCAATGGCTTCGTTGCTGCCTAATTGCATACTTTGCTCTGCTTGTACGTCATGTTGTGCTAATAACTTTACCGACATTTCTAACGTGCCAGAGCCTGGCTCGCGTAATAACCAAAACTGCTCGTTTAACCATGCTTTTAAGTCTTTAGTGGGCTTAAAGTTGCTCGGTATAACCACACTCATTAAATCATTTTGCCAGTGCTTACTAATAATGTGCGGCTCGGTAGGTGTACCTTCAACCAGTGCTAAATCGATAGTGCATTCAAGTAAGGCATGCTCAATTTGCGCGGTATTAGCCACTTGTACTTCTACTTTTATATGCGGGTACTGCGCACAAAATTTGGCTAAATAAGGCGGTAGCCAATAACTGGCAATGGTGGTGCTGGTGCCTATAACTAATGTACCGCGCTTAAGCCCTGTGCGCGATTTAATATCTTCAATGGCGGCTTTTTCGATAGCAAAAATACTGCGGGCGTGATCATACAAAGCTTGGCCGCCTTCGCTTAAGGTGAGCTTTTTACCCTTAGATGCACGTTCAATAAGTTGAATATTTAACTGATGCTCTAGCTCTTTTAGCGCTTTAGAAACAGCGGGCTGGCTTATACAAAGCGCTTCGGCTGCGCCTGAAAAGCTACCCAATTTAGCCACTGTATAAAACACCCTAAGCGCATGTAAGTTCATTGTATAACCTTAAATTGCATAACTCTAAATTGTATAACTCTAAATTGTATAACTTTAAGTTATCAAATCATGATTTTAATATATTGGAGTTATATTTTGAGCTTTCTTACAATTAAGTCAACACATCAATATGGTTTAAGTGAGGGAATATTATGCTTAGCGCTATTAAAAATAGTTTTCAGCCTATAGGTATTAATACTAAGCAATACGGCGATACGCGCTGGTGGTTAGGTATGCTGCTGGTGGTTGTGTTAGCGGGGGCATCTGTTGCATTAAGTAAGTTACCTATAATGCAAAGTGCGCAATTTAGCTCCTTAACAATTGGTATAGTGCTTGGCATTATTGTGGGTAACAGTGTGTTTTCGCGTATAGCTACGCGTACAGATGTAGGCGTTGATTACGCTAAAAGTATATTACTCAAAGCGGGCGTTATTTTATTTGGGTTTAGAATTACTTTTGCGCAAGTAGCGGGTGTAGGCTGGCATGGCCTATTAACCGATGTGGTAATGCTGCTTGGTACGTTTATATTAGCAGTACAGCTAGGTAAGCGCGTTTTTAAGTTTGATGAACAAACAACCATACTAATAGGTGCGGGTAGCTCTATTTGTGGCGCCGCAGCGGTAATGGCAACTGAGCCAGTTATAAAAGCACAAGCGCATAAAGTATCTGTAGCGGTGGCAACGGTTGTGGTGTTTGGCACGTTAAGTATGTTTGCCTACCCAATTATGTTTGAATATATGGGTGTGAGTGAGCATGCGTACGGTATTTTTGTTGGTTCAACCATTCATGAAGTTGCGCAAGTGGTAGCAGCAGGGACTGCGGTAAGTGCCAATGCAGCCGACACCGCCGTGATAGAAAAAATGCTCCGTGTAATGATGCTTGCGCCATTTTTAGTAGGCTTATCGTTTTGGCAAAGTAAAAAGCATGCAAACATAAACGCACAGGGCGGCGAGCAAAAATCAGGAATTACAATCCCTTGGTTTGCAGTGTTATTTATAGTGGCAAGTGGCGTGCATTCGTTATCGGTTATTCCGCAAGGTACTACAAGCGCCATTATATGGTTTGACAATATACTACTTACCATTGCCATGGTCGCACTTGGGCTTCGTACCCACGTTGGCGCTATTCGCCAAGCGGGTATAAAGCCACTGTTATTAGCAGGTTGTTTATTTTTGTTTTTAACCTTAGGTGGCTTTGCCATTAATATAGGCATTGCGCAGCTGTTTTAAAATATAACCTGGTGGAGGGAGATTGGCTTAAATAGGCCAGTCTACTTCGTTTAAGTGATCGAGCTGCTGTGTTTTATTACTGTGCCCGTGCCATTTATTGGTATAAACACCATTTGGATCAAACTGCGCCGTTTGCTTTTGTATATTAAAGTGGCGGCCGCCACGCGGGTCAACCCCCACACCGGCTATGTATTGCCAGTTGCCCCAGTTTGCTGCTACATCGTAATCAATAAGTTGCTGCTCAAAATAGGCTGCGCCGTATCGCCAATCAAGGGCAAGCTCGTTTACTAAACAGCTTGCTGCAATTTGCCTTGCTCGGTTTGAAATGTAACCCGTAGTGTTTAGCTCTTTCATAATGGCATTTACAAGCGGGTAAGGCGTTGTGCCGTTACACCAAGCAGCAAAGCGTGTAGGTGTAAAAGTAGTAAGCGGTTTAGTTTGTTTTTGCCCTTTAAAGCTAAACAGGGTGTTACCTGCTTTAAGTGCGTGCCATTTAAAATACTCTCGCCATAGCAGTTCAAATTTAATCCAATAAGTAGACTCGTTTGCCGTATTGCATTGCTCGTAATTTTCTACGATTTTGTAAACTTGTTTTGCACTTATACAGCCAAAGGCAAGCCAAGTACTAAATTTGGTGGTGTTGTTAAAGCCATCAAGTTCGTTGCGAGTCGTTTTATAAGTACTTGGCATTGCGCCTGCAAAGTATTGCTTTAAATGAGCTTGCGCACTGTTAAGCCCGCCATGCATTACGCCTTTATTTGTTATACGTTCTATAGGTTTTTTTGCGCACAAAGTTATTGGCTGAGGGAGCAAACCGTTTGGCAAAGTAGAAGGTGTAATGGGGCTATTGGCGGCCTCTACCTTTTTACGAAACGGGGTAAAGTGTTTGGGTAATTCGCTTAAATCAAAGGGGAGGTCACTTTGCTTAAAGAGCGTGTCTTGCTGCGACCCTGTAAATTGTGTATTGGGGCAATGTGCTTTGAGTAAGTTTATTTGGCGTTGCTCGTACACGCCAAATTGTTCGCTGTATACAACTTCATCAATATTTTGCTCATTAATACGCGCTTTTAAAAGCGATACGGGTTCGCCCTCAAGCACATGCAGGGTTTGCCCGCGCTCAATAAGTGCTTGTTGTAGTTCGTACAAGCTTTGCATTAAAAATTGCTGTTTGTGTATGCCGTAAGGTTTTTGTTGGTAATTATTATTTTTAAACCAGTGCGGGTTTATAACAAATACAACATCAAGCACGCACTGCCTAGTAGCAAGGTCACTAAAAACTGGGTTATCGGTTAGGCGTAAATCGTTTTGTAGCCAATATAAAATGCGTTTGCTCATACTTATGCTCTGGTCTTTGTAATCATTAAGTTTACGAAGCAAAAGCGGCTAGGGATTAGTTTTGAGGTGTTTAGTGCAGTTTTGAAAAGGGCGATAAACTTACCGCCCTTCAGTGTTTAAAAGTATTGTTTTAACTTACTGGTTTTTGCTCTGCTATCCAATCGTTTATAACGTCTTCAAGCACTGCCATAGGCAATGAGCCTTGGCCAATAACAGTGTCGTGAAAGCTGCGTATATCAAATTGTGTACCAAGCTCTTTTTCGGCTTTTGCACGTAGTTCTCGTATTTTTATTTCGCCCATTTTGTACGAGAGCGCTTGGCCTGGCCATGAAATATAACGATCTATCTGATCTTCCACCGCACTTTGTGGTAAAGCGGTGTGACTGGCTAAGTAATCAATTGCTTTTTGGCGGCTCCAGCCAAATGCATGAATACCGGTATCAACCACTAAGCGTACTGCACGCCACATTTCGTAGCCTAAACGGCCAAAATCACTGTACGGGCTTTGATAAAAACCAGCTTCTTTGCCTAAGCGTTCTGTGTATAGTGCCCAACCTTCGCCAAATGCAGAGTGGCTAAGTGTGCGTCTAAATTCGGGTACGTCTAACTCCATAGCAATGGCGTTTTGTAAATGGTGCCCGGGGATGGCTTCGTGCAGACTAAGTGCTTCTAAATTATATAAAGGCTGCAGTTTAGGTGTTGAGGCTAAAAAGTAAGTGCCAGGAGAGCGGCTATCTGGCGGTGGCATATAAAACGCCCCACGACTTGCTGAGCCCTTAATAGTAAAGGTGTTACGCGGTAAGTGGCCAAAGTAAGTGGGCAATTTACCATACATTTTTTGCGTGATGAACGCGGTTTTTTCTAGCAAGTCTTGCGCGTCTTTTGCGTAAAATTGCTCATCGGTTGCTAAAAATTCTAAAAACTCACTATAGGTGCCATCAAAGCCTACTTCATCAATAATATTTTGCATTTGCGCCTTAATACGCGCGACTTCTTTAAGGCCTAGTTGATGTATTTGTTTAGGTGTGGCGTTTGTTGTGGTGTAGTAATTAACCGTGTACTTGTAGTAGTCAAGCCCGCCTTTAACGCTTGCTATGCCCGGCCGCGCTCTACAGTGTGGCATATAGTCATTTTCAAAAAAGTCGTAAAAATGCTGATACGCAGGAATTACTTTATCTTTAATTACGGCTTGTGCTTTTTGTTTTAAGTTTGATTTTTGCACTGCACTAAAGGTATTAGGTATACGGGTAAAGGGCTCGTAAAGGGCGCTGTTTTCGGGGTTTTTAACTATGTGCGCGCTAATGCTTTGGCTGTAATTTTCAAAGGTTTTACAGTAATGGGTAAATCCTGTTTTTATACCTTCTTTCATTAAATCAATATTTTGCTGATTAAAGCGCGGGTAGTCGGCAAGGCTGATTAAAAATGCGTTGTAATCATCAGCTGTTAAAAAAGCCATATTAGCGGGTGCTTCTGCAAAGTAGGTATGCCAGCCACTTAAAAAATTTACCGGAAAATACTTATCTTGATAAAGGTAGCTTTGCTGCTCGGTTTCTCGCTCATATTTAAATAAGCGGTAGTTCATTAGCTGATCCTTGTTGAGCGTTTTTGGATTAATGTTGGCTAAGCTTTTTAGTACGCTGTTGTTATAAGCTTGGCGCTTTGCAATGGCTTGCTCGCTCCAATTTGGTAATGTGCCATTCGGTTTCCAACCGTCTGGATCGGTTCGAAAAAATATTTTTTCAGCTTTGGCATTTTGCCAGTGGTTATCAATAATGGTTTTTAAGTCGCTGTTACTGTCGGCAAGGCTTGGTAGCGAGGTGGCTGCTAAGCAAATAGCTAAAATACGTTTTTTAAACATAGTGATCCGTTATTGGCGAGTTAGTCGCGCTTTTTTATTTTAATTTGTGCTCAATATAGTACCAAGTTAACTTAATCAATGCGCTTACTTTTACAACCTGTATTTATTGGTTTTGTATTATGATTGAGCAAATTTCACTGCATAACTGAGTGGCGCACTAGTTTATTGTTTCATCAGCGTTTAGAATGATAAAAACTTACTATAAAAAATGACCGTCATGTTTAATAAAGTAATCGCCTTAATTGATGAAGCAAACAACCAAGACCCAAACAGTGAGCAATTTAATGGGGAGAGTGTTCCAAAAGAGTATTTATACTCACAGCGTATGAGCGATATGCTTAGCCGTTTTAACCCAGGTGCTGACGAGCTTATGCAAATTGCAGTGCGTGGGCAGCATATACAACGTTGGAAGTCGCCGCGTAGCGACTTTGCAATGAACAAGCAGGGCTATCATCAATGGCGCAGTGCGCTTTATATATATCATGCAAGTAGCGTTGTTGCGCTTATGCAGCAAGCTGGGTACAGCGATGCTGAGCAAAACAGAGTGTACGATGCAGTTGCTAAAAAAAATATTAAACGTAACCCTGATAGCCAATTAGTAGAAGACGTAGCAAGCCTGGTATTTATTGAGCATTACATGCTCGGGTTTGCTAATAGTAAGCCTGATTACGATGAGCAAAAATGGATAGGGATTATTCGCCGTACATGGCAAAAAATGTCAGACGATGCGCATGAGTTTGTACTTGCAGGTAATATTACATTGCCAGCGCCGCTTGTTGGGCTTATTCATAAAGCGCTTGAGTAAAGTAGTGTAAGTTAAGTATTAAAATAAAAGGATTTTAGAATGTTATGCCCACGCACAAATACCTCTCTTGAGCCGTTATTAATTGGCGGGATTACTGTTTTTACGTCAGCGCAAGGCGGCGTATTTTTTGATAACAGCCAAATTTTTAAGTTTAGCTCGCCTGAGTTAAAGCATGGTCAGGTTCTAATTAAGTATTTGAGTAATTATACCGAAGGCGCGGGCGAAGTCTCATCGCGAGTAAATTGCCCTAAATGCTTAGGGTCTGTTGAACTTTGCGGATTAAAATTTGTTCAAACTAGGGGCTATTTAATCACGGCGCGAGGTTTGTAACCTAGTGGACTAAGTAAAAGCCGAGCAACAAAGAGTAAATAGTCCCTAGGAAGAACCCTTTGGGTAGCGCCTGTTTGGCATTAATGCTACGTTATCGCCTATTTATGGGGAATAACCAAACTACATAGGCTCTGCCTTGCCTAAATACCAAACAGGCTGCTGCAAATTTAACCTTGAAAGATCAACAGACCCTAGATATTGTGATGATGCGCCGGTTTTTTCACCGCTCAAAGTTGTTGAAATAGACGAGTGCCCAGGTTGCGCTGGCATATGGCTTGATAGCGGCGAGCTTGCAAAAATACACGAAAACCACCTAACACCCAAAGAGCGAAAGCTGTTAGCGCACGAAATGGCCACCAATCATGGGTTTATATCTATTAAGCCGCCAAAATCTAAGTATTACCCCAAAGCGCCTAAAAATACCCAAGACACCACCGTTGAACGGTTGGTGCAATTGGCATTACTTAATCTTTAATACCCAGCCTCAAAAATAAATCACTTAATTAAGCTAATTGGTATAAAGCATAAAAAAACGGCGTACTAAAAAGTACGCCGTTTTTTTGTAGTAAATTAACTCTAACGAATTTATTTATTACGGTTTTCTTTGGCAAAGGCACGTATTTTACGTTTTTGCGAAAGCGTTACTTTGTTAGTACGCCCTGCAAATGGGTTATCACCTTCTCTAAATTCAATTTTGATTGGGGTGCCCATAATTTTAAGTGCTTTACGGTAGTAGTTCATCAGGTAGCGTTTGTAGCTATCTGGTAAATCGTGAACTTGGTTACCGTGAATTACAATACGTGGCGGGTTATAACCACCGGCATGCGCATATTTAAGCTTAACACGACGACCACGAACAAGTGGTGGCTGATGATCGGCCTGTGCCATGTCCATAATACGGCGTAGCATTGCGGTGCTAATACGTTTAGTTGCTGACTCGTACGCTTCGTCAACCGATTCAAATAAGTGGCCAACACCTGTACCGTGAAGTGCAGATATAAAGTGCAAGCGTGCAAAATCAATAAAACCTAAACGGCGATCAAGCTCTGTTTTAATGCGATCTTTAACGTAATCATCAAGCCCATCCCATTTGTTCACGGCAATAACCAATGAACGACCTGAGTTAAGCGCAAAACCTAATAAGCTTAAGTCTTGATCAGAAATACCATCGCGAGCATCAACAACCAGTAATACTACGTTGGCATCTTCAATGGCTTGAAGCGTTTTAATTACTGAGAACTTTTCAACTACGTCGCTTACTTTTTTACGCTTACGAACACCTGCGGTATCTATTAAAATATATTCTTTGTCGTTACGAGTCATCGGAATATAAATAGAGTCGCGAGTGGTGCCTGGCATATCGTATACAATTACACGTTCTTCACCGAGTATACGGTTTGTAAGTGTAGACTTACCTACGTTAGGGCGACCAATAATAGCCAGTTTTACTGGTTTATCGGCAAACGCTTGGTGGTCTGTATCGTCGCCTTCAGCTTCTTGATAAAGGTCGATTAACTCTTCATCGTCATCAGCAACGTCTTCATCTAGTGCTGCAAGCTCTGCAATTACAGGCTGTAAAGTGTGCTCTAAAAGCTGTGTAATACCACGCCCATGTGCTGCTGCAATATGATGAATATTACCTAATGATAATTGATAAAATTCTGCACAGTTTGAGTCGGCGTCAATACCATCTGTTTTGTTGGCAACCACAAAGCTTTTTTTCTCTTGCTTGCGCAAGTGATTAGCAATTGCTTGGTCAGCAACGGTCATGCCTACGCGGGCATCAACCAAAAACAACACAATATCGGCTTCTTCAATGGCAAGTAACGACTGGTCGGCCATTTCGGTTTCGATGCCTTCTTCAGAGCCATCAATACCACCCGTGTCTACCACGATAAATTCATAGCCATCGTAATTAGCTTGGCCATATTTTCTATCTCGTGTTAAACCTGGAAAATCGGCTACGAGTGCATCACGAGTACGTGTTAAACGGTTAAATAATGTGGATTTGCCCACATTGGGTCGCCCAACTAGAGCGATCACGGGAAGCATAAACTACCTCTTTAAAAAACAACAAAAGGCTTCGCAGTGCGAAGCCTTACAAAAAACCTTTAAGTGTTAGCTAGTTAGTTAGGGGTGTTTACCACACTAACTTCACCATCACGGGTGTATAAAATTAGCTTGTCGTCGGCTACAACTGGCTCAACAAAAAAGCCTGAGCTGTCAAATTCTTCACGAGATACTAACTCGCCAGTGTCTTTGTTTAGCCAATGCAGGTTACCTTCTTGGTCACCTAAAGCTAAGTGGCTACCTGCAACTGCAGGGCCTGTTAGGTACCAACCACGTAGAGCGGGTTGGCTCCAACGTTCAATACCTGAATTTTTATCTAATGCGTAAATTACGCCTTCGCTATCTACTAGGTAAATAGTTTGTGCATCCATCGCTATTTCGCGGTAGCTGCTGTATTCACGTTTCCATACAACATTGCCTGAGCGAATATCTACTGCTGCTAGGTTACCGTTGTATGCAATAGCATAGGCGTAAGGGCCGCTAATAATTGGTTGTGTGTCTACATCAACCAAACGCTCAAATTCTGATGCGCCTTTAGCAACGGCAATTTCTGCACTCCATGCTGAATAACCGCTCTCAGAAATGAGTACACTTAATTTACCTGTTTCTAAGCCTACTAACACACCACCGTTTGCAACTGTTGGCGAGCTTTGGCCACGCAATGTAAGCGGCGGTACTTCTTGTTCAAAGTTCCAGCGTTCTTCGCCTGTATCTGGGTGCAGTGCTAATAGTTTACCCGAGCCTAAATTTACAAAAATTAGGCCATCGCCAGCAGCTGGTTTTGATAACGCTTCGCCTGGCACATTTTTACGCCATACTTCTTCACCCGTTTCACGGTCAAGGGCAATAATAAACCCGTGCTCAGAGCCTACGTAAATTTTACCATAAGCTTGTAATATACCGCCTGATAATTTAGCTGTGCCGTTATCTGACCATGGCCAAAACGATAAATCTTCACGTACGTCGGTTTCCCATAACGTGTCGCCATTGGTAAGCGAAAGCGCTTCAATTTGGCCTTCGCGGCTAGCTACATAAATAGTGTCTTTGTATACAGCAGGCGATAAGCGAGAAAAATAATGTTCTACACCACTGCCAACCGACTCTTGCCACACTACGTCTGTTTCAAATTGATTAACAATTTCAGGAAGTACTAACTCGTCTTCGTCATCACTTGATGAACAACCCATTAGCGTTGCCATGCACAGTGCGAGAGTTGCTGTTGTTATTTTTTTCATAACTAAAACCTTATGCCGCTGGGCTAGTTACTGCTAGGTCGTCTAATTTAATTTGTAATAAAGGGTTTGTTGTTAAACCGCCTGCATCGGCAGCTGCTTGATACGCAGTGCGAGCTTGGTCTTTATTACCTTGTGCAATGTAAATATCGCCTTTTAGCTCAGCTACATTGGCGTTATATGCCTCTGGTAGTGGTGAGTTTAATGTACTTAGGGCTTCGTCAAATTTACTTTGCGCAAGTTGAATACGTGCTAAACGCGTAATGGCAATGGCTTTAAGCTCTTCGCTTTGGGCGTTTGTAACAATCCAGCTAAGCTTTTCGCTAGCAAGGTCTAATTTTTTTGCATCAACAGCGTCTTTTGCCGCAACAAAAGCGGCTAAAGTTGCATAGCTTGTGTCTTGGTTGTTTTTAATGAATGTATCGGCTGCGCCAAGTACATCGTCACTTTGAACAAGTGTTGTATATTCGTCAGACGCTTGCTCAGCAGTTGTAATTTGGTTTTGGTTGTATGCTTTCCAACCGTATAAGCCGCCTAAACCTACAATTACACCTAGCGCAAGTGAAATACCGTTTTCGCGAAAAAAGCGCTTAATGGCTTCTGCTTGTTGTTCTTCTGTTGAATAAATGTCCATTATTACCTCTTAAGTTAGCTTAGCTATTGATAAGCTCAGCTAATAGCGCTTTAGCTTGTTCTAATTCTAGTGTGACTTGCTCTTTACGCTCACGTAAATATTTGATGGTCACAACGCCTTTTTCTAATTCATCTTCGCCAATAATAACAGCCACTAGTGCATCGCTTTTATCAGCTCGTTTTAGTTGTTTTTTAAAGTTACCGCCACCGGCATGCACCATAACGCGTAAACCGGGTACGTCGCTACGCAGTTGCGCTGCAATGGCAGGGGCTTGTACGCTGGCTTTGTCGCCCATTGCTGCTAAATATACATCAGCATTACGGCGAATGTCACCTACACACTCAAGTGCTTGGAGTAACAGTACTAAGCGCTCTAGACCCATAGCAAAACCAACTGCGGGCGTTGCTTTGCCGCCAAGTTGCTCAACTAAGCCATCGTAGCGTCCGCCAGCACACACTGTACCTTGTGCACCTAGGCTATCTGTTACCCATTCAAATACGGTGCGGTTGTAGTAGTCTAAACCACGTACTAACTTTTCATTAACCGTGTATATGACGCCAGCTGCGTCTAAACGTTCACATAAATTTGCAAAATGTTCTTTTGATTCAGCATCTAAATGCTCAGACAATTTAGGCGCATCCACTAAGATTGCTTGCACGTCTGGGTTTTTGCTATCAAGTACACGTAATGGGTTTGAGTACATACGGCGCTTTGAATCTTCATCAAGCACGTCGGTATGCTGTTCAAGGTAGGCAACGAGTGCATCGCGGTAATCAGCACGTGCTTCGTTAGAGCCTAACGAGTTAAGCTCTAAACGTACGTGTTCGTTAATGCCAAATGCTTTCCATAATTGCGCGGTAAGTAAAATAACTTCTGCATCTATGTCGGCTGTGGCAATACCAAATGTTTCTAAACCAAATTGGTGAAACTGACGGTAGCGGCCTTTTTGAGGGCGCTCATGACGAAACATCGGGCCCATGTACCACAGGCGCTGCTCTTGGTTATAAAGCAAGCCATTTTGGTTACCTGCACGTACACACACTGCGGTGCCCTCTGGGCGAAGGGTTAGCATGTCGCCGTTACGATCGGCAAAGGTGTACATTTCTTTTTCTACTATATCGGTTACTTCACCAATAGAGCGTTTAAATAAGTCGGTTGATTCTACAATAGGAAAACGAATTTCTTGATAACCGAACGATGCTACTGTCTCGCGTAAAATGTTTTCTACTTTCTGCCAAACTTGCGTGTCGCCCGGCAGACAATCGTTCATACCGCGAACTGCCTGAATTTGTTTTGCCACTGATAAATCCTAATTACTGTTTATGTGTAATAAAAAAATGCTTACACAACAAGAATGCTAAAAATTGACCCGTCATTATATACCCAAATGACCCCATGATGCGAGCGTCGTTTGAATTAAAAGCGATTTAGGCAAGGCATTGATTGAAAGTAATAGTGGTTCTATTGTTAAAATCAATAACGCAGTATAAATCGCTTTTAAACCAACCCGTTGGGCGGTTCACAGACACTTACTCTCATCGTTGTTACTTTTTAAAAGGGATTGCCATTCTTGCAAAGTAACGCCTTGATATTAAGAGCCTGTGAAACGCTGAATTCTGTACCTTGGGGTCGCTTGGGTATCCTCTAGCTATAAAGGTAAACGCCAAACACCGTGGTTTGGCGCTTTATAGGGTATTTATTCGACTATTTTAATATCGATAGGTGTTTGCTGCTCTTTTTGAGCAATAAAGTCGCGCACGTAGCCTTCAAGCTGGTCAACAATGTTGTTGTTATCAATACGCGCTTTTTGACGCTCGCCATTAATGTATAAACCTGAGCGGCGGTTTGCACCGGCAAGGCCAATATCACTAACAAGGGCTTCGCCTGGGCCGTTAACGACACAACCAATTACCGAAACAGACATTGGCTCAACAACATCTTCTAGGCGCTCTTCAAGCTGGTTCATGGTGCTCACTACATCAAACTCTTGACGTGAGCAGCTAGGGCAGGCAATAAAGTTAATACCGCGAGAGCGTATACGCAGCGATTTTAAAAT
This sequence comes from Pseudoalteromonas sp. CuT4-3, assembly GCF_035666335.1. Taxonomy (NCBI): domain Bacteria; kingdom Pseudomonadati; phylum Pseudomonadota; class Gammaproteobacteria; order Alteromonadales; family Pseudoalteromonadaceae; genus Pseudoalteromonas; species Pseudoalteromonas sp. CuT4-3. Next base: position 626,582 of record NZ_CP142031.1, read on the forward strand.
ATCAAAACCTACTTTGATTTCTTGAACTGGGTCGGCAGCAAGTGATACACGTAGCGTATCGCCAATACCTTCGGCAAGTAACATGCCTAAACCTACAGCCGATTTAACCGAGCCTGAGCGCATACCGCCGGCTTCGGTGATCCCTAAATGCAGGGGTTGATCTATTTCTTTAGCAAGTAAGCGATAAGCGCCTACAGCTAAAAATACGTCTGATGCTTTTACCGATATTTTAAATTGGTCAAAATCAAGGCGGCGTAATATATCTACATGGCGCATTGCTGATTCAAGTAATGCCTCGGGAGTTGGCTCGCCGTATTTTTCTTGTAGGTCGCGCTCTAATGAGCCGCCATTTACACCAATACGAATAGGAATGTTATGCTCGCGTGCTGAGTCTACAACGGCTCTAATGCGCTCTTCACTGCCTATATTCCCTGGATTTATACGTAGGCAATCCACGCCGTATTTTGCCACTTTTAACGCTATGCGGTAATCAAAGTGAATATCGGCTACAAGCGGTATACTAACTTGCTCTTTTATACTTTTAAACGCTTCTGCTGCATCCATAGTTGGTACAGATACACGCACTATATCGGCGCCGGCATCTTGTATTGCTTGGATTTGCGCTACCGTGGCATCTATATCCATGGTGTCGGTATTGGTCATAGACTGCACGGCAATAGGGGCACCGTCACCAATAGGCACGTTGCCTACATTGATGCGGGTTGATTTTCTGCGTTTAATTGGAGATTCTGAAAACATAGCGACTACTCTGCTAATGGTAATTTAAATTTGGCTAAACGATTTTTAGGATAACCAGAAATATCAACTGGTTCGCCGTTTAGAGAAACACTAACTACGTCGTGCTTACCCAACACAACTGAAAAAGGCGGGGTGCCGCTTACAGCCATTTTATAGCCTGCTTTTTTTACGCCAAATGCTATGCGCTCACCTTCGCCATCGTGTATTTCTACCCAGCTCTCATCGTTAAACACCATGTTAATTGTACTGGTGTTACTTTGCGTGTCGGGCTCGTTAGTGGCTGTTTGGGTGCTAGCGGCAATAGGCGCCGTGGCATTAACGGCTTCACTTAAGGGGACTTGTTCAGCACTTAAAGGCATTACAGCCGGTGTGCGCTCAACGGCCTGTGTTGCTGGCATTTGCGAGGTGTTCTCGCTTTCGTTATTTAGCGCGTTGTTATTTTGCTGGTTATCTAAAATTGAATTTTCAATATTGATTGTGCTTGTTTGCTCATCGATAGGCGTAGCATTTTGCCAAAACCATAAGGCAGATGAGCCAATAACAATGGCTAAAATAATGTAGCTCACCAGCATTAGGCGGCTGTCATGGGCTTCTTTTTCTGTGCGGCGCGAAAAGCTTTGCATGTTAGCCGGCTTTGTAGGCTCGGGCGGTGCTGGCAATATAGCTAATATAGGGGCGCTATCGACGTGTAGTTCACGGCAATAGTTTTTAATGTAGCCTTTTACAAAGGTAATTGGGCCTAACGTTTGGTACTGATCGCTCTCTAAGCGTTGCAGCTGAGAAATAGAAAGCTTAAGTGGGCCAGTAAGTGACTCTAAGCTTACATTCGCTTGCTCTCTGTGCGCTTTTAATAGTTGCCCAACACTTGGCTCATCGCTTTGTTGCGTAGTTTCTTCTGTCATAATAGGTACGAATTTGGATCCACTAGTAATAGTCTGTGCCCAGGTGTAAGTTCTATATCTGGACTTAATTTATTCCATCGCATTAATTCATCAATTAATACATGCCGCTGGGTAGCTATGTCGTAAAGGGTATCGCCAGCTTTAATCTCGTAATAAATATTAGGATCGTTTAAATAAATTTTACTTCCGTTGATAACACGATCCGACTCCTTTAGACCATTCCACTGCAGGAGTTTTTGTAGTTTAACATTGTATCGCACTGAAATGCTAAATAGGTTTTCACCAAACTCAATAATATGAAAAGGCACCTTTAAAGGGGGGACTTTTGGATTAAGCATGGGAGGCTCTTGTTTTACACTTGGTTGGTAGTTTTTTAGTGTAATATCGTTACTGTCGCTGTATGGGTTATTACTAAATACCGCACTGTCTTTTTTAGCCTCATAAAATACTACCGAATTATTTAAGCCCGCATTCTGTGGGCCATTTGCTGCAGGGCGTGTATTTTGTGGGGTGTTAAAGTTAGCTTGTTTTGGCGCACCAAATGAAATTATTTTTACTTCGTCATCATCTTTGGGTGTTTGTTTAGCGACGGCTTTTGGCGGCTCAGCTGTGGGTGTAGACGTTTGTTGCGCTTGGTGATCCGTTGTTAAAGCCAAAAGCACCGCTGCGGTATCTGTTTTAGACTCTGCAGGCACAGATGTTGTAGTTGTAGTTGCTACTTGGGCAGTATTTGTTACGGTTGGAGCGGCTGCCACAGCTGGCACTACTGCTTTAGTTGTTGTCGCTACTTTAGCCTGCGTTGGTTGAGCCGCAGGCGTGAGAGTGGCAGCGTCATCACTTTGCTCAGCTACGGTTTTTTGTTTGTTTGCTGCGGCAATGGTTGCCTGTGCTTTTGCCGTCTCATTTAATACTGGGCTTGAAGGCTCAACCCCTGGAGAAATTAAGCTGGTCGAATTATCGGTAGTTGGGCGCTTTTTACGGATAATTTTAATTTTTGGTTGCTCAACACTGATTTGCTCTTCGCCATACTGCTCTTGAAGCTCTTCGAGTTGCGCTTTACGGTATTTTTCGCGCAGTATTTCAAACTCAGTTTGTTTAGTACGATTATCGCGAATAGCATAGGCTTGCTTACTTGTTGGGTAAGTTTGCATTATGGTGGCGGCAATTTTTTCTGCTTCTTCTATTCTGCCCATGCGCTGCTTAATTAAATAACCAAGCAATAAAGCCCGTGCAGACACTCGGCCGGTGTCGTCATGACGCTTTAATACTTCGCTGGCTTTATGTAAATCGCTTTTAGCATAAAAAAGGGCGGCTAAGCTTATTAGGGTCGATGTACGTTGCGAGCTGTGATTAAGTGCTTGTTTAAAGTAACTCTCTGCATTTTCAAAGTCGTTAAATTCTATGGCACATAAGGCAAGGTTTTCGTAGCTTTCGGCAACGCGAATATAGCTTGGAATATCAATTGCTTTTAAAAACTGATCGGTCGCGCGGTCATACTCTTCAATACTACATAAAAACACACCGTAGTTATTAAGTGTGTTCGGATCGTCAGGCTTAATTGCTAATGCTTTTTGATAGGCTTTATCGGCACGCTCTTTTTCGCCTACTTGTTGGTAATAATAAGCAAGAGAGTAATGTACTTCAGGTAGATTTGGGGCAAATTCTATAGCTCGCTCAAGGTTATACTTTGCTTGCGAGTTGTTGCCAGTTTCTAAGTATTGTAAAGCGAGGGCGATACGTGTGCGTGCTGCGCCTGCATTATTGATTTTGTTTTCGACGACGGGTTTGTCACTGCCGTTATAACTACTTTCACTTACGCACCCTGTAAGGGTTAGTGTTGAAAGTGTTAAAGCAAGTAAAGATCGCATTACCTTGTCTCTGTTTTTCTATCCATAGCGCCTATCTTACCTAAAACCCTTAGTGTTGCATCATTTATTTAAAAATAAACAACTTAACCACCCTGCACAGGGAATATACGCAGGGTGGTTACAGGCTTATGCTTGCTGGATATTTACGCTAATTGCGTTATCGTCACGCATTTTCTTTTTCGCCATACGTTTAGTACGGTCAACAACATCGCCGGCTAATTGCCCACAGGCGGCGTCAATATCGTCACCACGAGTACGGCGCACAATACACGTAATACCCGCAGCTTGTAAAACCTTAGAAAAACGGTCAATACGGCTGTTGCTAGAGCGTGTGTATTCGTTACCCGGGAACGGGTTAAACGGAATAAGGTTAACTTTAGAAGGTGTACCTTTAAGCGTTTTAACCAGCTCATGTGCTTGGTCGGTGCTGTCGTTAACGCCATTTAGCATAACGTATTCAATGGTCACGTCTTTATTTGCTTTAGAGCCATCGATATAACGACGACACGCGGCTAAAAATTCTTCAATAGGGTACTTTTTATTAATTGGCACAAGTACGTCACGCAGTGCGTTATCGGGAGCGTGAAGTGAAATAGCAAGTGCTACATCTATTTTTTCTTTTAATAAATCAAGGGCAGGTACAACCCCTGAGGTACTTAATGTTACGCGGCGCTTAGATAAGCCAAAGCCCCAATCGTCCATCATAAGTTCCATTGCCGGCACTACGTTTTTAATATTAAGCAGGGGCTCGCCCATACCCATCATTACAACGTTGGTAACTGGGCGTTTTTCGCTGTTGCCATCAAGGCCTATGTCTTTAGCTACACGCCAAACTTGGCCAATAATTTCAGACACTTTAAGGTTACGGTTAAAGCCTTGTTGCGCAGTTGAACAAAACGTACACTCAAGGGCACAACCCACTTGCGAAGATACACACAAAGTGGCGCGGTCTTTTTCTGGGATCCATACAGCTTCAACTTCTTGGCCGCCATCAAGCACTAATGCGTACTTAATTGTGCCGTCGCTTGCTTGTTGGCGTACAGAGATTTCTGGCGCAACAATTTCGCATTCGTTTTTAAGCTTTTCTTTAAGCTTTTTATTAACGTTGCTCATGTCGTCAAAGTTATCAACGCCAAAATGATAAATCCATTTCATCACCTGGTCGCCACGAAATGGCTTTTCACCGAATGATACAAATAGGTCGCGCATTGCATCTCGGTTTAAATCTAATAAGTTAATCTTTTTTTGCTCGGTCATGAAACAACCTCAATCGGTGACGGTGGAGATAAAATTTACAAGGGCGAATTGTACACAATTCACCCACTTTAATCATTAAGTAAAATATCAAAAATGCATTTAAGGATACTTTACGTAATGACTAAAAAAGGGCTCGAAAGCCCTTTTCTTACTTTGCATTACAGCGTTAACTGTAAAACTCGAATTAACGAGTACGTGGGCAAAGCTCTTCGTCAGCGAAGAAGTACGCGATTTCGCGAGCAGCAGATTCAACAGCGTCAGAACCGTGAACAGCGTTTTCGTCGATGCTATCAGCGTAGTCTGCACGTAAAGTACCTGCTAGTGCTTCAGCTGGGTTAGTAGCACCCATGATTTCGCGGTTTTTAAGAACAGCGTTTTCGCCTTCAAGAACGGTAACCATTACTGGACCAGATGTCATGAAAGATACTAAAGCACCGAAGAAAGGACGCTCGCTGTGCTCTGCGTAGAAACCTTCAGCTTTCTCTTTTGAAAGGTGAACCATTTTAGCTGCAACGATTTTAAGACCCGCAGTTTCGAAACGGTTGTAGATTGCGCCGATGTGGTTTTTTGCTACTGCATCAGGTTTTACGATTGAGAAAGTACGCTCTAAAGCCATCTTTATGCTCCAATAATTTTTAAATAAAAGTGTGAATATTTACGGGCGCGAATTATACGCGTTTTAATTGAAAAAACCTAATTTTATTAAAAACCAGTTTGGTTGCAGTTTAATGATCTTGATCAAAAGCACAATGTTTGTCGCATTTATAATGCCGCGCTTGTAAATTGATTAATCATGTAACCGACGTGTACTCGGTTAGCTGTATGGAGCGCATATGCCAGCTGTTTCTTCTGTAACTTCTTTTATTCCCGAACTGTTATGCCCTGCGGGGAGTTTAAAAAACATGCGCTACGCCTTTGCATATGGGGCCGATGCCGTTTATGCCGGCCAGCCTCGCTACAGTTTGCGGGTACGTAATAATGAGTTTGATTTAGAGACATTGCAAATAGGGATTAATGAAGCCCATGCGCAAAATAAAAAGTTTTATGTGGTTTCAAATATTGCTGCGCATAACGCAAAGGTTAAATCGTATTTACGTGATATAGAACCAGTGATTGCTATGGGGCCCGATGCGCTGATTATGTCAGATCCTGGGTTAATTATGCTGGTACGCGAAAAGTGGCCAGCTATGCCTATTCACCTATCGGTGCAAGCAAATGCAGTTAATTATGCAAGTGTTCAGTTTTGGGCAAAACAAGGTATTGAGCGGGTTATTTTATCTCGCGAGCTATCGCTTGAAGAAATAAAAGAAATACGCACACTTTGCCCAGGCACCGAACTTGAAGTATTTGTGCATGGTGCGTTATGTATGGCGTATTCTGGGCGTTGTTTACTTTCGGGTTATATAAATAAGCGCGATCCTAACCAAGGCACCTGCACGAATGCCTGCCGCTGGAATTACGATGTAAAACCGGGCGTTGAAAACGAAACGGGCGACATGGTGCATAAAATTGACCCTAACCACGTTATACCAAATCTTGGAGAAGGTGCGCCAAGTAACGATGTATTTATGCTTGAAGAGCAAGGGCGCCCTGGTGAGTATATGCCAGCATTTGAGGATGAACACGGCACTTATATTATGAATTCAAAAGATTTGCGCGCTGTGCAATACGTAGAGCAGTTAACAAAAATGGGTGTACATAGTTTAAAAATAGAAGGGCGGACAAAATCGTTTTATTACGTAGCGCGCACCGCGCAAGTATACCGTAAAGCCATAGATGATGCGGCATCGGGTAAACCATTCGATACTCACTTATTTAAAACACTCGAAAACTTAGCACATCGTGGCTACACCGAAGGCTTTTTAAAGCGCCATGCCCACCAAGATTATCAAAACTATGAATACGGTCACTCTGTATCAACTAAGCAGCAATTTGTTGGGGAAGTAATAGGGCGCCATGCTGATGGTTTAGTTGAAATAGAGGTAAAAAATAAATTCTGCGTTGGGCATTCTTTAGAGCTTATGACACCACAAGGGAACATTATTTTTGAACTTGAATACATGCAAAACAAAAAGGGCGAAAGTATTACCGATGCCAAAGGCTCTGGGCATCACGTTAAAATTCGATTAGATACACGCATTAATTTAGAGCACGCAATATTAATGCGAAATTTAGATGAGCACCAAGATACCCGCAACCCCTATAAAAAAGTAGCAAGTGAGTAAGCGCTAGCATGGCACTATTTATAAATAATAAATGCATTAACTGCGATGTATGTGTAGATGAGTGCCCCAACAGCGCGATTTTTATGGGGTCAAAAATTTATCAAATAGACCCAGATAAGTGCACTGAATGTGTGGGGCATTACGATAAACCAACGTGTGTCATAGTGTGCCCTATTAATTGCATTAAAAGCGATCCTTTAAATAGGGAGTCACTTGAGCAGCTCGCACAAAAGTATGTAAACCTAGTTGAAAGTGAAGGCTGAGCACATAAAAAGGAACATATGCTTACAAATTTAGCAATAAATTAGCTTAAACTACTTATTAATTATCGCGTTATCATTAATACCTCCTATACTGGAAGTAACTTGATTTAGTGTTTTTTGGTAGGGAAGTTAATGTTTTTTTCAAAAGGTAAGCAAAACGAAATAGCCGCTTTAAAAGCCCAGTTGTACCCTTTAGAGCAAGTGTGGGAAGGGCTTTACAAAGAAATGCTGGTACTTAATGTACTTTATGATGGGCGAATTTCGCATGCTAACGATAACTTTTTAAACGCATTAGGTTATAACGAAGATAATTTAACAAATAATCAGCTAGGCGATTTTATTGCTGATCAGTCGCGGCTATCACCTGAATACGCAGAACTTGAAAAAGCATTCCAAAAAGAAGGCCACTGGAGTGGAGCTATTGAATTTGTTCGCCAAGATGGCAATGCAGAGTGGCTAAGATTAATTGTGCACCCTGTGGTGGGCGAGCAAAATCAGTTATTGTATTTTTCGGTGTTTGGCACCGTACTTACTAAAACCATTACAACCGCTCGTGAACAAAGCGACACAATAAAAGCGATTTATCGCTCTATGGCTGTGATTGAATTTGATTTACAGGGGCATGTGTTGACGGCAAACGATCAGTTTTTGTCAGCCATGGGGTACAATGAATCAGAAATAATTGGCCAGCATCACCGGGTGTTTTGTGAAACCGAAGAAGCTAATTCGGCTGAATACCAACAGTTTTGGAGCAAGCTTAGGCAAGGCCAATTTATTGCCGACAGGTTTAAACGCATAGATAAATATGGCAATGTAATTTGGTTAGAAGCCACCTACAACCCTATATCGAATGATGCGGATCAGCTTTATAAAGTAATGAAATTTGCCACCGTAATTACTGAGCAAGTAAACCGTGAAATTGCTATTTCGCAAGCAGCCGAAATAGCCTATGGCACCTCTACAGAAACAGATAAAACCGCAGAGCGTGGCAGCTGCGTATTACAAGAAACCGTATCTGTTATGAACGAGCTGGCTGTAAACATGGAGCAAGCAGCTAACGAAATTTCGGCGCTGGATCAACAATCTCAACAAATAGCCAGCATAGTACAAAGCATAAGTAGTATTGCCGAGCAAACCAACTTACTTGCACTCAATGCTGCAATAGAGGCTGCGCGTGCAGGAGAGCAAGGGCGCGGGTTTGCTGTGGTTGCTGATGAAGTAAGGCATTTAGCGTCAAGAACGTCAAAAGCAACAGAAGAAATTGTGGAAGTGGTACAGCGTAATCAGTCACAAACCCAAAGTACGGTAGCGCTTTCTAAAGAGTCGGGTGAGGTTATGGCAGAAATTCAAGATGGAGCCCAAAAAGTGGTAAATGCGGTGGGCCAATTTACCAGCCAATTAAACTCTAATAACTGATTGAGTAAATACGTTAAAACAACAAGCATAAAATAAAACCGCGAAAGCGGTTTTTTGCTTTAACAAGAATGCGTACCGGCACATATTAAGTAATTTGAACTGTGGGTAATAAACCTACCTCTGGCTAGAGAAAATAAATTTAACTATCACTGTAATTTAATTTGTTAGTAAGTATCTTAACCGGAGTTTAGGTTAAGTAAAGCGGCGGGTAATATTTTTATAACAAGGGGTTATTTTCACCTTAGCTAGCATTAAATAGCTTAAAAACGGGCGCATAAACCCTAGTAAGGTTAAATAGTGAGGTGTGAGTTATTTTTTAACCACAGTTGAGACTAAATTAAGCCAGGCGTTAACAATACATTAAGTTTCGCCATGTAAACTTTGCAGCAATTTGCCATTACGTACTGCAATACGCTAATGGATCACTGATTTGCTTAGCCTAAGCAATGTAAATGGAATAGCTGTAAAAAATGATTAATTGCCTACGTCATTACCCTTTATCTAAAGTATACAAATCTTTATTTTGCGCATCACTTATTACCTCAAGCCCATTTAGCTTAGCTGATGATGCTGCCTCACAAAACGCTAAAACTCTGCTTAAAAAAAATATGGAAGTAATTGAAGTACGGGGTATACGCTCAAGCATGGCTGAGAACTTAGATGTTAAGCGTATGTCTGGCTCTGTGGTGGATGCAATTACAGCCGAAGATATTGGCAAATTTCCTGATAAAAATGTAGCGGATTCGTTGCAGCGAGTACCTGGCGTTGTTATTGAACGCGATGGCGGAGAAGGGGCATCGGTGAGTATTCGTGGTTTATCATCTGAGCTCACATTTACTCAGCTTAATGGCAATTTTATAGCCTCATCACCCGAGGAGCCTTCACGCTCGTTCGATTACACTTTATTGCCCTCTGCCATGATAGAAAGCGTAGAAGTGTATAAATCGCCAGAAGCACGTTTAGATGAAGGCGGCGTAGGCGGCACAGTATTAATGCATAGCCGCAAGCCTTTAAGCATGGAGGCAAACTCAGGTGTATTTAACGTTGAATCTACTTACGCCGATGTGACAAAAGAGTACGAGCCGCAATTTAGTGGCTTATATTCGTGGAAAAATGAGGACGACACCTTTGGTGTATTAGTGGGTTATACCTATCAAGAGCGTACTAATCGCACTTTAACAGGCAGCACCGATGCAAATGTATGGCGTTACACGGGTGGCGGTCAACCAACTGATATTAATGGAAATGCCGTTGATAACAATAACGGTTGGGATACGATAAGTGATGCCAGCGGTAATCGTTATGATGGCGTGTGGTTTCCGCAAGTTATACGTGGCTCTGTGCTTAATGAAAAACGTGAGCGTGAAGGTATTCAATTTAGTACACAATGGCGCCCAACTAATCGCTTAGAACTAGGGTTTAACTACTTTGGCTTTACACTTGGACAAGACAGAACCGAATCAGTCATTGATATACCTGAGTGGTCACTTAATCCTGATTTTTTAACCGCAGTAAACCTAGACGAAACAGGCACCATTGCAACGGGTATGCAATATAATGCCAGTGCTAGCGGTGTTGAAAACGATATGCAATTTCCGTGGATGCGTGGCAGTTATGTACGAGAAGAGTCTACCTCCGATACTATCGATTTTAATTTAACCTACGAAGGCGATAGCTTTAAAGCCCGCTTTGTTATTGGTAACACTCAATCTGAGGGCGGCCCTGAAGAAAGCTGGGAAGCCGCTTATAAAAGCTCAAACGCCGGCGAAAACGAAACCATTATTCAAAACGCATCGCAAAGCGCAGCGTGGTCTTTAAATGAAAATAATGTATCGCTGAGTATTGATCCCAACACATTAGCTAACTTGCAAAGTGGCTTAGGCGGCGGGCGTGATGCGGGTTCGTCAAATTCAAGCTTTGTGCGCAGCGAACTCGAAGAGGATTATTATCAAGCCGACATCGACTTTTATGTTGATTGGGGATTTTTAAAAACGATTAGAACCGGGGCTAAATATCGCCATGCCAACTTACACCGCGAGACCGGTAATACGTTTTTTTTAGATCCTAACTTTGATATTGCTGCAGGTGAAGCGAGTGAGCAAGGTATCACGCAATTTGATAGCTACCAATGGAATGGCGGTATGCCACTTGCCGAGGATGTGTTTATTAATCAAACCAATATAGTTGGCGGGTTTAATATAAACCAAATGCCCAGCATAGATTGGGATAAATACCGAGATTTAGTAACCGACAACTACACGCCTTATACTCGCATAGAAGATAACTTTGTATACGATATTGAAGAAAAAATATCAGCGTTTTATATTCAAGGCGATTTTGAATTTAGTGAAGTAAGAGGTAATTTAGGTGTGCGCGTAGTACAAACTAAAACCTTAACCTCTTCTACCGATTTATATACTTATCAACTTGATCACACCAATGATGAAACAGGCGAGCCGGTAACTGGCGATGCGCGTTTTGTAGAAGACTATCAGTTGGTTACACAAAAAAATACCGACACACAAATTCTACCAAGCTTTAACATAGCGTGGGATGCCACCGACGATTTAGTGATTAGAGGCGCTATTGCTAAAGTGATGGCGCGACCAGATTACAGCGATTTAGGCTCGCAGCAGCGTATCACGTTTGTATCAAATGAATGGGCAGAAGACAGAGCCGCATTCAACGAACTTGCAGGCTTTAGTGGCAGTGGCGGTAATAAAAATTTAAAACCTTTTGAATCAGTGCAGGCCGATTTATCTATTGAATATTATTACGCCGAGGGCTCTGCATTGGGGTTAGCGCTGTTTCATAAAAAGGTTGATAACTTTGTTGTGCCGCTGGTAATAGATATGCAGCAAGAGTTTGCAGGCAAAGAAAATATAGTAGAGAGCGGTTTCATTACCGTTGCGCCATACAGCACAGTGGGTAACGGCACCGATGCGGTATCAAAAGGGGCCGAAGTATTTATTCAACATGTATTTGCAGGTGGTTTTGGTTTTTATGCTAATTACACCTATAACAAAACCAATAAAGCCGATGTAAGTGTAAATGGTGAAGAATTTGGCCAATCGCCATTAATTGGAAGCGCTAAATACCAGTACAACACCTCTGCTTATTACGAAGGCGAGTACTTTACTCTTCGCGCGTCGTACAATAAACGCGGCGAAACAGTACTTGGCTTAAACAGTGGTTTAAATGTATACCAAGATCCTTACGAGCAAGTTGATGTAAATGCCGCCATTAATATATCTGATGGCTTAAGTTTAACAGCTTCTGTTATTAACTTAACTAAATCGGAAACTGTTACGCGTTTAGGTGATGATAGCGATGCGCGTTTATTAAGTTCAAGTTACTCAGGTAGACGCTACTACGCGGGTATAAATTATAGTTTTTAAATAAAAGCCCACTATACGTTTTTAGCACACTAACCTTGTTAATGAATAGCATGACTATTATGATGAAATTATTATAAAAGGATGAAGAAAATAAATTAATGAGTTACCAACCGTTTATAGATGATTCTGCTTCGCTAATCGAGTTTACGCGTGTGTATTTAGCGCTTTTTTATACGTTTGTGGCGGGGTTTTACACCGTTAGAATTATTTATAAAAACCGTTCAACGCCTGCGGGTGTTATTTTTCCTGGCGCTAAGTTTTGTACTAGCTGGTGGAATCATATGGCGTTTAAGTTTTTTAGAGCTGCTATATGGTTTGTGTGTGTGCTGCGTGTGTTTGTGCCTGGCACCGATAACTACTTAGGTATGTTTTATACCTTAAATGGGTGGCCGGGTGTTATGTTTGGCAATATTATGCTCACGGCGGGCTTTGTGCTCAGTATGGTTGTTCATTTTCATATGGCGTCACTTTGGCGCTCGGGTATAGACCCAAATGGGCCTCAAACGCTTAAAACTACAGGGTTATATAGTTTTTCGCGCAACCCTATGTATGTTGGTGTGGCAACTGCTCAGTTGGGGTTCTTTTTAGCGTTACCAAGCTTATTTAGCTTAATTTGTCTTGCTGTGGGCTTATATGCGCTTTATAAACAAATAGCCGTTGAAGAAGCGCATTTAGTCACGCGTTTTAATAATGACTACCTAAAATATAAGCAAACCGTACCGCGCTGGTTGTAGGTTATTCAACGGTTGCTTTTATTTGCAGATGGCTATTTATAAAGTCTTGCTTTGAAAGCGGTTTAGAATATAAGTAGCCTTGAATGTAATCACAGCCCAACGCGATTAATTGTGCTTGTTGGGTTGGTGTTTCTACCCCTTCGGCGACCACTTCTACCCCTAAGTTATGCGCCATAGTAATTATGGCTTTAATTAGCGCTATACTGCTGCTGTTGGCTTCGATATTTTGTATAAACGATTGATCTATTTTAAGTATATCAATGTCTAACTGCTACAAGTACGCAAGCGATGAGTACCCAACACCAAAATCATCAATGGCAATGTCTATATCAAGCGCATTAAGGCGTTTTAAATGGTGCTGAATAGCGTTATCTGGGTCCATTAAGCTGTTTTCAGTTATTTCAATTAAAATAGTATGAGGTGGCAAATTATAAAGTTTGCACGCCTCTACCCATTGGGTAACCCAAATACCGTCGCGATCAATTTCTAAAGGCGAGGTATTTACACTAATTTGCACCGGTGTATAGCTTAGCTTATTAAACTGCACCGCATCGCGAACAGCTTGCGATTTAACCCATTCGCCTAGCTCTTTTATCAAGCCATTTTGCTCTGCTATATCGATAAACTCAACAGGGCCAATAATGCCTCGCTCTGGGTGGTTCCAACGGATCAGCGCTTCAGCTTTTTTTAGCGTACGTGAATGGGGGTCCCATATTGGCTGATAGTAAAGTTCAAATTGATTGTTATTTAAGCCAATGCGTATTTCTTCTATAAGGCGGCGCTTTTCAATCGCCAGTTCTTCCATTTCGTATGAGAAAAACTCAAACCTATTTCGCCCCTTACTTTTTGACAAATACATCGCTTGGTCGGCTCGTTTAACTAAGGTTTCGACCGATATGCCGTCATGCGGAAAAAACGCCACGCCTATACTCGCGGTTACCTGCACATGTTCGTTTTTTATGGTTATCGTTCGGGTCAGGCTTTTCATTACATCGTGTGCAATGTGCGAAACCGCTGTTGTATCGCTTATTCCTTTTAGTATTAGGGTAAACTCATCACCGCCTAAGCGCGCCACTATGTCTTGCTGTTTTAAGCAGCGGCGAAGTCGCTTAGCAACTTCGTGAAGTAATAAATCACCAAAGTCGTGGCCTAAGCTATCGTTTACTTCTTTAAAGCCGTCTAAATCAATAAATACCAAAGAAAATGGTTGTTCAGGTGTGCTTACAAGCTGTTGCAGGTGCTCATAAAAATAACGGCGATTAGGTAGGTCGGTTAAGCCATCTTGATAGGCATATTGATGCAGCTGAACATTGGCATTTTCGAGCTCTTTTGTTCTTCGTTTTACTTGGTTTTCTAGTAGGTTATCGCGCTGTTCTATAGTTTGCAGCATGGTATTAAAACAGCTAGTTAGTTTACCCACTTCATCCTTTGAAAGCTCTTTAGCACGTAAGCTATAGTCGTTAGATGAGGTAATTTGCTCTGCTGTTTGTGCTAAATATAAAATGGGGTTTAAAAAACGTTTTCTGAGCATTAGCGATACAAGCAAACTTAAAATAAAGCTAAAAATCATTAATACAATAATAAACCGGCCATAAAAAGCGGCTCTGTCGTTTAGGTCACTGTCGTCGGCGCGCACAATCAGCGTACCGTAGCGTTGAGCGTCAATTGTTAATGGTGTTTTTACTTCTATTGTATGCGGGGCTGAGCTTACTTGGCTGTATTTAGGCGAGGTTACGCTTGCAATTTGTTGGCTCAAATTGTTTATCACTTCTACCGATACAATATCGGAGCGCATTAATAGCGGCTCAATCAGCTCTTTTATTGCGGCGGTGTCGTAAAATATTAAAGCAGTACTAATATTGGGGGCTAATATTTGCGAGAGTGATTTTAGGCTTTGTGTTTGTTCTTGTTTTGCGGTTTTTAGCTCATACGCGCTAAAAACGGCAGTAACGGTAGCCGTAGAAATAAGCGCAACGCTCATTAAAATAAACAGCAGCTTTTTACTCATTGAGTTGAGTGAGAAGTAGTTTTTCATTATTTACCCCTCAACAACACGTGCTAGGCGCAGCACTTTTGAGCTCATAGTAATACCTGCTTTTTTAAGCTTGCTTGGGGCAACTTCAAAGCGCACCTTACTACTTGAAAGGAAAAATCGAATATGTCCTTGTGCGGCTATAAAGCCATCGGTTTCGCCAACTATCATTGTATTTTTTAAATTAAGCGCGGGGTGGGCATCTAACCACATGTTATAGGTATTATCAGTAATAAATACTATATCACAGCCCTCAAGTGCAGTGGCCTCGAGGGGAGTTAGTTTATTTCGTAAGTGGCGTTTATGTACTTTTCTGTTTTCTAGGGCGGCATTTGCTATTGCTATAAATTGGCTGTCGGGGCTACAAATTAAAAAGTCGGAGCTGTTTTCGGGTGCAGATTGCCATTGCCCTAAGTGGGCAAAGTTATATAAAAAGCCTGCTTTAAGCACATATTCTTTTTGCACCGCAAACGCGCTTGAGCTTGTACAAAGCGCAAGGCAAAAAAATAGGTAAAGCAATCGATTTAAAGGCTTAAGCATTGGCTCTCTTAAAATGTTGCACTAACAGAAAACGTAACACACTCGTCTATGTAATTAGGAACCGTAAATGTTTCGCGAGTATTGGCGTATTCTATGTGTGAGCCTGCAAATAAATTTTTGCCTGATACTGCTGTGGCCCAGTTATTGTTTATTTTCCAGTTCCATGTAAGGTCTACAGCGGTGTAGTTATCTGTATTGTAAGTGCTTGAGTTTTCGGCTCTTAGCGTGGCAAAAATAGAATGTTGCTCACTTAATTGGTAATTCAGTTTAGTAAATAATTGCCTGTTTACTGAGTCGTAGCCAATAGTAGGGCGCGTTGCATTAGGTAAGTCGTAATCTATTTTTGTATAGCTGTAGCCAACTTCGCTGCTTAAGTCGTCCATTAGTTGCATCGAGAACAATAAATCACCACCGGTTGTGGTGGTTTCACCTACCGAAACAAAGTCGTAATCTAAGCTTGTTGTTTGAAGCGCCGCAAATGCTTGTGACACTTCCCCGGCTAAGTAAAAGTTTAATGCAGGTATAAATTGTTCTACGTGAGGGTTTAAGCTAATTACGGCCACATCATCCGCTTGCGTATTAAATGCAGAAACATCTAAAGACCACTCCGCCTTTGATATACGGTAGCCTAGCTCGTACGAGATATAATTTTCGGCTTTTACGTTATCGTTACCATTTAAAAATGTAGCTATATGGTATTGATCTATTTCGGCAATACCCGACTGCATGCCAATAACGTCTGAGATTTTTTGGCCATTTACTCTAAAGTTATCGTTAAATTCAATTAATGTAGGAATACGCACGCTACGTGAAATTGAACCCCATGCTAGGTGCTCGTTATTTGGCTGATAGGTAAAGCGGGCAAGGGGTTGGTTTTCCCAACCGGTTAAATCGTTATGCTCTATTTTTGTGCCTACAATGAGGTTTAACGTATCTGGAATAACACTGTATTGCGCTTGCAGCATGGCACCGTATTGATGAAGGTCTTCTAGGTCTTTATCGCTATTAATAAAAATGCTGTCTTGAAAAGAAATATCATTAAATCGATAATTAAGCCCCCAATCTACCTGGAGTGCACCGGTAATAAAGTTCATTTGATAATCAACGTCAATCGATTCAAAATCTTCATTTATATAGGGTTGTTCACCATGTTGTTTAAGTCACGACATTTGCAGCATTTGGTTTGCATTATCTGAAAGACGATGCTCTACACGGGTCATTAATCGTGTTGAGCGCCTATCTGCAATAGTTGGAAATTGCTGACTGCGGTTAGACGCATCTACTACCCCAGTAAGGTTTTGGCCGTGCTCTGTGTGGGTATGATCCCCTTGCAGGAGGATTGACCACTCATCGCTTGGCGTAAAATCAGCTCTAAAGCCGCCAGCGTGCTGTTTAGTAAAGTCATTAGGTTTAATGCGGCTGCCTTTTTTAGAAGGTGCGGTATTTTTAGTATTATAGTAGCCCCTGTAACTACCAATATCAGAAATATCACCACCATGGCGAAGGCTTATGTCGGCATTTATTTGATTACCTGTAATTGCTTTAGCGTAAGTGTTGCGTGTATCTAAGCTATTTTTAGTAATGATATTGATCACGCCGTTATTTGCGTTATTACCCCATAACAACCCGCCCTGACCACGAATAACCTCAATACGTTCAATATCGTATAAAGGCACATGCAACGACTCCCAATACACAGCCGCAAATTTGGGGGTGTATAGGCTTTGCCCATCTATCATTACTAATAATTTGCTGGAATAGCGTGAAGCAACACCGCGTGCAGAAATAGCCCATTGATTGTTATCAAGTTGTCTTACGGTAAGGCCTGGCACCATTTTTAATGCCTCAGGAATAGAGGTAGCGCCCGAACTGGTAATTTGCTCTTTGCTTAGCACATAAATAGAAGAGGCGGTGTTAAAGGCCGATTGTGCTCGTTTCATTGCAGAAGTTGCTTGAACATCCATTCCCATTAACGCGTCAAGGTCTAAATCATCGTCGTTTAATGGTTCTGCAGCAAGTATTGGTGAGGCAATAATAAGTGAGCACAATAACTTTTTAGGTATTTTCACCTAGGTTTCTCCACAGGGATCAAAAATCAAAAACAGGATATATTTTTGTAAAACATTTGTTACCACAAAATATTAGCATACTTTATATTGCTAAAAGTACACTTTATTAGGCTAACTAGCATAAATTACTAAGTAGTAAGGATGTTTTAAAACTTAACGCTAAATTATTAAAGTTTTGTAGTTTTTAAATAAAATTAACAAAAAAGCCTCAAAATCAAGTAATAAGGCGGTGTAAATTAGGCGCTGCTTGTAAATACGCTTATCTAATTTAGCTCGCTGGCTACGCCATTAATCATTAGATGGTTTGTAAAACGCAGCACACCTAAACACACGCATTAATAAGGTAAATTACTTATAGTTAGCTGGTTCATGCAGGTAAAATAATTTACCCTAAGTGTATTAGTCACTTTTATATTATTTGTTTTTATGAGCCTTCTTTTTTCTATTGCGCTAGCAAGCCTTCCTGCTTTACCCGAACCCGTTGCAAACAATGCCGTAGCTAAGGTTACTGTTGAAAACCAACGCTATTTTTTGAGTTTTATGGGGCTTGGTAAAAACAAACAACATAGCGATGTACACAATAAGGTATTTTCGCTAAAACTGGGCGACAGCGCATGGCAGCAACAAGCGAGTGTGCCTTCAAGTTTGCCATTAAAGGGGCGCTTAGCCAGTACTGCTGTTGGCTTAGGTGAATACGCTTATATTTTTGGTGGCTACACGGTAGATAGCGATCATACTGAAATTTCAAGCCCCGATGTGTACCGTTTCGATATAAAAAACAATACGTATAAACACCTTGCAAGCATGCCAGTACCAGTTGATGACAGCGTAGCGCTAAGCTACAAAGAGCGTTACATATACCTTATTAGCGGTTGGCATAACGATGGCAACGTAAATTTAGTACAGGTGTACGATACTAAAAACAATACATGGCAGCAGGCGTCGCCTTTTTTAGGTGAGCCTGTATTTGGCCAAGCGGCTGCTATTAGTGGTAATACTATTGTTATTTGCGATGGCGTTAAAACCCAAGCAAATCCAGATTCTCGCCGCTCGTTTGCAGGTGTTGCGCAGTGTTTAAAAGGCACAATAAATGCCAACAATCCGCTAAAAATAGATTGGCGTACTTTGCCCCACCCAACGGGGGAGCCGCATTACCGTATGGCTGCTACTAGCTACAATAACAATATTTACATGCTGGGCGGCTCAAATAACCCCTATAATTACGATGGGATTGGCTACAATAAACAGCCCGCCCCGGCCAGCAACCATGTATGGCGTTTTAATGTAAAGCAAAACACGTGGCAGGTACTACCTAATGTAGCTGTTGGCAGTATGGATCACCGTGGCCTACTTGAGCACAATGGGGCTTTATATCGTATTGGCGGCATGAACAATCAACAGCAAGTAATAAGCAATGTATTAGGGTACGAGGTAACACAGTGAATACACTTTATATTACCGGTGCAGGGGTAAGCGCAGCCAGTGGCATACCTACATTTAGAGGCGAAGATGGCTTTTGGACTATAGGTAGTAAAAATTATACGCCTATGGAAATGGCCACGCGTGATATGTATCAAAATAATCCACGCGAGTTTTTAGCTTGGTATTACAACCGTTTTGCTGCCTATCGTAACCATGGCCCGAATGAAGTACACCATTGGCTGAGCGATAAAAACTTAATAACCCAAAATATAGATGGCCTTGATGGCAAAGCCGGTAATAAAAATTACATTGCTATACACGGCAGGCTCGATCAAATGACGTTATTTCATGAGCAAGGCGAAGCCGTTAAACCGCTTATGACTCCGTGGGATAGTGTGGATGAAAGCCGCCTGCATGAGTCTCTTTTTGAGCTATTTAATATTCAAAACCAAACACCTGAGCTTAATCATTCGTTTAAGCCTTTTGTGTTGTTGTTCGATGAATTTTACACTGAGCTTTACAGAATAACCGAAGCACAACAGCGTATGCTCAACGCCGATAAAATTGTATTTATGGGCACCTCGTTTAGTGTAAATATCACCCAAATGGCATTAGAAGTAGCCCGTAATTACGACATACCTGTAGAAGTGGTAGACCCTAACCCTGTTCACATAATGCACAGCAATGTAACGTACAAAAAAATGAATGCATTAGAATACATCCAATCTAATTAGAAAGTGCTATATTTTGAAGAGATTGCTAATGTTTTCTTAAATATTACAATCTCTTTATATAATATTAACGAGTCAACAATGTTATTATTATCCTTATTATAACAATACTAAAGAGACTTGAATGAGCGACCTAACTGCAATAGCAAACTTGTCCATTTTACTTGTAGAGCCTTCAGAGGTTCAGCAAAAAATAATAATAAAATCGCTTGCAGAAAGTGGCGTTAAACAAGTAGAAACTGCGGCTACTCAAGCGCAGGTTTTATCGTTACTTGAAAGTTACCACCCAGACCTAGTAATAAGCTCGATGTACTTATCAGACGGCACCGCCGACTCATTATTGCAAAAAATAAGACTTAACCCCGCCACTGAACATCAACCTTTTATGCTTATATCGAGCGAGCGTAATAAAAAGTACCTTGAGCAACTACGCCAATCCGGTGTGCTGGCTATTTTACCTAAGCCTTTTAGTGCAAAAGCCATTACTCGCGCACTCAAAGCAACCCTCGATATAATAAGCGAAGAAGAAGTAGATCTTGATCATTTTGATGTAACGCTACTTCGTGTACTTGTAGTAGACGACAGCCGCTTTGCTCGTAAACACATAATACGCGTACTTGCTGGCATGGGGATCCCCGAACCCGTAGAAGCCGAAAACGGAAAAGAAGCCATAGCGCACCTTAGTGAACAGTCGTTCGACTTAATCGTTACCGATTACAACATGCCAGAAATGGATGGACGCGAGCTAACCGAAACAGTACGTGGCTCAAATGCTTACTCGCATATTCCTATTTTAATGGTGAGCTCAGAGGCAAACGACACTCACCTAGCTAATATTGCGCAAGCAGGAGTTGATGCCATTTGCGATAAACCGTTTGAACCGGCCACAGTGCGAGAATTACTTTATAAAATAATGTCTTAGTCTTTTAAAAAACGGCTAACAACATTGGTAGTTAAATACATAACTACCGCTGTTTTGGCTTATTGGCTTGGCACGTTATATAACTGAAACGCTACAAAACATAAAATAACCGCAATACAGCTATCAAATACGCGCCATCTAAACGGGGAGCTTAAAACCTTTTTTAATTTTGGCGCAAACAACACTAAGCTACTAAACCAAATAACAGAGGCCACACAAGCGCCAATAGCAAAGTGCATAGGCACGGGTTGTAATGCGCCAATGCTGCCAAGCAGCAATACGGTGTCTAAATAAACATGTGGATTTAGTAAGCTTATAGCAAAGGCCGCAAGGGCCGTTTTCCACCAGCTCACTTTTATTACCTGAGTTACTTTTAACCCCGATGTGCCTTTAATTGCGCTGCGCGCAGAGCCAAATGCTAAGTAAAGTAACATAGCTATACCACCCCAGGTTAACCACGGTAATAACCCCGGCAGCCATAGCTTTAACTCATTAGCGGCAAATACACCTACAATAATTAATGTGGCGTCGCAAAGTATACAAACCGCGGCTAAAACAAAACGGTTAGCGCCCGCCATACATTGGCTTAAAATCCAAATATTTTGCGCCCCAATGGCAATAATTAAACTCAGCCCTAACATCACACCCGACAAAAACGACATACTTCAAATCCACTCAAATAAAACCTGTTATCCAATGCCTTGCAGGGTAGGGGGATTCTGTTACAAATCCAATGAATATATTTATTGTTATATGCGTAAAACTCATGATTGATTACCAGTTACTCAATGCGCTTAGTGCCGTTATAAGTGAAGGCGGATTTGAAAAGGCCTCAAAAAAATTATTTATTACCCAATCGGCGGTGAGTAGGCGTATTCATCAGCTTGAGGCCAAACTAGGCGAGCCCGTATTAATAAGAACCCAGCCGCCAACGCCCCTTGGTAAACGTTTACTTAACCATTTACAGCAAGTATTACAGCTAGAAGTGGCCCTTAATGTAGAGGCACTTAACGAGCACACAGATTTAAACACCCCGCTTAGCGTAAAGCTTGCTGCTAATGCGGATTCGCTTGCC
This sequence comes from Pseudoalteromonas sp. CuT4-3, assembly GCF_035666335.1. Taxonomy (NCBI): domain Bacteria; kingdom Pseudomonadati; phylum Pseudomonadota; class Gammaproteobacteria; order Alteromonadales; family Pseudoalteromonadaceae; genus Pseudoalteromonas; species Pseudoalteromonas sp. CuT4-3. The sequence continues at coordinate 648,195 of NZ_CP142031.1, forward strand.
ACCTGGCTTCCCGAAGCACTCGCCGTATTAGATACAGAGCTTGCGTGCAAATTACGCTTTGAAGTCATTAGTGAAGATCAATCCATTGCCCATAAAAGAATGAAAGACGGCGAGGTTATGGTGTGTATTAGCTCATCCCCCGAGCCCGTTAATGGCGGCCTAGTTAGCCCACTTGGCGCCATACGCTACAAAGCCATTGCAAGCCCCGATTTTATAAAACAACATAAGCTTACTGAGCTTTCGCAATTAGCGCATTTACCGTGCTTGGTATTTAGTGAGTATGACAAGCTACAACACCAGTTTTTAGAAGATATTAATGGCTCAGCCCCACTGTTTACCCATATTTACCCTTCGTCAGAGGGATTTAAACAAGCCATGATAGCAGGCCTAGGTTATGGGCTATTACCTACATTACAGCTAGGAGACTCGCTGGTAAAAGGGGAGTTAGTCGATTTATTCCCAGAATATTATATAGATACACCTTTGTACTGGCACTATTGGCAAACCGAAAGCCCGCAGCTTAAAACGTTGCGTAAGTTTGCATTGCAAGTAGCAGGCAAACGGTTAGAGCCTATTAGCCCATAAAGGCTAAGCCTGCGTTTATAACTGCCCTAATCTGTAAATAAGCAGTGCTGTTTTAGCGGTGTTTTTATTAAGTGAGGTTAAATCGGCGGTTTCGTTTTTAGTGTGTGCGCCACTGCCCATTAGGCCTAGGCCATCAAGCGCCATATCAACATGGTTTGCAGCAAACGAAATATCAGCCGCACCGGCATTACGTGGGTTTGCAGCCTCCACTTTGTTATAGCCTAAGTCTTGGCTTGCTTGGCTATACAGTGCAAGCAGCTTTTTATTACCCTCAGTGAGCCCCATTGGTGGGTAGCCGTCTTCAAAAATAAGCTCAGCGTGGCTGCCATTTAAGCTTTTAGCCACTATTTGCTGCATCACTTTTTTAGCGCCTTCTACCTGCTTTGGCGAAAGCGCCCGTAAATCACCCGCTACATGCACGGTTTGCGCAATTACGTTACTTTTACCAAACGCCGTGGCTGACGAGTTAGCACTGTCGTAATCGGCATTTGTACCGCCTACAATAAGCCCTGGGTTAAAGGTTAAGTTAGGTTGTGTGGCAAGTTGTTCTCTAAAGTCATTTAAAATACGCGACGCCTCGTAAATAGCGCCATAGCCAACATTGTCACTAAATATTTGCGACGAATGTGCAGCATTGGCCGTTACATTTAACGTCCAGCCGGTATAACCACGGCGCGCCGCCATCGCGGTTTTAATATTGTTATCGCCGTTCTCAAAACCTAGCGCTACGTCAGCCCAAATTGCTGCATCAACAATAGCTTGTTTAGATAAACTAAGTGGACGACCGCTGCTTTCTTCATCGCCGGTAAGCAGTACTTTTACGCTTACGTTTTCAAGTAAATTAAGGGCTTGTAAGCTTTTAAGGGCGGTAATAATGATGGTGTTGCCGCCTTTCATATCGGCTACCCCTGGGCCGCTGGCGGTGTGTTCATCAATTTGTTTGTAGGTAATAAAGTTATCGTGTTTAGCAAAAACAGTATCAAGATGGCCGATCATCAGTAGTTTTATTGCCTCGGGGTTTTTACTTTCAAAGGTTGCGAGTACATGCCCTGCACGGTTAAACGCGCTGCCATCTAACCACTCAACCTTAAAACCAATCGCTTTTAGTTGCTCGCTTGCAAGCGCGCCCACCTTTTTTACGCCTTCAATATTTAGTGAACCGCTATTAATGTTTACCGCTTGTTCTATTTCTTTGAGCGCTTGCGGCATGTTTTGCTCAACTTGTTTTACTATTTCACGCTCGTTTTTATTAAGCGCCGCATGGCTTGTAAGCGACAAGGTACTTGCAAGGATAAATATAAGTGCTTGGCTAAATTTTAAAAGTGACATAACAGCCTAATAATTGAAAAGTAGTTCAGCTAATATGAAGTAAAAATACAAAGGGTTCAATAGAAGTAGATTGTGATTCTTAACTAATTTTATAAGCAATAACGGGTTACAAGTTTACGGGTTAATGGGTGTATGCGTTATTGATTTAAACACAGATATTTAAAATATAACCTGTTAATTAATAATCAACTAGTACAACTAAACAGCTATATGTCTGATATTACTGATCTCCACCATTTTGGGGTTTTGCTACATTTAGGAAAAGTAAGGTGAAGCTAACTATTTGTTTACAGGTGTTTATTTTATAGCTAGGATGAAATCAGTATAAAATAGGGACATTTGGCAGTTTATAAACGGCAAATGTCGTAGACTAAATTGTTATAGCAAAAGGGAGAACCATGGCATTACCTAAGCCAAGAACGGATATCACAAAACTGCTTTTATCGACTCCATCTCATTTTGTAGGTCAATATGAAAATGACGTGTTTCGAATCGTCAATGCAAACGAGAATGCACGAGTAAACGTATACACACCAAAGGCAGATGAAAGAATTTATCGGGAATACATTGAAATTACCGTTGCAACGCCTGAGTACAAAAAAGACACCATCGTAATACCTGACTATAGCCAAATTGGTGAGAACTTTTGTATCGCACTCTCTGTGTTATTTGGAAAACGGTTCGACTCTCATGGATTAATACAACAACACGGATGGCCTTACGTTCCGTCAGTTGAATCTAGCCACCAAATATATAACAAGAACCTGAGCTTCAATAGTGTTAATAAAAGAGCGGATTATCAGATAGGACTATGCCTAGAAAACATTAAATACATTGAACACGTTTTGTTTGAGCATGATGGCGATAACGCTGATGCTCACTCAACATTTTGGTATGCGGGTAGGTACTATATACAGGCAATTCGAATAGTTGAAGAAAGCCCAGAGTTAGCATTTCTTAGTCTTATAACTGCTGGTGAAATATTGGCGTCTCACTTCAAATACCCAATAGAAGAGTTGCTTGACGAAAATACAAAGCAGTTATTAAAACAACTCAAGGGGCTAGGTAAAGATGGGGAGAAACTGCACAAAAAAGTTAGCTCTAAATTAATGGGGATTTCAGAGGCATTCTGTAAGTTTATTATTGATTGCCTAGATAGTGATTTTTTCAATAGAACTGAAGCAAAGCATGAATTCCAAAAGCTTTCAGAGTCGGATATAAAACAGAGATTAAAAGCCGCCTATAATTTGCGTAGTAAGTATGTTCATGCTGGGAAATTACCGTCTTCTTGGATGGCGGTGAACTATTTACGTGATAATGAGGAAGTCATACACAGTAATCCTGTAATCGAAGATAAAGACATGCAGAAATCAATCAAACGTTCGCCTACATTCATCGGGATGGAACGGATAATAAGGTATTCATTGATAAAGTTTCTCATACAAACGGATATTATCGAGGATGACTTGGAAAGCTATAACAAGTCAAGCCAGGGGAAAGATCAAGAAATAGACTAGACACCTATCTTAAATTCTTCATTGTATCCAGCCAGTATTTATTAAAAAAACCGTCAGGTTTAACGTCATTGGCATTAAACCTGACAGCTCAAACTCAACCAATCAACGTTAGTTAGTTGGCATTAAATAAATCTCGCGTATGCTATTGCGCTGGTTTGCCTCTATTGCAAACAATACGGCGTCGGCTACATCTTGCGGGTCGAGTTTATCGGGTTTAGCTTCATCAAAAAATGGGGTGTTTACCATGCCAGGGGCTATGGTAGTACAGCGGCCGTTCCACTCGCTCATTTCCTCAGCTAAGTTTTGACCAAATCCGTAAGCAAACCATTTAGTTGCGCCGTAAATAGAGCCTTTAATTGGCATACGGCTAGCAGCTGGGCTGGTTAATATAAAGTGGCCTTTGTTTTAGCCCACATGTCTGTGCGCTTTGTTTAGAAATTTGCTACCACAACAAAGTAATGCACAGTATCCTGTACATGTAATAATTTTCCAGCTAAACTTGTCTTATATAATGTACAAGTGAGGTGCAAAATGAGAATAGTGTCTTTTACCGAAGCCCGAAATAGTCTAAAAGCCGTTTTGGATAATGTAATTAATGATGCAGATACGACAGTAATCACTCGTCGTGACACTGAAGATGCGGTTGTAATGTCATTAGATTACTACAACAGCCTTATGGAAACTGTTCATTTACTTCGCTCTCCAGCGAACGCTGAACATTTAAACCGTTCAATTGCGCAGTATAAAGCGGGCAAAACGACTCCACGAGAACTTATTGATGAGTAACAGGTTATTATCATGGACTGATGAAGCTTGGAATAGTTATGTCTACTGGCAGACTCAAGATAAGAAAACCTTGAAACGTATAAATAAGCTAATTGTCGATGTTAAGCGCTCTCCTTTTGATGGGATTGGAAAACCGGAACCCCTCAAAGAAAATCTTTCAGGCTTTTGGTCTCGTAGAATAGATGATACAAATCGTTTGGTATATGCCGTGGATGATACAGCAATTACAGTTATCTCGTGCCGTTACCATTACTAAATAAACAAGATAAATAAACAAGACACCCATCTTAAATTCTTCATTCTATCCAGCCAGTATTTATCAAAAACAACCATCAGGTTTAACGCCATAGGCATTAAACCTGACAGCTCAAATTTAACCAATCAGCGTTAATTAGTCGGCATTAAATAAATCTCGCGTACGTTGTTGCGCTGGTTTGCTTCAATGGCAAACAGTATGGCGTCGGCTACATCTTGTGGGTCGAGTTTGTCGGGCTTTGCTTCATCAAAAAATGGGGTATTTACCATACCAGGGGCTATGGTGGTACAGCGGCCATTCCACTCGCTCATTTCCTCAGCTAAGTTTTGCCCAAACCCGTAAGCAAACCATTTAGTTGCACCGTAAATAGAGCCTTTTATTGGCTTACGGCCAGCGGCTGAGCTGGTTAATATAAAGTGGCCTTTGTTTTGGCGTAAATGAGGCAGGGTTGCTTTTGCCGTCCACAGCAGGGCTTTAATGTTTATATCTATCATGGTTGACCATTCATCGGGGTCGCCTTTTTCAGTGCCTGCGGTTGAAACGCCCATACCTGCGTTGGCAAATGCGGCATCTAGTCGGCCAAATTTTTTAAGCCCTTTTGTTACTACGTTTTCAAGTTCGGTAAAGTCGGTGGCATCTGCGGGTACACTCAGTGCGTTATCTTCACCTAACGACTCAACTAGTTCAGCTAATTTATCTTCACTTCTGGCGGTAAGAATGACTTTATGGCCGTTATTAACCAATGTTTTTGCACTCGCTTCACCTATGCCACTAGAGGCACCTGTAATTAGAACTACTTTTTCTTTCGCCATGATTATTTCTCCTATGTTTACATATTCAAAATGATAAGAACGGTTTAACTAATACGTGCTATTGACTGTACCAGTTCTGGGTTAACGGGGCTTGAATGCAGGTCACTTTTCGAATGAATTATTTGGATGATGTTAGATGAGTGGCTTTAATGGGTTTTTGCAAAGGTGGAGTGTTCGTTTTTGTTATACTTTTTATAAAAAAAGCGCACCTTAAAGTGCGCTATACGTTTATTGTGTTATGTCAAAGCTAACTGAAAGGTCCTCAGTTTGCGGTACACTAATTTGCTTAAGTTGATAAACAGAGAAACCTGTATCTTCTAGCTCTGCATCGTCTATATGTGCGGTGCACGTATAGCCAAGTTGGTAGTCTCCCGGTGTAATGAAAGCAAGCTCAAACTCATATTGGTTATCGTCTTGGTCAAATACAACATTTGCGGTCGCAAGTGGAGCATCTTCTGGGGTTTGCTCATCTATTTCGTATATATCTTTAGGTATTTGAGCATCTGATGAATATAAATATACGGCGTGTCCAAACGTTGAATCTGCAGCAGCAGTGGCGATATTGTCTGTTTCACAGTTATTAATAAGCGCTTGGCTTACTGTGCCTTCAATTTCTTGTGACTCAGAAAGATTTTGTAATCGTACGCCTCTAGGTTTTAAAAAGATCTCCTCATTATTTTGGGGATCGACCAGCGATTTTTTTAGGTCAAATTCTAAAACAAAGTCGTTATCAGTTTGGTTAAGTGTAAAGCCATCGAGTTGTATTTCGCCTACACCATCATTCCCTTTTCTTTTTACCACGAGCGGAGCAATGCTGTCGTCTTCGTATACTACGTGAGATGTAAAACTAAGGTTATTAGTATCGCCATTTATAACTTGAGCGCGGATCCACGAGTATTCGCCTGCTGGCACTTCTTGATCGTCAAGCAGCTCAAAAACATCGTCCCCGGTGTAATCGAGCAAATCAACCATTTGTGGTTGAGATGCGTCAGCTTCACTTCGGGTTTCAAAACTAAATTCTTCATCGCCTTGTGTTTTAATAGTGATTGAATCAAACACGACGTTAACCGCTTTTAAACCACTAACCGGCGCATCTGACACACCAAGGCTAAAGGTTGACTTGTCGCTAGATTGTGGCGGTGTTGTGCCATTGTCATCACTTGAAGAGCCACACCCGGCTAATGCAAAAAGAACGGCGCTGCTGACTAATGTTGATTTAAAATTCATGATTTACTCCTTTAGTTTATAAAGCGGATTGTAGAAGGGCTAAGCTGAATTTAGATTGAACTGGTTTTTAGAATAGTTACTTGAAGTTAATCTTTATTTTACTTTGCGCATTTTTGAACAAAAGTATGTACGCCATAGGTTAACTAGTTTGTGAGCACTAAGGCTTTAAGTGTGAAAATTTAAGCGAAAAAAAGAAAAACTTTGCCCAATTAATTTGCTGATATAGGCACACCTTCCACTTATTTTAATGCTATCGCTTTAAAGTTTTTACTATATACTCCCGCCAGTTCTTTTGAAGTGTATAGATTTAATTCTTGCTGATAATCAGCCCATAGTTGGAATATGTATGAAAGATAAACTTATTGTGTTTTGGCAAAGCCATTCAGAAACAATCATCACTTTAGGTTACAAAGTGGTATTAGCCTTGGCTATTTTAGTTGCGAGTGCACTTATTGCGCGTTCGGTAAAAAAAGCGATTAAAAATTCTAAGTCGCCATTAAAAAAAGTAGACGAAACGCTACTGCCGCTTCTATCGAGCATTGCGGGGTATTTAGTTTACATAATTGCTGGGCTGTTTATATTAGATATTTTTGGCGTTAATACGGCAAGCTTAATAGCGCTAATGGGCGCGGCGGGTTTAGCGATTGGTTTGGCGCTTAAAAACACTTTAAGTAATATTGCAGCCGGCATTATGTTATTAATACTTAGGCCATTTAAAATAGGCGATTTTGTAGATGCGAGCGGCACGCTTGGCACAGTAAACGAAATAAACTTATTTACGACCATTTTTAAAACCACCGACGGCCTGTATATCGCATCGCCTAACGGTAAAGTGTGGGGCGGCAACATTAAAAACTTTACCCGCAACGGTAAAAGGCGCATGGATATAGTAGTGGGAATTTCGTACGCCGACTCTATTGATGTTGGCTTAAATGTACTTAAAGAAGTTGCCGAATCAGAAAGCCGATTACTCGCAGAGCCCGCGCCTAAAGTAATGGTTACCTCAATAGGCGAAAGCGCAGTAAATATTCAATTACGTGCATGGGCTGTAAATGGCGATTACTGGCAAACCGTGTGGGATTTAAATAAACGCGTTAAAGAGGCCATAGAAGGCGCGGGGCTGAGTATTCCGTTTCCGCAGCGTACGTTGCATATATCTGAGTCGATGGCATCGGCAGTAACGGTTAATACCAATCCGCAATAATACTTAATCATTTTGCGGGGCTAAACGTGCCGCTACCTGCGTTAAAAAATTCTCATTTAGAACAACTAAATAACGAATTTTTTGCCTAGTTATCAACACGTTTTTCCAGCCTCAAAATAGCTCACTTAATTAAGCGAATTGGTATAATAAAAACCTTTAAACACTCTTAGCATAAGCACAAATAAAAATAGCGAGCCTTGGCTCGCTATTTTTGTATCAGCTTTTTGCTGACGAGTATTACCCTTCTAATTGAAAGTCGTACACTGAGCCTAAATTAAGCAGCTGGGTTAGTTCATCCAGTGCTTGGTAGCTTTCGGTGAGTAGGGCTGAGTCGGCAAAGTCGCTTGCACCTAACTTATCGCGGTAGTTTCGTTTTGCCCAGTCACAAAGCTGAGTGTATTTAGTATCGGTTAAAATAACCTCTGGGTTTACCGCAGCAAGTTCTTGCTCGTTAAGAGCTACACGTAAACGTAAGCAGGCAGGGCCGCCGCCATTTTGCATACTTTGGCGCAGGTCAAAAAACTGCACTTGGTTTACTGGGTTATCGGCTAAAATCATTTCTTCAATGTAGGCGTTTACTGCGCTATTACGTTGGCACTCTTGTGGCGCTACTAATAGCATTGAGCCATCATCTAGGCTTACTAATTGGCTATTAAATAAGTAACTGCTTACTGCATCGCTAATGCTTACTTTATCAGTAGGTACTTCAATTATGTATAGCTGTTTGCTGCCGGTGTAGGCATCGCGAATTTCTTGCAGGGCATCGTGTTGGTTTAAAAATGCTTGCTGGTGGCAAAGCAATACGTTTGCGTTACCTACTGCAATTACATCGTTATGAAACACGCCTTGGTCTATAACATCTGGATTTTGCTGCAGTAAAATTTGGCTCGATTCTTTTAAATTATGTAATCGGCAAATGGCTTCTGATGCTTCTAGTGTTTGCCTTGCAGGAAACTTAGCCGGTTTTGGTAATTGGCTGTTAAAGGCACTTGCGCCAAATACAAACATTTCTAGGCCTTGCTCGCCGTGGCTGTCGCAAAGTCGGGTATGGTTAGCCGCGCCTTCGTCGCCAAAAAAGCCCTGATCGGGTAAATGCGTGTGGTGTGCAAAATAGCTATCGTTATTAAACATGGCTTTTAGTAAGCGGGTAGTTGTAGCAGGCTCTAGGGAGCGATGAAACTTATTGTTTAAATTAGCTGAGGTAAAATGCACTTTGCCATCGAGGGTGTCTGGCGATGGAGAAACAGTAGCGGCATTGGCGGTCCACATTGCAGAGGCCGAATAACACGCGCGCAATAAAATAGGGTCTGCTTTAAATGCTTTATGAATAACTTGCGAGTCGTTGCCGGTAAAACCTAGGCGACGTAGTACGTTTAAATCGGGGCGTGCGTGGGGCGCAAACACACCTTGTGTTAGGCCTTTGTCGTGCATGGCTTTCATTTTTTCAAGGCCCTGTAACACAGCTTCTTGAGGGTTTGAAAAACTTGCCGCATTATTTAACGAGGCAACGTTACCATACGATAAACCCGCATAGTTGTGAGTAGGGCCAACTAAGCCATCAAAATTTACTTCTAAGGCGTGCATACACGTTCCAATCATATTGTTTTTAGTTACTTAACAATACAACGCAATGGCCGCGCTTGCAAAGCCTATAAATACGAAATTTATCGGCTGTAAACTCGCTCTTTGTCGCACGTGGTATGGGTATTGCTCGGATCGTTTACCTGCCATACGCTAATGTCTAAACGCCATAGTAGGTAAAGGGTGTGGTATAGGTTAGCCATGGTATTTTCCTTGAAAGTTTCACTGAACACATCTGTACTGTGGAAGAATTATGCCAACTGTTAATTGAATATTTTATGAATACAAATCAGATATTTATTAAAACACTAAAAATAACTTTTGAGCGCTTAGCACCATTTTGGGGCTAAAAGGCTTAAAAGTTGCACCAAAAAGCCACGCAGCGGGTGCGTGGCGTATGGTTTATACGCTGTATTTAGCGCCCTACTTTACCCTTTACTAGCGGGTCGAACGACAGCACACTAAATTTTCCTTGGCTGGCGTTTTTACCGTTATTTAATACTGGCGAGCGGTGTAACTCATCTACGGTAAAATATATTTTATGATCGGCGCCATAACTAAAGCCATCAGGCCAGCTTAAGCGCTCGTCTTTATATAATACGTGGTATTTACCGCTTGGTTTTACTACACCAATTGCGCCGTTGGTTATGTCTGTAACATACACATTGCCGCCACCATCAACAATAATGCCATCTGAAATTGGTTTAGTGCCGTAACGCGTTACTTTACTTTCAAGGGCGCTTGCGCTCAGGCTTTTATTGTTAATATCGCTTGTGGCAATACGATAAACCGATGTGCCAGACATAGAGCCAAAGTAAAGCCACTGTTCGCTTGGGTCGAGTGTGATTGGGTTTACCCCTAAACGTGCTGGTTGGCCGCCTAGTTTCATGGTGCGCCCTTCAATGACCATGTCGATGTTTTCGGCTGTGGTGTATGGGCTATTTTGTAAGACTCTGCGCGCCTCACCTGTTTTTAAATTTACGGTAATAATAGCGGCTTGGTTGCCTTGTGCGGTGTCGGCAATGTATACAACGCCGTGTTTATTATCGATAACTAAATCGTTTAAAAACGAGGTGTCGGTAATGGTGGGTTTAGCTAAATAAATTATTTTATGCAGCTGCTCTTTGTTGGTATCCCAACCGACTAAACGCCCAGCATGATCAGGGCCTGATGTATCAAGCATCCATAATACGCCATCGGCTGATACATTTATGCCAAGTACATCGTAAAAGCCTTTGCCGTTTTTATACGCGTATGCCCATTCTTCATTAGGGTAGGTTTTGGTGGTGCCATCGCTTAATAGCTCCATAATTTTTTGTTTTTGGCCGTAAAAACCATGTACCGATAAAAACTTACGGCCCGAGGGCGTAATAGCAATATTACCCGGTGGGTGCTGCGCGTCGAATGTGGCTACTGTTTTTAAATCAGCATTTTGATTAGCGGTATTAGCAAACACACTGCTGGTTAAAAACGCGGTGCTGCAGGCTGCAACTAAAAGTATTTTTTTAATCTCGATCATGTTTAAAAGCCTTCTAAAACAAGTTTACCGCGTGAGGTGTGCGACTCTAAAATTTGATGTGCTTTATATAAATTAGCGGCGTTTATTAATCCTAAATTTTGCCCAAGCGTGGTTTTAAGTGTACCTGCGTCTATCAGCTCACTAATTTCATTAAGTAAGGTGTGCTGCGCCGTTATATCGGCGGTAGTAAATAGCGAGCGGGTAAACATAAACTCCCAGTGCACTGAAATACATTTACGCTTAAACTTTAAAATATCGAACGATGTAGGGTCATCTATTAGCGCAAATTTACCTTGGGGTTTAATACACTCCACTATTTGGTCTTGGTATTGGTCGGTATGGGTTAAGCCAATAACGTAATCAAACTCAGCTAAACCTAGCTCTTTGCGCTGCTCGTTTAAGTTTTTAGAATGATTGAGCACATGATTGGCTCCTAACTCTTTAAGCCAAGTTACGCTTTGCTCGCGCGATGCAGTACCTACCACGTTTAGCCCAGTAAGTTGCTTGGCAAGCTGTACTAAAATAGAGCCAACGCCACCTGCGGCGCCAATAACTAAAATAGATTGCTGAGTATTTTGCTTATTTTTTGGCACTTGCAGGCGATCAAACAGCATTTCGTAGGCGGTAATGCTGGTTAGCGGCAGCGCTGCGGCTTGTGCGTCGGTTAATGTTTTAGGCGCACGCCCTACAATACGCTCGTCAACTAATTGAAATTGCGCATTACTGCCTTGGCGCGATAAATCGCCGGCGTAAAATACACGATCCCCCACATTAAATAACGAAACCGACTCGCCAACGGCTTTTACAACGCCTACGCCGTCCCAACCTAATACTTTGTAGCCTTGCTCTGGCGCTACATTTGCACGTATTTTTGTATCAACAGGGTTTACCGAAATAGCATTTACTTCAATAAGTAGGTCGTGCCCGGTGGCGGTTGGGGTATCAGGTTCAATTGCTTGTATAGAGCTTGCTGTAAGCGTTTTAGTGTTTTTGGTGTAGCCAAATGCTTTCATGTGCGTTCCTGATGATTTTAACCAAGTGTTTTTAACTTATAAGCACTATAGCTCAGTTGAAAAATAGAAAAAGACATGAAAAACTAAAGCACTTTCAAATTTTAATTGAAAATATGCGATCATTTAACGATATTCAAACTTTTATAGATGTAGCCAGTTGCGCCAGTATTTCTGAAGCCGCAAGGCAAAACGCACAAACCCCAGCGGCGGTAAGTGCAGCTATTAAGCGCCTAGAAAAAGACTTAGGAAACGTGCTGTTTATTCGCTCTACTCGCAGCTTACGCTTAAGTGTGGCAGGGGAGCAGTTTTTAAGTTACGCCAAAGACTCCCTTTCGCTTATTCAACAAGGGGTAGCTGCAGTACAAACCGCAGTGGGCGAAGTAACGGGAACGCTACAGGTATCGGCCCCGTGCGACTTAGGGCGCAATAAACTAAGTGAATGGCTTAATGAGTTTTTAGCACACTACCCGAATGTAAAACTTAAACTGCACTTAAGTGACGAAGTAAGCGACATTTACAGCCAATCAATTGATATTGCGCTGCGCTTTGGTGTACCAAAAGATTCGCAGTTAATTGCAGCGCCACTTTTTTTAAATAATGCGCGTATTTTAGTGGCCTCTGCTGAGTATATTGCTAAAAATGGATTGCTTACACATCCACTTAATTTAACGCAGCACATCACCATTACCTTTATGCGCTTTGGCGAAGTGTTTAAAGAGTGGCGATTTTATAAAAATGGCGCAGTGCAAAAAGTGCAGCTAAATTGCCAACACATAGTTAACGATGGCGAAATGGTTAGGCGCTGGGCGCTAGAGGGCAAAGGCATTGCGTATAAGTCGTACTTAGATGTAATTGATGATTTAGCAAGCGGGCAGCTCGTTCATTTATGCCCCGAGTGGCAAAGCGATCCACTACCGCTTTATATGATGTACGCCGACCGACGCCAAATGACCCCGGTGATCAGCGCATTTAGGGCGTTTATTCAACAAAAAATAACCGCGTTAGTTGGCTAACTCATCATCGTTTTTAGTTGTTAAATCGCTTATTACTAAATCAAGCAGCTGCATTAGCTGTTTGGCTTGTGTGGGGTCTACACTTTCAAACTTACATAATATATTTTTCGGAATATCAGCGGCTTCTTTTTTAAGGGCTTGCCCACTTTGGGTAAGCTGAATTAGGCGCTTACGCTTATCGTGCTCATCTTTAATAACAGCCAGCAGAGACTTTTCGGTCATTTTTTTGAGTATTTGGGTCATAGCGCCACCATCAATAGCGGTTTTATCTATTAGCTGCGCTATGGTTATTTTGTCTTGCTCCCACAGCGCCATCATTACTACATACTGCGGATACGTTAAATTAAGTGCAGCTAAAGGCTCACGGTAAGCACGTGCAATGCTATTTGATGCCATATATAACCTATGACAAAGCTGATTTTTTAATTTTAATTGCTCAAATGACATACCTAACTCCTAGTGCGTTAATAGCTTCAACTCAAAAAACATTTTAATTTGCATGCAAAGTATTTGCAATCTCTAATTACTTGACTTATTATTTTGCATGCAAATTAAATTAATTGATAAACTTTGGAGTTCACTATGAATGTATTACAAAACGTTGCCTACACAGCAAAAGCAACTGCAACCGGTGGCCGTGAAGGTGTAGCTAAATCAGACGATGGCCGTTTAAATGTAAACTTATCAACCCCAAAAGGGCTAGGTGGTGACGACGGACAAGGCACTAACCCAGAGCAATTATTTGCAGCTGGTTATGCAGCGTGCTTTATTGGTGCACTAAAATTTGTAGCAGGTAGCGAAAAAATTGCGCTACCAAGTGATACACACATTAACTCTGAAGTATCTATTGGCGCGATTGAAGGCGGGTTTGGCATTGCAGTTAAATTAGCAGTATCACTCGGTGATATGGATAAAACAGCAGCGCAAGAGCTGGTAAATAAAGCACACCAAGTATGCCCATACTCAAACGCTACACGCGGTAATATTGAAGTTGAGCTTTCGGTTATTTAATTAACTGATCACTTAGCATTGTAATAGCCCAGTGGTTTGCCACTGGGCTTTTTTGTGTGCTGCAATTTACTAGAGATCACATTAATTGAAGCGGGCTTTTAAATAAATATACGAAAATTCGTATATTCACTATTTCATATGTTCTTATTTTGTTTTATTGTATGCACACTAACTAAACGAGGATGCTATGGAACAACTCAACCCACTTCAATTTTACAAATGCTTAGCCGACGATACGCGCTTAAAAGCCATGTTATTAATTAGCCATGAGCAAGAGCTATGTGTGTGTGAGCTTGTTGCTGCGCTGGAACTGAGCCAACCTAAAGTGTCGCGCCATTTAGCGCAACTTAGGCAATGTGGCCTATTGAGCGACCGTAAGCAAAATCAATGGGTGTATTACAGTATTAATAAAGCCCTGCCACAATGGGCTCTTAGCGTACTAACGCAAACACGAAACGAAAATTCTGCGTTTTATAACGATGATTTAAATCGACTCAATGCAATGGGTAATCGCCCTGAGCGTGCAGCAAGCTGCTGTTAATTAAGCAAATTGATATAACTTTACTAAAGGTATTTATTATGACAATTAAAGTAGGTATTAACGGCTTTGGCCGTATGGGACGTTTAACACTGCGCGCAGCTTTAGAGTGGCCAGAAGTAGAATTTATTAAAGTAAACGATGTTGCAGGCGATGCTAAAACACATGCCCATTTATTAGAGTTTGACTCAGTGCACGGGCGTTTAGCGCACAGCGTCACAGCAAACGAGAATAGCTTTAGTGTAGGCAAACACACTATTGCAGTTACCAATAATAAAACCATTAGCGATACCGATTGGTCTGATTGCGATGTTTTAATAGAAGCCAGCGGTAAAATGAAAACCACTGAGCTGTTAAATCAATATTTGGCACAAGGTGTTAAGCGCGTTGTGGTAACTGCTCCGGTAAAAGAAGACGGTATTTTAAATGTGGTTATGGGCGTTAACGATAATTTATATAACCCAGATGAGCACAAAATTGTGACTGCGGCTTCGTGTACGACTAACTGTTTAGCGCCTATTGTAAAAGTACTGCAAGAAAAAGTAGGCATTAAGCACGGCTCAATGACCACTATTCACGATATTACCAATACCCAAACTATTATTGATGCGCCACATAAAGACTTACGTCGTGCTCGTTCATGCGGGACAAGTCTAATACCTACCACAACCGGTAGTGCAACAGCTATTACGCATATATTCCCTGAGCTAAAAGGTAAGTTAAATGGCCATGCTGTGCGTGTACCTTTAACTAACGCATCTATTACTGACTGTGTATTTGAGCTTGAGCGTGGTGTAACTGCCGCTGAGGTGAATGAATGGTTTGCTCAAGCGTCTGAAAAC
This sequence comes from Pseudoalteromonas sp. CuT4-3, assembly GCF_035666335.1. Lineage (NCBI taxonomy): Bacteria > Pseudomonadati > Pseudomonadota > Gammaproteobacteria > Alteromonadales > Pseudoalteromonadaceae > Pseudoalteromonas > Pseudoalteromonas sp. CuT4-3. The sequence continues at coordinate 663,428 of NZ_CP142031.1, forward strand.
GAGCTTGCAGGCGTATTAGGTTATGAAGAAAAACCACTTGTATCGATTGATTACAAAACCGATCCACGCAGTAGCATTATTGATGCTCTCTCTACCATGGTTATTAATAATACCCAGCTTAAATTATACGCTTGGTACGATAACGAATGGGGCTACGCTAATCGTACTGCCGAGCTTATGCTTAAAGTTGCTAAAAGTGACTTGGTTTAACCATTAATTAAAGGTTTTAAGGGCGTTAACCATGTTTGAGCAACTCGCTAATTTACCTACAGCAATAAAACAGTATTTAATAATTACCGGTAATTACTGGGCATTTACCTTAACCGATGGCGCACTCCGTATGCTGGTGGTGCTGCATTTTCATCAGTTAGGGTATGGTGCGCTGGCCATTGCCATGCTGTTTTTGTTTTACGAAATTTTTGGTGTGATCACCAATTTAGTGGGCGGTTGGCTAGGGGCTCATTTAGGACTTAATAAAACCATGAACTTTGGCTTGGCGCTGCAAATAATGGCGCTTGCCATGTTATGTGCGCCAAGTGAATGGCTCACCGTAGCTTATGTTATGGCGGCGCAAGCGCTTAGCGGCATAGCAAAAGATCTAAATAAAATGAGCGCCAAAAGCGCCATTAAACACTTAGTGCCCGAGGGAGAAAGCGGCCAAGGCCAGCTCTATAAATGGGTGGCTATTTTAACGGGCTCAAAAAATGCGTTAAAAGGGGTCGGCTTCTTTTTAGGTGGTTTACTCCTTACGGTACTGGGTTTTGTAGGTGCTTTAAAAGCCCTAATTTTATTACTCACTATTGCGTGGATAATTAGCGTTGTATTTTTAAAAGGCGACATGGGCAAGGCTAAAAATAAGCCTAAGTTTAAAGAGCTATTTTCTAAATCCCGTGCAATAAATTTATTAAGTGCAGCACGATTATGCTTGTTTGCCGCGCGTGATGTATGGTTTGTAGTGGCTTTACCTATTTATTTAGCCCAGCAGTTTAACTGGAACTTTTGGTGGGTAAGTGGCTTTATGGCACTTTGGGTAATTGGCTACGGTGGTGTGCAATCGCAAGCGCCGCGTATTACCGGCACCAGTAACTCAAACGTTGATACCGTTAAACATACCTATTTATGGGTGTTGCTGCTAAGTGGTGTAACAGCACTTTTAGCACTTTTTATGCAACATGATGTGGCCGTGCATGCCACGCTGATTATAGGTTTGCTTATTTTTGGCGGTGTATTTGCCGTTAATTCATCTGTGCATAGTTACTTAATTGTCAGCTTTGCTAAAAGCGATGGTGTATCGCTTGATGTTGGCTTTTATTATATGGCCAATGCCATGGGGCGTTTACTGGGCACGGTGCTTTCGGGGTGGGTGTTTCAGGTTTATGGCTTTGTAGCGTGTTTGTGGGTGAGCGTTGCTTTACTCATAGGTGCCACGATAACCACTGCTATTTTGGCCAAGCGTTAGGCTTAATTGTTCAAAAAACTTAAATTATTTTATGTTATTGATGGCTTGATGCAGTTTGTATATTAAACTGTAGGGGTGTTTTAACAAAAGGTAATTTAAGTGCGAGAACTCACGTTAGCAAAAAAGTTATTATGGATAACTGTTGGGAGTACATTTTTAACAGTATTAGTACTTTCTGGGGTTTTATGGTGGCAAATGTCATCAAACAGCGAGGCGCTCGCTAAAGAATCTGAAGATTATATCGTGGCCGAAGTTGAGCAAAAGCTTAACGCAAACGCGGCTGCTTACGGCGAGAAAATTGCCGGATTTATCAACGAAGCTTACCGAATTCCAAACTCATTAGCTGCATTACTTGGTGATGCGGCTAATACTCAAACATTAGACCGCGACACGGTAGTGAGCATTAACCGCTCTATACTTGAAAAAAATCGGTTTTTATCGTCAATTTATTCGCAGTTTGAAGCCAATGCCTTTGATGGGCAAGACGCGCAATTTAAGCAAGGATATAAACACTCAGTTAATGGCGATGGCACGTTAGAAGTATATATAACGCGTGACCAAAACGGCATTATTGAGCAGCAAAAAGTAGCTAACGCTGCCGATAAATACCTGACCTCGTTAAACGAATTTGGTATTCGTGAAGCGCATTGGTATTTATGCGCAAAAGATACACTTAAGCCCTGTATTATGGAACCTTACCTTTACGAAATACCTTCTGGCGATTCGGTTATGCTTACCTCATTAACCGTACCTATTACTAAATCGGGCCGCTTTATTGGTTTAGCAGGCGTTGATTTAACGCTCCCTACGTTTCAGGGCTTAACCGAAAAACTTTCGAACGAACTTTATAACGGCCAAGCAAAAGTAACACTTTTAAGTGATATAGGTTTAATTGTAGGCAGCAGCCACTACAAATCTAAATTAGGCCGCCCATTTAAAGAGGCAGTTAGTAGCAATACTTACAGTGAACTGGTTAAATTTAAAGGGCAACATGGCCTTTTTAAAACACCTAGCGAGTATTTAGTTAACTACCCAATTAATATTAAGCTGGCTAACACTCAGTGGAGCCTACTTATTGAAGTGCCAAGTAATTTAGCACTAGAGGGGCCTAATGCCTTAGCTAAAAACATGAGTGACTCGGCCAATCAGCTCGGTGTTGTTATTTTAATAACCGGTGCTGTTATTGCTTTAATTGCTTTTATTATAATGAAAGTAGTAGTAGGCACTGTGGTTGCACCCCTTGAGCAAATTCAACAACGTGTAGATAACCTTGCCAGCTCAGAAGGTGACTTAACTCATACACTCCATGTAGATACCCACGCAGAGCTAATTGCGCTTGCGGGTGGTTTTAATGCCTTTTTAGCTAAGTTACGTGGCTTAATTGCAGAGCTTAAAGATGTATCGTCGCAAACAAAACAGCAAGGCGAAATAGCACAGCATATTGCTATTGATACCAAGCATAACGTGCAATCGCAATTTCAAGAAATTGAAAGTGTGGTAACCGCTATGAACGAAATGAGCGCCACCGCACTTGAAGTGGCTAGAGCCTCTGAGCAATCTGCTCAACAAGCGGATGAAATAAATGGTTTAGTGGTAAGTAGTGAGTCGAGCTTGTCATCGGCTATGAGCCAAGTGAAAACCATGTCTGAAGAAATAAAAGAAGCCAACCAAGCGGTTGAAAAAGTGGCTTCGCGTAGTAAAGATATTACGCAAATTTTAGATGTGATCAGAACCATTTCAGAGCAAACAAACTTACTTGCACTTAATGCAGCTATTGAAGCAGCACGTGCTGGCGAGCACGGCAGAGGCTTTGCGGTAGTTGCCGACGAAGTACGTGCACTGGCGTCTAAAACACGCTCATCTACCGATGATATTAGCCAACTTATAGATAGCTTATTGTTAGAAGTAGGTAATGCATCAACCGTAATTGAAAAAGGCGTAGTACGCGCGCAAAGCGCAGTAGACGAAACCTCAGTGGCGTTTGACGCGCTGCACAGTGTGGTAGTAAAAGTAGATGAAATTACTAATCAAATTACCCACATTGCCACCGCAGCCGAGGAACAAAGCTTAGTAACCGAAGAGATAAATCGTAACCTTACGCTTATTTCTGATGCTGCATCGCAACTTGCTGATTTATCTACCCAAGCGGGCGATAGCAGTGAAGCGCTTAATGCATTAGTAGCGCAGCAAGATAGCGAGCTTAATAAACTTAAAACGTAAGTAAAGCTCAACCCTAACAAATATAAAAAGCGGCTAATTCACACGAATTAGCCGCTTTTTTTAGTTGAGACTTTTTAGAGGTTAGTAATGCGAAACGTTATAGCTTTTTGATCAAGGCAAACATTTGGTTGATCATCGGCTGCGCTAATTGCTCAACCCCAGGGCGGTTAAAATAGCCACGCAGCCCAGTAAATTGCACCTGAAAAAACTGCGCGTATTCAAGCGCGGTAAGGTTGCTGCTTAGCTCATTATTTTTAATGGCTTGAGCAAACAAGGTGGTTAAGTAGGCTTCAAACTTTGCTGATAGGTCTAAGCTTAGCTCGTATAACGAGGCGTCTTTTTCTGCAAATTCGCTGTTTGCTTTTACCAACATACAAATAGCACTTGGGCTACAGTCTTTGGTTTTAATAATTACGTTTTCTACAAACGCACGCAAACCACCTAAAACAGAGTCAGAACTTGCTAAAACCCCGTCAATTTGGCTTTTCATTTGTACTGTGTAGTCTTTTAAAGACTCGCTGTATAGGCCTTCTTTAGAGCCAAACGCCGCATATATACTGCCTGGGCGCATGTTAATGGCTTCTTGTAAATCGCGGGTTGAGGTGGCGTTAAACCCCTTTTCCCAAAACAATTGGCTTGCAACGCGAATTACATTATCGCGCTCAAATTTAACTTTGTTTGCCATTTTAATCTCAACTATTTTGAACGTATGCTCAATTTTAACTTGAACGGTCGCTCAAAATCAAATAGTATGTGTCTCGAAGTTACTTAACCTGACACTAGGTTACTCAAACACATTAATTTATTGGAGCAGAGCATGGCAGAATTTACGTTATATACTCAAGACAACGCACCAGAAGAGTCAAAATCGCTTATGGCTGATTCAGTAGCAGCATTTGGCATGTTACCTAACCTTCATGCCGTAATGGCAGAAGCGCCTACGCTACTTAAAGGTTACCAAGTACTGCATGAGTTATTTCAAAACACCTCGTTTAACGCAGAAGAGCTAACTGTGGTATGGCAAACAATTAATGTTGAGCACGAGTGTCATTACTGTGTACCAGCACACAGCGCAATTGCCGCTTCAATGAATGTAGACCAAGATATTATTGATGCTCTAGTAAACAAAACACCACTTGCAGATGCAAAGCTTGAAACACTACGTGAAACCACACTTGCAATGACACGCGATCGCGGCGTAATTAGCGATGAGCAAATTGAAAAGTTTTTTGCAGCAGGTTATGGTAAACAGCAACTACTAGAAATTGTTGTAGGCTTATCGCAAAAAGTAATGAGCAACTACACTAACCACCTTGCTGATACACCAGTTGACGAACCATTTAAAAAGTTTGCTAAATAATAGCGGTTTTATAAATAACAAAGGCAGCCTAGGCTGCCTTTTTGTATTGTAAGCGAATGGCCATTATTTAAATTTAACGGCTTTAGTGCTGCGTGTGTAAGTACGCTGCTCGGGCTTAGTCCACTCACCCTTTTTTAAATAAGAAGTTGAAACTACAAACGTATCGTTTTTTAGTTCGCTGATCGAGCGCACTTTAGTAATACCTTCTTTACTGCCTGTTACCTCTTCATACGCTACAAATTGGGTAGGGCTGAGCACTTTCATGGTGCCTTTTGTGTAAAAACCTGCGGTAGTAAAATAGTAAAACACCAATGACTCTTTTTTACTGTCGTAAAAAATCATTGATTCCCCACCATACTCACCTTCATTAATAGAGTGCTTGGTATGTATAGCTTTACCATTTAATGCGCGCTCCCAGTGGCCAACATCTTGTACAGGTTTGGCACCTTTAGGTACGTCAAAATCGGCCTGCCAAGTACCTAAATAAGGTTTAAATACAGCGAGTTCTTTATCAAGGTTGCTTGGGGTATCAGTGGCGTAACTATTAAAGGCGTATAAGCATAATACTAAAAATAGGGCTTTAAAGTATGTCATAATTTGGCTCTTATTATTTTGGTTTAACTCTTTTTAGTATAGGCGATCATGAATTGATAAAGAAAACATTAATCACCTTTGCACTGCTTTTTTTGGTCGCAGTATGGCAAGCTCATTGGCTTTATAATATGAGCATTTATATACCAAGTTACTTTACAGGTTTAAGCTTTTTTACTTTTATAATGTACGCATGGGATAAACGACAAGCTAAACAATCAGCGCATAAAAAAGTAAACCGCACACCCGAGCGCACGCTTCAGCTACTGTCGTTACTAGGCGGTTGGCCCGGCGCACTCATTGCACAGCAATGGCTTAGGCATAAATCGCAAAAACGTCGTTTTATAGTGGTGTTATGGCTGTGTATTGTTTTAAATGTAGCGAGCATACTGTCGGTATTTTTTCTGGTAGGCTAAAAATATAAACACAAAAAGGACTTTTATGACTAGTTCAAGGTTAGCAGGTGTCACTTTAACGCTTATTTTATTTTTACTATTTCCGATACAAGGATGCGCAGATATGTTTGGCTTTTTTAACAAACAAGATGTAACACTATCACTGCAAATAAAAGGCCGGCTATTAAAAAATGGGGAGCCGCAGGCGGGTGTTAAAATTACCCGAGAACTCATTTATGGTGATACCTACACAGATGAAGTAATAAGCGATAGTAATGGAGATTTTTACTTTAAAAGTAAAACTATACGCAGCTCTAATCCTTCAAATATGTTTTTTAATAGCTCTTTGCTACAGAGTATTTATATTGGAAATAAAAAAGATGAAGATTCAATACTTTGGGATACTTCAATACAGTTCACGCAAGAGCAAGCGCTACTTTCTGATATGCTAAATCACTTTGAATGCGACCTCAGTGAAGAGGCTGAAACTTACGATATACCGATAAAAGATACTGGCCAGTATTATACAGTTTATACGCGGTGTATACGCTAGGGATTAAGTTAGCTTTATAAAGCCACTAATGTTTATCTATCAGTGGCTTTATAGCAATTGTTAACGTTTTAACTGTGCTTCGCTTTGATTAAGCAAACGAATTATTGGGTTTCCTGCTAAAATTTTGTTTTTTAGTAAGTAACCAATAATTAAGCCTGCTATAAACCCACCAATATATGCGCCATAATCAATTCCATCTGGGCCTGTTATTGCACCAAAAATATTAAACCCTAACCAAATCGCGAAAAACCACACCGCAGAAAGCTTTTTCTGGTAAATTACAAACATAAAAGTAAGGCTTGCATGCCTAAACCACATTAAGTACATACCAAATAAACCAGCAATTGCGCCACTTGCACCTACCCCAGGAATTGCCGACATAGGGCTTACTATGAAGCTAGCAAACGAGGCAAGTAATCCGCACACTAAATACCACATTAAAAAGCGCTTATAACCTAATACATCTTCTAGGTTATCGCCAACTATATGTAAAAAATACATATTGCCTACTAAGTGCATAATAGAGCCATGTAAAAATACACACGTTAAAACACTCCATAACTCTTTGCCTTGGCTTAAATCTGCGGGTGTCATCGCAAAATTATCAATAACATAATTAAAGGCATTTGGATTTGAAAAATACAGTGCAAAAATGAGTGTATTTAAAGCAATAAGGCTGCGGGTCACACCCACGGTGATTTTTGTGGTTTTATATTATATTCAACTGGCATTTGCGTTAAAAATTGAAAAAGATAGGTTTTCCAACTTACTTTTTGATTGAGCTCACTTAAGCTGTTTTTTAATTCAGGGCTTTTTTCTACGCTTTCTAACTCGTCTCTATCAATCCATGTGCCATCACAATGTCTACATACATCAATTTCGGTATGATAGGCCTCGAGAAGATGAAAACGCTCTAAACTTTTACTACAATCTGGGCAATCAAGTTCTGAAACACCTAAAGATTCTCCAAAATGAGTTTCAAATTTATCACCTTCTGGCCCTTCATTTATTTCGCTGATCATCCTGTTAACTTCGTTTTTTTCAAACCATAAGCCACCGCATTCTCGGCAGATGTCAATTTCTTCACCTTGATATTGGGTTACTTCTAATGGATGATCTTTACAATGAGGGCAGCGTTTAGTTGGCATGTGTTAACTCCTTTAATGAGCCGACTGAAATATCGTTTTGTTGCAGCTCTTTTTTCAATTGTTCGGCACTATTTTTTAATCGAGGAAGGGTAGTCGTTTTTAGTTGTTCTGCTATTTTTTTAAGCTCACTTGCAGCATGCTTAGCTGAGGTTTTTCTGCTAACGGCTGCATTAATTGAAAACTCTGAACGAGAGTAAAAACGGCGTATTTGGGTCAACAGTTCGCTGGGAGTTTCAAGCGTTGTTGGCGAGTATTGCATTGTTTGCCATATGTATTTTTCAAGCGTTGGCTTAAAATATTCCATTTCAGATTTTGGCGGGCTTTTAGCTAAAAGCGCTGCATATTCACTCACACTTTTAACATTATCGGTTACTTCATCAAACAATGAGGTACGTAAATAATAGTTATCTTCCATTTTGCTAAAGTTATCAAATTTAAGTGCCAGTTCTAAACCGCTTTGAGCGGCTAAGTACACGCCAAAAATAGTAGAGATCACCATAAAAAATTGATTTAGCCAAAAGCCAGTACTTTTGAGTTCTTTGTTATCGACCGTTTTTAAGGCCTGTGCCAATTTTTGTGTTGTAGCTGGGTTTTTAGAGTTGTTATTGGGTGGAGCTGGGTTAGTAGGTTCCAACGCTATATCCTTATAATTGCTTCCTTTTTAGACATGATAGAGTACTTACATTGTAGCTAATTATCAATGCGACTTGCCGATAAATGTACCTTTAATGCTAACTAGATGAATTTAACAGCACAGCACCACTTTGGTTTTCGCCTAAGTGGTCGTTTTTGTTATAAATAGGGCACTTACTCATAGATAAACATCCACAGCCAATACAGCCATCTACGCGGTCGCGTAGGCGCTGCATATACGCTATGCGCTCATCAAGCTGTGCTTGCCATTGCTTTGAAAGGGCTGACCAGTCTTTTTGTGTGGGAGTGCGCTGCTCAGGTAATGTGGCCAGGGTGTGTTTAATTTCATCAAGTGTTATTCCCATGGCTTGTGCGGCTTTTATTACCGCTATACGGCGCAGAACATCTTTTTTATAGCGGCGTTGGTTGCCGCTATTTCGCCAACTACGTATGAGTCCTTTTGTTTCGTAAAAGTGTAGGGTTGATACTTTTACGCCGCTGCGCTTAGCGACATAACCTACGGTTAGGTTAGCCTCGGTTAGTTTTTTTTGATCTATTGTCATTGTTTTAAATTTCCGGTTGACCTCAATATAAGTTGAGGTTTTAAGCTTCTTTCAACATTAAAAAAGGAGCTAACTAAATGCAACAAAAACTTAAACGTAGCACTGTTATTATTTACTCAAGCGCACGTAAAAATGGTAATACGCAGGCACACGCTAACAGCTTTGCTGAGCAAAACGATGTAAGGATAATATGCTTAGATGATTATAAAATAGCGCCATACTGCTACAGTAAAAACTATAAAAACGATGATTTTTATGCGGTATTTGAAGCACTGTTAAAGTATGACCACTGGGTGTTTGCCTCACCCGTTTATTGGTACAGCACCACGGTACAAATGAAGTTATTTATTGATAGAATAACCGACTACATGGACGATGAAGCATTAAAACCAAAGTTACGAACGCTGCGTAGTAAGTATTTTTCAGTGCTTTCTAATGCGTCATCAAGTGAAGCGCCGGCGTGTTTTGTAGAGCAATTTAAAAATACGTTTAGTTATTTAGGTATGCAGTTTATTAATCATCACCATAAAAGTACCCAAAAGGTTGCTTAAATTGCAGCCTTTTTTGGTTGTCTCTGGTAGTTTAGTAATACGCTTAAAAACACAGGATTGTTTTATGAAATATTTACTAGGGTTAGCGCTGCTTTTTAGCCCGTTTATTAATGCTAATGAGCAACCAATTAACGGGTTTGGTAATTATTACAATGTACCCGAGCATGACAAAATTAATAGCTCTACGGTATTTAAAATAGCATTTGATGTTGCCGATGGCGCAAAAAAAGGCGAGCAAAATAACTCAATAAATTCGTTAGCGCGTTTTATTAATATGCATGTAGCGCATGGTGTAAAGCCTGAAAACATTCAACTTGCATTAGTTGTGCACGGCAGCGCAAGCGTTGATGTGTTAGCTAACAGCGAATATAAAAAGCGCTTTAGTGCTAACAATAAAAACCAAGCCTTAATCAAGCAGCTACTTGCTAATAACACTCAGGTGTATGTGTGCGGGCAATCGGCAACTCACTTTAAAGTAACGCCTGAATTGCTTATTGATGGCGTAAAAATGTCGCTTTCTGCGATGACCGCGCACGCACAACTTCAACAACAAGGCTATACGCTCAATCCATTTTAATGACGCAAATAACAAAAAATATACTCTGCTTTGGCGAATCTAATACGTGGGGTTTAAATCCCGAAACAGGTAAGCGCTATGATGAAAAGACCCGTTGGACCGCGCGGTTACAGCAACAGCTAGGCAGCGGCTTTAGCGTAATAGAGTCGGGGCAGCCAAACCGTACGCTTGTGAATAACCCGCCTTTTACGGGGGAGCTTAATGGTATTCGCTATTTAAAACCCGATTTGCAGCAACACGCTTTACACACGCTCATTATTGCACTTGGCACTAACGATTTAAAAAAGCGTTTTAACTTAGCCCCAACAGATATAGCCACCGGCCTTGCGCATTTTATTGGCTCTATTAAACAATTTTACTCGCCTGCTAATTTACCGAACATAATTGTTATTGGTCCTTTATTTATTAACCCTCAGCATGGGTTAAGCCGTATTTATTTAAACTATAATCAAAAATTACAACCCTTAAACGCTCTCTTTAAACGTGTAGCACACGAGCACGCGCTTAATTACGTTGATATATCACACCTTAACGCCCCCCTAGGGAGTGATGGTATACATTTAAATAGCCAAGGCCATAAGCAGCTTAGCGATATACTCAGCCACCTGGTTTTGCAATTATAATGCAAACAAATCAATAAATTAAAAACGTAATTTGCTTTAATTATTTTACAAGCTTGATTGCTTTTATGCCCAGATATGCAATTATTATTGCACCTGACTCACACACAGCTTCTTTAAAAAGGTGTTATGAAATAATATCAACGTAGGTCTTTAATTGCAGTATTAAGCGGTGTCGTGGTTTTTATTATATGTGCTAGCACACTTATGTACTTTGCTGCACAAAAGCTAAGTAGGCAGTTAGCGCGAGATTCAAATTATATTGTTCAACACATAGATGCTGCCGCAACAGAACGTAGAAAAATTTTAACCCGCCTAAATAACGCAAACGCTAAACAATGTAATAACAATACATTGATAGAAATGCGCCGCGCGTTGTTTGATGCACAATACGTGATAGATATTGGCTTTTTTACAAATAATGAGCTGGTTTGCACCACCGGTGCAGGAAAGCTGGCAGCTACAATTACCGATAATCCTCCCGACTACATTCGAATTGATAAATACGATAATAAACCTGTGCGCGTAAGGTACGAACCACAATTGTATTTACTTTTGTTTAGTGGCCGTGCAATGGAAGTGATAATTGTAAGGCAAGGTAATTACAATTTAATAGTCGATACGCGCGCTTTTAACGATAAAGTAATTGTTTCTCCTCAGTGGGAAGTACTTTATAAAAACACGCGCGAGACGTTTCATTTAGTGGGGGCTAAAGGGGTTTATGAGCAGGTAAAAAATCACTCATTTTTACCTTATGAATCAATTATAAAATGCAGTACTAATAACCCCGGGTACTGCGCAGCCGCACAACTTCCGTGGAGCCAATTTTTTGCTGATAATCAATTTTTATTGATTATTTCGCTTATTTTAATTTCGTTAGCGGGTGTATCAAGTGGACTGTTAATTGACTATAGCTTAGCGGCTAGGCGCTCAACTATCACGCGTGTGCGCAAAGGCCTTAAAAAGGGCTCATTTTATTGGACCTACCAACCCATTATTTGTTTGCAAACGGGTAAAGTGGTTGGCTGTGAGGCATTGGCCCGTTTTGAAGATAAATACGGGGTTTTATTTCCTGATCAATTTATTCCTATTATAAGAAAAACCAATTTAACGTGGCGCTTTACCCAAGCCATGATTGAAAAAGTACTTTATGAGCTAACCACCGTTGAGGCATTACCGCGCAATTTTAAAATTTCTATTAATATTTTTCCCTACGATGTAGAAACAGGCAATATTGCGCTTTTAAAAGACATACCTGCACTCACCGATTCGCGCTTTATTATTTGTTTAGAAATAACAGAAGACGAATACTTAGACTCAACAGTTGCCCATACCCACTTTAAAAGGCTGGTTGAGGCGGGCTTTAATTTATCGATAGATGATTTTGGTACGGGTTATTCTAACTTAAAAAATCTACAAAACTTGAGCTTTCATCAGCTTAAAATTGACCGCACCTTTGTACAAGATATAACAACACAAGGCTTAAAGGCATCAATGATCCCTAATATTATGGCGTTGGTACGTAAGTTTAACTACACCAGTGTAGCAGAAGGCATAGAAACAAATGAGCAAGAAGCCATACTAAAACAAGCTGGCGTACATTATGGCCAAGGCTGGAAATATGCCAAGCCCATGGCACTTCGAGAGTTTAAAGCGTATTTAAAATTGCAAACGGTTTAAACCTGTTTTACCTCATACACGTATTAGTATGATATTTATAACAGTGTAAGGTTTTAAAATGATTAAAATAATAGCCAGCGCATTTATGGTGTTAATGCTTAGTGCGTGCTCAGCTCAATACCCAAATCAGCAAATTACCGGTAAGCAGTTTCCTACCATTAGCGGCCAAAGCCTAGATGAGAAAAGCGTAACCATACCTAGTGATTTTAAAGCCGATAAAACCTTGTTACTCATAGGCTATAAACAAGATAGCCAATTTGACATAGACCGTTGGTTAATTGGCTTAGACATGACAGGAGTTACATTACCCACTTACGAACTGCCTACCATAGCAGGTATGGCCCCGCGTATGTTTAGTACATTTATAGACAGCGGTATGCGCAAGGGTATTCCAAAAGAGCTGTGGGGCGGGGTAATCACTATTTATGAAGATGGTGACACTGTGCAAAAATTTACAGGTAATAAAAACCCAAACAATACTCGCGTTGTTTTAATAGATAGCAAAGGTAAAATTTTACATTTTTACGATAGGGGCTTTTCGGTAGAGGCGCTTAATACACTTAAAGAAAAAATAAAATAAAGGGAGCCAAGCTCCCTTTAGTATTAAGTGTGTTTAAAACGCATAACTTACACTAAAGCGCGTAGTGCGTGGCATAATATAGCGGCCATTTGGGGCATCGGCATTACGTGGGTCGCCCTCTGTTATACCTTGCTCATCCGTTAAGTTATCAATGGCCAGTTGTAGTTTTATGCCTTCCATAGGTTCTAAAATTAAACCTAAGTCTACTTTTTCGTAGCCATCAAGAGTCACCGTGTTTTCGTTGTTACCAAAGCGGTCATCAACAGCCGACAGTGTGCCATATAACGCAGCAGCTCGCCGCACACTGATTAATAAATACATGTGGAGTGAGCAACAACACTTTTTTGTTGATTATAATCATCACAAAGCGAGTCAATCTAAGGTGTTAAGCGCTGCCGCAAGTACTGCATTATTTTTTAACTTAGCGTCTGAACAACAAGCTCAACATATTGCCGAGCGACTAAGCCGCGACTTTTTAAAGGCCGGTGGCATAGTTACTACCGTTACCTCTACATTACAGCAATGGGATAGCCCTAATGGGTGGGCTCCGCTGCAGTGGTTTGCTGTTAAAGGGCTTAATAATTACGGTTTTAGTGATCTTAGTAAACGTATAATGAAAAACTGGTTAACAATGGTAGAAAACGACTCTTCTGTTAATCAGTGCCTACTAGAAAAATACAATGTGTGCGTGCCTCAATTAAAAGCAGGGGGCGGAGAATACGTAGTACAGCAAGGTTTTGGCTAGACTAACAGGGTTACCTCACGCTTTTATACGTTATGTGAGGACTGATCAGAGCAGTATTTTATATGAAAATAATTCATTCATTATCATTAAGTTATTGTAACTATTAACTAAATATAATTGGTGATTGTTTTATGTCGTGTATGAATAATACCAAGGGCGCATTGTAAGTTGTTAATAAATTCGGTAATGTGGTGTAAACATTTCAAGGAAGAAATCTATGCTACAACCACACGCCGTTTTTGTAAAAACCACGTTTCAATCTTCTTTTCACTGTGAAAGCTACACAACTATATTAAAAACCATGCAAGCCATTTTTGGAGATATTAAAATGGACGACGTGATCCCTAAAAACGAGAAAAGGGACAAGTTTGATTTATTTTTAATTGATGGCGCTAAAAATAACTGGTTAGATTTACTGCCTGCCGACTTAATTTGCCTCGCTAAAAAGCACAAAGTTGTCTTATTTAATGTAGAGCCCAATGCCGTGTGCGAAAAAAACCTACTGTTAAATCATTTCAATGGTGTGTTTTATAAATCAGATGCACCAGAAACTATTTTTAAAGGGCTAGTTAGAATAACCGCAGGCGAGTTATGGTTTACGCGAAAGGTTATATCAAAAGCGTTTTCAGATATTCTCTTGGTTGCCTCTTCGTTTAATAGCCTACAAGAAGACATTACCCTCAAAAAAGGGGATTATGCGCACCTTACTAAACGTGAAAAATCGGTTATTCACTTAATTGCTCAAGGGGCGAGCAATAACGCCATTGCCGATAAACTTAATATAAGTGACCACACCGTTAAAACGCATTTGTACAGTGCCTTTAAAAAAACCAATTCTCGTAACCGTGTTGAATTAGCAAATTGGGCTCAGCGTTACATATCGGTGTTATTACCTATGGCTAAGTAGTTATAGCAATTTTTTAAAACACGATTGTTGTATTCACTCATACAAAAAAGGCTACATTATGTAGCCTTTTTTGTTTTTAAATTATAGCCTTATACTAATTTCGCTTAATCAAATGTTATTGCGCATTGGTATTACGCTGCTTTTTGTGCCCACAACCCTCTATCAATTCCTTTTGTAATTAAGTCTGTGAGTGCTTTTTCAATGGCTTGGGTTACACATATGCTCATCGGTTCGTTATCACTAAAGCCGGCTTCAGCTTCGGCTAAGCGTTTGTAGCTTACGTACCTAAAAAATCCTGCACGCATTTCTTGGCTAAGTACTTTTTTGCTGGTGGCTACGCTAAGTAATACTTGGCCGGTGCGAACATCAACTGCGCGTAAATATATAGATATTGCATCTTCACGGTATAACTCAGATGCGCCAATACCAAAGTATTCCATTCCTAAACCGCCTGTTTTTACGTTGGTATCGTAGCTAATAATACCGCCTTCTAAAATTATTTTAGCGGTTGTTAGGGGCGGTAAATCTGGTTGGTTAGGGTTGTCAGATTGGCCTGCACGAATAATTTTTCGCTCTGTTAAAATATTTTGTAAGCCTTCGCGTTCAACCGGTGTAAACCAATCAGACTCGTGCAGTGCTTGCACTAAAATAGAGTTAGCACCTTGCGTTACTGCAGTTGAAAACGAGCTAACATTAGTTTGCGGTTTGTATTGGCCTGTTTGATCTCTAAACGAATACACAGACACAGGGATACTGCCTACAGGTTTAGGTAAGTTTTTTAAATCACTAAATATTTCAGTGGGTTCTAATGTGGTGGCGACTTGCTGTGAGGGAGGTATTAAGTTTCCCATACTTGAGCAACCAGTTATGGCTAATAGAGTTATTGTTATGAGTATTTTGCGCATTATCCAAACCTCGGAACTTCGATGATCACGACAGAGTCATCTAATATATTGGTTATTTTTACTGTAATAGTGTCGGTTGTACTGGTGATGACTTCTATTTGATAATCGCCACTCATAAATATTGAGTCTTGGTCAAATAGGCTGTCTTCAATTTCTTCACCAAACGCCATATCGGTAATTTCTCTTACCATGCGGTTTAAATACGTGCGCTCTAATGAGTCTTGAAATTGCTCGGCGTAGCCTTTTTCGATGGTTGGGGCTTTGTGTTTGTTTTGCGCTTGCGCTTTACTAAGCAGCATAGTGGCATTGAGTGGGTTACCACCAAAGCTTGGGTTGATTGGGGTATAAATTATTTCAGTTGCCGAGGCTGAAAAACTAAGTGTTGTTATTATTATAAGTGCTATTTTTTTCATTTTACCATCCATTTACTGCCATATCGGGTGACGATGTTGCCATATTTGAGCGTGCCATCGCGTCTATTACAGTGTAAACAGCTTGCTCAACGCGTTCGTCGAGGGGCGCTAATCTACGTCCTAAATAGGTTACATACACGAGTTGGTTATTCATAATTAGCGAAAGCTTTGTGCCAGCTTTTGGTATTACTGTTTCTCTTATTTCTATATTAAAACCAGCGGTTGAAGGGAGATCTCGCCAGTAATTTGAAAATTCGTAATAAAATTGATGGCCAAAACGACTAATGCTTCTATCAAGCAGTAAGCCATCTATTTCTAGTTCTTGCGCAGCATTGCTTAGCGAAGAAAAAAACAGAAAAAAACTCAGTAGGTAGTAACGTAAGTGAATATTTTTTTTCATAATAAAATGGGGAGGGTTAACCTCCCCACCTCAATAATTACATTTGCGTAATTGTTGCTGTATTGCCATCACCAATTTGCGTAACAGAAACCGTGCTGTCGTAGCCAATTACTGAGCCTTCAACAAGGTTATCGTTACCTACTTGAGTAACTGTGAACGATACGTTTTCACCACCCACTAAAAAGGCTGACTGCTCAACGCCGCTTACCCAGTTACCTTCACCTTCTTGTGAAATATCAATACTGTGGCTACTACCTTCAACCATCATATCGACTAGGTTTAACATGCCATCTTGCGCAATATCTATTTGGTTATCGTTACTATCTAAAATACCTGCAAGCGTAACAACTGCCTCGTTTTGAGCACCACTTTGGGCAATATCAATATCGTTATTGTTTGATGTAAGCGATACATCAGGGTACGACGATTGCACCAGCATGACGTTTTCATCACCAGATTGAACTAAATCAACATCGTTATCTGTGCCGTTAAAGTTAGCAAGGTGAACAGAGTTTAAGTCGCCAACTTGAGTGGTTGAAAACTCATTATCAGAGCCAATTACACCCATGTAAGATTCGTTAAAGTCACCGTTTTGTAGTGAAGTTAGCTCGTTGTTATCGCCAATTAAATCGGCTGTCATTAAGTTTTCAGCGCCAACTTGCGTTGCTGTCACTTCGTTATTTGCGCCTTCAAATAAGTTTGATTCAATTGTATTTAATGAACCTTCTTGATCTAAATCTATTTGGTTATCATCGCCAACAACAGCTGCAAACGTTACTGCATTTGTTAAGCCATCTTGCTCAATTTCAATTTCATTTGCATCACCAGAAATTGAACTAAATGCTACAGCGTTACGGTCGCCGTTTTGTTCAACTTCAAGTTCGTTGTCGTTACCTTGTAAGCTGCTTACTTTAAAGGTATCCCAGTAGCCGTCTTGAACTAAATCAAGTGTGTTTTCATCGCCTGAAAGCATGGTGATTTCTGCTTCATGCCATTCACCCTGTTGTAAAGACATGATTTCATTTGCATTACCTTGCATATCCATGTTGTAGAACCAGTGGCCGCCGCTACCTTGCTCTACATCAATAAGGTTGTCATCACCGGTTACGATGTTAATCGCTTCGTTATTTACGAAAAAGCCCTGGCCAAATTGGCTAACAAATAACATGTTGTTGTTACCTGTTACCTCAGAAATAAACCCATTAGCAACGCCATCTTGCGAGTACACTTGCGTGTTGTTATCGCCAGTTGTTGTTACTTCGGCATAATTACCAAATTGGCTTTGCACAACTTCAGTGTCGTTATTGTTACCTGTGGTGGTCACAAGCATGGTGTTGCTGTCGCCTTCTTGATAAAGAAACGCGTTATTTTCATTTGAAGTTTGGCTGAGGGTTAAGCTGTTTTCTAGACTCTCTGTAGATACTTGTGTACTTAGTTGCGAGCTAGACATTGATTTGTTTTGTGTATCTGCGTGTGAGGCAAAGCTGGTACCGACTGCTAATGCAACAGCGCAGCTTAAAAGTGTTTTATTCAACTTCATTATTATTCTCCTTGAAATAGTAAAATCAAATACCTTAAGTGTTATAAATTTTAATAAGATATTTTCGCTCAGCATGCCGTGCTGAAATAATGGTGTGATCCACTGTTAATTTGATTTTGTAAATCGTTTGTTATTACAAATGCTAAGTTTAAGCCTGTCATTTTTATTAAACATAAAGTGGCTAAACTTTTTTGTAAATACACCTTCACTGTATTCTCCCCGGCGAAGGACTTAAATCATCTTTTTTTACCAATTTTATTTTTTATGTATTTCATCGAGTTATTAAAAAGTATCTATATAGGAACAAAACTGGGAAGGAAAACTAGTAAAAATGTTTGGTCCTTAAAAAGGTAAAAATGGCGGACGGTAATTCATAAAAATGACTGTGTTGTATGTTTTTTTGTTAATAAGTCTGGTTAAAAATGTTGATTTTTAGTTTTTTGTTATTTTTTGACTTGTGTAAATCCATATTTATTAGTTTTCTAGTTCTATGCCACGTGATCCTCTTGTATTTGAAGTTGTAAGTAAACTTACTTAGTACGGCTAAGTTAAACCAACTATGGATAGAACAATGAAAACAAAATTATCTATTATCACTCTTGCTTTACTCCCGTGTTTAGCTGCTGCAAAACTACCTGATGCAGGTGTTAAACACCCTGTTGTAGCAAGTAGTGATGCAGTAATTGTTAAATACAAAAAAAATGCATCAGCACAAATGCGTAAACAAGCGCGTTCGTTAGTTAAAGCAAAAATTTCAGATGTAAACGCTGATGAAATTGATGATAACTATAAGTCTTTACTTTCTGGGCGGTTAGCTAAGTTTAAAATTTCGGGCATGAGTACTAAAGAGGCGATTAAACGCCTTAAAACTCATCAGGCTATTGAGTATGTTGAACCAGACTATCGTGTAAGCATTGCCACTACGCCAAATGATCCGCGTTTTGGTGATCTGTGGGGTTTAAACAACGAAGGTCAAACTGGCGGTGTAGCTGATGCTGACATTGATGCACCTGAAGCGTGGTCAATTTCTACGGGTAGTAGGGATGTGGTTGTTGGTGTGATTGATACTGGTGTTGATTACAGTCATCCCGATCTTTTAGCTAATGCTTGGGTTAATCCTGGTGAGATTGCTGGCGATGGAATTGATAACGACGGTAACGGTTATGTTGATGATGTTCATGGCATCAATGCCATAACTAACACAGGAAACCCAATGGATGATCAAGGGCATGGTACGCATGTTTCAGGAACCATTGGTGCAAGTGGCAACAATAACGAAGGTATTGTGGGTGTAAACCATGATGTATCTATCGCTGGTTGTAAATTTTTAGATGCTTCAGGTAGTGGTTCAACGTCTGATGCTATTAAATGTATCGACTACATGGTTGGTCTAAAAAACTCAGGTGTTAACTTACGCGTTTTAAATAATAGCTGGGGCGGAGGCGGTTATAGCCAAGCTTTAGCCGATGCGATAACGGCTAGTGAGGACGCAGATATTTTATTCGTTGCTGCAGCAGGGAATGACGCAGTAGATAACGATGTAAACCCGCACTACCCGTCTAACTATGAAAACGACAGCGTCCTATCGATCGCAAGTACAGATAGCAGTGATAACATGTCCGGTTTTTCACAGTGGGGCCTAGTAAGTGTTGATATGGGCGCGCCGGGTAGCGCTATTCTTTCAACTATTCCAGGTGGCGGTTACGCTAGTTATTCTGGCACTTCAATGGCAACTCCACATGTTGCAGGTGTGGCTGCTCTTGTTCTTTCAGTAAACCCTGATTTAACAGCCGTAGAGTTAAAAGAGTTGTTAATGAGCAGCGGTGATGCCAATACTGCTTTAACAGGTAAAACAGTTGCAGGTACGCGTTTAAATGCAAACCAGGCATTATTAGATGCTGACCCTACACCTGGCTTTAAATTATCGGTTACTCCTACAACTCAGCAAGCAACTGTTGGCGACACGGTTACCTACACGTTTGAGATAGGTTCGATTGCGCAGTGGGATGGCGATGTAGCGCTTTCTCTTAGCGCAGGTTTAGAGGGTGCATCATTAAATGCCTCTAATGCACGCCCTGGTGATGAAGTTGTGTTAACTGTAAATACGTTTGATGACACGCCTTGGGGTAATTATGATTTTACTGTTGAAGCAAGTACAGAGCAGCAGTTAAAAACACAAACAGTGTCATTAATGCTTCAGCCTGCAGGCTTAAACGATTTTACATATAGCAGTGATGAAAACGTATCTATTCCAGATAACGATCCACAAGGTGCAAGTTCTGTAATTACCGTTGCTGATGATTTAACTCTTTTTGGCACTTCTGCCGATGTAAACATTACACATACTTGGTCTGGTGATTTGGTACTGACGCTAACATCAGCTCAAGGCTCTGAAGTTACTTTACAGAGTAACGAAGGTGGCAGTGACGACGATATTGTTAAAACATTCACATCAAGCGCCTTTAACGGCGAAGTTGCAACCGGGGATTGGACACTTCATGTTGTAGATACTGCGGGTGCTGATGTTGGTAACATTAATGGCTGGTCTCTTACTTTTAGTGCTATTGGAGAGGTTACTCCTCAGCCACCACAAGCTAACTTTGATGCTGAAATAGAGGGCTTAACGGCCATGTTTACAGATGCAAGTACTGATGCCAACAACGATATTACACAGTGGAGCTGGGAGTTTGGTGATGGTGCAACATCATCTGATCAAAACCCAATGCATGTCTATGCAGCTTCTGGTAATTACGATGTTGTACTAACCGTAACTGACAGCGAAGGCAATACAAGCACGTCAACGCAAACGGTTGTAGTAAGTGACGTAGAGCTTGAGCTTACCCTTAAACGCGCTAATAAATCTCGCCTTGATACTATGCGTGTAGATTTAAGTTGGGAACGAGTTGGCGCTGAGTCATTAAGCGTATACCGTAACGGTGAGCTGGTTGATACCACATCAGACAACGGCCGTTACCGCGACTACGTACGTGGTGCTACATTACCATCGTACGATTACCAATTATGTGTAACTGAAAATGTATGTTCTAACATCATTACAGTGTCATTTAACTAACTACTCCTAAAGTGACCTTAAGCCCAGCACTGCTGGGCTTTTTTTGTTTTACGATAACTCTAATAAGCTCTTAGAGTTTAGCTTTAACGGCTCACATCTAGGCTTTTTTATACCAATGTGCATAATTAAATGATCTATTTTGAGGATGGATAAACGTGTTGATAGCAAGGCAAAAAATTCGCTATTTAGTTGTTCTCGGCAATTGCTCCTGCATTGCTCTACCTTCTGCATCCATGCAGTCGTAAATGAGAATTTTTTAACGCAGATAGCGACACGTTTAGCCCCTGAAAATGATTAAGTACTATTGCGGATTGGTATTATACGGATGAGTTTTAAGCCAGTGCTCGGCTATTTGCTCGCGCGTGGCAAACCAAACTTGCTCATGCGATTTAGCATATTCTAAAAACCGTGCAAGGGCTTTAATGCGCCCAGGGCGGCCAATTAAGCGACAATGCAGCCCTATAGACATCATTTTAGGGGCGTTTTCACCTTGTGGGTCGCCTTCTTCATAAAGCGTATCAAAGGCATCTTTTAAATAATTATAAAACTGATCGCCGGCATTAAAGCCTTGCACAGCGGCAAAGCGCATGTCGTTTACATCAAGCGTGTAGGGCACTATTAACTGTGGCTTACCTTCTTTAATACTGTAAAAGGGTAAGTCGTCGCTGTAATCGTCGGCATCATATAAAAACGAGCCATTTTCTACCACAAGGGCTGCTGTGTTAGGGCTTGTGCGCCCGGTGTACCAGCCTGTGGGCTTTTTACCGGTAAGCGTTTGAATGATTTCAATGGCTTTTTGCATGTGCTCGCGCTCGGTTTGTTTATCTATATGTTGATAATTAATCCAGCGCAGGCCGTGGCTTGCAATTTCGTGCCCAGCTTCAACAAAGGCTTTAGCTACATCGGGGTGGCGCTCAAGGGCCATTGCCACAGCAAAAATGGTGACCGGTATATCGTATTTTTTAAAGAGTTTAAGTAAGCGCCACACGCCTGCGCGCGAGCCATATTCGTAAATAGACTCCATGCTTATGTGGCGGTCTTCTACATGGGGAGCGCTGACTATTTCAGATAAAAACGTTTCGGCTGCTGCATCACCATGCAGTACACAGTTTTCACCGCCTTCTTCGTAATTTAATACTACTTGCACGGCTATACGGGCTTTATTAGGCCAGTTGGCATGCGGAGTGTGTGCACCATAACCAATTAAATCGCGCGGGTAATGTTTAAATTGCTCGCTCATGTTACTGCTCCTTTTTTACTGCGCTAAGCCAAGTGCCGAGCATTTCACGCTCTGCATCAGTCATTTTTGTCATGTTAGCCAATGGCATGTCTTTGGTTATAACCGCGCGAGTATGAATAAGTGCACTGGCTTTTTTTACATCAGCAAGTGAGTCGAGCTTAAAGCCGAGCGGCGCGGTTTGAAAAAGCTTCGATGTAGGGGTTTCACTGTGGCACTGTGTACAGTGTTTATTAATAATATCCCATGCTTGCGCATCACTTATGCTTACTTGTAGCTCATTTTGTGCGTTTACAGGACTACTTGGCCACGGTGCAATGGCTAGCATCAACGCAAAAAACGCGGCAATACCGCTTATTAGTACTGAAGGCTTATTAACACCTTGGTGCTTTAAGTTAAAAAAGTGGCGTATCCACATACCAATAATAAAAAAGCCAATAAGCACTAACCAACCAAACTCATGGCTATAGGTATACGAAAAATGGTTACTTAGCATAATAAAAATAACTGGTAGGGTGGCGTAGTTATTATGGACTGAGCACTGCTTTGCTTTTAAGCCCGGCGCTGAATCAGGAATGCGCCCAGCTTCTACTTCGCTTACCATGTAGCGCTGTGCAGGCATAATAATGTGATATACATTACCGGCCATACAGGTACCAATTAATGCACCAACATGAATATACACTGCGCGGTCACTAAATAGCTGATCAACCCCATACGTCCATAACGCTAAAAAGCCTACACCTAGGGCAATAAATGCCTTGCCATTTTCAACAAGCGGGCTTTTACACAATAACCGATAAACACCATAGCCTAAGCCTATAAAACCAAGTGATGCACCAATAGCTGCAAACTTACTGAGCTCACTTTTACTGGCATCGAGTAAATACACATCTGCGCCCACATAATATAACAGCGTAAATAACAGCGCGCCGCTGATCCAGGTTGTGTAGGCCTCCCATTTAAACCAATGTAGGGTAGAGGGCATTTGTTCTGGGCCATTTTGATACTTAGCCACTTCGTAAAAGCCGCCGCCATGAATAGCCCATAAATCGCCTTTTATGTCTTTATCTTGTTTCCATTGTGGCGGTGTTTGTAAGTTGTTATCAAGCCACACAAAATAAAATGAGGCGCCAATCCACGCTATACCTGCTACCACGTGAAAGTATCTAAACACCAAATGAGCAAGCTCAAATAAATAGTTTTCCATCGGGTTATGCCTCTTCTAAATCGGGTGTGGGTGTGGCTGCAAACTGGGCTTGTTGGTCGCGTTTATACACGCTTTCACCCATAATGTAGGTTTGTTCAATACAGCGGTCGTCGCCTAGCATCATCATGGCAAAAAGCTGTTCGTGAAGGGTTTTGGCATGGCCAATTCTGAACTTTAAAAACGAGGTGGCCGCGTAATCCATTACAATAAAGTCGGCCTCGCAGCCTACATTAAAGTTACCTATGGTGCCCTCTAAATCAAGGGCACGTGCGCCGCCTAGGGTGGCTAAATAAAAACCTTTAAATGCTGAGAACTTTTGACCTTGTAGCTGCTGAATTTTGTACGCTTCGTTACCTGTTTGTAGCATAGAAAAACTTGTGCCTGCGCCTACATCGGTACCCATACCCACATTTATTCCATGCTCTTCACATCTCTTTAAATTTAAAAGGCCCGAGCCTAAAAATAAGTTAGAGGTAGGACAGTGCGATATAGCCGCGTTGTTATCGGCAAGGCAGCAAAGCTCGCGCTCAGATAAATGAATACTATGGGCAAATACCGAGCGTTTACGCACCATTTTAGCTTGCTCGTACACGCTAAGGTAATCATCAGCCTCTGGGAATAACCCTTTTACCCATTCGCACTCGTCTTTGTTTTCAGATAAGTGGGTATGTAGGTAGGTGTCGGGGTATTCTTCTAATAATTGAGTACATTTTTGTAGTTGCTCTGGGGTAGATGTGGGCGCAAAACGTGGCGTTACTGCATAGCTTAACCTATCAACATTGTGCCATTTTTCTATCAGTTCTTTTGATTGATCGTAACTGGTTTGCGCGCAATCTGATAAATCATCTGGGCAGTTTCTGTCCATCATCACCTTACCGGCAATCATGCGTAAATTACGTTTTTGAGATTCGTTAAAAAACGCATCTACCGATTGCGGGTGCACAGTACCAAATACCAATGCGGTAGTGGTGCCATTACGCAGTAGCTCGTCTAAAAAGCGATTAGATATGTCTTTTGAATAATGCTCACAGGTAAACTTTTTTTCAGTGGGGAAGGCGTATTCGGTAAGCCAGCTTAAAAGCTGCTCGCCATACGCACCGACCATTTCGGTTTGCGGTAAGTGTATGTGCGTGTCTATCATGCCGGGCATTACTAATTTACCATCGTGGCGAATAATAGTGGCTGACTTATCAATGCTTGGCAGTATGTCTTGCTCGTAACCAAGGTTAACGACTTTGCCGCTTTGAATAACTAATGCGCCTTTTTCAAAATAGCGATGGGCGCTTTCGTCTGCGATGGCGGGGTCGTCAACAAAGTCGAGTATGTTGGCACAAATTACGGTCATTTTATTATTGTTGTAGGTGCTCATAATTAGCTGCCTCTGTACGTTGAGTAGCCAAATGGGCTAAGCAATAACGGAATATGATGATGCTTTTTATCTTGTAATCTAAAGGTAATTTGCGCCTCAGGGTAAAACGCAGGTGTTTCTTGGCTTTCATAATAGCTGTCTAAGTCAAAAACCAGTTTATAGGTTGCAAATTCTACGTCTGTGTTGAGCCAGTCGGTAATTCGCCCGTCGCTATTTGTTTTTCCTTGAGCAATTAATTGCCACTCGTTATTAGTGAGTGAAAATAATTGTACAGCTACATTTTCAGCCGGTTTGCCCGTGCTGGTATCTAAAATATGGGTAGTAATAGGGCTTTTATTCATAGCAATGACTCCAATCTTATTTTTGTTATTTTGGCTTGTTCGCCCGCGGCTATATTAAGCTCTGTGCTGCGGGTGTTGTGTATACGCTGCTCAATAAGTTCAAGCATTTGCTCAGCACTTTTACCACTGGCACACACAATAAATATAAAGCCAAATTTACTGAGGTATTCTTTATTTAGCGCAATCATTTTTTTTAGGGTTTGCTCGTTTGCTTTACTCATGCCTGATTGTTCGTGCCCCGCTTTTTGCGCTGTAGCGGCGTACTTTTTACTTAATGTTGATAAATCGCCTATTTGCGGGTGGCCTTCAAAAGCGGCTAAATAATCGCTTTCGCCTAGGCTATCCCATACGCTTTGTGCGCTGTTAAATAAGTGCTCTTTGTTTTCAAATGGCAAGATATTTAGCATACCGCTTACCCAGTTAGGGGCGGCGCAGCAATGCTCTAATGCTTGATGCGCTTGCGCTGCATTTAGGTCGTTAATTTTTAAGCTACTCATGCGTTTTCTTCCTCGTGCGTGGTGCTAATTAAGGCATTTTTAAGAGCACGCCATTGCAAGCCTTGGCGTTTGGGCGCATGGGTTTGCATAGCCTGATAAAGCCCAATTAACTGCCCGCTAATTGATATTGCCACTTCCATAGGGAGCTTGCCCGTTACATTTTCAAGCCCGACAGGGCAGGTTATTTGCTTTATTTGCTCGGTGGTAAAGTCACGATGAGCTAAGCGCTGCTTAAAGCGTTTTGCTTTGGTATCAGAGCCAATAACGCCAAGCCAATTGGCATCAGCGCGTTTAATAATGGCTTGTGTAAGTGCAAAGTCGAGCTGGTGGTTATGGGTCAGTATTAAGTAATTGTTAGCTTTAGGCGCACGTTTTACTTGCTCTGTTGGCTCTTCATCAACCACTTTTATTACGTTATTAGGAATAACCTGCGGGAATACATCGGCGCGGCTATCTATCCAGCGTATGCGCATAGGTAATTGCGCCAATATACCAATAAGCGCCTGTGCTACATGGCCTGCGCCATAAATATCAAGCGTAAAGCGCTCGCATTGCATGCACTCAAGCATAACGGTGGCAGCTCCCCCGCAGCATTGGCCTAAATTTGCGCCTAGGTTAAATTGCTCTATCACTTGCGCTGCCTCGCCTTTGGCAAGTAGCTCGCGGGCTTTTTCTATTACTACGTATTCAAGGTGTCCACCGCCAAGGGTGTCGTAAATGTGCTCGCCGCTTATTACCATTTTAGAGCCTGTGCCGCGTGGGGTTGAGCCATTGGTGCCAAGTACAGTGGCAATAACATAATTAATGCCGCTTTGTTCGTGCTCGTTTATAGCTTGCGCCCAATTTTGCGTATGAAAACCCTGAAACGACTCATTTAAATTAGCCATGTTGCTGCTCCTTAAACCAGCTAGTGGTTTGCTCAATTGCATTTAATACACGCTCAGGTGTGGCAGGTGTATCAAGTGGAGCGGTGTATTTGTAATCGGCCACACTGCTTATAGCATTACGAATAGCACTCCACACACTAAAGGCCAACATAAACGGCGGCTCGCCAACCGCTTTTGATCTAAATACCGTGGTTTCTGGGTTGGCCGAGTTATATAAATTTACATTAAATTCGGCTGGGGTATCGCCAATTGCAGGAATTTTGTAGTTAGCAGGGCCAAAGCTTGCAAGCTGGCCTTTATCGTTCCATTGTAAGTCTTCGGTGGTAAGCCAGCCCATACCTTGCACAAAAGCGCCTTCAATTTGGCCTATATCAAGTGCAGGGTTAATTGAGCTGCCCACATCGTGCAGTATATCCACGTGAGTTACTGTGTTTTCGCCTGTCAGCGTATCTACTTCTACTTCACTGAGTGCTACGCCATGCGCGTAGTAAAAAAATGGCCGGCCTTCGCCTTTCGCTCTATCGTAATGAATTTTAGGCGTGGCGTAATAACCGGTTGATGAAAGCGATATACGATTCATATAAGCAAGGTTTGCAAGTTCGCTAAAGCTAATTTCGCCTTTGCTAAAGGTAATGAGATTATCTTTAAATACAATACTTTGGCTGTCTACTTCAAAGTGCTCACTTATAAAGTTTATTAAACGCTCTTTTATGGTATTTACCGCGTTTAGCGCCGCCATGCCATTTAAGTCAGTCCCGCTTGATGCGGCGGTTGGCGAGGTGTTTGGTACTTTGTCGGTACGGGTAGCGCTTATGCTTACTGCGTCAAAATCAACGCCAAAGCCATGGGCTACTATTTGCGCTATTTTTGTATTAAGCCCTTGGCCCATTTCGGTGCCGCCATGGTTTAAATGAATTGATCCATCGCTATAAACATGTACGAGTGCACCCGCCTGGTTTAAGTGTTGTACGGTAAACGATATACCGTATTTAACCGGCGTCATCGCAAGGCCTTTTTTGATAATAGGGGATGATGCGTTAAAGGCTTTAATTGCCTTTTTTCGCGCCCAGTAATCACCTGACTCCTCAAGTTGGCTTATCATATCTTTTAAAATATGCTGCTCTACTGTTTGATGATACGGGGTGGTGTCGCGGCCTTTTTTGTATAAATTAAGTTTTCGGATCTCAAGCGGATCTTTACCTAATTTAGCGGCTATGTCGTCCATTATTAGCTCGCCCATGATCATGCCTTGCGGGCCACCAAATCCTCTAAACGCAGTGTGACTTACGGTGTTTACTTTACAGCGGTTCCCCTTAATTGTGGCCGCTGGGTAGTAATAAGCGTTATCAGCATGAAACATTGCACGGTCTACAATGGCATCAGATAAATCAGGCGAATAACCACAAAATCCATTTACAGTTACATCAGCGCCTTCAATCAGGCCATTTTCGTCAAACCCTACATGGTATTGATTATAAAATGGATGGCGTTTACCGGTAAGTTTAAAGTCGTCGCTGCGGGCTAGGCGCATTTTAACGGCGCAGCCAAGGTAGTAAACTGCAAGGGCAGCAAGGCAAGCCCACGGTGCGCCTTGGGTTTCTTTACCGCCAAAGGCTCCGCCCATCCGGCGGGTTTCTACATTTACAAAGCTAAATGGCTTTTTTAAAATTTTAGCAACTAAGTGCTGCACCTCTGTTGGGTGCTGTGTAGAACATTGAACATGAATCCCGCCATCGTTGTCGGGCTGAGCGAGTGCTATTTGCCCCTCAAGGTAAAAGTGTTCTTGCCCGCCTATGTGTATTTCGCCTTTAAGTTGGTGGGCTGCATTATTAATGGCTTGCTCGCTATTACCGCGGTTAAGTGAATGTGGCGGCCTTACCCAGTGCTCTTTTTTAATCGCTTCTTTAATATCAAGTATGGGGGTGGTTTGCTCGCACTCTATAACCACTAAGCGAGCAGCGCGGCGCGCAATGGCGTAGCTTTTGGCAACCACTACCAGCACAGGTTGCCCGTGATATTGAATTTCGTGATTGGTTAATAGCACATCCCCAGGAAATACTGGGCCAATATCAAGCTTACCGGGTACATCATCGGCCGATAAAATACGTTTAACGCCTGCCACTTCAAGCGCTTTACTTGTATCAATTGATTTAATAAAGCCGCTGGTAATGGGCGCAAGTACAGGGTAGGCGTGCAAGCAGCCATGGGGCTCTGGGTTATCGTCGGCGTAGTTTGCATTGCCACATACTTGCTTTATTGCGCTTTCGTGATACTTAGATTGGCCAACACTTCCGCCTTGGGCTTTTAGTTTATCCATTTCAAAGTGACGCATGTGAAATCCTCGTAATGGCAATGTTGTTATTATTTTTACTGCTTGGCTGTGCGCCGCAAAACTCAATACCAATACGCTGTAGCAAGTTTTTGCTTACCGTAGTGCGGTAATGCGCGCTGCTGCGTACATCGCTCATGGGAGCAAAGTCATCATTTATAGCACTAGCGGCATCTATAAATGTGCTTACTTGTAAGGGCTGAGCATTTAGCTTTTGCTCTATGTGCGCGGCGCGTTTGGGTATTGCAGCCATACCGCCCATGGCGCAGCGGGCATTGCTAATTACGCCTTGCGTTTGCTCTATAGCCAGCACTAAACACACAGTAGATATATCATCTTCAAAGCGTTTTGAAATTTTATGACACGCAAGCTTTAACGAGTCTGGGCGTTTAGGTACGGTAATTTTGCTAATGACTTCATCGCTTTTAATGACTGTTTTTTTGTAATCAACAAAGTAGTCGGCCACGTTTATTGTACGTGTGCCTGCTGCGCTTAATAAATCTAAAGTGGCATTAAGTGCAATGAGTAAAGGAGCTGGATCGCCAATAGGAGAGGCGTTTCCTATGCTGCCACCTAAGGTGCCACTGTTACGTACTTGGTTAGAGCCTAGGCGTTCAAACAGCTCTTTAGACTCAGGGTAGTAAGTGTAAAACGCTTCAACAAATTGGCTGTAAGGGAGTGCTGCACCAATATGTAGCTCGCCGCTGTTATCGCTTAAAGTGCACAGCTCACTGGTTTGGCTAAGCGATATAATAATATTGGGCAATAGCATGTTTTGGCTAAGCTCAATGGCAAAGTCGGTGCCACCAGCAACCAGGTGTGCCTGTGGGTAACGCGCTTTAAGCTCAACAAGTTGCGCTGCACTTTGCGGTAAATAAAACGTACGAGGGCCATTTTTTAAACAAGGAATGTCATCACCTATATTTAGTGATGCCTTAAATTGTGCCGCCATGGCAGAGTAAGGCTCATTTTTACGCTCGTAGCTATAAGCTTTTTCAACTGCAAGTAAAATAGGGCTGTAACCCGTACAACGACATAAATTACCCCCTAGCGCATGAATAGCGGCTTTTTTACCTGGGTAACTCGGGTTATTAATATAAAGCGCCAACATGCTCATTATTATGCCAGGGGTACAAAAACCACATTGCGAACCATGGCACTCAACCAATGCGCGTTGCACTGGGTGTAAATCGTTAAGTGTAGGGTAAAGCCCAGTTGTTACAGCCTCTACGGTTACTATGTGTTTTGCGTGTGCATTACCTAATAAAAGCAGGCAGCTATTCATGGTTTTATAGTGCCAAACTGGCTCACCGTTTGAATTTAGTTTTTCTTCGCCAACTAAAATTGTGCATGCGCCACAATCGCCTGTTGCACACCCTTCTTTGGTGCCCATTTTCCCTTTTTTGGTGCGAAGCCAGTCCAAAATGGTGAGATTCGGCGCGCATTCTTCTACTTCTATTGGCGTGTCATTTAATAAAAACGTAATCACACAGACCCCCTTAACTTTTATAAAGCCCTGATATGTAAAGGCTTGGCGTATATTTTTTCTTGTTGTTTTTAAGCAGGTAAGAAAAAAACTTTTTCATCTTGGTAAGTTAATTGCAGATACCATGCCATTGTTGACCGCTTGGTCAGCTAAGTTTCTAGGCTAGCTTATTTAACCAACAAGCACAAAGAAAGGTTTAAATAATGGACAATAAATACCGCCTTACTATGCAGGGAATGACAAAGCAGTACCCCGGATGTATAGCCAACGACGGCGTAACAATAAAAATAAAACATGGTGAGGTGCATGCCCTGCTTGGTGAAAACGGCGCGGGTAAAAGCACGTTAATGAAAATGCTTTACGGTGTAGTTAAACCTGACCAAGGGGACATGTTTTTTAATGGTCGTAAAATGGACATAAAAGAACCCGCCGATGCCCGCGAATTAGGCATAGGTATGGTGTTTCAGCATTTTTCGTTATTTGAAACCCTAACAGTTGCGCAAAATATCGCGTTAGCACTGGGCGATTTAGTAGGGCATAGCAGCACACTTGCTAGCAGAATTAGTAAAACATCGGCTAGGTACGGCATGCCGCTGGACCCGCATAGGTTAGTGTCTACGCTTTCAACAGGCGAGCGCCAACGAGTAGAAATAGTCAGGTGTTTATTATTAGATATTCAACTGCTTATTTTAGATGAACCCACCTCGGTACTCACTCCGCAAGAAGTAGACGCACTGTTTAAAACCCTGCATTCGCTTAAAAAAGAAGGCTGCTCGGTGCTGTTTATTAGCCATAAGTTGCATGAAGTTATTGCGCTGTGCGACAGCGCCACTATTTTGCGCGCCGGCAAGGTAAGTGGGCATTGCATTCCTAAAAACGAAACCAGCGAATCAATAGCTCGCTTAATGGTAGGCGACAGCACCCCGATAAGTAACCAAACACGCAGAGCGACTGGCACAGGTGATTTTTTAACAGTCGATAACTTATCAACCAGTGCGCAGGCGTTATTTGATATTGCGCTTAAAAACATTAACTTTGCCGTACAACAAGGCGAAATAGTCGGTATTGCAGGGGTTGCCGGTAATGGGCAAGAGGAGCTATTAAAAGCGCTTTCGGGAGAGGAGCCACAAAAAAATAGCAATGCAATAAAATTTAAAAATACCGCTGTTGATGCGTTATGCCCTCTAAAAAGGCGCAGGCTTGGGCTTGCATGCGTACCAGAGGACAGGCTAGGGCGCGGCGCAGTCCCTGATATGGACTTAGCGCACAATGCACTTCTTACCAGTTTTGATAGTGGTTTAGTTAAAAAAGGCTTTTTAGTAAGACAAAAAATTAGCCAACTCGCCGACAAAATCATTAAAAAATACAACGTAAAAACCCCCAGCAACCGTACTCACGCAGCAAGCCTTTCGGGCGGTAATTTGCAAAAGTTTATTATTGGCCGAGAGGTTGAGCAAAACCCACAATTGCTGGTTATGTCGCACCCTACTTGGGGTGTAGATATTGGCGCGCAAGTTGCCATTCACGAGGCAATTTTATCGCTGCGCGACGAAGGCTGTGCAGTACTGGTTATTTCAGAAGATTTAGACGAGCTCTATAAAATTTGTGACCGTATTGGTGCAATTTGTGATGGCAAACTCTCACCTATTTTAAATACCGACTGTGTACCACTTGTGCAATTAGGGCAGTGGATGGCGGGCGATTTTAATCACGACACTAAAAGCAACACAGCAAAAATAACACCGCAAGGAGCGCTGGCATGATAAAGCTTGAACCCCGCGTAGAGCGCTCAAACACATGGAGTTATCTTTCTCCTGTTTTAGCCATTTTACTCACTTTAATAACAGGTTATGTGGTGTTTGCCTTACTAGGGCACGATCCGCTTAATGCCTTATATACCTTACTCATAGCGCCTATTTCTGACTGGTACGGCGTTACCGAGCTATTAGTAATGACCATTCCAATTTTATTATGTGCCTATGGTTTAGCGCTGTGCTACAGAGCGTCGGTGTGGAATATAGGTGCTGAAGGGCAGCTACTGATTGGCGGCGTATGCGCCAGTGCCGTAGCTGTTAACTTTGTTGACTCTACAAGTTCCTTTGCATTAGGGCTTACATTACTTGCAGGTATTGCCGGTGGCATGATGTGGGCAGGCTTAGCCGCGTTTATGAAATTACGTTTAAACACCAACGAAATTTTAGTCACCATTATGCTCAATTACATTGCCGTTAATGTGTTGCTGTGGTCAGTACACGGGCCATTAAAAGACCCATACGGTTATAACTTTCCTGAAAGCGCCTTATTTGGCGATAGCACCTTACTACCAGTTTTATTTGAGGGTACTCGCCTTCATTTAGGGCTTGCATTTGCGTTATTAGCGCTGTGTGCCACATGGGTATTTATTAGTAAAACCTTTGTGGGTTTTCAAATTCAAGTACTTGGGCTTGATGCATCGGCCGCCAAAATGGCGGGCTATAAACGTGCGCTTTTAATTGCAGGGGTATTGGTAATAAGTGGCGGGTTAGCTGGGCTTGCAGGGGCTGGCGAAGTAGCTGGGCCTATTGGGCAATTAGTACCGCAAATATCACCCGGTTATGGTTACGCTGCAATTATTGTGGCTTTTTTAGGGCGCTTACATCCGCTTGGGATCACCTTAGCAGGGCTGTTAATGGGGCTTATTTATATGGGCGGCGAAATGGCGCAAATAGAAATTGGCCTACCCAATGCCATTACCGGCATTTTTCAGGGCTTAATGCTGTTTTATTTACTCTCGTGCGATGTGCTTATTGGTTATCGCATTAAATTGTTACTGCCATTTAAACAACAAAAAACGCAGCTAACACCCATCGCACTGGAATCTTAAACATGGATTTAGAGGTATTCACAAATATTTTATACGCCACTATTCGCACCGGCACGCCTTTATTGCTGGTGGCTCTAGGTGAAATGGTATGCGAGAAAAGCGGCACACTTAACCTTGGGCAAGAGGGCATGATGTTATTAGGCGCGGTGGCAGGGTTTATAACCATGTACCAATGCGACAACCTCTTTATAGGCTTTAGCGTGGCTGCGCTTGTGGGGGTGATGGCGTCGTTAGTATTTGCGTTTGTAGCACTTAATTTAAATGCTAGCCAAGTGGCTGCGGGGTTAGCGCTAACTATTTTTGGCACGGGCTTGTCGGCATTTTTAGGCGTTGATTACGAGGGTAAAACCATTAATGCCTTACCCACTTTAGCAATTGCAGGGTTTGAGCATATTCCGCTACTGGGCAAAGCATTGTTTTCGCAAGATGCCATTGTGTATTTAAGTTGGGCATTAATACTTGGCGCTTATTTATTTTTTAAATACCACAGGGCAGGGCTTGCGGTACGCGCTATTGGTGAAAACCCAGGCGTTGGTAATAACTTAGGCTTGCCTGTAATGCGTACTCGCTATTTAGCGGTGATGTTTGGCGGCGCAATGGCGGGTATTGCAGGGGCGTACCTATCGCTTGCTTACACGCCCCTTTGGACACAAAACATGACCTCGGGTCGTGGCTGGATAGCACTGGCTTTAGTGGTATTTGCAAGTTGGCGAATTGAGCGGGTAATGCTAGGCGCTTATTTATTTGGTTTTGCCAGCATTATGCACTTAGTGGCACAGGCGCTTGGCTTAGCGGTGGATTCTAATTTACTGGCCATGCTGCCTTATGGTGCAACGCTTATAGTACTGATTATGCTAAGTAAAAATAAACAAAAACTAAAAATGTACGAACCCATGTGGCTAGGTAAGCCTTGGCATAAGGGCCATTAAAAATTTTATACAAAGAGTAACAATAAGCCTTCAACAGGATATTAAAAATACAACACGGAGAATAACAATGAAAAAACTAATAACAGCGCTTGGCGTAGCACTTAGCTTAGGGTTAAGCGCGAGTGCAATGGCAAAAGACAGCGTAAAAGTAGGGTTTGTATATGTAAGCCCGATTGGCGAAGCTGGTTGGACTTACACCCACGATGTAAGCCGCCGCTACCTAGAGGATAAATTTGGCGAAAAAATAAAAACCACCTTTGTAGAGAGCGTGCCAGAGGGCGCCGATGCAGAGCGAGTTATTACACAACTAGCCAAAAGCGGGCACGATTTAATATTTACCACCTCGTTTGGCTACATGAACCCGACCATTAAAGTGGCTAAACGTTTTCCTAACGTAAAGTTTGAGCATGCAACAGGTTATAAACGCGCTAAAAATGTGGGCACTTATTTTGACCGTATTTACGAAGGGCGCTACCTAACCGGTGTTATTGCTGGGCACATGAGTAAATCTGACAGTATTGGCTATATTGCCGCGTTTCCTATTCCTGAGGTAATACGCGGTATTAACGCGTTTACTTTAGGCCTGCGCTCAGTAAAACCTAACGCAAAAGTAAAAGTAGTGTGGGTTAATAGCTGGTTTGACCCTGGTAAAGAGCGCGAAGCTGCCGACAGTTTAATCGACCAAGGTGTTGATATTATTACCCAGCACACCGACTCACCCGCCCCACTTCAAGCCGCAGAAGCCGCTGGAATATACGCCATTGGTTACCACTCAGATATGAGCGGCTATGGTAAAAAAGCGCACCTTACGGCACCTGTTCATCATTGGGATGAGTTTTACGCCGAGCGCGTGCAGCAAGTACTTGACGATAAATGGCAATCGCAAAATGTATGGAAAGGCATAGATGCCGGTATGACTCGCTTAGCGCCACTGAGTAAAGATATTCCTGCCAATGTTGTTGCCGAGGTAGAGGCGATTAAAACCAAAATTGCCAACGGTGAGTTTCATCCATTTAGTGGCCCAATTAACAATCAGCAAGGTGAGCTGGTAACTAAAGCGGGGCAAACAATTGATGATAAAACCTTACTTGGTATGGACTTTTATGTAGAGGGTGTTGAAGGGCAGCTTAAATAAGCGCCACTGTATTTAAATTAAAACCTGGGCAAGGCATTTATACCTTGCCCATATTAAAGCGCTAAAAGGATGTTGACTATGTCAAACCAAGAAGCAATCTCAGAAGACATAATTTACGCAGTAGATGATAAACCAGGGCTGACCGAATCTTTTTTTGCTGCCCTGCAACATGTACTGGCAAGTTTTGTAGGTATTATTACGCCCACGCTTATTATTGGTGGCGTGTTGGGGCTTGGTAGCGAAATACCGTATTTAATTAGTATGGCGTTGTTTGTATCGGGGGTTGGTACATTTATTCAGGCTCGCCGTGTGGGGCCAATTGGCTCAGGGCTTATATGCGTACAAGGCACCAGCTTTGCGTTTTTAGGCACTATTTTGGCAACCGGTTTTACCGTAAAAGCCACTGGAGGCGGAAACGATGAAATACTTGCCACCATTTTTGCTGTGTGTTTTTTAGCAGCCTTTGTAGAGATATTTATTAGCTTTTTTATAGAAAAGCTTGGCAAAGTAATTAAGCCTGTAGTGACCGGTGTGGTGATCACCACCATTGGGGTTTACCTTATTAAAGTAGGCATGACCGACATAGGCGGCGGGCAATGGTTATTAACTAATATGCCTGAAAAGTTTGCCTCGCCAAGCAACTTAATTGTGGGTTTTTCGGTGGTGGCGCTGGTGGTATTACTAAATGCTAGCAAAAATCAGTGGGTAAGGCTTACCGCTGTAGTAGTTGCCATGTTAGTAGGGTGGTTACTTGCACTTATTTTAGGTATAGCCAAATTTAAAATGGGCGAGTTTGATTTAATAGCCATGCCATTACCCTTTAAATATGGCTTTAACATTGATTTTGGCGCCATGTTTGCCTTTAGCTTTTTATACCTAATTACCGCCATTGAATCCACAGGCGATATAACCGCAAATTGTGCGGTGTCTAAATTACCGGTAAAAGGCGCAAGCTATTTAGCGCGTATACGCGGCGGTATTTTAGGCGATGGGGTTAACTCAATGATTGCTGCCGCATTTAATACGTTTCCTAATACTACTTTTAGCCAAAATAACGGCGTTATTCAGTTAACCGGTGTAGCAAGTAGATACATTGGCCTGTGGATTGGTGTAATTTTGATTATTTTAGGGTTATTTCCGGTGATTGGTGCCGTGCTACAAAATATTCCTAAACCAGTGCTAGGCGGTGCAACGCTCGTGATGTTTGGCACAGTGGCAGCCGCAGGGGTAAAAATTCTTGCAAGCGAAAAAATAAATCGTCGTAGCTTACTTATTATTGCGGTGAGCTTAGGTATGGGGCTAGGGGTTAGCTTTGTGCCCGAAATGTTTATAAATGCGCCTAAGCTGGTAACCGCTATTTTTGGCAGCGCTGTAACGGTATCGGGTTTAACCGCCATCGTTATGACGCTTGTTTTACCAGAAAATTATTCAGCAAGTACAGATCATCTTAACTAGACTAATAAAATTATAACAAAGGGATTAACAATGAAAATTACAACAATTAAAAAATTAGCCTTAGTCAGTGCTATCGCGGTGTGTTCAAGTAGTGTGTCGGCAAAAGAGCTGTGGTCAGATTTTAGTATAACCGCCATGACCGGCGCCGATTACCTCGAGCCGTTCTCGGGGGAGGAAGATGACAGAAGCGTAGTAACCATTGAGCATGCATCGGGGCATACATGGGGCGGTACCTTCTTTTTTATGGATAGATTAAGTAACCCCGATGAAGTATACGGAGAGCTAAACATAAACCCAACGCTTTACAAGCCACAAAACAGCTTTGTTAAAGAGGTGTTTTTAGGCCTACAAACAGAATATGGCTCGGGCGATACCGATCAAAATAACTACTTATTAGGTGGCGGCGTATCGTTAGATGTACCAGGGTTCCAATATTTTAATGTGGCTTATTACCGTCGTTTTCAGGACGATATTGGCATAGAGCGTGAAGATAACAACCAAATAACCGTAACGTGGGGCTATAACAAGGGTAACTTTAGATACGATGGCTTTTTAGATATTGTTGACAGTACCGACACTATGTTTGGTAAAAGCGAAGGCGGTTTTAACTTTACCTCACAACTTAAATACAACATTGCTCCTATGCTTGGCCTAGACACAGGTCGCCTTGATGTAGGCATAGAATACGTATATTGGAAAAATAAGTTTGGTGTAGACGGTCAAACAGAGCACAACCCAAACCTAATGGTTAAATGGCATTTTTAAAACTTTAAGCGTTACAGAATACAAAAAAGGCTGCTAGTTAATGCAGCCTTTTTTGTATTATTAAATGTACCTATAAAAGCACTTTTTATGATAGCTTTAGATGTGGTTTAAATATCTTTTAGTATTTATGGTATCACCTTAAAAGATAGCCATTTCCCAATTAACATAAAGGATTTTTAATGAATATTAGTGCTAATTTTATCTATATTATTTTAATTTTTTCATCTTTAATACCTGCCTTACTTTCTGTACGTTTAGCTGCTAAACAAAATCGTTCAAAGCTTGTTAGTGCATTTGTTACGTTTGCCTTAGGATTTACTTTTATTGGTGGTTGGATTTACCTTGCGGTAATGAATTTAGTAAACCCTAAAAACATAGAAGCACTAAAGTAGAGCAATATTTTTAATTTTAAATACCTCCCGCCACAAACCCAAAACGGACATTACAATGACAAAAGAAGAATTACTTAAAGTTGCGCAAGGCGATATTAATTTTACTTTTCAATCAATAGCTTATTCTCTAGCTTTAATTATACTATCGGCTTCGTTATTTGTTTTTGAACTAAGCAGCAAAGTACAAATGGGCATACTTTTATGCATTATCGCTTTATTTAGTTCGTTTATTTTTTATCAGTTAAATACGCGTTTAAATGCCGTATTAACGTTAATAGAGTTAGGTAATAAACAGAGCTAATGAGTCAAATTTACGAATAAGAATTTCTCGATTGCTTTGTTTATATCATTTATATTTACTTTTAACGCCAGATTAAAAGGAAGAATGATGAAACCCCTCATTTTAATTTTATGCTTGTTTATAAGCTGCTCAGTGTGGGCCGAAACCACTAAAAATATGCCCGTAGCAATAAACTGGTTACAGTTAATTGATGCGGGTGAATACACAAAAAGTTGGCAACAAGCCGATGCGCTATTTAAATCGCAATTAAGTAAAGCAAACTGGAAAAACGCCCTAAACACAGTGCGTGCGCCACTAGGTAAAGTGGCTACGCGAGAACAAATAAGTGCTAATGCTTACTCATCTTTACCTGGTGCCCCGCAAGGTAAATACCTTATTGTGCAATTTAAAACGCAATTTTCAGCAAGGCTTGCGGTTGAAACCCTTACATTAAGTAAAAGTAGTGGGCAATGGCGCGCGGTTGGCTATTTTATTAAATAACCAGCGTTCAATACCAATCCGTAATAATACATAATGATTTTCAGGGGCTAAACGTGTCGCTATCTGCGTTAAAAAATTCTCATTTAGAACAACTAAATAGCGAATTTTTTGCCTTGCTATCATCACGTTTACCTATCCTCAAAATAGATCACTTAATTATGCGGATTGGTATAAGTTAAAAAACTATTTTGCGTATTTATTAATATTAGAAAAAGCCATTAACACATCGCGGGCATAATTAAGCCGCGGGTGAGCAAGCGCCCCTTTACGCCACGCTAAGTACAAATTGTTTTCCGGCCCTTGCGGACCAAGTTTAATTAATCTACCCGATTGAATATCGTCATGACATATATAATCAGGCAGCACGGTATAGCCTACACCGGTTCTTACTATGCCGGCGAGCGCGCGTATGTCGGGGCAGCGGGCAATTATTTTTGACGTACAGCTTTGTTTAAATACAGTATCAAAATACTGGCGTATAAGCGGTAATTGACTGTCGTAACTTACCACCGGCAGCGTATTTAAAAGTGCTGGCGTAATGGTTTGCCCCCCTAAGCTTTGCGCTAATAAACGGTGCGCCACCAGTACTAACTCTTCGCTGTCGAGCACTTCAAAGTCGTAAATTTTGTTATCGGGCAGAGAGGCTGTAATGGCCATATCAGCAACGCCGGTGTCGAGCGCTGAATAAATTTGCTCACGATTACCAGGCAGCACGACCACATCAACATTGCCTGCTTGTAACAAATTTGCCAGCTGTGCAGAGGCAACATAACTAATATATTCGGCGGGTCCGGCTAGTGTAATCGTTCCGCTCACATCGTTTGAACGGGTGCGTACAGAGGCAACTTTTTGCTCTATAGCATCAAGGTGATTTGCCACTTGGCCTGCTAAATCGTGGGCGGCATTACTTGGTTCTACGCCTCGGTGACGCCGCTCAAATAACGATTTACCTACCACCGACTCCATTGTTTGTATATGCGCGGTTGCAGCTGGTTGCGACAGCCCCAAATTTTTAGCAGCCCGAGAGATGTTTTTACAACGATATACCTCAACAAAGGTGCGTAATTGTACAAAATAAGACATAAAACATTAGGTATCAGAAATCCGATGGGTAAAGCAAGATTAACTGAATTCTAGTTATTGTAAAGTGCGCGTACACTTGCGCTCGTTCAGTTAGACATTAAACATTCTCATATTTAATTTATAAAATAGGTAATTAATTACTTGAAAGTTAACTATTAATTCCCATTTTATAAAGCAATGAGCACCAGGGGCTGAGCCCCGTAACCAAGTAGAGTACAAATATGTTAAATTTTGCATTTAAAAACCGCACCGAGATTTTATTCGGCAAAGATCAAATTAATGAGATCGCAAGCCGCGTACCAAGCCAAGGCAAGGTCATGTTTTTATACGGTGGCGGTTCGATCAAAAAGAACGGCGTATATGACGATGTAGTAAATGCACTTGAAGGTGTGGACTTTGTGGAGTTTTCGGGAGTTGAGCCAAACCCAACTTACGAAACACTTTCAAAAGCTGTAGAAATTGTGAAAGAGCAAAACGTTAGCTTTATATTAGCTGTAGGCGGCGGTAGTGTTATCGACGGCGCTAAATACGTAGCGGCAGCAGCAAAATACGAAGGCGACGGCTGGGATATTTTAGTTAATGGCGCAGAAGTAAAAAGCGCACTACCTATTGGCGCGGTATTAACGCTTCCGGCTACTGGCTCAGAAAGCAACGGTAACTCGGTTGTTACCCGTAAAGAAACCCAGCAAAAACGTGCCTTTGGTACGCCAATTGTACAACCGCAATTTGCCGTACTTGATCCTACGTATACATTCTCACTGCCTACTCGCCAAATTTCTAACGGTGTAGTTGATGCGTTTGTACATGTTATTGAGCAATATTTAACGTACCCAGTTAATGCGCCACTGCAAGACCGTTTTGCAGAAGGTATTTTATCTACGCTAATTGAGCAAGGCCCTAAAGCCCTTGAAAACCCAGAAGATTACGATGTTCGTGCAAACGTAATGTGGTCGGCAACGATGGCACTAAATGGCTTAATTGGCCAAGGCGTACCGCAAGATTGGTCTACGCATATGATTGGTCACGAGCTAACAGCGCTTTATAGCCTAGATCACGCTGTAACACTTGCGATTGTATTACCGCCGCTTATGTTTGTTCAGCAAGAGCAAAAACGCGCTAAAATTATTCAGTTAGGTGAGCGTGTATTTGGCCTTGATATGCAAGACAAAAACGAGCTGATTGATGCAACCATTAAACATACTCAAGACTTTTTTGAGCAAATGGGCATTAAAACAAAACTTGGCGATTACGACCTAGGTGAAGACGCGGTTGAAGCCGTTGCCAACAACCTTGAGCGTAACGGCATGACAGCCCTTGGCGAACATGGCGATATTGACATAGCTAAAGCGAAGAAAATTTTAAGCCTAGCGCTTTAATTTAATTGTTTTTTGAATGGCGCTTTTTAGCGCCATTTTTTATGCTCAAAAAGCTAAAAGCTAAAAGCTAAATGGTGCAATTAACTAAGCTAGTTTATTATTTAACTCTACAACACAGCTAACAGGGACTTACCATGCGCGGCTTGTTATTATTTATTGGTTACTCATCTTATATTGGCAGTGTGGGCGATGGCCTGCTTGGCTTGTATGCACTATGGGTTTTAATAAGTAATAATTTAGTACTTTTGAGCTTATCACTTAATGATTTTTTAGCGCAGTATGTAGAGTTTATACCAATCCCCTTAATTAAGTGATCTATTTTGAGGATAGATAAACGTGTTGATAGCTAGGCAAAAAATTCGTTATTTAGTTATTCTAAATGAGAATTTTTTAACGCAGATAGCGACACGTTTAGCCCCTAAAAATGATTAAGTATTATTGCGGGTTGGTATTAGATATTGGGTGAAGCAGGTTGCTTTTTATGTCATGTCGCAAAGCTTTGCCAATTGGTTGTTTGGGCTAAGTAAAAACCGAGCAACAAAGAGTAAATTGCCCCTAGGCAGAACCCGAAGGGCAGCGCCTGTTTGGCATTGATGCTGCGTTATCGCCTACCTATGGGGAATAACCACATCACATAGGCTCTGCCTTGCCTAAATACCAAACAGGCAGCTGCAAATTTAACCTTGAAAGGTCAACAGACCCTAGTGCTGGTGGGCACTAAAAAAGGCGACTCAGCTAAAAATAAATAATGTGTAAAAACTACTCACTTTTAAAATAATTACCTTTTTAAATATCGCATATCACAATAACCCATCATTAATTTTATCAAAAATTTATTAACCCATTGTTTTAAAATGTACTTTTAATCCTCGCTTTTGGCTTTTGCTAATTACATCTGGCATATAAATTGATACACCAATGTATAAAATTTAAAAGGGAATGCACATGACTGCTGAATACTTTATGGTGCTGGGGCTGCTCGGAGTGGCTTTTTTTGCGGTTGCAGGAGCACTGCTAGGCTACGAAAAAAACATAAGTGGTTTTGGGGTAGTGGTGGTCGCAACTGTTACAGCTTTAGGTGGCGGCACGCTAAGAGACATACTTTTAGATAAACCTATATTTTGGATAGCTACGCCTGAGTATTTATACTCAACTTACGCCGCTATTATTGCCACCATATTTTTTGTGCGTTACTTACCTCATGTAAATAACTATTACTTTTTATTAGTCGATGCTATAGGTATGGCATTATTTAATATTATGGGGATAGAAAAAGCCTTAATAAGCGGTACAGGTATGGTAATAGCGATAACAATGGGGATCACCACAGGGATTTTTGGCGGCCTAATACGAGATGTAATTTGCCGCGAAGTACCCTCAGTTATGCGAAACGAGCCCTATGCTTCAGCCTGTTTAGTAGGCGGCCTAGTTTATGCTGCGCTGTTTACCATAGAAGTCGATTATATTTGGTGTATTTTAGGCTCACTTTTTACCACTGTATTTTTAAGATTAGGCTCGCTTAAATGGGGCTGGCACCTAACCATTTTCAGAAAAAAAGATTTTAAAGATCAAAGAGAGTAGCTCTTAGTTATTTATAGGCTGGGTTTGCATATGGTACTCATAGTTATCTTCCCCAGTGACCTTAAAGCCTAGTCGAGTATAAAGTGCTTTAGCAGGGTTGTTTTTAAGTACTGTTAGTTTGATAGGCTTTAACTTTGCAGTTTTAATTACTTGCTCAATAACGCCTCTGCCGTAGCCTTTATTTTGATGGTTGGGGTGTATTTGCAATTGCATTATTTCAATGTGGCTACCCCATATCTTGTACTTTAGCGTACCTATAGCTTCACCATTAAACTGTATAAGATGAGAGCAATCGTATTGCTCGTCAACCCTTTCATTATGCTGTTGCTCAGTTAAAAATAAGCCGGCCACCTCAAGGTGCTCTACCATAGTAAGTTTTCTAAGATTTAATTAATAACCTGAGCCTTGGCTAATAAATCTATCTCAAGCAGCTATTTTTAGCGCTAACTGCGTTGAATTTACTTGCAATAGGCTAGCTATTGACGCGCAAATACGCCTTGTTTTCATTTAAAATTTCTAGCTAGAGAAAACAGACCCAGTAACATTACTAACCAACTATATCTAAATCTCTTAACCAAAGCTCAGGTTAAACCTCTTTTCACGCGTGGCTTTTGTAAACGTAAAAACCAAAATGTCCTTCCTTGTATTAAAAAATTTAACTTTAGTTGAATCACTTTTTGTAAAAATTGGGTCTTTATTAGCCATTACAGATTTAATGGGCACACAATGAACATAACACACACAAATAACGCACTCACCTTTTTACTTACACTCAGCTTTGCATTACTTGGTGTATCGTTTGCTTTAGGTGCAAACCCAAACACACTCTCAGCTACCTTTAGTTTTTATGAACTTGATACCTTACTCAGTAACAATACATTAGGTTTGCTCACAGGCACCGCGATGATTGCGTTGGCAGCAGCAACCTTAGCTGCGCATTTAAAATTAATAAAGCCGATGCCTGCACTTATACTCGCGTTAGTTGTTAGCATAGTGCCTTTACTTACCTTATTTGCCAGTAACCGCTGGATGGCACAGTTAGGCGGCTTTCCAGTTATTGGCAGTGGGCAAGGCATAATTAAATACTTTGCTATCATCCCTTTGTATTTATTTTTGTTTTATAAAAATAAACTAACAGACAAACAACACGTACTTTTAAACTTTATTCCGGTTGCTATGGTTTTACTGTGGATTGGCGGCATGAAATTTTATGAGTTTGAAGCCAAAGCTATTGTAGGCCTAGTAGAAACCTCACCGTTTATGTCGTGGTTATACACGGTATTTAGCGTACAAGGCGCATCAAATATCATTGGTGGGTTTGATGTATTATTTGCAGTACTACTTGGTGCAGGCATTTTACTTAAAAATAAAAAGCTCATTATCGTTAGTGGCTTAGCGTGTTTAAGTGTATTTTTAATGACCCAAACATTTTTAATTACCGCAAACGGCGCGTTTAGCTCAAGCACGTTATTAGAGCGTTTAGGGCAATTTGTAATTAAAGATTTATGGTATGTAGGTAACTTAATTGTTATTGCCACTTTAATGCTATTTAAATCTGCTAAATAATATATAAAGAGGACGTTATGATCAGTTGCAACCATTACGATTACATCGAAATTGCCTGTATGCACCATTTAAGCGTTGAGCTTATTTTAAAAAATGGTGATAGTGTATGTGGTGTAGCAACTGATACAAAACGCAATGCGCTCAAACAAGAGTGCATTGCCATTAACGTAAATGGCGAGCTAAAGCTTATTGTGCTCACTACAATTAGTCTACTTAAAGCGCGTGAGAGTAATCCTTACTTTGATCATGTGAACTTTGATGTAAAGTAATTCACTAACCCATTCGTTTTATTATAAACACTCCAGCGGGCCTGTTTCATCATTATGTTAAGGCTCGCTTATCTCGCCAATGCTCTAACTCATACGGCTAAATGCACAAAGGCAAAATTTACCTTTAGAGTAAACTGTGCATATAAACAGCTATCTTGACTTTGTCCAATAACATTATTAAAAGTCGTTTTGGGGCAACATAACAAAGGCTTTTTCACTACTGTCTAATTGCTTGTTTACATTACAGTTATTTAGTGG
This sequence comes from Pseudoalteromonas sp. CuT4-3, assembly GCF_035666335.1. NCBI lineage: Bacteria > Pseudomonadati > Pseudomonadota > Gammaproteobacteria > Alteromonadales > Pseudoalteromonadaceae > Pseudoalteromonas > Pseudoalteromonas sp. CuT4-3. Next base: position 708,150 of record NZ_CP142031.1, read on the forward strand.
AATTATTGAGCAATGTAATATGCGCCGCTTTGGGGCGTTATAAACCCCCAAAGTGGTGTTCAATAAACTGTTAGGGTTACAAGGAGAGTTCGTGAAAGTATCATTTTTATTCGCAATTGGAGTTTTACTTTTGAGTGGATGCTCAACTACAAAAAAAAATTCTTCTAACGAGCATTTAGATTTAATTGGTAATAAAGAAGCTGTACTTGTTTACTGGGTAGTTAAAAAAAAGATTGCTCCCAAATACCCCCAACAGGCTAACACCAAAAGAATATCGGGTTGCGTTGAATTCTCGCTAATTATTGATTCAAGTGGTAATGCAATTAACCCTAAAATAATAAAAGCGTTTCCTGAAGATGTATTTGATATTCAGGCTACAAGGGCTATTGAAAAATGGAAATGGGTTCCAACATCAACAAATTCAAATAGACAACCTGTTGCAACTACTATCCAACTTGACTTTGTGGTTAGAAACTCATCTAACTACAAAGATGCATATAAAAACTGTAAGATTTAAGTAACCCTAACAAGCTGTTAAACAAGGACAAAAAACAGTTGGTTTGTGCTTCTTCGTCGCTTATTCTAGCCAACTAAATTTTGCCCGTTAACAGGACGTTAGCTTTTTCAGTGGTCACTCAATCAAAGTGAAATCTATTATGAATGTTTTTATTGATACGAATGCTTTTTTTAATAATTGGTTTGTAGGTAATGTTAATTTTAAGCTCTTGTTTCACTACTTAAATAATGAAAACTTAGACTTGCTCTTATCTGAATTGGTAGTGCAAGAGGTCAATAACCTCAGAAACAGGGAGGTTGTTGCATCTAAGTCGGAAATTAAAAAGCACTTTAAACGCTTACATAAGTTAAATAGTGGAAGTATTGGGGTGGCAATAGAAGATATTTCCACATCCGAGTACGATATTAAGACGATCTTAGAAGGCAAAGTACATTCAATAGAAAATATTGACTATGAGGGAATATCGCAGAAAGAAGTCGTCCAGCGAGCTCTAAATGTAACGAAACCATTTACAGATGGTGAAAAAGGTTATAGAGATACTTTGATTTGGTTGTCTTTTCTAAAATACCTAAAAGACAATTCAATAACAGGCGATGTGGCGTTTATTACGGATAATAAAAGTGACTTTTTGAAAAAAAAGGTTCTGATTTAGTTTTGAATGGAGATCTTCAGAAGGATATTATAGCTTTGGAAATTGGGGCAAACATTAAGCCTTATCTTAAAGTTTTTGATTTTAATAAAGAAAATGTAGATCAAATAGCGAATGCAGTAAATAAATATGAAACCCTAGATGATGAAGAGTATTTCCTAATCGAAGAAACTGAAAGTTACTTAAACTCTATGTCTAATTCTGTACTTAGTAATCTATTGGGCTCTAGAGTTTTTGGAGAAAAGCTTACTGAAGTTATTGATATTAAGTCAGATATTTTTGAAGGGCTAGAAGATCCTGAAGTAAATTACGTTAGTGAATTATCAGACTCAAGCGTTTATATAAGTTGTTCTTATGAGATGAGAACGGTTGATCTAGTAGTAACTATCGACTTAGTTGAATTTAAGCAGCACGTAGATGATATTGAGAATATAAAGGCACTTTATAATATTGAAATTGATGAGGGTACAGTAAACCTTTCTTTTACCTTTAGGTTATATATAGATGCAAGCTTTGAATATGATACAACGTCAGAAATATGTTCAAACTTAAGTATTGAGCAACTATCAGGTCGAAGCTAGAAAAGTTGTAAACTCGGGCAATAAACAGTTGGCTTTGTTCGTGACTCACAAAATTTTTGCCAACTATTTTTAGTAGGTTAGAGCGGCGTTAGCCACTCAATTAGCTATGGAGTTGAAATGAAGTTAGAAGAAATGGATGCAGAAAAATTTACTGACTTACATAAAGTGATCGATTTAGCCTCTACCTGTTCAAACTCTAAACAAATAAAAGTTTATCTAAGTTATTTTGAGTTGTTTGCTAAAGCCAGACATAAAAATGGTGGAAATTTACCACCTCACGTAAAGAATTTGGTTCAACAGCTCCAACAGAAATGCGACGAGCGGCCTTGGCCTTGGCATGACAGTCTTTCTTTTAAAGTTGTATCAACAATTTTACTAGGTTTGTTTGTTGCGTATTTAGCTTGGAAGCTAGGTTTTTCGGGCTAACAAGTGCCTAAACCAAGTGACGTAATACAGCAGGCTTGCGCTCCTTTGACGCTAATTTTAGCCTGCTATTTCGCGTCGGTTAGGCAAGCGCTATAAGCCTTAAGGAGTTAGGGTGACACCCATTCTAACCTTTACGTAAATTATTATTTATAACATTAAGTTAGGTTAAATTCATGAAAATGAATCATTTAAAAAGCTGAACTACACTGACAAGATAAAAGTAATAAGGGATAGTCCGATAGGCGACAAGAAACTTTATAAAAAAGTAAACGGCTCGGGTTTATTAAGTCTGTTTTCATCTAAATAAAAAGCGGAATAATACGGTCAGAGAGACATGAAAAAGTTGGCCTTACAGGATAAAACGAATATGAACGCCTTTATTTTCTGCTGAAACAACTGTATTGCCTTGTTCATAAATGAGAAAGCTGCAAAACATGAAGCATTAAAAAAAGGAGAGCCCATTTATACCAAAATACGCCAATCAAGCAACTATAACTTCCTCTAAAACGTCCATTAAAACAGCCGCAAATTCTCTTCTTATATTTTATGTGAAATATCTATAACGGATTGAACCAAAATAGGAACTCGGCTATGGTTGATTCATTAATAAAAATAAATTTAAAACGAGTTAATTTACAAGCTCGTTAGTTGCTCTGGAGACTTATGAGTAAAGCTGGAATTATTATTTTTGTGTTTCTCTTTATCACGTTTCTTTTCACTATAAGATATTTTTTCATTTTTGTAACAGCGTTTTGGCGTGGAAGGTTTAAATTAAAAGAGCTTAATTTCTGGTTGTTAGGTTTTATTATTTTTGTACTGACTTTTAATGTCGCAATGAATTTTCACGAAGAGTTAGGGATAAAGAAAACTTGTGCACAAAATGCAGCTTCTTGCTAAGTATAGCTAATTTATGCCAACTACTTACTGTTTAGCAAAGCATTTTATATTCCTCCATCATCATTATTTAAGGATGACTTATGAATAACACAAAAGTGGTTTTAATAACGGGCGGAGGTCGAGGTATTGGTGCTGCTACATCTAAATTATTTGCATCAAAAGGGTATGCCGTTTGTATCAATTACAAGTCTAATCTAGCTTCGGCCGAAGCTGTCGCAAGCGATATTAGGGCTGCAGGTAATCGTTGTATTACAGTCCAAGCAGATGTTTCGGTTGAGAATGATGTGCTAAGGCTGTTTAAAAAAATTGATGCCGAGCTAGGTCCTTTATCAGTACTTGTTAATAACGCTGGTATTTTACGTAAGCAGTCGCGTTTGGAGGATTTAACAGCTGAAAGAATTAATACTATTTTAGCAAACAACGTGACTAGTTACTTCTTGTGCTGTCGAGAGGCCATAAAGCGTATGTCTACACGCCATGGCGGAAACGGTGGTGTTATTGTAAACGTTTCATCGGGGGCATCTCGTTCAGGTTCACCGAACGAATATATTGATTATGCTGCCTCAAAAGGGGCTATAGATACACTCACTATAGGTTTATCACTAGAGGTTGCCTGTGAAGGAATTAGAGTTAATTGTGTGCGTCCTGGGCTAATTAATACGCAAATGCACGCTGATGGTGGTGAACCTGAAAGAGTAGAAAGGTTAAAGGAGCTTATTCCTCTTAAGCGTGGAGGTGAGCCTGGGGAGGTGGCCGAAGCTATTTATTGGCTTTCATCAGCAAAGTCATCGTTTTCGACAGGGAATTTTTTAGACTTATGTGGTGGCCTTTAATACATAGCAAACCAATGTAATGGCAATTCCTCACGCTTAACACTTTTAAGTGGGTGTTATAAGCTAAAAAAGGATTGAATATGCTACTCGACTTCTCAGTTTTTGTTGAGAAGCCTCCATTAATCAGGTATTTATACTAAGCGTAGCAGTGACGCATTGTTCAGCATTTCGATTTTAAAGCACTATCTGGCTTTAACTAAGTAAAAGCTATATCAGCCGCATTTATTTAATACAGCTATTCAAACGCAACTATTCAAATACAATCTCCCCTAAACACAGCTAAGCATAAAAGCTTCGCCAAATAACGTTATTTTAGTAAACGCGAGTTCATATTGCGGTGTGTAATATCTTTACACGCATTTTAAGTTAGGCGTTCGTACTGGGCGCTTATTTTTAGACTCCCTTTATTAGAGATACTTTTTATGAAGTTAAAGTTATTTATTGCCGCTATTATTGCCTCCTCAGTGTCGTTACACACGGCGCAAGCACAAGCAAGTGCTAAGTTTACTTTTGAAGATTTAAAAGCAATGGCAAAAGCCTCTGCCAAAAAGCCTTATACGCCTGTCGAAGTGCCAGCACCTGAGCTTATTGATAAAATTACCTATGACGAACACTGGGAAATACGCTTTAAAGAAGATGAAACCCTCTACCCAAATGGCGAAAAGGCACCGGTGCAATTATTTTACCCTGGGCGATATTTTCCTGAGCCGGTAAGTATTTTCATCAGAGATGATAAAAACAACGTTAAAGAACTGCCTTTTAATAATGCGCTTTTTGATATGCCTGACGATAGCCCTGCCCACGACCTGCCAGAAGGGTTTGGGTTTGCAGGCTTTAGAATTATGCGCCCCGATATAAAACCAGATTGGATATCGTTTTTGGGGGCGTCTTATTTTAGAACTGATGGCCCTCAGGGGCAATATGGGTTGTCGGCTCGTGGTATTGCAATTAATACCGGTATGAGTGAGCCAGAAGAATTTCCACGCTTTTCGGCATTTTGGTTAGGCCCTGCAGAAAATAAAGGTGAGAGCATGTCTGTGTGGGCATTGCTTGAGGGGCCCTCTGTTACAGGTGCTTATCGGTTTGGTTTAAGTAAAGATAACAAAGAGGCCAAAGGGCATGTTACTTCTGTAAGTGCTAATTTGTATATGCGCGCCGATGTAGGGCGCTTAGGTATAGCGCCGCTAACCAGCATGTATTGGTACTCAGAAAAAGATAAAACGGTAGCGAAAGACTGGCGCCCAGAAATTCACGACAGCGATGGCTTAGCTATTCATACTGGGTCGGGCCAGTATATTTGGCGACCGTTAAATAATCCGCAGTCGGTGTCGACCAATAGCTTTATTGATGAAAACCCTAAAGGCTTTGGCTTAATCCAAAGAGACCGTGACTTTAATAACTACCAAGACGACGGCGTGTTTTACAATAAGCGTTCATCAGCGTGGATAAAGCCTACGGGCGATTGGGGGAGAGGCGCTGTGCAGCTAATCGAAATCCCAACTAAAGATGAAACGTTTGATAACATTGTTGCCTATTGGGTGCCTGAAAAAGAGGTACGTAAAGGCGATGAGTTTACCTTTTCTTATGATATTGAGTGGCGTCCACTCGATCCAAAATCAAAAAACCTAGCAAGTGTTGTTAATACTCGCCAAGGACAGGGCGGAATTCCTGGCCAGCCTATTCCTGAGGGCGTAAACAAAATGGTGATTGATTTTGAAGGCCCAGTATTTAAAGGCCTAGATAGAAAAAGTGGCATAAAGCCTATTGTTGAAGCCAGTAACGGCGAAATACTTGAGCCAATTGGTGCTTACCCAATAGTGGGGACCAACCAATGGCGATTAGCATTTGACTACAAACAGAGCAATAACGACCCCGTAAGCATACGCGCGTATTTGGTTGATAAAAACGAAGAGGCGATAACCGAAACATGGGTAAGTGATGCAAAGGTAACGGTTGAGTAACTATAAAAATTAAAACGGGTGGCCCTATAATTAGTTTTATGTAGCCACCCGAATAACTGCAAAATAAATGTTTTTAGCGAAGGTTAGCTAAAGCAATTCTCTTATTTCAATATACATCTAATGCTTAGTTATAAATTTAACATGCTTGGCTAACTACTTGGTGAATTTAGCTAATTTAAGTTGCTCCTACTTGTTTTTATGTTTGCTTGTGTGAATAATAAACATTCGCTCAGAAAAATAATAAAAGTAATTAAATTAAGGATATATATGAAACTTTACCCATACTCAACAATTAAAACAGAAAACCTTAAGGGCCTGCTTATCGCTTCTAGAGTGCTTGGGTTTTTGAGTTATATACTGTTTTTTATAGCTATTTGCATTGGTTTATTTGGTGTTTTTTCTAACCTTGGCGCACCTAAAGATTTAGGGAATGGAATAGTTATGTCTGCACCAAATGCCGGTTTACCTGTGATGATAATGTCAATTTGGGGTGCCGTTTCTGCAGTTTGTATTTTAGCTTTTAGTGGCTTATGTGCAGCTGTTGTATCATGCGAATACAAATATACAAAGTCGGTTTAGCTATATACCAGAGTATTTAGATAGTAAAAACGGGGCTTCTACTATCTAAATATTTATTTGTAAGACTAGGTTAACTACCGCGAACAAATCTAAATTTTTTGTTCTTCTTCCTTATCTCAATAGCCTGATATTCGTTTTAATAATAATACAAAAGCAAATCTACCTTAGCTTCTAATACATCCAAACTGTAGCTAATTTACCTTGATAAACCCTAATTTATAGTTAAAATGGCCGGCTTATTTAACGAATGTACCTACTTTATTACTGACATAGTAATAAAAGCTGCATTAATAGATGTAAATACTAAGCGTGCAATTTTAAGGCGTGTTATTTACCTCGTTTTATACCAATCCTCAAAATAGGTTACTTAATTAAGCGAATTGATATTTGTAAATTTACGTTAGGACGAAAATTGGTTTGATCTCATTGAACGACGATTTAATTGTAGGTAAAGGGGCGCATAGAACGTGTTACAGGCACCCTGAGGCACATAATTTATGTATAAAAGTAAGCCATGAAGGGTTTTCGCAGGAGCAAGACCATGAGCTGGCTTATTATAAGCGACTTAGTAACCGAAACATTCAGTGGCAGTTGTTAGCGCGATACCATGGTACGGTACACACCAATATTGGCAAAGGGTACGTGTTTGACCTAGTGATTGATGCAAATAATCAGCCGGCTAAAACGCTAGAATATTATTTAAATCAGCCAAATAGTGAAGCATTAGCCGAGCCACTATTAAATTTAAAAGATTATTTATTACACAATTTAGTGATCACCAAAGAAATAAAACCACGCAGCATAGCGTGTGTTAATAATAACGGCACCATTGAGCGGTGTGTTGTTGTTGATGATATTGGTAATACTGAGTTTTTTCCTATTAGTAATTACGTGAGCTCATCGGCTAAGCGTAAAATAAATAGAAAATGGCAGCGCTTTGAAGCGAGTTTAAATGAGCTTGGCTTAAGCCTTAATTAAGTTTTAAACACTGACTTTAAATACTGACTTTAATTAATAACCACAGCCCCGTTTAATACGCAGGGCTAAGCTAACAGCACATAGCCTACTCTGCGGATGCACAACCGATAGTTACTTTTCTAACTCTTTTACATACAGCATGAGTGCGCTGTACATTACGCTAAGGGCTTTTGTTACATCCTCATCAATAACAGCTTCTGCGGGGTGATGGCTTATCCCGCCAGGGCTGCGTATAAATAGCATGCCCACAGGGCAAATAGGGGCAATAGCCATGGCATCGTGCCCAGCGCCAGAGGCAAGTGAAGGCGATGCTTGGTTATTCAATTTACAGGCACTGCTAAACAATTGCTGAATTTGAGTGTCGCACGCTACGGCGTCGGCCGCATGTGTCCATTGCCAATCAAGCGTTAAATTACGCGATGTTGCAATTTGATCGGCGCGGGTATGTATTGCATTAAGTAATACTGCTAGGTCGGCATCATTTTGAGCGCGTGCATCTAGGCTTATAGTCGTTTTACCGGCAATAACATTTGTAGCGCCTGGGCGAGCATGAATTTGCCCTACGGTAGCGACTTCACCATTACTCGCGTTTTTTGCTAGCTGCTCTATGGCAAGGGTAAGCTCGGCGCAGCCAACTAACGAATCTTGGCGTAAGTTCATTGGCGTAGTGCCTGCATGGCCGCTTTGGCCTGTTAGGGTGATCATAGCGCGTTTGGCGCCAGCAATAGCGGTTACTACGCCTAGCGCCTGATTTACCGATTCAAGCACTGGGCCTTGCTCTATGTGGGTTTCCCAATAACCGAGTAATTCGTTTTTGTTAAGGGCGGCTTTAGCGTAATCATCAGGGTTTAGGCCAAAATCAAGCATGGCTTGGCGCATGCTAATGCCGTTTGTATCTTGTATATTTAACCACTGGGGGTCAAACTCGTTCGCCAGTGCTTTTGAGCCAATTAGAGTGGTGGCAAAGCGGGTGCCTTCTTCATCACAAAAGCCCACTACATCTAAATGAAATGGTAAATCAAACTTAAGCGTGTGTGCAATGGCGGCTATTTCAATACCGAGTAACACCCCTAAAATACCATCAAATGCACCGGCGTTTGGTACGGTGTCTAGGTGTGAGCCAATAATTAAACGTTTTGCATTTGGGTTAGATGATGCTAAGCGTCCCCATAAATTGCCGACTTCGTCTTGCCACGATTGCATGCCCGCCTCAGCCATCCACGCAGCAGTTACACGGTTACACTCTTTGTGCTCTTTAGATAAATACACACGGTGAATGCCACCTTGCATTTGCGATAGGCCACTGAGCGTTTTACAGCGCAATAACGCGCGCGCGGCAAATTTATTAGCCAGCTCGCTGTTTAATAATGGCTCATGGAGGGGGCTTGCAATCGTCATGCTAAATCCTTTTTTTATTTATAATGGGCAAGGGCGGCAATAGCGGCTTCGCCTTTAGGGCCTTTATAGCCGTTGGCGTGTAAGCAGGCATCTAGGCTTGCCAATGTTTGTAATACGGCATCTTTACGGGCGTTGTAACCCATGGTGCCAATACGCCAAATTTTGCCATGCAGCGGCCCAAACGAGGTGCCAATTTCAATACCAAAGTCGGTTAGCATTTGTCCGCGTACGTGGTCAGCATTAATGCCCTCGGGTATATAAACACCCACTACGTTGTTCATTTTATGGTTTAAGTCGCCAAATACGTTTAAGCCCAGCGCTTGAATACCCGTTAGCATGGCATCGCCGTGTAACTTGTGGCGGGCAACGCAGTTATCAACGCCTTCTTCAATAACAATGCGAGCACATTCTGATGCGCAATACAGCATGCTGGTGGCTTCGGTGTGGTGGTTAAGGCGCTCTTCGCCCCAGTAATTCATGATCATGCCTAAATCAAAATAGTTTGAGCGTACAAATGGCTCGGTGCCGTCGGTATGCTGCGCGGTACGAATACCCGCTTCTACTTTTTTGCGTTTTTGGATCCAATCGGCGCATTTATCGCTCAGTGTTAAAGGGGCAGAGCCAGACGGGCCACCTAAACATTTTTGCAAACCAACCGAAAGCGCATCGAGTTTCCACTCATCGGCGGGTAAATCGTTACCTACAATCGAAGCGGTGGCATCGCAGTAAAATAATACGTCGTGCTTTTGGCAAATATCGCCAATGTGTTCAAGGGGTTGGTTCATGGTTGTAGAGGTATCGCCCTGTACCATAGCAAGTACATGGGGTTTTACATCAACAATGGCTTTTTCTATTTGTTCGGGGGTAAATACCTCGCCCCACGGGACTTCTATGGTGTGTACTTTTGCGCCTACGCGCTCGGCTATTTCAGCAAGCAAGTGGCCAAAGCGGCCCATAATGGGCACCAGTACTTTATCGCCTGGGCGTAAAATAGAGCATAAAACGGCTTCTATGCCTGCGCGTGATGTGCCATCAACTAACATGGTCCATTCGTTTTTGGTTTTAAAAATTTCGCGATAGCGGGCCATGGTTTCGTTCATAAAACCGGTCATTACTGGGTCGTATTGGCCAATTAGCTGCGCCGACATAGCACGTAGCACGCGTGGATCTGCGTTTATTGGGCCTGGGCCCATGAGTAATCGCTGTGGCGGATTTAAAGTTTGAATTTGCGTGTCGCTAAACATGTTTTAGGCTCCCAGAGTCTGAATAAGCATACGAATGCCCGTTATCATTAATACAACGGCAAAGGCGCGTTTTAATTGTTTTTGATCTAGTTTGCTACCAATTTTTACGCCAATAGGGGCAAACAAAATAGTAAGCGGAATAATAAGTATAAAAGCAGGTAGGTTTACAAGGCCCCACGTGCCAAGCGGCGCATCGGTGGGTGTAGTACCAATACTTAATAAAGTAATAACGCCCGGTAACGCGATTAATAAGCCAAATACAGCAGCGGTGCCAACGGCAACATGAGCACGTACGTTAAACGCGTTTAGCATAGGTACGCCAATAGTGCCGCCACCTATGCCAATCATTACCGATAAACCACCGACAATACTTGCCATAATGCCTTGGCCAAATTTACCTGGTAATTTACTAACAAGGGCAGGCGCGCCGGCTCTAAATAACATGTTTAAACTTACTAAAATAGCAATACAGGCAAACATAAGTACCAGCGCATTACCGCGTATAGAATGAGCTAAGTAGCTACATATAACGGCCATTACCAAAATAAACGGGGCCCAGTATTTAATTAAAGCAAGGTCGATATTGCCCTTGGCATGGTGCGAGCGAATCGACGAAATAGAAGTAGGCACTATGGTGGCAAGCGATGTCGCTGTGGCTATCATCATGGCCGACTCAGGGCTTACGCCAAAGCCTTGCAGTAAAAAGTACAGCACAGGCACAATTACTATGCCGCCGCCTACACCAAATAGGCCTGCTAAAATACCTGCAAAAATACCGGTTGCTATTAAGGCCGCAATAATCGGCCATTGATTTATTATTTCTGTCATTGTGTTCCTGCTGTAGTTACTGTTGCGCGACCATCTGAACGAGGATCGGTGGCTGCTTCAAGGCTGGTAGGCGTATCTAAAATGGCACCTGCATGACCCATCATTTCATTGTTATTATCAACGCTTACCCAGTCGTGGTCACGTTGATTTAATTCATGTTTAACTTGAATTACTAAGCTTTGCTCTACCTTTAAATTTGTGCTTGTATCGCCCCAGGTGCGCCCTAATAACCAACGCGGATCGCTGACTGCTTGGGTAATTGATTTATTACGCCATGCGTACCCACTAAATACTGCAGCTTGTGTTTGTGGCTGGCCTTCGCCGCCCATGGTGCCGTATGCAAGGCGCCTACCATCGTCAAATTTTGCTAAAGCAGGGTTGAGTGTATGAGCCGGTTTTTTATGCGCTTTTAAGGCATTGGCATCGTTGCTATTTAAACTAAAACTTAAACCGCGGTTATTCCACACAAAGCCGCCTTCGCTCATCAAAATGCCGCTACCAAATTCCCAGTAAACACTTTGAATAAAGCTCACTAGTTGGCCTTTTTTATCACGTGCTGCCATCCAAACGGTATCGCCTGGCTCTGCATTAAATGGCCATTGCTTGGCTTGGCTCATATCTATATTGCTGGCAAGCGCATTTAAGCGCTCATCAGTTAATGCGTTTTTATAATCATCGCCTAGCGCGTCTGGGTCGGCCCACAGTGTAGGGCGGTGAGTAAAGCTTTGTTTGGTTGCCTCAACAATTAAGTGCATCCAATCAGCCTCTGTTTTAGCTAAATGTTTTAGTTTATTAACAGCGCCAATTATTTGCAGAGAGTGCACGCCTTGCGTGGGGGCGGGTAAGTTATAACACTGTATTCCCGATAAATTAGCACTGAGCGGCGTTACTAAATCGGCCTGCGTATTAGCAATATCAGCGCGTGTAATTGCACTGCCTGCGGCAGCTAAATCGTTTGCAAACGACTCTGCTAAAGGGCCTTGGTAAAAGGCGTTTAAGCCATGCTCGGCTAAGTGTTCAAAGGTACTGGCAAGTTTTGGGTTTTTAAAATGTTGGCCCGCTTGCAACGGTTTACCATTAGGTATGTAAAGTTCTTTAAAGGCAGCGTTAGTGTTTGAAGCGGTGGCAAGCTTTTCGCAGCCTGCTTGCAAGCTTTTAGACACTGTAAAGCCTTCGCGCGCGAGCTTTATGGCTGGGGCTAAAATAGTACTTAGCGAAAGAGCAGCGTGCTCATCTACCGCAAGGGCTTTTTGCCAGCCGCGAAGTGTTGCAGCTTGGGTCAATGCGCTTAAACCGCCGCGCTCTGGTATGTGTGGCTCATTGCTGTAGGCGCTTATATCGTTTGGTGCGCGCCCGCAGGCATCAATGGCAGTGGGTATACTTTGGTTTGGATTATCAATAAGCCAAAAACTGTCGCCGCCAATTGAGTTCATATGCGGATATACCACGCTAATAGCAGCCGCTGCCGCTACCATGGCTTCGGTGGCTGTACCGCCTTGTTTTAGTATTAAGGTGCCTGCCTCGGTTGCTGCAAAATGCGGGGCAGTAAAGGCAATGTTGTGTGTGCTCATGCAAGTGTGTCCTGTTTAAAGTGGGCAGCTAATTGTTGTACGCAGGCAAGTAGGCTTTTATCGTTGCCGCGGTTCATCATTAATGAAAACCCATACGGGTGGCCATTTTCTAAATTAGCCAATGGTAAGTGTACTTGCGCCGAGCGGCTCAAGCCCGCAATGGCCGATAAGGTGATTATTTGCATGCGTAAGGCGCTTGTGTCGGCGCCCAATTTAGGTGCAGTTGTGGGTGTGGTTGGCAAAAATAAACAACTGTTTGTGTTTAGGTTTTTAGCGATTAGTGTTTGCCATTGGGTTTGTACATTTAGTGCTTCTTGCTCTTCTTGAGCGGTTAGGGCAAGCGCCATGTTAAAACGTGCCGCAATTGCCGGAGCAAACTGGGGAAGTTGCCCTGGCAATTGAAGCCAATCTTTATGCGTTTTTGCGATTGCTCGCCCTTGCAGTATTCTAAAGCTGTCAGCCAGTTCGTTTAATAAGCTGCTGTTAGGCAGTTCAAATTCTTTATGGTGTTTAAAATAAGGTTTGGTTTTTTCAAGTAATTGTTTAAGTGGGACTTGTAAAACAGGGTCAACCAGCTCAAATAATGGCTCGCAAATAACTAAAGTATCAACGTTATTAATAGCTTGATTTGGTAACAGTACATTGCCTACATCGCTTAGCAGCTCTGCATTTTGCGTAAGCCAGCCAATGGTATCAAATGGGGGCGCTAGCGGTATTAGGCCATCTTTTTCAATTACGTTATGGCTTGGCCTTATGCCAAATAAGCCACAATAACTTGCCGGTATTCTAATAGAGCCACCAGTATCAGTGCCTAAGCCAATATCGGCTAAGTTAGCCGCTACAGCTGCAGCCGAACCCATACTTGAGCCGCCACTTGCATGGCCTTTAAGTTTTGGGTTTTGTGTTGCACCATAGTGAATGTTATTGCCCTCTAAGCTGTAGGCCAGCTCATCGGTATGGGTAAAGCCTGTAAAGCGACAACCCTCATTCATTAGTTTGTTTACGGCACTTGCTGTTTGCTGTGCAGGTTTTGCTGCTTTAAACCAGCTTGGGTTACCAGCGCTGTTGCGCTCGCCTTTAACAGCAAATACATCTTTTACCGCAAGGCGCTTATTTACAAGTTTGCCGTGGGTTTGTGTTTGCCATGCGTTAGGGCCATGGTCACAAAAAATACCGGTAAAATTATTATGTGTTTTGGTACTCATATCACCACTCGTTATAAAGTAAATCTGACCAACTGGTTATAATCAGATTTAGAGTGATTAAAAAGACGAATTAGTTATTATTATTTTTCAGCCCACTGCGTAACATCTTATTTTTATTTTACAGAGCCTGATCCGCTTTTTAATCGGTTAGCTATTATATTGCCTAAAAGCTAAGCAAAAGCAATGCCAAATGCAATAAAGTTGTCCGTTCGGTCAGGTTTTGTTTGGTTTACATGGGGTTTAGCAGATATTTATAAAAATATAAGTATTAAAGAAGGCGTAATTTAGAGGTGAAAACACACCAAGTTGGTGCGTGATTGCACCAACTTGGTTGCAAATATGGCGTTTATAGTAATGCGTTAGGGCTAATAATTAAGCCATTTACATCGGCGTATAGCCAATCGTTAGGGTTAATTGTGCTACTAAGCATGGTCACTGTTTGATTTTTATCTCCAAAGCCACGCTTTAATGTACTGCGCGGGGTTGAGCCTAGCGCCATAACCGGCAAATCCATAGTGGCAAGTATTTCAATGTCACGGCAACAGCCGTTAATAATCACGCCTTCCCAGCGGTTTTTTAACGCGCGCTCCGCCATAATATCGCCTATAAAAGCAAAGCGTTTGCTAGCAAAGCCGTCAATAACCAGTACTTTACCCTTGCCGTTTTCATGCAGTATGTCGGCGGCAAACGAGTTATCGTCTGGGCAGGTAACGGTAACTGCTTGGCCACTAAATGTGGTTTTTTTACCAAAGTGGCGCAGGCCGCTGTCGGCTACTTGTACGCTATTGCGGTGATCGTCAAATAAGTCTGGGGTGGTAAAGTTATCCATGGGTTAAGCCTCACTGTGCTCAGGTATTTTTAAACCAATACCTTTTAAAATTATGTGGGCAGTTGATTGCGTTATTTGTGCCACATCGGTTTCGTCGTATTCTAACTTGTTCATTACCAGTAGCACTTCGGCCTGAAAATCGGCGTAGTACTGCGTAGTTGACCAAATGGTAAATAATAAATGGTAAGGGTCAACATTATCCATTTTGTTTGCATCTATCCAGGCCTGAAACACGTCTACCTTTTGTTTTACCCACGGGCGTGTGTTGGTTCTAAAGTAGTTTTGCAAATAAGGTGCGCCGCGCAGTATTTCACTGGCAAATAAACGTGATTGCAGCGGCTGGTTTACGGCAAGTATGACTTTGCTTTTAATATAGTGATAAAGCACACGTGCAGGGTCGTCCTCAGGGGTTACGTTATCTAAGCCTAAGTTCCAGTGTGCAATAATGCGGTCTATTACGTTTTCGTATAGGCCGTCTTTGCTTTTAAAATAATATAAAATATTGGCCTTAGGAACGCCTGCTTCTTTAGCAACCATACTCATACTGGTGCCATCGTAACCAAGCTGAGAAAACAATTGCTCGGCGGCATCGAGTATTAATGTTTGGTTTTTTACTCGGGTGAGTTCTTTTTTATTTGGCTTTGTTTGTGTGCTCATTATGGCGATGCTGTTTTTAACGTGTTGAATGATTGTAACTTTACTGACCAAAAGGTCAAACACTTAAGTGCAGGCCAAAAACATCTTTATAACAATAAGTGATGAGCAACAATTGTTTAACCCACTAATTACTGTTAGCGTAACGTCAAACGTAAGTAGTACTTTTAGGTAGTTAATGGACTTTTTTTCTAATCATAAATACACGCTTTATGGCATTGCCGCTATTTTATTATGGAGTTGTTTAGTGGCTCTGCTCAGGGATGTTTCGGAGTTATTTGGCCCCATAGGAGGGGCGGCACTTATGTACAGTGTAAGCGCGCTGTTTTTAATTTTGGTAATGGGGCGGCCTAAGTTTGCTGGGTTTAATAAGCGCTATATTATTTGGGGTACTGCTTTATTTGCACTTTACGAGGTGTGTTTAGCGCTGTTTGTAGGGCTTGCTAATAATCGCCACCAAGCGGTAGAAATGGCGGTTATAAATTATTTATGGCCCACACTTACCATTGTGCTCAGTATTATAGTTAACCGTAGTAAAGTAAGTGTTTGGATTTACCCCGGTATGCTACTCGCTTTTTTTGGTGTGGCTTGGTACGTTGGTGGCGATAGTGGGTTATCACTTAATAGTATTATGGGCAATTTTGCCAGTAACCCAACGGCCTACTTGTTGGCGTTTGTAGCACCTTTTATTTGGTCTGTTTACTGTGTAATTACTCAAAAAAATAGCAATGGGCAAAATGCCATTGTGCTGTTTTTTATCGCCACGGCACTAAGCTTATGGGTGTTGTATGGATTAAGTGACGAGCCAAAAATGACCTTTACACTGCACGCGACCGTAACGCTTGTGCTAGCTGGTGTGGTTGTTGGCAGCGGGTATGCTCTTTGGAACCAAGCTATTATTGGCGGTAACTTAATGTTGCTTGGTACGCTTTCGTATTTTACGCCGGTTTTTTCAGCGATTATTTCGGCGCTTTATTTATCAATTACCCTTAGTGCCTCGTTTTGGCAAGGAGTAATAATGGTAACTGGCGGCTCACTCGTGTGCTATTTCGTAACGCGTGAAAAACCAGTTAAAAAGCAAATTAACGCCGTAAATTAACGGTGCAAATTTACGGAGTAAACGCATCCTTTTTTAACTGTGTTTGTTTAGCCAGTTCAGCGCAAGTGGCCATAATCCGTCAGATTTTTTGCTAAAAAATTTCATATGGCCAATTTCCTTCAAACCATAGTCGTGTGGGTTTAAGGTTAGGGTTTGTGCTTTTAACTTAGGAAAAACCGAGAGCATATCGGCAACATTTGCATTGTTAGCAATATCGTCATCGGTAGCATTAACCCATATTGAGGGCATAGAAAGCGTGTTGTAACAGTGTTGGAATACGGTATCACCAAATGCTGATTGCACATACCCTTGAGCGTTACACCATTTGCGCCATTGTTTAGCTACGCCTTTAGGTAGTGGCTCGCCCATGCCAAACCACTGCGATTTAGTATGACCAAACAAGGCATTACTAAGAGGAATAACCCCATTCATAAAAAAGTGCGCTTTAACCTGATACGCTAAGCTCATATTAGTTAATTTACCCGACGAGCAAGCAAAATTAAACGCGGAGCTTAGCTCGTTGGCGTTATGCATTAGCCCCACTAATTGCCCGCCGGCGCTATGACCCACTAAATGATACTGCGTATTAGGAAATAGCCTTTGCAAATGCTCAAGCACCGCAGGCATGTCTTGCTCACCCCAACTTTGTAAACTGGCTTTGCTTTTTTTAATGCTGCGTTTAAGCGATTGGCCAATGCCACTGTTATCAAAAGTAATAACGCCAAAGCCATGTTGCTGTAAGTAAGTAGCAAAGTTTGCATAAAACTGCTGCTTTATACCGGTTGCAGGGGCAATCATCACCGCACCTTTAATAGCGCTGGTGGGTGTAAATACACGGGCGCTTAGGGTTTGCCTGTTATTACAGGTAATAGTGGTGTGCTCAAAGTGTGGTGCGGTCATTAGAATTATTATTTCCCATATAAAGTACACAGGTAAAAATAATATCTGGTTAGACCAGTTTCGGCAAGAGGGGAGTGCGTTGTTTATATCAACCCCATTAAGTATGTGTTTTAAATTTTATTCCGAATAAACAATTCTGTTTAGGCGTAAATTGCTGTAAATGGTTGCTCCCTTAACGAAAATTACAACAAAGAAACGGGTTGTTTTAGCAAGTAAAATAGATCAGCTATTTATTGGCGTTGGTATTAAACCACGCCCCAGATGAAATGGGGCGAGAGGAAGGTTTAAATAACTAAAGGGTACTACTTATTTTGCTAAAGCCTGGTTATTGGCTGCTAATGTAGCCTTATTGTCACTAACAATAACGGGCAAATGGGTATATTAAAAGTTGATTAATTAGATTTACTGTTTACCTGTGCTAATAAATCGAGCACTTTTTGTTGGCCAAATTTTTGTGCAAATTGCTCGGCTGTTTGACCGGCTTTGTTTTGATGTGCGTTGTCGCAATCAAGGCCTACAAGTGTTTTAGCTATACTAAATTCGCCTCTAAATATGGCGGCCATTAGGGCTGTGTTACCGCGGTTGTCTTCAAGGCAGGCATTAGCGCCTAATTGCAATAAGGTGTTTACCGTATTTTTATTGCCGTGGTAGGTGGCAATCATTAGCGCGGTGTAACCTTTGTTGTTGTAACTGTTAATAGGAATGCCAGCATCTACAAATTGCGTTATTACGGCGGTGTCGTCGGTGCGTGCGGCTGCAAAGTAATAAGCAAGTAAGCTGTCGTATTGCGACTGGGCGGTGCTTTGTTCCGTTACAGGGCTTTGTGGCTCATTGGCAAAGCCTGAAAAGCTCATCACTAAAGTAAATATAATAAGTAATTTACGCATACTGTTTACCTTTTTAAAAAAGAGGAAAGCTAGGCTTTCCTCAATAACTTACAGGTTGGGTAAAACATTAAAGCTTAGCGGCTAGTTGCTTAACTTGTTTCATGTCGCCGTTTACAGCGTTAGTTAAGCGTGTACCGTATTCGCTATCTGCTTTGTAGAAGTGGCTAAGCATTTTGTGCATAACTTTGCTGTCTTTCACTTTGCCTAAATCGCCGGCTAAGTTGTTAACTAAGTTAGTGCGCTCTTGCTTGCTAAAGCTGCGGTAAAGTACACCCGCTTGAGCAAAGTTTTGCTGCTTTTTAATTGCTGCTTGTTGTACGTAGCCTTTTAGCTCTGTGTTACTTCTGCGTGCAATTGGGTTTTCTGCAACGTTTTCGTGACTTGGTTGGTAGTTCACGTTACTTGTTGTATTACCGTAGTTCATTGCGCCGTCTTGGTTGTAGTTAACCACTTCAACTTTTGCACGGTTAATTGGCAATTGTTGGTGGTTAGCACCTAAGCGGTACATTTGCGTATCGGCGTAAGAGAAAACACGCCCTTGTAAAAGTCTGTCTTCAGATGGCTCAATACCCGGAATTACATTTGCCGGTGCCATTGCAACTTGTTCTGTAGATTGGAAGAAGTTAGTTGGCATACGGTTTAGGGTCATGGTGCCTACTTTAGTTTCTTTAACGTCTAACCACATTTTTGTTGCATCTAATGGGTTGTAGTCAAAGTCATCTAACTGCGACGGATCAAGGGTTTTAATGTATAGATCCCACTTAGGGAAGTTGCCTTTACCAATCTCGCTGTATAGGTCGCGTGTTAAGTGTTGGAAGTCTTTACCTTGCACTTCGTTTACTTCTTTAGCATCAAGGTTGTCTATACCTTGTTGGCTTACCCAATGAAACTTAACGTATTTAACATCGCCAGACTTATTAATCATTTTGTAAGCATGTACGCCCCAGCCGTCCATTTTACGTAGGCTTGCTGGTGTACCGTAGTCGCTGTATACCCACGTTAACATGTGAGTAGAACCTGGCTCGTATGAGAAAAAGTCAAAAAAGCGGTTAGGATCTTGAATGTTATCTACCGGTGACGGCTTTAACGAGTGAACCATGTCTGGAAATTTAATCGCATCACGAATAAAGAATACCGGTAAGTTGTTACCTACTAAATCCCAGTTACCTTGGTCGGTGTAAAACTTAGTAGCAAAACCACGTGGGTCACGTAGTGTTTCTGGGCTACCTTTTGAGTGAATTACTGATGAAAAACGTACAAATACGTCAGTTTCTTTACCCGCTTCTGCAAACGGTGCAGCAATTGTTAAGTCATCTAATTCTTTAGACGCTACAAACACACCGTGTGCACCTGTACCACGCGCATGCACTACACGCTCAGGAATACGCTCACGTGCAAAACGTTGTAGCTTTTGAATTAGGTGTACGTCTTCAAGTAATACACTTCCGCGCTCACCTGCGGTAATAGAGTTTTGGTTGTCGCCAACAGCTGCGCCGTTGTCTTTAGTAAGGGTAGTTGCGGCACTTGCAGGTAATGCCATTGCTAAAGCTAATGCGCTTAGCGTTAACGTAGATTTATTATTAATCGTATTTTTTTGAGTATTCATTGTCGACCTCATCTTAATAAAGCGCCGGCATTGTTGCTGGCTGTTTAACTGTTAACGAGTGTATTAACAAAAATTAGTTCGGTAAAATTGATTGTTTAGATTGGAGTAATCACAAATTTTGATTGCTGTTTGCGTGCTGCCTTCTATTTTCTAAATAGCGGTTTTGCAATGTTCGACCTTAGTCGTAATTGCAATTTTGAAATCAATGAAAATACAGACAATTTCATATTTAATGAATAAATATTCACGACCGTGGTGCGTTTTTCACTAACAAGATGTTGACTTATTATAACAATAAAGAGAATATGCTCACTTGCTGGGCTTATGCTCAAGGTGAGATTGCACCAAACTAGGTGCGTAAAAAGGGGCAATATGAATACTAAAATTGAATTAGTTATTTTTGATTGTGATGGCGTTGTTATAGATAGCGAAATATTAAGCGCGCAAGTGTTAATAAATATGCTTGCAGAAATTGGCGTTAATATTGACCGAGCCTATGTACAACAATATTTTTTGGGCTGTAACTTTAAAACAGTGACCCAAAACTTATTTGATACCTTTAATGTGACCTTAGCTGAGCGCTTTGAAGCCGATTACCGAGAAGCATTATTAAACGAGTTCGAAACTGCATTAATGCCAACTAACGGCATTAAACACGTGCTAGAGCAATTATCTGTACCTTGTTGTATTGCAACAAGCAGTAGCCCTAAACGCACCGCTAAAGCGCTTAATGTGGTTAATTTATCGCAGCACTTTAATAACGTATTTACCTCAAGTGAGGTAAAAAATGGTAAGCCCGCACCCGATTTATTTTTACATGCCGCTGAGAAAATGGGCGTGAAGCCACAAAATTGTTTAGTGATTGAAGACTCTAAAGCCGGCGTATGCGCTGCACTTGCCGCTGATATGCAAGTGCTGCACTACAGTGGCGGCGGACATATGCAAGACGCTGTGAACTTTGTTCACCAAGCATACCCCGATGTAGCGCATTTAACGCACTGGGACGACTTTTATAAGCAGTACTCAGCATTACAGACACAGTAATAGAATATCAACGTTGAGCTTTATGACACTGACAAAGCTTAACGTAAAAATGCATTAATTATTAATTAGTTATAGTAGTAGCATTATAAAAAGGCACGGTGATTTACTCACTATTAATTTAAATAAAAAACACTTATTTAAATTAATAGTTAACCTGAACTTTGGTTAAGAGATTTACTAACATATTAAATCAAAAGTGATATCTATGTTTATTTTCTCTAGCCAGAGATTTACAGTGAAAACAAGGCGAAATTACGCGTCAATAGCTAGCCTATTGCAAGTAAATTTAACGTAGTTAGCGCTGGAAATAGCTGCTTGAGATAGATTTATTATCCAGAGTTCAGGTTAGTTAGGGCTGTGCTTAAAACAATAGGAAAATACCATGGCATCAAGTCCACACACACAAACATTTAACGATGTTAACGAAGAGCAATTGCCCGTTGCTAATCATAAGCTTCATGGTTGGAAGCACTTTGCCGGTTTATACGCTGGTGAACACGTTGCTGCAACCGAGTTTGTTATTGGTGCAACCTTTGTTGCATTAGGCGCATCGACCATCGACATTTTATTAGGTTTATTAATTGGTAACCTATTAGCTATGTGTTCGTGGTGGTTAATTACCTCTCCAATTGCGGTAGAAACACGCTTAAGTTTATACAACTACCTAAATAAAATTGCGGGTAACTCAATGACCAAGCTCTATAACTGGGCAAACGTGGTCATATTTAGTGTGATATCCGCCGCCATGATCACGGTATCGGCAACCGCAGTGCGGTTTTTGTTTGATATACCCGCGCAACTCGATTGGTACCCTAACAGCTTAGCATTTGTGGCCATTGTATTATCGGTTGGCTCTATTGTTGTATTTGTGGCTATGTATGGTTTTTCAACCGTTGCTGATTTTTCTAAAATTTGTGCGCCATGGTTATTTGTTATTTTTATAGCGGGCTCGTTTGCCTTGTTCCCTGAGCTTTCTAATCATGTATTAGGAGTGACCACGCTAACAGGGTTTGATGACTTTATGGCGATAGGGGATTCTTCTATTTGGACCGGTACCACCGCTGATGGCGAAAAAGGTATTGGCTTATTAGAGGTTATTGGTTTTGCATGGGCTGCAAACTCTATTACCCACTTTGGCTTAATTGATATGGCAATTTTTAGATTTGCTAAACGCAAAAGCTACGGTTTGTTTTCAGGCGTAGGTATGTTTTTTGGCCATTACTTAGCATGGATCTCGGCTGGTATTATGGGCGCAGGTGTTGCGGTATTACTTAAAACAACTATTTCTTCACTTGACCCAGGTGACGTTGCTTACCACGCATTAGGCTGGACAGGCTTTGTTATTGTAATTATTGCGGGCTGGACTACAGCTAACGCTAACCTTTACCGCGCAGGCCTTGCAGCACAATCTATTTTTGTTGACCAATCGCGCGAGCGCACTACCGCAATTGTCGGTGTTGTAACCGTTATAATTGCGTGTTTCCCGTTTGTATTTTCGCAAATGTTACCGCTTTTAACTTACGCAGGCTTATTAGTAGTACCTGTAGGCGGCATTGTATTTGCCGAGCATGTTTTATTTCCTAAAATTGGTTTAACCCGCTACTGGGCTAAATACAAAAACATTACACGTAGCGTACCAGCCATTGCCTCTTGGGCATTAGCACTTGTGTTTGGCTTTGGTTTAAATGCAATTGATGTAATGTCGTTTTACTACCTATTTATTCCTACTTGGATTTTCACCATTGTTATTTACACGCTACTGGCTAAAAAGTACGGCGCAGGTGAAGACTACAGCAAAGAAATTGAAGCAGAAGAGCAAGAGCAGCAAGACATTAAAGAGTACCAAGCAGGACTGACAGAAAACGTTCAAGCTCCAGTTGTTGATAACTCAATGCTAACCAAAGTGTTAAATGGCGTGTCGACTGTTTCGTTACTTATTATTTTTGGCTTTGCCAGCCAAGTAATGTTTTTTAGTGACAGCATGAGCATTTACGCAGGAAATAAATCTCAGTTTGAAATTGCATGTTTTATTTGCACCATTATTTATTTTGCAACCGCTTACTGGTCGCTATTGCGCCATAAAGCACTCAATACTGCATCTTAATTTAAATTTTTAATATTGTTTTAGTAAGGCCGCACCATGACGCAACACCAGCACACTGACGCTCTTGTTAAAGGGCTAAACCAACAAAGCTTGACAGATATGCCAAGCCATGTAGATACACCAAACTACGACCGTAGTAAGCTAAAAGCGGGTATAGTTCATATTGGTGTGGGCGGCTTTCACCGTGCTCACCAAGCGGTGTACATTAACGAGCTATTAAAAACGCCAGGTGCTGAACAGTGGGGTATTTGTGGTGTTGGCTTATTAGAGGGTAACCGTGGTCTGCGCGATATTTTAAAGCAGCAAGACTACCTTTACACGCTAACGGTAAGACACCCAAACGGGCAAATAGATAACAAAGTTATTGGCTCTATGATTGACTTTTTGTTTGCTCCAGAGGACAAGCAAGCGGTTATTAATAAGCTTGCGCACAGCGATACGCATATTGTGTCGTTAACCATTACCGAAGGCGGCTATAACTTTAACCCAGTAACGGGTGAGTTTGATTACTCAAACCCAGACATTATTAACGACATTAATAACCCGAACGACCCAATTACGGCGTTTGGCTACATTACTGCTGCGTTAAAGCTACGTAAAGAACAAGGCCTTGATGCGTTTACAGTACAGTCGTGCGATAACATTCAGCACAACGGTAATGTAACGCGTAAAATGCTACTTGCCTTTGCGGCCGAGCAAGACAAAGAACTAAGCGAGTGGATTGCCACTAACGTAACCTTCCCAAATGCAATGGTTGACCGTATTACGCCGGTATCTAAAAAGAGCGATATTGATTACGTTGTTGATGCGTACGGTGTTAGCGATGAATGGCCAATTACCTGTGAGTCGTTTACTCAATGGGTAATTGAAGACTCATTTTGCTGCGGACGCCCAAATTGGGATAGCGTTGGTGCACAATTTGTAAGTGACGTAACACCTTTTGAGACCATGAAAATACGCTTATTAAATGCAGGCCATTCGGTACTGGGTTTATTAGGCTCTGTACATGGCTACGGCACAATTGACGAAACAGTATCAGATCCTTTATTTGCAAAGTACTTACGTGCGTTTATGGATAGAGAAGTAACGCCTAACCTAGAGAAATTAGAAGGCATTGACCTTGAAATTTACAAAGACACGCTAATTGAGCGCTTTGCTAATCCAAACATTAAAGACAGCTTATCGCGCATTTGTTCAGAAAGCGCAGCAAAGCTACCTAAGTTTTTAATTGCCACTATTAACGAAAATCTAGCCCATGGCCGTGATGTATCACTTGCGACCCTGGTTATTGCTGCATGGTGTTTTTACAGCGATAAAGGCGAAGATGAGCAAGGCAATAAGCTTGAAATAATCGATGCAATGCAAAGCGAGTTACATGAAGCCGCGGCTAAAACGGCGACTGATGACCTTGCATTTTTATCGCTAACAAGCTTATTTGGCGATTTAAATACGCAAAGTGCCTTTACGTCTCACTACAAAAACAATGTAGAAGCGTTATACGCACCGGCTAGCAAAATTAAAGCAATTATGAATAACGTGCTTGAGCCTAAAGGTAACTAATAATGAGCATTTTAATTGATTCTAAACAAGGTAAAGACGTAAGCGTAAGTTGCTTTGGCGAAGTACTATGGGATTGTTTTGCAAACGATAAACGCCTAGGCGGCGCGCCGCTTAACATGTGTGTGCGTATTAACTCACTGGGCATTAAAGCCGACATGATAAGCGCTGTAGGTAACGATGAACTGGGTATTGAGCTACTAGGCGAAATTAAAAGCAAAGGCGTAAGCTGCGAATACATTGGCGTTAATAACGACAAAAAAACCAGCACAGTACAAGTTACTCTAGATAAAAGCGGCTCAGCCGGCTACGAAATAGTTGCCGATACAGCGTGGGATAACATTGAACTTACAGACTCACTTATTGAAAAAGTAAAAGCCAGTGATGTAT
Source organism: Pseudoalteromonas sp. CuT4-3 (assembly GCF_035666335.1). NCBI lineage: Bacteria > Pseudomonadati > Pseudomonadota > Gammaproteobacteria > Alteromonadales > Pseudoalteromonadaceae > Pseudoalteromonas > Pseudoalteromonas sp. CuT4-3. Next base: position 732,887 of record NZ_CP142031.1, read on the forward strand.
TTGTATTTGGCAGCCTTATTGGCCGAAGCGAAGCCTCACTTGCCACATTAAACCAATTAGTTGATGTAGCTAACTTTAAAGTGTTTGACGTAAATTTACGTGCGCCACACTACACGTTAGACACATTAGTAGATTTAATGAATAAAGCCGACTTCATCAAATTAAACGATGAAGAGCTTTATGAAATTGCCAAAGCAATGGGCTGTAAGTTCCATTCACTTGAGCAAAACTTAGCGTTTATTGCACAGCAAACTAACACCGAATACTTATGTGTAACTAAAGGCAGCCACGGTGCACTACTAACCATTAAAGGCGAAAATTACTATAACTCAGGTTATTTAATTAGCGTTGTGGATACAGTAGGCGCGGGGGATTCGTTTTTAGGGTCGTTAATTTATCAGCTTTGTAGTAGCGATTGTGCACAACATGCTGTTGATTTTGCGTGTGCAGTAGGTGCTATGGTGGCCGAAAGTGCCGGTGCTACACCTACACTTACTCATGAACAAATTAACGAGTTTATGAGCCCAGCGTAACGTAAAAAATCACAGTTACACCCAATCATTGTGTGTGTAAGCGGCTTTACTTTAATAGTAAAGCCGCTTTTTTTTGCTTTAATTTTTATTAATAAAGCCGTTTAGATTAAGTGTTGAGCAAGGTGCATAAAAAGTGGCTTAAATAGGGTCTGTTGACCTTTGCAGTTTGAAATTTGTTCAAACTAGGGGCGGTTTAATCGCGGCGCGAGGTTTGTAACCTAGTGGGCTCGGTAACTGCTCCTGCGTTACCCTACTGGCTTACATCTATGTAAGAATAAGTCAAAACCGAGCAAAGCTTCCGCGTCCTGCTCACACCCCTTACCTACATTCATGTAGGCAACAAAGAGTAAATCGCCCCTAGGCAGAACCCGAAGGGCAGCGCCAGTTTGGCATTAATGCTGCATTATCGCCTACTTATGGGGAATAACCACACCACATAGGCTCTGCCTTGGCTAAATACCAAACAGGCTGCTGCAAATTTAACCTTGAAAGGTCTACAGACCCTTGTGTATTAGCTATTCGTCTTATAGCGGGGGGATTAATACTTTGTTAATGTTCGTCGATTATTCATGGATTGAAAGGCGGGGCGGCAATTAGGCGCTCTATACTCCAAATACAAAAAGAGAAACGTGCTTTATGATCATCTTTTTTATCTGCATAACAATCTTAATACTGGGATATAAGTTTTATAGCCCGTTTGTTGAAAAACAAGCAGGTATGGATACAACAGTTGATACACCACAAAAACGCTTTAGCGAAGGTGTTGACTATGTAGCCATTCACCCTGTGCGTGCATTTTTAATTCAGTTTTTAAATATTGCGGGTGTAGGCCCTATATTTGGCCCAATTTTAGGTGCACTTTACGGACCGGTAGCACTTGTGTGGATTGTGCTTGGTAACGTATTAGGTGGTGCAGTACACGACTTCTTCTCAGGTGTGATGAGCATTAAAGAAGATGGCAAAAGCTTACCAGAAATAGCAGGACACTATTACAACGTTGTGTTTAAAGGCTTTATGCTGATATTTACAGCCATGCTGCTGTTTTTTGTGGGTGTTGTATTTATTATGAGCCCAGCAGGCTTATTAAGTAATTTAGATGTATTTGAAGGCACTTTTTTTGCTAATAATACTTTTTGGGTTTTGGCTATTTTAGCGTACTACTTTTTAGCAACCCTGCTACCTATTGATAAAATTATTACTAAGTTTTACCCGCTATTTGGCTTATTAATGATTGTAATGACTACATTAATAGCCGGTGCGTTATTACTAGATGCGCCACACTTACCAGTTGCAGGCGACTTTTTAGCCTACTTTGAAGCCGACCATGCGCATGACTTTTTAGAGCCAAACCCTGATGGCCTTCCAACCTGGCCGTTACTGTTTATTACCATTACCTGTGGTGCTATTAGTGGCTTTCACTCTACCCAAGCGCCTATTATTGCCCGCTGTTTAACAAACGAAAAATACGTACGCCCAGTATATTACGGCGCAATGATGTGTGAAGGCATTGTAGGTTGTGTATGGGCACTTGCGGGTATTGCTGCGTTCCCAGAAGGTTACGCTGGCTTAAAAGCATTGCTTGATCAAGGTGGCCCAGGTTTAGTGGTTAACCATGTAGCAAATAGTTACTTAGGCGTAATGGGCGGTATTATGGCCATTATTGCTGTTGCGGTGTTCCCTATTACCTCTGGCGATACGGCGTTCCGTTCACTGCGTTTAACCGTGGTTGATGCGTTTAATATTCCGCAAAGCTTACGTAATCGCTTATTACTGGCAGTGCCAATTTTAACGATAGCCTTTTTTATGACTAAATTAGATTTCTCAGTTATTTGGCGCTACTTTGCATTTTCAAACATGCTGCTTTCAACCAGTGTGCTATGGCTTGCAACTAAGTACTTATTTGATAGACGTGCATTCCACTGGATCACCAGCATACCTGCCGTTATCGCTACAGGCGTAACACTTTCGTACATTATGACTGCTGCTATTGGCTTTAATTTATCGGCCGACTTAGGTAAACCAATTGGTGCCGCTGTGGTTGTTATTGGCTTAGTAGGTTTAGTGTTTGTACACTCTAAGCATAAAAAGCTAGATGTAGCGTAAAGCGTTAAAAATTAAATAAGCGAGCTTAATAAGCTCGCTTTTTTTATGCATAAAATTTACTCTCACACTATGCAATTTTAAAGGTAATAAAATGAAAATAGCCGCCGATTTTACCCAGAGAGTCGTTGTTCATAGTGAGCAACTTAATTGGAACCCTTCGCCAATGGCGGGCGTTGATAGGCGCCCACTTGATAGAGTAGGCGCAGAAGTAGCCCGTGCTACAAGCATTGTACGTTATGCACCAGGGAGCGAGTTTTCGCCTCATGTGCATACAGGCGGCGAAGAGTTTTTTGTACTAGAAGGGGTATTTCAAGATGAGCATGGCGATTTTCCACAAGGCTCTTATATTCGTAACCCACCGCAATCAAAGCACAAACCAGGCTCCGATGAAGGCTGCATAATATTTGTGAAGCTTTGGCAATTTCAGCCACAAGATAGAACCCACGTACGCTTACAAACACAGCATATGGGCAGCGTGCAACACGCCACATTTAAAGGCCTTGCCATAACCCCACTTTATAAAGATGACTTTGAAGATGTGAGCTTATTGCATTTTGAGGCAGACTCCAACATGCAAATTAGTGCGAATGGCGGTGCTGAGTTACTCGTGCTTGAAGGCGATATAAGTGAGCAAACAGATGTATTAGTAAAACACAGTTGGTTAAGGCTGCCTATTAATAGTGAGCTTAATATAACCGCAGGTAAGCAAGGTGCAAAAGTGTGGCTTAAATTAGGGCACTTAACAGATGTAGATAAGCAAATAGAGCGCGTACAAAACGCTTAGCAAATAGCATTATTTAGCAGTATTGTTTGATTTAGTTCAGTACTAATTAACTTAATACGGTGTAGTTTTATAGTTTAACTCAGTAAGTGATGGGGATTTTTGGGGTTTTTATTTTTTAAAGGGAATAATTTCACTTTATAGGCTTTAATTAACTCCAGCTTTCGTTATTAAACCCACTCACACAGGCTGTAAATAACACAAGCGCACCCGGTTAAGGAGAGCAGCATGGTACACACAACACATGGTTTATCTATTGGTATTGAACGCGCAGGCCGAGAATTTTTTTTAAAACTAAAAGCTGTAGGAACGCTAACCCACGACGACTATAAAGTCATTACCCCCATGATCGACTCAGCGCTTGGCGAGGTTAAACACCCTATAGCAAACGTGCTTATTGATGCCAGCGAGCTAGAAGGTTGGGAGCTTCGCGCCGCGTGGGATGATTTAAAGCTTGGCGTAAGGCACTCAAAAGAATTTAATAAAATTGCTATTTATGGCAATCAAGAATGGCAAGCCCGCATGGCTAAAATAGGCAATTGGTTTATCTCAGGCGAGGTGCAATACTACGAAAACGCCACCGCCGCCATCGATTGGCTAGATGAATAGCTTGATTGATAAAGTTTAAGTTAAAGCATTCTTACAGAGTGCTTTTTTATATAGGAGCGTTAATAAGTTTTTGAATTTGCTTTATTTTAATTGTTAATACTGCTTAATTAAAATACACTCCTTAGTATTAATAAAACTACACATTATAATAACAATGAAACATGTACTTGCCCTTTTGGTATTACTCATATTTTCTACATCAATACATGCAAAAGACAACAACATATTTACGCCCGTGAGCGATTTATTTTTAGCTGTTTCTAACTTTGATCACGCAAAAATGCGCGCGGCGGTTGACGATTCATTCTTGCTTTTAGAGCACGGTGAAGTGTGGACTATTGATGACTTTGTAAATGTTGTTAAGCCCGCTGATTACATAAGAACTAATTATTTTAGTGTTATAAATTCGCGTGTAGAAGGAAACGTTGCGTTTATTAATTACTGGAATAAAGCCAACTTTAAAAACGCCGATAAAAGTGCTGATATTTATTGGTTAGAAAGCGTGGTTGTATCAAAAGTGGGTGACAAATGGCTATTATCGCAAATGCACTCAACCCGTTTACCACAAGGTGAAACACCTAAAGGCGTTACTTTTATTAAGCAATAATTATAAATTAGGTTAAGCCCCGCTATTTGGGGCTTTAACTGTTTATATTACATCAGCCAGCACAGGTAATGCCGGAAATGCCCCTTTAGCTAAACAGGCTTTAGAGCCACATTGAAGGGCAAAGTGGAGGGCGTTTTTTATGCTAGTTTCATCATTTAACTTATCTGCTAGTGATAAATCACTCCCTAAGTTATTTAAATAGTATAAAGCCCCCGCTATAAAAGCATCGCCCGCGCTTGTTGTATCTACTGCGTTTATTTTTGGTGCCGATTCGTTAAGTATAAATGCGCGGTGGTAAACCGTAGCAGGCTCAGGCCCGTCGGTTAAAAACACCAGTTTTACTCCGGTATTTAATAGCATTTGAATGTAATCTTCGCCCGTTGTTTCGCTATGATTTGCTAAAAAATTAAGTTCATCACGCGAAAGCTTAACTATGTCGCAATAAGCGAAGCAGGCTTGTACATTGCTGGCTATATCATGGGTGTTTTCCCACAAGCTGTAGCGTAAATTTACGTCAAAACTAACGAGCTTATTATGTGTTTTAGCAAGTTCTAGCGCTTTAACCGTTGTGCTAGCTATGGCTGGATCGGTTAGGGTGTTTGAGCAAAAGTGCAGGGTGCTTATGCTTTGCCAATTTATTTGCGCTAAATGCGCTTGGGTTAAAAGTACATCGGCTGTGTTATGGCGATAAAAGCCAAAACTGCGCTCGCCTGTTTCATCAAGGCTTACTATTACCATGGCGGTTTGTGAGCCAGCAATGGTAAATAAATAGTCTGTATTTACATTGTATTGCGCCAGTGCATTACTTAATTGATTGGCAAAATGATCGTCACCTTTACCACCACAAAATGCAGCCTCACCGCCAAGTTTGGCATAGCCAACAGCAACATTAGCAGGTGCACCACCAGGGATGGGTAAGTACGCTGAGTTATGAGCATCTTGTGGCAGCATATCAATTAAAAGCTCGCCTAAGCACAGGAGTTTGGTCATTTGGAATATCCTAAAAAACCCAGCAAAGCTGGGCTAAAACATGAAGGGTGTTATTTATTCATACTTTAAAAGGCGCTACAGCGATGACTCACTGCAGCGCAATACACATTTAGTTAAAAGCGTATTTTAAAGTAACCGACGTAGTGCGGCCGTTAATAGTACGGGCACGAATAATGTCGTTTTCTGGTACTGAGCCTTCTTCGGCTTCTGTAATACCTACTGTATCGAATAGGTTGTTTACATTAAGCGCAAGGTTTAAGTTTTCTGATAAGTCGTAGCTTACAAACGCATTTACTTGCGTGTAGCCGTCAAACTTAAGGTCGTTGTTATCTTGTGCATAAGCATCGGTTGTACCAATAAAGCTTACACCTGCCGCGCCGTTATCGTAGCTGTAACGCGCCATTAGTGAGTAAATTAAATCCGCTTGGCGACGTGGTGTGTTACCTACAACTTCAGGAGTTAGCGCATCTTTTGCAATTTCAGCATCGGTCCAAGTAAAGTTACCTCTAAAGTCCCATGCATCCATAAAGTAAGTTGATTCAACCTCAATCCCTTTTGCTTCGTATTCACGGTCGAAAAAGGTTTGCGATGTTGCTTCAAAGTTTTGCTCTTCTGTTTCTGCGTAAAAGGCTGTTGCAAATACCGAGAACGAATCAAAGCGTTTTTTCACACCAATCTCAAATTGGTTTACTTCATCTACTGCATCTTCATCGGCTACGCTTCCGTCACTGCGTACTTTACCAAATAATAAACGGTCTGCATTTGCGCGCCCACCTTTACTAATACGTGCAAACGTCGCTAGGCTTGGGTCAATTTGGTAGTTAGCACCTACAGAGTAAGACGAGTAGCTCCAGTCGTAATTTACTGGGCTTGCATTAGCTATATCAATACCTGCTACGTTTTGCTCAGGAATAGAAATAGTACCGTCGCGGTTCATATCTACTGTTGAGGTTACGGCACCTGCGTAGTTACCGCGTGCTTCACCGCTGTCGTAGCGGGCACTTGCATCAATGCTTACATCACCAAGTTTTGTTGAAAACGCAACATACGGTGCGCGAGTGTCGTACTCGGTGTCGTAATCGCGCTGACAACAGTTACCCCAATAAGGCGTGCCGTATGCGTATAAACCGTTTTCTGAATACTCAGTGCCATCGGCTGCGGTTACATTTAAAAGTGCCGCATTGTCGCCTTTAAGCTCCATTACGTAAGAGTTCCATAACCACGACATAGCAATATTTTGCGTAGAGGCAAAGTAACCAAAGGTTAGGCTAGTGTCATCACTAAACGATTTAGTCAGTTTAAAATCGTTAACAATAGAGCCAAAGTCGTTAAGCGTTACATCAAAAGTGTGAATACGCATGGCAAGTTCATCATTAAATGCTTCGCCTGTGTTTGCGTTACTCAGTGTTGCGCCTACACCGCCAATACTTTGTGCAATAGACGATGCGCTACCAACCTCAGCAGGAATAAGCGAGTTAAAGTTACCGCTAATTGATGACTTACGAAAACGGTTTTCGATACGCCAATCGTTATCTAAATCAAATACAGCTTCAAAACCAACAGAGTCAACCTTTGGATTCATACCATCACGGATATCACCACTGCTAATTTGGTTTTCACCATTTAAGCGTACTGTTTTAGTAAATAACGCTGAGTGAGGTGTATCTGATTGCGCATCAAAGCCAGCAATAGAGTCACCATTTGAGTACATTGGCATAGGAAGATAGCCAACACTCTTATCGTCTAAGTGTTTGTAATAAAGGCGAACGTAACCGTTTTCAAAATCTTTAGTAAGGTTAGCTTTAATTTGGCCACCTTTATTTGATGTGTAGCCTGTTTCGCGCGGGCCTTCGCCTTGGCGTACAAAACCACCTACATGAAAACGCACGCTGTCGGTTAAATAGGTGCCGTATTCAAAGTCGGTGCGTACACTGTCGTAATCTAGGCCAACAGTAGTAGATACGCTACCCGATTCGTTTTCGCCATTTTTAGAAATAAAGTTAATTATGCCGCCAGGTGCATTACTGGCTGATGTAGAGGCTGAGCCACCACGAATAGATTCGATTGTTTGCACTGTGTTATCAAGGCGCATAAAAATATCTGCGTTACCAAAGGCAACATCACCAAACTGCATTACAGGCAGACCATCTTCTTGCAGTTGTAAAAACTTGGCGCCACCCGATGCTACAGGTAAGCCACGCACTGCAATATTTGCATTACCTTCACCGCCTGTTGATTCAGCGCGAACACCCGGGATAATTCTAAATGCTTCAGCCGTTGAGCGTGGCGTTGATACCTCAACTTGCTCAAGCGATAAACTGCTTACTGATGAACTCGATGCCATAATAGTTGTGCGGCGAGGTACACCGGTTACAACAATTGTTTCAAGCCCTTGCTTAGCTTGCACTTTGGTTTCTTGCTCGTCTTGTGCATGAACGCCTTGACTTACTGCAAGTGCTAAGGCACTGATTAAATATAAAGGTGTGTGGTGTGTTGTCATGTTAACGCCTCATTGTGTTGTGTGAGTTTGTTATTTTTACTTAATCGATTAAGTAAAAATAACAAAGTTTTTACAATATGCAAATTATTTTTGTGTGTAATTTGCACTTTTTTTGTTTTTATATTGATTTTAAAGGTATTTTTATTCTGGCTTGAGCAGCCATTTATGCATTTTTAGTTAATGCTTTTGCCGCAGGGTCGCGGTAAAAGTTATAAAGCATGGCTAAAAATAAGATCACAGCAAAGCCGGTAGCTAAGTAAAAACCGTAGCGTACGTGGCCAAAGTAATCACTTATCATGCCCATAAATAAAGGCGCAAGTGCGGCCGAAAGCGCGGTAAAAAATAAAATAACACCCGCTACTGCACCATGTTGTGCAACAGGAAAGCACGATATACCTTTAGAGTTTAAAGTAGGGTAAACCATCGACATAAATAAACCCGAAAGCGGAAGCAAGCCTACCGCCCAATCAACACCGCCTACCAAAGTGCCTACATAACACAGTGCGATGCCTAAGCTTAAATAAGCCATAACCCCTTGCCAGCTAAAGTGATTTAAAAGCCATACAGCAATAAAGCGTCCAGCAGCACGTAATACAAAAAATAGTGTAAGTGCGTAGGTCGCAAGCAAAGGCCACGAGCCTGTGTAATCTTTTAAAAGTGTTGGCATCCACACGTAAATAGCAACCTCGGTAGCCACATATAATGCAATAGCCAACGAAAAACCAAGTGCATACGGGTTTTTAATCATTTTCATGGTGGTGGCAAGTGAAGCTGGCTTTTCTGTGCTTTTAACAACACTTGGGTAGTCGGCGCGCCATGCCATTAACGCTAAAATTAAACACATAACGCCGGCAATAATGTACAGATAAGTCCAGCTCACGTTTTGAGTAAGCAGTACGCCTACCAGCGCAGGGCCAACGATGGCACCAATACCAAAAAAGCCTTCTACTTTGTTCATGGTTTTAGTGTGCTCTGCGTTACTTGCAGATATATCGCCAAGTAGCGCTAGTGCGCCGGTTTTAAATAAACCAATGGCAAGCCCTATACAGCACAGCAAAATTAAAAACACCGAAAAGCTATTGCTAAAGGCAAACAAAAAGCAGCTGAGCGAAAAAATAAGTAAGCCCAGCATTATGGTTTGTTTACGGCCTAGGCTGTCGGCTAAGAAGCCTAAAAACAAGCCACTAAAGGCAATGAGTGCCATAGGTGCATAATGAAAAGCACTGGCTTGGGTCATACTTAAACCAAACTCTGTGATTAGTTCAGGGATGATCATACCTACTGCATCTGAGGTCATCGCAAACATAAAAAACATCATGTAAGTGAGTATTCGTATGCGCTGCATTGGGTCGCTTTGCGAGTGTGTGTGTAAATTCGTCATGTGATTTTTCCTCGTTGTGGCTCAAGTTATAGTAATAACTCAATCACTTACTCTAGTTAGTATTACCTTTGCCACAACTTTTGTATGTAAAATATTTAAAAATTACTTGTAAAATTGTACGTGCTAGTTAAAGATATATCTTAATCGATTAAGTTTCAACTTGGTAATCACACATGATGAAGAATAAAGTTCAATTGATCACATATGCTGATCGAATCACAGGTCAAGATATAAACGCACTTACAACATTGTTAAAAGGTCCTCTGAAGGGCGTATTTGGTGGTGTGCACCTTTTACCTTTTTATAATCCTATTGATGGAAGCGATGCGGGCTTTGACCCGATTGATCACAGCGAAGTAGATTCTCGCATTGGTACATGGGCTGATATTCAAGCACTGGGTGAAAACCATGATCTAATGGCTGATTTAATCGTTAACCATGTATCGGCGCAGTCTTATCAGTTTCAAGATGTGCTAGCTAAAGGCAAGCAATCAGAATTTTGGGATTTGTTTTTAACAAAAGAAGACGTTTTTCCAAACGGTATGAGCGAGCAAGAGCAACAAGCAATTTATCGCCCGCGCCCCGGTAGCTGTTTTACGCCAATGCAGTGTGGCGATGGTCAAACGTATGACTTTTGGACCACGTTTACCGATAACCAAATTGATATAAACGTAAAAGTTGAAGCGGGTATTGCGTATTTAAATAACGTATTAACTAAGTTTTCTGAAAATAACGTAAATATTATTCGTTTAGATGCAGCGGGTTACGCAATTAAACAAGCCGGTACAAACTGTTTTATGCTAGACGAAACCTTTGGCTACCTAGATAACTTGTCAAAGCAAGCAAACGAGCTTGGCATGGAAACCATTGCTGAAATTCATAGCCACTTCCAAACACAAGTAGAAGTAGCAAAGCGTGTAAACATGGTTTACGACTTTGCATTACCGCCGCTTATTTTACATAGCTTATTTAATAACGATGTAGATGCACTGCTTAAATGGTTACAAATTTCACCACGCAACTGTTTAACGGTACTTGATACGCACGACGGCATAGGCATTATTGATGCAGGCCCAATGGGCGACAAGCCAGGGCTATTAAATGCACAGCAAATAGATACCCTTGTAGAAACCATGCATGCCAACAGTAACAACCAAAGCCGCCAAGCTACAGGTGCTGCTGCCAGTAACGTTGATTTATACCAAGTAAATTGCACGTATTACAATGCATTAGGCGCTAACGATTTAGATTATTTGATTTCGCGTGCCATACAGTTTTTTGCCCCCGGTGTGCCGCAAGTGTACTACGGTGGTTTATTTGCCTGCGAAAACGATATGGATTTACTTGCGCGTACTAATGTGGGCCGTGATATTAACCGTCCGTATTTAAATAGTGAAACAATTGAGCACGCACTCAATAAACCTGTAGTAAAAGGTTTAATAGAGCTCATTAAATTACGTAATGAACACCCCGCTTTTGCAGGAGAGTTTAGTGCTCACGGCACCCAGGGAATATGTTGTTTAACGTGGCAACTTGAAGATAAGTCTATTGCATTAAGTGTTAATTTTAAAACGCGAGATGCACTTATTACTCAAGTAAATGGTGATGAAGAAACAACGATAAGTTTAAACGCATTGTTAGCCTAACAGGCTATTAAAACATAAAAGCCAAGCTCTTGAGCTTGGCTTTTGTTTACCCAGTCCTTTTTAACATAACCTATTAACCACTTGCGCCAATATCTAGCTCGTAACTTACATCACATATTTTTTCTTCTTTAGATATAAATAGTTCGGCGGCCATTACGCCTTTTTCTTGGCTGTTTTGATGAATAGTGGTTAGGCGCGGCACAAAACGAGCGGCTTCGTCTATTCCATCAAAGCCGACAATACGCAGTTCTTCACCTATTTTTATGCCTTGTTTTATAGCTTCTCGCATGGTGGCAAGGGCAATTAAATCACTCATACAAATTATAACGTTAGGGCGAGGGGAGGCACTTAACACCTCTTTAGCGGCAATGTTAGCAAAACGCTCGCTGCTTTCGGGTATATTCCAAATGCGGTCATCAGCTACGGTTATATTTGCCTCACTTAAAGCACGTTGATAACCCCGTAAACGTTGGTGCGAAATAGATTGCCCTGTTTCAAATTCGTGGTGCTCATATACGCGGCACAATACGTTTTCATCAAGTAATCTTAAGCCTAAAATAGCGACTTTATCGCTTTGATTTTTTAAAACATGCTTGGCTATTTCGTAACTTGCTTGCTCGTTATTAATATTTACTGAGGCATTGCGGGCTATATCAAAATCAATAGTTACCACATGTTTAGAGACCGTTTTTAACTGCTCTACTAATGCGTGATTTCGAGGGCGGCCATAACAAATAAAGCCATCAACAAAGTCGACCACGCTGTTAAGGTTATCGCTATTTCCTGAAAACAATAAAACATTAATGCCGTTTTTTTCAAGCACCGAGGTTACACCCCGCATAAAGCTACTGGCCACAGGGTCCGACACCATATATTCCACACTATCGGGCAGCACTAACGCTACAATATTAAACGTACCACTGCGAAGCGATTGCGCGGCTTTATTGGGCCCGTAATAGCCCAAGGTTTTGCACGCTGCAAGAATATCGTCTCGGCGTTTAGCCGATAGCTGATCAGGGCGATTAAACGCATTAGAGACTGTTGCATTAGATACACCTAACTCTTTGGCAATACTTTTTAGTGTCCAGCGGGTTTGCTTACTCATACCAATTCTTTACTCAATACTCATGTTAATAAACTAACATATTCAGGGCGTTAGCAAAGTAAAAAATAAGGTTTTAGCCTTAATGCCGGCACTCTTTAGGCGCAATGCCAAAGGTTTGTTTAAATACACGACTAAAGTGGCTCGCGCTATTAAACCCAACATCAAAGCACACTTGGCTAATTGCATGGCCTTGCAGTAATTGATTGCGGGCTTTTTTAAGTCTTAATTGTTGCTGCCAAAGGGCTGGGGTAGTGCCAAATGCCAGTTTAAACTGCTGATAAAACTTACTGCGGCTCATGCAGGCTATTTTGCACAAGGTATTTATGTCGAGCGTTTCGTTTAAGTGCTCTTCAATATAAAGCAGTGCATCGCTTATTTTTGTTTTAAGGCGTGGTTTATCGCTATTAGCGAGTAATAAGTCGCGACTTTGTTGTTGTAACAACCGGGTGATCAATTCGTTTAATGACAAGTCAATTAAGTAATGTCGCTGTGCGCCTTGTTCGCTAAATAAATGCACCATGCGCTCTAATAATTGCTGTGTTTGGCTATTATGTTGGCTGTGTACCAATTGTGGAACATACTCGAATAAGCCGCCATCGTGTGCAAAGCTTTGTTGCATGTTAAGCGCACTCGCCACAGCGTTTATTTTATCTTTGCTTATTTCAATTGCTAAACATGTGGTTGGGGCGTGCATTGATGCCTGTGGAAAATCAATTAATACACCTTGCTCTGGCGCTAATACAAACGACTCGTGGGGTAAAAATGCTTTATGGTATTGGCTACTTTCTACGTGCATTACTTTTTTACCGCTGAGCATGGCACAAAACAGTAACTCCTTTGAATGCAGTGCCACCTTTTGTGCGCGTTGGTACGTGTCGTAAATGCTCAACTCGCTGTTATCTGCTGCAAATGTCACTTTATTTTCTATTAAAACATCAAGTTGTTGGCGTTTTTTGTTTAACTGAGATGTGTGCATATCAATCCTTTAAATTTTTATTAGTGTGGACTCACAGACAATTTTTGTGGACAGCTAATCAAGTTTTTAGGTGCTCGTTAGGCTAATGTCAAACAACACTGATTAAATATAAAGCATTTTGTTTTATATAAATGTTCGACCTTTAGCTAACAACAATAAAGAGAGCACACACATGATATACGCAAACCCAGGCAGCGATGGCGCACTCGTAAACTTTAAACAACAATACGGTAATTACATTGGCGGAGAGTGGGTAAAACCTGTAAACGGCCAATACTTTGATAATATAAGCCCAGTAAATGGTAAGGTATTTTGCCAAATACCTCGCTCCGACAAAGACGATATAAACCTAGCACTCGACAAAGCGCATGCAGTGCGAGAGCAGTGGGGCACAACCTCGGTGACCGAGCGCAGTAATATACTGCTAAAAATAGCCGACCGAATTGAGCAAAACCTAGAGTTACTGGCTGTTGCCGAAACATGGGATAACGGTAAAGCCATTCGCGAAACACTCGCGGCTGATATTCCGCTCGCGGCCGATCATTTTCGCTACTTTGCAGGGTGCCTGCGCTCGCAAGATGGCAGTATTGGCGAAATTGACGAAACCACGGTGGCGTATCATTTTCATGAGCCGTTAGGTGTGGTGGGGCAGATTATCCCGTGGAACTTCCCTATTTTAATGGCCGCATGGAAACTTGCCCCAGCTCTTGCTGCAGGTAACTGTGTGGTACTTAAACCTGCCGAACAAACTCCAGCATCTATTTTAGTTTTAATGGAAATTATTGGTGATTTACTGCCTGCAGGCGTGCTCAATATTGTAAATGGGTTTGGTAAGGAAGCAGGCGAAGCACTGGCCACAAGTAAACGTATCGCTAAAATTGCATTTACAGGCTCTACACCTGTTGGCTCACATATTTTAAAATGTGCTGCTGAAAACATTATCCCCTCAACGGTAGAGCTTGGCGGTAAATCGCCCAATATATTTTTTAATGATGTAATGGAAAAAGACGACGCGTTTTTATCAAAAGCCATAGAAGGCGCCGTGCTTGCTTACTTTAACCAGGGCGAAGTATGTACCTGTCCATCAAGATTGTTTATTCAAGAAGATATATACGAGCAGTTTATTGAGCGCATACTCGAACGTACCCAACAAATTAAACGCGGTAACCCACTCGACAGCGAAACCATGGTGGGCGCTCAAGCTTCAAAAGCACAGTTTGATAAAATACTTAGTTACATAGACATAGGTAAAAAAGAAGGCGCTGAAGTACTCACCGGCGGAAACGTAGAGCAGCTAAATGACGATTTAAATGGTGGTTATTACATACAACCTACACTGCTTAAAGGTACAAACGACATGCGTGTGTTCCAAGAAGAAATTTTTGGCCCTGTTATTTCTATGTCGACCTTTAAAGATGAAGCTGAAGCACTCGAACTTGCCAACAGCTCAGAATTTGGATTAGGCGCAGGGGTTTGGAGCCGAAACATGAACCGTGCTTATACCATGGGGCGCAAAATTGAAGCTGGCCGAGTGTGGACCAACTGTTACCACATGTACCCAGCACATGCTGCATTTGGTGGTTATAAAAAATCAGGAATAGGGCGCGAAACACACAAACTAGCACTCGATCACTATCAACAAACTAAAAATTTATTAGTGAGCTACAGTGAAGATCCGCTCGGCTTTTTTTAATAAAACAGTTCAAACTTAAACACAACAACCATTAAGTAATGAGAGCGCTACATATTTGTAGCGCTTTTTTATTCACAGTGCTCACAACACTATTTTAAGCGTGTTGTAATATATAAGTACAATACCAGCCGCGTTTAAAGCGTTAAAACCTAAGCGCGTTAAATAGGCCATTACCTGCGTCAAAAAACGATTTTACAATATTAATTTTTTATAAAAGTTGCTCTAAAAATGTGCAGTGATTTATGCATTGTCGGATGTGACTGATCTCCCCCATTTAGGTGTATTACAGCATTAATGGAAATTCCTTTATAGTTAACTAATTGTTTACAGGTGGTTATTTGCTGGCTAAGATAAAAGCATCGTAATATAGGGACATTTGTCGGTTTGTAAAACGACAAATGTCGTAGACAAAGTTGTTAGGTATACAAGGAAGGTTCAGTGCCAATTTATGTCAAAGTAGATGGTTCAGGTGAAAAATTAGCTCACCTTGCAGAAGGTGATTGGGAATTACCATCTCAGATAGAAGCACTAGAATTCTGGCTTCTCACAAATCCTCTCAATCTCGCACCAGCAAAGTACATAGCAGATCTTGGTTTTACTGTAAGAGAGAATGCATGTGGTGGCGGGGCAATATTGTCACCAGAAGCAATGTCTATAATGGGGCGTCTAGGTATCAAGCTGTACTTATCAGAGTACGGTGAGTAATGTATACCTAACAAACGCATTAACACTCGCTGCGCTCGCTAGGGACAAAAACACGTAGGCTCCCTGCGCTTCGCTTGGTATTGTAGCCTACGTATTTTTGCTCGTTATGCGGGCCGTTAGCCGTCAATACAAAACATCACCTATGGGGTATCAAATGGGGATTATGGATAGAAGAGATAATTTTAAAGTTCAGGACGAAAACATAACTTTTGAAGAGTTACTGGAAAAAGCCCCTGATGAAATTGCAAAACTGGTAGAAAAAGCAAATGTAATAATATTGCCCTCTCATGGAACAAATGATGAGTTTTATTCAGGCACATTAGATACACTTGATTTTTTTAACAATAGCGAGATAGCTACTGAAATATACTCTACTGATGACAATTATAAAGAATTAGGATTACACGGTGCTCACATTTGGCTTGGTACTTTTATAGTTAAAAATTTCCTAATTCCAATATTTTGTGGGGTTGCAGCTACATACATATATGAGAAATTGAAAGCAAAAAATGATGACAACATTTCTTTGAAGTTCATAGTTGAAAAGAAGGATGGAAAAACAACATCAGTTTCATATGATGGAAAGGTCGAAAACCTTAATAAGGCATTGGATGCTGTCAAGGAACTGAGTGATGAATCTTAAACTCATAAGTTATGAAGAAACGCAGCTCCCTGAAGTTAAAGAATATATAGGAAAGGTGTGTAAAGCTAAAGAAATAGCGATTGAGCAAAATAATGAAAAAGTTGCAAATGATCTCTGGAGAGAGCATGAAGCGCTTGAAGCCAACTTCCTATTTATTGGTGCATTCAATGAGTTAAAAAAGGGGAATTATAGACAAGCATGGGTGGATTTTGAAAAGTGCGAGATCAAGTGTAAATTTCTCGAAGAAAACTCAGATGATGATTTTTTATCAAGGAAAAGAATAAAATTCATTTCAAGTCAAATCCCTAAGTGGCAGGCTTTATATCCTTATTGTGTTTTTGTTAGTCCTGGATTCACAGTTGGTTATTACACGTGCAGTATTTGTAATCATAAAATAAGACCTAGATCCAGATGCGGGCATGAGAAAGGAAAACTTTACAATGGTAAACTTTGCCTGCATGTAGCTCATGATATGAATTTCAAAGAAATCTCTATTGTTAGCAGCCCTGTCCAAAAATATTCAGTCGTACACGATGATAGCACCTTGGATTTTTCAGTTCTCGAGCATTTGCTTAGCTTTCTTGAAAATGCTTATGAAGATTGGAATTACGAAAAGAAAACCAAGAAGTTCCCAAGGGCTAAATTTAATAGTGTTCAAGCTGACTCAGGATGTCCATGTAAAAGTGGTAGTGTGTTTAGAGAATGCTGTTTCAATAAAAGTGATATTGAAATACCTCACATAGATTTTATCTTTTATAAAGAAATCTCTGAAGAAAAACAAAACATTAAGTTCCCTTATTGAGGAACGGCTAACAAGAAAATCCAGGTGACGCCTACGGTGCACCTGATTTAGGCGTTGGTATGACTCCCACTGTCAAGTTAAACGCACTGATCCCTGCCTAACTTTTTAAGCCATAATTACTTTAGCTCGAATTAGAGCGAGTTAATACATAGGATGAAGCAAGTAATGTCGTCGGTTATCTTGCTGATATTCGTTGGTTATTACTATTTCTAGTAACAGAGCAGACCTTACTTATTTCGTCGTGGCACCTGTCTTCAGTCTATGTTCGTGGTTCAATGCAGCGTTAGCTGCACTGCCATCCTAACGCCGTCGGTGGTTGTGCCACACCCGATGCTTGATCCCATGCATTAACTCTAATACGTTTATCATGCGGGTACTCTTGCCAATCTAAGTTTTGTATTCACTGGCGTAAGCACCACTTCTTTTGCAATAGCCCATATGTACGCAATCATTTCTCGGGCAATGGCGGTAACAACCAGATTGTAGTGTTTCCCTTTGGCTATCATTTTTTTATAGCGTTTGCAGAGCCTAATCTGTGCTTTCCACGCAATATCAATAATGTCCTTTGGTAAGCCTTCTTGTCGTTTTTGCATATCTGTTGATATATTTGCCGCATACCGATAAGTGTGTGCACCTTCCACAAGAAGGCGTCTTGCTCGGCCATTTCCGCATTTTGTGATGGCGCCAATATGGCGTTTGCCACCACTCGAGTGTTCACTGGGTACAAGACCGAGATAACTCATTAATTTACGGGGATGGTCGAAACGCGATAAATCGCCAAGCTCAGCAACAACGCCAGTGGCGACCAACAAACGGACACCACGCATAGCTTGTATTGCTTTGACAACAGGATAATAACGCCACTGGTGAACGTGGTGTGTTAGTTCATTGTCTAGCCGTTCAAGTCGGCTTATTCGTTCGGTAATTGTGTGTAAAAATTCTTGTAAGACGATGTGCTGAGCGGGGTGTGGCAGCACAATCTCAGTGAGCCAACGTAAATGTTTTTGTGACCAATTCGCAGTGCCTTTATAATTAATATTATTGCGAAGCAACAGCGCCTTTAATTGATATTTGGCATCTTTTAAGTCCTTCATTGCCACTTCGCGTGCACGAGATAAATCGCGTACAGCTTCATCTTCAGGCTCGGGAACATAGATAGGTGTTAAATCTTCAGACTTAAGTAATTTAGCAAGCTTAAGAGCATCACGTTTATCGGTTTTAATCTTCTCACCAGGTTTTTTAGGAATAAGAGAGGGCGCCACCACGTAACAGCAATGGCCGAGGCTGGTAATTAACCTGTAAATCCAATAACCACATGGGCCTGCTTCATAAACAAAATGAAGTGTTGCGCCAGAGTATTTCGATTCGAACTGACGAACAAGCTTTTGAACGGCCACTTTGGAAGACGAAACTCGGCCAAGATGAACAGGTTGCGCACCTCTATGTTCTTCAATATAGGCGACTTCATTGAATTCTTTATGTGTATCAAGACCGATAAAAAGTATGCTATGTTTATTCATGTTAGCCTCTGCTGTTTAGTTAATTGACAAACTAATTATGGCTCTGGCTTTGAATTAAGCTAACCCACGAAAAGCGGAGGCTAACACCGTGTGGGAGTCATTATGTCTAGGTGATTCTGAGAAATCAATGGCCAAATCAGAGATAAGACAGTTCTTAAAAGAGATCAGCACTAAATTTCCTGACGTTGTGCCTCTCATGGAAAAACATGAAAAATGGGCACTCACATTCCTAATGGAAGAGTTCGCAAATTTGACAACCATTTTGTTTAACCAAGGTAATTTAGAAGAAGCATTAGAACAGTTGCAGTACATGAGCGAAAAACTAGATACTGCAACCAAAGCAGAATTCGAATACATAGATGTATATTATACAGAGCACTTATTCTGGAAAGGTACAAAAGAAGGTATTGAGCGTGGCTGGCCTCTCGTGCCAGGTAATCTCAAAAAACTATACTTGGGCTTTCATGGTAAAGCCCCTAGGGTAGTGGTTTAAATATGCACGCACCTAACAACCTAATCAACACACTCACTTCGTTCGCTGGGATGCATACACATGGGCAGCGTCGCTTCGATCCAAATTATAGCCCATGTGTTTGCGCCTCTAAGCAGGGTGCTATGAGGTGCTCTAGATAGTATGCAGAATATAAATCCATGGCTTTGGTCAGCTTTTGTTTTGTCTCTTTCAGGAATCTTTTTTAGATGGGTGTTTGGTAATACGTTTGTGGGCTTTTTTCTTGCCGTATTGCTAGCTTTAGCGATAGTGCCTTTAGTTAAAAAAATTCAGAGAAAGAATTAACAAAACACCCATTTTAAACTTTACATCTTTCGAAGCCTAGATTCTAATTGGCTAAATAAAGTACGTGTCATTATAACTTGCTTTTTGGGTACAAATTGATTGCCTTAAAGTATAAAGCTATATAACTTATTAAAGTGAATACATTTTATTGACGTAAATTAATTAGCAGGAAAGCCAAATGAACAATAAAATACTCAAATCATCTACAGCTACGTATCAAGGTGGTGTTGCAAGAGCCGATGGTAAATTTTATGTAACGCAAGGTGAGGTACGTTTTGAGCCATACAATGAAAGTGCTGGTTTAGGGCCTTATACTTTTACACGAAGCGCAATCGTAAAAATTGAAAAGTCAGCAGGGAGAGGTGCAGGCATTTTACCACTAACAAGCGATGCAATAACAATCACTTTAGATAATGAAGATACTTATGACTTTATTTTAGCAAACCCCGATGAATGGATTCGTCTACTCAAGCATTAAACAATCTCTAGAGCTGGCATTTAGGCATAATTATTTTAAGTGTGTGCTAAGTTAAACGGCATCAATAGTTTCCAGTTTTAACTATTAAAAAACTACAACAAAAGGATTTGAATGATGGTTAAAATATCTATGCTCACTATTTCTACTAGCAGCTTTATTGTATCTTTTATGGGTTTTGCTAACACCGCTGTGTCACCGCAAACGGATGAGCAGTGGCGAACAGTAATAGAAAATGATATTCAAGCTGCTTACAACATTACAGCACAAAATCACCCAGGTATGTTTGATGCTAACAACCCCGCGTTCCCTGACTTATTAAAAAAAGCAAAAGCAGAAGCACTTACATTGTCGGCTCAAGCGAGTGGGCCGCAGGTTCATGCAGCGGCAATTTCTCGTTTTAGCACTATTTTACAAGATGGCCACGCCGGTGCGTTTTCAAGCGTAGATAGACCCGCGCGCCGCTGGCCGGGCTTTAGAACTGTGTGGCGAGGTGATGCGCTAAAAGTGTATTACAGTGAAAACAAAAATATTAGCAAAGGCGACGTTGTAAGCCAATGTGATGGGCAAAGCACCGAGACCTTAATACGTGAGAGAGTGTTTAAGTTTTATGGGCAAGTTGCACAACCTGGCCATTGGTGGCAGCAAGGTTGGCGGTTACTCATTGACGAGGGCAATCCATTTTTAACTCCTTTAAAAGAATGCGAATTTGTTAAAGCCAATGGCGATACCTATACACACGTATTAAATTGGTCTGTAAGGCCTAAGTCAGCCAGTAAGCATTTAGAAAATGCCTACAACGGTGATGAACTCCCCATTGATTTAACCTGGCCTGAAAAAAATATTGCGTGGATTGCTATGCCTAGCTTTTCATCAACCGAAAAGCAAACTGCTGCCTACAATAAAGTGTTTGAAAAAATACAACAGCAGCGTAGCAAGTTACTTACTGCAAAAGCCGTGGTGTTAGATTTGCGCCATAACCAAGGTGGCTCATCTTATTGGAGCTCACAAGTAGCCAAAGAACTATGGGGCAAAAAAATAGTAGAACAAAAAGTAAATAATACTTCTCAAAACACGCAAGTGTGGTGGAGAGCATCAAAGGATAATACCGACCATGTAGTGTCTTTATTAGAGGTTGTAAAAAATCAGCCTGAATTATTGAAAATATTTAAAATCACAGCTGCGGGTATGGCTTTATCACTTAAAAGTGGTGATCCATTTTATGTAGAGCAAGAAACTAATACGCTAAATAACATACCACAAAAGCCTTTAACTAGTGACTTTAAAACCAAGGTGTTTGTTATTGTTCCGCCGCAGTGCGCCAGTGCTTGTTTAGATGCGCTTGATAAGTTTAAGCTTTTTGAAAATACTACGTTATTCGGTGCGCCAAGTAGTGCTGATTCTATGTATATGGAAGTACGCTTAGCTGATTTACCTTCAGGGTTGGGGAAAGTGATTGTACCTAACAAAGTATACGTAAACAGAGCGCGTGGGGCAGGGGATTTTTATAAGCCCGATGTGGCATATAACGGCATTGATTGGACAACTAATGTATTGCTTGAGCAAATAAAAACGTTATAAAAAAAGCCGCTTGTTAAAACAAGCGGCTTAACTATTCTAACTAGGGAATAGTTTAAAACGTGTAACGGGCACCAATTGAGTAGCGTGGGCCGTACTGATTAGCAAATAAAAACTGCTCTTCGTAACGGCCGTAGCCTTCTTCGGTGGCATTATTTAAGTTTATGCCATCAAAAAATACGGTTACGTTTTCGTTTACATCGTAGTTAACGCTCATATCCCATTGGCCGTAGGCTTTAGCATATTGCGGTGGCGCATCGGCTGAGCCTTGTGCCTGGCCTACACCAATTAGGTATGAGTCGCGCCATGCGTAAGTAATTTTGATTGATAGGCCGTCTTTTTCGTAAAAGCCTTGAAAGTTAGCAGAGTCACTTAAACCTGTAAGCGGCGCTTGTTGGTCTAGGCTTTCGCTATCAAATTCTACATCGCCATCTACAAACGTGGCGTTAACACCTACACCAAAACCAGTTTCGCCAATTAAGTGCTGAACAGCCACTTCAAAACCATCTACCGATTTGCTGTCGGTGTTTTGTGGTTGGCTTATGTTCCATACCATAAGTGGGTCATCGCTATTTGGCTCAATGACGCCATTCGCATTGCCATAACCATTGCTAATCATTTGCGCAAAAATAGCATCGGTGGTTGCTTGCTCGCCGCGCGATTCAATATCGCTAACTGCTTGTAAGTAACGCGGGCCGTTTAAAATGTCGTATAGGCCTTCAATCGTGGTTTGCGTAATGGTGGTTTGAATAAAGTTATCTACGTCTTTTTTAAAGTAACCAACAGAGGCATAGCTGCCTTCTGCGTAGTAATACTCTAATGATAAGTCGAGATTGGTTGATTCAAACGGCAATAAATTTGTATTTCCTTGGCTACCCGTGCGCGAGCCAGGTTTTGGGCTGCCTGTTAAGCTACGGCCACCGGCTAAATCACCCAGTGGTGCACGCGACATAGTTTTACCCCATGAAACACGGGCTACAACGTCTTCGGTTAAATCAACACTTACATCGATTGACGGTAATAATATGTCGTAATCGCCTTGCTGCTCTAAGAAGTTATCATCGCCGCCGGCTGCATATTGCATTATCCACTCTGAGGCGCTGATCCAGTTTACTTGTTCTTCAACACGTTGGCGTACTGTGCTGGTTACATCTGTTTGCTCGTAGCGCAGGCCTGCGTTTACTTTTACGTAGTAATCGCTTACATCAAACTCCCAGCTTGATTGAATATAAAAGCTGTTTGTAATTTCTTCTACGTAGCTTTCGCTATCAATACCATCCATGTAAGCATTGGCTGCGTATGCATCGCCACCGGTTACATCAGAAGTTAGGTAAGCCATTTGGCGAGCCACTGCTTCGTCAAAATCGTAGGTGTAGTAGTAACCTGGTTGTAAGTTACTGCCGCCACCATCAAATTGAGCTAAAAGGCCCGACGTATCGTGGCGAGTAAACATGCTATCTGGGAATATTTCTGTGTACGATGGGTTAAAACCAGGGCCACCTACTAAGCCACTCCAAGCAGTGTAACCACCGGTGTTTTGCTCAGTGCGCGATGCACCAAATTTTACTTTAACTAGGCCAATATCAAAGTTTTCATTGTACCAAGTGGTATGTAATTGTAATTGCTCAATGTTTGATTCACCCGGCGAGTGCGTAAATTGGCTAAAGTTAGAGTCAATTTCGCCTGGCGTTAATTCGCTTGTGCCGTTTAACCAGTTCACCTGTGCACTTGGGATTTCGCCTGTGCGGTAATCGTAAATTTTATTTGCTAGCTGATCAGAGCCTAAAATCACTTGGCCAGTACTGCCTAGCCCGTCATCGGCGCCGTTATCGGTTTCATTTTTAGAGTCATGGTAATCAAGTTCAACGTGCCACGTGTCGTTAATTTCCCACTCTAGGTTTAAACCAATAGAGCGTGCTTTTACTTCTGTGGTGCCTTTGTTGGCTGTAAACGAGGCATCATTACCGCTAATATCGGCATAAACAGCGGTGCCGTTTTCATCAAGCTCGTAGCCATTAATATTGCTACCAAAGTCGTTCCAAATACCCCAACCAATACTTTCAGAGCCCGTAACCGCTTTACTTGCTGTGTAATCTAAGGTGGCTACAAAGCCATCAACTGGTTCAAATTGAAAAGTAACTTGGCCGTTAGTACGTTCACGCTCTACATCTTCAATAGAGTAGTTCATGTCTTTAGGGAAGTAGTAGTTACCTGATGGGTCAGTACGGTTATCAACAACGTTACTGCTATCTAATTCAGGTAAATCAACATTGGCTTGCCAACCTTGAATATTGGCGCGTTGTTTTTGAAAGTCGCGTTCTTGGTGCGAAAACGAAAAACCAAAACCAAATCTGTCATCTGCAAATGTGTTGCTATAAACAGCAGAAAGCTCTGGGGTTACATCATCACCGGCTTCGTTTGATGAGTCGTGATTTGCTTTAACCGTGGCTGAAAAATTTTGACCTGGCTTTTGAAAAGGGCGCGCAGTAGAAATATTAACTGTTGCACCTAAACCACCGCTTGGTACATCGGCGCGCGCTGTTTTAAATACTTCTAGCGCACTTACGCCTTCAGAGGCAATGTTTTCAAGGTTGTACGAACGCGTGTAACCTGTGCCTGGCATTTGGCGGCCGTTTAGCGTAATTAAGTTAAACTCTGGGCCAAAACCACGTACGGTAATTTGGCTACCTTCACCGTTTGCACGGCTCACCGATACACCGGTAATGCGTTGTAATGACTCTGCTAAATTGGTATCTGGAAATTTCCCCATTTCTTCTGCTGAAATGGCATCTACTACGCCCGATGAATCACGTTTCATATCCATAGAACGAATAAGTGAACCACGAATACCTTTTACCTCAATAACTTCTACATCAGGAGATGCTGCAGTGTCTGCCTCGGCAGCAATGGCCGTATTTAACGTGCTTGCAGCAATGATAAGAGACACAGAAGCCGCAAGTTGGCTCTTTTTAAAATTGAATGTGTTCATAATAGCTCTGCTTTATAAAATGTTGTTGTGTAGCAATAGGCGCCATGCGCCTATTGTAGTGTGTTTTTATGGATTCGCGATAATCATGTTATCTATGCGGTATAATGCGCCGTTGCCCATATCCCACGTAGGAAATACCATGAGCACGTTTATAGCGCTAATATCTAAGCCCGCATCAAATAGTTGCCCAATAGGGAAGGTGTATGTTTGCCATTCGCCTGTAACAGGTGTTTGCCCTTCATTGCTTTGCGTTAATGCCAGCTCTACTGCGCTTGAAGCGCCAATTGATTCAATTTTAAATAACCATTGTGCATCCACGTCTGAAGGTGCTGTTATTACTTTTAAATCAAACTGTACAACGCCATTTTCTAACAGGGCTGATGCATCAAACGATACGTCTTCATCGGCTAAAAAGCCCATTACAGTAGGTGTTGCACCAATGCTAAACTGAGCCACTTCGCCGTGCTGATCATCGTCGGTTTCTGTTGTAGGTGTTGAACCACCACAGCAATCCCATATGCTCCACTGATCGGCGACTGTATCTGTAAATACGTTTAGCTCACCAGAGGCAACGGGCGCTGCATTAGGGTTGTAAATTTTAACATTATCTACACGGTAAACCGCGCCTTCACCTGCACCCCATGCCGGAAAAATCATAAGTACATCAATTGCACTTACATCAAGGCCTGCACCAGCGAGATCTGATAACTTAAATGTATAAGTTTGCCACTCGCCAGTCACTGGCGCTACACCTTCAACACTTTGCGTTAGCTCAAGTTCTGCAAATGAAGTTGCACCATTTGCCTCTACTTTAAATAACCACGCAGTTGACGGGTCGCTAGGGGTAGATGTTACTTTTAAATCAAACTGAATAACGCCTTCATCTAAAATGCTGCTTGCATCAAATGACTCACCTGCACCACCTACTTCAACACGGCTGTTAAAGCCCATTACTGTAGGCTCTGCACCAATACTAAATTCAGCGGTTACACCGTGCGCTTCATCATCTACCACTTCGATAGGTGTTGAGCCACCACAACAATCCCACATTGGCCATGCTAGGTTTTGCTCATCTTCAAAAATAGTTAGCTCAGGTGATGCGCCTAGGTTGTCTTGTGTAATTTCAACGTCGTCAATTAAAAAGGTTGCGCCTTCGCCCGTGCCCCACTCAGGAAATACCATAAGTACGTCAATTGCGCTGATATCTAAATCTAAGTCAGCAAGGTCAGAAAGTAAAAACGTATAGGTTTGCCACTCACCTACTACAGGTGCTTGGCCTTCAACGCTACTTGTAAGCGGCATATCAGCATCGGTTGAGGCTTCTGTGCTTTCAAGTTTTACAAACCAAGGTGTGTCTGGCACGCTTGGTGCGCTGGTTACTTTCATTTTAAAGCGTACGTAGCCTTCTTCTAGCATAGGTGATGCATCAAAAGGCGTTGCAGCGCCGTTTTCGTCAGTAATAAACGCATCGCGGCTAATAAAACCAACCACTGTAGGCTCGCTACCTATTGTAAATTCAACAACGTCGCCTTGCTCTTCATCACTTACGATTGCAGGTGTAGAGCCACCACAACAATCCCATGCTGGCCAGTTAGGGTTAAAACTGTCGCCAAAAATAGTTAACGGTGTAGCAATACCTGTAGATGGCGGGCTAGGAATAGGCGCTTCGCCCTCTAGCAGGGCATCGTCTAGGCTATCGTAACCTGGGCGAATAGTTTCACACCCTTTGCCGGTATCTGGGTTTGATGCACATTGATAAACGCGTACGTAGTCAATTGCAAACGTTTGGCCGTTTTCAAATGCGCTGGCATCTACGCCTAACTCATTTACGTTTTCAGGCCAGTCGCCGCCTACTGCTAAATTTAACAGTAAGTGAAAGTCTTTATCGTAAGGAGCGCTATCCCAATGAGTTTCTAGCTCGCCAGAACCTTGTTCAAAATACTCTGCAAACCAACCGCGATGTTTCAAACCTGCGGCTTCGCCTTTGGAATTATATAATACTTCTGATTGGCGCTGTGTGGCATATAGGTAGCCATCAACGTACCAGCGTATTTCACCTTCTTGCCACTCTACTGCGTAAGTATGAAAGTCATCTGCTGGGTTGCTATCTTCAGGAAATTTGTACTCTTGGCCTGTGTAGCTGTTATCTGGCCAAGCGCGGCCGTAATGCAATGTGCCATGAATGCTTGATTCAACACCGCCATCTTCGTCAGCGGTTTTTAGGTTTACTGATTCTAAAACATCAATTTCGCCTGAGCGTGGCCATGTACCGTATTCTTCATCGGTTGGTAGCATCCAAAACGCAGGCCAGCTGCCTTGCCCCGAAGGGAGCTTTGCGCGCACTTCAAAGCGGCCATAAGTAAAATCAGCATTGTAACGGGTATTTAAACGCGCAGAAGTGTAGGGCTTTTCAGCGCCTTCAGTTGCGGGTAGGGCAACAATGTTTAACACACCGTCTTGTATAAAGGCGTTTTCTTCGTTATCGGTGTAACATTGTTTTTCGTTGTTACCACCGCCATCGCAGTTTAATTCAAAGTTCCACTTATTAGTATCAATGGCAGAGCCGTCAAACTCGTCGCTCCATACTAGTTGCCAATCTGAAACTGGCTCAGAAGCGTCGATATTTTCAAAATTAGATGTTGTGGCTGAGTCGCCACCACAGCCAGCTAAAGACGCTAACGAAATAGCAGCCAGTAAGCGAGCAATGTGTGTTTTTTCAATGTTCATAGCTGAACCCCGGTTTCACAGATTGTTGTCAGAATGTGTGTTTAAACTTATTAAAAAGAACCATATTTATTTTTGTAAGCGCTTACATTTATCATGTGTTTTTGTAAGCGCTTACAAATAATATTGCGCACTACGTAAATGGTCAACATATTTGTGTGTTTTATTTACATTTAGTTTACGGTAAGACCAGTTTACCAATTGGAGTTATTAACTAAATCGCTAATAAATTTAACAGCTTACATTATTTGTAATGTTGCATTTTTAATACATCTATTAATGTTTTACTTAATTGGTAAATATTAAAGTGACCTGTAGCAATTACATTTAGCGCAAATTGCGATGATTTACCTGTATTAGGCTAACTATAATGGCGTGTAATTTTGCTTTTTTACAAAAAACGAAAGTTAAAAACAAAGTGAAAGTGGTATAGCATTCAATAGGTTAGTAGACCTTTTAAGTGTTTAGCTTGTTAAGGTTAAATTTTAGGGGGTAAGGCTTTGGCGGGGTTTAATAAGGTAAATGTGTAAATTTAAATACGCATTTACCTCTTAATTTATTGTTTATTTTAATAGTATTGTAGCCACTTGAAATGGCAGCTTATTTACGTTTAAACGGCATAATTAGCAAGCCCCACAGCGAGGCGTTTTGCTGCGGGTTAGGGTATTCTTTTAAGCCTATATCTATGTCGTTATCGGCTTTTTGCGCTTCATTTTTGTAACTACCAAACAGTTTATCCCACCAAATAACGCTAAATCCATAGTTTGAATTGGTTTCGCTCACGCGCTGGCTATGATGAATGCGGTGCAGTATTTGGGTCATTAATATGAGCCGAAGTGGTTTTTCTATGGCATTGGGTAAACGTATATTGGCGTGGTTAAACAGCGCTAAACCATTAAGTGCTATTTCAAATATTAATACAGCAATAGCAGGTACACCCAAAGCGGTAACGGCAATTAATTTTATAACTATGCTGAGTACAATTTCGATAGGGTGAAAACGCAAACCTGTGCTGGTATCTACATGGGCATCGGCGTGGTGCACACGGTGCAAGCGCCACAAAATAGGCACTTGATGAAAAAGCCTGTGCTGCCAATAAATAACTATATCAAGCAGTAATATGCTTAAAATAATAGCAACACTACTTGGTGTGGCTATTTGATTAAATAAACCGATACCGTGCTCTTGGTTATAAAGCGCTACGGCAGTTAAGCCTATTGGCACACTTAAGCGAGCAATTACAGAGGCAGCAAACACCAGTCCAAAATTGGCCAACCACCGGGTGGTGCTTTTTATCGGCGATTTACGGGCAGGCATGCGCGATTCTAGCAGCATCATAATAACCAAAATGCTAAAAAAGAACCCTAATCGCCACCAAATTTCATTACTCATTGGCTTGTGTAACCTCATCAGCTTCTTGGCGTTTAAGCGTGTTATAACCACCATGTATACGTGTAAAAATAGTAATAGCGCACGCAGTGGCAAAAATACTCGCCATTAGGGCAAAGTGCTGCGGCCAAATACAAAAGGCAATAAACAGCGCGATGGTTTCTGTGCCTTCGGTTAAACCATTTAAATAGTAAAAGCTTTTGTATTTAAACTGGGGTTTTTCGAGCTTAAATTTTTCGGCGGCTATGGCAAAGGCTAAAAAGCTTGAGCCAGTGCCTATAAAGGTGGCCAGTAATATGCTACCTGCAATGGCGTTTTGCTCGGGGTTTGCCAAAATAAAGCCAAGCGGAATTGCCGCATAAAATAAAAAGTCGAGGGTAATATCTAAAAAGCCGCCAGCACTTGAACTTAAATTTGCATGGCGTGCCAATGCGCCATCTAGCCCATCTAAAATACGATTTAAAGCAATAGCCGTTAACGCTGCGTACCACATTTCAAACGCAATTAATGGCACAGCTAATAGGCCTATTAAAAAGCCTACCACAGTAAGTTGGTCGGGCGTTATGCCGCGTTTGTGCATTAACGCTACAACGGGGGTTAACAGTGGCTTTATTACTGGGGTGATGTATTTGTCTAACATGCTTGGTGCCTTGTACTTTTTGTGCGTTTATTTGGCTAAATTTAAGGTGATCAGTTTGCCATTTGCGGCCTCTGCATCGCTATGATCGTGGGTTACCATAATAGCGGGCAATTTATGCTCGCGTATTTGGCTAAATACTAGCTCGCGCGTATCTACTCTTAATTGGGTATCGAGCTTGCTAAAGGGCTCATCAAGTAAAATGGCTTTTGGCTCGCTCAATAGCATACGCAATAAAGCTACGCGTGCTTGTTGCCCACCAGAGAGGTTGTCGGGGTGGCGATTAGCCATGCCTTTTAATCCAACTTGTTCAAGGGCGTGCTCTATTTTTTCAAGGCGCTGTTTTTTATTGCCTTTAGGCATAGCAAAGGCAATGTTACCGCTTACCGATAAATGCGAAAATAATAACGCATCTTGATAAAGCACGCCTATGTGGCGTAAATGTGCGGGCAAGTTATTAATATTTTCGCCGTTAAGCCACACTTCGCCATTTGCGCTAAAACCACTGGGTAATGTGCCGGTAAGCCAATTTAATAAACTTGATTTACCACTGCCTGATGGCCCCATAACAGTGAGTATTTCGCCGCCTTTTACCTGCTCGTTTAAGCTAAGTAATTGCTGGTTTTGACGATAAAGCTCACAATTTTTAATCTCTAAAGATGACTGCATTAAAAACCTTTTAATTTATGGGTTAGCGATGGGCGCTTTTAAAAAAGTACTTAGGTAACACCCACGCCAGTATAAAGCCAATGAGTGGCAATGCCATTTGCATAATGGCATACACCGCACTGGTGCGCCTACTTGCGCCATTAGCAAGGGTAACCGCTTCGGTTGTTATGGTTGCTATGCGCCCGCCACCGGCTAAAAGTGTAGGTAAATATTGGCCAAAGCTAATGGCTAAACCAAGTGCCGCCGCAATTAAAATAGGAGCAAATAACTGGGGTAATTTTACTTGTAAAAACACTTTGCAGGGCGTTGCGCCAAGGCTTGCTGCTACATGAGCAAAGCGAGGGTCTAAGCGCCTATAACTGCTCGCAAGCGATAAAAACACATACGGTAGTACAAACAATAAGTGGGTAAATACCACATTAAAAAACGCGGCCTGGTTATTTACTAGTTGTTGCAGCCACACTAGGCCAAATAAAAATGCAATACTTGGCACAAGCAGCGGTAAATAAATAATTAAGCTGGTAAAGCGCGACATAGGTTTGGCACTTAACTGCTCTGACTCTAAGCACAAAAGGGTAATAATAATGGCAAATAACGTAGTAACTAGCCCTATAGCAAGGGTATTAAAAAGCGGGCTTTGCATTTGCATTAGCGCACTTTTAAAGTGAAGTAGCGTGAGCTGATCGGGCAGTGCCGCCGGAAAACGCCAAAATCCGGCAACCGACCACATAATTAAGCCAATTAACGAGAGCAAAATAAAGCCAATTACAAATACTGTTAATACGGTTGTTATTTTTTGCCAATAAACGCCGCCATACTCTCGCTCGCCATTGGTGAGTAAATCGCTAAATAATGCTTTTATCGCTTTTTCGCCGCCAAGCCAAAGTGCTAGCAAACCGCCAGTAAGTACAAGCTGTAATAGTGCCCCCGCTGAGGCTTTAATACGCAGGTTTAAATCTACATCGTGAAACCAGTGCATAATAGCGACAGCCAAGGTGGGTGGTGTATTTGGCCCCAGAATAAGTGGCATTTCTACACTTGCGCTGGCATAAGCCAATACGGCTAAAATGGGTAGGCGCAATAATGGGTAAAGGCTTGGTAATATTACTTTAAAAAAAGCCGTCATAGGGCAGTAGCCCAAGTTAAGCGCTACTTTATGTTGCTGGCGCAGCTTTTTGCCAAGCTCAGGTTGGGCAAGCACACCTAGCGCCATTAACAGTAAAAAAGGCAGCTCTTTGAGGGTTAAGCCTAAAATTATACTAATTCCAAACGCGTCATGCGGAAACATGCCGTTAGGCGCAAGTTCCCACCCACTAAACCAAGGCGATACTAAGCGCGAGATCATTCCCGAAGGAGCAATTAAAAAACCAACCGCAATAGCCGCTGCCGCGTGGGGAATTACCAGTATCGGGCTCAATAAACGCTGAATACGGTTAAGCCACGGGCTATTAAAAAATGCAGCTAAAATCATTAATGTAATGGTAAAGGCTAGTAAGCTACTTATTAATCCGCTGCCAACACTTAGCATAACCATGTGTGTTAGGCCGGGTGTTTGCATGAGCATAGTAAAGCCATGTAGGCCAAGTGTTGTGTGCTCAAGTACCGGCGCATAACCAAAAGCGGGCAATAGCACGCTAATTAAGCCGCCTATTACCGGCAAAATAAGCAATGCCAGTAAAAAGCGTGGGCTTAATGTCACTAATTTACTAAACATATCGGCGCTTTTATGTGGTTTAAGCGTTGGGCTTGCTGCTAACTTATTTGATACAACACTCATTGGCTTACTCCAAAACGCGCTTGCCAACCTTGCAAAATAGCATTTACCCAGCTTGGGTGTGGCTCACTTAGCGTGCGTTTAATACTATTTAAAGGCAGGGCGCTTGGATGCGGTTGCGTTGTTTTAAATAAAGCTTGTTGCTGTGGTGCTAGCGTTGATTGAATAAGTACGCTTTTATCGCCCCATATAGGCGCTTGTTGTTTTTGAGCTTGCGCCTCTGGGCTTAATAAAAAATTAGCCACTAACTGCGCACTTTGTGCATGGCTTGCATTATAAGGTATGGCTACAAAGTGGGTGTTACTTAAACTGCCATCTTGCATTGCATAACTGCGAATACTTTTTGGTAAATCATAACGTTTAACGGCGGCGGGCACTTCTGGCGCTGAAAACGTAAACGCTATGCTTAGCTCGGTGTCGCCCACTAAGCGGCGCATTTGTGCACCACTTTGCATAAAGTGTTTACCGCCGCGCCAAAGTGTTGGGTGCAGCTTATTTAAAAAATCCCATAACGGGTTTAATACTTGGGCTGTGTTTTTTGCAGTAGCTGGCTGATTTAACTGCGCTTTAAGTGTTTCATCACTTTGTTGATGTAGCATAACAAGCGCGTATTTTAAAAAGCTCATTCCTAAAAAATCAGGTGGCTTTGGGTAGCTAAATCGCCCTGGGTTTTGTACGCTCCAGCTAAGTAATTGGTTTAGGGTTGTTGGTAGTGTGTTATTTGCAGTGCCATCAATTGCTAAACTGTCGTAGTAAAAGGTGAGCGATGCTTGGCCCCAAGGTGCTTCCATCCCGTTGGTGGGTATTCCAAAATCAAAATTAACAGCAGGGTTATTACTAGGGTCGGTGTAGCTAAAATTAGGCAGCTTATTAGCCCATTGTTTTAGTAATAATGAGTGCTCGCTCATGGTGGCAAAGTTAGCACCGTTTATCCAAATTAAATCTACGCTGCCTTTATCGTTATTGTTTGCTGATTTTTCGGCAAGTACCCGGCTAACGGCTTCGCTGGTATCACTGAGTTTTACATGTACTAAGTTAATGTTGTATTTGGCTTTTACTTGCTGCGCAGCCCATTGAATATATGCATTTATTTGCGCATCGCCGCCCCACGCATAAAAATATACGCTTTGATTTTTACCTAAGCTTTCTATTTGTTGCCAACGGCTTTGTAGTTGTGTACTTGCTAGGCTTTTAAAGCTAATAATAAGGCAAATGCAAAACGCGACACAGCAAAAGCTGTATCGCGATAATGTTTGCCAACATTTATTGGTGAGCATTTAAATCCCAGTTGTAGTCTAAAAATTTAACTTTCATGTTGTTATTTTTAAGCGCTTTTTGCTGAGCGGGTATCAGTTTTAGTGCTTTAGGGTATTGCATAAAAAACTGCTGCAGCGTGTTTGCGCCTTTAAAGCCTTGTTCAAAATCCTCGCCGTACCACTTAAATATTGAAGATACACTTAGCGTGTTATCTTGCGCTATATTGCGGGTTGCATCTGATAAAAAACGCACCGTTTGCGCTTGCAATTGGCTGTCTAAATCAGTGGCTGTGTAGGCTTCTGCACGTAGGGCTGGGCAGCCAATACTTGCGCAATTTACAGCAAAATGAATACGTGGGTCGTTGTATTTACCACTGCCACGTATTAAACCATGTTCTATATCATCAAGACTGCGCGTTTTACCAAGTAATGGCACAAACTCTTTGCTCCATGGTGAGCTAAAAAAGCTGCCTAAATCTTTAATTGATTTAAGGTTTGGGTATTTTGTTAATATTAGTTCAACAGTAAAGGCGTTATACGCGTTGATTAAAAACGCCAGCTGCTTTGGTTTTTCCCATGTATCAAACTCATTTTGCGTAACAGCCGATAGCGAATCTAAATAGCTTTTAAGCTCGCTGTGCTTAGCTTTAATTGCTGCATAATCAACCTCAGTGCTGTGGCCATTATTAATAGCTACAACATGGTTGTTTAATAATGCGTTCCAGCTGTCGTGCATATTTTGAGCTTGGGCCGAAAATGACGTTGCAAACGATGTTGCAAGCAAAGCAGACCCTAACAATAGCGCTTTTAAAGGTGTTTTAAACATATTAGCCTCTGCGCCATGTGTGGTATTTTTCAAGCATGTTAAGTACTTTTTCTGGTGCGTGAGCGCGTTTCCACTCGCCTGCTGCGTACTTGTTACCTTCAGCCCAAGTAGGGTAGCTGTGAATAGTGCCTAGTATTTTGTTAAGGCCTAAACCGTGTTTCATTGCTAGTACAAACTCAGCTATTAAATCGCCAGCGTGCTCAGACACCACAGTAACACCGAGTATTTTGTCTTTGCCTTTTGGTGTAATTACTTTAATAAAGCCTTTGGTGGCGCTGTCGGTAATGGCGCGGTCTAGCTCTTCAAATTCAAAGCGAGTGATTTCATAGTCTATGCCTTTATCAATAGCGTCTTGCTCGTTTAAGCCAACACGTGCTACTTCTGGGTCAATAAACGTAGTCCACGGAATAACACGGTAATCTACTTTAAACTTTTTAAGATTACCAAATAAGCCATTTACTGCTGCGTACCAACCCTGATGAGCGGCTACGTGCGTAAACTGATACGGACCTACAATATCGCCAGCGGCAAAAATGTTAGGGTAAAGCGTTTCTAGGTATTCGTTAGTGACTACAGTACGATTAGTTTCAATACCGAGTTCTTCAAGGCCGTAACCTTTAAGGCGAGCGCTTCGGCCCACAGCACATAGTAGCTCATCGTATTCAATATCGATTTCGGTATCATTATGTTTTACCACAATGAATTTTTTACCGTCGCGCGCTTCACAGCGCAGTGTCTGATGCGATGTTAAAATGTTTACGCCGCTCTCAATAAGCGCTTCGTGAGCAAAGGTAGACACTTCTAGGTCTTCTTTGATCATAATGCGTTCAGCCATTTCAATTTGCGTAACATTTGAACCTAAGCGTGCAAAACTTTGTGCAAGTTCACTACCAATTGGGCCACCGCCAAGTACAACAAGTTTTTTAGGGGCTTCTTCAAGCTCTGCAAATTTAGTCCATAATGTATCGCTTGTTACATAGCCTGTTTCTTCAATACCAGGAAGTGGCGGTACAAATGGCCGTGCGCCTGTGGCAATAACAATCGTACGGGCGGTTAACGTTTGCGTGCCACCGTCGTTAAGCTTAATTTCTACAGTCCACGGGTCTAATAATTTACCGTAGCCTTTTACTACATCTACGCCTAGGTTAGTGTAACGCTCAACGCTATCGTGTGGGGCGATGTCGGCAATTACTTGGTGTACACGTGCCATTACTTTTTTAAACGAAAACTGCGGTGCCATGTTTTCTAAGCCGTAGTGTTCACCGTGGCGAATTTGCTCAGCAATTTTAGCGCTTTTAATAACGGCTTTACTTGGCACACACCCGTAGTTTAAACAATCGCCGCCCATTTCGCCGGCTTCAATTAGCGTTACTTTGGCTTTAACTGCTGCTGCAATGTAGCTTGTTACTAAGCCTCCAGCACCTGCGCCAATAACAATCATGTTACGGTCAAACTTTTTAGGTTTAGTGTAATTTTTGTATACGCGACGTTTTTTAAACACGTTTAAGATTCCTTTAGCAATAAAAGGGAATACACCCAATAAAGCGAACGATAAAATAAGATCGAGCGATAAAATGCCAGATAAGCTCTCAATTTGCGCAAGTTGCGTACCCGCGTTTACAAATACAAATGTACCCGCGAGCATGCCTATTTGGCTTACCCAGTAAAAGGTCCATGCTTTAATGGCGGTAACACCCATCAATAAGTTAATTAAAAAGAACGGAAATACGGGTACTAACCTAAGCGTAAATAAGTAAAAGCCACCTTCTTTTTCAACGCCTGCGTCAATAGCGTCTAAGCGCTCAGGAAAACGTTGTTTAATTGTATCGCGTAGTAAGTAACGCGATACTAAAAAGGCAAGCGTAGCACCTACCGTAGAGGCAAAAGAGGCAACTAATAAACCTTCAACTAAGCCAAATAATGCACCTGCGGCCAGTGTTAATATTGCCGCACCCGGTAAGGAGAGAGCCGTTACTACTACGTACAGTAAAAAGAAGCCACCAAAAACCAACAATGGTGATTGCTCTTTATATTGGCTAAATTGATCCATCGACCCTTTTAAGCCTTCAAGCGTAAGTAACTGGTGTAAATTAAAGTGAAAGAACAAGCCTATAGCCGCTGCTGCAATCAATACCAAAAATAGTTTTTTAATCATGTTCTCTCAACCGCTCTTAAAAATTATGGGTTAGTGTTAATTTTGCGTTTATTGGCAGTTCTGGAAATGCCAATGTTGCACCAAAGTAACCCCCTTCAAATACAGGACGCCAGTTTTTTTGATTAGTGACATTGTTTACATCTAATCGCAACTTAGTCCTAGGCGAAAAAGCGTAGCTAGTATTAACGTTTAGCGTGTATTGATCACGAATTTTAACTGTTGCTAAAAAGTCTAATGGGTAACTCTTTGTATATAGGCCTGAAAAACCCATTTGCCATTTCGAATTAATTGAATAATTTCCGTTAAAACTGAACGATTGCTCAGGAATGCCCTGAACTTGGCGGTTTGAAGGTGCAAACGCGGTAAAACTTGGTGCGCCAACGCCGGTACCTGCAATAATATCTGGGCGTGAATTGTCAAACGCATCGATTACTTGAGCAGAATCTTGACTGCTTGCAGAATTGTCGTAACGAGCGTCTATGTAGCTGTAACCCGCACTTAGCCAATAAGGGTAGGCATCGTAAAATACTTGGCTTTCAAAACCTGTAGTACGAATACCTGTATTGCTGCCGTCGCGATTACGTAAACTACGGCGCTGGCTAAATACCGCGCCATCAGCGTACCAGTCGCTATTGGTAGGGGCGTACTTTAAGCCAAACTCAACTAAGGTGTTTTCGGTTGCAAAATTTTGTGCGCTAATCGTGTTATCGCTGCCAAGCGATGTACCGCCAGCCATACTGTTTGATGTGGCTTCGTTATAACTTGCTGCACCATAAGTGGTGTAATCACTATTTAATTTGTAATTAAAGCTAACTTGGCCAGAATGCAGGGTTTCGTTAATGCTGTCGCTTGCGGCAACTTGGCCTTGTGGTGCAATAGGATCGTTTGCTTCTACATCGTAAAAGTCAATGCGGTAACCCACACTGGTATGAAGTTTATCGCCCCAATCTGAGTCTTGTTGAATGGCAAGCCCTGTTTGCCATGAGCGTGAGTCGGTGGTGTCTGATAAGTTAAAGTCGCCGCTGCCATCGTTATCTAAATCGTATTGACCACCAGGCGATACAAATACACCTGGGCTTAGCTCTACTAAACGTGCTTTTTGTGCATCGGTTAAGGGAATGCGACGGTTTGAAAGTGGGCCAGTTAAATCAATTGGTAAATCGGCCTCGGTAGTAAATTGGCTGTAGCCAAGTACTTTGTTGTAGCGTACGTCAAAAGCAAAAATTGTTTGCTGGTCACTATTCCAGCGGTAGGTAAGCTCAGTGCGGTTTTGCGCTGTATCGGCGCCGTCTATAATTTCTACAAAGCTGTTTTGGGCTATTTCTTCACGCTGTAAATGCTGAAAGTACGTAATGTTTTTAAGTGAGGCATTAGCACTTAGCTCACGCTTATAAATGCTGTGAATTAAATAAGTGGTTGCTTCGTTTTGGTTATCAGGGTCGGTAAGTACGGTGCTGCGATCTATTTTTACTTGCCCAGTAGGCGAAACAATTGAACCCGCTGCTGGTACGGTACTGCCATTGGCTTGCACGCCTTGGCCGGTAATATAAAGGCCATCATCAATTAAGGCTTGGATAGGGCGGTTAATACCGGCGTTGTCGGTAAATTCAACTTGGTATAGCTCAAAGTTAATATCCCAACTGCTTTTATCATCGGGCAATATGCGTAGTGCTGCAAATAAACTGTCGCTTTTAGTGCCTGAGTAATCGTAGTAACTGCCTTCATCAAGGTGCTCGTAACTTACTCTAAGGCCCACTTTATCTTTTATAATGGGGGCAGTGTAATCTACCTGGGCACTGTATTGATCCCATCGCCCGGCTGAGAGTTTAACTTTACCTTTACTTTCATCTGTAGAGGCAGTCTTTGAGTGTAAATTTACAAAACCACCGTTACGTTGGCTTGAACCAAATAAAACAGGTGGTGCACCTTTTACTACGTCTATTTGTTCTACAGAATTGAACGATAACGGCACGCCAAAGCCATTATTACCCGCTTGACGACGTGTACCATCTTGAAAAAGCTCACCCAGTTGGCCACGAATAGTAGGTAAGCTTGGCGCACCAAAGCC
This sequence comes from Pseudoalteromonas sp. CuT4-3, assembly GCF_035666335.1. Taxonomy (NCBI): domain Bacteria; kingdom Pseudomonadati; phylum Pseudomonadota; class Gammaproteobacteria; order Alteromonadales; family Pseudoalteromonadaceae; genus Pseudoalteromonas; species Pseudoalteromonas sp. CuT4-3. Next base: position 770,817 of record NZ_CP142031.1, read on the forward strand.
ACTTGCAGAGTAAGTGTTTGGGCTCACGGCTAGTACGTCTTGTAGGGTAGTAATATTTAGTTGCTCTATTAACTCGCTTGAAATAGGCGTTACTGAGCGTGCTATGTCTTGCAGTGCAAGGTTGTCGCCGAAGGGGCCGTTAATAGTGGCATCTTTTACAGAAAGCCCTTGAGATTTAATCGTTTGGCCTGCTACTTCAATACGTTCAATTGAGTCGGTATTAGCTGCAGATTGTGCCGCATGAGCATAAAAATTAGGTGTGAGTGAAGCGGCTATAAAAAGTGCCAAATATGAATGTTTCAAAAGGGTTCTCATTTTGGTTAGTGTGAATGTGGCAATAAAGACCTGCAGCTTTGTGAATAACTTTCAGTAAATATTAATTCTTTTTGTTTTTTAGAATGAAACGTTAAAAGTTTAGCACATTGCTCAAAAGCGTTATTCAGTTTTAGGCACTATGTTTTTGTTTTACAAATACTGTAGTTAGTTATTGCCATAATAGGTCGTAATTTATAAATAGCGGTTTTATACGCAAACAAACGCAAAGCAGGGCACAGAATTTATTAAAAAATTATACATTAAGGTGAAATAAAATATGTGTTGAGCGGTCTTGCTAGTTTCAACATTAAATTATTTAGTTTTAAGGAAATTTTATGACTGGTACAACAGGTACTGACTTTCAAAATCGTTTGCAGTGGTCGCTTTTTTCGCTACGCCTAGGTGTATTTATTGTAATGATTATGTGGACGTTTGATAAGTTTGTTAACCCTGGGCATAGCGCACGAATTTTTGAGCATTTTTATGGTGTTAGCGGCTCTACAGATGTGGTTGCTTATGTACTGGGGGCGTTACAGCTTATTTTAGTGTTGGCTTTTTTAGCGGGTATTAAAAAGCGCCTTACTTATGGCGTTATATTTGTAATGCACGGCCTATCAACGCTTTCATCTTATAATCAGTATATTGATGGCTTTAATAACTTATTGTTTTTTACAGCGTGGCCAATGTGGGCAGCGTGTTTTGCACTTTATGTGTTACGCGAGCAAGACGTTAAATTTACCATTAAGTAGCACTGCAAAAAAAATGGTTATAAGCCATACGGCTTATAACCAATAAGTACACAAGGGAGTGTATGGAAGTCGGTTTAATTAATAACTAATGCATGGCATCGTTGTACTGTTTAGCTAGGCTTTCTTTTTGCCCTTCGGTTAGGGCTTTACCCGCTAATTGAAATACTTCATGTTCTTCTTCGCTTAAATGATGATGCACTAAATGGTGCAATTTTTTAGCAGCAACTAACCATGCCGATGAGCTCATTTCGGTGTCTTCAAGTTGTTCTATTAATTCGTCAATTTCATGGTGTTCAGCAACGCTGTGGCGTGCTTTTTCGTGCGTTAGATCGTCAAACATAAGTGGGTTATAAAAATAACGCTCTTCAAATTTTGCATGATCTTCTAATTCGGTTTTTAGCTCGTCCATTAGCTTGTGGCGCTGCTGCGTATCGCCGTGCGTTTGAATAAGGGCATCTACTAACTCGCGTTGTTTATCGTGGTCGTGACGTAGCGCTTCAAAAATATTCATAACTCTTTCCTTGCTGTAATTGCTTTATAAACTTTTAAAAAGCAAGCGCAGTGCCAGATTTTAATATGTTGATATAATTGACTTTAATGTACTTTTGGTTGGTTTGGATGGCGTTGCTCTGTAACTTTTACACATAAACAGCTGCAATTTTTTCAGATTAAAAGAGGTGATTGCTTTTGACGCTACATAAGCTTACATATTTTTACTGGTTGGGTATTTTATTGAGGTGGTAAAGTAGCGCATTATTTGGGTACAAGCTGTACATACTTGCCTTACCTATATTTTTATAAAACTTTAGATATTAGGATAGTTTAAGGATGAACTTAAAAAGCCCCACTACAGCATTATTACTGTGCGCGTTATTAAGTGCATGTAGTACAGCCGAGCATTCTGAACGACGTGTATGCATACAAGAGGCAGAAATGACTGAGCTAAATGGCGCTAAAACAAGCTCAGAGGTTTACAATGAATGTGTAAGCGCTCAAATAAAAAAGGATGCTAAAGGCGACACTTTTTTTGATGAAGTTGGTGTGTTTTTTATTGATCTACTTGTTTTAATAGCCGACTAAGTAAGCAAACTTACAGCTATAATTTAAAGCACAAGGGTGCGTAAAATAGGATTGAATATGAAAGCGTTTTTAATTGTATTTTCATTGTGTATATTTTTAACTGGCTGTGCGGCAAAGCCTTATGCGGGCTCTGCTCAATGTATGGAGCAAGCTGATATAGCTTATGAAACCAATATACATAAAAATGAGCCGCTAAATAATGAATGCAAAGCTACAAAAGTAAATACGCCTAATAAAGAGTTTGAGAATCATAGTATTGTTGATAGAAGTCTTTTACAGCTAATTGTTAGTTTTTTAAACGGTATATTTAGATAATTAAAATACAATTAAATAAGGTATGTATGCAGGAAGAACTAAAAGCAAAAATTATAGCTGTGTGCGATAAAAAAATAGCAGCCAAAGGCGAAAACGTAGGCCTTTCTTTTTACGCTTTTTTTGCAAATAAAAACGACAATCCAGAGCTGCTGATGCAAGCCGCTACGTGGTGGATACACACCCACAAGTTAGATCACTTTGAAAAAGCGATAAAAATAAAACAAATGATTATTGAAGGTGACTAATAACGTATATTTACGCGATTGCTACTTGGTTTCTGCCATTTTCTTTTGCTTTATAGAGTTGTTGGTCTGCACGTTTAATTAGCTCGCTGAGTGAGTTGCTTTTAGCATCACTTATTGCCACGCCAGCACTAAAGGTAACGTGTGTTTTACTTGGCAATGCCTCAATATGACTGCAGTACTGCGTTAACTTATTTTCAAGATTTTCAAAAAAGTTGTTTATTTTATCCCGGTTTTGCGTTTTTAAAACAAATAGCCACTCTTCGCCGCCATAGCGCCCAAACTTATCGTTAGTACTTAGTGTGTCTTTTGCTGCTTGAGCAAATTTTATAAGTACTAAATCTCCTATATCATGGCCAAATTTGTCGTTAATAGCTTTAAAGTAATCTAAATCGACAATAGCTATTGCTAGGCTCTGCTGGGATAAACACTCATTTGCTTTTTGCAAAATGCCACGCCGGTTTAAGCTGTTAGTTAGGTAGTCGGTTAATGCTATAGCATGGTATTTTTTACGTTGGCGCATTTGGCGGTAAAATAAAAATAGCGACACGATGACTAAAATAAAGGCAATTGAGGCACTTAAGCGCCAAATTATTTTTTGCTGGTGTTCTTCTGTTGCCTGCAGTTTGTTTATGTCTTTTTCGTATTCTAGCTGTAAAATTTTGTCTTCTTTTTCTTTTACTTCAAATTTAACTTGCAAGGTTTTTATATTGGTTTCGCTGGTGGCTTCGTAGTGTTTTATTGTATAAGCAAGCTCATCTTCAATAGCTTTAAATGCATCTTCAGTGAAGTTAAGCTGGCGCTTTAATTTATAGCGTTTGCTTAAAAAATCAGCCTTATAAATGCTGCGGCTAAATTTATCTAGGTTTAAAAATACTTCGTCGTTTACTTGGTTGGCTTTATTTAATAAATTTTGCTTTGTGTAGATGTCTGATAATAAAATCATTGATGCTAAATGCATGTCGTTAATGCCGGCAGAGCTTGCAAGTGCAATATTTTTGTTTGCAAGCATTAAAGCTGTATCGTAATTACCCTGCAGGTATTGAATATTTGCAATAGAATATTGAGCGAAGGCTAAACCTTTTTTCATATTAACTTTGCTAAAATAAGCCAGCGCTTTATTTAAGTATACAAGCGCGTCTTTAGGCTGACCGACCTCAAGTAATACATTTCCTAAACTCCAATAAGCTTTAGCAGTAAATAGGCCGTCGCTTGTTTGCTCGTAGGCATCTACCGATTTTTGGGCATAATAAATGGCTTTTTCTTTATCATCTTTGTAGAGGTAGTTGTAAGCGTCGGCAATTTTTCTAAAAAAGTAGCCCTGCGAGGCTATGTCTTCTTCTTTTATAGCAAGCTCTAAACCTGTTAACGCCGCACTTAGCGTTTTTTTAAGTTCGTCGGTTTCGGTGTAGTAATAGGCTATAGCCCGAAAAACAATGATTTTTTCGTTAGGAGAAAGCTGTTTTACCTGCGTTTGCAGTTGATTAGCAAGCGATTGCGCATTACTTAACTCTTTGTTAATTGCGAAAAGTTTAAGCTGAGCCTCTAAAAATAGTAGGTGACTGTTTTTATATGTTACAAGCTCAGTACTCTTTAAATACATTAGCAAATGGGTACTTAGCGCGGTGTATTGTTCTTGTCGAAAAAGTAGCTCTGAATATAAGGCAGCCGCTTCAAGGTGCAACTGTTTATGCTTTGTATGTTTAGTGACATTATAAGCGTGGGTTAGTTGTTTTTGGTGTAAAAGGTAATCTAGCTTGTTGGCTTTAATATCACTAAGCAGGCTTTGGATTGATTTTATATCAGATGAAGTTAGTGAAGAGCTATTGGCAAATGTAGCACTACTTGTTAGTAAAAATAACAGGAGCACAAAAAAGCGAAACCACACCATATTGATTTTTATTATTATATTGTTCGTCATTTATTTTTTACTGAATCAACACCTAAAACGATATAACTAACTATAGCATTGCTTGTAAATAACAAGTTAATGCTTTATTGGAAATACACCACCACATCCCTTTGAAAGTTCAATTTCTAGTAAATAAGTACGAAAAGCATTATTAAAATAATGATGACACCCATGACAAATAAGGAAGACACCCATTCCTAGATTCTAATTGGAAGTGCACCACCTAATTCATTATAGACTTCATTTGGTGTTTTAAATCCTAAACATTTTCTAGGGCGATTATTTAGTTGCTCCTCTACCTTTTTTAATTGCTGATGGCTTACTTTGCTAAAGTTTGTTTTCTTCGGATAATACCTTCTAATTAACCCATTTATTTGCTCTACAGCACCTTTTTCCCAACTGTGATAAGGCTCACAAAAATAAGATTTATTTTTCAAAATGGCTTCTACTTTTTTAAACTCCGTATTTTCAGAGCCATTGTCATAAGTTATCGATAAACAAGAGCTTGGTGGGTAAATAGATAGTTTTTTACATATTGCATTCGATGTCGCTAGAGCTTTTTTAGATGATAATTTAGTGATGTGACACACTCTAGAAACTCGTTCAAGTAACACATTCAGCGCACATTTTCTGTCGCTAGATTCAACAGAGTCACTTTCCCAATGCCCAACGTTTTTTCTGAGATTAATGTCATCTGGTCTGTCTAAAATACTACATCTTTGACCCCAAACTGTTTTCGTTTTACGGGTTGGATATTTTTTCTTACGCTTTTTATGCTGCCTAGCTAAATATACAATAAGTGATGTTTCATTCTTGTATATATATTGATAAATGGCCTCGTGAGATACGCTGGGTAAGGTTTTATCAAATTTTATTCGTCCAGCTATGATCTCAGGACTCCACCCAAGTTTGAGTTTATCTGCCACATAGCGTTGAGCTTCAACAGACTTAAGCTTAACTCGCTTAACTCGCTTAGCTCTCTCCCTTACCCTTACTTCATAATACATTTGAGCTGGATGAGGGTAATAAGTTGGTACGTAATAATCATATTTATTACGCTTTAGCTCTCGGCTAATAGTGCTATGTGAGCGATTTAGTAATCGGCTCACCTCACGTATTGATTTTTTTTGGTAATGATACCACTCAAATAAACGACAACGTTCAAAGTTAGATAAATGTGAATATTGGGTACCCATGGCACACCTCCTGAACTTATAGTTTAGTAAAGGTGGTGCACTTCGACCTTGAATCTGGCTTGTTAATTTATAAATAATTAGAGTGGGTGTCATAGTTATGGCTTTATTACGACTAAGAAAGATTAAAGGGATGCCATATCTATCACTATCCTCATATATTTTGGACTCTAGGGCTTTCCTAGCCTGTTAATTTATGATGGGTGTCAAAGTTATTATTACCACTCAACATCTCAAATCAACATATAAATCCAACCAAATATTTCTTACTACATTGTTAATTTATAAATAATTAAAGTGGGTGTCTTATTTATGGCTTTATTATGACTAATAAAGATTAAAGGGGTGCCATATCTATAAATATCTTCATATATTTTGGACTCTAGGGCTTTTCTAGCCTGTTAATTAATAATGGGTGTCGTAGTTATTACTGGGCTTTTCTAGCCTGTTAATTAATAATGGGTGTCAAAGTTATTATTTTGTATAAATCTGTATTGGTTGACATGTAGAATGAATGCTCTACCATGTTGGGTAGAGCATTCATTCTACATGGGTTAAACACTATGCTAAAACAAGATATAGCTGCTGCACTTGAGGTGGCCTTTAGTCAACATGGCTTTGCTGAGCCTAGTGTGGCTAAGCTGCAAAAACTCAGTGGCGTTAGTTTGCGCACCCTTTATAAATATTACCCGTCAAAGCAGGCAATGATCATTGCTGCGCTTGAGTACCGCCATAATCGCTATATTAATTTTTTACTTAAAGATGCACCTGCTCCGGGAGTTGAGGCGGTTTTGCACATGTTTGATCAACTAAAAGCGTGGATGGTGCAATTTGCGCCTAATGGCTGTTTATCTATTAATGCGTTGTCGGCGTTCCCTGAAGATGAAGCTATTAGCCTTGCGGTGCAAACACATAAAAATGACGTAAAAAAACTGCTAGGTGAGCAAGGTTTAAATTCATCGTTGGCCAGTAGCTTGTTTTTGCTGCACGAAGGAGTGTCGAGTGCGTGGCCAGTTATGGGCGATGAGGCGGTTACATCAGCAAAAAACAGTATTCTTAAATTAATATAATGGAGCAACCAATGGCAAATTTACCTAGCACAATGCACGCTGTACAGCTTACCGAACATGGCGATTTTGATGTATTAAAGTATGCAACTAACTTACCGTTGCCAGCGCTTGCACAAACCGATGTACTTATAAAAGTTATGGCGGCAGGTGTTAATAACACAGATCTTAATACCCGCACGGCGTGGTACGCTAAAAAACAAAGCAGTAAAGACGATGCAAGTTGGTCTGGTGATGCGTTTGTTTTTCCTCGTATTCAAGGGGCAGATGTATGCGGCGTAATTGTGGCTGTTGGTAAAAACGTAGATCAAAGCCGTATTGGTGAGCGCGTTATTGTTGAGCCATGTTTAATTAAAGCTAATGGCGAAACGCTTAAATCGCCATGGTATTTTGGCTCTGAGTGTGATGGTGGCTTTGCACAGTTTACCCGCGTTGACTCTATTCACGCTTATAAAATCAATAGTAACTATAGTGATGAAGAGCTGGCCTCTTTTCCGTGCTCATATTCTACGGCCGAAAACATGCTGTTTCGCTCAAACCCACAGCAAGGGCAAACCGTTTTAATTACAGGCGCTTCTGGTGGTGTTGGTTCAGCGGCGGTGCAATTAGCTAAAGCACGTGGCGCTTTTGTTATTGCCATTACGAGTAAAAGTAAGGCGCAGCAGCTTGAAGAGTTAGGTGCCGATAAAGTTATATTTCGTGAAGATGATTTAATTCAAGCCTTAGGTAAAAACAGTGTGGATGTAGTCATTGACCTTGTTGCCGGCGAGCAATGGCCTGCACTGCTGGAGGTATTAAAACCAAAGGGGCGTTATGCGGTGTCGGGCGCTATTGGCGGGGCATTAGTAGAGCTTGATATACGTACTTTGTACTTAAAAGATTTAACTTTTTTTGGCTGTACAGTTATAGAGCCTGAGGTATTTAAAAGTTTAGTTAACTTTATTGAACAAGAAAAAATAAAGCCTATTGTGGCGCAAACATTCCCATTGAACGAAATTGTTACGGCGCAAAAAGTGTTTGCACAAAAACAACACTTAGGAAAAATTGTACTCACCATCCCTCATAGCGAATAGCGCGTTAAACAACAAAGCCCGTTACAAAGTAAACGGGCTTTTAAATGGTAACAAGCTTATAAGCTTTTTTTAGGCGGTAAAGCTACGTTTGCAAATATTAGCCCTGCTACAAGCGACATAAAGATTAAAAACGTTTGCTGGCCTATATGCTCGGCATAAACAAAGTCTTGGCCTTCAATAAGCGAGTTTAAGCCAATATACGTTTTACTGCCGGGTACCAGTACAATTAAGCCTTGCATGGCAACAATGGAAGCTGGCGCATTTGCAACGCGGTTAAATAAGTTACTAAACACTCCAACCGAAAGCGCACCCACAAACGTGCCTAACGTGTAGTCAAGGTACATAGCCGAACCAATACTTGTGCCATAGGCTATAAAACCAGATGCGATTGACCATCCAGCATGTTTAAGTTTGGTTCTAAATATCACTATTAAGCTGCTACAAAGTAAAAATATAGCCAGCCACGCAGTCCAGCGCGGTAGTGGCTCGGGCTGTACAAAATCGGTTTGGCCAAATATGGCAAAGCCAATGCCTATGCCAATAAAGGCGCCAAAGTACAGTTTAAATAACAGCATAAACGAGTCCATAACCCGCGCCGTACCCGACACTAAATGTCTAGCGGCAAGCTCTGCTAAACCAAGCGCTAGCGCTAAACCAGGTATAAATACAATAATGGCTGAAAGCACGACTAACCGTATATTTATATCGGGCGAAATATACACACTTATTGCACAAGCCAGCACTGCCGATACTATAGCAACAAGGGGCTCAAGCATGTGAGCAACCCGTTTTGAGCGCCCCGACCACAGTACAAACACATACACCACTAAAGTAAGCAACGCAGACCAAATAACGTCTGTCCAGCTGGTACCCATTAGCATGGCAAATGCCCCCCCCGATGTTGCAAAAGCAATACCGGTAACAAATTTATTGTACGGGTTTGGCATGTCGTAAATGGCATCAAGCTGAGCATCAACCTGTTGTAAGGTGAGCTTGTCGTCGAGCATTTGATTAACTAAGTCGTCGGTGTCGGCAAGTGAGCCTAAGTCGTGATCGCCTGGGTCTACGCGTGCCACGTGGGTGTATTCGTCTTCGTGGCCATCAGTCCAAATTACAAACGTTACCGAAGTTGGCGACATAACAAAAGACGATTTAAGTCCTAAGTAAGTGGCCACTTCCATTAAGTGTGCTTCTAGGCGGTACGCTGGGGTGCCGTACTTATGAAGCATTTTACCTAATTTAACGATAAATTTGCGTTTTTCAGTAAAGGTTGCAGTTTTCAAATCTTGTATGGACCAGTGTGTAAATAAATTAGCTAAAAGTATAGGCTAAAACGCCCATTTGTAATGGGCGCGATTTTAAACACAAATCTGTAGGAGTCTAGTCATTTTTAATCTAATTTTTTATTTTTTTCAGCAATCCATTGCGCCATATATTGCGTACTGCGCATAGTATGGTGTTTTAACATTTGTCCGGTGAAGTTTTTTTCCCTATGCGCTTTTAAATCGTTGCTTATAGAGTCAATTTTATTAATTAACGCCGCGCTTAATTTTACTTTGTCGTACAAGGTATTAAGTAGCGTATTGCCAGCTTGCTGCGCGTGTGTAAAACCGGCTTGATTGTTGTAAAGCTCAACGGCTGCATTTGCAAAGTCGTCGGTATTATTAGCCACTTTACCAGGCCATGGTAGTTCGTTGTGCATGCCCTCACTGCCTATATTGGTAGTTACACTGGGGGTTTGCATTATCATTGCTTCTAGCAGCTTGCCTTTTATACCTGCGCCAAAACGAAGTGGGGCTAAACATACGCGTGCGCTTTGCATTACCTCATAGGCGTTTTCGGCCCAGCCTTTTATTAAAAAACCGGTTTTAGGGTTATTAAGTGCTGTTGCTTTTGGTGGCGGGTAAGAGCCATAAATATGCAGTTCTGCTTTTGGTAATTGCTTGCGAATAAGCGGCCATATTTTTTGTAAGTACAGCACGGCATCCCAGTTGGGGGCGTGTCTAAAGTTACCTATGGTCATAAAGTGCTCACGTTGTTCAAACGAGTTTGTTTGCGCAGGTAAAGCGGTTAAATCGACCATAAAAGGGAGATGATGTAATAAACTGGCTTCTACGTTAAATACACTACTAAGTAATTGCATTTCAAAGCTTGAAATAATTAAGCTTAGGTCGCAGCGCAATATTGCGGCTATTTCGCGTTTTGCTATGTCTGAATGTAAATCGCTGGTGGTAAATTCTCGCTCGCCTTTGTGCGCTTCGTGGCGAGCATTACGTAGGCATTGTAAATCTTCGGTATCGAGTATTTTTATGGCATTGGGGCAATGTTTATCTACACGCCAGCCAAATTGCTCTTCCATCATAAAGCGGTCAAACATCACTATGTCTGGGTTGTACGCTTTAACGTACTCATCAAAACTTTCGCAGTTTAAGGCAATGCTTTGACTGGTTATACCAAAGTGATCTAGGTTTACCATGTGCTCGGTGCGTTGTGCTGGGGTGGCAAATTCTACTTGCCAATTTTGCGCTTTAAACGCGTTTAATAACGACATCATGTGCGTACCCGCAGCAGACGAATTTGGCTCTGGCCATACGTAACCAATTACCAGCACTTTTTTCATTACGGTGTTTCTCTAATTTGTAGGTTTACATTTACCAGTGTTTTTACTGGTGCAGTGTTTGTTTGAAGTTGTTCTTGCAGCACTAAAATACTGCGCTTAGCAAGCTCTTGCGTGTTTATATTGGCGCAAGTAAAGCGAGGTTGAATTTCGGTAATATCAGGAATATGTAAGCAGCTTACTATATTGTTTTTTAAATGCGGGGCGGCGGCTAAAACACCATGCGCAATTATATTATTAGCGCATACAACCGCGTCAATACTCGGATTATTAAGTAATGTGCTACTAAATATTTGCTTAGCATGTAATGGGGTGCTTTTTGTGCACGTAATAGCTGGCTCAGGGGTTATATTGTGTTTTTTACACGCGCTATTAAAGCCACTTAATAAACCTTGTGCAGATAAGCTTTCATCACCCACAAACAGTATGTTTTTAGGCGAATCATTTATTAGCTGCAGTGTTACTACATGGCTTGCTTTAGTGTAGTCGGGTAAAACACACGGGGCTGAGCTGTAAGGTACTTCGTGCATTAGGCTAATAACATTGTAGGCAGTAGCAAGGTTGTCGAGCCACTGCGCACAGGTACTAGCCACAGGGCAAATTATAAATGCAGCCACTTTGTATTCTTTTAAATTATTTATTAGCTGCGTTTGGCGCTCTACGCAGTTGTTACTACTAACAATAATGGCCTGAAAAAAAGCCTCGCTTAATGCCTGCTCAATATTTTTAGCAAGCAATGCCATAAGCGGGTTTGTTAAATCGTCAATTACTACAACTACTAAATTAGAGCGCCCAGAGCGCATAGCCGCTGCATCGCGATTATACACATAACCTAGCTCATCTATGGCTTGTAACACTTTTTGTTTGCTTTTATCGGCTACTTTATTACTGTGCGTAAGCACTAGCGATACGGTCGATTTAGACACCCCCGCACGGTGAGCAACATCAAAAATAGTGACCGATTTAGCTTTGTTAGGCATGGTATTTTAAGCGCGCAGTAGTGAGTAAATAGCTGCGTAGTGTAGCGTATATAATGCGTTTAAGTCATCTTTTAGCCCTGTAATTTAAAGCTTAATACTTTATGAACAGAGCAAAACATGTTTATATAACTTTTATAATCTTAAAAATAACAAAAGGATAAATACATGAACGCATTTAGGCTGTTAGTTGCCTTTATTTGTTGTGTTGTAATAATGCCAAACAGCTATGCTGAGCAAGGTTATCAAACACCTTCGCCTGAGCTAGCCGCTGTGGTAGATGCCAAATTAGCACCCACTAGTTTTTTATCGAGCGATGGCCAATGGCTTGCTTTATTTGAGCGTAAGCGCGTAGAGACGCTTGACGAGCTTGCTAAAGATGAGCTTAAACTTGCGGGTATAAAGCTAAACCCTGCTAACTTTTCACGCTCGCGTGTTAGCGCTAAATACAGCGCGCTTGAGCTTAAGCATGTGCAAAGCGGCACCGTTATTAATATTAATTATTTACCAAACGGTATTATTCGCTCGCCTAAATGGTCATCTAACAGTAAATATTTAGCGTTTGTTGTAGAGCAACAAAACCAAGCAAATTTATGGCTTTACAGTGTAGAGACAAAGCAAGCTAAAATGCTCTCAAATGCAGCGCTTAACTCGGTTATTACCGCTACGCCTTACCAATGGCTGCCCGATAGCAGCGCACTGGTTGCAAATTTAGCGGTTAATATAGGTAAACCCGCGTTAAAAAACAGCAGTCAAAATGTAGTGCCTGTTATACAGCAAAGCACAGGCGAAAAAGCCCCAGCGCGTACTTATCAAAACTTATTAACCAGCCCGTTTGACGAAGCACAGTTTAAATTTTACGGCCAAGGGCAATTAGCTTACGTAACGCTTGATGGCAATACACAAGCCATTGGCAGCCCTGCATTATTTAAATCGTTTTCGGTATCGCCAGATTCAACCAATATATTAGTTGCTGCGATAAACGAGCCGTTTTCGTATCAAGTACCGTACAGCCGTTTTGCCAGCACTTGGCAAATATGGGGAATGCGCGGTTACGCATTAGCCGAACTTGTAAAACAACCGCTTGCCGATAACATTCCACAAGGCTATGACAGTGTTCGTACCGGCCGCCGCGATTTTGAATGGCGCGCGGATCAAGGCGCAGAAGTTATTTGGGCCGAAGCGCAAGATGGCGGCGACATGAAAACCGATGTTAAGCACCATGATTATATTTACAGCCTACGCGCGCCGTTTAAACGCGAGCCTAAGCTGTTTGCTAAAGTAGAGCGCCGCTATGCTGGTATAGTCTGGGGCAATCAAAATATTGCCATGCTTAGCGACTGGCGCTTTAGCGACCGCCAAGTGCGTACGTATGTTATTCAGCCACGCAATGCAGATAAAAACCGTGTGCTTTTTTCTGAGCGAAGCTATAACGATGCGTATAAAAACCCAGGTAGCTTTATATACGAGCGTAACGATTTAGGCGCCAACGTTATTAAAATTGTTGGCGGGCGTTATATGTATCTGCGCGGTAACGGCGCGTCTGAGCAAGGTAATATTCCGTTTTTAGACCAGTACGATGTAAAAACGAATAGCAGCAAGCGTTTATGGCAATCACAAGCGCCATACTACGAGCGTGTTCGTGCATTGCTTGACGACGAAGGCAAGCGCTTTATAACTGTGCGAGAGTCTAAAACCGAGCAACCTAACTTTTTTATTCGTGATTTAGATAACGATACTCTTACGCAGCTTACTAACTTTGCTCATCCGTACCCAGCATTTAAAGGGGTTACAAAAGAGCAGTTACGTTACAAACGTGATGACGGGGTGGAGCTTTCTGGCACGCTTTATTTACCGCCAGGTTACGATGTAACCCAAGGCCCGTTACCCGTACTTATGTGGGCGTACCCACTTGAATACAAAGATAAAGCCGTAGCATCACAAGTGCGCGAATCGCCATACGAATTTACTTACATTGGTTATTGGGGCCCTATGCCTTACCTTGCTAAAGGTATTGCCGTATTTGACGACCCTAAAATGCCTATTGTAGGTATTGATGGCAGCGAGCCAAACGATAACTTTAGAAAGCAGCTAGTTTCAAGTGCGCAAGCTGCGGTTGATGTGCTGGTTAAAAAAGGCATTGCCGATAAAAACAACATTGCTATAGCAGGGCACTCGTACGGTGCATTTATGGTGGCAAACCTATTAGCGCATAGTGATTTATTTAAAACCGGTATTGCTCGCAGTGGTGCTTACAACCGTACCCTAACGCCGTTTGGTTTTCAGGGTGAAGAGCGTGATTTTTGGCAAGCACAAAGTGTGTACGCAAACATGTCGCCGTTTTTCCATGCTGAAAAAATTGACGAGCCAATGCTAATGATCCACGGTCAAGAAGATCCTAATTCTGGAACTTTCCCAATGCAAAGTGAGCGCATGTACGCCGCCCTAAAAGGCTTAGGTAAAGACGCTCGCTTAGTTATGCTTCCTTACGAAGCCCACGGTTACCGCGCTCGTAAAAGCTTATTACACGTACTGTGGGAACAAGAGCAATGGCTAGATAAGTATTTATTGAGTGATACCGCAAAGCCAGTAGAGGTCATTACTCAGCCAGTGGCAAGTACTGAACAATAGTAGATAATAGGTAACCAATAGCGCGGCTACTTTAGCCGCGTTTTTTGCTTTTAATATAGAGAGAAAAAATGATTGATGTTGCAGCGCTTGCCGTTTTTATTCCTACCTTCTTTTTTGTATCTATTACACCGGGTATGTGTATGACCCTTGCCATGACATTAGGTATGAGCATAGGTGTAAGGCGCACATTATGGATGATGATAGGTGAGCTGTTAGGGGTCGCAAGTGTTGCTATTGCTGCGGTATTAGGTGTTGCAAGCGTAATGCTAAATTACCCTAATGCGTTCGATATTTTAAAATGGGTAGGCGGTGCATACTTAATTTATATAGGTATAAATATGTGGCGCGCAAAAAGTAAAATGTCGATTGATACACATAGCCCAAGTGATGTAAGCCGCCAGTCGCTATTTACGCAAGGCTTTGTGACTGCCATTGCTAACCCAAAGGGCTGGGCGTTTATGATCTCTTTACTACCGCCATTTATTAGCGTTGAACACGCACTCGCCCCGCAACTGTTAGTGCTTGTTTTAGTTATTATGATAAGCGAATTTATCTGCATGTTAGCGTACGCCACAGGCGGTAAAAGCCTACGTTTATTTTTAAGCCGTGGCGATAATATAAAATGGATGAACCGAATTGCAGGCAGCCTTATGGTGCTAGTAGGCATATGGCTGGCATTAGGGTAATTAAATAACAGTTGATATTATCAATTAATTTGATATGGTTGATTTTGTCATCTATTTTAAGAGAAATACCTGTTTAATGAATACGCCTACTTTAGTAAATTCTGCGCTCGTAGAGCCTAAAAAAACACCGATCATTTATAAAATAATGGTGATGGTAAGTATTATTGTTTTTGTAGGCGGCAGCTTAACAGGCATTATGACTTACACAAATGTAGGTATAACTGAGCATTTTTATATAGATTGGTTTACCTCGTTTTTAAGTGCGGTGTTGGTTATGGCTCCTGTGGGGTTAGCAATGACAGCCCTTATGAATACCTTGGTGGCTAAGTTATTACCAAAAGCAAGTGAGCTAAAACGTAATTTAGTGATTAGTGTTTTTATGGCGCTTACCATGGAGTCGCTAATGGCGTTTGTAACCGCTACTAACAATATAGGTTTTGCCAATATGCGCTTATTTTATACCGCGTGGGTAGAGGGGCTATTAGCCGCGCTACCCATTGGTTTAACATTAATGCTTGTTATGTCGGTTACTGTAAAACCTAAATTAGAGCGATTTTTAAAAAGCTAAATTGCGCTTTTTAAAAACGTTGACGTGCGGCTATGCTTAGATTGAGCCACATCTTCAGGTTTACCTTGAGCAACAATTAAGCCACCTTCGTCCCCGGCTCCTGGGCCAATATCAATAACCCAATCGCTGTTACTGGCTACTTGCATATCGTGCTCAACCATAATAACGGTGTTGCCCGCATCAACTAAGCCATTTAACTGCGTCATCAACATGGCTACATCTTTTGGGTGTAGGCCGGTGGTTGGTTCATCTAAAATATACAGCGTATCGCCGCGCTGCGCACGTTGCAGCTCTGTGGCAAGTTTAATGCGCTGGGCCTCTCCGCCCGAAAGCTCAGTAGCCGGTTGCCCTAAACGTAAATAGCCAAGGCCTACTTGTAAGAGCGCATTTAGCGCACGTAAAATAGCGGGTTCATCGGCAAAAAATGTATGCGCTGACTCCACCGTTAAATTAAGCACATCGGCAATGGTTTTATCTTTGTAGGTAATGTCGAGTGTTTTTTGGTTGTAGCGCTTGGCGTTACACACAGGGCAAGGCGAATACACGCTAGGTAAAAATAACAGCTCCACGCTTACAAAGCCTACGCCTTCGCAGTTGTCGCAACGGCCTTTTTTCACATTAAACGAAAAACGACCTGCATCGTATTTACGCGCTTTTGCCTCTTTGGTATTGGCAAACAATTTACGTACGTGATCGAACAAACCAGTGTAAGTAGCAAGGTTTGAGCGAGGCGTGCGACCAATGGCTTTTTGATCAACCGTTATTAGGCGCTTTATATGCTCAAGGCCCTCGGTTATTTTGCCATGGGTTGGTGTTTGGAGTTCTTGATCAAGCAAGTCGGCTTCATCGGTAGGCATTGGCGGCGGCGTTTTTTGTCCTAAAGCATCTTGAATAAGCTCGACTAAGGCTTGGCTTACTAAGCTTGATTTACCTGAGCCAGAAACCCCCGTAACACTTGTAATAACTCCAAGCGGAAATTCGGCACTGATGTTGTGTAAATTGTTGCGCTCAATACCACTTAGCTTAAGCCAGGCTGCTGGCGTACGTTGTGTTTGATGATTTGGCTTTGCGTTATTGTTATGTTTAAAAAGATACTGACTTGTATGTGAGTTGCTCACTTGCTCTAAGCCTTCAACTGGGCCGCTGTAAACAATATTACCGCCATGCGAACCCGCATTTGGCCCTACATCAACGACCCAATTGGCGTGGCGAATTACACTTGTATTGTGCTCCACCACAAATACTGAGTTACCAGCCGCTATTAGCTCATCTAGGGCGCTTAAAAGTGCTTGCGTATCGGCTGGGTGTAAACCTGCCGAAGGTTCATCTAGCACATACACAACACCAAATAATTTTGAGCGAATTTGCGTTGCAAGCCGCAAGCGTTGTAATTCCCCGGCTGATAACGATGGCGTAGTACGCTCAAGCGATAAATACCCTAAACCAAGCTTAGTGAGTGCTTCTACGCGTTTAATAATGTCGCTTGTGATGCGCTTTGCCACAATGGCTTTTTCGGGGTTGGCTGCGTTACTTTTAGCGGGGTTATTGGCAGCAATGCTTAGTTTTTCTGCCAGTTCGCCAAGTGTTAACTGCGAAATTTCACCTATATCAAGGCCTGCTACTTTAACCGATAACGACTCTTTTTTAAGTTTTTTTCCTTCGCACTGTGGGCATTGTGATATTTGCATATACTGCGATACGCGCTTTTTAGTGCGCGGACTTTGAGTGCTCGCAAATGATTGTAAAACAAAGCGTTTAGCACTTATAAATGTACCCATGTAGCTGGGGCTTTCTTCATTTTTAATAGCCGCTTGGGTTTGCTCAAGCGTGTACTGGGGAAACACGGGCACTGTGGGCGTGTCGTCGGTAAACAAAATCCAATCACGGGCTTTTTTAGGCAGGGTATTCCACGGTTTATTAATATCGTAACCTAACGAGGTAAGAATACGGCTTAGGTTTTTACCTTGCCAAGCTGGCGGCCATGCTGCAATGGCGCGCTCTTTAATTGATTTAGTCGGGTCGGGCACTAACAGCTCTTCGGTTACGTTAAATACGCGGCCAATACCGTGGCACTCTGGGCAGGCACCTTGTGGCGTATTTGGCGAAAAAGCATCGGCATACAGTATACCTTGCCCTTTAGGGTATTCGCCCGCGCGCGAGTAAAGCATTCGCAGCGCGTTAGAAATAGTGGTTACGCTACCCACCGATGAGCGTACCGAGGGTGCCCCACGCTGTTGTTGTAATGCTACCGCGGGTGGCAGCCCTTCAATCGAATCTACATCGGGCTCATCTACTTGGTCTATTAATCTGCGCGCATAAGGCGATACCGAATCAAGATAACGATGCTGTGATTCGGCAAATAATGTTCCAAAGGCGAGCGATGATTTACCCGAGCCCGATATACCAGTAAAAACAACAAGTGAATTACGGGGCAAGTTTACATCCACATTTTTTAAGTTATGAACACGCGCGCCTCGTACTTGAATGCTGTGCTCAGGGTTTAATAAAGCCGATTGCGCTTTACTAACCTCATGTGAATTTTTAGGTGTGGTTGCCATGTAATTTACTCCTGTTTAATAACCATGTGTTTATTAACGTGCCGCAAAGTATTAATACTAATGGGGCGTCACTGAATGAGCGCTTAGTTAGTTTACTGAGCGTTTAATAGAGTGTTTACATAATAGGTAAAAACTGCGAGTATAAATTTCAATCAAGTATTAAAGCATCTAAATTTAAAAGGACGTTTAATTGTGGCAAAAATTGTCGTTAGCTTTTTATTTTTATTAGTACTTTGCGCCAATGTGTGTGCAGCGCAAAATAATGTACTAAACGTTGACCGAGCCATACCAAATAGCATGCACTTATCGTTTCCAAACGATAATAATATAACGCCTAAAAAGTCTGACTTTTCTATTGCAAACTATGTACTTATGAGCAACGAAATAGGAGAGCGTTGGGCGGTTATAACCCTTACTAATTTAGCCTCTGGCAAGCGAGAGCTTAATCAAGAACACGTGTTAGCGCTGTTTGCAGATGGCAGCAGGCTAACACCAAGTGAATTTAAATTAGGCTTTAAAGGCAATCAAACACAGTCGGTAACGGTATCGTTTGCTGAGCATACGTTTCCTATTTTAAGTGTGTATACCAGTAATGATCAGTAACATGTTTTTAGATAAGTTAAATATGTAGCAATTGCTTTAGTTTATCGGCACCGGCTCTGCTGGTGCTTAGTTCAGATTTAATATCATCATTTACAATCACCATCAATTTGCCATTAAACCAACGCTGTATTTCTTTAATGTGGTCAACGTTAACCAAATAACTTCGATGAATTCGTACAAAGTTTTTTGCTACTAGGGCATGTTCAAGTTGATCGAGTGTATCGCTTAAGTGATGAAATGTATCGCCATTCCACGCCAAACTATTGCCTTGCTCCGATTTAATAAATTTAATGTCACTTGGGGAGAGTAAAAATATCCGCTCACCGTTTTTACTAATGAGCTTATTTATGGTGTTTTTGGTTAATGTAAAGGTTTGCTCGTGTTCTGGGTTGTTAACTTGGCAGTGGGCACGCTGTAGCTCTAGTTGTTGCTGCGCTTTGGCGAGAGCTTTTTTTAGCCTAGCAATAGGAAAAGGTTTGAGTAAGTAGTCAGTTGAGGCGTGCTCAAAAGCTTCAATTGCAAATTGGTCATACGCGGTTGTGTAAATAATAATGGGCTGGTAGTTAAGTAAATCAATAAGCTCTAAGCCGTTAATTTCAGGCACTTGTATATCAAGTAATACCACATCCGGAGTTAGCTCATTAATTAATGAAATGGCCTCTTTGCCATTTGTGGCCATACCCACTACTTCAACATGCTCCATTAAACTCAATTGATGGCTTAATTTTTCGCGAGCGGGAAGCTCGTCATCGGCAAATAATACGCGCATTTTAGTCATTGTGTTTGGCTGGTTTTTGCTGCTCATAGTGTTAGCTCCAACGTAACCACTGCACCATTATTATTGCTCAGTAGTACCTTACTTTTACCAAGTTGTTTAACGCGTTTTAGTATGTTTTTCATTCCTACACCACTGCCATGGCCGTGTTTTATAACATCGCTCGAAAACCCTTTACCATTATCGCTAATTTGTATTTTAACGCCGTTAGGTAGCTCACTAAGCGTTATATTAAGTATTAACGACGTTTGTTGGGCGTTATGTTTAATGGCGTTTTCAATAATTGGTTGAATAAGTAGCGGGGGCAGCGATATGTTTTTAAGCGTATTGGGAATGTGGTAATTAACTTTGAGTTTATCGCCAAAGCGGGCTTTTTCAATATTTAGGTACTTTTCTATTATTGTAAGCTCTTGCTGTAAAGGTATTTGTTGTTGCTCTGCCGTGTCGAGGGAGTACCTTAAAATGTCAGCCAGTTCATGCAGTACTTCATCGGCTAAATCGGGGTTTGTATGAATATAAGCCGAAATTGTATTTAAGCTATTAAACATAAAATGTGGGTTTAGTTGGTAGCGCAATGTAGCAAGTTGGGCTTGTTTAAGCGCGTGTTTTTCTGCTGTTGCGCGTTTTTTGTTTTCAATAAAAATACTGGTAAAGTAAATACACGAGCCCCAAAGTAAGCCGTTAAAAACAACAAACACCCCCATCGATTTGTGCCCATCAAAAAGCTGTGTGAGTACTATATCGGTAAGTACATTACCGAGTGCCATAAATACAACAGCTATTAACCATTCAAACGCTATTTTGTTAATGTGTTTATTGCGCAGGTAAAAAATAACTGCTGCCGCACTCCAAACAGGAGCCCAGTAAAAAGTAACAAACCATACGGTAGCAGCAAGTGCACTACCCGCAGTAAAAGGTGCAGAGTTAGCAATTATGAGCCCAAGGGCATAAGCAATATCTACAACAAGTAAAATAAAAAAGCTGTATTTATAAAAAGGATGTTTGAGCATAATAGGTGCTTCTTTTTGTAATTGATTAAACCATAACAAAAAACAGTCAAAACCCAAAGAGTTTGTGTTTTGACTGCTACTCTTTTAAAAGTATGTTAGCTCTTTGATTTGTAATGTATTTTTTAATGGCTCATTGCTTGCGCCTGGCATTTTACGCCACATTAAGTTAACTCCAGTTAATTCAGTGGCCGACCACGTAACGGGGCTACCAAAGCCAAATTGTTTAAATGTAGTGAAAGGAATATCAAGCGTTGTCCACTCATCGCGCGGCTTTAAAAGTACACTAAAGTGATCCCAATCTTTTACATCACTATGATAAACAGACAGGGCAAAAGGCGTACTTGAACCTTTATATGTTAGTCGAATACCTTTAAATGATGAGGCATCAGCCGGCGATGTAAATTTTATTTCAGCGCCTGCCCACGCGCCAAAGCTGGTCGGCTTTGTAATGGTTGTATCAATAGTTAAGCTGTTTTTATGCGTGGTAAGTGTTGCCACAGACTGACCACCCATTACCGAGTCGCTCAAGGCTTGCCATGGTGTATCACCGGTAAAATCATCAATAACATGCTGAGCTTGGCGGCTTTTAACTTCTTCATTACAAGTGGGGCCTTGTGGTGTTATAGCCTTGTTTTGCGCAATTAAGGCTGGGCGGTCTACTTGTATACCTGATTTGTAAACCTCTGAGATAGTATGAATGTGGTTTATATCATCAAGCGGGTTTTGCTTAAGCAGTACAAAGCTTGCCTCAAAGCCATTAGCCAGCTTGCCAATGCTCTTGGCTTTATTAATCGCTTTTGCGCCGTTAACAGTGGCCGCATTAATTATTTCACCATTTGTTAGGCCCGCTTTTTTAAGTGCATCTAACTCGTTATGT
>NZ_CP142032.1:0-65436 GCF_035666335.1 Pseudoalteromonas sp. CuT4-3
AATGGGTGTCTTCCTTATTTGTCATGGGTGTCATCATTATTTTAATAATGCTTTTCGTACTTATTTACTAGAAATTGAACTTTCAAAGGGATGTGGTGGTGTATTTCCAATAAAGCATTAACTTGTTATTTACAAGCAATGCTATAGTTAGTTATATCGTTTTAGGTGTTGATTCAGTAAAAAATAAATGACGAACAATATAATAATAAAAATCAATATGGTGTGGTTTCGCTTTTTTGTGCTCCTGTTATTTTTACTAACAAGTAGTGCTACATTTGCCAATAGCTCTTCACTAACTTCATCTGATATAAAATCAATCCAAAGCCTGCTTAGTGATATTAAAGCCAACAAGCTAGATTACCTTTTACACCAAAAACAACTAACCCACGCTTATAATGTCACTAAACATACAAAGCATAAACAGTTGCACCTTGAAGCGGCTGCCTTATATTCAGAGCTACTTTTTCGACAAGAACAATACACCGCGCTAAGTACCCATTTGCTAATGTATTTAAAGAGTACTGAGCTTGTAACATATAAAAACAGTCACCTACTATTTTTAGAGGCTCAGCTTAAACTTTTCGCAATTAACAAAGAGTTAAGTAATGCGCAATCGCTTGCTAATCAACTGCAAACGCAGGTAAAACAGCTTTCTCCTAACGAAAAAATCATTGTTTTTCGGGCTATAGCCTATTACTACACCGAAACCGACGAACTTAAAAAAACGCTAAGTGCGGCGTTAACAGGTTTAGAGCTTGCTATAAAAGAAGAAGACATAGCCTCGCAGGGCTACTTTTTTAGAAAAATTGCCGACGCTTACAACTACCTCTACAAAGATGATAAAGAAAAAGCCATTTATTATGCCCAAAAATCGGTAGATGCCTACGAGCAAACAAGCGACGGCCTATTTACTGCTAAAGCTTATTGGAGTTTAGGAAATGTATTACTTGAGGTCGGTCAGCCTAAAGACGCGCTTGTATACTTAAATAAAGCGCTGGCTTATTTTAGCAAAGTTAATATGAAAAAAGGTTTAGCCTTCGCTCAATATTCTATTGCAAATATTCAATACCTGCAGGGTAATTACGATACAGCTTTAATGCTTGCAAACAAAAATATTGCACTTGCAAGCTCTGCCGGCATTAACGACATGCATTTAGCATCAATGATTTTATTATCAGACATCTACACAAAGCAAAATTTATTAAATAAAGCCAACCAAGTAAACGACGAAGTATTTTTAAACCTAGATAAATTTAGCCGCAGCATTTATAAGGCTGATTTTTTAAGCAAACGCTATAAATTAAAGCGCCAGCTTAACTTCACTGAAGATGCATTTAAAGCTATTGAAGATGAGCTTGCTTATACAATAAAACACTACGAAGCCACCAGCGAAACCAATATAAAAACCTTGCAAGTTAAATTTGAAGTAAAAGAAAAAGAAGACAAAATTTTACAGCTAGAATACGAAAAAGACATAAACAAACTGCAGGCAACAGAAGAACACCAGCAAAAAATAATTTGGCGCTTAAGTGCCTCAATTGCCTTTATTTTAGTCATCGTGTCGCTATTTTTATTTTACCGCCAAATGCGCCAACGTAAAAAATACCATGCTATAGCATTAACCGACTACCTAACTAACAGCTTAAACCGGCGTGGCATTTTGCAAAAAGCAAATGAGTGTTTATCCCAGCAGAGCCTAGCAATAGCTATTGTCGATTTAGATTACTTTAAAGCTATTAACGACAAATTTGGCCATGATATAGGAGATTTAGTACTTATAAAATTTGCTCAAGCAGCAAAAGACACACTAAGTACTAACGATAAGTTTGGGCGCTATGGCGGCGAAGAGTGGCTATTTGTTTTAAAAACGCAAAACCGGGATAAAATAAACAACTTTTTTGAAAATCTTGAAAATAAGTTAACGCAGTACTGCAGTCATATTGAGGCATTGCCAAGTAAAACACACGTTACCTTTAGTGCTGGCGTGGCAATAAGTGATGCTAAAAGCAACTCACTCAGCGAGCTAATTAAACGTGCAGACCAACAACTCTATAAAGCAAAAGAAAATGGCAGAAACCAAGTAGCAATCGCGTAAATATACGTTATTAGTCACCTTCAATAATCATTTGTTTTATTTTTATCGCTTTTTCAAAGTGATCTAACTTGTGGGTGTGTATCCACCACGTAGCGGCTTGCATCAGCAGCTCTGGATTGTCGTTTTTATTTGCAAAAAAAGCGTAAAAAGAAAGGCCTACGTTTTCGCCTTTGGCTGCTATTTTTTTATCGCACACAGCTATAATTTTTGCTTTTAGTTCTTCCTGCATACATACCTTATTTAATTGTATTTTAATTATCTAAATATACCGTTTAAAAAACTAACAATTAGCTGTAAAAGACTTCTATCAACAATACTATGATTCTCAAACTCTTTATTAGGCGTATTTACTTTTGTAGCTTTGCATTCATTATTTAGCGGCTCATTTTTATGTATATTGGTTTCATAAGCTATATCAGCTTGCTCCATACATTGAGCAGAGCCCGCATAAGGCTTTGCCGCACAGCCAGTTAAAAATATACACAATGAAAATACAATTAAAAACGCTTTCATATTCAATCCTATTTTACGCACCCTTGTGCTTTAAATTATAGCTGTAAGTTTGCTTACTTAGTCGGCTATTAAAACAAGTAGATCAATAAAAAACACACCAACTTCATCAAAAAAAGTGTCGCCTTTAGCATCCTTTTTTATTTGAGCGCTTACACATTCATTGTAAACCTCTGAGCTTGTTTTAGCGCCATTTAGCTCAGTCATTTCTGCCTCTTGTATGCATACACGTCGTTCAGAATGCTCGGCTGTACTACATGCACTTAATAACGCGCACAGTAATAATGCTGTAGTGGGGCTTTTTAAGTTCATCCTTAAACTATCCTAATATCTAAAGTTTTATAAAAATATAGGTAAGGCAAGTATGTACAGCTTGTACCCAAATAATGCGCTACTTTACCACCTCAATAAAATACCCAACCAGTAAAAATATGTAAGCTTATGTAGCGTCAAAAGCAATCACCTCTTTTAATCTGAAAAAATTGCAGCTGTTTATGTGTAAAAGTTACAGAGCAACGCCATCCAAACCAACCAAAAGTACATTAAAGTCAATTATATCAACATATTAAAATCTGGCACTGCGCTTGCTTTTTAAAAGTTTATAAAGCAATTACAGCAAGGAAAGAGTTATGAATATTTTTGAAGCGCTACGTCACGACCACGATAAACAACGCGAGTTAGTAGATGCCCTTATTCAAACGCACGGCGATACGCAGCAGCGCCACAAGCTAATGGACGAGCTAAAAACCGAATTAGAAGATCATGCAAAATTTGAAGAGCGTTATTTTTATAACCCACTTATGTTTGACGATCTAACGCACGAAAAAGCACGCCACAGCGTTGCTGAACACCATGAAATTGACGAATTAATAGAACAACTTGAAGACACCGAAATGAGCTCATCGGCATGGTTAGTTGCTGCTAAAAAATTGCACCATTTAGTGCATCATCATTTAAGCGAAGAAGAACATGAAGTATTTCAATTAGCGGGTAAAGCCCTAACCGAAGGGCAAAAAGAAAGCCTAGCTAAACAGTACAACGATGCCATGCATTAGTTATTAATTAAACCGACTTCCATACACTCCCTTGTGTACTTATTGGTTATAAGCCGTATGGCTTATAACCATTTTTTTTGCAGTGCTACTTAATGGTAAATTTAACGTCTTGCTCGCGTAACACATAAAGTGCAAAACACGCTGCCCACATTGGCCACGCTGTAAAAAACAATAAGTTATTAAAGCCATCAATATACTGATTATAAGATGAAAGCGTTGATAGGCCGTGCATTACAAATATAACGCCATAAGTAAGGCGCTTTTTAATACCCGCTAAAAAAGCCAACACTAAAATAAGCTGTAACGCCCCCAGTACATAAGCAACCACATCTGTAGAGCCGCTAACACCATAAAAATGCTCAAAAATTCGTGCGCTATGCCCAGGGTTAACAAACTTATCAAACGTCCACATAATCATTACAATAAATACACCTAGGCGTAGCGAAAAAAGCGACCACTGCAAACGATTTTGAAAGTCAGTACCTGTTGTACCAGTCATAAAATTTCCTTAAAACTAAATAATTTAATGTTGAAACTAGCAAGACCGCTCAACACATATTTTATTTCACCTTAATGTATAATTTTTTAATAAATTCTGTGCCCTGCTTTGCGTTTGTTTGCGTATAAAACCGCTATTTATAAATTACGACCTATTATGGCAATAACTAACTACAGTATTTGTAAAACAAAAACATAGTGCCTAAAACTGAATAACGCTTTTGAGCAATGTGCTAAACTTTTAACGTTTCATTCTAAAAAACAAAAAGAATTAATATTTACTGAAAGTTATTCACAAAGCTGCAGGTCTTTATTGCCACATTCACACTAACCAAAATGAGAACCCTTTTGAAACATTCATATTTGGCACTTTTTATAGCCGCTTCACTCACACCTAATTTTTATGCTCATGCGGCACAATCTGCAGCTAATACCGACTCAATTGAACGTATTGAAGTAGCAGGCCAAACGATTAAATCTCAAGGGCTTTCTGTAAAAGATGCCACTATTAACGGCCCCTTCGGCGACAACCTTGCACTGCAAGACATAGCACGCTCAGTAACGCCTATTTCAAGCGAGTTAATAGAGCAACTAAATATTACTACCCTACAAGACGTACTAGCCGTGAGCCCAAACACTTACTCTGCAAGTGGCTTTGGTGCGCCAAGCTTACCTACTATTCGTGGCCAACTGGGTGAGCTTTTTCAAGATGGTACACGTCGTCAAGCGGGTAATAATGGCTTTGGCGTGCCGTTATCGTTCAATTCTGTAGAACAAATAGACGTAGTAAAAGGTGCACCACCTGTTTTATTTGGTTCAAGCCAACGTAACGGTGGTTTTGTAAATTTACACTCAAAGACTGCCTCTACAGATGAAAGTAAAGGTAAAGTTAAACTCTCAGCCGGGCGATGGGATCAATACAGTGCCCAGGTAGATTACACTGCCCCCATTATAAAAGATAAAGTGGGCCTTAGAGTAAGTTACGAGCACCTTGATGAAGGCAGTTACTACGATTACTCAGGCACTAAAAGCGACAGTTTATTTGCAGCACTACGCATATTGCCCGATGATAAAAGCAGTTGGGATATTAACTTTGAGCTATACCAAGTTGAATTTACCGACAACGCCGGTATTAACCGCCCTATCCAAGCCTTAATTGATGATGGCCTTTATATTACCGGCCAAGGCGTGCAAGCCAATGGCAGTACCGTACCAGCAGCGGGTTCAATTGTTTCGCCTACTGGGCAAGTAAAAATAGATCGCAGCACCGTACTTACCGACCCTGATAACCAAAACGAAGCAACCACTTATTTAATTCACAGCATTTATAAGCGTGAGCTAAGTGCTAATGCCTCACTTAAAAACATTACGTACTTTCAGCATTTACAGCGTGAAGAAATAGCCCAAAACAGCTTTGTAGAAATTATAGACGGCGCCGATACAGCGCAAAACCGCACTGAGCTTACCTACCGCTGGAATAGTGACCAGCAAACAATTTTTGCTTTTGACGTACGCTACAACAAAGTACTTGGCTACAGCCAATTTACTACCGAGGCCGATTTACCAATTGATTTAACTGGCCCACTTTCAAACCGTCGCATTCCCTTAACCGATGCACAAAAAGCACGTTTAGTAGAGCTAAGCCCAGGTGTATTTGTATCGCCTGGTGGTCAATACGATTTAGATAACGATGGCAGCGGCGACTTTAACTTATCAGACACCACCGACTCACGCTCATGGCAAACAGGGCTTGCCATTCAACAAGACTCAGATTGGGGCGATAAACTTCATACCAGTGTGGGTTACCGCATTGACTTTTACGATGTAGAAGCAAACGATCCTATTGCACCACAAGGCCAAGTTGCCGCAAGCGACAGCATTAACGAAACCCTGCATTCTGGCCAAGTTAGCTTTAATTACAAATTAAATAGTGATTACACCACTTATGGTGCAGCAAGTTATAACGAAGCCACATCAAACAGTATGGCTGGCGGTACATCGCTTGGCAGCGATAACACGATTAGCGCACAAAATTTTGCAACCGAAAACACCTTAGTTGAGTTTGGCTTAAAGTACGCCCCTACCAATAGCGACTGGTACGCTGATGGCGCGGTATTTAGCCAGCGCCGTAGTTTACGTAATCGCGACGGCAGCAATACAGGTATTCGTACTACAGGTTTTGAAAGCCAAGTATTTTACGATGCCTACCCTTATTGGCTAAGTGCGGGTTACAGCTACATAGACGCTCGTTACGACAATTCTGCAAGCAGTCAAGATTCTGCTCAAGTAATCGATGCGTTTGACAATTCACGCCCAGATATTATTGCAGGTACCGGCGTTGGCGCACCAAGTTTTACCGCGTTTGCACCTTCAAACCGCCAAGTTCAGGGCATTCCTGAGCAATCGTTCAGTTTTAACGGAAATTATTCAATTAATTCGAAATGGCAAATGGGTTTTTCAGGCCTATATACAAAGAGTTACCCATTAGACTTTTTAGCAACAGTTAAAATTCGTGATCAATACACGCTAAACGTTAATACTAGCTACGCTTTTTCGCCTAGGACTAAGTTGCGATTAGATGTAAACAATGTCACTAATCAAAAAAACTGGCGTCCTGTATTTGAAGGGGGTTACTTTGGTGCAACATTGGCATTTCCAGAACTGCCAATAAACGCAAAATTAACACTAACCCATAATTTTTAAGAGCGGTTGAGAGAACATGATTAAAAAACTATTTTTGGTATTGATTGCAGCAGCGGCTATAGGCTTGTTCTTTCACTTTAATTTACACCAGTTACTTACGCTTGAAGGCTTAAAAGGGTCGATGGATCAATTTAGCCAATATAAAGAGCAATCACCATTGTTGGTTTTTGGTGGCTTCTTTTTACTGTACGTAGTAGTAACGGCTCTCTCCTTACCGGGTGCGGCAATATTAACACTGGCCGCAGGTGCATTATTTGGCTTAGTTGAAGGTTTATTAGTTGCCTCTTTTGCCTCTACGGTAGGTGCTACGCTTGCCTTTTTAGTATCGCGTTACTTACTACGCGATACAATTAAACAACGTTTTCCTGAGCGCTTAGACGCTATTGACGCAGGCGTTGAAAAAGAAGGTGGCTTTTACTTATTTACGCTTAGGTTAGTACCCGTATTTCCGTTCTTTTTAATTAACTTATTGATGGGTGTTACCGCCATTAAAGCATGGACCTTTTACTGGGTAAGCCAAATAGGCATGCTCGCGGGTACATTTGTATTTGTAAACGCGGGTACGCAACTTGCGCAAATTGAGAGCTTATCTGGCATTTTATCGCTCGATCTTATTTTATCGTTCGCTTTATTGGGTGTATTCCCTTTTATTGCTAAAGGAATCTTAAACGTGTTTAAAAAACGTCGCGTATACAAAAATTACACTAAACCTAAAAAGTTTGACCGTAACATGATTGTTATTGGCGCAGGTGCTGGAGGCTTAGTAACAAGCTACATTGCAGCAGCAGTTAAAGCCAAAGTAACGCTAATTGAAGCCGGCGAAATGGGCGGCGATTGTTTAAACTACGGGTGTGTGCCAAGTAAAGCCGTTATTAAAAGCGCTAAAATTGCTGAGCAAATTCGCCACGGTGAACACTACGGCTTAGAAAACATGGCACCGCAGTTTTCGTTTAAAAAAGTAATGGCACGTGTACACCAAGTAATTGCCGACATCGCCCCACACGATAGCGTTGAGCGTTACACTAACCTAGGCGTAGATGTAGTAAAAGGCTACGGTAAATTATTAGACCCGTGGACTGTAGAAATTAAGCTTAACGACGGTGGCACGCAAACGTTAACCGCCCGTACGATTGTTATTGCCACAGGCGCACGGCCATTTGTACCGCCACTTCCTGGTATTGAAGAAACAGGCTATGTAACAAGCGATACATTATGGACTAAATTTGCAGAGCTTGAAGAAGCCCCTAAAAAACTTGTTGTACTTGGCGGTGGCCCAATTGGTAGTGAACTTGCACAAAGTTTTGCACGCTTAGGTTCAAATGTTACGCAAATTGAAATGGCTGAACGCATTATGATCAAAGAAGACCTAGAAGTGTCTACCTTTGCTCACGAAGCGCTTATTGAGAGCGGCGTAAACATTTTAACATCGCATCAGACACTGCGCTGTGAAGCGCGCGACGGTAAAAAATTCATTGTGGTAAAACATAATGATACCGAAATCGATATTGAATACGATGAGCTACTATGTGCTGTGGGCCGAAGCGCTCGCCTTAAAGGTTACGGCCTTGAAGAACTCGGTATTGAAACTAATCGTACTGTAGTCACTAACGAATACCTAGAAACGCTTTACCCTAACATTTTTGCCGCTGGCGATATTGTAGGTCCGTATCAGTTTACGCACGTAGCCGCTCATCAGGGTTGGTACGCAGCAGTAAATGGCTTATTTGGTAATCTTAAAAAGTTTAAAGTAGATTACCGTGTTATTCCGTGGACTACGTTTATTGACCCAGAAGTAGCACGTGTTGGCTTAAACGAGCAAGACGCTATTGATAAAGGCATAGACTATGAAATCACTCGCTTTGAATTTGAAGAGCTAGACCGCGCCATTACCGACAGCGCCACCAAAGGCTTTATTAAAGTAATTACACCAAAAGGCAAAGACAAAATACTCGGTGTTACTGTGGTGTCTGAGCACGCTGGCGATTTAATAGCTGAGTTTGTACTAGCAATGAAACACGGTTTAGGCCTTAACAAAATACTAGGCACTATTCACAGCTACCCTACTTGGGCTGAAGGTAACAAGTACGCAGCAGGCGAGTGGAAACGCGCTCACGCACCAGAAAAAGTACTTAACATGCTTGAAAAATACCACACATGGCGCAGAGGCTAATATGTTTAAAACACCTTTAAAAGCGCTATTGTTAGGGTCTGCTTTGCTTGCAACATCGTTTGCAACGTCATTTTCGGCCCAAGCTCAAAATATGCACGACAGCTGGAACGCATTATTAAACAACCATGTTGTAGCTATTAATAATGGCCACAGCACTGAGGTTGATTATGCAGCAATTAAAGCTAAGCACAGCGAGCTTAAAAGCTATTTAGATTCGCTATCGGCTGTTACGCAAAATGAGTTTGATACATGGGAAAAACCAAAGCAGCTGGCGTTTTTAATCAACGCGTATAACGCCTTTACTGTTGAACTAATATTAACAAAATACCCAAACCTTAAATCAATTAAAGATTTAGGCAGCTTTTTTAGCTCACCATGGAGCAAAGAGTTTGTGCCATTACTTGGTAAAACGCGCAGTCTTGATGATATAGAACATGGTTTAATACGTGGCAGTGGTAAATACAACGACCCACGTATTCATTTTGCTGTAAATTGCGCAAGTATTGGCTGCCCAGCCCTACGTGCAGAAGCCTACACAGCCACTGATTTAGACAGCCAATTGCAAGCGCAAACGGTGCGTTTTTTATCAGATGCAACCCGCAATATAGCGCAAGATAACACGCTAAGTGTATCTTCAATATTTAAGTGGTACGGCGAGGATTTTGAACAAGGCTTTAAAGGCGCAAACACGCTGCAGCAGTTTTTTATGCAATACCCTAAAGCACTAAAACTGATACCCGCTCAGCAAAAAGCGCTTAAAAATAACAACATGAAAGTTAAATTTTTAGACTACAACTGGGATTTAAATGCTCACCAATAAATGTTGGCAAACATTATCGCGATACAGCTTTTGCTGTGTCGCGTTTTGCATTTGCCTTATTATTAGCTTTAAAAGCCTAGCAAGTACACAACTACAAAGCCGTTGGCAACAAATAGAAAGCTTAGGTAAAAATCAAAGCGTATATTTTTATGCGTGGGGCGGCGATGCGCAAATAAATGCATATATTCAATGGGCTGCGCAGCAAGTAAAAGCCAAATACAACATTAACTTAGTACATGTAAAACTCAGTGATACCAGCGAAGCCGTTAGCCGGGTACTTGCCGAAAAATCAGCAAACAATAACGATAAAGGCAGCGTAGATTTAATTTGGATAAACGGTGCTAACTTTGCCACCATGAGCGAGCACTCATTATTACTAAAACAATGGGCTAATAAGCTGCCTAATTTTAGCTACACCGACCCTAGTAATAACCCTGCTGTTAATTTTGATTTTGGAATACCCACCAACGGGATGGAAGCACCTTGGGGCCAAGCATCGCTCACCTTTTACTACGACAGTTTAGCAATTGATGGCACTGCAAATAACACACTACCAACAACCCTAAACCAATTACTTAGCTGGAGCGTACAAAACCCAGGGCGATTTAGCTACCCAAAGCCACCTGATTTTTTAGGAATGAGCTTTTTAAAATACGCGCTTGTTATGCTACATCAACAAAGTGATGAAACACTTAAAGCGCAGTTAAATCAGCCAGCTACTGCAAAAAACACAGCCCAAGTATTAAACCCGTTATGGGATTTTTTAAATAAGCTGCACCCAACACTTTGGCGCGGCGGTAAACACTTTATGCAAAGTGGTGCACAAATGCGCCGCTTAGTGGGCGACACCGAGCTAAGCATAGCGTTTACGTTTTCAGCGCCAGAAGTGCCCGCCGCCGTTAAACGTTATGATTTACCAAAAAGTATTCGCAGTTATGCAATGCAAGATGGCAGTTTAAGTAACACCCACTTTGTAGCCATACCTTATAATGCAAGCCATGCACAAAGTGCGCAGTTAGTGGCTAATTTTTTATTAAGCCCAGAGGCGCAAGCTCAAAAACAACAAGCGCCTATATGGGGCGATAAAAGCGTACTTATTCAATCAACGCTAGCACCACAGCAACAAGCTTTATTTAAAACAACGCAACCGCATCCAAGCGCCCTGCCTTTAAATAGTATTAAACGCACGCTAAGTGAGCCACACCCAAGCTGGGTAAATGCTATTTTGCAAGGTTGGCAAGCGCGTTTTGGAGTAAGCCAATGAGTGTTGTATCAAATAAGTTAGCAGCAAGCCCAACGCTTAAACCACATAAAAGCGCCGATATGTTTAGTAAATTAGTGACATTAAGCCCACGCTTTTTACTGGCATTGCTTATTTTGCCGGTAATAGGCGGCTTAATTAGCGTGCTATTGCCCGCTTTTGGTTATGCGCCGGTACTTGAGCACACAACACTTGGCCTACATGGCTTTACTATGCTCATGCAAACACCCGGCCTAACACACATGGTTATGCTAAGTGTTGGCAGCGGATTAATAAGTAGCTTACTAGCCTTTACCATTACATTAATGATTTTAGCTGCATTTTTTAATAGCCCGTGGCTTAACCGTATTCAGCGTTTATTGAGCCCGATACTGGTAATTCCCCACGCGGCAGCGGCTATTGCGGTTGGTTTTTTAATTGCTCCTTCGGGAATGATCTCGCGCTTAGTATCGCCTTGGTTTAGTGGGTGGGAACTTGCGCCTAACGGCATGTTTCCGCATGACGCGTTTGGAATTAGTATAATTTTAGGCTTAACCCTCAAAGAGCTGCCTTTTTTACTGTTAATGGCGCTAGGTGTGCTTGCCCAACCTGAGCTTGGCAAAAAGCTGCGCCAGCAACATAAAGTAGCGCTTAACTTGGGCTACTGCCCTATGACGGCTTTTTTTAAAGTAATATTACCAAGCCTTTACCCATTATTGCGCCTACCCATTTTAGCCGTATTGGCTTATGCCAGCGCAAGTGTAGAAATGCCACTTATTCTGGGGCCAAATACACCACCCACCTTGGCTGTCGCTATTATGCACTGGTTTCACGATGTAGATTTAAACCTGCGTATTAAAGCCTCAGCGGGGGCACTATTACAGCTTGTACTTACTGGCGGTTTGCTAGCACTTTGGCTTGGCGGCGAAAAAGCGATAAAAGCATTATTTAGCGATTTACTCACCAATGGCGAGCGAGAGTATGGCGGCGTTTATTGGCAAAAAATAACAACCGTATTAACAGTATTTGTAATTGGCTTTATTTTGCTCTCGTTAATTGGCTTAATTATGTGGTCGGTTGCCGGATTTTGGCGTTTTCCGGCGGCACTGCCCGATCAGCTCACGCTACTTCACTTTAAAAGTGCGCTAATGCAAATGCAAAGCCCGCTTTTTAATACCCTTGCTATAGGGCTAGTTACTACGTTATTTGCCATTATTATTACCCTTTTGTGCTTAGAGTCAGAGCAGTTAAGTGCCAAACCTATGTCGCGCTTTACCAGCTTAATTATTTATTTACCGCTGCTTGTGCCAAGTATTGCATTTTTATTTGGCCTAGTGTGGCTGCAACAACTAGTAAATAACCAGGCCGCGTTTTTTAATGTGGTATTTACCCACTTATTGTTTGTACTACCGTATGTGTTTTTATCGCTTGCGAGCAGTTATAGGCGCTTAGACCCTCGCTTTGCTCATGTAGCAGCAAGCCTTGGCGCAACGCCCTGCAAAGTGTTTTTACAAGTAAAATTACCCCAGTTATTTGCTCCTATTTTAATTGCGGCGGCACTTGGTTTAGCCATTAGCTTTGGCCAATATTTACCTACACTTTTAGCCGGTGGCGGGCGCATAGCAACCATAACAACCGAAGCGGTTACCCTTGCTAATGGCGCAAGTAGGCGCACCAGTGCGGTGTATGCCATTATGCAAATGGCATTGCCACTCATTGGCTTTATACTGGCGTGGGTGTTACCTAAGTACTTTTTTAAAAGCGCCCATCGCTAACCCATAAATTAAAAGGTTTTTAATGCAGTCATCTTTAGAGATTAAAAATTGTGAGCTTTATCGTCAAAACCAGCAATTACTTAGCTTAAACGAGCAGGTAAAAGGCGGCGAAATACTCACTGTTATGGGGCCATCAGGCAGTGGTAAATCAAGTTTATTAAATTGGCTTACCGGCACATTACCCAGTGGTTTTAGCGCAAATGGCGAAGTGTGGCTTAACGGCGAAAATATTAATAACTTGCCCGCACATTTACGCCACATAGGCGTGCTTTATCAAGATGCGTTATTATTTTCGCATTTATCGGTAAGCGGTAACATTGCCTTTGCTATGCCTAAAGGCAATAAAAAACAGCGCCTTGAAAAAATAGAGCACGCCCTTGAACAAGTTGGATTAAAAGGCATGGCTAATCGCCACCCCGACAACCTCTCTGGTGGGCAACAAGCACGCGTAGCTTTATTGCGTATGCTATTGAGCGAGCCAAAAGCCATTTTACTTGATGAGCCCTTTAGCAAGCTCGATACCCAATTAAGAGTAGATACGCGCGAGCTAGTATTTAGCCAAATACGCGAGCATAAATTGCCCGCTATTATGGTAACCCACGATCATAGCGATGCAGAGGCCGCAAATGGCAAACTGATCACCTTAAATTTAGCCAAATAAACGCACAAAAAGTACAAGGCACCAAGCATGTTAGACAAATACATCACCCCAGTAATAAAGCCACTGTTAACCCCCGTTGTAGCGTTAATGCACAAACGCGGCATAACGCCCGACCAACTTACTGTGGTAGGCTTTTTAATAGGCCTATTAGCTGTGCCATTAATTGCGTTTGAAATGTGGTACGCAGCGTTAACGGCTATTGCTTTAAATCGTATTTTAGATGGGCTAGATGGCGCATTGGCACGCCATGCAAATTTAAGTTCAAGTGCTGGCGGCTTTTTAGATATTACCCTCGACTTTTTATTTTATGCGGCAATTCCGCTTGGCTTTATTTTGGCAAACCCCGAGCAAAACGCCATTGCAGGTAGCATATTACTGGCCACCTTTATAGGCACTGGCTCAAGCTTTTTAGCCTTTGCCATAGCCGCCGAAAAATTTAAGCTCGAAAAACCCCAGTTTAAATACAAAAGCTTTTACTATTTAAATGGTTTAACCGAAGGCACAGAAACCATCGCGCTGTTTATTGCCTTTTGTATTTGGCCGCAGCACTTTGCCCTAATGGCGAGTATTTTTGCCACTGCGTGCGCTATTACTATTTTTACACGTATACATGGTGGTTATAACACGCTTAAACGCCAAGAAGCTGATGAGGTTACACAAGCCAATGAGTAATGAAATTTGGTGGCGATTAGGGTTCTTTTTTAGCATTTTGGTTATTATGATGCTGCTAGAATCGCGCATGCCTGCCCGTAAATCGCCGATAAAAAGCACCACCCGGTGGTTGGCCAATTTTGGACTGGTGTTTGCTGCCTCTGTAATTGCTCGCTTAAGTGTGCCAATAGGCTTAACTGCCGTAGCGCTTTATAACCAAGAGCACGGTATCGGTTTATTTAATCAAATAGCCACACCAAGTAGTGTTGCTATTATTTTAAGCATATTACTGCTTGATATAGTTATTTATTGGCAGCACAGGCTTTTTCATCAAGTGCCTATTTTGTGGCGCTTGCACCGTGTGCACCACGCCGATGCCCATGTAGATACCAGCACAGGTTTGCGTTTTCACCCTATCGAAATTGTACTCAGCATAGTTATAAAATTAATTGCCGTTACCGCTTTGGGTGTACCTGCTATTGCTGTATTAATATTTGAAATAGCACTTAATGGTTTAGCGCTGTTTAACCACGCCAATATACGTTTACCCAATGCCATAGAAAAACCACTTCGGCTCATATTAATGACCCAAATACTGCACCGCATTCATCATAGCCAGCGCGTGAGCGAAACCAATTCAAACTATGGATTTAGCGTTATTTGGTGGGATAAACTGTTTGGTAGTTACAAAAATGAAGCGCAAAAAGCCGATAACGACATAGATATAGGCTTAAAAGAATACCCTAACCCGCAGCAAAACGCCTCGCTGTGGGGCTTGCTAATTATGCCGTTTAAACGTAAATAAGCTGCCATTTCAAGTGGCTACAATACTATTAAAATAAACAATAAATTAAGAGGTAAATGCGTATTTAAATTTACACATTTACCTTATTAAACCCCGCCAAAGCCTTACCCCCTAAAATTTAACCTTAACAAGCTAAACACTTAAAAGGTCTACTAACCTATTGAATGCTATACCACTTTCACTTTGTTTTTAACTTTCGTTTTTTGTAAAAAAGCAAAATTACACGCCATTATAGTTAGCCTAATACAGGTAAATCATCGCAATTTGCGCTAAATGTAATTGCTACAGGTCACTTTAATATTTACCAATTAAGTAAAACATTAATAGATGTATTAAAAATGCAACATTACAAATAATGTAAGCTGTTAAATTTATTAGCGATTTAGTTAATAACTCCAATTGGTAAACTGGTCTTACCGTAAACTAAATGTAAATAAAACACACAAATATGTTGACCATTTACGTAGTGCGCAATATTATTTGTAAGCGCTTACAAAAACACATGATAAATGTAAGCGCTTACAAAAATAAATATGGTTCTTTTTAATAAGTTTAAACACACATTCTGACAACAATCTGTGAAACCGGGGTTCAGCTATGAACATTGAAAAAACACACATTGCTCGCTTACTGGCTGCTATTTCGTTAGCGTCTTTAGCTGGCTGTGGTGGCGACTCAGCCACAACATCTAATTTTGAAAATATCGACGCTTCTGAGCCAGTTTCAGATTGGCAACTAGTATGGAGCGACGAGTTTGACGGCTCTGCCATTGATACTAATAAGTGGAACTTTGAATTAAACTGCGATGGCGGTGGTAACAACGAAAAACAATGTTACACCGATAACGAAGAAAACGCCTTTATACAAGACGGTGTGTTAAACATTGTTGCCCTACCCGCAACTGAAGGCGCTGAAAAGCCCTACACTTCTGCGCGTTTAAATACCCGTTACAATGCTGATTTTACTTATGGCCGCTTTGAAGTGCGCGCAAAGCTCCCTTCGGGGCAAGGCAGCTGGCCTGCGTTTTGGATGCTACCAACCGATGAAGAATACGGTACATGGCCACGCTCAGGCGAAATTGATGTTTTAGAATCAGTAAACCTAAAAACCGCTGACGAAGATGGCGGTGTTGAATCAAGCATTCATGGCACATTGCATTACGGCCGCGCTTGGCCAGATAACAGCTACACAGGCCAAGAGTACAAATTTCCTGAAGATAGCAACCCAGCAGATGACTTTCATACTTACGCAGTAGAGTGGCAAGAAGGTGAAATACGCTGGTACGTTGATGGCTACCTATATGCCACACAGCGCCAATCAGAAGTATTATATAATTCCAAAGGCGAAGCCGCAGGTTTGAAACATCGCGGTTGGTTTGCAGAGTATTTTGAACAAGGTTCTGGCGAGCTAGAAACTCATTGGGATAGCGCTCCTTACGATAAAGACTTTCACTTACTGTTAAATTTAGCAGTAGGCGGCGACTGGCCTGAAAACGTAAATGAGTTAGGCGTAGATGCCAGCGCATTTGAAAACGGCCAAACGTTTGCAATTGACTACGTACGCGTTTATCAATGTGCATCAAACCCAGATACCGGCAAAGGGTGTGAAACTATTCGCCCAGGTTACGATAGCCTAGACGATGCCCTGCTAGAGGGCGAAGCGCCTATTCCTAGCCCGCCATCTACAGGTATTGCTACACCGTTAACTATTTTTGGCGACAGTTTTAACCCTAACTGGCCAGCATGGGATTGTTGTGGTGGCTCTACACCTGCAATCGTAAGTGATGAAGAGCAAGGCGACGTTGTTGAATTTACAATAGGTAGCGAGCCTACAGTGGTTGGTTTTATTAGCCGCGATGCGTTTATTACTGACGAAAACGGCGCTGCAACGCCTTTTGATGCATCACCTATGCTAGAAGAAGGCTACGTACGCTTTAAAATGAAAGTAACCAGCGCACCAAGCGTGCCAGACACACCTTGGTTTGTAAAACTTGAAAGCACAGAAGCCTCAACCGATGCTGATATGCCGCTTACAAGTAGCGTTGAAGGCCAAGCACCTGTAGTAGGTGAGTGGCAAACCTATACGTTTTTACTTTCTGACCTTGCTGACTTAGATTTAGATATCAGCGCAATTGACGTACTTATGGTATTTCCTGAGTGGGGCACGGGCGAAGGCGCAACCTTTTTAATTGACGACGTTGAAATTACACAAGACAACCTAGGCGCATCACCTGAGCTAACTATTTTTGAAGATGAGCAAAACCTAGCATGGCCAATGTGGGATTGTTGTGGTGGCTCAACACCTATCGAAGTGGTAGATGATGAAGCGCACGGTGTAACCGCTGAATTTAGTATTGGTGCAGAGCCTACAGTAATGGGCTTTAACAGCCGTGTTGAAGTAGGTGGTGCAGGTGAGTCATTTGATGCAAGCAGCATTTTAGATGAAGGCGTTATTCAGTTTGATTTAAAAGTAACATCTACCCCTAGCGACCCGTCAACTGCGTGGTTATTTAAAGTAGAGGCAAATGGTGCAACTTCATTTGCAGAACTTGAGCTAACGCAAAGTGTTGAAGGTGTAGCGCCAGTGACTGGCGAGTGGCAAACTTATACATTTAAGTTATCAGATCTCGCTGGTGCAGGCCTTGATGTAAGTGCAATTGATGTACTTATGATTTTTCCGGCATGGGGTGCAGGTGAAGGCGCGGTTTACCGTGTAGATAATGTTAAAATTTACAACCCTAATGCAGCGCCCGTTGCCTCTGGTGAGCTAAACGTATTTACAGATACAGTCGCCGATCAGTGGAGCATATGGGATTGCTGTGGTGGTTCAACACCTACAACAGAAACCGACGATGATCAGCACGGCGAAGTGGCTCAGTTTAGCATTGGTGCAACACCTACTGTAATGGGCTTTTTAGCCGATGAAGACGTATCGTTTGATGCATCAGCCCTGTTAGAAAATGGCGTTGTACAGTTTGATTTAAAAGTAATAACAGCACCTTCAGACGTGGATGCACAATGGTTATTTAAAATTGAATCAATTGGCGCTTCAAGCGCAGTAGAGCTGGCATTAACGCAAAGCAATGAAGGGCAAACACCTGTTACAGGCGAATGGCAAACATACACCTTCCCTATTGGGCAACTATTTGATGCGGGCTTAGATATTAGCGCTATAAACGTGCTCATGGTATTTCCTACGTGGGATATGGGCAACGGCGCATTATACCGCATAGATAACATGATTATCGCGAATCCATAAAAACACACTACAATAGGCGCATGGCGCCTATTGCTACACAACAACATTTTATAAAGCAGAGCTATTATGAACACATTCAATTTTAAAAAGAGCCAACTTGCGGCTTCTGTGTCTCTTATCATTGCTGCAAGCACGTTAAATACGGCCATTGCTGCCGAGGCAGACACTGCAGCATCTCCTGATGTAGAAGTTATTGAGGTAAAAGGTATTCGTGGTTCACTTATTCGTTCTATGGATATGAAACGTGATTCATCGGGCGTAGTAGATGCCATTTCAGCAGAAGAAATGGGGAAATTTCCAGATACCAATTTAGCAGAGTCATTACAACGCATTACCGGTGTATCGGTGAGCCGTGCAAACGGTGAAGGTAGCCAAATTACCGTACGTGGTTTTGGCCCAGAGTTTAACTTAATTACGCTAAACGGCCGCCAAATGCCAGGCACAGGTTACACGCGTTCGTACAACCTTGAAAACATTGCCTCTGAAGGCGTAAGTGCGCTAGAAGTATTTAAAACAGCGCGCGCCGATGTACCAAGCGGTGGTTTAGGTGCAACAGTTAATATTTCTACTGCGCGCCCTTTTCAAAAGCCAGGTCAAAATTTTTCAGCCACGGTTAAAGCAAATCACGACTCATCAAACGAAGCCGGTGATGATGTAACCCCAGAGCTTTCTGCTGTTTATAGCAACACATTTGCAGATGACAGATTTGGTTTTGGTTTTTCGTTTTCGCACCAAGAACGCGACTTTCAAAAACAACGCGCCAATATTCAAGGTTGGCAAGCCAATGTTGATTTACCTGAATTAGATAGCAGTAACGTTGTTGATAACCGTACTGACCCATCAGGTAACTACTACTTCCCTAAAGACATGAACTACTCTATTGAAGATGTAGAGCGTGAACGTACTAACGGCCAAGTTACTTTTCAATTTGAACCAGTTGATGGCTTTGTAGCCACCTTAGATTACACAGCAAGTAAAGCGGTTACGGGCTCTGAAAGTATTGGTTGGGGTATTTGGAACGACTTTGGTAGCAATATTAATGGCTACGAGCTTGATGAAAACGGCACCGCTGTTTATGCCGATATTAGCGGTAATGATGCCTCGTTTACAGCCAACAAAGGCACCACAGAAGTAAAAGCACGCTCTATTGGTTTAAACCTAGAGTGGGAAATTAACGACACGTGGCACGTTGAACTTGATTACCATGACTCTAAAAATGAAACCGATAACGGCGCCGATGACGGGCTAGGCAGTACTGGCCAAGTGATTTTAGGCTCTGATCAGCTAGCAAATAAAATTTACGATTACCGCACAGGCGAAATCCCAAGTGCACAGGTGAACTGGTTAAACGGCACAAGCGAATTAACGCCAGGCGAAATTGACTCTAACTTTAGCCAATTTACGCACTCGCCGGGTGAATCAAACATTGAGCAATTACAATTACATACCACTTGGTACAATGAAAACTTTGATATTGGCCTAGTTAAAGTAAAATTTGGTGCATCGCGCACTGAGCAAAACACCGGTGGTTACACTGCTTGGAGTGGCTTAGTAGGTGGCCCTGGTTTTAACCCATCGTACACAGAAATATTCCCAGATAGCATGTTTACTCGCCACGATACGTCGGGCCTTTTAGCTCAATTTGATGGTGGCGGCAGTAACTTACAACCAGGTTACTACTACACCTACGATTTTGACGAAGCAGTGGCTCGCCAAATGGCTTACCTAACTTCTGATGTAACCGGTGGCGATGCATACGCAGCCAATGCTTACATGGATGGTATTGATAGCGAAAGCTACGTAGAAGAAATTACAAACAGCTTTTATATTCAATCAAGCTGGGAGTTTGATGTAAGCGATTACTACGTAAAAGTAAACGCAGGCCTGCGCTACGAGCAAACAGATGTAACCAGCACAGTACGCCAACGTGTTGAAGAACAAGTAAACTGGATCAGCGCCTCAGAGTGGATAATGCAATATGCAGCCGGCGGCGATGATAACTTCTTAGAGCAGCAAGGCGATTACGACATATTATTACCGTCAATCGATGTAAGTGTTGATTTAACCGAAGACGTTGTAGCCCGTGTTTCATGGGGTAAAACTATGTCGCGTGCACCACTGGGTGATTTAGCCGGTGGCCGTAGCTTAACAGGCAGCCCAAAACCTGGCTCGCGCACGGGTAGCCAAGGAAATACAAATTTATTGCCGTTTGAATCAACCAATCTCGACTTATCATTAGAGTATTACTACGCAGAAGGCAGCTATGCCTCTGTTGGTTACTTTAAAAAAGACGTAGATAACTTTATTCAAACCACCATTACGCAAACCACGATTGAAGGCCTATACGACATTTTAAACGGCCCGCGTTACTTACAAGCAGTTAGCGATATTGAATCGCGCGGCGAGCAAGCAACCACCGATGCTATTTTTGCGCAAATGATTAGCAATGGTTATGGCAATGCGAATGGCGTCATTGAGCCAAATAGCGATGACCCACTTATGGTATGGAACATAAGCCAACCACAAAACACCGACAGCAAATCGGTAGATGGTTTTGAAGTGGCTGTTCAGCACTTAATTGGCGAAACTGGTTTTGGTGTAGGTGTTAACGCCACGTTTGTAGATGGCGATGTAGAATTTGATAGCGAAAGCCTAGACCAACAAGCGCCGCTTACAGGTTTAAGTGACTCTGCTAACTTTCAAGGCTTTTACGAAAAAGACGGCCTATCAATCAAAATTACTTACGCATGGCGCGACTCATACCTAATTGGTGTAGGCCAGGCACAAGGCTCAGCCGATGCGCCACCGCAATATGCTAAAGCCTACGGCCAATGGGATATGAGCGTTAACTACGATGTAAACGAAAACGTAACCGTATTTTTTGATGGCATAAACTTAAATAATGCCACCGAAGAAGGCTACGGCCGTTACGAAGAGCAGTTTTTATTTGCTAATCAGTACGGCCCACGCTACTCAATTGGTGCCCGTTACACGTTTTAAACTATTCCCTAGTTAGAATAGTTAAGCCGCTTGTTTTAACAAGCGGCTTTTTTTATAACGTTTTTATTTGCTCAAGCAATACATTAGTTGTCCAATCAATGCCGTTATATGCCACATCGGGCTTATAAAAATCCCCTGCCCCACGCGCTCTGTTTACGTATACTTTGTTAGGTACAATCACTTTCCCCAACCCTGAAGGTAAATCAGCTAAGCGTACTTCCATATACATAGAATCAGCACTACTTGGCGCACCGAATAACGTAGTATTTTCAAAAAGCTTAAACTTATCAAGCGCATCTAAACAAGCACTGGCGCACTGCGGCGGAACAATAACAAACACCTTGGTTTTAAAGTCACTAGTTAAAGGCTTTTGTGGTATGTTATTTAGCGTATTAGTTTCTTGCTCTACATAAAATGGATCACCACTTTTAAGTGATAAAGCCATACCCGCAGCTGTGATTTTAAATATTTTCAATAATTCAGGCTGATTTTTTACAACCTCTAATAAAGACACTACATGGTCGGTATTATCCTTTGATGCTCTCCACCACACTTGCGTGTTTTGAGAAGTATTATTTACTTTTTGTTCTACTATTTTTTTGCCCCATAGTTCTTTGGCTACTTGTGAGCTCCAATAAGATGAGCCACCTTGGTTATGGCGCAAATCTAACACCACGGCTTTTGCAGTAAGTAACTTGCTACGCTGCTGTTGTATTTTTTCAAACACTTTATTGTAGGCAGCAGTTTGCTTTTCGGTTGATGAAAAGCTAGGCATAGCAATCCACGCAATATTTTTTTCAGGCCAGGTTAAATCAATGGGGAGTTCATCACCGTTGTAGGCATTTTCTAAATGCTTACTGGCTGACTTAGGCCTTACAGACCAATTTAATACGTGTGTATAGGTATCGCCATTGGCTTTAACAAATTCGCATTCTTTTAAAGGAGTTAAAAATGGATTGCCCTCGTCAATGAGTAACCGCCAACCTTGCTGCCACCAATGGCCAGGTTGTGCAACTTGCCCATAAAACTTAAACACTCTCTCACGTATTAAGGTCTCGGTGCTTTGCCCATCACATTGGCTTACAACGTCGCCTTTGCTAATATTTTTGTTTTCACTGTAATACACTTTTAGCGCATCACCTCGCCACACAGTTCTAAAGCCCGGCCAGCGGCGCGCGGGTCTATCTACGC
Organism: Pseudoalteromonas sp. CuT4-3; assembly: GCF_035666335.1. Lineage (NCBI taxonomy): Bacteria > Pseudomonadati > Pseudomonadota > Gammaproteobacteria > Alteromonadales > Pseudoalteromonadaceae > Pseudoalteromonas > Pseudoalteromonas sp. CuT4-3. Next base: position 22,433 of record NZ_CP142032.1, read on the forward strand.
TTGAAAACGCACCGGCGTGGCCATCTTGTAAAATAGTGCTAAAACGAGAAATTGCCGCTGCATGAACCTGCGGCCCACTCGCTTGAGCCGACAATGTAAGTGCTTCTGCTTTTGCTTTTTTTAATAAGTCAGGGAACGCGGGGTTGTTAGCATCAAACATACCTGGGTGATTTTGTGCTGTAATGTTGTAAGCAGCTTGAATATCATTTTCTATTACTGTTCGCCACTGCTCATCCGTTTGCGGTGACACAGCGGTGTTAGCAAAACCCATAAAAGATACAATAAAGCTGCTAGTAGAAATAGTGAGCATAGATATTTTAACCATCATTCAAATCCTTTTGTTGTAGTTTTTTAATAGTTAAAACTGGAAACTATTGATGCCGTTTAACTTAGCACACACTTAAAATAATTATGCCTAAATGCCAGCTCTAGAGATTGTTTAATGCTTGAGTAGACGAATCCATTCATCGGGGTTTGCTAAAATAAAGTCATAAGTATCTTCATTATCTAAAGTGATTGTTATTGCATCGCTTGTTAGTGGTAAAATGCCTGCACCTCTCCCTGCTGACTTTTCAATTTTTACGATTGCGCTTCGTGTAAAAGTATAAGGCCCTAAACCAGCACTTTCATTGTATGGCTCAAAACGTACCTCACCTTGCGTTACATAAAATTTACCATCGGCTCTTGCAACACCACCTTGATACGTAGCTGTAGATGATTTGAGTATTTTATTGTTCATTTGGCTTTCCTGCTAATTAATTTACGTCAATAAAATGTATTCACTTTAATAAGTTATATAGCTTTATACTTTAAGGCAATCAATTTGTACCCAAAAAGCAAGTTATAATGACACGTACTTTATTTAGCCAATTAGAATCTAGGCTTCGAAAGATGTAAAGTTTAAAATGGGTGTTTTGTTAATTCTTTCTCTGAATTTTTTTAACTAAAGGCACTATCGCTAAAGCTAGCAATACGGCAAGAAAAAAGCCCACAAACGTATTACCAAACACCCATCTAAAAAAGATTCCTGAAAGAGACAAAACAAAAGCTGACCAAAGCCATGGATTTATATTCTGCATACTATCTAGAGCACCTCATAGCACCCTGCTTAGAGGCGCAAACACATGGGCTATAATTTGGATCGAAGCGACGCTGCCCATGTGTATGCATCCCAGCGAACGAAGTGAGTGTGTTGATTAGGTTGTTAGGTGCGTGCATATTTAAACCACTACCCTAGGGGCTTTACCATGAAAGCCCAAGTATAGTTTTTTGAGATTACCTGGCACGAGAGGCCAGCCACGCTCAATACCTTCTTTTGTACCTTTCCAGAATAAGTGCTCTGTATAATATACATCTATGTATTCGAATTCTGCTTTGGTTGCAGTATCTAGTTTTTCGCTCATGTACTGCAACTGTTCTAATGCTTCTTCTAAATTACCTTGGTTAAACAAAATGGTTGTCAAATTTGCGAACTCTTCCATTAGGAATGTGAGTGCCCATTTTTCATGTTTTTCCATGAGAGGCACAACGTCAGGAAATTTAGTGCTGATCTCTTTTAAGAACTGTCTTATCTCTGATTTGGCCATTGATTTCTCAGAATCACCTAGACATAATGACTCCCACACGGTGTTAGCCTCCGCTTTTCGTGGGTTAGCTTAATTCAAAGCCAGAGCCATAATTAGTTTGTCAATTAACTAAACAGCAGAGGCTAACATGAATAAACATAGCATACTTTTTATCGGTCTTGATACACATAAAGAATTCAATGAAGTCGCCTATATTGAAGAACATAGAGGTGCGCAACCTGTTCATCTTGGCCGAGTTTCGTCTTCCAAAGTGGCCGTTCAAAAGCTTGTTCGTCAGTTCGAATCGAAATACTCTGGCGCAACACTTCATTTTGTTTATGAAGCAGGCCCATGTGGTTATTGGATTTACAGGTTAATTACCAGCCTCGGCCATTGCTGTTACGTGGTGGCGCCCTCTCTTATTCCTAAAAAACCTGGTGAGAAGATTAAAACCGATAAACGTGATGCTCTTAAGCTTGCTAAATTACTTAAGTCTGAAGATTTAACACCTATCTATGTTCCCGAGCCTGAAGATGAAGCTGTACGCGATTTATCTCGTGCACGCGAAGTGGCAATGAAGGACTTAAAAGATGCCAAATATCAATTAAAGGCGCTGTTGCTTCGCAATAATATTAATTATAAAGGCACTGCGAATTGGTCACAAAAACATTTACGTTGGCTCACTGAGATTGTGCTGCCACACCCCGCTCAGCACATCGTCTTACAAGAATTTTTACACACAATTACCGAACGAATAAGCCGACTTGAACGGCTAGACAATGAACTAACACACCACGTTCACCAGTGGCGTTATTATCCTGTTGTCAAAGCAATACAAGCTATGCGTGGTGTCCGTTTGTTGGTCGCCACTGGCGTTGTTGCTGAGCTTGGCGATTTATCGCGTTTCGACCATCCCCGTAAATTAATGAGTTATCTCGGTCTTGTACCCAGTGAACACTCGAGTGGTGGCAAACGCCATATTGGCGCCATCACAAAATGCGGAAATGGCCGAGCAAGACGCCTTCTTGTGGAAGGTGCACACACTTATCGGTATGCGGCAAATATATCAACAGATATGCAAAAACGACAAGAAGGCTTACCAAAGGACATTATTGATATTGCGTGGAAAGCACAGATTAGGCTCTGCAAACGCTATAAAAAAATGATAGCCAAAGGGAAACACTACAATCTGGTTGTTACCGCCATTGCCCGAGAAATGATTGCGTACATATGGGCTATTGCAAAAGAAGTGGTGCTTACGCCAGTGAATACAAAACTTAGATTGGCAAGAGTACCCGCATGATAAACGTATTAGAGTTAATGCATGGGATCAAGCATCGGGTGTGGCACAACCACCGACGGCGTTAGGATGGCAGTGCAGCTAACGCTGCATTGAACCACGAACATAGACTGAAGACAGGTGCCACGACGAAATAAGTAAGGTCTGCTCTGTTACTAGAAATAGTAATAACCAACGAATATCAGCAAGATAACCGACGACATTACTTGCTTCATCCTATGTATTAACTCGCTCTAATTCGAGCTAAAGTAATTATGGCTTAAAAAGTTAGGCAGGGATCAGTGCGTTTAACTTGACAGTGGGAGTCATACCAACGCCTTATTACCCGGTACACAATTTGAGCTAGATGGCACCTATTGCGTCCATACGTTATCTGCGGGCTCGGCGCTATCGTTTCATAAAGCCTCACAAAGTACGATTGCAACTCACCCTTGTTACATAAATTTTCAACTTGAGTCCTACATTGGCGCACCTATAAAAGTAGCCGGTAAAACTTTTGGCACGGTTAACTTTTCATCGCCTAACGAGTCAACTGCATTTAGCGACGAAGCCTACGATTACATTGAGCTATTTGCCCAATGGTTAGGATCTGAATTTGCAAAAATAGACACTAAAGAGCAACTTTTAAAAAATAGCTACACCCTGTCAAAGCTCGAAAACATCGCTAATATCGGCACTTGGGAGGTCGATTTAATCGAGAACAAAGTTTATTGGAGTAAGCAAACTAAACGCATTCATCAGGTAGCCGATGACTATCAGCCAATAGTTGATAACGCGATTGAGTTTTACAAAGAGGGCGCCAGCAGAGAAGCCATAGACCAAGCAGTAGAAAACGCCATAAACAAAGGTGAAAAATGGGATTTAGAACTTGAGGTTATCACTGCACAAAACCAAGAAATTTGGATTTCGACTTTTGGAGAAGCCGAGTTTCACGAAGGTAATTGCATAAGGCTATTTGGTACATTTCAAGACATTACCGAATCAATCTTACTTAGAGAAGCGCTAAAAAAGAAAAAAGCCGAAGCAGAGCATATGTTAGAAGATAGAAGTATGCTATTTGCTAAAATTAGCCACGAGTTACGCACCCCCCTAAATGGCATAACCGGCATGCTCACCACCCTAATAGATGAAAAAGACACTGAAAAACGAGACGAAAAAATAAAAATAGCGCTACGCAGCGCTGATATTTTACTAAATATTATCAACGAAGTACTCGATTTTTCTAAAATTAATCATGGTGAATTAAAACTAGAGCCAACCGATGTACTGCTTAAAACCATATTTAGTGATTTAGCCTCTTTATATACCCCGTTATTTAAAGAAACCCATGTTGAATTAATCATAGAAAATACAATTGATGATAGCTGCTGGGCCTTTTGCGACAGCACACGCCTGAGCCAAATTACCTCTAACTTATTAAGTAACGCGTTAAAATTTACCGAGCAAGGCCATGTAAAACTTAAAACACAGCTCATAAATAATAACGATGCGCTATCTCTTGGTATCACTGTTTCTGACACTGGTCGCGGAATGACCCCTGCCTTTTTAGAGTCTTTATTTTCGCCGTTTACACAAGAGGTTGACGCTAAAAATAATAAAGGGGGCACAGGGCTTGGCCTAGCAATTATAAAAGAGCTTGTAGAATACATGGGCGGCACAATAAAGGTGACAAGTGAGCTACAAAAAGGCTCAACGTTTAGCATTAATATTCCGCTAGAGCTTGGTAAAGAGCAAGTAATAGACGATATTAAATCAAAAATTGAGTTAAACAGCCATTCGCTCAGTGTACTTATTGTTGATGACAACGATATAAACCGCCGTGTGCTTGATGCCTCTCTTGATAAGTTAAACGTAAAAGCCGACTGCGCCATTGATGGCCAAGACGCTATTTTTAAGTGTAAGCAAAAGCATTACGACCTTATTTTTATGGATTGCATTATGCCAATCCTGGATGGTTTTGAAGCCACTAAAACGCTGAGAGCGCAACGTATTTGCCCTAGCGAAAGCACCTACATTGTAGCGCTAACTGCTAATACATCGTCGCAAGATAAACTAGCTTGCCAGCAAGCAGGCATGGATATGTTTGTCTCTAAGCCATTTAAGCTTCCGCACATAGAAAAAGCGCTCTCTAATGCCTTAGAACATACAGCTAAAGTAAATTCGCTTTAATTTAGTAAGGACATACTATGAGAAATATAATAAGAACATTACTTTTTACTGTACTGTTGTTAGCCATATTTAAAGGCATTTCTACAGGGCAATGGGGTTCATCAATAATCGTTGTTATTGTATCAAGCGTATTGCTATTAGTTACGTTTATCAGTGGTAAGGCATCACAAGGCCGTTCAACTTATACAAGCACTGACTCTTCAATTTATGCTAGTAATAACTCACACTCTAATAATGATTGCGGTGGGGATTCTGGCGGCTGTGATTAATAATTTAAAGCGGCCTATTAAAGCTTTGTAGAACGGAGGTATTTTGCCAGCAATTAAAATTGCTAAATTCTGGCGTTCTATTGAAGCATTTGGAGAAATTTGTACGCGAATCCTTGGCCTAGGATTAGTCTATCTAATTTTCTCATTCATAGGGCAAGAATTAATAGGTGAGCAGTTCAAAAATGATGTTCTACTAAGCTTAGTCGTCTTACCTGCAATTTATGTCTTAAAAGATTCTCATAAAATTCTGGAAGCAGTTTTCATAAAAGTTATTGCAAAAGATAACTCGATAACCGTATTTAGTGGAATACTAACAAGAAGAGAAGACAAGCTAGGCTTCAAAAGTGTCGAAAATGTTGAACAAGTAACAACATTTTTAGGCCGTATTTTTGGTTACTCTACAATCCACTTATATGCTTATGGAAGCTGGGTTAGGATACCTTTCATCAAAGATCCTAAAAGCCTTAGAGTTTGGCTTGAAGAACGAATACCTAACTAAGTTCTCAAAGTCGTTAAAAAAGCCGCCTTTGGAGAGGGCGGCTTGGGTTAACAAACAGCTTTTGGGTGTACCTATTGCTGTTACATCAAGAGAAGGTTTGCCTATTAAGCTGCATTTTGGTCTTGGTTGCTTTGCTCGCTATGGCGAATTAAGTAATCAAACGCACCTAAGCTTGCTGTTGCACCACTACCCATTGCAATAATGATTTGCTTAAACGGCGTATTTGTCGCGTCACCCGCACCGTAAACGCCCGGTAATGAGGTTGCGCCTTTAGCGTCAATTTCTATCTCGCCAAACTTGCTTAGTGTAAGGTCGCTCTCTTTTAACCATTCGGTATTAGGGATCAAACCTATTTGTACAAAAATACCCGCAAGTGCTAATGATTTTTCCTCGCCTGTTACACGGTCAGTGTAATTAAGTCCGGTTACTTTTTTACCATCGCCTACTACTTCAGTGGTTTGCGCATTTTTAATAATAGTGATGTTGCTTAAGCTATTCGCTTTGCGAATAAGTACTTCGTCAGCGCGCAGCGTATCAGCAAACTCAAGTACCGTTACATGCTCTACAATGTTAGCTAAGTCGATAGCCGCCTCTATACCCGAGTTACCACCACCAATAACGGCAACAGGCTTACCCTTAAATAGCGGACCATCACAGTGTGGGCAGTAAGCTACGCCATGGCCGCGATATTCTTGCTCACCAGGTACGTTCATTTCACGCCAGCGTGCACCGGTTGCTAAAACAAGCGATTTAGCTTTTAAAGTAGCCCCGTTTTCAAGGGTAATTTCATAACCATTACTACCGCGACCAAGCCCTGCTGCGCGTTGGTTATGAATTACATCTACATCGTATTCTTTAACATGCTCTTCAAGCTGAGCAACAAGCTTTGGACCTTCAGTGGCTTTAATCGAAATAAAGTTTTCGATAGCCAACGTATCGGCAACTTGGCCACCAAATCTATCGGCCACTATACCGGTGTTTAACCCTTTACGAGCAGAATAAATAGCGGCTGAGGCACCCGCAGGTCCGCCACCTACTACTAACACATCAAACTCGCCTTTTTCGCTTAATGCTGCAGCTTGCTTAGCAGCGCCTTTAGTGTCTACTTTATTTAAAATGTCGGTCAGGCTTAATGCACCTTGGCTAAACGGTTCGCCATTTAAGTACACAGCTGGTACTGCTAAAATATTGCGCTCTTCTACTTCGTCTTGAAAGAGTGCGCCGTCAATCATTGTTGCTTTAATTTTGCTATTTGTTGCTGCCATTGTATTTAGCGCCTGCACTACTTGTGGGCATGTTTGGCAACTTAAGCTTATGTAAACTTCAAAATTAAGTTCTTGATTGAGTGATTCTATTTGTTCAATGTCTTCGCTTTTTGCTTTGCTTGCGTGTCCGCCAGTGTGTAAAAGCGCTAACACTAAACTTGTAAATTCGTGACCCATAGGTACGCCAGCAAACGTAATGTGGGTGTTTTTTTCAGGTGAATGCACAACCATAGATGGGCGACGTGCGCTCGAATCAGGGTTGCTCACTACCGTAAACTTATCGCTTAGCGAGGCTAAATCGTTTGCTAAGCTTTCTACTTCTGCTGATTTTTTGCTGTCATCCAAGGCAATAAGCAGCTCAACAGGTTGAGTAAGCGATTCAAAATGGCTTTTTAATTGATTTTTAATGTTGTTATCTAACATGGCTTAACCCTTTTTAGGAAAATTTAAACAGCAAGCCTCCCATGCCAACTAATGCATGTGCTAATGAGTCCGAGTTGAGATAGGAGGCACCAACAAGCGAAATGATGTTGGTTTAAGGGCAGTTACCTGCCCTCATAAAAGTGGGTAAACCTGTATTTAGATTTTACCAACTAGGTCTAGTGAAGGAGCAAGTGTGTCTTCACCTGGCTGCCAAGATGCAGGGCAAACTTCACCGTCGTGAGTTGCAATGTATTGTGCAGCTTGTACTTTACGTACTAACTCTTTAGCGCTACGGCCAATACCTAGGTCATGCGTTTCGATTACTTTGATTTCGCCCTCTGGGTTCATTACAAAAGTACCGCGAAGTGCAAGGCCGTCATCTTCAATCATAACGCCAAAGCTGCGAGTAATACGGCCAGTTGGGTCGCCAATCATTGGAAATTTAATTTTACCAATAGTGTCTGACGTGTCATGCCATGCTTTATGCGTGAAGTGAGTATCAGTTGATACTGAGTAAACTTCTACACCCATTTCTTGTAGCTGCTCGTAGTAATCAGCAACATCGCCAAGCTCAGTAGGACATACAAACGTGAAATCTGCAGGGTAAAAGAAGAAGATTGACCACTTACCTAGTACGTCTTTTTCAGACACTTCTACAAAGTCACCATTGTGGTATGCAGTTGCGTTAAAAGGTTGAATTTTTGTGTTGATCAATGAAGTGCTCATAGTATTCCTCATTTATATTTAAAGTGTTTTAAAGTTACTCAACGCAGCCAAAATGTGTGGCCTTTCGCGTTGGCTTGATTAATACAATAAGCCCATTGGTAAACTAAATAAAATTGATTGTTTAGATTAAAACAATCGATTTTTAAGATTGAACTATCCAGCTCTTCTATTCGTAAACGATTTATTACCTGTAAGTGCTAAGAATACTGCTACAATAGCCGCGCTAAAAAACACACAACATAAGGCATGCTGTAATGGAAAAATTTGTTAATCATATTCAACTTGGCTATTTGGGGTTACTCCCCTTTTTGGGCTGTGTAGCGTGGCCGCTTATGTTTGGCAGTAATAGCGTTAACTTGGAGTTTTTTACTTTTTACAGCATTGCCATACTGGCATTTATGGCGGGCAGTTTATGGCGCGCTGGGATGCAAAGCTACAGCGATGCAATTAAAGCGGTTGTGCCTGTTATACCCGTACCATTTTTATCGTTTATTCCGCTGGAGTGGGCGCTTGCCTGGTTAGGGGCTAGTTTTTGGTTAGTTCTTATCTTTGAAAAAGCCACACCACAATGGCAAACCTACCATCGCGATTATCAAAAAATGCGCTTTATTCTTACCTCAGTGGTATTTGTGTGTCACATACTCACCATTGGTATGAGCCTTTACCCAAAATAACCTTGCGCTGCTTAACCTACTAGGCGTAATAGTGTAACATCCGCGCACTGCTATTTAAGGACGCACCATGATTGATACATTACGCCAGCAGCTTAACGAGCTTGGCGAAAACTACGTAGAAAAAAACGCCGCTTTTAAAATTAAAGTTATTCCGTTTTTTTGCGCTATTAGTATTAAAAAAGATCACAAAAATGAAGGCCGGCTCAGCTTTTACTCAAACCAATTAATAGAAATACTGTTAGTGGTGTTATTTATGTTGTTTGGGCTTACGCTTTATAACCCAGAGGCGGGTTTTACACATGGTCCTATTCATATTGTGTTTGCTATTTTAATTACCTTTAATTTAATTTTAAAACAAATAGCCATTGAAGGGCTTAAAACACGCCTTGCGTTTCATCGTTTGCATGGTGCTAATACAGCGCAAAATACTCAAAGTGCAGATCAAAACACTCACAAATCTAATTAAGTTATGTATTTAAATCCTAATTGGCGAATTCTCACCGTAGGCGATGGCGATCTATCGTTCTCTAATGCGGTGGTTAATCATATAAAACCGGCAAAGTTAGTCGCATCTACTTATGATAGCGCTCAAACCATAGAGCAAAAATACCAGCACAATGCGCTAAGTAGTTTAAAAAAGTGTCATGTTGAGGTTATTAATTGCTTTGATGTAACGGAGCCTTTATGTTGGCAAAAATTAGCTGCCCACCAGCACAGCTTTGATGTGGTTATTTTTCAGTTTCCGCTTATTCCAGCCTTTGTAGGGCGCGAAGCATTTGAAAGCAACACTCAAAAAACCAGCATGAACGTGCTTAATCGCGCGTTACTACATCAATTTATTAAATACGCTAACAAATACGCACTCGACAAAAGCGGCCCTATGCTTTGCTACATAACCTCAAAAGATGTAAAACCCTATCGCGAGTGGAATATTGAAGGCAGCTTAAGTAATGGCCTTGAGGCTAAATACGCGGGCCAAATGCCTTTTGATATTAACCAGTTTGATGGTTACAAAATAAGAAACGTAGACCGTGATAAACACGTAAAAGACACCACTGGCATCACTTATGTGTTTACGCCTAAAGCAATCTCGGCGCAATCTGACGAACTAAGCACGCACCTTACAAAGCCTGCGTATTTAGGTGAAAATCATTGCTCGCTTTGTCGGGTAGGCCCTTTTATTGCTACCGAAGATGAAAACAAACACCTTAACGCTAAAAAGCACCAACAAATGCTTAAACTAGAAGATGACTGGCAGGCGTGGCTTACTGACTTTTACAACCACACTTTATAACCCTGTTTTATAGCTCAATTTAATTAAATCAGCGGCCTTTTCAGCAATGGCAATAACAGGTGCGTTTGTGTTACCTGTTACTATGGTTGGCATAATTGAGGCGTCAATAACCCTTAAGCTGCGTATCCCGTGTACTTGTAGTTTGCTATTAACCACCGCCATATTGTCGGTGCCCATTTTACAGGTGCCCACAGGGTGATATTCGGTATCGGCAGTTTGGCGAATAAATTCAATAAGCTGGGAATCGTTATTTACATCAAGCGGGTAAACCATGTTGCCACGAATTTTATCAAAGGCGGGGCTTTGCATAATACGCAGCGCTTTTTTAAGCCCTGCAAGCATGAGTGATAAATCATCAGGGTGGCTTAAATAATTAGGGTCGATAAGCGGCGCACTGCGTGGATTGCTATTGGCAAGCCTTATTGTCCCTCGGCTTTTGGGGCGCATAATACTACTGTGAATACTATAACCATGGCCAAAGTGAACTTTGCGACTATGATCGTCCACCAACCCAATTACAAACTCAAGTTGAATATCCGGTGCAGGCGAATTATCCAACACATTAATAAACGCATGTGACTCAGCAAAATTACTGGTTAATATTCCGCTGCGTTTACTAAACCACTGCGCACACCCTTTAATAATACTTGCAGCGCCTTTTACACTTACCCCAAAGGTGCCTTTTGCAGTATTTGCTTTACACAAAGGCACCACGGTTAAGTGATCTTGTAAATTACCCCCTACTCCTTCCAGTGCATGTTCCAGTGGTATGTTATGCGCTGCTAAATGCGCTTTGGGGCCAGTTCCTGAAAGCATTAACACCTGCGGAGAGTTAATTGCTCCGGCGCTTAAAAGCACCTCCTTTTTGGCCATTAATGTAATAATTTTACCGCCGCGCTCAAGCTCTACGCCGTAGGCAACCTTATTTTTGATTATAATTTTATTAACGTGGCTGTGGGTAAACACACTAAGGTTAGGCCTGTTTAAGTGCGGTGTTAAATACGCTTTTGCAGCACTACAGCGCTCACCATTATGTTGCGTAACCTGCGAAAGCCGTGCTCCATGTTGCTCAGCGCCATTTATATCGTCATTTAACTGTATTCCTTGCTCAACACACGCTTTTAAAAAGCAAGAGTTTACCGCACTTGGCTTAGTCAGCTCTTGCACATGCAATAGCCCTTTTGTGCCATGTAACGCGTTATTAAACGTTTTATTGTTTTCGGCTTTTATAAAATAGGGTAATAAACTGTTGTAGTCCCACCCAAGGTTGCCATTTTGTGCCCAGTTATCGTAATCGTATTTATTACCGCGTATATACACCATGGCATTAGTAGAGCTAGACCCACCTAGCACTTTACCCCGCGGCACAAAGCCACATCGGTTATTAAGCGCCTTTTGCGGTACCGTGTTGTAATGCCAACTATTTATGCCGTATGGCACACTGGCCGCAATACCCGCAGGCATTTGTATTAAAGCGCTCTTATCGCTACCGCCCGACTCTATTAAGCACACACTTATATGCTGATCTTCTGATAAACGCGCTGCCAGCACACAACCTGCACTGCCTGCGCCAATAATAATATAATCAAACGTGTGGTTACTCATAGGTGCCTTTGCATCATCACTATTTAGTTCTTATTGGTAGCTGCTTCTGCTTTGTGCATCCATGCAGTTGTAAATAAGCAGTTTTATTGCAGCAAGCTATTCGCTCTATAGTGCATAGATTAAATTCTAAAAACTTGATATTTTTAGACACCTTCTTTAATTTACAGCGCCAGTGTATGAGCAGCCCAATACGTGCCACCTCTTTATATTCAATAGACTCGTTAATTAAAGAACTTGGCGCAGACCCAGCAAGCGTAATGAAATCCTGTAAGGTCAATGTCGACTTTAATAACCTTGAAAACCAATATTTACCCTATTTGAGCTATGCAAATTTATTAGAGTACTGCAGCCACACGCTTAACTGCCCAAGCTTTGGGCTTAAATTAGCAAATAAACAAAACTTTGATATTTTAGGCCACATAGCCATAGCCGCTAAAAGTGGGACTAATTTAGAAGAAGCGCTTAGCTGGGTGGTTAAATATTTACACTTACACAGCCCCGCATTGTGCTTAACAACGCACTCATTAGATAATGACGAGAGCTTATTTTTATCGTTTGAATTTAACCTAAAGCCCCTACCACAAATAAACCAAGCCATAGAGCTAACGCTTGGCTTAGCCATGAGCATAATTAAAAAATTAAGTAATAATCAGTGCAAGCCTCGCACTGTGTTTTTACCGCAAAAGCTGGCAACTAATACACTCGCATACAAAACCTATTTTGGCTGTAAAGTAATAGAGCACCGCAACAGTGCGGGCATTGTAATAAACAAAGCCGACTTATCGATAAAGCTTAACCACAATAACCTTAATAAAACCGACGCGGCCTTTAATTTTTTAGCTAAACGCAACGAACACAGTCAGTCATTACCTGCCCAAGTAAGCGCACTCATAAGGCCAATGCTGCCTATTTATCAGTGTTCAAACCAAACTATTGCCGAGGCACTTAATATGCACCCGCGTACCTTGCACCGTGAATTGGCTAAACATAACACCAGCTTTGTAAAACTTAAAGACACCACACGTCGGGCGCTGGCAGCGCATTACTTGCTTCAAAAACAATACTCTATCAGCACTATTTCAATGCTTTTAGGCTATCACGAACAGGCAACCTTATGCGCAAGTGTTAAACGCTGGTTTGGGTATTCTCCACGCGCATACAGGGCAAAAAAAATGTTAAAGTAACGGCTCTTATTATTTAAGCTAAGGAGCAGGCATGAACTTTGTCATTGTCGGTACAAATTTTATTAGTGATACCCTATTAAGCGCAGCAAATACGTTACCTGCATTTAATTTATACGGTGTGTGCTCACGCAAACAATCAAGCGGCGAAGCCTTTTTATCTAATCACCCCAATACCGATGTAAAAATTTTCACCTCAATTGAGCTGGTATGCCAAGACCCCGATGTTGATGCGGTGTATATTGCAGCGCCAAATAGCCTACACAAGCAATATGCAGTAATGTGCCTTGAAGCAGGCAAACATGTACTAGGCGAAAAACCTTCAGCCGCTAATAGCCAAGAGCTAAATGCTATTTTAACTGCAGCTAACGCCAATAAACGCCTTTACATGGAAGCAATGATGACCACGCATTTGCCAAATTTTGCGCGACTTAAAAATGCGCTGAGTAAAATTGGTAAACCCCGTAAGTTTATTGGCCAATACAGTCAGTACTCATCACGTTACGATAAATACAAAAACGGCGAACGCCCAAATACCTTTTTACCGGAATTTGCCAATGGCGCTTTGCTTGATTTAGGTGTGTATCCGCTTTACCTACTTATAGCACTTTGGGGCGCTCCACAGCGCGTGAGTGCCAGCGGTGTACTATTAGATACAGGCGTAGATGGTGCAGGCGACGTATTATTAAATTACGATGATAAACAAGCCGTTATTAGCTACTCTAAAATTTCTCAAGGCGATAACATCACCGAAATACAAGGTGAGCGCGGACGCTTACGAATACATGCCGTGTCGCAGTTAAAACACATAGAGTTTGTTGCCAATAACGGGGAGGTTGAGGTTATTTCTGATAAATTTGATGAGCACTTTATGAAATACGAAGTTGCGCACTTTATGCAAACCATAAACGCGCAAAAGCGAGAGTCAGATGTTAATACACATCAGCTTGCTCGCGACGTAATGAACGTACTTGATACCGCAAGAAAACAGCTTGGGGTAGTTTACCCTAATGATAAAAACGCAGCAGCGGACTAAAGTTGACCCCCATCCGTGGGCAATCAAGGCAAGAGCCTAGTTGTAATTATGTGCTTACTTATTTTTTATTAGGTACAGCTAAATTACACAGGCTCTTTATTAAAGCGTGTAGATTTTTAATGGTTTAATATGCATAAATCTATTCACCATTCAACCAAGGCTGCGCCAGTTATTAGGCGAACTAGGTTACTCACCTCGCACCACCATTAACCCGCGCCTAGATTGCACACATTTCAATCCATTAAAGTTAGCTTGCTCTAAGCACGCTTATATAAATGAGCAAAGTTAACTTAGTACACAAAAACATGACCAATCAAGCTAGCCAATTATTAAAATTTATACTAAATTGGTAACATAAATAGGTTAACACTCATTTATAATATTATATGACCGTTACATCACTTTAGAATTTTGACATAATAGTGAATTTTGGGGTAACCTCTGCTAATAACAGTAGGTTTAGGCTATTTTAGCCTATTAGCCGCTATTCCTTAAGGTAATAAAGGTAGAATATGGGAAACCGTCGCTTATTTTGGCGCATTGTTGATAAAGTTGAAGCTTTGATAAACCAAGGAGAGTTTTCTGCTGGGAGTCGTTTACCACCAGAGCGAGAACTTGCCGACATGTTTGACGTAAGCCGCCCAACAATTCGTGAAGCTATTATTGCATTAGAAGTACGAGGCCGCGTAGAGGTCAAAACCGGCTCAGGCGTTTATGTAATAGAACAACAAGAAACATCTGTAAAAACTAAAGAGATCAGCGCTTTTGAGCTAACACAAGCTCGCGCACTCATTGAAGGTGAAATAGCCGCACTTGCCGCTCAATCAATCACCGATGAAGAACTAGCTCAATTAAAGCAAACGCTAATAGCCATGGAAAAAGGCTTATATGTAGAACAAGCAGACCGCGAGTTTCACGAAATTATAGCGCGTGCTACACGTAACAAAGCCCTTGAGTATGCGGTGGCAAATTTATGGGATTTACGTTTAAACAATTCACAAATTGTAGCTGATTACGGCAGTGTGTGTAAAAACAATAACGATTGCGTAATGGATGAGCACACCGCTATTTATAATGCGCTGCAAACACACGATGCAAGCGCCGCACGTACCGCAATGCATAAACACTTTAACCGTTTAATTAATGCATTATTTGACGCGGTAGAAGCGCGTGCGCTTGAAGAAATCAAACGTAAAAATGATGAAAAACGTGGCCTTTATTCTTTAGATGGCCTAGTTAAAAGTGCTAGCAAAACACACTAAAACGACCTAAACGTTTATAAGCCAGCGATCTATTCGCTGGCTTTTTTATTTTAAGACACTCAGCTTTTGCCTTTAGTTATGCATAATCAGCTACGCTAATTCATCGCACATATTAGTCACTCCCTCCCAAATTTAATGTGTATGCCATACAAGCTATTACTTAGCCAATAAAAAACAGATACACTGCGCAAAACTAGACGATTGTTACCAAGGAAAACAATGCAATCATCCACTAAAGACTTTTTGCTCGCGCTTGTGTGCGTTATTTTAGCAATGATCACAATTCAATCTGGCGCCTCATTTGCTAAGCAGTTATTTCCGGTCGTTGGCCCCGAAGGCACTACTGCACTTAGGCTTGGCTTTTCTGCACTTATTTTGTGTTTAATATTTAAACCGTGGAAACACCTACCAGCTAAGGGTAATCGGTTATCAATTGTGGTATACGGTTTAAGCCTAGGCGGAATGAACATTTTATTTTATTACGCCATTGAGCGTATCCCTTTAGGGATTGGTGTTGCGCTTGAATTTACCGGCCCATTAGCGGTGGCGTTATTTAGCTCACGCGCTAAGCGCGACTTATTTTGGGTGGCGTGTGCAATTGCGGGTATTTTACTGTTACTGCCCGATATGAGCAGCCAAGAAAGCCTAGACCCAATTGGCGTAATACTCGCGCTAGGTGCCGGTGCTTGCTGGGCAGCCTATATTTTATTTGGCAAAAAAACCGGCACACAAAGCTCAGGCGGCGCAACGGTCGCACTCGGCATGACCGTAGCAGCCATTGTACTTGTACCTTATGGCGGCATATTACAAAGCAGTGCGTTTACATGGAGTGTTATACCGCTGGGCATTGGCATTGCTTTTTTATCAAGCGCACTGCCCTATACACTTGAAATGGTTGCACTGCGTAATATGCCCGCTCAAGGGTTTAGCATTATGCTAAGTTTAGAGCCTGCATTTGCCGCCCTTGCTGGGTTTATTATACTTGGCGAGTTATTAACTTTGTGGCAATGGTTGGCTATTTTATTAGTGATTATAGCCTCGGTGGGTAGCTCATTTTCGAGTGTTAAAAAACAATAATCGCCTCTATAAAAAGGCCAGCACATAACTGCGCTGGCCTTTTAAATAACAAAATTTTATATAACTTGTATCGCGCTACTTTTTACTTGTCATTAAATAGCCGACTAGTGATATAACTGGCATACCCGCTGCCACTAACGCCACGCTTTCCCAGCCACCAGCTTCGTATAGCGGGCTTGCCATTAACGAGCCAAGCGCTCCGCCAACAAAAATACTGGTCATGTATATGGCGTTTAAGCGAGCTCGGCTTTGCGGCTCTAATGAATATACCACCCGCTGACCCAGCACCATATTTGCCTGCACAGCAAAATCAATAAACATGCCCGTTAGCGCTAAAATAATAATACCGTGTGGAAGCTCAAATATACTGGGTAAAAAGCACGCAGCAGCAATCACTTTTGCAAGTAACTATAACTGATGCGTGTAACCTTTGTCGGCTAAACGCCCAACAATAGGGGCTGCAATAGCACCAGCTGCGCCTACTAAAGCAAATAAGGCGATTTGCGATTGCGATAAACCATATTCTCTGGCTAATACAACCGGTACGCTGGTCCAAAATAAGCTAAAAGAGGCAAACATAAGCGCTTGATACAATGCCCGCTGACGCAGCACGGGCTGCTGTATTATTAGCTGCTTAAGCGATTTTAATAACTTAAAGTACGTTGTATTGTGTGCCGGTTGCCTGCTCGGTATAGCAAAATATATAACACTGGCTATAAATGCCATACAGCCTGCGGCAAAGTAAAATACGGCTCGCCAACCAAAATGATCGGCTATTAAGCTTGCAACTGGCCTGGCTAATAAAATACCCAGTAACAACCCCGCCATTATATTACCCAGTACTTGCCCGCGTTTTTCATCTGACGATAAATGCGCAGCAAGCGGTATTAATACTTGCACCGATACAGAGCTCGCCCCCACCAATAAGCATAATAGCAACATTACACTTGGGCTTTGCGCCAAGCCTGCGCCTATTAAACTTAAAAATGTTATGGCTAAGGTAATGAGCATTAAGCGTTTGTTTTCGACTAAATCAGCCAATGGCACTAAAAAAAAACAGTCCCATTGCATAGCCAATTTGTGTAAGCGACACAATAAAACTGGCGCTGTGCGCACTTAAACCCACATCGGGCGCTAATAGCTCAATAATAGGTTGGGCATAATAAATATTTGCCACAATAAGGCCACAGCACAGAGCAATAATGCTCACTAAGGTATTACTTATTTGCACTGGCTGTGCACGTGATTGGTTCATAAATAACTCTAATTTATAAATAATAAAACCCACTGCATATAAATGCAGTGGATAGCCATGGTAAATGTAAAAGTGTGGGTTACTTAATAGGTGAAGGCTGCCCATGCGGGCTAGATCGCAAGTACTGCTTAGGCGCATTAACGGTTGCACCAAGTTGCGCTGCAGCATGCCAAGGCCAATGCGGGTTATACAAAATACCTCGCGCTAGTGCTACGCCATCGGCTTGCTGCTCGCTAATAATATCTTCGGCTTGTTGTGGCTCAGTGATTAAACCTACGGCTATTACCGGCATACTTACTACCTCTTTAATAGCGGTTGCAAATGGTACCTGAAAGTTAGGTTTAACCGGTATTTGTTGCTCTGGGCTTAGCCCTGCTGTACTTACGTGAATAAAATCGCAGCCAAGCTTGTCTAATGCTTTAGCAAGCTCAATAGATTGTGCTAAATCCCAGCCACCTTCTACCCAATCAGTAGCAGAGATACGAATGCCTACCGGTTTATGGCTTGCAAATTCAGCTCTTAGTGCTTTAAACACCTCAAGCACAAGGCGCATACGGTTTTGCAAACTGCCCCCGTATTCATCATCACGCTTGTTTGAAAGAGGCGATAAAAACTGGTGTAACAAATAACCATGCGCACCATGTAGCTCAATTAAATCAAGCCCTAGCTCATCAGCGCGTTTAGCGGCGCTTACAAAGTCTTTAATTAATGAGTCTATGTCGGATTGGCTCATGGCTTTTGGCTCTGGGCTATTTTCGTCGTACGCG
Organism: Pseudoalteromonas sp. CuT4-3; assembly: GCF_035666335.1. NCBI lineage: Bacteria > Pseudomonadati > Pseudomonadota > Gammaproteobacteria > Alteromonadales > Pseudoalteromonadaceae > Pseudoalteromonas > Pseudoalteromonas sp. CuT4-3. The sequence continues at coordinate 40,800 of NZ_CP142032.1, forward strand.
ACTGCTGAAGGCGCAAGCGTTTGCCAGCCGTTTTCATCCGTTGGGCTTAATGCACCACCCCCATCCCATGGCTTTTCAGTAGATGCTTTACGCCCAGCATGTGCTAGCTGAACACCAATAGGCATAGAGCTATATTGTCTAACCGCTTTTAAACTTTTATCTAATGCTTGCTGGGTTTCATTATTCCAAAGCCCTAAATCGCCATAACTAATACGCCCCTCTGGATTAACCGCTGTGGCCTCTAAAATAAGTAACCCTGCCCCGCTTAAGCTTAACTGCCCTAAATGAATGGTATGCCAATCACTAGCTGCACCATTATTTGCTGAATACTGGCACATAGGTGCAATAATAATTCGGTTGTTTAATGTGAGTTGCCCTATGTTTAACTCCGAGAATAACTGACTCATTGCTTGCTCCTTGATGCGCACACATGTGCGAATTGAAATAGCTTACGATAACTAACGATAATGGGGATCAAACTTAATTTTTACAGTGCAAAAAATAGAATAAGTCATTACTAAAAAAGCTACCTCAAACGTTTTTTTATCAGGGCTTAAGAAGCATTAACAAACACAACAATTAGTGCAATTTTAAAAACGTGAATGGCTATTACTTTTAAACAATCATGCTAGCTGTATGTAACATGTACCTAATTTACTGAAAATCATTGGATGCGAGATGTATTTACATGAGTTAAGGTTTATTTTAACGCGCTATTTATTCCAAAAAAGTGAATTAAAATTCAATTTTATTATTCCCTGCCCCTTAACTCCCTGATAAACTGTTCACTTAATTTACTAATGTAAAACATTTGAACTGGGGATCACTTTTTATGTTTAAACCAAGCTTGTTAACCTTGGCTATTTCGAGCGCTGTATCTGGCGTATTTTTATTTCCTAATGCCGCACTTGCTCAAGAAGAAGTTGCAGCTAACAACAAATCGCTCGAAGTAATCGAAGTTACAGCAACAAGGCGCAGTGGCTCTGTGCAAAATGCACCGCTAAATATTACAGCGCTCGATGCCGATATTATGAAAGATCAAAATATCAGTGAGCTTGCGGATGTAGCACGCTGGGTACCTGGTTTAACAATTACCGATCAAGGTGGCCGCTCAGGCTCTCCTATCATTGTTCGTGGTTTAAACACTAACTCGTCTGGCCCATCATCAGATGGCGGTACAGTATCAACTTACATTAACGAAATTCCGGTTTCGGTAGATATGCGCTTGGTAGACGTAGAACGTGTTGAAGTACTTATTGGGCCACAAGGCACCCTTTATGGTGCGGGCACATTAGGCGGTGCAATTCGTTACATGCTTAAAGAGCCTGAGCTTGATTTTACATCGCTTGAAGTTTACGGCGATATGTTTCAAACCCAAGAAAGTGACTCTTTAGGTGGCGAAGGCGGGTTTATTGTTAACCTTCCTATTATCGAAGATGAACTTGCAGTGCGTGCAAGCTTAAACGTATATGAAGACCCAGGTTTTATTGATTATGCTTACACAGTGCGTGAGCCAGGTGTATCGCTTGCCGACCCTGATTGGAGCGATAGCGCTGCAGTTAACGAAAACATTAAAAATGTAAAAGACGCCAACGGCGAAACAACTACCACAGGGCGTATTTCTGTACGTTGGAAACCAAGCGAAACATTTGAAGGGACACTTAATTACTTTTACCAAAACCAAGACAGCGAAGGCCGCTCGATTGTTCATTACAACAGTTTAAACGATGATAATGGCTTAAGCGATATTGTAGGTAAATACGAGTCTGCTTATCGTTATGAAGAGCCCCGCGAAAAAGAAGATCAATTACTAAGCCTCGAGCTAAAAGCAGACCTAGGTTTTGCAGAGCTAGTATCGGCTACGGGTATTTCAAGCTTTGATGCCGACGGCCAACGCGACCAAACCGATTTACTTATTCGTCTTGATTACGGCTACGAAGAATTTCCAGCGTTTTCATCTTTCACGCGTGAAATTGAAGAAGAAGACACCTTCACTCAAGAAATTCGCTTAGTGTCTCAAAGCGACAGCGACTTTAACTGGATTGTGGGTGGCTTTTACAACAAAACAGAAACCGAAGCATCAAGTAGAGAGTTTACGCCTGGGTTTGACCAATTTGCTATCGATAACTTTGGTGGCGCTCAGCTAAGACCTGACTCATTAGAATACTTAGAGCTTACAAAAAGTAAAGTCACTGAGTCTGCGCTATTCGGCGAAGTTGGCTACCAAGTTACCGAAAAATTAGATATTACCATTGGTGCACGTTTTTACGAATACGATGTAGAGGCGCAAGCAGCATTTGACTTCCCGCTTGCAAATACACTTTATGGCGATGCAGACCCTGATGCAATCACCGTTGCTTACGAAAAAGACGAAGCAGGCGATAACGGTAACTTATTCAAATTTAATGCTAAATACCAGTTTACTAATTCAGTAATGGGTTATGTAACAGTAAGTGAAGGCTTTAGAATTGGCGGTTCCAACCTTCTAGCTGTTTGCCCTGATCCTATCCCTGAAAACCAGCAAACAGGATGTGGTAACGCTGACGAAAGGCTTTTTGATGCAGATACTACTACAAACTACGAGTTAGGCTTTAAAAGTACCTGGTTTAGAAGCCAACTACACTTTAATGCCGCGTTATTCAACATAGATTGGGATGATGCACAAATTACAGGCGCTACAGATGTAGGCCAATTAACGTACCTTTCAAACGCAGGCAGCGCAAATGCAAAAGGGATTGAAATTTCTTCCCGTGCGATTTTATCTGACTCATTCTCGGTTTATGCAACTTACGCATACACCAAAGCAGAGCTAACATCAGACGCACCATTTTTGTTTAATGCTGATGGCACCGATGGCGCAGAAGACGGCGACCGTTTACCGGGCTCGCCAGAGCATCAGTTCTCAATGGGTGTAAACTATCAAACAGATGTGTTTAACGACAAAACCCTTGATATTAACTACGGTTTAACCGCACAAAGTGATGTAATTTCAAAAGTAGGTTTGCATGACAATGGCGAAACCCTGCCAGGTTACAGCTTAAGTAATATTTCTGCTAAGCTAACGGCTGATGAGTGGTCTACTACTTTATACATTGATAACGTATTTAATAAATACGCCGTTACATCAGTACGTCGTTCAGATGCCGATATAACAACTGCAAACGGTGCCGACATACAACGTAACTACGGCCACTATATAAATCGCCCACTTACGGTAGGCGTTAAATTTAACTACAAATTTGAAATATAATTTATAGTCACTTTTAAACAATGTTTTAAGGCTCAAATTTATTTGAGCCTTTTTTCTTTATTAACGCGCAACTAAACAATAAAAATTAAACAATGCAGCCAAATTTAAAACAACTCCACCAAAGTGCAATTACACATTTAAACCAAGGCAATATTGAACTTGCTCATAAAGCCTTAGTTGAATTAGTCACTCAAAAAACCGACTTTGCTGATGGATACTTTTTATTGGCGATGGTTAATTTACGTGTTGGGCAAATTCACAAAGCCATAAAGCTAATAGAAAAAGCCCTTAGCCTTGGTAAAAGCATTGAATACAGCGCGCAGCTTGCAAAGTGTTACGCATTAACAGGTGAGCTTACCAAAGCCAAAAATACCGCTTTAGCGATACCCGTTGAGCAAATAAAAAAGAGTCTTGATGCCGATACCCTAGGTGTAGCGCTTACACAAGCAGGCCTGCACAAAGAGGCACTAAACTATTTTAACTGCGCAATTGAACTGGCTAACCATGCAAATAAACCGCAACCTCAGTTTTATTATAATTTAGGGGTAAGCGCTAAATTTTTAGGCCAATTTGAACAAGCCAAAAATGCCTTTGAAAGCGCCATTGCGCTAAATTCACTGCACCACGCAAGCCATTTCGCATTAAGCGATTTAACCAAAGCGACGCTGCAAACTAACCATATTGAACGCTTAAAAAACGTCTTTGAGCAAGTAACACACCCCGATGCAAAATTACACATTGGCCATGCACTTGCAAAAGAGTACCAAGACATAGGCAAGTTTGATGATGCGTTTAACAGCCTAGAGCAAGGAAAAGCCACTAAACGCGCTATACAGCCTTTTGATCATAAAAGCTCAGCCGCATTATTTGAACACATTAAACATTTAAGTGAGCAGAATAAACACGCGCTAACACACGGCAGCCCAACGCAAGAGCCTATTTTTGTATTAGGTATGCCCCGCTCTGGCACCACATTGGTTGAGCGTATTTTATCGAGCCACAGCGACGTACAATCAGCCGGTGAATTACAAGACTTTGGCCTAAGCGTTAAAAAATTAAGCCAAACTCAAACACCGCATGTGCTCGATACTCAAACACTCACTAAAGCGTATGAGCTTGATTTTAATCAGCTTGGGACAACGTATTTAAACGCCACTCGCGTAACCACCGGCAGCCATAAGCACTTTATAGATAAACTCCCGTTTAACTTTTTTTATATCGACTTAATAACCAAAGCCCTGCCAAACGCGAAAATTATTTGCATGCTACGCGACCCAATGGACACCTGCATTGGTAACTATCGCCAGTTATTTACCATTAATAACCCCTACTACGCATACTCGCTCGATTTACTCGACACTGCCAAATTTTACAGCCGCTTTTACAAACTCATGCAGCACTTTAGCGCCCTGCACAGCAATATAAAATTAGTAAAATACGAAGAGCTAGTCGCCCAGCCCGAGCAGCAAATAAAAGAGCTAGTTAGCTTTTGTAATTTAGAGTGGCAAGCACAGTGTATAGACTTTCACTTAAACACCGCACCGGTCTCTACGGCTAGTAAAGTACAAGTACGCCAACCACTTAACAACAAAGCAATTGGCCGTTGGAAGGCGTTTAAGCCCCATACTAATGCAGCAGTGGAGTACCTTTTAAAGCAAGGTATTAGTGTTGAATAGACGTTTTTTGGGTAGTAAGTGAACCTAAATAAGCGACTTGTGTAAGTGTAAGTCGGATAAGCGAAGCGCCATCCGACACAGTAAAATACCTTGCCAATTATTATCAATTTTTTATGTTGTCGGTGGCTAAAGAGTGCCATGAGCGGACGGTCGTAATGCTTCAAGAAGCGGTTCAGCTTGCTGCGGCCTCGGATTCTGCTAGACGAAAGAAAAAAGCAACGTACAACAAATTTAATTCGCGTAAAGCTGTGTATATAGGCTCAACGTGTTCGCTACCTGCACAAGCACCAGGTATGTCAACTAGTGCTAATGCTTCTGTCATTTTATTATCCAGTTTGACTGCAAGCTCATAGCAATTGTGATCCTTTAAAGATTGGCAAATAGCAATTGCCTCTGCCAAGACTATTTTTCTGCTCTCAAATGTTAATGAGTTATAGTCATCCGCGAACCTTTCACTTAAATCAGTTTTAATATCTTCACTTTTCTTCTTGCTTGAAACTACACAACAATAAACATTTAGAGTAGCTGTTACTTTTGCAAATAAGGGGCTATAAATTTCCTGCAACTTTAATATTGCAGAGCTTTTCGATTTTAAAATTTCTATTGAAATTACAGATTGCTGTTGAAGTTTGGTAATTTCTAGATCTTTTTCTTTGGTAATTTCAGCGACACGCTTAGTTTGAATAAAAGAAAATAACATACCCGCCACTGCTACCAAATATGGCCCACTAGCCTTTACTAGTCCTATAATATCAATAGATTGTGCAGTATTTTCCATGTTTCTTCCTTGAGCAGCTTATTAAAAACCATTTGGTGGCTTGTAACACACCAAACGGCGTATACTATAATAACCTAATAATTTCAACAATAATTACCTTTGTAAACAAGTATTTAAACAGCTAGGAATTAAGCATGTTATTTTGCCCCAAAACGACGTTTAATAATGTTATCGGATAAAATTAGGCTCCTACTCAAAAAATAGGAATAAATTTAACTTTTTCAGTGTCCAGTTATCGCACTTTGCCGAAGTCCGCCTAAGTGCCATTTGCAGACATTAGCAACGCCTGAGCTCAGGTGCATTTGAGACAACGCCTGCTTTTGCGTTAGCAAAAAAGTGGGTGGCGGATCAAATGTCATCTGCAGAGACTTTTTAGGCAGCGTTCACCGTATTCTAGGAACGAGCGTTTACGAGGCACGTGCCGAACTGGCCTTTATGACTTTTGTAAACAACAAAAAAATATTTGGATCAAACTTCGTGTCCACTTCATGCTTCAAGATATTCATAGTTTCAAGGTGCGATTTAGCCATGCGGTATGGCCTGCTAGTCGTCAGTGCATCATACGCATCAATGATCGAAAGTATTCGACTACTCAGGGGAATATCGGCACCAGCCAGTCCGTCTGGGTATCCGCTTCCATCAAATGCTTCATGATGATGTCTGACAATAGACGCGACCTCGTCTCTGTTTGTCAGGAATGTCTCACTAATTATTCTCTCACCGATAACCGAGTGAGCCTTTATCTCTTCCCTTTCATCAGGTGTGAGCTTTCCAGGCTTCGAGAGAACAGTATCACGAACTCCAATCTTACCCACGTCGTGTAATTGACTGGCAATACGCAAGTCATCTAATGAGGGGGCACTCAAATCGGCCGCACGCCCCACTTCCAACGCAAGCGCACAGACGCGGTCACAATGGCCTCTAGTATACGCATCGCGCGCGCACAATGCCGTAATGAGTGATGGGTAAGCATTTTCTTGATCTGGTGCGAGGGCAAAAGCCATTGAATATCTCTCCTTGTTCAGCAACGCCTAACAATTTAATAGTGCGCTCATCACGCATATTTTTGCTGACTTCAAGCTCATCTATCCACATTCCAACAAATAACCGAGGGTATTTCAAGATTTTAAATAAATTTAAATGTAGGATATACGCGTTGCTCGTTTGCTTGACTATATGAATAAACGACACAACTTTATCTATTAATTAGCCCTAAATTTAGCCATCCTCAATGACCGGTTATCGCTCATAGCGGCTCTTTAAAAACTTAATTTAGTTAGCCCGAGCACCCCACCACAACGCTTATTTACTTTTGTGTCGGTTCAACCTCTAATAATGTCGATTCAGATAAACATTAATGAAGCTGGTTAAAAAACTCGCTAAATTTCTTATCAACAAAACGCCAAACACCTATTTTGATAAGGAATATAGTCATGAACATTATTACAAAAACAGTTATAGCACTGAGTTTAGCAAGCCACTTTAGTGCGTATGCCATTGACCTGCGGGTCGATAACATTCGTTTATACCAAAGTAGTTCGCAAAGCTTTTCTGCGCCGAGTTCGCTGTATATTGATGATGGTAAAATAGTAAGTATTACTAAAGCGACTGACCAACGACAAAACGCCGATAAAACTATTGATGCTAACAACCAATATGCAATACCTGGTTTAATTGATTTACATGTACATTTGGGTTCATCGGGTAGTAACTTTACTGAGTTTCAGTATTTGCCGGTTAAATCGCACTTTAATTCTAACTTGTATTTAGGCGTAACAAACATTGTTGATTTGTTTTCATTTGAGCAAACCCTAAACGAAGCCGCTCAATTAAAAGCAGCCCAGCTAACCCCTAACCTTTTTTATGCGGGGACTTTGTTTACCAACCCTGGCGGACACGGCACGCAGTTTGGCGGCCACGCATACGAAATTGCAAAAGATGAAGACATAGCAGCGCTATGGAAAAAACATATAAGCACTAATCCACATGTAACTAAAGCGGTTATTGAAACCTTTGGCGGTGTGGGTAAATCGTTAACTGATAGCCAATTAAGCGAGCTAGGTAAACGCTCTAAAGCGGCTAATTTACCGTATTTTTTGCATGTTTCTACACTAAATGATGCTAAACGCGCTATTAAAGCCGGTGCAACGGCTTTAGCGCACGGTATTAATAGCGAAGCGATTGACGATGAGTTTATTACGCTAATGAAACAGCATAATGTAACCTACATTCCTACCCTTGCGGTGTATCATAACCATAGCGATGAAAAGCATAACCACACTATTAGCTCTCAAAGCGAGTTACTAAAAACCATTCCCGAAAAGCTTCAAGGGTGTTTGTTTGAAAACGTGCCTGCACCTTCAAAATGGAAAGAGCACGCGTGGGTAGAGCGTAAAACCGCTTATGCAAATATACAAAAACTACATAAAGCTAATATTACTATAGGCACAGGATCTGATGCCGGAAACCCTTACACGCTGCACGGTACTGGGTTACATAACGAGTTAGATGCACTTAAAAAAGCGGGCCTAACAAATGGTGAAATAATTAATGCGGCCACTGTTAACGGCGCAAAAGCGATTAATAAAGCCAAGAGCATTGGCAAGCTGGCTAATGGCTTTGAGGCAAGCTTTGTACTGCTTAAGCAAAACCCGCTTGATGATATAAACCACATTCATACTATCTCAGAGGTTTACAAATCAGGTATACAAGTAGACCGCCCAGCCTTAATTGCGCAAAACAAGGCTATAACACCACAAGGCCCCACTTGTAATGAAGAAGTTAAAAGCCGCCAAGCTCAGCATGTTATTGATGATTTTACCGGTGATACACCATGGCAAGCCTTGAGCGACTCGGTAATGGGTGGTCAGTCTGTGGCAACACTTACCACGCATAAAAACAGCTTAACTATTGATACAACCATTACAAAGCCGACCAGCTTTGGCGCGTGGGCAGGCGCTGAAATAAAATTTACATCGCCGGCTGATGCCTCATCATTTAAAGGTATTCGACTAACATATAAAGGTTCAAGTACGCCTTTTGCCCTGTCTGTTTATCATAGTGATGTAAAAGATTGGGATCACTTTAGTGTACTTTTAAAGCCGCGCGATGAGTGGACAACGCTTGATATTCCTTTCACTACATTTAAACAATTTGGCTTTGGTAGCCCCGTTACGTGGTCGGCCACTGAATTAACTGGAGTTAACTTAATGTGGCGTAAAATGCCAGGCGCAAGCAATGAGCCATTAAAAAATACATTACAAATCAAAGAGCTAACATACTTTTAAAAGAGTAGCAGTCAAAACACAAACTCTTTGGGTTTTGACTGTTTTTTGTTATGGTTTAATCAATTACAAAAAGAAGCACCTATTATGCTCAAACATCCTTTTTATAAATACAGCTTTTTTATTTTACTTGTTGTAGATATTGCTTATGCCCTTGGGCTCATAATTGCTAACTCTGCACCTTTTACTGCGGGTAGTGCACTTGCTGCTACCGTATGGTTTGTTACTTTTTACTGGGCTCCTGTTTGGAGTGCGGCAGCAGTTATTTTTTACCTGCGCAATAAACACATTAACAAAATAGCGTTTGAATGGTTAATAGCTGTTGTATTTATGGCACTCGGTAATGTACTTACCGATATAGTACTCACACAGCTTTTTGATGGGCACAAATCGATGGGGGTGTTTGTTGTTTTTAACGGCTTACTTTGGGGCTCGTGTATTTACTTTACCAGTATTTTTATTGAAAACAAAAAACGCGCAACAGCAGAAAAACACGCGCTTAAACAAGCCCAACTTGCTACATTGCGCTACCAACTAAACCCACATTTTATGTTTAATAGCTTAAATACAATTTCGGCTTATATTCATACAAACCCCGATTTAGCCGATGAAGTACTGCATGAACTGGCTGACATTTTAAGGTACTCCCTCGACACGGCAGAGCAACAACAAATACCTTTACAGCAAGAGCTTACAATAATAGAAAAGTACCTAAATATTGAAAAAGCCCGCTTTGGCGATAAACTCAAAGTTAATTACCACATTCCCAATACGCTTAAAAACATATCGCTGCCCCCGCTACTTATTCAACCAATTATTGAAAACGCCATTAAACATAACGCCCAACAAACGTCGTTAATACTTAATATAACGCTTAGTGAGCTACCTAACGGCGTTAAAATACAAATTAGCGATAATGGTAAAGGGTTTTCGAGCGATGTTATAAAACACGGCCATGGCAGTGGTGTAGGAATGAAAAACATACTAAAACGCGTTAAACAACTTGGTAAAAGTAAGGTACTACTGAGCAATAATAATGGTGCAGTGGTTACGTTGGAGCTAACACTATGAGCAGCAAAAACCAGCCAAACACAATGACTAAAATGCGCGTATTATTTGCCGATGACGAGCTTCCCGCTCGCGAAAAATTAAGCCATCAATTGAGTTTAATGGAGCATGTTGAAGTAGTGGGTATGGCCACAAATGGCAAAGAGGCCATTTCATTAATTAATGAGCTAACTCCGGATGTGGTATTACTTGATATACAAGTGCCTGAAATTAACGGCTTAGAGCTTATTGATTTACTTAACTACCAGCCCATTATTATTTACACAACCGCGTATGACCAATTTGCAATTGAAGCTTTTGAGCACGCCTCAACTGACTACTTACTCAAACCTTTTCCTATTGCTAGGCTAAAAAAAGCTCTCGCCAAAGCGCAGCAACAACTAGAGCTACAGCGTGCCCACTGCCAAGTTAACAACCCAGAACACGAGCAAACCTTTACATTAACCAAAAACACCATAAATAAGCTCATTAGTAAAAACGGTGAGCGGATATTTTTACTCTCCCCAAGTGACATTAAATTTATTAAATCGGAGCAAGGCAATAGTTTGGCGTGGAATGGCGATACATTTCATCACTTAAGCGATACACTCGATCAACTTGAACATGCCCTAGTAGCAAAAAACTTTGTACGAATTCATCGAAGTTATTTGGTTAACGTTGACCACATTAAAGAAATACAGCGTTGGTTTAATGGCAAATTGATGGTGATTGTAAATGATGATATTAAATCTGAACTAAGCACCAGCAGAGCCGGTGCCGATAAACTAAAGCAATTGCTACATATTTAACTTATCTAAAAACATGTTACTGATCATTACTGGTATACACACTTAAAATAGGAAACGTATGCTCAGCAAACGATACCGTTACCGACTGTGTTTGATTGCCTTTAAAGCCTAATTTAAATTCACTTGGTGTTAGCCTGCTGCCATCTGCAAACAGCGCTAACACGTGTTCTTGATTAAGCTCTCGCTTGCCAGAGGCTAAATTAGTAAGGGTTATAACCGCCCAACGCTCTCCTATTTCGTTGCTCATAAGTACATAGTTTGCAATAGAAAAGTCAGACTTTTTAGGCGTTATATTATTATCGTTTGGAAACGATAAGTGCATGCTATTTGGTATGGCTCGGTCAACGTTTAGTACATTATTTTGCGCTGCACACACATTGGCGCAAAGTACTAATAAAAATAAAAAGCTAACGACAATTTTTGCCACAATTAAACGTCCTTTTAAATTTAGATGCTTTAATACTTGATTGAAATTTATACTCGCAGTTTTTACCTATTATGTAAACACTCTATTAAACGCTCAGTAAACTAACTAAGCGCTCATTCAGTGACGCCCCATTAGTATTAATACTTTGCGGCACGTTAATAAACACATGGTTATTAAACAGGAGTAAATTACATGGCAACCACACCTAAAAATTCACATGAGGTTAGTAAAGCGCAATCGGCTTTATTAAACCCTGAGCACAGCATTCAAGTACGAGGCGCGCGTGTTCATAACTTAAAAAATGTGGATGTAAACTTGCCCCGTAATTCACTTGTTGTTTTTACTGGTATATCGGGCTCGGGTAAATCATCGCTCGCCTTTGGAACATTATTTGCCGAATCACAGCATCGTTATCTTGATTCGGTATCGCCTTATGCGCGCAGATTAATAGACCAAGTAGATGAGCCCGATGTAGATTCGATTGAAGGGCTGCCACCCGCGGTAGCATTACAACAACAGCGTGGGGCACCCTCGGTACGCTCATCGGTGGGTAGCGTAACCACTATTTCTAACGCGCTGCGAATGCTTTACTCGCGCGCGGGCGAATACCCTAAAGGGCAAGGTATACTGTATGCCGATGCTTTTTCGCCAAATACGCCACAAGGTGCCTGCCCAGAGTGCCACGGTATTGGCCGCGTATTTAACGTAACCGAAGAGCTGTTAGTGCCCGACCCGACTAAATCAATTAAAGAGCGCGCCATTGCAGCATGGCCGCCAGCTTGGCAAGGTAAAAACCTAAGCCGTATTCTTACCTCGTTAGGTTACGATATTAATAAACCGTGGAATACCCTGCCTAAAAAAGCCCGTGATTGGATTTTGTTTACCGACGACACGCCCACAGTGCCCGTGTTTCCCCAGTACACGCTTGAGCAAACCCAAGCGGCTATTAAAAATGAAGAAAGCCCCAGCTACATGGGTACATTTATAAGTGCTAAACGCTTTGTTTTACAATCATTTGCGAGCACTCAAAGTCCGCGCACTAAAAAGCGCGTATCGCAGTATATGCAAATATCACAATGCCCACAGTGCGAAGGAAAAAAACTTAAAAAAGAGTCGTTATCGGTTAAAGTAGCAGGCCTTGATATAGGTGAAATTTCGCAGTTAACACTTGGCGAACTGGCAGAAAAACTAAGCATTGCTGCCAATAACCCCGCTAAAAGTAACGCAGCCAACCCCGAAAAAGCCATTGTGGCAAAGCGCATCACAAGCGACATTATTAAACGCGTAGAAGCACTCACTAAGCTTGGTTTAGGGTATTTATCGCTTGAGCGTACTACGCCATCGTTATCAGCCGGGGAATTACAACGCTTGCGGCTTGCAACGCAAATTCGCTCAAAATTATTTGGTGTTGTGTATGTGCTAGATGAACCTTCGGCAGGTTTACACCCAGCCGATACGCAAGCACTTTTAAGCGCCCTAGATGAGCTAATAGCGGCTGGTAACTCAGTATTTGTGGTGGAGCACAATACAAGTGTAATTCGCCACGCCAATTGGGTCGTTGATGTAGGGCCAAATGCGGGTTCGCATGGCGGTAATATTGTTTACAGCGGCCCAGTTGAAGGCTTAGAGCAAGTGAGCAACTCACATACAAGTCAGTATCTTTTTAAACATAACAATAACGCAAAGCCAAATCATCAAACACAACGTACGCCAGCAGCCTGGCTTAAGCTAAGTGGTATTGAGCGCAACAATTTACACAACATCAGTGCCGAATTTCCGCTTGGAGTTATTACAAGTGTTACGGGGGTTTCTGGCTCAGGTAAATCAAGCTTAGTAAGCCAAGCCTTAGTCGAGCTTATTCAAGATGCTTTAGGACAAAAAACGCCGCCGCCAATGCCTACCGATGAAGCCGACTTGCTTGATCAAGAACTCCAAACACCAACCCATGGCAAAATAACCGAGGGCCTTGAGCATATAAAGCGCCTAATAACGGTTGATCAAAAAGCCATTGGTCGCACGCCTCGCTCAAACCTTGCTACTTACACTGGTTTGTTCGATCACGTACGTAAATTGTTTGCCAATACCAAAGAGGCAAAAGCGCGTAAATACGATGCAGGTCGTTTTTCGTTTAATGTGAAAAAAGGCCGTTGCGACAACTGCGAAGGCGTAGGCTTTGTAAGCGTGGAGCTGTTATTTTTACCTAGCGTGTATTCGCCTTGCCCTGTGTGTAACGCCAAGCGCTACAACCAAAAAACACTCGACATTACCTACAAAGATAAAACCATTGCCGATGTGCTTAATTTAACGGTGGAGTCAGCGCATACATTTTTTGCCGATGAACCCGCTATTTTACGTGCGCTAAATGCGCTCTTACAAGTAGGCCTTGGCTATTTACGTTTAGGGCAACCGGCTACTGAGCTTTCGGGCGGAGAGGCCCAGCGCATTAAACTTGCCACAGAGCTGCAACGTGCGCAGCGCGGCGATACGCTGTATATTTTAGATGAACCAACCACCGGCCTACACCCAAAAGATGTAGCCATGTTGATGACGCAGTTAAATGGCTTAGTTGATGCGGGCAACACCGTTATTATGGTTGAGCACGATATGCAAGTAGCCAGTAACAGCGATTGGGTTATTGATATTGGCCCAGGAGCCGGGGACGAAGGTGGCTTAATTGTTGCTCAAGGTAAACCTGAAGATGTGGCTCAATCTAAGCATAGCCGCACGTCAACGTTTTTAAAAAGCGCAATTTAGCTTTTTAAAAATCGCTCTAATTTAGGTTTTACAGTAACCGACATAACAAGCATTAATGTTAAACCAATGGGTAGCGCGGCTAATAGCCCCTCTACCCACGCGGTATAAAATAAGCGCATATTGGCAAAACCTATATTGTTAGTAGCGGTTACAAACGCCATTAGCGACTCCATGGTAAGCGCCATAAAAACACTAATCACTAAATTACGTTTTAGCTCACTTGCTTTTGGTAATAACTTAGCCACCAAGGTATTCATAAGGGCTGTCATTGCTAACCCCACAGGAGCCATAACCAACACCGCACTTAAAAACGAGGTAAACCAATCTATATAAAAATGCTCAGTTATACCTACATTTGTGTAAGTCATAATGCCTGTTAAGCTGCCGCCTACAAAAACAATAATACTTACCATCACCATTATTTTATAAATGATCGGTGTTTTTTTAGGCTCTACGAGCGCAGAATTTACTAAAGTAGGCGTATTCATTAAACAGGTATTTCTCTTAAAATAGATGACAAAATCAACCATATCAAATTAATTGATAATATCAACTGTTATTTAATTACCCTAATGCCAGCCATATGCCTACTAGCACCATAAGGCTGCCTGCAATTCGGTTCATCCATTTTATATTATCGCCACGGCTTAAAAATAAACGTAGGCTTTTACCGCCTGTGGCGTACGCTAACATGCAGATAAATTCGCTTATCATAATAACTAAAACAAGCACTAACAGTTGCGGGGCGAGTGCGTGTTCAACGCTAATAAATGGCGGTAGTAAAGAGATCATAAACGCCCAGCCCTTTGGGTTAGCAATGGCAGTCACAAAGCCTTGCGTAAATAGCGACTGGCGGCTTACATCACTTGGGCTATGTGTATCAATCGACATTTTACTTTTTGCGCGCCACATATTTATACCTATATAAATTAAGTATGCACCGCCTACCCATTTTAAAATATCGAACGCATTAGGGTAATTTAGCATTACGCTTGCAACACCTAATACCGCAGCAATAGCAACACTTGCGACCCCTAACAGCTCACCTATCATCATCCATAATGTGCGCCTTACACCTATGCTCATACCTAATGTCATGGCAAGGGTCATACACATACCCGGTGTAATAGATACAAAAAAGAAGGTAGGAATAAAAACGGCAAGCGCTGCAACATCAATCATTTTTTCTCTCTATATTAAAAGCAAAAAACGCGGCTAAAGTAGCCGCGCTATTGGTTACCTATTATCTACTATTGTTCAGTACTTGCCACTGGCTGAGTAATGACCTCTACTGGCTTTGCGGTATCACTCAATAAATACTTATCTAGCCATTGCTCTTGTTCCCACAGTACGTGTAATAAGCTTTTACGAGCGCGGTAACCGTGGGCTTCGTAAGGAAGCATAACTAAGCGAGCGTCTTTACCTAAGCCTTTTAGGGCGGCGTACATGCGCTCACTTTGCATTGGGAAAGTTCCAGAATTAGGATCTTCTTGACCGTGGATCATTAGCATTGGCTCGTCAATTTTTTCAGCATGGAAAAACGGCGACATGTTTGCGTACACACTTTGTGCTTGCCAAAAATCACGCTCTTCACCCTGAAAACCAAACGGCGTTAGGGTACGGTTGTAAGCACCACTGCGAGCAATACCGGTTTTAAATAAATCACTATGCGCTAATAGGTTTGCCACCATAAATGCACCGTACGAGTGCCCTGCTATAGCAATGTTGTTTTTATCGGCAATGCCTTTTTTAACCAGCACATCAACCGCAGCTTGCGCACTTGAAACTAGCTGCTTTCTAAAGTTATCGTTTGGCTCGCTGCCATCAATACCTACAATAGGCATTTTAGGGTCGTCAAATACGGCAATACCTTTAGCAAGGTAAGGCATAGGGCCCCAATAACCAATGTAAGTAAATTCGTATGGCGATTCGCGCACTTGTGATGCTACGGCTTTATCTTTGTATTCAAGTGGGTACGCCCACATAAGTACGGGTAACGGGCCTTGGGTTACATCGTAACCTGGCGGTAAATAAAGCGTGCCAGAAAGCTCCACCCCGTCATCACGTTTGTAACGTAACTGCTCTTTTGTAACCCCTTTAAATGCTGGGTACGGATGAGCAAAGTTAGTAAGCTGCGTAAGAGTATCGTTATCTAAATCACGAATAAAAAAGTTAGGTTGCTCGGTTTTAGACTCTCGCACAGTTATAAAGCGCTTGCCTTCGTCGTCAAGCAATGCACGAACACGCTCGTAGTATGGCGCTTGTGATTGCCATAAACGCTTGCTGCTATTCGTTTTTACATCGTACTGGTCTAAAAACGGAATATTACCTTGCTCAGACGCGCCGTTACCGCGCAGATACATATAACGCCCGCCAACAATTTTAATAACGTTGGCGCCTAAATCGTTACGCTCGTATATAAAGCTACCTGGGTTTTTATACGCATCGTTATAGCTTCGCTCAGAAAAAAGCACACGGTTTTTATCTGCATTGCGTGGCTGAATAACATACGTACGCACTTGGCGGTCGCTAAAGCGCCAGTCGCTAAGCATGGCAATATTTTGATTGCCCCAGACTATACCAGCATAGCGGCGCTCTACTTTAGCAAACAGCTTAGGCTCGCGTTTAAACGGCGCGCGTAGGCTGTAAATATAATCATGGTGCTTAACATCGGTTTTCATGTCGCCGCCATCTTGCGCTTCGGCCCAAATAACTTCTGCGCCTTGATCCGCGCGCCATTCAAAATCGCGGCGGCCGGTACGAACACTGTCATAGCCTTGTGGAATGTTATCGGCAAGCGGTTGTTTTACAAGTTCGGCTAATGCGTAACCGCGCATTCCCCATATTTGCCAAGTGCTGGCAAAACGGCTGTACGGTACTTGATACGAAAACGGCTCGTTTATCGCAGCAACTAATATATTGGTTGAATCTGGCGATACCGAAAACGATTTAAATAATGCAGGGCTGCCAATGGCTTGTGTATTGCCATCAAGCGTTACGTAAGCTAATTGCCCTTGGCCGTAAAATTTAAACTGTGCTTCGTCAAACGGGCTGGTTAATAAGTTTTGATAAGTACGCGCTGGGGCTTTTTCGCCTGTGCTTTGCTGTATAACAGGCACTACATTTTGACTGCTGTTTTTTAACGCGGGTTTACCTATATTAACCGCTAAATTTGCAACCAGTGCGCTGCTATCGGGCAGCCATTGGTAAGGCGTAGCGGTAATAACCGAGTTAAGCGCTGCATTTGAGAGCATTTTAGCTTGCTTTGTCTCTACACTGTAAAGCCATAAATTTGCTTGGTTTTGTTGCTCTACAACAAACGCTAAATATTTACTGTTAGATGACCATTTAGGCGAGCGAATAATACCGTTTGGTAAATAATTAATATTAATAACGGTGCCGCTTTGCACATGCTTAAGCTCAAGCGCGCTGTATTTAGCGCTAACACGCGAGCGTGAAAAGTTAGCAGGGTTTAGCTTTATACCCGCAAGTTTAAGCTCATCTTTAGCAAGCTCGTCAAGCGTCTCTACGCGCTTACGCTCAAATAAAGCAAGCCATTGGCCATCGCTCGATAAAAAACTAGTGGGTGCTAATTTGGCATCTACCACAGCGGCTAGCTCAGGCGAAGGTGTTTGATAACCTTGCTCAGCATAGCTGTTTGGCATTATTACAACACAACAAATAAAGGCAACTAACAGCCTAAATGCGTTCATGTATTTATCCTTTTGTTATTTTTAAGATTATAAAAGTTATATAAACATGTTTTGCTCTGTTCATAAAGTATTAAGCTTTAAATTACAGGGCTAAAAGATGACTTAAACGCATTATATACGCTACACTACGCAGCTATTTACTCACTACTGCGCGCTTAAAATACCATGCCTAACAAAGCTAAATCGGTCACTATTTTTGATGTTGCTCACCGTGCGGGGGTGTCTAAATCGACCGTATCGCTAGTGCTTACGCACAGTAATAAAGTAGCCGATAAAAGCAAACAAAAAGTGTTACAAGCCATAGATGAGCTAGGTTATGTGTATAATCGCGATGCAGCGGCTATGCGCTCTGGGCGCTCTAATTTAGTAGTTGTAGTAATTGACGATTTAACAAACCCGCTTATGGCATTGCTTGCTAAAAATATTGAGCAGGCATTAAGCGAGGCTTTTTTTCAGGCCATTATTGTTAGTAGTAACAACTGCGTAGAGCGCCAAACGCAGCTAATAAATAATTTAAAAGAATACAAAGTGGCTGCATTTATAATTTGCCCTGTGGCTAGTACCTGTGCGCAGTGGCTCGACAACCTTGCTACTGCCTACAATGTTATTAGCCTAATGCACGAAGTACCTTACAGCTCAGCCCCGTGTGTTTTACCCGACTACACTAAAGCAAGCCATGTAGTAACACTGCAGCTAATAAATGATTCGCCTAAAAACATACTGTTTGTGGGTGATGAAAGCTTATCTGCACAAGGTTTATTAAGTGGCTTTAATAGCGCGTGTAAAAAACACAATATAACCCCTGAGCCAGCTATTACGTGCACAAAAAGCACCCCATTACATGCTAAGCAAATATTTAGTAGCACATTACTTAATAATCCGAGTATTGACGCGGTTGTATGCGCTAATAATATAATTGCGCATGGTGTTTTAGCCGCCGCCCCGCATTTAAAAAACAATATAGTAAGCTGCTTACATATTCCTGATATTACCGAAATTCAACCTCGCTTTACTTGCGCCAATATAAACACGCAAGAGCTTGCTAAGCGCAGTATTTTAGTGCTGCAAGAACAACTTCAAACAAACACTGCACCAGTAAAAACACTGGTAAATGTAAACCTACAAATTAGAGAAACACCGTAATGAAAAAAGTGCTGGTAATTGGTTACGTATGGCCAGAGCCAAATTCGTCTGCTGCGGGTACGCACATGATGTCGTTATTAAACGCGTTTAAAGCGCAAAATTGGCAAGTAGAATTTGCCACCCCAGCACAACGCACCGAGCACATGGTAAACCTAGATCACTTTGGTATAACCAGTCAAAGCATTGCCTTAAACTGCGAAAGTTTTGATGAGTACGTTAAAGCGTACAACCCAGACATAGTGATGTTTGACCGCTTTATGATGGAAGAGCAATTTGGCTGGCGTGTAGATAAACATTGCCCCAATGCCATAAAAATACTCGATACCGAAGATTTACAATGCCTACGTAATGCTCGCCACGAAGCGCACAAAGGCGAGCGAGAATTTACCACCAGCGATTTACATTCAGACATAGCAAAACGCGAAATAGCCGCAATATTGCGCTGCGACCTAAGCTTAATTATTTCAAGCTTTGAAATGCAATTACTTAGTAGTGTATTTAACGTAGAAGCCAGTTTATTACATCATCTCCCTTTTATGGTCGATTTAACCGCTTTACCTGCGCAAACAAACTCGTTTGAACAACGTGAGCACTTTATGACCATAGGTAACTTTAGACACGCCCCCAACTGGGATGCCGTGCTGTACTTACAAAAAATATGGCCGCTTATTCGCAAGCAATTACCAAAAGCAGAACTGCATATTTATGGCTCTTACCCGCCACCAAAAGCAACAGCACTTAATAACCCTAAAACCGGTTTTTTAATAAAAGGCTGGGCCGAAAACGCCTATGAGGTAATGCAAAGCGCACGCGTATGTTTAGCCCCACTTCGTTTTGGCGCAGGTATAAAAGGCAAGCTGCTAGAAGCAATGATAATGCAAACCCCCAGTGTAACTACCAATATAGGCAGTGAGGGCATGCACAACGAACTACCATGGCCTGGTAAAGTGGCTAATAATACCGACGACTTTGCAAATGCAGCCGTTGAGCTTTACAACAATCAAGCCGGTTTTACACACGCGCAGCAAGCTGGCAATACGCTACTTAATACCTTGTACGACAAAGTAAAATTAAGCGCGGCGTTAATTAATAAAATTGACTCTATAAGCAACGATTTAAAAGCGCATAGGGAAAAAAACTTCACCGGACAAATGTTAAAACACCATACTATGCGCAGTACGCAATATATGGCGCAATGGATTGCTGAAAAAAATAAAAAATTAGATTAAAAATGACTAGACTCCTACAGATTTGTGTTTAAAATCGCGCCCATTACAAATGGGCGTTTTAGCCTATACTTTTAGCTAATTTATTTACACACTGGTCCATACAAGATTTGAAAACTGCAACCTTTACTGAAAAACGCAAATTTATCGTTAAATTAGGTAAAATGCTTCATAAGTACGGCACCCCAGCGTACCGCCTAGAAGCACACTTAATGGAAGTGGCCACTTACTTAGGACTTAAATCGTCTTTTGTTATGTCGCCAACTTCGGTAACGTTTGTAATTTGGACTGATGGCCACGAAGACGAATACACCCACGTGGCACGCGTAGACCCAGGCGATCACGACTTAGGCTCACTTGCCGACACCGACGACTTAGTTAATCAAATGCTCGACGACAAGCTCACCTTACAACAGGTTGATGCTCAGCTTGATGCCATTTACGACATGCCAAACCCGTACAATAAATTTGTTACCGGTATTGCTTTTGCAACATCGGGGGGGGCATTTGCCATGCTAATGGGTACCAGCTGGACAGACGTTATTTGGTCTGCGTTGCTTACTTTAGTGGTGTATGTGTTTGTACTGTGGTCGGGGCGCTCAAAACGGGTTGCTCACATGCTTGAGCCCCTTGTTGCTATAGTATCGGCAGTGCTGGCTTGTGCAATAAGTGTGTATATTTCGCCCGATATAAATATACGGTTAGTCGTGCTTTCAGCCATTATTGTATTTATACCTGGTTTAGCGCTAGCGCTTGGTTTAGCAGAGCTTGCCGCTAGACATTTAGTGTCGGGTACGGCGCGGGTTATGGACTCGTTTATGCTGTTATTTAAACTGTACTTTGGCGCCTTTATTGGCATAGGCATTGGCTTTGCCATATTTGGCCAAACCGATTTTGTACAGCCCGAGCCACTACCGCGCTGGACTGCGTGGCTGGCTATATTTTTACTTTGTAGCAGCTTAATAGTGATATTTAGAACCAAACTTAAACATGCTGGATGGTCAATCGCATCTGGTTTTATAGCCTATGGCACAAGTATTGGTTCGGCTATGTACCTTGACTACACGTTAGGCACGTTTGTGGGTGCGCTTTCGGTTGGAGTGTTTAGTAACTTATTTAACCGCGTTGCAAATGCGCCAGCTTCCATTGTTGCCATGCAAGGCTTAATTGTACTGGTACCCGGCAGTAAAACGTATATTGGCTTAAACTCGCTTATTGAAGGCCAAGACTTTGTTTATGCCGAGCATATAGGCCAGCAAACGTTTTTAATCTTTATGTCGCTTGTAGCAGGGCTAATATTTGCAAACGTAGCTTTACCGCCTAAAAAAAGCTTATAAGCTTGTTACCATTTAAAAGCCCGTTTACTTTGTAACGGGCTTTGTTGTTTAACGCGCTATTCGCTATGAGGGATGGTGAGTACAATTTTTCCTAAGTGTTGTTTTTGTGCAAACACTTTTTGCGCCGTAACAATTTCGTTCAATGGGAATGTTTGCGCCACAATAGGCTTTATTTTTTCTTGTTCAATAAAGTTAACTAAACTTTTAAATACCTCAGGCTCTATAACTGTACAGCCAAAAAAAGTTAAATCTTTTAAGTACAAAGTACGTATATCAAGCTCTACTAATGCCCCGCCAATAGCGCCCGACACCGCATAACGCCCCTTTGGTTTTAATACCTCCAGCAGTGCAGGCCATTGCTCGCCGGCAACAAGGTCAATGACTACATCCACACTGTTTTTACCTAAGGCTTGAATTAAATCATCTTCACGAAATATAACTTTATCGGCACCTAACTCTTCAAGCTGCTGCGCCTTACTTTTACTCGTAATGGCAATAACAAAAGCGCCACGTGCTTTAGCTAATTGCACCGCCGCTGAACCAACACCACCAGAAGCGCCTGTAATTAAAACGGTTTGCCCTTGCTGTGGGTTTGAGCGAAACAGCATGTTTTCGGCCGTAGAATATGAGCACGGAAAAGAGGCCAGCTCTTCATCACTATAGTTACTATTGATTTTATAAGCGTGAATAGAGTCAACGCGGGTAAACTGTGCAAAGCCACCATCACACTCAGAGCCAAAATACCATGGCGATTTAAGCGTTTCGCCATTAGCTTTAATTAAACATGGCTCAACAATAACGCGCTCACCAATACGGCTTTGATCTACGTTTTTACCAACAGCCACAATTACGCCGCATACATCTGCCCCTTGAATACGAGGAAAAACAAACGCATCACCAGACCAACTTGCATCGTCTTTACTGCTTTGTTTTTTAGCGTACCACGCCGTGCGGGTATTAAGATCTGTGTTATTAACACCTGCCGCCATAACTTTTATAAGTACATCGGTTTGTGCAAGCGCTGGCAACGGTAAGTTAGTTGCATACTTTAATACATCAAAATCGCCATGTTCGGTAAGCTGTACAGCGTGCATTGTGCTAGGTAAATTTGCCATTGGTTGCTCCATTATATTAATTTAAGAATACTGTTTTTTGCTGATGTAACCGCCTCATCGCCCATAACTGGCCACGCACTCGACACTCCTTCGTGCAGCAAAAACAAGCTACTGGCCAACGATGAATTTAAACCTTGCTCACCTAGCAGTTTTTTTACGTCATTTTTATGTGTTTGCACCGCAAGGCTAATAGCTTCATCTTCAGGGAACGCCGACAACGCATTAATAGATAAACAGCCATTAGGCGCAAATTGCACCATCCACGCTTTTAGTTGATCAAACATGTGCAAAACCGCCTCAACTCCCGGAGCAGGTGCATCTTTAAGTAAAAAATTAATATAGCGATTATGGCGGTACTCAAGCGCAGCAATGATCATTGCCTGCTTTGACGGGTAATATTTATAAAGGGTGCGCAAACTAACGCCACTGAGTTTTTGCAGCTTAGCCACACTAGGCTCAGCAAAGCCATGTTGACTAAAGGCCACCTCAAGTGCAGCAGCTATATCTTGTTTTAGCATAGTGTTTAACCCATGTAGAATGAATGCTCTACCCAACATGGTAGAGCATTCATTCTACATGTCAACCAATACAGATTTATACAAAATAATAACTTTGACACCCATTATTAATTAACAGGCTAGAAAAGCCCAGTAATAACTACGACACCCATTATTAATTAACAGGCTAGAAAAGCCCTAGAGTCCAAAATATATGAAGATATTTATAGATATGGCACCCCTTTAATCTTTATTAGTCATAATAAAGCCATAAATAAGACACCCACTTTAATTATTTATAAATTAACAATGTAGTAAGAAATATTTGGTTGGATTTATATGTTGATTTGAGATGTTGAGTGGTAATAATAACTTTGACACCCATCATAAATTAACAGGCTAGGAAAGCCCTAGAGTCCAAAATATATGAGGATAGTGATAGATATGGCATCCCTTTAATCTTTCTTAGTCGTAATAAAGCCATAACTATGACACCCACTCTAATTATTTATAAATTAACAAGCCAGATTCAAGGTCGAAGTGCACCACCTTTACTAAACTATAAGTTCAGGAGGTGTGCCATGGGTACCCAATATTCACATTTATCTAACTTTGAACGTTGTCGTTTATTTGAGTGGTATCATTACCAAAAAAAATCAATACGTGAGGTGAGCCGATTACTAAATCGCTCACATAGCACTATTAGCCGAGAGCTAAAGCGTAATAAATATGATTATTACGTACCAACTTATTACCCTCATCCAGCTCAAATGTATTATGAAGTAAGGGTAAGGGAGAGAGCTAAGCGAGTTAAGCGAGTTAAGCTTAAGTCTGTTGAAGCTCAACGCTATGTGGCAGATAAACTCAAACTTGGGTGGAGTCCTGAGATCATAGCTGGACGAATAAAATTTGATAAAACCTTACCCAGCGTATCTCACGAGGCCATTTATCAATATATATACAAGAATGAAACATCACTTATTGTATATTTAGCTAGGCAGCATAAAAAGCGTAAGAAAAAATATCCAACCCGTAAAACGAAAACAGTTTGGGGTCAAAGATGTAGTATTTTAGACAGACCAGATGACATTAATCTCAGAAAAAACGTTGGGCATTGGGAAAGTGACTCTGTTGAATCTAGCGACAGAAAATGTGCGCTGAATGTGTTACTTGAACGAGTTTCTAGAGTGTGTCACATCACTAAATTATCATCTAAAAAAGCTCTAGCGACATCGAATGCAATATGTAAAAAACTATCTATTTACCCACCAAGCTCTTGTTTATCGATAACTTATGACAATGGCTCTGAAAATACGGAGTTTAAAAAAGTAGAAGCCATTTTGAAAAATAAATCTTATTTTTGTGAGCCTTATCACAGTTGGGAAAAAGGTGCTGTAGAGCAAATAAATGGGTTAATTAGAAGGTATTATCCGAAGAAAACAAACTTTAGCAAAGTAAGCCATCAGCAATTAAAAAAGGTAGAGGAGCAACTAAATAATCGCCCTAGAAAATGTTTAGGATTTAAAACACCAAATGAAGTCTATAATGAATTAGGTGGTGCACTTCCAATTAGAATCTAGG